>JAXMDO010000007.1:0-11166 GCA_046348775.1 Rhodospirillales bacterium | reverse complement strand
GACACGTCACCAAGCAGATCGATTCCGTGGCGAGGCTGTATTGGCCTGCTTCGACTGCCGCCCCCTCCATAGCAAAAATGCTGCGCCGTCGGCGGTGCGTAAGTCTCGCACCGACCGGTGCCGACCCCCTGCAGGTCACTCCGGGCTCATGGTGCTGGCCATGGCCTGCGTGGCGATGTGGGCCGGTAGCGCGGTTGCGGCCGGCAACCTGGAGAGGGGTAAGGCGGTGTTCGAGAACCAGTGCGCTGTGTGCCACGCCACGGCGCCCGAGTTCCACAAGGAGGGGCCCTCGCTCGCCGGCGTCTACGGCAGGCGCGCCGGCACCGCGCCGTTTTTTGCCGGCTACAGGGGGTTGCGCGGCGCCGACTTCGTTTGGGACGAGCGCACGCTCGACGCCTGGCTCGCCGACCCGCGCAGCTTGCTCGACGGCAAGAACACCGCAATGACGCTGCGGCTGAACGATGCCGGCCAGCGCGCCGACGTCATCGCCTATCTCAAGACATTGCGCTAGTAGTCGGTAAGGCCGGCGACGCGGTTGTCGGGCGCGACGAAGAGGTCAGGCTTCGAGCGGCCGGCCAATCGGGTCCGATCGCCGCGACTTCGTGCGCCACCATCTCCACCATCTCGTCCAGGCGCGCAGCAACGGCCGGGCTCAACTCCAGGCCGAGGTCAAGGCTGGCGGGCTGAACGCCGATGACGGTGACGTGGGCGGGCGAGGCGTCCAGCAGCCGCAGCAGCGCGAGGACGTCCTGCAGGCCGAGCTGGTGCGGCGAGGATCTGGTCCGGAAGAGCGCCGGTATTTCGTCGCCTTCGAGGCGGACGACGGTTCCGGGCGGGCCCCCGGTGGCTATGGCGTCGACAAGGATCAGGTGATCCCGGCCGGCGATGACGTCGAGCAGGTCCATGCCGCAGGTGCCTCCGTCCAAGATCTCGACCTCCTCCGGGACCCGGTAGCGCTGCTGCAGCGCCTCCACCACGCGAACACCGATCCCCTCGTCGGAAAGCAGGATGTTGCCGACGCCGAGTACGAGAACGTTTGCAACGCGACGATGCGTGCCCTCGCAGGCATCCGCCCGCACCACGGGCCCGCCGCCGAGCGGCGCCGTCATAGCGCCCTGACCCGCACGAGTTCACTCCCGTTGCCGTCGAGCATATGGATGGCGCAGGCGAGACAAGGGTCGAACGAGTGCACGGTACGGATGACTTCCAGCGGCTTCTCCGGGTCGGTGACGGGATTGCCGATCAGCGACGCCTCGTACGGCCCCATCGCGTCCTTGTCGTCGCGTGGCCCGGCGTTCCAGGTGCTGGGCACCACCGCCTGGTAGTTGGCGATCTTGCCGTCGCGGATGACCGCCCAGTGGGACAGCACGCCGCGCGGCGCCTCGTGGGCGCCGAAACCCTGGATCTCGCCCTTGGGGAAGGTCGGCTTGTTGAACGTGGCGAAGTCGCCCTTGGCGATGTTCTGCATCAGCAGGTTCCACTGCTGATCGAGCGTCTCGTACAACACGGCGCAGCGGACGGCGCGGGCGGCATGCCGGCCGATCGTCGAGTGCAGCGCGGCGAGCGGGATGTCGGCGCCCGCGACCTTGCCGGCAATCGCCAGCAGCCGGCCGAGGTTGCGCTTCGTCGGTTCGTGACCGGAAAGATACATCGCCAGCACGTTGGCGAGCGGCCCGACCTGGGCGCGCTGATCATAGAAGGTCGGCGCCTTCACCCAGGAGTACTTGGCGTTGTCCTCGAACCCGGTGTACTTGGGCACGGTCTCGCCGTCGTAGGGGTGCAGCGGCGCGCCGGAGTCGGCATACCAGGCGTGCTTGGCGCTCTCCTTCACGCCTTTCTCGAAGAAGCCGTCCTGGTAGTTGGCGAGAGGGCGGAAGGTGCCCAGGTCACCGGCGCGAATGTAGCCGCCGGGCAGTGCGAACTGCGTGTTCTTGCTGTCGAGCGGCATGTCGGGGACGGAGAGGTAGGTGGTGACCCCGGCTCCGTAGCGGGTCCAGTCGGCGTAAAGCGCACCGATCGCGGCGACGTCCGGCAAATAGACCTGATTGACGAAGGCGCCGATCTCGTCGATCAGCGCCTTCACCTTGTAGAGCCGCTCCAGCGTCAGCGTCGACTGGCTCTCGGGGTTGATCGGGTTGGAAACGCCGCCCACCGCCAGGTTCTGGATGTGTGGCGTCTTCGAGCCGAGTACGCCGACGATCTGGTTGGCGCGCCGCTGGTAATCGAGCGCCTGCATGTAGTGCACGACCGCCAGCAGGTTGACCTCCGGCGGCAGCTTCATCGCCGGGTGCCCCCAATAACCGCTGCCGAATACGCCGAGCTGGCCGGAGTCGACGAAGCCCTTGATCTTCTGCTGCACCTTGCTGAACTCTTCGACGCTGTTCAGCGGCCAGTCGGAGAGGCTCTGCGCGATGCCGGCGGCGGCCTTCGGATCGGCCTTCAGCGCCGAGACGATGTCGACCCAGTCCAGCGCCGAGAGCTGATAGAAGTGGACGATGTGATCGTGAATGCCGTGCGCGGCGATGATCATGTTGCGGATGTACTGGGCATTCAGCGGCACTTCGAGAGCGAGCGCGTTCTCGATCGCGCGCACCGAGACGATCGCGTGCACGGTGGTGCAGACGCCGCAGATGCGCTGGGCGAAGATCCAGGCGTCGCGCGGATCGCGCCCCTGCAGGATCACCTCGATGCCGCGCCACATCTGCCCCGACGACCACGACTTGGCGACCTTGCCGTCTTCCACCTCGCAGTCGATGCGGAGATGACCTTCGATGCGGGTGATCGGGTCGATGGTGATGCGCATGTGAGGACCGCCTCCGAAAGTTCTCGTTGCTCCGTCCCGTTGGGGTTACCGGGGCGCCGGCGCGCCCTTGACCACGTGTAGTACCGGCAGGTTCTTCACCAGCAGGACGTACATCAGGACTTCGAAAGAAAAGATGGCGAGGGTCACCAGGATCTCGCCCGCGGACGGGAAATAGCTCCAGCCATCGCCCGGGTCGTAGCCGATGAGGTAGGAGTTAAGGCGGTAGAGAACGCCGTTTAACAGCATCGCGCAGGCACCGAGGAAGATGGACCGAGGATTGGTCCGGTTGGCCTTCGGCAGCAAAAGGACGGCGGCGGCGGCGCCCATCAGGAACTCCAGCCAGAAGAACCAGGCCCTGACGTCGCCGGCGAAGGCAAGCGGCCAGGCGCCGCGCCAGACGACATCGCCGTAACGGACGACCATGAAGACGATCTGCACCCAGACCATGATGCCGCACAGGCCGGCGAGGATACGCGTCTCGAAGGGCCGCTTCAGGGAAGCCGAGGAGAGCACGGATTCGAAGACGACGACGGCGTAGCCGAGGGTAAAGGCGGTGAGCAGGAAATTCAGCGGCAGCAACTGCGACTGCCACAGCGGCGACAGCTTGTAGCCGAGCAGGATGACGACCGTCCCCATCGACGACTGGTGCATCATCGGCAGCAGGCAGCCGAGCGCGGTGAAGATGAACAGCACCCGGTACAGCGCCCTGCGCGATTGCGTCATGCCGAAGCGCTCAAGTACCGTCGGTGCGAACTCGACGAGCAGCACCAGGATGTAGACGAAGATGCAGAGTGCCGTCTCCAGCAGCACCGAGTTCGCGTTCCACAGCCACGGCAGCAGGATGTTGTGGCCCTGCCACCAGCGGCCGAGATCGATCATCACCGCGATCGCGCCCAGCACGTAGCCGAACAGGCTGGTCATCAACGCCGCTCGGACGATCGGGTGATACTGGCCGCGGTTGAGGATGTAGACCAGCAGCGCGATCACCAACCCGCCGCAAGCGAGGGCGGTGCCGATGATCAGGTCGATGGCAATCCACATGCCCCAGGGATACCCATCGCTGAGATTGGTCACCGAGCCGAGGCCGAAGACGAAACGTTGCGCGAGAACGACCGCCGCGGGAACCAGCAGCATCATCAAGACGATCACGGGAACGGTGAACAGCTTGCCGCCGACCGGCGCATGGTCGTGCGTTGCCCTGGCCGTTTCGGCCCGCGCCTCAGTCCTCTCGGCCTCGTCATGATGCGTCTTCACGTTGCGGTAGGCGAGCGCCGCCAAACCGGCCAGGACCACCGCCGGCGCCACCATCCCTTTGTAGAGGAGGTGCTGAACGCCCTCGGTTTCCGCCGCGTACATGTGGTCCGGCACGTTGCCGTGCGGCAACCCGAGCTTGTCGAACGGGACGGCCGAAAGGTAGAGCGCCTGCGTTCCGCCGAGGACGTTCTCGCCGTAGACCTCCGGCCGATACGCCACCTGGACGACCTTTTCGTGCGGCGGGGTCGGCCGACCGTAGCGGCCGTTGATGTCGCCGCGCGGATATTCGTAGCGGTCGCCCGGCTTCAGTGCCAGGCGCCGGTGCGCTTCCTCACGGAGGTCGGTGACGCGGCCGAACAAGGTTGCTCCCGTCGGGCAGTGTTCGACGCAGCCGGGCAGTTGGCCTTCCGCCAACCGATGGCGACACAGCTCGCATTTCCGAATTCTGCCGAACGCACTGTCGAATTCGTACCTCGGCACCTGGAAGGGGCAGGCAAAGACGCAGTAGCGGCAGCCTATGCAGCGCTCCGGGTCGTTGCGCACGACTCCCGTGTCCGGGTCCTTGATCATCGCCGAAACCGGGCAGCAGGAAACGCACGACGGATCGACGCAATGCAGGCACTGGCGCTTGACGAAGGCGAAGCCGTCCGTGGCGCTGTCCTTCCGCTCCATCGTGCCGTCGCGATAGACCTTGATGATGTTCAGGGTCTTGCCGGAGAGATCCTTGGCCGTATCCCAGGTGCCGGTGTTCCAGTCCCGCTGGTCCGGGGAAACGTCGGCAGGCATGCCGTTGGCGGCCTTGCATCCGGCGACGCACGCCTTGCAGCCGACACAGAGCGTGGAATCGTACATCAGGCCGAGTGCGTCCGGCAGTCTCGGTTTCCCTTCGCGCGCGATGGCGTTTGCCTCGCTGACCGCCGCCACGGCGCCGGCTCCGCCCGCCGCACAGGCCGCGGCACCTTCCAGGAATTGGCGACGATTGACTGACATTCCTGACCTCTAGCGCGACTCCGACCGGTCGTCGTGGGATGATCGCTCGATCGCCTTGTCGTCGGCGGCCGGCTGCCTGCCCAGGCGGGAGGCAAGCACGGCGCCGGCGCCGAGTCCGGCGCCGACCACCGCGCCCGCCAACGCCGCCGCGCTGGCCGTTGCCCCCTGGCCTCTCTCTTCGGCGACGCGGGGGAATGCCGTGGGCGGTGTGACTGTAAGGACGTTCGCCAAGGAGTGGATCGGCTTGGTGAAGCCGATGCCCTGCTCGGTGCAGCCGAAGCACGGGTGGCCGGTGCCGACCGGCCAAGCCCCGGCGCCGACGTCGCCGAACAGGATCGCCGGACAGTTGGCGTAGGTTTCCGGCCCCTTGCAGCCGAGCTTGTAGAGGCACCATCCTTCGCGGTGCCCCTGATCGCCGAACTCCAGCGCGAAGCGTCCGGCGTCGAAGTGCGGCCGGCGCTCGCAATTCTCGTGGATCAGACGGCCGTAGGCGAACTTCGGCCGGTTCTTGTCGTCGAGATCGGGCGCCTTGCCGAAGGTGACGAGATAAAGAACCGTGGACAGGAAATTATAGACGTTGGGAGGACAGCCCGGAACGTTGATCACGGTCTTTCCGGGCAGCACTTCATGCACCGGCCGGGCCTCCGTCGGATTGGGGTCGCTGGACGGGATGCCGCCCCATGACGCGCACGAGCCGATGGCGATGATCGCCGCCGCGCCCTCCGCCGTTTCCTTGACGATGTCGAGGATCGGCCGCCCCCCGACCATGCAGTAGACGCCGCCATCCTTTGTCGGGATCGAACCGTCGACGACGAGAACGTACTTGCCCCAGTTCTGCTTGATCGACTGCGCCTTGAACGCCTCCGCCTGATGCCCGCAGCCGGCGCACAGCGTTTCGTGGTAGTCGAGCGAGATCATGTCGAGGATCAGACCCTCGACCGTCGGATGATGGGCGCGCAGCAGCGACTCCGTGCAGCCCGTACACTCTTGAGCGGAGAGCCATATGACCGGCGGCCGTCCCGGTGCGGTCGCCGCTTCGGCGATGCGGAGGCCGAGCGAGGGCGATAACCCCAGCGTCGCCGCGACCCCGGTGCAGAACTTCAGAAAGTCGCGCCGCCTGAGACCACCGAGCGCGCCCGCGTAGCCGTCCAGATCGCCGACCTGATCGAACACTGGGCGCAACTCGCCCGTCATCATGAACTCCTCCCTTCGCGATTTATTCTTATTCACCGTCTTTTCGACGGATGTTACATGTCTCGATTAAAACGACTTTAAATCATGCAGCATCGATATCAATAGCAAACTTTCTGTTTATTGTGAGATTAATAATAGATCTCATCCTATTAGAGACCCTACAGGGAAACGCGACGAACGAGTACTGCGGATTGCGGAAAGCCGTGCCCCAAAGCTGCCTGCTGCTCCCGCTCACAGCGAGCCTGATGGCCGAAGCAGCGCCCGAACTCGGTGCTGAGCGCTCCCTAAAAGCCGCAAGGCGCGGCGTTCTCTACCGGGCGTTCACAGTCGCTGCGGGTTTTGGGGACAATAGAGCCGTTCTTAAGCGAACCCGGGGTCCGCACCATCTTCGATTTGCGTAGGGCCGCCGGGTGCAGGTCCTACGGCAACGGCCTGCTGGGCGAGGCGAGCGCGTTGTCGAGCTACTTCAGGACAGACAAAGCCATCCGCCAGCGAAGCCGCCGGATATAGTCACGGCACGCCGTTTCGCTGCCGAACCCCCGGGCCGAACTTTCGAAACGTCCGAGGTAATCAACCCAGGCCACGGGATGTCTTGAGCTTTCCACCCGCTGACGCTACCGCGTACGAACGGGATACCAAATTTCTACCATTTTAACAACACACCGGCTCCAGCCCCGATTAACAAGCCCCCAAGTAGGGCAAGACCTCTATCGAGAAAGGCATTTCTCATCAGTTCATCTGTTCCTTCCTGAACAGAACGTCTTTGAGCTACGATTACGGGTCTGTCAGTATCGGCTGCTGTTTGCTCGATCCCATATAAATCGATATTTTCATTATCCAACTTCGCAAGTTCAATTCCTGCACCCATCGCCCCAACTTCAATCATAATTCCAGCGGCCAAAGCATACACGGCTACCAACTTTTTCATGTTATCGCCCCCTAAGCTGATAACGCAGCGGATGATAGCACCACTAGACCATTATGTCGGTGAGACGCCAGTCAGTTGAGGTGCCCCGCCTCGAAAGTGCGGCTAAGGCGTGTTGGAGCGCTGATGGGAATGGCATCGCTGGGCGGACACCGAGGTGCGGTCCTGACCTTCGCGCATCAAAAAAGATGACGACGTGGCGGCGGGAAAGAGATAGCCTGAAGAGTGAACGCATCCGGCCGGGCGACGGGGGTGCTCGGGGTGCCCCGCGAAAGCGGCCACAGAGCCGCGACGGGCGCGAAGCGGGCGTTCGGGAGGAAAGAGTCGCATGCACGAACTGGCTCTCTGCCAGAGCGTCGTGAATACGCTAGCAGAGCAGGCCATCATTCATCGCTTCGACCGCGTGACGGCCGTCCGGCTCGAAATCGGCATGCTGTCTTGCGTTTCACCGGAAGCGATCGAATTCTGCTTCGCGGCGGTCACGCGCGGAACTCTGGCTGACGGCGCCTGCCTGGAACTGATCAGGCTGCCCGGGCAAGCTTGGTGCCTCGACTGCGACGCCACGGTAGCGATCGGCGAACGACACGAGGGCTGCCCGCGCTGCGGCGGCTACCGGCTTCGCCTGACCCAGGGCGACGAGATGCGCATCAAAGATCTGGAGGTCGCCTGATCATGTGCACGGTGTGCGGATGCGGTGCTTCGGCTGTCAAGCCGCCGCGCGCAGGCGAACGCGATCGGTTGGCCTTCGATCGCGCCGCCCAGCCTTCGGACCACGTGGATCGTCATGATCATGGGCACGATCATCATCACGGCGATGATCACTCCCATGCCCACGGGCACGCGCATGAGCATTCCCCCGCGGGAAGGACGAGCAGCGGCGCGGCGAGGCGGCTGGTGCGCGTCGAGCAGGACATCCTCACCGAGAACGACCGACTGGCCGCTGGCAACCGCGCCTTCTTTGCCGACCGGCGCATCCTCGCGATCAACCTGATGTCCGGCCCCGGAGCGGGCAAGACGACACTTCTGGCAAGGACCATCGCTGACCTGTGCGGCGGGGTGCCGATCGCCGTCATCGAGGGCGATCAGGAAACCAGCTTCGATGCCGAGCGCATCCGCGCCACCGGCGCGCCCGCGATACAGATCAATACCGGCAAGGGCTGCCATCTCGACGCCCGCATGGTCAGCGCCGCGCTGCCGATTCTTGAGCCCGAACGAGGCTCGGTCGTCTTCATCGAGAACGTCGGCAACCTGGTCTGTCCCGCTGCCTTTGATTTGGGCGAGGCGGCGCGGGTGGTGCTGCTGTCGGTCACCGAGGGCGACGACAAGCCGCTGAAGTACGCCAATATGTTCGCTGCCGCGGACCTGATGCTGATCACCAAGATCGACCTGCTGCCGTTCGTTCCGTTCGACCTGCAGCATTGCGCGGCATTGGCGCGCCGGATCAATGCCGAGATCGAGATTCTCGAGGTCTCGGCCACGAACGGCGCCGGCCTCGGCTCCTGGTACGATTGGATCGCGCGCCGCCGCGCCGCCCGCAGGGTGCCGATGGCCATCGGCACGGACGCCGGGTGAAGCACGTGCTAGCTGGTCTGCCGGCGGACGATGCGATCGGGTCGGTTGTAGAACTGCCTCGGCCGGTTCCGCCCGTGCTGGCGGTCGGCGCCTTCCTGAAGAACACCCTCTGTTTGGCGAACGAGCGGACCGCGCTGCTTTCCCGCGATGTCGGCAATCTGGAAACCGTCGGATCGGTTCGTAGCTTCGAGGCGTGCGCCGAACGCCTTCTGACCATGGCCGGCGATCTGCCCGTTGCGGTGGCGCACGATCTCCACCCTGACTTCCACAGCACCCGTTGGGCCGAAGCGTTTGCGGCGAGCATGGGCATCGAGGCCGTTCCCGTGCAGCATCACCATGCCCACGTCGCCGCGGTCATGGCGGAGCACGGAACGGAGGAACCGACCCTCGGCCTCGCGCTCGACGGATTTGGGCTTGGACCCGACAACGAAGCCTGGGGCGGCGAGTTGCTGTGCGTCGACGCCGACGGCTACCGGCGCCTCGGCCACCTCGCGCCCTTGCGGCAGCCCGGCGGTGACAAGGCAGCCCGCGAGCCGTGGCGCATGGGTGCTGCCGCGCTGTTCGCCCTCGGCCGTGGCGACGAGATCGCGATCCGGTACACCGGCATCCGCGGCGCCGAGGTGATCGCACGAATGCTGCGGCAGAACGTCAACTGCCCGCCGACCTCCAGCTGCGGCCGGCTGTTCGATGCCGCCTGCGGCCTGCTGGGGATCAAACCGTTCGCCGCCTTCGAGGGCGAAGCACCGATGGAGCTGGAGCGGCTGGCGGCCGCGCCCGAGATCGATCCGGCCGGGTGGCGTCTGCGCGACGGCGTGCTCGATCCATTGCCCCTGCTCGAGCGCTTGACGGGCATGAGCCCAGGGCAAGGCGCCAATCTATTCCACGGCACGCTCGCGGCCGCGATGGCCGAGTGGGTGCACGAGGCAGCCGCGAAGACGGGGATACGCCGGGTCGCCCTTTGCGGCGGCTGCTTCCTCAACCGCGTGCTGACCGGAGAGCTGACCGCGGCTTTGCGGCGCGGCGGACTAACGGTGTTGCAGCCGATCCGGCTCAAACCGGGTGACAGCGCGGTCAGCCTGGGGCAGGCCTGGGCCGTGGCGATGGCGAGGAGATAGGCGCGGATGTGTCTTGCGGTGCCGGCACGGATCACCGAATTGCTGCCCGACGGGTTGGCCAAGGCGGAGGTCGGCGGCATCGTCAAGGAACTGAACCTCAGCCTCGTCGATGACGTGGCGGTCGGCGATTTCGTCATCGTCCACGTGGGGTTCGCCCTCGCCCGTCTGGAGCCGGAGGAGGCGGAGGCGACGCTCGCGTTGTTCGCCGAGGCGGGCGTCCTGTCGGATGACGGTGCGCGGGAAGCGACAGCATGAGCGTCCGCTTCGTCGACGAGTTTCGTGATGGCGGCTTGGCGAAGACGCTCGCCGACGCGATGCGTGCCGAGGCAAACCCCCACCGCCGCTACAACCTTATGGAATTCTGCGGTGGGCACACCCATGCGATCTTCCGCTATGGCGTGCCCGACTTGCTGCCAGAGAACGTGCGGATGATTCACGGTCCCGGCTGCCCGGTCTGCGTGCTGCCGATTCCGCGCGTGGCGCAAGCGCTGCAGCTCGCCCTCGACCATCGCGTGATCCTCTGCACCTACGGCGACATGCTGCGCGTGCCGGGACCGCAGCGCCAGACCTTGCTGAAAGCGAAGGCGGGTGGCGCGGACGTCAGGATGGTCTACTCCTGCCTCGATGCGCTCGCCGTCGCACGTGCCCATCCCGACCGGCAGGTGGTGTTCTTCGCGATCGGCTTTGAGACGACCACGCCGCCGACGGCGGTTGCGCTGCGGCAGGCCAAGGCTCTGTCCCTGACCAACTTCAGCGTGCACTGCAACCACGTGCTGACGCCGCCCGCCATCATGGCGCTGCTGGACAGCCCCGAGGCGCGTGACGGGAAGGCCCTGGCACTCGACGGCTTCGTCGGTCCGGCGCACGTCAGCGCGGTGATCGGCAGCCGTCCCTTCGAGCCGTTAGCGGAGCGCTACCAGCGACCGGTGGTGATCGCCGGTTTCGAGCCGCTCGACGTCATGCAGGCGATTCTGATGCTGATCCGCCAGCTGAACGAGGGGCGCGCCGAGGTGGAGAACGAGTACACACGCGTCGTCACCCGCGATGGCAACGTCAAGGCACAGGCGCTGATGGCCGACGTGTTCGAGCTCCGTGATCGCTTCGAATGGCGCGGGCTGGGCGAGTTGCCGTGGAGTGCGTTGTGCATCCGCGAGGAGTACGCCGAATTCGACGCCGAGCGGCGCTTCTCGCTCACGGAAACAACCGAATCCGACAGCAAGGCCTGCGAGTGTCCGTCGATCCTGCACGGCCTGAAGCAGCCGACCGACTGCCGCATCTTCGCCACCGTCTGCACGCCGGAAAACCCCATCGGT
>JAXMDO010000006.1:0-1759 GCA_046348775.1 Rhodospirillales bacterium | reverse complement strand
GCTCAGAACCTCCTTCTTCGCCTTCGGGTCGATCATCGGGTGGAGGAGCTGGTCGATCTGCGCCGGATCGACGCGACGGACCGCCTCCGCCTTGTCGATCAGTCCCTCCTCGCACATCTCGACGGCGATCCGCAGCGACGCCTGGGCGGTCCGCTTGCCGTTGCGGGTCTGCAGCATCCAGAGCTTACCCTTCTGAATGGTAAACTCCATGTCCTGCATGTCGTGGTAGTGCTTCTCGAGCTTGTTGCGGAAGCCGACCAGCTCTTCATAGAGCGGCGGCAGCACCTCTTCCATCGCCGCCAGATCGGAGCCGATGGCGGCCTTCTCGGCCAGCGACAGCGGCTGCGGGGTGCGGATGCCGGCGACCACGTCCTCGCCCTGGGCGTTGACCAGGTACTCGCCGTAGAACAGGTTCTCGCCGGTGGACGGATTGCGCGAGAAGCAGACGCCGGTCGCGGAATCGTTGCCCATGTTGCCGAACACCATCGCCTGGACGTTGACCGCGGTCCCCCAGTGGTCCGGCAGGTTGTTCAGCTTGCGGTAGGTGATGGCGCGCTTGTTCATCCAGCTGCCGAACACGGCGCCGATGGCGCCCCACAACTGTTCGTGCGGATCCTGCGGGAACGGCCGCCCCAGGTGCTTGATCACCTCGGCCTTGTAGGCGTCGATCACCATCCGCCAGTCGTCGGCGGTCAGTTCGACGTCGAACTGCTTGTCGACCTTCTCCTTGTGCTGCTCCAGCAGGTGCTCGAAGTTATGGCTGGAGACATTGAGGACGACGTTGGAATACATCTGGATGAAACGGCGGTAGCTGTCGAACGCGAACCGCTCGTCGCCGGTGTTCTCGGTCAGCGTCTTCACCGTCACGTCGTTGAGACCGAGGTTGAGGACGGTGTCCATCATCCCCGGCATCGACGCGCGGGCGCCGGAGCGGACCGAGACCAGCAGCAGCGGGCCCGAGGTGGCGCCGAACTTGGCGCCCATGATCTTCTCGACGTGGGCGAGCGCCGCCTCTACCTGCGCCTTCAGATCCTGGGGATAGGTGTTGCTGTGCTCGGTGAAATAGGTGCAGACCTCGGTCGAGATGGTGAAGCCGGCCGGAACCGGAATGCCGAGGCTGGACATCTCAGCCAGGTTGGCGCCCTTGCCACCGAGGAGGTTCTTATCCTTGGCGCCGCCTTCGGCTTTGCCGTCCCCGAACGTATAGACCCATTTCGTCATCGCTTACTTTTCCTACCCCTCGATTTGTGAAAAATCCGCAACGCCGCCCAAAGCCGACCGGATCTGCGACAGCAGCCGGAGCCGGTTAGCGCGGAGGTGCGGATCTCGACAATTTACTTGGACGTGGTCGAAGAAGGCGTCGACGGGCGACCGCAACCGGGCGAGACTCGCCATCGCTTCGCCGAAACGTTCATGGCAAAGGGCTTCGGATATACGCCCGCGTGCTTCGCCCAGCGCCTGGTACAACTCGACTTCCTGTGGTTCGGACAGAAGCCCTGGATCGGCTTGCCCCTCGTACCCTGTGGCGTCTTTCGATTCTTCGATCCGAACGATGTTGGACGCCCGCCTATAGGCGGTGAGCAAGTTAGCACCGTCATCGGTATCGAGAAAGTCTCTTAACGCGGCGACCCGGGCGAGCAGCCGGACGATGTCGTCCTCGCCGCCGCCGGCGAACACCGCCGCGATCAGATCGTGCCGCACCCCCTCTCCGCGCAGATGCACCTTCAGCCGATCGGCAAAGAAGGCGAGGAGCTCATCG
>JAXMDO010000005.1:0-61349 GCA_046348775.1 Rhodospirillales bacterium | reverse complement strand
TGGCACAGGCCGCCGGCGCGATCGAAGCGCACCTGGCGGCTGAGCTCAATCCAGTGTGTGGGATACAGGCTGCGAAACTCTCGCCGGATCGGCACCACTCCCTCCCCTATTTCTCCAAGGACACGGCAACAGAAGGCGGCTCGGACGACCGCGCCGCCAACTGCAGGAGCTCCGCTGCGCGGTAGCGGCGGCCGGCAGCTTCGATCAGGCCGTTGTTCCGGAGGATGGCGATGCCGGAGTTCCAATGACCGCCGCTCGGCTTCTTGGCGAGTGCTTGCGCGAGTTCGTCGGCGGCGACGAAGCGAGCGCCCTGGGCGGCGAGATAGCGCAGCATCTGCGGCGCCGGAGACGGAAGGCGGGCACACCACAGATCGAGCCGCTCTCGCGGACTCGACGGGCCGAGATCGGTAATGGCGACGCAACCGTCGCCCTCCTCGACGAACGCCCGATCGCGCAGTTCCTTGCGCCCGGCATTGAAGTGTCCGCCACTCGGCTTCAGTCCAGCGAGGGTTGCCGCCTGCCCCCAGGTGAAACGGGCCGGGGCATGGCGCTTAGCAGCTTCCGCGCCGCCGGGTGAAGCGAAACCTCCGATCGCACCTCTGCTTCACCTTGTTTGGGGGCCGGATCGGCCGCTTGCCGCTTCGGCTCAATGCTCTCCTCCGGCAGCGCAGGGGCATCCAAGCGGGCGATCTGGGCGATTTCGGCCAGCCGTTCCCTCAGCCGGCCCTCGCTCGAGCGAAGCACTTCGATTTCCGCTTCGAGAGCAGCGATGCGCGCTGACGCATCCTCGATCGCCTTTTGCAGACCCGCAAGATGGCGCGCATCTTCCGGCTTGCTGTCCCTCACCTGCCCGGCGGCTTCTCTCGGACCCAGGGCCGCCGCCAAGGCAGCGAGGTCAATGGTCGCCGGGGCGATCGTCAGCAGGGTTTCCGTTCCGTCCGGGGTCCTGCCCGAGTCATAGGTCACGATCGGCGGAAACCGCGTCCGCCTGAGCACCCCTTGCTCCGGTGCCCAGATCCAGCCGGCACCGGGCTCCAGCTTGGCCAGGCTGTCCAGGACCTCGCGGCCGGCGGCAAGGTCTGCCTGTCCCTTGATCCACTCCTCGACCGCCTTGCGGTCCTGCGGTGCCACCAGCTTCAGGGCGATCAGCGTGTCCGCCTGCGACAGCACGTGCTTGTGCAGCGCCGCCGGACGCTGGGTGATCGCAATCACCCGAAATCCCCTGGCTCGGCCGCGGCGGACGATGCGATCGACCTCCCCGAACAGCCGGCGGGTTTCCGGCAACGGGCTCTGTGGGGCCGCCTCATCGGCCTCGTCCAGCACCAGGTGCAGGACGTCGCGGTTAAGACGGAACAGGGCCGCCAGAAAATCCGTGAGGAATCGGGTGCGGGCCCCGTGCGTCATCAGTGACAGGTCCAGCACGAGCACGATCGGCAACCGCACCGCCGCCGAGGCAACCCCCTCCCCCATGCTCTCTTCGAGCGGCAGATCGCCGTGATCACCGCCGAGGACCGCCACGGGCAGTTGCGACGGACCGCCTTCCGCCGTCGCCTTCAATCCCCACCAGACACCGGTCGGGTCGATGATGCAGACACGCCGGCGGCGGTGCACCAGGCGCTCGACGATCCCCTTGGCAGCATAGGTCTTGCCCGACCCGGTCTTGCCGAGAACGACCAGGTGCCGCTCGATTACGGCATCGAGGACGTCGGCCAGGCTGGTCGTCATCGATCCATGCCCTCCGCCTCACCGAACAGCGGGACCCCGCAAGCCGCTGCCGCCACGCAGAGTTCGCGGTCCAGCGAAGCGAGCGGCCCGGCGAGACGCATCGCCAGTTCCAGATAGCTGGCATCGTAGACGGTGAGTTTGTGCCGTCGCGCCAGCATCAGCACCGTCGTCTCGTCCGGGTCGTAGTCGAACCCGATGGCCAGGCGGCGCAGGTCATGGAGAAAGGCAGTGATATCGGCCTCGCTGATGCGGCCTCTGCGCTCGTTCACCAGGAGAGTGTTGCGCACCTCGAACCACCAGAGGCTTGGCACCTGAGCCTGATCCGCGCCCAGGCGGACCAGTGCGGCGGCCGCCACCGGGTGACCTTCGTCCCGGAAAGCCCAGCTGGCTGCCACCGAGGCATCGACAACAAACGCCATCAGTACTTGTGGCCCTCGTGCCGGGCAGACAGGAGCTCTTCCAGGGTGATGCGGCCGGCCCGGGCGCGCCGCGCCTGGATGCGGGCAATGGCCGCTTCGGCCTCCATCTGCCGGCGGTCCGTCTCCGGCACAATGCGGGCAATGGGCCGGCCATGGCGGGTGATGACGATCGTCTCGCCCCGCTCCACCGCGTCCAGCAGCCGTGGCAGGTGCGTCTTGGCTTCCGACGCCTGAACCTCGCGCATATCGTTTCCATTTCGACTAGTCTACTCGACCATACTAAACTAGTCTGAATGAAATTCAAGCCTGCCGCTAACGCCTGGAAGCTCGATCGGCTCGGCCACGATCTCGGCACCTTAGCGTGCGCACGATGCAGATGATTGCAGGTCGTTACAGCTACTTACCCACACCCCCTACACCACTCGGTGGGGACACACTTGCTGCGCGGCTAAGCCGATCACGGTTAGAGAGCTATGAACTTGCTTCTATCAAAGGTAGCATATCTATAGGAGGTGCTGCCGTATTCCGCTGGACGCGGTTGCGGCTGCTGATCTATACTCGCTCTGCATCTTATGGGACTAACAAGCGCTTTATCATGCGAATGGCGCATCAAGTTAAATCGTTCTCCAAAATACAGAGAAAAAAAGCGAACATGGCAAAATAAATCATCGCTGTCCGGGAGGGGACGGGCATGCAGTGCCGTGCGTGGGTTTACGGCTACGATTCTGTTAATCATGCAACATTTGAAGATCTTTGCGAGGCCCTGAAACGCGCCGGAGTCTGTATCGACCCGTGGCCAGATTGCGACGAGAAAGAACCAGGCATTGTTGCCTTCGATCGTTTCAGTCACGGTCTTCTGAACTTCATACGAAATGATGTTCGGCGAACCCTGCCACGCGTGCTGGCGTTTGCGTGTTCATACTGCCTCTCCCCGATTGAAACGTGGGAGCTCCTTCAGGCGGGAGCATCGGATGTGCTGGTTTCGAACGTTTGCGATATCGACTGCAGCGCCATTGCGGCGCGTCTTGAAAGGTGGTCGCAGGTCGACAGCGCCGTCAATTCCGATCGGATTGCCGGCTCTTTGATCGGGAAGAGCGAAGCTTGGAGAGCAACTCTCCAGCACATTGTTGAGGCGTCGTTTTTCTCCGACGCGCCAATTCTGCTGATCGGCGAAAGCGGGACGGGAAAGGAACTCGTCGCGCGCCTCGTGCATGATCTGGACCGGCGGGCCGACAAGCGAGACTTTGTCTTGCTGGACTGCAGCACGATCGTGCCGGAGCTATCGGGCAGCGAATTCTTCGGACACGAGCGGGGCGCTTTCACCGGCGCGCTGTCCCAGCGGGATGGCGCCTTCGCCCAGGCGAACGGTGGGACGTTGTTTCTCGATGAGGTCGGCGAACTGCCCCTGCCTTTGCAAGCGCAGCTTCTTCGCGTCATTCAGGAGCAAATGTATAAGCGGGTCGGCGGCAATACCTGGCACAAGACCGGCTTCAGGCTGGTCTGTGCGACCAATCGCGACTTGGCACAGCAGGTGGATGCGGGTCACTTTCGCCCGGATCTCTATTATCGAATGGCAAGCATCGTCATTCGTTTACCGCCTTTGCGCGACCGCCCCGATGACATCCTGCCGCTGGCACGGCATTTGATGACAGAAGTGCGCCGGCAAGAGGAACCGCCGGAGATCGACGACGTGGTTCGCGAGTATCTCCTGAAACGCTCCTATCCGGGCAACGTTCGCGATCTGAGGCAGACCGTAACCCGGATGATGAACCGCTATGCCGGCGCCGGGCCGGTAACGGCCGGCTGCATCCCGCCGGAGGAACGGCCAAGGGACGGCTATGCAGGCCATCATTGGAACAGCGATGCGTTCGACCGATGCATTCGCCACGCCATCGTGCTTGGCGTCGGCCTCCGCGACATCGGGCGAACCGCGGAAGATATCGCCGTACAGATTGCCGTTAACGAGGAACAGGGGAATCTGCAGCGCGCCGCGGAGCGGCTGGGTGTCACCGACCGTGCGCTGCAATTGCGTCGCGCCGCCCAGCGTGAACGGTTGCTTCCCGCGCCTCCACCCGTTCCCCCGTCCTGATCAGCTCAGCCGCTTCACCCCTGTCGCCTCAGGCCGGTGCCTCGAAGGCAAGCCAGGGATCGCGCATCTCATCGACGAGCACCGCAGGTCTCGCGCGGGTGCGTGGAACAGACGCCGGACGCCGCGCGCCGGCGTTGCGAATGAGGCGCAGCAGGTTGCCGCCCAGGACCAGCGCCTGATCACGAGCCGACAGGCCGAGGACGCGGATCTTTTCCAGCTCGACACCCGGGTGCAGCCATGGTCCGTCGGAGCCGAACAGGATCTTCTGCGGGCCTGCGCGGCGGACAGCGTCGACCAGCAGATCGAAGCGGCGGACCCCGGCGGTGTCGGTGAAGACGTTGGGATGCCGGCTGAGATGGTCGATGAAGCTGAGCTGCGCCCGCCAGTCATCGGCGAAGCTGCCGAGATGAGGGATGATGAAGGCGACATCCCGATACTCGCCGGCAAATAATTCGATGACGGCAATCTCGCCCATCACGTCGTAGAGCAGCGGCAGCGAAAAGGCACGCGCGACGGCGCAGACCTCGCGGGTAATGCGCGCGTCGTGCCGGTGGATTTTGATGCCGACGAAGCCGTAGTCCTCGACGGCTCGCTGCAGCATCGCCTTGACGCGGCCCTGGTCTCGCGCCGCGTGCACCATGGCGAAGCCGAGAAAGCGGTCCGGCCGGCTGGCGACGATGCGGGCGACGTCCCGATTGGCAACGGCGTAGTCAGAGTGAAAGGCAGGGAACAGCACCGTCCGGCGGACCCCGGCCCGTTCCGCCCGCTTCAAATAACGCCCGAGCGGCGCCGCCGTATCCCACGGCCCAGTCAGCCCGTCGCCCCTGCCGGCGTGACAGTGACAATCGATGATCATCGATAGTCCCTTTTCTGGCGGCCAAGGTCGGCCTCAACAGCGATGAGCTTTCTTTCGTCGATATAACTTTCGTGGCATGCCAGACGCGACCGGCAAATTCAACGGCAGTGGGAGTTTATGCGGGCGTAGTGATTACAAATACCAATCATCCTTTCGCAATCCCTTTTGCATCCTGAGATACGAAAATAATCGTCAATTAAGTCTTTTCCAAATGCCCCGCCCTTTGCGAGCGCACAAAGTTGAACAGCAACCGGCTGCTTGAGCGCTAAACAGCCGTCAATGCTCTCAAAGCTATTTAGTCTTGCCAATATAGACTTGAGATCCATATCGCACTTGGCCAGGCAAGTAGATAGCCGTTCTTGGCAAGCTCGAAACCTTCTTGCGAGTGCTTCCTTGTCACATGTACTGGCCGACAGAGGATGTGTGCCTTTGATAACGACGTCCGGAAGGGCTATCGTCTTCGGCGGCTTTCGAATTGCTGCCAGCGCCTGCGTCGACAGGAATATCTCGACGCGGCGATTGCGCGCTTGGCCTGCCGGTGTACGTGATGTGTCGATGAGCTCCGACTCGCCCTTGCTTTTCGCGAGAATCAGGACTTTGGACGCGAGACTAGATCCCTGGCGTTTCAAAGCGTCGGTCAACTCCCGGCGCGCCGCCAGAGCCCGTCGCAAACCAAGACTCAGGTTGTGCTGACTCGAGCCTTCCGGGTCGGTATGCCCCACCACATAGACCGTGCGAAAGGGATGCCCGGCGCGCCAGCTCACGGCGATCTGAGCCGCGACCCGCGCGATCTCAACCTTGTGCTGCGGTTTAAGATCGCTCCTGTCGAAGTCGAACCCGTCTATTCTCGCGGCGGCCGGGGTTATGCGATCCCCAGGCGGGATCGTAACGGTCGTCCCTCCAGTCGGGGCTTTCGCGCCGCCCGTAGCGAGAGCGCGCTCGGTGGCCGGCCCGACGTTGCCGTCGGCGGTCAGGCCGTTGCGCCGCTGAAAATCGCGGATGGCGCTGCGCGTCTGCGGCCCCATCCGGCCGTCGGTCGCGAGGCGTAGCCCGAGGATGTTATTCAATGACTCCTGCACCCAGCGGATATAGGCGGGGCTGGTGCGGTTGGCGGGGGGTGATGCGATCCCCCCCGTCTCGCCGACAAGGATAGCCTGATCCTCATTAAACTCGGGCATGATCAGCTCAAATGATGCGTCTTCGAGCAGCAGGTCGTCTTTCATCGCACACACCCCTCCCTCTCCACGCCTGCGTCGGCAGCGAGGGCCGTTGGCTCGGCAATCGAATGGCTTGTCGCTCTGCCGGCCAAGGGGCGACGCTGGTCATGCATCGCCCGGCCGACAGAACAGGTCTCTACACGTATTCGAACACTTCCTTCTGCGGCGCGCCGGCGGGGGCGAGCACCTTTCGCGCTGCCTCGTAGGCCTTGGCGAGACGCGGCGCATAGTGGTCGACCAGGCCCGGGCCGTTGTAGGAACGGGCGAAGCTGCGCCAATCGCGCCGCCGCAGGTAGCGCATCAGATCGCCCATGTTCGGTGCCTTGCGGTTGCGGCAGAAGTCGAAGAATCCCAGCACGTCGGCCCGCTCGCCCGCCTTCATCGCCTGGTACATCTCTCGCGGCGAGGCATAGCCGAGCAGGGCGTGATTGGCGCCGAGGATCTGCGCCCCACCCATGCTGGCGGATCGCAGCGCCACGTCCGCACCCGCGGCCTTCGCCGCGACATTGAGCGCCGCGTACTCGGTATCCTGCCTCGTCTTGGTATCGGTGCCGGCGCCGTGCACCGGCCGGAACCGCTCGGCGGCGCTGGCCCGGAACATGTGGTTCTGCCAGCGCTTGCCGGGGACGCCGGCATGGCTGCCGTGCCTGAACTGCCTGTCGTACTGTGCCCGGTTCCTTTCTCCCCACAGGCGATAGAGAACGTGGTTCTCGAAGCGGATGATCGGCCGGCCGCGCGCATCCCGCCGGCCGCCGCTTTCGATCATCCACACCGCCAGTACCGCCGCCGGGTCGACTTTGAGCTTGCTGGCCAAGGTCGAGAGCAGGCCGCCGATCCGATTGTAGGTCTGGGCGATCCTCTTGTGGCCCTCGCCGGTGCCGGCTGGCGCCCGCACCGGCCGCGGCGGCCTCATCGATACCTGCTGCAGTGACGAATTGTCCTTGAGGATGCGCGGCCGTTTCGCCACCTCGCCTTGCCAGGTCTCGAACGCATCCTCCTGTTCGGGCGCTTCGAACTCGCCGTCCCAGGCCTCGAACTCCTGATCGGCCGCCTCGTACTCCGGATCGGTTTCGAGCTCGAAGTCGCCGGCCTCCAACTCCTGGTCGGCCGCTTCGAACTCCGGATCGGTTTCGAACTCGAAGTCGCCGGCCTCCCCTTCGATCTCGAGCTCGCTGTCGCTCATCTCGAACTCGCCCTCCAGCAGCTCGGGGTCGAATTCCTGATCCACTTCACGGTTCATCTGCATCGCCTGCAGGCACGGGCATTGTTGCGTTGTCATCGGTCGTCTCCTTGACGGCAAACTGGGTTAACGCCGGTAGCTCGGCAGCGCCGCCATCGCCGGCTGCCGGCGGGCGGTGAGCTGATTGCGCAAAAGCACGGCGGGCGGCAGGAAGCGGCGCTGCACCTCACCCGTGTCGCTCACCTCGGCGGCGAGATCGACGCCGGTGACGGCGCGATAGTCGTGGATGTAGCCCTGGATCTCCGGCTTCCAGTAGCGCGCCCAGTTGCGGGCGTTGTCCTCGCTGTTGACGTCGATCCAGTCGCCGTAGCGTACCGACAGCAGGATCTGCTCGCCGAACGCGGCCAGGTCGTGGAAGTGGGTGATGCTGGTGTCGCCCCAGCCCTGCAGCTTGCGCATGGCATCGACCTGGCCCATCCACGGCTCCTTGTAGGGAACCATGGCGCGGCCGTGCAGGAACTCCCGCATCTCCGGGCGCGACAGCAGCCACTGCTCGATCAGCATCTCGATGCGCGCCGTCCATGGCAGGTCGCCGAACTGGTTGTGCGCGCCCTCGGCGAGGATCAGGTGCACCTCCTTCAGCGCGTTCAAGAGCGGGAAGGCGTCGGCGACGACGGTGGTGTCGGCGTCCTCCCGGTAGAACACCGAGCAGAGGAAGAGGAGGTTGTGGAACGCCTCGAGGAACTTCGAGCGGCTGTCGGCGGCGCGCATCGGCGGCACCGCCTTGCCGTAGAGCGGCAGGCCGTAGTGGTGGTCGTACTCGTAGGCGCGGCGCTGCACCGTCAGCCGCTTGTATTCGGCCTGGATGTGGCCCCAGAGCAGGTTGTTGAGCGGGCGGAGCGGATCGATCTCCAGATCGGCGAGCGGGTCGCGGCCGTTGCGCCGCTTGTTCTGGAAGCGCAGCGCAATAGCGTTGATCGATTGCACCAGCATCCCCTCCTCCTGCCAGTACGACCAGATCAACTCGAGGAGCGCCGGGTGCTGCACCCGCGCGTTCAGAACGAGTGTGTAGTAGCGAAGGTACGGGTCTTGCTCTTCGACGACACCGCCGCCCAGTGACCGGACAATCCGCTTCAGGTAGGGAAGTTTCTTGGCGTCACCATCGGTGAGATACTCCGCCAACTGGTCATGGACCTGTTGGTAGGTCGCCGGCCTGCCGAGACGCGACGATTCGTCCATTTCGTCGAACGGAGCCGGAGGAGTGTGGTCATCGATGTAGGGAACCGGCTTTCCGTCTTTCCCGATGACCACACCACATTCCAGGGCGAGAAACACCTCCGTCGCCATCCGCAAGACGTCGTAGGCCAGCACGCCGTGTAGATTGAGACCCGGCTCGCTGCTAGTGACGAAGCCGAGCGACCTAAAAGTCAGCATCCCCGTGTTCTGGAAGACGCAATCCTGCACTTTTGAGCTTGCCCCGGCCAGGAACCGCCCCATGAATGTGTCGAAGCTGGCGAAGCTGATCGCCTTCGTCCGGTTGCGGATGGCCGCCCACAGCGCCTGATCCCGCGTTTCGCCGGCGCCTGTTCGACGCAACGTGACGGGCAGCGAATCCCCATGGGCCACTCCGCGGCCGGTTATGTGCATCGCACGGGTCGCGGGCGGAGAAAGGTCATGCCAACCCTCTGAAATTTCTTCTGTTGCTTCTTTGTAATTTTTCAGACTAATTTCGTAGATTCCGGCCCTGCAATCCGTCGTGTCCCACCATGCTTGCAGTTCCGTGTCAGATAATTTCGCATCGATTGGATGCAGCGGTTCCTTATCTTGGCCAGGTGGTTTGATCTCAAATATATACTTACCATTATTATCAATACTCTCCTCATTGTCTGATGGATTGTAAACAAGCTTGTTAACCGTGCCCTCCTGTACAGACCTATGTGACTTTTTCTCGTTTGGTTCGTCTGGCGGATAAGAAAAGATGGGCATCTCTTAATCTCCTTAGGCTGACACTCGGTGCATGTTGGGCGTTTTCTGGATGTGGAGCGCCGCGGTGTTTCTTCCGAAGTGATCGGGCCTGCGCTCGGCTTGCCCCGATGCCTTGAGCGCGGCACGCATCGCCCAGGTGGTCAGGCAGCGCGCCACCAGGTTGCTCTCGGCTTCCGGGGTGAGTGTGCCGTTGGCGCGCGCCTGGCCGATCACCGCGAAGGCGAGCGCCGGCGCGGTCTTCGGCACCGCCGCGGGGGTGCCGCGCCAGCCGCGGAACAGTTCGGCGAGCCGCGCCGGCTGGCGCTCCTCGACCCTGAGCGCCTCCTTCAGCGTCGCGCCCCGCAGTGCCTTCGGCCGGTGCTCGACGATTAGCGCGACGAGGTCCGGCAGGTTTGCCTGCAGCGCCCGGATCAGGCCGCGCCGCTCCTCATCGAGCGCGTCCCCCGGGTAGTAGGCCTGCCACATCCGGTCGATCGCCTGCCATTGCGGGTGCGGATAAAGCGCTGCGCCCATGGCGCTGCTGATCTTCACCCGGATCCACGGAAACGGGTGCGGATCGTCGAGGGTGATGCGGAACACGAAGGCGCGCGGCAGGCCGACCACACCGATCAACCCCATCGTCGCGGCGACGCCGACCCGCGCCACCGACCAGAAGTCGGCGAGGATTTCCGAGATCCAGCGCTCGAACAGCTGCCAGGCGAGGCCGTTCGGCTGACCACGCCATCGCCCCTGCTTCTCGCGAAGGCTCGGCCTGAGCGAGGCGATGAGATCGAGCAAGCTTGCCGCCTGGTGGCCGACCTCGTGCACCAGCGATGACGCGATGCCGCTGCCGACCATCCGCTCGCGCGGGATGCGGACAATCGCCACCGGATTCTCGCCGCCTCCTGGAAGGCGCGTCCGCGCCCGGCGGATCGCCGCGCCGTGGCCGCGGTCGACGTAACAGAGCAACGGCGGCGCCTGGTAATAGCAGCCCGGCAGGGCCAAGGCATCGGCGGCGGCGATGTCGAGGCCGGCGAGCCAGACGCCGGTGTCGTGCTCGCTGCGCTGGGTAATCGCGTCGGCGAAGATGTCGAACTGGCTGAGCACGGCATTGAAGCGCAGCCGCAGAAAGGCGAAGCGCCGTTGCGCGTCGGCCGGGGTAGAGCGCCGGCCTTCGGGGCTGGCGAGCCACTTCAGGTAGGCGTGCACTCGGTCGTGCATCTCGCGGCGGCCCTCGGCCAAGTACGTCTCGATCCGGAACAGCGCCGCGGGTGACAGCGCCGCGGCCGGGACCATCGTCTCTTGCAGCACGAACGGTCTGACCCGCGCGAGGCGCGTCAACAGGGCACGCGCCTCCTGTGCCAACATGGCGAGGGGATCGATCCCGGCCAGCATCGTCTCACACTCCCAACAGGACGATCTTATTGCCGCGCTTGTACCAGCGGCCGGTGCGGACAAACCTGGATGGGAGGGGCGCTGTCGCCGCCGCCGAGCTTGTCATCGCCGGCTCCTGGGCGACGGCGGCGCCGAGGGCGCGGGCAAGGCCGGGCGCGTGGCGGCTGGCGGCGGTCGTCAGCGCCGCCCTCGCCGCGTCCATGGGGTCGGCGTTGGGCGGCATCAGTGTCGCGTTCCTGATCGCCGCCCCGGTCAGCCGGACATAGCGGCGGGCGACCTCGAAGTTCTGGTCCTCGTCGTTCAGCCCCTCGAAATCGATCTCGAACATCCGGGTGCCGGCCGAGCCGAGCGCCGCGCCGGCGCTGGCGCCCAGGGGTCCGCCGAAAAAGCCGCCAACCGCGCCGGCGGCGATCGGCAGAGCCTTGCGGGCGAGGCTCCTGAGCATCCCGCCGAGCCTGCGGCCGATCGGGCCCTGGACGGCCCGGCCGACGGCGCGGGTGGCTCTGCGGAACGCCTTCCTCAGGAAGTAATCGAGTTCCTGGTCGCTGCTGACTGCCAGGAGCTCGCTCGCCAGGTCGATCTCATCGGCCTCGTTGAACAGGGCCTCGGAATCGAGTTCCTCCGCGACTTCGAAACTGTCCTCGAACTCGAAGGCTTCCGGCTCCAGGGCCTCCTGGTCGGCCGCTTCCGCATTGAGGGTTCGGTCCAGGTCATGCATGTCGACAATCCTCTTCAAGAGTTTGGCAAATCATCTCGTCGGTAGCGGCAGAATCGCCGAATAAATTGGGATTCACCGACAATTAATGATGATAATATTTCGACCGCAGCGAACCCATTTCCCGTTCTCGCTGGCAGGACGGTCCGGAGCGGCAGAACCGGGTAAGCTCTGTTTCGGGCTGGTCGAAGTACGGAGCAGGCCGGGCGCATGGGCGCGAGCGGCGGCAACCGCGGCTTGTCGCGCGGCGTCTCGCGGTGTCAGGCGCCTGCCGATGCGTCCCAGCTGGCGCGCCGCCGATACCCCGAAGCGGGCGAGCCGCTTGGCAACTTCGAATTCTTTGTCCTCCGGGCTCAGCCCTTCGAGTTCGAGACCGAACATCGCCCCGGCATTGGTGGCAGCCCGGCGGAGCGGCAGGTCATGGGCGGTGATGGTTGCGGAGGGAGCGCTGTCGGAAGCGAGGGCTGGAATGGCCTTCTTGATCGCCTGCTTGACGACGCCGCCGAGCGCGTTGACCGCCGCTGTCGGTATCCCGGCTAGGTCCAGTCCCCGCGCGCCTGTCTTCAAGAGGTTGGCGACGACGCGATCAAGGGCGGCTTCGTCCGATACTTCCAGAAGGTCGGAGGCGAGCTCCATCTCATCGACTTCGTCCAGCGGGCCCTCCGTCTCGGCGGCGACGCCTGGCCAGTCCTTTCTCAGCCTTGGCGCCTCGCCGGTGGCCTCCGTACCCTCGAATTCCATGAGCTCCAAATCATCCACCGACCATCTCTCCCGCAGGTCCAGCCCTTCCGTTCGAGGGCTGGCTTGAGGTTGCATGACCAGTGTTTTGCATGCCCGGTGCCACTCCGCGTTCCGCCGGCAAGAGGCGAGCGATGGCGACGTAACCCATTGCCTCTATGGGCTTTTTTCTCCGACCAGCACCAAAGGCCAGGTCTGGCCTGTCGCCGCTTCGGCGAAGTTCTCTTCGCTAAGGTCGCCCAGGGCGCGCAATCAGCCGAAACGGCTTTCGCCCCCTGTCGCCAACGCCCTTTCGTTCTATCACGCAATCTGGTGGTATATCCTTTACAAGACATACAAGAAATGACGTGTTATGTGACATCACGAGCGGAGTTGAAGTGGGCTCCGCAGCCTGTCACGCAAACGCTCGTTTATGGAGCACAGACCGATGCTGATCGGCTATATGCGGGTGTCAAAAGCGGACGGCAGCCAGACGCTCGACCTGCAGCGTGATGCCCTCCTCAGTGCCGGGGTGAAACCGGAGCACCTCTACGAGGACCATGCCTCAGGCAAGCGGGACAGCCGGCCGGGGCTGGAGGCCTGCCTGAAAGCGCTGCGCGATGGTGACACCCTGGTCGCCTGGAAGCTGGACCGGCTCGGTCGCGATCTCCGCCATCTGGTCAATCTCGTGCATGATCTGACCGGGCGCGAGGTGGGCCTGAAGGTGTTGGCGGGACAAGGTGCGCACCTGGACACCACGACCGCCAACGGTCGCCTGGTGTTCGGCATCTTTGCCGCTCTCGCCGAGTTCGAGCGCGAACTGATCATCGAGCGCACTCGGGCCGGCCTCGCCTCGGCCCGTGCTCGTGGTCGGAACGGCGGCCGGCCGTTCAAGATGACAGCGGCGAAGCTCCGTCTGGCGCAGGCCGCCATGGGCCAGCCCGGCACCAAGGTCGGCGACCTCTGCGCCGAACTCGGCGTCACCCGCCAGACGCTCTATCGGCACGTAGACCCCAACGGGCAGCTCAGACCCGATGGAGAAAAGCTCCTTCGAAGAATGCGCGTGGCCGCATCCCTATAGACTCCGCGACGGCTTCGCAATCGAGCGGAGCTGCTCACGCTCGGTGGTTAGCGAAGCGGCGGCTTATCCGCGGATACACCGCCGCTTGCGGTGGTCGGAAGTAGGCAGATAAGCCAAACGTGCCGAGGGTAAAAAGCTGTGACCGAGAAATTGACTATCTATATGACTACCAGCTCACTGCGACACGCTACGGCCCAATTTCCCCCGGTACGCTCGGCCTGATCGCGATCGTCCCCTGAACGATCCTCTTCCCTCGCCCAGCTCCCAGACTTCACGAGGCCGGCAAGACGGATGACAGCCGCCCGCTCGGATCATGCACCTCGACCTTGTGCGGGAGGGATGGCCCCCACCGCCACAGCACTAGATTGGCCTGGTCGGCTCTTGCTCCCGTCGCGAACGAAGGCGTCAAGATCCCGGTCGCCCCTTTGGCAATCAAGGAGCGGGAAATGTCCCAAGATGCCGGCGTCCGGCCGTCGGCCCTGTCGTAGGCCCAAGCACATGCCATCTCGGCAAGGCTAATGCCCTCCGCCGCTCGACTGGCGTCAGTCCGCAGATCGATCAGATCATCGACATCGACGTCGTAGGAGCAAATGGTCAGCGGGTCGAACCGATGGCTGAAGCCCTGCCCCATCTCCAGGAACATGCCCTCGATGGTCAGGGCAAGGTAGAGGGCAGGAACACCGATTGGATTGAAGCGGCCACCCTTTGCCGCCGCGCCTTTGCCCGAGGTCGGCTCCCAGGCCCATCTGGGGTCATGCGCCCGATAACACGTACCTTGCCATCTCAAGCGAAGCCACCGATCGCCACGTGATCAAGATAATCACGTACGGCGGCAGCCTTGCCTTCCTTCACCAGCGATTCAGCCGTGCGTCCTCCGAAGGCCGCGATCGGTTCGGCCCGATACCAAGCCATCGCCTGTTTCTCGCCGCCCGCCCAATCGGCGACACGACCGATGATCTCGAGCATTTCCGTTGCTCGCGCCTGCGTCTTAGAAGCCTGCAGGCGTTCCGCCCGGTATAAGGTCTCCCGTGACAGGCCGATCGTCTCTGCGACCTGTGCCTTTGACATGCCAAAGCACTCTGCCACACGGTCAATTGAGAGGTGGCCTTTGGCGTCGAGGAAAGCCGTCACGAGCTGCGCCCCCCGATACCCCGACGTTGCCGCGGAAGGTGTTCCCGATTCAGTTTCTTCAACTCGAGGATCCGTCGCCTCCGACACGAACAACACTCCGCATGCCAGTTATATATGGCATCTTATATGGCGTAGAAAGGGAGGCTGTCCAGCACGCTGGTCAGCCCGTATGATGGAGCTCTCAACAGCCCCCCTGCCCTCTCTGTCGCTGCCGTCCCTTCGCTGGAATGCTACGCATGGCAAAGCCAGTTCGATCCGCTATATCGATCACAACCCGATGAAAAGTAAATCGGCCGCATCGGAGGCAGCCATGACCAAGATGCCCGTTCTCTTCATTGGTCATGGGAGCCCCATGAACACGCTGGAACAGAATGGCTTTACCGAGGGGTGGCGCACACTCGGGCAGCAGCTTCCGCGACCGAGAGCTTTGCTCGTCGTATCCGCACATTGGTTCATCGGCGCCACGGCGGTGACTGCCATGCCGCACCCGCGGACCATCCACGATTTCTATGGATTCCTGCCCGAGTTGTTCGCCTTTGACTACCCCGCAGCGGGTGCGCCCGACGTTGCCGGAGAGATTGCGGAGGTGGTCAAGCCACACTGGGTCGGGCTCGACTATGACCAGTGGGGTCTGGACCATGGTACTTGGAGCGTACTCGCTCACCTTTATCCGGCTGCGGATGTGCCGGTCGTGCAGCTTTCGATCAATGCGCTGAAGCCGCTTGAATATCATCTCGATCTGGCCGCCCGGCTCGCGCCGCTTCGCGATAGAGGCATTGGAATCCTCGGCAGCGGCAATGTCGTCCACAACTTGCGGCTGCTCCGATGGGATCTCCCGGACGCCGCTTTCGATTGGGCAGAGCGCTTCGACGATGCCGTAGTCGAGCAGCTTAGCGAGCAGCCGAGCGAGATACTCAAAGTCACCGAGCATCCGGACTATCGGCTCGCCGTGCCGACGCCCGACCATTTCATCCCTTTGCTCTACCTCGCTGGATTGACAGCGGAGGGAGGGAGTGCTCTCGCGATGTTGCGAGGCTACGCAATGGGATCAATCTCGATGACCTGCTTTGGTCTGGGGACGAACGTCAGTCTCTCTGAGAAGCCAGCGGGCGCAGCGCAGCTGCCGCCGGACGCCCCTCCAGATCAGACCAACATGTAGCCGGTCTCACCAGTGAGGACGCCTGATCTGGCGGGCTCCTCGGTCGACAACTCGTCTTTCAGCAAGGCGTAGAGCGCGGCGCCAACACCAACTGCGCAGCATTCGGGGTGCTTTGGACGTGCCGCTGGCGCCGCCATGGAGGACTTCCTAGGGTCGTTTGCAGGAGGGGGCGAAAATCTGTGAGGAATCGGGTGCGGGCCGGCATGCGTCATCAGCGACGGTCGAGCACGAGCGCGATCGGCAACCGCACCGCCGCAGTGGCGGTCCCCTCCCCCATGCTCTCCTCGAGCGGCAGATCGCCGTGATTGCCATCGAGGACCGCCACGGGCAGTTGCGACGGTTACGTTCCGCCGACACCGGGTCGGATCGATGGTCAGACACGTCGGCGGCGCTGCACCAAGCGCTCGACGATACCCTTGACAGCGTAAGTCTTGCCCGGGTGTTCAGCGAGACCGCCTCTGGGCGGCGTTCGTCAACGACGACGTGCTCCTAGGTAACTCGTGTTGATTGAGTCCTCGCGGTTCCGACCATCGCTGACCGTCACCGGTCTGTAGAAAACAAACCTAGGCCAAAGTGGCAGCCGAAGCCGAGGGCGATGGGCCCGGAAACCGGCGCGTCGAAGGTGAGTTCCCAGAAACTTCCGCGCGTGTCGGGCTGGACCAGCCCGCGCTTGCTGCGGAAGCGATGGAAATGGACGGGACGGCGATGCCGCTGGTCGACAAGGAATTCCGTCGGCTCTGGCTCGGCAAATCCGCGCAGACGACATTCTTTGCGGATTTGATCGGCGGGCCCCAGGGTGCGCTTCAAATGCCACGGGTGCAGATAGGGGGTCACCGACCGCCACCGCCGGGACGTCTCCAGGACCTGCGAGTCGTAGGCGAAGGTGTGGGCGCTGCCGATGCCTTCGAGGGCAACCCGCCATTCGCCACCGTCCGGCTGCCACAACCTCGTTAGCTCGGCAAGCACCGGCCAGCAGTCACGCGGCAACCCCGCCGCGGCATGGACGATCACATGATCGATGCGGCCGTCCTCGTCGGCATCTTCGGGCAGGAAGAAGGCGTGGCCATGGGACGGATCGACGAGGCCGTGGCAGGACAACACCGCCGGAATAGCCGCCTCGCCCAGGCGATGTTTCGCTTTCTCCATCAAGGCTCTGCGGAGCAGCTCACCGATGCGCACCGCGTCTTCCATCAACGGCAGCGGCTTGCCGGCGAGGACGAAGCGCGCCGTGGTCAGCCCCTCGCGAGGGGGGCGCCGATGCGAGGGCTGCTTCGCCGACGTCGGCGACAAGGCGCCAGCAGGGCGCCGGTAGATCACCTGGCGGGAGGCGGGAGGCCGGCTCCATCCCGCCTTCTGCCAGTCAGACGTGTCGGGCGACAGGGCGTCGATCAGCCGCTCTGTCAACGTCGCCTCGATCTGCTTGCGCAGGCGCGGGTGCGCTTTGGCCGCAGCGAGCAACGCCGGCCGGGCCGACCGATAGGCTTCTGCGTCCATCGCCGCCAGCAACGGCACCAGGTCGGAAACCTCACCGGTCATCGGGTCGACTTCATCCTCACCCGGTCGACACCGACAGCGCTCGGGCGCCGGCGCCGGGTCGATCTGGGCCTCGATCCAGCTCTCGGCGCGACCGAGATAGCCGACGCGTTCGACCAGGTGCGCCGCGAGCGCCTCCTCATCGGCGCTCAACGTGACGTTCTCCCATACCACCTTCAGGGGCTCCGTCGGCTCGACGCGGGCGAAGGCGTCGAAAACCAGCGTCCGGTCGTCGGGACCCGACTTGAACCGCGGCATGTAATGGCGGGTGTGGGTGTGAACGGCCGCCGGCAGCTCGTAGAGGGGCAGATCGGCGGCGAGCCGGTCGATCAGGGCGGCGAGACAGTCGCGATCGTAGCGGTCACGGTCGGCCTTGCGATGCCAGGTGGCGACCAGGGCGCGCAGCAGCCGCCACGGCTCCGGCGGCCATGCGACATCCGCTTCGTTGACGTGGCGGCCCCAGGGGGTGGCGTGGTAGCGGCCGGCGATGAACCGGATCGCCAGGGCGAACATGCGGCCTACTTCTCGAAGCGGACGGTGGTCACACGCGGCTCGGCGAACCGGCCCTCGGCGGCGACGGCGGCGATCAGCCCCGGCAGGTCCTCGGCAAGGGCGGCGGAGTCCGGCACGGCGAACCCGCCCGGTTGGGTGACCCGAATGCCGGTGCATTTCAGATCGCACGCCGTGCGCAGGCGCAGGCCGAGGTCGAGGAACCGGCGGATCTTGAACAGCGCGAGGGTGATCAGCAGCCGCTCCACCGCCTCGCCGAGGCCGAAGGCGCGGATCTGCGCCAGGTCGATGTTGAAATAGGCGATGATGCGTGCCGCGGTGTATTCGTCGCGGGCAAACGGAACATTGCCGAACCCGGTGCCGGTGTCCCCTTTCGGGTTTACCGCATCATTCTTGACCCCGCCGCTGGCGGCGACGACCGCCTCCTCGGCTTCGATGAAGGACGAGAGAACCCGGGGCAGGCGGAGCCGGCCGCCGGCCAGATCTTTCTTCGCCAGAAACACCCCATGCAGCACCGCGTTGGTATCGAGCCGCACCAGCACCGCCGCCAGCTTGCGGATATCGACCCGTCCCTCCTCCATGTCAGCGAGATCGGCCTTAAGCTGATCGAACACCGACTTGTCCTTGCCTTCGAGGATGTAGGGGGAGTTTAGCCGGTGTGCTTCGAGAACCGAATTGGTCAGCGGCTGCCCTTTCTTGTCGACCACTTTGACCAGGGGCAGGCCGCGTAAGGGCTCGACCCAGTCGTCGGCAACCTCGTCCCAGCACACCGCTTCCAGCCGGTTGGCCATGCTCTGCGCCGATTCGACCAGCAGCATGTCGGCGCCGGTCGGGCATTTGTAGGCCGCGGCGCCCAGGTCGGGAAAGCCGGTCGGCTGGAAGCGGGTGCCCTGAAGGGGCGCCAGGTCCGCTTCCATCAGCAGGCGGTGTTGAGCGGTGAGACCGCCGAGGTCGAGGTTCATTTACACGGATCCTTCCAACTGGACGGGCACGGACGGCGCTTCCGGCGCCGGATAGGCGATGGCCACCAGGCGACGCACCGCGCGGGCCTGGATCGGGATCAGCAGCGCCGCGGCGAGACGACGGCCATCGAGACCGCCCCCACCGAGCCCGTCGAACGAGCGACCGAGGCCGGCAAACCGGGCGCGGTCCTGGGCTTGGCGGATGGCGCTGACGACCCGGTCGGGGTGCCCGCTCAGCAGGTGGCCAAGAAGTGTCGCCGGCAGCGGCAGCCTGGCATCGGGACCGAGCAGGCCTTCCCCCCGAAGCACCGCGTCCGGGGTGAATAACGGCTTCAGCACCGCATAGGCGGCCGGCAGCGGAAGGACGAGCGTCGTATCGCGTCGCTGCAACCACCAGCGCTCCCCCACCAGTGCCAGTCCGCGCACCAGGGCCTCGATCCGCTCGTCGTTGGTGGCACCGGCGAGAAAGGCGGCGATGGCGGCGAGATCGGCTCCCGGGGTGCCTTGGAGCGGCTTGTCGGTGGCACCGGCACGCTCGGCATCCATGAGCCGCCGCCGCAGCACCCGGGTGAGCTTGTCGACCAGCGACCCCTCGCCCCAAACCACCCGCTGCTGCGATGTCTCCGCCCAGCGCCCGCCGTGATCGGCGATCGGCGCGATGTGGGCGAGGAGCGGCGGATCGCCCGTTCGAACATCCGACCCGGCGCCAAGCCCGGCGATCGCCGCGGCCAGCTGGAAGTCGTCGTCACTTGCATCGTCGGCGGCTTGTGCCCAATCCGTCCTCAGGCGTGGCAGGGAGCGGACGACCTCGCGCGCCTTCGGGCTATGGGCGAGGTAAATGGACCACGTCGCCCAGCGCCATCAGCGCTGCCTGCACCCGCGCCGGATCCCTTGTTTCTGTCTTCCCGCCCGGGGCGGCGAGGTCGAACAGCGCTTGGTCGAGGCGGCGGCCGATGCTCGCCAGCCGCGCCGGCGCCTCGCCGTGGCGAGCGAGGCGACGAAACGACTGCAGCCAGCCGCCCGCATCCAGTTGATCGATCAACTCGGCGCGGGCATTGCGCTCCACCCGGACCTGAGTCAGCGGGGTGGCGAGGAAGGCCTTGCCGGCGCGCTGCATCAAGCCGTAGCGCTGGAAGCGGGAAATGCCGCGATCGACGCCGAGTCTGGAGACGGCGCGGATGAAATCGAGGCCGTCGCGCGCCGGGCGACGGCCGAGGGTTATACGGCCCTCCGCCAGCAGCCCGCGCACCTCGGCGAAGCCGGCGGGCCGCCCCCACAGCGGCATCCACAGTTCGGCGCGGCTCGACCCCTCGTCCTTGAGGGCGGCATGACCGCTGCCGGCGGCAACGGAGCGGACGGTGAAAGGGAAGCTAAGCGCCGCGCTGTCGTCCGTCTCGTTGCGCCGGGTCGCCGCCGCAGCGAAGACCAGGGCGCCCTCCAGCATGAGCACGAATTCCCAGGGATTGACCCGCGACCCGCCTTCCGGCCCGGTGGTGGCGTTGGGGCCTCCGGCCCCACCGGGAGCAAACTGACCGACGGCGACGCTGGCCAGCCCCGGCACAGCCTCGCCGAAGAGAGCCTCATCGAGGAAGGCCACGCTCGCCGGCGTCGCCCGCCCCGTTTGCGGATCGATCAGGTCCAGCAGCCGCTGCATGAAGTTGTTGGTAAAATCGAGCCGTCCGTCGTTGCCACCGGTACCGAGCAGCGGCGGGTAGAGGGACTTTTGGCCGCCGAGGAGAACCGCGGCGTCGAACCAGGTCAGCGCATCGTCGGAAAGCACCGCGCGCAGTCGCAGCAGGAACCGGTCTTTCTCCTCCTTCTTCGGACTGGCCTGCTGCCCGCAGGTGTCGCGCACGCGCGCCGCCGTCGCGATCGTCGCTGCATAGCCGGCAAACCGCGGTGCCGCTGCCGCCGCCAGGGCCTCGATGGCGAACCGATTGTCGCCCGGGTAAAACCCGCTGCCGCCGTTCCACGGCGCGACGATCGGCGTCGGGGTGTAACGGTCGAGGAAAAACATCCGCAATCCGTCGGCATCGAGGGTGGACGAGAGGACGAAGCCGCCGCCCTGCCAGCGGCCGCGGACTTCGGCGTCCGCCTGCTCGGCGACGAGGCGAAGAATGCCGAGCGCCTTCAGATAGCTCGCCAGCGGCGCCGGCGCGCAGCCGGTCAACTCCAGCTCAAACATCGTCATCGCCCGCGTTCTGTTCGGTCGCCGATGCCCGCCAGTCGGCGATGCGGACGAGCGCCTCCAGCCAGGCCAGGCGGAATGGACCGTGTTGGGCAAGAAGATCGTGGGTGCGCGCCGCCCAACTGCGGCCCGACGCCCCGTCGCCGAGGCCCATCGGTGCGAGGGAAAGCCGGACCGGCGGCAGCCGCTCCTTGTCGCCCACGTCCACCGCCGGCAGCGCGTCCCCGTGCCAGATGCCGCGGGCGAATAACCGGCCGTCGCGCGGATCGTTCGGTTCCCGTTCGCCCGGCAGGGCTCGGATGCCGAGCCGCACCTTGCCGTGGTGGGCGGCGATCAGGTAGGCGACCAGATCGGGATCGGCGTCCGGTTCGCCGCCAGCACCGCTTCCAGCCTCGCCGTGGGCGAGCCACGCCAGCGCCGAAGCCAACTCGTGGCGGAAGAACTTCCGCCCGTATCCCTGCATCCGGCAGGCCGACTTGGCCAACAAGCCGGCGGGCCGCATTTTTCCCTGATCCGGGCAATCGACGATGGCGTCCTGGAAAACAGGATGGGCCTTGCCGACGTCGTGCCAGCGGGCGGCACGGACGACCGCGGCGCGCTCCGCCTGCCACGCCCCATTCGCCTCGATCCCCCGGTCGAACGCCGCGCACAATCGTTCGACCTCCGCTTCCGCGTGGGCCAGATGCCGGGTGAGACCGACGTAGCAGCCGAGCATGCTCCGCCGATCATCCGCCATCGCCTCGGGTGGAGGCGCAGCGGCGACCACCGGTTCGACGGTCACCTTGCTGTCGGCGCTGAAACCCAGCTCCGGGTCATAGCCGCCGAGCGTGCTGTCCAGCAGGATCGTCAGCCCGGGGCGAAGGCGGGTCGGGTCCAGCCTCACCCAGCGTCTATCCAGCCCGTCCCACACGAACGCCCCCGCCCGCCTCTTCAGGAGCTCGCGGAAGCGGCCGACAGCAACAGGGCACAACTCTTCCCGCATCGGCCGCGACGCATCGGCGGAGGGCTCATTGTCGATCGTCCGCCAGAAGACCAGCACGTCGGTGTCGTCGGCGTCGCGCACGTAGGGGGAAATGTCGATATCGAAGCCGCTCAGGTCCGGATCGATGTTGAACAGCTCGATCAGATCCTTGCGCCGCAACACCGCCACCGCCGCGGCGCCGGCGGGCAGATCGATCTTTTCCAACGTCTGCGGGCTGACGTCGGAGAGAGCGGAGAGCTTTTCCCGGCTCACCAGCAAGTCGTCCGCGCCGTAGGGCAGGGCTAGCCCCGGCTGTGCCGGCAACTCAGCTACATCGATCCAGATCACCCGCGCGTTCGCTTCTTCGCCATATCGGTTGCAGCGGCCGCAGCGCTGGATGAGCGAGGCCAGCGGCGCCAGTTCGGTGAACAGCGTCGCCGATGTCATATCGACGCCGGCCTCGATCGCCTGGGTGGCGACGACGATGCGGCCTTGCGCGCCCACGTCCGTCTGTCGAAGCGCCGCCTCGCGGGCCTTGCGCTCCCTTTGCCGGAAGCGGGAATGGATGAGCAGAAGCGACGGCGCGTCCGCGGCTGCACCGGCCTTGAGCGCCGCGAAGGCCGCCTGCGCCCGGTCGACGCGGTTGAGGATGACCAGCGTCGTCGTGCCCGGCCGGTGCGCGGCGCGGATTTCCGCCGCCAGCTCGCGGGCATAGACGGCGGCCCTGGCTTTGCTGTTCTCCGCCGAGAGCACCGTCTGCGCCCGATCGAGCGCCTTTCCTGCTCCCACCCGCTGCCGGACGACGGCATGGGCGGTATCGGGATCGGCGGCATCGGCGTCGAGGCCGAGCCGCGCGAGGGGGTGATGCGGGGCGAAATCCACCGTCGCCAGCCAATCCGCCTCGAGGGTGGCGGACACCCAGAGGGTGCGGCTCGGCAGCCGCGGCGCCAGCGCCGGCAGCCGCCGGAAGGCTTCGAGTTGCGCCGAGGTCGCCCGGCCCGCGCCCATCAGCTGCACCTCGTCGAAGACCCACACCGCGTCCGTATGTAGGAAGGCGAACTCGACCGGCCAGCGGTAGCGGTTCATCCCATAACCGCGCATCAGGGCCCGCGACAGCAGCATGTCCTGAGTACCGACGAGGATCACCGGCTGCTCCGGCGCCTCGGCCCAGCTCCTGTCGGCACCGCCGCCCATCACCACCGCCACCCGCGGTGTCAACGCGCGCTCCTGGAACGCCGGCGTCACCTGTGTGACGATCGCCTGGGCCACCCCCTCGACCTGCTCCACCAACACCCGCATCGGCAGGCAGTAGACCAGCCGCCGCGGCGTGCCCGGGTCCCGATGCAGCCGCCGCCACAGCCAGGCGACCAACACCGCCGCCGTCTTGCCGAGGCCGGTGGGGATCGCCAGCACATCCGGCCACGAGCCTTCGGCCAGCCGACGCTGATAGGGGAAGGGTTGCTGGTCCTTGCCGAGCGCGCGCTTGAAAAAATGGTCGAAGTCCAATCGCCTGCCCCCTCAGGCCGCCGCGTGCCTCCGGACGATGGTCCCCCCAACGCCGCGACGTGCTCGGACCAGCGATACCACATTCGAGGCCATCTCGAAACGTGACCGGCTTCACACTAAGGAACTCCGCGCGTGAAGCCGGTCCCGTCCGGGCCATGAGGCCGCGGCATTACTGCCGCGGAATACGTGTAACGTTCAGCCACCGCTGCCGATAACGGCTCTACTTCAATGATGTCGGGGCACCGTCAGAACAAGTCCGCCTCATGTCCCATGTGCGGAAAACCACAGACAAACCAGCGCCTTTTAAATGACACTGCCGACGATCCGGGCCGGGTGCAAACCTCACTACGCTCGGGTAATCTGGGGGGCGTCACCGAGTGTCACAGGATCTCCAGCCTGAATTGCCGTTACCGGCGCCGCCGCTGCCGGCGGATCTGCCGCCGGTCCCGGCACGCATGGTGAACGAATATAGTTACTGCGCGAGGCTGGCTTATTTGGAGTGGGTGCAAGGCGAGTGGGCCGACTCGGCCGACACCGCCGATGGTCGGGTCAAGCATAGGCGCACCGAAAAGCCCGCCGGCCGCCTCCCCCGAGCCGGAGGACCTGGGCGACGACGCGCGCATCCACGCCCGCTCGCTCACCGTCGCCTCCGACCGTCTCGGCCTGATCGCCCGCATCGATCTGATCGAGGGCGAGGACGGCACCGTCATCCCGGTGGACTACAAGCGCGGCAAGCGGCCGCACGTGGCGACCGGCGCCTACGACCCGGAGCGTGTGCAGGCCTGCGTCCAGGGGCTGATCCTGGAAGATCAAGGCTACCGCTGCGACGAAGGCGTCCTCTACTTCTGCGACAGCCGCGAGCGGGTCCGCGTCGCCTTCGACGACGCGCTCCGGGCCCAGACCCGCGAGGCCATCCACGGGCTGCGGCTGATCGCCGCCGGCCATCACATCCCGCCGCCACTGGACGACAGCCCCAAGTGCCCCCGCTGCTCCCTGGTCGGCATCTGCTTGCCGGACGAGGTCAACTACCTGAGACGCGGCCAGGTGAGCCCGCGCCCCCTCGCCGTCGGCCGCGACGACGCCCTGCCCCTCTACGTCCAAGCGCAGCGGGCGCGACTGGGCAAGCAGGCGGAGACGCTGAAGATCGAGGTGGAGGACGAGCCACCGACGACGGCGCGGCTGATCGATGTCTCGCAGCTCGTTCTCATCGGCAACGTCTCCATCACCACCCCGGCGCTGCACGAGCTGATGCGCCGCGATATCCCGGTGAGTTGGTACTCCTACGGCGGCTGGTTCATCGGCCATAGCTGCGGCACCGGCCACCGCAACGTCGAGCTGCGCACCGCCCAGTACCGCGCCAGCTTCGATCCGGCGCAATGCCTGACGCTCGCCCGCGGCCTGGTTGCGGCGAAGCTGAAGAACGGCCGCACCCTGTTGCGACGCAACTGGCGCGACGGTGAGGTGCCCGCCGTCCTCGTCGATGATCTCAAGCGCCAGGCGGAGCATGCGCTGCGCGCCCGTGGCTTGCCGGAGCTGCTCGGCATCGAGGGCTCGGGCGGCGCCGTCTACTTCCGTCACTTCCCCGGCGCCTTGAAGCGCGACGCCGGCCATCCCGCCTTCGATTTCGAGACGCGCAACCGCCGGCCGCCCACCGATCCGGTCAACGCCCTCCTCTCCTTCGTCTATGCCATGCTGGCGCGCACGTTCACGGTGACCCTCTCGGCGGTCGGCTTCGATCCTTATCGCGGCTTCTACCACCAGCCGCGCTACGGCCGGCCGGCCCTCGCCCTCGACCTGATGGAGCCGTTCCGGCCGCTGATCGCCGAGTCCGCCGTCATCCAGGCCATCAACAACGGCGAGGTCCGAGCGGACGACTTCGTCCGGACCGGTGCGGCGGTGGCGCTGAAGCCGGACGGTCGCAAGCGCGTCATCGCCGCCTTCGAGCGCCGGTTGAGCCACGAGATCACCCATCCGCTGTTCGGCTACCGAGTATCCTACCGACGGCTGATCGAGGTCCAGGCGCGGCTGCTCGGCCGCTGGCTCCTCGGGGAAATCCCGGAATACCCGCAGTTCGTCACCCGCTGAGCCCGATGTTGGACGAAGAGCGCCTCTACATCGTCACCTACGACATCAGCGAGCCGCGACGCTGGCGGCGGGTGTTCAGGCTGATGAATGGTTACGGCGATTGGCTGCAGCTATCGGTCTTCCAGTGCCGGCTGACCAGGAAGCGCAAGGTGGAATTGCAGGCGGCGCTGGCCGAAGCGATCAATCACAATGCCGACCATGTCCTGTTGCTGGACCTGGGCCACGCCGATAGAGTCGAACTGTGGGTGACCAGTCTCGGCAAGGTCTTCACCGCCACGGAGCGCCAGCCGATCATCGTCTGAGCCATCGTCTGACAGGATTGGTTTATTGCCGTATCATCGCGAGCGCTTCTATGGGCGTTCAGGTCCCAAGCAGCGCTCGCGGAGCGAGATCGCGTTGAGCCGGTTCGGGATCTTGGACATCGTGAACAGAACAGGGAAGCCGCCATCGCCACGTGTCGGCCGGCCGGTTGGCCAGCGCTCGCCGACGGCGTTTGGTCGCCTGCTGGATCAACGGGTTACCAGCCGACCATTTCCGCGGCAGTAATGCCGCGGCCTCATTGAAGCGTCTTTTGCCCGCTCCTCGCGGGCATCGGCAGTAGGCGATTTCCGCGGCAGTAATGCCGCGGCCTCATTGAAGCCCGAGTATGGTCTCGGAGGCGATCGCAGACGCCCGTCATTTCCGCGGCAGTAATGCCGCGGCCTCATTGAAGCACGCCCGCGAGCTTGAGGAAACCCCTATCTGGTTCCCATTTCCGCGGCAGTAATGCCGCGGCCTCATTGAAGCTTCGCTCGTGGCGCACTCGTGGCGCCGATCGCGACGGAATTTCCGCGGCAGTAATGCCGCGGCCTCATTGAAGCAGTCCCATCGCATTCCTCCCCTCTTTGAGTGCCGGGGATTTCCGCGGCAGTAATGCCGCGGCCTCATTGAAGCGTGCCGGCTTCCAGGGCCGGGAAGGTGCCCGTGTCGAATTTCCGCGGCAGTAATGCCGCGGCCTCATTGAAGCATGTAGATGCCCGCCGCACCGCGATCGGTCGCATCCAGATTTCCGCGGCAGTAATGCCGCGGCCTCATTGAAGCACATCCGCGAGCTCAAGCGCGAGACGGTCGAACTCGACGATTTCCGCGGCAGTAATGCCGCGGCCTCATTGAAGCCCCGCGGTGCCCCATTCGAGGGCGGCGCCGGAGAAGATTTCCGCGGCAGTAATGCCGCGGCCTCATTGAAGCACCGTTATGTTGCATCCATCGTTGTCCAAAGTACGGCATTTCCGCGGCAGTAATGCCGCGGCCTCATTGAAGCGTGGCCGGGCCGGTGCGGTCGGCGGCATCTCCGCCGGCATTTCCGCGGCAGTAATGCCGCGGCCTCATTGAAGCCGGACCTCCAGATCCCGCCAGGTCGTGTCGGTGATGCCATTTCCGCGGCAGTAATGCCGCGGCCTCATTGAAGCTCGAGTGAATTAAGCCACTCGGATACAGCTCGTGCACCATTTCCGCGGCAGTAATGCCGCGGCCTCATTGAAGCCCGTACTCACACCCGTGGGTGGCCCCGAAGATCAACCATTTCCGCGGCAGTAATGCCGCGGCCTCATTGAAGCATGGTGGCGCCTTCGGCATGGGCGCTGACGATTTCCGATTTCCGCGGCAGTAATGCCGCGGCCTCATTGAAGCGCCGGCGGCAACACCGTCGAGCTTTGTCTTGTCGGCGGCATTTCCGCGGCAGTAATGCCGCGGCCTCATTGAAGCACGTTAGCCATTTTGGAAATATGGCGCGTGCTGCGCATTTCCGCGGCAGTAATGCCGCGGCCTCATTGAAGCACCGCCGTAAACGGCCATGCGACGCCGCAAATTATCATTTCCGCGGCAGTAATGCCGCGGCCTCATTGAAGCAGGCGCGGCTGGGCGCGGCTGGGCTCGGCAAGGCAAGGATTTTCGCGGCAGTAATGCCGCGGCCTCATTGAAGCGACAGCGCGATGTCACGGGCATAGCAGTACGGGCACTATTTCCGCGGCAGTAATGCCGCGGCCTCATTGAAGCGTGCAGAAGCCGTGTATGACGATGATGACGCGGCGGTGATTTCCGCGGCAGTAATGCCGCGGCCTCATTGAAGCCCCATGCCGCGGCGATCGGGAGCGGGCCGCCGATCAAAATTTCCGCGGCAGTAATGCCGCGGCCTCATTGAAGCTCACTGCCGTCGTCCACTGCATCACGCGTATTCAGGACATTTCCGCGGCAGTAATGCCGCGGCCTCATTGAAGCAGGTGTATCTAGATTGTCTTCGGGTGCCCGTGCAGCATCATTTCCGCGGCAGTAATGCCGCGGCCTCATTGAAGCTCTCTCGGGCTCACCGACAAGTGGCCAGGCATCACCTATTTCCGCGGCAGTAATGCCGCGGCCTCATTGAAGCATCGCACTGTCTTACGAGGCCGAGAACAACATCCTGAAGCAGATTTCCGCGGCAGTAATGCCGCGGCCTCATTGAAGCGCCAGTCATGAGCTTGGCGACTGTGTTGCGACGTGCGCATTTCCGCGGCAGTAATGCCGCGGCCTCATTGAAGCCGGCACGGTGCCGATAGGCGGCAACTAAACGACCTCAACATTTCCGCGGGTGGGCCCGCGAGTGATAGGCGGTGTCCGGCCACTCTTCGCTCGCCAGGTTGTCGCGGCCGATCTGCCGGGGCGCGCGCGTCCTTGGTCCGGTCCTCGAGCATCCGCCGGCGCGGATCATCTCCTTCTCGACATCGGTGAGCAGCGACGATCTGACCGCCCAGATACCCTTGGTCCTTCAGCTGGTATTTGGTGGCATCGTCGGACAGCGTGTGCGGTGGCTTTAACCGTTGATTAGACGGCTTCTCACATGGATTCAGTTTATTGTTGGACAATTGCCAATTGGCAATTGCGGGCGACCTCTCCCTTCCCCCTCCGTCAACGCTGTCGACCACACAGCCGTGGCCGGCGCAGGCGGTTAAGAACCGCGGTCCTCGACTATATCCGTCGCTTATTGATGGTAGCCCACGCCCCAAGCCCGCCCCGGCGCAAGAGAACTGCTGCCGGTCTAGGTCATCCGGCGGTCGTCAAAATGATGCGCCGCGACCTCGGGTCAACCGAGCCTTGACGCCCCAGCGTAGTCCAGAAGCAAATATGCGCCGACCCTGTCCGCCACGAATGCTGAGTTAACGTTGTGAATCAGCCTATTATGCGCCAATTGCCAATTGGCAACCGAAACTCTTTAGGTATTCCGCCGGGAGTGGTCGAGGAGCGCCCGCCGGCATGCCGCCAGCACTTCTTCGGCGTCGCCAACATGGGGGATCTGGAGGATCACCCCTCCCCCCTTCTGCCTGCGCGCGCTCAATAGCACCTCACCCGTCGAAGAGCGGTACTCCGCCCCCGGCGGGCGCCGCGGCGAACGCTTCGGCGACACCGCCGCCTTCAGGCGGGCAACGACGACAGGACCGTCGATCACCCTGCCTTCACCTTGCAGCGCTGCCCGCTGTTCCCGGGCAATGATCTTCGCTTCGTCAAGGATCAGCCGTCGTTTCTCCGGATGGCTCAGCAGTGGATTGAGCTCGCGGGCATGATGCTCCCGAATCTCGGTGATCCCCGCATAAGCCTCGACGATCCCTTTCGGCAGCTTCGCCAAGCCAAGGTAGCGGCTGAGCCACGTCTCCGACACCTCGATGCGCGCCGCCATGTCCTTCTGACGGCCCTGATAGTAGCGGGTAACCGCATCCGCATAGTCCATCGCGCGCTCGTAGTCGCTGATGTCCTGTCGGTCGCGGTTCTCGATGTCGCCCAGACGGAACGCCTCCTCGTCGCTTAGATCCCGCACCTCGATCAAGAACCGGTACTGCCGATAGTTGTTGGCGCGCAGCCAGGCGACCGTCCAGTGGCGGCGGGCGCCGCAGATGACCTCGTAGTCATGGGCAGGATCATCGCGGAGGCGGCGAACAACGGCCGGGAACTCCTGCCGGCCCTGCACCTTGAACCCTTCGATCAAGTCGGCGCAGCGCTGCTCGTTGAGCAGTTCGTAACGGCGGTTGTGCCGCTCCCACATACGGCAGCGCTCTGGCGCCACCCACAGCAGCGTCTGTTCCACCACGTCGCCGCTCAGCCGCTCGGAGAGCGCGTTCGACCGGTTGAAGAACCGGCTGCCAGCACGCTCCGGTGTCGGTCGCGGCTTCGTCTCCGGCGTGGGTGCCTCCGCGTCCAGCCCATTGAGGACGTCGTCATAGACGGCCTTGTGTCGACTTTCCATCGGCGCTCTCCTGGGCCTGGGTCAGAGCAAGCCCTCAACACGCAGCCGCGAGTGGTGGCTGGGCCAGGTCTTGCGAATGAGGATCTCGATTTCCCGCCCGACCGCGTCGAGATAGGCCCGGCAGCGCCGATGCGTCTCGGCGCGGGTGGCCGGGCCGGTGATCTCGTAGACAGTCTTCAGGTTCGCCGTGGCGTTGTCGATCTCGGCCGAATCCTTGAGCACCGCGCTCAGCATGTCGTGCGGAAAGATGTGATCCATCATCCGCTTGATCGACAGGTGTGCGCTCTTCCCGTCGTTCATCTTCGCCGCCAGGATCTTGACGAACTTGTACTCTGGCTGCGGCCCGACGGAGCTGAGTTGCTCCAGGGTCGAGACCATCATTCGCAGGAAGTGCACGGTCGAACCGAAGTCTATGTTGTTCGGCGGTGCCGGCACGATCAGCGCGTCGGCCGCACGCAGCACGCTCAGCGAGATCATCCCGAGCGCCGGCGGCGGGTCGAGGAGAACGATGTCGAACCGATCCTTGATGGACTCGATGCCTTCCCGCAGTTTGTCGAGCGCGGTCGCATTCTCGCGGACGAGGCGAGCGGCGAATTCGTACTCAGCGTCGTAGAGCCCGAGATTCGCTGGGATCAGGGCGATACCGTCCCAGTAGGTGGCGCGCAGCGTGTAGTCGAGGGAGGTCGGGCCGCCATGACGGAAAAACGAGTAAAGGGTTTCCTCGCGCTCATCAATGTCGACGTCCGGATTCAGCCCGAAGATGCTCGTCGTGCTCGCCTGCGAATCGCAATCGACCACGCATACCCTGTACCCCTGCAGAGCGAAATACTGGGCAAGATGGCAGACAATGGTCGACTTGCCGACTCCGCCCTTGAAGTTCTGCACCGCGATCACGATTGGATCGTCGGGGCCCGCCCGCCAGGGGCGGGTGTTGAACACGTCACGCATCCGGTTGACGTCCTTTAGCGTGTAGCCGGTACGTCGGCCGGTCTCGCTGTTAATCTCCGGCGGTGGCAGCCGACCGTCGGCTTCCGCGTCGCGAATAAGCTTGTCCGATCGTCCGACCATGGCCGCGGCGCTCTTCACGTTGAACCGCACCTCAAGGGTCTTCACCGAATCAGGGCTGAACACCCGATCGCGCAGTCGCTCGATCACCGTCGCGGCGCGGGTTCCCATCGCTTCGAGTGCTTCAAGGCCGACAGGGGGGAGGGGAGTGCTGACCAAGTCTTTCATTCCGACGCTGTCCCGAAAAGCCTAGTGGGGAGCCTTGCTGCTCACTGCTTTTTGTCATCGCCGCTTTGGCCATGGCAAGTTCGACTTTGGCCCGCACCCTGGTGAAATGCGGTTTTTTTGTAGAAGCGCCATGAAAACAGGATATTCGCGGCTTGCCACACAACAGTCGGAATTCACGAAGGATTGTGGCCGATTCTCGAATTTTTGGGGAGAGTCAGAATTACGCCGGCGAATCGTCCCAAAAAGTAAGCGATCGATCAGGCAGACGGACCCGACGGGGTTGGCCGGTGGGCAAGGAGGGATTTTCGCCCCTATGATGACCTGTGGAGCAGGCCATGGCGGTTTCTCCTCTTCAATCCGAAGAAAGCACCCTCTGGTGTTTGTTCAGATTCTACTTTCGTTCTTTGTTCTAAACGGCATAACAGATGAATCTTCAATAGGTTAGTGATCGACGACGTACATTATGGGTGTCTTGCCGCTACGTTTCGGGATGGGCGGCCGCTACGTTTCGGGATGGGAAAGCCTACCTTCCGGGATGGCCCGAGGGAAAGTTATCCACAGATTAGCGGAATGGTTATCGCCATTGGGGAGAATCGGGAACCGTTGATTGAATCCGCGGGTTGTAATTGGCCCACCGCGGTCCGCGAGACGGGGAGAGACGTCAGCAGAAGCTTACTTTTTGGGAGCGTCGCGAGGCCGCTTCGGATGCACCCTAACCTCATGGTGGCATTGCTGTCCGGGTGGAGTGACGCGTGGTCCCTTACTTTCCCGGGTGATCTGTGGCCACTGGCGCCGCCGTAATCTCTTACATCCTGGGTGGTCAGCAGAGCCAATCTCGATACGCCGACCCGGACGCCACCGCTGCCATCGCCTACATTCTGGGAGGGGCTGGGCGGATGGGAACAAGGGCTTGCGTTCTACGGTCGTTTGCTCCATCCGTTGCGGGTACTCATACGCAAGTATGGATGTAAGTGCAGTGGACGAGGCGGCGACGGTCAGGGGTACCCCGTATCTGACGATCAAAGCACGACCCGGTCCGGACTCGCTAATCAAGCCGGGCGAACTGGTGGACTTGGTCGAAGTCACGCCGCTGACTCTCGCCGACCGGCGCATTTACAATTTGCTGTTGGAGAACGCCTGGGACAGCATCGACAAGGCGGTCGTTCACACCATCGGTAAGGCCCGCCTGCGCGGCAACCACAACTCCAATGACCGGATCGGCGAATCGATCGAACGGTTGATGGCGGCCATCGTCAAGGTCAAGGTGACCAGAGATGGTCAGCATCTGGTCGAGCGCGTGCAACTTCTCGGCGGCAACGTCGAATACAAGACACCCGACGGCATGCTCCTCTACGAGATCCCGCCGCGGCTCCGCCGGATCATTAAGGACAGCACCATTTTCGCGCGACTGCAGAAAGAGGTGATGTTCGCGCTGTCAAGCAAGTACGCGTTAACGCTATACGAAATGGTGCAGAAGCGCGGCAACCTCAGCTACCGCTCGAGCGAGAACTTCTCCGTCCACGAACTTCGCGGCATTCTCGGCGTACCGAAAGGCAGGCTCACGACCTGGAGCAATCTCTACAACCGGGCGATCCGGCCCGGGGTTGAGGAGGTCAACCAGCTCTCGGACTATCTGGTGGACATAGAGCCACTGAAAACCGGCCGCCAAGTGACGCACATCCGCCTCAAATGGTGGAAGAAGGACTCGGTTGGTGTTCACAACACCGCCCGGGAACTCTCGAGCGCCAAGGTCGGCCGGCGCGCGCGGCGGAGAATGACCGAAAAGGTCATAGAATTGCCGAGGTCGACTTACAGGGTAGGGGAGGAGGCGCACGGTCAGCCGCGTGCGGGACCCACCTCAGGCGCGGCCGCCAGCATTTTACCCGGTGGCGGCCTCCGGCCTCTCCGCACGGAGACGTACGAGACCGCCCGATTGCGGCATCCTGGATACGACATCTACTATGTAGAACAGGCTTGGCGGCATTGGGCGGAAGACAAGGAACCGCCGGGTGACCCCGATCGTGCGTTTCTTGCGTTCTTCCGAACCTACGCCTCAAACCACCCGCTGTGACCTGCGGCCATCGCGAGGCAAAAGCAGCGATAAAAACCTGACGAGAGCAGTAGTGAGAACTTGCTGCGGTCAGAACGCGTCCCCAGCCATTCGCTTACGCGTCTGAACGCCCGTCTATCGCACTGGTGTCCAGCTTGATCCGATTCGTTTCGAGATACACAAGGCAGGCTGTAAGAACGAGCGTCGATACCGACACTTGGCATCGTTGAGCGGCTTCGCGCACCTCGTAATAGAGGTCCTTGGTAAGCCACATGATCCGCCGCTGACGCTTTCGAAACGTGGGAGCAAACACTACCGTTTCGTGTCGCGCTAGGCGGCCGAGGAACGCACGCACCGCTTCTTCGTGTAGGTCCTGAGCGGCAACATGCCGTCCTGGCGCATCCCCCGACGCTTTTCGCTCAATAGCGAGCTTCTTGAACGCTTCAACGAATCCGTTTGGCAGAGCGATCGAGACAGCGCTGTGGGTTTGCTTGTGAAGCATTCGGTTATCAGCACATTTGCGCGTGTCCATCAATCCCACGATCCCGGAGGGGTTGCAACAACCGGGAAGGCTATTTTTCCAGCCGTGCAACCCTTTGGGGACGACACATTTGCGACAAATTCCCTTGGATGATTTCGCCATAACGGCGGAAGCCAGACAGCCGCGCCTCAGACGAGGCATAAGTTGTGGGCCAGGGAGGCGAACAAATTAAACGTGTGCGTTTAATTTGTTCTGGACATTCCCCAAATGGCCGTTAAGGTTGGGCTATCGGGAAGTGATTGTCGGCATTGCCTCCCCGCATGCGGCAGGTTCCCGGGGCTCACAAATCGCAAGCAGACAGGGGTGAAGGGATGTCCACTTTCGCTCGAGGGACGGTCACGACCGCATTCTCCGGCGGGATTCTGCGAATCGCTGCCCTGGCAGGGGCCGGGGTGGTGGCTTTCGTTGTGCCCGACGCACTCGCCGCCGGCGGCGGCACGCCGATCGACCAGGCGGCGACGAACGCCGTCGATATCGCGCAAGGCTTGGGCGTGGCCGCCTGCGCCGGCGGCGTCATCGCGACCTGTGCCGGCGGCATGCTGCGCTCGGGCAGCATCATGGCCGGCGGTGCGACTAGCGCCGTCTGCGGCGGCGCCTGGGCGGGGGCGCCGGAGGTGGTGCAGCAGGTGATCGGCGGGGCAGGGGGGGCGGGCCTGTCCGACCTCGCCGCCCTGCAGCCGGATGTCCTCGGCATCCTCTCCTCGCTCCCTCACCGGCCTCATCGGCTGACGTCACGGGATGACGGGCGTGGCTTCGGCCACGCCCGAAGAGAGGAGGGGGCTGATGGCCGACCTTCCTGGCGACTGGTCGATCCCGACCTTCCGCGGCATCGCCGAGCCGGTGACGATGCTGGGGCTGCCGCCGGAGCAGGCGGCGCTGGCGGTGTTCCTCGGCGGCGGCCTGGCAGTGATGCTGCTGATCTTCGCCGGTCCGTTGCCGGCGGCGATCGCCGCGGCACTCCTGATCCCCGGCCTGTTCATGACCTTCCGCGCCCTTTACGCCAGCGATCCGTGGTGGGGAGAGCACCTGACCACCCATCGCTGGCCGGTCGCCGTCTGGCTGGGCCGATGAGCCATGCAGATCCTGGTGCGCCCGCCGCGGATGCGCTGCCTCTCCGATGCGCTCGCCTGGGGAGCGATGCTGGCCCCCGACCTCATCGTCACCCGCCAGGCCGAGTTCATGACCGTGCTGCGCTACCGGCCGCGCGACCTGGCGAGCTCGTCGCCGGAACAGCTGGTCTCGGCGAGGAAGGCGCTGAACGCCGCGGTCCGGCGGTTCGGCCGCGGCTGGGCGCTGTGGTTCGAGTGCCAGCGCAACGGGACGACCGAGTATGACACCGCCGACTGGCCGGACCCGGTCAGCCGGCTGATCGATGCAGAGCGCAGGGCGCTGTTCACCCGGCCGGGGATCCAGTTCTCAACCGACTATTTCGTGACGCTGCTCTACGCGCCGCCGGAGGATGCGGTCGGCAAGCTGGCGGCGCATTTCGAGGAGAACCTGGCGGAGCGGCGCACCGCCGACCGGAGGTTCCAGTCCGAGCTGGAGACCTTCCGCCGCGGGGTCGCCGCCTTTCAGGAGCACATCACGAGCGGCATGCCGATGGTGGCACCGCTGTCGGGCGACGCGCTCCTCACCTACCTGCATTCGACCGTCTCGACGCGCCGGCAACGGGTGCGGATGCCGCCCTTGCCCTGCTTCCTCGCCGAATACCTCGTCGATGAAGACTACGTCAGCGGCTATGCGCCGATGCTGGGTGAACACCACCTGCGCACCATCCGGATCAAGGCGCAGCCGGACGAGACCATCCCCGGCATCTTCGATGCCCTCAACTACCTGACCTTCCCCTATCGCAATGTCGCCCGCTGGCTGCCGTTCTCGCGCGAGGACGCCGAGCGGGAGCTCACCTTGCGCAAACGGATGTGGGCGGACCGCCGGAAGAGCCTGGCGCAGAAGATCCTCGCCCGCTTCGTCCATGACGACGGCAGCCGCGACAACGTCGATGCGACCCGGCGGATGGAGGAGGCGGACGGCGCGCTTCTGGCGCTCGCCGGCGGCGACTTCTCGTTCGGGCTGTGGTCGCACACGATCACCGTCAGCGATCCCGACCTCGCCGTGGTCGAGGACCGCTGCAAGGCGGTGCAGCAGGTGCTCAGCGCCGCCGGCTTCCTCTCCCAGGTGGCCCGCCACGACGCCATGTCGGCCTGGATCGGCAGCCTGCCGGGTCACCCCCAAGGCGACCTCGGCCGCTTCCTCGCCTGCTCGCTCACCTTCGCCGAGGTGCTGCCGGCGACGGCCGTCTGGACCGGGCCCGCGCGCGACCGGCACCTGGACGGGCCGCCGCTGCTGCGTTGTCTCTCCGACGGCGGCACGCCGTTCCGGCTGGCGCTGCACCAGGACGGCTCCGACGTCGGCCACGCGCTTATCATCGGCCAGACCGGGGCAGGGAAGAGCGTGCTCCTGGGCGCGATGATCGCGGCACACCGCAAGTATCCCGGATCCCGGGTCGTCGTCCTCGACCGGGGATCCTCGGCGCTCGGCATCTGCCTGGCGCTCGGAGGCTCCTTTCACCGCCTGGCCGCCGACGATGCCGCGGTCAGCCTGCAGCCGCTGGCGTTCATCGACGATCCTGCCGAACTGGCCTGGGCGTTCGAGTTCGTTCTTGGCTGCCTCGCCCAGGAGGGGCTGGCGGCGACGCCGGCGCAGAAGCAGCAGATCACGCAAGCTCTGCAGAACCTCGCCACCCGGCCGCCGCGTCAACGGACGCTGACGACGCTGCGCGCCCTGGTCCAGGACGAGACGGTGAAGGTGGCTCTGGATCCGTTCTGCCTCGGCGGCGCATGCGGCGATCTCCTCGACAACGACGAGCACCGCCTCGGCATCGGCGCCGATGTCGTCTGCTACGAGACGGCAGCTTTGCTGGAGCGGCCAAGCGCCGTCGGGCCGGTGCTGGCGACCGTCTTCCATGGCATCGAGCGCGGCTTCGACGGCCGGCCGACGCTGCTGGTGGTCGACGAGGCGTGGTCGGCCCTCGATCATCCGCTGCTGGCGGCAAAGCTGCGCCAGTGGCTGAAGACGGCGAGGAAGGCCAACGTTGCCGTGGTCATGGCGACGCAGAGCCTCGCCGACATCGCCGCCAGCCACATCCGCGAGGCGCTGTCCGAGAGCTGCCCGACCCGCATCTTCACCGCCAATTCCCGCGCCCGCGAGCGGGCGACCGCCGCCACCTATGCCGGCTTCGGCCTGACGCCGGAGCAGATCGCCATCATCTCCGAGCTCCGGCCGAAGGCCGAGTACGTGTTTACCGCCCCCGGCGCCTGGCGGAAGTTCGAGCTGGCCCTGAGCGAGCTGGAGCTCGCCCTGATCGGCCGCAACCGCCCTGAAGACCAGGCGGCGATGCATCGCCTGCTCGCCACCGGGCCGCGCGAGGACTTCGCCCGCCGCTGGCTCGCCCACTGCGGATTCACCGAGATCGACCTCGCCGACTGGGATGCGTCGGTCTCTTCGTCCCTTCAGGCAGCGGAGTAGGGGAATGAAACGACAACTCCGGATGCTGGCCACGGTCTCGCTGCTGGCCCTTGCCCCTTGCGCCCTTCGTGCCGGCGGCATCCCCGTGGTGGATGCGGCGGCGAACGCCAGCCTGGTCACCCAGATCGCGCAGGGCGCCGAGCAGCTGGGCCACTGGGCGCAGCAAATCAAGGCGATGGTCGACCTGCTGACCCTGCAGAACATCGCCGCCGAGGTCCTCGGCGAGACGGTCGGCGGCGAGTTCGCCCAGCTGATCGATGCCGCCTCATCCCTCTACCACGACGCCTCCGGCCTCTACGGCAGCATCGCGTCCAAGCAGGCGCAGTGGGAGGCGGAGATCGGCACCTTCATGCCGCCGCAGGGCGGCTACGACGAGATGACCACGGCGCAGCTGATCGCCCGGGCAAGGCAGATGCAGCAGCTGCTCACCGAGGGCACCGCCCAGGTGCAGCTCGCCCAGTCGAAGCTGATCGACCGCCAGGCCGCCTACATGCGCCAGGCCATGGCCGGCGGCGAGCAGGCCGACCGCAGCCGCAGCGCCGTCTCCGCCACCCAGGCCGCGGCCCACATCCTCGCCGCCCAGGCAGGACAGCTGCAGGCGATCAACCACACCCTGGGCACCATGGCGATGACCATCGAGAACCGGGTCCTGACCGAAGAATCACGCCTGCAGATCAATCAGGAGATGCAGCGCAATGACGTGGACGCAATGCGCCAGAGAGCGAGTGCGAGCCCGGGGAGCATGACGATCAGTCCAATTCAGTGGGGACGATAGAGATGAAGATCATCGCCATTATTGCCGGGGCGCTGGGTGCTGCTGCGATCGCCATTACCGTCGCCGTTCACGTCATCGCTCCCGACAACAACAGGGCCATGGAGATGCAGCGCAAAGACATTGAAGCGATGCGCGCACGTGCTGCGGCGGCTGCTCAGAACATGGAAGGATCGCCCATGCAGTGGGGCGGTGACAGCAGTGGGAAGTAAGCAATGGATACCTTTTCGCTGTACGGTGATGCCTTCGGAGCCGTCATCGCGGTTTCGAGCGGCTGATTCCGATTGCCCGCTACCTGGCCATCTGCCTGGTCTCGCTTGCCCTCATGCTCACCTGCATGGGCGCGATGTTCCGCTCGCAGGGGCTGATGGGCACCGCCTTCCGGCTCGCGGTGATGGCCGGCTTCTATCTCCTCGTCATCGAGAACATCACACCGATCGGCGAGGGGATCATGGAAGGCGCGGTCCGCTATGGGCTGATCGCCGGCGGTAGCGGCATGAATGCCGATGCGTTCCTGCGATCCCCTGATGCCATCTTTTCCCGCGGATTTGTCATAGCAACCGACCTCTTCGAGCTGGCGGCATCGGCTTGCGAAGCATCGTCTTTCGGTTGCCTTGGCAGCATTGGAACGTGGCTGCCGGTGCACGCCGCGGCATGGGCGGTCTTCCTGACGTTTGCGCTCGTCGCCTTCCTCGTCCTGGCGACGGCGATGCTGTTCAAGCTCGCCCTGCTTGCGGGCGTGCTGCTGCTGCCGCTGGCCCTGTTCCAGCCGACGGCGCAGTTCGGGTTCATGCCGATCCGCGCCGTGGTCCACTTCGGCGTCCAGCTGATGGTCCTGGCCATTGTCATCGCGGTGAACAGCCTGGCCTTCGCCAAGCTCACCATTGGCGCCCAGCCAGGCGTCGATTCCGTGACTCCTGTTCTGCTGGGGACTCTCATCTTCCTCGGCATGGTTCTGGGCGCCTCGAAGCTGGCGTACGCGCTGACTTCGGGGGCGTTGCTGCAGGCGGGTGCCCTGTTCGCCGCCCCGGCGGGGATGGCGGTGGCGGCCGGCCGCAGTGCCGCCGGCCACCTGGATGCGCCGGCGACGAAGACGGCTGGTGCCGGTGCGGCCCTCGGCATGCGGGCCATACGGGCCGTCGGCGCGCACATCCCGCCGCTTGCCCGGTCGACCGGCGCCGAGACGCTGCGGAACCGAGGCGGGGGGAGGGAGTCATGAGCGAACTCCTGCGCAACGCCACGGACCTGGCCAGGGCCGGCATGCATCGGGCGAAGACCCTTGGTGGCGGTGCGCCGCCCGCCTGGGAGGAGGACACCAAGGTCTATCCGCACCTGGAGCCGGACACGGCGTTCGCCAGGGCGGCAGCGCTCGTCGACCGGCGCGACGGCTACGCCATGCGCCTCGCCCGCACCTGGCAGGTGGGCTTCATCGTCGCCGTGGTCGCCGCCGGTGCCCTGGGCGCCGGCTGGTACCACCAGGCGCAGAAGTCTTCGGTCGAGCGATTCTTCGTCCCCGTCGACCGCTTCGGCGACGCCGGCGAGGTGCACGTCGCCGGGCAGATGACGCCGACGACGGTGATGATGATCGGCGCCATCGAGCAGTTCGTCATCTCCGCCTTCGCGCTTTCGTCGGATCCCAACGTCAACGGCGAGCGTTACGACGCCCTGAAGAGCATGATCGACGGCCCGGCCAAGCAGCACTGGAATGACTGGTACCGGGAGACCAAGGACAGCGCCAGCGAGCGGCTGGTGCGCATCGTCACCATCAAGCAGACCGCTAGCCTCAACGTCTGGAACGTCATCTGGCAGGAGCAGGACTGGAAGGACGGCATGGCACGGCCGTGGCGGCGGATGAACGGCGACTTCACCCTCGAATACCGCCAGCCCCGCACCGCGCGGGACATCTTCGCCAACAAGCGCGGCCTCTACGTCGTCAACATGCTGTTCGCGCCGGAAGAGCGCGCGGAGCGCAACTGATGCGCCGGCTCCTGATCGCACCGCTCTTGCTGGCCGCGGTCGGCTGCACCACCGACGTGCCGCCCACCAGCTTCGCCCTGCCGCCGGAGATGCCGGCGGAGGTGACGGCAACACCGGCACTGCCGCCGTCCGAGCCGCAGGTCCTGGTCACGCGGGGTCGCACCGTCAAGCCGCGGACGGTGGATGCGGTGACGGTGTTCCCCTATGAGGACGGCAAGGTCTATCCGGTCGCCGTCTCGCCCGGATACCTGACGGCGCTGTTGCTGGAGCCGGGCGAGCAGATGCCGGGGAAGGCCGCCATCGGCGATCCCGATCCCGCGCGCTGGCTGGTGGAGAAGACCACCGCCGGCAGCCCCAAGGGCCCCGTCGTCGCCCTGCTGATCAAGCCGGGTGCGCCCGGCATCGCCACCAACGTCTTCATTCCTACCAACCGCCGCACCTACCAGCTGGACGTCACCAGCTCTACCCGGCGAGCGATGGACATGGTCCGCTGGACCTATCCGGAGCGGGGTACGGCAAACCCGGAACTGGCACCGGCCGAGGCCCCGTTCGATCCGGCGACGATCAACCGCGACTACCGCATCGACGTGGTCGAGGGCGACCGGCCGCGATGGACGCCGGTTGCCGCCTTTGACGTCGGCAGCCGCTCCTACGTGGAGTTTCCTGCCAACATCGGCCAGGTGAGCGCGCCGGCGCTGTTCGTCCTCGACGAGGGCGGGCTGGCAATACCGGCGCCGTTCCGGCCGCGCGGCCGCTTCTACGAGATCGACCGGACGTTTTCGGCGGCGGAACTGCGCCAGGGGGAGACGGTGGTCCGCATCACCCGGAGCGCCGGCTGATGGCCGGCTTCGGCGAGGGATCGCACCCGCGGCAACCCATGGGGCGCAACTGGCGGTCTATCGGCCTCGTCGCCGGCACCGCCGGCATGGCGACCGCCGCCTTCGTCTGGCTCTCCATCTCCGGCCGCCCCGAGCCGGCGGCGAACGACGAACCGCGGCCGCTCAACACCCACACCCAGGCGGAACTGCCGGCGCGCAACTTCGAGACCGGCTACCGGCAACCGCCACCCCCGCCGCCGGTGCAGGCTCCGGCACCGGTTATGGTCGCAGCGCCGCCGCAGTCGCTAGCGCCGATCGCGCCGATCGCAACGAGAACAACCACAACGGCAGCACCCCCGGTGGCGCCGAAGCCGATGCTGTCCATGTTCGCGACCACCGCCGACGGCACCGCCTTCGTACCCGTCGCCGGCGAGACCCCGGCGACCCTTCGATCAGGCAGCGACTCCCGGCCCGGGATCAGCGACGGCGTCGACCGCCTCGACGAAGACCAGCGGCAGGGGCTGTCGGCGCAGAAGAACCGATGGCTCGCCACCGCCGGCACCGGCGGCGACGACGTGGTCACCCAGCCGTTCCTGCCGCCGGTCAGCAAGTACATGCTGCAGGCGGCGACGATCATCCGCGCCACGACCCTCAACGAGGTCAACTCCGACCTGCCGGGCGACGTGGCGGCGATCGTCACCGAGGACGTCCGTGATACCCCCACCGGCCGCCACGTCCTCATCCCCGCCGCCTCTAAGCTCTACGGCCGCTACAACGACCAGCTCAGCTACGGCCAGCGCCGGGCCCAGATCGGCTGGACCCGCATCCTGTTCCCCGACGGCTCGTCCCAGAACATCGGCAGCATGGCCGGCACCGATGCCGCCGGCGCCGCCGGCATCGAGGGCGAGGTCGACCGGCACGTGGGCTCCATGGCGGGAGCCATTGCCGGCACCGCCTTCTTCACCCTCCTCAGTCAGGCCGGCACCCTGGTGCAGGGGGACGGCGGCACCACCAACATCGGCGTCGTCGGCGCCGGTGCCGCCGGCAATGCGGCGGCGCAGGTGGGCAGCCAGTTCATCAGCCGCGAGCTCAACCGCCCCAATACCCTGGTCATCCCGCAAGGGTCCACCGTCGCGGTAATGCTGTCGAAGGACCTGGCGCTGCCGCCCTACCAGGCGCACCCGTGGGCGAGGCAATGAATGCACGACGGCTCGCCGGCCGGATCGCGCTCGCCGGCGGCGGCCTGATGGCGGCGGTGACCCTCGCCGGCCTCTGCGACCTGCAGCCGTTGAAGGTCAACGGCACCCGCTCGCTGCCGCGCGGCATCTACGTGCGCACCTTCGAGCCGATCCGCCGCGGCGCCATCGTCTGGTTTCCGCTGCCGGCGGCAATGCGCTCCTACGTCGCCGCGTTTCCCGGGGCGGCGGCCTGGTTCGACAAGCCCGCCAACGGCCTGCTCAAGCCCGTCGTCGGCCTCGTCGGCGACGTCATCTGCCGCGGCGAGGACGGCATGTTCAGCCTCAACGGCGAGGCCTTGGGCCAGGTGCCTGCCGCGATCGACGACGGCCGGACCTTGCCGGGCTGGCAGGGCTGCCGGCGGCTGGGCGCGGACGAGCTCGCCGTCTTCTCCGGCCGCATCCCCGACAGCCTCGACAGCCGTCTCTACGGCCCTGTCGCGGTCGCCGATGCGCATGTCTATCGCCCCCTATGGACGGAGGCCCCGTGAGTAAGATCGCGCTCGCTGCCGCGTTCACCGCCCTGATCTCAGCGCCCCTTCCGGCCCGTGCGCTCACCCTCTCCGAGACCGACGTGGACGCCATCGGCCGGGTCGTCTTCGCCGAGGCCGGCAACCAGCCCATAGCCGGCAAGGTTGCAGTCCTCGACACCATCCTGAACCGGCTGGCATCCGGTCACTTCGGATCGGATCTGCAAGCGGTGATTGCGCAACCCCACGCCTTCGAGCCGGTCACCCATGCCGGCGGCTGGCGCCGGCTGCCGCCGCTGACGATCGCACAGCGGGTCGAGTTGGAGACCATCCTGGCGCTGAAGGCCGGCGGTCACCTGGGCGACGTCTCCGGGGGCGCGCTCTACTTCCAGAACCCGACGATCGTCGCCGCACGGGCAGCGGCCGGAACGGTGCCGCCGGACCGCATCGGCTTCGCCGGCATGCCAGCGACCACGGCGATCGCCGACCACACCTTCTACCGCCCGGTGGCCATGACCGCGACGAGAGGGAGCGACGGCACGAAGATCATGCCGCCGCCGGCAGCAAGCCCCCGGCCGGCTCTACGCAGCAGCTTCGTCGGCGACGACCTGACCGCGGGAGAGGGCAGGGAGGGGGAGACCGCCCTCGTGCTGCCCGCTGACGCCATGGTTGAAGATGTTGCGGCGGCGCGCTGAGCCGCCTGGTCATTGGCGTGGTTGGCAGGCCGCCCGTCTGCCCTGGTGCGGGTTGGTGCACCAACAGCGCACCAGAATAGCCAAGTGCCTGGTGCACCTGATGTATCAAGCTGCACCGGATCTGCACCAGAACACTAACTGGCTGAAAAATAAGGAAATTTACTGCGCAGTTAGTACCCCGGCGGGGTGGGGGTCACGGGCCGGCAGCGATCCCTGCAACTAAGGCGGGAGGCGGTGAAGGATGGCGATCTCCTATCTGCTGCTGGCGCCGGTGAAAAAGGCGGGCACCACCATCGCCCGCAGCGCCCACCACGGTGGCCACCGGCTGACCCGGGGGGCCTTGGGCAAGGCGGCGTATCTCGCCGGTGAACGGCTGCACGGCCACGACGGCCAGGTGGTCGACTACCGGGCCAAGGCCGACGGCGTCGAGCACAGCCAGCTCGTCCTGCCGGGAGGAGGGGCGGCAGATCGTGAGCGGCTGTGGCAGGCGATCGACGCGTATCCGACCCAGAAGCCGACCGCGACGATCGCCCGCGACATGATCGTCGCCTTTCCCCACGAACTCACATTTGCGGAGCGCAAGGCGGCAGCGGTCGCACTCGCCGGCTGGATCGCCGATCGCTACGGCGTCGCCGTCGACCTGGGCATGCACCGGCCGGACCTGGAGGCCGGCTCCAACGAGCGCAACTGGCACGGGCACTACCTGATCTCCGAGCGGCGGGTGTCGCCCGCGGGCGAGATCGGCCGCGTCAACCGCGAGCTCAACCAGATGGTGTGCCGTCGGCGCGATCCCGAACGGGGCCGCGACGAGCTCAGGCCGACCGCGGCGGCGGAGATCCGCGCCGCCTGGCAGCGCATCGCCAACGACGCCCTGGAGCGGGGTGGGCATCAGGAACGGATCGATTGCCGCAGCTACAAGGCACAAGGCGTCGACCGCCAGGCCGGCAAGCACCGGGGTGCCGCCGAGACCAAACGTCAGCGCGACCGGCAGCGGGGCAGGGGAGCCGCCGTGGCGGCGAAAGAGCAGGGCCGGGCGGCGACGAAGGAGCGGCCCGGCCGATCCCCGGAGTCAGCGAGCCGGATTTCGGCGACCACGGTGATGGCGGTGCGCGCCGAGCTGGTCGCCGCGGCGCGGGAGATGACGGCGCGGAGCCGGGTGGCGGCGGAGCGTATCGCCGCCATCCAGGCGCAGCGCCAGCAGAGTGGGAGCGCCCCCGGCATCGCCGCCGACATCGGCAGCGTCCAGGGCTGGCTGCACGATCCGGCCAGGCAGTTCGTCCGCGCCTGGGAAGCGGCAGACCGGGCGAGTGCGCTTCGCCGGCGGATCCGCGAAGCACGGCGGGGGAGGGGACCGCTGCGCGAGCCCACGGTGGAGGAGGCGGCGGAACTGCGCCGCGCCGGCCGCGAGCGATCACGCGCCGAGGCGCTGGGTGAGCGCATCGAGCAGCTGATCGGGCAGCTGGCGCGGTTCGACCCGGCGGACCGGATCGGTCTGCCGCCGGCGGACACCGCGATCAGCGGCAAGCGGCTCGATGCCATCGAGCGCGAGCTTGCCCGCCTTCCGGTCAGGTCGCGGGATCACGGGGAGATGGAGCTGGCATGATCGCCACCCGGCGCACGATCGAGATCATGGTGGCCCTGGGGGCTGCCGCCGTCACCGGCCTCGCCATCGCCACCCAGTATGTCGCCTGGCGGCTGGGCTACCAGCCCGCCCTCGGCGCGCCGCTCGCCGTCCTCGGTATGATCCCCCTCTATCCACCCTGGCGGATCGTCACCTGGTGGCTGGCCTGGCGGCATGCGGTGCCGGTCATCGGCACCGGGCTGATCATCGCCGGCGCCGTAATCGCGGCGCCAGTCGTCGCCGGCCTGGTGCGGCTTGTTCTCACGCCCCGGCAGGCGGCGTTCGGCAAGACCGCCTGGGGAGCGAAACGGGACGGGGCCAGGGCCGGTCTGCGCGGGCGGACTCCCGCCGGCACCGTGCTCGGCCGGTGGCCGGACGGGCGGCTGATCACCTATATGGGCGACGAGCACCAGCTGGTCGCCGGCGCCGCCGGCTCCGGCAAGACCACCGGGCCCGTCATCAGCACGCTGCTGGCCTGGCCCAGCTCGGTGCTGGTCTACGACCCGAAGCGCGAGCTCTACGCCCAGACGGCACACTTCCGCTCCCGCCTCGGCGAAGCCTTCTACATCGATCCCACCTGCGAGCACTCGGCCCGGTTCAATCCCCTGTGGGAGATCCGCACCGGCACCGTCCACGAGACCGGCGACGTCCAGAACGTCGTCTCCATCCTCATCGACCCGGGCGGCGCCAAGAACAGCTACGACTACTGGGAGTCCGACGCCGCCAAAATGCTGACCGGGCTGATCCTCCATGCGCTGCACGCGCTGCCGCGCGGGCGCCAGCACCTCGCCGCTATCAACGACATGCTGCTGTCGATCAGGGACAGCTTGCAGGTGATGGCGCAGAGCACCCAGCCGCGGGTCAGGGCAATCGCCGAGTACCTCCTCAGCCTGCCCGACCGCCAGTTCGGTGGCGTCCACGGATCGGCCTCGGCGGCGCTCATCCTCTACGACGATCCGGTCGTCGCCAGGAACACCAGCTGCAGCGACTTCCGCATCTCCGACCTGGTCTGCGCCAGCTATCCGATGACCTGCTATTTGCAGGTCAGGCCCACCGACGCGGTGCGGCTCCGGCCGCTGACCCGGCTCATCCTCACCCAGGTCGCCCAGGCGCTGATGTACGACACCGGTGCCGCTGCCGACGGCCGGGCCAAGAAGCACCGGCTGCTTTACCTGCTGGAGGAGTTCCCCAGCCTCGGTCGCCTCGACTTCTTCTCATCGCAGATGCGGGTCATGCGCGGCTACGGCATCACCGCGCTGCTGATCGTGCAAAGCTTCAAGGACATCATCAACGCCTACGGCCGCGACCAGACCATCGTCGACAACTGCCGCATCGTCGTCTGCTTCGCCGCCGCCGATCCGGATACCCAGAAGATGATCTCGACAATGCTGGGCTCGGCCGTCGAGAAGAAGCAGAGCGAGACCCGCCCCCACGGCTGGGCCTGGTTCAAGGGTTCCACCAGCACGTCCGAAGCTCGCCGGCCGCTGCTGGATGCCGGCGAGGTACGCCAGGTCGGATATGACGAGCAGCTGGTCCTCGTCACCGGCGAGAAGCCGTTCCGAACGAAGAAGGTGCAGTGGTTCCGCCATCGCCGGCTCCGCCGCCTCGGCACCAACCTCCGCCGCGGCGGCATCGCCCCAGGCCAGAACCCGGAGATCCTGGCCATGGCGGCTAGGCAGCCGGAGCAGCCGGCCGCGGCGATGCCGCATGACGGACCGGCGGGTGCGCCCACGCCCGAGCCGGCTACGCAGGCGACGACGGCAGCCGCCGACAGCACCCAGCCGTCTGCGGGCCCTGCCCTTGGCGACTTGGTACGCCAAATCGGTTGGGAGAAGAGCGAAGCGGCCCGGCGGCTATTCCCGGATGCCAACTTCAACAGCGTGCGGACCTGGATCATTGGCGTCAGGGCGATGCCTGCGGCGCACGAGCCGTTCGTCGCCCGGCTCGCCGCCTGGGTGGACGCCTTCCAGGGCAACCCGGAAGAGATGCAGACGCAGCTCACCCCCGAACGCATCGACGATCTCCGCCGCGAGGCATCCGGAGGCGCTCCATGAGCACCGTCGTCGAGATGCGGCTCGACAACGCCCTGCGCCACGCGCTCGGACCCGACGTCGCCCGCTTCCTCGACGAGGACGCCGTCACCGACCTGATGCTGAACGCCGACGGCCGCCTGTGGCTGGACCGCGCCGGCCACGGCCGTGAGGACACCGGCCGGGTGCTTGCCTCTCCGGACGCCGAAGCGGCACTCCGGCTCATCGCCCATGACTGCGGCGTCCCGCTCACCCGCACCGCACCCGTGCTGTCCGCCACCCTGCCGCGCACCGGCGAGCGCATTGCCGCCACCATCCCGCCGGTCACCGCCAGGCCCACCTTCGCCATCCGCAAGCCGCCCGCCGTCACCTTCGAGCTCACCGCGTTCGCGCCGAAAGCCGGCGAAGGGTTTCAGGGACCGGAGGAGGGGAGGAATGATCCGGCACCGGACAACGGCGGCCCGGCACTGACGGCGTTACGCCGTGCCATGGCCGAGCGCCGCAACATCCTCATCGCCGGCAGCACCGGCTCCGGCAAGACCTCGTGCCTCTCCGCCCTGCTGCAGATTGCGAGCGTGCAGCGCGACCGCTGCCTCGTCCTCGAGGATACCCGGGAGATCGCCGTCCCCGCCGCCGACCACGTTCGCATGCTCACCTCGCCCGAGGTGCCCATGCGCGCCCTCGTCCAGCTGTCGCTGCGCTATCGCCCGGATCGCATCATCCTCGGCGAGGTCCGCTCCGGCGATGCCGCCATCGAGCTCATCCACGCCATGAACACCGGGCACTCGGGCAGCTTCTGCACCATCCACGCCAACAGTGCCCACGATGCCCTCGGCCGCCTCGAGGACCTCTGCGCCGAGGTCTGCCCACAGCCGCCCTGCCGCTCCATCGCCACCGCCATCGGCTGCATCGCCTTCCTCCGGCGCACCTCGACAGGGCGCGAGATCAGCGAGGTGTTGTTCGTCGACGGATGGGACAGCGGGTATATGGTCCGGGAGATGTCCATCCCGTCTTATGTCGAGGTTGCTGATATATAGCGCATATGCTATATCAGGCCTCGATGGGATGGTCGGTCGTAACCCTCAACGCCACTGTCGATGCAGAGTTGGAGGACTTGCCGGCCGATCTGCGGGCAAGGTTCGTGCGCATCGCAATGATGATCGAGGACTTCGGCCTCGACAAAGTGGGCTATCCCCACGTCAGGCATCTGCAAGGCCGCCTTTGGGAGATCCGGCTGACCGGCAGGGACGGTATAGCGCGGGCGCTCTACGTCACGGCCGGTGATCGGCGGGTTGTCGTCGTCCGGGTCTTCCAGAAGAAGACCCAGAAAGCGCCGCGCCGGGAGATCGAGTTGGCTTTGCAGCGCGCCAGGGAGCTTGAGCAATGACCCGGATCCGGGATCTGCACGAAAAATGGCTGCGCGATCCTCACTATCGCGACGCATACGAGGCGCTTGCACCTGAGTTCGAGCTCGCCCGCACGCTGATCGAAGCGCGGACGCGTGCGGGCCTGACCCAGCAGCAGGTGGCGCAGCGGATGAACACGACGCAGTCGGCCGTGGCCCGCCTCGAAAGCGGCCACACCGTGCCGAGCACGAAGACACTGCAGAACTTTGCCAAGGCGACGGGAACGCGCCTGCGGATCACCCTCGAACCGGCAGACGCCGCCTGAAAGCACTGTTTATTTCTCGCTTGAAGCGGCGGAGATAGGTTCTGAAGGCGCAGGGGCGGAAGATGCGCCTGCAGATCTCGGCGTCGCCGCGCACGCGATGCAGACGGTTTTTCGAGATGCATGTCCGGCAGCACCTGGGCGAACTCGCACGAGGTGCTGCCCGAGTTGGGGTGAATCTACGTTCAGGCGACGAGCGTGTCGGCTATGCGAAGAGCACCATCCAGATCGCTGACTTGCCTGAGAGCGACACTCTTGACGGTGGCTTCTTCGACTCCGGCGGGCAGCCAGATCGGAACATGCGCGGCATTGCTCTCGATGATCGCACGAGGGGGACTTGAAGCGGCCCAACTTCGCAGCTTTTCACTAACGACGGATGCTTTCACGAATTCGGTGCTGCCCTCGAATGACGCCCAGAGCGGCGTGATTCCGTAGCGGGCCCACAGGCCTAAGTTGATCCCAAGCCAGCACCCGTAGCCGCCGATCCGAAGGTAGTGACCGGTTTTGTGCCATCCGTGGGTGGGACGAAGACCCTGTCGATCCGCACATTTCTGGCTGCAGACATCATCTATCAGGCTGCGGACTAAATCCGCATAGTTGATCATCCGTAAGGCGACGGATTGATCCGAAAGTTCGTCGACCCGGAGCGGAAGGAACGCCTTCGCATCCATGACTTCGCACAGTCCTTGAAGCTGTTCGAGATCTGCCGCGCAGCTGCGCTCGTCGGCTGCGACAATGGCCGTTCTCATGATGTCCAGAACTGTCGACCAGCTCGAAAGCGCAAGCACCCGGCCATCCGAGATTGGAGCAAAGATCATTTCCTCGTCGCCCAACGCCTGTTCCATGGCGTTACCGGCTTCTCGAACGCGGCGGCATAACTCCGTCCAGATGGTGCACTGTCTCTGACGCGGGGCTACAAAAAGCAGGAGTCCGCCGTAAGGCCGAAGCTGTTCAAGGTATTGGACCGGCTGCTTGTCCGTGAGGCCCGCCCAAAACTTGTTCTCGATGATGATCAGCGGCCTGTTCTCGGCGTCGTACCCGATGATGTCGGGAGTACCACCTTCGGCAGAGCCGGACTGTGTCTGGTAGGTGACCACCTGTCGGACCGGTGCTCCCGTTCGCACCAGGAAATTGGCGAATGCACGCGCAGCCACCATGGAGCGCGCCAGCACGAAGTGGAGCGCTTCGGTGGCGAGGTTCTCGGGGTGAGGCGCGAACCGGGAAGCCAAGTGTCCGAAGAGTGTCGGTTTTGACATGTAGTCACCGAGAAGGTGGCCGCGACAGGATTGCGCGTTTGATGGTCGCCTCGAAAAGTAAAAATAGCGTTGTCGTCCCTTGCCGGCCGCAATTCATGACCACCGGTTTCTCCCGTCAGATCAATTAAGCACCTGTGCGGCCTGACGGCCGCGCATTGGTTGTCTGAAGGGGGCCTTGCCCCCGCGGCCTCAAGACTGCCCTCCCGCCGGTCGGCGGCTGCCGGGGGTCTCCCCATGCTTCGCCCCCGGATCACGTCCGGGGGCTTGCAGCACGGCCGCTAAGCCGCGGCCCGCCCTCCGGGTGGGCGATACCCCTCCGCCCGGCCGCCGGTCTTGACCCCGCTTTCCCCCGCTCACCGGCGCGGCGCCTCGACACCGGTTGCGTGTGCGCAACCGGCCCAGACGGCCAAAGGGAAAGGAAAGCGGACCATGACCGAGCGGAACAGCGATCGCACCGACGTCTACACCCGGGTGACACAGAAGATCATCGCCGACCTGGAAAACGGCGTCCGCACCTGGCTCAAGCCCTGGAACGCGGAGCACATCGCCGGCCGGATCAACCGGCCCTTGCGGGCGAACGGAACGCCCTACAAAGGCATCAACATTGTCATGCTGTGGGCGTCCGCGGTCGAGCAGGGCTTCGGCTGCCCGAGCTGGATGACTTATAGGCAGGCGCAGGGTATCGGCGCCCAGGTGCGCAAGGGCGAGCGCGGGACGGTCGTCGTCTATGCCGACCGGATCAAGCGCTCGGAAGTCGACGAAGAGACCGGCGACGCCAGCGAACGGGAAATCCCGTTCATGAAGGGCTACACCGTGTTCAATTGCGAGCAGATCGACGGACTGCCGCCGCAGTATCTGGCGCCGGCCGCGGCGCCGACGCTGTCACCGCTGCAGCGGATCGAGGGGGCGGAAGCGTTTTTCGCCGCGATCAACGCCGATATCCGCCACGGCGGCAACCAGGCCTACTACGCTATTCACCCCGACTACGTGCAGCTGCCGCCGTTCGAGACCTTCCGCGATGCCGAGAGCTACTACGCCACCCTCGCCCACGAGGTCACCCACTGGACCCGGCACCCGTCGCGGTTGGACCGCGATCTCGGCCGCAAGCGCCACGGCGACGAAGGATATGCCCGCGAGGAACTGGTGGCCGAACTGGGCGCCGCTTTCCTCGCCGCCGATCTCGGCCTTTACCTGGAGCCACGGGAAGATCACGCCGGCTATATCGCATCCTGGCTTGAGGTGCTGAAGCAGGACAAGCGCGCCGTCTTCCAGGCCGCCGCCCATGCGCAGCGCGCCGCCGACTACCTGCATGGCCTGCAGGGCAGGGGCAGCACGTCCGAGCCGGAAACCGTCCGACAAGCAGCAGCGTAGGGAGGGCATGCGATGAAGCGCACCGCCACCCTGCTGATCGACGGCAAGCCCTACCTCTGGCGCGACCTGCTCAAGATGCGCCGTGAGCAGCTGAAAAAGGCTCGCCGGTCTTCTGACAACCGGCGCTTTTTGTGCTCAAGGATGACCGGCGACTCGCTTCGGAGCGTACCGCCGCCGGACGCTACGCACAGCCGTCGCTCTTCACGTTGTTGGAGGGGTGAGGGTCGCGACGACGAGAGCAAACGCGCGGCCAGCGCACGCGCTGGCCGCGATCATCGATGATGTGGTGCTCAAACCTAAGCGCCGATCGTCGGCGCCTCGATCTGGATAACGCTGCGGGGGGGCAAGTGCGATGATACGTCGACCGCCCAGCCGGCCGACTAAGGCTTCAGCCTGGTTCGGGTTCTGAATCATACATCTAGGGGGTCGCCGTCGAAGGTGACCCGGTCACACATCATCCGTTGACTCTCGCTTTCGGCTAAGAACAAAATAAGAACATATCTTGCCCTGCCTGCCCTTGGGAGGAGATGTGCACGCGCGCGTTCTCGACGAGTTGCGCACTCGGATTGCCCGCATTCCACAAGTGGGCCGACCGAGGCACCCGATCGTGCCGTTCGGGATCACCGCAATCGACGCCCGCCTGCCGCGGGGCGGCCTGGCGCGCGGCGCTCTCCATGAAGCCGCCGATGGAGGCCGCGGCGCGGAGCCGGGTGCCGCGGCCCTGCTTTTCGTCGCCGGCGTGCTCGCCCGGATGAAGGGCTCCGTCCTCTGGTGCCTCCGCGCGCGCGACCTGTTCGCACCGGCGCTCTCGGGAGCGGGACTCCATCCCGACCGCGTCATCTACGCCGAGGCCTTGGATGAGAAGACGGTGCTGCTTTGCCTGGAAGAGGGGCTGCGGCATGGCGGCCTCGCCGCCGTCGTCGGGGAGGTCTCGCGCCTGTCGATGACGGCCTCGCGACGGCTGCAACTGAGGGCGGAGGCCTCGGGGGTGACCGCCTTCGTCATCCGCCGCTGGCGCAATGCTGCGTCAGCCAGTGACTTCGGCCAACCCACCGCCGCCGCGACCCGTTGGCGGATTACGCCCGTGCCGTCCTCGCCTCTGCCCGTCCCGGGCATCGGTCGGCCGCGCTGGCGCGTCGAACTCATGCGCTGCCGCGGCGGAGAATGCGCGGAATGGGAAGTGGAGGCCTGCGATGCGCAGGGTCGTCTCGCTCTACCTGCCGACCTGGCCGAGCGATCGGCTGCGGCGACAGATGGGCGATGCCGCGCCTCCGCCTGAGAGGCCGCTGGTGATCGCCGGTAGCGACGACCGGCGGCGCGTTGTCGTCGCCGCCGACGGCGCCGCGCAAAGGCTCGGCGTCCGACCGGGGCTTGCGTTGGCCCAAGCCCGGGCGCGGGTGCCCACCCTCCAGGTCGCGCCGGCCGATCCGGTCGCCGATGCGGCGGCCCTGGAACACCTGGCGCTCTGGGCGTTACGGCGATACAGCCCCGTCGTCGCCATCGATCCGCCCGATGGGCTGCTGATCGATGTAACCGGCGTTTCCCATCTCTTCGGCGGCGAAGCGGCGCTCCTCGACGACCTGCGTGCCCGGCTGACCGCGGTGCATCTTCACGCCCGCGTCGGTCTTGCCGACACGCTCGGCGCCGCCCATGCGCTGGCACGCTATGGCGCCCAGCCCATCACGATCGCCGCGCCCGGCGAGGTGAGTGTCGCCGTCGCGGGGCTGCCGCTGGCGGCGCTGCGCCTCGATCCCCACCTCGCCGAGCGGCTCCGGCGGCTCGGCTTCGAGACGATCGCTGACCTGGCGGCAACCCCGCGCGCACCCCTGGCGCTGCGCTTCGGTGCCGAGCCAGGCCGGCGGCTTGACCAGCTGTTTGGACGCCTGGGCGAGCCGATCCAACCGCTCCGGCCGCCCGAGTTGGTCGAAGTCCGTCGCGCTTTTGCAGAACCGATCGGCGCGCCGGAGACGCTTGCGCGCCATATCGGCCGGCTCGTCGAGGCACTCTGTCCCCTGCTGGAGGCACAGGGTCTCGGCGCGCGGCGCCTCGACCTGTTGTTCCACCGGGTTGATAACATCGTGCAGCCGATCCGCATCGGCACCGCCAAGCCGGTGCGCGACGTCAAACGGCTGACGCGCCTTCTGACCGACCGTCTGGAGACGATCGATCCCGGCTTCGGCATCGAGGCGATGAGCCTGACCGCCGTGCTCGCCGAGCCACTGGTCTACCGCCAGGGCGACACACTCAGCCGTGAGGCCGCCGCCGACGTCTCGGCGCTGGTCGACATCCTCGCCAATCGCATTGGCGCCCATAAACTCTACCGCGCGGCACCCGTCGAAAGCGACCTTCCGGAGCGCTCGGTCAAGACCGTCGCCCCACTCGACCCGCCCGCGGGTGCAACCTGGCCCGAGCCTTGGCCGCGGCCGAGCCGTCTTCTCTCACCGCCGGAGCCTATCGAGACGCTCGCCCTGCTGCCCGACCAGCCGCCGGTGCATTTCACCTGGCGGGGCGTGCGGCGTCGCGTAAAGCGGGCCGACGGTCCCGAACGCGTGTTCGGCGAATGGTGGCGGCGCGACGCCGAAGCCGCGGCGGTGCGCGATTATTTCGTGGTCGAGGACGAGGCCGGAGAGCGCTTCTGGCTCTTCCGCAGCGGCGACGGCGAAGACCCCGGAACCGGCGACCTGCGCTGGTACATCCATGGGGTCTTCGCATGACCCCCTACGCCGAGCTGCAGGTCACCACGCATTTTTCGTTTCTGCGAGGAGCGTCGAGCTGCGAAGAACTGTTCGCTCAGGCCGCATCGTGCGGCCTCGAGGCGCTCGCCATCACCGATCGAGCCTCCCTCGCCGGCATCGTGCGGGCGCATGAGGCGGCGAAAGACACCGGTGTCCGGGCGATCGTCGGCTGCCGCCTCGATCTGACCGACGGCGCGACGCTGCTGATCTATCCGACCGACCGCCCAGCCTATGGGCGGCTGTGCCGGCTGTTGACCCTCGGCAAGGGCCGCGCCGGCAAGGGTGCCTGTGATCTCGGTTGGCGCGATGTCATCGCGCACGGCGACGGTCTCATCGCCGTCCTCGTCCCGGACCAGCCGGACGAGGATTGCGCCGTCAGGCTGCGCCGGCTCGCCGCTGAGTTCGGCGATCGCGCCTATCTGGCGCTGTCCCTGCGCCGCCGGCCGGGCGATCAGCTGCGCCTGCACGACCTCGCCACCCTCGCGGCGCGGGCCCGCGTCGCGACCGTCGCCACCAATGACGTCCTCTTCCACACGCCCGAGCGTCGCATCCTTCAGGATGTCGTGACCTGTATCCGCGAAGGCTGCACCATCGAGGACGCCGGTTTCCGCCGCGAACGCCATGCCGATCGTTACCTGAAGCGTCCCGATGAGATGGCGCGCCTGTTCGCCCGCTGGCCGGAGGCGGTCGCCCGCTCGGTCGAGATTGCCGCGCGTTGTCGCTTCTCCCTCGACGAACTCAAATACCAATATCCCAATGAAATCAGCGAACCTGGCGTCACGGCGCAGCAGGCCCTGGCCAAGCTCACCTGGCAGGGCGCGGCCTGGCGCTACCCTGAAGGCGTGCCGGACAAAGTAGTAGCCAGCCTGCAGCATGAGTTGCGGCTGATCGAGGAACTGGGCTACGCGCCCTATTTCCTCACCGTTCATTCCATCGTCCGCTTCGCGCGTTTGCGCGGCATCCTCTGCCAGGGCCGGGGCTCGGCCGCCAATTCGGCGGTGTGCTTCATGCTCGGCATCACCTCCATCGATCCAGGGCGCAACGACCTGTTGTTCGAGCGCTTCGTGTCGCAGGAGCGCAAGGAGCCGCCCGATATCGACGTCGATTTCGAGCACGAGCGTCGCGAGGAGGTGATCCAGTGGATCTACGAGACCTATGGGCGCGACCGGGCGGCGCTTTGCGCTACGGTGATCCGCTATCGCGCCCGGGGTGCCATCCGCGAGGTCGGCAAATCGCTCGGCCTCACCGACGATGTCACCGGCGCCCTCGCGTCGCAGGTCTGGGGGTGGAGCAAAGAGGGCGTCCAATCCAAACATGCGGCCGAACTCAACCTCAATCTCGCCGACCGACGACTTCGCCTCACACTCGACCTTGCCCAGCAACTCATCGGCACCCCCCGGCACCTCTCACAACATCCGGGCGGCTTCGTCCTGACCCAGGATCGACTGGACGAGCTGGTGCCGATCGAACCGGCGGCGATGGACAAGCGCACCGTCCTAGAGTGGGACAAGGACGATATCGACGCGCTCAAATTCATGAAGGTCGATGTCCTCGGCCTCGGCATGCTCGGCTGCATGCGCCGCGCCTTCGATCTCCTCGCCGAACATAAGGGCACGCGGCTCGATCTGGCGACGATTCCGGCCGAGGATGCGCGCACCTACGCGATGATCCGCAAGGCCGACACCGTCGGTGTCTTCCAGATCGAGAGCAGGGCACAGATGGCGATGCTGCCGCGCATCAAGCCGCGCACCTTCTACGACCTCGTCATCGAGGTGGCGATCGTCCGGCCGGGGCCGATTCAAGGGGACATGGTGCATCCCTATCTGCGCCGGCGAGAAGGCATCGAGCCGGTCGAATACCCGCAACCGGAATTGGAAAAGGTGCTCGGCAAGACCTTGGGCGTGCCGCTGTTCCAGGAACAGGCGATGCGCGTCGCCATCGAATGTGCGGGCTTCACCGCGAGCGAGGCCGATCAGCTCCGAAGGAGCATGGCGACATTCAAACATACGGGCGGCGTCTCCAAGTTTCGCGACAAGCTGGTCGCCGGCATGGTCGCGCGGGGTTACACGCCAGCCTTTGCCGAAAAGACCTTCACCCAGATCGAAGGCTTCGGCTCTTATGGATTTCCGGAAAGCCACGCCGCCTCTTTTGCCCTGATCGCCTACGCCTCGAGTTGGATAAAATGCTGGCATCCGGATGTCTTCCTCGCCGCCATCCTCAACGCACAGCCGATGGGGTTCTATGCGCCGGCGCAACTCGTGCGCGATGCGCGTCAGCACGGCGTCGAGGTGCGCCCCATCGACATCAACGCCTCACGCTGGGACTGTACGCTCGAAGCGATCGACGGATCGGACCGCCATGCCGTCCGTCTCGGCCTGCGCATGGCGCGAGGGCTCGCCAACAGGGACGGCGCCGCGATCGTCGCCGCACGCGCCGGAATGCCGTTTGCCAGCGTCAACGATCTCTGGCGACGCACAACCGTACCCACTGCCGCGCTGGAGCGGCTGGCGGACGCCGATGCGTTCCGTCCCTCGCTGCGGCTCGCCCGCCGCGAAGCGGTGTGGGCGATCCGGGCGCTGCGTGACGACCCCTTGCCGCTGTTCGCGGCGGCTTCCGCCAAGGCCGGCAAGGACGTCGCGGAAATCGCCGAGCCTGCGGTAACCCTTCTACCGCTGACCGCCAGCCGGGAGGTGGTCGAGGATTACGGGGCGATGGGGCTGACGCTGCGTCGGCACCCGATCGCGTTTCTCCGCACGGAGCTTGCCGAGCGGTGCATCGTCCCTTGCGGTGAAGCCAGCACCGCCGGTGACCGCCGCCGGCTGACCACCGCCGGCCTGGTCCTCGTCCGGCAAATGCCCGGTTCCGCCAAGGGCGTCCTGTTCGTGACCATCGAGGACGAGACGGGGATCGCCAATGTCGTTATCTGGCCCGATGTTTTCGAGCGGCAGCGCCGGCTCATTCTCTCGGCGAGCATGATCGGCGTGAAGGGGCGGATCCAGCGCGAAGGCGAGGTCGTGCATCTGATCGCCCAGGAGCTGACCGACCTCTCCGAGCTGTTGCGCAGCATCGGCGACCGCGACCGCGCCTTCCCGCTGTCACCCGGCCGTGGCGACCAGGTCAGGCATGCCGGCGCGGCCGATCCTTGCCAGACGCTTGGCCACACCTCGCGGGACATCCATATCCCGGATCTGCGGCCTGGTGCCGGCATCAAGGTGCCAACGCGTGACTTCCGCTGAAACGGGACGGGAGGCAGAATGTGCAACGCCTACGAGCAGCATGTCGCCTGGGAGGCCTACTGCACCCTATGCAGGACCTCGCATGGGGCATCCCGACCCTGCAGAGCGAGCGGGACCTGCCGCGGGCCGATGCGATCCGGATCAACGACACGGGGCCGGTCATGCGCGCCGCCGGCAACGGCGTCGAGCTCGTGCAGATGAATTTCGGCTTTCCCCCTCCAGGTCCACGCGGCGGCCCCATTTTCAATTTCAGGTCGGAGGGGCGAAGCTTTGCACAGAGCCATCGCTGCCTTATCCCGGCATCGGCATTCTTCGAGTTCACCGGCAGCAGATATCCAAAAACCAAGCATCGCTTCACGCTGAACGCCCCGTTCATGGCGATCGCCGGGCTTTGGCGCGACGGCAAGGGCAACCAGCCGCCCGCGTTCACGATGCTGACGACCGAGCCTGGGCCGGACGTGAAGCCGATCCACAATCGCCAAGTCGTCGTCCTGCGGCCGGAAGATTGGCCGGCATGATCTATCTGACCAAAGCCGAGGCCAACCTTTTGCAACGCTGCCCGCAGGTTCGCTGCAGGTCGAGACGGCGCAGCAACACCTAGATATTTGATCCGGGGATCAAACACCCCTGGACCGAAATCCCGAGCACCGCTTCCACGTCGGCAAGGGTGACCATCAGGGTCATTGGATCGAGTGGAGAAGACCGGAAACCGGCCTTGCTGTAAAATCGCACGGCCTCCTCCGAAATGGCATGGACAAGGATAGCCCGGATCCCGGCGATGCGGGCGGCTTGGCGAGTGCGCAGCACGGCATCGCGTAGAAGATCGAGGCCAAGGCCTCGGCCCTGCAGCTCGGTGTGAACGGCCAGGCGACCGATGACCATAAGCGGGACGGGATCGGGCATATTGCGCCGGACGCGCCCCGGCGCTCGGGCCAGTTCGACGGAACCGGCGGCAAGGCAATAATAGCCCCGGACCTTGCCGGACGCGCACACGACATAGGTGCGGGAGGCCCCGGCTTCCTCGTTCTTGAGAGCCCGCCGCCGGAGCCAGTCGTCGAGAGTTTCACTCCCCGAGCTGAAATCGCTCGCATCGTGCGATGAGTTGAGCGGCTCCGGCGCGCTCAGTTCGGGCGATGCTTGCCCGCTTACTTCTCCCACAGCGGTTTTCGGGCAAGAAGAGCGGCCAGCGCCGGATTGGCTTCGGGCGGTGCATCCAGAGCCGCCGTGAAACGGTTCCAGGCGTCCTCGTCGAGCTGGAACAGCCTGCGGTCGAGGAGCACGTTCTCGGCCTCACGGCATGAGGCCTCCAGCATGAAAGCGGTCCGGTCCTTGCCCCGCGCGGCAGCGGCCCGGTCGATCAAGTTGAGCTGGGCGGGCCGGGTGCGCAGGCTGATGGCCACGGTTTGTGGTATCGTCATGAGTCACTCTCCGTATATACACTAACTATACGGATGGTGTATATATATTGTCAATACGCCGAAAGGGCTACTCCGCCCATGGGCCGGAGGACGTGAGATAAAGGACGTTATTTACCGTCCTGCAACGAGAGCATAGCGCTGCTGTCGGGTGTAGCCCGCCCACACGCCGCGTTTGAGGCGTACGAACCGACCGGAACGTGTCGCTGGTTCGCTGCACGAGAACCCGAGTCTACGCAGGTCCTCGCCGCACTCGGCTTCCAGTCGTTCCAGGCTGGTCGTCACCCGTGGGCTGTCGATCCACGGAGATAGATCGAGCGCCGGCGTATAGCGCCATGCGCCAAGGTCGGCGCGAAACGATGGCCGATCCGCCAGCCCGGCCCCCTGCTGCGCGCCACGCCGATACGCCTGTTCCGCCACCCGCGCCATCAGCTTCAGAAGGTCCCTTCGGTCTCTCTCGGCAACCGAAACAAACCGACCATCACGGAAGCCTTTCGTCACATCCGTCATGCCACCCCTCCTGAATCCGTGCATCGGTCATCCCACGCGTGGCTGCGTCTCATCTCCGATCTTTCTGGCTGAGGGCTCCATGATACCAGGACCGCCCCACCGATGCGATCGAACGGGAATCGAACGATCCAAACCCCGAGGGTGATGTGGTGACGCGATCACCGCCGAACGTTCGGCAATCGGCAATGGTCGCGGCGGAGGCACTGGACAAAGCCGAGCCCGACACAGAAAATGGTCTAGCCTACAGTCCAGCCAGATCAGCGAGGCGAGCATGCGGCAAATTGGCGCCTTCGAAGCGAAAAGCAAGCTGGGGCAGTTGCTTGACTGGGTGGAAGCCGGCGAAGAGGTGGTGATCACCCGTCGGGGCAAAGTCGTCGCCAAATTGGTGCCGCCCGGCGGCATCGACCGCGCCCGCGCGCAAGCGGCTGCAGGGCGGATCCGAGAAATGCGCAAGGGCGTCACCCTCGGCGGGCTGAAAATCAAGGATCTGATCAATGAAGGCCGGCCGTGAGTGTCGTCCTCGACGCTTCGGTGACGCTCGCCTGGTACTTCGAAGACGAGGCCTCCCCCGCTACGGATGAACTCCTAAATCGCATCGCCGAGGCCGGAGCCGTCGTACCACCCCTCTGGCGGTTTGAAGTCGGTAACGGGCTGCAAATGGCAATCCGCCGCCAGCGCATCACGGCAGCCTACCGCAATGATGCTCTGGTTGAGTTGGCTGCAATGCCGATCACGATCGATGCGGACTCGGACGTACAGGCCTGGACCAGCACCTTGCGCCTGTCAGAGCGGTTCTCGCTGACCCTCTACGATGCCACTTATCTTGAGCTCGCCCACCGGCGCGCCCTACCACTCGCGACCCTCGATCGGGCGCTGCAGGCAGCGGCCCAGGATCTCGGCCTGGGTGTGGCTTGAGTGACCGTCACGAGCGACAAGGAAACTTAGGGCGGCGTCTAGACGACATGGCGCACGCTTCGAGACGTATGGTGATCGGGCTCAGACGGGTTGTGTCACACCTGATCAGGTGTATGGCATGCTTGGGTCGGCGTCTGTACACTCCAAACTGTAAACGAGAAGGGTGTCCTAAACATGGTGCAGCGAACTAGAAGGTTTCCTAAAGGTTAACCATAGATCGCCAAGCCAACTCTTCCGTTTCTTCCACGAGTACAGTCGTTGTCTCCTCCCCGGCCAAATCCGTAACGGATTTTGCTGGATACCCGAAGAGTGTGCTGTGATGACCGGCTCCATCGCTCTCGAAACAATCTACACCTCCAAAACCAATACCGGCTCCGATGGCATACCTCCGCTATCCTATGATGGCCTCGCCGAACTGGTCGAAATCGCCAACGATGATTGTGGCGAGGAGACAATCTCCTGCTCTTCTGCACAGCCCCAGGCAGGCAAAGCACCCCGCCATGGCACCACCGATGGCCGCCGTCGCTGGCAGCTCCTTTGCTCCGAGCCGGTCTCCGTCAACGAAGACGCCGTCTCCGACGAAGATCTGCTGGCGGTGCTCTTGTCCTATCTGAATTCGTCCAATCCCCGTGATCTCGCCACCCAGCTGCTCACCCGCTTCGAGACCTTCGGCAGCGTCGTCAGCGCCCGGGAGACCCAGATCATCGACGCCGCTCCCGGCGGCGCCGAGATCATCGATTTCTTCAAGGTCATCCGGGCCGCGGGCACCCGCATGGCGCGGGAGGAAATCAGCAACCGGCCGCTGCTGGACGAATGGGAGAAGCTCGTGACCTATCTGCGCACGGCGATGGCGCACGAGACGGTCGAACAGTTCCGGGTCCTCTTCCTCGACCGCCGGAACGTGCTGATCGCCGACGAGGTGCAGCACCGCGGCACCATCGACCATACCCCGCTCTATCCGCGAGAGGTGGTGCGCCGCGCCCTGGAGCTGGATGCATCGGCGATCATCATGGTCCACAACCACCCCAGCAATCACCCCGCCCCCTCCAAGCCGGACATCACGATGACCCGAACCGTCCGTGACGCCCTGGAGCGCCTCGGCATCGTCCTCCACGATCACATCATCGTCTCCCGACGCGGCCATACCAGCTTCCGCCGCATGGGCCTCCTCGACGCCCAATGCGCCTGAAACCACCGGCGCGGCTTAGACGCAACGCCAGGAACTGGCCCATGGCGTGGCGCGTGACGTATTAGGGACGGACGCCCTAACGCTACGGTCTGGCGCGGGTGGGTGCCTTAAGCCGCCCTGTACGGGCCGAGGAACAGGTCGCCCAGGGCGCGCCGGAGCAGATAGGTGATGCGCCGCTGCGCCAGGTGGTGCGGTCGATCGTGGATCATGTGGCAGCGCTGGCAGAGGCTGCGCAGGTTGCGCAGCCGGTTATTGGTGGGGTCGTGATCGAGATGTGCGGCCGCCAGAACGACGCGCGTCATCCGCAACCGCACCATCTCTTCCAGATCCGGCCAGCGGGCGATGCGGCCACGGCCGTCGCGCCAGGTCCCTTGCTCTGAATCAAACCATCGTCCGTCCGGGAGGCAGCGCAGGACGGCCCCGTGCGGCCGGCGGCATGCC
>JAXMDO010000004.1:0-86726 GCA_046348775.1 Rhodospirillales bacterium | reverse complement strand
CAGCGCTGAAAAGGGATGCATTGGAATTGACGCGTCGAACCTGATCCTCATGCTGCAGGGTAAGGTGTATGAGGACTATGCGTGTAACGGAGTGACTGGAACAATCTCGCGAGCAGCTATGACAAAGATTCAATATGCTGTACGTAGCCGGATACTCGAACTGACGCTTGAAATTGAGAAATCCGCGCCGTCCGCAGCAGAGGTGACGTTTGGAAGCCCAGAGCTGTCCCAGACCGCGAACTCCGAGAAGGTAAGCCAGATTTCCAATCAAGTCATCTATGGCAACGTTACCCATATCACGAGTAGTGGGGCCGGGACCAATATCAGTGTACAATTCGCCGCAGGTGATCTCCACGGGCTCATCGAGAATCTCACTCAACTGGGCATCGCATCATCTGATGCCTCAGAGTTTGCCCACGTTGTTGCGAGCGAGGAGTCGACTAGCCCCGATGAACCTCTTGGAGATAAGGCAAGTACATGGATCGTAAAAAATTTGAAGAAGGCGCTAGACGGAACATGGAAGGTCGGAGTGTCAGTGGCTACAAAAGTCCTTACTGAGGCAGCTCTCAAATATTACGGTCTAAAATGAGCGATGATGGAGGAGCGGCAGCATTAGAGGCATGAGGCTCCGGCCGCTTCGTCAACCGCAGATGATTCATCGATCATTGGTCTTGCACCTGAAGGACGCATAAGGCTTTTCCTGTTACGGTTTGCCCTACGCTTAGTGTGGGCGTCCAGGATGCCGGACGAGACGACCCAGAGCGTCACGAAGCGCCCAAGCCAGGCTGCCTGGGCGCACCCCGGGCACCGATCATTCGGATCTTAGGCGTGCCGTCTTGCAGCGAGGCGCAGGCGCAGCGCATTCAGCTTGATGAAGCCTTCGGCGTCGCGCTGGTCATAGACCCGGTCGGCTTCGAAGGTCGCCACGTCCTGGTCGTAGAGGCTGTACGGCGACCGCCGGCCGGTGACGATGACGTTACCCTTGTAGAGCTTGAGCCGGACCTCGCCGGTGACCTTCGCCTGCGTCTGATCGATCAGCGTCTGCAGCGCCAGCCTTTCCGGCGCGAACCAGAAGCCGTTGTAGATCAGCTCCGCATAGCGCGGCATCAGGTCGTCCTTCAGATGGGCAGCGCCCCGATCGAGGGTCAGGCTCTCGATCGCCCGATGCGCGATCAACAGCACCGTCCCTCCCGGTGTCTCGTAGACCCCCCGCGACTTCATGCCGACGAACCGATTTTCCACCAGATCGACGCGGCCGACACCGTTGGCGCCGGCAATCTTGTTCAGCCGGTCGAGCAAGGCAGCCGGGGTGAGCAGCGTGCCATCCACCGAGACCGGATCACCGGCGGCGAAGCCGATGACCACCTCGCACGGCGCATCGGGCGCCGCTTCCGGCGACACGGAGAGCCGGAACATGCTTTCGTCGGGCGCGCCCCACGGATCCTCCAGCGCCTTCCCCTCGTAGGAGATGTGCAGAAGGTTGGCGTCCATGGAATACGGCGCCTCGCCCTCCTTGTCGGTCGGTACCGGAATTTGGTGGGCGCGGGCATAATCGATGAGCTTCGCTCGCGAATTCAGATCCCATGTCCGCCACGGCGCGATCACCCGGATGTCCGGCTGCAGCGCATAGTAGGTCAACTCGAAGCGAACCTGATCGTTGCCCTTGCCGGTGGCTCCGTGGGCGACCGCGTCGGCGCCGACGGCACGCGCAATCTCGATCTGCCGCTTGGCGATCAGCGGCCGGGCGATGGAGGTGCCGAGCAGGTACATTCCCTCGTAGAGGGCATTGGCCCGGAACATGGGAAAGACATAGTCGCGGACGAAATCCTCGCGCAGGTCCTCGACGAAGATCTCCTTGATCCCCATCATCTCCGCCTTGGCTCGCGCCGGCTCCACCTCCTCGCCCTGGCCGACGTCGGCGGTGAAGGTGACGATCTCGCAGTGATAGGTGTCCCGCAGCCAGCGCAGCAGCACCGAGGTGTCCAAACCGCCCGAGTACGCCAACACCACTTTTTTCACATCGTCCGCCATGCTTCCTCCCCAGCCGCCGACCGTATCCGGCGGCGGAGTATAGATTGCCGGCTCGCCGCGGCAAGCAGCCGCGCGCGGCCGGACTTTGATGATGGGTGGTGATTGGTGAAACGCCCGACGACCGGCTCTTCCGTTGCGGAAGAGAACCGGTCGCGCGGACGTGGAACTCAGGCGACGAAGGGAACGATGATCAGCGAGACGATGGACAACAGCTTGATCAGGATGTTCATCGCCGGACCGGACGTATCCTTGAACGGATCGCCGACGGTGTCGCCGATGACCGCTGCCGCGTGAGCATCGGTTCCCTTCTTTTCGCCGGGAAGGGTGCCGGCCTCGATGAACTTCTTGGCATTGTCCCAGACGCCGCCGGCGTTGGCCATGAACAGGGCGAGGACGACACCGACGATCGTCGATCCCATCAGCATGCCGCCGAGGGCCGCCGGGCCAATGAAAACACCGACGATGACCGGTGCGGTGACCGCCATCAGGCCGGGCGGGACCATCTCGCGCAGCGCGGCATTGGTGGAGATCGCCACGCAGCGGGCGGTATCCGGTTTGCCCATGCCCTGCAGCAGGCCGGGGATCTCCCGGAACTGCCGCCGGATCTCGGTCACCATCTCCACCGCCGCCTTGCCGACCGAGCTCATGGTCATCGATGCGGCAAGGACGACGACGATGGCGCCGAGGAAGGCACCGACGACGACGCGCGGATTGGTGATGTCCATGGCGATATCATGTGCCGTAATGAGTTCCACCGACTGCTTGTACGCCACGAACAGGGCGAGTGCGGTCAGGGCCGCCGAACCGATGGCGAACCCCTTGCCGGTGGCCGCGGTGGTGTTGCCGATGGCGTCGAGGCCATCGGTAATCTTGCGGACTTCTTCCGGCAGTTCCCCCATCTCGGCGATGCCGCCGGCGTTATCGGAGATCGGGCCGGAGGCGTCTAAGGTCATAGTCAGGCCGACGGTCGCCAGCATGCCCACCGCCGAAACGGCGAGGCCATAGAGACCGGCGGATTCGAAGGCGACGAGGGTGGCGGCAGCGATCAGCAGCAGTGGCACGGCACAGGACTCGAAGCCGACGGCGATGCCGGTGATCACATTGGTGGCGGCACCGGTCTTGGACGCATTGGCCACCCGCAGCACCGGCTTGGCGCCCGTATAGTACGACGTGATGCGGCCGATCAGCACCCCAGCGATATTGCCGGAGATGATGGCGAAGAAGATCCCCCAGCCGTAGCCGAAGACCATAAGGACGACGAGGGTCAGACCAATGAAGATGGCGGCGGTGGTCAGATCGGCAATGGCGAGCGAGCGTGCCGGGGCAACGCCGTGCAAGAGGCGCAGACCGAAGATACCGACGAGGGAGGCGGTCAGGCCGACCACTGCCATCAGCAGCGGCAAAGCCATCAGCATCAGGTGTGTCGTAGCCATCTCTTCGCCGGCGATGAGCGGGATGCCGATCGCAGAAGCCATGCTGAGGAGGCGCGTCGGCGTGCCGTTGAACAAGGAAACCAGCTCGTCGGAGGTCAACGTGGCCGCTATGGTCATCGTTGCCACCAGGGCGCCCACGTAGGATTCGTAAAGGTCGGCTCCCATACCGGCCACGTCGCCGACGTTGTCGCCAACGTTGTCGGCGATGACCCCCGGGTTGCGCGGATCGTCCTCGGGAATGCCGGCTTCCACCTTACCCACCAGATCGGAGCCGACGTCCGCCGCCTTGGTAAAGATGCCGCCGCCGACGCGGGCGAACAGGGCGATCGATGACGCCCCCATAGAGAATCCCCAGACGATGTTGACGTTAGCGGCCGTACCAAAGAGGTAGAACAGCAGGCCAAGCCCCATCAGGCCGAAGGAGGCGACGGCAAGCCCCATCACCGCGCCGCCGTTGAACGAGACATTCAGCGCCGCCCGTTCCCCCGAATAGAGGGCCGCGGCGGTCGTCCGGACGTTGGCTTTTGTCGCCGCCTTCATGCCGACGAAGCCGGCCAGCGCGGAAGTCACGGCGCCAAAGACAAAAGCGACTCCCATCCGCGCATCATACTGAAAAGTCAATAAAATCGCCACGACAACCATAAAAATGGCGATCCGCATGTACTGTTCGCGCAGATAGGTCATCGCCCCCAATTGAATTTCGGAAGCGATGTGGGCCATTTTTTCGGTGCCGACGGGCTGGCGCGCAATGCTGATGTAAAGACTTGCCGCCGCAAGCATCCCCACCGCTGCGGCAACCAACGCGACAATCCCTGTATTGATTCCCAAACTCATCGTGCACTCCACTGCGAAAGCTTAAATAGGCAGCATGGGCCCTACTACCTTGCGAAAGGCCCGGCTACGCGGTCGCGCTCACGACTTGTGAGCAGTACGAGCCTGCTCCTCTTTGTGTTCTTATCGAGCCCGGTCTCCACGGCCTCGCCGTTCGGCGATGTTATTAAAGACCGCACCAGCCTCCCACCGGTTCGCAGCTATTCTTGAGTCCGGTCCACCACCTTCTGTAATGAGTTATGCACAATGTGTCCATCCTTGACGGTCATCCCTTTCGTGATCATCGGCGAGCGGGCACTGTTGCAACGGTTGGCGAACACGAAGAAAATGGCCGGCAGATTTTTCGACGTGCCGTCGACAACCGAATCGGCCGGCCGCAGCCTTCAAGGAGAAAACCCACAATGCTCGTCCGCCATTTCATGGTCCGATCCGTCGCCGCCACCTCGACGGTGCTCAACACGGCGCCCCTCAGTGCGGCCCTCGCTCAGATGATCAAGCATCACCTGCAACAACTCATCGTCATTGACGGCGAGGGTCGGTACGTGGGCGAGATCACCTCGTTCACGCTCGCCAAGCTCTTAATCCCCAACGGGGCGCAGTCGCCGCAGGAAGCGGAGTGGGAAACGGTCGGCGACGTGGATCAGCGTATCCAACCGCATCTCGGCCAGCGCGTCGCCGATTTCGTCGACACCGACTGCCCGGTGATGAAACCGGACACGCCTCTCGGCGAAGCCCTGGCGCTGCTGGCGGAGGGAACGCTGCGGCTGCCGGTGGTGGACCCGGCCAACAACAAGCTGTGCGGAGTCATCTCGGCGTTGACCATCTTGCGGCGATACCAGTTTTAACCGACCCCGTCACCTCGCCGGGCACGCCGGTCCCACGGACGACCGATAGCTGGTTTGCGTTCCCGGCGGTGGCGGTTCCCTGAAACGTGTGCTAGAGGCACGGCGCCTGAGAGTTGAAAGTCGCCGTAGGAACGGAGGTTTGAATCGATGAAATGTATGATGCTGCTCACCGGCGCCGGGCCGATGGTCGTTCTGACCACCTGTGAGTCGCCCACCGCGGCCCCTCTGCTGAACAAGCTGGCCGCCAAGGGAATCGAAAAGTTCATCGCCTATGAGATTCCGATCGAACTGGCCGAGCAGCGCTACGGTCGGCATTTTGCGGCAGTCTCCCACGACATCCACGAAACCGACCAGCTTCGTGTCCTGGATTTCAACGGCCAGCGGGCGTTCGGACTGTTCAAGTTCGACGAACTGGGCCCGCCGACCCGCTACGAGTCGCCGAGCTCCATTATCGAGTTGCATCCGTAGACTGAGAAAGCAACAGGGGGGACACGCTGGGCGGACGGTCAGCCCGCGGAAGGCGCCGCCGGCAGCTTCGGCGGCACCCCGCCCCACGGCATCAAGGGCACGCTGGAGATGGAGTTCTGCGGCGAGCCGGTCATCACCCGGTCGGTGTAGGCCACATAGACGAGGACGTTTCGCTTCGTATCGAAGAAGCGGACCACCTGCAGCGATTTGAAGATCAACGAGCGGCGCTCGTCGAACACCTTCTCTCCGTCCCTCAGCGTCTCCCTGACGACAATGGGGCCGGTCTGCCGGCAGGCGATGCTGGCCTCAACCGCCTCATCGGCGACGCCGGCAGCTCCTTTGACGCCACCCCGTTCGGGCCGGGAGATGTGGCAGGCGACGCCGTCCACCTTCGGATCGTCGAAGCCATCGATGACGATCTTGTCGTTGGGACCCAGCCAGCGGAAATTGGTGGAGACGGAGCCAACTTCGCCCCCCGATCCCCCGCCCAGCAGCCACCAGCCGACGCCGATCAGCAACAAGAGCAACGTCAATCCGATCCCGATCCTTATCATCGTTGCGTCCCTCCCTGGGTCCGGCTGATTGAAGCCCGCCGCACACGGCGGTGAAGATTGTGAGGTAAAGCGGCTTTGATCAGTCCGCCGACCGCAACCGCGGCTGCGACCGGGAACGGCGTTCGCTGGCGGACTTGAGTTGGCCGCAGGCGGCCATGATGTCGCGGCCGCGCGGGGTGCGGATCGGTGCGGTGTAACCGGCGGAGTTCAGGATCGCCGCAAACCGCGCCATCGCCTCGTCGCTCGCGCACTCGTAAGCAGCCCCGGGCCAGGCATTGAACGGGATCAGGTTGAACTTGCAAGGAATGCCGGCCACCAGTTTCGCCAGCGTCTTGGCGTCCGCCGGGGAATCGTTGACCCCTTTCAGCATCACGTACTCGAAGGTAATCCGCCGGGCGTTGTCCGCCCCCGGATACTCCCGACAGGCCTGTAGCAGTTCGGCGATGGGATATTTCTTGTTGAGGGGCACCAGCACGTCGCGCACCTCGTCGGTCGCCGCGTGCAGGCTGATCGCCAGCTTGACCCCCAACTCGGCACCGACGCGGCGGATCATCGGCACCACACCCGCCGTCGACAGGGTGATCCGCCGCCGGGAGATGGCGATCCCCTCCGGATCCATCAGGATCCGCAAGGCGGTGGCCACGTTGTCGTAGTTGTACAGCGGCTCGCCCATCCCCATCAGCACGATGTTGGAGAGCAACCGTTGTCCCGGCGGCGCCGGCCATTCGCCGTAGCTGTCGCGAGCGAGGAGCAGTTGGCCGACGATCTCCCCCGCCGACAGGTTGCGCACCAGGCGCTGGGTCCCGGTATGGCAGAAGCGACAGGTGAGGGTGCAGCCCACCTGCGAGGAGACGCAGAGGGCGCCGCGGTCCTCCTCGGGGATGAACACGCTCTCCGCCTGGGCGCCATCATCGAACCGGAGCAGCCACTTGCGGGTGCCATCGTCCGAAGTCTGACAGATCGCGATCGCTGGCCGCTGCAGGCGGAAGTGGTGGGCCAGCTTCTCCCGCAGCGGCCGCCCGAGGCTGGTCATCGCCGCGAAGTCGGTGACGCCGCGCGCATAAAGCCAGTGCCAGAGCTGGCGCGCCCGGAACGGCGCCTCGCCCAACTCCGCCAACGATTGCAGCAGGGCCGGTCGGTCGAGGCCGATCAGGTGCGGCCGCTCGTCCGACGGCGCCGCAACGGCGACGGGAGAGTTCAGCATGTGGGACACGGCACCAGCGGCCCGCCCGCCGCCGACCAGGCGCCGATGCCGCCGGCGACGTTGTAGAGCTGGCGATGGCCGGGACCGTCCATCAACAGCCGCGCCGCCAACCCGGACCTGTTCCCGGAGCGGCAGATCAGCGCCAACGGCCGGTTTTCCCCCACCGCGTCGTCGACCCTGGCAACGAAGCCGGGAACAAGTTGGCCGTCGGCCTCGAAGGCGGTGATCAGCGTGCTGCCGGGAATGACACCCGTGCTCTGCCATTCGTCCGGGCGACGAACGTCGACGATCGCCACCCCCTCGTCGCGCAGGCGGGCGAGACCGGCGGCATCGACGGTGGTGACGACGGTACCAGTGGGGCGGCCGGCTTCCACGGCTGCGGCCAGCTCGGGCGCCGCCTCAGCCGCCAGCACCGGCGGCGAGATCGCCAGCCACGCCGCGGCCATCGCCGCTCGCCACCACACCTTGCTCTCGTTCATCAGGCGCCTTCTTCCGCCACGTTTCGACGTGAGCTGACTGAAAGACCATCATGGTTTTGATGTGAGGGAAATCGGCCCCAGGCGCAAGCGCCGAGAGGCGGCGGGGAAGCCCGCCTAGCCGCCGCAGGCCTTATCGATGGCGGCTAGCGCAGCGGAGAAGCCGCCGAGGGAATAGGTGTCGGTGGTCGCCGTCCCCCGGGCCGAGATCCCCTTGACGACCAGGTCGTTGCCCGTTTTCATCGCCTGGACCAGTTGCTTGTCGGCCGTAGCATCGGTCGCCCAGGCGTTCGATCCCTTGCTGAACAGCTTGAAGGTCTTCGGGCCGATGGCTACCACCGGCTCACTGCCCGACTTGAAGGTAAAACCGGCTTCCAGCGACACCTCGCCCCGCACCTTTTCCGCCGGACGGTGGCTGACGAGAAGGTAGGCGGGGTCGCGACTGGTGTATTTCCCCTCCATCTTTTTCGGCTTGGCGCCTACGTAACAGGTAAGCTTGCCACCGGTCTTTTCGGAGAAGGCGGTCCAGGCCCCGAACGTGCCGAGCACATCTTGCGCCGCCGCCGGCTTCGCCGGGGCAAGCGCGAGGGCGAGGACAGGAATCGCCAGAGGTAACAGGGCCGAGCGTGTTCGCATGGCGTTTAGATACCGTCGGCGCCACCGATTGCCAGCGGCCGCGAATCATTTGCAAAAGACGAAGGCATAACCGGGGCTTGCATGCGCAGCGAACACACATCCAATCCGGTGCTGGTCGAGATCACACGGGGCGATTCGTGCGAGAGCCGGCACCGGGGGGCGGCGTGCGTAGCCAACGGCGAGGCGACGATCGCCGCCTGGGGCGACGTCGACGCCGTCGTCTTCCCGCGCTCGGCGGTGAAGCCGCTGCAGGCGCTGCCGCTGATCGCCACCGGCGCCGCCGCTCGTTTCCGTCTGTCGCCACCCGAACTAGCCATCGCCTGCGGCTCGCACGGAGGCGAAGCACGGCACGTGCGCACCGTCGCCGGCTGGCTGGCGCGTCTCGGCTACGGGCCCGGGGCGCTGGTCTGCGGACCGCATCCGCCGCTGAACGAGGCGGCGGCCGAGGACCTCGTCAGGCGCGGCGAGGCGCCCGGCCGGCTCCATAACAACTGCTCCGGCAAGCATGCCGGCTTCCTCAGCGTCGCCCGCGCGCTCGGCGTGTCTGCGGCAGACTATGACGCGCCCGAACACCCGGTGCAGAGGCGGGTGGCGGCGACACTGGCGGCGCTCGCCGGTCTCGACGCCCGTGCGTTACGCTACGGCATCGACGGCTGTGGGGTGCCGGCCTTCGCGCTGCCCCTCGCCACTCTCGCCCGCGCCTTCGCCCGCTTCGCCGCCGCCGACGACAACGACGAGGAGGCGAAGGGAGCGCCCGTGATCCGGGCGGCGATGCTGAGCCATCCCGAGTTCGTCGCCGGCACCGGTCGCTTCGATACCGAGATCATCGCCGCCGCGGCCGGCGCGGTGCTGGTGAAAGGGGGAGCGGAGGGCGTGGTTGTCGCTGCCCTGCCGCCGCAGGGTCTCGCCATCGCCGTCAAGATCGACGACGGGGCCAAACGGGCGGCGGAAGCGGCGATGGCGGCCCTGCTCCTCCGCTATGCCCGGGTGGGCGAGGCGGCAGCCGGGCTTCTGCGGCGATACGCCGACGCCCCGCTTCCCAACAGCCAGGGGCGCATCGTCGGCGCCATTCGCCCGATCCCCGGCTGGCCGTGAGGGGACACCCGGCTTCAGCCCAGCTCCGGTTCTCGTTTGCGAAATCGGGGCGGACCGAAGACGGGAAGCGGCAGCGCCTCCCGCGGTCCCCCCGGCGTTTCCGGTCGCCGCGGGAAGCGACCGAGGCTGATCAGCCGGTCGTAGAGAACGATGGCGCCGGCGATGCCCACGTTGAGGGCGAAGCGGGTGGGGATGCGGACGATGTATTGGCAGCGCTCGATCATCGCCGGCGTCAGTTCGCCCCGCTCGCGGCCGAAGACATAGGCCGCTGCGCGCGGATGGCGGAAACTGGGCAAGGCGACCGCGTCGTCGCGAATCTCGACGCCGACCATCTGGCAGCCGCGCGGCAGCAGCAGCGCGTCCACGTCGGCGAAGTGGTAGAGGGGCACCTCCGCCTCCGCCGCCGAGGTGTCCACCCGTCCCCCCTCGCGCGGCGAATAGGCGGCGGCGACGGTGAACATGAAGCTGGCCCCGAAGGCGTGGGCCGTACGCAGCAGGCTGCCCACGTTCATCGCCTTGGAAATCCCCTCGACGCCAACACCGAAAAAGCCGCGCACATCCGTCTCCCGTTGATCGGCCCCGTCAGGTACCGGACTCAGTTGCCGGAGTCACTCGCTGAAGTCACCGGCCGGCACGTCCCATTGACGGCACGCACCATCATTGATGCAGTGTGGCCAGCTTCGGGAAAAGCGGCAAACGAGATAAGGAGAGGACGATGCGGGCAATCGTGTGCAAGGCGTGGGGCGAGCCGGGTGACCTGCTGCTTGAGGATGTGCCGGCGCCCCCCGTCGCCGCCGGGCAGGTCGGCATCGCCGTCCATGCCGCCGGCCTTAATTTTGCCGATACCCTCATCATCTCCGGCAAGTACCAGACGAAACCGCCGCTGCCGTTTTCGCCCGGATTCGAGGTCGCGGGACGGATCGCCGCCGTCGGTGACGGCGCAGGCGACCTGGCCGTCGGCCAGCGGGTGATGGCGGTGGTCGACCACGGCGGCTTTGCCGAGCAGGTGACCGCAACCATCGAGCGGGTCTTCCCCCTCGCCGACAACGTCGACGATGTCACCGCCGCCGCCATGCCCATCGCCTACGGCACCTCCCATCTGGCGCTGACCTATCGGGCGAAGCTATCGCCGGGGGAGACCCTCCTCGTCCACGGCGCCGCCGGCGGTGTCGGCATGACCGCGGTCGAGATCGGCAAGCGACTCGGCGCCACCGTCATCGCCACCGCCACCGGTGAAGCGAAGCTGGCGATCGCTGCCGCCGCGGGTGCCGACCATCTGATCGATTCCCGCGCCGAGGACCTGCGTGATCAGGTGAAGGCGCTGACGCAAGGCCGCGGCGCCGATGTGGTCTACGACCCGGTGGGCGGTAAGCTGTTCGAGGAGTCTTTGCGGGCGACCGCGCTCGGCGGCCGCATTCTCGTCGTCGGCTTCGCCTCGGGCACGGTGCCGCAGATTCCCGCCAACATCCTCCTCGTCAAGAACATCACCGTGCTGGGATTCTACTGGGGACAGTACGAGACGCTGGCGCCGGAGCACATGCGCGCGTCGCTGCAAGAACTGCTCGCCTGGCTGGCAAAGGGCGAGATTCGCCCGCACGTGTCCCATACCTTCCCGCTGGAGCAGGCGATCGAGGCCCTCACCGCGCTGAAGACGCGGCGAAGCACCGGCAAAGTGGTGCTGACGATGGCCGGCTGACGATCAGGTCTGCAGGAAGCGGATATCCGCGCCCTCCAGCACGACGCAGGTGAGACGACCGGAAAAAAAGGCGCCGGTGTCGACGCCGATCCGGTGCGCCAGCACTTCCGGCTGCGGTGCGATGGTATGGCCGTGGACAACACAGAGGCCGTCGTCCCGCCCGCGGCCGAGAAAGGGCTCGCGAATCCACAAGAGATCGTAAGCGTCCTGCAACTCCAGGGGACGGTCAGGTCGTAGGCCGGCGTGGACGAACACGTAGTCCCCTTCCATGTGCACGAGCGACAACCCGGTGAGGAAGCGGAGATGCGAAGGCGGCAGGGCCAGGCGCAGCCGGGTGCGCAACTCGCCCAGTGCCGTTGCCGCCGGCCAGCCATCGTCGAGGCCGACACCATAGCTGGCCAGGGTCTCGATGCCGCCATTCATCAGCCAGACGGCAGACGGATTGCCGGCGACGAAGTCGAGCATCATCGCCTCATGATTGCCTTGCAGGTGGATGGTTCGCAGGCCGGCGAGGGGCATCTCGATCAACCGGTCGAGGACCCGATTGGACGACGGGCCGCGATCGACGTAATCGCCCAGGTAGACGAGCACCAGATCGAGACCGCCGGCCGTGGTCGCATCCTGAACGATGAGCCGCTGCAACTGGAAGAGCAGGTCGACACGGCCGTGAATGTCGCCTACGGCGTAGACGCGCCGTCCCGGCGGGATGCGGGCCCTTGCGCTCATCTTTCGATCCTCCGCCCCGTTAACCAAGCCGTCAGATCCTTCCCCCACACTCCATCGCAAAGCCGTCTCTGCCGCCGATGCGATTAAAGCCAATGACCCGACTGTTCGCCGCCAGCCGCCGCACCGTCACCTGCCGCACCGCCGATCCGCGTCTGCCTGATTATGGGGTGGCGAGCGACGGTCTTCACCCGATCTCCTCTCCCTCGGGCTCGTCTCGCTCGATCTCGTCTCCCTCTGGCTCGCCGCCCATGGGCGAGCGGTGAGCGCCTCCTGGTCCGATCCGGGCCGGTCCGACGACCGGGACCGCCCGGCCCGGTTCGCCCTCGATGCGACGGCGGACGGGACCCAAGGCAAGGACGCCTCGTCGCGCCCGATCACCGCCGCCGACCTGCCCCTGCTCGCCGACCGGCTGACAGCGGACCGTATCGCCCCCCTGCTTCGCCGCCAACGGGCGCTGCTGATCCGCTCGGCAACCGACATCCGCCCGATCTATACGGAGATCAGCGCCGGGATCGACGCCTTAGAGCGCGCCATCGCCCCCGACATCCGGCTGCGGGCCGATCCCAGGCTCTGGCGCTGTCTCGGCGCGCCGCTGGACAGGGCCATCCTCGCCGCTTTCACCAGCTCTTCGGGGAGGCCGCCAGAGCCGTTCAGCCTCGCCCTCGGTCTGGCGACCCTGGCCTCGCCCGAGTTCGCCGCCTTCCTCGCCAGGCTCTCCCTGAACTCGGGCGATCCGCGGGTGCTGATCCGCCTTCGCCTGGAGGACGTGCTCGCCGACGTCGATGCCTATGTGGCCGAGCGGGATCGCCTCCACGACAGAGGCTTGGGCGTCGTCCTGGAAGGATTGTCGCCGGCGACCCTGGAGATCCTCGATCCCGCCGGCTTCGACGCCGATTTCGTCAAGGTCCGGTTCCCGCCGAGCCCCCGCGACCGGAACGTCGAGGATGGCCAGGTCGCGCGCCTTGCGACCGCGGTCAGCCGCATCGGCGGCGAGCGGCTGATCTTTGCCGACATCGACAGTGAGACGACGGTGATGCAAGCGTTCGGCCTCGGCGTCCGCCGGTTTCAGGGGCGGTTCATCGATGAGCTGGTGGCGGCGATGCTGGCGAAGGGATGGCTGTGAGCATGCCAAGGGCGAGGCCGCTTCGAGCCGTGGTCACCCCCGGCCCCTCCGCGCTTGCCGACACCGAACTGCTGCTCGAATACCTGCGCCATCTGGAGACGTGCAGCGAAGGATGGCAGGCCGCGCACGTGTCGCTGTCCCGATTGAGTCCGTCGCACCGGCAGCAGCATCATCTCCGCATCGCCGCCGACGGCTTCCGTCGGCTCGCCGCGGACGACCAGGGGCAATTGTTCCGTCTCGGCACCGGCGATCTGCTGTTCTTCTTTGCGGCGGCGGCGGAAGAGCGGATCAAAGGGGAACTGCACCGCCTCGCCATGCTGTTCGCCGACGACCCGCTGCTGCGAACCGCCTCCCCCGGCGCCGGGCTTTTCCATCTCCTTCCCACCACCGACCTCGGCCCGATCGTCGCCATCGTCCAGGCGGCGGGCGGCAGCTACCGCCCCGGCCGCAAGGAGGAGATCCCCGCGACGGTGGACGCCACCGATGAGGAACTGGCCCGCCGTCGACGGCAGCCGGTGCCGCTGGCGCTGTTGGCGAAGCTGGACCGCGTGCTGGCGCAGACCGATCTCTCCAGCTTCCTGCGTCGCCATCCGGTCTGCCGGCTAGCCGGCGACGCGCCGCCGCAGCCGGTGCTCACCCGGCTTTCCGTTGCCCTGAGCGAATTGTCCCTTGCCCTGCTTCCGGTCGGCGATCTGGGGGTCGACCGCGCCATCGCCCGCTACGTCGGCGAGAGCATCGGCCGGCGGCTGCTGGCTCTCGTCGGCCGTCCCGAGGACGCCGCCGCGATCAGCGGCCCGATCGGCCTGCCGCTGTCGGCGGCCACCTTGACGTCGGACGCCTTCCGGCGTTTCGACGAACAGCTGTTCCGGGCACGACGCAGCACCATTGTCCTCGAGATCGACATCACCGATATCTTCGGCAACCTTGAGGACGCTTGTTTCGCATGCCGGCTTGCCCGTCAAAGAGGATACCGCATCTGTCTGACCGGCGCGACGGTACGGCTGGCGCCGTCCATCGACTGGAGCCAACTGCCCTTCGACTATGCGACGGTTGCGCTTACGGCGGCGGCCGGGACGTCGGCCGGCAGCCCGAGCCAACTGGCAGGCGCGATCGCCGGCATCGGGGCGACGCGACTCATCCTGACCGAAGCCGACAGCCGCCTCGCGATCGACGCCGCGGCGGCGGCCGGCGTTGAGCTGTTCCAGGGCCGATATGTGGATCACGCCCTGCGCGAGGCTGTCCGCCGTCGCCAGTTGCGCGCCGGCCGGCCTCGGGGATAGGTCGGTCCTCCCCGGCCACCGGCGGGAATCCGGTCGGCGCCGGGTCCACCGATGAGGACCGGCGCCGGCGCTCCCCCCATCGTCGTCGAGCGGCTGGTCAAGCGGTTCGATGGAGTCACCGCCGTCGACGATGTCAGCTTCACCGTGGAAGGCGGCACGGTAACGGCGCTGCTCGGCGGCAACGGCGCCGGCAAGACAACCACCCTTTCCATCCTCCTCGGCCTGCTTACCCCCACCTCCGGCCGCATCACCGTCCTCGGCCAGGACATGAGCCGCCGTCCCGAAACGGCGCTGGCGGCGATGAACTTCTCGTCGCCTTACGTCGATCTGCCACGACGGCTCAGCGTCGCCGAAAATCTGCAGGTCTATGGCCGCCTCTACGGCGTGTCCGGCCTCGGCGCCCGCATCCGCACCATCGCCCACGAGCTGGACTTCGCCGCGTTGCTCGATCAGCCGACCGGGGTCCTCTCGGCGGGCCAGCGCACCCGGGTGGCGCTCGCCAAAGCGCTGCTCAACGACCCGCGACTGCTGCTGCTCGACGAGCCGACCGCCTCGCTCGATCCCGACACCGGCGACTGGATCCGCACCTATCTGGAAGCCTGGCGGGCCCGTTCCGGATCGACCATCCTCCTCGCCTCCCACAACATGGCGGAGGTCGAACGACTCTGTGACCAGGCGCTGATCATGCGCGCCGGCCGCATCGTCGATCGGGGATCGCCCGCGGAGCTGATCAGCCGCTACGGTCGCCGGACGATGGAGGAGGTCTTTCTCGACATCGCCCGTGCCAATGCCAATGCCGGTGCCGATGTCTTTGCCAACGGGGGCGATCCGGCAGCAGACGCCGGAGGGGCCCCATGAGTGCCGTCGGCCGGTCGCGGCGGCGGATCGTCGCCGTGCTGCTGCGCCACCTCTACGTCCTCAGACGGTCATGGCCGCGCATCCTCGAGCTGGCCTACTGGCCGACGGTGCAGGTGGTGCTGTGGGGGTTCGTCACCAGCTTCTTCATGCAGCACAGCTCGTGGGTGGCGCAGGCGGGCGGCGTGCTGATCTCGGCGGTTCTCCTCTGGGACGTCTTCTTCCGGGGCAACCTGGGCATTTCCGTCGTCTTCATGGAGGAGATGTGGGCGCGCAACCTGGCCCAGCTGTTCGCCAGCCCGCTGCGGCCGGCGGAGCTGGTGGCGGCGCTGTCGATCATGAGTCTGGTGCGAACCCTGGTCGGCGTGCTGCCGGCGGCCCTGCTGGCACCGCCGCTGTTCGGGGTCTCGGTGTTCGATCTCGGGCCGCCGCTGGTGGCGTTCTTCGTCAATCTGCTGGTCTTCGGCTGGGCGGTGGGCCTCGTCGTCTCGGCGCTGGTGCTCCGTCTCGGCCTCGGCGCCGAAAGCCTGGCCTGGGTTGCCGTCTTCGCCATCGCCCCCTTGAGCGGGGTCTACTACCCCATCGACGTGCTGCCGGGCTGGCTGCAGCCGGTGGCATTCATGCTGCCGACCGCCTGGGTGTTCGAAGGGATGCGGGCGATCCTCTTCGACGGCACCTTCCGTGTCGATCTCCTCCTTCGCGCACTGCTCCTGAACGCCGGCTATTTCGCCCTGTCCGTCGTCTTCTTCCTGCGCGTCTTCGAGATTGCGCGCCAGCGAGGACTGTTCCTGACCCAAGGCGAGTGAGCGGCCGGGGAAAAGGACTGGATGGAGGTTTGATGACGCTCGCTCCAACCACCTCAGCCGGGATCGAGCACCTCCAGCGCCGCCGGCTCCTCGATCTCGATCATCGGTCCGTTGAGGTCCTCGATGATGCCGCGGACCCGGACGCTGCGGCCGGACAGCGCCGCCGGATCGACGCCCGCCGCGGCGAAGCGCGGCAGCGTCCGGGCGGCGATGACGACGGTGAAGTCCGTCTGCCAGTCCTCGCCGAAGTTAAGGTAGAGGCGCGGGCCGACGCGCTGCGCCCGGAGGACGCGGCCTTCCACCAGTTGAAAGCTGCCGACGTCGGCGCCCGCGGTCTCCGGTGTCCGCACCCGGAAGCGAGGGTCCGCCCACAGCCCCGCGCCAGCGCGACGGGCGGCGTCCTCGCTCGCCAGCAGCGGCGCAGGCAAGGTGGCGTCGCCCAGTCCCGGCAACACCCGCGCCAGGCCGCGCCGAACCAGCTCGCCCTCGATAGAAATGCCGTCATCGCGGCGGAGGCCGGCGACCAGACGGCCGTAGCGGTCCGGGTTGGGCGATGCGGCGATCAGGGTCAGGCAGTGGCCGTCGACGATCTCGGCGAGGGCACGGCGTGCGTCCCCGGCACGCGTCGCCGCCCCGGCCGGCATCTCGCCCCCGTCGACGGCGAGGATGCCGGCCAGCCGGACCTCGCGGCTGCCGGCCACCGGCTGCGCTAGCATCAGCTGATCGCCGCCGGTCACCGCCGCCGCCCGCGGGCAGACCGACGGGTCGTCTGCCGCTCCGGCGGGAAGGACGTACACGACGATGGCGATGAGCGCCGACGCGCCGGCCGCAATCGACCCCTGCATGCCCGTCGCCTAACCCCTTTGCGGTAGGTCCGGCAAGCCCCTTTTGCGATCGGGCCGGATTTGCCGGGAAACGGCGGTGGCCGCCGCAGCAAAAGGCCGCTGAACGCCAACGCATCCATTGGCCGCGGGCGAAACGGCGGCCATAATGGATGATCCGATCGCCCCCGCGAGCGGGCAAGCGTCCGACGAGGGAAAGTCCGGCTAGAAAAAGTCCGCGAAGGGAAAGTCTGACCGGCATGGATGTCCGCCACACGCGACCCGATCTGTTCCCGGAGATCGAGCCGTTCGCCACCGGCCTGCTGCCGCTGAACGGCCGCCACCAGATGTACTGGGAGCAGTCGGGCAATCCGCGCGGCTTTCCCGTCGTCTTCCTGCACGGCGGGCCGGGCGCGGGAGCGGCGCCGGCGCATCGCCGCTTCTTCGATCCCTACGCCTATCGCATCATCATCTTCGACCAGCGGGGCTGCGGTCGGTCGACACCACATGCGGACACCAACGACAACTCGACCCAGCACTTGGTCGCCGACATGGAGGTGCTACGCCGCCATCTCGGCATCAGCCGCTGGCTGTTGTTCGGCGGCTCCTGGGGCTCGACGCTCGCCCTCGCCTACGGCATCCGCCATCCCGACCGCTGCGCCGGCTTCGTCCTGCGCGGCGTCTTCCTCGGCACCCGCCGCGAGGTCGACTGGTTCCTCTACGGCATGCGGACGTTTTTCCCGGAGGCGTGGCGCGCCTTCACCCGGATGATGCCGGAGGACGAGCAGGACGATCTGCTCACCGCCTACCATCGGCGGCTGATCCATCCCGACCCCGCCGTCCACCAGCCGGCGGCCAATGCCTGGAGCCGCTACGAGACGGTCTGCTCCAGCCTGATCCAGCGCCGCGACGACCCGCTGCACTGCGGCCACGACGCCGCCGCCCTGGCCCTCGCCCGCATCGAGGCCCACTACTTCGTCCACGATACTTTCCTTAGCCCGGACGAGCTGCTGCGCGGACTGCCGGCGCTTCGCCACCTGCCGGCGGCGATTGTCCAGGGGCGTTACGACCTGGTCTGTCCCATCGTCACCGCCGACGCCGTCGCCCGCGCCTGGACCGGCGCCAAGTACGTCATCGTTCCCGACGCCGGCCATTCGGCCATGGAGCCCGGCATCCGCACCGCCCTCGTCCGCGCCACCGAGACAATGAAGACGCGCATCATCTGAACCGGCCGACGGTCAGCGCGGGGGCGGTCAGCGCGGGCGGACCACCGCCATCGTCCCTTGCGCGATCGCCGTCAGCGTCTCCCCGCCATCCTCCTTGCGGGTGAGGATGTCGGCGCGGCAGACGACGAGCCGGCCGCCCGCCCGCATGACGATGCCGCGGGCGATGAGCAGGACGCCGGCGCCGGGCGCCATGAAGTTGCACTTGTACTCGACGCCGACCACGTCGGCGCCCGCCTCCACCAGGGTGAACGCCGCCGCCCCCATCACCGCCTCGCCGATGGCACCGACGACGCCGCCGTGGAAGACCCCGTGGTGCTGGCCGACCTCTGGCCGGTAAGGCACGTGGTATTCGGCCCGTCCCGGCGCCACCGCGCCGAGTTGCACGCCGACAAAACCGAGAAACGTCTGTGCCGCCGCGTACTCGGCGGTCGCCCGCCGGAAGTTCGGATTGCGCGCCGGAAACTCGTTCATCACCCGCCCCACTCCACCGATGTCGTCAGCCCGTCGTCATTTTGTCGTCGCCCGGACGCGCATCTGACGGCCAGATGTCGTCATTCTGACCCGCCAGCGCGCGCCCTCAACGTCGCACATCCGGCCGCTTTTCCTCAATCCCTGGCCTGAACGGCTCCCGTTCGTCGTCGGATGTCCTCATGGCCGCCATCCGGGGCCAAGAACAAACATCGAACATCTTATGCGGCCTGCTCGCTGCCGTCAAGCGACGCCGGCCGACCTCGGCTCGACCAGCTTCAGGATATGCACCGCTCCCCCTTTGTCGCCAGCGACGAACAGGTTCCCACCCGCCGCTGCCACGCACGTAATTGGAAAGTCTATCGTTAGCCTTGCAATGCTCTCGCCTGATTCCAAATCCCAAACAGTCACGGCATCGCTGTCACAAAGAAGGCGTTCTCTCCCTGCCGTCACGAGTCGCTTAAGATCAGGACTAATCGAGAATTCTGTGTCATGTCCATCAACAGGGAAGTACCTAGAGATATTGTCAGATATCTTGCGCACATGAACGTAATGCCCATCGTCTTTATAAATTAAAGATGACATAATGGCACAACATGGACTAAATACAATTTTACGTACGCTTCCGCGAAACCAATCAAGATATACACGTTCTTTAGAACAACTATTCCATGCGCAGAGGAAACCACCTTTATCCTTAAAAATTATCCAGTTACTATTTGGAATAGCCTGCGGAATAAACCATCTTATGTTATTATCAGACGCTTGAAAACAATCTTCAATTGCGCCCGTATTTATATCTAACATAAATACTCTTGAGGCTTTATCTACAACGATAATATGGCTTTTATCTTTAGTAATATGAAAACTATCAAGAAAATTAACATTCTTCTCTTCTATGTATAATTCTTTTATCTTTATATAATTCTCTATGTTCCAAATTATCACTTCCTTCCCTCCGGATGCAGAGACAGCTCTTTCCCCACTCTCGTAAACCTGCACGCCGATTGTAAATGGATCGTGTGGCCGTTCTTCGTGGAGGACCGCGCCGGTTGCGAGATCCCAGAACGTCACACTGCCGTCTCTTGCGGTGGAGATTGCCCTCGGCGACCCGGGCACGACGGCAAGGCCACTTATTTCCCCTTGTGCCCCACTCCGCGTTGAGCGGTCGCAACTGAGATCCCATAACGTAAGATAACCGTCGCGCGTTGCCGTCACAGCGCGCAATATATCTTTATCCGAGGATATGGCGCCCGCCGTAATGTGATTGCTTACGCCGGGATAAGAGGCCTCCCAGATGAATTCAGAATGAGCTGAGTCCCAAAGAGAGAGCTTGCCAAATGCTTTTTTGAGAAGAAGGTAACGCCCATCTTCGGTCGACGCGGCATAGCGACTGGAGGACAAGATGCCCTGCGCTCGAATTGTTTTCTTGTGAAGACGTATGTCCCACTCAGCGATTTCCGAATTAGAGACGGTCACTATGATGCCCTTCTGCGGGATGACCGCCAAAGAGTGGACATCTTTACTATCATCACACAAAAGAACCATTCCTGTCGTCAGGTCCCACATGCGGAGTGTTGAGTCCTGCCCGGCGGATACCGCGATGCTCAAATCGGGGTTAGTTAGAATGGCGACGGCATCGACATAGTGGGAAGCGGCGCCTTCCCTTTCATGCCTACCCAGTTCGCAGACAAGTCGACCCGCCTTTATGTCCCAAAGCTTGACCGAGCCGTCGGCGTGACCACTCACAGCGCGAACGCCATCCGACTGCACCGCGAGCGCCTTTACCCTCATCGCGGGTCCTCGAAGTCTGCAAATGGTGTCGTTGGCAAGGTCCCAGACGCATAAAGTCTGTAAATTCTCACAGGCGAAAAGAACCTGACGTCCGTTTTTGAAAGCGGCGAATTTCGCGACGGTGTGGTGAGGAGGACCGATCTCTTTCACCACTAATTCAGTTGCGATATCCCACTCCTTAAGACTGGAGCCAACCAAAGCAAGGAGCGAGCCACCGCCCGGCAAGAAGGAAAGCTGTTCAGCGAACTGGTTCTCATGAAAACTTATGAATTGCGGATCGACCTCTCGCGTTTCCCAATCTGCGACGTGCCAGTTGGCAAGCCATTGATCCCCGGCCTGTATCAACGATGGGGAAACTGGAATAAGCGTCGGTGCTGATGATGGCTGCCCTATTGCCTCAAGCATGGAGCGGATCGGTAAGTGTTGGCTACTTCGGAGCCGCCCAGCAATCTGCGCTTCAAGCTGTTCCGGCATACGGGCAAGCACGCGCGCACTCAGGCGAAGGGCTTGCTTCACGAGGTGTAGATCTTCGTCGGCCGGCAAGTAATTATAATCGGCGATGAGAGCGTTGATGTCGGTGTTGGCCAGCTTCGCCTTGAGCCAAGCCGGATCCATCAATAGAGCTTTCAGCTCGGTTTCTTGTTCGGCCTCGGCGAGATGCCAGGCGAGCCAGGTCCAGAGGTAAGGCTCATCGGACGGAAGATCGGCCCAGCCGGCCGCCGGGCGATGCGCGTCGAGGAGGCGGCGGTGGAACTGCGGAAGGTCGGCCGCATCGAGCTTGAGGAAATCCCGCTGCAGGTCGTGGAAGCTGAGGGCCGGGCGACCGGCCTGATCGGTCGTGCGCGACAGCAGGCTCGTGCGGGCGAGATCGTCGAGCAGCCGGCCGGTGTCACGCGGTGCGAGACCACCGGTGTGCGCCCACAGCCGGGCGACGGTGGCCACCGGCACCGGCACGTCCTCCGGGAATACCGCCAGTTCGCCGTAACGCGCCGCGTTGTCGGGCGGCAGGGCGGCGACGCTCATCCGGAGCGCCTTGAGGACGCTGCCGTGCGGATGATCAAGGAACTCGAGATCGCCCTCCTTCAACGCCGCCACGACCTGCTCCCATGACGCCCCGTCGTGGACGCGGGCGCCGGCGAGGGCGAGCGCCAGCGGCAGTCGGCCGCACTCTTCGGCAACGGCGCCAGCGGCTTCGGGCAGAGGCGGCGACTGCCCGCTCCACTTGCCGAGCAGCCTGAGCGACAGATCCAGGCCGAGCACGCCAAGCGAGATCTCCCGCGCGGCGAGTGCCGTGAGCAGGCTGGCATCGCGCGTCGTAATCAGCATCCGGCTTTTTGGACCGAGCACGGCGAGGTCGCGAGCGTCCGAAAGCCGCCACAGGTCATCGATAACGAGGAGGACCGCCCGGTCGCGAAAACGCTGGCGCAGGGCCTCCTGGGCCTGGACGACACTGGCGAAGGCGGGGGTCTCGCCGGACAACGCGGCGAGGTCGGAGAGAAGGCGCAGCGGGTCGGGACTTTGCCCGAGGGTGAGCCAATAGAGGCCATCCGGGAAAGCGCGACAGACGCGAGCGTCGTGGCAGAGGGCGATGGCCAGTTCGGTCTTGCCGATGCCGCCCATGCCGTGCAGGCCGATCGGCGCGCCTATCAACCCCACCGCACCGGTGGTCGAGCCGAGGAGTGCCGCCACCAGCGGCTCCAGCTCATCGCGGGCGAGAAAATGAGGCTTGTGGTCGGGCACGCCGTGCAAAGGGCCGAAGCGGTCGGCCTCCATAAGCGGTGCGACCGGCGCTGAATAGGTGGCAACAGCGGGTGCTACCCGGTCGAAATCCGCCCCCCACGCCGCCTCGGCCTCGGCCCTGATTTTGTCCCAGATCCTCACCCAGATGGGATTTCGTCTCGACTTCGGCGAGATGAGATCGAGGGGACGGGCTGGATCGTGGGGAGACTGGTAATCGCAAAGGCGCGTACGTCGATAGCCGGACGCGCTGACATGGATGGGAATTACGGCGCAGGCGCCCTGATCCGCCGCACTAAAGATGGGCGGCAGCTCGCTATCTTGAATGAACGAGGAGGCGAAAAAGTGAGGGCTTATCAGTAAGATGCTCAAGCGAGCGCGAGCCAGCGCCTCTTCAATCGCCGGCAGCCACTTGTATCCTGTTCGGATCTCCCGATCGGACCACACGACCAGCCGGTCGGGCGCGAAATAGGGCTTTCCCACCAGCAAAAAGTCTTCCAGGTGAAGCTTGTCGCGGTGGCTGTAGCTCACGAAGATCAGGTCGCGCGCCGGGCTTGGCGCTAAAGTCTCTTTCGTTCCCCCGGCTTCCGGCATCGGCGGCCCGTCCCTCGCCTTCCCCGCTCAATGGGGTCCATTATGGCGGAAGGTCAGCCCGAACCCAAATGCGGTTACCCCGCGCTCTGCTTCCGTCGGCTGGCTTGGTCGACCAGGTAGACGATGGAGCGGTAAGGGACGCCGGACTCGTCGGAGAGGCCGATCTCGCAGGTGCGGCTGTGGGAATAGCCGCCGGCGCATCCCGCCGGCACCTCCGCCTTCAGCGTCCGCAGGGCGTGCGCCTTCAGCTCCGGGGTGTTGAAGCCCTTGTCGCCGGCGAAGCCGCAGCAGAGCACGCCCGCCGGCATCACCACCTCCGCGGCGCAGGCGCGGCCGATCGCCTGCAGCTTGCCCTCCAGCCCCATCCGGCGGCCGGAACAGGTGAGGTGCAGCGCCACCGCCGTCGCCTGCTTTTCGATCTCGAGCCGGGGCAGCACCTGATCGTGGATGAACTCGACGATGTCGACCGGCCGCAACGACTCCGCCAGCTTCTGCTTCAGGCGCAAGGTGCATGGGCTGGTGTCGCAGACGATGGGCAGCCGGCCGTCCTCGCTGGCCGTTCGCAGCGCTTCCTCCACTTCCCTCGACTTGGTGTCAGCGACGTCGTAGAGGCCGCGGCTCTCGAACGGCTGGCCGCAGCAGAGATTGCCGAGGCCATCCGGCAGGACGACGCGGAAGCCCGCCTTCTGCAGCAACGCCATCGTCTTCTGCGGCAAGGGGGTGGCGTCGGGCTCGTTGCCGGCGGGGCCCATCGTCCGCGACGTGCAGGCCGGCAGGTAGACGACGGTAGGCGCATCGGCGGCAAGGCCAGCGCCGTTGGCGGGGGCCTGCGTCCGCAGCGCCGCGGCGCGCGGCATCGACGGCCGCCACGCCGGCAACCGGCCGCCGGACCACTGGCGGGCCGCCCCGCCCATGCTCTCCATGCGCGCCGAACCGAACGCCCGCGCGGCCAGATCGACCAGGCGCAATCCCTCGCGGACGCCGGCCATGGCGGTGCCGTAGTGGTCGCCGAAGAAGCCGGCGACCCGCCGGGAGACGGCGGTCTGCCCCGCCCCGCGCAGCTTCTTGGTCAACAGGCCGGTCTCGATGCCGACCGGACAGGCGAGCGCGCACAAGCCACAGGCGGCGCAGGTCTCCAGGCCCTGGTAGGCATAGGTGTCCAGGTAGGCGGCCCGCGTCGCCGCGTCGCCAGGGTCGGCGCCAGGGCCGGCCAGCCGGGATATCTCCCGCCAGCCGACGATGCGCTGGCGGGGGGTGAAGGTCATCCCCTGCGATGGACACATCTTCTCGCAGAAGCCGCACTCCATGCAGCCGTCGACCAGGGGGTCGGCGGCGGCCATCGGCTTGACGTTCTTGATGTAGACCTCCGGGTCGTCGTTGAGGATGACGCCCGGATTGAGCAGCCCGTCCGGATCCAGCAGCAGCTTGATCCGGCGCATCAGATCGTAGGCCTGGGCACCCCACTCCAGTTCGACGAAGGGCGCCATGTTGCGGCCGGTGCCGTGCTCGGCCTTCAGCGAGCCGTCGTAGCCCTCGACGACCATATGGGTGACCGCATCCATGAAGCGGCGATAGCGGTCGATCTCGGCCGGCGACGACAGGTCGGGGGTGATGACGAAGTGCAGGTTGCCTTCCAGCGCGTGGCCGAAGATGAAGGTGTCGGCGAAGCCGTACTCGCCAAACAGCCCCTGCAGGTCGGCGGTAGCGGCGGCAAGGCTCTCGATGGGAAACGCCACGTCCTCGATGATCACCGGCGTGCCCGTCTGCCGCATCGCCGCCACCGACGGGAACAGGCCCTTGCGGATGTTCCACAGACGCTCGAACTCGGCCGGATCGGTGGTGAACTGGATCGGCCGCAGCGTCCGCGCGCCGGCGACGGCCTGGCCGATGGCGGCGATGTTGGCCGCCAGGGTGGCGGCGTCTTCGGCGCGGGTCTCGACGAGGAGGGCGGTGGCACCCGGCGGCAGCTCGCGGATGAAGGTCGGCAGCCCCGGCTTGGTCTCCACCGAGCGCAGACCCTCGCGATCGATGAGCTCGACGGCGGCGACCGGGGTGCGCTTCAGGGCGATCACCGCCTCGCAGGCGGAAACCACGCCGTCGAACATCATCAGCGACGTCGCCTTGTGGGCGTATTCGGGCACCGTCCGGTAGGTGATCTCGGAGATGAACCCCAGGGTCCCCTCGGAGCCGATCATCAGGTGCTGCAGGATGTCGATGGGATCGTCGAAATCGACCAGCGCGTTGAGGCTGTAGCCGGTGGTGTTCTTGATGGCGAACTTGCGGCGGATGCGGGCGGCCAGTTCGGGCTCGGCCAGGATCTCGCTGCGCAGCGCGGCGATGCCGTCGACCAGGTAGCGGTGGGTCTGGCGGAAGGCGTCGCGATTGCCGGCATCGCCGGTATCGAGGAGCGACCCGTCGGCGAAGATGATGCGCATGGCGGCGAGCGTGTTGTAGCTGTTCTGGGCGGTGCCGCAGCACATGCCGGACGCATTGTTGGCGGCGATGCCGCCGACCTTGCAGGCGTTGATCGACGCCGGGTCGGGGCCGATCTTGCGGCCGAAGCGCGCCAGATGGCGGTTCGCCTCGCTGCCGATGACGCCCGGCTTCAGGCGGATCGTCGCCGCATCATCGGCGACGGCGACGCCGCCCCAGCCGTCGCCCATGAGACAAAGAACGGAATCGGTGACCGCCTGGCCGGAGAGGCTGGTCCCGGCGGCGCGGAAGGTCACCGGCGTCCCGTACATGCGGCACATGCGCAACAGCCCCTGCACCTCCGCCTCGGTGTCGACGATGGCGACCACCTCCGGCACCAGCCGGTAGAAGCTGGCATCGGTGCCATAGGCGAGGCGGCGCAGCGGATCGGTGACGATGCGCGAGCGCGGCAGCAGCGTCTCCAGGGTCCGGATCAGCGCCGCGTGGGGCGTGGCGGGCGCGAAGTCTTCGTTGGTAATCGCCTTTGCGGTGATGGCCTGTGCCACGGCGTTGCCTCCTCATGAGCGAAGCGGGCGAGCTTGTCTCTTGTGCCCGCCCCGTCCGTTGCCGGGTTCGCGGCCCGGTGAAGCCCCGGGCGGTGGGCCCGGCCGACGGAACCCGGCCGGCCGCTCCCCCGGCCGACCGGACTTCGGGCGAAAGCGGCTCAGTGACCGGCCGCGATCGGCACCATCCCCGGCAGAATGTACGCTTGGATGTAGGTGATGATGCCGACGATCACCGCGAAAAACAGGCTGTGCTTGAGGGTGAAGCGAAACAGATCGGACTCCTTGCCGACGAGACCGACCGCGGCGCAGGCGACGGCGATCGACTGCGGCGAGATCATCTTGCCGGTGACGCCGCCGGTGGTGTTGGCGGCGACGGTGAGCACCGGATTGACGCCGATCTGCATGGCGGTGACGTTCTGCAGGTTGGCGAACAGCGCGTTGCTGGCGGTATCGGAGCCGGTGAGGAAGACGCCGAGCCAGCCGAGGAACGGCGAGAAGAAGGGGAACAGATGGCCGGTGGCGGCGAACGCCAGGCCGAGCGTCGACGAGATCCCCGAATAGTTGGCGATGAAGGCGAAGCCCAGCACCAGGCCGATGGTGAAGATCGGCTTCACCAGTTCGACGAACGTCTCGCCGAGGGTGCTGAAGAACATCCCCGGACGCACCTTGAGGATGAACGCCGAGACGGCGGCGGCGGCAAGAATGGAAGTGCCGGTGGCGGCGAGGATGTCGAACTTGTAGACGGCGGCGTAGGGGGTCGGCTTCGGCACGATGGGCTCGCCGCGGATGACGAGATTGTCGAGGCCGGGGATGTGCAGGGACAGCACCCAGGCGCCGAGGCTGGCGTCGGGAGCGAACAGCGCCTTGAACGAGGGAAGCGTCCAGATGGTCACCATGATCGTCAGGATGATGAACGGCGACCAGGCCTTGATGATTTCGCCCAGCGAGTACTGGCCCGAGGCCGGTGCCGTCGGCATCGCCGCCGCGCCGGCGGAGCCGCCGGGGGCAAATCCGGTGCTCTTCTGGCCGGTGCTGGTCTGGAAGGAGAAACTGTGCGCCGGCTGCCAGACTTTCAGGAACAGGGAAAGGGCGATGAGACTGACCAGGGCGGAGGTGATGTCCGGCAGCTCGTAGGCCCAGAAATTGGAGGTGAAGAACTGGGTGATAGCGAAGGCGCCACCGGCGACGGCCACCGCAGGAAGTGTCTCGATAACCCCACGGCGACCGTCCATGATGAAGACCAGCCAGAACGGCACGAAAAACGCCAGCAGCGGTAGCTGGCGGCCGGCCATCTGACCGATGATGAACGGATCGATGTTGGTTACCTTGCCGGCGACGGTGATCGGAATGCCGAGGGCGCCGAACGCAACCGGGGCGGTGTTGGCGATCAGGCAGAGGCCGGCGGCGTAAAGCGGATTGAAGCCGAGGCCGACGAGAAGCGCGGCGGTGATCGCCACCGGCGCCCCGAACCCCGCCGCGCCTTCCAGGAAGGCGCCGAAGCAGAAGCCGACGAGCACCATCTGCAGCCGCTGGTCGGCGGTGATCGACAGCACCGAGGCGCGGATGACCTCGAACTGGCCGGTCTTCACCGTGAGCTTATAAAGAAACACGGCGGCGACGATGATCCAGGCGATCGGCCACAATCCGTAAAGGAAGCCGTAGATGGTGGCGGCGATCGCCATGCCGACCGGCATCCCGTAGGCGATGACGGCGACGAGGACGGCGAGCGCCACCGTGATCAGCGCGGCGACATGTCCCTTCATGCGCAATCCGGCGAGGGCAACGAAGAAAAAGACGATCGGGATCACCGCCACCAGCGCCGATAGCCAGAGATTGCCGCCGATCGGCGCGTAGACTTGTGGCCACGTGGGCATCTTTCTCACCTCCTCCGCTAGCTGGTTTGGATGCGCCACGACGGCGCGATGGCCGACACGGCCGGGGTCTCACACGCGGTTTCGGCGGGATTGGAGCACGGCCGGCGGGACCGTTAGGGGGGTCCTTCTCACGGGGCGGTCCCCCATGTCTCAGACGCGTCCCCCGGCCTGAGACAGGCCGGCAACGGCCGGCAAACATGGCTTGCTTGGCGATGCAACATCGCGTGGCTCCTCCCTTGCACCGTCAGCCGGCCCAATATCCACGCGCATGGAAACCGGGCGGCCCGGTATTTGTTATTGACGGCCTTCCATCGAATTTTTGTGGGATTGATCGATGGGGCCGCGTTTTGATCACCTTAACAAAGCGCCTCCCCGTTTCAAAGTGGGAAGACGGACTGAATCTAACCCGCGACCGCACCTTGGCTCGAGAACCGCCTTCGGCCGTTTTCCTGGTTCTTTGTCGCTTGGTGCGCCGACTGTATTTCATTTCCCGACCCTTTGCGGGCCGTCTGTGAGCCGGCAACGCCACCCTCGATCCCCGTACGAACCTTGCCGACCGGCGGCTTGACAGCAGGGACCAGGACCGGTAGCCGGCAAGCTGCATGGGTGAAAGGGAATCGTCGATGGCATCGAGCCTGCTTGTCCTGCTCGACGATATCACCACCGTCCTCGACGACGTGGCGGTGCTGACCAAGGTCGCCGCCCGCAAGACCGCGGGCGTGCTGGGTGACGATCTGGCCCTGAACGCCCAGCAGGTGGCCGGCGTCAAGGCAGAGCGGGAATTGCCGGTCGTCTGGGCGGTAGCCAAGGGCTCGTTTCGCAACAAGCTGATCCTGGTGCCGGCGGCGCTCGCCATCAGCGCCTTCGCGCCATGGGCGGTGACGCCGCTGCTGATGGTGGGCGGCGCCTTTCTCTGCTACGAGGGCGCCGAAAAGCTGGCACACAAGCTGTTCCACAAGAAGGCCGCGCATACTCCGGAAGAAAGGCTGGCGGCGGCGGCAACGCCCATCGAGCCGATGGCACCCGCCGACTTGGTCGCGATGGAGAAGGACAAGGTCAAGGGTGCCATCCGCACCGACTTCGTCCTCTCCGCCGAGATCATCGCCATCACGCTCGGCACCGTCGCCGGCGCCGCCTTCACCACCCAGGTGGCGGTCCTCGCCGGCGTCGCCGTCATCATGACCATTGGCGTCTACGGGGCTGTCGCCGCCATCGTCAAGCTGGACGACGGCGGCCTCTACCTCAGCCAGCGCCCCGGTGGCGGCCTGTTCGCCCGGATGCAGCGGGGCCTCGGCTTCGGCATCCTCAGCGCCGCCCCCTGGCTGATGAAAGGGCTGTCGGTCGCCGGAACGGCGGCGATGTTCCTCGTCGGCGGCGGCATCCTCGTCCACGGCATCCCCTTCGTCCATCATTGGATCGAAGATCTCGCGCACCGACTGGCGACGCTTCCCGGCGCCGGCAGTATCCTGGAATCACTGGCCCCGTTGCTGCTGACCGGCCTTGCCGGCATCGTTGCCGGCGCCATCGTCCTCGCCGTCGTCAGTGGCGCGAAGCGGCTGGTCGGGCCGGCAAAGGCGAAGCATTAACGGCCGGCCGCGGCAAGGGACTCCGCGGTCAAGCGCTGCCCTCCGCAGCCAGAGGCGAGAGGATCGCGGACGGAGGAGCAAGCATGGTCAACACCTTTGCGGCGGCTCTCGACTGGTTCGGCATCGTCATATTCGCCATAACCGGCGCCCTTGTCGCATCCCGCAAGGAGATGGATATCGTCGGATTTATCCTCTTGGGGACGGCAACCGGGATCGGCGGCGGCACCATCCGCGATACGTTGCTGGGAACGCTTCCGGTCTTCTGGGTGACGGAGCCTGGCTACCTCGTCACCTGTGTCGTCGTATCCACCGCGATGTTCTTTCTCGCCCACATTCCCCAGTCACGACAAAGGCTGCTCCTCCGCTTCGATGCCATCGGAATGGCCGTCTTTGCCGTAACCGGTGCAGAAAAGGCGCTGCTCGCCGGAAGTGGGCCCGTCGTGGCCGCTGCCATGGGAGTGATTACGGCCACATTCGGCGGCATCATCCGCGATATCTTCGGTGGTGAAAGCCCGCTTATTCTCAGCCGGGAGATCTACGTTTCGGCCGCCCTGGCGGGAGCGGCGGTCTTCATCGCGCTGCTGGCATGTGGGGCCTCACGGGAGATCGGGTTGACATGCGGGTTCGTCGCCGGGGCGGCGATCCGCCTCGCCGCGCTGCGTTGGGACTGGTCGCTACCCCGCTACCGGGTCGATCGCGGCCGCGATGCGGATCCCACCAAGCCATGACGAGCGAGACCGTTATCATCGACAGGAGAACCGCACGTCAGCCGGTCGTCAGGCACTTGACGACCGCTTCGGCGACGGGTCGTGCACTGCCCGGGTTTTGGCCGGTAATCAGCAGTCCGTCTTTGACCACGTGCTCGACAAACGGCAGCGACGCTTTCTCGTAGAGGGCTCCGCGTTTTTTCAGTTCGTCCTCCAGGCTAAAGGGCACGGCCTCGGCGCGATCGGCCAGCTCTTCCTCCTTCCAGGAGAATGCGGTCAGCTTCTTTCCCTTGATTAGGTACTCGCCGTCACTCGTCTTTACCTCCAGCAGACCGGCGGGGCCATGGCAGACGGCGGCGACGACGCGTCTGCTTTCGTAGAACCGCGCCGTGAGACCGGCAAGGGCCCGGCAGCGGGGGAAGTCGAACGAAACACCGTGACCACCCGTCATGTAGATGGCGTCGTAGTCTTCCAGCTTCGCATCCTCGACCTTCATCGTATTCTTGAGGCGGTCCATGAACGCCCGATCCTTGTAGCGCTCGCCGGTCCCCAGATCGTCGAGGACCTTGTTGGTGAGGCTCTCCGCATCGATGGGAACGGTGCCGCCACTGGGCGAGGCGATGTCCATGGTGTACCCCGCTTCCTCGGCCACGTCGTAAAAGTGGGTCAGCTCCCCCAGCCACAAGCCGGTGCGGTAACCGACCTTTTCGTATTCTGAGACATTGGTGACGATGATCAGGATTTTCTGGGTCGCACCCATGGTCGTTGTCCCTTTCCTATCCCGTGCGCCCTATGATATTGGGTGCGGTGGGCCTCCAGGAGAGCCCCTCTTCGCGGCGGCAATGAACCGGCTTCCATCATCGAGGTGCGGAGCCTTGGCTTGCTCCCGAAGGCGCCTGCCGCTATCGTCTGCGACGCAAACACCGCGGCACCCGTAGCTCAGTGGATAGAGCGCTGCCCTCCGGAGGCAGAGGCCACAGGTTCGAATCCTGTCGGGTGCGCCAACGACACCAACAACTTAGCCAAACCCGGCAACCGCCAACCTCACCGCTACATCACAAGAGCGCTTTAATCCTCGTGTGGCGCGCATCTTGCCGTTACCGAAGATTGGCAATAGCCGTTCGATCAATCCGTCAAGATATCTGCCGTGTACGATTACATTCGTAAGATTCTGGGGGCGCGCGTCTACGACGTGGCGATCGAAAGCCCGCTGGAGCCGCTGCCCCGGCTCTCCGCCCGTCTCGACGCCCGGGTTCTCCTGAAACGTGAGGATCTGCAGCCGGTCTTCTCGTTCAAGCTGCGGGGCGCCTATAACAAGATCGTCGGGCTCTCCGCCGAGGCAACCAGACGCGGCGTGATCTGCGCCTCGGCCGGCAACCATGCCCAGGGCGTGGCGCTGGCGGCGCGCAATCTCGGCATCAAAGCGACCATCGTCATGCCGCGGACGACGCCTGACATCAAGGTGCAGGCGGTGCGCGCCCTTGGCGGACGGGTGACGCTGCACGGCGAGAATTTCGACGAGGCCTACATCCACGCCCGCAAGCTTGAAACGGAGAAGGGGCTGGTCTTCGTCCACCCTTACGACGATCCCGAGGTCATCGCCGGTCAGGGAACGGTGGGCATGGAGATCCTGCACCAGCATCCCGATCCGATCGAGGCGATCTTCGTACCCATCGGCGGTGGCGGGCTGGCGGCGGGGATCGCCGTCTTCTGCAAATTCCTGCGGCCCGAAACCAAGATCATCGGGGTCGAGCCTGAGGAAGCCGCCTCCATGGCCGGCGCCATCGCCGCCGGCGAGCGCATCGTCCTCGAACAGGTGGGCATCTTTGCCGACGGCGTGGCGGTGCGGCAGGCCGGGGAGGAAACCTTCCGGCTCTGCCGCGACCTGCTCGCCGAGGTCGTCACCGTGTCGACGGACGAGATTTGCGCGGCGATCAAAGACATCTTCGAGGACACGCGTGCCATCGCCGAACCCGCCGGTGCCGTCAGTCTCGCTGGGTTGAAGGCGTACGCCGCACGCCAGGGCGCGAGGGCCGGCGCCCTGGTCGCCATCAACAGCGGCGCCAACATGAATTTCGACCGATTGCGCCACATCGCCGAGCGGGCCGAGATCGGTGAGCAGCGTGAGGCGCTGCTTGCGGTGACGATCCCGGAAAAGCCGGGCAGCTATCGGAGCTTCATCCAGCTCCTGGGCGGGCGCGCGATCACCGAGTTCAACTACCGCTATGCCGATGCCAAGGCCGCCCGCATCTTCGTCGGCGTGCAGCTCGCCGCGGGCGAGGCGGAAAAGCGCCAGATCATCGCCATGCTGGCCGAGCATGGCTATCCGGTGCTGGACATGAGCGACAACGAGCTTGCCAAGCTCCATATCCGTTACATGGTCGGCGGCAAAGCTCCGGGGCTCGATAACGAGCTGCTCTTCCGCTTCCAGTTCCCGGAGCGGCCGGGAGCGCTGTTAAAGTTTCTGAATAGTCTTTCGCCCGATTGGAACATCTCCCTGTTCCATTATCGCAACCACGGCAGCGATTACGGCCGAGTGCTCGCCGGCATCCAGATCCCGCAGACGGATCGCGATCAGTTGAGGATGCGATTGGATGCGTTGGGGTATCCCTACTGGAACGAGAGCGAAAATCCGGCTTACGCGGCCTTTCTCGCCATGAACGCCACCGAGACAAATTAGGGTCGCTCAGGTCCAAGATCCCATAACGCCATCGACACTTGGCTGACGGCAGGCGAGACGAACGAGTCAAGGGCGGCCGAGTAACGGCGATCACTGCCGGCCGGGGGCGAAGCCGATAACGTGGCGCGGTCACTGCCACTTATCGAATGGCCATGTCGTACAGAATTGCCGTTTTCAGTTTGGTTCTCGCCGCCGGTATCGTCGCCGCCGGCTGCGCCCCGCTGGTCGCCGAGACCGCTCCCGACACCATCGCCGTCCAGGCCCGCGAGGCGGGGCCGGAGACGCTCGCCGCCGCCGAGCAGGCGTGCGCCGCCCGCGGCCGCAAGAGCTTCGGGCCGCTGAGCTACCGCTGCGTCGATGCCAAGAACGTCCCCGCCTGCCAGCAGAAGGCGTTCGTCTTCGCCTGCAACGTCGCCCCCGACGGCCTCCGTCCGTCGACCGCCGTCGCCGCGGCGAACAGCACCGGCGACCCGGCGCCCCAATAGCCTGCCGATTGGCTCGCCAGCCGTCTCGCTACTGGATGCTGATCTTCAGGGTGAACGGCGACTTGCTGCGATTCTGGGTGAAGACGAAGATGGTGTAGTCGCCGTTGTCCGGCAGCGTCCCTTCCCACTCGGTGGCGCTCGATGCCATCGCCTGGCCGCTCTTGTCCTTGGGCCCGGACAGGTCGAACACCGTCTTCGCATCGCCGTCCAGGCTGACGGTCATCGACTGGCCGCCCCGGGCCCCCACCTTGTAGAGCGCCGCCGCTTCCCGCGACACCACCCCTTCCACCGTCGCCGCATGCGCACCGGGCGCGAAGCGGACTCGGTGCTCGGCGAACGTCCCTTGCGCCGACGCCAGCCCGGCCGCCCCGACGGCCATCATCCCGGCAACGAGGGTGCCGGCGACGTACCCCCCGATCCACCTCTGCCCTCGCACCATCATCGGCGTCCCCCTCGTTCGGCATTCGTCCCCCCGGGCAGTCGTCCGCCGGGGATCGTTTGCCTGAGTTACCCCATCTCGGCCGGCGCCGGCCGACCGATGCGACCGTGGCTGAAGTCGTCGATCGCCTGCCTGATCTCGGCCTCGCTGTTCATGACGAAGAGGCCGTAGCCAACGATCGGCTCGTCGATCGGCTCCCCGGTCAAGACCAGGAGCAGGCTATCGCCGTCGGCATGGATACGGACCGAGCCCGCTTCCCGATCCAGCAGCAGCACGTCGGCCTCGCCCATCCCTTCGTCGCCGTTCACCGTCACGTGGCCGGTGAGCCCGACCAGCAGGGCGGTGTGCCCCTCAGGCAACGGAATGCCGATGTCCGCGTCCGCATGGAGACGGATGTCCCAGACGTTGATGGGGGTGAACGTCCGCGCCGGACCGTGGGCGCCGAGCCACTCTCCGGCGATGATGCGGGCACGGCCGCCGCCGCCCGGCAGGTCGACCACCGGGATCTCCGCCGCGGTGATCCCCTGATAGGCGCCGGGCGTCCCCTTGTCCTTGGCCGGCAGATTGACCCAGAGCTGCAGCATGCGGAACGGGCCGCCGGTCTTGGCGAACGCCGGCGAATGGTACTCCTCGTGCAGGATGCCGCCGCCGGCGGTCATCCACTGGACGTCGCCCGGCCCGATGATGCCGCCGTTGCCGGCGGAATCCCGGTGTTCCACCTCGCCGTCGTAGACAATGGTGACCGTCTCGAAGCCCCGATGGGGATGCTGGCCGACGCCGCGACGCTGCCGGGTCGGCGCGAACACGTGCGGCCCGGCGTAGTCCAGGAGCAGGAAAGGACTGATCCGCGCGTCGAGCGCGTCGTAGGAGAACAGCGAGCGGACCGAGAATCCATCGCCCACCCAGTGGCGACGGCTGGTGCCGTAGCGGCCGATGATCGCCTTGCGCATGCTGTTGTATCCCCAAGGCGATCGATGCCCTCGCCCGACCACCCCTCTGTTGCGGATGGAAGCTGATATGGGGATCGGCCACGCCGAGGGACAGGCGGCGGTCGGACGGGAATAGCAACGGGAGTTCCCCGCCCTGTCGGTGGAACAGCGTGTCGGCACGACCTCAGATTGCGTCGGCACTGTCAGTGAATTATCTTTCTTAATAAAATGCAATTCGTACCGGCCGGAGAAGCAGATGCGCAGCACAATCACCGCACGTGGACAAACCGTCATTCCTGCACCGGTCCGCAAGCGCTTCCATCTCGGGCCGGCGGACCGACTTGAATGGGTTATGGAGGGCGATCGTATCGTCGTCGTGCCGGTGAAATCCGATCCGATCTCGGCCTTCCGCGGTCAGGGAACGGGAGGCAGCACCGACCGCCTGCTCGACGACCGTCGCCGCGAGCTGGCGGTCGATGAGCGTCGGGGGTGAGTATTTACCTGCTCGACACGTCGGCGCTACTGACGTTACGCGATGACGAGGCGGGCGCCGATGATGTCGCTGCCCAACTGGATGCCGGCAGGCAAAACGGCACGCCCTGTCGGGTCTGTTTCATCTCCCTGATGGAGGTGCTCTACCGGGTCTGGCAGGATGAAGGTCGGGTGCGGGCACGCTTGGCCTATGAGCAATGCCTTTCACTGCCGCTGGTCGTCGTCCACGAGGACACGGCGCTGCTCGAGAAGGCGGCGGAGATCAAGGCAATGCACCGCTTGTCCGTTGCCGATGCCTGGATCGCCGCTGCGGCGTCCCTCTGCCCGGCGATTCTCGTCCACAAGGACCCCGAGTTCGAACAACTCGATATCCCGCAGCACCGACTGCCGTACGGATGAACATCGCGCCTTCCGATCTGAGGGCGAACGGGACCTTTAGGCGATCTTCGATAAGGACGAGAATGTTGTAATTGCCGTCGCCCGACAGCCTCCCTTCGGCCCGACAGACCGGACGGTGTTTTCGCGTCGCCATCGAAGAGCGACTGGCCGGCATCGTCCGCCCCTACCACCGCGATCGTTGACCTCGACTTGTCCTGGATATACAGCTGGTTCAGCGTATATCCAACGGAGAGCCGAAACATGCGGGTCGCCAAGTGGGGAAACAGCCTCGCTCTCCGCCTTCCTGCCGCCGTGGTCGAAGCGCTTGGGCTCAAAGAAGGCGATGAGGTTGAAATTCGTATCGCTAACGCCCGGCAGTTCGGTGTTGCGCGAAAGCCGGGACGTGAGGAGCTATTGAGGCGCCTTCACGCCTTCCGTGGTCGCCTTCCTGCTGATTTTAAGTTCGACAGAGACGAGGCGAATGCCCGCTAGCTTTTTCGACACCAATGTCCTCGTCTATATGGCATCAGGCGATGCGGCGAAGGCTGATCGGGCGGAGGCGGTTGTTGCGGCGGGCGGCGCGATCAGTGTGCAGGTTCTCAATGAACTGACCAATGTCGCGCGTCGGAAGATGCAGATGTCTTGGGCCGATACGCATGCGTTTCTGACCATCCTACGCGGCCTGCTGACGATTCATCCTCTCACCATTGAAACCCACGAAACCGGACTGGACCTCGCCGAGCGATACGGACTTTCCACCTATGATGCCATGATCGCTGCTTCAGCGCTTCACGCCGGTTGCGATACATTGTGGTCGGAGGACCTGCAGCACGGCATGGTATTCAATGGAGGCTTGCGCGTCGTCGATCCCTTTCGCGCTGCGCCTTGACCTAAAACTCCTTCACTCCCACTCGATGGTGCCAGGGGGTTTGGAGGTGATGTCGTAGACGACGCGGCTGAGGCCGGGGACCTCGTTGACGATGCGGGCGGCGACGCGGGCGAGGAAGCCGGCGTCGAAGGGGAACGCCTCGGCGGTCATCCCGTCGGTGGAGGTGACCGCACGCAGGCCGCAGACGTGGTCGTAGGTGCGGGCGTCGCCCATGACGCCGACGGTGCGCACCGGCAACAGCACCGCAAACGCCTGCCAGATGGCGTCGTAGAGCCCGGCCGCGCGCAGCTCCTCGATGAAGATGGCATCCGCCCGCCGCAACAGATCGCACCGCTCACGGGTGACCTCGCCCGGGATCCGCACCGCGAGGCCCGGCCCGGGGAATGGATGGCGGCGGATCAGCCGCTCCGGCAGCCCCAGATCCAGGCCGAGCGCCCGCACCTCGTCCTTGAACAGCTCCCGCAGCGGCTCTACCAGCGCCATGTTCATGCGTTCCGGCAGGCCGCCGACGTTGTGGTGCGACTTGATCGTCGCCTGCGGCCCGCCGTGGGGGGCGACCGACTCGACCACGTCGGGATAGAGGGTGCCCTGCGCCAGAAAGCGCGCGCCGCCCAGCCTGTTGGCCTCCTCCTCGAAGACGTCGATGAAGGCGGCGCCGATGATCTTGCGCTTCTGTTCCGGGTCGACGACCCCGGCGAGGCGCCCCAGAAAGACGTCCGATGCGTCGCGATGGACGAGCGGGATGTTGTAGTGGTCGCGAAACAGCTGCACCACCTCGTCCGCCTCGGCGAGGCGCAGGAGGCCGTTGTCGACGAAGATGCAGGTGAGTGCATCGCCGATCGCCTCGTGCAGGAGAACGGCGGTCACCGAGGAATCGACCCCGCCCGACAGGCCGCAGACGACCCGCTCGGCGCCGACGCGCTCGCGGACACGGGCGATGGCGTGCTCGCGGAAGGTGGCCATCGTCCAGTCGCCGCCGCAGCCGGCCACCTTGTGGGCGAAGTTCTCGATCAGCCGCGCCCCGTCCGGCGTGTGCACCACCTCCGGGTGGAACTGCACGCCATAGAAGCGGCGCTCGTCATCGGCGATGGCGGCGAACGGCGCCCCCCCGGAGACGGCGACGGAGCGGAAACCCGGCGGCAGCGCCGTCACCCGGTCGCCGTGGCTCATCCACACCGGCGCGCTGCGCCCCTTCCCCCATACGCCCTCGAACAGCCGGCAGTCGTCGACCACCTCCACGTGGGCACGGCCGAATTCGCGGGCGTGGCCTCCCTCGACGCGGCCGCCCAACTGGGCGACCATCGTCTGCTCGCCGTAACAGATGCCGAGCACCGGCACCCCGGCCGCAAACACCGCCGGATCGGCGCGCGGACCCTCGGCCTCGGTGACCGAGGCGGGGCCGCCGGACAGGACGATGGCGCGGGGAGAGAAGTCGGCGAGGAACGCCCCGTCCACCTTGTGGAAGGGATGGATCTCGGAATAGACGCCGGCTTCGCGGACGCGCCGGGCGATCAGCTGCGTCACCTGGCTGCCGAAATCGACGATGAGGATGCGGTCGCTGAGGTTGGGGCCGGTCATGGCGGCGGACATTAGCCGATGCAGGGCAGCGCGACCAGCGGTCGCCGCCCGGGTTCGCACACGCCCCGCTCACGCCCCGACGGCGAAGGTGCTCTGCCCCAAAATCCCCACACAACCATCAGAAAGACGTCACATTCGCTTTCAATATCATTCGCAGAGTGGCCGCAGGAGGCGCCGCAGCGCGCACGTGTGGCTGCGCCGGGATAGCGACGGGAGAAGCACGGATGGGGCTCATGCTTCCACGGCTCATGCTTCCACGGGCCGGCCTGCTGCGGGTCGGGCTGATGGCGCTCACGATCGCGATGGCGACGGCCGGCGACGCCCTCGCCGACCCGACCACTACCGACGGCGGCACCGTGGTGGTCAACGGCAAGCCCGCCTCCTCGGCGGCGAAGGCAGTCGGTCCGCTGAACGAGCGGGACCTGGTCAACCAGCCGGTGGTGAACTTCGAGAATCGCGACGTCGCCAACGTGACGATGGTGACGACGACGCCCGATCAGGGCCGGGTGGCGGTGCTCGCCGTCGGCGGCGTCCTGGGGTTCGGCAGAAAGGAGGTGGCGGTGCCCCTCTCCAGCCTGGAAGTCGATCCGCGCGGCCGCATCCTAATCAACGCCAGCGAGGACGAGCTGGAGGCGAAGCCGGCCTTCCGGTCGACGGGCGGCTGAGAACGAAGACGAGCGCACCCCTGGGAACGGGCGCCGCGCGCGCTCGGCGCGGTCGCCCTCTATCCCTTCGTCTGGTAGTTGGGCGGTTCGCGGGTGATGGTCACGTCGTGGACGTGGCTCTCCCGCAGGCCCGCCATCGTCGTCCGCAGGAAGGTGCAGTTGCGCTGCATGAGAGCGATGGTTCCGTTGCCGGTATAGCCCATCGCCGCCCGCAGGCCGCCGGTGAGCTGGTGGATGACGTTGGCGAGCGGCCCCTTGTACGGGACCCTGCCCTCCACCCCTTCCGGCACCATCTTCAGGGAATCGGCCACGTCCTGCTGGAAATAGCGGTCGGCGGAGCCGCGGGCCATGGCCCCCAGCGAGCCCATGCCGCGATAGGACTTGTACGACCGGCCCTGGTAGAGAAACACCTCGCCCGGACTCTCGTCGGTGCCGGCGAACAGCGAGCCGATCATCGCCACGTCGGCGCCGGCGGCAATGGCCTTCGCCAGGTCGCCCGAGTACCGCATGCCGCCGTCGGCGATCAGCGGAATATCGTGGCACCGGCAGACGGCGGCAACATCGGAAATGGCGGTGAACTGCGGCACGCCGACGCCGGCCACCATCCGCGTCGTGCAGATGGAGCCAGGACCGATACCCACCTTGACCGCATCGGCGCCGGCATCGATCAGCGCCTGGGCGCCGTCGGCGGTGGCGATGTTGCCGGCGATCACCTGGGCGTAGTTGCTGATCCGCTTGATCCGGCGGACGGCATCGAGAACGCCGGCGGAGTGTCCGTGCGCGGTATCGATGACCACCACGTCGGCATGGGCGTCGAGGAGCGTTTCGGCACGGGCGACGCCGGCGTCGCCGATCCCGGTCGCCGCCCCCACCCGCAGCCGTCCCTGCTCGTCCTTGCACGCATGGGGACTGCGCGCCGCCTTCTCGATGTCCTTCACCGTGATCAGGCCGATGCACCGATAGTCCTCGTCCACCACCGGCAGCTTCTCGATCCGGTGTTTGTGCAGCAGCCGCTTCGCTTCCTCGCGATCAACGTCGTCGCGAACGGTCACCAGCGGCTTCTCCGGCAAGTCGCGAGTCATCAGCTCCCGCACCGGCTGCCGCGGATTGTCGGCGAAACGAACATCGCGATTGGTGAGGATGCCCAGCAGGCGATGGCTGCCTTCCTCCACCACCGGAACGCCGGAGAATCGGTGCTGGCTCATCAACGCCAGCGCGTCGGCGAGGCTGGCGTCGGGACCGATGGTCATCGGATCGACGACCATGCCGGATTCGTACTTCTTCACTCGACGCACTTCCGCCGCCTGGTGTTCCGCCGACATGTTCTTGTGAATGACGCCAAGACCGCCCGACTCGGCCATGGCGATGGCCAGCGCGCTCTCGGTCACCGTGTCCATCGCCGCCGAGATCAACGGCAGGGCCAGTTCGACGCGGGCGGTAAGCCGAGTCCGGGTGTCAACCTGGGACGGCAGCACCTCCGAAGCGGCGGGCACCAGGAGCACATCATCGAACGTCAGCGCTTCCCGGATATCCATGCCGCCTCCTTCTCGTGAGATGGCGCCGCATCATACAGAAAGCCCGGCTGTTGCCAAGCGCCGGGCAGCCGCCTTGCGGGACGGCAGGGGCGGAATAAGTTTATGAAGGACATCGGAGCGTCCGGCCTGATCGTCGCCGCGCGGCGCTGCCGACCGTTCCACCCTCTTCGGCAGGGGAATAACAAATGCAAATGATCCACGGCTTGCTGGAAACCCTCCACCGGCGGCATCCGGGCCTGGGGCGCGCCCACATGGAGGCTCTCACCACCGCCGCCCGCGACCTGCTCGATGACAATCGGGCGCTGTTGACGCTGCAACCGGGCGAACGGGTGGAGGACTTCACCCTCGCCCATGCGGACGGGCAGATGATCGGGCTGGCCCAGTTGCGCCGGGCGGGACCGGTGGTGCTGACCTTCTTCCGCGGCGGCTGGTGTGGCCATTGCTCCGCCTACCTGGCGGCGTTGCAGCGGACTCTCGGCGACCTGGCAGAATGTGGTGCCAGCATCGTCGCCGTCTCGCCGCAGACGCTCGCCTGGTCACGGGAAACAGCGGAGCGCCTCGGCCTCGACTATTACGTCCTCAGCGATCCGGACAATAAAGTGTCCAGGGCGTTCGGCCTCGTCTACCGGCTGCCGGAAGCCTTTCGCGAAGCCTACGAGCTGCTCGCCATCGATCTTCCCGATCGCAACGGCAATCACTCGTTCGAGCTGCCCATTCCGGCGACCTTCGTCATCGCCCCGGACGGGCGGGTTACCTTCGCCTCCGCCGACGCCGACTATACGCGTCGTCCGGCGCCGATCGATGTGCTGGAGGAGGTTCGCCGCATCACCAGCGAACCGGCGGCCGTGCGCTCCTGACACCGTTGCCCGCTGCGGACGGGGTTGCTGACGGCTGGACGTTCCGGGTCGCGGGCGACAACCGGGTCGCCCTCCGCCATGACCCGGCTCAGTCGGCCTTGATCAGATCGCCGACGCCGGCGCGGCTGGCTATGCCTTCGACGTTGAATTCGCCGAACGCCAACGCCACCCGCTCCGCGTCACGGCCATCCCCCACCAGCGGGCGATAGGCCATGTCCTGCAACAGAATGTGGTGATTGAGCCAGTCGGTGAGGAACCGCAGCAGGTCGTCATGGCTGACGCTCTGCCGAGCGCGCAGAAAGCGGCTGTGCAGCCCGGAGACCTCGGCCGCCAGCAGCTTGTGCTCTTCGCGATGGGTCTCCAGCTCGGCGAAGCCGCACGCCTCCATCACCTGCTCTTCGCGAGCGAAGTGAAAGGCGGTGTAGGCGACGAGGGCCTGCAGGACCTCGCCGATAACCGGGTCATCCGGTTGCGCCGCCCGCTCGCCGCCCAGCCGATTGATCAAACCGATCAAAACCCGGTGATCGCGATCGAGCCGCGGCACGCCGACACTCATTGCTTCCGACCACCTGATGATCGCCATCGGTGCGTTCGCCGATCTGATTTTCGTTAGTGCTTCCGATAGCAATTCCGATCGGCTTTGCCTAGCCGCTTCGCGCGGGCGGAAGCTCTTCTCACGCCGTCAGCAGCGTCTTCGCATCAACGACGCGGAAGCCCTCGCTCCGCTCGATGTCGTGGACGAGAGCGGCCGTCAGCTTGGCTTCGTCCTGGAGGAGGCCGGTGCCGTGGCGGGCGATGAACTTGATCGTCCACAGGTCCGGCCGCAGGCTTGCTAGGGAGAAATTCTTGATCCGACCGCAGAACGCGATCTCGCTCACTCCGGCCTTGCGCAAGGCCTTCAGCATCTGACCGCCGGCGCCCAATCGCACCCAGACGTGGGGGCTCTCCCCGACCACCGCCGGATCGGCGACCCCTTCCAGCGCGACGACAAAGATAGCGAGGCCGCGCATCCGGCAGGCATCGATCACCCGCTGCGGTTCGTCACCGCCCGCTGCAATAATTCCGATCGTCATCAGATCCGCACGCCCTGCGCCGCCGGCGGTCTAGCGGATCATCGCCGCGTAGGTGGCCTCGGCAACCAGCACGTCCTGCACCTTCGCCTCCGCCCGGAACTTCCAGACGCTCGTCCGCCGCTGCTGCTTGACCACATGGATGAACACGGTGTCGCCGGGAACGACCGGCTTGCGAAAGCGCGCCTCGTCGATGGTCATGAAATAGACGAGACGGCCTTCCTTTTCGGCGCCAAGGGTGGCGACCACCAGCACCGCCGCCGTCTGCGCCATCGCCTCGATGATCAGTACCCCCGGCATCACCGGCTCGGCGGGGAAATGGCCCTGGAAATAGAACTCATTGATGGTGACGTTCTTGATCCCGGTCGCCCGCTCGCCGCGCACCACATCAACGACGCGATCGATCATCAGCATCGGATAACGGTGCGGAATCATTTCCTGGATACGGTCTATGGTGAGGGTTTCACCGACCGTTGGCGCCTCCGTATCCATGGTCTCGTGACCTTCTTCTTCCATCGCTTTCTTCCCTGGTCTCCGCCCCAGCGACAGGACGGAGCCGGCGTTAGTCGTGCGGGGAGCGGGCAGCCGTGCCGCCCCTCCGCCCTCGGCGTTCAGCGTAAGCACTCGTACGGCGCCGCCTGCGCAGGTGGCCCCGACCGGGATCGCCGCTCGCGGTCTTTATCATACTACCGGGTGATGTAAACGATTATGGGCCGTCGCAGCGTGGTGTTCGACGCCGCAAGGCTCCTGCTCCCCTCAGGGAACGACGCCACAGGCGATCCGCCCGCCACCACCGCCGAGCGGCTGCGGGGTGTCCGCATAATTGTCGCCGCCGGCATGGATCATCAGCGCACGACCGTGCAGGTCGGCCACCTGCAGGCGCGGCGCCGGCGGCGTCGGCGTCGTCGCCTTGCCGTCGGCACCGACGACGAGGACGGGCAGATCGCCGCGATGGCCAGCACCTTGCGGTCCCAGATGCTGGCCGGTGGCATCGGGGTCCCAATGGCCGCCGGCGGCCAGGCCGGCCACGTGCTTGTCGTCCTTGTCCTGCGGGGCGCAATCGCCATGCTCGTGCAGATGGAAGCCGCGCTCACCCGCCGGCAGCCCCGAGAGGCTCGGCTCGAGAACGAGGCCGGCCGGGGTATCGACGGCCCGAATTTCGCCGATCGGCGTCTGTGTGCCGTCGGCGGCGATCAGCGACATGGGAACATTTACCTCGTCGGCCGACGCCGCGGCACCGAACCCACCGACGGCGAGCCCAAGGGCAATGACGGGAACGAACGTCCGCAAATGTCGCATGGGGGATCCTTTCGGGTGGCCTCGTGAGCAGGAAACGGGGCGACGCTCCCCGCGGTTCCAGCGAGGGGCGATGGGCGCTTGCCGGGGACGGCCAAGATGGGGACGCCGGTGTCGGAACGGCGCTGTCAGACGGGCGTCGTCAGCGACCGGGATTGCTGATGCTCACACTCGGCAGCTGGCGGTCCAGTCGCTGCAAGACCTGATCGGTGATCTCCAGATCCGGTTTGAGAAAAACCACCTGATCCTTGCGCAGGATCAAGGTGAGCTGCTGTTCATTCGCAACATCGCCGACGATCCGGCTGAGGACGTCTTGCACCTGCTGCATGGCCTCCGCGTTCACCCGCTCCAGTGATTGGCGACGCTCCTGCACCCTTGTCTGGGCCTGGATCAGCTGTTCCTCCAGCTTTCGGCGCTCGTCCGCATAGGCTTCCGGGGTGACGATCAGCCGTTTGCGGGCCAGTTCCTCCTGCGCCGTGCGGATCTCCTGTTCCTCCTTCTGGGTCTCGTTGCGATAGGCATCGACAAAGGTTCCCAGCTGGGCGTGGATGGTCTTCACCGCCTGAGCGCTGCGCCGGACCCGCTCGACGTCGAGAACCGCAATCCGCATCTCCGCCGCATCGGCCGCCTTCGCCGGCACCACGGCTTCCCCGGCGAGGACCAGCACCGCAAGCGCAACGACACCCCTCGCCATCCCCCTCAGGCCGGGCCGTCGGCCCATCTAGAACCGCGTCCCGAAGTTCAGGCGAAACCACTCAGTCCGGTCAAAACTCTCTTTGATATAGGGATAGCCGATGTCGATCCCGAGCGGGCCGAACGGCGATACCCAGGTGAAGCCGAAGCCCGCGGACGAGCGCAGCGCCGAGGAGTCGTCGATCGGATTGGAGGCAACCTCGTTTTCGTGCAAGTGCCACGAGCTGCCCACGTCGTTGAAAACCCGGCCGCGGATCTGCAGCTCTTCCGGCAACCCCAGCGGGAAGCTGAGCTGCAGCGATCCGGAATAAAAGTACTGGCCACCGAGGGAATCACGGGTGGTCGCGTCGCGGGGACCCAGACCGTCGACCTTGAAACCGCGCACCTCGTTGCCGCCGATGAAGAAGCGATCCAGCAGATTGACGCTTTCACCAAGGCCAACAATGGTTCCGGCTTGGCCGATGACGGACAGCACCACGTCGTCGGTGAGCGGATAGTAGTACTCGGCCTGGCCGCGATTGCGCAGATAGGCGACGGTGCCGCCGAGACCGGCGACATCGGTGACCAGGCGGCCGAGGTAGCCGGAACGCGGGTCGATCTTACTGTTGCGCCGGTCATAGGTCAGGATATGAGACAGTTCCGAGTACACCTCGGTGCCCTCGGCCTCGGCGACGTAAACCGACGCATCACTGGGCACATTGAAGATTTCGGACTGCTTCAGCGTGTACTTCCAGGACTGGGTCAGGTGCTCGGTCCATGGATAGCCCACACGCAGGTCGCCGCCAAAGGTGCGGGTATCGAACGAGCTCTCCGACTGCCGATCGGTCTCGGTGTAGAAGACATCGAAGCCGGCGGCGACCTCACGGTCGAGGAAGTACGGCTCGGTGAAAGACAGCTCGGCCTGCTTACGTTGGGTGCCGAGGAGCAACGACAGCAGAACGTCCTGCCCGCGGCCGAGGAAGTTGCGCTCCCGCACGCTCAAGTCGCCAAGAACGCCGGCACCGGTGGAGAAACCGGCACCCACTGACAGCGAGCCGGTTGATTTCTCCTCTACGTTGACCTTGACGACGGCACGATCGGGAGCACTGCCGGGAACCTGCTCGACGTTCACCTTTTCAAAGAAGTCCAGGTCCTGGATGCGCTGGCGGGACCGCCGGAGCTTGGCGGCGTCGAAGGCATCGCCCTCCACCAGCCGGAACTCCCGGCGGATGACCTTGTCCATGGTGCGGATGTTACCGGTGATGTCGATCCGCTCGACGAACACCCGTGGCCCTTCGTTGATCTCGAAGGTGATGTTGAGGGTCTTCTTCTCTTTGTTGCGCTCCAGCCGCGGTCGCACCTCCACGAAGGCGAAGCCCTCGGTGCCGACCGCCTCGGTCAGCCTCTCGATGGATTTCTCCACCAGGTCGGCGTCGTACCAGTCGCCCTCCTCCAGCCGCACGGCATCGGCCACCGTCTCCGGATCGAGGCCGCGCAAGGTGGTGGTCACATTGACCGTGCCCACCTTGTAGCGCTCGCCTTCATCGACGGTGAAGGTGAGAACGAAGCCCGAGCGGTCGGGCGCCAGTTCGGCGACGGCGGAGACGACGCGAAAATCCACGTAGCCGTTGGACAGGTAGAAACGGCGGAGCAGTTCGCGATCCAGCGCCAGGCGGTCCGGATCGTAGGTATCGTCCGACGAAAGGAACCGCCACCACGCCGTCTCCTTTGTCCGGATGACGCCGCGTAGCTCCGAGTCGGAGAAATTCTCGTTGCCGATGAAGTGAATGGTCTCGACGGAGGTGACGTCACCTTCCTGAATCTCGAAGATCACATCGACCCGGTTCTGCGGCAGTTCGACGATCTTCGGATCGACCGTCGCCGCAAATCGCCCGCCACGACGATAGAGGGTGAGGATGCGGGTGACGTCGCTCTGCACCTTGGCACGGGTGAAGATGCTGCGCGGCTTGAGTGCCACCTCCGCTTCCAGCGTCTTGTCGTCGATCTTCCGGTTGCCCTCGAAGGCGACCCGATTGACGATCGGGTTCTCGACGACGGTGACGACCAGCCGGTCCCCGTCGCGATTGATCGACACATCGGCGAACAGCCCGGTGGCGAACAGGCTTTTCAGCGATCGGTCGATCCGTGCATCGTCGAAGGGATCCCCCGGCTGCACTAGGAGATAGGACTTGACGGTGCTCGCTTCCGTTCGCTGCACACCGACCACATCGATTTCGCGGATGGTCGACTGCGCCGCCGCCGAGCCGATGAGCGTGAACATCAGACACACGACCAGCACGACCTGGCGACACAGGTTTGCGCGCAGCAACGACGGCAGTACCACGCCCCCTCCCCATAGATTGGTGATTAGCTGACGAGTTGTTTGAAGAACTCGATGACTTTGAGATTAACGATATCGTTCCAGGTGGCAAAGACCATCAGCAGCAGGACGACGGCGATGCCGAACCTGAAGCAATACTCAAGGACCCGCTGGCTGATGGGTTTACCGCGGATCGCCTCGATTCCATAGAACATCAGGTGGCCGCCATCCAGCATCGGTACCGGGAACAGATTGATCAGCCCCAGGTTGACCGACAGCGCCGCCATGAAAAAAACCAGGTTGATCAGGCCGTCCTTGGCGATTTCGCCCGAAATCTGGGCGATCCGGATCGGTCCGCCGAGTTCGTTGGCGCTGCGATCGCCGGTGATGATCTCACCCAAGGACCCCAGGATCTGCATCGTCAGACCAAGGGTGCGCTCGAAAGCGGCACCGACGGCGCCTCCCAGGGACAAGGTGTTGTAGCCGACCCGCTTCAGATCGGGGGTCACCCCCAACAAGCCGACGGTCTTGCCGTTGCCAGTCATTTTCGCGTGCGGCGTCGCCGTCAACGCCAGCGATTCGCCCTCCCGCTCGAGGGCGATCCGTAGCTGTTCGTTTGGCCGTTGGGAGACAATGCGGCGGATATCCTCGAACCAGACGACCGGTTCGTCATCGATCGCCTTGACCTCATCACCGACGCGAATGCCGGCCTGCTCGGCGGCACTGCCCGCCTGTACGGTGCCGACGACCGGCAACGGGGCCGGCTCGCCGACAAAGGTGAACACGCAGAGCAAAGCGACGATGGCAAACAGGAAGTTGGCGGCGGGACCGGCGGCGACGATGGCCGACTTCTGCTTCAGTGTCTTGTGGTGGAAGGAGACACGGCGCTCCTCCTCGGTCAGCGCCGGCCGCTCCTCCTCTTCGGTGAAGTCCATCTCCCCGAACATCTTGACGTAGCCGCCGAGCGGGACGGCGCTGAACTTCCAGCGGGTGCCATGGCGGTCGTTCCAGCCGAAAAGCTCCGGCCCGAAGCCGATGGAGAAGGTTTCGACGCGAACGCCGCAGCGCCGCGCCACCAGATAGTGGCCGAGCTCGTGCACGAAAACGAGCACGGTCAGCACGACAAGAAACGGAATTACCCAGTCAAACATCGATCAGGAATGCCACACGTCCAACAGTTCGCTCCTCTCATAAGCCGCAGCGTCGTCCGGCAGCGGTGACCGTCTGGCCGGAGATTCGCGCCACGCTCAGGCGCAACGGGCACTGGCCGGACGGGGAGCGGCCATATGTTCGTTGGCGGCGCGACGCGCCTCGCCATCGATGTGGACGACGTCGTCGAGGTCGGCAACCGGCTGCACCGGCACGCTCTCCAGTGTCGCTTCCACCACCGCCGGAATGTCGAGAAAGCCGATGGCACCGCTGAGAAAACCGGCGACGGCCACTTCGTTCGCGGCATTGAGGACGATGGGAGCCGAGCCCCTGGCCGTCAGCGCCTCGCGCGCCAGGCGCAGAGCCGGGAATCGCACCTCATCCGGCGCTTCGAAGGTCAGCTGGGCGATTTCGGTGAGACGCAGGCGGGCCGCCGGCACCCCCAGCCGATCCGGCCAGCCGAGCGCATAGGCAATCGGTGTCTTCATGTCGGGAAGGCCGAGCTGAGCCAGGATGGAGCCGTCCACGTAGGAGACGAGACTGTGGATCACCGACTGGGGATGGACGACGATCTCGATCTGGCCGGCCTCCACCGGAAACAGGTGGTACGCCTCGATCAGCTCCAGCCCCTTGTTCATCATCGTCGCCGAGTCGACGGAGATTTTCGCCCCCATATCCCAGTTGGGATGGGCGACCGCCTGCGCCGGGGTGACCCCGACCATCTGGTCGCGCGTAAAGGAGCGGAACGGGCCGCCGGAGGCGGTGAGGATGATCTGCTCGACCTTGTCCGCATGATCGAAATCGAACACCTGGTAGATGGCGCTGTGCTCGGAATCGACCGGCACCAGCTTGGCGCCGCAGCGGGTGATTTCCGCCATCATCAGATCGCCGGCGCAGACCAGGCACTCCTTGTTGGCGAGACCGACGACGGCGCCGCGGCGGATCGCGGCCATGGTCGGCGCCAGGCCGGCGGCGCCGACGATCGCCGCCATGACCCAGTCGGACGGCAGGCTCGCCGCATCGATGATGGCATCGGCACCGGCGGCGACCTCGATACCGCTGCCGGCCAACGCCTCCTTCAGCGCCCGATAACCCGCCGGGTCGGCGACCACCGCGCGCCGAGCGCCGAGCTTGCGGGCTTGCCGGGCCAGAAGTTCGACATTTCGATTGGCGGTGATGGCGACGACATCGAAAGCTGACGAGTAATGTTCGATCAACTCGACGGTATTGGCGCCGACGGACCCGGTTGACCCGAGGATGGTGACGCTGCGCCGGTCCTGCTTCGGCTTCACTGCGGTTCTCATTGCCATGTGCATATACTGCCGCCGAGCCAAGCGACGATCAACGCTGTAACCAACGTCGCCGCAAGTAAGCCGTCAACCCGGTCGAGAAGGCCACCATGACCGGGGATCAATCCGCCCGTATCCTTGACGCCGAAGCGCCGCTTCATCCAGGATTCGGCCAGATCGCCCGCTTGAGTCGCCAGACCGACGCCGGCGGCCACCAAGGCGAGGCGCCAGGCGGCCCAGCCCGAGGCGAGGGACGCAACGGCGCCCCCGGCGAGAGCGGCGGCCGCGAGGCCACCGACGAACCCAGACCAGGTCTTGTTGGGGCTGATGGACGGCGCCAGCTTCGGGCCGCCGAGGGTCTTGCCGGCAAGGAAGGCGCCGATGTCCGACGCCCAGACGATGGCGAGCAGCCAGAACAGGGTGATCCGCCCGCAGTCCGCATCCGCCCGCAACTCCAATAGTAGCAGGCCGGGCAATCCCAGATACAGGCTCCCCATCGCCAACCATGGCCGACGATCGAGGAAGTAGATGACGACACCGGTAACCACCAGCAGCCCGACGCCCGGCCAGAGCCCATAGCCGGTGTCGACGCCCGCCGCGGCGACGAGACCGGCGATGAGGACCACTCCCGCCGGCCGCGGCGGCGTCGCGTCCGACAGCCGTGACCATTCCCAGGCCAGGATCGCCAGGGCGGCGGTCACCAGCAGCGGAAAGGCCGGGGCGCCGATCCAGACGATGAAAAGGACGAGCGGGCCGAGAATCAGTCCCGAGATGACGCGCAAACGCAGGGATGACGGCGCGGCCACCGGATCAGACACTGGCGGCGCCGTAGCGGCGTTCGCGCCGGTGGAATTCGGCGACCGCCTGCTCCAGGTCCTCCTTGGCAAAGTCGGGCCACAGGGTGTCGGTGAAGATCAGCTCCGCATAGGCGAGCTGCCAGAGGAGGAAATTGCTGATCCGCTTCTCGCCGCTGGTTCGAATCAGCAGGTCGGGATCGGGAATATCGGCGGTGTAGAGATGGCCGGCGAAGGTCGCCTCATCGATATCGGCCGCCGCCATCGCGCCGTCGCGCACCCGTTCGGCCAGTTGGCGGCTGGCGCGCACGATCTCGGCGCGACCGCCGTAGCTGAGGGCGACGACCACCGTAAGCTGGGTGTTGTCGCCGGTCTCCTCTTCCGCTTGGCCGATCAGCCGGACGATGTCGGCATCCAGCCGCGAGCGATCGCCGATGACGCGCAGGCGGATGTTATTTTCCTTCAGGAAGCGCAGCTCGTTGCGAAGGTAGTAGCGGAGCAGACCCATCAGGTCCGAGACCTCGGAGGTCGGACGCTTCCAGTTCTCCGACGAGAATCCGAACAGGGTCAGGTAGCGGATACCCATGCGGCCGGCGCTCTCCACCGTCCGCTTCACCGCCTCGCCGCCCCGCTTGTGACCCGCCGTCCGCGGCAGCCCCCGCGACGTCGCCCAGCGGCCGTTGCCGTCCATGATGATGGCGACGTGAACCGGCGGCGGTACCCTCTCCTGCGCCATCGGGAGCGGTTGCATCGGCTTCAGACCTGCAGAATCTCGCTTTCCTTTTTGGCGAGGACCTCGTCGAGCCGCTTGATGTGCTGATCGGTCATGTCCTGCACCTGCTTCGAATAGTCGCGGTGCTCGTCCTGGGAAATGCTGCCATCCTTGTCGGCCTTCTTCAGTTCCTCCATGGCGTGGCGGCGGACATTGCGGACGGCGACGCGGGCCTCCTCGGCATAGCGGGCGGCCACCTTCCCCAGCTCGTGGCGACGTTCCTCGGTCAGCGCCGGGATCGGCACCCGGATCACCTGACCCTCGCCGACCGGGTTCAGTCCCAGCCCGGATTCCTGGATCGCCTTCTCCACCGCCTTGATCAGGCCGCGGTCCCAGACCTGCACCGACAGCATCCTCGGCTCGGGCGCGCTGACGGTCGCCACCTGCGTCATCGGCATGTCGGCGCCGTAGGCATGGACGATGAGCGGCTCCAGCAGGCTGGTGGAGGCGCGGCCGGTCCGCAGGCCTCCCAGCTCCTTCTGCAACACCTCGACGGCGGCGCCCATGCGCCGGACCACGTCCTTCTTCAATTTTTCGATTTCGGCATTGGCCACGCGCGTTCCTCCCGCTTGCTCCCGCTCCCGCGCTTCGTCAGGAAACGATGGTAAAGGTGCCGGCACCGTGGACGATATCGGCAAATGAGCCCGGCTGGTGCATGGAAAAGACGATCACCGGCAGCGCGTTTTCGCGGGCGATGGCGATGGCCGCCGCATCCATCACCTTCAAATCGCGGGCGAGCACCTCCTGGTGCGTCAACTGCTGGTAGCGAACGGCAGACGCGTCCACCTTCGGGTCCGCCGAATAGACGCCGTCCACCTGGGTACCCTTGCACAAGACGTTGGCATCGATCTCGACCGCACGCAGCGCGGCGGCGGTATCGGTCGTAAAGAACGGATTGCCGGTGCCGCCGCCGAAGACGACCACGTGCCCGGCCGCCAGCTCTGCCAACGCCCGCCGGCGATCGTAGGCCTCGCAGACCGGTCCCATGGGAATCGCCGACTGCACGCGGGCAGAGAAACCGGTCGCCCCCACCGCGCTCGCCACCGCCAGCGCGTTCATCACCGTCGCCAGCATGCCCATATAGTCGGCGGTGGCACGATCGAGGCCGTTGCCCACGCTCCTGGCGCCGCGAAAGATGTTGCCGCCGCCCACCACCACCGCCACCTCGACGCCGAGGCGACGCACGGCGGCAATTTCGTCGGCGATCCGGGCGAGGGTCGGCGCATTCCAGCCGACCGCCTGATCCCCGGCGAGCGCCTCGCCCGAGAGCTTGAGCAGAACCCGGCGGTAGCGCGGCGATTGGCTCATCGACCGGCGGTGCTCGCCACCTCGGCGGCGAAATCGTCCTGTCGCTTCTCGATGCCCTCGCCACGGGCAAAGCGAACGAACCCGGTCACCGTCACCGGCTTGCCGCTCTCCTTGGCGACCGCCTCGACGACGGCCTTCACCTTGCTCTCGCCGTCGATGACCCACGTCTGCTCCAACAGGCAGACGTCCTCGTAATACTTGGAGAGACGGCCTTCCACCATCTTGGCGATGATCGCCTCCGGCTTGCCGGTCGCCCGCGCCTGTTCGCTGAGCACCGCCCGCTCCCGCTCCAGCGCCTTCTGGTCCACGTCGGCGCGGGACACCGCCTGCGGTGCCGCCGCCGCCACGTGCATGGCGAGCTTCTTCGCCAGGCCCTCGATCGCCGGTCCCGACGCCTCGGTCTCGACGCCGACGAGGCAGCCGATGCGGCCGAGCCCCTCGCCCTGCTTTTCGTGCAGGTAGACGCCGATGACGCCCGCGCCGACGGCGACCACCGCCGTCCGCCGGAGCGCCATGTTCTCACCGATCTTGGCGATCAGGTGGGTCAGTTCCTCGGCGACGGTCCGCTCGCTGCCCAGATAGGGAAGCCCCTGCAGCCGCTCCACATCGCTGTCCGCCTGCAAGGCCAGCCGGGCGACGGTGGTAACGAACGCCTGGAAGTCCGCATTGCGGGCAACGAAATCGGTCTCGGCATTGACCTCGACCAGCGCCCCGCGGCGGCCGTCGACCGCCACCCCGATCAGCCCCTCGGCGGCGACCCGTCCGGCCTTCTTCGCCGCCGCCGCCAGTCCCTTCTTGCGCAGCCAGTCGACGGCGGCCTCGATATCACCGCCGCTCTCGGTCAGCGCCTTTTTGCAATCCATCATTCCGGCGCCGGTCTTCTCGCGCAGGTCCTTGACCATCCCGGCGGTGATTTCCGTCATCGTCTAAAGTCTCCGGCAGCGACGTCCGGTCGAGCCAATGCGTCGCGTGGGGTTGGTTTGATCGGGCTTACAGCCCGCGGGAGGGCGGGCTGTATGGGGGTTCAAACTGCTTGGTTCAGGCAGCAGGCGTCGCCGAGGCGCCTTCGCCCGGCTCGCCACCGCCGACGGCAAGGCTATCGCCGGCAACCTCGCTGTCGCCGCCATCCGCCGGCAGTGCGCTCTCAAGGGGTTCCGCCTGGGCGCCGAGATCGATGCCGGAGGCCGTCATCTCCCGCTGAATGCCGTCGAGCACCGACTCGACGATCAGATCGCAGTAGAGACCGATCGCCCGCAGTGCATCGTCGTTGCCGGGGATCGGGAAATCGACCCCTTGCGGATCGGAATTGGAATCGACGACGGCAACCACCGGAATGCCCAGCTTATTGGCCTCGGCAACGGCGATCGCTTCCTTGTTGGTGTCGATGACGAACAATAGCGCCGGCAGCCCGCCCATCTCCTTGATGCCGCCCAGCGCGCGCTCCAGCTTGTCCCGCTCGCGGGTCAACTGCAGAAGTTCCTTCTTGGTCAGCCCCACGTTGTCGCCGGACAGGCGATTGTCCAGGTCGCGCAACCGCTTGATGGAGATGGAGATCGTCCGCCAGTTGGTGAGCATGCCGCCGAGCCAGCGGTGGTTGACGTAGTACTGGCCGCAGCGCTTGGCCCCGTCGGCGACCAGTTCGCTCGCCTGCCGCTTGGTGCCGACGATCAGCACCCGGCCGCCGGCGGCGACCACGTCCCGAACGGCGGTGAGCGCCCGATAGAGCATCGGCACCGTCTGTTCCAGGTCGATGATGTGGGTGCCGTTGCGGACGCCGAAGAGGAACGGTCCCATCTTCGGGTTCCAGCGGCGCGTGGTATGGCCGAAATGCACGCCCGCTTCCAGGAGCTGGCGCATGGTGAACGTCGGCATGGTCATGGTGAAATCAATCCTGTTCCGGTTGCACCGCCGCGGCGTCTCCCTCCCCCGTAGCGGGTTCGGGACCGGAGCGAAAAGAGAGCGAACGAACACCCTCTCCCCGCAAGGCCGCGTGAGAGATGCCGGCTACATACTCCCGAAACCGGCCGATTGCAAGGCGCCGGGCCGTCCGCGCGCCTCTCCCGCCCCGGGCGTCAGCCCCTGATCCCGGGTGTCAGTCCTTGATGAAGTAGGCGATGGTGAGCACGGTGCCGACGGCGGTGACGATCATCCGCGCGTACTTGGCCGGAAGCCGGTTGCCGGCGTGGCCGCCGATGTAGCCGCCGATGAGGCCGCCGCTCATCATGATCAGGGCATGCGGCCAGCTCACCGCGCCGGCGACGACGAAGACGATGATGGCGACGCCGTTGCAAAGCGAGGTGAACAGGTTTTTCAGCGCGTTCATCACCCGGATGTCGTCGAGACCGAGCAGGTTCAGCCCGGCCAGGGTCACCATTCCCATGCCGGCGCCGAAAAAGCCGCCGTAGACGCCGATCGCCGCCTGCAGGACGAGCCCAGCCCCCCGCACCGCGGGGCGCTCGTGGTGCAGGTTGGCCCGCTTCATCAGCCCGACCAGCCACGGGCCCGCCGCGAACATCACCGTGGCGACGAGGAGCAGCCAGGGAACGCAGGCGCGAAAGCGGGCGTCGCCGAGCCATAGCACCAGCCAGGCACCGAGGGCACCGCCGACGACGCCCAGGATGAGGAACGAGACGAGGAGATGGCGGGCGCCGGGAAGGTGCCGCCGCATGGCGATGAAGGCGGCGAAACTGGCCGGCGCCAGGGCCACCGTGTTGGAGGCATTGGCGGCGACTGGCCCCAGCCCGGCGGCCATCATCGCCGGAAAGGTGAAAAAGGTGGCACCGCCGGCGATGGCATTGATGCTGCCGCCGAGAATGCCGGCGCCGACGAGAAGGGCAACGTGGTAGGGATCCATGATCGGGTGCCGAAGGAGAGAGGAGGCCAGACGAAACGAAACAAGGCAAAACGCGGGCGGTCCCGTGTCAGCTGGCACGCGAGGGGAACGGACACAAGTCCCGACGCTGGCGGTTGATGCCGGGACGGGGTTGCCCTAATGTCGCCGCCGGGTCGGCGGGAATGCCGTCCTTCCCGGCCGCGCCGCGGTCGGCCTGACCAGGGTTCCGACGCCATATCATGCGGCTATCCCGCTACCTTCTGCCGACGCTGAAGGAGACGCCGTCCGAGGCCCAGATCGCCTCGCATCGGCTGATGCTGCGCGCCGGCCTCGTCCGCCAGTCGAGCGCCGGCATCTACTCGTGGCTGCCGCTTGGCCTCAGAGTGCTGCGCAACATCGAGCGGATCGTCCGCGAGGAACAGGACCGTGCCGGCTGCCTCGAGATGCTGATGCCGACCATCCAGCCGGCGGAGCTGTGGCGGGAGAGCGGCCGCTACGACGCCTACGGCCCTGAGATGCTGCGCATTCTCGATCGCCACGAGCGGGAGCTGCTGTACGGCCCGACCAACGAGGAACTGATCACCGAGATCGTCCGCGCCACGGTGAAGAGCTACCGGCAGCTGCCGCGGCTGCTCTATCACATCCAGTGGAAATTCCGCGACGAGATCCGGCCGCGTTTCGGCGTCATGCGCGGCCGCGAATTCCTAATGAAGGATTCGTACTCGTTCGATCTCGACCGCGCCGGCGCCGTCCGCGCCTACCACAAGATGTTCGTCTGCTATCTGCGCACCTTCGAGCGCATGGGGCTGAAGGCGATCCCCATGCAGGCCGACACCGGGCCGATCGGCGGCGATCTCAGCCACGAGTTCGTCATCCTCGCCGACACCGGCGAGAGCGAGATCGCCTATCACCGGGACTTCGCCGCGCTCTCGCTGGCCGGCCGCACCCTCGATTTCGACGGCGACCTCTCTCCCATCGTCGACGAGTACACGAGGCGCTACGCCGCCACCGACGAACGCCGCGATGCCGCCGTCGAGGCGGCGCTGGGAGCCGACCTGGTCACCGGGCGCGGGATCGAGGTCGGCCACATCTTCTACTTCGGAACCAAATACTCGAAGCCGCTGGGCGCCGTCGTCGCCGGCCCGGAAGGCGAGCCGGTGGCCATCGAGATGGGCTCCTACGGCATCGGTGTCTCGCGGCTGGTCGGCGCCATCATCGAGGCCTCCCACGACGACGCCGGGATCGTCTGGCCGGCGAGCGTCGCTCCCTTCGCCGCCGGGCTGGTCGACCTGAAGGCCGGCGACGCGGCGACCGGCGCCGTCTGCGCCCGCCTGTACGACGGCTGCACCACCGCCGGCGTCGCCATTCTGTGGGACGACCGCAACGAGCGCGCCGGGGTCAAGTTCTCGGAGATGGATCTGATCGGGCTGCCGCTGCAGGTCATCGTCGGCCCACGGGGCGCCGCCGCCGACCGGGTCGAGATCAAGGACCGTCGCACCGGTGCGCGCGACGAGATGTCCGTCGAGGCGGCGCTGGCACGCCTGGCCGGCTAGCAAGGAGCCCCACCCGCTTGTTCTCGCGTTTCGAATGGCACGTGGCCATGCGCTATCTGAAGCCGCGCCGACAGGAGGGCTTCATCTCGCTGATCGCGCTGCTCTCCTTTCTCGGCATCGCGCTCGGCGTCGCCACCCTGATCATCGTCATGTCGGTGATGAACGGCTTCCGCGCCGAACTCCTGGGCCGCATCCTCGGCCTCAACGGCCACATCAACATCCAGGGCCAGGTCGGTGGCATCACCGACTACGAGGGCCTCCGGGCGCAGGTCGCCCGCCTGCCGGGCGTGCGGTTCGCCGATCCGATGATCGAGAACCAGGTGATGGTCTCCGCCTCCGGCGTCGCCCGCGGCGCCGTCGTCCGCGGCCTCAGTCCCCAGGACATGCGGCAGCGCAGCCTGATCGCCAGCGCCATCACCGCCGGCAGCCTCGACGCATTCGACGGCAACGACGCCATCGCCATCGGCGATCGTCTCGCCGAACGCCTTGGCCTCACCGTCGGCGACCGGCTGACCTTGATCTCCCCCGCCGGCACCGTGACCGCCTTCGGTACCGTGCCGCGGGTGCGCGCCTACCGGATCGTCGCCCTCTTCGACGTCGGCATGTACGAATACGATTCCAGCTTTGTTTTCATGCCGCTTGAGGCGGCGCAGACCTACTTCAACATGCCGGGGGCGGTGACGACGCTGGAGGTCTTTCTCGACGATCCGGACCGCGCCGCCGAGGTGACCAAGCTGATCTGGCGGGAGACCGACCAGCCGCTCCGTGTCACCGATTGGCAGCGGCTGAACGCGGGGTTCTTCAATGCGATCCAGGTGGAACGCAACGTCATGTTCCTGATCCTGACCCTGATCATCGTCGTTGCCGCCTTCAACATTATCTCCAGCCTTATCATGCTGGTGAAGGAAAAGGGGCGGGCGATCGCCATCCTCAGAACGATGGGGGCGACCAAGGGGTCGATCACCCGCATCTTCTTCATCGCCGGCTCCAGCGTCGGCGTCGTCGGCACGCTCTTGGGGTTCGTCATCGGGCTCACGTTCGCACGCAACATCGAGTCGATCCGCCAGTGGATCCAGGGGTTCACCGGCACCGATCTGTTCGCCTCCGAGATCTACTTCCTGTCGAAGCTGCCGGCCAAGGTGGACGCCTCGGAGGTGGCGGTGGTCACCATCATGGCGCTGGTGCTCTCCTTCCTCGCCACCCTCTACCCGTCCTGGCGGGCGGCGCGGATCGAGCCGGCGGAAGCGCTCCGGTATGAATGAGCCGCTGTTCCGGCTCTCCGGCATCGTTCGCCGCTATGCGCAAGGCCGAGCCTCGCTGGAGGTGCTGCGAGGGGTCGATCTCAGCGTCGCCAGGGGCGAACTGGTGGCCCTGGTCGGCCCGTCCGGCGCCGGCAAGTCGACGCTGCTGCACATCGCGGGGCTTCTCGAGCGGCCCGACGGCGGCGAGGTGGCCATCGACGGCCGGGCGTGCGGCGCCCTCGACGACCGCGCCCGGACGTTGATCCGTCGCCTGGGCATCGGCTTCGTCTACCAGTATCACCACCTGCTGCCGGAGTTCTCGGCGCTGGAGAACGTCAGCCTGCCGCAGCTGATCGCCGGCCGCGGCCGACGGGCCAGCGACGCCCGCAGCGGCGAGTTGCTGGCGGAACTGGGGCTGGCCGAACGCCTGCACCATCGACCGGGACAGCTCTCCGGCGGCGAACAGCAGCGGGTGGCCATCGCCCGCGCCCTGGCCAACGCGCCACAACTGCTGCTCGCCGACGAGCCCACCGGCAACCTCGACCCCCACACCGCCGAGGATGTCTTCGATCTCCTCATCCGGCTGGCGCGTGGCGCCCAGCTGGCAGCGGTGATCGCCACCCACAATCCGCTGCTGGCGGCCCGGATGGACCGGACCGTCACCCTCAAAGACGGCCTCCTGCGGGCGGCGTGAGACGGGGGCGCCGATGACCGAGCCCGTCTTCGTCCATCTCCGCGTCCATACCCAATACTCCCTCTCGGAAGGGGCGGTCCGCATCAAGGAGCTCCCCGGCCTCTGCCGGGGGATGGGGATGCCGGCGATCGCCATCACCGACACCAACAATCTGTTTGGTGCCATGGAGTTCTCGGCGACGCTGGGCGACAAGGGCATTCAGCCGATCATCGGCTGCCAGCTCGGTCTCACCGGCACCGTCGGCAATGGCGGCACCGGGCTGCGACCGCGTGCATCGACCGCCGTCGATTCCGTCGTCCTCCTCGTTCAGTCGCCGACCGGCTATGCCAATCTCCTGTCGCTGGTCGCCCGCGCCCAGCTCGACCCCATGGCCGAGCAGACGCCGCAGGTGTCGGTGGAGACGCTGATCGCCCACGGCGCCGGCCTGATCTTGCTGACCGGCGGCGCCGGCGGCCCTCTCGGCCGACTACTCCTGGACGGCAAGCGGGACCTCGCCGCCAATCTCCTCGCTCGCCTTGCCGATGGTTTCGGCGATCACCTTTACGTGGAGCTGCAGCGGCACGGCCTGGCGGACGAGCAGGCGATCGAGGGAGGACTGATCGAGCTCGCCGAACACCGCGGCCTGCCCATCGTCGCCACCAACGACGCCTACTTTCCCGGCCCAGAGATGTACGAGGCGCAGGACGCGCTCCTGTGCATCGCCGAGGGAACCACTCTCGCCGACCCCGAGCGCCGTCGCCTCAGCCCCGAGCATTACCTGAAGACGCCGGCGATGATGAGCGAGCTGTTCGCCGATCTGCCGGATGCCATCGCCAACACCGGCCTGATCGCCCGCCGCACCGCCTTCCTCGTCCGGTCGGTGAAGCCGATGCTGCCCCACTACGACTGCGGTCCGGGGAAGAGCGAAGAGGACGTGCTGCGCGGCGAGGCCGCCGGCGGCCTGGAGCGACGGCTGGCCGACCACGTGGCGACGGCGGGACAAGACGGTGCCGCCGCGGAACAGCTGTTCCGCCAGTACCGCGACCGGCTCGCCTTCGAACTGGACGTCATCTGCAAGATGGGATTCGCCGGCTACTTCCTCGTCGTAGCCGAATTCATCCAGTGGGCCAAGGAAGCCGGGATTCCCGTCGGCCCCGGCCGCGGTTCCGGCGCCGGTTCGGTCGTCGCCTGGGCGCTGACCATCACCGACCTCGATCCGATCCGCTTCGGCCTCCTGTTCGAGCGCTTCCTCAACCCGGAGCGCATCTCGATGCCGGACTTCGACATCGACTTCTGCCAGGACCGGCGCGACGAGGTAATCCGCCACGTCATCGAGCGCTACGGCGCCGACCGGGTGGCGCAGATCATCACCTTCGGCAAGCTGCAGGCGCGCGCCGTGCTGCGCGACGTAGGCCGGGTCCTGGGCATGGCCTACGGCCACGTGGACAAGCTGTGCAAGCTGGTGCCCAACAACCCGGCCAACCCGGTCACCCTCGCCCAGGCCATCAACGGCGAGCCGCAATTGCAGGCGATGATCGCCGAAGACGAAACGGTGGCGCGGCTGGTGGGCATCGCCCGCCAGTTGGAGGGATTGTATCGCCACGCCTCCACCCATGCGGCGGGCGTCGTCATCGCCGATCGGCCGCTGCAGGAGATGATCCCCCTCTACCGCGACCCGCGCTCGTCTCTGCTGGTTTCCGGCTTCAACATGAAGTGGGTGGAACAGGCGGGACTGGTGAAGTTCGACTTCCTCGGCCTGAAGACGCTGACGGTACTGGCGGAAACGCTTGCGCTGCTGAAGCGGGGCCGGAACATCGACCTCGATCTGTCGCGCCTGCCCCTCGATGACCCCGGCACCTACGACATGCTCGGCCGCGGCGACACCGTCGGCGTCTTCCAGCTGGAAAGTGCCGGCATGCGCGACGCGCTCCGCAAGCTGAAGCCCGACAGCTTCGAGGACATCATCGCCGTCGTCGCCCTCTACCGGCCGGGGCCGATGGCCAACATCCCGAGCTACATCCACCGCAAGCACGGGGAGGAAAAGCCCGACTACCTGCACCCGCTGCTGGAGCCGATCCTGAAGGAAACCTACGGGATCATGATCTACCAAGAGCAGGTCATGCAGATCGCGCAGGTGCTCTGCGGCTACACGCTCGGCGGCGCCGATATCTTGCGGCGGGCCATGGGCAAGAAGATCCAGTCGGAGATGGACCAGCAACGGGAGACCTTCATCGGCGGCGCTCGGGCCCGCAAGGTGTCCGAGGCGACGGCGGCGCGCATCTTCGAGCACGTCAACAAGTTCGCCGGCTACGGCTTCAACAAGTCTCATGCGGCCGCATACGCCCTGATCGCCTACCAGACCGCGTATCTGAAAGCGAACTTCCCCGTCGAGTTCTTCGCCGCGTCGATGACCCTCGACCTCGGCAACACTGACAAGCTCAACGGCTTTCGACGCGAACTGGACCGGCTCGGCATCCGCCTGCTGCCGCCCGACATCAACGCCTCGGCGGAAACCTTCACCGTCGAATACGGCGGTGATGTCGGCGCTGGGGGCGATGCGAGCGGCGGCGCCGTCCGTTACGGCCTAGCGGCGATCAAGACGGTGGGGCTGACGGCGGTGCAGGCGCTGGTGGATGAGCGGCGGCGCAACGGCCGCTTCCGATCGCTGGACGACTTCGCCGGCCGCCTCGACTGCCGCCATGCCAACAAGCGACAGCTGGAAAACCTGGCCCGCGCCGGCGCCTTCGACCGGCTGGACGGCAACCGCCGCCGGGTCGTCGCCAGCGTCGATGCCATGCTGCGCCGCGCCAGCCTGCTCGCCGAGGACCGGGAGAGTGGGCAGATGGGTCTGTTCGGTGGCGGCGCCAGCGGCGGTGAAGAGGGGCTGCGACTCGCCCGCGTCGATGACTGGTCACCGGCGGAGCGGCTGAAGGAGGAACTGGATGCCGTCGGCTTCTACCTTTCGGCGCATCCGCTGGATGGCTATCAGGCGAAGCTGAAACGCCTGGGGGTGACCCGGTCGGCCGATCTTGCGACACGCACCGATTCGGGAGCGGTCATCCTCGCCGGCACCGTGCTCGCCAAGCGAGAGCGATCGTCGGCGAAGGGGACCCGCTACGCCTTCGTCCAACTCTCCGATCCCACCGGCGTCTTCGAGATCACCGTTTTCTCCGAAATCCTCGCCGCCCGCCGCCCGTTGCTGGAGCCTGGATCGGCGATCCTCGTCCGCGGCGCCGTCCAGGTGGAGGCAGAAAGCCTCCGCATCACCGCCCAGGAGATCGAGCCCGTGGATCAGGCGCTGGCCAAGCTGGGCGGGACACTGGCCATCCACATCGATTCGACCGATGCCGTTGCCGCCGTGCACACGCTGCTCACCCGGCAGCCTAACGGGAGCGACGTCATCCGCCTCGTCACCTGGCTGGATGAGGGGATCGAGGCGACGGTCCTGTTGCCGCTGCGTCGGTCGGTGACCGCCGATGCCGCGGCCCGACTGCGCGCCATTCCCGGCGTCCGCGACGTCGTCGACGGGTGAGTCGCCACTGCCGCCGACAAGCCTCGATAGAATAGATCGGGCTCAAGCACCGGCATGCGCCGCGCTTGACCGCATCGACCCGCAGGCAATACCAGTAGAGTTTGATTTTGCGATCGGCCACCAGCCGATAGGGGAAGTTCATGGACGACAACGAACGACAGGTCATCGACGAGCTGTTCGAGAAGATCCGCGCCGTCGAGGAGCGCTCCGGTGGTCGTGACGACGAGGCTGAGAGGCGCATCTGTGACCATCTCGGTCGCCAGCCAGCCGCACCCTATTACATGGCGCAGACGATCCTCGTCCAGCAGCAGGCCCTGGCCGCCGCCGAGGCCCGCATCGATGAGCTGGAACGGCAAGCCAGCGAGCGAGCGTCCAACAGCTTTCTGACCGGTCTGTTCGGCGGCTCCCCGCCGACCGGCGTCCGCCGGCAGACGCCATCCCCCTCCACATCCGGTTGGGATGCACGCGTTTCTGCCTACGCCGATCCCCGTCATCGCCAGGGCGGCGGCTTTCTCGCCGGCGCCGCGCAGACGGCGGTGGGCGTCGCCGGCGGGGTGCTTCTCGGCAGCGCTCTCGCCGAGCTGTTTGCCGCCGATGCGGCGGCGAGCGAGATCGGCGACGACGAACGGCTGTTCGAGGATACCCACTACGAGGAAGAGTCGGACACCGGCTTCGATACGGACGACAGCTTCTGAACTACCGCCGTATCAGCGCAGAATAGGGGCCGGCGCGGAATGGGGCGCGGCTACCGCCCCCCACGGCGTGCCGCGCCCGTGCCGATACCAGGAGCCAGAAAGCCGCGGATTTCGCGGTATCCTGGTGGTCGCCACCGGAACCCCGGCGGCCGGCACCGATAGAAAGCGCCGAACGGACACTTTTCATCTCCCATCTGGATTATGGTCACGGTAGAATTGGCCGCCAGGGCGTTACCCGTGGGGATTGTGTCGCCAACAAGCGTGTTTCCGGGATGCTCGCAGGGGGAAACGCACCGGATCCGGAGCTGATCGCCGCCATTTACGACGCGATCGCCGATCCATTCCAGCTGCGCGAGGTGATGACCCGGTTTGCCGGCGTCATGGGTTGCGATGCTGCCTACTTCAAGATGATCGATCAGACCAGTGGCGAGGTGGTCGTCGGTGTCGGCGGCGGCATACCGGAAGGTTCCGACCAGGACTACCTCGATAACTATCTGGCGTCAGATGTGCGGGTGCCACGGGTCAACCGGGCGCATCGGCGGCTCATTCTCGACGATCGCAGCCTCATCACCACCACCGAGCGCCGCCGCAGCGCCTTTCACAACGAGTTTCTGCCGCGGTATGGGCTCGCCCATCTGCTGCACGTCAATATCTCCCCCGCACCCCGCTTCGGCACCATCGTCACGTGCGCCCAAGGCCGGCCGCGCGACGAGTTCGAGCAGTCCCAGCACCAGACCTTCGGCGTCTATCTGCCGCATTTCGAGCGATCGGGTGCGCTTCGCCTGCGGATGAGACAGCTTGGCGGTCAGGCAGCCCTGATGTCGGCGGCGTTCGAAGAGCTGCCGACGGCGGGATTGATCCTCGATGCGAGTGGCGAGGTTCTCTTCGCCAACGCCGCCGCGCGGCGGGTCATCGCCGCCGCTGACGGCCTCGCCATGACCGCCGGCAAGCTGACCGCCACCCACAGTCAGGGCGCCGTTCGCATCGAACAGGCGATCCGCCAGACGCTGCCGGCAACGGTCGTCGTCCCCGGGGAAGCAGATGGCACCGTCATCACCCTCGGCCGGCCCTCCGGCAAGCCCGATTACCGCATGGAATTCCGGCCGCTGCCGCGCTGGAGCGGCATCAGTCGCGAGGACGGATCGGCCGCGGTGCTCGCCATCATCCACGACCCGGCGCTGATCGAGCCGCTGCCGGAGACGGTGCTGCGCACTCGATACCGGCTGACCGCGGCCGAAGCGTCGCTCGCCGTCGCCGTCGCCGCCGGCGTCTCGCTGCGCGAGTACGCAGAGCGCCGCGGCGTCTCCATTCACACCGTCCGCTTCCAGATGAAGCAGGTTCTGGCCAAGACCGACTGCCGCAGCCAGGCGGACCTGGTTCGCTTGCTGGTGTCCGGGATCACGCCACCACCACGCTAGGCTACGCGGTTGCGGTCACGCCTCGGTTCACGGAAGTGCCATCGAGGGCGTAGCCGGTGCCGCGGACGGTGCGGATGACATCGTCGCCGCCATGCTCGGCCAGTGCCTTCCTCAGGCGGCGGATGTGCACGTCGACCGTGCGCAGCTCCACATGAATATCCCGTCCCCACACTTTGTCGAGAAGCTGCTCGCGGGTGAACACCCGGTTCGGCCGCTCCATGAACAACCTGAGGATGCGATATTCGGTCGGACCGAGATGGATCGGCATGTGGCTGCGGCTCACCCGGTGGCTGCCCAGATCCATGACGATGTCGTCGCAGACGAGGGTGTCCTCGCCCAGCGCCGGCCGCGCCCGGCGGAGCACGGCGCGCACCCGGGCGATGAGTTCCGTCGGCGAAAACGGCTTCACCACATAGTCGTCGGCACCCGAGTCGAAGCCGCGTATGCGGTCGGTCTCCTCACTGCGGGCGGTCAGCATGATGATGGGGATCGAGCGCGTCTCCGGCCGCGCCCGCAGCCGCTGACAAAGCGCAACACCCGAAATGCCGGGCAGCATCCAATCGAGGAGGATGAGGTCGGGCGGCCGATGGTCCACCGCCAGCAGCGCCTCCTCGCCGTCCCCTGACAGGGCTACGTCGAAGCCGGCGCGATCGAAGTTGTAGCGCAGCATCTCCGCCTGCGCCTGCTCGTCCTCGATGATCAGTACGCTGGGTTTCACGGTCGCGTCATCCTTGCCGGCTGCGGGGCTTGCCAACGGGATCATGCATGGGGCTCGACGATGGCGAAGCTGGAGGTGTCCTCCTTCGGCCGCTCGTCGAACTCGACCCGCCCTTCGACGAGGAATTCGACGATCTCGGCGATGTTGGTGGCATGGTCGCCGACCCGCTCGAAGTTCTTCGCCGCGAACAGAAGGTGGGTGCAGGCGCTGATGCTGCGCGCATCCTCCATCATGTAGGTCAGCAACTCGCGAAAGATGCTGGTGTAAAGGGCGTCCACGTCCTTGTCGCGATGACGGACCGAGGCCGCCTTTTCAATGTCGCGCTCCACGTAGGCGTCGAGCACGTCCTTGACCATCTCCTGAGCCAGTTGACCGAGACGGGCGACGGTCTGATTGGACGGCACCGGCGCCATCTCGACCAGGGACACCGTCCGTTTGGCGACATTCTTGGCGTAGTCGCCGATCCGCTCGATCATCCCGGAAACCTTGAGCGCGCCGACGATCTCGCGCAGATCCTTCGCCATCGGCTGCCGCAGCGCCAGCAGATTGATGGCATGGCGGTCGATCTCCACCTCCATCTCATCGAGACGGCTATCGGCGGCGGCGACTTCCGCCGCGCGATCCACGTCGCGGCGGACCAGCGCCTCGATTGCTTCCGAAAGCTGGACTTCGGCGAGACCGCCCATCTCGGCGATCAGATTGTCGAGCCGCCGCAACTGCTCATCGAACGACCTGACGATGTGGTTCGAACTCATAGCGTGGTCTCCCTGCTGCCCCGGCGGGGGCCCTCGATGCCCAAAAGGCCGTCGGGCTCAGCCGAAGCGCCCGGTGATGTAGTCGTGGGTGCGCGTGTCCTTGGGGTTGGTGAAGATCTGCTCGGTATCGCCGGTCTCCACCAGATAGCCCAGGTGGAAAAAGCCGGTCCGCTGCGAGACGCGGGCGGCCTGCTGCATGGAATGGGTGACGATGACGATGGTGTAGTTGGCCCGCAATTCGTCGATCAGTTCCTCGATCCTCGCCGTCGCGATCGGATCCAGCGCCGAACACGGCTCGTCCATGAGGATGACCTCCGGCTGCACGGCGATCGCCCGGGCGATACAGAGGCGCTGCTGCTGGCCGCCGGAGAGACCGGTGCCGGGGTCGCCGAGACGATCCTTCACCTCGCCCCACAGGCCGGCCTTCTCCAGGCTCTCCTGAACGATGCGATCCAGATCCGTCTTGTCCCTGGCGATGCCGTGGATACGGGGACCGTAGGCCACGTTCTCATAGATGGCCTTCGGGAACGGGTTCGGCTTCTGAAACACCATGCCGACGCGAGCTCGCAGGTAAACCACGTCCATGTCGCCGTCGTAGATGTCATTGCCGTCGAGGGTGATTTGGCCGGTCACCCGACAACTGTCGATGGTATCGTTCATCCGGTTGAGGCAACGCAGATAGGTGGATTTGCCGCAGCCGGAGGGCCCGATCAACGCCGTGACCTCGTTCTCGCCGATGTCGAGGTTGATGCCCTTCAACGCATGCTTGTCGCCGTAGAAAACGTTCACATCCAACGAGGTCATCTTCGGCGCCGGACGCACGCCGCTCGCCTTCACCTCGCTCGGCCGCACCGTGTCCATTTCGATGTTGCTCATCCGATCACTCCCCATCCGGCTCCGTTCCCGTGCCGGCTTTTTAGCGCTTGCTTCTACCATTTCCGTTCAAACCGCTTGCGCAAGACGACAGCCACCGCATTCATCACGATCAGGAAAGCGAGCAAGACCATGATCGCCGCCGACGACCGCTCGACGAAGGCCCGCTCCGGTGCATCCGCCCACAGATAGATCTGAACCGGCATCACCGTCGCCGCATCGAGCGGACCGGTGGGGATATCGACGATAAAGGCGACCATGCCGATCATCAGCAAAGGTGCCGTCTCGCCGAGCGCGTGGGCAAGGCCGAGGATGGTGCCGGTGAGCATGCCCGGCATCGCCAGCGGCACCACGTGCTGGAACACCGCCTGCATCTTCGACGCGCCGATCCCGAGCGCCGCCTCGCGGATCGACGGCGGCACCGCCTTCAGCGCCGCCCGACTGGCGATGATGATGATCGGCAGCGTCATCAGCGTCAGCACCATGGCGCCGACAAGGGGAGACGACCGGGGCAGGCCGAAGAAGTTCAGGAAGACGGCGAGACCGAGCAGACCGAAGACGATCGAAGGCACCGCCGCCAGATTGTTGATGTTGACCTCGATCAGGCTGGTCCACCGGTTCTTCTTGGCAAACTCCTCCAGGAAGATGGCAGCACCGACGCCCAGCGGAAAGGCCATCAGCAACGTCAGCGACATCGTCCACAGGGAGCCGACGAGGGCACCCCTGATGCCGGCCAGCTCGGGCGAGCGGGAATCGCCGGCGGTGAACAGCGTCCAATTGAAGGCCGATTTGATCATCCCCCGGCCTTGCAGCCGTTCGAACCAGGCGATCTGTCTGTCCGAAACCCGCCGCGTTTCCTCACCGCCGGCGGCGGCGATGGTCCCTTTGGCAAACTGATCCATGTCGTCGGCGACCGGGATCAGCAACTGCACCCGCTGACCGATCAACGACGGATCGGCGATCACCTTCTCCCGGATCACGTAGGTGGCGCCGGGGCTGATCATCGCGAACAGCTCGCGACGATCCTGGCGGCCGGTCACCTCCGGGAACAGGTCGCTCATCGCATCACGGATGAGCTTCTCGTAATCGGCGGTGGCGAGCGTCTGCGGATCGCGCGTCCCCTCCGGATCGATATCCTGGGGATAAAGGGTGACGTCGAGGCGGATCTGGGTCTGGGTGAACGCCGGCAAACCGGTCGAGATCACCGTGAACAGCAGCGTCGCCAGCGCGATCATCGACAGACCGATGGCAATGACGCCGTAAGCCTTGAACCGGCGCTCGGCGGCATAGCGACGCCGCAGGCTGCGGGCGATCGCCTCCGAGACCGCGCGGCCGTCTCGCGGGGGCGTCGCGGTCGTCAGCATCTCAGTCATACTGTTCCCGATACTTCTGGACGATGCGCAGGGCGATGACGTTCAGGATCAGGGTCACGCAGAAGAGGACGAGGCCGAGGGCGAACGCCGCCAGCGTTTTCGGACTGTCGAATTCCTGATCGCCGACGAGAAGGGTGGCGATCTGCACCGTCACCGTCGTCACCGCCTGGAATGGATTGGCGGTCATGTTGGCGGCAAGGCCGGCGGCCATGACGACGATCATCGTCTCCCCGATCGCGCGCGAGATGGCAAGCATGAAGCCGCCGACGATGCCGGGCAGCGCCGCCGGCAGGATCACCTTGCGAATGGTCTCCGAGCGCGTGGCCCCCAAACCGAGGGAGCCGTCGCGCATAGATTGGGGAACGGCGGTGATTACGTCGTCCGACAAGGACGAGACGAACGGCACCAGCATGATCCCCATGACCACCCCGGCGGCAAGCGCGCTCTCCGACGAGATGGAGAGGCCGACCGCTTGCCCGGCGGCGCGGAACAAGGGCGCAACCGTTAGTGCGGCGAAGAACCCGTAGACCACCGTCGGGATGCCGGCGAGGATTTCCAGCATCGGCTTGGCCACCGAGCGCACCCGCGGGTGGGCGTATTCCGCCATATAGATGGCCGACAACAGGCCAACCGGCATCGCCACGCTCATGGCGATGGCGGAGATCAGCAGCGTGCCCACGAACAGCGGAATCGCTCCGAAGGCGCCGGACGCCCCCACCTGATCGGCGCGCAGCGCCATCTGCGGGCTCCAGTGGGTGCCGAACAGGAACTCGGTCACCGGCACCCGCATGAAAAAGCGACTGCTTTCGACGATCAGCGAAAGAATGATGCCGATCGTCGTCAGGATGGCGATCACCGAACAGATCAGCAGCAGCCCCTGGACGGCACTTTCCACCTGATTGCGCGCCCGCAGCCGGGGAACGATCCGCTGACGGGCGAACGCCAGACCGGCAATGGCGGCGGCGAGGACGGCAACCCCCAGCGCCATGTGGCTGAGGCTGCGCACGGAGGCGAAACGCTCCGCCGCGGCCACCGTCTCCGGCGCCGGCGCTCCGAAGACGTTGCCGTTCGCCAGGTTGCGGACGTCGTTGACCAGCAGGCCCAGCTGTGCCGGTGGCAGGGCCTGCTGCTCGGGCGTCAGGCTGTTGATGAGGACCATCTCGAGGATGCGCGGCTCCAGCACCAGCCAGAGAACGACCAGGATCAGCGCCGGAAGCCCGCACCACAGGGCCACGTAGTAGCCGTAGTACTTGGGGCGGGAATGCAGTCGGTCACCATCCCGCCCTGCCACCGCAACCGCCCGCGACCTTCCGAAGAAAAAGCCAAAGACGGTCAGGGCAAAAAGAACGCCGACGATAAGAGTTATGGACATGACGAAGCCGGCATAAAGGGTCGTTTCAGATTGTAATTACTTACCACCGACGTTATTCGGCAGTTGCAGGGCGACCTCGCGGAACTTCTTGCGCTCCGCATCCGGCAGCGCAATGAGGCCCTTGTCAGCCAGATACCCCTCCGGACCCCATGCCTTCTCGGCCGTATACTCGGCCAGATATTCCTTGATGCCGGGGATGACGCCCACGTGCGCCTTCTTCACGTAGACGAACAGCGAGCGCGAAATGGGATAGGCACCGGACGAAATGTTTTCGTAGCTGTCTTCGATGCCGTTGACCTTGCTGCCCTGAATCTTGTCGCGATTTTGATCGAGGAAGCTGTAGCCGAAAATGCCGAACGCCGCTGGATTCGCCTCCAGCTTGCGGACGATGAGCACATCATTCTCACCGGCTTCGACGAACACTCCATCTTCACGGATGCTCTGGCAGACCGCCTTCAGCTTCTTTTCGTCCGTCTTCTTCATTTCCGCCAGCGCCGGAATCTTCTCGCAACCGCCTTCCATCGCCAGCTCATTGAAGGCGTCGCGGGTCCCGGATGTGGGTGGCGGACCGAGGACCTCGATCTTCGTCGCCGGCAACGACGGATCGATCTGGTTCCACATGGTGTTGGGATTGGCCTGCAGACCGCCTTTGCCGTCAGGCACTTCCTTGGCGAGGGCGAGGAAGATCTGTTCGAGGGTGATGTTGAGTTGCGGCGATTTCTTGGAGTTGGCGAAGACGATGCCGTCATAGCCGATCTTGACCTCGGTTATTTCGGTCACGCCGTTCTGGACGCAGTTGTCGATCTCGGACTTCTTGATAGCGCGCGACGCGTTGGAAAAATCGGCGGTATCGACGCCGATGCCGGAGCAGAACAGCTTGAAGCCGCCACCGGTGCCGGTGCTCTCGACCACCGGCGTCTTGAAGTTGGTGGTCTTGCCGAACTCCTCGGCGACGCGGGTGGAAAACGGAAACACCGTCGACGATCCGACCATCCGGATCTGGTCGCGGGCCTCCGCCGCGCTCGCGCAGGCGACGCTTACCACCAGCGCAGCCGCCAGTGATGCCTTCTTCATGATTTTCTCCCTATCCAGACCGGCGGTCCAATGCACGCACGGCCGCCATCACGCGGAACGACCGGCGAGATGTCCCGGCTAGCTTACCGCGGCGGCCTCCGGCTCGCCTCGCGCGACTTTAGCCGGGGTCGGGGACGGTCATGTGACAGTTTGGTTACGGTTTTGTGAAATCAGCCGCCGGTCTGGAAGCTGTCGATCGCCGCTTGCGTGGCCGCTCGCCACCCAGGGGGAGGAAGACGGTGAAGACGCTGCCCTGGCCGACCTTGCTTTCGATGGCGAGGCGCCCGCGATGGCGGTTGACGATATGCTTGACGATGGCGAGACCGAGGCCGGTGCCGCCCAGGCGCCGGGAGCGCCCCTGGTCCACCCGGTAAAAGCGTTCGGTCAGACGCGGGACATGCACTGCCGGAATCCCCTCCCCCTGGTCGACCACCGCCACCGAAATTCCCGCACTGCTGGCGCCGGGGGAGCGATCCATAAGGCGAACAATGACCCGGATCGCCGTCTCCGGGCGCCCGTACTTGATCGCGTTCTCCACCAGATTGTGAAACACTTGTGTCAGCTGGTCGGCATCCCCGGTAACGCCGGGAAGATCATCCTCGATGTCCACTTCGACGGTCATCGATTTCGCCTGCGCGCGCACGGCGAGCGTGCTAGCGACACTGGTGACGATCGCGCCCACATCCACCGACACCCGCGGCAGCACGTGCTCATTGATCTCGACCCGCGACAACGACATCAGGTCGTCGACGAGACGGGCCATGCGCTGGGCCTCGCCGTGCATCAGTTGCAGGAAACGGTTGCGCGCCTCCTCATCGTCGCGGGCGGGACCCCGCAGCGTCTCGATAAAGCCGATGATCGCCGACAGCGGCGATCGCAATTCATGGGAGGCATTGGCCACGAAGTCGGCGCGGCTTTGCTCGGCGCGTCTGACCCGGGTCTCGTCGCGCAGCACGAGGAGAACGCGCGGCGCCCCTTTATCAGCCGCCACCGGCAGCCCCGTCGCAAGCAGGCCGAACGTACGGGTGATGGGCGCGGCGAGGGTTATCTCCCCGCTGAGTGGGCCGCCGGCGCTGATCACCGCGTCGGCGGCGGCCAGAATGTCCGGATGGCGAAGCGATATGGCCAGATCTCGACCGGCGGGACCGACCCCGAGGGCCTCGCGCGCCGCCCGGTTGCTGACGACGATCTCGCGGCGGCCGTTAACCAGGATGACCGGATCGGGCAGGAACTCGATGAGATCGAGGGGAGGTGCGACGGCGGCGTCACCGTCGGCTGGGGGCGCCACCGGTTGCGGCGAGCGGTCTTTACGCACGAGGACGAAGAATGCCACCACCAGGGTGGCGAGGATGGCCAGCGCCGCCGGCCAGGACACGGCACCGGCAGCAATGCCGGCCGCGGTCGCCGCCGCGGGCAGTGCCGTGCCGACGAGGGCTTGACGGAGCCTGTCAGATGGCGCCACGGATTTCGGCCCTCGTGCCGTGCACCTTGCGCTCGCGGTCATCGGCATGGGAAGCCGAACCGTGGGGTCGGTCCAACTCCCGGTGATCAAACTCTGCGGTTACCCTCTAGCCGAAATGAGGGGAATCACTCAAACGGTTCTTTTCCCCCGGGAGCACTCGCGCCTCCGGCGGATCGGAGACGGGGGACAACTCGGCCAGGTCGTCGGTCGCCGCAATGACCCGATTGCGGCCGGTCCGTTTCGCCGTATACAGCGCCTTGTCGGTGCGCTCGACGAAGTGGCGAATCGACTCGCCCATGCGCATCTGCCCGACGCCGACGGAGACGCAGACGCGACCCAGGGTGCCGCCGGTCTTGCGGTTGATGACCGCCTTGTTGGCGATCCGCTGCCGGATGTTCTCCGCCAGCTTGCATGCATCGGTGGCGTTCGTCCTGGGAAGAATGACGGCGAACTCCTCGCCGCCGTAGCGCGCCGCCGTGTCCTGGCCCTTGATGGAATCGCGCAACGTTACCGCCAGCAGCTTCAGGACGTGATCGCCGATGATGTGACCGTAGGAGTCGTTGAACTGCTTGAAATGATCGATGTCGAGAAGCAGCAGTGACAGCGGATCGCCGGTTTCCATCGCCTCCATCGTCGCCTCTCTGAGGACGAAGTCCAGCATCTTGCGATTGGCAAGTCCGGTCAGCGCGTCGGTCATCGCCTCGCGCTTGGCGCTTTCCAGCTGTTCGCGCAGCGAGCCCACCTCCTGACAGGATTGGCGGAGCTGACCCTCCAGTTCGCAACTCTGCCGGGCAACGGCCCGCGTCTTATCGATGATGGCGGTGAGAAGTCGGCGCAACGCCAGCGGCTGGGTGATTCCCTCGGCAAATTTCCCAACCTGCTCCAGCGATTCGCCATACTTGGCGTGCACGGCAACGGTCGTTTCGAGGGCGCCCAGCACCGCCGTCAACTCGGCCTCGACCTTCTCGGCGATGAGATGCACCGGCAGCACGTCCACCGCCGTGGCAAAGAACCGTCGGAAGAGCGTCTGATTGCGTTCGTCAGTGAACTCCTGTCGATCGCACACCAGGGCATCGAGAACGGCATTGAGATCGGGAACTTCGCCGGAACAATAGCTGTACCAAACAGCATAGTTGTTGGGGTGGGGCGCGATCGCCATTTCGCGCATCCGCTGCAGGGCGGCGGATGCGAACGTCTGAGCCTGATCACAAGTGTGGGAATAGTCCACTTCGGTTCCCCCGGTCGAGAGCGTGTACGATGTCACTCTAGCCGGGGGTCATTAATTCGCCGTTAAGTGGAAAAACACCCGTCACCACGCCATTTCAGCGACGAGCGAGATGAATGGCGCGACCCGCACGACCCGGCCGTTCCGCCGGCCCGACGCAACTGCGCTTCAGGCGCTCGCCCATATCCGGCGGCCACGCCACCGACCGCCGGGCCACCAGATCCACATGGACGCAGAGTGTCTCGCAGGTGGCGACGGGTGCCGCCGCCTCCGCCGGCGGGGTCACGTCCGGCACCGGCGCGTCCACCCGCATCTCCTGAAAGATGATCAGCCGCCGCTCGTCCACATCGAGGATACGGCTGCCGATATGGACGCAAGCCTGCGCCAGCACCTCCCGGTCGTAGACGAGATGGTGCTCACCGACAAACACCGAGCAACCGTGCGCTTGCCGATAGGCGGGACCGATGCCGAAGGTTTCCAGCGCCGCGTCGAGGGCGCGGTCGAAGAGCAAGAGATAGTAAGCGACGTTGAGGTGACCGTTGTAGTCGATCCAGGCCGGCTCGATCGTCGCCCGATAGGTGGCGATCCATCCCGAGGACGAAGCGTCGTTCACCCGGTGGCCTCGGCGCCGACCGGAGCAGGCCGGGCGACGGCGCCCCGCTCCTGCTCGATGGCGGTTCCGCCCCCGAACAGGTAGACTCGATCGGCTACATGCTGCCACGCCGACTGGTGGGAAATGGCGAGGACGGTCAGCCCGTGATCGTCGCAGAGCGAGCGGATGTGGGCGCAGATGCCCGCCTCGGTTTCCGGATCGAGACCGGTCGTCGCCTCGTCGAGGATCAGCAGCTTCGGGTGATGCAGAAGAGCCCGGGCGAGGGAGATCCGCTGCCGCTGCCCGCCCGAAAGCTGATTGCCGCGCTCGCCGACTCCCCAGTTGACGCCCTCCGGCTTCTCCTTGACGAAGTCCCAGGCCCCAGCGAGGCGCAGCGCCGCCTCCACATCCGCCTCGGAGACGCCTTCCGCCCACAGGCTGACGTTGCGGAAGATGGTATCGTGGAAGAGGGTGATCTCCTGGGGGACGTAGCCGAGGGTGTTGCGCCACGCCTCCAGATCGATTTCCATCAGATCGACGCCGTCGACGAGGATACGGCCATCCTGGGGCCGGTGCAGGCCGACGATGAGGTCGACGGTGGTCGACTTGCCAACTCCGGACGGGCCGGCCAGGGTGGTGATCCGGCCGCGCGGGATCGAGATCGATAGATTATCGAGGACGACCTTGTCGCCATAGGCGAAGCTGACGTCCTCCAAGCGGACGCCGTCGTTCAACGTCGGCTGCAGATGGCCGGTGGAGACCTCGGCGGCGGCGCGGGTCGACCGCAGCATGGCCTCGATCGCCTGGAATTGATCGTAGGTCTGCGTGAACTTGTGCAACTGGCGCTGCATGGGCGCGATCGCTCCGAAGGTGCGGATCAGCAGGATGCCCATGATCAGTACGTCGTTCAAAGGGAGCTGCAGCGGTCCCAGGGCGAGGAAAAAGCCGGCGGCGATCAGGCCGCCGATCACCGGCTCCTGCAGGTCGGCGGCATAATCACCGCTGAGGATGCGCGTCTGCAGCGTCGACGCCAGCATCCGCGCTTCATCCTCGAAGATGCGATTGAAATGCTCGGTGCGACCCATGGCGCGGATCTGCTTGATGCCGATCATCGCGTCGGTGAAGTGAGCGGCGTGGCTGCGCATGTGCTCTCGGTGGCGGCGCGACGCGGCCCGGCCCTGCTGCACCATCTTGCCGAAGCTGAACATCAAGATGAAGGTGATGACGAGCGTCACCACCAGCAGCTTCCAGGATACGAAGGCAGCCAGGCCCATGAACAGCATGGCCTGCAGCGCATTGGCGAGGATGGTGGTGGCGTAAGAGAAGCTCTCGCCAACAGCCGCCGCCTCCGGTCCGACCGCGTGCACCAACCGACCCAGGGGCTGGCGGATGAAATAGCTCCACTGGGAGCGCATCAGCGCCCGAGTCAGATCCAACTGGTAGCGACAGCTGATCTCCCCGACGAGGTCGCTGACGTAACGGGTCACGTTGACCGAGAGCAACGCCTTAAGGCTGAGGCCGATGACGATCACCGTCAGGAAAAACAACGGATCGGCGGACAGCCCGACGGCCTCCAGCGCGCTCTGGATGGCGATGCCGACCCCCTTCGCCTCCTTCATGTGGGCCGCCGTCGCCAACAACGGCAGGATCATGGTGAGCCCGAGCAACTCCAGGATGCTGGCAATAAACAGGCCGATGACCACGATCGCCCGTCTCCGCCCATCGACCAGGCGGAGAATGCGCCGCAGCGCCTTGATCCAGAGCCACACCTTTTTCGGCGTGCTCCGCCGTTTCTTTTTCCTCGTCGGCGAATTCATTTATTCGCAGCCCTTGACCCGGATCGCCAGCGCGTTTCAGTGGACGCAGCTTGCCCTTCGGCGCGGAAAATTCAAGCTTTCACCCACCCCCGCGACGCGACCGCGGCGCTTTGGAAGCACCCGTCAATCGCCCCATGGTGCGCCGACCATCGGCCGGGCTCAAGGGGATTGCTGGGCCCTCCCAGGATGAACGGATCAGGCCCCGCTTTGGATGCGGTCGGCGCGCGGGGATCGATGAAAATGGAATTGGGAAGGTGGGCGCCGATCTCCTGTCGCCGGAGCGAGCGGCCGGCCGGAGTGGGCGGACGGGGCCCGGACGAAAGCCGGGCCCTGCCGCGCCAAAGACAGGACTACGACTTCTTGTAGTAGTCGTACTTGCCGTCCTTCCACTGATACATCACGTAGGTCGGCTGCTTGACGTCGCCCTTCTCGTCGAAGGTGATCGGTCCCAGCACCGTCTGGAACGTCGTATCGTGTAAGGTATCGATGACCTTCTTCGGATCGACCGAACCGGCCTTCTTCACCGCATCGGCCCACGCCTGCACCGCGCCGTAGGTGTAGAGCGTGTAGCCTTCGGGCTTCACACCTTGCTTCTCGAAGCTCTGGACGATGGCGGCATTGGCGGGATCCTTGGCCGGATCGAGGCCGAAGGTCATCATCGTGCCCTCACCGAGCGGACCGGTAATGCTCCAGTATTCGCTGGTCACCAGGGCGTCGCCGGAGATGAGCTGGGTCTTCAGGCCTTGTTCGCGCATCTGACGGGTGATCAGGCCGGCCTCGGTGTGGTAGCCGCCGTAGTAGAGGACGTCCACGTTGGCCTGCTTCAGCTTGCTGATCAGCGCCGAATAGTCCTTTTCGCCGCGGGTCACCGTCTCGTACATCACCTCTTGGATGCCAAGCGTGTTCAGCTGCTTCTTCGTCGCATCGGCAAGCCCTTTCGAATAGGTCTGCTTGTCATGGACGATGGCGATTTTCTTGCCGGGGAAGTGCTCGGCGATGAAGGCGGCGGCGACCACTCCCTGGTTGTCGTCGCGACCGCAGACGCGGAAGACGTTGGCGCGACCCGCTTCGGTGAGCTGCGGGTTGGTGGATGCCGGGGAGATCTGGATGACGTTCGCCTCATTGTACACTTCCGAGGCGGGGATCGACGAGCCCGAGCAGTAGTGTCCGGCGACCGCCTTGACGCCCTTGGAGACGACCTGGTTGGCCACGTCGCGGGCCTGCCGGGGATCACACGCGTCGTCGCCGATTACCAGCTGAACCTTCTGTCCGAGCACGCCGCCGGCGGCGTTGATGTCGGCCACCGCCATTTCGGCGCCCGCCTTCATTTGCGCCCCGAAGGTGGCATTGTCGCCGGTCATCGGTCCGACGACGGCGATCTCTATGTCGGCAAGCGCGTGCGCCGTCGGTAGCGCCAGCACGCCGACAAGGGCGGGAAGCAGGCGTCGCATCAAGCTCATCGTCGTCATCTCCCTTTGTGGTGCCTCTCAAGGCTCGCATGTCGCATAGCGGAGGCTGTGATCGTCTCGCAAGACTTTCAACCTTCGGTCTGAAAAATATCCGCCTACCCAGCCGATTCCGCGGATCGCTCCGCCCAGCCGAACAGACCGCGGCGCTCGTACAACCACGGATACTGGCTGACCATCTTTCGCGCCCGATTGGTTCTGAACGAGACGATGCCAAAGACGAGAAGGATGAGCGCGGCGACGACGTAGCCGGTCACCGAGAACAAGCGTCCCCCGAACAGGGCGAACAGAAGAAAGCGGGCCGCCGCGGCCAGCAGTAGGCAGGAGAACACCACCTGCCAACCCGGCTTCCAGGTCGACGCGAGCGCGTGGCCGGCGATCCAGGCCGTCGCCCCGGCAAGGACGACCGTCACCCCCAGGAATGCAGCAAGCGACGGGCCGACAATGGCGGTGAGGCTGATGTCGATCATCCCTCGCCCTCCAGATAGGCGGCGCGCACCTCTTCGTTGTTGAGGAGGTCGGTGGAACGCCCGGAGAGGCTCACTCGGCCGTTGACCAGCACATAGCCGCGATGGGCGATGCGCAGGGCGTGGTGGGCGTTCTGCTCGACCAGAAACACGGTCACCCCTTCCTTCTCATTGATGTCCTTGATGATGCGGAAGATCTGCTTGACCATCATCGGCGCCAGACCCAGCGACGGCTCGTCCAGCAGCAACAGCCGCGGCCGGCTCATCAGCGCCCGGCCGATCGCCAGCATCTGCTGCTCGCCGCCGGACAGGGTACCGCCGCGTTGGTCGGAGCGCTCCTTCAGGAGTGGGAACAGCCCGTAGACGCGAGCGAGGTCGGTCTCGAACGTATCCCCGGGAGCCGCCGTGGCGCCGATCTTCAGGTTTTCCAGTACGCTCATCCGCGAGAAGATGCGGCGGCCCTCCGGCGCATGGGCGATGCCGGATGCGATAATGCGTTCGGTCGGCATGCGGGTGATGTCATGGCCGTTGAAGACGATCCGCCCGTGGGTCGGACGGGGCTGGCCGCAGATGCTCATCAGGATCGTCGTCTTGCCGGCGCCGTTGGCACCGATCAGGGTGACGATCTCGCCGCGGCCGACGGCGATCGAAACCCCCCGCAGCGCCTCGACGCTGCCGTAGGAGGCGTAGACATCGGTCACTTCCAGGACCGGATCGGCGATCCCCGCGCTCATCCTTACCCGACCCCGCCCTTACCCGACCCCGCGGCCGCCGGATTACCCTCGTCTGCGCTCTCGGCCTCGCCATCGTCTTCGTCGCTGTCGACCTCGCCGAGATAGGCGCGGATGACGTGCGGATCGTTGCGAATCTGTGCCGGCGGTCCCTCGGCAATCTTGCGGCCGTAGTCGAAGACGACGACGTGGTCCGAGATGCCCATGACGACACTCATGTCGTGCTCGATCAACAGCAGGCCGATGCCCTGACGCTCCCGAATGGAGAGCAGAAGCTGGTTCAGTTCCGCCGTTTCCCGCGGGTTGAGCCCGGCGGCCGGTTCATCGAGACAGAGCAACGCCGGCTCGATGCACATGGCACGCGCGATCTCGGCGCGCCGCTGCTCGCCGTAGGACAGCGCCGACGCCGGCTGATCCGCCCGTTTGCTCAGCTGCATGCGATCGAGCCAGTAGCGGGCGAGATCGACGGCCGCCCGCTCCGCCCTGCGATAGCGGCTGAGGCCGAACAGGCCGCCGATGGTCCACTGGGAGGCGTGCATCAGCTTGTTGTGCTGGGCGACGATCAGGTTTTCGAGGACGGTCATCGCCGGGAAGAGGCGGATGTTCTGGAACGTGCGGGCAACCCTCGCCTGTTGGGCGATGCGGAAACCGTCCATGCGCTCGAGAAGGAAACGGCCGTGCTCGGGATGGTGGAGGGTCAGCCGCCCTACCGACGGCTTATAGAAGCCGGTCAGGCAGTTGAAGATGGTCGTCTTGCCGGCCCCATTGGGACCGATGACGGCGGTGATTGCCCCGGCTTCGGCGACGAAGGACACGTCATCGACGGCGACCAGGCCGCCGAAGCGCATGGTCAGATGCTCGACGGTAAGCAGCGGGACCGAGGATGCTCCGGCCGCTCCGGCGACGGCGCCGGCCCCCTCCGCAGTGCTCACCCTGGCGCCCTGCCCAGCACCGGGGTCGCATCGTCGGGCGGCGGATGATCCTTGAGGTGAATCGTCGGCTGACGGAAGCCGACCAGCCCGGTCGGCCGGATGACCATGATCAGGACCATCAGGCCGCCGAACGCCAGCATTCGGTATTCGGCCAGGCCGCGTACCAGTTCCGGGCCACCGATGAGGACAATGGCGGCAATGACGACGCCGATCTGGCTGCCCATGCCGCCAAGGACGACGATGGCGAGGATGATGGCGGATTCGATGAAGGTGAAGCTCTCGGGCGAGATGAAGCCCTGACGGGTGGCGAAGAAGCAGCCGGCGAAGCCGCCGAACATGGCGCCGATGGCGAACGCCGTCAGTTTGGTGTTGGTGGGGTTGATGCCAAGGGAGCGGCAGGCGATCTCGTCCTCGCGCAGCGCCTCCCAGGCCCGTCCGATGGGCAACCGGCGCATGCGCAAGGTGAAGGCGTTGGTCAACAGCGCCAGGGCCAAGATCACGTAGAAAAGGAATGCCTGGCGGTGGAGGGTCGAATATTCCAGGCCAAAGAAGCTGTGGAAGGTCGCCCCGCCGTTGGGCGCCGAGGCGGCGAACGGCAGCCCGAAGAAGGTCGGGCGCGGAATATTGCCGATGCCGTTCGGTCCGTTGGTGAGGTCAAACCAGTTGATCAGCACGATCCGGATCATCTCGCCGAAGCCGAGGGTGACGATGGCGAGATAGTCGCCGCGCAGCCGCAGGACCGGGAAGCCCAACAGGACGCCGAAGGTAGCGGCGAGCAGCCCGGCCAGCGGCAGACACTCCCAGAAGCTGGCGTTGAAGTGCATGGCGAATAGGGCAAAGCTGTAGGCACCGACCGCGTAGAAGGCGACGTAACCCAGGTCGAGCAACCCGGCGAGGCCGACGACGATGTTGAGGCCCCAGCCGAGCATAACGTAGGTGGCGACCAGGATGCCCACCTCGAGCACGTAGCGGTTTGCCCACATCGGCAACGAGATTGCCGCGCCCAGCGCCAGCAACTGGATGACCCGCCGCAGCACCCGCGCCCGCTCACCCTCGAAGCGAAGCGTTTTGAAGCCACGGCCGGGCGTCGGGGTGGCCAGGATGGGCGCGCGGCGACGACGGTGTTCCAGGACCGACGCGATGAGGAAGCGACCGGCGAAGACGGCGGCGACGGCGATCGCCACCCACGACCAGCGCGCATGCAGGTCGAGCCCCTCGCCGCTCAAAGGCTGTACGGTCTGAAAGCCCACCAGCGGCACCGCCAGCAGCAACGCGACGACGGCGGCGAGCAGCGCTTCCTTGAAGGGAGCGGCGAGGCCGGCCATCCTCACACCTTCTCGATTTCGGGGCGACCGAGGAGTCCGGTCGGCCGGAAGATGAGCACCATGATGAGGATGGCGAACGCTGCCACGTCCTTGTATTCGATCGTAAAGTAGGCGGACCAGAAGACCTCGATCATGCCGATCAGCAGCCCGCCGAGCATGGCGCCGGGCAGCGAGCCGATGCCGCCCAGGACCGCCGCGGTGAACGCCTTGATGCCGGCGAGAAAGCCGATGAAGAAGTCAATGACACCGTAGCGGAAGGTGAACATCATGCCGGCGACCGCGGCGAGGGCGGCGCCGATGACGAAGGTGATGGAGATCGTCCGATCGACATTGATGCCGACCAACGCCGCCATCGTCCGGTCCTGCTGGCAGGCTCGCTGGGCCCGGCCGATGGCGGTGCGGCCGATGATCAGGGAAAACACCACCATCAGGATCACCGTCGTCGCGACGGTCATGATCTCCATGTAGCTGATGCGGACGACGAACTCCGCGGGATCGGAGACCAGGATGCCGCCTTCGATAACCGGCGGCAGCGACTTGGTGCGGGGGCCCTGCAGGATCTGCACGTAATTCTGCAGGAAGATGGACATGCCGATCGCCGAGATGAGCGGCGCCAGGCGGGGCGCCCGACGCAAGGGCCGATAGGCGATCCGCTCGAGCGTCCAGCCGTAGACGGCGGTAAATAGCATCGCCGACAGCAACACGATGAGGATGGCGAGCGGCAGCCAGGTAATGCCGAGAGAGCCGATGAACAAGAAGGTGATCAGGGCGACGAAGGCGCCGATCATGAAGATCTCGCCGTGGGCGAAATTGATCATGCCGACAATGCCGTAGACCATGGTGTAACCGATGGCGATCAGCCCGTAGATGGAGCCGAGAGTGACGCCGTTGATCAGTTGCTGCAGGAAGTACGACATGCCGACGGCGTCTCTCCTCGCCACGAAAGAACGGGCTCGGGAAGGAGGGTGAAGCGCCGCAGCCACGATGCCGATGGCACCGGTGGCCCGCCCGATCACGTCCAGCCTCCCCTCGCGTTTCTTGGGCCGTGCCTTCCGAGCACCAGCCATCGGCGATGCGGAGCAAAGATGGGGCCATCCGTCCCTGCATCGACCCGTCGGAGCCGTGTTAAAGCAGAAACGACGCTCAAAGGGGAGACGAAAGATCAACTACGGCCGACGGCGGATGATCCGGCGCGGCGTCAGGAGCCGTTGTGCCAGTAATCTTCGTCGCGGGTGACGATCAGATCGCTTTCCCGGCTGCGGCCTTCCGCTTTCCGCTCGCCTTTCATGTGATCCATGTACTGGCCGAGCGGCGAATTGACGAAGACGTGGCCGCCCTCGTCGCCGATCCCCTGACCGATGTCGTAACCGGCGCAGTGGCGCCCTTCCAGCCGTCGGCGGACGACATCGAACAGGAACGAGTCGTGGAACTCGCGCTCCTTGAACAGGGCATCCGTGGTGTACAGCCGCTCGAACTCGGCGAGAAAGACGCGGGTGCCCGGATGCCTCAGGTTGTAGCCGACGAAGCCGCACTCGGAGAAACGCGGCCGCCGGAGATAGCTGATGAAGCAGTCGGGCGGCATGACCGCTTCGAGGAAGCTCAGCGGCACATCGGCGAAGACGCGAATGTCGGCGTCGATCCAGAACAGCACATCGGTGGTGGCCCGGCGGGCCGCATCGAAAATGGCGAACGGCTTGTGGCTGAAGCGGACGGCATCCCACCGGTAGCCGCACCCCCAGTCTTCCACCTTGCGCACGCGGAACAGCGGATTGCGGATGCGGACCTTCACCTCCCAGCGGTGGCGCGCCTGGGTGCCATGGGCCATCGGATTCTCCCGATGCCGTTCCTTGAACGCCACCAGCTCCGGGCATTCACCCAGCAGGTCGAGCCAGACCACCCGCGGATCGGTGAGATCGGGGGCGAAGCCTTCGGCGTAAAGGTAAAGGGAGACCGACGGCGGCCAGTAGCGGAGGAAGCTCTCGACCATGTCGCGGCCGTAAAGTTGCCAGCCTTCGGCATGGCAGGTGGTGACGGCGGCAAACGTCCGTCCCTGGGCACCGCCGACGGGCGCGGCCGCCGCGCCCGGTAGATGATGAGCACGATTGCGCGCCACGACGTCGGCGAGCGACTCCTCCTTCGACGGCTCTCCCGCGTCGTTCATGCCGCCTGTATCCGCCGGCCGGAGAATGGCGAACGGGCAATTTCGCCGAAAGCGGCAAGCGTCTGCCGGGCGATCGCGTCCCAGCCGAAACCGGCGAGCGGCGCCGATCCGCGCGTCGAACCGCCTGCCCAGTCCAGCGCCGATGCCAGGACGGCCGCGTCAAGGTCGCCGTCGTAGGTGCGCACCCAGTCCGCGCCGACCGCATCCCGCAATTCGCCCAGGGCGCCCAGCTTCGGTACCAGAACGGGTCGATCGAACGAGAGTCCTAACAACGCACTCCCCGAATTCAGGATATCGCGATAAGGGAATACTAGCAGATCGGCAGCGTTCAGATACAATTGCACGTCTTCGTCGGCAATGAACCGGATTTCCAGCCGAATTCTCGGATCGCCACCGGCGGCCTGCACAAGTTCTTCCGTCATATCGACGCGCTTGCTCAGCCGCCCGCAGACGAACAGCGTGACCGGCTTCTCCAGTTCCCGCACCGAGGCGATCAGGCGGGGTACGTTCTTGTAAGGCCTGATCTGACCGAAGTAAGTGATGACCGTCGCCTCGCCGGCCACCCGCAGACGTCGCCGCGCCTCCGCCTTGTCGATGTCGTTTGGATAACGGTCCCGATAGTGACCGTGGGGAACGACGAATGACGGCCGCGATGCCAGGTGGGGGAACCGCTGATGGGCAAGATCGAGTCCGGTCCGGGTGAGACCGATCACGCCGTCGATGCGATCGAGGACGGCCTGCCAGAAGCGGCGCTCCAGCTCCGGGAACACCAGGTCGTGCGGCTTCAGATCATGGACGGTCCAGACGATTCGCGTGCCCTTGCGCCGGGCCCGGTCGAGGAGGCTGAGATACTTGATCTCCGACCAGCGGGCGTGCAGCCACGACTTGGTCTCAAGCAGGCTTTCCGGCCAGTGGATGTGCAAAATGTCCCAGTCGGATAGGATCAGCGGCCACGACGCATATTCCCGCACCTCGGCACCCGCCTCACGGATGGCGGTATAGAGCAGATCGTTGTAGGGATTGCGCGCGCGGTTCTTGAACGCGGGCCGTGCCATGATCCGCAAGGCTACTGTCTCCTTGGTCGGCGCCGGCGGACTGACGCGGGCCGGGCGGGACCGGCAGGCGGAGGGGTGGGATCTGCCGGGGGTCAGGTTTGTGGGCTTACGCCCAGCGCCGGCCGCCCGCAAGTCGAACGATAATCCGTGAAGCCGGGGCTTCCGGTCGAGGTGGTGGTGGTGACCGATACGCGCGATCCCGTCGGCGCAAGGCCGACGCTCTGGTTCGATCTCACCGATCTTGCCGTCTGGAGCGGTCCGTTGACCGGCATCCAGCGGGTGATCGCCGGGCTCGCGGCGGAGTTCCTCGCCGATCGCGGGGGAGTTGGCGGCGCCGCAGGGGCGCAGGCGGACGCGGACGGGCACCCGCGGCTCCGCTTCTGCTACTACAAGCGACACGAGGGGTTCTTTGCGCTCCCGGACGAGGCGACTCGCGCCCTGCTCGCCCGGGTCGGCGGCGGTGGTGCACCGCTGGTGCGAGCGAAAGGGCACCGGGTTCTCGGCCCGCTGCGGCGGCGGCTCAAGGGCGAGCAGGCCCCCTTCGCGCCCGGCGACGCCCTGTTCTACGCCGGGATCGTCACCAATCAGGCGAAGCTCCGCCATCTGGAGGCGACGGTCGAGCGCCTGGTCATGCCGGTGATCGTCGTCATCCATGACGTCATCCCGCTCAAGTTCCGCGAATGGTGCAAGGTTCGCACGTTCGAGTCGTTCGAACGGTGGTTTGCGTTCGTCGCCCGGCGGGCGGCGCTCATCCTGACGCCATCGGCCCATACCTGCTCCGACGTGGCTCAACTCGCCGGAGCCGCCGGTATCGCCTGCCGACGGCTGGCGACGGTGCCGCTGCCGCACACCCTGCCCCGCCGCCCGGACACCGTTGCCGAAGAGGATGGCGGCAAAGAGGCGAAAGCGGACATCATCGGCCCCGGGCCGTGGCCCGTATCGTCCGACGCGGCGGCGGCGCTCCCCGACCGTTTTGCGTTGCCCGGCCGTTTCGCCTTGTACGTCAGCACGATCGAACCACGCAAGAACCATCGGCTGCTTTTCTACCTCTGGAAGCGCCTGCTCGACCGCCATCCGCCGGCGGCGGTGCCCGATCTGGTGTTGCTCGGCAAACGCGGCTGGCAGTCCAACGATTTTCTCTCGGAATTGAGCAATGCCGGGTACCTCGGCGGCAAGATCACCTGGATTGCCGAGGCCGATGACGCGCTCCTCGCCCTCGCCTACAGGCGCTGCGCGTTCACCGTTTTTCCCAGCTTCTACGAAGGCTTCGGACTGCCGGTGGCGGAAAGCCTCGGTTTCGGCAAGCCGTGCCTCGCTTCCGATCAGGCATCGATCCCGGAGGTGGGCGGCGATCTGGTCGATTACTTCGATCCCTATGAACTCAGCCAAGCCTACGCCCTGGTCGAGACAGCCATCTTCCACGAAGCCTTCCTCGCCAGCCGCAGCCAGCGCATCCGCGAGCGGTTCCGTCCCACCGACTGGCCCGCGTACGCGAGGCGGATGCGCGGCGAGATCGAGTCCGCGTTTTGTGTCCAAGGGACGTAATGCCGCCGCCTGCCCCTTTGATCCGGCCGATTTGACATGACCTGCGGCTTTCGGCTATATCGCCCGCCACTTCCGGGAACGTGGGTGCAGGAGCGCCCCGTCTGGCCGTGTCCGCGGCTCAGACCTACCGGGACAATAACATCCTGAAAATGATCGCGAGTTTGACATGACCAAGCGCATCGAAGCGAAATACAAGATCAACCGACGCCTCGGCGTCAACCTCTGGGGCCGTTCCAAGAGCCCGCTCAACAATCGCGACTACGGACCGGGCGAGCACGGCCAGCGGCGCAAGAAGCCCACCGACTTCGGCACCCAGTTGATGGCAAAGCAGAAGCTGAAGGGCTATTACGGCAACATCAGCGAAAAGCAGTTCCGCAAGTACTACGCCGAGGCGGTGCGCCGGCGCGGCGACACCTCGGAAAATCTGATCGGCATCCTCGAGCGGCGCCTGGACGCCGTCGTCTATCGGCTGAAGCTGGTGCCGACCGTCTTCGCCTCCCGCCAGTTCATCAACCACGGGCATGTGCGGGTCAACGGCCGCCGGGTCAACATCCCGTCCTATCTGATCAAGGACGGCGACGTCGTCTCCGTCGGCGACAAGGCGAAACAGATGGCGGTGCTCATCGAGGCGCTGGCCTCGCCTGAGCGCGACATCCCCGAATACCTGACCCTCGACACCAACAAGCTGCAGGGCACCTTCATCCGCGCGCCCAAGCTCGCCGACGTTCCCTACCCAGTGCAGATGGAGCCGAACCTGGTCATCGAGTTCTACTCACGCTAGCTGTCAGTCAGCGCCGTCATCTATGCCCGTACTCCAGCGAGAACTATAGGTTCTCTGTCTCGGCCGGGAGGTCAACCCATAGCGAGACAATGAACCGAAGTCGCCAAGATCTTCGGGGGAAGATCACACCTGAATGATCTCCTCCGAGCGGAGACGCTCAATCTGGTGGCTTGGTAGATCCAGTCGCTCCGCAAGAATGCTCGCTGTGTGTTCGCCGAGGCGAGGCGGCGGTGCGTGGTATTCAACCGGCGTCTCCGACATGCGGAGGGGATTGGCGACAGCCGGCACCGTTCCCAGCTCGGGATGAGGCAGCGCGAAGGCGATTCCCCGCGCCCGCACATGTGGATCCGCAAAGACTGCGGCCAGATCGTTGATCGGCCCGCACGGCACGGCGACCGCTTCAAGCGCCCTGATCCAATCGGATGTCGAACGCTGGACCGTCACCCGCCGGAGACGCGCGATCAATTCGGCTCGATGGGTGACGCGGGCGGCATTGGTCGAAAACCTCGGATCCTGGGCCAGTTCGGGAAATCCTGCCTCGGTGCAGAAGCGGCGGAACTGACCGTCGTTGCCGACGGCCAGGATCATGTAGCCGTCGGCTGTCGGAAAGTCTTCATAAGGCACGATGCTGGGATGGGCGTTTCCGAGCCGCTGCGGCGACGGATCGCCGACGAGGTGATTGAGCGCGCGATTGGCGAGGCAGGCGATCTCCACGTCGAGGAGGGCGACGTCGATATACTGGCCCTCGCCGGTTCGCTCACGATAGGCCAGCGCCGCCAGTACCGCGTTGCTGGCATAAAGACCGGTCAGGATGTCGGTGAGAGCGACGCCGACCTTCATCGGCCCCCCACCAGGCTCGTCATCGGGGCGTCCGGTGATGCTCATTAATCCGCCAAGGCCCTGGATCAGGAAGTCATAACCGGGGCGTGCGGCATAACGGCCTGTTTGACCGAAGCCGGTGATCGAGCAGTAGATAATCCCGGGGTTCTCCAGCTTGATTGTCGCGTAGTCCAGCCCGTATTTCAGCAGACCGCCGACTTTGAAATTTTCGATGAACACATCCGATGTCTTGGCAAGGTCGCGAACAAGTTGTTGCCCTTCCGGATTCCCAATATCAATACTGACAGACTTTTTGTTGCGGTTGGTACTGAGATAATAGGCAGAAACGTCGCTGGCGTTTCCAGCGGGAGTCTTCGCAAACGGCGGGCCCCAGCCCCGGGTCTCGTCTCCCGTGCCGGGCCGTTCGATCTTGATAACCTCGGCGCCCAAGTCGGCCAGCAGCTGGCTCGCCCACGGCCCGGCGAGAACCCGCGAAAGATCAAGCACCCGAATGTGCGAGAGCGCGCCGGCCATGGCGGCCTCCTCTGTCCAACACGTCAAATTTCCACCCGAGGATCGGCGAACCGATGCAACCCACGACTGCATTTCCGCTTTCCCATGGGCTGCTGGGCAGCCTAGTTGGCGAAGGCGGCAAGGCCGGTAATGGCTCGCCCGAGGATCAACGCATGAATATCGTGCGTTCCCTCATAGGTATTGACCACCTCCAGATTGACGAGATGCCGGATCACGCAGAACTCATCCGAGATGCCGTTGCCACCCAGCATGTCCCGCGCCAT
>JAXMDO010000003.1:0-315935 GCA_046348775.1 Rhodospirillales bacterium | reverse complement strand
TCTGGTCATTGGCCCTTGTGGCCCTGGGGCGAGCAGGCGTCTCAGTGCAGGGTGGGCGCGATCAGAGACTTCAGCTCCCTTGCAAGTTCCTGATGCGAGTAGGGCTTGAGCAGCCAAGGGGCATGTTCGTCGAGGCCACGCTCATGCAGCGTGGCCTCGCGGGCAAATCCGGTCGTAAACAAGACCTTCATATCGGGGTAGAGCTGGCGGACGGCTACGGCGAGTTGGGTGCCGTTCATGCCACCGGCCAGTTCGATGTCGGTGAACAGGACGTCCGCATGTGCGTCGGCCAGAAGCGCTAGCGCATCCCTTGCCGTCTCCGCCTGTAGACTCCGCAGTCCTAGTCGATCCAGCATCTTTACGGCCACTCTCCGTAGCTTGGATTCATCTTCGACGACCAGCACCACCTTTGCGTCTTGTCCACTGAAATAGGAGGTCGGACTGTCTTCCTTGCGCTCGATCGGAGGCAATGGCGCACGGGGAAGATAGAGTTTGACGCAGGTCCCTTGTCCTATCCGGCTGTATAGACTGACATGACCTCCCGATTGCTTGACGAAGCCGTAGACCATGCTGAGCCCGAGGCCGCTTCCCTGCCCGACCTCCTTCGTGGTGAAGAAGGGCTCGAACACCCGCTCCACCACGTCAGGAGCCATGCCGGAGCCGGTGTCGGTCACGGCGAGCAGCACGTATTCGCCGGGGGTCACCTCTTCGTACTGCTCCGCATATTCCTCGTCGAGCTGGGCGTTTCGGGTTTCGAGAGTCAGCACGCCGGTGCCCTTCTGCATGGCATCGCGTGCATTGACCGCGAGATTGACGAGGGCTCGTTCCAGTTCTCCGCGGTCGGCCAGCGCCTTCCAGAGATCGGGCGTAAGCGACTCCTCGATGCGGATGCCCATGCCAAGGGTCCGGCGTAACAGCTCGCTCACTCCGGTGACAACTTCATTGAGGTCGATGATGGTGGGCTTTAGCGGCTGCTTTCTCGCGAAGGCAAGGAGACGGTGAGTCAGTTCCCCTCCTCGCCGCGCCGCCCATAGGGCGTCCTCCAGAAATTCGTGGTGTCGCCTCTCCGGGTCGTCTTCGATGCGCTCGTCGAGAAGCTGCAGGTTGCCGATGACGATACCGAGAAGATTATTGAAATCATGGGCAATTCCGCCCGTCAGTTGGCCGAGCGCCTGCATTTTTTGTGACTGCCGAAGCTGGTCCTCGATCTGCTTGCGCTCGGTGATGTCTTCCTTCACTGCGACATAATACGCGACCTCGCTTCCTTCCCTGACCGGAGCAATGGAAGCGAGTTCCCAGAAAAGCTCGCCATTTTTCTTCTTGTTGAGGATTTCTCCGCGCCAAACACCTCCAGACGAGATCGTCGACCATAGGGTGGCATAAACATCGCGTGGTGTGTGTCCCGATTTGAGAACGCGCGGGTTCTGGCCGATGGCTTCATCGTGTGTATAGCCGGTTACTTCCGTGAATTTGGGATTGACGTACTCAATTTTCCCCGTGCGGTCCGTTATCACGACCGATGTCGGACTCTGCTGGATCGCCTGGAAAAGCTTACTCAGATCGGCCTGGGATTTTCGTTGTTGGGTGATTTCCCGCGCATAAACGGCGACTTCTGACACCGGATTGTCTGGCCGAAAAACCGGGTAAAACCAGAACTCGAACCACCGGGAGCGGATTTGCACCTCCCAGTGCAGCAGGGTCGCGCGCTCTGCAACCTGCCGGACGCGGCGCATCCTTTCTTCGGCCTGCTCCATTGGCAACAGCGTCTCCAGCTTGGCGCCGCGCAGGTTTGCCGAGCCCGTTCTTTTCGCCAATCGTCGTTCCGCGGCCTTGTTGCTGGCAAGAACCTCACCTCCGGTGGACATGAGCAGGATCTCGTCTTGGCTCGCGTCCAGGAGGGCGCGCATGCGAAGCTCACTCTCTCGCAGGCTGCGCTCGATCTCCTTTTGCTCGGTGACGTCGGCGGCCATGCTCACCACCAGTCGTCGTCCCCGGCTGTCGCTTCCGAGAGGGGCCGAGCGCAATGTCCAGGTGCGCATCCTGCCATCGGCGGTGCGAATGGTTTGCTCGCCTTCGTTCAACGGTTGCTGCAGGGTGTAAAGCCCCGTAAATCGGGTGTGAGCGGCTTCTGCCCGCTCACCGTAAGCCCTTGCCGTCCATGCCTCGATTGTCTTGATGTCGTCGTGGGAATAACCGGTCAGGTCGAGCCAGGCGTGGCTCAGGTGAACGACCTGCCCATCCTCCGCATGGACCATGATGGGGAACGGGGCCTGGTCGACGGTGCGCCTCAGTCGTGCCTCGCTTTCCCGCAGCGCATCCTCGGCTTTCTTCCGCGCTGCGATGTCGAGGTTGTAGCCAACCCACGAAATGACCCGTCCATGTTCATCGCGGACAGGACGCCCCAGGCTGAGAATGGGCCGATAGCCCCCGTCGACACCTCTTACCCGGTGCTCCCAGATCCATTCAGACTGGGAGGCTACGCAGGCTCGCCACGCCTCCAGAGTCGGTTTGAAGTCTTCCGGCGGGAGCCGATCCAGCCAGCCGCGGGGCCTAACCTCATCCAGCGTCTTTCCAATCAGATCGAGAAAAATCTGGCTGACGAATTCGACGCCACCCTCGGCGTTGCAGACCCATACTCCGTATCGAATGGCCTCCCCGGCGGTGCGGTAACGGGCCTCACTGTCGCGCAGTGCGGCTTCCGCCCGCTTGCGCTCACTGATGTCGTGGGCAATCAGGATGGCGCCGGCAAGCCGGCCTTCCAACATCAGTGGGGCATTGGAGCATGCAACGGGCACCGGGGAGCCGTCGCGGCGGAAAAAGACGTCCTCGTGCCCAACGATTGTCTCTCCGGTTACATAGACGCCGCTGAGCGGACACTTAGCCTCGTCCTGCCGCGAAGGAGAATTCGGCTCCTGCCGATGGATGGAGTCGTGAAGGTTTCGGCCGATCAACGCCTCTCGCGACCAGCCGAATATGCGCTCCGCCGCCGCGTTCAAGAAGGTGACGCAGCCGTGGCTATCGGTCACGAAGATGGCGTCGGCCGCGCTTTCGGTGATGGCCGTCAGCAGCGCGACCTGTTCGGCCACCTTTTCCTCGGCTTGCTTGCGGTCGGTGATGTCAGTGGCAAAGGTCTGGAAAAAATCCAGTTTCTTGGCCTTGTCAAAGAACGCGTAGAGGTGGCAAAGGTACCATCGTACCTGTCCCTCAACCCCAGTGCTGCGCGTCAACTCGTGTCGGGCGGGATTGGCGGGCGTGAAAGAAGACAACTCGTCAAGGAAGCGCGGCCGACCGTCGGCGGCGGCAAAATCGATCCAGCGCTTACCCACTAGGTCCCGGGGATCGCTTCCGTAGAAGGCGGCGTAAGCTCGATTGACGAACGTGAGTGTCGTATCGGGCAGGAACTGGCAGATGGGGTCGGGCTGCGCCTCGACTAGATTGCGGTATCGCTGCTCGCTCTCCCGCTGCTGCCACACCATGGATTCCCCCACCCGAAAAAACAGGAGGGCTGCCGCCACCACCGCAGCCAACGAGACAAGGCCGGCGATCAGCGCTGCGCCCAGGTACTGACGGTTGATTTCCTGGATGTCGATCTTGGCAACAAGACCGAGGCCCAGTTCCGGTAGCGGCTCGAAGGCGGCCAAGACCCGTCGCCCGGCATAGTCGATCCCGGTCATGGATCCGGATTGCCCCGAGAGCGCCGCCTTCATCGGCGCGCCGAGCGGACCATCGAAAGCGATCGGAGCGACCGGCCGCATCAGGCCACGCTCCGGCGTCAGATAGACGATGCTATCGCCGCTTCGTCGCGCGATCTGAATTTCGGCGGTTTCGCCAATAACGTGTTCGCGAAACTGGCGATGGCCTTCCAGAATCGTCGAAATAACATCGGCGGCCGGTTGTCCTTCGGCGCGTGACGCGACAGGCTCAAGATGCGCCAGCGCTTCCATCAATCGCGCCTGGCTTTGCGCGATGTTGACCAGCCGATCCCGTTCGCGATCGAAGGCCTGTTCGTAGAGCAAACCGATCGTCGTTGCCCCGACAATCAGGCAGACGACGATCATGATCAGGATCAGCAGAGCGAGGCGATTATAGTCGCCCATCTTGTGTTCCCCTGACATCCAGAATCGCACGCGTACTCTCCGGTCCCGTCAGGGTGATTCCCGTGCCCGCAAGACCGCCCGCAGCTGACTGATTTCGATCGGCTTATGCAAGGTCGTCACCGGGCGAAGGCCCTTGAATTCCGCGAGTATTTTTGCGTGTGTGGCGTAGTCCGGCGTATAGCCGGTGATGATAATCACGCGGGCGGTGCATTTTCGTTTCGCCAGCCAGAGGACCAGTTCGTTCCCGTCCATCCCCGGCATGATCATATCGAGAACGATCGTGGTTGGCCGGAAACTGCCGTAAGCTTCCGTGAACGCGTGTCCGTCCGTCGTCATGTGGACGGTATAGCCCAACTCTTCGGCGACAGTCTTAACGAAGCGGCCGAAGGCGGGTTCGTCATCGCAGATCAACAGTCGCTGCTCTTGCTGTTGCATTAGCCCTTTCTCTTGCAACTCGCTCTCATCGATTCCTCACGGTAGTCGATTTGACGAGAAAAGTGCACCCGGCTTTTATCCTCAGAGTTTGGAACGCTGCGGCTGCTGGGACCTCCAATCATTCACTCGCGCGTCGGTCGAATTTGGCTCGAACGACTCGTGCCCGCGAAAGCTCAAACCTCCAGAAAGGCGAGAAGGTCCGTGTTGAACAAGGCGGCCTGCGTCTGGGCTAATCCATGTGAGCCGCCCGAGTAAATCTTCAACGTTGCAAGCGACACGAGTTTCGCCGCGCGCAGGGCGGAGGCGGCGATGGGGACAATCTGGTCGTCGTCACCGTGAACGATCAAAGTAGGCACGTCAAACCGCCTCAAATCCTCGGTGAAATCGGTTTCCGAAAAGGCTTTGATGCAATCGAAGGCAGCTTTGATCCCCGATTGCATGCCCTGGAGCCAGAAGGCGTCACGAAGCCCTTCCGAAATCGTGGCACCCTCGCGGTTGAAACCATAGAAGGGCAGGGCCAGGTCCTTGAAGAACTGCGAGCGGTTGGCGACGACGCCGCTGCGGATGCCGTCGAATACCTCCATTGGCGTCCCGGCCGGATTGGCGTCGGTCTTCAGCATCAGGGGTGGGACGGCCCCCAACAGGACCGCCTTGGCGATCCGACCGGTGCCATGGCGACCGATGTAGCGAGCCACTTCCCCACCCCCGGTCGAGTGGCCGACCAGCGTCGCGTCACGAAGGTCGAGGGCCTCGATCAGGGCGGCGAGATCGTCGGCATAAGTGTCCATATCGTTGCCGCTCCACGTCTGAGCGGAGCGCCCGTGGCCGCGGCGGTCGTGGGCGATGACGCGCCGGCCACGCATGCCCAGATAGAGCATTTGAGCGTCCCACGCGTCGCCGGTTAATGGCCAGCCATGCGAAAAGACAACCGGCCGACCGGCTCCCCAGTCCTTGTAAAAAATGGACGTTCCGTCGCTGACGGTAATGGTGCTCATTCTTAACCTCCTTTCTGCCGAAGTGGCGCCGCTCCGGTGGGCGCGATCCCCGATTCGTCCCAAGCAAGATCTGCTGGACCCCATCGCGCTTTCGGCGTTTGCGCCTAAATCTGTGGGGCGAGCTTGGCCTGAGCCGTGGAATGGATCCTCATGCACCGGCTTATGTGGCCATCCGCGTTGCGAGACTAAAGCACCAGGGAGGCCATCGATGCCTTTGTTGCGTTTGTTACTGAACGTGCTGTGGATTGTGAGCGGTGGTGCTTGGATGGCGGTCGGCTGGCTGATCGCGGCGCTGCTGATGGCGCTCACCATCGTCGGCCTGCCCTGGGCGCGGGCGGCGATCAATATCGCGAGTTACACGCTGCTGCCGTTCGGACGGGTCGCGGTACGCCGCGACCAGCTAAACGGGCGGCGGGATCTCGGGACCGGTCCGTTCGGCATGATCGGCAATGTGTTGTGGCTGGTTCTCGCCGGATGGTGGCTGGCTCTCGGTCACGTTGCCACCGCGCTCGCTCTGGCCGTTACCGTCATCGGCATTCCGTTCGCCTGGGCCCATCTCAAGCTGGCTATCCTCTCCCTGTGGCCGGTCGGCCGCGCCATCGTGACCAGCGAGCAGGCGGCGGACCTCGTTCCCGGTCAGATCGCCTTATAGACAGGCAGAAAAAGCAATGCCCTAGGGAGATGGACGAGGGAGGCGGGCATATGGAGATGATCGAGATCGCCGATACCGGTCTCAATGCGTCTCGCATCGGGCTGGGAACCTGGGCGATCGGCGGCTGGATGTGGGGTGGTTCCGACGAGCGGATGGCCATCGCCACCATCCATGCGGCGATCGACCAGGGCATCACCTTGATCGACACCGCGCCGGTGTACGGTTTCGGTCGTTCGGAGGAGATCGTAGGCAAGGTGCTCGCTGACGGTGGTCGCCAGCGCGCAATCCTGGCGACCAAATGCGGGCTTGACTGGGGCGCCGACGCGAAGCCGTTCCGCGACAGCTCGCGCCTGCGGATCGTCCGCGAGGTGGAGGAGTCGCTCCGCCGCCTCCGCACCGACGTCATCGACATCTACCAGGTTCACTGGCCGGATCTGGAGACGCCCGTTGACGAAACGGCGGAAGCCATGCGGATGCTGTTGAAATCCGGCAAGATCCGGGCGATTGGGGTCAGCAACTATTCGCCTGAGCAGATGACCGCGTTTCGCGCCGTCGCACCGATCCATACCGCGCAGCCGCCGTTCAATATCTTCGAACGCGGCGCGGAACGGGACATCCTCCCTTATTGCCGCCAGCATGGCATCACGACCCTGACGTATGGCGCCCTGTGCCGCGGACTCCTATCCGGGTCCCTGACACCTGGCTCGACGTTCGAAGGCGACGATCTCCGAAAAGTGGACCCTAAGTTCCGCGTCCCCCGCTTCACTCAATATCTGGGCGCGGTAGGGCGCCTGGACGGCTTCGCCCGCGATCGCTTCGACAAGCGGGTTATTCATCTGGCGCTGCGATGGTTGCTCGACCATCCGTCAGGGGTCAGCGTCGCGCTTTGGGGTGCCCGCAAGCCGGTTCAACTCGAACCCATAAGCGAGGTCATGGGGTGGAATCTGGACGACGCGGCCTTGGCAGAGATCGATCGGATCGTCGCCGACAGCGTGCCCGCACCCCTCGGCCCGGAGTTTATGGCGCCGCCCCGACAGCGACCGCGAGCGTAGGTCCTTGGCTCCGCTGGGCGAAGACCTGCAGGTCCAATGCTGTATCGTCGGCGGCGGGCCCGCAGGTATGGTCCTCGGCTTTCTTCTTGCCCGGGCTGGTGTCGACGTCGCGGTTCTGGAGAAACATGCCGACTTTCTTCGCGATTTCCGTGGCGACACCATTCACCCATCGACGCTGGAAATCATCCACGAGGTCGGTCTGCTCGACGCCTTCCTGAAGCGACCCCATGACAAGACTCGCGCCCTCGATGTGCAAGTCGGCGCCACGACGCTGGCCATTGCTGATTTCTCGCACCTGCCGACGCGCTGCAAGTTTCTGGCGTTCATGCCACAGTGGGACTTTCTGAATTTCTTTGCCGAAGAGGCGAGTCGCTATCCGTCATTCCATCTGCGAATGGAAACCGAGGTCACTGACCTGATCGAGGCCGACGGTCGGATCCTCGGCGTGCGGGCCACGACGCCGCAGGGTCGCCTGGAGATACGCGCCGACTTGTCCATCGGCGCCGATGGTCGTGGGTCCGTCGTCCGTGAGCGGGCCGGGTTGAAGGCCGCCAATGTTGGGGCGCCGATGGACGTGTTGTGGATGCGGCTGTCGAAGCAACCGACGGATCCTCCCCAGACCTTTGCCCGGCTCGATACTGGACGGATCTTGGTGATGCTGGATCGGGGCGAGTACTGGCAGTGCGCTTTTGCCATCCCGAAGGGCGCGTTTGATGCGACCCGGCAGAAAGGATTGCCGGCGTTCCGAGACGAGGTGGCGGCGCTTCTTCCGTTCGCCCGGGATCGCATGGGTGAACTGGCGGATTGGGACCGGATCAAGCTGCTGACGGTGCGTGTCGATCGGTTGCGCCGCTGGTTTCGGCCCGGCCTGTTATGTATCGGCGATGCTGCGCACGCCATGTCACCGATCGGCGGTGTAGGCATCAATCTCGCCGTACAGGATGCTGTCGCCGCGGCCAATCTCCTGGCCGTTCCGCTCCTGCAACGGTCGGTCACCGCGGATCACCTCAAGGCCGTTCAGCGACGCCGGGCGTTGCCGACGCGTCTGACCCAACGAGTGCAGGTCTTCCTGCAGGATCGGGTGATCAGCCGGGTTTTGTACAGGCGACGGCCGCTCTCGCCTCCATGGCCGGTGAGGCTTCTGGGCCGATGGCCTTACCTGCGGCGCATCCCGGCTCGGCTCATTGGCATGGGCATTCGGCCCGAGCACGTGGAACGGGGTTAGTCGGCAAGTCGATCTGTCAGCTCGCGAAGCCGGTCCTTGGCATCGCTCAGCAGCGAGACGCCGTCGCCGAGGAGAAGAATATCGAACTCCAGCTCCAGCAATTCACGCACGCTGTGCCGAAGACGCGCCGGGTCGTCCACGACTTTATCTGGAAGAAGTTTACAGTGTCCGGGAGGATCGCCGATCACCGCATCGCCAACCAGCAGGATGCGGCGCGCGGACCAGTGCAAGGCGATCTCTCCCGCGGACTTGCCGGCAGCGCCAACCACGGTGAAGGGACCGATCTCGTCTCCGGGACGCATGAAATCGTCGACTTCGATCCCCTGCTCGCGCACATGGGCGGCCTCATCCGGGTGGACGACGGTGCGGGCGCCGAGCTTGGCCCGCAACAGTCCCGCCGCTCGGCTGTGATTGCGGTTGGTCAGGACGATCCGGGCGGCACCGAAAGCGATGATCTGGTCGAGTATGGCGTCCCCCGGCTGCACGGGATCGACACAGATGTTGCCGCCCGGATAGCGGATCAGATGGCCGTTGAAGTCGTAGCCGTGGCGTTCCGAGTGCCAGGACCAGACGAAGATGTCGGGAACTATCTCTCGCATGCGGCCTTCCTCCCTCCGGGCGGGTTGGGTGGTTGGTGCCGATTTGGTCCCCGCCTCAAGCGATCGTTCGCTTCTACCGGTCAGGAGGAAAGCCAATGAGCACGCAATCGTCAACGCATGTCGGTGCCAATCAGCCCGGCGGGAGCCTTCGCATCGGCGGCGATCTCGTTGTGCATCGCCTCGGTTTCGGTGCCATGCGTCTCTGCGGACCCGGGGTATGGGGTGAGTCTGCCGATCCTGCTGCCGCAAGGCGCGTGCTGAGGCGCGCGATCGAACTCGGGATCACGTTGATCGACACCGCGGACGCGTACGGACCGGAGGTCAACGAGCGCTTCATCGCCGAAACCCTGCACCCCTATCCCGACGGGCTCGTCATCGCCACCAAGGGCGGGCTCACCCGGCCGCGACGAGATGCCTGGAACTCGGACGCCCGTCCCGAACGTCTGCGTGCGGCGTGCGAGGGGAGCCTGAAGCGGTTGAAGCTCGATCGCATCGATCTCTATCAACTGCACGCACCCGACCCTCGCGTCCCCCTCGAGGACTCGATCGGCATGCTCGCCAGATTGCAGGGCGAGGGAAAGATACGGCACATCGGGCTCTCCAACGTGAATGTGGAGGAACTGCGCCGTGCACAGCGCGTCGTTCCCATCGCATCGGTACAGAACCGCTACAACTTCTCGGACCGTGCTTCTGACGCGGTGCTGCGTGAATGCGAGCACGGAGGCCTGATTTTCCTGCCCTGGTATCCGCTTGCCGCCGGCGCCGATGCGACGGGCGGCGGCGCACTTGCCGACATGGCTCGTCGCCACGGTACCACCCCGGCCCAGGTGGCCATTGCCTGGCTGCTGGCCCGCTCGCCGGTCATTGCACCGATCCCCGGCACGTCGTCAATCGGACATTTGGAGGAGAACGTGGCCGCCACGCAACTGGAATTGTCGGAAGAAGACCTGCAGGCTCTTTCCTGACTTTCTTGGCCGGTCAGACATTCGTGGAGGCGACGATTCCACGATAGGCTTGCCGTGGTGTCCATCACCTGCTGCTAATTTGACAGGGCGGAAGATGCTCTCTCCCGTGCCGCTGTAGTGTGTTATATTCGACGGCCCTTTTGTCGAAATGTTTCGATGACCGCTGATCGGGACCGGCCGCTTGCCCAGGACATCCGCCAGTTCGCCGGATCGGCGGGACCGGACGGCACCCGAGCGGATGCGCATGGTGCGGCCGCCGGTTCATTCAGTGCCTCGCCATGGTCGGCGCCTGCGCTTCTCGGGGTGGTCGCGCTTGCGCTGCTGGCTCTCCCCATCGCCGTCTGGTTCGACCTCAATAACATCTCCGCGCGCGCCATGCGCAGCGAGGCGAACGAACTCAATACCGTCATTAGCAGCATTCGCGACTACTACGCGCACGACATCGTCGGTCGGGTGCGCAGCATCGAAACGCAGACGAAGGTCGTGCCGAATTTTCGGGAGGTTCCCGGAGCCATCCCGATTCCCGCGACCCTGTCACTGGAACTGGGCCAGGCGATCGGGGCGCGCCAGGGCAACGTCGGCTATCGGTTTTTCTCCGATTATCCGTTCAAGAACCGAGCCCCTCATCCCATGGATGATGTGGAAAGACAGGCGCTTGCTTCTCTTCGGCAGAATCCGCAGGAGCCCGTTTACAGCTTTTCCGGTTCACTGTTTCAGAGGCAGGTCCGGCTTCTGGCACCGGTGTTGATGCAGCCGGAATGCGTCGCCTGCCACAATACCCATCCCGAGAGCACCAAGCACGACTGGGTCGCCGGCGATGTCCGAGGCATTCAGGAAATCATCATCGACCAGCCCATCGTCGCCAATCTGTTCTCATTCGGTCATCTGCTGATTTACATGGCCGTTGCGGGAGCGGCAGGTCTGGGATTCGTCGCCTTTCAGCACCGGCAAGCGGCGAGGATGCGGTGGATGAACGGGCAACTCGTCTCCACCAATGCCTTTTTGGGGTCCATATCGGAAAAAATATCCAAGTATTTGTCTCCTCAGATATATGAGGGGATATTCAGCGGAAATAAAGATGCTGTTGTCTCGACAGAAAGAAAGAAATTAACAATTTTCTTTTCTGATATTAAAGATTTTACGGCGACAACGGAGCGGCTGCAGCCGGAAGAGTTGGCGAGTCTTCTCAATGAATATCTGACGGATATGTCTGAAATTGCACTCCGTCATGGTGCAACGATCGATAAGTTTATCGGCGATGCGATCTTGGCATTTTTTGGTGATCCTCATACGCGGGGCGTCGCCGAGGATGCCAAGGCGGCGGTGCGGATGGCCATCGATATGCAGCGTCGGCTCGCCTCCCTCAACGCGAAATGGCGCGACCGCGGCATCGAGCAGCCGTTCCGCGTCCGCATGGGCTTGAACACCGGGTTCTGTAATGTCGGAAACTTCGGCAGCAGTGCCCGGATCGACTACACGATCATTGGCGCCGAGGCCAATCTCGCCGCACGCTTGCAGACCATCGCCGAGCCCGGCACCATCGTCATCAGCTTCGAGACCTATGCGCTCGTTCGCGACCTGGTGCGCGCCCGCCCGCTACCGCCGATCTCGATGAAGGGCATCGGGCGGCAGGTCGTGCCCTATGTCGTCCAGGATTTCGTACACGAGGCTGGGACAACGGCGCGCGTGGTGAACGAGCACGCCGCCGGCCTCGATCTGTTTCTGGACGCCAACGCTCTCGATGAGCGCAACCTGGTACGGGTGCGGACGGTCCTTCAAAACGCCATCGCCGCCGTCGACGCCCGCGATGGCGATGCCGCCGACCGGGCCACTCCTTGCACGGAGGCTATGGATCGCTAACCGGGCTTTTGCCGCGGAGCCCGGGAGTTCGCCCGCGCCGGCGTCGGTATTGGGGGAGGCTGGCTGACGTTTGATGCTTGCCAAACAGGCGAGTTGTGTGCTTTGCCGGTCGCCGACAAGGGCAACCCACCAAGGCGGTGCCCGTTAAGGACAACGCGGGACCGGATTCCATGCGCGTCGTGACAGTCGTCGCCGCTATCGCTCTCCTGCTGTTGAGTGGGCTGCTGCTGTGGCCCGCCGCGGCCGCCTATCACCAATACCTGCCGCTGGCGTCGATGGCCGTTGCCGCCATGCTGCTTATCGCCATCCTTGTCGGCGGCACCCATACGCGGCAGGCCGAGCCCCAAACGCCCGAGGCCGAAACGGCCAAACCCGCGCGTCCGCCGGTGATCGAAAACCAAGCGGATGCCGAGGTCGTCAGCTTTCTGGCCCTATTCCAGGAAAAGGGGCGCTTCATCGATTTTCTGATGGAAGATATCACCGGCTTCAGTGATGCCCAGGTGGGGACCGCCGCCCGCGTCGTGCATCAGGGTTGCCAGGGCGCCATCAAGGAGCATTTCCGCATTCGCTCGGTGCGCGACGAGAGCGAGGGATCACGCATTACCGTCGCCGCTGGCTTTGCCGCCGATGAATACCGATTTGTCGGCAAGCTCGCCGGCGAGCCGCCGTTCTCGGGCACCCTCGTCCATCGTGGGTGGAAGACCGACCGGGTGGAACTGCCGCGGCTGCTGCGCAGCGACGGCGACCGGTTGCCGACGATTGCTCCCGCCGAGGTGGAGCTTAAATAGCCGTTCAGCGACGAAGCAGACAGGCAGTCTCCCTCAATGACCCATCGTTTCAGTCTCGGTATCGATCTCGGGACAAGCAACAGCGCGATCGCAATCACCGATCTGGAAACCGACCAGACCGAACTCGTCGAGATTAGCCAGGTTCTGGGGCCGAACAGGATCGGCGAAAAGCCGATCCTGCCGTCGGCGCTCTACATCCCCCATCCGGACGAGTTTCCCGCCGACGCGTTTCCCCTACCGTGGGCGGACGACTCGGGCGAGGGGGCGGTCGTCGGCGTCTTCGCGCGCGATCACGGCGCGTTGGTCCCTGATCGTGTCATCACGTCGGCCAAGTCGTGGTTGTCCAACCCCCACATCGATCCGCGGCAGCCGCAGTTGCCCTGGAATTCCGATGTGGACGAGAAGCTCTCGGCGTTCGAATGCTCCCGTCGCTATCTGCAACACCTGCGCGAGGGGGTTCTTTACGCCGAGCGGCGACAGGAGCGAGAATGGGATCTGTCGCAAGGTCAGATCGTGCTCACCGTTCCCGCGTCCTTCGATGAAGTCGCCCGCAACCTCACCGCCGAGGCCGCGGAAGCCGCCGGGCTCGGCAAGGTGATCCTGCTGGAAGAGCCGCTGGCCGCCTTCTACGCCTGGACGGCCCAGGTGGGTAAGGAATGGCGGTCGCAGGTCGGTCCCGGCGACATCGTGCTGGTCTGCGACGTAGGCGGCGGCACCGCCGACTTCAGCCTGATCGCGGTGACCGAACAGGACGGCTCGTTGGAGCTGGAGCGGATCAGCGTCGGCGAGCACATCTTGCTCGGCGGCGACAACATGGACATGGCACTGGCCTATACCCTGAAGGCGAGAATGGAGGCGGACGGCGCCAGCATCGATTCCTGGCAGTTCCTGGCCCTGGTCCATGCGGCCGCCAATGCCAAGGTGACTTTGTTCGAGAATGCGGCGCTCGAAGAGGCGCCCATTGCCGTTCCCTCCCGTGGCTCGCGGCTGCTGGGAGGAACGCTTTCCGCCAAGCTCGACCGTGCCAGCCTGGAACAGGTGGTGCTCGACGGCTTCTTCCCGCTGACGGAAGCCGGCGATCTGCCCAAGGAGGGACGTCGTTCGGGGCTGCGCGAATTCGGTCTGCCTTATGCCTCCGATCCGGCGGTCAGCAAGCATCTGGCGCGGTTCCTTTCGCGCAGCCTCGCCAATGTTCGGGCGAGCGAGACGTTGAGTGCCCTCGTCGGCACCGTTGACCCTACGGCGCAACTGCTGATGCCGACGGCGGTGTTGTTCAATGGCGGCGTATTCAAGGCGAAGCCCGTCCGCGAGCGAGTCATCGAACTGCTGACGGCCTGGAACGAGGGCGGCGAGGTGCGGGAACTGGAAGGATTTCAGCTCGACCTGGCGGTAGCCAAGGGCGCGTCCTTCTATGGCCGCAATCGCATCACCGGCAAGGGCATCCGCATCAAGGCCGGTGCCGCACGGTCCTACTATATCGGCCTCGAGACCTCGATGCTGGCGGTCCCCGGATTCACGCCGCCGGTAAAGGCGCTGTGCGTCGTTCCGCAGGGGATGGAGGAGGGCTCGGAGCTGGTGATCGAGGGGCAGGAGTTCGGGCTCATCACCGGCGAGCCGGCCGAGTTCCGCTTCTTTTCATCGGAAGTGCGCAGCGGCGATACGGCCGGACAGATCCTCCCCGACGCCGAGCGGGAGCTGGAGGAGACGAGCCTCTTAGAAATCAATCTCCCCCCGGTCGACGGTTTTCCGGCGGGACAGGCGGTGCCGGTGCAGATCAATCCGGTCGTCACCGAGCTCGGCAATCTCGAGCTGTGGATGAAGCACATCAACTCGGATCGCCGCTGGAAGGTGGAGTTTCAGGTGCGCACGGAATAACCGGGGCAGCCTGATCGCCATTGCCTATGGCCCCACCTCGTTTCAGCATCGGCATCGATCTCGGGACCACCAACTCGGCCATGGCCTTCGTGCCTTTGACGCGGGACGCCGCGTCGGAGGTGTTCATGGTGCCCCAGTGGGGGTCCATTTCGACCCTGGTGGAACACCCGACGCTCCCGTCCTTCCTCTATCTTCCGGCGGAGGGGGGCGCCAACCGTCTGCCTGGCCAAGCGTCGGGGGCGCGAGAGTGGGTCATCGGCCTCCTTGCCCGGCAAAAGGCTCACGAGTTGCCCGGCCGGGTCGCTCACTCGGCCAAGTCCTGGCTCTGTCACCATGCGGCCGATCGGGAGGCGCCGTTTCTGCCGTGGGGCTCCGAAGACGTGCCGCCGGCGGAGAAGATCTCGCCGGTCCGGGCCTCGGCGCTTATCCTCGCGTATCTGCGCAGCGCCTGGAACGAGCGCTTCGCGGCGGCGGGGCCTGAGTGCCGGTTCGATGCGCAGGAGATCACCATCACCGTTCCCGCCTCGTTCGATGCGGCGGCGCAGCGCCTGACCCTGACCGCGGCCGAGCAAGCCGGTTACCCGGACACCGTCCGCCTGTTGGAGGAACCGCAGGCCGCCTTCTACAACTGGCTGGAACGGCACGATCCGGCGAAAGACCTTTGGAGCGTCTTGTCTCTTCCGACCGGCGAGCCGGCCCATGTGCTCGTGGTCGATGTGGGGGGAGGCACCTCCGATTTCAGCCTGTTCGAGGTGCATCCCGGCGCCGTTGGGCGGCCGAGGATCAAGCGCCTTTCGGTCGGTGAACATATTCTCCTCGGCGGCGACAACATTGATCTGGCGCTCGCACATCTGGTCGAGCCGCGCCTCGTCGGCAGCGAGGGCAAGCTGGCGGCCGCCTCCTGGGACGATCTCGTCGCCCGCTGCCGGGACATCAAGGAAAAGGCCCTGTCCGACCGGGGGCCGGCCGACGAAGAATTCCCCATTTCGCTTCCCGGACGCGGCGCCAGCCTGGTGGCCGCCGCGCGCTCCGCCCGCATCACCCGCACGGACATCGATGGTGTTCTCCTCGATGGCTTCTTTCCGCCATGCGACGGCGATGCGCGGGTCAGGCGAACGCAGGCGGCACTGAAGGAATGGGGCCTGCCGTACGCCGCCGACAGCGCCATCACCCGCCATCTCGCCGCCTTTCTCCAGGGCCGGGCGCGCGTCGACGCGGTACTGTTCAACGGCGGCGCCCTCTATCCGGAACGGGTGCGTGAGCAGCTCTGCCAGGAGATTGGCAAGTGGTGCCAATCCGTTCCGCCGCCGGCGCTGGTCAACCCGCATCCCGACCTGGCGGTGGCTTGCGGTGCGGCGCATTTCGGCAGGTTGGTCCACTGTCAAGGCGAGCGCATCGAAGCGGGAGCCGCCCGCGCCGTCTTCATCGAAACCCACCAGACGTCGGCGAAAGGCCCCGGCCCGTCGTCGCCATCGCTCGTCTGCATCCTTCCCCGTGGTGCTCCGCCGGAAGAGAGTTTCCAGATCACCGATCTCTCCTTGCGTTTGCGTGTCAATCGCCGTGTCCGGTTTCAGACCTACTCCTCGCCGCGCCATGGCCGCTGCAAGGCCGGCGATGTCATTCCATGGAGCGAGACGGATCTGCAGGCGCTGCCGCCGCTGCAAACCGTCGTCAAATTGGACGCGGCCGAGCGCGAGGACGGGCGCACGCTCCCGGTCACCCTCACCGCGAAACTGAGCGAACTCGGCCTCCTGCAGGTGGCCTGCCACAGCGCCGATCCCGACATTCGCCGCTCCTGGCCGCTCGATTTCGATCTGCGGGCGCATCAGCAAGATGCGGGTCCCGCATCTTCGTCTCCCGGCGCGCCGCGGGTGACGGCGACGGCCAACGCCGCCCCGGCGGCGGTGGACGAAGCCCGCAAGCGATTGCTCTCCGTCTTTTCCCCGCCCGCCGATGCCCGCAACAAGCTGACCGCGGCGCGGGTCACGCAGGGCCTCGAGAAAATCCTCGGCCTGGCGAAGGGGGAATGGAACTGGGTGCTGGTGCGGACGCTGTGGTCGTCTCTGGCCGCTGCCTCTCCCCGGTTGTCGGTTGATCACGAAGAAACCTGGCTCATCCTTGCCGGCTTTCTGTTGCGGCCCGGCTTCGGTGCCGACGGCGATGAAGGTCGGATCGACGATCTGTGGCACACCCGCGAGAATGGATCGATCTTTCCGGGCAAGCGGATCCGACTACAGGAGTACATCCTCTGGCGCCGTGTCGCGGGCGGTCTCTCCCGCGGACGACAGCAGGCGGTGATCGCGGGCGAACTGGACAAGCTCCGGGGACCGAAGGATCCGCCGCCGGAATTGATCTTGTTGGCCGGATCGCTGGAGCGCCTCGAGCCTGAGATCAAGGCCGAGTTGATCGAGCGGTTCGTCTCGGCCGCTGCCGAGCTCGCCCATCGCGGTGGCCACGCGGCACCGTACCTTGCCGCTCTCGGTCTGTTGCTCACCCGGGCCCCCCTCTACGCCGGACCGGAGACGGTGGTGTCGCCGAAGCTGGTAGACTTGGCCTACGACACCTTATTCCGGCTGGACTGGGCGCCGGCCGAGGCGGCGGAGTTGCACGCCCTCTTTCTCAAGGCCGCCCGCGTTGTCGACAATCGCAGCCTCGACGTGGCGCCGAAGCTGCGCGGCCGCATCGCCGACAAGCTGGAGAAGATGGGTGTGCCACCACTGAAGACGGCGAAGCTGCGGGCCTTCATGCCGGTGACCGCGTCCGAGCGCCCCGGCCTGTTCGCCGAACGCCTGCCGCCGGGCCTGATTCTGGGCCAGCCATAGCCTTCACGCGAGGCCTCTTCTCGCGGCTTACCTCAGGAACGGGCCCTCTTCGCCGATGCGGCCGGGGCCGTTCAGCACCCAGATCCCCGCCGAGTTTCCCCTGACCCCGAACGAGATCGTGCCGTTGCCGACGGTGATCTCACCGCCGGTGACCGCATCCCGATAGGTGCCGTTGCGGACGCCGCCGACGGTGATGCTCTGGTCGGAGCCCATGGCGAGGCCGACCACGGCATAGCTCTCGCCATTGTTCCAGTCGCGCACGAAGCTCATCCCCGAGCCCCATTCGCCGACGCTGCCCATGGGCGCCTTCTGCAAGGCGGGAATGGCGCGGCGGATCCGGTTGAGCCGGCGCAGGTGACGATAGAGCGCATGGCCTTGCGTCTCGGCCAGCCGCTCGTCGGTCAGGTGGTCGCCGAAGTAGGCGCGGCCGGTGCTGTCGAGGGTGTCGTTGTTGCCGATGATGTCCTGGGGCGCGCCGCGCATGAAGGCGATCTCCTCCCCCTGGTAGAGGCAGGGAATGCCGCGGATGGTCCACAGCAGGTTGTAGGCGCAGGCGGCCATCCAGTCGTCGCCGCGGAAGCGGAAGCGGAAGTCGTTGTCGGGACCGGCGTCGTGGTTCTGCAGGAAGGTCACCAGCGTCGTCGCGTCACCGTAGACCCAGTCGCGGGCGAGGACGCCGCCGATGCCGCCGAAGCTGCCGCGGCTGACGTTGTCGCGGAAGGTGGAGAACAGGCCGAAATCCAGGACCGAGAAGCCGGAGTCGCCGCCCGAGTTGGGGTTGCGCGGATCGTTGCCGAGCCGCGTGTACCACCACGGCCGGATCGGCGACGGTGCATTGTCGTCACCGAACAGATCCCCCCAGCCGGTGCCGCGGACGAAGTTCTCGCCGAAGCAGAACAGACCCGGTTTGCGCGCCTTCCAGGCGTTATTGTATTCGAGCAGGTTGCCGCGCTCGATATGCTTGACCGTGTCGATGCGCAGGGCGTCGACGCCCATGTCCAGGTAGCGGCCGATGGCATCGAGGAGATAGTCACGAACCGTCTGAGTCTCGGTGAACAGGTCGATGCAGTCGCCGGCGATGCTGCGTGCCTGCAGCGGATGCTGGCTCTCCCAGTCGCCACCCATGACGAAGCCCTCCTGGTGGTACCAGGTGGCATCCAACGTCGTCGCATCGATGCCGAAGAAGCGGTTGGGATTGTAGCCAGGCGACGGCACCTGTTGCCCGGTGCGGGGATCGGTCAGCGGTGTCGTCCCCTGGGGGTCGGTGGTTTGCCGGGCGCGGTACCAGTCGGGGGCGAGCGGGTTGTCGTTGTCTTCGCGGGAGGGGCTGCGGTAGTTGCCGAGATTGCCCACGTAGGGGCCGTTGCGGGTCTGTCCCTGCGCCCCGCCGGCCGGCACGTAATATTTGATCGGCAAGTGGTCGATCCAGACCTGATTGCGGATGCCGTACTGGGAGGAGTGGTTGATCACCACGTCCTGGATGATCTTGATCCCGCGCGCGTGCGCTTCGTTGATCAGGTCCTGGTAGGTGGCGTCCGGGCTTTCCAGGCGGGGATCGATGCGGGTCCAGTCGTAGGGGTGGTAGCCGTGGTAGTCGAGCCCCGAGCGGTTCTCCACCGGCGGGGTGATCCAGATGGCGCTGAAGCCCAGATCGCGGATGTAGTCGAGACGCTGGATCAGGCCACGGAAGTCGCCGCGCCAATGGGGATCGATGGCGTTTCCGGTGGCCGGATCGAAGCGGATGCGATCCCGGCAGAAGAAGTTGTTGGAGGGATCGCCGTCATAGAACCGGGTGGTAATGACGAAATAGATCGTCTCCTCCCGGAAGTCGCCGAGCGGCTCGACCGGGCCGATGTTGTAGTAGAAGCTCCGCCGCGTCTCGTTACCGGCGCCGTCGACGACGAGGAAGCGGACGGTGGTGGCCCGGCTGATGGGGAGCGACGGGCCGGACAGCCCGGCCGCGGCATTGCCTTGCCCATAAACCGGCGACGTGGTGGTCGGGTCGGTGCCATCAGTCGTGTAATAGGCGGTGACCGGCGCCGGCCGGTTGTCGGTCAGGGTGAAGACGACATCGATGGGCTGGGCGTAGGTGCCGTTGCGCTGGCTCGCCGCCACCTCCGGCCGCTGCAGATCAGCGTTGGGATCGATGGTGTAGGCGAAGGTGCGGGTCTGGCCCACCTCGTTGGCCGAGTTGACGCCGACGGCCGCGATGGTCGCGGTTTGACTCACTGTGATCGGTGCCGCGTAACGCACGGCGGCTGCAGCGGGAGCGCCGGCGGCGCGGTTATAGGGATCGCTGCCGTCGGTCGTGTACCAGATGACGTCGGTATCGGTGCTGCTTTCCAGGACGACCGACTGCGCCCGGTCGTACAGCCGCGCCCGCGGCGTCGCCCGGATGACCGGGATTTGTGGCCGTTCCGGGTTCAGTGCATACCAGGTGTTGTTGGTGTAGTACCAGCCGTCGGCGTCCCGGCGCAGGTTTCCGGTTTGCCGCCCGGCACCGTCGTTGAAGACGATGCTGGCGGCATTGGCGGTGGGGAAGGTGTAGACAAACCAGTCGTTGGCTTCCGGCGTCATGGCGACGCCGGGCCAGGTGGTCGGCGGGTCGCCGGGCGATGTGTCCCAGTAGTGGATGTTGATGGTGGTTCGCCAGTCGGCAGGCCGTTTGAAGCGCACGACGAGAGGCATCGGAGGCACCCCCTAGCAGGAGTTCGTGCAGCAACAGAAAAATCACCCGTTTGCGGACCTTGGTCAAGGGACCTGAGGAACTCGATCCGATCACAAGCGCTTGCTGCGATCTTGGCTACCGGAGCCGGAAGGGCTCGCTTCCGTTGGCTGCACTTGCCACATCAAGTCAAACTGATCGGGCGAAGATCAAGCAGGAGGAAAGAAGATGTCTGAGACACCGTATCCGAGGATGACTGCCGCTTCCGCTCGCCACCGACATGATCTGGCTCCCGACATCGACGATGCGTTCCTCGCCTTCAGCAAAGCCGTCTTCCGCGACGGCGCGCTGTCCGCCAAAACAAAGCAGCTCATCGCGGTGGCCGTTGCTCACGTGACGCAATGTCCCTACTGCATTCGAGGTCATACCAAGGCGGCAAAGCGAGATGGCGCAACCCCCGAAGAGATCATGGAAGCCATCTGGGTGGCCGCGGAGATGCGGGCCGGCGGTGCATATGCCCACTCCGTTCTTGCCCTCGACGTACTCGCTCCCGCTCCGAAGCCGGAGGTGTAAGGACGGAACCACGTCCTCGCCGGCACGGTCGCGCGCCATCTCGTCGGACCGGGTGCAATGAGCGGCCTGGAGCAGGACGCGCACATCCTCGTCGTCGACGATGACGGCCACGTGCGACAACTCGTCGCTCGGTTCCTGCGTGAACACGGTTATCGCGCCTCCGCGGCCCGCGATGGACGGGAGATGCGGGAGGCGCTGTCTTCGAACCGGATCGATTTGATCGTTCTCGACCTCATGCTGCCCGGAACCTCCGGCCTTGACCTCTGCCGGGAATTGCGGGGAACCTCGTCGATTCCGATCATCATGCTGACCGCGAGGGGGGAGGATACGGATCGGATCGTCGGTCTCGAACTGGGCGCCGACGACTACCTGCCGAAACCGTTCAATCCGCGGGAATTGCTGGCCAGAATCCGCGCCGTGCTGCGCCGCGCCGCGGCAAAGCCGGATCCCAGCCAACCGATCGGCGGCCGACGGATCTCGTTCTCGGGCTATGTGCTCGATGCTCAACGGCGCGAGGTCGTTTCACCGGACGACGTCGCCATCGATCTCAGCGGCGGCGAGTACGATCTGTTGCTTGCCTTCATCGAACATCCGAACCGAGTGCTGTCGCGGGAGCAGTTGCTGGAGTTGTCCCGCAACCGGACCGGCGACCCTTTCGATCGCAGCATCGACGTGCAGGTGAGCCGGCTCCGACGCAAGCTGGAGGCCGGTAGCGCGCCGACCCTGATCAAGACGGTGCGGGGCGCCGGCTACATCCTTGTCACGACGGTGAAGCGGCTATGAAGCTGCTGCCGGATACCCTCGCCGGGCGGACGATCGTCATCTTGGTCATTGGCCTCGGCCTTTTCCATCTGTGGAGCATGTGGATTTACCGCATCGGCACCCACAACCTGCTCGGCCCAGCGGGCGAAACGGGGCAGGCGGAACGCATGGTATCGGTGCTGCAGGCCCTGGAGGGACTGCGCCCGGACGAGCGTGAACGGACGGCCCATGGCCTGGGCACCGGCGATCTGGAGGTGCATTGGACCGCGGTCTCCCCGCTGGCGGATGATCATTCCGCCGAGGGACAGCGGGTCTCCGTCTTGCGTGAACGCCAGCGGCAGCTTGCGCCCGAAATCGGTGAGGATCGGCTGCGCTTTGGCTTCACCGATGGTACCGGTCGCGATCACCATGTTCTCCTGACCGCGGTGCGTCTGACGGACGGGAGTTGGGTGACATTCGGATCCAATGCGTTCGCCGACGCATCGTCCTCCGAACATGATGTTCTCGGTTCGCTTACCGCAATGGCACTCGGCATCCTGATCGTATCGGTGCTGCTGGTGCGGTCGCTCACCGCTCCGCTGCGCGCCCTCGCCTCGGCGGCCGATCGCATCGGTACCGACCTGTCCGGGCACGCGGCTACGGAGACCGGTCCCCGTGAAATTCGCCAGGTCGCGAAAGCGTTCAATGGCATGCAGGCGCGGATCCGTCGCCTCGTCGACGATCGGACGCAGACGCTCGCCGCCGTCTCCCATGATCTCAAGACGCCGATCACCCGACTGCGCCTTCGCGTCGAGTTCGTGAGCGAGCCGGACGTGCGGCGGATGATCGACCGCGACCTGGACGAAATGGAGCGAATGATCGATCAGACGCTGGCCTTCCTGCGGGGAGCAACCGGCGAAGAGAGCAGAACGATCGACCTCGGCTCCGTGCTCAGGACAATCTGCGATCAGGCGACCGATGCGGGCCATCGCGTCATCCTCGCCGGACAGGAACGGGCGGTGCTGCGCTGCAAACCCCTGGCGGTTAAGCGGGCCTTTTCCAACCTGATCGACAATGCCATCAAGTACGGCGGAGCGCGTACCCGGGTGTCGCTAGCCGACGGCTCGCGCGATCTCGTGGTGACCGTCGACGATGAGGGGCCCGGAATCCCCGCCAACGAGCAGAGCCGGGTGTTCGATCCGTTTTACCGCATCGAGGGGAGCCGCAGCCGCGAAACCGGCGGGACCGGTCTCGGTCTGACCTTCGCGAGGACCGTCGCTCGCGCCCATGGCGGCGACGTTACCTTACAGAACCGGCAGGGGGGCGGGCTGCGGGTGGTGGTATCGCTGCCGAAGGCCGGGATCGGCGGCTAAGGGCAATCGGCCTCGTCGCGGCAACACTTCGTTACAAAGAGGAAACCGGCACGACACGGTCGACGGGTAAGCAAGCACCGGAGTTGGTCGGCGAGGACTGGTGATGAGCCCGTTGCCGATGACATCGCCCGTGACGCCAGCCGAGGAGAACCGACGATGCAGCGTTTGAGCCGAGGCCTCATTCTGGCCGCAACACTGACGCTGGGGTGTGCCGGAGCGATCATGGCGGCGGTCGACGACTATATTTTCCAGGCCGTGCCCACCGCCAGCGGCCCCGGCGGCGAAACACTCGTCGGCGTGCGCCTGGTCAACAAGGCGTCGGGCAAGCCGGTGGCCGATGCGGTCATCTTTCAGACCCGGATCGACATGTCGCCCGACGGCATGGGCGAAATGACCGGCAAGCTGACGCCGCTGCCGTCCGAGGAAACAGGCCTGTACCGCTTTCGCGCCGACACCGGGATGGCGGGACGCTGGGCCGTCAAGCTCGCCGCCAAGGTGCCGGGGGAGTCGGAGACGGTGCGCGGCGAGGTCATCGTCGTCATTCCGCCGACTAGGTAGACGGGGTGAGTCGCCTCGTCATCGCCGGGATGGCGGCACTCCTTGGCATCCTGCCGGCTGCATCGGTATCTGCCTCGCCGCCGTTGGACGGGCCGGGGCAAGAGGCGCTCGCCGGATCGGCGCCGGGCGCCACGGTTGAAGGCATACTGAGCATCGCCCGGGAGATGAATCCCGAGGTTGCCGCCTCGGCGCTGGAAACGGAAGCGGCGCTTGCCCGTGTCGATGCCGCCGGCCGGCTGCCGGATCCCATGTTCAAGACCGAGTTCAAGGACATCGATCGTGGGCGAGACTCGGCGGTGCCTGATGAATTGGGGAGGGTCGAGTACAGGATCGAACAGACGTTTCCCTTGTGGGGAAAGCTGGCCCTGCAGAAAGACGTGGCTCGTGCCAGGGCTGGTGTGGCGCGGGACATGCAGCGCGCGGCGGAACTCGCCGTTGCCGCCCGGATCAAGACGGTGTTCGCCGAGTACTTCGCCGCCTTCGAAGGCGCGCGGTTGTCGCAGGAGCTTTCCCATACGGTTGCCACCGTGGCGGCGGTGACGCGAAGCCGTTACGCGCAGGGGATCGGCGAACAGGACGATGCGATCCGCTCCGAGGTGGAACGGACACGCCTGCGGACGGAGTTGATCCGGTTCGAGGCCGATCAGCGACGCACCGCGGCGCGACTCAATGCCCTGATGAACCGGGACGTGAGCGTCGCTCTCACCGAACCCGCAGCGTTACGACCGGTGCCGACCGAAGCCTTAACCCTGGCCGCCCTTCTCGACGCGGGGCGGAGCGACAATCCGGAGATCGGCGCCAGCCGTTCGCAGATCATCGCGGCGGAAGGAGACAAGGCGCTGGTGGGCAAGAGCTGGTATCCGGACGTGACGCTCGGGGTCGCGTTCCAGCAGTTCGTCGACGAGGACCGGCGGTCACCCGGTTACGAGGCGATGATCGGTGTGGAAGTTCCACTGCAATGGGGTCTGCGTGAGGCCTGGGAGCGCGAGGCCACGGCCAATCTGGCGGTGGCCCGCAAGCGCCACGAGGCGGCCGATACCAACGTTCGGGGCGACCTCACCGATGCCTTCTGGTCGCTTGACGGCGCCCGTCGTAGCGGAGAGATTTTGCAAAGCGTTCAGCTCCCCCAGGCCAAACTGGCTTTTCAGGCGGCACTGCGCGGTTACGAGCAGGGACGATCCAGCCTGAACACGGTGCTTGATACCGAGCAGCAGGTCTACGCGACGATGCTCCGCCTGCTTGCGTCGCAGGTGGAGCAGCAGGCGCGTCTGGCCGAAATCGAGCGCCTGATCGGAAGAGATCTGTGAAGGCGCTCCCAGTCATCTTGCTTGTCGTGACCGCTACGGCGGCGGCGGTCGGCGGCTATTGGTTCGGACGCCAACCATCTTCCCCGCAGTCTTCTCCGCCACCAGCGCAGGTGCCCCAGGCCAGGGCCGGCGACGATGGCCATGGCGCCCCCCCAGAGCGAAAGATCCTCTACTACAAGGATCCCATGGGGAAGCCGGACTACTCAGCGGTGCCGAAGAAGGATGCGATGGGGAAGGATTACCTCCCCGTCTACGAGGACGAGGAAGCGCCGCTGGCGCCGGCGGCAAGCGACGGCGCTGCGCATGGACCGGCGACGCAAGCCGGCCGCACGATCCTCTACTACCGCAATCCCATGGGCTTGCCTGACACCTCGACGGTGCCGAAGAAGGATCCCATGGGGATGCAGTACATCCCCGTTTACGCGGACGAGGCGGGGGAAGACGGCTCGACGGTCCGTATCAGCCCCGCCCGGGTGCAGATGCTCGGCGTTCGCACCGAGGCGGCGGCACTGCGAACGGTGCAGCGGCACGTTCGCGCCGTCGGTACCGTCCGCTTCAGCGAGCGGCAGATGGCCGTCGTCTCCACCAAGTTCGAAGGCTGGATCGAAGATCTGTATGTGGATGCGACCGGGGAGCCGGTCCGGCGCGGGCAACCGCTGATGCGGGTGTACAGTCCGCTCCTCGTGCAGACGCAGCAGGATTTTGTCGACGCTGCCCAGTTGGTCGATGCCTTTGGCGGCACCTTGGCCGCGGACCAGGCAGACAGGAGCGGTGCGGAAAAGCTGGTCGCCGGTGCGCTGCAACGGTTGCGCAATCTGGACGTTCCCGCGGCGGAAATCGAACGGTTGCAGCGGGAGCGCCGGGCGAGCCGGACCATCGCCTGGCCGGCGTCCTTCTCGGGGATTGTCCTGGAAAAACAGGCCTTCGCTGGCATGCGCTTCATGCCTGGCGAGCCGCTCTACAAGATCGCCGGCCTCTCGCCGATCTGGGTACTGGCGGAGGTGTTCGAGCAGGACATGGCCGGCCTCACCGTCGGCCAAGCGGCGACGGTGACCGTCAAGGCATACCCTGGCCGCCGCTTCGAGGGGCAGGTGGCCTTCATCTACCCCACCGTGCAGCCGGAGACCCGTACCGGGACGGTCCGGATCGAACTGCCCAATCCGCGCGGCGAGCTCAAGGCCGACATGTATGCGGAGGTGGAACTGCAGGGTGGCGGCGCAACGAAGGTGCTCGCCATCCCGGACTCGGCACTGATCGACAATGGTCTCCGTCAGGTGGTGCTGATCGAGCGTGGCGAAGGCCGGTTCGAACCGAGGACGGTGCGATCGGGGGCGAAGGCCGATGGATACGTCGAAGTCCTGGATGGCGTGCGGGCCGGGGAGCGGGTGGTCGTCAGCGCCATCTTTCTCATCGATGCCGAGAGCAATCTGAAGGCGGCGCTCGGAAGCTTTACCTCGGGCGAGCCCCAGCGCCCATGATCGGCGGCCTGATCCGCTGGTCGGCGCACAACGTCGGTCTGGTGCTGATCGGGACGCTGCTCGTCGTCCTCTTCGGCATCTATGCGGTGGTGAAGACACCGCTCGATGCCATTCCCGACCTATCTGACGTGCAGGTCATCGTCTTCACCGAGTATCCCGGCCAAGCGCCACAAGTAGTGGAAGACCAAGTCACCTTTCCTTTGACCACGGCGATGCTGGCGGTGCCGCATTCGAAGGTCGTCCGAGGCCTCTCGCTGTTCGGCACCTCGTTCGTTTACGTCATCTTCGAAGATGGAACCGACCTCTACTGGGCGCGCTCCCGCGTCCTCGAATACCTGAACTTCGCGTCGCGACAGTTACCGGCCGGGGTGACGCCGACTCTCGGTCCCGACGCCACCGGCGTTGGCTGGGTCTATCAGTACGTCCTCACCAGCGCCAAGCGAACCCTGGCCGAACTGCGCACCTTGCAGGACTGGTACGTGCGCTTCGGCCTGAGCAAAGCGCAAGGGATCGCCGAGATCGCCAGCATCGGCGGCTTCGTCAAGACCTATGCGGTGACCGTCGATCCGTTGCGGCTGAAGTCCTATGATATCCCCCTCTCACGGGTCATTGCGGCGATCCAGGCGAGCAACATGGACGTCGGCGGCCGGGTGATCGAGTTGGCCGAGACCGAGTATCTCGTCCGTGGCCGCGGTTACCTACGCGGCGTGGACGATCTGGAAACCGTCGTCCTGAAGGCGGATGGCCTCACGCCCGTGCTGTTGCGTGACGTAGCCCGCATACAGCTCGGCCCGGACGAACGGCGCGGCCTGACGGAGTTGAACGGAACCGGCGAGGTCGTCAGCGGCATAGCCGTGCAGCGCTACGGCAGCAATGCCCTCGACGTGATTCGCAACGTCAAGGAGAAGATCGAGGAACTCACTCCGAGCTTGCCCGAAGACGTGACGATCGAGGGCGTCTACGATCGCTCCGAGCTCATCTATCGGGCGATCGGCACCCTCGAGCGGACGCTGATCGAGGAAAGCATCATCGTCGCCCTGGTCTGTGCCGTCTTTCTCCTGCACGTGCGGAGCGCCTTGGTGGCGATTCTCATGTTGCCGGTGGGCGTACTGGGCGCGTTCATCGCCATGCATGCGCTCGGCATCAATTCGACGATCATGTCCTTGGGCGGCATCGCCATCGCCATCGGGGCGATGGTCGATGCCGCCATCGTCATGATCGAGAATGCTCATAAGCACTTGGAGCGAGCGGGATCCGATACGCCGCGGATCAAGGCGGTGGTGGATGCGGCGGTCGAGGTAGGGCCCTCGCTGTTCTTCTCGCTCCTCATCATCACTGTGTCGTTCCTACCGATCTTTGCCCTGGAAGCGCAGGAGGGGCGGCTGTTCAAACCGCTCGCCTACACCAAGACCTTCTCCATGGCGGCGGCAGCGTTACTCTCGGTGACGTTGGTGCCGGCGCTGATGGTGTTGTTCATCCGCGGCCGGGTCATTCCGGAAAAGAGGAACTCGCTGAACCGCTTGCTGATCTGGCTCTACCGGCCGGTCATCGCGGTCGTGCTGCGAGCGAAGCTGCTCACGGTTGCGGTCGCCCTCATGGTGCTGGCCGGGTCCGCATGGCCGATGCTGCGGCTCGGTAGCGAGTTCATGCCGACCCTGAACGAAGGGACGCTTTTCTATATGCCGGTGACGTTGCCCGGTCTCTCCATCACCAAGGCGGCGGAGCTGCTGCAGACCCAGGACAAGATCATCAAGTCGTTCCCCGAGGTGGCGTCGGTGATTGGCAAGGCCGGACGGGCCGGCACCGCCACCGATCCGGCGCCGACCGAGATGTTCGAGACGGTGATCAATCTCAGGCCCGAGAGCGAATGGCGGGACGGAATGACCATCGACGGCCTGATCGCCGAGATGGACCAGGCCCTACAGTTGCCGGGGATCAGCAATGCCTGGACGATGCCCATCAAGGCCCGGATCGACATGCTCTCCACCGGCATTCGCACCCCCGTCGGCATCAAGCTGTTCGGTCCCGACCTGGAGGGACTGGAACGGGTCGCGCGAGAGATCGAAGCCACCGTGCGCGCCGTGCCGGGGACCAGCAGCGTCTTCGCCGAGCGGGTGATGGGCGGCTTCTATGTCAACATTGAACCCGACCGGACCGCCCTTGCCCGCTACGGTCTGACGGTCGGCGACGTGCAGCAGGTCGTGCGCAGCGGTCTCGGGGCGGAGGCGGTGACGACCACCGTCGAAGGGCGGGAAAGGTATACCGTTAATGTCCGCTATCCCCAGGCCTACAGGTCGGACCCGCAGGCGATGGCGGACAGCGTGCTCATTCCGCTGCCGGGCGGGGGGTATGTTCCGCTCGGACAACTGGCAAAGGTGAGTCTCGGCAAGGGACCGCCCAGCGTGCGGACCGAGAACGCCCAACTCGTCGTCTACATCTATGTCGACTTTCGCGACCGGGATATCGGCGGCTATGTCGCCGACGCGAAGAGGGCGGTGGCGGAGCGAGTGCATTTCCCGCAAGGGTATTACCTCATCTGGAGCGGCCAGTTCGAATACCTGCAGCGCGCGGAAGCGCGGATGAAGGTGGTCATCCCGTTGACGCTGCTGGTCATCGTCTTGTTACTGTACCTGAACTTCCGCCGGTTGACCGAGACGCTGATCGTCATGCTCAGCCTGCCGTTCGCCCTCGTCGGCGGCCTCTGGTTCGTCTGGCTGCTGGGCTTCCACCTCAGCGTCGCCGTGGTCGTCGGCTTTATCGCCCTGGCCGGCGTGGCGGCGGAGACCGGCGTCATCATGCTGATCTATCTCAACCACGCCTGGGGCGAGATCAAAGCGCGCCATGCCCTCGAAGGGACGATGCCGAGCCGCGCCGACCTCCACGACGCGATCATGGTGGGCGCGGTGGAGCGGGTGCGGCCGAAGATGATGACGGTGATCGCCATCATGGCGGGGCTGCTGCCGATTCTGTGGTCGACCGGTACCGGCTCGGAGGTGATGCGGCGGATCGCCGCACCGATGATCGGGGGGATGCTGTCCTCAACCATCCTGACGTTGATCGTCATCCCTGCCATCTACGGGCTGGTGGAAGGTCGGAGATCGCGGTCTTCCGAGGACGCTGCGACTGGGACGCAGTAAGGAGGCAAGCTGGTAAACGGCGGTCCGCCTTTTGCACGTGGAGAGGCGCAAGGGCAAAGGGATGATTACGGTCGCGCAACCGGGAGTCTGACCCGCCGTCAGGTTGGCGCCGTGGTTCACCGCGGCAATATTCTCGGGAGCATGTAAGGACAGGACTGTCTGGAAGTGTGAGGGCTGAGTTGGGCTAGATAAGGATCCGGGTCATTGGGTAGGATGGGAGACAATCACGTGACGACAAGCCACCACGCCGGCCACTCCTCCCTCGGTCCCACAGGTAATAATCCTGCCGGTGCGGCGTCGCTGATGAAGGACCCGGTGTGCGGCATGTCCGTCGATCCGCAGGCGGGCAAGCCTCAGTACACGCACGAAGGGGTCACCTATCACTTCTGCTGTCCGCGCTGTCAGCAGAAGTTTGCCGCCGACCCCGGGTCCTTCCTGGCACCGGCGCTGCTGATGAAGGACCCGGTGTGCGGCATGTCCGTCGATCCGCGGGCGGGCAAGCCCCACTACACGTACGAGGGCGTCACCTACCACTTCTGCTGCCCGCGCTGTCGGGAGAAGTTCGCGGCCAGTCCTGAATCTTTCCTGACCCCGCCTTCGGCCGCGCACCCCGCCAAGACGAAGCCGGCCGATCCCGACGCCGTCTACACCTGCCCCATGCATCCGGAGATCGAACAGGTAGGTCCGGGCGACTGTCCGCTCTGCGGCATGGCGCTTGAGCCGAAGACGGTAACCCTGTCGGATGGGCCCAGCGCCGAATATGTGGACATGCGACGACGCTTCTGGATCAGCGCCGTGCTTGCGGTACCCCTCGTGGCGTTAGCGATGGGTCGGCACTTGGTTCCGGGTACGTTCCACCAACTGCCCGCCATCGGTCTGAACTGGATCGAGTTCATTCTCGCGACCCCGATCGTCGCCTGGGCGGCGTGTCCGTTCCTGGTTCGCTTCTGGTCGTCGGTGCGGACGATGCGTCTCAACATGTGGACACTGATCGGGCTCGGGGTGGGGGCTGCCTATCTCTTCAGTGTCGTGGCGACGCTGGCGCCCAGTATCTTTCCCGCCGCATTCCGCGGCCACGGGGGTGAGGTGGCGGTCTATTTCGAAGCGGCGGCGGTCATCGTCGTCCTCATCCTCCTCGGCCAGATTCTCGAAATCCGCGCCCGCGAGCAGACCGGCGACGCCATCCGCGCCCTTTTGGGGTTGGCGCCGGATACGGCTCGCGTCGTCGGCGACGACGGATCGGAACAAGATGTTGCCCTCGATCGGCTGCAGCCCGGTGACCGGCTGCGGGTCAGGCCGGGAGAGAAGGTCCCGGTCGACGGCTCGGTGATCGAAGGCAGGAGTTCCGTCGATGAATCCATGCTTACCGGCGAGCCAGTCCCGGTCGAGAAGGCGGCCGGCGCTAAGGTCACCGGCGGCACCCTTAACGGCTCGGGCTCTTTCATCATGAGGGCGGAGCGGGTCGGTCGCGAGACGATGCTCGCTCGCATCGTCGAGTTGGTGGCGCAAGCGCAGCGATCGCGTGCGCCCATTCAGCGACTCGCCGACGTGGTCGCCGGTTACTTCGTCCCTGCCGTCATCTCCGTGGCCATCGTCGCCTTTATCCTCTGGTCGGTGTTCGGACCGCCGCCGGCGATGGCCTTCGCCCTCGTCGCCGCGGTGTCGGTGCTGATCATCGCCTGTCCGTGCGCCCTCGGTCTGGCGACGCCGATGTCGATCATGGTCGGTAGCGGCCGTGGGGCGCAGTTGGGGGTGCTGATCCGCGATGCCGAAGCGTTGGAACGCCTGGCGGCCGTTGATACCCTCGTCGTTGACAAGACGGGAACGTTGACCGAGGGCCGGCCGAAGCTGGTGGCCGTTATTCCGGCCGAAGGTTTTGCGGAAGAGGATCTCCTGCGCCTTGCCGCCAGCGTCGAGATGGGCAGCGAACATCCGCTGGCGGCCGCTATCGTCGACGGCGCCAGGGAACGGAGGGTCGATATCCGCGCCGGCAGCGGCTTTGAATCACTGACCGGCAAGGGCGTCTCCGCAACGGTCGACGGTCGGCGGGTCGCGCTCGGCAACGATCAACTCATGGCCGTGCTGGGGATCGACATGGAGGTGCTCAGCGAGGCGGCGGAGCGTCGGCGTGCCGACGGCGAGACCGTCATGTATCTGGTCGTCGAGAACGCCCTCGCTGGCCTGATCGCGGTTGCCGACCCGATCAAGGCGACGACGGCGGATGCGTTGGCGACACTGCGTGCCGATGGCCTCCGGATTGTCATGTTGACCGGTGACAGCGCTCGGACGGCCGGTGCCGTGGCCAGCCGCCTGGGGATCGAGGAGGTAGAGGCCGACGTGCTCCCTGATCGCAAGAATCAGGTGATCAGGGATCTGCGCCAGCAAGGGCGGGTGGTTGCCATGGCTGGCGACGGCATCAATGACGCACCGGCGCTGGCGGCGGCGGACGTGGGAATCGCCATGGGAACCGGCGCCGACATCGCCATGGAGAGCGCCGGTGTCACCCTGGTGAAAGGCGACCTGCGCGGGGTTGCCCGGGCGCGGCTGCTCAGTGCGGCGGTCATGCGCAACATCAAACAGAACTTGTTCTTCGCCTTTGTCTACAACGCCCTCGGCGTGCCGATCGCCGCCGGGATCCTCTACCCGGTCTTCGGGATCCTGCTCAGTCCGGTCATCGCCGCTGCCGCCATGAGCCTGAGTTCGGTCTCGGTGATCGGCAACGCCCTGCGGTTACGAAGAGTAAAGATCTAGGCTAGACGGCGCCGCGCCAGTAGGGCGGAATGCGGAAGTGAGCGTGCAGTTCCTCTTCCTGCGCTTCGTCGAGGACGGAGCACTCCCCGCCGGGTGCAAAGCGGGGAGCATTGCGTAGCTCGGCCTCGGTGACATCCGTCCAGAACCGGTCCTGCTCGGCATCGTACCTCAGCTTGCCCCAGGGAACTGCATAGCTCTCCTCGTCGATGTCGAGAATCCCCCCGAACGACATCACCACATAGGCGATACGGCCGGTCTGGCGCTCGATGATGAAGCGCTTGATGGTCCCGATACTGGTCCCGTCGAGGGTATAGACGGCGGTCCCTTCGACCCGATCGCTGTCGATGAATCGGTGTGGGCCCTGCATTTTCGCCTCTACCATTATCCGTGTCCCGTTACCCGCAAGGGATGGCCGCGGCCAGGCTTACCCGGGCTGTGCGCCTCACCGAAGGAAGCCGATGGAAATCCAGGGCACCGCCGCCACCACGATCAAGCCAAGCAACAGCGCCACCATGTAGCCGATGATCGGTCTCATTCCCTGGTCGGGATTGATGCGGCTGATGGCGCAGGCGGCGTAGTAGCCGACCCCGAACGGCGGGGCGAACAATCCCATGCCCATGGCGAGAACGACCACCATCGAATAGTGGACTTCATGCACGCCGATCTGGCGGGCGATCGGGAACAACAGCGGCCCGAACAAGACGATGGCTGGAATGCCCTCCAAGACGCTGCCGAGAATAATGAAGGCCACAATGGAGACGGCGAGGAAGCCGATGGCCCCGCCCGGCAGGTTGCCCATGATGTGCGCCAAGTCGCGGGAGAAGCCGGACTGGGTGAGTGCCCACGCCATGCCGGTCGCCGCCCCGATGATCAGCAGGATGGCTCCGGACAGAGATGCCGTCTCCACCAGCATCGGCAGCAGCCGCCTCCATTGGAACTGTCGATAGATGAGGAGACCGGCGATAATCGCGTAGACGATGCCGATGGTGGAGACCTCGGTCGCCGTCGCCACCCCTTCGATGACCGCGGCCCGAATGATGAAGGGCAGGGCGATCGCCGGAATCGCCACCAGGAACAAACGGCCGATCTCGCCCCAGCCGGCGCGGCGCACATGGGACAGGTCTTCGTGCCGGTAGCGCAGCCAGACGACGAAGCAGAGCGCCGCTGCCAGCACGACCGCCGGCAGCATGCCGCCGGTAAACAGGGCGGTGATGGAAACGCCGGTCACCGAGCCGATGGTGATGAGGACGATGCTCGGTGGGATGGTCTCGGTCTGCGCGCCGGTCGCCGAAAGCAACGCCACCAGATCGCCGGGCTTGGCGCCCCGTTCCTTCATCTCGGGAAACAGCACCGGGGCGATCGCCGCCATGTCCGCCGCTTTCGAGCCGGAAATGCCGGAGACGAGATACATGGCGCCGATCAGCACGTAGGATAGCCCGCCGCGCACGTGACCGAGCAGGCTTGCGAGGAATCCCACCATGGCCCGCGCCATGCCGGTCATTTCGATGAGCAGGCCGAGGAAGACAAACAGGGGTACCGCGAGCAGGATGAGGTGCGACATGCCCTCATCCATGCGGCCGACGACGACCAGCATCGGCGTCGTCGTCGTCAACGCCAGATAACCGAAGGTGGCGAGGCCGAAGGAAAAGGCGATGGGCACGCCGGCAAACACCGCGGCCGCCACGAGTCCCACGAAGAATATGAGCAGATTGAGGTTACCGAGGCCCTTCAGCACTGGCTGCAGGGCGAGCAGTACGCCGATGACGACGGCGATCAGTGCCACCGCGGCAAAAACCAGCTTCCAGTTCCCGACCCGCAGCAGGCGGAGAAGAATGGTCAGGACCATCAGCACCGAGCCGATAGGAAGCGCCGCCGCACGCCAGCTGTTGGGAATCTCCAGGGCTGGGGTAGTGATGTAGACCTCTTCCGCGGCGAAGTGGTAGGCCGGCTCCACGATGAGCAACAGAAAGGTTAGGGCGGCGACAGACGCAAGCATGTCGAGAAATGCTTGCGTCTGGGGCGAGCCCATGGCGACGAACGCAGTCATCCGCATGTGTTCGCCCCGCCGCAAGGCCACGACCGAGCCCAGCATCGCCAGCCAGAGGAAGAGAATGGAGGCGAGTTCGTCCGACCAGATGATCGGGCTATGAAAAACGTAGCGACCAATCACCCCGGCGAGGAGAACCACGATCTCGGCGATGACCAGCAATGCCGCCGGAATCTCGACGAGATAACGGAGGGCGGAATCGATCGGGGCTGACCAGTGCCGGGCTCCGGGCGCGAGCCCGGCCGCGTCGATACTCTCGATCTTCATGGCGATCAGGCCAGCGGGCCCGTGTATTTCTCAAGCGTGCTCCAGGCTTCGTCGCCGAACTTGCTCTTCCAGTCCTTGTAGTAGGTCGTATTCCCCAGCGCTTGGCGAAACACCGGACGGTCCACGTCGTTGAACACCAGTCCCTTCGCGGTCAGGTCGTTGCGGAGGGAGATGCTCAGTTTGGCGATGTCTTCCCGCTGCTCCACTGCGGAGCGGTCGACCTCGCGGATGATGATCGTCCGCAAGTCTTCGGGAATGCTCTCCCAGCTCCGACGATTGGCCAGGATCCAGTAGCCGTCCCAGGTGTGCCCGGTCATGCTGCAGTACTTCTGAACCTCGTAGAGCCTGGTCGTGTAGATGATCGGCAGGGGATTCTCCTGTCCCTCAACGACCTTCGTCTGCAACGCTGAATAGACTTCGTTGAAGTTGATCGGCGCTGGCCCGGCATCGAGTGCTTTGAACAAGGAGGTCAGGATCGGCGACGGCGGGACACGGATCTTGAAGCCCTTGAGGTCGGCAGGCACGTTGATCGGCCGGGTTGATGAAGTGATTTGCCGGAAGCCGTTGTCATAGATCTTGAACGGCGCCTGGATGCCGACCTTGGTGATCTGACCGCGGACGTAGGTGCCGACCTCGCCATCCATGGCCTTCCACACTGTGTCGTAGTCGGGAAAGGCGAAGCCGGTATTGAGGATGCCGGCGGCAGAAACCAGGGTTGAGAGGATGGATGACGACAGGTTGAAGAAATCGACCCCGCCGCTGCGCACCTGGGAGAGGAGGTCGGTATCGGAGCCAAGCTGATTGGCCGGGAACAACTTGATATCCACCCGGCCGCCGGTGGCTTCCCGGATCCGATTCAGGGCCTCCTGCTGGCGGGTGTTGATGGGATGGGTCGGATCCTGACCGGTTGCCCACTTTAAGTCGAATTCGGCAGCGCCCGAGGCATTGCGGGTCGTAATGCTGCAGAGAGGCAGCGCCGCTCCCGCGGCGAGCCCGGTCGCAAGAAGGCTTCGACGCGTGATCTGCCGCCGTCGATCGTCTTTCATCGTTTCACTCCCTGCTGCTTTTTACTTTTGCTGCCTTACGCCGAATGAATGCGAACACGTCCTTACTGGCCCTTCTTTACGTTGAGGGCCTTATAGGCACGAATAACCTGGCTGTCGTCGGCACTTCCGTCCCCGCGCCCGGAGGTGGCAAGAAACATCTGGTGAGCGACCGCAGCCAACGGCAGGGCGGCCTTGGTGTCCCGCCCGGCCTGCAAGACGATGCCCAGGTCCTTGACGAAGATGTCGACGGCGCTGGTTACCTCCGGCTCGTCCTGCAGCATCCGCGGCCCCCGGTCCTTCAGCATCCAGCTCGACGCCGCCGAGCCGGAGACGATTTCCAGGAGCACGTCCATGTCGACGCCGACCTTCGCCGCGAGGGAAAACGCCTCCGCCGCGACGGCAATGTGCACTCCACAGAAGAGCTGGTTGACCGTTTTCACCATCGCCCCTTGCCCGGGGCTTTTCCCGACGTGGTAGACCTTGTCGCCCATCGCCGAGAGAACGGGCTTTGCCGCCTCGAATGTCTCGTGCGGAGCCGCCGCCATGATGGTGAGGGTGCCGGCGACCGCACCCACCGTGCCCCCCGAGACGGGGGCATCGACGAAGCGCCGACCGGCGCTCACCACCCGCGCAGCGATATCCTCCACCGAGGCCGGAGGACAGGTAGCCATCAGGACGACGATGCCGTTCTCCGGCAGGGCGGTGAGTGCCCCGTCATTGAACAGCACCGCCTCCGCCTGCGCCGCGTTCACCACCATCAGCACGAGGGCGTCGGTCCCGCGCCCTGCTTCGGCGGCGGAAGGGGCTCGCGACCCCCCCGCATCCGCCAAGGCCTCGATCGCCGCCGACCGCATATCGAAGCCGCGGACATCGAACCCGCGGGCGACCAGGTTTTTCGCCATAGGCAGGCCCATCGAGCCAAGTCCGACGAAGCCGACCGAGGTCATGGGGGGTGCTCCAAGAACGTTTCAGACCTTACATGCAAATGGGAAGCCTGGGTCGCCGGACCAAGTCTACAGCCACCCCCTGATACTGTTGGCCACAGCCTCGGCCGAAATGCCGTAGCGGTCGTGCAGCGTCGGCAAGGCACCGGCGTCGAGAAACGCATCCGGCAGGGCGATCTGGCGGAAGGCCGGAGCTACGCCCGAGCGCAGCAGCAGGCCGGCGACCGCCTCCCCCAACCCGCCGACGATGGAATGGTTCTCGGCGACGACGACCAACCTGCCATTACGCGAGGCTTCCTTGAGGATCGTCTCCTCGTCCAGCGGTTTGACCGTCGGTGAGTGCAGGACCGCCACATCGATGCCATCGGCGCGCAGGGACTCGGCCGCCTCCAGCGCCCGCATGGTCATGAAACCGCACGCAATAATCACCGCGTCCTTGCCGTCGCAAAGCAGCTTGGCCTTGCCGAGTTCGAACCGGTAGTCGTACTTGTCGAGCACCAGTGGCACATTGCCCCGCAAGAGGCGCATGTAGACCGGGCCGTCGTGATTGGTAATCGCCGGGACGGCCTGCTCCACATCCAGCGCGTCGCACGGATCGACGACGGTCAGGTTGGGCATCGCCCGGAAGATCGCCAGATCGTCGGTTGCCTGGTGGCTCGGCCCGTAGCCGGTGGTCAGGCCGGGCAGCGCGCAGACGATCTTGACGTTCAGCTTCTCCTCGGCGATGGCGAGGCAGATGAAGTCATAGGCGCGGCGCGAAGCAAAGACCGCATATGTGGTCGCGAACGGCAACCAGCCTTCGCGGGCCAAGCCCGCCGCCGCGCTCATCAGCAGCTGTTCCGCCATCCCCATCTGGTAGTAGCGATCGGGATAGGCCTGCGCAAAGACGAAGAGGTCGGTGTATTTGCTGAGGTCGGCCGTCAGTCCGACGATCTCGGGACGGGTCGCCGCCAACGCCGTCAGAGCGTGGCCGAACGGGGCCGGTTTGGTGGGCTGTCCCTCGGCCGCCAGCGAGGCGATCATCGCCGACGTGGTCAAGCGAGGCTTCTTGGTAATTTGACCCACCTCGGCACGACCTTCCTCGCGCGTCGGGGTCTGCGAACCCGGCTTATCGGTTGTCGTCGTCATTACGGCCTCCCGGCTTCGAGCGCCTTCAGAGCGAGATCCCATTCGTGCGGGTCGACCCGGAGGAAGTGGGTCATTTCCCGCGCCTCCAGGAACGGCACGCCCTTCGCCATTTTCGTATCGAAGATGATAACCCGCGGTCGCGGCTCCTTCAGCTCGCGCGCGCGGTCGAACGCAGCCTTAACGGCGTCGATGTCGTTGCCGTTCACCCGTTGCGTGTACCAGCCGAACGCTTCCCACTTCGGTCCCAGCGGCTCGAAGTTGAGCACCTTCGTCGACGGGCCGTCCGCCTGCTGATTGTTGACGTCGACCAGGGCGATCAGGTTGTCGAGCCCCCAGTGGGGGGCCGACTGAACCGCCTCCCAGGTGGAGCCCTCGTCCAGTTCGCCGTCGGACAGCAGATTGTAGATAAGCGACGTCGAGTTCTTGCGCTTCAGGCCGAGGGCCATGCCGACGGCAATTCCCAGGCCGTGGGCCAGCGAACCGCCGGTGATCTCCATTCCCGGCGTGTACGACGCCATGCCCGACATCGGCAGCCGGCTATCGTCGGTGCCGTAGGTCTCGAGTTCGTCTTCCGGGATGACCCCCGCCTCGATCAGCACGGAGTAGAGCGCGATCGCATAGTGGCCGATGGACAGGCAGAAGCGGTCGCGCTCCTCCCATTCCGGATCATCCGGCTGGTAGCGCAGGGCATGGAAATAGGCGACCGCCAGCACATCGGAGACGCCGAGCGCCTGCGCGATATACCCTTGGCCCTGCACCTCGCCCATGCGCAGCGCATTGCGGCGGATGTTATAGGCCCGCTCGGCCAGCGAAACATTAGGTCGACTTGTCCCTGATGTCGTTTGCGCTGCTTCCATTGCTTCCTCCCTTGGTAGCGGCGCCTGAGATTGGGGAACGTGTCCCGCGTCAGTGGATGAGCATGCCGCCGTTGACGTCGATGACCGCGCCGGTGATGTAGCTGGAAAGATCGGAGGCCAAGAACAGGCAGGCGCCCGCCACATCATCGGCTACGCCGAGACGTGGAAGCGGGATGCCCTTCAGGATCTCCCGCTTCATGTCGTCGGTCAGTTTGCCGGCGGTGATGTCCGTCTGGATCAATCCGGGGGTAATGGAGTTCACCCGGATGTGGTCCGGACCGAGTTCGCGCGCCATCGCCTTCGCCAGCCCGAGGACACCGGCCTTGGCGGCGCTGTAGTGCGGGCCGCCGAAGATGCCGCCCCCACGTTGGGCAGAGACCGAGGACAGGCAGATGATCGAGCCCGCTTTGCGCTCCCGCATGTGCGGAACCACCGCCTGCGACATGTAGAGAGTGCCGCGCAGACTGACGTCGGTCACCGCCTCGTAGTTCTCCGGTTTGATTTCCATGAACTTCAGCGGCTGGGTAATGCCGGCGTTGTTGACCAGCACATCGATCCGACCGAACGCCTCCAGGACCTGGTCGATCGCCGCCTTGCACTGCTGCAGGTCGGTGACGTTGCACGCCACGCCTATGTGCTGGTTGCCCACCTCGGCCGCAGCGCCTTTCGCCTGCTCGGCATCGAGATCGAGGATGGCGACCCGGGCCCCCTCGCGGGCGAACATCCGCGCGGTCGCCATGCCGAGCCCCCGTCTGGAGGCCGCGCCGGTGACGACGCAGCACCTGTCTTCCAATAGCATCGACTTAGACCCCCGCATAACGGCGGTGCCGGCCGAGCGGGGGCAATGCGGTGATGATCCCGTTCATGTTTCCTCCCAGATGTCCCGGTTACGCGGTGATTTTTATTTTCAAAACAGATCATAAAATGCTGGACTTAGAACCGATAACGATGATTTCTCATCTGATTGGTGAATCCAGCTCATCGATGTGGCCATGCAGGTCCTGCCGTCGTTCAATGCCCTCAAAGCCTTCGAGGCGGCCGTCCGGCGCGGCAGTTTCGTCGCCGCCGCCAACGAGCTGCATCTGACCCCGTCGGCGGTCAGTCACCAGGTCAAGCTGCTGGAGGATCAGCTCGGCGTTCAGCTTTTTCGTCGGTTCGGACGCTCGGTCTTCCCCACCGACAGTGGCGAGCGCTACTACCGTGAGGTGACCGCCGCGTTCGGCCGGATCAAGTCGGCCACCGTGGACCTCACCAGCAGCGGCAAGAGCGACCGGCTCTCGGTGCACTCGGCGCCGAGCTTCGCCACCCAATGGTTGCTGCCGCGTCTGCCCGAATTCGTCGGCGCCCATCCGGAGCTGGACGTGGTGTTCTGGGCAACGTCGCCGCCCTACAACTTGAAGGAGAATAACTGCGATATCGACATCCAGTATGGCGCGACCAGCACCGACGGCCTGGACATCATGCCCTTTCCTGTCGAGCGCGTCGTTCCCATGTGCAGCCCGGCGTTGGCCCACGGCATCCGGCCGATCCGCTCTGCCGATGACCTCCGCTTCTTTCCCCTGATCCACTCCGATCACTGTCTCGTCCGCTGGCCGGACTGGCTGGAACGTCATCCCGGCCTGGCCCTCGACTTGGATCGCGGATTGCACTTCGACCGGTCGTTCATGTCCATATCGACCGCTGCCGCCGGCCTCGGCGTGTGCCTCGACAGTACCCTGCTCGCCCACGGGGAGCTGGCCAGCGGCCGTCTGGTCAAGCCGCTGGGTGACGACGGCCCGGAGGTCCAAGGGCACCGGCTCGCCTGTCAGATGGGGGACAAGGACCTGCCGAAGATCGTCACCTTCAGGACTTGGCTCACCACCGTCTTGTTGGAAACGACCTCCTGAGGCCGGCACCCGGAACTGTTGCGCCGCCCGCCGCGCCGCTCGCTCAGGGACGATGGCGCCAGGGGTCGAACCAGCCGAGGCCGGCGCTGGTGGCCCCGGCCGGCCGGTACTCACAGCCGATCCAGCCGGAATATCCCAGCTCCTCGATCAGGCCTAACAAGTAGGTGTAGTTGACCTCGCCGGTGTCGGGTTCGTGTCGTTCTGGTACGCCGGCGATCTGGATGTGGCCCACCGTGGGCATATCCCGCCGCAACCGCACCGCCAGGTCGCCTTCGACAATCTGGCAGTGGTAAAGATCGAACTGCACCTTCAGGTTGGGCTTGTTGAGCTCGGCACAGATGGCCTGCGCGTCGTCCTGGCGATTGAGGAAGAACCCGGGGATGTCGCGGGTATTGATCGGCTCGATGACGACGGTAACGCCGAGGCCGGCCGCCTGGTCGGCGGCGTAGGCGAGGTTGTTTATGTAGACGGCTCGCTGGCGTGACCGCTCCACGCCGGCGACGCTGAGCCCGGCCATGACGTGCAGGGTCGGGTTGCCGATCACCTGCACGTAGTCGAGGGCGGTGGCGATGGATCGGCGAAATTCCTCCTCCCGGCCGGGCAGGGAGGCGGTACCCCGTTCGCCCGCGGCCCAATTTCCGGGCGGGGCATTGAACAACGCCTGGGTCAAGCCATGATCGTCGAGCCGACGGCGAACCTCCGCGGCCGGATAATCATAGGGAAACAGAAACTCGACTCCCTTGAAGCCGTCGGCCGCGGCGGCGGCGAAGCGGTCGAGAAACGGGTGCTCATTGTACATCATCGTGAGATTGGCGGCGAACCTGAGCATCTTGACGCCTCTTGTTACCAGTTGGCTCCAAACACCCGGCGCAGATCCTCGATCTGCTCGTCATCGAGCTCCCGCACCGGCTTGCCGTAGAGGGTGAGAAACAGACGCGCCGTCTCTTCCAGCTCCTCGGTGGCGTAGACCGCGGCTTCCAAGGAATCGCCGGAGACCACCGGACCGTGATTGGCCAGCAGCACCGCCGTCGCTTCTGCCGCGAGCCGGCCGATGACCTCGGCGACCGCCGGATCCCCCGGACGGAAGTAGGGCACCAGCGGCAGCCGGCCCACCCGCATCACATAATAGGCTGTCAGCGGCGGCAACACCCGCTCGGGATCGATGTCGCGCAAGACCGAGACCGCCACCGAATGATGGGAGTGTAGATGGACAATGGCGTTCGCGACGTTGCGCGCGGCGTAGACGGCGGTATGCAGCGGCTGCTCCTTCGTCGGCTTGTCGCCGGAGAGCAAGCGCCCGTCGTGGGCGATCTTCGACAATCGCGCCGGATCGAGGCTTCCGAGGCTGGCATTGGTGGGAGTCATCAGCCAGCCGCCGCCGCACTCGTCCGGCAGCCGGACGCTGATATTGCCGCTGGATCCTGCGGTCAGGCCGCGATCGAAGATGGATCTGCCGAACGCGCAGATCCGTTCGCGTAGCTGGCCCTCGCTGCTCAGCGCCACCTCACAGCTTTCCCTGCATGCGGAGCGCCTTTTCGAAGAAATCGACGCCACCGAAATTTCCGGACTTGAGGGCCAACGCCAACGGTTCCGCTCCGACTGTTGCCGTCCAGGGCACACCCGGATCGATGCGCCCGCCGATGCGCAGCATGCTGACGTCGAGGGCGCTGACGACCGCCCCCGAGACCTCGCCGCCGGCGACCACGAAGCAACGGGCACCGCGCTCCTGCAGCTTTCTCGCGATCTCCGCCAACGCCCGTTCCACCAGATGGCCGGCCTGGTCAGCGCCGAGGCTGGATTGCACCGCCTTGACCTCGTTCGCCGGCGAGGTGGAGTAAATCAGCATCGGTTCGCGGCCCAGCATAGGCGTCGCCCACTCCAAGGCGCGTTCGACGACCGGCTCGCCGTCCGCCAGCGCTCGCGGTTCCACCCGAAACGCCGGCCGTGCTTCGCGCCAAGCCGCCACCTGCCCGTTGGTGGCGAGCGAGCAACTGCCGGCAATCACCACCGCGCCGCCGCTGATGCGCGGCAGTTGTGCCGCCGAACCGGCGTGATGGAGCAGGTCCTGGCGGCGGTAGGTGTCGGGCAGTCCGATCGCCAGCCCCGAGCCGCCGGTGAGCAGACGCAACTCGGCGCAGCCGGCCCCCAGCACGCGCAGGTCGCCGTCGCTGAGCGCATCGGCGATGGCGATCTCGACCCCTTGCCCGCGCAGCTCGCCAATCCGCGCTGCCACCTGTTCGACCCCCGCCGCAATGGTGTCGTAGCGCAGCAGGCCGACACGACGCGGAGTCTGTTCCTGCAGTACCCTCACCAAGTTCGGGTCCCGCATCGGTGTCAGCGGGTGGTTCTGCATGCCCGACTCGTTGAGAAGCATGTCCTGCACGAACAAGTGGCCGCGGTAAACGGTGCGGCCGTTTTCGGGAAAGGCGGGACAGGCGATGGTGAAGTCGGTCTCAAGGGCCGTCATCAGCGCATCGGCGACCGGACCGATATTGCCATCGCGGGTGGAATCGAACGTCGAGCAGTACTTGAAGAAAAACTGCCGACAGCCAGCAGCGCGGAGCCACTGCAGGGCGGCGAGGGATTGGACCACCGCATCGGCCGCGGCAATGCTGCGCGACTTCAGGGCGACGACGACCGCATCGGCGTCTTCCGGCAATCGGCCGCGGGGAACTCCGATGGTTTGAAGCGTTCGCATGCCCCCTTCGACGAGCATACTGGCGAGGTCGGTCGCTCCGGTAAAGTCGTCGGCGATGCATCCCAGAATGGCCATCATCGGATCCTTACGATCTCACATTGTTTCGGGCGAGCAAAAAGCGGGTAACGCGCCGATGGCACCGGCGTACCCTCAAGGGAGACGCCGCTGAGGCGGTCCTGACAGGCCATCCATCCTCCCCGGCTCCGTTTAGGTTCTGATCTTCTCTGGCATCGCCGCGGAGCGCGGTCGCGAACACCGTTCCCTTCTTAATCTTGGGTCGGCGTCACGAATATGGAATAGCGACGTCATCGTAACCAGATTCTCCGGGGCAACAGGCCGATGCCGCCCCCGTCCCCAAGGGCGGGCATCGACCGTAAATCAGCGACAGGGGGAACGAGACGAGCAAATGCAGATCCTGATTACCGGCGGCGCGGGCTTTCTCGGACAGAGGCTCGCCCGCACCATCGTCCAGGCGGGCGGACTCTGCCGTGACGGCACGCTTCATCCGTTAGACAAGCTGATCCTGCTGGATGTGGTCGCCGCCGACGACTTCGGAGACCCAAGGGTGGCGAGCGTAGCCGCCGATATCACCGATGCCGCCACCCTCGAGCGCGTCGTTGGCCCGGAGACGGCAAGCGTCTTCCACCTAGCTGCCGTCGTCTCCGGCCAGGCGGAGGCCGACTTCGACCTGGGCATGCGGGTGAACTTCGATGCGACGCGCCTGCTGCTGGAACGCTTGCGCCATGCAGGCGGCGGTGCGCGTTTGGTCATGACCAGCTCGGTGGCGGTGTTCGGCGGCGACCTGCCCGAGGTGGTCTCGGACGACCACATCTGGGCGCCCCAGAGCTCGTACGGCACCCAGAAGGCGATGGCGGATCTGCTGCTCAGCGATTATGCTCGCAAAGACTTCGTCGATGTTCGCAGCATCCGCCTGCCCACCATCGTCGTCCGTCCGGGCAAGCCCAATCTCGCCGCCTCCAGCTTCGCCAGCGGCATCATCCGCGAGCCTCTGCACGGGGAGCCTACGGTCTGTCCGGTCGCCCCGGAGACACTCCTGTGGCTAATGTCGCCGCGCTCGGTCATCCGCAACCTGTTGCATGCCCATGATCTGCCGGCGGAGCGGCTCGGTCGCCGCCGGGTGATCAATCTGCCGGGTCTGTCGATCCGCGTCGCCGACATGATCGCTGCGCTGGGCCGCATTGCTGGATCCGCGACCACCGCGCGCATCCGCATGCAGAGGGACCCGAAGGTGGAGCAGATCGTCAACAGCTGGCCCGGAAACTTCGCTGCCACCCATGCCAGGTCCCTGGGCTTCGTCGCCGATACCGACTTCGCCGACATCATCCATGCCTTCATGGAAGACGAGCGGGTCTCGGCGGTGGCGTAAGCGCTGGCGGCGAAGCGCGGCGCCCAACAGCGGACAGGTCCAATGGACTATGTGAAGCTCGGCTCGACCGGCCTCGACGTTTCCCGCCTCTGCTTGGGGTGCATGACCTACGGCGAGCCGGATCGGGGTCCGCATCCGTGGACGCTCGATGAGGACAACAGCCGGCCGCTGATCCGCCGGGCGCTGGAGGCTGGCATCAACTTTTTCGATACCGCCAACTTCTACTCGGACGGCAGCAGCGAGGAAATCCTCGGCCGGGCGATCCGCGACTTCTCCAGCCGCGACGACGTGGTCATCGCCACCAAGGTGTTTTACTCCATTCGCAAGGGACCCAACGCCGGCGGCCTGTCCCGCAAGGCGATCATGCGAGAGATCGACGGCAGCCTGCGCCGGCTGGGCACGGACTATGTCGACCTCTATCAGATCCACCGGTGGGACCATCGGACGCCGATCGAGGAGACCCTGGCGGCGCTGAACGATGTGGTCCGCGCCGGAAAGGTCCGCTACATCGGCGCATCTTCCATGTACGCTTGGCAATTCGCCAAGGCCCTCTATACCGCCGATCTCAACGGCTGGCCGCGGTTCGCCAGCATGCAAGATCATTACAACCTCCTCCACCGAGAGGAGGAGCGGGAGATGCTGCCGCTTTGTACGGCCGAGGGTATCGGCGTGCTGCCGTGGAGTCCGCTCGCCCGCGGTCGCCTGACCCGCGACTGGGGGGAGAGCACGCGGCGGTCGGACACGGATGTGGTCGGCAAGGCTCTCTATACCGAGACGACCGCGGCCGCGGATCGCCGGATTGTCGCCCGCGTCGCCGAGATTGCCGCTCGTCGCGGCGTTCCCCGCGCCCAGGTGGCGCTCGCCTGGCTGTTGCAAAAGCCGATCGTCACCGCGCCGATTATTGGGGCGGCGAAGCCGTATCACCTGGACGATGCGGTGGCCGCCCTGGCGCTGCAGCTCACCGTTGAGGAGACCGACGGGCTGGAGGAACTCTACGTCCCGCACCCCGTCGTCGGCTTCTCCTGAAGCCCGTCACCCCAACTGGCCGGTCGTTGCTTCGAGCAGCCCCCAAGCCTCTTCACCGTAGCGGTGCCGCCATTCGGAATAGAAGCCGGCCCGGCGGAGGGTCTCCCGGAACGGCGCCGGATCGGGCTGGTTGAAGACGAGGCCGCGCGCGGGAAGGTCCGTCTTCAGCGAGGTGCTGAGCTGGGCGAGGTCTGCGCGCTCGGCCAAGGCCGCGTCGTTCCAATTCCTTGCCACCACCTCCTGCAACTCGACCGGCAGCCGATCCCAGGCGGCGCGGTTGGCGAGGAACCAGAAGCCGTCCCACATGTGATTGGTCAGCGAGCAGTATTTCTGCACCTCGTAGAGCTTGGCGGTGGCGATGATGGCAAGCGGGTTTTCCTGACCCTCGACGAGCCGATTTCGCAAGGCGGAATAGACCTCGACGAAATTGAGGCTGATCGGTGCCGCATCGAAGCTCCTGAACATGGATATCCAGAGCTGACCCACCGGAACGCGGATCTGAAAACCGTGCAGGTCCTCGGGGGTGACGATGGGCTTGCTGCTGGAGGTGATTTGGCGGAAGCCGTTGTCCCAGATCCTGTCCATGGCGATCAGGTCGGTCTTGGCGATTTGCGCGCGGATGTAGGCTCCGAGATCCCCGTCCATGGCTCGCCAGACGGCGTCGTAGTCGGCGAAAGCAAAACCGATGCCGTTGATCGAGGCCTCCGGCACCAGGATCGAGAGGATAGCGCCGGACAGGGTGAAGAACTCCACCGCGCCGGACCGCAGCTGGCTCAGCATGCTGGTATCGGACCCCAGCTCGCCCTTGGGGAAGATGTCGATCTGGACCCTGCCGTTGGTCTCCGTCTTGATCCGATCCGCCGCCTGCGCCGCTCGCTGATTCATGGGATGGCTGGGTGACAGATTGTTGGCGTACTTATAGGTGAACTCTGCCGCCTCGGCTGGCCGAACCCGAATGAACGGCGCCGCCACCAGCGTCGTTCCGGCGACGGAGAGAAGCGTCCGGCGGCTGACGTCCGCAGCCGGTGACTGCGATGCCGGAGCGGCCTCTACCGCGTTGGCGCCCGCAGCCTCGGGTAACCTCGGGTACTTTTGCATTGTAACGTTCTCCCTGGCGTTCTCCTTGGCTGCATGGCCGTTGGTGCCGGCTTTGCTTGCAGCCTTTTTCAGAGGACGGTGAACCGTCAACGGCTCCCTTCACGAGGAGTCGAGCAAGCCACCGTTTGATGGACATATGAGTTATTGCCGCCGATTACGATAGGAGCGCTTCGTAGCGCGGATAGCGGCGGAGGAACCGGCGTGCAGTTGGAACGGGGCGCGGGCGGTTGGCCCGGTCCCGTCTAGTCTAGAACCGTCCGCGTGCATGAGCTACAGCAGTTGATCGACGTAGAGCGGGAAGAAGCAGTTGTAAGGTTTGCCGTACCGCTTCGGGTAAACGGTATAGGGCGTATTGATGGTGGTACCGGCCTTGGTCGCTCTGATCTGGTCCCGATAGCCTGGATTATTGTGCCCATCCGTGTAGCCTGAGAAGGACACTTGGCTGTCGGTCATGCGAAGGCAGACGCTCGTCGTCCGCGGCAAGGCACCCATGGCGCCCTCGAAGACAGTCTGGTTGAAGTAGAAACCGATGACTTCAAGCTTGACGCCATTGAGTGTACCGATGCCGTTGCTGTTGCTCTCGGTCTTCCCTCCCAGGATCCACACCTGCGCTCCGTCCTGGAAATCGAAGCATGCGAGATCAATCGGCGTCTCCACCAAGTTCTTTGGTTCGTCGTTAACGCAACGGCCCCACATTTTGAGAGCGCGAAGGATGAAGGTACCGCTTTCGTTTTGCATACTGGACGTGCAGTTGAGAAAGACCTTATCCGTCAGTTTGGGCGTGGTATTCCTGTATCGTGCGGCAAGGAATGTAGCGGTCATGATGACCGTGCGGCTCTTGCCATTCTGATTGATGATAAAGCCTTCACCATCCTCGAAGAGTATTGGATCGGTCGACGGTGTCCCAAGATTGAAAGTGCCGCTGACCCTCGAAAAGGCGAAGTTAACACGCTTGACGCTTGCCGGGACGGTTACCGATCCGATACTGAAAGTATGGCCCTTGAACATGACGCCGGGCTTTCCGCTGTTCAGCGCTGCTTGAGCGGCTTCGTTGGAGTTGGTCGTCACCACTTCCCAACCGTCAACGTCGGGCCAGTCTACGGTTGGCACTTCCTCCACCGGCAGCGGCATCGAGTTGGAGACCCCGCCGTGTACCGACAGCGCCGCAGACTTGTACTCGGTGATGGTGGGGCCTGCCGCCACTGCGGTCGTGCCCCGGGTGATCGCTGTCCCATAGCCAGACGTCGAGATCCCGCGGGCGAAGCACGCTCCATCATTGTGGAATCGAATGGCAGCGTTAGCCGAGGCGCCGCCGACCAGGGTGCTATCGATGATGGCGAGGAAAGCGCCCCGTCCGGCGCAGTCCACGGCCGGGACCGAATTGTCGCTAAGCAGATCGCGGATTGTATAGTTGCTGTCGAGAGCATGGACCCCCGCCAACAGTTGGTCGCGTACCGTGACATGTTCCAGCGTCTGAAGGGTTTCCCCGATGTGTGCGCTATCGATCCCGTAGTTAAAGCCCTCGATCGTGACGTCATGGGTCCAGGTCAAGGAAGACCCACAGAAGAAGATGCCGGCCTTTCCGGTCCCATCACCACTGCGAACGGTTAGGTCACACAGTTCGTTGGCGTTCGCGCCAACGTAGTTTATGCCGACCGCACCGGGATTGCGCTTCCCCGTGTCGATGGTCAGGCCGCGGACTGTGCTTTTGGTCTCCAGATTGTTGAAGGCGAGTTTATTGGAAACGGCGTTCTTCAGAAAGGTTACGACCGGCTTGAATGGGTTGACGCCATAGGTTGCTGATTCGCCAAAGCCGGGCGAATTGTCCGCGAGTTTGATCGTCGTTGTCGTGCGTTCCTCGCCGATAAAGCGAATGTACTGGTGATTTTCCATTTCGCCGACGACGTCACTGTTTTCGGCCGTGTAGTCTCCATCCCAGCCAAGCGTGTCATTTACCAAGTACGTCCCCGCGGGGAAATACAGGATGTAGCTGGTCGAAGGTGTGTTCCTTGGGTTTGCTCTTAGCAGATCAACGATAAAATTGTAGGCGGCCTTGATGGCAGCCGTGGTTCCCGCAGCGTCCGTGCCGTCGTTCTTGGCGCCGTAGGGCGCCTGGGTGACGTCGATGACACGGCCGCCGCTGGTGTGCAGCATCGCGGGCGGGTAAACCCGGCGGGCGATGAGGTTACGGTCGCCGACTGTCGCAGCGCCAGGTGATGCCACCGTGGTGCGGAAGAGGGCAGGCATCGGGGATTCTCTCTCTATCCGACCGTTAAATGACCAACCAGCTATTGTCCGCCGGATCGCGGACGAGGCATATGGAGGAGGGGGCGAGGGGGCTGGTCGCCGGCTGAAGCGCGACGGTGCCGCCCCTGATGGTTTGGCCGGACCCGGCCGCGATCGTCAGGGGCGCAGTGCCGCGATTGGTCACGCTGAGTTTCCGAGAGGTGACGTCCGTCGTCAGGGTGAGGGTGATGGCCGCCACCGCTTTGCCGATGACGACGCTCTCGCTTCGGCCTACGTCGCTGGCCGCCACCATATACGCGGCAACCATGGCTTCGCGAATCGATGCCTTTGCATCGAGGGCCGCCTGAAGGCCGATCACATCGGTTAGCGGATGGGAGTGGGACGGAAGTTGCGCGGCGACCAATTTTGCCGAGCCATCGAGGGTCGCGACGCCGTTGGCGGCGCCCTTTTCCGCTTTTCCGACCGCTCCGACCTGCCCGGCGTTGTAGTCTCCGTTCTGGGCGACAACGGCGCCGTTGCGGCCGAACACGGAAGTTACGCCGGCAGCCGGGAGACCATGGAAACCCTTCGCGCCGGCCGCATTGGTACCGTAGTACTTGCTGCTGCCCGGATTGATCGCGTCTCCAACAAGCGAAAGCGTGCGGTTGGCGGAGAGGTTTCCACCGCCGGTCAATGAGCCACCGGCCGCAATTTCACGCTCCAGGGGCGGCGCCCCGACCTGGGCTGCCGAATAGTCGCCATCGGCGGCGGTCACCGCTCCCGTTCGACCAAAGACACTGGTCACGTCCGCATCTAGCGGCGCGACGGTAACCTGCGCCTCGGTGACTGAGGTCACCAGGAATAGCCTCGTCTCTTTAGAGGTCGGTGACGACGAAAAGATCATATCGCCGCGCCGCAGCCACCCGGCAGCGATGTTGAAATAGTCGGGCGCGGCCATTTGGCGGGCGTCATCGTCGGTCTCGTAGCGCCAGGGCGTGAAGCCGCTCGGATACGGGAGGGTGGCCATCTTTGCAGGATCAAAACTCATGGTTCTTTCTCCGAAGCGAGGCGACGACGACTTGAGAGACCACCTGGACCCCTGCTTTCCCCGCGGCCAAGGCGCAGGCTGATGGAGTTGTTCACTTACCATAGGCCCGCCATCTTAGTAAAGGAAAATAATCCTATATAGCGGCAGCCGACGGCCCGTGTGTTTTCTACGAGTTAGGACTTGATCGGAGCGGCTCGACGATTGTCAGTTTCCCACGCTCCCAAACAGGAGCGGTCGTCGAAAGCGACGTTAGCCTGGCAAAGAGCCTGCTCACTCGGGGGAGAGTCGAGGCAGCCCTAACCCGCCTCGTCTGCGGCCGCTTATCAGCGGCGGGTCCCCAGTATCTCGACTCTCGATACGCTACGCCTCAAATGGGAGCACGCTGCATAAGCAGGTATGGTAGCCGCTCCGGCTAAATCAGCCCCCGAGTGAGCGCCAGGAGGTAGCCGACCGCACAAGACGTCGACACCCCGATCAGTCCGGGAAGAATAAAGCTATGGTTGATGACGTACTTGCCGATCCGCGTCGTGCCGGACCGGTCGAATTGGATCGCTGCGAGGTCACTGGGATAGGTGGGCAGGATGTAGTAGCCGTAAGCGGCGGCGGCGAAGGCGACGACATAGCCGGGGTGCACGCCGATCGACAGCGCCACTGGGACCAGTGCGGCAATGGCCGCGGCCTGCGAGTTGACGAACTTCGACACGATCAACAGTGTCAGCGCATAGGTCCATGGATGCTCCTTGACGATGTCCGCCAGCATCGGCTTGAGCGTGGGCAGATGGGCCTCGAACATGGTGTCGGCGACCCAGGCGATGCCGAAGACGGCGACGACGGCGATCATGCCGGCACGAAACACCTCCGTCTTGCCGATGGTCGATGCATCCATCTTGGTAAGGATGACGATCAGCGCGCCGGCCAGTAGCATGAACATCTGAATGGTCAGTACCATGTTCATGGGCTTGCCGCCGATTTGCGGCCGAAGACCCTCGAATGCGCCGAGGACTGCCACCACAGCGATGGCGCCGATGAACAAAAACATCGCCGTCCACTGGCTGCGGGACAACTGCGTGCCGAGCAGCGAAGTGGCGCTCCCGTACACATACTCACGGTTCTCGGGCTTGGCGATAAGGGCCTGAAACTCCGGATCCTTGTCCAGGTCCTTGCCCCGGTAAAGGCTGAACAGGCCAATGGCGAGGACGCCGCACAGCGTCGACGGAATGGTGATCGACAGGAGTTGCACGAAGTCGACCGCATGACCGTCGATGGGCGCCTTGGCGAGGAATGCCACCAGCGACACCACGGCGACCGAAACCGGGCTGGCCAAAATCCCCATCTGGGCCGCAATCGAACTGGCCGCCATCGGACGCTCGGGCCGGACGTTATTCTTGATCGCCACGTCGTAAATGATTGGCAACATTGTATAGACGACATGCCCGGTACCGCACAGGATGGTGAGCGTGCAGGTGGTAAGGGGTGCCAGGATCGAGATGATCCGCGGATTACGCCGGAGAACTCGCTCGGCGATCTGGAGCAGAACATCCAGCCCGCCCGATGCCTGCAATGTGGCTGACGCGGCAACCACGGCAATGATCGTCAGCATGACGTCGACCGGCGGCTTCCCGGGACTGAGCCGGAACACATAGACCATGATGACCATGCCGATGCCACCAAGGAGGCCGAGGGCGACGCCCCCCTTGCGGGCGCCGTAAAACAGGCACACAAGGACGATGGCCAACTGGAGCAGAAAGTCCATCTTACCCTCCTCTTGCCATTCTACGAGCGAAAGCGGCTCTTATCAGAGTTTATAGACATATATATCCTACATATACCTTGCAGGTTCTACAAAACAGGTCTAGCTCTTCTTGCCGCACGACATCATCCGTCTCGCCAAAGCATTCCGCCGGGCGGCACGCGTTGCTTCGCTGCAGGTCAGCACTGAGCATCAGAGCCGATCATAAGTCGAGCCTACTTCCTTGCAAGCAAAAGGACATACGTGCTTTGCCATGCGGCGTCAGGCATGGGAGCTTTTGGCGCACAGGACCCTTGGCAAGGGATCGTGTCATGCCCACTTCCGATGTAAAGCGTTGCCTCATCGCACGCCTGAACGATACAAACAAAGAACATTAAGAATAAAGAAGGGCTCTGATGATCACCCCGACAAGACCTACTCAAAGGCAGTCCGCCCGCCAGTGCGCGCAACCGGGAAGTCGTGCGAGCCGTTCTTGTGACGCCGCCAAATCCCTTGGCATCGAAGTGGATTTCGTCTCCCGCTCCGATTCCGCGTTGCGGGCGCGTCGCGACCAGGTTGAGTTCGAGATCGACGTTGCCCGGTGGTGAGCATCTGGCCGGGCTCGTCGCTGAAGTCGCCGGATCGCTCGCCGGCGGCAACGTGGTCGACCGAACCTCGCGCCGTGGTCCGCGTCCCGGACGGGGGGCCGATGCCGTCCGACATCGTCTCGCTGTGGGAGCCGATCGATGGTCCCGCCCGCGGCATTCCCTACATCGTTTTTCGCCGGGAACGTCGGCACCGAGGACTCGCGGGCCGACGTCGCCGACAAACTGTCCAACTGATCCGAAAGTCCGATCCAGCCTCTGCTCAAGGGAGAACAATCATGTCAAACCCCACCATCGCCGTCTTGGGGCTGGGGGCCATGGGCTTGCCTATGGCCACGCGCCTCGCCGAGAAGTTTAGCGTCCGCGGTTACGATATTAGCGATGAGCGGCTGGCCCTAGCCGGGAAAGCGGCCGTCGTCGCAACCAAGAGCGCTCGGGAGGCTGCCACCGCCGCCCATGTCGTCCTCCTCGCGGTTCGCAATCGCGCCCAACTGGATGATGCCCTTTATGGCGGTGACGGCGTGGTTGAGGTCCTGGAGCCGGGGGCGGTTATTGTCCTCACCTCGACCGTCGGCATCGATGCGGTCCGCGACGTGGCGGTTCAGTTGGCCGCGGCAAAGCTGCACCTGGTGGATGCACCCATTTCCGGCGGTCCGGTCCGGGCCGGCAAGGGCGATCTGCTGGTGACGGTCGGGGCTGACGACGCCGCCTACGCGGCGGCGCTGCCGGTTCTCGAACAGTTGTCCTCGACGCTGGTCCGGATCGGCCCGAAGGCCGGGGACGGCCAGGCGATGAAGACCGTCAACCAGCTGCTTTGTGGCGTTCACATCGCCGCCGCCGGCGAGGCCCTGGCGCTCGCCGATGCGCTCGGACTGGATCCCGCCGTGGCACTGAAAACCCTGATGGCCGGGGCGGCGGCGTCGTTCATGCTCGGTGACCGCGGCCCACGCAGTCTGGAGGCGTATGATGCCGGCGGGGCCGAGGTCAAAAGCCGTCTCGACATCTTCGTCAAGGACATGGGCATTGTGAACAGTGCGGCGCGTGCGGCGGGGTTGGCGACTCCGATCGCGGCCGCGGCCGAGGGGCTATACCTAATCGGTCAGGCCAACGGACAGGCGGCGGCCGATGACTCCTCTGTCATTCGGGTTGTCGCTCCGCAACGTCGCAACAAAAACTGAATTCACGTAGGGATTTGAACCATGGGGGCGGCGGCACTCCTGATCATTGCCATTATTGCGGTAGCAATATTACTGGCCCTGGTCATCAAACTTGAGATACCGGCCTTTCTGGCTCTGCTACTGGTCAGCATGGGCACGGCGCTGGCGACCGGCATCCCCATGGCCCATGTCGTGCCGGTCATGATTGCCGGCATGGGCAAGGTGCTGGGCTCGGTGGCCATCGTCGTCGGTCTCGGCTCCATGCTCGGTCGATTGATCGAGGTGTCGGGCGGTGCGGACAATCTGGCCCGCCGCTTCACCGAAGCATTGGGACCGGCTCGGGTGATCGCCGCCCTTACCGCGGCCGCCTTCATCCTCGGCATTCCCGTCTTCTTTGATGTCGCCTTTATCATCGTTGCGCCCATTGTGTTCGCATTCGCCAAGGTGGCGGGGCTGAACCCGATAAAGGTCGCGCTGCCGGTCGGCGCCGTCCTGCTCAATGTTCACGTTGCCCTGCCGCCCCATCCCGGTCCCGTTGCCGCGGCAGCCCTGCTTAGCGCGGACGTGGGACTGGTCACCCTGGTCGGCCTCGTCATTTGCGCCCTGGTGGGCGTCGTCGGATTTTTTGCGGCAAAGATGTTTCGGGTGGACAACATTGTGTTGGGCCCATCGCCGGCCACGGAGGCAATTTCGGAGCAGGCGGCGTCGACGGACTTGGTCAAGCCGAAGGATACGGTGCCGAGTGCCGCTTCCGTCGTCTTCATGATTGTTCTGCCGATCTTGCTGATCATGGTCGGGTCGGTGGCAGCCACCTTGTTACCTAAAGGTCACCCGATTCTCCCGGTTACGTCCTTTATCGGCGCTCCCGCCACGGCTTTGATGGTTGGCTTGGTCGTCGCCTATGTCTGGATCGGGAGAACCGCGCAATGGTCCAAGAAAGAGCGCAGTGCCATTGCCGACTCGGCCTTGCCGATCGTCGCCATCATTATCTTCGTGACCGGTGCCGGCGGCGTGTTCGGAAATGTCCTGGTCGAATCCGGGATCGGCAAGGCCCTCGCCCAGTCCCTCGTTTCGGTGGGTATGCCGGTCATTGTGGCCGGGTTCTTCATTTCCCTCGCGCTGCGGGCGGCGCAAGGTTCCGCGACCGTGGCCATCTTGACGACGGCGGGTTTGTTGTCGGATGCGGTGACCGCGAACGCCTATAATCCCTTTCAGGTCGCTTTGATTACCTTGGCGATCGGCTTCGGCGGACTCGGCTTGTCCCACATCAACGATTCCGGCTTCTGGATCGTGACGAAATATCTCGGCATGTCTGTTGCCGACGGTCTGAAAACATGGACGATCCTGACCACGATCTGCGGCGTCGCCGGTTTCCTGCTAACCTGGGTCGTTTGGGCGATCGCTGCGTGACATGGAGGTTCGGATGGGAGATCCCGGCCGATGCTTAGCTTCCGCGTTCCCTTGGCCGGCGGGGATCGCCCGGTTGCTTTTCGCCGTCGCCTGTATCTGGGTCATCCCGCTGTCGCCGTTGTATGCAGCCGACTCGACCGGTTTGACGGCTCAGCCGGGCTGCGCGCTGAGCTTTCGGGTCATCGGCATCTCCGCAATGACGCTCACCAATGCCGTCGGCTTGAGTGGGCGTGGGAAGATCGTCGGCACCTCCGGTGCCGGGGTTGCCGCGTTCTGGCGGGAGAAGCAGGGGCTGGCGACTCTGGGAACCCTCGGCGGCAGCACCAGCCGGGCGCTCGCCATCAACGAGCGAGGCCGCATTGCCGGCGACAGCGCCATCGACCTGGCGGGCAGCGCTGCTCATGCCTTCGTCTGGTTGCCGGGGCGAGGACTCGAGGATCTGGGCACCCTCGGTGGTGCCAGCAGTTCCGCGCGGGCGATCAATAACCGCCATCGGATCGTCGGAACCAGCGAGACGGCCTCCGGCCAGTTCCACGCGTTCTTCTGGACTCGCAGCGACGGTATGCTGGACATCGACAGCTTCGGCAGCGCGAGCAGTGCGGCCGTCGCCATCAACGACGGCAATCTGGTTGCCGGTACGTATGCGGGCTCCGGCGGCGATCGCGCATTCGTCTGGTCCGCGAAGGGAGGACTGCGGGATCTCGGAACCCTCGGCGGCGCCACGGCGGCGGCGGCGGCTATCAACAAGCGCGGCCGCATCGTCGGCGCCAGCGCCACCATCGGCGGGACGCATGCATTCCTTTGGTCGGACAAGTCCGGCATCACCGATCTCGGGTCCCTAGGGGGCGACAGCGGCGCGCTCGCCATCAACGGTCACAGCCAGGTGGTAGGCCAGTTCGTCGCTTCCGATGGCACGCCGCATGGGTTCGTGTGGACGAAGCGCTGCGGCATGTTGGATCTGAACACGCTGATGGGCTCCGCCACCGAGGCGGTTTTGGTCGCGGGAAACGCCATCAATGATCGCGGTCGCGTCGTCGCCGTCGACGCGGCTGGCAACACCTATCTCCTCGTGCCGCAGATCAGTGCCGCGCTCGCCGCCGACGACGATAGCGACGATCAGTAAGGCGTTCGGTCCCACGACCCGGCCCTCCGAAATGTCCAGTTCGCCATTCCGCAACGGACAGGACATTGCGCTCGGCATCATGTGCAAGGCGCCGATCGAAGGGACGTGCAAGACCCGACTGTGCCCGCCGCTGACGCCGAAGGAAGCCGCAGCACTTTCACGTTCCTTCATTGCGGACGTGGCGGCGCTGGTCGCGGACGTCGCCCGCAGCGCCGCCTGCGGCCTCGCTATCCATGCTCCGACCGCCGACGGGCTGGAAGATCTGCAGGATGTATTGCCGGACGGCCTGCCGCTGCTGGTGCAACGGGGCGCCGATCTGGGTGAGCGGCTGCTGCATGCGACCCAAGATCTGCTTGCCGTTGGATTTGCCGGCGTCTGCTTCATTGGTGCCGACAGTCCTACCCTGCCGGCGGCACTGCTCGAACAAGCGGTCGGTGAGCTTAGGCGGCCCGGCGATCGCATTGTCCTCGGGCCTGCCATCGATGGCGGCTACTATCTGCTCGGACTGAAGCGTGCTCACGCGGAGCTTTTTCGCGGCGTGAGCTGGAGCAGCAACTTGGTCCTGGCGCAAACATTGTGTCGTATCGCCGGCTCTCGACTGCCCGTCACCCTCCTGCCGCTGTGGTACGACGTTGACGATCTGGCCTCGCTGCAGTTGCTCATGCATGAGCTCTTCGGTGCCGATGTTCCGCTTTCCGCCAACGGCTTGGTGGGTTCGTCCGCCGGGCAGACCAGTGCACACCTACGCGGACTGCTACTCGGCGAAAAGGGCGATCGCTTCGGTTTTCCCACGCGTCTCGTGGCCGATCGGCTTTGAGCTTGCGGCGTTGGCACCGGTGGCCGCCCACTTCTGTCGCCTCGACCTTACCTGCGTGGGGCGATGCAGTTCGTTTATCGCGGGAGGGTTGCATCAAGCTGATTGCGCTGCCGTCCTCTCAACTCCTAAAGTCATATGCAGAGTGGGGAGTTTCCGTTTTCGGAATAACCGAAGCGGCCAAAGGGGCGGGCGACGGCGACGTTGAGGGTCAAACCTGCGATTGCTCTATTGATCGTCTGCGGCATCGTCGGCGCTGCCCGTATCCCGATGAGCAGACCGGCGCTTGCGCAGCAGGCTCCCTCCGTTCCCCCCGCATTGCTGCCGGACATCCGGTTGCAGAGGCTTCCCACGCCGGAGCCGGGAGCCCCACAACCGGAGATAGAGCGGGCCGTGCCGGCGCCGGGACCGCCCGTTCCCGGCGCGGCGACGGTGCGCTTCGTCCTTGCGGACATCGATATCGAGGGGGCTACCGTTTACCCGCCGGATATCCTCGAACAGGCCTTCACGTCCCTTCGCGGCACCCAGGTCACCCTGGCCGACATTCATCGTGTCGCCAAGGAGATCGAGCGTCGATATAAGGACGACGGCTATTTCCTCACTCGAGCGATCGTCCCCACTCAATCGGTCACCGACGGTCGCGTCCGGATCGTCGTTCTCGAAGGCTACGTCGCCGACGTCCGCATTGAGGGTGAGGTCGGTGGGGTGGAAAGCCTGCTCCGCTCCACCTTGTCCATCGTCACCGACCAGCGCCCTTTGCGCTTCAGCACGCTGGAGCGTGCCCTTCTGCTCGCTGACGACATTCCGGGGATCGCGGTCAGTGGTGTGCTGCGGCCGTCGGCGGATCGTCTCGGTGCTGCCGACCTGGTGGTGACGGCGACCCGGGCGCCGTTTGAAGCAGCGCTGCTGACCGACAACTTCGGCGACGATTACACCGGGCGGTGGGAGATCGCGGCCAGCGTCGCTTCCAATTCGTGGACGCCGTTTGGCGAACGGATCGGCGTCGTCGGCTTCGTGACCGATCCGACAACCGACCGGAACCAGGCCGTCGGCCAGATCGGCACTTCGTGGCACTTGGGGAGCGGCGGCCTCGCCCTGGATACGGTTTACTCGTACGGGGACAGCAATCCCGGCTCCAATATTGCGGCATTCGACATCAATAGTCGCACTGAACTGATCGGCGCGGGGCTCACCTATCCGCTAGTCCGCAGCCGTAACCTCAACCTGACCGGTCGGCTCGCCTTCGAAGCGATCAATACCGACGTCGACATCTTCGGCAATGAAACGTTTTCCCGCGACCGTTTGCGCACACTGATCATCTCGGCGACCACCGATTTTCGTGATGAGCTGGGTGGCGCCAACACCATTGAGGCGGCTGTCCGCCGTGGCTTACCGGTTTTCGGCGCCACCAAAAGGAGCGATCCCCAAAAGTCCCGTCCGGACGGAACCTCAGATGCGACGGTGTTGACCGGAGCCGTTTCTCGATTGCAGCCGCTTTACGATCAATTTGCCCTCTACGGAATTTTCGCCGGTCAGTATGCCTTCACCGAGTTGCTCGCCAACGAAGAGTTCGAACTGGGAGGCACGCAGTTCGGGCGGGGTTACTTTTTCGACACGTTGAGCGGCGATAGCGGCATCGGCGGTACGGCCGAATTACGCTATACTATCCCGTTGCAGTTATCCTATCTCGACCGGGTGCAGGCGTTCACCTTTTTCGAAGGCGGTCAGGTATGGAACCGGAACGGTGGAGGCGATGACTCCTTGTGTTCAACAGGTGTAGGCTTCCGTCTTTTCCCGACGGAGCAACTGTTCTTCGAGTTGCAGATGGCAAAGCCGCTCACGCTCGATAGCGGACGGGCGAACGGCCAGCGGGATCCGCAGGTTTTATTTCGCGCCATCGGGCGGCTATAGGACTGAGCAGATGATTGCACGCCGCAATACCAGCAAACTGTCGATCGTCGTGTGTTTCACGGTCACGGCTGTGCTTGCGGTACCCGGCGTCGGCTTGGCCAATCCGCAAGGCGGCAGCGTCGTCGGTGGAGCGGCGACGATTGCCCATAACGGCGCGGTGACGACGATCGATCAGCAGAGTGCGAAGGCGATCCTCAACTGGGACAGCTTCAGCATTGGCGTCGGCGAAACCACCCGCTTCAATCAAGCGACCGGAGCGCGGGCGATCGCCCTTAACCGTGTCACCGGCGGCAGCACCTCAGAGATCAGGGGCGCTTTGCAGGCGAACGGCGGTGTCTGGCTGATTAATCCGCAAGGTGTGCTGTTCGGGCCGACCGCTCAAGTGGACGTGCAAAGCCTCCTGGCGACGACAGCCAATATCCTCGATACGGATTTCCTCGCCGGTCTGTACGACTTTTCCGCTGCATCTCCCAATCCGAACGCCGGAATTCGCAATGAGGGGACGGTATCGGTGGGGGAGGCCGGGCTTGCCGCGCTCGTGGCGCCGAGCGTCCGCAACGACGGCGTGATTAACGGCCGTCTCGGCACGGTCATCCTCGCGGGTGTGCCCACCTTCACCATCGACTTCCAGGGCGACGGTCTCGTCCAGTTTGCCGCCACGTCGAGTGTTGCCACAGCTCCCGACGGCGCGGCGGCGCTCGTTCACAACACCGGAACCATCCGCGCGGATGGCGGCAGCGTCTTGCTGACCGCCGCGGCAGCCGAAGGCGTGATCGCCGATGTCATCAACACCTCGGGATTGATCGAAGCACGTGCCGCCTCCGCCGACGCCGGGAACATTGTCCTCGCTGGCGGGCCTTCCGGCCGAGTGGTGGTGGATGGCCCGATCGACGCCAGCTCCGCGACCACGCTTGCCGGCAGCATCGAGGTAACCGGCGAAAGCGTCCTCGTCACCGATCGGGCGCGGCTCGACGTGACCGGTGCCCTGGGAGGTGGCGAGGTGGCACTGGGACGTCGGCTGGATGGCACCGGCACCGCGAGCGACAAACTGACCGTCTCTCCCGGCGCCGTCGTTGCGGCCGATGCATCGATCGCCGGTGATGGCGGCACCATCGCCATGCGGGCGGAGGACGAGTTTGTTTATGCCGGTTCTGCCTACGCCCGAGGCGGGCCGTTCGGCGGTAACGGCGGGATCGTCGAAACGGCAGCCGGAGACGGACGCCTCCTCGTCGTCGGCCATGTGGACACCGCTGCGCCTGCCGGAATGTCCGGCGAGTGGCGGATTGTGCACGCACGGGAAGCTAAGGTCAGAGAAGGAGTCGTCTATGATCCGGCGACCGGCGGTGCCAGCAAGTACGCCGATGGCGAAGCCACCATTTCGGCCAACGCCGTCAACGGAGCCATCGGTCGCATTGCCGTCCACGCCCATGATCTCGTTCTGATCGATGCGTCGGTTGTCCGCTCCGACGACGTGTTGCTGGAGGGGCGCAACGTCTCGCTGCGGCGCCTCCTCGCCACCACGGGCACCGTCCGCATCATCGGGAAGTATGTCCGATCGTGGGGTGAGGGGATGGTGGCCGCATCCCGGCTTGATCTGAGCAGCGAAGAGCGTTCCCATGCCGGCGGCAACATCAGGCTGACGACCGCGGTCAAGGAACTGACTATCGGACCGTCGCAATCGGGTGCGACCCGCTTTACCCACGCGTCCATCCACAACATTGGTGACCTGACGGTCGGCCAGATCGACGCCAGCGGCATCGACGTGGGATCGCTTTTCCTCGATGTCGATGGGACTTTGACCGTGCTGCGTCCCATCAAGGCCTCGAGCGCCGGCGATGCCATCGTCATCGTCACCGACCGTTTCATCAACGGCGCCGGCAGTTCCGCCTTGCAGGCGCCGCAGGGGCGCTGGATCGTTTACTCTGTTGATCCCGCCCTCGACGATCGGGGCAATGCCGATGGCTCTCTCCTCTTCGACCGGTACTTTTCGTCGACACCCCCCGGTCAACTGGGTGTTACCGGCAACGTCTTCGTCTACGAGCGTGCGGCAGCGGCGGCGGAACCATCGGCTCCCCCATCTTCGCCCGCTCCATCCAATCCGCCTGCGCCGGTTACGGCCGGCCTGACCGAGCCGCAAATCGCCGAGGTAACCCGTGCGACCCTCATCCCCTACGAGGATGTGGAGACGGTGGCGAAAGATGTGGTTGCCGCCCGGCTGGTGGCGGTGGCACCGCCGGCCGAGAACGGCGAGGACGACGATCTCCTGTTCGCCAACGATGGCAACCAGGAACTCTGGGGACTCTCGGGTGGGCGGTAGATCGACCGCCCATGCAGAACGAACGTGCGACCACTGGCGCCTCGTCGCCATCCTCGCCATGGTGGCGGCGGTTAGCGCCTGCCAGGGGGACAAGCCGCCCGCTGAGCTTACGGCGACTGGGGCCATTGCCGCCGGGTCCAACCTCCTCGGAGAGCCGTGCCGGATCGAAAGGGCTGGTGCCGGGCGGGTCGGCGCCGAAGCGCCGTTCGAAATCTATTGCGGGTCTTGGGAGCAGCCGAGCGCACGCATTGTCCGCGTCGTCACGCCCGGGGGAGCGGAATCGCTGGAAGACCTCGCCATACACGGCGACTGGCGTTCGCGCATCGACTCCCTCGCTTCCTGCGATCCGCCGCAGACGGCTTCGGTTCTCGGCGACGTGCCGGCGCTGCGGCTGAACTGCGCGATCCGCCGTGGCGGATGGTCCTACCAGGCTCTCGTGGCGAGAATTGGCGATACGGCTTTTCTTGGTGACACCATTCCGGCAGCGACGCCGGTGCTGGAACGCTCGATCGCGCTTCTTGCCGGTCGCGCGACGCCAGAGGATGCTGCGGGTCTCGCGGCGCAGGCGCCCGCTCAGTCCGGACAGGGGTCCCATTTGTACAGTGTCGGCGATCTTGACGGTTATCGCCAACTCCTGCGCCGGGCGCAGTACTACAACTTCCAGGGCCAGTATCCCGAGGCAGAAAAGCTGTACCGCAAGGCTCTGGCCTTGCAGACCGATCGAGCGGTAGTCGAAGGTGGCTTGGCCTATGTCCTGATGAGCCTCGGCCTCGAGCTGAGCAACCAGGAACGGTTCGCCGAGGCGGCGGCCTACTTCGGACAGGCCGAAGCCCTCCTTCCGGTATCGCTGGACGCGGCAGACGAAGCCCGGTTGACCAGTTACCGGGCTATCGACCTGGCCAATCAAAAGCGATCGCAACGGGCTCGGGAGTTGGCGCGCGACGCGTCTGCCGTCCGGACTCAGCTCGCGGGCGGTTTCGCTTCTCCCGCTGTTGCATCCGTTCCTCAGCCGCAAACCTCGTACTACGGGAATACCGCGCCGCCGGCTTCGGATAGCTCCCGGCTGAAGATCATCGGCCGTGGCGAGACCGCCCGTGGCGATCTCGTCCAAAGCAAGTACCTCGAAGCGGCGATGCTCGTCAGGCAGGAGCAGTTCGACGACGCATTGGCGATCCTTGCCCAAGCCCGGAGCGTGTTGGACGTCGACCCACGGGTGCCACGGCACTGGCTGCCTCAGATCCAGGTGCTGGAGGCGCTGATCGCGGAGCGTCGGGGTGATCTTTCGGCAGCGCAAGGGCTTCTCCAGGATGCCATCGCCGCGTTTCGAACCCTCGCAGCGGGCTCGCGCACCCAGGCGCTGGCTCTGCTGGCACTCGGGCGTGCCGAGGCACGCCGCGGCCAGACGGCGGCGGCGCTAGACTCGTTCCGCTCGGCGGTGGCGATGATCGGCGAGGCTCGACAAGGTGTTCAGTTCGATGAGGTATGGCCGTTCTTTGAGCTTGTCCTTGCAGAAGCGGCGCGGGATCCGTCGGCGAGACAGCGGCTTTTTGCCGAGATGTTTGCGGTCGGACAACTGGTGCAGACGACCCAGACGGCGCAGACGATCGCACTCGCTTCCGCACGATTGTCTTCAAGCGACAGGCAGGTGGGGGCGCTAATCCGCGAATTGCAGGATGCGCGTCAGAAGCGGGATGCCGTCAATCAAGCGCTGGCCGCGGCTCGCACCGATCCTGCCGTGCTCGGCCCCCAGCTGGAGGCTCTGGAAGAGCGGTGGCGGACGCTGAACGGCACCATTGCCGACGTTGAGCGAAGGGTGCAGGCGGCGGCGCCACGCTACAATCTCATTCTGGATACGCCGGCTCCCACCGAGGCGGTGCTGGCGGCGCTTCGTCCCGATGAGGCCTTGTACCAGGTGATGCTGGGTCGCGAGCGCGCCCTCGCTTTCTATGTGGACACGGAGGGGATCGAGGCTTTCCAGGTCGATCTGGATGAGGCCAAGGCAGCGACCTTCGTCGCTCTGCTCAGGGCGCCATTCGATAGCGTGGTCGGTGCGCCGTACGACGTGGAAAAGGCGTACGATCTGTATCGGCGGCTTTTTCAGCCGGTCGAGGCGCGTGTGGCGAGTCGCCCACATCTGATCACGGTCCCGGGTGGAGGCTTGGCCACACTGCCGTTCGGGGCTCTCATCACCCGGGCACCAAGCTTTTCCTCGTCTTCCGATTATGCGCAACTCGACTGGCTTGCCAAACGGCAGGCGGTTTCCCTCGCGCCCTCGGTTCAGTCGTTCATCAGCCTGCGGACCCAGGTCCGGCCGTCGCAGGCGATGAAAGGTCTCATCGGCTTCGGCGATTTTACGCCCGACCGGGATATCGAGAGGATCCTGAAGGATCGAGGCCTCCCGGAGACGTGTCGAAGCGCGATCACCGCCCTCGCCGGCATGTCACGGCTTCCTGGAAGTGCCGCCGAGCTTCGCTCGGTTTCGGCGGCGTTCGCTCCTGCGGCCAGTTCCATTATCCTGGGCCCGGAGTTCACCGAGGCGCGGGTGAAGCGGGAGCAACTCGCCGACTATCGCATCGTTTACTTCGCCACCCATGCGTTGCTGCCTCACGACTTCAATTGCTGGGCGGAGCCGGTACTGCTGACGTCGGTAACCAGCCGAGGGGACGGACGCGAAGACGGTCTTCTCTTCGCAAGTGAGATCGCCGAGTTGACGCTGGATGCCGACCTGGTCGTCTTATCTGCTTGCAACACGGCGGGGCCCGGTGGTGGCAGCGGTGCCGAAAGCCTGTCAGGCCTCGCCCGGGCGTTCTTCTATGCCGGTGCACGCTCGCTACTGGTCACCCACTGGCCTATTCCGGATCGGGCGACGGATCGCCTGATGACAAGGACGTTTCGTGAGTTGGCGACCGCCGATCTGACCATTGCCGAAGCGCTCAGGCGTGCGCAGCAAAGCCTGATTGCCGACCCCTCAACCGCGCACCCGTTCAACTGGGCCGCGTTCAGTGTGGTGGGTGATGGCGGGCAGCGGATCAGATCGGTGCCAGGGGCCTCCACGGCGGACACGTCGGTGTCTGGATAGCGGGCGCAACCGGTGCGCCGACGGCTCCGTGATCTCGTGCCTGCTGCAGCGCTAGTCGTCGCTGCAGCCTGCGTCAGCTTCTTCGCGCCGCGGTTCATCCCCATCTTCGCCGTCGCCGAACAGTGGTTGGTCGATCTGCGGGTGACGCTCCTTTCCCCGGCCGAACCGCAACGCGCGGATATCGTTCTGATTGTGGTCGATGAGACGAGCCTGGCCGGTCTGCCGTACCGGTCGCCGGTCGATCGCCAGTTTTTGGCAGACCTTCTCAGCAATCTCGACGCGGCCGGAGCCCGGGCGATCGGCCTGGATCTGCTGCTCGATCAGGCGACCGAAGCAGGGAAAGACGAATGCCTCGCCCGGGTCATGCGCTCACTTCACGCGCCTCTTGTCGTCGCCTGGGCGGACACCGCGGATCTGTTGACGGAGAGGCAGGAGGCGTTCCTCGGCAACTATGTCGGTGACCTTGATCTCGGGTTCGTGACGCTGCTGACGGATCCGTACCTCGATGTCGTTCGCTGGGTTTATCCGGGGCGCCCCTGGCAGGGCCAGATGATCCCTGGCTTTGCCGGCGCGCTCGCGACGGTGGTCGGCGCGACGCCATCCCTCGAGGTGGAGCCGCTGGGCTATCGTCCGGGGCCCGATGCGGACACGCCGGCGTTCCGGACATTCTCGGCCGCCGCGGTGCGATGGCTACCGAAGGAATGGTTTGCCGGCAAGATCGTGTTGATTGGCTCCGATCTTCCTCATCAGGACCGCCACAGGACGCCTATGGCGACCATCTTCGATGACCGTGACGGGACGTTGCCGGGCGTTGCCGTGCATGCGCATGCCCTCGCGCAACTCCTTGACGGTCGGGGGGCGCCGGTCATCGATCCGACGACGGAGGTGGTGACGGTGGCGATCGTCGCCGTCGCCGCCATGCTGATTGGTGCTCTTAACCTGTCGGTTGCCGTGCACACGGTCATCGGCGTGCTTTCGTTCGCCTTATTGTGGGTGATCGGTTTCGAAATCTATCGTTCCGGCGGCATCCTGATCCCCCTGGTCACGCCGAGCCTGGCTTTCGCTCTGACATTTGCTGCCGCAAACGCTTTCTGGCGGGGGCGGACCCGGCGACAGAGCCAGTTCATACAGACGGCATTCTCGCGCTTTGCCTCACCCGCGGTGGTCCAGGCCCTGATCCGCGATCCCGACAGGCTCCGCCTCGGAGGCGAGAAGCGGGAAATCTCGTGCCTGTTCACCGATATCGCCGACTTTACCCCGTGGCTCGAACGGGCGGAGCCGGAGGCGGCTGTGGCGACCTTGAGTGTGTACCTGAATGAAATGTGCCGGATCACCTTCGAGCATGACGGTACCCTCGACAAGTTGGTCGGCGATGCCGTGCACGTTCTCTTCGGAGCACCGGTTGAGCAGCCGGATCATGCGCAACGCGCGGTCCGTTGCGCCATTGCCATGGATGCCTTCGCTCGCGCCTTCGCCGCCCGGCAACGGGCTCACGGAGCGCCATTCGGTAACACCCGCATCGGCGTTCATTGTGGCACCGCGGTGGTCGGCAATTTCGGGGGGGAGCGGTTTTTTGATTACACCGCGTACGGGGACACGGTGAACACGACCGCGCGGCTGGAGTCGGCTAACAAGTATCTGGGAACTCTCATCTGTGTAAGCGCCGCCGCCGTTGCCGCCTGTCCGGGGATGGTCTTCCGTCCGGTCGGGTCTTTGGTCGTCATCGGCCGCAGCCAACCCATCGACGTGTTCGAGCCGGTGCTCCCGGGTTCATCGGCGGCCACAAGCCTGCCGCTGTATCTCGATGCATTCGCGCGCCTTGCAAGGCATGATGCGGGTTCGGATGCGGTGTTCGTCGAACTACACCAGCAATATTCGGACGATCCGCTCATTCGGTTGCATGCGGAGCGATCTGCCAGGGGAGAGCTAGGTGTCGTCCTGCGGATACCGGGGAAGTAGGGTGGCCATCAGCGGAGGGGCAATGACATGAGCATCAGGAGATGGGGGCTGGCTCTTATCGCGGTATTTGGTTGGGTTTCGGCGGGGGTGGCGGCAGAACTAGTCGTGATCGACTCGACCGTGCCCCGACTGGCCCCCGGCCAAGTTGTCGACTCCACAAAGCCGTTGAACCTGGCACCAGGGGCAAGGCTCTCACTGGTGGGGGAGGACGGGAAGGTCATCCGACTGCAGGGGCCGTATGCCGGTTTGCCGGTCTCCGGTGCTGATGCTGGTCCGCAGAATAATGGCGTGGTTCGGGCGCTGTCCCGGTTATTCAGTCCCAACCATCCCCAGGACTCGACATGGGGAACATTCCGTGGTGCCGAGACGCTGCGAGGCGACGAGGCGGTGAACCCGCCGGATGTCTGGGCCTTGAATGTCCTGAGGTCGGAGACCGCGTGCCTGCCGCCCGGCGGCGGCCCCGTGCTGTGGCGGCCTCATGCCGAGACACAGCTTGAGGTCATCCTCCTGCATCTGTCGACGGGGCGCGAGGCGACCGTGACATTTTCTCCCGGGGAAACAACCGCCGCTTGGCCGGCGGAGGTCCCTATCCTCGACGGCGGCGTGTACGTGATCCGCGACGTTCCTAACCAGTGGGAGCGGCGCCTGCTGGTGCGTCTGATCCCTCTCGATCGCGGCAATGCCGTCGAGCAGGCCGCGTGGATGTCTGACATGGGCTGCATCAGGCAGGCAAAGGCACTGGTTTCCCAGTTGTCGTCATAATCGTCGGCCGAGCGAACCGAGCGGTAGAAACCATCTGGGACTTAGCAGCAACAGTTCTGGGTCCTGGCGGCAACAATTGACCCGTTCGTCCAGGGGCGGGTGCGGCCGCACGTTATTGCATGCTCGCTGGGTCGTGGGCTCCGCCTGCTGATAAATCCTTGCGTCCAGGCTACGCGGAGCGCCGATAGTCGGCGCAACCTTCGCCACGGCCAAAATCATGCCACATTCCTGCAAATACTGGGAGGCGAACGAGGGAAGATTATGAGGAGATCAGCCCCCAAGAAATAGATCTTGATGATAACAATAAGCCAAATGGTTGATGTCCTGCAGGGGAAATCACCACTGTATTGTCTGCTATCGGACTCAGACTTTTCGCAGTTTGTCGGTTACACAGTTTCTGCGTCATCGCCGTGAGAATCATTCGCGGTAGCGTCTGAGCCAGGATGCCCTAGCCAATGCCGAAGGGGCGCGGGCTAACGAGGCGACAGTCTCGGAGCAGATATTGTCAATGTGTAGACTAGTCTAGTAGTCGATAACGTAAATTGCCTGCGCCATCTATCAGTGCGAATCATGGCAAGTTTAAGTATTTAGTAATGGAAACTAGCAGCGACGAAACGGATGGAAACCTAAGCTAGGGGAGTTATAATGATAAATAAACAACGTATGCCGGCTTGTAATAATATTAATAGAAATAAGGAAATTTTTGGTACGGTGTTTGCTAAACATAGACGTATAAAGCATAGCATAGCTTCTGTCTCGGTCTTTGCAGCGGCAGCTGTGGCCTTTTTTCCAAATTCTGCAAAAGCTCTTGAGGCATATTCAGCTCTCGCCTTCCGTAATTCAATCGGGGTTAACTCCGTATTGAGTGAGACCTCGGCGACGTCACGCTACGACGCCATCAAGGCGGCGCTGCGCGACATCGGGATCGTCAACATCCGTGCAAAGCTTACACCCGCCAATGCCGGACGAGCTCGCGACCTGTATCAATCCAGCGGTGTCAAGACGCTGGCGCGGATTGATTTTCGTGTCGGCGGCAAAATTACCGGCAGGGCCGACCCGTCAGCCATCGCCCAGGGCGTCAACACGGCATTAAGTGTTGGTTCGCAGGCCATCGTCGGCTTTGAAGGACCAAACGAGTATACCAATCATCAGCATGGACCCGGCTGGGACGATGATCTCAGGGATTACATGCGCCGCCTCAGCGATGAGGTGAGGGATCGGCGGCTCCCTCAGCCGATCATTGGTCCGACCATATACCTACGGGTTCCCGGAGATATTCGCCAACTCGGGGATATCAGTAATATTATCGATGCGTCAAACTTTCATATCTACACGAGCGGCAATGAGCCGTCGTACAGGATGGGCGAATGGCTTTCTGACGCGCGGATCATGGCGCCGGGTAAGCCGGTGTGGGTAACCGAATACGGCTATCACAATGCGATGAAAAACCCGTCGCAGAATCCGGTGTCGGAGGTGACGGCAGCTAAATATCTACCCCGCTTTGCTTCCATATACTTCAGCCGTGATCCGCAAGGAAAGTTCTTCATCTTCGAACTTGTCGATGCGGGTACAAATCCGGCCGATCGGGAGCAAAACCTCGGATTGATGCGGAGCAACCTGGCAAAAAAACCGGCCTTTCATGCCCTCCGGCGAATGATAGATGCCGTAAAATCCGGGAGTACTCAGGTCAATCCACGTGATCTGGCTGTACAGATCAATGGTCAGTCTAACATGGAGACACTCCTGCTTCAGAAGTCGGATAAGGAATATGCGTTGCTTCTCTGGCAGGAAGTAAAGAGCTGGGATGTCAAGAGTCAGCGTCAGTTAGAGCTTGCGGCGAAACCCGTTACCGTTACGCTGCCATCAAATGCCACCTTCTCCCTTTACGACACGCTGCCGTTCGAAAATGATCCGGACCGTGACGCGGCGCCGGAGCAGTTCGGAGGTCCGCGCCGGTCGGTGACCGTTAACGTGCCGGATCACGTGGTCATTTTGCAGATGAAGCTATCCTAGTAGGTCAGCCGAGCGGGTGGCGGGCCTAGTCTAGGGACCCGCCACCCCCGTTCGCCTCGCCTATGGCATCGATCAAACCGGCAAGACCGTGTTCGGCTGCCTTCCACAACAAGGCATACCTCTGGAGTGCGCGCGCCGATGCTGCGTCGAGATCGTCGGCGCCCTTGGAATACCCCTGCAGGACAGCGAGGGTCGCGCGGGCAAACGCCTGTGGCTGTGGGTCCGAGACTAGGATCCCGGCATCTCCCAAGTCTTCGGCGATACAACCCCGTGATGTTGCGACAGGAACCACGCCCGCCCGCATCGCCTCGAAAAGGACCAGAGGCGAGGCCTCGTGCGCATGCCGGGTGGGCAAAAGAAACACATCGAGGGAGTCGAACCAGTCGTCCTTGGCGCGACCGTAGAGCGGCCCGAGCCAGCGCACCCGATCGGGGTCGGCGGCGACGGCCGCGGTGATTGCCGGTAACACGGCGTCGTCCGCCGTCCCCGCCAGATCAAGGACGAACGGCTCCTTCGCGTCCGCAAGGACGCGTGCGGTCAGCAGCACCGTGTCCAGGCCTTTCGCGTAACTCAAGTTTCCGAGATGACCGAGGCGGATGGGTTTATCAGGAGAAGTACGTCGTCTCCGTGGCGCCGCCGTTGCCGGCACCGGCACCATGAGCGCGTTGCCTAGCACGCAGGTCCGTTTCACCGCGGCATAGCGGCGGCTCAAGGCGGCCGCCATGCGGATCCCGAGACAGACGTAAAGGACCTGGTTGCCGCCAGCGTGGCTGAACGCCGCCATTTCCAACCGATAGGAGTCGACGGCAAGATACGAGTGCAGGTGGACCGCGGTCCGATACCCCAGGCCGCGCGCCCATAGGAGGAGCACGGCGGCAAGCCACAATCCGCACCCAGAGTAGGGGGCGAGGTACAGCCGCCGGCAGCCGCCCAGCCGGGCGAGCAGGAGCGAGACCATGGTACGGGCAATGCGCAGCAGGCGGCCGGTCAGGTGCGTCCGATCGCGCGGCCCGATATTGAGGACCCGGAGCTCGAACGCCGGCTCCAGCAGCGCGCGCATCCGAGCCGTCGCCCATCGCTGGCCGTCAATTGGCGGCGGCAGCAGGCCGACGAACATGAGAGGGACCGCCGGTCGACCATCGGCGGGCGCACCGCCATCGGACGCCATTGGGCGCGCGCTTTCGCTCATCGGTCGTGACGCTGTCTATGTCCCCAGCGAATTATGCCTAGGGCGGGGAACCAAGGCGAACCAACGTTAGTCCAGTTGTGTTGCCACCAGCGAGGAGGAAAGACTGGGATCCTTCCGTCGTAGACGGTCCGGTCGCCGCCGGCGCGGCGTGATTGGATTAACGTATGCGATAACCCGCTTCAGCGTACGCCTCATTTTCTGCCACGGAGAAGAGCGTGCGTGTAGGAGGCCGACCGAACCATACCAAGTCGGGATGCTCATCGTGTTCTCTCGCTCTCTCACCGTGCCGCAGTGTTCATTCACTACTATAACGAGTACTCTACACGACCAGCCGGCTCTCGCCACGTCGTCAACGCCACACGGGGAACCAAACCTCACCGATTCCGTTAGATGTGTGGCCCAACGGCAACAGGCTCGCCGTGAAAAATTAACCTGGCCGGCCCGCTACCCGCCGTCATCCCTCCCGCGCGCGAATCATGTTGCGCTCTCGATAGTTCACGAAGACGCCCGGGTATTTCGCCATGGTAGAGACAGCCGTTCTGGTTTGGCTGCGACAGGATCTCAGGCTCGCCGACAACGCCGCCCTGGTCGCGGCGACTGAACGCGGTGGTCCCGTCGTCCCGGTCTATGTGCTGGACGACGGGTTGCCGGGGCGCTGGAAGGCGGGCGGCGCCAGCCGCTGGTGGCTGCACCACAGCCTTGCCGCGCTCGCGACGGCGATCGAACGCCGCGGTGGCCGCCTGTTGCTGAAACGCGGGCCAAGCGTTTCCACCCTGCTGGACGTTGCTCGCGAAACGGGTGCTGGTGCGGTCTTTTGGAACGCGCACGCCGAGCCGTATTGGCGTGGTGCCGAGAGAGAGCTTGCCGAGCGATTGGCCGGCGAAGGGATCGTGCATGCAAGCTTCAATGGCATGACCTCTCTCTTTCCGCTCGGCAGCATCGTCGGTCGTAGCGGCGAGCCGCTGAAGGTATTCACGCCCTTCTGGCGATCGTGCCGGGCGCAGCAGGCGCCCCCCATGCCGCTGCCCGCTCCCAAGCGACTCCCCACGCTCTCCTATGCGTGGAACCGCACGCCACTGGACAGCCTTGCCCTGCTGCCGTCGCACCCCGATTGGGCGGACGGTCTCCGGGAGTGCTGGCGGCCGGGCGAGACGGCGGCACTCGCAAACCTGGAAGAGTTCATTGATGGCAGACTGTTAACTTACGCCCGAGATCGCGATCGGCCCGAGACCACCGGCACCTCACGGCTCTCAGCCCATCTGCATTTCGGTGAAATCTCGTCGCGTCAGGTTTGGCACGCGACACAGGCCCGCGCCGCCGACGATCCGGCGCTGGGTGATCAGAAGGAAGCTTTCTTAAGGGAGCTCGTTTGGCGGGAGTTCTCCATGGCTACCCTGTTCGATCGCATCGAGCTGGCGGACGAGCCGCTGCAACCGCGCTTCCGGCGATTTCCCTGGCAGCGGGATGAGCGGATGCTCGCATGCTGGCAGCGCGGACTTACCGGCTATCCAACCGTCGATGCCGGTATGCGCCAGCTCTGGCATAGCGGCTGGATGCACAACCGGGTGCGGATGATCGTGGCCTCGTTCCTGGTCAGGCACCTTCTGCAACCATGGCAGGATGGTGAAGCCTGGTTCTGGGATACGCTCGTCGACGCCGATTTGGCCAACAACGCCGCGAACTGGCAATGGGTGGCCGGCTGCGGGCGTGACTCGGCGCCTTATTTTCGCATCTTCAATCCGGTGACACAGGGACAGCGCTTCGACCCCGCAGGGGCTTACGTCAGGCGCTGGGTCCCGGAGCTCGCCCGGCTCCCCGACCGCTGGGTCCACCGTCCCTGGGAGGCACCAGCGGGCGAACTGCAGGCCGCAGATGTGCGTCTCGGGATCGATTATCCGAATCGTCTGGTGGAACATTCGCTCGGACGCCGGCGGGCGCTCGCCGCATTCGAGTCGCTGAAAACCGAACGTTAATCCTCATGTGATAATTTCGCCGCGTCTACATCGTTGAACCGTAACTGTTTTGCCACAACGACAACGGCGGCGGCGACGGGTATCGCGGAACGGCTTGCGAACCTCCTTGCGTTTCATACATTTAGGACTGATGCCCTAGAGGCACCGCTTACCTCTCGTTGAATGGTTCATATGAGGGTGGGCACGGCATCGGTAACTCGACAACGATCGGGTTTCACCATGAGCGAACGTAACAGCGGTCGGCGCGGATGGTCCTGGCACAGGGCGTTCGTGGGCGCCGTTTGGATCGCCGTCGCTGCTGTCCTGTTTTGGGGCATCAGCATCGAAATCGAGGCCTCGCCCCTGCAGTCCCGACTATTCACGAAGATGGCTGCCTCGTTCAGCTATCATGTGGAGGCCGGCAGCAACCCCGACGTGAAATACCCAGAGACAGGGCCTTACGATGAACGTCTGGGGTATGCCCGGCTGAACGATTTTACGCGACACTTGACCGAAGCCGGTTACACGATCGATCAGCAGGCACGAGTGTCGCCGGAGCTTTCGGCTTTCATCGACGAGGGCGGGTTTGCCATCTTCGACGAGAAGCCGCAGAGCGGCCTCGTCCTCTACGACCGGCGAGGTGAAGCCATTCACCTGGCGCGGCATCCGGAATACGTCTTTCAACGGTTCGGTGACGTTCCGCCCCTCGTCGTCTCAACCCTGCTTTTCATCGAAAATCGCGAACTGCTGGACACGGAGTCACCCACCCAGAACCCCGCCGTCGAGTGGGATCGGTTCACCGCGGCGGCAGCGAACACAGTGACCCAGCATTTCGGCGCCTCCAGCCATCGGTTCGGGGGCAGCACTCTCGCGACCCAGATCGAGAAGTTCCGTCATTCGCCGGAGGGCCGCACCGGTTCCGTTGGCGACAAGCTACGGCAGATCACGTCCGCCAGCCTGCGGGCCTACCGCAACGGACCGGACACCCGGTCCGCCCGGCGGCGGATCGTTCTCGACTACATCAACGCAACGCCCCTCGCCGCCCGTCCCGGCTTCGGCGAAGTGATCGGCCTCGGTGACGGACTGTGGGCGTGGTACGGCGTCGACCCGGTCGAGGCCCAGCGTGCGCTTTCCGCAGAGGGTGCGGGCCAGACCGCCGATCCGGCGGTGGCCAGCCTCTATAAGAAGGTTCTCAGTCTGCTCCTCGGCCAACGCCGACCTTCCTATTTCCTTGTCCAGGGGCGCAACGAACTCGCCGCCCTGACCGACAGCCACCTGCGACTCCTCGCAGACGCGGGGCTGATCAGCGGCGACTTCCGGGATGCCGCACTGGCGGCTCCGCTCGACTTCCGCCGCGATCCTCCTCAGGCCGCCGACTTCTCGTTCGTGGATCGGAAGGCGGTCAACGCGATGCGCACCCATGTCGCGCAGTTGCTCCAGGTCCCGCTCTACTACGATCTCGACCGCTTCGACCTTAGCGCAGACACCACCCTCGACGCGGCGACCGAGCGAAAGGTCATCGAAACCTTGCGTTCACTGATGGACCCGAAGGAGGCGGAGCGCGCCGGCCTCACCGGCGAGCGACTGCTCAGCCGGGGCCAGCCCGATGGCGTCGTCTATAGCATCACCCTTTACGAACGGGGGGAAGGCGTCAACTACGTGCGCGTCCAGGCCGACAACATGGAACGGCCCCTCGACCTGAACGAGGGCGGCAAGTTTGACCTCGGTTCCACCGCAAAGCTGCGCACCCTCGTCACCTATCTGCAGATCGTTGAGGAGCTGCATGACCGGTTGGGCGACCTCGACCGCGCCGATTTGCAGACGCTCGCGGCGGGCACCACCGACCCGATGACGCGCTGGGCGGTCAAGTATCTGACGGAGACAAAGGATCGCAGCCTGGCGGCGATGATCGACGCGGCCATGCAGCGGAAGTATTCTGCCAACCCTGGCGAAGCCTTCTTCACCGGTCGGGGCCTTCATACCTTCGCCAACTTCGACAAGTCGCATAACGGGCGGACGATGCCGGTGGCCGAGGCGTTCCGCTTCTCGGTCAATCTCGTATTTATCCGCATGATGCGCGACATCGTCCGCTACTACCAGGCGGCGGACCCGGCCCAAGGCCGGGATGTCCTCGCCGACCCGGCCAATCCGCTGCGAGGGGAATATCTCGCCCGGTTCGCCGACATGGAGGGACAAACGTTCCTCGGCCAATTCTGGAAGCGGTATGGAAAGACGACACCGGATCAGGCGCTCGCCGCCCTTGCCGCTCGCACGGCCCCGGTCCCGGCGCGGCTAGCGACGGTATTCCGTTCGGTCCGACCCGAAGCCGACTTCGCGGCGTTCAAGGCCTTCATGCGCCAGCATCTGCCTGATACTCCCCTCGAAGAGGACGACCTCGCGAGCCTGTATGCAAAATACGGTGTGGATCGATTTAACCTGCACGATCGCGGCTACATCGCGAGGGTGCATCCCCTCGAACTCTGGCTGGTTGCCTATCTTCAGACCCGCCCCACTTCGACCCGCGGTGAGATGATGGCGGCAAGTGCGGCAGAGCGGCAGGAAGTCTACCAATGGCTGCTGCGCTCCAAACGCAAGGGGGCGGCCGATTCCCGCATTCGCATCATTCTCGAAGAGGATGCGTTCGAGAAAATTCACGACGCCTGGGCGCGGCTGGGGTACCCATTCCCCTCCCTGGTGCCTTCTTTGGCGACCGCGATCGGCAGTTCCGCTGACCGCCCGAGTGCCCTCGCCGAACTCATCGGGATTATTCTCAACGACGGTGTGCGACAGCCGACGGTGCGGGTGACCAAGCTCGAGTTCGCCGAAGGCACCCCGTACGAGACGCGCTTCGTGCGACCCGGTGGCGGTGAACGCCTGCTATCGAGCGAAGTTGCCGCCGCCGTGCGTCGCGGCCTGACCGACGTCGTTGCCAACGGGACCGCCAAACGTCTGGCCGGAACCTTCAAGGATGCGGCCGGGCGACCGCTGCCGACAGGCGGCAAGACCGGTACTGGTGACGAGCTTGCCGATCGTTACGGACCTGGCACCAGTGCCGGGAAGGAAAAGGAAGTTAGCCGCAGCGCCGCCTTTGCGTTTTTTATTGGCGACCGCTTCTTCGGTGTGGTAACCGCCCACGTGCCGGGACCGAACGCCAAGCATTATCATTTTACCAGTGCGCTGCCGGTGCAGGTCTTGAAGTCGTTGGAACCGGCGTTGGCGTCGATGATGAGGGAGCCGCCAGTTCCCGCTGCCGGGCCGGCCAAGGTGGTCGCGGAAGCGAAGTAGCGATCCAACGAAGGAGCGGGCGTGAAGGCAATGACTGATGTGGCGAAGGCTGGTCGAGCCATGGCGGTCGCCGGGTTTCTCGTGGCGTCGGTGCTGGCCGCCTCACCGGTCAGGGCGAGTGATCTCATCGGCAGCATGCGGACGATGGTCACGACCTATGACGATACCATCCTAGATATCGCTCATGACAACGATCTCGGTCTGATCGAGGTGATGTCCGCCAACCCCGGCGTCGATCCCTGGTTGCCCGGCGCCAATGTCACCCTCACCATACCAACTGCGCACATCCTGCCGGATGCTCCGCGCAAAGGCATTGTCATCAATTCGGCCGAACTTCGCCTTTATTACTACGGCGACCCGAAAAATCCGAAGTCCTTCCCGATCGGGATTGGCCGCGATGGATACCTCACCCCGCACGGCACGACGACGGTTGCCCGCAAGAAAGAAAAGCCGAACTGGTATCTGACGCCGTCGGAAATCGCCGACCATCCGGAATTGCCGACGATGATCCCACCGGGTCCCGACAATCCGCTCGGCAGCTACGCGCTCTATCTCGGCTGGCCGAGCTACCTCATCCACGGCACCAATACGCCCTGGGGTGTCGGCCGCCGAGTGAGCCGGGGCTGCATCCGCATGTACGAAGAGGACATTGCGTGGCTGTTCCAGCGTGTGGAGCCTGGCACGCCCGTCAATGTGGTCGACCAGCCGGTGAAGCTTGGCCGGCAGGACGGCGAGTTGTTCATCGAGGTGCAGCCATCGTCCAATCAGGTCACGGTGATGGAGGAGACAAGCAAGTCACCGGGGCCGGAAGAGCCGCTGCCGATCGCGGATTGGGCGGACCGCATCCTTATCGCGGCGGGGCCCGACATGGAGCGCCTCGATTGGCAGGCTATCGAAAGCGCTCTCAGCCGGCGCCAGGGCTATCCCATCCAGATCACGGGCGGCTCAGGAACAGTCACCGCCGCTCGCATCGCCGGCGAATCTGTTAGATACAGTCCGCAGTCCGAACAGCCCCGGACTGCTGACACCCCAGCTGTGGCACCGCCGGGTGCAACCGGGGCGTCCCCCAATGCACCCAAACCTTTGCCGCTGCCGGCAGACTCGTCGGTGCCGATGGTCCGCACGGTCCCACGCTGACAGGCGTCGGCCCTTAGCAAATCTGGCTGTCTTTGCCGCCGCATGGTAGGCACCGGTTTATGCAAGCGGCGGCAGAGCCGCTAACCTGAGCGGACTTGTGTGATCACTGGACGGATCGGGAATGAGCATGGGCCATTCGCATGCGAAACAAGGGGGAGGGCGGTCGTGAGCGAGTTCAAGATGAGGCACAACCGCATCGCTGTTCTCACCTCCGGGGGCGACTGCGCCGGATTGAACGCGGCAATCCGCGCCATCGTCTATCGCGCCAACCATGAGTACGGCTGGTCAGTGATCGGCATCCGCGACGGGACCGCCGGGCTCCTCGAGCGGCCGATCAGGTATAAGGAACTGAACATCGAGACACTGGATCCGACGCTGCTGATGCAGGGCGGAACCATGCTCGGCACCGTTAACAAGGGCGATCCGTTCGCCTTTCCGATGCCGGATGGCAGCGAAAAAGACCGATCGGGCGAGGCGGTAGAAGGGTTCAAGGCCCTCAATGTGGATGCGCTGATCGGCATCGGCGGCGACGGCAGCCTGCGCATCCTCAGCCGTTTGACCGCGCAAGGTGGCATTCCATTCGTGGCGGTCCCGAAGACGATCGACAACGACGTGGAATGCACGGATTATTCCATCGGCTTCAACAGCGCCGTCAACCAGGCGGTGCGGGCGCTCGATGCGTTGCAGCCGACGGCGGCCAGTCATCGCCGGGTAATGGTCCTGGAGGTGATGGGACGGGACGTGGGCTGGATCGCGGTCGCGGCGGCGATCGCCGGTGGTGCCGATGTGGCGTTGATTCCCGAAATCCCGTTCGATGCGGCGAAGGTCGGCGAAACCCTCCGCCAATGGTTCGCGCTTGGACGCAATCACTCGCTCGTGGTCTGCGCCGAGGGCGTCAAGTTGATGTCCGGAGATCGGGTGGCACACATCTTTGCCGACGGCCAGGTGCGCTACGGTGGGGTGGGAGCAGCGATTGCCGACCTGATCAGCAAGGAAACGGGGGCCGAGGCGCGGGTGACCGTCCTCGGCCATGTACAGCGCGGCGGCAGTCCGACAGCACTCGATCGGATCATGGCCTCGGCGCTGGGGGCCCATGCCGTCGATCTACTGGCCAACGGCAAGACGAACCGGGTTGCCGTGTGGCAGAACGGCGAGCCGAGCGACGTGCCTCTGGAAGATGTGGCGGGCAAGACAAGAGCATTGAGCCCCAATCATCCGCTGGTGAGGACGGCGCGCCAGCTCGGCATCTGCTTCGGCGATTGAGCAACCCCGTCGACAGTCGACCGCGACGGATTGTAGAACGGTTGCACTGACACGAGGTGGATGCCGGTGATCCGTGAATTTTTGAGGATGGAGGCGGCGGGCGGCATCGTCCTCTTGGTCGCCTCCCTCTTGGCGATCATTGTCGCCAATTCCGCCTTCGCGCCGTTCTACACCAACCTCCTGCACACGCACGTTGCCTTTCGTCTCGGTGGTTGGAGCCTCGACAAATCGCTGCACCACTGGGTCAACGACGGGCTGATGACCGTCTTCTTTCTTCTCGTCGGCCTCGAGATCAAACGCGAGTTCCTGGTCGGCGAACTTTCGAGCCGCGCGCAGGCGATCCTGCCGTTTATCGCCGCCTTTGCCGGCATGGTCGCTCCAGCCGCCCTCTTCGTCGCCATCAACGCCGGCCAGGGAGATTACCTCTACGGCTGGGCCATTCCGGCCGCGACCGATATCGCCTTTGCCCTGACCGTTCTGTCCCTTCTGGGTAACCGCATTCCGCTGTCGCTGAAGGTGTTTCTGACCGCGGTTGCGGTGATCGACGATCTCGGTGCGATCGTCATCATTGCCGTTTTTTACTCGTCCCAGCTCTCCTTGCTGTCGCTCGCGCTCGCCGCTGCCGCCCTCGTCGCCCTTATTCTTCTCAACGCTTACAGGGTTGAGCGGCTCACACCCTACGTCATCGCTGGGTTCTTCCTTTGGATATGCGTTCTGCAATCGGGCGTGCACGCGACGCTCGCCGGTGTTGCCATCGCCGCCGCCATTCCTCTTCAGACCCAGGGACATGGAATGCCGCTGTTGACCCGCTGCGAGCACGCGCTGCACCCGTGGGTCGCCTTCGTCATTCTGCCCGTGTTCGGCTTCGCCAATGCCGGTGTCTTGTTTGCCGGCATGGGATGGGACATTCTTACCGATAGACTGACACTGGGCATTGCCATCGGCCTGTTTGTCGGCAAGCAGATCGGTATCTTCGGTGCCACCTGGGGATCGGTCCGTTGCGGTCTCGCCCGGGTGCCCGAGGGCGCAACCTGGGCGCAGGTTTATGGGGTGGCTTTGCTTTGCGGCATCGGCTTTACCATGAGCCTCTTCATCGGTGGCCTCGCCTGGCCCCACACCGACTACGACGCCCAGGTCCGCCTCGCGGTCATTCTTGGATCGCTGGTCTCGGCGCTGGTGGGGGTCATCGTCCTGACGCTCACCCGTCCGCCGCCGCCCCGGCGCTGATCACGCGTCGCGGGTGCGGGCGATCTCCAGGGTGATTTCGTACTCGATCGCCTTCCGGTCGAAGCGCCGCGGTTCGCGCGTCATCCAGTAGCGCCAGTCGAGGGCGTCGTCCCAGTAAAGCACCGTCCACTTGGGCAATTGACGCTTTACCTCTTTGGCGAGGCGAAAGCCTTCGTTGGCGAAGGCGATGAAATCGAACCGCCCACATGTGGCATCGCGCAGGGCCTCGGCATCGCAACCGTCGTCGTAGCGCGCGTTCCAGGCCAGCAGCCTGTCGCGAAGCACCTGGCTGACTGGCAGTTCACCGCAGGCTACCGCCGACGGGTCATCAAGCACGTAGCCTTGGCCGCCGTCGTCGGCAACGATGCGGACCCGGGGCATCGGTCGCGGCGCGCCCGTTAACGATCCAACACAGCGAGGCATGCCGATTTTTCGTCTTCGTTCGCCACGCGAAAACCCTTCGTTCGCCGCACGGAGGAGGAGAGAACCCGCGTTCGCTCGTAGGTGTGTATAACGCAATATACTGCGCCCGTGTCGTCCTTTACCTGCGGGGCGCCCCTGCAGATTACGAGAATGGCATGGGCGTCGTGGTCGTCGCGTCAGGCTTGAGGGCAGAGGCGATCCGGCGGGCCAGATCCTGCAGCCGGTATGGCTTGCTGAGGAGTGGATCGCCCGTCCCGCATAGACCGCCGTTGCGGCTGGCTTCGGGGAAGCCCGAGGTGTACAGCACGCGCAAGTTCCGACGCAGGGCCCTCGCTTCGGCGACCAGTTCCGGCCCTGACATCCCTCCCGGCATGACGACGTCGGTAAAGAGGAGATCGACGGTGGCGCCGTCGGCGAGAACCTGCAGTGCTTCGCGGCCGTCTGCCGCTTCGATGATGCCGTAGCCCAGCGTCGAAAGCTGCTTGCAGACGATTTCCCGAACCTCTGCGTGGTCTTCAACGACGAGGATCGTTTGCCCCTTGCCGGTGGAGCCGATGGCGGAGGTTGCCCGGTCCAGTTCGATGCCGTGGCGGGCGCGCGGCAGCAACAGCCGCACGGTGGTGCCGACGCCCATCTCCGAGTGAATCTTGACGTGACCGCCCGACTGCTTGGCGAAGCCGTAAACCATGCTCAGGCCGAGACCGGATCCGTGGCCGACCGGCCGGGTGGTGAAGAAGGGTTCGAATACTCGCCCCAGGATCTCTGGCGAAATCCCGGTCCCCGTATCATTGACTGTCATCTCCACGTATTGGCCCGGCTTCACTTCCGGATTTTGGGCCACATAATCGAGATCGATCTCGGCGTTTCGTAACTCGATGGTGAGCTGCCCGCCGTCCGGCATCGCATCGCGCGCATTGAGCGCCAGATTGACCAGCGCCGATTCCACCTGAGAAGGATCGGCGTGCGCCATCCACAGATCGGGCGGGATGCGGATCTCGACGGCGATCGATTGCCCGAGGGAGCGACGGAGGAGGGCCGTTGTCCGTCCGGCCAGGTCCTCTAGCTTGATGTCGGCCGGCTGCAGCGACTGCTGGCGGGCGAAAACCAGGAGCTGCCGAGTGAGCTCCGCCCCCCGCAAAGCCGCCTTCAGCGCGGCGTCGACCGCATCCTGTTCGGCTTCCGCCTTGCTGCCGTCCAGCAAACTGAGATTGCCGATAATCACCGCCAGCAGATTGTTGAAATCATGAGCCAAACCGCCCGTCAACTGACCGACGGCTTCCATCTTCTGCGCCTGCCGGAGCTGGTCTTCGACCATCCGCCGTTCGGTGGCATCTTCAATGACGAGGACGACACCGCGCCGGCGGTTTGGACGCTGGTAGAGGGGGGCGGCCGCCAGGACGATGTGAAGACGGCTGCCATCACCGCGCTGATGGGTGACGCTGATACCATGCATGAGCTCGCCACCGGCGACGCGTGCGAACAACGCTTTGAAGTTTGTCCCGCCGATGTCGGACAACAGGGTCCAGGTGGTGCCGAGGATGTTCGCCGCGGGCAACCCAAAGATTTCTTCGGCTCTTCGGTTCCAGCTGGTGACGACCTTGTGCTCGTCGAGGGCGACGATCCCCAGCGGCGATGATCGGATGATCGCTTGCAGCAACTCGTTGACCTTCGCGAGTTCGCCCGTCTTGCTGGCGACCCGATCCTCGAGCTGGGTATTCAGCTCCTGAAGCTGCCGCTCGGTGCGAACGCGTCGGCCGGCCTCGAGAATGATCATCAGGATGACGGTGATGATCACGAGGACACTGAGGGCGACGCTGCCCAGCAGACTAAGGATGGCCGTCCGCGTGTCCTTCTCGAGTTCGTCCGAGCGGAGAGCGTGCGACCGGGCCTCTTCGATCGTCATTGCCGACAGGAGCCCACGGATCCGGCGGGTCAGTTCCCGAGCCGCCTTGAAGATTTCGGGATTCTCTTTGACGGTCGACGAGACGGCCTCGGCAAGCTGCGTCCTTTTAATTTCCATCATCCGAGTGAGTTCATTCAACCGAGCCAGTTGGGCGGGATTATCGGCGGTCAAACGCTGCAGCTCGTCAATCTGCTTCGGCAGATCGACGAGCGCCCGCTTGTACGGATCGAGAACGTTGGGGTCACGGGTGAGTGCGTAGCCGCGAACCGCCGTTTCAGCCTCGTAGAGCAGGGTATGGATCTCGCCGATCTGATTGAGGACGATAAGGGCTCGCACAACGCGCTCGGTATTAACGGAGGTGCGGCTGAAACCGGCGTAGGTCTGTAAGGAGGCCGCAGTGACGGCAATCAGCGACACGGCGACGGCGAAGATCTGAAGGCCCCGGCTCTTCATCTCTGGCATTCCATCCTGTCATATGAATGCCTGAGATTATCCGGAAACGGCCTATGATCTCAATCCTTAAATAAGATAATAATCCGAAATGTGCCTTGCCATTGCTTCGTGAGCCTCTGGTGCGCCCTCCTGAGCCCTGGGAGAAGCGGCGTCGGCCACGGTCGATCGGCGCTTCGTCTCGCTAAGGGAACCGACTGGATAACATCTTGCTAACGCAAGGAGGAAACGCGATATCGTCCTCCGGGTTGGGCGCGACGGACAAAGAAGCTCTCACATATGAATCAATCAGGGAGTTCGGTTATGGGCCAGAGGAGTCGGTACGTTCTGGCAACGCTCGCCGTCGGTCTTGGCACGCTCTGTTCGGTGCCGGTGCAGGCGCAGTCCGCTGCCAACAGCAAGCCCAATATCCTGCTGATCGTCGGCGACGACGTCGGCTACGGCGACCTGGGGCCCTTTCTCGGGGGAAAAGCCAGGGGAATGCCGACCCCCAATTTCGACCAGCTTGCGGATGAAGGGATGATGTTCACCACCTTCTACGCGCAACCGAGTTGTACGCCGGGTCGCGCAGCGATACAGACGGGCCGCATTCCCAATCGAAGCGGCATGACGACCGTCGCCTTCCAGGGCCAGGGTGGGGGGCTACCGGCCGCCGAGTGGACCCTGGGGTCTGTTCTCAAGAAAGCAGGCTACCAGACCTATTTCACTGGAAAATGGCATCTCGGAGAGGCCGACTACGCGCTGCCGAACGCGCAAGGCTACGATGAGATGAAATACGCCTTTCTGTATCACTTGTGAATGCCTACACCTATCCTGATCCTAACTGGTTCCCCGGGATGGACCCCGCCCTGAGGAAGATGTTCCAGGATGTCACCAAAGGCTCCTTGTCTGGAAAGGCGGGAGGGAAGGTAACCGAAGACTTCAAGGTCAATGGTGAATATGTCAATACACCGGATAAAGGGATTGTCGGCATTCCCTTCCTTGATGCGTATGTCGAAAAAGCTGCTATTGAATTTTTGGAACAAGCCAAAAAATCTGATGCACCATTCTTCATCAACGTTAATTTTATGAAGTTGCATCAGCCGAATCTTCCGCATCCCGACTTTCAGCAGAAGTCACTGTCGAAGAGCAAATACGCCGACTCGGCGGTCGAACTCGATGTGCGTGTTGGTAATATTATTCACAAACTCGACGAGTTGGGGTTGAAGGAAAAGACGTTTGTCTTCTTCACAACCGATAATGGCGCTTGGCAGGATGTTTACCCGGATGCGGGCTACACGCCGTTTCGCGGCACCAAGGGGACCGTTCGTGAAGGGGGCAATCGTGTACCGGCGTTTGTGCGCTGGCCGGGTAAGGTCGCGCCCCGTTCCAAGAGCGATGACATCCTAGGCGGCCTCGACCTGATGGCCACCTTTGCATCCCTTGCGGGCGTCGAGTTGCCGAAGCAGGATCGAGAGGGCAAGCCGATCATTTTCGATAGCTACGACATGACTCCGGTTTTGTTGGGCAAGGGCTCGTCCGAACGCAAGAACTGGTTTTACTTCACGGAGGACGAGTTATCGCCGGGTGCCGTCCGCGTTGGACAATTCAAGTACGTGTTCAATCTGCGTGGCGACGACGGACAGGCGACGGGCGGGCTTGCCGTCGACACCAACCTGGGCTGGAAGGGGCCGCAAAGCTATGTTGCGACGGTTCCGCAGGTCTTCGATCTGTGGCAGGACCCGCAGGAGCGGTATGACATCTTCATGAATAACTTTACCGAAAGCACTTGGGCACTGGTTCCGGCCAATGAGGCAACCAAGGCGCTCATGAAGACCTATGTCGACTATCCGCCTCGTCCCCGACAAAGCGAAAGCTACACCGGTCCCATTACTTTGACCCAGTATCAGCGTTTCGACACCATTCGTTCGGCGCTGAAGAAGGATGGTTTCTCTCTGCCCATGCCGTCAGGGGATTGATCGGCGAGGTGTCGTTGCGGCTCGCCCTGCGGGGCGGGCCGCCGTTACCCAAATTTCAAACAGGCGCGAGGGCGCGGATCAGGTTTGCGGGACCGAAGTTTCGACCGGGGATTGCCGTGCCTTTCTGAGCGTGCGGGCGAGCAGTTGTTCGTAGATAGGGCGGCCGCCCAGCATCTGCGCCGTCATGCTTGCGCTGCTGCCGGCGATGATCATCGCCGGCAGCAGGGTAAATGTGCCGGTAAGCTCTGTCACCAGGGCCACGGCGGTGAGCGGCGCGCGCACGGTGGCGGTGACAAGGGCGGCCATCGCCGCGATGGCCAACGGGCCGGAATTGCCGCCGATGGCTGGCGACACGGCATCGGCGATGCCACCGAGGCTCAGACCGATGATGGCACCAAGCGCCAGCATCGGCGCGAAAAGCCCACCAGGAACCGCCAGCGGATAGCTGATGAAGAATAATGTCGTGCGCGCGACGAGAAGGATGACGAGCACGGGGAGGGCCGGCGTCTCGGTGATCAGCCGCGCGGAGAGCGCCGCACCCTCGCCGACAAGATCGGGGTCGACGGCGATGAAAAGGCCGGAGGCCGCACCGACGGTCGCCGCGGCCAGGAAGCCGACGCCACGGCCGAGACGGTCGAAGACGTCCAGCGCCAGGAGCAGACTGCGATTGAACAGCACGCCGAACGCGCCCGTCAGGGCTCCGGCAACGGCAAACAGCGGCCAGGCGAGGGGTTGCGGCCAGGCAAAGTCAGGGACGGGCATCATCGGCCCGTGTCCGACGATGCCCCAGCCAACGAGCGTCGCGATGCTGGAGGTGAGGATGACCACGTGCGTTGCCGTCGCGCTGTGCGGCAGGCCCCGCCGCAGTTCCTCGCCGACGAACAGGATACCGGCCAACGGCGCATTGAATGCGGCGGCGAGCCCGGCGCCCGCTCCCCCGGCGATGAGAGCCTGAATGCCGGCGAATCCCAGCGGTCTCTGCTCGGCGAGCATGCGGGCGAGGCAGGCACCGATATGGATGCTGGGTCCTTCGCGGCCGAGGCTTAGGCCGGAGCCGATCGCGAAGACGCCGCCCACGAACTTGACCGGAATGACCCGACGCCAGGCCAAGGTTCGGTGGCCCGTCACCGCACCCTCCACCTCCTGGATGCCGCTCCCTGTCGCCTCCGGGGCGAAGCGGAGGCAGAGGGCGCGGGCGAGGCAGACGAGGCCGGCGCCGACCGCCGCGCAGGCGATCATGCCGGCGACGCTCGTTCCACCGGCACCGCCGGCGAGCCTTTGGTGCCATACCAGCGCAGTGTCGATCGCGAGATGCAGGAGCGAGACGAAAGCGCCGGTGCAGAGCCCGAGGACGATCGCTTGCGCGTACAGTTCGAGAAACAACCGTCCGCGAGCCGTCCTCGCCATTCTCCCAGCTCTCCCGCGTGAGAAACGAACTCCGCGACGCCGCGAAAGGGACTCCCTGCCAACGGCATCCAGTTCCTGGCCGCCGGTGGAGGGTCTCCTCCCAGATGGTCGGCGGACGGCCAGTGCACGTCAAGCCGTCCTGTCTCGTCAGTGCGCCCCTCGCTGCTGCTTGCGGATGGGTATCGCTTGCCTTGACGCTCCCAGCCGGTCGTCTTACTTTGACCGGCTTACGGCAAATTGCGTCGCTGCTCCGGTTAGGGAGGCCTGGGCGGTGCCGTTGAACAACGATACGTCTCTATAAACTAAGGGAAGGGCGCAGGACCGGCATGACCGATCAGCAAGTAAAGTTCGCCGAGGGCTTCGCCATGCCGACCTACGAGCAGTGGGTAGGCGAAGTAGAAAAGGCGCTCAAGGGTGCCCCTTTCGACAAGCGAATGTACACCAAGACGTACGAAGGGGTGACCCTCAAGCCGATCTATACGCGTCAGGACTGGCCGCCGACGGGAGACCCCTCCGGCTTTCCGGCCTCAATGCCGTTCACCCGCGGTAGCCGGGCCGCCGGCAACCGAGTCAACGATTGGGACATGCGCCAAGCGTACAACTATCCCGATCCGTCTCGCTGCAACGATATTATTCTCCATGAGCTCGACCGCGGCGTGACCTCGCTCCACATCGTCCTCGATGCGGCAGCCAAGGCTGGGCTCGATCCCGATGCAAACGGCGCCGACACCCTGGTTGGTGCGAATGGCGTCGTGATCACCTCCCTCGACGACCTTGACCGGCTGCTCACCGGCGTACTGCCCGAGTTGATCACCATCTCGCTTGATGCCGGCGCCCAGTTCATCGCCGCCGCCGCCCTGCTCGATGCCCTGTGGCGCCGCCGCGGCATCGCGGCGGCCGCGGCAAAAGGCGCCTTCAACGCCGATCCGCTCGGCGTGCTGGCTGGCAGCGGCTCACTGCCGGTCGCTCCGGACGTGGCGCTGGCGCAGATGGCCGATCTCGCTGCCTACACCGTCAAGACTTGGCCAGCGGTAACCGCGGTTGCCGTAAATACCTCGCCATACCATGACGCCGGCGCCAACGAGAGCCAGGACCTCGCGGTCTCGATGGCGACGGCGCTTGCCTACCTGAAGGCGATGACCGGGGCCGGGCTTGCCGTCGATGATGCCTGCCGGCAGATTCTGTTCACCTTCCCCGTTACCTGTGACCAATTCCTCGGCATCGCCAAGCTCCGGGCCGCCCGCAAGATGTGGGCGCGGATCGCCGAGGCATGCGGCGCGTCGGAGCCGGCGCGAGCGATGCGCCTTGATGCCGTCACTGCTTCGCGGATGTTCAGCAAGCGTGATCCGTGGGTGAACATGTTGCGGACGACGGTCGCCTGCTTTGCCGCTGCCGTCGGCGGCGCGGACTCAATCACCGTGCGGCCGTTCGATGCCGCCATCGGTATTGGGACCGAGCTTGGCCGGCGCGTCGCTCGCAATACGCAAATCGTCCTCGCCGAAGAGTCCAACCTGGCCAAGGTCATCGATCCGGCCGGCGGCTCCTGGTACGTGGAGAGCCGCACCGACGAGTTGGCCAAGGTTGCCTGGGCGGAGTTCCAGGCGATCGAGAAGGCCGGCGGTATCCTCGCCGGGATCCAGGACGGCAGTATCGCCAAGAAGATTGCCGCCTCCTGGAAGCAGCGGGAGGGAGCGCTGGCCAAGCGGCGTGATCCGGTCACCGGCGTCAGCGAGTTTCCCAATGTGCTGGAAGCGCCGGTCGACGTGGAGCAGCCGGACATGCTGGCCATCTGGCGCGCTGCCGCGGACCGGGTGAAGGCCACCCGCGCTCCGTCAGGGATCGTCGATCCAATCAAGGCATCAGGTGCAGGCGGCGTTGCGTCGGCTGCGGCGACGGCGGCAGCTGGTGGAGCGACCATCGGTCAGATCGCCGGTGTCCTCGGTGGGGCGACGACGACGGTGGAGGCACTGCCGCAGCACCGAGTTGCCGAGCAGTTCGAGGACCTGCGCGACGCCGCCGATGCCTACATGGTGAAGACCGGCATACGGCCGAAGATCTTCCTCGCCAACCTCGGCCCCGTCGCTCAGCACACCGGCCGGGCCACCTTCGCCAAGAACTTCTTCGAGGTCGCCGGCATCGAGGCGATCGGCAATGCCGGCTTCAGCGATGCCGCCGGATGCGTCGAGGCCTTCAAGGATAGTGGCGCCCAGGTTGCCGTTCTCTGCTCTTCGGACTCAATATACGAACAACTGGCGGAGTCGACGGCGCATGCGCTGAAGGCGGCCGGGTGCACCCACCTGTTCCTCGCTGGGGCCCCCGGGGACAAGAAAGACCTCTATACGGCGTCGGGCATTAACGACTTCATCTTCATGGGCGGTGACGTTCTGCAGACCAACCGATCGGTTCTCGCCCACCTGGGAGTGATCTGACCATGGCTGCGTTTCCTGATTTCACCCAGCTTCCGCTGCAAGCCGGCAATTTGCCACCCGCCGGTAACGGCAACGACTACGCCGCCTGGGCCGAGCGATTTCGTGCGGAGACCGGCCAGTCGCCGGAGACTGTCATCTGGGAAACTCCCGAGCGGATTCCAGTCAAACCGCTTTACTCCGCCGCCGATCTAGAAGGCATCGACCATCTCGATACGATGGCCGGTATCCCGCCCTACCTACGCGGGCCCTACTCGACCATGTATGTCACCCGGCCGTGGACGATCCGCCAGTATGCCGGTTTCTCCACCGCCAAGGATTCGAACGCCTTCTATCGCCGCAACCTCGCGGCCGGACAGAAAGGGCTGTCGGTCGCCTTCGATCTGGCCACCCATCGCGGCTACGATTCCGACAATTCGCGGGTAGCGGGCGACGTGGGTATGGCCGGCGTTGCCATCGACTCGATCATCGACATGCGGGTGCTGTTCGACAGCATCCCCCTCGACCAGATGAGCGTGTCGATGACGATGAATGGCGCGGTGCTGCCGATCCTCGCACTCTACATCGTCGCCGCCGAAGAGCAGGGCGTAAAGCACGAGCAGCTGGCGGGGACCATCCAGAACGACATTCTCAAGGAGTTCATGGTCCGCAACACCTACATTTACCCGCCGTCGCCGTCGATCCGGATCATTTCGGATATCTTCGCCTTCACCTCGCAGAACATGCCGAAGTTCAACTCGATTTCGATCTCCGGCTACCACATGCAGGAGGCGGGGGCGACGGCCGACCTGGAGATGGGCTACACGCTGGCGGACGGCGTCGAATATGCCCGCTGCGGGCTGAAGGCCGGGCTCAGCATCGACAAGTTTGCGCCGCGGCTGTCGTTCTTCTGGGCGATCGGCATGAACTTCTACATGGAAGTGGCGAAGATGCGCGCCGCCCGCCTGCTGTGGGCGCGGCTGATCAAGCAGTTCGAGCCGAAGAATAGCAAGTCGCTGGCGCTGCGCACCCACTCGCAAACCTCCGGCTGGAGCCTGACGGCGCAGGACGTGTTCAACAACGTCGTACGGACCTGCGTCGAGGCGATGGCGTCGACACAAGGCCATACCCAATCACTGCACACCAACTCCCTCGATGAAGCGCTGGCGCTGCCAACCGACTTCTCGGCGCGTATCGCCCGCAACACCCAGCTCTTCCTGCAGCAGGAGAGCGGTACCACCCAGGTCATCGACCCTTGGGGCGGCTCCTATTATGTCGAGCGTTTGACCCGCGAACTGGCGGAAAAAGCGTGGGGGCACATTCAGGAGGTCGAGCAGTCGGGCGGCATGACCAAGGCGATTGAGGCCGGCATCCCGAAATTGCGCATCGAGGAGGCGGCGGCGCGGACCCAGGCTCGCATCGACTCCGGCCGGCAGACGGTGGTCGGCGTCAACAAGTTTCTACTGACCGAGAAGGAGGACGTCCCCGTCCTTAAGGTCGATAACGCCCAGGTGCGCGCTCAGCAGATCGCGCAGCTTGAGCAACTCCGCAAGGAACGCGACCCGCAGCTGGTCGAGCAACGCCTGGAAGCATTGACCAAGGCCGCCGGAACCGGCGAAGGTAACCTTCTCCAGCTTGCCGTCGAAGCGGGCCGCGCCAAGTGTTCGGTCGGTGAGATCTCGCTCGCGCTGGAGAAGGTCTATGGCCGCCACAAGGCGGAGATCAAGGCGATCTCCGGCATCTACAGCGGTGAGGTCGGGGAGAAGTCCGACGTGGTCAAGACAGTGCACAAGATGGTCGAAACCTTCGAGGCCAACGACGGTCGGCGCCCGCGCATCCTGATCGCTAAGATGGGCCAGGACGGGCATGATCGTGGCCAGAAGGTCATCGCGTCCGCGTTCGCCGATCTGGGCTTCGACGTTGACATCGGCCCACTATTCCAGACCCCCGGTGAGGTGGCGCGCCAGGCGGTCGAGAACGACGTACACGTGGTTGGCGCCAGCTCGCTGGCGGCGGGGCACCTGACACTGGTGCCGGAGCTGAAGAAGGAGCTGGCGGCGCTGGGCCGTGAGGATATCCTCATCGTCGTTGGTGGCGTCGTCCCGCCGCAGGACTACGAGGCGCTGTATAGCGCCGGCGCCGAGGCGATCTATCCGCCCGGCACGGTGATCAGCCAGGCGGCGATCACGCTGATAAACGCGCTGAACAAGAAGCTGGGCTACACCAGCGAAGCGGCTTAGTCAGTACGTTGATCGGGCACGGGGAGGGCCCTCCTTTCCGTGCCTGATTGCGACGCCCGCGGACCTGGGTTCGGCCGGAGCGGTAGGGCGGAGCAAGGAAAGAAGTGATGACAACGAGCATTGAGGGGTTGATGGCGGTCAGCGAGGAGCCGCCGGCGGCGTCGATTGCGCAACCACCGCGCACGTCGGTTGTTTCCCGCCGCCCCGACGTCGATGCGCTGGCAACGGGCGTTCTTGCCGGTGATCGCTCAATGCTGGGCCGCGCCATCACCCTCATCGAAAGTCGCAATCCCCAGCACCAGCGGCTCTCGGCCGAGCTCAGCCTCAAACTGTTTCCCCATTCCGGCAAGGCATTCCGCATCGGCATCACCGGCGTCCCCGGCGTCGGCAAGAGCACCTTCATCGAGGCCTTCGGCTGCAACCTGATCAACGCCGGGATGCGGGTGGCGGTGTTGGCCGTGGATCCCACCAGCCCGCTGACCGGCGGCAGCATCCTCGGCGATAAGACGCGGATGGCCAATCTCAGCGTCCAGAATAACGCCTTCATCCGACCGTCGCCGTCAGGCGGCACCCTCGGTGGGGTCACCCGCACTACCCGGCAGACCATCGTTGCCTGCGAGGCGGCCGGCTTCGACGTCATCCTGGTGGAGACAGTTGGCGCCGGACAGTCGGAGGTTGCGGTCTCCGACATGACCGACTTCTTCCTCGTGCTGATGCTGCCAGGAGCCGGCGACGAACTGCAGGGCATTAAGAAGGGCGTGCTCGAGATGGCCGACATGCTCGTAGTCAACAAGGCCGACGCCGACAACGATCTCCGCGCCCGGCAGGCGGTGATCCACTACCGCAACGCCCTGCACATCATGCAACAGCGCAGTCCCAACTGGAAGCCGCCGGTCCTGAAGGCCTCGGCCCTTCACAATCAGGGCCTCGACAAGGTGTGGGAGAACCTCTGCGACTACCGCAGCAAGCTGACCGCGTCCGGCGAATTCCAGGAGAAGCGCCGTCGCCAGCGGGTCAAGTTCATGTGGGCGATGTTGCAGGACCGCCTGATGTCAGACTTGCTCAACCACAGGTCGGTGAAGGAAGCCTTGCCAACGATCGAGCAAGACTTGCACGACGGTCGCCTGACGGTAACGCTGGCGGTTGAGAAGATCCTCGGCCTGTTTCACGGCTGAGAGGTCGCGCGTCTTCTCAGCGGGACTGCTTCGGCCGCAGCACGTGGTGGTGGTCGGCGGCGTAGAGGCGGCTGTCGGCGAACGCCTCCGGACCAAATACCCTGCCGACCAGAATCAAGGCGGTGCGCGTCCACCCCGCGGCCTTCACTTGGGCGCGGATGTCGGCCAGCGTGCCGCGGAGGAAGGCCTCGTCCGGCCAGCCGACCCGATAGGCGACGACCACCGGGCAATCGGGCCCGTAAACGGGCGACAACTCCCGGACGACGTTGGCGAGATTGGTTACCGATAGATGGATGGCGAGCGTCGCCCGGCTTTTCGCCAGAGTCGCCAGTTCTTCACCCGTCGGCATCGGCGATGAACGGGTCGCGGTGCGGGTGAGGATCACCGTTTGCGAAACCTCGGGCAGCGTCAGTTCGGTGTTTAACGCCGCGGCGGCGGCGGCATAAGCGGGCACGCCCGGCGTGACGTCGTAGGCGATGCCGAGGGTGGCGAGGCGTCGCATCTGCTCGCCAATCGCCCCATAAAGAGACGGATCGCCGGAGTGCACACGGGCGACGTCGTCGCCGCGAACGTCGGCCTCGGCGATGACGGCGATGATCTCATCCAGGTGCAGGGGCGCGGTATCGATCACCCGCGCGTCAGGCCTTGCTTCGGCGACGATCGCCTCTGGGACCAGCGAGCCGGCGTAGAGCACGACTGGGCACTGGCGGATCAGGTTGAGGCCGCGGACGGTGATCAGGTCGGCCGCGCCAGGGCCAGCGCCGATGAAATGCACGGTCATTGGCTGGCATCCACCGGCGTCAGTTTCGCCGCGTAGCCGCGCGGCGTATAGACCCAGCGTCCCCGGTCTCGATCGATTACCCGCGTGCGCGAACTGCCGACCAGTACCAGCGTAAGCATGTCGACGGCATCGGCCGCCAGATCGGCGAGATCGATGACTCGGATGTGTTCCTGCTCTCTACCGAGGTTGCGCGCGAGGACGACCGGCGTCGTCCCCGGCCGCTGACGGAGCAGGATATCGCGGGCGATCGCGAGTTGGTGCCGGCGGCGCGATGAGACCGGATTGTAGAGGGCGACGACGAAGTCGCCTTCCGCCGCCGCGCGCAGCCGGCGCTCGATCTCCGTCCACGGCGTCAACAGGTCCGAGAGGGAAATGGCGCAGAAATCGTGGCCAAGCGGTGCCCCGGCGCGGGCGGCCGCGGCAAGGAGGGCCGATAGGCCAGGAGCGACGCGTAGCTCGATCCGCTGCCACGCCGCTTTCCGTTCGCGATCGAAGAGTTCGAAGGCGAGTGCTGCCAGGCCGTAGACGCCGGCATCGCCGGAGCTGACGAGGGCGACGCGGTTGCCGGCGGCGGCCAAGTCGAGGGCGAGACGCGCCCGTGCCTCCTCTTCGGTCATCGGTGGCGCATGCAATCGCTTGCCGGCGACGAGATCGGCGATCAGGTCGAGGTAAAGCTTGTAGCCTACGATGTCGGATGCTTCCGCAAGCGCCCGCGTTGCCTCGGGTGTGCGCCAGTCAGCGCGGCCCGGACCGATGCCGACGATGGTCAAGGAGCCGCGGGCTCGGCCGCGGATGAGGGGATCAATATCCCCTCTGGCGCGGGCGATGGCGCAGGTGGCGCGGGCCGAGCGTCGCTTGGGGACGATGAGCGCGGCGTCGTTGCCGGCGGCGGCGAGCGCCGCTCCTTCGGCGACGCCGTGGCAGCCGACCTCACGGAAGACAATTTCCGACGGGGTGGCGAGGCGGGGAGCTTCTGCCTCCAACTCGGCAGCGTCGAAGAAGCGCACGGGGACCCCTAGGGTGGCGGCGGCGGCATGCACCGCGTGTTCGTCCATCTTCAGATCGAGCGAGGCGAGGCAGGCGACGGCGTCCGGGGCGAGGTCGCCGGCGGCAAGGGTCCCCATCACCAGTTCGATCAATTCCTGCGGCTCGGCGCCTCGCTCGCAACCGACGCCCACCGCTAACACCGGCGGGTGCAGGACCAGGGTCGCGGGTGCCGTTGCCGCGCGGTCGGTAACCACAACTCGCTGGACGGCCGGCTCGACAAAGCTGGCGCCCGAATTCCGCAGCCAGGATGCGTCACCGGCCTCGACAGAGAGACCCACCGGTTCGCCCGCGAGGAGCGTGCGTGCCACCGGTTTCGCCGCGTCCGGGTTGGCGACGCGCCAACCGGCGGGCGGATCGTCGAGGGCCAGGCCGAGGCGCACGTCGCCGGCGGTGGTGATCGCCGCGGTGCCACCCGTTGCCGTGGCAATGGCGCGGGCGAGGCGATTGGCGCCGTGATGTCCGCCGAGGAGGGGGACAACGAAACTGCCGTCCTCGACGACGGCGACGACCGGCGGCTCGGTATGCTTGTCGGCGACGAGAGGTGCAACCGCCCGGATCAGGATACCGGCGGCGGCGATGCCGACGATGGGGGTACCGGCGACGAACAGCTGACGCAGTTCCGCCATGGTGTCGACGAAGGGAGCGTCGCCGCCGTCGGTGCGGCCGACCAGGCCATGCACCCGACTGTTCGGCAGATGGGACTGCAGGCGCCGAGCCAGATCTCGGCCGGCGCCGGAAAGGGCGACGATCGCAGCGCCGGACGGAAGGTGGGATGGGAAGCCAGGCTTCCGCCTTGCCGCTCTTGCCGCCGGTGAGGCAAGGCGGCTCCCGCGCACCAGGATCATCGAAAAGTAGGGCGCGGACTTCTCCGTCATCTCGGCGAGCGGCAGCACCCGCTGGTCGGCGAACGTCGCGCGGGCGACGTAGACGGCGTCTCCTTCGCGGCCGAGCCGGGCCAGGATCTGCTTCACCTTACCGAGATGCCGCCCGACCTTCATGATCGCGGCGGCATCGGTTGATGCGAGGAATGCCTCCAGATCCTCTTCGCCCAAGGTCGCCGGCACTACCGTCAGTACTTCGTTGCGCTCGCAGAGCGGCCGGCCGGCGACGGCGGCCACCGCGGCAAGAGAAGAGACGCCAGGCACGACGACGCAGCGATGGTCGCCGGCGAGGCGCTGGTAAAGGTACATGAACGAGCCGTAGAGGAACGGATCGCCCTCGCAGAGGACGGCGACGTCGCGGCCTTCCCCCAGATGCCCGGCGAGGATGCGCGCGAACCGGTCATAGACGTCCTGCGCCGGGAAACGGTCCGCCACCATCGGCGTCGCGATGGCGATCTCGATGCGGTCGGCGGGAACGTGGGGATCGGCAATCCGGCGGACCAGACTGTCACCATCCTCCGGAGCCGGATAGGCAATAACCGGCACCCGGGCGAGAATTTCCCTCGCTTTGATGGTGAGCAGGCCGGGATCGCCGGGGCCGATCCCGAGGCCGTACAAGGTGGCGCCGTTCATGGCTTGATCGTCGTCAATTGGGTGACCTCCATTGCCGCACGGAAGGCGGTCAACCGGCCCACAGCGCCCGCCCGTGCAATGCTGAGGCGGACCAGATCTCCGCCGTGCACAGCGTAGAATGCGGACAGGCTGGCGGCGCCCTCCAGGGTCACCGCGTGGGCCACCAACCGGCCTCCTGCAGGCAGAGCGTGCCAGCACGCATCTAACACTCCAGGCTGCGACACCCCGCCGCCGAGGAAAATGGAGGACGGCGGCGGTTTGAGCGAAGCGAGAGCCTCCGGCACCGATCCCTGGACGATCTGAAGCTGAGGCACACCCAAGGCGATGGCGTTGCGGGCAATCGCCGCGCACCGACCCGAGTCCTGCTCGATGGCAACGGCGCAGGCTTCGCCCCCCGCCGCCGCCCGGTAGTAAGGCGCTGCCCGCAGCCACTCGATGGCGATCGAGCCGGCGCCGGCGCCCACATCCCACAGCGTCTGCCCTGGCAGCGGCGCCAGTGCCGCGATCGCGGCCGCCCGAACTTCGCGCTTAGTCATCTTGCCGTCGTGGACAAAGGCGTCGTCCGGCAGTCCCGGCACTGGCGGCCAAATTCGGGCCGATGGACCGGCGACGCACTGGATGGCGAGCGTATTGAGGTCGGCCGCGCGCGGGTGGGGCCAGTTTTCGGCAGTGCCGTTGCGGCGGTACTCACCCGGCCCGCCCAGATGTTCGAGGACAGTGAGGAGGCTCGGTCCGAAGCCGCGCGCGGTGAGCAGCGCCGCTGCCGCGGCCGGTGTATCGCCGTCGCGGCTGAGAACGAGGAGCCGCGCTCCCGGTTGGATGTGACGATTGAGCACGGCGAGCGGCCGGCTGTGAGCGGTCAGTGTCTCCACGTCGGCAAGCGACCAGCCGAGGCGGGAGGCGGCCAGGCTGAAGGCACCGGGATGGGGCAGGATCGTCATTTCCTCGCCGGGAAGTCGGCGGGCGAGGTTTGCTCCGGCGCCGAACCACATGGGATCACCGGTGGTCAGGACGACGACGCGCCGACCACGAAAGCCGACGATCTGGTCGATGACGCTGCCGATTCCGCAGCGCCAGGTCAGTCGCTCGGCCCCGCTCTCGGCGACCATCGCCTGATGCCGGTCGCCACCGACGATGACGTCGGCGGACGCGATCAAGGTGCGGGCGGCCGGACTCAGACCGGCCAAGCCGTCGTCGCCGATGCCGATGACGGTGAGCCACGGTGTCATCTGAGTGTCGTCTGAGCTGCGGTCATCCGGTCAGTCCGTCGTTCCTGGCAAGGGCGTTGACGGCAGCGGCGGCAAAGGCGCTCCCGCCGCGCCGGCCTTGCAGCGCGATATAGGGAATGCCGCGGGTGTGCCGAATCAACGCGTCCTTGGATTCCGCCGCACCGACAAAGCCCACCGGGAATCCCAGGATCACGGCGGGAGGTGGAGCACCCCTGTCGATCAGCTCGAGAAGGCGGAACAGCGCCGTCGGCGCATTGCCAATGGCGACCACGGAACCGGCCAACCACGGAATCCAGGCATCTACCGCCGCCGCCGAGCGGGTTGTCCGCAGCCGCTTCGCTCGATGGGCGACCCCGCTTTCGTTCAGCGTACAACGGACCGGGTTTGCCGCCGGCAGTCGTCGGCGGATAATGCCAGCGGCGACCATCTCGGTATCGACCAGGATAGGCGCGCCGCCGGCAAGCGCCTCCCGACCGACGGTCGCCGCCGCCACACTCCAGCGGAGGTCGGCGACAAGGCCGGGATCGCCGGCGGTGTGGACCAGCCGCACCGCGACCGACCGCAAGTCCGCTGGCAACTGAGCGAGGTGGATTTCCTCTTCAATCAGCGCGAACGACCGGCGATAGATCTCCTCCGGATCGCGCACGTACTCGTACTTGCTGGGCTGATCCACCGCATCTTCGATGAGGATGTCGGTGCCGATGCCGAGAATCCAGCCCTCCTCGGTCTCGATGCGCCGCCGCTCCTCCGCCGCCAGATCGGGGCCGGCGAACAAAGGGGCAAGCCGCCCCTCCCTGTCGAGGTGCGCGAAATGGCGCGCCAGTCCGCGCACCTGGCGCAAGTCCTTCACCTCGTCCTCGCTCGCATCGTCCGCCAGCATCGACGGATAAACCTCGGCCAGCATGACACGCCAATCGTCGGTTTCCGGCCGGCGCATGGTCAGCAGGCCCGTCTCGAAGGGCCAGACCCGCACCCGTCCTTCGAGCCACGGGTGGCGGCGCAACTGTTCCAGGCGCGCAATGCCGAGAAGCGTCTGGCTACCGACACTGCCGGCACCAAAGAGCTGCCACACCGACTTTGGGCCCGGTCCCGCCCGATCGGTGCGGCGGAACGAGGAAACTGCTTCCGGATCGGAGACATGTGGTTTTGTCGCGGTGAGCGTCGAATGGACGGCCGCCTCCGGACAACCCCAGAACGGTGCGGCTTCGCCGGAAATGCGGCGATTGAGGTCGGCAGCCACCGCAAAGCGATTGTTGGCGTTGGTTGGGTCGTCCTCGATCATCGCGGCGAACTCTTGCCACACCGCTCGCCAGTCAGCGCGCGAGTGTCGCAGGCGGGCGGCGAAGCCAGCCGGATAGCCGAACGCAAAATCGAAGCCGGCGAGGACAAACCGATCGCGGGCGCACAGATCGCTGAGCCGGTCGGCGATCAGCGCCACCGCCTCCGCGCGGGTCGGCGGGTTCCACCACTGCTCACAGACGCGACCGCCGCCGTCATCCTCGCGAAGACAGATCCAGACGCTGTTGGCGCCCGTCCGCGGCTGCGACGCGGCGCTCCAGTCGACCATCATGTAGGCGTCGAAGATCCGTTCGGTCATTGAGGAGACGCGAGCGCTGGCGGTTCAGGCGTTGTTCTTGTTGGCAGGGGTACCGGCGCCGCCGTGCTCATGGATGTGCCCATGTCCCCCGTCGTGGCCGATGGTCATGATGATGATCCATGCGGGTGGTGGTGCCCGTGGTCGTGTTCCCCATGGGCGTGGCCGTGGTGATGGTGGTCATGGGGATGCTCGTGACCGTGATCTCCGTCGGTGCCGATCCCCCGCACATGATAATGATGGCCCACCTGCGGCGCTCCCTGGGCCGCCTCGAATCCGAGGATCTGCTCGCGGTACTTGCAGAGAAGGCAATTCATCAGGTTGGCGCCGCTCAGGGCCTCCTCGACCCGGTCGACGAAGGTGTCGATGACGAGCGGGTGATCCTTCAGATATTCCGCCTTGATGATCTCGACATCGGGATGCGCTGCCTGAGATTCGTCGGCTTGCCGGTAGATCCGCTCGACCAGAATGCCGGTGAACAGGAAATACGGAAAGACGATGATCCGCCGGTAACCGAGTCTGATCGCATGGCGGAGGCCGACGTCAACCAGCGGATAGGCGACGCCGGAATAACAGACCTCGGTCCAGCCAAATCCCATCCCCTCCCACAGCATCCGCGCGACCTTGGAGACGTTGGAGTTGGCATCGGGATCGTTGGTTCCCCGTCCGACCACCATCAGCAGTGTCTCCTTGCGATCGATGGTGGTGGCGGCAGCCGCCTCGGCGGCAGCGATCCGCGCCGCGGCGGCCCGCAGCAGGCGGCTATCGACGGCCAACTCGCGCCCGAAGGACACCCGGATAGCCGGGTTTTCGGCGGCGAAGGCGTTGATTTCCGATGGCAGGTCGTTCTTGACGTGGCCGGCCGCGAACAGCATTCCGGGCAAACAGACGATGCGGCGGACGCCGCGCACCTTGAGCGCTTCCAGGCCGGTGCGAATGACCGGCCGCGCAAACTCGAGAAAGCCGGTCTCCACATCGAACGCCGGCATGCGCCGGCGAAGATGCCGGGCGAGCAGATGGAACTCCTCAATCGCGCTGACGGAGCGGCTGCCGTGGCCGCAAATCATCAGTCCGGTGGCATTGGTCATATGCGCCTGGTCCCTTGCCTGCGAGCGTTCGGGAGCCGCTGTGGCTCGCCGTCCTGACCGCCCGGCTGGTCATTGCCTCCGGCCGAGCCCGATTGGCGCCGATCATAGAGGCTGATGGCGAGGAAGTCAGCGCCGGAGACGGGGACTTCCTGCGGAGCCGGCTTGCCGGCCGGCGTTGATCCGGTCGCCTCCATTGACGGCGTGCGGTCGGCTATCGAAACTGCGCGCATGACAATTCCCGGTGCCGAGTGGCTGAGTTCTTCCACCATCGATCCGCTCATCCTGCTCCTTGCGGCGCTGGCGGCGGAGGCACTGCTGGGGGAGGCCCGCGGTCCGCTCGCTCGTCTTCCGCACCCTGTCCGGTTGATCGGTGCCCTGATCGACCTTTGCGATCGCAAGCTGAACGATCGGAGCTGTTCTGCCCGCACCCGCCGCTGGCGAGGCGTCCTGACTGTCGTCCTCGTCATGGCCGCGGCCGCTGCCGCCGGCGGGGTGATCGTCCTGATCTCGCGGGCGCTGCCGTTCGGCTGTATTATCGAGGTGACGGCCGTTGTCTCGCTCCTCGCCCAACGCAGCCTGTACCGGCATGTGCGTGCGGTTGCCGTTGCCCTGGGTGGCAGCCTGGAGGCGGGGAGAGCGGCGGTCTCTCACATCGTCGGCCGCGATGTGGCCCGTCTCGACCGCGCCGGCGTCGCCCGGGCGGCGATCGAATCGTGCGCCGAGAACTTCTCCGACGCCGTCGTCGCTCCGGTGTTCTGGTACGTGCTGCTGGGGCTACCCGGTCTCTGCGTCTACAAGGCGGTGAACACACTCGACAGCATGATCGGCCACCGGTCGTTGAAATACCTGGCTTTCGGCATGCCGTCGGCCCGCCTCGACGACGCCCTCAACCTGATCCCTGCCCGCCTGGCCGGGCTTTACGTCGTCATCGCCGCCGCCGCCGATCCTCGCACCGATGCAAGACGCGCCTGGCGGACCATGCGCAACGACGCGAAAAAGCACCGTTCGCCGAACGCCGGCTGGCCGGAGGCGTCGATGGCGGGTGCCCTCGGCTTGGCCCTGGCCGGCCCGCGGCAGTACCCGATGGTGACCGTCGATGACCCCTGGCTCGGCGACGGATCGGCCGCAGCGGATGTCCCGGACATCTGGCGGGCGCTCGATCTCTTCCGCCTCGCCTGTGTGGTCAACGCCCTCGTCATCGCTGTTCTCGTCGTCATCCGCCTCAGTCTCAGCTAAGGAGTTCCCATGAGCGAGTTCGTTTTGGTCATCGGCAACAAAAACTACTCGTCGTGGTCATTGCGTCCGTGGCTGGCGATGAAGATGGCCGGCTTGGTTTTCGAAGAAATCGTCATCCCCCTCCACCAGCCGGAAACTGCGACGTCGATCGCCCGACACTCGCCCGCCGGCAAGGTGCCGGTCCTCAAACACGGCGCGCGGGTGATCTGGGAATCGATTGCCATCCTGGAGTACCTGGCCGAACTGCTGCCGAATGAGCATCTGTGGCCCGCCGATATCGCCGCTCGTGCCCACGCGCGGGTCGTTTGTGCGGAAATGCATGCCGGTTTCCAGGCGTTGCGCTCAAACCTGCCGATGTATGTCCGTGCCTCCAAGACTGGCCGCGCGATGAAGCCGGAGGTCGCCAAGGACATCGCGCGCATCACCGCCATCTGGCACGACTGCCGAGCCCGGTTCGGCTCGCAAGATCCGTTTCTGTTCGGTCGCTTCAGTAACGCCGATGCCATGTGGGCGCCGGTGGTAACCCGCTTCGCGACCTATGGGGTGACGCTCGACGATGAGAGCCAAATCTATTGCCGCGCCATTCTCGCCCTTCCGCCCATGCGCGAATGGTACGCGGCGGCTCGGGCAGAACCGTGGTCCATCGACTACGACCAGCCGTAGGGGTCAGATCACCGGGACTGCAGTGGCGCCAAGCAGGCCATCGAGGTCGACGTGGGCCGCTAGGTGATCGGCGAGTGCGTCGAGTGTGCTTTCGACCTCCTCTTCATAAGCTAGGCTGGAAGCGCCATGGCGCGTCCTTATGCGGGCGAGGAAGGCCTGCCGGAAGGCATCGGCGGTGAACAGCCCGTGAAGGTAGCAGCCCATGATACGACCGTCGGCCGATACAGCGCCGTCCGTGCGGTTCTCGAGGTCGAGCATCGGTCGCTCGCGGCCGGCCCCTCGGGTCACGCCCAGGTGCATCTCATAGCCGCCGACGGCGGCGCCCGTCGTCCGCTCCCGACCGGTCGCGGCGATCAGCGTCTTGTCGCCGGTCAGCACCGTTTCCACGTCAAGAAGCTCGAGGCCGGGCGCCTCGCCCGGTGGCCCTTCCATGCCATCGGGATCAGTGATGCGTCGGCCGAGCATCTGATAGCCGCCGCACAGGCCGAGGACATGGCCACCGCGGCGGACATGCGCGGCGATGTCGGTGTCCCAGCCGGCAGCCCGCAGGGCCGCCAGGTCGGCGAGGGTGGCCTTCGATCCCGGCAGGATGACGAGATCGGCGTCCCCGGGCAGCGCCTCTTCCGCGGCGAGAAAGCGAACGCAGACGTCCGGCTCGGCGATCAACGGATCGAGGTCGTCGAAGTTGGCGATCGTTGGCAATCGTGGCACGACGACCCGGATCGTGCCGGGGGTGGCGTCGGCGGTCGGGTGATCGAGGACGACGGAGTCTTCCGCCGGCAGCCGCGTCGCCCCTGCAAACCACGGAACCACGCCGATTGACCGCCAGCCGGTGCGGTCGCTGATGACGGCGAGACCGCCGTCGAACAGCGACACATCACCGCGGAACTTGTTGATCAGATAGCCGCGGACCCGCGAACGTTCTTCCTCTTCCAGGAGCATCCAGGTGCCGACAAGGCTGGCGATGACGCCGCCGCGATCGATATCACCGATCAGTACTACCGGCACCCGGGCGGCTTGCGCAAAGCCCATGTTGGCAATGTCGCCGGCTCGCAGATTGACCTCGGCGGGGCTGCCGGCGCCCTCGACGAGCACAAGGTCGGCAGCACCGGCGATTTGGCGGAAGCTCTCGATGACGCGGGGCATCAGCGTCGGCTTGAGCGCCTGGTAATCGCGTGCGCCGGCGTTACCGAGGATGCGACCTTGCACAACGACCTGGGCGCCGACCTGGCTCTGCGGTTTCAGCAAGATGGGATTCATATGGATGGAGGGCGCGACCCTGCAGGCGCGCGCCTGCAACGCCTGGGCGCGGCCGATCTCGCCGCCGTCCTCGGTGACGGCGGCGTTGTTCGACATGTTCTGCGGCTTGAAAGGACGCACGCGCAAACCGCGGCGAACGAAAGCCCGAGCCAAGCCGGCGACGACCAATGACTTGCCAACGTCGGAGCCGGTCCCCTGAAACATCAGCGCCTGGGCGAGCGCCACGGCGGGCGACCGGATCAGCGGACCTGCAGCGCCTCCCGCAAGGGATCAGCCCCCGGATTGGTGGCCCGCCCGTCGAGGACGACATCGCGCACGGTCAGGAACTGGCCGTAGTAGGCCTCCGTCCAGTCGTTCTTCGCGGTGACACCGGCCCCGGACAAGGATGCGCCGGCGTAGACGCCCTCGCCCTTGGTGAAGCCGACGACGCTCGCACCCTTGAATGTCGTCGAAGATACGCTGCCGGCACTCAACTCGCCGAAGGTCGCTTGGGTGTCCAGGCCGATCTGGCCGGGCGAGCTGATCACCGCCTCGACGGCGCGATCGGTCATCAGCAGCAACACGTATTCCGTCGACTGGGCGCCGAGCTGAACACCTAGGCTGGCGCCGCCGATGTTGAGAAACGCTGGATAGCCCCAGTCGCCGCTCGCCGTGCGGGCGAGCATGACACCGTTGCCCGACTGGCCGCCGATGCCGACGCCCGCCTGGAAGACGTCGGGAAAGATGATGACGCCACGGGCTTCCTTCAGCGCTGCCAGAAACAGCGCCGTCGAGTCCTTCGACCGGGTCTTGAAATAGTCGATGGTGATCTTCGACTGATCGACCAGCGCTTGCGCCTGAACGCTACGTGGCGGCGCTGTCTGACAGCCACCAAGCCCGACAACGGCGAAGCACAGAGAGAAAGTCAGAAATAAACGACGGTTCACGAGGCAGTCCTCCCTACCGGCGAGGCAACCACTGCAAAACACGGGAGGCAAGGCTCAAAATTCCACCCCCACCTGAGCCTTGATGCCCGCGCGGAAGGGGTGCTTGACCTCCCCCATCTCGGTGACCAGGTCGGCGATTTCTATAAGCTCCGGCTTGGCGTTACGGCCGGTGACAACCACGTGCAGCGGCTCCGGTTTCGCTCTCAGGGTTGCGATGACCTCATCCAGGGGGAGGTTGTCGTAGCGCAGCACGATGTTCAGCTCATCGAGGATGACCATGCGAAACGTCGAATCGGCCATCATTTCCTTGGCTGTCTCCCAGGCACGACGAGCCGCCGCCCGATCGCGCGCCAAGTCCTGGGTGTCCCAGGTGAAGCCCTCCCCCATCGCCTTCATCACGCAGAGATCGGGAAAGCGGGCAAGGACCTGCCGCTCGCCGGTCTCCCAGACGCCTTTGACGAACTGGACGATGCCCACCTTCATGCCGTGGCCGATCGCCCGCATGGCGAGGCCCATCGCCGCCGTCGTCTTGCCTTTGCCCTTGCCGGTGTGAACGGCGATCAGGCCCCGTTCAATGGTTTTCGTCGCCAGGATCTTCGCCCGCGCCGCTTGCTTCTTCGCCATCTTCTCGGCGTGGCGACGGAGTTGCTCCTCGTTGGGTTCGATGGTCACCATGGACGCCTCCCTGTCGATTACGACGAACGGCGGTGATGCGGCCGCCCGCTCCGGGGCCACCAGCGTACGAGGAACGGGGCCGGGAGCACAAACACGTCTGCTGTCGCCGCCGGCGATTTGATGGCAACTTCTGATGGTGGAAGAAGCCTTCGCTACGGTAGAACTTGATTATTAATTAAAACCGACGGGGTAGGGCACTTGGAGCGGGAACACTCGATGCCACTTGTGAATATGCTGGTCGCCAGATTTAGGTGACTTCGGTGAAAAGGATGATATTACTTATCATATGCAATAAAGTGTGGATAAAAAATGTGGTTTGACTCATAAAAGTACTAATTTTATTATATTTGTATCGTCCATATCATCAAAGGATGACGAGGGGGACATTATGAGTAAGACGAGTGTGCTCGCAGTCGGCGTCATAATGGCTGGGTTGCTTCCCTTTAGTGTACAGGCAGGCGCAGTTGGAGACATAGCGAAGTCTGCAACAGATAATGCGCTCTCTGTTGAACAACGGACTGGTGCCTCCAACGACACTGAGAGATCGTCTACGAAAGCCACCCGCCGTCCCTGTTCCGATTTTCTCAAAGCGCAAGGCAAGCTTAACAAACCGCCGCAGTTCTTCCCACCGGTGCGAGACTACGTCGGCTGGACCGATAATCCGTTCGAAACCTTCGGCCTTGTCGATTACGCCGGCCTCGCAGACAAGTTTATCAAACGGAAGACGGGTGAATCGTTGGGAACCGAGGTCAAATGCCTCGTTATCCAGCGCAAGCTGGACGACGGCTCGGCGACGATCGATGTTAGTTCTTTTACCGCCCGCGCCCTCGGATTTGCGCAGTCCGCTGCAGATCTGATCGCTAATAACTTCGATTTGCTCAATACGCCGACAAACTTCGGCGCCAAAGCGCAAGACGTAGTGAAGGGCGCGAAGCCGGCAGTAGGTCCGGCCGCCCTCAACGTCAGCTTCCGCATTGCCAAACCCGGCGCGCCGCTGCCGGATCTTCTCGCCGTCACCAACTCTCCCTGCACGTACGCCCCGGTCAGCCTCCGCTTCGTGTCCTACACCTTCGGCACGGTTCCCAGCGGCGCGGACGCGGTGCTGCAGATTCGCGAAGCCGCCGCCGTGTCGCAGGACGCTTGTGCCAAGGATCCGAAAGCTGGATTGACGTTCACCGAGGAGGTGGTGGAGATTCTCGGCGGCGGAGAGTGATTCCATCGATTTGCGCCGTCACCTCGGGGTGCAGTGCGGTGCCGCGCTGCGCCCCGTTTGTGTGCGCTTATGCGGGAAGGACGGGGACCGGGTAGCGCACGAAGATGGTGTCGGCGGTCACCAGGGTGAGGCGCTCGGCGATCGCCTGGGCGACGAGGATACGGTCGAACGGATCTGCATGGATGGCAGGGAGTGCGCTTACCGCCAGGGCGTGATCGATGGTGATCGCCAGCGAGGTGAAGTCGTTTTCGGTCAGCGCCGTCCGGACGACCTCCGCCGGCGGACCAGGTAGCGCCAGCCGCCCCAGCGCCGCCTTGATGACTACCTCCCAGGCTGACGCCGCGCTCACCCAGACCCGGCTGCGTGCATCGGCGATGGCACTGCGGGCTTGGTCGCCAAGCCGGGTGTCGTCACTCAGCCACCACAGCAGAACATGGGTGTCCAGCAGCAGGTTCATTTGTCGAGGCCGAAACCGGCCGCCAGATCCGGCGGAAGCGGGGCATCGAAGTCGGCCCCGATCCGGACTTGGCCTCGCCACTGCCCCGGGCGACGGGGTTGCGACCGGTTTGCCATCGGCAGCAATCGCGCCACCGGCGTGCCGTTGCGGGCGATGATGACCTCGGTTCCGGCGGCCACGTCCTCGATGAGCCGCGACAGATGGGTCTTCGCCTCATGGATGTTGACCGTCTTCATGATGCACCCAACTTAACTTAGTCGGACTAAGTTTAGTCCTGTGGCTGATGAAGGCAAGCGGCGCGGGGGTGCATTCCCACTCAACGGCGCCCCGCGGATAGCCGTTGGAGCATCGGGCCGGCGCTGTTGAGGCCCGGCCGCCAGAGACCGCGGTCCTGAGCCTCAAGGAGTCGGGCGCTCATTTCCTTCAGCGCTGCCGGATTGTTGTGGGCGAGGAAGGCGCGAACCGGTTCGTCGTCGATGTAGGCGCGATAGACCGCGTCGAAATGGTGGTCTTTGACGCAGCGGGCGGTGGCGGCGAACGCGAACAGGTAATCCACCGTCGCCGCCATCTCGGCCGCCCCCTTGTAGCCGTGGCGCATGACGCCCGCGATCCATTTGGGGTTGACGACGCGGGCGCGAACGACGCGGGCGACCTCCTCTTCGAGGGTGCGGATCACCGGCTGCTCCGGGCGGGCGTGGTCACTGTGATAGACGGTTGGCTGCGTGCCGGAGAGCACCCGGACGGCGGCGGTCATCCCTCCTTCGAACTGGTAGTAGTCGTCGGAGTCGAGGAGATCGTGTTCGCGGTTGTCCTGGTTCTGGACGACGGCGTCGATCTCCTTCAGCCGCGCCTCGAAGGTTCCGTGCGCCGCCCGGCCCTTGAGGCCGCCGCCGTAGGCATAGCCTCCCCAGGCCACGTAGGCGCGGGCGAGGTCGGCATCGGTGTCCCAGCCCCGCTCGTCGATGAGCGCTTGCAGCCCGGCGCCGTAGGCGCCCGGCTTCGAGCCGAACACCCGCGCCGCGGCGAGCCGGGCCGCGTCATCGGCGCCGGCCCCGCCTGCGCGCAGGCTGGCACAATCGGCGGCCACCCGATCGGCGAGCGGATTGTCGGTCGCCGGCTCGTCGAGGGCGGCGACGGCGCGCACCGCCGCGTCGAACAGCTCGACGAGAGCGGGGAAGGCATCGCGGAAAAACCCGGAAATGCGCAAGGTGACGTCGACGCGCGGCCGGTCGAGCAGGGAGAGCGGCAGCACCTCGAAGCCGCTCACCCGTCGCGACGCTCCCTCCCAGGTCGGCCGCACCCCCAGCAACGCCAGCGCCTGCGCAACATCGTCGCCGCCGGTTCGCATGTTGCTGGTTCCCCAGCAGGTGATCGCCATCCGTCGCGGCCAGGCGCCGTGCTCCTGGGCGTAGCGCTCCATCAACAGATGCGCGGACTTGCTGCCGAGCGCCCAGGCCGCCGGCGTCGGCACCGTGCGGGTATCGACCGAATAGAAGTTGCGCCCCGTCGGCAGCACGTCGGGCCGCCCGCGGGTGGGCGCGCCCGAGGGGCCGGGGGCGACGAAGCGTCCGTCGAGCCCCTGAAGGAGCCCCGCGAGCTCGGCCTCGCCGCACGCGAGGACCGCCGGCCGCAGCATCCCCTCGATGACATCGAGCACCGGCCTTGTCGCTGCCCAGGCGGGGTCCGCTGTCCGCTCGCCGGCGACCAGGGCCGCCGCCAGGGCCTCCAGCCGCTCGACGGTGTCGCCCGCGACCCGCCAGGGGGTTTCGGCGTCGAGCACCTCCGGCCGCGGGCCGGTCCATAGCATGGCCGGATCGCAGGCGAGGGGATCGAGGTCGAGGCCGAGGTCGGCGGCGAGGGCGCGGATCAGTGATGCCTCGCCGGGTGTTTGTCCGCGCGGCGTCCGCACCAGAGCGACCATGAGATCGGTGAGCTGGCGTGCCTCCGGTGAGCGGCCGAACACGTGCAGGCCGTCGCGGATCTGCATTTCTTTCAGCTCACACAGGTAGCGGTCCAGCTTGACCAGCGCGTCCTCGCGTCCGTCGTCGGCGCCGATGCCGCAATCGAGGTCGAGGCCGCTCGTCCGGCAGAGCGACAAGATGTCGTCGGTGAGGTGCCGGAGCCGCCGCGGATCGACCCCCGCCGCGTCGTAATACTCGTCGACCAGTTGTTCGAGCTCGGCCAGCGGGCCGTAGCTCTCGGCGCGGGTCAGGGGCGGCGTCAGGTGGTCGATGATGACGGCGCCGGCGCGTCGTTTCGCCTGCGTGCCTTCACCGGGATCGTTGACGATGAAGGGGTAAAGATGCGGGAGCGGTCCGAGGGCGACCTCGGGGAAGCATTCGGCGGAGAGGGCCAGCGCCTTCCCCGGCAGCCATTCCAGATTGCCATGCTTGCCCATGTGGACGACGGCATGGGCGCGGAACGTCTCGCGCAGCCAAAGGTAGGTGGCGAGGTAGTGATGGGGCGGCGGCAGGTTCGGGTCGTGATAGCTCGCCGCCGGATCGATATTGTACCCGCGCGCCGGCTGCACGAGGACGGCGATGTTGCCGAAGCGCACGGCGGGAACGATGAAGCGGCCACAGTCGAGCCGGCCCGGCCGGTAGTAGGGATCGCGCTCGGCGATGCCCCAGCGCTCGCTGATGCTCTGTCGGATCGCCGCGGGCAGGCTGGAGAAAAACGGCGCGTAGTCGGCAAATGCCAGGGTCTCGTCCTCAACGCGGTTGGCGAGCGCGGTGAGGTCGTTGGTGGGCCCCTGGACCAGCCGTCGCATCAGCGCGTTGCCATCCTCGGGAATATCGACCACGGAATAGCCGGCGCGCGCCAGGGCCTCCAGGACGACGACGACGCTCGCCGGCGTGTCGAGACCGACGCCGTTGCCGAGCCGGCCGTCCCTGTTGGGATAGTTCGCCAGCACGATGGCGATGCGCCGGTCGGCGGCGGCGGTTCGGCGCAGGCGGACCCAGGCGGCGGCGAGGTCAGCCGTGAAGTCGATGCGGTCGGCGACCGGCTCATAAACGGTGATGTCGGCGTGGGTCGCCGCATCACGGCGGACGATCCCCTTGAAGGAGACGGCACGGCCGACGATGCGGCCGTCGACCTCGGGCAAGGCCACGTTCATGGTGATATCGCGGGCGGCGAGCCCGAACGTGCCGTCGCGCCACGACGCCTCGTCGCCGCCGGCGAAGATGACCTGGAGGATGGGACAATCGGTTGCCGCCAGCGCACCGGCCCTATGGGGTTCGCCGGGTGCATTCAGCGCGAAGCCGGTGGCATTCAGAATGATCTCGGGCGGTGCCTCCGCAAAGGCTTGGGCGACGGTCGCGACAGCAACCGGATCCTTCAGGCTGGTGACGAAGATCGGCAGCGTGTTCAGCCCGGCCGCGTCGAGCGCATCGATCAGTGCGTTCACCGGCTTCAGGTTTCCGGCCTGCACCAGTGCCCGATAGAACAGCAGCGCCGCGATCGGCTGACCGTCACGCCACCCGGCCCGCACAGCGGTAAGATCGGCGGCAGGATCGGCCAGCGACGATCCCCGGCGGTACAATCCCGCTCGCAACAGCGGCCGCGGTTCCTCCCAGGAGGCCTCACTGCCGATCAGGCTGGCGGCGAAAGCAAGGAAATCGCGGGCGTTGGCGATGCCGCCATGGACCAAGTACTGCCACAGGCGATGTCCGGCCTCCGCCGGGATCGTCGATAGCTGGGCCAGCTCGGCGTCGGGCTGATCGTCGCCTGGGATCAGGGCGAGGCCGATCCCATGTTCACGGGCCAGGCGAACCACCTCGTCAACGCCGTAAGGCCAGTAACCGCGACCGCCGAGCAGGCGAACGACGATCAACCGGGCGCGGGCGAGCGTCTTCTCCACGTAGAGATCGACCGAGAGCGGGTGGCCGAGTTGCAGCAGGTTGGCGAGCCGCACACTGGGAAACCGCGCCGCATCGAAGAAGGCGAAGGCAGCCGCCAGACAGGCGATCTCCGTGTCGGCCGCCGAGAGAACGACGATTTCGCCCGGTGGCTGCGCCAGATCAATGGCGGCACCGTCAACGACGCGGCCCGGCTGTGCGGCGAGAAGATGCATCAATCGGCGAGACCGCGAACGACGGCGGCGGCGTCGAAGCCCTTCAGGCCGATGACAATCAGCTCGCTTCGCCGCTCCTCGTCGGGCTGCCAGGCCCGGTCGTAGTAGCGCTCTACCCGACTGCCCACCGCCTGCAACACGTGTCGGCGTGGCTTGTCGGCAACGTCGAGGAAGCCCTTGATGCGAAGCACGTCGTGCTCGCCGGCAAGGCGACGGAGCCGCTGCTCGAAGGCGGCAGGATCGCCGATGCTGCCGAAGGCGGCGACGACGCTTTCGAACTCGTCGTGGTCATGGCCCTCTTCGGGGTCGTCGTGATGGCACCGGCGTTGCTCGATGCCGGCTTCCGCCGCGGCGGCGAGGCCGAGGGCGACTCGCGGGTCGAGCCCGCCTTGCGTTGTCGTCACCACCTTGACGCCCGCCGTCATTGCCGTCGCCAGCTTGGTGCGGACGCCGGCCAAAGTCTCGGCGTCGACGAGATCCGTCTTGTTGAGGACGACGAGGTCGGCACAGGCGAGCTGATCTTCAAACAGCTCGGCGATCGGAGACTCGTGATCCATCGGTCCTGCCTCCGCCATCTCCCTTGCAATCCGGACCGGGTCGTCGGCGAAGCGACCGTCGGCAATCGCCGGCGCATCGACGACGGTAATGACGCCATCAACCGTCAGCCGTGCCCGGATGTCCGGCCAGTTGAACGCCTGCACGAGGGGCTTGGGCAGGGCGAGGCCGGAGGTCTCGATTAGGATATGGTCAGGCGCCGGATTACGTGCGAGTAGGCGTTCCATCGTCGGCAGGAATTCGTCGGCGACGGTGCAGCAGATGCAGCCGTTGGCCAGTTCGACGATGTCTTCGTCGCGACAGCCGGCGTCGCCGCAGCCCAGCAACAGTTCACGGTCGATGCCGCGGTCGCCGAACTCGTTGATCAGGATGGCGAGACGAGCGCCGCCGGCGTTGGCGATAAGGTGACGGATCAATGAGGTTTTGCCGGCACCCAGGAATCCGGTGACGACGGTGGCGGGAATTCTCATCTCGCAGGCTCCTTGAGCACGAGGGGGAGGCCGGCGGCGACGAAGACGACGCGGTCGGCGACGGCGGCGACAGCTTGGTTGAGACGGCCGGCAGCATCGCGGAAGTTGCGGCCGAGTGGGGTATCGGGCACGATGCCGAGGCCGACCTCGTTGCTGACGAAGACGACCGGCCCGGCCAGCGCCGCAAAGGCGTCGGTCAGCGTTCGCGTCTCCGCCTCGACGTCGCGACCGGCGCCCATCAAATTGGCGAGCCAGAGGGTGAGACAATCCACCAGCACCGGCCGATCGGCCTGTGCGCAGCGGACCAGCACCGCCGCCAGGGCCAGCGGCTCCTCGACCGTCTGCCAGCCGGGGGCGCGGCGCTGACGGTGCAGGCGGATGCGCTCCGCCATCTCGGAATCACCGGCTTCCGCCGTCGCGATGTAGGTAGCGGTCGAGGTCGCGCCGATCAGCGCTTCCGCGTACGTACTCTTGCCCGAGCGCGCACCGCCGATGACGAGCGTGATAGGGGGCAGCGGCGCGATCTGCGCATCCGGCATCAAAGGCACGTCTCCTCCGCCCGAGGAAGGGTGGCCAACCGGCGCGGCAAAGAGGTCTCCTGGCTCGGGGTCGACAACCACGATCGCCTTCCCGGTACCAGCGGTGGCACCAGTGGCTTGCCGATCGCGATCTCACCGCTCACAGTTGCGGGGGCAGCGCCGGGTTTGCGGCCTCGACCACGCACAGGCTTCCCTGTTTCGACGCGCTTTGCGTTCGATTATCACGAAGGATGGGCGCGAATCCAGGGGCCACACGTCTGGTTGACGGCTTCGATGCGCCACGCCGCGCCACCGCCCTGGCCGAGGACGCCACCGGGAACAAGGGTCAGCCGGGTGAGCGACAGATTGTCGATGACGATCGCCATCGCTGCCGCCGGCGCAAGGCCGAGCGCCAGGGCCACCGCCGCGCGGATGGTCCCACCGTGGGCGACAACGATGATGTCGCGGCCTCCGAAGGTTTCGCACAGACGGTGGATGGCTTCGGCGGTCCGCAGCATCAGGTCGGCGAAGCTCTCGCCCCCCGGTGGTGCGCTGCCGGTGGGGTCGGCCCAGAAGGTCGCATAGGCGGCCGCATCGTGATCTTGCATGGCCGCCCAGCTCAATCCCTGCCAGGCACCAAAATGCTGCTCGGCAAAGCCGGGCTCCACCGCCGGCGCGGCCGGCGGTGCCCGACCCGATTCGGTGATTGCCGCGCTCAGGATCGCCATGGTCTGTCGGGTGCGCGACAGCGGGGTGACAATCCAGATGCCACCGTCCGGCAAAAAACCGGTGAGCCCGCGAAAGGCGGCCGCGTCCGATACGTCGCAGGCGACATCCTGCTGCCCGAAGATGCGGCCGGGTGCTCCCGGAGCCGGCGCGTGACGCACCCACCACCAGCGGGTGGTGGCCACGAAGCTCATTGATCGGTGGCGGCGATGGCGGCGAGGACGGCGATCTCGGCGAGGACCTGCGCCGCTCCCAGGACATCGCCGGTCTGGCCGCCGAGCTTTTGTCGAGCGACGAAACCGACGAGGGCGGCGGCGACGAGGGCGGCGACAAGCGCGCTCATCGCACCCCAGAAGCCCACCGTCAGCAGAGCGGTGACGAGAGCGATGAGCACCGCGAGAGCAATCTTTGTCGGTTCCGGCCGGCCCGCTTCGGCCCCGAGGCCGCCCGGTCGTACGGGCTCGAGCCAGCGCATCAGCCCCGGAAGGGTCGCCCGAGAAACGGTGGCCCCGGCGATCAGCGCGAGTGCCGCGGTATCCGGGGAGAACAGGCCGCTGAGAATCGCCGCCCGGATGATCGTCGCGAATACCAGCGAGAGGGCGCCGAAACTGCCGAGCCGGCTATCGCTCATGATCGTCAGGCGTTGCTCGACGGTGTGGCCGCCGCCCAAGCCGTCGAAAAAGTCGGCGAGTCCGTCCTCGTGCAGGGCGCCGCTGACGAGCGCTGCGACGGCGAGGGCGATCAGCGCACAGGCGAGCGGATGCAGGCCGATATGGAAGGATGCCAGCAGCGCCAAGGCAGCGCAGGTGCCGATGCCGACGCCGATGAGCGGAAACAGACCGGCGGCGCGGGCAAGAAACCCGGGTTTTTCCACCGGCGGGGAGAGGTCGGCGACATCTTCCGGTACCGGCTCGCCTAAGTCAGCGGGAAGGCCCGATCGACTTCCCGGCAGTGGGGCGAGGGGAAGGATCGTCAGGAAAGCCGCCGCCACACAAAAATTCTGCCAGAATCGCTCGATCAGCGACGTCGGTGCAATGAAACCGGACGAATTGGACAAGGTCGTCACGCGCATCTTTCCAAGATGGGAGCGAATGCGATACCCGACGGGGGTTATAGGTGTGAATGCGGCGAGAATGCAAACGCCCATCGTGCGGAAAGGGAGAGAGATGACGCAGCCGATGCATTGTAAGTCGCTGGATGCGTTTCGCCGGCTGCTGTCTGCTGCTCCGCAGGCCAGTTTCGAGGCGCGAGAGGCGGCGGAAAGACGCCAGGCGCAGCTGATCAAGCCAGCCGGGGCGCTGGGGAGGCTGGAATGGCTCGCCGCGTGGGTGGCAAGCTGGCAGGGCGCCGATCGGCCACGGGCGGAGCGCGTGCGGGTGGTCGTGTTCGCCGGCAGCCACGGCATCGCTGCGCGTGGTGTGTCCCTCTATCCCGCCAGCGTGACCCGGCAGATGGTGGCCTGCTTCCACCAGGGACACGCGGCGATCAATCAGCTCTGCCGGACGATCGGCGCCGATCTGGAGATCGTTCCGCTGGATGTAGACAAACCCACGGCCGACATCCTCGACGCGCCGGCGATGACGGAAGAGGAGTTCCTGACCGCGCTCAACGCCGGCCTAGCGGCTGTCGGTGCCGAGGATGTGGACCTCCTTTGCCTGGGCGAGATGGGGATCGGCAATACCACCGCGGCTGCGGCCCTCTCCCATGCCCTGTTCGGTGGCACCGCCGGGGCCTGGACGGGGGCCGGCACTGGCATCGATTCGACTCGTCGTGAGGCCAAGGTTGGTATCGTCGCCGAAGCAGCGGCCCGCCATCGCGCGGAAGCGAGCGATGGCCTCGATCTGCTACGCCGCCTGGGTGGCAGGGAACTGGCGGCGATCGCTGGTGCCGTCGTCGGTGCCCGCCATCGGCGGGTTCCCGTCGTCCTCGATGGTTACACGACGACGGCCGCCGCGGCATCGCTGGCGTTTCTCCGCTCCGATGCCCTCGCCCATTGCCTTGTCGGTCACCTGTCGGTCGAGCCGGGTCACCGTCTCCTGGTCGAAATGCTGGACCTGGTTCCGCTGCTCGATCTGGGCATGCGCCTCGGTGAGGCGAGCGGGGCCGCCGTTGCCGCCGGCATCGTCCGGGCGGCTGTTGCCTGCCACACGGGGATGGCAACTTTCGCCGAGGTCGGAGTCGATGGGGCGGAAGGCAATGGTTGAAGGTTCTCCACCGCTGGACCATCGATAGGGATGTGCATGCGAATCGCCGCTCGTTTTTCGCTTGCGGTCGCGCTGCTTGTCACGCCGGCCGCCTGCACGATCAACCCGGCCACCGGCGAGAAAAGCTTTACCGCTTTCATGTCGCCGGCGGATGAAGAGCGGGTCGGCGCCGAGCAGCATTCGCAACTGGTGGCGCAGATGGGCGGTGCCTACGGCGATGCCGAACTCGGCGCCTATGTGGAACGGGTGGGGCAAACGGTCGCCAGGCAGACCGAACTTCCAGACGGCGGCTATGTCTTTACCGTGGTCAATGACGACTCGGTGAACGCCTTCGCCTTGCCGGGCGGTTACGTCCACGTGACCCGCGGTTTGCTCGCCCTGGCCGGCAACGAGGCGGAACTTGCCGGCGTCATCGCCCATGAGCTCGGTCATGTCGTCGCCCGCCATGCGGCTCAGCGCTACAGTCGCACCGTCGCCGCGGGTGTTGGCATGTCCGCTCTGAATGTCATCGGAACCGTGCTCGGCGTCCCGCCGATGGCTGGCGACTTGGCGGGATATGGAGCGCAAGCCTATCTGCAGGACTATTCACGCGATCAGGAGATGGAGGCCGACCGCCTTGCCGTCCGCTACATGACGCGGGCCGGCTATGATCCGAACGCGATGGTGACCTTCTTTCGCAAGCTGGACGCGCAAACCCGCCTGCAGGCAGCCCTCGCCGGCACCGGAGACACCACCGAGCGTTTCGATATCATGGCTTCTCACCCGCGGACGGCCGATCGCCTGCAGCAGGCGAGAGGGCTGGTCACGACGACAGGGGCCGCGCCTGCTCCGGCGACCAAGCGTGTTGGCGAGGACGACTACCTCTCCCACATAGACGGCCTCGTCTATGGGGATGCGGTCGAGGACGGCGTTCGCCGCGGTCAGGATTTCATCCATCCCGGCCTGAAGATCGCCTTCCGGGTACCGCCGCAATTTGTCCTGCAAAATGCGCCGCAGCAGGTAATCGCGGTGGGGCCGGGCCGGTCGATGATCGTCTTCTCCGGCGCCTCCCTAGACGCGTCGCGCGCCGAACCCATGAGCAGCTATCTGACCCGGATATGGGCTCCGCGCGCCAGGCTCACCAATGTTCAGACTTTGACCATCGATGGCCTTGATGCGGCGACTGCCGTCACCCGGGCTTCGACCGAGGGCGGGCAGGTGGATGTTCGCCTGGTTGCCATTCGTGCGCCCGATCGCATCTACCGCTTTCTGTTTCTCAGCGCCCCGGCGCTGACGGCGCAACTCGCCGCCCCGTTCAAGGACACCGTGACCAGCTTGCGCCGCTTGAGCGATGCGGAGGCGGCGGCGATCCGGCCTCTGCGCGTGCGCATCGTCGCCGTTCGTCCGGGCGATACGGTCCAGTCCCTGGCGGCGGGCATGCCGTTTCCGGGGTACGCGGCCGATCTGTTCCGGGTGCTCAATGGTCTTGACGGCGGAGCCGACGCGCTTCCCGCGGGGCCGCGGGTCAAGGTCGTCAGCGACGGGAGCGGTGGGTCGCGTGCTGGATAGCTTATCAACCGTCGGCGAGGACGGTCATCAGAAGGGCGAACGCCTCGTCGTGAATGCCCGGATGGGAACTTTCGCGCGGGCCCGCCACATTGAGGATACGGATCTCCTCATGGGCCAGCCATGCGCGCACGTCATGGAGGTCGGAAGCGCCGTCCAGGTCGAGGACGTGCAACGGCCGGCCGAGCGCGCGGGCAATGGCGACGGTCAATGCCGTGCCTCCGGTCGGTCGGCCACGAGTGAGGATGAGCGTCGCGTCGGAATCGCGAACGTTGAAACGGGTCCGCACGTCATAGGCGTCACTCGCCGTCTCGCGCACGGCATAGCGATCCGGTACTCGACCGTCCTCGGCGCGACGGTTCCGCGGCACCCACCCACCCAGTGTAATGCCAAGGGCGATCGCCGCATCGAGGGCGGCGCGGTCGACGCCCGTCTGGCCGCCGGAGACGATCTTGACGACCGAAAGACGGGCAGCGGACGGTGCGGACATCAGGCTTCGATCGTTTCGATCAGCCGTCCCTCGGCGTTGATGCAGCCCGCGACCAGGGTGCCGGCGAAGCCACAACCCCCGTCCAGTGAGATCACCTGGCCACGGATCATCGCGCCGCGATGTTGCGGATCAAAGCCGCGGACGATCGAGCGGAAATCCCCGTAGACCACGTCCTCCCGCTCGAACCTGCGGTTTCCCCACCACAGGGCGTCCGCCTGCTGGGGGAGCGGTCGCCCGGGATCCACACCGGCGCTGACGAAGAGAGCAGAGACATCTTCCGTATACGCGGCCCGTCTCAATGTGCTGATCAGTCGGTCGTGACCGTCGATACCTCGAATTGCCGCGCGCAGCCGATTGGTCCACTGCGACAAGACGAAGGCACCTCGCCTGGACGCGGAGCGACCCTCTTCGATGCTACCGCCGTAGGCTTCGATGGTGGCGCCGATGCCATGCCCCAGCATCCAATCAAAGACCTCCGCGGGATTGGGGGCGATGTGCAACTGCAAAAGCTTGTGCCACATCTCCTCCTGGCTGCCGCGGAGGAAGACGATGGCACCGCAGTTCTCGGCAAGCTGACGGGCAAGGACGGCGCGACGGAACAGCAGCACTTCGTGCACGGTCGCGGCGACGTGGCACCCGCGGCCGATGATATTACCGAGATAGACGAGGTTGTCGTCCGGCTCGATCCGGCGGGCGAGGGCGTCGTGCAACACCACCAAGCGTTCGGCTTCACCGTGAATGGAGCCGATCGCCCAAGTCAAACGCCCGGATGGCAGAACCGCAAATGTCTCGGACGCGCGCGCCATCGGTACGCGCGCCGCGGTGGCTCGCTCCTCGTTCAAACTGCCCTAACTCTCCCACTTGCTTCAGGCGGCGTTGAGAAGCTCCGCCAGGCGCTCTGAGGCCTGGAGCTTATCGATACACTCGAGCGCGGCCAATTCGCAGGCTAGGCGGTCAAAAGCCGCCTCATAGATCTGGCGCTCGCTGAACGACTGGTCCGGCTGACCGACGTTTGGGTGCAGGTCACGGACAACCTCGGCGATCGATACGGGATCGCCGGAATTAATCTTCGCCTCGTACTCCTGCGCCCTGCGGCTCCACATGGTTTTTTTCACGCGCGCGCGCCCACGGAGCTTACCCAGCGCACTATCCATGACCTTGCGGGTGCTGAGTCGGCGCAATCCCGCCTGTGTTGCCTTGTTGACCGGCACCCGCAGGGTCATCCGGTCGCGATCGAAGGCGATAACGAAGAGCTCCAGTTCTTGTCCGGCAATCTCACGACTTTCGATTCCGATGACCTTACCCACGCCGTGAGTCGGGTAAACGACGTAGTCACCGGTCCGGAACGCCAGTTCTTCCCGCATTCTGCGTTCTCACTCCACTCAACGGTCGAACGTCTCGTGGTCACAACCTGCAACCGCGAAAAGTGTCGCCGTCACCGCTCTTGGTTCAAGATAGGATTGGTACACCGTTCTAGGTGTTGGGACCCGTGGCGCCGTGATAACGAATCCACGTTTCCATCAACCAACGCTGGATCCCGTCAGTATGTTTGCTGACTTTTCCTTATACCACGCGAACGCGGATGGTGACAAATCCCAATGTTGCACCGCATTAGTGATATGCGTCGGATGTCATCCCATCTGGATCAGCTCCCTTTGCCCGGCTCCGGACTGAAGAGGGATTCTTTCTCCGGCTTTCCGTTCCAGTCATCGGCGTCCGTCGGTGCCGCTCCCTTGCGGGTGATGTTGGGCCAGCTCTTCGCGTAGTCGGCGTTGAGCGACAGCCATTTCTCGTTCCCTGCCTCGGTGTCGGGGACGATCGCTTCTGCCGGGCACTCAGGTTCGCAGACGCCGCAGTCGATACATTCATCCGGATGGATGACGAGCATGTTCTCTCCCTCGTAGAAGCAGTCGACGGGGCACACCTCGACGCAGTCCATGTACTTGCATTTAATGCAGTTTTCCGTGACGATGTAGGTCATAGTCCTCTCCGTTCAGACGATGCGGGCTGCCTTGCGCAAAGCTCACGCGGACGGCTAGCGGTCAGCCAGCCCGCCGACGACGCGCTTGCGAGCGGCGCCGCTTTCCACATCCGAGACATACAGTAAACCGGCGATGCGGCGAACCAGGTTCGATTCGTAAGGATCGACGTGACCGTCGGAATAGACGACCTCCCATAGCATCTCAATGATGCCGGTCCGCTGCTCCGCACTGAATCCGTCCTTGATCAGGCGCGTCAGCGAGTAGAGGTCGGTCGCGGCCTCGGCGCGGGCACCGGCGCTGGCGATCAGGTCCTTCGCCTCGGTGGGACCCAGCCCGAAACGAGTCTCGAGCAGATCCGCAACCGTCCGATATTCGGCGTCATCGATCGACCCATCGAGTTGGGCGGCATACAACATCAGCGCGGCGGCGGAGAACGCCAAAGGCTCATGGGATCCGTTGTCGCCTCCGCCGCGCTTGCTGGCGAACAGCGCCTGCAAGCGGTCGACCATATTTTTTCCCAGCATCAGGATGGCCTCATCACCGGATCATTGTCTCTTTCGCCCAGGACCTATGGGCTATTTCCTTCGCCACTTGGCGGCGAATCTGACGGAGTCAAGTCTTCGTACAGCAGTCGTGCTTCCGGTGCCGGCCCGCGACGAGTGGCGAGCACCAGGACGCGGATGATGCGGACGTGGGCAGCAAGCGGAAAGGTTAGCACGTCGCCCGCCCGGATGGGATGATGCGCCTTTGCCACCGGAGTTCCGTTGATGCGGATACGCCCCGCCTGGCAAAAAGCGGTGGCGCGGGCGCGGCTCTTGAACAGCCGCGCGAACCACAGCCAGCGGTCTAGCCGCGCCGACGGTGGCCTGGCGGTGTCCTGGTCGCCCGGGGTTGGTGTCATCGCGCGGGCTGCAGGACCCGGAGCGGCGCGAAAGGCGAGTGGGGATCGGTGGGCGTCGATCCGCGCCGCTTGCCACGGCGGCCGGCGCGGGGTGCTGCCCGTCGCAGGACGATCCCCGTCTCGATCGGATCGGCGCGAAAGCCCAGGGCCTGGAGGACGGCGATCAGGTCATCCCGTCCGCAGCCGATGAGATTAGCAAGCTGCGGGGACGGCTCGAAAGGACCGGCGTCGGCCAGTTTCTCCGCTCGCGCCAGCAATCGTTCCAGCATGTCGACCCGGATCGCTCGCCCCCCGGCGATCCGATAGCCGCATCCCTCATAGAAACCGGGCGGCGCGGCGCCATCGACTGGCAGCGAGACCCGACCCGGTTGCGGTGGTCGAACGGGTTGCCAGCCGCCTTGCACACACCACAGCACCGCGCGCATGGCGACGGCATCGGGGCGCACTGTCCCTTGGAACCACACCGAACGGCGGCCGATGCGGAAGCCGAGAGAGCTCAGCGTCCGCCGGTCCGCATCCTCAATCGCCGCGATCTGACCGGCCACCCGCTCACGGGCGAGCGAGCCAAGCTCCTCCGCCACCTGAAACACGAGACCGCGGCAGGCACCGGTGACGGCCGCCCGCCGGGCCCGGAACAGCGGCGCCAGCCGCTCCTCGATGTGGGCGGCCAGCCAGGCGGCGAGGCGCCGGCGTATCCGCTCCTTCAGCGCCGCGCCGACGAGATCGGTTGCCACCGGCTCAATGCCGGGACGCAACACCTCCGGCCCCGGGACCAATCGAGCGACCAGGAAGCCGCGCCAGAAGAGGCCGGCGTCGTCGCCGAGGCTGAAGGCATCCGCGTCCTCTGCTTCGAAGCGCGCCACCCGGTCCGCCATGTGGGCACGCAGCGCCCGCTCGGCCAAAGCCTGGACCACTCGCTTGGCATCACCGGGTGCGCTTGAGGCATCGGCCACGGTGGTGTCGGCAACGAACCGGAAGCCTTCGAGAAGGCCGACCGGGTGACCTTCGACAAGCACCTCTCCGGTGGCGCTGACGGCGGTCATCAACTCCTGCCGCGAGCGCATGCGGACGACAAGGGAGGACGTGCGCCGGTCGACGAAACGTTGGATGAGGCGCTGGTGGAGCGCATCGGAGAGTTTGTCCTCAATCGCTCGGGTGCGCTCCTGCCAGCCGCTTGCATCATCGAGCCAGTCGGGGCGATGGGAGACGTAAGTCCAAGTACGGATGCCGGCGATCCGCCGCATCAGCGCCTCGATATCCCCATCAGTGCGGTTGATGCGATCGACCTGGCGCGCCACCCAGTCGCTGGGCAGCCGTGCCCGGCCTTGTGGGCCGTCGGCGAGGAAGCGGTAGATCTGAGTAAGCAGGCGCCCATGCGCTTCGCTTTCGACCTTGCCGAAATCGGGAATCTGGCAAACATCCCAGAGCAACCGCACCAACTCCGGGCTGCGAGCGAGGGCGACAATCTCCCGATCTGCGGCAAGGTGGGTAAGAGCAAGTTCGTCGTCCGCCTCCCGGGCGCGGATCAGCCCTGAGCGGGATGGCGTTTGGGCAAGGCTCCTGCGGAGTGCTTCGGTGGAAGTGAAGACGAGCCGTTCCGAGCGCCAGAAAACGGCTTCCAGCGGATCGAAGCGATGGCCTTCGATGCGTTCCGCGGTCTCGGGATCGAAGGCGCCGATGTCGGCCGTGGTCCCGAAGCTGCCATTCTTGGTGAACCGGCCGGCCCGGCCGGCGATCTGAGCCAGTTCCGCCGGCGTCAACGGGCGCGGGTAGCGACCATCGAACTTGCGGGCCGCGGCGAAAGCGACGTGATCGACCTGCATGTTGAGGCCCATGCCAATGGCGTCGGTGGCGACGAGGTAGTCGACCTCCCCTGCCTGATACATCGCCACCTGGGCGTTGCGGGTGCGTGGACTGAGGGCGCCGAGCACGATGGCGGTCCCGCCGCGCTGCCGGCGGATCAGCTCGGCGAGCGCATAGACATCGGCGATGGAAAATGCCACCACGGCGCTCCGTGGCGGCAGCCGAGACAGCTTTGCCGCGCCGGCATGGACGAGGGCGGAAAAACGCGGCCGGGTGACGAACTCGGCCTCGGGGACCAGCCGCCGAATGAGTGGCCGGATCGTCTCCGCGCCCATGAACATGGTTTCTTCGCTACCGCGGGCATGCAGCAGACGATCGGTGAAGATGTGCCCGCGATCGGGGTCGGCGCACATCTGGATTTCGTCGATGCCGAGGAACGCGACCGTCCGTGCCAGTGGCATGGACTCGACGGTGCAAAGGAAATAGCGGGCGCCGGGAGGCAGAATGCGTTCCTCGCCGGTAATCAGCGCGACCAGGCCTTCGCCTTTCGCCTTGACCGCCCGATCGTAGTTCTCACGCGCCAGCAGGCGCAGCGGAAAACCGATCATGCCCGACGCGTGGCCGAGCATGCGTTCCATCGCCAGATGGGTCTTGCCGGTGTTGGTCGGGCCGAGGACGGCGGTCAGACGCGACCGACCGGCGAGCCCCAGCCTGTTCCTCTGCATGGGAGGGATAGTGGCGCTCACTCGGCAAAAAGCAAGTCACACCCTGATAAAAGCCCTGGTCAGCGCGCCGGCCGCATCGGGACGAAGGCAACGGGCAGCATGCACGACTTATCCAGCGTCCCATCCTGCCGTTTGACGCAGCGATAGAGGAACTGGGTTTCACCCGCCTCCCCGATGGGGACCACCAGACGCGCCCCCACATGCAACTGATCGACGAGCGCCGGCGGGATATGAGGCGGGGCGGCGGTGACGATGATGGCGTCGAACGGGGCCTCGCCCGGCCAGCCGGCATAGCCGTCCCCCTGACGGATGCGGACGTTGTCGAGGCGGAGGTGAGCGATCGTTTCAGCCGATGTTGCCGCCAGCTCCGGCACCAGTTCGATGGAAAAGACGGTTGCCGCCAGGCGGGCGAGGACAGCGGTCTGATAGCCGGAGCCGGTGCCGATCTCCAACACGCGCGCGTCGGGCGAGAGGTCCAGAAGATCGGTCATCGTGGCAACGATAAACGGCTGGGAGATGGTCTGGCCGAAGCCGATGGGAAGCGGCCGGTTGTCGTAGGCGCTGCTGCGCAGGTTCGCGGGCACGAACAGATGACGAGGTACCTTCGCCAGCGCGTCCATGACGCCCGCCGAAAACCTCGGACGGTGGGTCCAATGAGCGGTCTCGGCCGCGTCGTCGGCGATGTCTTGAAGAAGTTGCTGGTGTGCCCTGTCGATCGACCGCCCCCGTGTCGCGTCGGTTTCCCCCGTCCTGGGTAGCTTGCGAGGCCGGCCGGACGACGTCAAGAGCGACGCGGGCTCACCGCCGGCGCCACAGGGCGTGCGGTCCGGGAGCCATTACCCTAAAAGAATGTAAAAATCCGAGAGTTCGCTACCGACGGTCGCGCCCAGCCGCGGCTTCCGTGCCTTTTCCACAACCGCTTATAATTTTGGCAAAAATCTGTTAAAAAATTCTTCATATCCTGATGCCGTCCCGCTGGGGCTGCCTCAAAGTCGGCGAACAAAGGATCACGGGGATGGGCGCTCTTTTGACAAAAAAGCTTTTTGGTCGTCTCGGCGGATGGATCGGCATGCGGCTGGTACAAGATGTACCGGAGGACATCGCCGCTTGTGAGTTCGACTGTTCGAAAGAGGAATGCGCAGGGCCTGAACTGTTGAACTGTCAGCGGCGGATACGTTCGGAGGCGGCCGAACTGTCTGCTGGCGCCGAGAAAAACCACCCGTCCGGGCAACTCGACGAGGCGGTCAGGCCAACGACGTAGCCCAGGTTATCCGGCTCGCTCGCTTCCGGGACACGGCGACGCGTCACCGAAACGTCGCGTTCGAGATGAACGGGGAGCCGCCACGCCGCAATGGGCAGACCTGCCGTTCGCCAAGGTGACAGGCTTGCGGTTCCCCCCGCTCTTCCACATATTCCTGCCGGGCCGGCCGGCCGAACGACATCTCACCAGCACATCGGGAACGAGTTAGATGGATCAGGAAGCCTTTGCCTTTCAGACAGAGGTTGGGCGTCTGCTCGACATCGTCGCCCACTCCCTTTACTCCCATAAGGAGATTTTTCTCCGCGAATTGATTTCCAACGCCTCGGACGCTTGCGACCGGCTTCGCTACCAGGCGATTACCGATCCGCATCTGACCGAGGGCGATCCGGAGTTCCGCATTCGCCTCATCGTCGACAAGGAGCAGCGCCGCCTGTCCGTCGAGGACAATGGCGTCGGCATGAACCGTCAGGACCTGATTGACACCCTGGGCACCATTGCCCGCTCCGGGACCCAGTCGTTCCTAGGCCAGTTGACCGGCGATGCGAAGAAGGACGTCGCACTGATCGGTCAGTTCGGGGTCGGTTTCTATTCGGCGTTCATGGTCGCCGACCGGGTTGACGTGCTCACCCGCCGCGCCGGCGAGGACACGGGCTGGCAATGGTCGTCGGATGGAAAGGGCAGCTTTACGATCACCGCCGCCGAACGTCCGTCCCGCGGCACGACGGTTACCTTGCATCTTGCCGAAAACGAGAGTGAGCTTCTCGAAGCGCACCGGCTCCGCCAGATCGTAAAAACCTATTCCGATCACATCGGCTTTCCGATCCTGTTGGGCGAAGGCGGGGGGGCGGAAAAGATCAACGCCGCCGCCAGCCTTTGGACATTGCCGAAGAAAGAGATCAGCGACGAAGCCTACAAGGAGTTCTACCACCACGTCGGCCATGCGTTCGACGATCCTTGGCTGACCATTCACGCCGTTGCCGAAGGGATCGTCTCCTACACGTGCCTCCTATTCGTGCCCAGCGATACGCCGTTCGACCTGTTCGACCCGGAGCGCAAGGGTCGCATTCGCCTTTATGTCAATCGGGTGTTTATCACCGACAACTGCGAGGGGCTGTTGCCACCCTATCTGCGGTTCCTCCGCGGCGTGGTCGACTCCGCGGATCTGCCCCTCAACATCAGCCGGGAAACCTTTCAGCGTGATCCGCGCCTGGCGAAAATCCGCTCCGGACTGGTAAAGCGGGTGTTCGACGAACTGAGCAAGAAAGCGGACGATGCGCCCGACGAATACGAACACTTCTGGGGGACCTTCGGTGCCGTCCTCAAAGAGGGGCTCTATGAGGACTACGAAAATCGTGACCGCTTGCTCGGTCTGGCCCGCTTCCGTTCAACCGCCGGCGAGGGCTGGACGTCGCTCGCGGGCTATGTGGAACGGATGAAGCCCGCTCAGGATGCCATCTTCACCATATCCGGGGAGGCCGCCGCCTCGCTCGCGGCGAGCCCGCAGTTGGAAGGCTTCCGGGCCAAGGGCGTCGAGGTGCTTCTGCTGACGGACCCGATCGATGAGTTCTGGGTGACGGCGGTGCGAAGCTTTCAGGACAAGCCGTTCAAGTCTGCCGCCGGCGCCGATGCCGACCTCAGCCGCATCGAAGGCGGCGAGCCGGCGAGTGAGCGCGAACCGGAAGCGTTGCCGACCGAGCTTGACCAGTTGATCGCGGTGCTCAAGTCGGTGCTGAAAGAGAGCGTCAAGGACGTTCGGGTCTCGCAGCGGCTGACCAATAGTCCGGTGTGTCTGGTCGCCGCCGATGGGGACATGGACATGTACCTGGAGCGCATGCTCCGCCACAGCCGCCGCCTTGGCGCTGAAAACGCGGTTGCGCGCATTCTTGAGATCAACGGCAGGCATCCGTTGATAAGGCAAATGGCAACCGCCGCCGCCGGCCCCGATGCGGAAGGCGCCCTGGCCGATCTTGCGCATCTGCTGCTCGATCAGGCGCACATTGTCGAAGGTGACCGCGTCCAGGACCCGCTGGCATTTGCCCGTCGCCTTTCGTCGATCATGGAGCGCGGATTGGCCTGAAGCGGCGGACGGGGTGGGGGAGTCGGCCAAAAGCAAATCTCCCCGACCGCGGGGCCGGGGAGACTGTTTCTATAGGGTCTTTTGTTCTTTCGTCTGTCGGGGACACGAAACCCCGTGTTTCAGGCGGCCATTCGGGCGCGCAGCCGCTCGCTGGTCACCCGCAACAATGCCCTTAAATTCTGCGCATTGACGCCGTCGCGATGCATAAGGACTTGTGTCAGGGGATCGGACAACAAGTCTTCGAGGGCGGGTTCGATCCCGGCCTCCGCATAGGGCTCACGCCGTCCCGGCTGACGCCGTGGACCTCTGGAGGTCATAGTCGGGACGGTCTCGATCGAACGTGAATCGACTAGGGCCTGCAACACTCACAATCCTCCCTTCTGGCGGCGGACAGCACCTAAGCATCCACACCTTCAAGGCCTTCTTTAGGCGCTTCACCAACGGTCCCACCTAAGTTACCCATTACTTGGGCTTTTTCCTAGGTGAGACACCCAGTATTAGCTGGATGTAATCCGTTACTGTCGAACCGACTTCCAACAGCAACGAGACGTCCGGGTTAACGCACGCGCGAGGCCTTCTTCCAGACCGCTGCTACGAAACCTAGGCTACTATAGCGGCTTCGCCGCCGGCAAACAAGCGCTATGGTAGAGTTTCAGGGGGATCGGCGCGACCAATCGGAGATTCCTTACCCCGTGGGAGGTAAGCAGGGCACCGCATCAAGGATCGGGCCGGCATTCTCGGACTGCAAAATTACGGCACAACCGCGGGATGCCCAGTCCTCGTTGTCCAGACTGGCGGTCGCCTGAAGCGGTTGCCCCTCCCAACGGGCTATTCGGCGAAAGCTGCGGACGACATTGTAGTTAACGAGGGCGCGGCCGCTGTTCTCTCCACGATCGATGTGGGTGGATCGCGTTCGATCGTACAGCACAAGCCACACATCCGCCGATCGGTCGCTGCCGCCCTCGACGCAGACGCTGAGCCCCTGGGGGCCGGTCCGATTTACGCTGAGGAGCGAAGGGGAAGTGGTCCGTTGCTGGGCGACGATGGCACCTAGAACGTCATTGCGCTCGTTTCCTGCCACCTGCGTTCGCCCCTGGACGACGATCTGAGGCGTGTAGACATACTTGATGCCAAGCGCGCGCGCATACTCTCGCTGCCGAGCCGAGTGGGCAGGGGACGCATACGGATCCTTCCAGCCGAGATAGTCCCAGTAGTCCACGTGTTCAGCGAGAGCGAGAATGTCGGTTCGGCCTGCCAGTTCTCCGATCAGGTCGTCGGCCGGCGGGCAGGAAGAGCATCCTTGCGACGTAAACAACTCAACGACGGTCAGCGGCGAATGCTTCGGCAGCTGCACCGGTTCGGTAGCCCGGATCGGTCCGCACTTCAGGGCGCAGAAAAGAAGCAGCCCTGAGAAAAAGGCGGGATGCCTGATCAGTCGAAGCAATTAACCACGCTCCAATGGGCGGCACGTGCCGTTCAGCTTGATCCGCCGAAGGCCGATATTTCGTGAGCGCCGATACCGCCGTGAACGCCGATGCCTTGCGGTCGACTGGAAATTTGTGCAAAGGCGCCTGCCGCTTCCAGGCACAAGTCCGTGAGCCCCACCGCAACGGACCGCCTGGGCCCGCTGGATGCGGCTCACGGATGCCGCTTCAGACGCTCAGGCCGCGGCCAGATTGCCGAGGACGAACTGGAGAATACCACCCTTGCGGTAGTATTCGATCTCGTCGAGGGTATCGATCCGGCAGGTGAGCGGCACTTGCTCGCGACTGCCGTCCGCCTTGTGGATCGTCAACGTGACATCCATGAGCGGGCGGATTTCTCCAGTCAGTCCGCTGATGTCGAAGGTGTCGGTGCCGGTAATACCCAGCGTCTTGCGACTGGTGCCTTCCTTGAACTGCAAGGCGAGGATACCCATGCCGATCAAATTGGAGCGGTGGATGCGTTCAAAGGTTTCCGCGATCACCGCTTTAACGCCGAGAAGGCGCGTTCCTTTCGCCGCCCAGTCCCGGGACGAGCCGGTCCCATACTCCTTGCCGGCGATGACCACTAGCGGCACGCCCGCTTCCTGATACCGGACGGAGGCATCGTAGATGGCCATGACTTCGCCATCCGGCTGCAGCGTGGTCACTCCGCCTTGTACGCCGGGGACCATTTCGTTGCGGATGCGGATGTTGGCGAAGGTGCCGCGCATCATCACTTCGTGATTGCCGCGCCGCGACCCGTAGGAATTAAAGTCTGCGGCGGCCACGCCGTGTTCCATCAGATAGCGTCCGGCGGGGCTGTCTTTCTTGATGGAACCGGCGGGCGAGATGTGATCCGTCGTTACCGAGTCGCCAAGAATGGCGAGCGGCCGTGCACCCGTCACGTTGGCAAAGCCCTGGGCTTCCCCGGTGGCGAAGAAGGTGGGATGCCGCACATAGGTGGACCCGTCCGCCCAGACATAGGTTCCGCCGGTGGGCGCATCGAGGCTCTGCCAACTGCTGTCGCCGGCGAAGACATCCGCATAGCGACGGCGGAACATCTCCGGCGTCAGCACCCGGTTCATCACCGCCTGGATGTCCTCATTGGATGGCCAGATATCGCGCAGGAAGACGGGCTGCCCTTCCTCGCCCTGGCCGATCGGCTCGTTGAGCAGATCAATGCTCATCGAGCCAGCTAGCGCGTAGGCAACCACCAGCGGTGGCGAGGCCAGATAGTTGGCCTTGGTCTGCGGATGCACCCGTCCTTCGAAGTTCCGATTGCCGGACAGGATTGCCGCAACTGTCAGATCACCCTCCTCGATGGCAGCTGCGACCGGATCCGGCAAGGGACCGGAGTTGCCGATACAGGTGGTGCAGCCGTAGCCGACAAGATTGAAGCCGAGGCTGTTGAGGTCGTCCCACAACCCGGCGGCGTCCAGGTAATCGGTTACTACCTGCGAGCCGGGGGCGAAGGACGTCTTGACCCACGGCTTGACCGTTAACCCGGCGCGACGGGCGTTGCGGGCGACCAGGCCGGCGCCGATAAGGACGCTGGGGTTGGAGGTATTGGTGCAACTGGTGATGGCGGCGATGACCACGGCGCCATCCTTCACCGCGTAATTTGCCCCCGGTGCCTGCACCGAGCGCGGCGCCTTGCCTTCAAGCTCCTTCGTCAGATACGTACCGAAGGAAGCGGCCGCCTTGGACAGCGCCACCCGGTCCTGCGGACGGAGGGGGCCGGCGAGTGAGGGTTCGACTCCCTGCAGATCGAGTTCTAGGGTTTCGGTATAGACGGGATCAGGCGTATCGGCGTCACGCCACAGCCCTTGTTCCTTGGCGTAGGCCTCGACGAGGGCAACCCGCTCGGGATCACGGCCAGTGAAGCGAAGATAATCAATCGTCGCCCGACTGACCGGGAAGAAGCCACAGGTGGCGCCATACTCGGGAGCCATGTTGGCGATGGTTGCCTGATCGGCGAGGCTGAGGTTGTCGATCCCGGGTCCGAAGAATTCGACGAACTTGCCGACCACCCCCTTCTTCCGCAGCATTTCCGTCACCATCAGGACGAGGTCGGTCGCCGTCGTCCCCTCCTTCATGGCGCCGGTCAGCTTGAAGCCGACAACCTGCGGGATCAGCATCGAAATCGGCTGGCCGAGCATGGCCGCCTCGGCTTCGATACCACCGACGCCCCAGCCGAGAACGGAAAGGCCGTTCACCATTGTCGTGTGGCTGTCGGTTCCGACCAGGGTATCGGGATAGGCGAGAACCCGGCCGTTGGTCTGACTGGTCCAGACGACTTGCGCCAAGTATTCCAGATTCACCTGGTGACAGATACCGGTTCCCGGTGGGACCACCCGGAAGTTATGGAACGCCGACTGCCCCCAGCGCAGGAATTCGTACCGTTCGCGGTTCCGTTCGTACTCCAGCTTGACGTTGTTGCCGAACGCCTTCGGGTTGCCGAACGCGTCGACCATCACCGAGTGATCGATGACGAGATCGACCGGTACCAGCGGATTGATCTTCGCGGCATCGGCGCCACGGGAGACCATGGCATCCCGCATGGCGGCGAGATCGACGACGGCGGGAACGCCGGTGAAGTCCTGCATCAGCACGCGCGCGGGCCGAAAGGCGATTTCGCGGTCGGAGGAACGGGAGGTCAACCAGGCCGCGATCGCCTTGACATCATCGACGGTGACGGTGCGGCCGTCCTCCCAACGCAGCAGATTTTCCAGCAGCACCTTGAGCGAACAAGGCAGTCGGTCAAGGGCCCCTAGTCCAGCGGCACTGGCTGCCGCCAAGCTGAAATAGTCGTAGCTATGTCCGCCGACCGTCATCGTCCGGCGGACGTTCAAGCTGTCCTGGCCATGCTGCCCCACGGTCCCAATCCTCCGGCAACTTATTACGCGACGCGCAGAAATCACATCTCAGTCGCGCTGTAAACGGTTTCGCGAGGCCCGCGGGCGCTGGCCTTGGCGAATCGGCGACCAAGGAAACTGTGATCTCAAACATTGTGACGGGCCGGGAGTTGAGCAAGGCTTGCAGCGACGACCGGGCCCTCGGCTCGGCTGCCAGTGCGGGATGGGCCCGCTTGGGGGTCTCTCCGAGACCCAAGGGCGCCTTGCTCGCTAAGGTTGTTATGAACAGGCCCTGTTTAGGGTAGAAACGGTAATGTGGGGCTTTTTTGCAACGGACGATGCCACAAAGCGAACGAAGGCTGGCATGGCCCACCACTTGCTAGCATCTGTTTAGAAAAGTGACGTTGTGTCAGGAAGATGACGCCCTTGCTGATGGTTGGCGATGGTGCCGATCCGCCGGTAACGAGCCGGTAGTCTAGGGTGATGAAAGCCGCAAGGGATGATTCTGACATGGACAATAGGCCGCATGCTGGGTATACAAGAGGTAGAGGAAATCTCCAAGAACAGCGACCTTTCCGGCAAAAGGCCGAGCCTAGGCTGTGCCCGGTCCGGGGAACAGTTGCCGGGGACATTGATCCCGCTGGGATGTGTCGTGCCGAGCCGGTCGCTGATGTATCGCCCTTTGGGTGGTTTGGAGTAACCGTTCGCGCGACATAATTCTTTAATTGATAGTCATTAAGCTGGTGCTTCTATGCACCTCTGAGGTCAACTATGTTCGGCCACGGCCGAACGGATGGTGGTATGGCGCGTGACGACACCGCGGAACCAAAGCAACGACACGTCGTTTGAGATAGGGCGGCCAGTCGAGGGGGACATCTACGGCTTGGCTCCTTTTGTTCGCCTTTCTCCTGTCGATCTTGAGGATTCGAGCATCCAGCCATGATGAACGGCAACTCGGCTTCAAGCTTTCACATGGAAACGCCGAAGGCGCAGATTGCGCCCCTGGACCCGCCGTTGTCGACAGATGTCGGCTCCGCCGGCCCGCGGTCGTCGACGCGTAAGCCACTGAAGCTTTCTGAAAGCATCGTTTCCGGCATCGTTCGCCTCGCCGATGCGGCCTGTATCGGCGTGGTCGGCGTTTTGTTCTATCTGTATCTGCTTGGCTGGAAGGACGCGTCCTACCAGCCGTACCTGACGGTGACGGCTGCCAACATCGGCGTGACCCTGAGCGTCTTTCACTACGCCGGCCTTTATGATTTCAACACTATCGTCGCTTGGCCGAGCCGCATGCGACAGATGGTTGTGCTGAGCGCGCTGGTCATGCTGGTGCTCGCCGCCCTTGCGGTGGCGCTCAGGATTTCGGATCAGTTTTCCCGCACGTGGTTCTTCTCGAGCTTCGTGTTTTCGGCGTTGGCGATCTTCGCTTCGCGCGGCATCCATAAGGCGGCGATCCGCCGGCTGGCGCGGGCTGGCAGCCTCGTTCGCAACATGGCGATCGTCGGTGCCAGCGGGCAGGCACGCCATCTGGTGCACCGGCTGCGGCAGCAGGATGCACCCTGGAAGCGGATCATCGGCATTTTCGACGACCGGCGAACCCGGATCAGCCGCGAAATCGACGGCTTCCCGGTGCTGGGAGGGCTGGACGATCTGGTCGGGTTCGTCCGTCGCGGGCAGATCCAGGACGTGGTGATCACCCTTCCATGGAGCGCCGACGCCCGCCTCATCGACATCATCGGCAAGTTGCGGGCGCTGCCGGTGCACGTCTACCTGGGCTCCGATCTGATCGGCTATCACTTCCCCCGCCATCGCGAGCAGTTCATCGACGGCATTCCGGTGACGGAAATTGCCTCGGCGCCATTGACGGGGTGGAGCGGCCTGATCAAGCAGGCCGAGGACAAGGTCGTTGCCGGTATCATTGCGGTGATGCTGTCGCCGTTGATGTTCGGCTTGGCGCTCGCTATTCGCCTCGACAGTCCGGGGCCGGTGCTCTTCCGCCAGAAGCGCTACGGCTTCAACAACGAGGTGATCGTCGTCTACAAGTTCCGCTCAATGTATCACAACCGGCCGCCGGAGCGTGGGGTGCCCCAGGCGACCCGCCACGATCCGCGCGTCACCCGGGTGGGCCGGATCCTTCGCCGGACGAGCCTCGATGAGTTGCCTCAGCTCCTCAACGTGCTGAAGGGCGACATGTCATTGATTGGGCCGCGGCCGCATGCCGTCGAGCACAACGAGCAGTATGCGAAGTTGATCGGCGGCTATCACGGTCGTCACAAGGTCAAGCCTGGAATCACCGGCTGGGCCCAGGTCAGCGGCTTCCGGGGCGAGACGGACACCGTCGACAAGATGCGGCTGCGGGTCGAGCACGACATCCATTATATCGAGAACTGGTCGGTGTGGTTCGACCTGAAGATTCTGGTGATGACCGCGTTCATCGGTTGGACCAGCAAGAACGCCTACTGAGGGGTTGCTTCGTCGGCGGGCGGCGGGCCCGCCATGCGCCCAGGAAGCGCCCGGAGGGCGACCGCTTCGAGCCGGAATTGAGCCGGCCCGACAAACCCGATCGCGTAAAACGACGTGGCAGGCAGGACTGAACGCGGCCGACATGGGGCCTTGTCATCCGAGTTGAAGCTGTGCCGCCGTGCAAGTATGCCGTGCGCGAGTTAGCCTTCGACGCGCAGGGTGAGGGTGGCGATAACGCACACGAGGACGATCTCGGCGCATGAGGCCGCAAACCAGGGCGGCAGGAGCGCTGCCTCTCCCATCGCCAACGTGGCGCCATCGAGGACAAAAAACGCGAAGCCGAAGACCAGCCCGGTGAACATCAGATAGCCGAAGTCACCCGTGCGGTGAAAGCGCTGGGCCAGCGCAATGACGAGGCTGAGGCAAAGGATAGGTGTCAGCGCGACGGCGATGCGATCGTAGAGCCAGGTGCGGTAGAGGTCGGCCGGTCGCTGACCGAACCCCTCATTGACGATGAGAAACTCCAGCTGACGCAGGGAAAGGTCGCGCTGGTCACTCGACAGCAAGGGCAATTGGTCGATGTCGATGTGTCCTTGCCATACCAATTCGGCGAGGGCCTCGCGACCGGGCGGATCGACGGTATCGCGGGTGACATTGGAGAGCAGCCAACCGTCGGCGACCGGCCGCGCGCTCGCGGCGTCCAGACGCTCGATGAGCACACCCGCTTCATCACGGCGGAAAACGCTGATATCGCGCAGTTGTCCCTGCTTCGCGATATCTTTCGGAATGCGGATGATATCGTGGCCGCTGCGCAGCCAGGTGGCGCTTACCTGGATCTCCACGTCGGACTTGCGACCGATCTCGCCAAGGCCGCGGGCGAGCAGCATTTCTTGCGCCTGCGGTACCGCCACGTCGTCAAGCACGAACTGGAACAGGCCGATGACGATGCCAATCGGCAGCAACGCCCTCATCATCCCCAGCGCCGACACGCCGCTGCCCCACATGGCGATCAACTCGTCGTAGCGGCGCAGCAGCCCGAAGGTGATCAGCGCGCCGATCAGCACCGACATGGGCAACTGGCGGGCGACAAAATCCGGCAAGCGCAAAAAGGCATAGATCAGTACGCTCCACGGGTCGCCGTCACTGGCGGCAAGGACGTTATCGGCGCGCTCCATCAGCTCGAACGTCAGTGAGAGCGCTACCAACGACAACAGAACGAGCCCGCCGTGGAGGACTACCTTGCGGCTCATGTAGCGGCTGAGGATCCTCATGCCGACCGATCGCCTTCGGCGCCAAACCGCCGTCGCACGAGGCGAACCGCCTCGCTGATAAACCGTAGACCGGGCACGCTGATCTCTCGCGGAACCTTCATCGCCGCCCGGTAAAAGGCGTAAAGGGAGCCGGCGGTGAAGAGGGCGAACGGCAGCCAAAGGGCGAGCAGGGGGCCGGCGTCATCCGCCTGCACCAGGTTCTTGCCGAAGTCGATGAGTTGGTTGAAGCCGACGAGGATGAACAGGCCGGCGGCAATTCCATAGATACGATCGCTGCGGCGGCGGCCGAGGGCAAGGGCGATGGCGAGAAACGGCAGCACCACCACGGTCAGACTCTGCACCAGCCGGACGTTGAACTCCGAGATGATGTCACTGCGGCGGACGCCCTCCGGCGGATCCGAGCGTAGTCGCCAGAGTTCGTCGAGCGTGTACTCGCGACGGTCGCCGCCGCGTGGCCGGAACAGCTCGGCCGCATCGTCGGACATGGCGGTGCGCAGTTCCTCGAAGCGCAGGGCGCCGATGGTCTGCGGCTGCGGATCGCCCGCCGGCTTGCCGGCGGTGGCGAGGCGGATGCCCTGGAACAGGCGCAAGATCGGCATCCCCCCCTCCGCCGAGCGGGTGACGGTGCCATCCCGCGCGGTGATAACCGTTGATGCGCCGTCGGCGCTGGTCTCGTAGAGGAAGACGTCGGTGAAGGTGCCTGTCTCGGGTCGGATGCCGCCGACGAGAACGGTTGTCGTGCCGAACTCGGCGAAGACGTTGGGGCGCAGAAGAACGTGAAACGCCGCCTGCGTCATCGCGAAAACGACCGACTGATAGGCATAGCGGGCGAACGGCTTGACGTAGCCAAGGGTGGTCGCGGTCACCATCATGATGACGATGGAGACCAGAAACGCTGCCCGCCCCTGCCGGGCGAGTCCGAGACCGCTGGCCTGGAAGGCGTCGATCTCGCCATCACGGCCGAGCTGATTGAAGCCCAGCATGATGCCGAGCAGCAGACTCATCGGCAGTGCCAAGCCGGCGTATTCCGGGACCAGATAGGCGATAATCTCGAAAAAGATGGTCAATGGCCCGTCGGAGCCGAGGATGAAGTCCAACAGCCGGAGGACGCGCTCCAGCAGCAATACCAGGAGAGCGACGAGAAGGGCCAGGACAAGCGGTTTCAGGACCCGCCTGAGAATGTAGAGATCGAGGGTGGTCATTCCTCGGCTTGCGTCCGTTCTGTCGGGATCCTGAGTTGGTTGCCGGCCGGATTTTAGCCGGCAGGGGTGGCTGTAGGGGCGGCCGGGACGCTGTGCCGACGCGCGATGGTCAGCCGACGCCGTTCCGCCTCACTGATGCGAAGGGCTCGGTCCACACCGCGCACTTCCACCTCAACCTCCCAACCGTCGGCCGTCCGGGCGATCCTGTAAAGATGATATTGTCCCGGCGGGTGGCCGTCGACGGGAAGTGCCGAGGCGGAGGCGACCCCTACCACCGGTACCGGTCCGTCTCGTCCGGGAAGGTCATGGAAACAGGCGACATGATTGTGGCCATGCAGAACCAGTTCGCCACCCGCCCGTGCCAACACCGCCGCAAAGGCGTCGGCGTCCATCAGTCGCTTGCGCCCGTCGCCGTGGCGGGCGACCGGCGGATGGTGGAGGAGGATGATGCGGAAGGCTCCGGCGTCGCCCAGCCGCCGCAACTGGTGCTCGGCGGCGGCCAGTTGGAGTTCGCCGATGCGACCCAAGGCGAACCCGGGCGCTGAGGGGATGGCGCTGCTCAGGCCGACGAGAGCGATCGGTCCGCGCTGGCGGACGAATGGAAAAGGCTCACCTCCAGCCGGCGTGGGTGGAACGTCGGCCGAGGCATCGGACGTCATGTGATCCCGCCACGTCGACAGCGATCCTTCCCAGGCCACCCGCACATACGCGTCGTGGTTACCAGGGACGACGGTCACTTGCTCGGTTGACCCGAGGGTGGCGAGCCAAGCGGCAGCGGCGCGGAATTCGGTGGCGAGGGATATGTTGACGATGTCGCCGGTGACGGCGATGTGGTCGGGGTGGGCGGCGAGCAAGTCGGCGGTCATCGCCCTCACCACGTCGGATCGGTGAATGCGTCGTCGCCGCAACTGCCACGACAGGTAGCCGACTATCCGCTTGTTGAAGACGTCACCGCTGGCGAGCGCGAGGGGACTCGCCAGATGGAGATCCGAGAGGTGGGCGAGACAGTATGTCCTATTCGCCGTGACCCGATCGCGGGGGATGGAACCGCCCGGATCAGAGCCACCAGCGTCAATCATCGCGCTCGCTTCAGGCGGCGAGCGGTGGGATGCGGCCCATGATCTCGAAAGCATCGTGGCGGACGTGATCTGCCTGCATCTCTGCGCGGACAACGCTTTCGCTGATGGCGCCCCGGTCAAGTCCCTCGCGCAACAGGCCGAAGAAGAACTGCTCCTGATGGCGGTCGGGATGTCGGAGATAATGGCTGATCAGTCCGTTGGCGCCGATGACGTGACGACCGACACGCATGATCCAGGCGACCACCGGGATGGGACTGAAGGAATCGGGCGGCGTGAAGTCGATCGGAAGTCCCGTTTTCCACGGCTGGGTGATGCGTCTGGTATTGTGCAGCATCTTGGTCTGCGGGGTCAGCCGGTCAAAATCGTTCCACTCCTTGGCAATGCGACCGATTGTTCCCTTGGGCTCCAGCTTGAGGGAGATCCACTCCATGTAATCCAGCTTCAAGGCGAACAGGTCCGCGAACTGCTCGGCAACCCGCCAATGGCGGAGCTTCGCGCAGTCAAGAAGCATGACGCTGCTTGCATAATAGCCATAGAGGCCCTTCGGCATCTCACGCAGGCGACAGCAGATCGCCGCCCCGTCCATGTCGTGGCTCAACAGCTCCCAAACATCGGCGACGGCAAAAATATCGGGATCGATGACGAGGGCGCGGCCATTGTATTCCATCAACTCGGGTGGCAAGAAGCGCAGCGGCGTAAACGACTGCAAGTCGTCGTAGCGCCATACCCGGTCCATGCCGTCACGCTTGTAGGCCTGACCATCCCGCTCCTTGAGGAACGGATAGTCCTTGGTGTGCATGATGCGGACGTCGAACGCATTGGCGTGTCGCGAGTTCCGCTTCAAGGAGTACTCGGCGATCAGTGCACCCAGTACTTGCTTTTCGTTGGTTTGAATGAAAACGCAAGGTCGCCCGGTCGTCATTGGCTTTCTACCGCTGCTTGCTGAGTCACGGGAGATGGCGTTCCTTCGGTCCTGGCGTAGCCGAACACGGGAATCAGCCGTGTGGCCAGCATGGCGTCGATTGCTGCCACCTGCTCCGGGGTAAATTCGTCACGGTAACCGCCCACCTTCGCTTTGCGAACCTTGAAGGTATTGGGATTGCTGCGATCGGTTGCCGTCATCCGACTGCCGGCGCGCCGGAAGGTCTGCTTTTGCTCGAGTTGGCGCATGTTCTCGACGGAAGCGAAGCGGACCGCCTCGGCTATCTCCTCGGACGTCCCCGGCGTGCCGATGAAAGCCAGAATGCGCTTCAGCGTATCGGGTGTCTGCGCCCGCATGTCCTCATAGCGAACGACGAGCAGGGACTTCATCCGGCCGAGATCGCGTGCCCAGGCGTTCATGAAGTCGATCACCTTAGGCAAGCCGGAATTTGCATCCATTACGAAGTCAAAAAGGGATATATCTTCTTGAGGGTAGCTGTTGATGCGCTTTTTCCGGTCCGTCATCCGGAACTTCCATTGGTAGTACTGTGAAACCGCTACATCCGCCGGGTCGCGGACAAGGAGAACCACACGTTTGGCATAGTAGGGGGCCTTGCTCTCCTTATCGCCGGTGAAATCCTTCAGGTAGTTATCATGGGTGAAGAAAATCCTCGGAACGGCCGCATTTCGACGGTGGAAGTTGTCAAAGGTTAAAAGCGCGGATTCGGGCAACCCGCAGCGCACCTGATAGAAGCGGGACAGCAGCACGCGGAGCCAGGTGCGGCCACTCTTGCCGAACGAGACGATGACGGCGTCCGCGTGGTTCAGCCGCAGAAAGTCCTCTTGGCCGCGCATCCGCCGCTCGATCCGCGTCTGCATGTCCTTCGGCAGGAAGCCCGTAGCGCGGGTGACCGCATGCCGGGCGACCATAATCCACATTGCGTTCATCGTACGATGCTCATGCGCACCTTTGCGCCAATGCCACCTCTTGCGGGGGAATGGTGAGAGTCATAGCAACCGAGCCCCATTCGCGCAATGCGCCTCGCTGTCATCCCTCTCCGGCAAAATCTTATGCCGATAAAACACCTAAGACAAAAGCGACTTACGGTGCGTAACACGGGGAAACAAAGATTGATTTGAGCGATCTCCGGCGGGCTGCAACTAGTTACTGGTACCGCCGCGTGGGTCGACCCGAGGTCGGACACGCCGCTTGAACCGCTAAGCCGGTCGAATTCGGGTCGCTTCTCCTCGGCAGACCCGGAAAGATCGGCAAGGAGAGTTGAATGCCGCACGGCCATATCCCGCTGGAGGCGCTTTATCGGGCGCCCGTGGTTTGGGTCCTGATGGGGCAGAAGGCCGGAGATAACTCCCAGGTCTTGGCGTTGGCCGAAGGCATGGGCTGGCCGTTTGAGATCAAGCAGTTCATCCATCAGCCATTTGAGCTGGTTACCAATCTCGCCCTCGGGACGACGCTCGCCGGCGTCGTCAAGAGCAAGTCCAGTTCGCTGGAAGCGCCCTGGCCGGATCTGGTTTTATCGGCGGGGCGGCGCAACGAGCCGATCGCCAGGTGGATTCGCGAGCGGGCGGCCGCCGATGGCCATCGAGTCCGCCTCGTGCACGTGGGGCGGCCGTGGAGTGGGCTCGATTCCTTCGATCTGATCGTCACCACGCCCCAGTATCGATTGCCCCGGCAGCCGAACGTGCTGGAGAACAGAACGCCGCTGCACCGGGTGACCCGGGAGCGCCTTGATGGCGATGCAGCGAGCTGGCGCGATCGGCTTGCGCATTTGCCCAAGCCGTACGTGGCGGTCGTCATCGGTGGCTCCAGTGGCCCCTACAGTTTTGATCACGCTGCTGCCGCGCGCCTTGCCGAGCAGGCCTCGGCGTTGGCGAAGGAACTGGGCGGCTCGCTACTGGTCACCACCAGCGCGCGGACGCCTCTGCCAACGGTCGAGACGTTCTGCCAGAACGTTACGGTGCCGACCTACCTGTACCGCTGGTCGAAGGATGCACGGGAGAATCCGTACTTCGCCTTCCTCGGCCTTGCCGATCATATCGTCGTGACCGGCGATAGCATGTCGATGCTCACCGAGGCATGTGCCGCCGGACGGCCCGTCCACATCTTCGATCTGGGCGAAGGTCGGAACGCGATGCGCAAAGAGACGCGGGAGGCAGCGGCGGTAAGTCGGCGCCGGCGGCGCGGCAGGCCGGAACGCACGCACATCAACGCGTTTTTCTACCGGCTGATGATGAGGTTCGGGCCGCAGCGGCTTGGCCGGGACATACGCATCATCCACGAGGATCTGGTTGCCGCCGGACTTGCGGTGTGGCTGGGCGATCGGTTCCCCATCGATCGGCCGCTGCCGTCGCTGGACTGCGTCGAACGGGCGGTGGAAAGAGTTCGCGGGTTGTTTGATGTCACCCCGGTCGGCGTGTTTGCTCCCCGTGAACCCCTCGCGGTCTTTCTTCCGGCGTCGCGCGCCGCCTGATCGACGACGCGCTGGCGGTTGCAGGTCCGCAGCCGCTAGCGGCTAGCCGCTAGCCGCCCCGGCCACGGATCTACAGCGTAACCTGCGCCAATGAAATCGACCGCCGCCGAAACGTTTTCGTTGCGGCGCCGATCCGTGGTAAGCCTCGCCCCTTTAAAAGGGGGCTTACGCTCGCCGTGTCGTGTCTGCTTGTCCTTGGCTCGAAGCCGGAGCCCGCACTTCCGCCATTGGATCGCTTCGACGCGGTTGCCTGCGCCAATGCATCCGGGTTTTCGGCGGCACGATGCGGGCTGCCGGTTCCCGTGTTCACGGTGATGTCGTCCATCCTCACCTCGGGCAAGAACGATTCGAATCGCCTCGCCGTTGATGCCTTGCGTGGTCTGCGCACGCGCCACTTGTACTTGTTCCCGCGGCGGCCGTTTCAGCGCAAGCCCTGGAAACAGGTTCTGCATCTGGGAAAGATGGTTCGGACAACGGCGCCCTTCGTCCGCCGGCAACTACAGCGCATCGGTTACCATTACGATGAACTGATTACGAAGCCGGCCGCTTACTATCTCGATCTCGTCGCTGGCGTCTGCGGGAACGATCCCGAGATCCGCAGACTGATCGCCCGCAAGGTTCCCTCGGTCGGGATGCTGGCGGTGGCCGTCGGCCTTGCCGAGCATGGCTTTGAGCGAATCATTCTCAGTGGCTTCAGCTTCGAGATCACCCACGCCTACGCGATCAATCCGCTGATTGCCGAACGAGGGTCGACCCTGAGCCGTCACGCGGACACTGACATCTCCGCGTTGCAGGCGATCCAGCGGCGTCGGAACTGCCTGTTCACCACGGAACAGGTGGTCTCTCAGCGTACCGGGATTCCCTTGTTGGTGGACTGAAAACTGATGCTGCAATCCAAAGCCGCGCCCGCAAATCTCTCGCAACAGAGTGCTTGCGGGATTGCTCGCCAAGCGGCAGTAATGGCGTGGTCGCTGCTTGTGGTTCATAATCGCGATGGCGGCTGCCGGTCGAAGTTCCTCGGCGTTCGTGTTATCTGAGTGGTGAAGGCGTGATTGCAGGCGAAATGGCATCATATGCCGCTCCGGTGGCTGCGATGGCGGTACACTCCCTGTCAGGTTCGGGCGAGCGCGGGAACCCGCCGCGCGTGGAGAGACAACTCTTCGCGACGCGGCGCCACGGTGGCAAGATCAGGGCGGAAACAGGATAATACTTGCCGTGGCTAAGCTCTCGTTCGACAACCTCTCCCTCAGATACGAGCCGTTTCCGATCGGAATCTCTACTCCGGTGATGGGAGCGAGTGACTACGACGAGATGGTGGCGACGTTCCCAGCCCAGGAATTGTTCGTCAGCTTGCCGAAGGTTGGATATAAGTACGTCCTCTCCGAAAAATTCAACGAACGTCATTACCATGATTTTCTCCGTTCGCAGCCCCTCTGGCGCGAGTTTCACCGTTGGATCAAGAGTGACGACTTTATCTGGACGGTAATGGACGCGCTGCGGGTCCGCCACGTGGACCTCGGATACGGTGAACGACTGCCGCTCAGCCGCCAGCTTTTCAAGCTTCTGCGTGGCAAACGGGTGCATGGCAAACGCAAGATCGGCACGCACCGGCTGCGAAGTCGCTTCGAGTTTTCGATGCTGCCGTCGGGCGGCGGCCATGTCCTGCCGCATACGGACGTGCCATCCAAGATCATTACCCTCGTCGTCTCCATTGTCCGACCGGGGGAATGGAACCCGGCCTACGGCGGCGGTACCGACGTCAATCGGCCGAAGGATCCGAAGCAAACCTTCAATTTGCTCAATCGGCGCGCCGAGTTCGAGGAAATGGAGGTACTGCACACCTTCGATTTCGAACCTAACCAGGCCGTTCTCTTCATTAAGACGTTCAATTCATGGCATTCGGTGCGGCCGATGACGGGCAATGGCAGCAATGTGATGCGCCGTACCCTCACCATCAATATCGAGAGCGCACACTAGGCGGAATGACGACCGCCGCCGGGCAGGCCCTGTGCGGCACCTCGGTGCTTACCGTTCGCGGAACGCTTCGTAGCGAAGCTTGAGGACCGGTTGCACTAGATAGGCAAGGATCGTCCGCCGACCGGTGTTGATGTCGACGATCGTTTCCATTCCGGCGGTGATCGGCAACGGCTGAGTGTCGTCACCGAGCCGGCCTTTTTCCGTCTCGACAGTCACCTCGAAATAGGCGGTCCCGGTCTTGCCGTCGGTGCTCGTATCGGGGGCAACGTGGGTGACCTCCCCCGCCAGCCCCCCATACCGGACAAAATCGTAGGTGGTGACTTTGACCGTCGCCGGCTGACCCGCATGCACGTAGCCACGATCGGCGGGGCTCAGGCGGGCGGTGACCACCAGCTTCTCCTCCGTCGGAACGATCTCCATGATGGGATCGCCCGGCGCGACCACGCCGCCGATGGTGTTGTACCGCAGCTTCTTGACGACACCGTCGATCGGACTCCGGATTTCCGAGCGACGTCCCTGATCGGTCGCTTCGACCAGAAGCTCACGCAAGCGTGCGATTTGCTCCTCGGTCTCGCCCAACTGATCGTTGGCTTCGCGACGGAAGCGATCCTCGGCCTCCTGCAACCGCTGCTGGGCTTCGCCAACAGCGGCGCGGGCGCGCGGGATCGCTGGGCCCAGGGCGGCCAGCTCACCCTCCAGGCTCTCCACCTCCGCCTGCATCTTCAGGTGTTCCATCCTCGCCGTCAGCCCGTCGGCGAGAAGATTCTCGGAGAGCTTGAGCCGCTCGCGGGCGAGGGAGAGATTGCTCGTCGTCGAACGGCGTTTCGCCTCCAGTTCTTGGACGGCGAGCTCGCGCTGATGCAGTTGTTCGCGAAGGACGGCTGAAGCCGAGATTCGCTCTCGACGCCTGGCCTCCAGGGTCTTTTGTTCGGCAGACGCCATGTCCGGCTGACGCTTCGCCGACTCCGGGGGTAACACGAGAGGCTCGCCCGCCACCTCGGCCAGCAGCCGCCTCCGCTTCATCTCCTCTCGATCGAGGCGGGCAACGAGCTCGTTTCGGTTGACGCCGCCGGTCGCCAGATTAAGGCGAACGAGGACCATACCCGCATGAACGGGATCGCCTTCGGCGACGAAAATTCCGTCGACGATGCCGCCCTCAAGGTGCTGGATGACCTTGACCTTGCCGCGGGGGACGACCTCGCCGCGAGCGACGGCGACTTCCTCGACGGTGGCGAACGCCGCCCAGGCGAAGAAAGCGATCACCAGAGCAACGATCAGCCAGGCGGCACGGCGCCATGCCGGGAGCGGATGCCGGGCAAACAGGGCTTCGAACGTGGAGGCGGCGGGGATCATCGCCGTCCGATGTCCGCCGGCGCCGGGGTTGCGGCCGTTGCCGTAAACGCCGGTGCGCTCGCAGCACGGGCCGCCGGCGGGTCGGACCGAGGCGGGGCGCGATGAAGGAGGAGGGGAAGCAATTGATCCACCGGACCCGTCCGGGCGATGCGGCCACGGTCGAGGACGCTGATCGTCTGGCAGGCGGCGAGCAAGGGGGGACTGTGGGTGACGATGAGAACCGTTGATCGCCGGGCGAGCCTTTCCAGCATCCGCCGCAGGTCATGGTCGCCGTCCTGGTCGAGATGATTTGACGGTTCATCGAGCAGCAAGAGCGGCGGGTCCGCGAGCAGGGCCCTGGCAATGGCGATCCGCTGGCGCTGACCGGCGGAGAGGCGGCGTCCCGCCTCGCCGGCATCGGTCGCGTAGCCATCGGGCAGATCGATGATGAAGCTGTGGGCACCGGCAAGAATGGCGGCGGCGGTGATGGTCGCATTGTCCGCCATCGGTTGGCGAAGGGCGATGTTGTCGCGCAACGTGCCCGAAAAAAGAACGGTCTCCTGCGGTACATAGCCAATCCAGTTGGCGATGTCGCTGCGGGCGAACTGGGCGATGTCGGCATCGTCGAGCAGTACGCGGCCTTCGCTCGGCCGATAAAGGCCGAGCGCTACCTTTAGCAAGGTGCTCTTGCCGCTGCCGTTGGGGCCAACGATAGCGTGGACGCCCGTACGGAGGGAGACGTCGACGCCAACTAAGATCGGCCGGCCGCTGTCCGGATAGCTGAACGAGACGCCTTCGAGAGTCAGTTCGCCCTTGGGGCAGGCAAGTGCAACGACGCTCTCGCGCCGGTCGCTGGCAAGACCGAAGACCTGACCCAGCCGATCGATCGCTTGCCGGAGCGCGGTCAGGCTGCGCCAGCTGGCCACGAGCTGGGTCACCGGGCCGAGGAGCCTGCCGCTCAGCATGTTGGCGGCGATGAGGGCTCCAATGCTGAGCCGCTGGTCCAGCACGGCGAGCGCACCGATGGCGGTGATCGCCACCGTCGTTGCCACCGTCAGGGTTGTTCCCAAGGTTGCGTAGCCGTCGGCGAGCCCGCCGCGGCTGATGGCGTTCTCGATGGTGCGGGCATGGCGCTCCTCCCAGAGCGGCCGCAGGCTGGCATCGAGGGCTAGTGCCTTGATGGTCGTCCGGCCGGCGATCATCTCGGCGATCAGGCTGTCGCGGGCGAGGGCGTTATCCCGCTCATGACCACTGCGGCGGATAAGAATGCGCGCCGATAGTGCCGCGATAAGGCCGTAAGCCGGCAGCACCAGGATGACCACCCAGGCGACCGGAGGAGCGATGATGAACATCATCCCGAGGAAGAGAAGCAAGAAGGGGAGGTCGCAAAAGAGCAGGATGCTCGCCCCGCTGAGCGTATTGCGAACGGTGTCCACGTCGCGAAACAAGGCGTGCCAGCTTGCCGCCGGCCGCCGCTCGATCTCCACCAGCGGGAGGGTGACCACCTTGTCGAAGAGTTTGCGTCCGACGGCCACATCGATGCGAAGGGCGACGATCTGCAGAATGCGGGCCCGCGCCAGCCGCATGCAAAAGTCGAAACCGATGACGATCGCCATCCCGACAACGAGGCCGACAAGGGTGCTCACACCGCTATGAAAGACGACGCGGTCGTAGACTTGCATGACGAATACGGGCACCGCGAGGGCGAGGATGTTGATGAAGAACGACAGGAGCCCGACCTCGCAAAAAACGGGCATGAGCTGTTGCAGCTCTTCTCGCCACCAAGATCGAACCCGCCTTTCGCCCATGCCAACGGTATACCCTCATTCAGGGTAATTTGGGTAGGGCTCGCGCAGCAAGCGGACGACCGAAAAGAGGCAATCTCGTCAATGTCAAAGAATAAATTCTTACGAAAAAGATTATTTGCGCTTGAACAGCAAAACCGAGTCGGCGAAACTAATTTCGCGGCCACCACAAGTATGCCTAATTACCCTGTAAGGGGCATTAACGGAGACGACGTTAGGCGACGGTCTGCGGGGGCTCGGGAGTGGTCTCGGGGGACTGGAGTTCCAGTTCGACCTCCATCAGGTCGTCGTCGGGGACCTTGCGCGCGGTGAAGCCGAGACGCTGGATCAGGTCGAGCATGGGAACATTGTCACGGAGAACGAGGCCGACGATTCGTCGGGTCCCCCGCGAACGGCAATAGTCGACGATTTTTTTCATCAGCTTGCGACCGAGGCCCTGGCCTTTCATGTCGGAGCGGACGAGGATCGCGTACTCGGCCTTGTCATTATTGAGGTCGGCGACGGTGCGGACAACGCCGAGTGTCTCGATCTGGCCATTGTCGGCGATGCCGGTGGCGATGAATGCCATTTCGCGGTCGTAGTCAATCTGAGTCAACCGCGCCATTTCCGCGTGGGGCAATGCCCGGACCAGGTGGAAAAAACGCAGCCGCATGTCCTCCGGCGTGCACTTGCCGACGAAATCGTGGTGAGCCGGCTCATCCTCGGGACGGATGGGCCGAAGCAGAAATTTGCGACCGCTGTTGGAGATGAATTCCTCTTCGAGTTCTTTCGGGTAAGGACGAATGGCGAGGCGTCGCTCGGACACTTCCGTCGCCGGGGCGATGAGCAGTTGTGCATCGGCGACGTAAGCGCCCCGGTCGTCCACCAGCAACGGATTGATTTCAACCGCGGCGATCTCGGGGACGTCGATAATCATCTGCGAGACCTGGACGAGGGCCAGGCAAACGGCGCTGATGTCGGCGGCCGGGACGTCACCGTAGCGCTGCAGCAAGCGACAGACCCGCGTGCGTTGGATGACTTCCAGCGCCAGGCTCATGTTGAGGGGAGGGAGGGCGACGGCGCGATCGGCAATGACGTCGGACGCAGGACCGCCGTGGCCGAAGACGATCACCGGTCCGAAGACCGGATCATCGGCGACGCTGATGCGGAGTTCGCGAATGTCGGGCCGCCGAATGGCCCGCTCGACGATAAAGCTATCACCGGCAGAGCGCTGGCCCCGCTGCGGGCTGGCGGACAAGAGGCGCTGCGCCGCCGACTTCACCGCCTCCCGGGACTCGAGCAGCGACACTGTGTCCGCCATCGCCGCGGGTGATCCGCCGTCGCGGGAAACCAGCTTCAGGGAAACCGGAAAGCCCAGGCGCTCAGCGACGGCTACCGCTTCGTCCGGTGAGCGGGCGGTCGCCGTCTCCATCGTTCTGATGCCAAAGCCCGCAAGCAACGAGATCGCCTCGCGGCCGGTGACGATGGATTGGCCGCGGCGCAGCATGTCGCCGACCTTCGCCCGTACATCCTCGGGGGCAATATTGAACTCCGCCGGCTTCGACGGCGGCGTCTGCATCAGGATGTCTTGGCTGCGGCGATAGCGCACCATGTGCATGAAGGCGGTCACCGCCTGATTGACGGTGTCGAACGTCGGAATGCCGGCAACACTAAAGCGATGGCGGGCGTCGTTGGCGCTGCTGCCACCCATGAAGCTGGCCAACAGGGTCCCGCGGGCTTCCTTGGTGGCGATAATTACCGCGTCGGCGATCTTGGCACTCGACGCTGCCGTCGTCGGCGCGTGCATGACCAGGATGGCATCGACGTTGCGGTCGGCGAAAACGGCCTTCGTAACCGCAGCGTAGGTGGTGGCGGAGGCCCCCTCCGGCAGGTGAATCGGATTGGCGGCGGGACCCTCCGACGACACATGCGGCGCGATGGCGGCGAGTGTGGCTTCGGAAAGCTGGGCGAGACGGCCGCCGCTGAGAATGAGGTTGTCGACCGCCATGACGGCGATGCCGACGCCATTGCTGATGATCGCCAGACGGTCGCCTCGCAACGGCCGCGACCGACCGAGTGTTTCGACAGCGGCGAAGAGTTCGCTGAAACCCTGCACGCGCAGCATGCCGGCACGGCGGATGGCGGCGTCGTACACATCATCCCGGCTCGCCGCTTCGGCCACACCCAGTGCAGCACGCCCTTCAGCGGTGCGCCCGGACTTGATCACCAGCACCGGCTTGTTGCGACTGGCACCGCGCCCCGCCGACATGAACGGACGGCCATGGCGGATACCCTCGATATAAACGAGGATCGCCCGCGTCATCGCGTCGCTGCCGAGATAGTCGATGATATCGGCGAGATGGATATCGAGCGTGTCCCCGAGAGAGATGAAGTGGGAAAAGCCGATATCGTGCTCCCGCGCCCAGTCAAGGACGGCGGCGCAGACGGTCAGGGACTGGGAGACGAAGGCAACACCGCCCGGTAACGCAGCGACCGGCGCAACGCTGGCATTGAGGCCGATACCCGGCACCATCAGGCCAAGGCAACCAGGGCCAAGGAGGCGAAGCCCGACCTGCTCCGCTTCGCTTAGCATTCGGTGCCGTGCCTGGGCGTCGCCGATGCCGTCGCTAAGGAGGATCGCCGCGCGGGTGCCGCGTTCCGCAAGGGCGCGAACCGTCGAGTCCAATTTGGATGAAGCGCAAACGACGGCGAGATCGGGCGTTTCCGGGAGCGCCTCGACGCGCGGGTAGGCCAGCACCCCCGAAATGGCGCGATCCTCCGCGCTGACCGGCATGATGGGACCCTCAAAGCCGCCATGCAGCAGGTTGTGCATGACGATATGCCCCGCCATGCCATCTCGGTTGCTGGCACCGACGACTGCGACCGACCGAGGGTAGAACATCTTGTCGAGGTTACGAGTCGACATCCGTTCGTCCGGGCTCTTGAAGAGTCTTCGATCCAAAAAGCTACTATGACAAATATGATCGCGTACGTCTGCGGTGCAAAATCCAACCCATCCTTTTGTCAGCGCGCTGACCCATGAGCCAAACGGTCGCGGTCGCAGAGCCGAACCTCAGGCGGATCGCCTGCACCATAGACGACAATGCTGCGGCGCACAATAACGCCCATACGGATTCATCCAAACGTCGCTGGGGCGTTGCCGCCGGCAACGCCCATACGATAAAGAACGCCGATGTCAATGAATGGCGGCAAGCGCACGCCGCCCGCCGGGTCGACCGGGTGGGAGTTCTCGCATGCAACAGCAAGCCGAAGTCGTATCTCCATGCATCGGCGTTTGCCGGCTCGATGCGGCGGGCGCTCTTTGCGTTGGCTGCCTGCGCTCGCTGGCGGAAATCACTTGGTGGCGGTCCGCAGACGACAAAGAACGGCGGGCAATTCTCGATCGAATTGCCCTTAGGCGCGTCTCCCAAAGCAATCTGCGGGTTGCTGCATCGCCGTGACGCCGTGATCTTAGGTGCGTTCGATCCCGTCTTGGACTTTTGCCTTTGTGCGAGGTGTCCGGCGAGTCGCCGGCTTTGCTCCCGTCGCTGCTGTTGCTGCGACGATCGCTTCGTCAGCGGGAGCGGCCACGGACGGGGCTGTCACCTTGAGCGAGGCGAGCTTTTCCGCTGGCTTCGGCTTTGCGTCGAGATCAGGCAACAAGCGGTGCGCCGCCGCCTGGAAAGTCGACAACACCTCTTGCTCGGCGGCGAGCCAGTATTCCATTGCCATCCCGTGCTGGCGCCCCGCAGATTCCCACATCAAATAAGCAATCTCGCGAATACGGTCCTGGATGTCGTGGGTCAACTCGGCAAACCTGTTGGTCATTAGGCGGAACCCTTACTAAGCCCAAAGTCCATATCCTCTAGCGCCGAAACGAAACGAATGGAAGAGGAACGCATGAATTATAACCCGTATCGGGTATTTCCGGGGTCCGACCGGTTGCGCCGCCGATGGCAGGGGGACGCGAAGGAGTGGCGGCAGTGGCGGCCGGCGGCCGCTTCAACGGATCCGCACGGGACCGCAGTCCCAAGCCTGGGCCTGGGGAAGCCGGCCGCATCGAGCACATTGCCGTGAAGACGCAGGACAACGAGACGCTCGTCTGGCGGCAGCCGGATGGCTCACCCATCGTCTGCGAGGAAAAGCTGAAGGTCCTCAACGAAAACCTGAGCGAGGTCCGGCAAGTTTGTCAGGACGCCCTGGAGGATGCGGTGCTGATGGGCTGCGACGAAAAGCAGATTCGCCGCATGCTTCGATTCATTGTCGACTCCCTCGACAATCCCTTCCGCGCGCCCGACAATGATTAGGGGAAGCGGCACGATTCGCCAAAGATGTCGACATTGCCTCGGCTCTTCGCCGGCATGACGCGGAAGCTGAACTCCCGTTCGCCGACAATCACCGATGTGGTCAGTGGTAGCGCTCCCGTCACCTCGGTTGCCGGAACGCCGCTGCGGATGAGACGCAAGGTTACCGGTTCCGCCACGTCGAACCAGGATTCCCCATTGCCGGCAGAATCTCTTGCCGGCATGCCGACGATGACCAGGGTAATCAGGCCGCTGCCGAATTTCAGCGAAGAGCGGGTGGCAGTCTGCATCTGTACCGGCACCGGGAAGAGACGTCGCTCCGCCTCGCGTCGACAATCGCGTCGATTCTGGGTGGCGATGAGGACCGCCTTTAGCCGCTCCGCTTCGACACCGGCCCCGAGCTTCTGCTGGATGATCTCGAACAGCTCCTTCGACGGACCGCGGGCGACGTCCCGTTCATAGCGCGCCTGCCAGTCGCGCGCCGTGGCCTGCGCGGTTTCGGCCGCTGCGTGAGAGCTGATGTTGGCTGCTTCGCCGACATCCACCTGCTCCCTCAGGGTTGAGATTGTCTGCTCCAGGCGGGTGATATCGGCGCTCGCCAGCCGACGACCGGTTTCATAGGCATAGATGCCGGCGGCGGTGATGAGAGCCAGCGCCACGGCCCACTTGAAAATCGACCAGTGAAGTCGTCGCCGGCGACGACGGCGGTCCTCGCGCAAGCCAAGCGACATCGGCTCCTCCGATCAGGGAGACATGGGCAAATGAAACAGGAGATCCTCTGACGACCCCTGTCCGCTTCACTAACCGTTATGGGGCAAAAAGAGAAGAGGAGTGGGAGTTGGGATCACAGAGCCTGCTGCATGGTGCCGACGAAGCGACGGCACCAGGCGACGAATGCGTCCGGCGCCAGGGGCGTTGCGTAATAGAATCCCTGAGCCAGATCACAGCCCCGGGTTCGGATAAATTCCAGTTGCTCCGCCGTTTCGACCCCTTCGCCGATCACTCGGATACCAAGGCGGTGGGCGAGGGCGACGATGGCCTCAACGACGCTGGCATCGCCGGCGTTGCTGGAGACGTTGGCGATGAACGACTTGTCAATTTTGACCGTGTCGACCGGCAGGTCCTTGAGATAGCGTAGGCATGAATAGCCGGTCCCGAAATCGTCCAGGGCCAGCTTGACGCCGAGGGCATCGAGATCGCGCAGGATCGCCGTCGTTTCGTCCACGTCGGCCAACAGGCAGCTTTCGGTGATTTCCAGTTCGAGCGCGCCCGGGGGCACCTTATAGCGGTCGAGAAGGCCGGCGACGGCTTCGACCAAGCCTTTTCCTCGCAACTGCCGCGATGAGATGTTGACCGTCACGCCGAGGTGGGGAAAGCCGGTCTGCCGCCACCACCCCAACTGGCGGCACGCACTTTCGAGAACCCAGTGACCGACCGGCACGATGAGGCCGATGTCTTCGATCAGCGGCACAAAGCGATCCGGCAGGAATGGTCCCAGCTCCGGATTGAACCAGCGGAGAAGCGCCTCCGCACCGGCGAGACGACCGGAGCGGAGATCGATAATCGGCTGGTAGTAGACCGAGAATTCGCCTCGGTCGAGGGCATGAATCAGATGGGTTTCGATGTGTAGTCTCTGGGCGGCCAGTTCGTTCAGTTCGGGCGTATAAAAGTGAAAGGTGTTTCGCCCCTGCTCTTTCGCCCGGTACATGGCAGCGTCTGCGTTCTGCATCAGCGTCGCCGGATCTTCGCTGTCGTCGGGAAAGATGCTGACCCCGATGCTGGCGGTGACGAAGGCTTCGTGCCGGCCGAGGACGAAGGGCTTCGAGAACGCGGCCATGATCTTGTAGATCACCGGTTCGGTATGGGCGGCGCAACCCATCTTCGGCAGGATAATGGTGAATTCGTCGCCTCCCAGCCGGGCAATCGTGTCCTCTTCACGAACGCAGCCCCGGAGGCGGTCGGCGGCGAGGCGCAGCAACTGATCGCCGACGGCATGACCCCAGGTATCGTTGATCTTCTTGAACTGATCGAGATCGACGAAGAGCAGGCCTCCCTTGTGGGAGTGGCGCACCGCGCTGACGACGGCGTTGCGGAGGCGGTCGGCGGCGAGGACCCGGTTGGGTAGGCCGGTCACCTCGTCGAAGTTCGCCTGACGCTGGAGACGTTCCTCGTAGGCCTTGCGAAGGGTAACGTCGGCAACCGTGGTTTGCAGGGCGGATTGGCCCTTCCAGGTGATTGCCTGGGACTGGCTTTCAATCCAGATCAAGGTGCCGTCGTTGCGCACGCCTTCGAACTCCCTCGGCTCTGTCGCCTCGATGGCGAAGGCGCTCTGTTGCGCGTGCTTGATCCGGGATTGCTCTGAAGGGGCGAACAGACGAATCAGACTGGGGAGAGCGAGGATGTCTTCCGAGGAATCGTAGCCGAAGATTCTCGCAAAGGTTCCATTGGCGAAGACCGGAACGCCGCCGGCTTCGATCACGATGCCGAGTACCGACCCCTCGACCAGCCGACGGAACCGCTCCTCGCTCTCGCGCACGGCTTGCTCCACCTGCTTGCGGTGGGTGATGTCGAGGGAGACGGTCACGATCTGACTGACGTTTCCGTCCTCGCCATAGATCGGGGCCTTGGTCGTCAGGAGGACGCTGGGACACTCGCCGCCGGTCTCCAACGTCTCTTCGACGTCGAAGATCGTCTGCCGCGCAGCAATCAACCGGGCATCGAGGTCCAGATGCCGCTGGCCGTAGTCCTCGCCAAAGATCTCCTTCATCGGCCGACCAACCGCGGCTGTCGTGTCGACGGCGAAGTAATTCTCGTGAAAGCTATTGGCGAACAACAGGTTGCCCTGGAGGTCGGTGGCGCGAAGGAGGGTGGGCACGGTGTTAATGACCCGCCGCAACTGCTCTTCACGGCGCCGGACCTCCTCGGCGTACTCGCGAACGGTGGCGTTTAGCTCGCTCTCAAGGAAGCGGGCACGATCCGTGAGTTGCTGGCGCTGTCGCCAGAGCGTCAGCAGGTTGCGGGCGCGGGTACAGAGCTCCTGGCCATCGACCGGGCTGAGTAGGAAGTCGCTGGCACCGGCGTCCAACGCCCGATAGCGGAACTCCCGATCCTCGTAGGCGGTCACCACGATGATCGGAATATCGCGGGCCGGCGGATGCTGCCGGCAAAGGCGGATGAATTCCTCTCCGTTCATCGCCGGCATGACGAAGTCGGTGACGATCAGATCGGGGGTTTGCGTCCTGACAAACTCCAGGGCCGCTTGCGGGGCCTCGAAGGCATTGACGACGACGCCTTCCTCGACCGATTGCGCAAACCGACTGAGGATTCTCAGGTTGAGCGGCTGGTCGTCAACGATGATGACAACCGTCATGCCTGCCTCTGCTTCATCAGCAATGGATTTCGGCGGCCGCCCAGGCGATCCCCGGTTCCCACGGTGGTGACACTTACGAAACGCTGACGCTTACCCACCGCTGGAACGTACCGCGTCCACTACAACCGAAACAATACTGCTGTTCTCATTCTCGCACATTATCGCGGGATGGGCGGGAGCCCTGGTCTCTCCCGGATACTGTCATCAGGACAGATCCAACCGATGCACCGGCCGCCATGGTTGCAGTGCAATAATACCCCGCATAGGGCATGTAGGTTATACACAACACATGATGATTGGATCAAATGGTATAATGAAAGCGCACGATTCCTCTTTGGAGGAAAACAGAAGGATGCTCATGATCTGGAGAAAACCGATGCCTTCTACCGCTTTGCGTCCCGTCCTAAGCCTTGATATGGAGTCGCGGACCACCCGCAATGTCGCGGTGATTCCCGATAAAGTCGGTGGTCCTATCGGGCTGCCGGTCCGGCAACAGCCGGAAGACCGCTTTGCTTTCGAATCGTTGACCGAGGCTGCCGGTTGGCAGCTTGATGAACTCGATGTCGCCTTCGAGCCGGAAGATCGCATCGTCTGGCAGTCTATGCGGCCTGCCGGCAGGCCGAGCTTCACGCGCGGCCTGCTGCGGGATATGAACACGGTTGCGGATGCAGTTCAGGGGGCGTTCGAACGAAGTGATCACCCCGGGCAAAACCCGGTTCAATTCGTCGTAACGCACTCGAAACTCCCCGGAATTTTTAACCTCGGGGGTGATCTCAGCCTGTTCTTGCGACTGATCGAAGATCGCGACCGAGACGGGCTACGCCGTTATGCCCATGCCTGCGCCCGTGGCCAGCATCGGCTACATTCCAGCTTCGACGTTCCGGTGTGTATGATTGCCCTTGTAACAGGCGACGCGCTGGGTGGGGGCTTCGAGGCTGCGCTTGCCCACGATCTGATCATCGCGGAACGTCAAGCGCAATTTGGTCTACCGGAGGTCTTGTTTAATCTTTTTCCCGGCATGGGAGCCTTTAGCTTCCTCTCCCGCAGAATCGGCAGCGTCGCGGCCGAGCGCATGATCCTGAGCGGCAAGGTCTATTCGGCGGAGGAACTGCACGCGATGGGCGTGATCGATCAGGTGGTTGACGAGGGTCAGGGTACCGAGGCGATCCGAGATTACGTCCGTGAATTCGCCCGCATTCGCTTGAGCCGACAGGCGATGCTGAAAACCCGGAAGATATGCGCCGCTGTTTCGATCGAAGAACTCATTGATGTGACAGACGTGTGGGTCGACACGGCGATGCTGTTATCGGCTGCGGATCTGCGCCGGATGGCGCATCTCGCAAAGGCCCAGGATCGACGCTGGGCCCGGATCAAGCAGACCGGCTAATTGACCTTACCCACCCGTGGCGGGACCAGGGATTTCTAGAGTTTTGGTGCATCGGGGAACCTCAAGGGGGACGTCGAGAGGGCAAAGATAACCCCCTCGTCCTCCTTCCCTTCTTAGGGCATCAGTGTCGGTCGGAGCGACCCGACGTAGAACGGCCAAAGCTGGTGGACGCCCGCGCAAACTCCCGTTCAAATCGCGCAAACTCCCTTTGCAGCTGGCGGATGTATTCTTCGCCATTGGCGCATAAGCGATCGCGCGTCATTCCGTGCATGTCCTGGCACAGCCGCGACAGGGCTTCGGCGCCGACGTTGCCGGAGGTTCCCCTTAGCGCGTGCACAGCGTCACGAAATGCGCGCGCATCGCCCTCTTTGGCCGCAGCACCGATTTGCATCAGCAACGTCCGCCCGTTGGCGACGTATTCTTCAAGGGTTTCACGGACGAAGTCATCGCCGTCGGCAAAGCGGCTGAGCTGGTCGATGACGCTCCAGTTGATGGCCGGATAGGCCTCGGATCGAAAGCGGGGGTGTGACGAAATCTTCGTCACTCGCGGCGCAGCGCGCTCCCCGGTGGTGGCTTCGCGGCCCTCGGCGCGACCGACCCCGACGACGGCGTCCAGCAGGCGCTTGGCTTCCACCGGTTTGGTGAGGAAGAGATCGATGCCGGCATCTTCTGCCAGCTTGCGGGTCTCGGGAGTGGCGTCCGCGGTCAGTGCAACAATGGGAAGGCGGCGCCCGTCCAGATGAGCCATTCGATATAGCTTGACCACCTGCAGGCCACTCAGTCCGGGCATGTTGATATCGACGATAAAGACATCGAATTCGGTTTGCTCGAGTGCATCCAGAGCATCGTCGCCACTGGCGACGATGTGCACGGAATGCCCCGCGTGTTCGAGGATGCGCCGGGTGACCTTCTGGTTGACCGGATTGTCCTCGGCCACCAGGATCTGCAGGATCGACTCCGGGCGGGACGGCGCGACCGCTGCCACGTCCACATCGCTACCGGCCGGCTCTCCGCAGCTGGACAGCAGCCGAGCGGCATAGAACGCCTTTTCCATCGCGGTCGGGATCAAGGGCAGCACCAGGGTCATCAGGCAATCATTGATCGCCAGGTCGGGATTCGGCCGCCGGACCATGCGCATCATCAGCGGCCGCCGCTCCGCCGGCATGGCGCTGAGAGTGGCCGTCAGCTCCGCCTCGGCTCCATCCGGACGGTCTGCGTCGACGAGGACGAGGGCGCGCGTGTCCGTCCGGATGCGCGCGAGCAACCTGGTCTGTTCGGCGATCGAGGAGGCGATGCCGGCAAGACGACCCCCGGCGCTGCTGATGGCGCTTTCGGCGCTGGCGGCCACCGCTGGATCTGAGGACAGCACGAACACGGGCTGCGCCGGCACCCCGACGAGATCGAGCGGCCGCATCTGAACAGGGAATGGAAGTTCGACAGTGAAGGTCGCTCCGGCGCCGAGGGCGCTTCTCACCGCAATCGTTCCGCCCAGCAGATTGACCAGATTGGCGGTAATGGCGAGCCCCAGGCCGCTGCCTTGATGGTGACGATTGATGCGGTCGTCCGCCTGGGTAAAGCGATCGAAAATCCGTTCATGATCTTCGGGAGCGATCCCGATGCCGGTATCGATCACCGCAAAGCGGAGGCGGACCCGGCCCAGACTGGGCCAGCTAGAGACGCTGAGGTCGAGGCCCACATATCCCCGTTCGGTAAACTTGATCGCATTGGCAATCAGATTGATCAGAATCTGGCGCAGGTGGCGGACGTCGCCTTCAACAGTGGCAGGAACGTCACCGGCGATATGACAGACGAGACGGATGCCGTTGGCGTCGGCCTGGGGACGGAAGATCGTCTGCAGATCGGCAACCAGCGCGAAAACGTCGAACGCATCGCTGCTAATGGTCACCCGATTAGCCTCGATGCGCGACAGATCGAGGATTTCATCGATGAGTGACAGCAGGGCACGCCCCGACGTCTTGATCGTATGGACCATCTCTCCCTGGTCTCGATCCAGACGCGTCTCGCGCAGCACGTCGCTCATGCCAATGATGGCATTCAACGGCGTTCTCAACTCATGGCTCATGCTGGCGAGGAAGCGGCTTTTTGCCCGGTTGGCGCTCTCCGCCTGGGCCTTGGCCTCGATCAGCTTGCGGATGAGGGTTCCTGCATAGGCGGGGATGCCGATCAGCGCAACGAGCAGGCCGAACCCGAGCCAATGCTCCTCATCCCAGTAGGGCGTGGTCAGCCAGACGAACAGGAAGCCGGCGACGGCCGTCGGTACGGATAGCGCAAGGTAGATCAGTCCGTAGCGGAAGCCGTTGCCGAGGGTTACCCACAGGTAGATCGGATAGAACGGGGCCGCCGATCCACCGCCCAAATGGAGGAAAATTGAGAGAACGGTGAGATCACCCACCATGCCCGCGACCCGCCTGGGATGACAGACGCCGGGTTTAAGAACGATCAAGGGGATGATCAGGCAGGACAGGAAGAAATAGACAACGCCAACAATCAAAAGACTATTGAGTGCCGGGTCCGGTTGTGGGCGCCAAAAGACAAGCCCGCCAAGATAGAGGCAGACGAAGCCGACAATTACGATTCGGATCAGGGCCTGCTCGTGTTCGGTGTCTGGGCGGCCTTGCAGCCGACGGCTCATCCACCTAAAGCCCACGAGGCTGTCAGAGAGTGGTTCGGGTCCGCCAACTGGCCCCGCCTGGCGCTGATCCATGGAGCCCTTCCCTTACCGTCCGCTGCTCATGCACTGATGGGAGGGCCGTTCCCGGCTCTTCCGCAATCGCGAGTAGGAGGCGATGAGCGCACAAGGCCACTTGTCGTTGATGACGTCCGCGATTCAGACATGGCGGTGTGCTTTTCGTATCCGCAACGCCTGCTTTCGTCCATAACCAATGTACCGTATAATTAATATCAATAGCAATTGCCCGCATTTCTCAGCTGCTGTCATCACCCAAGTGGTCTGTGAAGCTATCCTCGTTGCACCTATACACGAAGGTTGCCATTTTTTTACGTTGAGGTTGAGCGCTCTGCACCTCGGTTGTGCATTTTGAGTCGTGAACTTTGCAAACAACCACGCCATGGATGTTCGGCTTCGTAGATTGGGCTGAGCAAAAGCGGAACTTGCGCGATTGCGAAATGATGCAGAACGCGCCCCTCTGAGCCGTCGGACGGAAATGGGAGCGTACCGCGGTGGGGGTGGCGCATCTGCGCCCGACTAAGCCATCTCTTGCCAACCGGTATAGTTTTGGTGACCCGATGAGAAGTGTGATGAGGATTTAGTCCAATCGTCAAATCACTTATCGGTAGGACTATCGCGTTTGCTAAGGGTGAGTTCAGTTCCGGCCTCGGGCGATAATCGCCCATGGACGATCGTGGTTCGGCGATCACCGTGATCCATCGACACCGCCCCCGCTCATCCACCCGTTCGCCCACGGTACGCTAGGTCGTACGTCTTGTACCGACCCGGTGCCGGATATCCAAAGCTGAGCATTTCGGGCGCGACTCACCGGTGGTTGGTGGGTAAACGAAGCGAGCACTGTGGCGGCACCGAAGAGATGCCTGACGGTGATGGAGATACGGATGAGACAGGAGCGGTGGATCATCACTGGTCAGGGGCGGTTGTTTGCTACGAGTTGGGGCTATGACCAGGAAGCCGAGATGCGGCGCGCTCCCGTCGTCCTGTTCCATGATTCGCTGGGGTGCGTAGAGCTGTGGCGCGACTTCCCCAAACGGCTTTCACAGGCGACCGGGCGGGGGGTGATCGCCTACGATCGGTTGGGGTGCGGCAGGTCAGACGCACGCGAGGGGGAGTTGAATATCGATTTCATCCGCGAGGAAGCGCGCACGTTTCAAGTCTTACGCGAGCAGTTGGGGTTCGACAGCTTTGTCGCCTTTGGCCATAGCGTGGGTGGAGGGATGGCGGTCGTCTGTGCCGGGACTTTTCCGACGCAGTGCCGTGCGCTGGTGACCGAGTCGGCGCAAGCCTTTGTCGAGGATCGCACCATCAAAGGTATCCTCGATGCCGAGCAGGCCTTTGCGGCCGAGGGCACACTGAACCGGTTGAGGAGGTACCACGGCGACAAGGCTGCGTGGGTGTTGAGGGCGTGGATTGATACTTGGCTATCGCCCGCGTTCGCGGACTGGACTCTCGATGACGACCTGCGGCGTGTCCGCTGTCCGTTGCTGGCGATCCACGGGGAAAACGACGAATACGGATCGAATCGCCACCCGGAGCGCATCGGGGCGCTGACGTCAGGTCCCGCGGTTCTTCGCATCCTCGCGGATTGCGGACACATTCCGCATCGAGAGAAGGAGAATGTGGTGCTTGATGCGGTCGGGGCGTTTCTCGACGCGTGAGCCACGATGCCGCTACCGGGAACTCGACCCGGAAGGTGGCTCCGGAGGAGGGATTCGAACCCCCGACCCAGCGGTTAACAGCCGCTTGCTCTACCACTGAGCTACTCCGGATCAGAGCTGGAGGCGCGGACCGGACTCGAACCGGTGTTCACGGCTTTGCAGGCCGCTGCGTAGCCACTCCGCCACCGCGCCGCGCGGCCCACCGTAGCGACGGGGGCCCCGGATGACAACATCCCGCGTCGCTGCGGCCGACGATTAGCAAGCGCTTCGGCGTCCGTCAACGACACAGCCCAGGCGGTGGGTGGAATTGTCACGCCATCGACGGCCGTGTATAACCCCTTCCGACGCTCCGAACACCTTTCCGCGACCGAGAGATGAGCAATGGATTACGCCGCCGCGCGCTACAAGATGGTGGAGAATCAGGTTCGTACCAACCGGGTGACCGACCCTCTCGTCATCGCCGCCCTCAATGAATTGCCGCGTGAAACATTCCTTCCGGAGGCGCTGAAGGGTGTCGCCTACGTGGATGAGGACATTCCCCTTGGCGACGGTCGGTTCCTGATGGAACCGTTGGCCACCGCCCTGCTGCTGCAGACGGCGGAGATCGGGGCGGAGGACAAAATCCTCACCATCGCCTGTGTCAGTGGATACGTCGCTGCGGCGGCGGCGCGCATTGGCGGAGCCGTTATTGCGTTGGAAGAAAATTCGAAGTTGGCGGAACAGGCGCGGCAGATTATAACCCAATTGGGCCTGGCAACCGTTTCCGTGGTCGAGGGTCCATTGGTCAATGGATATCCCCTGCAGGCTCCTTATGACGTCATTTTGTTCGGCGGGGCCGTTCCCGAGGTTCCGCAGGCGATTCTCGATCAAGTGGCGGAAGGGGGGCGCCTTGTCGCCATCATCGCCGGCGAGCACGGTCTGGGGCGGGGAACCGTTTTCTACAAGATCGGCGGCTCGATCTCGCGGCGAGTCGCGTTCGACAGCTCCGTCCCGGTGTTGCAGTCCTTCGTGCCAGCGCCTCAGTTCCGGTTCTAAGTCCCGCCGACGAGCGCGAACCGTTCGTGTCTCGCGCTGTCAGGTAGCGGTTCTTCATCGCGTTTCGCTCCTCGTGCGGCTTCCCTGTGTCTCGCCGACGTGAGCCGAGCGAGCATGTCCTTGCCACCTCATAACGCTTTCATCCACCGGTCGTTGTCGACGCGATGGCGGCTTGCGGTGCTGTTGGTGGGCGTGGTCGGTCTTGTGCCCCCGCCTGGTCATGCGCAAACCCTGCAGGAGGCGCTGACCGCGGCCTATCAGGATAACCCGCAGCTGGAGGCGCAACGGGCACGATTGCGCGGGATCGACGAGCAGGTGCCGCAGGCGCTGGCCGGCTGGCGGCCGACGATTCGCGCTTTCGGTAACGCCGGTCTCAGGCAGCTGGACAGCAATGACAACAGCGTCGTCGGCGGCGAAGAAGGAATGCTCGCCCCGAACTCCGTCGGTGCGGAGATCGATCAGCCGCTGTTTCGGGGAGGCCAGACAGTGGCCCAGACCCGTCAGGCGGAAAATGCGGTGCGCGCCGAGCGAGCCCGGCTGGCGTCGACCGAGCAGCAAGTGCTGCTGGAGGCGACGCGCGCCTACATGGATGTCTTCCGCGACCAGTCGGAACTGGCGCTCAACGTTCGCAACGAACAACGCCTCGATCGTCAGTTGCAGGCAACCCGCGATCGCTTTCAGGTGGGCGAAGTGACGCGCACGGATGTGTTTCAGTCCGAGGCCCGCCTCGCTCGCGCGACGGCAGAACGAATCCAGGCGGAGGGTCGGCTCGAGACCTCGCGCGCCAATTATCGCAATGTGATCGGACGGCCGCCTGAAACCCTGCAGCGTCCGCCGCTGCCGGCGCCGCTGCCGGCGACCCTGGAGGAGGCGATCGATAGCGCGGTCGAGGAAAACCCCGATCTTTCCGCCCGGGCCTTCGATGAACGCAGCGCTCTCGACAACGTCGACCGGGTTCGTGGTCAGCTCTTGCCGACGGTGCGTCTGACCGGCCGCGTCGCCCGCGATTACGAGGCCGCCCGCGACAACGCACGCCTTAACACCTACGAGGCGCTGGTCCGCATGGACGTTCCGCTCTACCAGGCCGGCGCCGTCTATTCCCAGCTCCGCCAGGCAAGACAGGGCGTCGCCGAGCGCCGTCGCCTGCTCGATCAGACACAGCGGACAACCGTGCGCGATGCCACCGACGGCTGGGCGCAACTGGAGACCGCGCGCGCCGCCATCGCCTCCCGGGGCAAGCAGGTGGACGCCAATCAGGTGGCCCTGGAGGGGGTGCAGCGGGAGGCCGAGGTGGGCTCGCGCACCGTGCTCGACATCCTTGATGCCGAGCAAGAACTCCTCGATTCGCAGGTCAACCTCGTCCGCGCGCAACGGGATGAGGTGGTTGCCGCCTACCAGCTGAAGACGGCGCTGGGTGAAATGACGGCGCGAAACCTTGGTCTCCCTGTGCAATACTATGATCCGAAGGCTCATTACGGCGAGGTTCGCGATGATTGGGTCGGCGGCACAAGCAGCGGCGACATCAGTGACGACTTCAACCGGTCACGGCCGATTCCGTAGATGTTCGAGCGTTAAGGCATTTCGCGTCTTCGATCGGTTTCGTTATCTCCATCATAAGGTGGCACGATGAGCGTCGACCGCGCCAAGGAGACCGCTCCCGCTCCCGAATCCGGAGGCTATGACGGCCAGGGCGAACCTTCGATGGAGGACATCCTCGCTTCCATTCGTCGAATCCTCACCGACGATGCGGCCGAGGAGCAGGCGGCTGCTCCCGCTGCCCCGCCGCCGCCCGAACCTGTCGTGCCGACGATTGCGAGCAAGCCTGTGGTGGCTGAGGCGCCGCCGCTGCGGCAGCGCCCGGCTCTCGTCCGCGAGCCGGCGCGATCGGACAATGTGTTTCTCCTGACGCCGGAGATGCGCATTCCCGACAGACGGTCCCCGATGCCGGAACCGGAACCGGCGAGGCGCAAAGTGATGTCGACGAATACGGCCGAGTCGGGGACCGACGTGCTGGCGCAGCTGGCGGGCGCCATCCTCGATCGGCGCGATATCGCCATCGGTGCTCGCGACGTGACCCTGGAGAGCATGGTGCGCGAGATGCTGCGGCCGTTGCTGAGGGAGTGGCTGGATCGCAACCTTCCCTATCTGATCGAGCGGCTGGTCAAGCGGGAGATCGATCTGATGGTTAACCGGGCCGAACGGCTGGAAGACTAGTCGCTCGTCATCCTCGCGGCAAGCGGCCGTATTGACCGTGTAGCACTTCGCCGGTTAACAACGCCGCCATCGGCAGGGCGCCAGCTCCGGTTGCTTTTGTCTGCCGGATGGTTCGGAACGCCCGCTCATGCTCGACAAAATCTATGATGCGCGCTCCGTCGAGGAGCGATGGTACGACGCCTGGGAGCGAGCGGGTGCCTTCGCCTGCGGTCGCCGCCCGCAGGCCGACCCGTTCACCATCGTCATCCCGCCGCCCAATGTCACCGGCAGCCTGCACATGGGCCACGCGCTCAACAACACGTTGCAGGACATCCTGGTTCGCCGGGCGCGCATGCAGGGTAAGGATGTCCTCTGGCAGCCCGGGACTGACCATGCCGGCATCGCCACTCAGATGGTCGTTGAGCGGCAGCTGGGGGGCGAAGGCAAGACCCGCCACGATCTGGGTCGCGACCGCTTCGTCGAGCGGGTCTGGACGTGGAAGGCGCAGTCGGGTGGCGCGATCATCGGCCAACTCCGGCGCTTGGGCGCATCGTGCGACTGGTCGCGCGAGCGCTTCACCATGGATGAGGGGCTGTCGGCGGCCGTCCGCAAGGTGTTCGTCGATCTGCATCGGGCCGGCGCCATCTACCGCGCCAAGCGGCTGGTCAACTGGGACCCGCTCCTGCACACCGCCATCTCCGATCTGGAGGTGGAGCAGCGCGAGGTCCGCGGTCACCTGTGGACCTTCCGCTATCCCATCGAGGACGAGCCCGGCGCTTTCATTGCCGTTGCTACGACGCGGCCGGAGACGATGCTGGGCGACACCGCCGTCGCCGTTCATCCCGACGACGAGCGCTATCGCGATTTGATCGGCCACCAGTGTCGTCTGCCGCTGACCGACCGGCTGATCCCCATCGTCGGCGATCTCCATGCCGATCCGACCAAAGGGACAGGCGCCGTCAAGATCACCCCCGCCCACGACTTCAACGACTTCGAGGTCGGCCGCCGGCATAACCTGCCGATGATCAACGTCTTCGACCGGGACGCCGCCCTCAACGACAATGCGCCGCCGCGTTTCCGCGGGCTCGACCGGTTCGAAGCGCGTGACGCCATCGTTGCCGAGCTGACGGCGCTCGGTCTCGTCGAGCGGATCGAGGACCATACCCTGATGATGCCGTATGGCGACCGCTCTGGCGTCGTCGTCGAGCCGTGGCTGATGGACCAGTGGTTCGTCGATGCGGGCCGGCTGGCGCAGCCGGCGATCCGGGCGGTGGAGGAGGGGCGAACCCGGTTCGTCCCCGAGCAGTGGACGAAGACCTACTTCGAGTGGATGCGCAACATCCAGCCCTGGTGCATCTCCCGCCAGATCTGGTGGGGACATCAGATCCCCGCTTGGTACGATGCAGACGGCAACATTTTCGTCGAGCTGACGGAAGCGGAGGCCCATGCCGCCGCGGCGCGCTACCACGGGCATCCGGTACCGCTGCAAAGGGACGACGACGTTCTCGATACCTGGTTTTCCTCGGCGTTGTGGCCGTTCTCCACCCTCGGCTGGCCGACGGAAACCCCCGAACTCGCCCGCTACTACCCGACCGACGTCCTCGTCACCGGCTTCGACATCATCTTCTTCTGGGTCGCCCGGATGATGATGATGGGCCTCGAGTTCATGGGCGAGGTGCCGTTCCACACCGTCTACATCCATGCCCTGGTCCGCGACGAAAAGGGCCAGAAGATGTCCAAGTCCAAGGGCAACGTCATCGATCCGCTGGCGCTGATCGACCGCTACGGGGCCGACGCGCTGCGCTTCACCCTCACCGCGCTCGCCGTCCAGGGGCGCGACGTGAAGATGTCGGAGGGTCGCGTCGAGGGTTATCGCAACTTTGCGACCAAGCTGTGGAACGCCGCCCGCTTCTGCCAGATGAACGGGGCGGTGCCCGTCGCCGGCTTCGATCCCAGGCGGGCCGAACTGGTGGTCAACCGCTGGCTGGTCGGCAAGGCGGTGGATGCCATCGGCCGGGCCAGCGCCGCCCTCGATGCCTATCGTTTCAACGACTACGCCGCCGTGCTCTACCACTTCACCTGGGGGACTTTCTGCGATTGGTATCTGGAATTCGCCAAGCCGATGCTGACCGGCGGCAGTGCCGCGGCGCAGGCGGAGACCCGCGCCGTCGCCGGCTGGGCCCTCGATCGCATCCTGGCCCTGTTGCACCCGGCGATGCCGTTCGTCACCGAGGAGCTCTACCAGCAGCTGGCGGACCGGGGTGGGGCGCTGCTGATCGAAGCCGACTGGCCGGCGTTCGATGTGTCGTTCGTCGACGCCGCGGCCGAGGCCGACCTCGACTGGGTCATTCGGCTGATCTCGCTCGTCCGTGCCATCCGTTCGGAGATGAACGTGCCGCCCGGCGCCCGCATCCCGCTCCTACTGAAGGATGCAGACGCCGACGCCGCGGCCCGCCTGGAGCGCTATGGTGAGCTGATCGTGACCCTGGCGCGCCTGTCATCGGCGACGCCGTTCGCCGGTCCGACCCCGAAGGGTGCGGTCGAAGGCGTTCTCGACCAGACGACGGTGCTGCTGCCGATCGCCGACGCCATCGACATCGACGCCGAACGAGGCAGGCTGACACGGGAGATCGGCAAGCTGACCGCGGAGATCGAGCGGGTGGAGAAGAAGCTGGCGAATCAGGGCTTTCTCGCCAAGGCGCCGGCGGAGGTGGTGGAAGCCGAACGGGACAAGCGCAACGATGCGCTCGTTGCTCGCAGCCGCCTTGAGGACGCCGCCAACCGCCTCGCCGCGCTGTAGGCCGACGATCACCCATCGATCGCGATGGGGACGCTGTTGCAGTCGCCGCGTAATCCGCTAAAGTAACCCCCAAAAGGGCCAGAGAGTCCGACCGGCCGGTGCGGCCGCGGGGAGCGGCGCCGGCCGATCCTCATGCCGGTATTGGGGTGCCATGTCCGCCCGCCGCTATCGCTGCCTTGTGTCCATCGGTTTCGCCGTGTGCGTTGCCGCGACGGCGTGGGTGCCGGCGCTTGCCGAGGATCTGGTCGGTCGGGCGAAAATCATCGATGGCGATACCCTCGACATCGGCGGTGAGCGCGTCCGTCTCAACGGCATCGACGCCCCGGAAAAGGCGCAGCAATGCGAGGCGGGCCCGACCGCGTGGGCCTGCGGCAGCAATGCGACGCGCGCCCTGGCGAGCGCGACGCAGGATGGCAACGTCACCTGCCGCGGCGACAAGCGCGACCGCTATGGCCGGTTGCTCGCCGTCTGCTACGTGAACGGCGTCGATTTGAACGCGCAGATGGTTCGCGACGGGTGGGCGCTGGCCTATCGCCGCTACTCGCTCGCCTATGTCGGCGAAGAGGCAGAGGCCCGTGCCGCCGGCCGCGGCATGTGGCGCGGCCAGTTCATCGAGCCGTGGGAGTGGCGCAGTGCGCAACGCCCGCAGCGATGACTCTGAGCCGCCGGCCTCACCGTCTTCCCCTGCGGGCGCATCTGCGCGAGCCGACGAGCGAGCGGCCGAACCTCCGGAAGGGGCGTTACTCAGCGAGTTCGGCCTTGTCGTCACCGATCGGGTGGGCAGCGACGGTCGGGTGATCTTTCAGATCAGCGGCGCCACCCACCCGGTACGCCACCTGCTGCGCGAACTGGGCGGCGAGTGGGATGCCATCAAGCGCGTCTGGCTGTTCACCGATACCGATCCGACGGCGGCGCTGAGCCAGCGTCTCGGCAACGAGCCGGCGATGACCGGCCTCGCCGACGCTCTCGGCGCGCCGGTGCTGAGGGAAGGCTCGAACCAGCCCCACTACTGGGGCCATCGGCAGCGGCTGCGGGATCGCTTTCTTGCCGGCGACGACACGGCGCTTCCCGATTACGAACTGTTGGAGTTGTTGCTGTTCTTCGCCGTCCGCCGCGTCGATACCAAGCCGCTGGCGAAGCAACTGCTGGCCCGCTTCGGCTCGCTCGCCGGCGCTGTTAATGCATCGACCGAACAGTTGGGCGAGTTCGAGGGGATGAACCACTACATCATCACCCTGTTCAAGGCGACCCGGCTGATGGCGGCGCGCATCGTCCGCGCCGATCTCACCGAGCGGCCGCTCCTCGACAACTGGGACGCGCTCATCGCCTACCTGCGGGCGTCCATGGCGCACCGCATGGTCGAGCAGTTCCGGCTGCTGTTTCTCGATCGCCGCAACTGCCTGATCGCCGACGAGGTGCAGCAACAAGGCACCATCGATCACACGCCACTCTACACCCGCGAAGTGGTCAAGCGCTCGCTAGCGCTGGACGCCTCCGCGGTGGTCATGGTGCACAACCATCCGAGCAATCACCCGGCGCCGTCGAAGCCCGACATCGAGATGACCAAGCAGGTACGCGACGCGCTCGACCGCGTCGGCATCGTCCTCCACGATCACCTGATCATCTCGCGCCGCGGTCATTCCAGCTTCCGCCAGATGGGCCTGCTCGGCAACCGCTGACCCTTGCCCGGCGGCGCGCCTGAGGTCGCTGCCCAGAGGGCGCTACCAGGGGGCGCTACCAGCCGGGATAGCCCCACATCCCCCAGTTGTAGGCTCCCGCCTCATCACGATCGAGTGCTGTCTCCTGGCGGGCGATGGCGTTTTCCCGTCGCAACGCGAGGCGCTGGAACTGCTGATAGTTCTGCTCGTTGCCGACGAACAGGCAGTTGCAGTATTGCGCGTCGGCATAGAGGAAGCTCAGTTGTCCATTGTTGTCACGGCGGAGGATCGTTCGCTGCTTCAAGGAACGGAGATGATCTTCCTTTGCCGGCGTGTCGGCGACCAGCATGGAAAAGCCGGCGGCGGACAGCAGTTTTTCGTCGCTGTCGGCTTCCTGGCGCTCGATGGTGGCGCAGGCGCCGACCAAGCCAAGCATGCCGCAGAGAACCCCGGTGCGGAGGGTTCGGCCAAACGTACGGCTAAGGGACGGGCGCATCAGTGCTGATCTCCTCTGCTGGCGGAGCGGCTGGCCGCGTGTGTCGCCTTCTCCATACACGCGGGAAGGTGGCGGGCTCAACGGCAAACCTGCACCCACGTCATCGGTTGCATCGTTGTTTTCCCGCTGCCGGCTTCCCACCTGAGGGCGGGGTTCCGGGCATCTGTGAGCGAGGACAACATGCACATCCGGTTGACGGGACGGCGGGCGGTGGTTTCGGGTTCGACCGCCGGGATCGGCTTCGCCATCGCCAAAGGTCTGGCGGCGACGGGTGCCAGCGTCGTCATCAACGGTCGCAGCGAGGCGCGGGTGGCGGAAGCCGTCGCTAGGCTGAAGACAGAGGGGGCGGAGGTGAACGGCATCGCCGCCGATCTCGCCACCGCCGAGGGGGCACAGGAATTCATCGCCCAGGTGCCGGAGGCCGACATCCTCGTCAACAATCTCGGCATCTTCGAGCCGAAGCCGTTCTTCGAGATCGAGGATGCCGACTGGGAGCGGTTCTTCCGGGTCAATGTGATGTCGGGGATTCGGCTGTCCCGTCACTACGCCCAGGGGATGGCGGCGCGCGGCTGGGGCCGCATCGTCTTCATCTCCAGTGAGTCGGGCGTCAACATCCCGGTGGAGATGGTCCACTACGGGATGACGAAGACGGCGCAGATCGCCATCGCCCGCGGCCTCGCCGAGACCGTCGGCGGCACCGGCGTCACCGTCAACAGCGTCCTGCCGGGGCCGACCCGCTCGGAAGGCGTCGGCACCTTCATCGCCCAGATGGCCGGCGACAGCGGCAAGAGCGCCGCCGAGGTGGAGGCCGACTTCATCCGCACCCATCGGCCGACGTCGCTGATCAACCGCTTGGCCGACGTCGACGAGGTGGCGAACATGGTCGTCTACGTTTGCTCCGAGCAGGCATCCGCCACCACCGGCGCCGCCCTCCGGGTCGAAGGCGGTTTGCTGCGGGGGATATTGTAGCTAGACCTTGATGCCTGTCAGAGAAATGATCCGGTTCCGGAAGTCCTCAAAGTCCGCGCCCCTACCTGAGATGATGTCGGAAATTCGGTAGAAGCGGCTTGTGGTGGGTGACTCGCGCCGTGCCATGATCTTGTCAATGCGGTCCACGTTCACTACGGTCCAGCACTCGTTGTAGCCATCGGCGCGCGCCTTCTGGTGGCTCTTTTCCGCCTCCCCAATCCGGTTATGGATGTTGGAGAAGTCGGAGCCTCCTTTCACCTCGATAGCGATAAGCTGCCTGTAGCTGCCAAGTACCATTTCTTCGCGGATGATGATATCGGGGTCGGGTGCAAATTCAATCAAGACCGTTCGCCCTGCCGCGTTTTTGATTTCGATGCGGTTGGGCGCGGTCGCTGTGGCGGCGTGCTGTACGATCTCGTGAATGGCATCGAAGACCTTCACGATCCCGGCGGCGCCCTTCCTGACGTTAGCACCTCCGCGAAGCTGCGGTCCCACCGTCAATAGGGTGAGGTCGTCCAATAGCCCGCTGCTGACACGTCCGCTGCCGATGCCGTCCAGAAGGGTTGCGCCAGTGCCTATCAGCGCTTGGCAAAGGTCGGCCAGTTGCGGGGCGTTAGCGGATGAGAGAACGCCGCGCTTTTCCATGGCCTGGAACCGGGAGACACCAGTTTCCGTGGTGTAAAATTCTTTCTGGCTGAAGCCGTACAGAAGCCGGTAATAGCCAAGAAGCCGGGGGTTGGTCTCCAGAAGGTACGGAACGGGAAACAGTAATTCACCACGAAGACCGTGACTGGCTAGGGTGGACAGGCTAGCTTTGGGGACCATTGTACCCAATTGCCTATCAATTTTTGTGATGTCGAGTGTCTTTATGGTTTCACTCACAGCGTTCTGCAAATAGAGCTTTCTTATCTCCGTCAGCGCGACGGAAAAATCTATCTGCAGTTCCGGGTCCGGGATTTTGAACATTAAGCGGCAATCCGGACCACGGCCGACTCGTCCGCAGCAAGGCGCTGCGCTGCGAGCACGACGTACTCCGGATGAAGCTCGATGCCGACATACTTTCGGCCAAGCTGGTGGGCAACGACCCCGGTTGTGCCGGAGCCAAAAAATGGGTCAAGCACATAGTCGCCGGTCCGAGTGGATGCCTTGATGCAAGGCTCGACCAGCTTGGGTGGGAATGTTGCGAAATGGGCGCCTAGGAAGCCTTGGGTATGGATATTCCATACTGACCGGCAATTACGGCCATTAGGTTCCAGTACGGCCCTACGATCGTAGTAATATTTTTCAGATTTGGTGAACATGAAGAGATATTCATGGGCTCGTGTCGGCCGGTCCTTGACGCTCTCCGGCATGGCGTTGGGCTTGTTCCAGATGATGTCGGCCCGCAAGTACCAGCCGTCATCCTGAAGCGCGAACGCCAATCTCCACGGGATTCCTTGCAAGTCCTTCGGTTTCAGTCCTTCCGGCGTGTCCGGCCGCACTGTCATCGCCCGAGCCGGGTTCTTCTTGTCGGGAGCGCGCCAGCCTCGGTTTCCGCTGGTGTAGCCGTCGCCAATGTTCAGCCACATAACGCCGTCCTCGGCGAGCACCCTGCGAGCTTCCGCAAAGATGGTCTGAAGCCGGTTGATGAACTGTGGCAAGGTGGGTTCAAGCCCAATTTGCTGGGATAGAGCGTAATCCCGCAAGCCCCAATATGGCGGGGATGTGACGATGCACTTGACCGATTCGTCAGGAAGGCGAGTCAGAACTGTCAGCGCATCGCCCTCGAATATTACTGAACCCGTGAGTTTTAGCGGCTCTGGTTTGGTGATTTTCTCTGTTTTCATTTCTGCTCCCCTTAGTAGATCGTATTGTGCCATAATAGCGAAAGTAATCAAGTTGCATTGCTTACTCGTGCCTTGACAGGGGGTGGCGGAATTGGTCCCATTCCTACAAATGGGGGAGCTTCCATGCCGCTGCTGCAGCGCACCCTCGACGACGTCGCCCGCCAGCTCCGCCACAACAAGGAGAAGGGCCGGTCGTGCGCGCTGCTCATCGGCGCCGGCTGCTCGGTGCAGGCCAAGATCCCGCTCGCCGGCGGCTTCGTCGAGGAGATCCGCAAGCGGTTCCCGGATGAGTACGCCCGTGCCGCCGAAAAGACCTACCCCCATTGCATGGGCGAGCTCAGCCCCGCCGACCGCCACGATCTGATCACCGAGTTCATCGACAAGGCGAAGATCAACTGGGCCCACATTTCCATCGCCCAGCTGATGAAGGGCGGCTTCGTCGACCGGGTGCTGACCACCAATTTCGATCCGCTGATGATGCGGGCGTGTGCGCTGGTCAACCTGTTCCCAGCCATCTACGACATGGCGGTGGTGCGCAAGGACTTCCTCGCCGACTTCGTCCGCGACCTCGCCGTCTTCCACCTGCACGGCCAGCGCGACGGCTTCGTCCAGTTGCACAACGAGGACGAGGTGAACAAGCTCGCCGAGACCATCGAGCCTTTGTTCGACGATACCGCCCGCGCCCGCACTTGGCTGGTCGTCGGCTATTCCGGCGCCAACGATCCGGTGTTCAGCGTCCTCGCCGACCGCCCGCGCTTCGCCAACCGGCTGTTCTGGGTGGGTTTCCGCGACGAGATGCCGTCGGCGGCAGTGCAACAGGCGCTGCTCGGCGCCGGCAAAGACGCGTACTGGGTTGTCGGCTTCGATGCCGACAACTTCCTCGTCCAGCTCGCCAACAAACTCGGCTGCTTCCCACCCGGCTTCTTCGCCAAGCCGTTCAGCCATCTCCTGGAAGGCTACTCGTCCCTCGCCGGTTTTTGTCTGCCCGGCCAGGACACCGAGCTGGATTGGGCGGCGCGCGCTCGCGGCTGGATTGAGGATGCGATCATTCGGTTCGAGGTCGTCACGGGGGACCTTGGGGGGACGCTGGCGGATTCGTCGCTCGTTGCGGCCGGGACGGTCGCGGCCCCGTCGCCGCCGGCGATGCCTTTCCCCTTGATACCACCGCCACCACCACCACCACCACCACCACCACCACCACCACCCGCGGCTCCCCGTGGCGCCGGGCGGGAGGACGAGCCGAGCGCCTACATCGCCGTCGAAAGGGCCGATGCGGGCCGGCCATCGGGGACGGCGACGGCGGTCGCGCCGGCACCGGACGCGGCCCCCGTCGTCGCCGATCCAGTGGGGGAGGCGTGGACGGCGCTGATCGCCGGCGACTACGCCCGCGTCCTCGCGCTCGCCCATCGCCAGAGCGCCACCGGCAATCCCGCCTTCGCCGAGGCGCTGGCCTGGTCCTACGTGGGTGCCGGTAATGCCAAGCGGGCGGAAGCGAAGACGAAAGCGGGAGTCGACGCGGAGCCGTTGCTGGAGGCGGCCGCCGCCAGCTACGCCCTGGCGGCGCAGATCAGCCCGGCGGCCGGTGCCTACAACCTCGCCGCCCTGGCGGCGGTGCGGAGGCGGGAGGACGAGTGCCGGCGCTGGCTGGAGGCGGCAAGGGATGAGGGCTCCCTCGACCGCCAGCAACTGCAGACCGACTCCGACTTCGCCGCCGTCCGCGACCAGCCATGGTTTCAGGAATTGCTGCGGACGCTTTAGCCGTCGCCGGCCGGTCCCCGCGCCCTACTACCCACCGATTTGGCTGGGCAGACACTCCCTCTGCCGCTATGTCGTCGCATAAGAAGGGTGGAGCGGGCAGGGGAGGTCGCCATGCCATATGCGAGGATCAGCATCAAGGCGGTCGTCCTGGGGCTGGCCCTGTTGTTGCTGAGCGCGGTTGCAACGGATCGGCTGGCGGCGCAGGAGCCGGCACCGTTCGAGGTGGTGGCGCTGCTGGAGCAGGCCCCGGGCAATGTGGCGGTCACTGCCGACGGGCGGATCATCGTCTCCCAGCACCAGTTCTACGATCCGGTCTATCGGGTGGTCGAGGTGCTCGGTGACGGGTCGACGCAGCCGTTTCCCAACCAGGCCTGGGCGAGCGCGCCTGGCCCCGATGGCCGCGGCATGGTGGCCGTCCTCGGCCTGCGCGCCGATCCGGCGGGGACCATCTGGATGCTCGACAATGGCTCGAAGCCGCCGCGGCTGATCGGCTGGGATCTGAACGGGGACCAACTCGCCAAGATTATCCCCATCCCGCCGCCGGCGGCGGTCGAAATCTCGTTTCTCAACGATTTCGCCCTCGATACCGTCAACGGCTTCGCCTACATCGCCGACTTTGGCGAGGGCCCGCGGGGTGGCGCCATCGTCGTCGTCGATTTGATGTCGGGGGAGGCGCGGCGCGTGCTTGCCGGTCATCCGTACACCAGCGCCGAGGACGTGCGCATGGTCATCGACGGCCGGCCGGTGCGGATGCGGGGGGCGGACGGCCAGGTGGTCGAGCCGCGGGTCGCCATCAATCCGATCAGCATCGATGCGCTGGCCGAGTGGGTCTACTTCGGGGCAATGCACGGAACCTCGCTCTATCGGGTGCGCGCGGCCGATCTGCGCGATGCCAGCTTGTCCGAGGACGCGCTGGCGAAACGGGTGGAACGGTTCGGTGCCAAACCGATTTCGGACGGAATCTCCATGGACGGCGCCGGCAACGTCTACGTCACCGATGTGCAGGCGTCCGGCATCGGCGTCACCCGCCCGGACGGCCAGTATCAGCTCCTGTTCTCGGACAAGGAGCGACTGAAGTGGCCGGACGGTATCGCCGCCGGCCCCGACAACAACATGTACGTGACCGTCAACAAGCTGAACCTGTCGGCGAAGCTGAACGCCGGCGTCAATGAATCGGAACCGCTCTATTTCCTCGTCCGCTTCCCGGCGCTGGCCCCCACCGTGGTGGGGCGGTGAGGCGCCGCGACGTGGACGGCATCGGCCCTACCGCTGTGCGACCGGACAAGGGCTAGAAAAAAAGCGCGGGTGACAACCCCCGCGCTTTCCCATCCGGTTTCCGGCGTTGCTCGGCGATCAAACGGCGCCGACACCGCAAGGTGCGCATCTGGCGCTCGACGCCATCGTTGGCGATGCCGGCACGCGTCGCGTGAGCCACGGTCCGCGCCGGAGTTCGATCGGGCTTGATCCGGTGCCGGCGGTTACCCGGCAGCCGTCCGCTCCGTACTTCCATTGGCTGCGACACCAATCCTCGGCCAGGAGTCGGCGCGCGGCGGCAGTGGCCGCAGCTTCGCTCTCCACGCCGCCGATGTGGACCCGGAACAGCGGGACCGCGTGCACCATGCCGCGACTGTCGGGGAGCTCCTTATAGTAGGTCACTTGCCAGGACTTCTTCCTGGACTCCCGGCCATGAACGTCGCTCCACGATACGATCCCCGCCAACAGCCCCGTCCGGTCGAGAACAGGGAGCCGGCGGACGCCATGCCGCACCATGATCGCGGCCGCTTCCGCGACGGACTGGTCCTCGAAGCAAGACACCACCTCGGCCGACATCACCGTCCAAACCGGATCGTGAAGGGCATTCCTGTCGTCGGCCAGCGCACGAACGGCCAGGTCGCGGTCGGTGACGATACCCAATACCTCGTCATTTCGGCCGATCAGCAGGCAGCCCACATCCTCGTCGCGCATCAGTTTGGCGGTGGCGGCAATGGTCGTGGTCGGATCGATGGGCTCGACCGCGTCGCTCATGATCTGACTGATTTTCAAGCTTTGTCTCCTCTCATTGTCCGGGAGGGGAATGACACCCAACCCAGGAAGCGCCGGCACCGCTCTGGCACCGGCGCTTCCCCGGACCGCGGAAACAGGCGATCCGTTATGCTGCGGTGGGCGGTCCGGAACCGCCGTCATCGGGACGGTGCGTGGCCCGCCCATCCCGCGACGGGAAGGCGAGGACGACGGGCGTTACCGGAAGGTCGACGGGTCGATCCTGGCGATGCACCGAAACCGGTGCACCGCACACCGGACAGCGATTAGCTGCCCGCGGCACTCGGGTGTTGCAGTGGGGACAGCGGTCGGAAGACAGCATGGGACGACGAACTCCTCGCCCGGCGGACACAGAGGTCCACCGGATGGTGAAACGATCAGCGATGGGTGGATTTAAGGATCGGCCCCTGGGCCGGGCGAGGAGAGATCAGTTCGCGCCGGTCATGCCCCAGGGGCAAGCTCGCCAATTTTCAGGCTGCCCGAATGCAAAACAAACTGTCTCGTGCGACGAAACTTACACATAAGACCATACATATGGGAGCCCCGGACGGCATTTGCAACCAGATCAGGGGCGATAACGGCGTGGGTTCGACGATCCTGCCAGAGTGGGCGCTGTCCGTCTCAGCAGCGCCATCCCCTTGCGGGGGAGCCGGCACTGGGTTACATGTAACCTAGTGCCGTTATCCGAAGGGGAGATGATGTCCTCGCAACGGCGGTCGTCGGCCGGCAAAGTTCGGGCGCACCGCGCGCGACTTCGGGCGCAGGGCTTCCGCCCGATCCAGATCTGGGTACCGGATGTGCGGGCGCCGATGTTCGCGGCGGAAGCGCATCGTCAGTCACTGGCGGTCGCCGGAAGCGTTTGGGCTGATGAGGATCAAGCCTTCATCGACGCCGTTTCCGACCAGCCGGGCGAATGAAGCGCGGGGAAATCTGGACGGTCGCCGGCGGTAGTGACTATGCAGGCAAGCCGCGTCCTGCTGTTATCGTTCAGGACAACCGGTTCGACGCAACGGCGTCGATGACGGTATGCGTGTTCACAACAGATCCGACCGAGGCGCCACTTTTCCGACCCGTGGTCGAGCCGCGCCCCGAAAACGGTCTGACCATGGTCTCGCGACTGATGGCCGACAAACTGACGACGATCCCGAAAAACAAGCTGGGATCGCTCATCGGCCGGCTGAGCGACGAGGACGTGGTGCGCCTGAACCGGGCTATTCTGATCTTTCTCGGTCTCGCCGGCTGAGTGTTTTGAGCCGATCAGCCTTGGCGCCGAGCGAAAACACGTGGAAGGATACCAGGAAGGATCATGGCTCAGGTGCGGGAATGAAAGGGCGAGACAAAGCAGCCGATAAACGTTTCGCCACTTACGGTTCACTCGCGCCTGGCCGGGTCAACCACCACCAACTCGTGGGGCTTAAGGGCCGTTGGCGGCAAGGCACGGTGAAGGGCAGGCTCGTCGATGCCGGCTGGGGCGCCGCAGTCGGCTATCCCGGATTGATCCTCGACCCGCTCGGCCCTCCCGTCGGTTTACCTCTTCGAGTCATCGGATCTGCCCGATCACTGGTCCCGTCTCGACCTGTTCGAGGGGCCTGGCTACCGGCGGGTTCTCACCCAGATCAGCATGGCAGACGGCGAAGTGGATGCGTGGATCTATGTCCTTGCCGCCTAAGCACGACGGCGGAACACCTTACGCGCAGACAGTGTCGTAACGCGCGGCTTCCAAGCGGGCGGCGGCTGGCCTAAGGTCGCCACAGCCTTAGTCCGTTCCTGACAGCACCCGCGAGTCCCCGCCATGCCAGACGAAGTCCGCCGTCCCGTCTTTGATAAGTCCCGGCTACCGAGCCGCCATGTCACGCAAGGACCGGAGCGGGCGCCGCACCGATCCTATTATTACGCCATGGGGCTGACCCGCGACGAGATCGATCAGCCCTTCGTCGGCGTCGCCACCTGCTGGAACGAGGCCGCACCCTGCAACATCGCGCTCGCCCGTCAGGCGCAGGTGGTCAAGCTCGGTGTCAAGGCCGGCGGCGGCACGCCGCGCGAGTTCACCACCATCACCGTCACCGACGGCATTGCCATGGGCCATGCGGGGATGAAGTCGTCGCTGGTCTCGCGCGAGGTCATCGCTGACTCCGTCGAACTGACCATGCGTGGCCACTGCTACGACGCCCTCGTCGGCCTCGCCGGCTGTGATAAGTCGCTGCCGGGGATGATGATGGCAATGGTCCGCCTCAATGTGCCGTCGGTCTTCATCTATGGCGGCTCGATCCTGCCCGGCCGTTTCAAGGGCCGCGATGTTACCGTTCAGGACGTGTTCGAGGCGGTCGGCAACCATTCCGCCGGCAAGATGTCGGACGCCGATCTCTGCCACCTGGAAGCCGTCGCCTGTCCGTCCGCCGGCTCCTGCGGCGGCCAGTTCACCGCCAACACCATGGCCTGCGTATCGGAGGCGATCGGCCTCGCGCTGCCCGGCTCATCGGGTGCCCCGGCTCCTTACGAGTCCCGCGACGCGCTGTGCGAGGCCTCCGGCCGGGCGGTCATGCGCCTGCTCGCCCAACGCATCCGGCCGCGCGACATCGTCACCCGGAGTTCGCTGGAGAATGCGGCGACGGTGGTGGCGGCGACCGGCGGCTCCACCAACGCCGGTCTGCATCTGCCGGCGATCGCCCACGAGATCGGGATCGATTTCGACCTGGACGACGTCTGTACCATTTTCCGCCGCACCCCCTACATCGCCGATCTGAAGCCGGCCGGCCGCTACGTGGCCAAGGACATGTACGAGGTGGGCGGGGTACCGGTGCTGCTGAAAGCGCTGTTGGACGGCGGCTTTCTCCACGGCGACTGTCTCACCGTCACCGGCCGCACTTTGGCCCAGAACCTGGAAGGCATCAGCCTGCCGGCGGACCAGGACGTGATCCTCCCCACAAGCAAGCCGCTGTCGCCCACCGGCGGCGTCGTTGGCCTGAAGGGCTCGCTCGCTCCCCAAGGCGCCATCGTCAAGATCGCCGGCCTCACCAATCTGCAGTTCCGCGGTCCGGCTCGCTGCTTCGATTCCGAGGAGGCGTGCTTTGCGGCGGTAGAGAAGCATCAATACCGCGAGGGCGACGTGCTGATCATCCGCTACGAGGGACCGCGCGGTGGCCCCGGCATGCGCGAGATGCTGTCGACGACGGCGGCGCTCTACGGGCAGGGGACCGGCGGCAAGGTGGCGCTGATCACCGACGGCCGCTTCTCAGGCGCCACCCGCGGCTTCTGCGTCGGCCATGTCGGGCCGGAGGCGGCGGTGGGCGGCCCCATCGCCCTCGTCCGCGACGGTGACATGATCAGCATGGATGCCGAAACCGGCCACATTGATCTGGAGGTGTCCGACGCGGAGTTGGCGGCGCGCCGGCGGGCGTGGCAGCCCCGACAGCATGATTTCCAGTCGGGGGCTTTGTGGCGGTATGCGGCCACCGTGGGTGATGCCTGCGATGGCGCCGTCACCCATCCCGGCGGCAAGGCGGAGACCCACGTCTACGCCGATATCTGAGCGTCGAAGGGCGGCGGGGGAGGAAGGCATCTCCCCGCCAACCCGGCCGTGGCTCCTATTCGGGTGTCCCTTCCGGGATCCCGTTCAGGGCAAACATGGCGACGAGCAGCGCGCTCGGGCGGCCGCCCCAGTCCCCGAACCATTTCTGGTAGATCGCCTGGATGTTGCCGGTGCGGTAGAGATCGGCCAGCACCCGGTTGGCGACGAGACGGAAGTCGGCATCGTTGCGGCGCAGGGCGATGCCGTACGGCTCATAGCTGAACAATTCGGTCGCCAGTGCAAACTTGCCGGGGTCGGCGGAGCCGCGGGCGAGGCCGATGAGGATCAGCTGATCGCCGGCGATCGCCTCGATCTTGCCCTTCTCCAGCCCTTTCAGGGCTTCATTATAATCGCCGAAGCTCTCGATCTTGATGTTGAGGATGCCGGCATCCTTCCCCGCCTTCAACTCCGCCTCGGTCGTCGTACCGGAAACCACCCCGATCTTCTTGCCGACGAGGTCGGCCATCCCCTTCGTCGTCGCCTTGGCGGGAACCAGCAGGGCACCGCCGGTAATGAAGATCATGTTGGTGAAGTCGACCGTCTCCTGGCGGCTGAGGGTAATGGTCGATGTGCCGCATTCGAGATCGACGCTGCCGTCGACCACTTTCTGGAAGCGGTTCTCCGCGGTGACCGGCACGTATTTGACGGTGATGTCGGGCCGTCCGAGCTTGGCTCGGACGGCATCGGCGATCTTCAGACAGAGATCGATCGAGTAGCCAACCGGGGTTCCGGTCGCCGCATCAACCGAGGAAAATGGCGGCGCGGCGTCCCGATAGCCGAGCAGGATCTCGCCCGAGCCGCTGATCTTGTCGAGCGTTGCGGACGTATCGGCGAGCGCCGGTGCGGCGGCGAGGAGTGCGGCGGTCACCGCGGTGGCGAGCAGGCGTAACATGTGGCTGTTCCTCCCCCTGGGGCTGAATGGTGCCCCCGTTGTGATGTCAGAAAATAATCGTGAGGTGGCGAGGCTCAGGGAATGATCGTGCTCAGATCGATCCCGAACCATTGGATCGACAGCCGCGAGAGCGTGCCATCGCCGCGCATGTCCTCCACCGCTTCGGCGATTGCGCTATCAAATTTCGGATCCCCCTTCGCCGTGGCGACGGCAACCGGCTCAAAGTACAGAAAGCCGGGAAGGGTCTTAACCGGCTGGCCGGCCTTCTTGGTTGCCGCAGCAATACCCAAGGAGGTGATGACGGCATCAACCTTTCCCGTGGTCAATGCTTGCAGTGCTTCGTCGTTGGTCTCGAAAGTTTGGATTTTCGGATCATCGATCAGATAGGCGACGACAACATTACCATCGTCGAGAGAAAGGTCATGGCGCAGGTATTTCTCAAAGGTCGTCTTGCCCATGACACCAATGGACTTGCCAGACACCTGCCGGATCCGCTCAACCTTCTTTTCGTCGGCGCGAACGACGACGACGGCGGCCTCCATCCGGTAGACTGCGGGAAAGCTCAGTTTTTCCGCTCGTCGCGGTGTCGGCGTGATTGAGGCGACCGCATAGTCCCACCCGTCGCCCCAATTACCGGCAAGGATGGCGTCCCAGCCGGGGGTGACAAACTGCACCGGCAGGCCGAGGCGCTTGCCCAGCTCTTCGGCGACGGCGATGTCGAAACCGGTGAGGCTGCCGGACGCGTCGCGCGCCGCCAGGGGAAGCTTGTCGGGTACCGCCGCGCCGACGAGGTGACCCCGCGACCTGGCGTGATCGAGGACCGAGTCCGCGTGGGCGATGGTCGCAACGCAGACGAGAATAGCAGTTAACAAGGCCGAGATTTTCAACGGCATGAAGAAATTCCGCTATGTCCGCTGGTGGAGGAAAAAAGCAAAGACGAAGGCAGGCTGTTTGGCACGACCGATTGCTTTCGGCAAGGGAGGATTGCGCACGGACCGGGCGGTTACGATCGTGGTGGTGTCGCGTCCCCGGAGATGGCGTCCAGCAGCGCATCGCGGTCACGCAGCGCCGCTTCGGTCAGGCCGTGCAGTTCCTGGATTTCCTGCCGCAGCCGCTCGATTTCCTGGTCGCGCACAGTGAGTTCCGCCTCGGCAGCGAGAAGACGGGCCCGCAAGGTGGTGACCTCGGCGATCTCGTGCTCGGCGACGAGCAGCAGGTCGCCATCATGGATGAATACCGCTCCGCGGACGGGCGTAATCTTGCCGGAAGCGTCGCGCAGCGTAAAAACGCCGCGGTAGATCACGCCTTCGACCGGATCGGCGGGCCGCGAAACGAGCGATTCGAAGCTGGGCGAGACGAAGACGTGGCCAACGTCGGCGATGGCCCCCGACAATTCAGTTCCGCGGAGGAGAGCAAGGAAGCCACGATTGGCATCCCATAGGGCACCCTCGCGGGAAAGCAACGCCACGGCCACCGCATCCAGGCCGCGAACGACGTCGGGGATGGGGGACGTGGCAAGCGCCGCGCCGGATGGGGGATTGCTCATGACTCTTCAACCACTAGCGCCGGGCACCCAAGGCCAGCTTGGGCTGGCCGTCGCCGCGGCCGGCAGGGCGGAGCGCCATCGGCTCGACCAGAACAAAGAGATCGCCCACCGTGCTTCCTTGCGGGAGTTGGCCGAGGCGCAAGTCGAGGGAGCGCTTACCGGTCCTGCCGATCCCTGTCAACACGCATGTGCGCGATGCATGGGCACGCTGCCTTTGTGGTGCCAGGCGGCACAATGAAGCTACGGCAGAAGATAAAAAGGGCGCCTCGTTGCCGAGGCGCCCTTGCTGCGAGGACCGATCGCGAGCGATCGGGATTAGTTCACCGTGTAAATGCCCACGGCGTAGGTGTTGTCGAGGCTGGCGCTGCCACGCGGGAAGCTGATGGCGGCACGCCGGTTTTGCGGCTCGCGGACGCCGTCCTTGGTCGGCACCAGCAGGTCCTCTTCGCCGCGGCCCTCGGAGGTGATGGCCGTTGCCGGGATGCCCAGCTTGATCATCTGCTGCGCCACCGCGTTCGCCCGCCGAACCGACAGGGCCATGTTCCAGGCCGCGGAGCCGGAGGTATCGGTGTGACCGACGACCTTGATCGTCTTCGCACCTTCCTTCTTCGCCGCCGCCACCGCATCGGCGATGATCTTCATCGCTTCCGGGGTCAGGTTGTACTTATCCCAGTCGAAGAAGACGAGGAAGTCGGACGGCTTCGCCGGCGCAGCGGCCGCCGCCGGCGGCTTGATCGCCGCTTCAACCTTGGCGATGTTGTCGTTGAACTTCTTCTTGCATGCCGCGATGTCATCGGGCTGGAAGTTCTCCTGCACCCGGGTCTGCTCGGCCCAGCAGTCGAACCCGACCTGCGCCTTCGCCATCTCCGTCGGCGCTGCGGCGGGGCCGCCCTTATCGAGGGCTGCCTGCAGACGCTGCCGGGCGGCGCTCAGATCGGAACTCACCGCCGCCGGCGTCTGCCAGTCGGAGAGGGCGGTGGGCTTCGGCGTCTGACCATTTGCTGCCATCAGCGCCCGCTCAGCCCACAGATCGGAGGACTGATAGTTGCCCTGCAAGAATTCTGATCTGGACTCGGCCTGGTACTCTTTGAACAGGGCTTGGTTGAAGGGCGAACCCTTTCCTTCCCCGCTTTTCACCAGATCGTACTTATAGCCGTAACAGCCGGATACGGCGAGTAACGCCGCGAACATCGCGGCTATCTTCCAACCCCTAAACATACACAAGGCTCCCTGACCAACCGAAAGGATTTGTTGGCGCACAAACGAAGATGACGGGAAGCCCGCGAGACCACACTGGCTGTCCCTCTCTTCCCGGGTTACCCCTGCCTGCGTGTCCCTCACACGCCCGGATCGAGCCGGGTCGGAAGAGCTTGCCGGAAGTGACACAGGCAGTGGCGATGACCCTCGCTCCGAGCACCCGCTGACTTGGGATCAGCGAAGGTGTGCGGAGAGGGGGTAACGGGCTCGTCGGCAGACGAGAGATCGCGTGGATACGGTGAGCAGCGGCAAGCCGGGGCCGCCTCACCGACACTTCAGAAGCCGCCCGTCGGGCGCATTTTCTGTGGCTATGGCGAAAGTCTCGGCGTGGCAAAAACACCGATGGCTCTGCCGGGCAGTCGCGATCAATGCGACCGCGGGGGCGGTGGTGTAAGTCAACCCCGCTCACACAAAACTCTAAGGGTTGTTTATTGTCCATTCTCTACCGCGATAAACCAGAAGTAAGCATGTCCAACAAACCTCTCCCTTTGCCGCGGGCAAAATTACAGTTGCTGTTTTGACGCCTCATCTAAAGACGGCGGGTTTATCGTCAGATAACTTTGCTAAACATTTCAACCCGAAGTCAGCGCCGCAACTCTAGTTAGATTATTTCACGCGCAACGAGATTTGCCGCAATATCATGTTTCTAAAGGGTTTGCAAAATCTCTTTACGCCCACTGGCAAAAACGCCGCACATGTTGCCGATCAATCACAAATCGGTGATCACGCATTTTGATCGCGAGCCACGGCGCGGTTGGCGTCCGGCCACCGGGGACGCGAAAAATTGATGGACCGGCGCACGATAAGGGCTAGACTATTCCCATATAAAATGAAGGGAGATGCGGCGATGGGATCCACAAAATTCCTCCAAGGCGCTGGTGACGCTCTTGCCGGCGGCGGCGCTCTGCCCTTGCCCGACGTCCTTGATCAGCACCGGGCCTGGATTGGCTCCGGTTGGGAACTCGGTGCGCGCGCCGACTTGCATGCCTGCGATCTGCATCTCGCCGATTTCGCCGATGCCCTGCTGAGCGACGCCGACCTCCACGACGCCGATCTGCACGGAGCGCATCTCGAAGGGGCCGACCTCGACGGCTGTGATCTGCACGCGGCCAAGCTGCAGGGAGCGCATCTACGCGCTGCCTCGCTACCCTTTGCCGATCTTCATGCGGCCGATCTGCATGGCGCGGACTTGCATGGCGCGGACTTGCATGGCGCCGATCTGCACGGGGCCGACCTCTCCGATGCCGACCTGGGCGACACTGACCTGCGGGGCGCCGACCTTCGCCTCGCGCGTGGACTCTGCCCCTTGCAGCTGAGCACGGCTCGCATGGATGGGGCGACGCTGCTGTCGGAAACCGCTTCCATCGACGATCCGGAGCCGAGCAGGCGGTGAGGGCGTTGCGCTGCCGCCGTTGCTACGGCGCGGCCAGCTCGCACCATACCGGGGCGTGATCCGACGCGCGTTCCCAGCCACGCGGTGTCCGGTCGACGCCTGCGGCATTAAGGCGGTCCGCCGCCTGCGGCGACAGCAATAGATGATCGATGCGCAGTCCCTGGTCTCCCGCCCAGGCACCGGCCCGATAGTCCCACCACGTGTAAATATGGCCGGTCGGGTAGAGGGCGCGAATGGCGTCGGTCAGGCCGAGGTAGCAGAGCTTGCGAAAGGCGGCGCGGGACTCGGACCGGCATAGGGCGTCGTTGCGCCAATTGTAGGGATCGTAGACGTCCTCGTCGGTGGGGGCGACGTTGTAGTCGCCAGCGAGAACGACCGCGTCTTCGCTGGCGAGAAGCGATCGGGCGTGATGGTAGAGACGCTCCAACCAGGCGAGCTTATACGGGAACTTGTCGCTCTGCGTCGGATTGCCATTGGGCAGATAGATGGAGGCGACGCGCACGCCGTCGGTGAACGCCTCCAGATAGCGGGCATGGGCGTCGCCGCCATCGCCTGGGAGTGCCGTTGCCAGCACGTCGATCGGTCGCTTCGATAGAATGGCGACGCCGTTGTAGGCCTTCTGGCCGACCACCGCCGCATTATAGCCGGCATCGGCGATCTCGCCGGTCGGAAACGCCTCGGCGACGACCTTCGTTTCTTGCAGCAAAACGATGTCGGGCTTCTCCCTTCGCAGCCAAGCCAACAGATGCGGTAGCCGCGCCTTTACGGAGTTGACGTTCCAGGTGGCGATGCGCGGCATGGGCGCCGCTAGGCGAGACTGCCGGCCGGTGCCGTTGCCCGAAATTGCTGGGCAGCGCGTTCGTTGAAAAAGCGGAAGACCGGGCGCGCGCCGCTCAGCCAGATGAGTGCGAAGTTGGGGACGGGCTCTCCCACCTCACGGTTGGCCCGCCGCGCCGCCCGCTTGAGCTCCTTAAACTGGGCGGAGTCCTTTTTGATTGAAGCGGCGGCGAGGGCGACATCGAAACTGCGACTGGGTGTCATGGCTTTCCTTCCCCTGGTGAGACCCTTCGGCGACCGGCTCAGACGGCGAACGAAGTCCCGCAGCCGCAGGTCGACGTAGCGTTTGGATTGCGTACGGCAAAGTAGGACCCGACCAGGTCCTCGACGAAATCGATTTCGGCGCCCCTCAGCAGATCGAGCGATATCTCGTCGACGACGACGACGGCGCCTTGGTGCGCAAATACCCGATCATCGTCGTGGCGTCGATCGTCGAGCGAAAAACCGTACTGGAATCCGGAGCACCCTCCTCCCGATACGGCGACGCGAAGCATCGTCTCGCCATTGCCTTCGGCGGCGGCAAGATTGGCGATTCGCCGAGCCGCACGGTCGGAGATGCGGATGGCCTCGGCGGAAACGGCGGTCGTGTCGTCTGGCATCGCTGGCAAGTACTCCTTCACTGTCCACGCCACGGAAGATAACCGTTTGTCTTGGGCTACATTTATGTAGCGACGGGGGCGGCGTTGTCAAAGCGGTGCAGTGGCCAGCCGCAGGCGGAGGCCGCCGGCGTTGTTCCGCCCGGCGCGGCTCTGTACTGTGCGATCATGACCTTAGCGGGTACTCTGGCACCGTGGGCCTCGCGTCCGCAAGCGAGTCGCGGCCGGCTACACGCCGAGCCGGAGAGCCGAACGCGTACCTGCTTCCAGCGCGATCGCGATCGCATCATTCACTCCGCCGCATTCCGCCGCCTCGAATACAAGACGCAAGTGTTCGTCAATCACGAAGGCGACTTTTTTCGCACCCGTCTCACCCACAGCCTGGAGGTCTCGCAGATCGCCCGCTCCATCTGCCGCTCGCTCGCCGCCTGCGAGGACTTGGCGGAGGCGCTGGCGCTGGCTCACGATCTCGGTCACCCGCCGTTCGGCCACGCCGGCGAGGACGCCCTTGAGGAACTGATGGAGCCCTACGGCGGCTTTGATCACAACGCTCACAGCCTGCGGGTGATCACCTGCCTCGAACGGCGGTACGCCACCTTTGACGGTCTCAATCTGTGCTGGGAGACGCTGGAAGGCGTCGTCAAGCACAATGGGCCGCTGGTCGCCGAGGGGGCACCGCCATTGCCGACGGCGATCGCCGAGTATGCGCACAATCAGGACCTGGCGCTGGACACCTGGGCCGGAATCGAGGCGCAGATCGCGTCCGTGTCCGACGATATCGCCTACAACAATCACGATATCGACGACGGCCTGCGCGCCGGACTGTTCACGGTGGAGGACCTCAGCGACGTTCCGCTGGTGGGGCCGGTCTTCGCTGAAGTCAGGGCTGCGTACACGGGGATCGACCCGACGCGGCTGATCCATGAAGCGGTGCGCCGGATCATCGGCCTGATGGTGCATGACGTGCTCAGCGAGACACGTCGCCGCCTGGAAGACCTGAACCCGGCTTCAGCCGACGACATTCGCTCGGCCGGCCGGCCCGTTGTCGGCTTCTCCCAGGCCATGCAGGAACACGATCGGATGCTGAAGGCCTTTCTCCGGCAACGGATGTACGGCCACTTTCGGCTGAACCGGATGACCAGCAAGGCGCGCCGCCTGGTCCGCGACCTGTTCCGACTCTTCGTTGCCGAGCCGGAGTGTCTGCCGACCGACTGGCGACACCGATGCGGGGCGCCGCTGACGGTGGCAACGGCGCGCGTGGTGACCGATTACATTGCTGGCATGACCGACCGCTACGCTGCCGACGAATACCGGCGGCTGTTCGATATCCAGTCACGGTCGTCATGAACATTTTTCGCAGCATCCGCGACCAGATCATCGCCGCTGTGGCGGAGCTTGCCGACGAAGGACGGTTGCCTGCCGACCTTGACTGCACCCGCGTTGCCGCCGAGCCGCCGAAGGACCCGGCCCTCGGTGACATCGCCAGCAATGCCGCCATGGTGCTCGCCGCAGCCGCCCGCAAGAAACCCCGCGATATCGCGGCGATGCTGGCGGAGAAGCTGCTGGCCAACGGTGCCGTCGCCGGCGCCGCCGTCGCCGGTCCCGGATTCCTCAATCTCACCCTCGACGAAGCGCTCTGGCACCAGTGCCTGATCGCCATCCTCGCTGCCGGCACCGCCTATGGGGATTCCGACCTCGGCAGCGGCCGTCCCGTCAACGTGGAATATGTCTCCGCCAATCCGACCGGTCCGCTGCATGTGGGGCACGGCCGCGGCGCCGTCGTCGGCGACGCGCTCGCCGCCTTGCTGGAGAAGGCCGGCTGGCGGGTGACCCGCGAATATTATGTCAACGACGCGGGCGGCCAGGTGGATGCGCTCGCCCGCTCGGCACATCTTCGCTACCAGGTGGCGCGCGGCGCCTTGAAGGAGCAGGCGCTGGAGAGCCGCAGGGAAGATGGAACCCTTGCCTATGGGGGAGCCTATCTGATCCCGGTGGCGGAGGAGATTGCCGGCGGCGACGGCGACCGCTGGCTTGCCGCCGAGGAAGCGCAATGGCTGCCGGTGTTTCGGGATGTGGCCATCGCTCGCATGATGGCGCTGATCGAAGCGGATCTGGCGGCGATGGGGATCGTCTTTGACGTCGTGACCTCCGAACGCGCGCTGGTGGCGGCCGGCGCGGTGGAGGCGGCGATCCAAACCCTCGAAGCCGACGGGCTCGTCTACGAGGGCGTCCTTGATCCGCCGAAGGGAAAACTGCTGGACGACTGGGAACCGCGACCGCAGACCCTGTTTCGCGCGACCCGCTATGGCGACGAGGTGGACCGCCCCTTGCGCAAGTCGGACGGGTCGTGGACCTACTTTGCCGCTGACATCGCCTATCATCTGGACAAAATCCGGCGCGGCTTTCCGTTGATGATCAATGTCTGGGGGGCCGATCACGGCGGTTATGTGCGGCGCATGCAGGCGGCGGTGTCGGCGCTGTCCGGCGGTGATGCCAGCCTCGACGTCAAGCTCTGTCAGCTCGTCAATCTTCTCGACGGTGGCGAGCCGGTGAAGATGTCGAAGCGGGCCGGTACCTTTATCACCCTGCGCGAGGTGATCGACCGGGTCGGCGCCGGGGTTTTTCGCTTCATCATGCTCACCCGCAAGAACGATGCTTCGCTCGACTTCGATTTCCAGAAGGTGACCGAGCAATCCCGCGACAACCCGGTGTTCTACGTGCAGTACGCGCACGCCCGTTGCAGCTCGGTGCTCCGCCTCGCCGGCGAGGCGTACGACTCGGAACGGACGAGCGATCAAGCGCTCGCCGCCGCCGATCTCAGCCATCTCGCCGACGCGGCCGAACGGGAGCTGATCCGGGCTCTCGCCGGCTGGCCGCGCGTGGTCGAGACGGCTGCAACCGCCCACGAGCCACACCGCATCGCCTTCTACCTACAGGAGGTTGCGGCGCTGTTCCACGCGCTGTGGACGAAGGGCAAAGAAGAAGCGCGGCTGCGCTTTATCTGCACCGACGATCCGGAAGGCACATTCGCCCGCCTGGCGCTGGTGCGGGCGACGCAGCTGGTGATCGCATCGGGTCTCTCGGTGATCGGGGTTGAGGCGTTGGAGGAGTTGCGGTGATGAATGGGAAAATTGCCTGGACACACGATGAGTTCAGCGACGGGCGGGATCGGTCGACGCGGGGGGTGCGGAGTCGCTTCGGGCTCGACCGTCTGCCCATCGCCGGGGTGATCATCGCCGGTCTGGTCGGGGCCGCCGTCATCGGTGGCATCGTGACCTGGCTGGTGAGCGGCGACGAGCGGCAAGCGACCAACAGCCCACCGCTGATCAAGGCCGACGAAAAGCCGATCAAGGTTTATCCCCAGACCCCCGGTGGCCTGGAAGTCCCCAACCGCGACAAGCTGGTTTACTCGCGGCTTAAGGACGGCAGCCAGACCGGCGGCGAGGTGGAACGGCTTTCGCCGGCGCCGGAAGAACCGATGACACCGCCGACAATGCTGGCAAAGCCGGCACCCGAGCCGGCGGGTCCCCCGTCGTCGCGGTCGCCCACCGGCAATCCGTTCCCGTCGGACACCATGGCGCCGACCGACCTGTCCCGCAGCGGCCAGAGCGAGCCGGTGCTGGCGCCGCCGCCGGAACACCCGGTTGCAGCGGTCGTCAAGCCGGTGCCCACGGTTCCTGCCACCAAACCCGCTCCCGCCAAGCCGTCCCAGGCGGAAAAGCCGGTCCAGGCGGAGAAGCCCGCCGCAGCGAAGCCGACTGTCACCCCACCCACGCCGCCTCCGGCGACGGCGGCTCCCAAGCGAGATGCCACGGAGAGCGGTAGCAGCAAGCTTTACGTTCAACTCCTGGCGGCGCGCTCCCAATCGGACGTCCTCGACGCGTGGAAGAATCTGCAAAGCAAGAACGGCGACCTGCTGGGCGGTCTCGACGGTTCCGTGGCTCGCGCCGACCTGGGCGAACGGGGCGTCTACTACCGTCTACGCGCCGGACCGATCACCAGCGAGGCGAAGGCGAAATCCCTGTGCTCGGCGTTGGCCGATCGCAAGGTGTCCTGCCTGATCGTCCGCGCCGGTGCGTGATCCGGCGAGGCCGCGGGCTGTTATCTTCGGAGTCGGTGGGGCTGAACTCACCGACGCCGAGCGGCGGCTGTTCCGCGCGACGGATCCCCTCGGTTTCATTCTGTTCCGTCGCAATTGCCTGGCGCCGGAGCAGATAAGGGCATTGGTCGCCGATCTACGGTCGACCGTCGGACGGATCGATGCGCCGGTCCTCATCGACCAGGAAGGGGGCCGAGTGCAGCGGCTGGGAGCGCCGCATTGGCGGGCGGCACCACCCGCCGCCCGTTTCGGCGCCCTGTGGGCGAGGAATGCCGATGCGGCCGCGGAAGCCGTGCGGTTGAACGCGCGCCTGATCGCCCACGACCTGGCGACGCTCGGCATCAGCCACGATTGCGCCCCGTTGCTGGATGTTCCCCAGCCCGACGCTAACGCCATTATCGGCGATCGCGCGTTCGCCGCCGACGCTGGCTGCATCGCCCGTCTCGGCGGCGTCTTCGCCGAAGCCCTGCTCGACGGCGGCGTACTGCCGATCATCAAGCATCTGCCGGGCCACGGCCGCGCCACCGCCGACAGCCATCTCGCCTTGCCGGTGGTGAGCGCGTCGGCGGCACTTCTGCGCGAGGTCGATCTGGCGCCGTTCCGCGCCCTCTCCCATATGCCTTGGGCGATGACCGCCCATGTCGTTTACACCGCGTTCGATCCCGATGCCGCGGCGACGGTCTCTAAGACGGTCGTTAACGATGTCATCCGCGGCGCGATCGGCTTTGCCGGCGTCATCGTTTCGGACGATATCTGCATGCGGGCCCTCACCGGCCGACCGGCGGAGCGGGCCCTGGCGGCGCTGGCCGCCGGCTGCGATGTCGTCCTCCATTGCAATGGCATTTTCGCCGAGATGGAGGACGTCGCCGGCACCTGTCCGCCGGTCACCGATGCGGCGATCGTCCGCCTGGACCGGGCGGAGGCGATGCGTCGGATCCCGGCGCCGTTCGATCCCGCCGGCGCCATCGTTCGCCTGAACACGCTGCTGGGGCAGCCGGTGGCTGTGGCATGAGCGAGATCACCCAGATCCTCTATCAGATCTCGGTCATGGCGATCCCGGTTCTGGTTGCCATCACGTTTCACGAGGCGGCCCACGGCTGGGTCGCGTGTCGGCTTGGCGACGATACCGCGCAGCGACTGGGCCGCGTTACCTTCAACCCGCTGCGCCACATCGATCCCTTCGGCACGGTGGTCCTGCCGGCGATGCTGCTGCTGGCGACACAAGGCCAGGCGATGTTCGGCTTCGCCAAGCCGGTCCCGGTCAATTTCCACCGTCTGCACCGGCCGCGCTTCGACATGGTGCTCGTCGCCGCCGCCGGCCCTGGCATCAATCTGCTGCTTGCCCTCGTCTCGGCGATGCTGCTCAACGGTGCCGTGCTCGTCCCGGACGGGCTTGGCGACTGGCTGGCCAACGTTCTCGTCGTCGGCGTCTTCTTCAACGTGCTGCTCGCCGTGTTCAACATGTTGCCGTTGCCGCCCCTCGACGGCGGCCGGGTTGCAGTGGGGGTGCTGCCCGACGTCGTCGCCCGGCCGCTCGCCAACCTGGAGCGGTACGGCTTTATCATCATCATTGCCGCCCTGTTTCTGCTGCCGTTCATCGGCAGCAAACTTGGCCTTGATCTCGACCTGTTCCAGTGGCTCGTCTTCGGTCCCGCCGAACGGTTGACCGGTGTCATCCTGCGGCTGGCCGGGGCGGGTTAGCATGCCAGGCGGGATGGACAGGGGGCCGGCAAGCCTGCACGCGGTCGGAACGTCTTCGCCGACAGGGTGACCGGTGGCCGCGGGGGAGTCGCGCATGTGGTGGGGGAAAAAGAGCAGAAAGAAGACCAAGAGCGACGAGGAGCCGCCGGCAGATGCCGTGGCAGAGGCCTCGCCGGAACCGCCGGTTGCCTATACCCGCGAGGGACTGTGTCCCATCTGCCGGAAACCGGCGACCTTCGTCGCCGCCGATGACTGGTATCGGGACTCCCTCGTCTGTAAGGGCTGCGAAGTCGGCTCGTTGCCTCGGGAGCGGGCGCTGATGCAGGTGCTCAACCTCCATTACCCCGGGTGGCCCAGCCTCTCCATTCATGAGTCCGCGCCGGCCGCACGGGGTGCGTCCACCGTTCTCGCGCGCGAATGCAAGGGTTACATCGCCAGCCACTTCTTTCCGGATGTGACTCCGGGCGCCAGCAAGTACGGGTTCCGCTGTGAGAACCTGGAGCAACAAACCTTCGCCGACGCGGCGTTCGACCTGGTGATCAGCCAGGACGTCATGGAGCACATCAATCGTCCCGACCTGGCCTTTCGCGAGGTTTCGCGGACCCTCAAGCCGGGGGGCGCGTACGTATTCACCGCTCCGACCTTCAAGGGGTTGCTGAACAGCTTTCGCCGGGCGATCCTGCATCCGGATGGGATCGAGCATTTGCACCCCCCGGAGTATCACGGCAATCCCGTCGATCCGGAAGGGGTGCTGGTCACCTTCCATTACGGCTACGACCTGCCGGAACTGATCCACCGCTGGGCCGGTCTTAACACCATGGTCTGCCGCTTCCACGACCACCACATCGGCGTCATCGGCGAATTCACAGAAGTTTATGTGTGTACGAAGGAGCCCGACGTTGCGTCCTAGTCCCTGTGCGCGGGAGAGGGGATGACGGACGCGGACGCCTTCATCGTCGATCTTGACGGCTTCGAGGGGCCGCTCGATCTGCTGCTGTCGCTGGCGCGCTCCGACAAGCTCGATCTGCGCGAGATCTCGATCGGCGATCTGGCGGAACAGTATCTCGCCTACATCGCCATGGTACGCCGGGCTAACCTGGAGGTCGCTGCCGAATATCTGGTGATGGCGGCTTGGCTCGCCTATCTCAAGTCGCGACTGCTGCTGCCGGCGCCACCGGAGGAGGACGAACCGTCGGCGGAAGCCCTCGCCGATGCATTGGCGCGGCAACTGCGCTGCCTCGACACCATCCGCCGTTTGGGCGGCAAGTTGATGGCGCGGCCGCAGCGGGGCCGGGACGTGTTTCCCCGTGGAATGCCGGAAGATATCACGATGCCGGTGACCATCGGTTTTCGATGCGAGTTGTTCGACCTGCTCGCCGCCTATGGTCGGCATCTGCAGCGGGAACGGAAAACCGGTGCCCTGGAGTTGCCGGTACTCGACCTCTACGCCGTCGATGATGCGATCCAGTGGATGCTCGATCGCCTGAACGTGTCGCAAGGCTGGGAAAGTCTGAGCCGATTCCTGCCCGAAGGCACACTCGAAGGACTTCGGACCGGCGAAATGCGCGCCCGATCGGGACTGGCCAGCACCTTCGTCGCCAGTCTCGAGTTGGCGCGTCAGCGCGTCGTGGCGCTACGTCAGGTGCGTCCGTTCGGGCCGATCGCCCTCTGTTTGTTGAAGCAAGCCGATGCCGCCGAAGCCGATCGAGAGTGAACACCTTCGCCTGCTGGAAGCCGTCCTGTTCGCGTCGGCAGCGCCGTTGCGTCGCGATGACCTGACGGCGCGACTGCCTGCAGGCGCCGATCTGGACGCTCTGCTCGCCCTCTTGCAGGCCCAGTACGCCGGCCGGGGTGTCAATCTGGTCGAAGCGGGCGAGAGTTGGTCATTCGTGACCGCCGCCGACTTGGCGCCGCTGCTTGCACCCGAACGGCACATCGAGCGGCGATTGTCGCGGGCCGCCACCGAGACGCTGGCGATCATCGCCTACCGTCAGCCGGTGACCCGCGCCGAAATCGAAGCGATTCGCGGCGTCCAGGTCAGCAAAGGGACGCTGGACGTGCTGATCGAGCAGGGATGGGTCGCTCCCGCCGGACGGAAGGAGACGCCGGGGCGGCCGCTGGCCTGGGCGACCACCGACGCCTTTCTCGCCCACTTTGGCCTCGCCCGACTGGCTGATCTGCCCGATATGGACGAACTGCGCGCTGCCGGCTTTCTCGACGCGCCGCCGGAGCAACTGGCAATTGGTTTGGACGCGGACGGCGCCGAGGTGGGCAGCGAGGGGGGGGACGAAAGGATGTGAGGGTGCCTGCTCCGATTGCGGGCAGGCGGGGTTTCTGCCATCATCCGGGCGCACGGACAACGGAACAGGAACGGACAGCGACGCCATGGGCAGCTTCAGCATCTGGCACTGGATTATCGTTCTGGCGGTGGTTCTTCTTTTGTTCGGTGGCCGTGGTAAGGTCTCACAGATTATGGGCGACTTCGGCAAAGGATTGAAGTCGTTCAAGAAAAGCATGCAGGACGACGAGCCGTTCGACGACACGCCCCCCACCCGGTCGGAGCCGAGAGCCCTTCCCCCCGACCAGGCTCGGGCCGGCGAGAGCACCTCGAAGCAGGAGCGGGTGACCCGGCCGTAGTCGCCGTTCCCTTGCTCGCGCATCGGCTATCGGCCGGCCGGTCGGCCGGAGCGGGGAGCCGAGCGATCCGGCGTCCGAAGCGAAGTGCGCATGTTTGACATCGGTTGGCAGGAACTGTTGCTCATCGCGGTGGTGGCGCTGATCGTCATCGGCCCCAAGGATATGCCGGCGGCGATGCGCACCGTGGCGCGGGTGCTTTCCCGCGCCCGTAGCCTGTCGCGCGACTTCCAGCACAGCGTCTCCGAGATCATGCGTGAGGCTGAACTCGACGAGATCCGCCGCAAGGTGGAGCAGGCGGGGCGCGGCGATGTGCAGGGCGAGGTCGGCCGGATGGTGGATCCGGATGGCCATTTGCGCAGGGAATTCGATTTGGCCTCTGGTTTGCGGCCGATTTTCCCGGGCGAGGATCCGGGAGCCCGGTCCACCGAGAGCGATGATCGACGGACATCCGTGCCGCCGCCGGCCGCCGCCGCCCCCCGCTCGGCGTTCGTGGCGAACCCCGCGACCACAACCGCGGAGACGCCACCGTCTGCTACCGATGCGGCCCCGCCGGCGACCGGGACCGATGCGTCGCCTCCGGCGGCTCAGCCACCGGGGTCGGGCAAGTTCGCGCCGTGACTGAGGACGAGGTTGAAGGATTTCGGATGCCGCTGACCGAGCATTTGCTCGAGCTTCGGCGGCGTCTCCTGTATTGCCTCGTCGGCCTCGCGGTCCTGTTCTTCGTTTGCTACTATTTTTCATCCCATATATACGCCTTCCTGGCGCAACCTCTGGCAAACGCCATGGCCGCGCAAGGTATCGCTGACCGGCGCATGATCTATACCGGCCTGCACGAGGCGTTCTTTACCTACGTCAAGGTGGCGTTCTTCGCGGCGATGTTTCTCGCCTTTCCGTTGTTTGCCGTCCAGATCTGGCGTTTCGTCGCCCCCGGCCTGTACAAGAACGAACGCCGCGCCTTCCTGCCATTTCTGATCGCGACCCCGGTTCTGTTCTTTATCGGCGGCGCGATGGCGTACTACGTGGTCTTTCCCTTGGCCTGGCATTTCTTCCTGAGCTTCGAAGTGCCCAAGGATGGGGCGGGACTGCCGATCCAGCTGGAAGCCAAGGTCGATCAATACCTCGGCCTCGTCATGCAGCTGATTTTCGCCTTTGGCATAGCTTTCGAGATGCCGGTGGTGATGTCGCTCCTCGGTCGGGCCGGCATCATCTCCAGCCGCGGCATGCGGGAAAAGCGGCGCTACGCCATCGTCATCGCCTTTATCTTCGCCGCCGTGCTCACCCCGCCGGACGTGCTCAGCCAGATCAGCCTCGCGATCCCGACGATGCTTCTCTACGAGATTTCCATTCTGTGCGTGCAGTGGATGGAGAAAGACATCGAGCGGAATGCAACGGCGGCGGGGGACGAGGGCACCGGGGATGACCCGCCGAGAGAAGATCCGCCGACCGGGGAGCGCGCAGCGAAGGACGAATCGATGCCGCAGGCCGCCGGCAACGCCCAGTAAGATCGCTTTCTTGACCGCCGCCGCCGCCTTGCCTTGACCGTGCCTCGCCCATCGGCTAACCCGCAACGTTCCCCAGCCGGGCCGCATCTATGCTCGATATCAAGTGGATTCGCGATCATCCGGAGGATCTGGATACGGCGCTTCAACGGCGCGGCGCGCCAGCGGCGGCATCCGGCCTGCTCGCTCTCGACCAGGTCCGACGTGAGGCGCTGACGCTCGTTCAGGAAATCCAGGCGCGGCGCAACGCCGCTGCCAAGGAGATTGGCCGGCGCAAGAGCCGCAGCGAGGACGCGAGCGATCTCCTCGCCCTGGTCGGTCACACCAAGGACGAGGAGGCGACCGCCGCCGAGAACGCCCGCCAAGCCGAAAGCGAACTCGATCGGGCGTTGGCGACGCTCCCCAACCTCCCCGCAGCCGATGTGCCCGACGGCGCCGACGAAGCTGCCAACCGTGAACTGCGGCGATGGGGCGAACCTCCCGTCTTCACCTTTCCGCCGAAGGAGCATTTCGACCTCGGCGAGGGGCTGGGGCTGATGGATTTCGAGCGTGCGATCAAGCTGTCGGGTGCTCGCTTCGTCGTCCTGAAGGGCGCGCTCGCCCGCCTTGAGCGCGCCTTGGCGTCATTTATGCTCGATCTGCACACGGGAGAGTTCGGCTATCTCGAGATCAACCCGCCGGCTCTCGTCCGCGATGATGCGGTGTTTGGGACCGGCCAGTTGCCCAAGTTCGCCGAGGACCTGTTCCGCACCACCTGCGGCCGCTGGCTGATTCCCACGGCCGAGGTGCCGCTGACCAATCTGGTGGCGGGCGAAATTCTCGACGAGGCGGCCCTGCCGGCCCGCATGACGGCGATGACCTGGTGCTTCCGCGCCGAGGCCGGGGCGGCCGGCAAGGATACGCGGGGAATGATCCGGCAGCATCAGTTCACCAAGGTCGAAATGGTGAGCATCACGACGCCGGAGCAGTCGGACGATGAGCACGAGCGGATGACCGCCTGCGCCGAGGAGGTGCTGCGCCGGCTCGGGCTGTCCTATCGCGTTGTCGTCCTGTCGACCGGCGACATGGGATTTTCCGCCCGCAAGACCTACGACATCGAGGTCTGGCTGCCGGGACAGGGGCGCTACCGGGAAATCTCCAGCTGTTCCAACTGTGGCGACTTTCAGGCGCGGCGCATGAAGGCGAGATGCCGGGTAAAAGGGCAGAAGCAGACCCGCTTCGTTCACACCCTCAACGGCTCCGGACTCGCCGTCGGTCGCACCCTGGTCGCCGTTCTCGAAACCTACCAGCAAGAGGATGGGTCGATCCGCGTCCCCGACGTTCTCGTTCCCTACATGGGAGGCTTGCAGAGAATTGCCCGCGATGATGCATCCGCCGGTTGAGCTTGCGGACGCCCGGGTTCTGATCGCCAACGATGACGGCATCCATGCGCCGGGCCTGAAGCTCCTGGAGCGCGTCATCCGGCCGCTGGTCAAGGAAGTCTGGGTGGTGGCGCCGGAGACCGAGCAGAGTGCCGCCAGTCATTCATTGACCATGCGCCGGCCGCTCTACTTGCGCAAGGCGACGGGCAAGCGGCGCTACGCCGTTGATGGCACGCCGACCGACTGCGTGCTGCTCGCCGTGCACAAGGTCCTGAAGGATCGGCCGCCCGATCTGGTGCTGTCCGGTATCAACCGAGGCGGCAACATGGGCGAGGATGCCACCTACTCGGGTACCGTCGCTGCCGCCATGGAGGGGGCCCTCCTAGGCTTCCCGGCCATCGCGTTCAGCATCGTCTACGAGGATGGAGCATCGGTGTCGTGGCCGACCGCCGAGCACTGGGCGGCGGAGGTGATGCGCCGGCTGAATGGCGTCGCCTGGCCGAAGGGGGTGCTCCTCAACGTCAATATACCGAGCGTGATGCCGACCGAGGTGAGCGGCATCGAGGTCACCCGCCAGGGCCGGCACAAGATCGGCGGCTCGATGATCGAAGGCATCGATCCGCGCGGCGTTCCCTACTTCTGGATCGGCGGCGGACGCGACGAGGACCGTCAGTTGCCCGGCACCGATCTCGAGGCGGTCAGCCGCGGCGCCGTGTCGATCACACCGTTGACCCTGGACCTGACCCACGGGCCATCCCTCGGCGCCCTCCGGACGGCGCTTGGATGAGTTCGGAATCGCGCAAGATTCGCCTGGTGATGGCTCTCCGCGGCGCCGGCGTCACCGACGCGCGGGTGTCCGGGGCGATCGAGCGGATCCCGCGCGAGATTTTTGTTCCGGATGCATTTCGAGACAAAGTCTACGAGAATACGGCGCTCCCCATCGGCTGCCACCAGACGCTCAGCGCCCCTATCGTCGTCGGGCTGATGACGCAGGCGCTCGAAGTGGGCGAGCGGATGAAGGTGCTCGAGATCGGCACCGGTTCCGGCTATCACGCGGCGGTGCTGTCGCGACTGTGCCGGCGCGTCTACACCGTTGAGCGCCATCGCGATCTGTTGCGCGAGGCGGAGGAGCGTTTCGCCCGGCTCGGCATCAGCAACATCACCACCATGGCGGGCGACGGCACCCTGGGCTGGCCGGAGCAGGCGCCGTTCGAACGAATCATCCTCACCGCCGCCGCCCACGATGTACCGCCGGTCCTCGGCCGCCAACTGGCGCCGGGGGGGCTGATGGTACTGCCGATCGACGACGGTACCGGTCACCAGCGGCTATGGCGGGTGCGGCGGACCGACGAGGGTTTCGATACCGACGATCTGGGCGAGATGCGCTTTGTTCCCCTGATCGCCGAGCCCGGACCCGGCTGAGGCAGACCTGGTCGATTGCCCTTCCGCCTCGAGACGGGCATAATCCTGCCATGTTGGCGACGGATTTTTCACGTCGACGCCGCGGGGTTGGGTCGGTCGCGACAGCGGTCGCCATGGTGGTTTCGGTCGTCTGCCTCGCTGGCTGCGAAACCCCCGGGCGGGGAGTGGCGGTCTCACCGAAAGCGGCGCAGCCGGAGCCGGTCTATTTTCCGCCCCCGGTGGCGCGGCCCTATTCCCCGCACGAAACGGCGAAGTCCGGCCGAACGGGCGAGCCCCAGGCGCGCACGCTCGCGCGCGGCCCGCGGCCGAGCGAATACGTCGTCCGGTCGGGGGAAGACGTGTACTCGATCGCCACCGACTTCGGGATCGACGCTTACGAGCTCGCCACCCTGAACGGTCTTTCGCCTCCCTTCTCGGTCAGCAGCGGGCAGCGGCTGGCATTGCCGCCGGCCGGCGGCAATGCTTCGGGTGGTGCTTCGGACACTCTCGCCGTGCCCCCCGCCGCTGCGGCCGCTCCGGCAACAACCCCGTCCACACCCTCGTCGGGGATCGTGGCGACACCGGCTCGTCCCGATGATGGGGCATTGCGCGCCCAATCGGCGGCGCCTGCCGCGCGCCGCAGTAATGAGGCGGGCGCCAGCGATGAGGGGGGCTTCATCTGGCCGGTCAATGGCGACGTCATCTCCGACTTCGGGGCGAAGGGGAGCGGCCTTGTCAACGACGGGATCAACATCGCCGCTTCGCGCGGAGCGCCCGTGCGCGCGGCCGAAGGCGGTGTCGTTGCCTACGCCGGCAACGAGTTGCGTGGGTTCGGCAACATGCTGCTGATCAAGCACGCGGACGGATGGGTGACCGCATACGCCCACACGGATGAGTTGTTGGTCAATCGTGGCGAACGGGTCGGCAAGGGACAGGTCATCGCCCGGGTCGGTTCCACCGGCAGCGTCAGCCGACCCCAGTTGCACTTCGAAATGCGCCAAGGCAAAAAGCCGGTCGACCCGCTGCAATACCTGCGGCGGCCCAACGCGTGAGGCTCCTCGCGCCTCCTTTTCCGGCAGCGAACGGCAAGACGAAGATCACAGAATTGTGGCGTCCGATCGAGTACACTCGACCGGGTTGGATCGCCGGCGCAAGGACGGGCGCCGGTCGGCCAAGATCAGAACGTCACCGCCGCATGGATGCCCACGCAATCTCATGAACGCCATCGACAGGGATCCTTTGTTTCGCCGCTTCTTCGCCCGTGTTCCGCCCGACATTGCTGAAACCTTCAATGACGAACAGGTTAATGCCATCAAGCGGGCGTTCGGTTCGCGCTCGTCGGGTTCGCACGCGGTCGATCTCCGATTTTCCGTGCCGTTCTCCCGTCGGAGAGCGTTCTACTTCGTCCTGCTCGCCGGCAAGGAGCGACGGTCCAGCCGGCGTCGGTCGTGGGAGCGCCGGCTGCGCCCCCTTGCCACCATCGGCAATGCGCTGACGATGATCTTTTTCAGCTTCCTGCTTCTGGTTGCTGTGCTTGCCCTGCTGTATGTCACCAAGCGAGCTCTGCATATCGATTTCTTCCCAGGGATCAACATGATGCCGGATGCGAAAATCGAGCGGATGCTGTACTGACCCGGTCGCTTTCCGGCGATTCCTGAGAACCTCTTGCATTCTCCTCCTGGTCCCGGCAACTGTTTGGCATTGCGCGCTAGAACGCGACGAGGTGGCCGTCCGGGACCGGGAATGAACCATGCGCAAGGTCAAGCTGACGATCGGCAAGGTTTCAATCGCCGCCGAACTTCGTGAAACGCCGACGGCGGACGCCATATGGGACGCCATCCCTTTTGGCTCGCACGCTCGTACGTGGGGTGAGGAGGTCTACTTCGCGACGCCGGTGCGGGTCTCCCGCGAGCCGGATGCTCGTGCGGTGGTCGAGGCGGGCGATCTCGCCTTCTGGGTGGAAGGGAACTGCATCGCCGTCGGCTACGGACCGACGCCGGTGTCGATCGGTGACGAGATTCGCCTCGCGGCTCCCACCAACATCTGGGGGCGGGCTCTCGACGATGTGCGGGCCCTCTGTATGGTCAATGACGGCGACCCGATCCAGATCGAGCGCGCGGAATAGAAGCGGCGGCACTGCCGGAGCGGCAAAGGATTGCTGCCAGCCGGTGGAAAGATTCCGAAACACGAAGTGATGTGCGGCGCGACAACCGCTGCTTGCCAACGCCGACACGACGACCTTAGTCATTCCGCATGAGGATGGTGATCCGGGCCGGATTGCCGATGGATGCTTTCAGGCGGAGATAACGATGGGCATGCTCGCCGAACCTGTTCGACCCGATACCTCTCTGGAGGTGCGGCCCTTGTCGCCGGTGGTGGGGATGGAAATCGTCGGTTTCGATGCGGCGGAGCCGGCGTCGGATGCCACGATTGCCCGCTTGCGCACCCTTCTGGACGCCCACGGGGTCTTGCTGTTCCGCAACCAGCATCTGGATCCGGAGGCGCAGATCGCCTTCAGTCGCCGCTTCGGGTCCCTGCAGGAGGTGGCGCAGAAGCAGTATCAGATGCAAGACCGACCGTTCATCTATGTCATCGGTAACGTGACCGACGACGAGGGGCGGGCGATCGGCGATCCGAGTGTCGGCCGCATCTGGCATTCTGATCAGTCGTTCCTGCCGCATCCGGCGCTGGGCTCGCTTCTCCTCGGCGTCGAGTGCCCGCCGGAGGGTGCCGAAACCCTGTTCGCCAACATGTACCGGGCGTACGAGACCCTGCCGGAGGATCTGCGGCGACGACAGGTGGCAAAGCTGCACGCCGTCCACAGCTTCTCCGAATACTACGAAGGCCTGCGCGGTCGCGACTCGACCCAGCCGCCGTTGACCGACGCGCGGCGCGCCCAGTTCCCGGATGTGGTTCATCCGCTCGTCAGGCGCAATCCGCGCACCGGTCGGCATGCCCTCTATATCAACCCGGGCTATGCGACCAGTATTGTCGAGATGCCGGGAGATGAGGGCCTGGACCTGCTGGATCGCCTCTGCGTCCACGCCCGCGATGAGCGACTCCTCTATGCTCACCACTGGCAGGCGGGCGATCTCCTTTTCTGGGACAATCTCGGCGTCAATCATAAGGGCACGCCGTTCGACACCGACCGCTATGTCCGGCGCATGCATCGGTGCACCGTCGCCGGCGATGCCGCCGGCTACCGGGCGAGCCTGTTGCCGCAGATGTGAAGGTCTAAGCAGGCCTTCTGCGAACTCGCAGGAGGCAGGCGATAAGTGGCTACCGCACCCATCATCCCCATATGCTGGGGATGATGAACCCGGCATCCTACTGGTTGCCCCAGGGCGCTCGTGTCGGCGTCTATCTCGCCCAGTACCTGCTGTCGGCCCGGCTCAGCCGACCCATCATCCGTCGGCGTGGTCGGCCGCGCGGCCCGCGTCGTGCCTCACCCACCCTGAATGAACTGCTGGGTGATCTGCGCCGGCTGTTGCTGCGGGATTGGCGCAATATCCGCGACGGTCTCTATTGGCCACCGCCCGGACTGTTAGACGACCCGCGGGCGCTCGCCATCAACACGCTCCGCTATTTCGATGATCTGCCGGAGGTCAATGACCGCCGGCGCCGCGACGCCTTCGAGGAGGTTCGTGACCGGGAAGCAGGCATCGAGGGCCGCCGGTTGCCGGACTACTATCTGCGAAACTTTCATTTCCAGACCGACGGCTATCTGAGCGAGCACTCGGCCCGTCTTTACGACCATCAGGTGGAGGTCCTGTTCCTTGGCGGCGCCGAGGCGATGCGTCGGCAGGCGCTGGTGCCGCTCGGGGCCTGGCTCCGCCGCCGGCGGGTGCGTGCACCGCGCATGGCCGACCTGGGCTGCGGAACCGGCCGCTTTCTCGGTGCCGTGCGTCACAATTTCCCGGCCCTTGCCACGATCGGGGTCGACCTGAGCCGTGCCTACCTCGCCGAGGCGAGGCGCTATCTCGCCCCGTGGCCGGGAGCTATGCTCATCGAAGGTCAGGCGGAAGCGTTGCCGGTGGCCGATGCCTCCCTCGATCTCATCACCGCGGTCTATCTGCTGCACGAGGTGCCGGCAGACGTTCGCGCCGGCATTGCCGACGAATGCGCCCGGACGCTGAGGCCGGGCGGTCGCCTCATCCTCATCGACTCGCTGCAGTTCGGTGACCGTTCTGCCTATGACGTGCTGCTGGAAACCTTTCCCGACGGCTTCCACGAGCCATACTACACCGACTATGCGCAGAGCGATCTCACTCGGCTGATGGCCGATCGGGGCCTGTCCCGCGTGTCCTCGGAGCTGGCGTTCCTGTCGAAGGTGATGGTCTTCGACAAGCGCTGAGTCGGGCAGCCAGCTTGATACCGGCGCCTCAGCCTTGGCTCGCGTCCCTCGATTGTCCATCCGCAATCGCTGCCGCCGCTTGGCCGGTGAGCGCCGCTCCTGGTGCCGCATCGACGATCACCCGGCGCGGAGCGAATTGGATTCCCTTCGCTTTGAATGCCTCCTGCAGTCTCCGGTATACTTCGCGTCGGATCACGAACTGTTCACCTGGCTTCGCCATGAACTTGACGCGGACGATGAAGCCCGAGTCGTCCATTCGGTGGACGCCCTGGGATTTCAAAGGTTGCAGGAAGTTGGGCCCCATCTCCGGATGCTCCAGCATCTCTTTGCCCACCGACTTCACCAGCTTACGCACCTGCTCGAGATCGGTATCGAAAGGCACCCTCAACTCCAGCTTCATGATCACCCAGTCGCGGCTGTAGTTGGTTACGTTCTTGATCTCGCCGAAGGGGATGGTGTGGATCTGGCCGAGATGATGGCGCAGCCGCAGCGAGCGGATAGAGATTTTCTCCACTGTTCCTTTTCCGACACCTCCGGTTTCGATGTACTCGCCCGTGCGAAAGGCGTCGTCGATCAGGAAGAAGATGCCGGAGACGATATCGCGCACCAGTGCCTGCGCGCCAAAGCCTATGGCGATGCCGACGACCCCGGCACCGGCCAGCAGTGGTCCGATATCGACGCCGAGCGCTGAAATGCAGATCATCGCGGCCATCGCCACCAAGACGGCGAACAGGAACTTGCGTAATAGCGGCAGCAGTGTCTCGACGCGCGAAAGGCCGGTGCCACCGCCTTCCACTTCCTCCTGGACGAGCGGTTCCAGCTCTTCGCGCGGAACCCACCGGTTGATCGCCGTCTTGATCACCCCCCAGATGGCGAACGCGACGATAAGGGTAACGCCGATTGTGACGAGCGCGTGCGCCGTCCGGCTGCCGAGGCTGTCGGCGGCGATGAGCGCCACGTCGATGTTCCAAAGACGGGCGATCAGGAACACAACGCCCACGGTAAGGACGATGCGCAGGTTGCGGATGATCACCGGCGCGTAGTCGTCGTCGATGGGAGAGCTCTTCATATTGGCCGACAGCGATGCCAACGCTTCGACAGGCGGAACCAAGTGGCGAACCGTCATTTTGAGCAAGCCGTCCACGGCCGGTACCGCCGCGAGAACGCCAAGCGTGCCTAGCATTCGTGCTGCCTGCGACTGGAGCGTCAGCAGCACGCAGATGATGGCGTAGATCCCCATCCCGGTGAGTACGGTTGCCAGGAACACATGCCATTTGCCTGCCAGCATCGCCGTCAAGCCGCTCGGCGAATGCCGCGGTTCTGCCGCCGGCAGTCCGAGCAGGCGGCCGATGACGTGGTGCTGCATGGTGACAAAGAGAACGGACGTGACCGTGACCAAAGCGATTAGCGCGACACCTATGAGCAGGCGGAGAGGTTCCGTAAGACCGAAAAGGTGGAGCCCCTGTCCAAAGACGGCGCAGGACAGGGTGATAGCCACCAGGGCTACCAGCCACCGGAAGAGCGTCCGCGCCGTATGGGTATCGATGGCCGGCAGGCGCAAGTCCGGCTGTCGAGGGGCGAGGAGCAGGCGAGCCAGGACCGAGGCGAATCGGGCACCGAGCAACACGAGGAGGAGACCCCAGAATGCCCGCTGAACAAGCTCTGCTTCCGGGTGCAGCAGCAGATAGCCGCCTAATGCGGCGAGAGCGAAGACGACCAGACCGAGGGCGCGGAACAGGGCGAGGAGCGCGAGCTCACCGAGCCGGCGAAAATCACCTTCGTAAGTGTGGTTGCCGAGACCTGTGGCAAAAACGCCGAACAGCTGGCGGAACAGCCATTCCGCCAGCGCGGCGGCGCCGAGGATGGCGACTAGGCCGGCCAGCAGCTTGCTGATGACGAGCGGGTCTCTATTGTCGGTCAGGCGGTCGAGGATAAACAGCAGCGCGTAGGCCAGGTCAGGCAGGGCGGCGATCACCTCGCCCAGGCGGTAACGGAGCGTCTGCACACTATCGACGACGAGGGTGAGCGTGTCGGGCGTCAGCGCCGTCGGTGCCGGCTCGTCGGCGACGGCCAAGCGCATCGACACCACCGCGGAAACAAGCAGTGCTGGCAGGACATAGATGAGGAGCGCAAGGCGAGAGGATACAGCCAGGAGACGCGGCGCATCGCGCGCTTGCTGCGACGGGAGCCGCATCGCGCGCCAGCCCGTTAGTGGCTGGGGGGCACGGACGATCGTGTCTGTCCCGCTGCCGCCGTTGTCGCCGCGACATCGTCGGCAAGACGGTCGCTCAGATCGGCGAGCGTCCCGCTCATCGCCGCGACGATGGCTTCGTAAGACGTGTTCGCCGCCTGGCGGACGAAGGTATCGTCGGTCACCAGCAAGGCGCGCCGCGCCACTCGATCGTAAATCTGCCAGTGGGCGACCAGGGTGGCCGTTCCCGACGGATCGGCATCGAAGCGGGTAATATCGACGGCGATGCGATAATCGAAGCTGGTTCCGCTCACCCGCGGGAAGCCGACGACGCGATCTTGCGGCAATCCCGCCGCAACGTTGTCGATAAGCACCCGCGGGACCATGTCGGTGAGCGGCCCCGCCCACTGATCGTAGGACGCCACCTTGACCGCATAGGCGCTTTCCCGGGTGACGATCTGCGGCCGATCGATGTAGTCGGGGAGTGACACCGGACCGATGGCGACGACCGCGGCCGGCGCCTGAGCAGATCCCCCTTGCGTCGCCGGGACGACGCTCGACAAGGTGTAGAAGTTGGTGGGCGGCGTGCTGGCACAGCCGGCAACGAACGACACCGCCGCGACAGCGATGACGCTTCCCACGCGTACGAACATGGATCTGATCGGGCACATCATGGCTGCTCCGGAAGCGGTTTGCCCATGATCAGGGCGTTCGGATTGCGCTCAAGGAAGTCGGCAAGGACGCGCATGGATCGGGCGGCCATCGTCAACTCTTTCAGCATCTGGGCGAGATCGTAGCGGAGCGCGGAATCGGTGCCGATCAACTCGCCCGCGCCGCCGATCGTTGCATCGGCGGTGGCGAGCGTCGATCGCGCCGCCTCCGCGGTGCCTTCAAGCTTGGCAATGAGGGGCTGCAACTGATCCACGCCTTGGCGAAGCGACGGCGACGCGAGCAGGGTTTTTGCCGCCTGAATGGTCCCACGGGCGTCACTGACCAGTTTGTCGATCTCGGCCTTATCCAGCTTGTCGAGGAAGGCGTTAACCTTCTCGGTGAGTTGCTGCGTCTCTGACGGCACTGAGGGCAGTACCGGGACCTGTTCATCGATGCTTATCTCGGCTTTCGGCGCATTGGGGAAGAAGTCGAGGGTGATATTTTTCTCGCCGGTTAATAGATTGCTGGTGCCGAGCTGCGCGCGAAGTCCACGCTCGACCCATCGCGAGATGCCGCCGACGACGGCTTGAGGTCGCAAATCCTGCCGTTCGCCCAACACCCGCCACCGCTGCGGCTGCAGTACGAACGTGACCGGAATGCGGGCGGACAGCTTCGCCGGATCGATCTGCAGATGCACGTCGGTCACTTCACCGAGCTTCATCCCCTGGAAGATGACCGGCGCTCCCGCGGTGAGGCCGGCGACGGAGCCATCGAAAAAGACGCGGAACGGGACCTTGATCGTATACTGCGCCTGTTGGATGGCGTCGAAGGAGGCAAACAGCGGAAACTCCGCCCCATCGGCGGCCACCGCATCGTCGCCGTTGCCGGTGCTTGGGCCGGGGTTCGGATTGTCGAAGGCAACGCCGCCGATCAACACCGATTGCAGCGATTCCGTGCGCACCTGGACGCCGGAGCCGGATAGCGCTACGTCGATACCGCTGGCGTTCCAGAAATGGGTGGCTTCGCGGACGAAGGCGTCGTAGGGGGCGCGGACGAAGGCGAAAATACTGACGTGGTTGCCGTCGTCATCCAGTTTATGGCCGAGGATGCCGCCCACCTGCAGACCGCGAAAGTAGATGGGTGATCCCGCCGAGACGGAGCCAAGGCGATCTGCCCGCAGCGTATAAGTCTTGCCGGGCATATCAGTCTGGTACACGGGCGGGGTGTCGAGGGCGACGAAATGGGAGGCGGGGTCCCCGTCGCCGGGGCGCAGACCGATGTAGGCCCCGGACAGGAGGGTGCTCAGTCCGTAGACGCCTCCCGCGGTGACACGCGCGCTCTCTACCCAGAACTCGGTGCCCGTCCGGAGCACCGGCGTCGCCGATTTGTCCATCCGGGCGGTGACGATCACCTGTTTGAAATTGTCGCTCAAGGTCACGTGTTCGACCACGCCGAGCTGCACGTCGCGATACCGGATGGGCGTCTTGCCGGGCTCGATGCCGGATGCAGCCTCCAGGACGATGGTGATGCTGGGGCCGCGCTCGCTGAGGGTCCGGTAGACGAGAAAGGCGCCGGCGATCGCCGCGACAATCGGGATCAGCCAGATGAGGGAAAACCGGCGCTTGGTCGAGTGCCCCTCGACCACGGCCGACGGGATTTCGTCCCGTGGCGGCTCATTCATCTGCAATCGCTCCCGCCGCTTTCACTTCAGCGGTCGTCGAGGCTGGGTTGAGGCCGGCCGCGTCCCATATCAGACGCGGATCGAAACACAGGGCCGCCAACATGGTGAGGACGACCACGAACGCAAAGGCAATGATGCCTTCTCCCGGCACGATGGAGGCGATCGAGCCCAGTTGTACCAAGGCGACGAGGACGGTGATGACGAAAACGTCGACCATCGACCAGCGGCCGACAAACTCGTTCAGCCGATAAATGCGCGTCCGGTCCCTGATCCGCCACCGGGAGAGAAAGCGAGTCGAAATCAGGAGGTAGCTCATGCTGATCAGCTTCAGCACCGGCACGAGAATGCTGGCGATAAAGACGATGGCGGCGAGCGGCCACATGTTGGCGGCCACCAGTTCCTCGACACCGCCGAGGATGGTCGACGGCTCCCCCGATCCCAGGGACGCAAACGTCATCACCGGATAGACGTTGGCGGGAATGTAAAGGATCGCCGCGGTGATTAGCAGCGCGGCGGTGCGGGCGAGACTATCGGGCTTGCGACGGTGCAGGGCGGTGGCGCACCGCGGACAGCGGGCGTCGGCGCCGTGGGGATGGGGAGAGACCCGGCAGACCAGTTGGCAGGCGTGGCACCCCATCAGTTCATCCCGTTCCGCCACCGGCGGCATCGACACCCGGGGTGCTTTCGCCAGCCGCTCCCAGACATTGTGCGGATCGACGGCGGAGTCGGCGAGGATCATCACCAGAATCAGGGCGATGAAGCAGAACAGCGAGGGACCGAACTCGACCGTCGCCAGTGCCATTAGCTTCGTGTAGGAGACGAGCACCCCGAGAAAGAAGATCTCCATCATCGACCAGGGGTGAAGCGCACCAAAGAGGCGGTAGAGGGTGCGCGCCCCACGCGGCCGCCAGCCGGCGGCGAGGGGACCGACGACGGCGATGCCGATCAGGATCTTGCAAAGCGGAACGACGACGACAAACAGGATGACGGCGACGGCAATTTCCCACATGCCGCCACGGAACAGATCGATCGCCCCCGACATCAGGTGGCTCGACTGAACATGCCCCTGCACCTTCAACGTCATGAAGGGAAAGGCGTTGGCGAGACCCAGCAAGATGAGGGCTGTCAGGTAGAAGACGAAGGCGCGCTGAAATCCGTTCGGTTTGTGAGAGACGAGCGTCGTCTCGCATCGCGCGCAGGCAGCCTCGGCCTTAGGGGCCAGCACAGGGAGGAATTGCAGCAAGTCGCATTCGTGGCAGCGGATGAGCACCCCTTTCCCCAAGGCGGAGGAGGCAGACGCCGACGAGGATCCAGCCGGATGCGATGATGGCGCGCCGATTGCAGGGCCAGTTGCGGAGGAGCTGATTGCAAGGGAGGGGCGCGAATGCATCGAGTGGAAAGCAACCAGGTGGGGGTTCGACACACGCAGAGGGACAAATCAACACCGCTGCGCCGCGGCCACGCTAGGGGACACCGCCTCGTCTGTCCAGACTGCCTTCGGTTCGCGCCCTGAGCGACGGTAGCTTGCGCCGCGTGGCGGGAAAAACATTAACTTTGTTGCACTGTTGACGAGAATAGACGGCGCTATGCTAAAATTTGAGGTAGATTGAAGGTTTCGTGACAGTTTTGGCGCGAGACGGAGAGGTTCGATAGTGTTTCCGCACGGAGGTCCGCGCCGGCCAGACCCTGGTGCCGCAACGGCGGGCCTCGAATCGTTTGATCCGCCATGCTGGCAGGGGGCCTTCGCTACGGTCGTGACGGCGGTGGCCGAGCGAGCTCCCGCCATTCTCGTTCTCGCCCCCTCGGGGTACGGCAAGACGACCTTTCTTGGTCAGTTGGGCGCCCGCCTGGCGCACGCGGGACGCGCCGAGGAGGTGGTCACGGTTCCGCCGGAGGCCACCGGCGAGTGGTTGGCGCCGATGCTGGCGGCGCTGGCGCTGTCGGATCCGCCGCTTATCGCGGTTGATGCGGCCGAAACAATGACGGACGCGGCCCTGCGCGACCTGCTGTTGCTCGCGACGACGCCGGCGCTCGCCGGCCGTCCGGCGTCGGTGGTGCTGGCGGGTGAGCCGGATCTGGCGAGACGGGTCGAACGTCTGCTGCCGGTGCGACAGGCGCGCGGTCTGCCGAAGACGACACTGCCGCCGTGGTCGCAGGACGATGTGCTCGCTTATCTGCGTGCCCGCGCGGCCGCGACCGGCGGCGAACTCGTGCACGTCGATTCCGGTGCGGCGGCGCGCTTGGTGGAGATCACCAAAGGCCGGCCGGACACCATCTGCCACTTGGTGGGCGGCGGTTCCCAGCAGGACGCCGGTGCCGGCGAGACATTGCCGCCGTGGGAGGCGAGACCGGCTGACGGGAGGCTTATGCGTCCGCTGTCGGCGGTGGCCGCGGCGCGCCTGCGGTCGATCGATGGCGGCACCAACGGCGACAAGCCGAGGGACGAGCTCACCGTCGGGGACGAGTCCCCTCCCGGCCTGTCCGACGGGGTCTATCCGCCCCCTGTCGCGCCGCCGTCCCTGACCGGCACGACGGTGGGCGTCCTCGGCATTGGTCGCGGCATCGGTGGCGCTCCCCGCTCCAAGTCGACCGCCTCCAGGGTGGGACGGCTGGTTCCGATGGTTCTGGTCGTCCTGTCCATCGTCGCCGCCGGATGGGCCCTTTGGAGCGAGAGATTGCCGGAGGGCGGCGGCCATACCCGCGGCCCGCACATGGCAGCGACCTTGTCGCCGAAGGATCCGCTAAAGGAACCGGCAGCGAGGACGGCGGATCTGGAAGCCGCAGAATCAACCGCCGCCGCTGTCGAGCCGGCATCGCCACCTGCACCGCCGGCCAGGGCATCGACGGGCGGCGCGGCCCCGGAGACCGCGGGGGCGCCCAGCGTCGAGGCCAGTTCGCCCCCCCCGGTTGCGGCGTCAGCTTCACCCGAACCCCAGCCGACACCGGCCGCGGCCGTACCGGCGCCCGCCGATCCCGTCCCTGCCACGGAGGGGCCCCCGGCCGGCGAGATTGCCGAATTGATCGGTCGGGGCGACGCCCTTCTCCACCTCGCCGATCTCAGCGCCGCTCGCCAGTTTTACCTCCTGGCGGCACGACGGGGCGCCGCCGCCGGCCTGACCGCCGCCGCAGGCACCTACGATCCGGTCTATCTACGAAGCGTCGGTGTCCCGGCCGGGGCCGGCAACCCCCAGCGCGCCATCGAGCTTTATCGTGAGGCGGTGGGAAAGGGCGAACAGGCCGCCGCTTCCCGCTTGCGCGCGCTCGTCAACGCCCAGCGCGAGGCCGGCGCCATCGATGCGGTCGAGGCCCGACGCCTCAGCGAGCCATAAACGGCGTGGCTGCTGCCGGGGCAGCCGGCGCCGGGGGGCGCCCTGCGTCCTGTGCCTTGCTCCATTCCAGGTAGCGTGCGAACAACGCCTCGCGCTCTTTGTCACTGAGCGCCCGGTTACCCGGACGGAGGCCCGCCGCGGTCATGAAAGCCAGGAAGTCGTCGAAGGACGTACGCAGACCGCTGTGAGCGGTCGGGACGCGGCCTTCGGCCTGACGGGCGAGCCAGGCGTCGGCGACGGCCAGGCGGGTCCATCCCGGAACCGCTGCCGCAAGGTTGACCTCCTGCCATTTGGGGTGCCGGGGTGGCTGCAGAAACTTATCGAACCGTTCGAAGAAGGCCTCGACGAACGCATCCACCCGCCTTGCCCGTTCGCTGTTGGAGTCCGGGTTGTTGACGGCCATCACCGCGCCGACGGACACCGTCTCCAAGGGGGGGCTCCCCGGCTTGATCAGCTTCGGATAGTCCTCCGTCTCGATGGTGGATGGCAGATAGGTCTCCAGCAGCGCCGGGTTTGGCGGAATGGCGAGGAAATGCAGGCCGGAGTCGGCATCGATCGACTTGAACAGCTCGGTCGGCTTCCCGACCACGTAAAGCATCGCGGCAATCTCGCCCGACTTCAGCTTTTCGAGCGCCAGCGCCTGCTCGAAGTGGGTCGGTTGCACCCGCATCCCTAACAGGCCAAAAATCGTGGTTGCCGTCATCGCCGTGCCGCTGCCGTCGACGTCAAAGTTGACTTTCTTGCCTGCGAGGCCGGCGAACGTCGCAACGTCGGCACGGGCGAGGACGTGCACCTCTTCATTGTAGAGCTTGGCCACATAGCGGATGCGTCGCTCGATGCGCGGATCCAACTTTTTCTCGCGGACGTAGCGCAAGACGTCGGATTGGACGATGGCGACGTCGATGCCCCGCAGATAAAGGAGATCGGCAATGTTCTGCAGCGAGCCTTTGCCGAGCACCGGCAGCACGCGCAGCCGGTCGCCATCGTCGAGAACGGCGGCGAGGTCGCTGGCGATGCGCACATAGGTGCCGCTGACGCCGCCCGAGATGATGGTGACGGTGCCTTGATTGACCCGTTCACGACGGGCCTCGTAACTTTCGGCGGCGGCGGGTGGCGGACCGCTACACACGGCCACCGCGGCCATGCCCGCGGCAAAGACAATAAGTGCGACGCGCTTCAACATGCTGGCGATCATCCTTGGCGGCCCCATCGATTTTGGCCACAAGATGTCGCCCAGTCGTCTCCGCCGCAACAAGTGGTATCGATCACAGATCGGCAAGCGCCGCCGGGGGGCGGTAGCCCGAGGGCAACGCGTCAGTCGGTCCTTTCGGGGTGCCGGCGGCGCGCCGCCTCGTAAAGGCCGATCGCCGCTGCGGTGCCGAGATTGAGACTTTCGGTTGCGGAATCGATGGGGATGCGGACGAGTTCGTCGCAGGTCTCGCGGACGAGGCGGCGAAGGCCGTGATCCTCGGCGCCGAAGACGAGGGCGACGCGCCCGGAAAGGGACGCCTCGGCCAACTCGGACGTCGCCTTGGCGTCGAAACCGATCACCCGCGCCCCCGCCGCGGCCAGCGCCCGTAGGGCGCGGGCGATATTGGTGACGGAAACGAGCGGCACGCGTTCGAGCGCCCCCGACGCCGCCTTGGCGACGGCTCCGGTGGCGGTGGGGGCATGCCGGTCCTGAACGAGCACCGCCGTTGCCCGGAACGCCGCCGCCGCCCGCAGCACGGCGCCCACATTGCGCGGATCGGTGGCCTGGTCGAGGACGACGAAGAGGGCCTCGTTCCCGGAGTTGGCAAGGACCTCGTCCAGCGCCATCGCCGGCAGTGGCTCGACGCGAACGGCAAGCCCCTGATGGACGGCGCCGTCGGGCAGCAGCCGGGCGATACGCTGGCGGTCGGCGATTTCCGCTGGCGGTCGCGTCCGGCCTTCACCGGCAGCGGTGACCGCCGCCGCCAGTTCATCGATGACGACGATCCGTAATACCCGCCGCCGACCGTTGGCGAGCGCCGCCAGCCCCGCATGCCGGCCGTAGATCCACTCGCCTTTGTCGGGCTTTGCCGACCGTGCCGGTCGCACCCCCACCGTGGCCGATGGAGGGGTGGCCGATAGAGGAGCGGCTAGGGCGGCCTGGCCGCCGGCGGGGGGCAAGCGCCGGTGCTGCGATAGGTGCTGCGGCGGACGCGGTCGCTTCGGTCGCATCGTCATCCTCTGCAAAGACGGAAACAAGGCCCCGCCGCGTCACCCTTTGCTCGTTGACAAGCCGGAGGAAAAGCCATATTTGCAAGCGCTCGTCCGGATAGGCCGCCGCTGCCGATGGCGCACCGGAGGGGTGCCCGAGCGGCTAAAGGGGACGGGCTGTAAACCCGTTGGCGTACGCCTACGTAGGTTCGAATCCTACCCCCTCCACCAGTGCTTTGAACGAGGACGGTCACCATCCCGCGAAGACCGCTTCGGCGGGTGTAGCTTAGTGGTAAAGCAGGAGCCTTCCAAGCTTCAGACGAGGGTTCGATTCCCTTCACCCGCTCCAAACCAATCCGGCCGTACGGCGGCCGGCGAGTTCCGGGGCACGGAGAACCTCCGGCCCGGGCTCGGTTGTCAAAGAGAGAAACGGTAGGTTATGGGCAAGGCGAAATTTGAGCGGACGAAGCCGCACTGCAACGTCGGGACGATTGGGCATGTGGACCACGGCAAGACGACGCTGACGGCGGCGATTACGAAGGTTTTGGCGGCGGAGGGGAAGGCGGAGTTCACGCCGTTCGATCAGATCGACAAGGCGCCGGAGGAGAAGGCGCGAGGGATTACGATTTCGACGGCGCACGTGGAGTATCAGACGGACAATCGCCACTACGCGCACGTGGACTGCCCGGGCCACGCCGACTACGTGAAGAACATGATCACCGGTGCGGCGCAGATGGACGGCGCGATTTTGGTGGTCTCGGCGGCGGACGGCCCGATGCCGCAGACGCGGGAGCACATTTTGCTGGCGCGCCAGGTGGGTGTGCCGGCGATTGTCGTCTACATGAACAAGGTGGACATGGTGGACGACCCGGAGCTTCTGGAACTGGTGGAGCTGGAGCTGCGGGAGCTGTTGTCCAGTTACGATTTCCCCGGCGACGACATTCCGATCGTCAAGGGGTCGGCGCTGGCGGCGCTGGAGGGTCGCGACCCGGAGATCGGCAAGGATTCGATCATCGAGCTGATGGCGGCGGTGGATTCGTACATCCCGCAGCCGGAGCGTCCGAAGGACCAGCCGTTCCTGATGCCGATCGAGGACGTGTTCTCCATTTCCGGCCGCGGGACGGTGGTGACCGGTCGCGTCGAGCGGGGTGTGGTGAAGGTGAGCGAGGAGGTGGAGATCGTTGGTCTGAAGGCGACGACGAAGACGGTCTGCACCGGGGTTGAGATGTTCCGCAAGCTGTTGGATCAGGGCGAGGCGGGGGACAACATCGGGGTGCTGTTGCGGGGCACCAAGCGTGAGGACGTGGAGCGGGGTCAGGTTCTGGCGAAGCCGGGGACGATCACGCCGCACACCAAGTTCACCTGCGAGGCGTACGTGCTGACCAAGGAGGAGGGCGGGCGTCACACGCCGTTCTTCACCAAGTACCGTCCGCAGTTTTATTTCCGGACGACGGACGTGACCGGCACCGTGGAGCTGCCGGAGGGGACGGAGATGGTGATGCCGGGGGACAACGTGTCGATGGAGGTGGAGCTGATTCAGCCGATCGCCATGGACGAGGGGCTGCGCTTTGCCATCCGCGAGGGCGGCCGCACCGTGGGTGCCGGCGTCGTCGCCAAGATCGTCAAGTAGTCAAGCACAGCCGGCACCCAGCCGACCACCTACGAAGAAACCGGGCCGAAGGCGGAACGAGAATCAATGGATAACCGCGGTAAGGGCGATTAGGTTCAACACCACAAGCGACAAGGTCGCGGAAAGGGGTATAGCTCAGCTGGTAGAGCGGCGGTCTCCAAAACCGCAGGTCGCGGGTTCGAATCCTGCTGCCCCTGCCACCTAGCATCGGCGGATCATGGCACAAACCAACATCATTCAATACTTCCGTGAGGTCCGGCAGGAGGCGCTGAAGGTCAGCTGGCCGACGCGCCGCGAGACGGCGATCTCGACCGCGATGGTGGTGGTCATGGTCCTGCTGAGCGCCGTGTTCTTCTTTGCCGTCGACGAGATCCTGGCGATCGCGACCCGTTTCATTTTGACGCTTGGGGCGTAACGGCATGCAGCGCTGGTACGTCATTCACGTCTATTCCGGATTCGAGCGCAAGGTGGCGCAGTCGATCGAGGAGCAGGCGCGGCAGGCCGGCATGGGTGACCGCATCCCGCAGGTCATGGTCCCGATGGAGCAGATCGTCGAGGTCCGGCGCGGCAAGGCGGTCAACGCCGATCGCAAGTTCTTTCCCGGCTACGTGCTGGTCCAGATGGAGATGACGGACGACACCTGGCATCTGGTGAAGAACACGCCGAAGGTCACCGGCTTCCTCGGCAGTCGCGGGCGGCCGACGCCCATCAGCGATACGGAAGCCGAGCGCATCCTCAGCCAGGTGCAAGAGGGCATCGAGCGTCCGAAACCGTCGATCATCTTCGAGATCGGCGAGCAGGTGCGGGTTTGCGATGGCCCGTTCACCTCGTTCTCCGGGCTGGTCGAGGAAGTGGACGAGGCGCGCAGTCGCCTGAAGGTTGCGGTGTCGATTTTCGGCCGGTCGACGCCGGTGGAACTGGAGTACGCGCAGGTCGAGAAGCTCTGATCGTATCAAGAGCACCGCGACCCGGCGGCGCTTGAACGCGCATGACCGGCAATGCGGGAGGGCATCCGCCCGTTACCGAGGACAGAGCCAGAGGATTGGGATGGCGAAGAAAATCACAGGCTACATCAAGCTGCAGGTGCCGGCGGGCAAGGCAAATCCGTCGCCGCCGATCGGCCCGGCGCTCGGTCAGGCCGGCCTCAACATCATGATGTTCGTCAAAGAGTTCAACGCGCAGACGCAGAAGCTGGAAGAGGGTATGCCGGTGCCGGTGGTGATCACCGCCTATGCCGACCGCAGCTTCACCTTCGTCATGAAGACGCCGCCGACGACGTATCTGCTGCGCAAGGCGGCGGGGGTCGACAAGGGTGCGGCCGATGTTTCCCGCGAGGTCAAGGGGCGGGTGACGACGGCGCAAGTGAAGCAGATCGCCGAGCAGAAGATGGGCGATCTGAACGCCAAGGATCTGGAAGGAGCCATGCGCATGGTGGTCGGCTCCGCCCGCTCCATGGGCATCGAGGTGGTGGACTAGGCGATGGCAACTCATGGCAAGCGCCTGCGCGGCGCATACGAGGACATTGATCCCGCCCAGGCCTACGACCTCGGCGATGCCATCGGCTTGGTCAAGGCGAAGGCATCGGCCAAGTTCGATGAGACGCTGGAGGTGGCGATGAACCTTGGCGTCGATCCGCGCCACGCCGATCAGATGGTGCGCGGCGTCGTCAGCCTGCCGCACGGCACCGGCAAGACGCTGCGCGTCGCCGTCTTCGCTCGCGGCGACAAGGCGGCGGAGGCGACGGCGGCGGGGGCCGACGTGGTGGGCGCCGAGGACCTGATGGAGCGCATCCAGCAGGGCCAGATCGATTTCGACCGCTGCATCGCCACTCCCGACATGATGGCGATCGTCGGCCGGCTCGGGAAGATTCTCGGTCCGCGCGGCCTGATGCCGAACCCGAAGGTGGGGACGGTGACCCAGGACGTGAGCGGTGCCGTCAAGGCGGCCAAGGCCGGCCAGGTGGAGTTCCGGGTCGAGAAAGCCGGCATCGTCCACGGCGGAGTGGGCAAGGTGAGCTTCTCCGAAGCGGCGCTGGCCGAGAACATCCGCGCCTTCGTCGAGGCGGTGGTCAAGGCGAAACCCACCGGCGCCAAGGGCACCTACCTCAAGAAGGTCAGCATCAGCTCGACGATGGGGCCCGGCCTCAGACTGAATACGGCGAGCGTCGTCTCTTAAAGGCGCGCTCCCTTGCGACTTCGGGCGGGTGACCGGCAAGCCGGCGCCTGCCCGAGGGCGGCTTGCGAGGCATCCGTCCGCCGTCAAGCGATCGGTGCTTCCGGGCCGCCAGCCTGTCCAAGATAGCAGGTGCGAGGGTCGGACACCCGCCCGGCCGGAGCTTAAGGGATCGATCCGCCTGCCGAGACGGTGTCGAGACCTGGAACCGGACCTCCGCAAGGGGCCGGGCCGGGCTTGAACCGGATGCCCTGGACAGGGCAACCGGCCTTCGGGGACGGCCATGCCGATCTCCCGGACGGCTTCGTGGTGAACGCACGCGTTCGGGAGGACCGGCCGTGTGCACGACGAGGATGATCGATGGACCGTACCGAGAAAGAAGAGCTGGTCGCATCGTTGCATCGGACGTTCAGCGAAACCGCCGTCGTCCTGGTCAGCCATTACTCCGGGCTGACCGTGGCGGAGATGGGCGACCTGCGTCGCAAGATGCGTGACGCGGGCGCGGCGGTGAAGGTCGCCAAGAACCGCCTTGCCTGCCGGGCACTGGTGGGGACGCCCTACGAGGGTCTTTCCGACCTGTTCAAGGGGCCGACGGCGATCGCATTCGCGAGGGATCCGGTAGCGACCGCAAAAGTGGCGGTGACGTACGCCAAGACAAACCCAAAGCTGATCCTGCTGGGTGGCGGCCTCGGCCGGCAGCGGCTGGACGCGGATGGGGTTCGCTCGCTCGCTGCCTTGCCGTCGCTGGACGAGTTGCGGGGATCGCTGCTCGGCCTGCTCAACGCGCCGGCGAGCCGGATCGCCAGGCTTCTGCAGGCGCCGGGCGGGCAGGTCGCCCGCGTGCTCGCCGCTTACGCCGAAGCTAACGAGTCGACGAGCGAGGCGGCGTAGAGGCCGGGCAAGCCCGGCTCCGCTTAAGGTTAGAGTTCAAGCCCAAGGGAAAGAGAGATCGAGATCATGGCAAATCTGGAACAACTGGTCGAAGAGCTGTCCGGCCTGACCGTGCTTGAGGCGGCGCAGCTGTCCAAGCTGCTTGAAGAGAAGTGGGGCGTGTCCGCCGCCGCCCCGGTCGCCGCCGCGGCTCCCGCCGCTGCCGCCGTGCAGGCCGAACCGGAAGAGGAGAAGACGGAATTCGACGTCATCCTGGTTGCGATCGGCGATAAGAAGATTAATGTTATTAAGGAAGTCCGCACGGTGACCGGACTCGGGCTGAAGGAAGCGAAGGACTTGGTTGAGGGGGCACCGAAGCCAGTCAAAGAAGGGGCCAAGAAAGAAGAAGCCGAACAGATCAAGAAGAAGTTGGAAGAGGCCGGAGCGACCGTCGAGATTAAGTAAACTGCTTGGAGAAAGGGCGGTTGGCGTCGGATCGACGGCCCGTCACTAACGATAGTTACTACAGGAACCGGGGTGCGACGATCGCGTGGAGCGGTCTGTCGCCACCGGTCATTGCGCGTCTGCATGAATTGGCCTTGCCGCGGCCGGGACCACGGACGTGCTCACGATGCGGAACTCGCTGCCGCCGATCATCGGGTCGGTGCGGGGGCGGGATCTTGCATCTTCGGATTACGCCGCCGGTGTCCGAGGGCGGTACTCGGACTCACCGGCGCGCCCATCCGCGGCGTCGTACACGAAGAGGGCTTTGATGGCGAGTAGCTTCACGGGTCGCAAGCGCGTCCGCAAAGGGTTCGGCCGCATCAGCGCGGCGGTGCAAATGCCCAATCTGATCGAGGTGCAGAAGAGTTCCTACGATCAGTTTTTGCAGCGCACCATCCGGGCGGAGGAGCGGACCGACACCGGCTTGCAGGAGGTTTTCAAGTCGGTCTTCCCCATCAAGGACTTTTCATCCCGCGGCACGCTGGAATTCGTCAAGTACGAGTTCGAGGAGCCCAAGTACGATGTGGAGGAATGCCAGCAGCGGGGCATGACCTACGCCGCGCCGCTGAAGGTGACATTGCGTCTGGTCGTCTGGGACGTCGATGACGAGACGGGTGCCCGCTCCATTCGCGATATCAAGGAGCAGGACGTCTACATGGGCGACATGCCGTTGATGACCAACAACGGCACCTTCGTCGTCAATGGCACCGAGCGGGTCATCGTCTCGCAGATGCATCGCTCGCCCGGCGTCTTTTTCGACCACGACAAGGGCAAGACCCATTCCTCCGGCAAGTTCCTGTTCGCCGCCCGTGTGATCCCGTATCGCGGTTCGTGGCTGGACTTCGAATTTGATGCCAAGGACCTCGTCTACGTGCGCATCGACCGCCGCCGCAAGTTGCCGGTGACGACGCTGTTCATGGCGCTTGATTCGGCCGCGACGGAGGCGCTGCGGGCGGAACGGGCGGCAGAAGGGCGGAGCCTGGAGCCGGCGGAGATCGTCGGCATGTCGCCGGAACAGCTCCTCGACTACTTCTACGAGAAGGTGACCTTTACTCGGTCCGGCGAAGGCTGGAAGACGGAATTTCGCCCTGACCGGTTGCGGGGGGTCAAGCTCGCCCGCGATCTCGTCGATGCTGCCACCGGCGAGCGGGTGGCCGAGGCGGGGACCAAGCTGACGCCGAAGCTGCTCCGCCATCTGACGGCACAAGGGCTGGAACAGCAGCTGGTACCCGACGATGAGCTGGCCGGGCGCTACGTGGCCGAGGATCTGATCAACGAGGAGACCGGTGAAATCTACGTCGAGGCTGGCGACGAGATCACCGAGTCGACAATTGCCGAGTTGAAGAAGGCCGGCATCGATGAGGTACAGACCCTCGCCATCGATCATATCAATGTCGGCCCCTACATCCGCAACACGCTCGCCGTCGACCGCAATTCCGCCCGTGAGGAAGCGCTGTTCGACATCTATCGGGTGATGCGGCCGGGCGAACCGCCGACGCTGGAGTCCGCCGAGGCCCTGTTCAAGGGGCTGTTCTTCGATCCCGAGCGCTACGATCTTTCGGCGGTCGGGCGGGTGAAGATGAACTCACGCCTGGGTTTCGTCACCGACGACAGCGTGCGGACGCTGCGCAAGGAGGACATCCTGGCGGTGGTCAAGGTCCTGGTGGACCTGAAGGACGGCCGTGGCGAGATCGACGATATCGACCATCTCGGCAACCGGCGCGTCCGCTCCGTCGGCGAACTGCTGGAAAATCAGTACCGGGTCGGACTATTGCGGATGGAGCGCGCCATCCGCGAGCGGATGAGCTCGGTCGATATCGACACCGTCATGCCGCAGGAGCTGATCAACGCCAAACCGGCGGCGGCGGCGGTGCGCGAGTTCTTCGGCTCGTCCCAGCTAAGCCAGTTCATGGACCAGACCAATCCGCTCTCCGAGATCACCCACAAGCGCAGGCTGTCGGCGCTGGGGCCGGGCGGACTGACCCGCGAGCGCGCCGGCTTCGAGGTGCGCGACGTGCACCCCACCCACTACGGCCGCATCTGCCCGATCGAGACGCCGGAAGGGCCGAATATCGGCCTGATCAACTCGCTGGCCACCTTCGCCCAGGTCAACCGCTATGGGTTCATCGAGACGCCTTATCGGCGGGTCGCCGACGGCCGGGTCACCGAAGAGGTCGTCTATATGTCGGCGATGGATGAGGGCCGATACACGATCGCCCAGGCCAACGCCCTGCTCGGCGAGGACGGCGGCTTCTCGGAGGACCTGGTGAGCTGTCGGCGCGGCAACGATTTCGTCATGTCGCGGCCGGGTGACATCGACTACATGGACGTCTCACCGAAGCAGCTGGTTTCGGTGGCGACGGCATTGATCCCGTTTCTCGAAAACGACGACGCCAACCGGGCGTTGATGGGCTCCAACATGCAGCGTCAGGCGGTGCCGCTGATCCGCACCGAGGCGCCGCTGGTCGGGACGGGCATGGAAGCGGCGGTCGCCCGGGATTCGGGAGCGACCATCATCGCCCGCCGGTCCGGCGTCGTCGATCAGGTGGATGCCACCCGCATCGTCGTCCGCGCCACCGACGAGACCTCTCACTCGGCGCCGGGTGTCGATATCTATAACTTGCTGAAGTTCCAGCGCTCGAACCAGAACACGACGATCCACCAGCGGCCGCTGGTTCGCGTCGGGGACTTGGTCGAGGCGGGCGACATCATCGGTGACGGCTCGTCGACGGAACTGGGCGAGCTGGCACTCGGCCGCAACGTCCTCGTCGCCTTCATGCCCTGGCACGGCTACAACTTCGAGGATTCGATCCTGATTTCCGAGCGGATGGTCCGTGATGACGTGTTCACCTCGATCCACATCGAGGAATTCGAGGTCATGGCGCGGGACACCAAGCTCGGCCAGGAGGAAATCACCCGCGACATTCCCAACGTCGGCGAAGAGGCGCTGAAAAACCTGGACGAAGCCGGCATCGTCTACATCGGCGCCGACGTCAAGCCGGGCGACATCCTCGTCGGCAAGGTGACGCCGAAGGGCGAGACGCCGATGACGCCGGAAGAGAAGCTTTTGCGGGCGATCTTCGGCGAGAAGGCGGCCGACGTGCGCGATACGTCACTGAAGGTCCCGCCGGGCGTTTCCGGCACCGTCCTCGAGGTGCGCGTCTTCTCCCGCCGCGGTGTCGAGAAGGATGCCCGCGCGCTGGCTATCGAGCGGGCCGAGATCGAACGGCTGGCCAAGGACCGGGACGACGAGCGGACCATCCTGGAGCGCAGCTTCCACACCCGCCTGCGCGGTCTGCTGGTCGGCCGCAAGGTGGCGAGCGGGCCGAAGGGCCTCGAGTATGCCACCCTGATCACCGACGATGTGCTGACCGGCTACACCCCGGGCCAGTGGGCGCAGATCGTCGTCGACGATGATCGGACGATGGAGGACATTGAAGCCCTGCGCGCGTCGTTCGAAGACTCGATCTCCCGTCTCGAACAGCGCTTCGAGAACAAGGTCGAAAAGGTCCAGCGCGGCGACGATCTGCCGCCCGGCGTCATGAAGATGGTCAAGGTGTTCGTGGCGGTGAAGCGCAAGCTGCAGCCCGGCGACAAGATGGCCGGCCGTCACGGTAACAAGGGTGTCATCTCCAAGATCGTGCCGGTCGAGGACATGCCCTACACCGAGGACGGCACCTCGGTCGACATCGTCCTCAATCCGCTCGGGGTGCCGTCGCGGATGAACGTCGGCCAGATCCTGGAAACCCACCTCGGCTGGGCCTGTGCCGGTCTCGGCCGGCAGATCGCGGAGACCGTCGATGCCATCCACCGCGATGGCAATATCGGTCCGCTGCGGGAGAAGCTGGCGGAGGTCTACGGCGATAATACGGAACGCGAGGTCATCGCTACCCTCGATGACGACCAGGTGACGGAGCTCGGCGAAAACCTGTCGGCGGGGGTCCCCGTGGCATCGCCGGTGTTCGACGGCGCGCGCGAGAGCGACATCGTCGAGATGCTGCGGCGCGCCGGGCTGGACCCCTCGGGGCAGGTGGTTCTCCACGACGGCCGCACCGGCGAGGTGTTCGATCGCAAGGTGACCGTGGGCTATATCTACATGCTGAAGCTTCACCATCTGGTCGATGACAAGATCCATGCCCGCTCGATCGGTCCCTACAGTCTCGTCACCCAGCAGCCGTTGGGGGGCAAGGCCCAGTTCGGCGGTCAGCGGTTCGGAGAGATGGAGGTGTGGGCGCTGGAAGCCTACGGCGCGGCCTATACCCTCCAGGAGATGCTGACGGTGAAGTCGGACGACGTGTCCGGCCGCACCAAGGTCTACGAGTCCATCGTCCGCGGCGACGACACCTTCGAGGCCGGCATCCCGGAATCCTTCAACGTCCTCGTCAAGGAGCTGCAGTCGCTCGGCCTTAACGTCGAGCTCAACTAGGCGGCACTTCGGCGAAACGACGTTCGGCGGCGAGCGGCACCGCCAAGGAGAGATGAATGAACGAACTTGCGAAAATCTTCGGCCAGGTCGGCGGCACCCAGCGCTTCGACGATATCCAGATCTCGATCGCCAGCCCGGAGCGCATCCGCTCCTGGTCGTTCGGCGAGATCAAGAAGCCGGAGACGATCAACTACCGCACCTTCAAGCCGGAGCGCGACGGGTTGTTCTGCGCCCGCATCTTCGGCCCGATCAAGGACTACGAGTGCCTGTGCGGCAAGTACAAGCGGATGAAGTACAAGGGCATCATCTGCGAGAAGTGCGGCGTCGAGGTCACCTTGCAGAAAGTTCGGCGCGAGCGGATGGGCCACATCCAGCTGGCTTCGCCGGTGGCGCACATCTGGTTCCTGAAGTCGTTGCCGAGCCGCGTCGGCCTGCTGGTCGATATGACGCTGAAGGATTTGGAGAAGGTCCTCTATTTCGAGGCTTACGTGGTCGTCGAGCCCGGCCTGACGCCGCTGAAGCTGCACGAGTTGATCACCGAGGAGCAGTATCAGCGGGCGATCGACGAGTACGGCGAGGACTCGTTCACCGTCGGCATCGGCGCCGAAGCGGTCCGCGACATCTTGCAGGCGATCGATCTGGAAAACGAGCGGACCCAGCTGCGCATCGACCTGAAGGAGACCACCTCGGAGGCGAAGCGCAAGAAGTACGTCAAGCGCCTGAAGCTGGTGGAGGCCTTTATCGAATCCGGCGCCCGGCCCGAGTGGATGATCATGGAGGTGATCCCGGTCATTCCGCCCGAGCTCAGGCCGCTGGTGCCGCTGGACGGCGGCCGCTTCGCCACCTCTGATCTCAACGACCTCTACCGTCGGGTTATCAACCGCAACAACCGGTTGAAGCGGCTGATCGAGCTGCGGGCGCCGGAAATCATCATCCGCAACGAAAAGCGGATGCTGCAGGAGTCGGTAGACGCCCTGTTCGACAACAGTCGCCGCGGGCGGCCGATCACTGGCGCCTCGAAGCGGCCGTTGAAGTCGCTGTCGGACATGCTGAAGGGCAAGCAGGGCCGCTTCCGCCAGAACCTGCTCGGCAAGCGCGTTGACTATTCCGGCCGTTCGGTGATCGTCGTCGGCCCGGAACTGAAGCTGCATGAGTGCGGGCTGCCGAAGAAGATGGCGCTCGAGCTGTTCAAACCGTTCATCTATTCGAAGCTCGAGCTGTACGGCATGGCGACGACCATCAAGGCGGCGAAGCGCATGCTGGAGAAGGAACGGCCGGAAGTTTGGGACATCCTCGAGGAGGTCATCCGCGAGCACCCGGTGCTTCTGAACCGGGCGCCGACCCTGCATCGCCTCGGGATCCAGGCGTTCGAGCCGACCCTGATCGAAGGCAAGGCGATCCAGCTGCATCCGCTGGTCTGCGCCGCCTTCAACGCCGACTTCGACGGCGACCAGATGGCGGTGCACGTGCCGCTGTCGCTTGAGGCTCAGCTCGAGGCCCGGGTGCTGATGATGTCCACCAACAACATCCTCAGCCCCGCCAACGGCAAGCCGATCATCGTCCCGTCGCAGGACATCGTTCTCGGTCTTTACTATCTGACCATGGATCGGGCCGGCGAACCCGGGGAGGGCAAGGCCTTCACCGACATCGGCGAACTGCACCATGCGCTGGAAGCGCGAACGGTGTCGCTGCACGCCAAGATCAAGGCCCGCTATCGGACCGTCGACGAGAACAACCAGCCGCTGGTACAGACGGTCGACACCACGCCCGGTCGTCTGTTGCTGTCGGAGATTCTGCCCCGGCATCCGGCCGTGCCGTTCGATCTCATCAACCGGCTGCTGACCAAGAAGGAAATCTCCGCCGTTATCGATGCCGTCTACCGCAACTGCGGTCAGAAGGAGACGGTGATCTTCACCGACCGGATCATGCGGACCGGTTTCCAGCAGGCGACGCGCGCCGGCATCTCCTTCGGCAAGGACGACCTTGTGGTTCCCAACGCCAAGTGGAACTTCGTCGGCGTCACCGAAGAGAAGGTCAAGGAGTACGAGCAGCAGTACATGGACGGCCTGATCACCCAAGGCGAGAAATACAACAAGGTCGTCGATGCCTGGGCGCAGTGCACCGATCAGGTGGCGGACGCCATGATGCAGGAGATCTCCAAGACCGTCGCCGGTCAGCCGGTGAACTCGGTGTACATGATGGCGCACTCCGGCGCCCGCGGCTCGGCGGCGCAGATGAAACAGCTCGCCGGCATGCGCGGTCTGATGGCGAAGCCGTCGGGTGAGATCATCGAGACGCCGATCATCTCCAACTTCAAGGAAGGCCTGTCGGTGCTGGAGTACTTCAACTCCACCCACGGCGCCCGCAAGGGTCTGGCCGATACCGCCCTGAAGACGGCGAACTCCGGCTACCTGACCCGCCGGCTGGTGGACGTCGCCCAGGACTGCATCGTTCTCGAGGAGGACTGCGAAACCACCCGCGGCCTCACCGTCCGGCCGGTGGTCGAGGGCGGCGAGGTGGTGTCGGGTCTCGGCGAGCGCATCCTTGGCCGCACCGCGGCCGAGGACATCAACGACCCGTCGACCGGCGAAGTCCTGGTGCCCTTCGGCGAGATGATCGACGAGGAGGCGGTCAACATCGTCGAGGCCGCCGACCTGCAATCGGTGAAGATCCGCTCGGTGCTCACCTGCGAGACCCTCAACGGCGTCTGCGCCAGCTGTTACGGCCGCGACCTTGCCCGCGGCACCCGCGCCAACATCGGCGAGGCGGTCGGCGTCATCGCCGCCCAGTCCATCGGCGAGCCGGGGACGCAGCTGACCATGCGGACCTTCCACATCGGCGGCGCGGTGCAGCGGGGTGCAGAGCAGTCGAAGGTGGAGGCGGTTTCCGACGGCACGGTGATGCTGCGCAACTGCAACTTCGTCCGCAACAGCGCGGGCGTTCCGGTGGTGATGAACCGCAACGCCGAACTGCTGCTGTTCGATGCCCAGGGCCGGGAGCGGGCGCGCCATCGCATGGCTTACGGCTCAAAGCTCCTCGTCGAGGAGAAGGACGTGGTCAAGCGCGGCGACAAGCTGGCGGAATGGGATCCCTATACGCTGCCCATCATCACCGAACGGGAGGGTATCGCCCACTACGTCGATCTGGTGGAGGGGATCTCCATGATCGAGCAGGTGGACGAAGCCACCGGCATCGCCTCGAAGGTGGTCACTGACTGGAAGCAGCAGCCGAAGGGCAATGACCTGAAGCCGCGAATCACCCTGCGGGATGAGGACGGCGAGGTGCTGACCCTGGAGAACGGGCTGGAGGCGCGCTATTTCCTGTCGGCCGATGCCATTCTTTCCGTCGACAACGGCCAGAAGGTGCACGCCGGCGACCTGCTCGCCCGCATTCCCCGCGAATCGGCGAAGACCAGGGACATCACCGGCGGTCTGCCGCGGGTGGCGGAACTGTTCGAGGCCCGCAAGCCGAAGGATCACGCCATCATCAGCGAGATCGCCGGCCGGGTGGAGTTCGGCAAGGATTACAAGTCGAAGCGGCGCATCGTCGTCGTCCCTGCCGACGGCAACGGTGAGCCGCGGGAGTACCTGATCCCGAAGGGCAAGCACATCAGCGTCCAGGAGGGTGACTTCGTCGAGGCGGGCGATCCGCTGATGGACGGCAACCCGGTGCCGCACGACATCCTGCGCGTGCTGGGTGTCGAGGCGCTGGCCAGCTACCTGATCGCCGAGATTCAGGAGGTCTATCGACTGCAGGGCGTCAAGATCAACGACAAGCACATCGAGGTCATCGTCCGCCAGATGCTGCAGAAGGTGGAGATTTCCGATCCTGGTGACACCACGTTCCTCGCCGGCGAGCAGGTGGACCGCCTCGAGTTCGACGAGCTGAACCTGAAGGCGGAGAAGCTGGGCGATCGCCCGGCATCGGGCACGCCGGTGCTGCAGGGGATCACCAAGGCGAGCCTGCAGACCCGCTCGTTCATCTCGGCGGCCTCGTTCCAGGAAACCACCCGCGTCCTGACGGAAGCGGCCGTTTCCGGGCGCGTCGACCATCTGGCGGGCCTGAAGGAGAATGTCATCGTCGGCCGGCTGATTCCCGCCGGCACCGGCAGCGTCATGAACCGGCTGCGGCGGGTGGCCGCGGATCGGGACAAGGCGATGGCGGAGGTGACCGAGGGGAGCGAGGCGGAAGCGAGCCTGCCGCCCCATCAGCCGCCGGCCGAGACGAGCGGCGGCCCGGCGCCCCAGGCGGAGTCGACGGCCGCAGAGTAGCGGAGCGGAGAACGCGAAAGCCGGCGGCGCGCCTGAACCGCAGGTGCGCCGCCGATTTGCGCTGATTGGCGCTTGACGGTCTCCGACCCCCCGCATAGTATCCGCGTCCTTCCAAGCGGGATTGGCGGTGGGCCGCACGGCCCAGACGCAATCTCGAAACGAGACTGGAATCGCAAACGCCCCCAGGGGGCGGTAAACAGGACGTGCCGCGCGCGTCTTTTTTGTTTGTCTAGCGCAGGCGGCAGTGGCGGTCCTGTGCTATCAGGTTGGTGTTTCTGAGACAGGGATGCCCGAGCCGACCGGCCGGGTGGTGAGAGTTTCATGCCGACAATCAATCAACTCGTGCGCAATCCCCGGCAATCCCCGGCCACGCGCAACAAAGTCCCGGCTCTCGCGGGCGCACCGCAAAAGCGGGGTGTCTGCACGCGCGTCTACACGACGACGCCGAAAAAGCCCAACTCGGCGCTGCGTAAGGTCGCCCGCGTCCGGCTGACCAACGGCTACGAGGTGACCAGCTACATCCCGGGCGAGGGCCATAACCTGCAAGAGCATTCCGTGGTGCTGATCCGCGGCGGCCGGGTCAAGGACCTGCCGGGGGTGCGCTATCACATCATTCGCGGCACCCTCGATACGCAAGGCGTTTCCGGGCGCAAGCAGCGGCGGTCCAAGTACGGCGCCAAGCGGCCGAAGTAACGGAGAGCCCAGACCATGTCCCGTCGCCGTGCCGCCGAAAAACGCGAGATCCTTCCGGATCCCAAGTTCAACGATATCGTCATTACCAAGTTTACCAACGGGCTGATGAGCCACGGGCGCAAGTCGGTTGCCGAGCGCATCGTCTATGGTGCGCTCGATGCGATGGAGAAGAAGGCGCGCCAGGATCCGCTGAAGCTGTTCCACGAGGCGATCGAGAACGTCAAGCCGGCGCTTGAGGTGCGGTCGCGTCGGGTCGGCGGCGCCACCTACCAGGTGCCGGTGGAGGTGCGACCGAACCGGCGGCAATCACTGGCGATCCGCTGGATCGTCGATTTGTCGCGCAAGCGCTCGGAGACGACCATGGTCGACCGGCTCGCCGGCGAGCTGCTCGACGCCGCCAACAATCGTGGCGGCGCGGTGAAGAAGCGCGAGGACACCCATCGGATGGCGGAGGCTAACAAGGCCTTCTCCCATTACCGCTGGTAGCCCGGACGAGGCCGTCGACCGATGCCCCGCACCACTCCGCTCGATCGGTACCGCAATATCGGCATCATGGCGCACATCGATGCCGGCAAGACGACAACGACCGAGCGCGTCCTTTACTACACCGGAAAATCGTACAAAATCGGCGAAGTGCACGAAGGCACGGCGACGATGGACTGGATGGAGCAGGAGCAAGAACGCGGCATCACCATTACGTCCGCGGCGACCACCTGCTTCTGGCGTGACCACCGGATCAACATCATCGACACCCCCGGCCACGTGGATTTCACCATCGAGGTGGAGCGCAGCCTGCGGGTGCTGGATGGCGCAGTGGCGGTGTTCGATTCCGTTGCCGGCGTCGAGCCGCAATCGGAGACGGTGTGGCGGCAGGCGGACAAGTACGGTGTTCCGCGGCTGTGCTTCATCAACAAGATGGACCGGGTTGGCGCCGATTTTCACCGCTGCGTCGGCATGATCCGTGAGCGGCTGGGTGCGGTGCCGCTGGTCATGCATCTGCCCATCGGCGTCGAGTCCGACTTCTCCGGGGTCGTGGATGTCCTTCGTCGACAAAGCGTCGTCTGGAAGGATGAGGCGCTGGGGGCCGAGTTCGTTGTCGGCGAGATCCCGCCGGCGCTCGCCAATGCGGCGGCCAAGGCGCACGCCGAACTCGTCGAACTCGCGGTCGAGCAGGACGAGGCGGCGCTGGAGGCTTACCTCGACGGGACCGAACCGGACATCGAGACGCTGATCGCCTGCATCCGCAAGGGAACGGTGAGCGGCGCCTTCGTTCCCGTGCTGTGCGGCACCGCCTTCAAGAACAAGGGCGTGCAGCCGCTGCTCGACGCCGTGGTTGACTTCCTGCCGTCGCCGGTCGACGTGCCGCCGGTGAAGGGCGTCAAGCCGGGCACCGACGAGGAGCTGGAGCGCAAGCCGTCGGACGATGAGCGGTTTTCGGCACTCGCCTTCAAGATCATGAACGATCCGTTCGTCGGCACCCTGACCTTCGTCCGCGTCTACTCCGGCGTCGCCCAGTCGGGCGAGCAGGTGCAGAACACGGTGAAGGACAAGCCGGAGCGCATCGGCCGCATGCTGCTGATGCATGCCAATTCGCGGGAAGAGGCTCGCGAGGCGCGCACCGGCGACATCATCGCGCTGCCGGGTCTCAAGCAGACGACGACCGGGGATACGCTGTCCGATCCGCGCCATCCCATCGTGCTCGAGCGGATGGAGTTCCCGGATCCGGTCATCGAGGTGGCGGTCGAGCCGAAGACCAAGGCCGACCAGGAAAAGATGGGGATGGCGCTCGCCCGTCTCGCCAACGAAGATCCGTCGTTCCGGGTATCGACCGATATCGAGAGCGGTCAGACGGTGATCAAGGGGATGGGCGAGCTGCACCTGGAGATCATCGTCGATCGCATGCGCCGGGAGTTCAAGGTCGACGCCAATGTGGGTCAGCCGCAGGTGGCGTATCGGGAAACCATTTCCAAACTGGCCGAGATCGACTACACCCACAAGAAGCAGACCGGCGGCGCCGGTCAGTTCGCGCGCATCTCGCTGCGCTTCGAGCCGCTGGAGCCGGGCTCCGGCTTCCAGTTCGAAAGCAAGATCGTCGGCGGCTCGGTACCGCGGGAGTACATCCCCGGAGTCCAGAAGGGCCTGGAGCAGGCCCGCGAAAGCGGGGTCATCGCCGGTTTCCCGGTCATCGACTTCCGAGCGAGTCTGGTTGACGGGGCCTATCACGACGTCGATTCCAGCGTGCTCGCGTTCGAGATCGCCGCCCGCGCCGCCTTTCGCGAGGGGCTGCCGAAGGCGGGACCGAAGTTGCTGGAGCCGGTGATGAACGTCGAGGTGGTGACGCCGGACGAATACATGGGCGACATCATCGGCGATCTGAACAGTCGCCGGGGGCAGATCAGCGGCATGGATCAGCGGGGCAACGCGCGGGTGATCAATGCGCTGGTGCCGCTGGCGACCATGTTCGGCTACGTGAACACACTGAGGTCGATGAGTCAGGGGCGGGCGCAGTACACGATGCAGTTCGATCGGTATGCGGACGTGCCACAGCAGATTTCCGAGGAAGTCCGCCAGCGGCTGGCCGGCTAGCGGGTGCCTGAAGACAAGCGGAGCGCGAGGTTATGGGCAAGGCGAAATTTGAGCGGACGAAGCCGCACTGCAACGTCGGGACGATTGGGCATGTGGACCACGGCAAGACGACGCTGACGGCGGCGATTACGAAGGTTTTGGCGGCGGAGGGGAAGGCGGAGTTCACGCCGTTTGACCAGATCGACAAGGCGCCGGAAGAGAAGGCGCGAGGGATTACGATTTCGACGGCGCACGTGGAGTATCAGACGGACAATCGCCACTACGCGCACGTGGACTGCCCTGGTCACGCCGACTACGTGAAGAACATGATCACCGGCGCGGCACAGATGGACGGCGCGATTTTGGTGGTCTCGGCGGCGGACGGCCCGATGCCGCAGACGCGGGAGCACATTTTGCTGGCGCGCCAGGTGGGTGTGCCGGCGATTGTCGTCTACATGAACAAGGTGGACATGGTGGACGACCCGGAGCTTCTGGAACTGGTGGAGCTGGAGCTGCGGGAGCTGTTGTCCAGTTACGATTTCCCCGGCGACGACATTCCGATCGTCAAGGGGTCGGCGCTGGCGGCGCTGGAGGGTCGCGACCCGGAGATCGGCAAGGATTCGATCATCGAGCTGATGGCGGCGGTGGATTCGTACATCCCGCAGCCGGAGCGTCCGAAGGACCAGCCGTTCCTGATGCCGATCGAGGACGTGTTCTCCATTTCCGGCCGCGGGACGGTGGTGACCGGTCGCGTCGAGCGGGGTGTGGTGAAGGTGAGCGAGGAGGTGGAGATCGTTGGTCTGAAGGCGACGACGAAGACGGTCTGCACCGGGGTTGAGATGTTCCGCAAGCTGTTGGATCAGGGCGAGGCGGGGGACAACATCGGGGTGCTGTTGCGGGGCACCAAGCGTGAGGACGTGGAGCGGGGTCAGGTTCTGGCGAAGCCGGGGACGATCACGCCGCACACCAAGTTCACCTGCGAGGCGTACGTGCTGACCAAGGAGGAGGGCGGGCGTCACACGCCGTTCTTCACCAAGTACCGTCCGCAGTTTTATTTCCGGACGACGGACGTGACCGGCACCGTGGAGCTGCCGGAGGGGACGGAGATGGTGATGCCGGGGGACAACGTGTCGATGGAGGTGGAGCTGATTCAGCCGATCGCCATGGACGAGGGGCTTCGGTTTGCCATCCGCGAGGGCGGCCGCACCGTGGGCGCCGGCGTCGTCGCCAAGATCGTCAAGTAGTCCAGCACAGCCGGCAGCCAGCCGACCACCTGCGAACAAACCGGGCCGAAGGCGGAACGAGAATCAATGGATAACCAAAACATTCGTATCGGGCTGCGCGCGTTCGATCACCGCGTGCTCGACCAGTCCGCCCGGGAGATCGTCAACACCGCCCGGCGCACCGGCGCCCGAGTGCGGGGGCCGATCCCGCTGCCGACCCGGATCGAGCGGTTCACCGTCCTGCGGTCGCCGCACATCGACAAGAAGTCGCGCGAGCAGTTCGAGATCCGCACTCACAAGCGGGTGCTCGACATCATCGACCCGACCCCGCAGACGGTCGACGCGCTGATGAAGCTGGACCTCGCCGCCGGTGTCGACGTCGAGATCAAGCTGTGAGGCGGTGACATGCGGACCGGACTGATCGCACAAAAACTCGGCATGTCGCGTCTGTTCATCGCGGACGCAACGCACGTGCCGGTGTCGGTGCTTCGGGTCGACGGCTGCCAGGTGGTGGCCCAGCGGACCGAGGAGAAGGATGGCTACACGGCGGTGCAATTGGGCATCGGCGCCGTCAAGGTGAAGAACGTGACGAAGCCGATGCGGGGCCATTTCGCCAAGGCCGGGGTGGAACCGAAGCGGCGGTTGGTGGAATTCCGGGTTGATGCGGATGCGTTGGTGGACGTGGGGGCGGAGCTTTCCGTCGAACACTTCGTCCCGGGGCAGAAGGTCGATGTGACCGGGGTGTCCATCGGCAAAGGCTTCGCTGGCTCGATGAAGCGCCACAATTTCGGCGGTCTGCGTGCCACCCACGGTGTTTCCATCAGCCACCGCAGCCACGGGTCGACCGGTAACCGCCAGGATCCGGGACGCGTCTTCAAGGGTAAGAAGATGGCCGGGCACATGGGCGCGAAGCAGGTGACGGTGCAGAATCTGGAGGTGGTCCACACCGACGTTGAGCGGGGGCTGATCCTGGTCCGGGGTGGAGTTCCTGGGGCCAAGGGTGGCTTCGTGCTGATCCGCGATGCGGCCAAGAAGGCGGCTCCGGAGGGGCTACCTCTGCCGGCGGCGATCCGTCGGGCGCCGGCTGGCATAACCGAAACGGCCACGGTGGGCGAGAGTCCGGCGAGCGAGAGCAAGGAGTAGGCGGACGTGGAGCGCGACGTCATCAATCTGGCGAGCGAGACGGTCGGGACCGTCGACTTGGACGACGCCATTTTCGGTGTCGCCGTCCGTCCCGATATCCTCGCCCGCACCGTCAATTGGCAGTTGGCAAAGCGCCGGGCCGGGACCCACAAGACCAAGCTTCGCGGTGAAGTGGCCCGCAGCGGCAAGAAGCCGTTCAAGCAGAAGGGCACCGGTCGCGCCCGTCAGGGATCGACCAAGGGTCCGCACATGCGGGGCGGCGGCATCGTCTTCGGTCCGCTGCCGCGTGATCACGCGATCGAGTTGCCGAAGAAGGTACGGCGGCTGGCGCTCAAGTGCGCGCTGTCGGCCAAGGCTGTCGAAGGCACGCTGGTCGTTCTCGATAAGGCGGAGTTGGCGGAACCGAAGACGAAGGTGCTCGCCGCCTGCGTCGAGAAGCTTGGCTGGCAGAAGGCGCTGGTCATCGACGGTGCGTCGGTGGATGTCAACTTCGCCAAGGCGGCGAAGAATCTGGTCGGGGTCGATGTGCTGCCGAGCCAGGGTGCCAACGTCTACGACATTCTCCGTCATCAGACGGTGGTCGTGACCCGGGCCGGGCTGGAAAGGTTGAAGGAGCGGCTCGCATGAGCAAGCCCTGGCGCAAGCGCGAGATCAAGGTGGGGACGGGACGCGCCTACGAGGTGGTGCGGCGGCCGGTGATCACCGAGAAGGCGACGATGATATCGGAACACAATCAGGTCGTGTTCCAGGTGGCAATCGACGCATCGAAGCCGGAGATCAAGGCGGCGGTGGAGAAGCTGTTCAAGGTGAAGGTGAAGGCGGTCAACACGCTGCGGCAGATCGGCAAGATCAAGCGGGTGCGGGGGCGGCCTGGGCAGCGGGTGGAGACCAAGAAAGCGATCGTGACCCTCGTCGAGGGCCACTCGATCGACGTGACGACCGGTCTCTAGGGCGGAGCGGCAACGGGCGATGGCACTCAAACAATACAAGCCGACCACTCCCGGTCAGCGCGGTCTGGTCCTGATCGACCGCTCCGGGTTGTGGAAGGGAAAGCCGGAAAAGGGCTTGACCGAGGGCCTGCGCGGCCATGGCGGCCGCAACAATCTCGGCCGGGTGACGGCACGGCGGCGCGGCGGTGGCCACAAGCGCCGGTACCGCCTCGTCGACTTCAAACGGCGCAAGTTCGACGTGCCGGCGGTGGTCGAGCGGCTCGAATACGATCCCAACCGGACCGCGTTCATCGCGCTGATCCGCTACGAGGACGGCGAGGTCGGCTACATCCTGGCGCCGCAGCGGCTGGCGAAAGGGGACACCGTGGTTGCTGGCCGCGGCGCCGACATCAAGCCCGGCAACGCGCTGCCGATGCAGAACATCCCGGTGGGCACGATCATCCACAATGTCGAGATGAAGCCGGGCAAGGGCGGGCAGATCGCGCGGTCGGCGGGAACCTATGCCCAGCTTATCGGCAAGGACCAGGGGTACGCCCAGCTGCGGCTGAACTCCGGCGAGTTGCGCCTGGTCAGGGCGGAGTGCATGGCGACGATCGGCGCCGTTTCCAATCCCGATCAGCAGAACATCAAGATCGGCAAGGCGGGCCGCTCTCGCTGGCTCGGAAAGCGGCCCAGTGTCCGCGGTGTGGCCATGAACCCGATCGACCACCCGCACGGCGGCGGCGAGGGCAAGACGTCGGGTGGGCGCCATCCGGTGACTCCCTGGGGCAAGCCGACCAAGGGCAAGCGGACGCGCAACAACAAACGCACCGACGGCATGATCATGCGCCGTCGGCATCGCGACAAATAGCGTAGAGGAGGGCGAGGGTGCCCCGATCGATTTGGAAAGGGCCGTTCGTCGACGGCTATCTGCTAAAGAAGGCGGAGACGGTGCGGTCCGCTAAGCGCAACGAGATCATCCGCACCTGGTCGCGACGGTCGACGATCATTCCGCAGTTTGTCGGGCTGACCTTCGGCGTGCACAACGGCAAGAAGTTCATCCCGGTTCTAGTCACCGAGAACATGGTGGGTCACAAGTTCGGCGAGTTCTCGCCGACCCGGATGTTCCATGGCCACTCCGGCGACAAGAAGGCGAAGAGAGCGTAACCATGGGTAAGCCGGCGAATATGCGGCGACTGGGGGAGAGTGAGGCGGAAGCCTCGGCGACGCAGTTGCGGATCAGTCCCCGCAAGCTGAACGTGGTCGCCGGGCTCATCCGTGGCAAGGCGTGCGGCCGGGCGTTGGCGGAATTGCAGTTCTGCCGGCGCCGGATCGCCCAGGATGTGCGCAAGGTTCTGCAGTCGGCGATCGCCAACGCCGAGAACAACCACCAGCTCGATGTGGATCGGCTGTTCGTGGCCGAGGCGACGGTCGGCAAGACCCTGGTCATGAAGCGGTTCACCCCGCGGGCACGGGGACGGGCGGCCCGTATCGAAAAGTCGTTCAGTCAGTTGCGTTTGGTCCTACGCGAGCAGCAGGAGGAGAATCGCTGATGGGGCAGAAGGTCAGTCCTGTCGGGCTCCGCCTTGGCGTGAACCGGACCTGGGATTCCCGCTGGTTCGCCGACGAGAACTATGCCGATCTGCTGCACGAGGATCTGAAGATCCGAAAGTTCCTGCAGAAGCGGCTGCAGCAGGCGGGTGTGTCGCGCATCGTCATCGAGAGGCCGGCCAAGAAGGCGCGGGTGACTATTCACACCGCCCGACCGGGTGTCGTCATCGGCAAGAAGGGCGCCGATATCGAAAAGATTCGCCAGGAGCTGGCGAAGCTGACGAGCAACGACGTGCATCTCAACATCGTCGAGATCCGCAAGCCGGAAATCGACGCCAAGCTGGTGGCGGAAGGCATCGCCCAACAACTGGAACGGCGGGTGTCGACCCGGCGGGCGATGAAGCGGGCGGTGCAGTCGGCGATCCGGCTGGGCGCCCAGGGCATCCGCATCAACTGCGGCGGCCGCCTGGGCGGCGCCGAGATCGCGCGTACCGTCTGGTACCGGGAAGGACGGGTGCCGCTGCACACGTTGCGCGCCCACGTCGATTTCGGGTCGGCGACGGCGAAGACGACCTACGGCGTCTGCGGCGTCAAGGTCTGGATCTACAAGGGCGACATCATGGTTCACGATCCGATGGCGGTGGAAAAGCGCGCCATGGATCAGCAGCCGGCGCGCTGAGCGGGAACGGGAACACAGCAGATGCTCAGCCCGAAGCGGACGAAGTACCGTAAGCAGCATAAGGGTCGTATCCACGGCTTGGCGAAGAGCGCGACCGAATTGGATTTCGGCACCTTCGGCCTGAAGGCGATGCAACCGGATCGCATTACCGCGCGTCAGATCGAGGCGGCACGCCGCGCGATCACCCGCTTCATGCGGCGCAGCGGCCGGGTGTGGATCCGCATCTTCCCTGACGTGCCGGTGTCGACCAAGCCGGCCGAGGTGAGGATGGGCGGCGGTAAGGGATCGCCCGAGTACTGGGTGTGCCGAGTCAAGGCCGGACGGATCATGTTCGAGGTGGACGGCGTCTCGCGAGACGTGGCGAAGCAGGCGCTGCAGTTGGCGGCGGCGAAGTTGCCGATCCGCACCCGCTTCGTCGGCCGCCTCGGCGAAGAGGACGAAGGGTAATGAAAACCTCCGATCTGCGGGCGAAGACGGACGATGAACTGGTGGAGCAGCTGCACCAGTTACGCAAGGAAGCGTTCAATCTGCGTTTTCAGGTGGCAAGCGGGCAGCTGGAGAATACGGCGCGGCGTCACCACGTGCGACGCAGCATCGCCCAGGTGAAGACCATTCTCGGCGAACGTCGGCGGAAGCCGGCGGCTGCCAAGGCATAAGGGGACGCAGCGGGCGATGCCGAGACGCGTATTGCAGGGCGTGGTGGTGAGCGACAAGACCGACAAGACGATTGTCGTTCTGGTCGAGCGACGGGTGATGCACCCGATCTACAAGAAATTCATCCGCCGGTCGAAGAAGTACATGGCGCACGACGAGGCCAATGCCTGCAAGGCGGGCGATGTCGTTCGCATTCGCGAGTGCCGGCCGGTGTCGCGGCGCAAACGCTGGGAAGTCATGACCGAGCCGGCGTGATCGCGGCGGCTGGAGAGAAGGTGAGACCATGATCCAAGTCGAAACGAACTTGGACGTCGCCGACAATTCGGGGGCAAAGCGGGTGCAGTGTATCCGCGTGCTCGGTGGTTCGCGGCGCAAGTACGCCTCCGTCGGCGATATCATCGTCGTCTCGGTGAAGGACGCGATCCCGCGCGGCCGCGTCAAGAAGGGCGAGGTGACGCGAGCGGTCGTCGTCCGCACGGCGAAGGACATCCGTCGCGCCGACGGCTCGGTGATCCGCTTCGACCGCAATGCCGCCGTGCTCATCAACAAGCAAGGCGAGCCGATCGGGACCCGCATCTTCGGCCCGGTGACCCGCGAACTGCGGTCGAAGGGGTATATGAAGATCATCTCGCTGGCACCGGAGGTGCTGTGATGGCGGCGAAGATCAAGAAGGGCGATCGCGTCATCGTTCTCAGCGGCCGTTCCAAGGGCAAGATCGGCGAGGTGCTGAAGGTGATGCCGAAGGAGAGCCGCGCCATCGTCCAGGGCGTTAACGTTGCCAAGCGACACGTCCGGGCGAGCATGCGCACCCAGGGCGGGATCGTCGAGCAGGAGGCGCCGATCGCGGTGTCCAACCTGGCGCATCTCGATCCGAAGACGAACAAGCCGACACGCGTCGGGTTCCGCTTCCTCGAAGACGGCCGCAAGGTTCGCTTCGCCAAGCGGTCCGGCGAGATCATCGACAGATAGGGGGCGGGGCCGATGTCGCGGCTGCGCGATCACTACAATCAGAACGTTCGCGGTGTGATGCAGGAGCAGTTCCGCTACGCGAACCCGATGGAAATTCCGCGCCTCACCAAGGTCGTGCTCAACATGGGTGTCGGCGAAGGGGTGCAGGACCGCAAGAAGGTGGAAGCCGCCGTCGGCGACATGACGTTGATTGCCGGTCAGAAGCCGGTCGTCGCCCGGGCGAAGCAGTCCATCGCCGGCTTCAAGCTGCGCCAGGGGATGGCCATCGGCTGCAAGGTCACGTTGCGTCGGGAGCGCATGTACGAGTTTCTCGACCGGCTGATTACCATCGCCCTGCCGCGGGTGCGCGACTTCCGCGGGCTGTCCCGGAAGAGCTTTGACGGCCGCGGCAACTTCGCGATGGGCGTGAAGGAGCAGATCATCTTTCCAGAGATCTCCTACGACAAGGTGGACGAGGTCCGCGGCTTCGACATCGTAATCTGCACCACCGCAAAGACCGACGCCGAAGCGCAGGCGCTTCTGAAGGCGTTCGACATGCCCTTCGTCAACTGAGGGGCTATCGGGGACCGAGATGGCGAAAAAAAGTTTGTACGAGCGGAACGAGAAGCGGAAGCGGCTGGCGGCCAAGTTCGCCAACAAGCGCGAGCGACTGATGAAGTTGGCCAAGGATCAGACGCGAACACCGGAAGACCGGTTCCTGGCGCGCCTCAAGCTGGCGGAACTGCCGCGCAACGCGTCGCCGACGCGCATTCGTTTGCGCTGCTATCTGACCGGCCGGCCGCGCGGCAACTATCGCAAGTTCGGCTTGTCGCGCATTGCGGTGCGCGACCTGGCGTCGGCCGGGCAGATTCCCGGTATGGTCAAGGCGAGCTGGTAGGAGCCGATCGATGTCGATGACCGATCCGCTCGGCGACATGCTCACCCGCATCCGCAATGGCCAGCGGGCGCGCAAGGGTTCCATCGTCGCCCCCGCCGCCAAGCTGCAGGTGAATGTCCTCGATGTTTTGCAGCGCGAAGGCTATATCCGCGGCTACAGTCGCTATCCGGTGCGTCCGGGGGTCGACGAGTTGAAGATCGAGCTGAAGTATCACGAGGGCGAGCCGGTGATCCGCGAGATTGCCCGCGTGTCCAAACCCGGCCGCCGAGTGTACTCCAAGATCAAGGATCTGCCGAAGGTGTACAACGGCCTCGGTGTCGCCATCCTGTCGACGCCGCGCGGAGTCATCTCCGACGCCGAGGCGAGGGATGCGCACGTGGGCGGCGAAGTCCTGTGCAAGGTATTCTGAGTTTGCGGAGGCGACCATGTCGCGCGTAGGCAAGCACCCGGTCGCCGTCCCCGACGGCGTGAAGGTGTCGATCGAAGGGCAGCGGATCTCGGCCGAAGGCCGGCAAGGTGCGCTGGCGCGAGTGCTGATGGACGAGGTGAGGCTCAGCCGGGAGGATGAGGGCATCGTCGTTCGGCCGCGGGACGACTCGCTGCGGGCGCACATGATGTGGGGAACGGCGCGCACCCTGGTGTCCAACTTGGTCACCGGCGTTGCCACCGGCTTCAGCCGCAAGCTCGACATCACCGGGGTGGGCTATCGGGCGCAGCTGCAGGGAAAGCAGCTGGTGCTGCAGCTCGGCTACAGCCACGAGGTCCGGTACGATATCCCCGACGGCGTCAAGATCGAATGCCCGGACCAGACGCACATCGTCGTCAGCGGGGTCGACAAGCAGCTGGTGGGGCAGGTCGCGGCGGAAGTCCGCAGCTTTCGCCCGGTCGAACCCTACAAGGGCAAGGGCATCAAGTACGACAACGAAACGGTCGTGCGTAAGGAAGGCAAAAAGAAGTAGTCATGGCGACGGCAGAGCAGCTTTTCGAGCGCCGCAAGCGGCGCAATCGGTTCCGTCTGGTCGGCCGTGCCGGTGGCCGGCCGCGGCTGACGGTGTTCCGCTCCAACCAGCACATCTATGCGCAGGTGATCGACGATCAGGGCGGGCGTACGCTGGCCCAGGCTTCGACGCTGGAGAAGCTGGTGCGCGGGGAGACCGAGCTTGCTGCGGCTGAACGGGCCGGGCGGGTCGGAAAGCTGCTCGCCGAGAGGGCGCTCGCCGCCGGAATCACCCAGGTCGTCTTCGATCGAGGTGGCTATCGCTATCACGGCCGGGTCAAGGCCCTTGCCGACGCTGCCCGCGAAGCCGGGCTCGCTTTCTAGAGGAGAGGACAGGCATGGCGCGAAATCCGGGCGGCGGCCGCCGGGGCGGCGGCGATCGCGAGCGCGAACGGGAGCGCGGCGGTCCGGCCAGTGAAGAGCAGGAATTCACCGACAAGCTGGTGGCGATCAACCGGGTCGCCAAGGTGGTTAAGGGCGGCCGCCGGTTTTCGTTCGCCGCCCTCGTCGTCGTCGGCGATGGCCGCGGGCGGGTCGGCTTCGGCACCGGCAAGGCACGGGAGGTTCCGGAGGCGATCCGCAAGGCGACCGATCACGCCAAGAATCACCTGATCCGGGTGCCGCTGCGCGACGGCCGCACCCTGCATCACGATGTGCAGGGCCACTACGGCGCCGGGCAGGTGGTGCTGCGCGCATCCCCGCCGGGAACCGGGGTGATCGCCGGCGGACCGATGCGGGCGGTTTTCGAAACGATGGGGGTGCAGGACGTGGTCGCCAAGTCGATCGGAACGTCCAATCCCCACAACATGGTCAAGGCGACGTTCGCGGCGCTGAAGAATTGTTACTCACCGCGGGCGGTGGCGGCGCGGCGTGGCAAGCGGGTCGGCGAAATCATCTCCCGCCGCACCGATGCATCGCCTGCCGAGCGGACGCGGGGTTGAGATGGCGGCGAAGCAGGTGCGGGTGACGCAGGTGCGGAGTCCGATCGGCCGGCAGAAGGATCAGCGGGCGACGCTGATCGGCCTCGGGCTCAACAAAATGAACCGGTCGCGGGAACTGGAGGACACGCCCTCGGTCCGCGGCATGATCGACAAGGTCAGGCACCTGATCCGTGTCGAGGAGATCGGCTGAAAAAACGGGCGGCCGCGCGCTGGCGCGGTTGGCTTGATGGCGCCGCGGCGCTAGGCGGGTGAGACATGAAGCTGAACGAAATCAGGGATAACCCCGGATCGACCCGGCCGCGCAAGCGTATCGGCCGCGGCATCGGCTCCGGCATGGGCAAGACCGCGACGAAGGGACACAAGGGGCAGAAGGCGCGTAGCGGCGGCAACCCGGCTGTCGGCTTCGAGGGCGGCCAGATGCCGTTGCACCGGCGGCTGCCGAAGCGCGGATTCAAGAACCCGTTCCGCCTCACCTATGCCGAGGTCAATCTTGGCCGGCTGCAAAAGGCGATCGACGACGGCAAGCTCAGCGCCGGTGCGGCGATCGACGAGACCGGCCTGCAGCAGGCCGGCTTGTTCAAGCGCCGTTACGACGGCGTCCGGCTGCTGGCGAAAGGGGTGTTGACGGCGAAGATCGAACTGACGGTGACCGGAGCCTCGAAAGCGGCGATCGAAGCGGTCGAGCGGGCGGGCGGCACCATCGTCGTCCGCAATCCGGGGAAGGAGACCGCCGAGGCGGTCGACGACGCCGGCGGCGCCAGCGCCAGCTGAGCGGTTAGGGAGCGCACGGGATGCCCTCTGCGGCAGAACAACTGGCCGCAAACTTTAACTTCGGCGCCTTCGGCAAGGCGACGGAACTGCGCAAGCGCATCTGGTTCACCCTCGGTGCGCTGATCGTCTACCGGCTCGGCACCTACATCCCGTTGCCTGGTATCGACCCAGCGGTCATCAGCGACGTGTTCGCCCGGCAAGCCGGCGGCATCCTCGGCATGTTCAACATGTTCGCCGGCGGTGCGCTGCAGCGGATGACCATCTTTGCCCTCAACATCATGCCCTACATCTCGGCCTCCATCATCATTCAGTTGATGACGGCGGTGGTGCCGAGCCTGGAGGCGATCAAGAAAGAGGGTGAGGCCGGGCGGAAGAAGCTCAATCAGTATACCCGCTATCTGACCGTGCTGATCACGGCGGGGCAGGCCTACGGGCTGGCGATCGGGCTCGAGGGGATGCATTCGTCTATGGGCTCGGCGGTGGTGGATCCCGGCCTGTTCTTCCGCTTCACCGCCGTGGTGACCCTGCTGGGCGGCACCATGTTCCTCATGTGGCTCGGTGAGCAGATTACCGCCCGCGGCATCGGCAACGGCATCTCGCTGATCATCTTCGCCGGCATCGTCGCCCAATTTCCCCATTCCGTCGCCGCCACCCTGGAACTGGGCCGCACCGGCGCGTTGTCGACGCCGATCATCATCGGCCTGATGATCCTCATCGTCGCCGTCGTCTTCTTCGTCGTCTTCGTCGAGCGGGCGCAACGGCGAATCATCATCCAGTATCCCAAACGCCAGGTCGGCATGCGGATTACCGGCGGCGAGAGCTCTCATCTGCCGCTGAAGATCAACACCTCGGGTGTCATTCCGCCGATCTTCGCCTCGTCCTTGTTGCTGATGCCGATCACCCTGATCGGGTTCATGGCCGGCAGCGGACCCGCTTGGCTGTCCACCGTCTCCGTCTATCTCGGCCACGGACAACCGCTCTATCTCCTGCTTTACGTCGGTCTCATCATCTTCTTCGCCTTCTTCTATACGGCGGTGGTGTTCAACCCGGCGGAGACGGCCGACAACCTGAAAAAGTACGGCGGCTTCATTCCCGGCATCCGCCCCGGCAAGAATACCGCCGACTATCTGGATCGGGTGCTGACCCGGTTGACGGCCATTGGCGCCGTCTATCTGGCGATCGTCTGCATCCTGCCCGAGATCCTGATCTCCCGCTTGGCTATACCCTTCTATTTCGGTGGCACCAGTCTGTTGATTGTCGTCACCGTCACCATGGATACGGTGGCGCAAGTGCAGTCGCACCTCCTTGCGCATCAATATGAAGGCCTGATCAAGAAGGCCAAACTGAAGGGGAGGCGGTGATGAATTTGGTGTTGTTGGGCCCACCCGGCAGTGGCAAGGGAACCCAGGCGAAGCGTCTGGAGGACACGTTCGGGCTCGTCCAGTTGTCCACCGGAGAAATGCTGCGGGCCGAGGTGGGGGCCGGCAGCGAGATCGGTCGCACCGCCGACGCGATCATGAAGGCGGGGGGACTGGTTCCTGACGATGTCATCGTCGGCATCATGGACGGGCGACTGGATCGGTCCGATTGCCGCAAGGGCTTCATCTTGGACGGCTTTCCGCGGACGGTGCCGCAGGCGGAAGCGCTGGATGCCATGCTCACGCGAAAGAAGATCGCCCTCGATCTGGTCGTCACTCTTGACGTCGATGACGAAGCGATGGTCGAACGCATCTCCGGCCGCTTTTCCTGTGCCAAGTGCGGGGCTGGCTACCACGACAGCTTTCAGCGACCGAAGGTCGACGGCGTCTGCGATGCCTGTGGCGGTCGGGAATTCGTTCGCCGCAAGGACGACAACGCGGAGACGGTCAGGCAGCGGCTGAAGGCTTACCATACCCAGACACAGCCGATCGTTGCTTTCTATGAAGCAAAAGGCCTCGTCCGGCATGTGGATGGTATGGGGCCGATCGACGGCGTCACCGCGCGACTTTGCTCCATTGTATCCGAACAACGTGTTGACTGAGGGGGGACGCTGCCTATAATGCCGACCCCACGTTTGACGGCAGCTTGCCGACTCTTTCCCAACAACCTGATGACGATGAGGCGTTCGTGGCGCGCGTTGCTGGCGTAAACATTCCGACGCAAAAGCGCGTCGAGATCGCTTTGACTTATATCCATGGCATTGGCCGGAAGATCGCGAAGGAGATTTGCGGTCGCGCGGGCATTCCGCCGCAGCGGCGCGTGCACGAACTGAGCGATGCCGACGTTTTGAAGATCCGGGAGATGGTCGACCGCGATTACAAGGTCGAGGGCGACCTCCGCCGCGACGTGGCCATGAACATCAAGCGATTGATGGATCTGGGTTGCTATCGTGGTCTCCGCCATCGGCGCGGCCTTCCTGTTCGCGGCCAGCGGACCCATACCAATGCGCGCACGCGCAAGGGTCCGGCGAAGCCGATCGCCGGGAAGAAAAAGGTGACCAAGTAGGAAAGGGGGCCGAGAGCGCGGATGGCCAAGGCAGCGACACAGCGTCCGAAGCGCAAGGAACGCCGGAACATCGTCTCCGGCGTCGCGCATATCAACGCGACGTTCAACAACACGACCATTACCATCACCGACGTTCAGGGCAACGCCATCGCGTGGTCGTCGTCCGGCGCTCAGGGTTTCAAGGGGTCACGCAAATCGACTCCCTACGCGGCGCAGGTGGCGGCCGAGGATGCGGGCCGCAAGGCCCAGGACTTCGGCATGAAGACGCTGGAGGTGCAGGTCAAGGGACCGGGTGCCGGTCGCGAATCCGCCTTGCGCGCGCTGCAGGCGGTCGGTTTTACGATCACCGCGATCCGCGATGTCACCCCGATCCCCCACAACGGCTGTCGGCCGCGCAAACGGCGGCGCGTGTAGAAGGCGGTTGTCGGGGAATTCGAACAGCCGAATGAGGCCCTCACGGCCTCCTCGACCGGTGGCGGCTGAAAGCAGCCGTGGCGGCAGTCGGCATGTTAAGCGAGAGGTCGCACCGTGATTCAAAGGAATTGGCAGGGCTTGATCAAACCCACCAAGTTGGAGGTGGTTTCGGGGCCGGATCCGCGCCGGATGGCGACGGTGATTGCCGAACCGCTCGAGCGTGGCTTCGGTCTCACCCTCGGCAACGCGCTGCGGCGCGTTCTCCTGTCGTCGTTGCAGGGAGCCGCGGCCACCGCCATCCGCATGGACGGCGTCCTGCACGAATTTTCCAGCGTCCCCGGCGTTCGCGAGGATGTCACCGACATCATCCTCAATATCAAGACGCTCGCTTTGCGCATGGGCGGCGAGGGGCCGAAGCGGGTGACCCTGACGGCGACCGGGCCGGGCGAAGTGACCGCGGGCATGATCACCACCGGTCACGATGTGGAGGTGATGAATCCCGATCTGGTCATCTGCACCCTCGACGATGGCGCGCGACTCTCCATGGAACTGGTCGTCGAGAACGGCAAGGGGTATGTGCCCGCCGGCACCAGCCGCAGCGAGGACGCCCCCATCGGCCTGATCCCCATCGACGCCATCTATTCGCCGGTCCGCAAGGTAGCCTACAAGGTGGAGAACACCCGCGTCGGACAGGTCACCGACCATGACAAGCTGATCATGGACGTGGTGACCAATGGTGCCGTCACGCCGGAGGACGCGCTCGCCCTGGCTGCCCGCATCCTCCAGGACCAACTGCAGCTGTTCATTAATTTCGAGGAGCCGCAGGCGGCGACCGAGGACGAGCGCAAGGACGAGCTGCCATTCAACCGCAACCTGCTGCGCAAAGTGGACGAGCTTGAACTCTCCGTCCGTTCGGCCAACTGCCTGAAAAACGACAACATCATCTACATTGGCGACCTCGTGCAGAAGACCGAGGCCGACATGCTGCGCACCCCCAATTTCGGCCGCAAATCTCTCAACGAGATCAAGGAGGTGCTGTCGCAGATGGGATTGTCCCTGGGCATGGAGATTGTCAACTGGCCGCCGGACAACATCGAGGACCTGGCAAAGCGGCTGGAAGAACCCTACTAGGTTCGAACTGAGGGTAAGGACGAGGGGACCATGCGTCATCGCCTGAGCGGCCGCAAGCTGGGCCGCACATCGACTCACCGGATGGCGATGTTCGCCAACATGACGGCGTCGCTCATTCGCCACGAGCAGATCGTGACCACGCTGCCGAAGGCGAAGGAACTGCGCCGTTTCGCCGACCAGATGATCACCCTCGGCAAGCGGGGTGGACTGCACGCCCGCCGGCAGGCGTCTGCGTTTCTCCGTGATGATATGCTGGTCGGCAAGCTGTTCGGGCCGTTGGCTCAGCGCTATACCTCGCGTGCCGGCGGCTATACCCGGGTCCTGAAGATGGGCTTCCGCCACGGCGACAACGCCCCGCTGGCGGTGATCGAGTTCGTCGACCGGGACCCGGCGGCGAAGGGAGCCGAGGATCGTGCCCGCGACGCCGAACAGAAGGCGGCAGCAGAGAGCGCCGAGGACTGAGCCGCCGAGCGATCGCGGAACGCCGGCGGCTGGTTGGGGTGGCGGGCTGCCCGTCCGCCGCCCGTTGCCTGGGGGCGTCCCCGGGTGCGTCATCGTCGCGGAAACTCCATGACGTCGCTATTCGAACCGCTTGCCCCACGTCCGCTCGCCGATCGGCTTCGACCAGCGAAGCTTGCTGAGGTCGTCGGTCAGGATCATCTGCTGGGCGAGGATGGGCCGCTGCGCCGGATGATCGCCGCCCGCCAGCTGACCTCGATGATCCTGTGGGGGCCGCCCGGCACCGGCAAGACGACGATTGCCCGTCTGCTCGCCGACAGCACCGAGTTGCGGTTCGTTCCGTTGTCGGCGGTGTTCTCCGGCGTTGCCGATCTTCGGCGCGTCTTCGACGAAGCGCGCAAGGCGCGTGTCGCCGGCAAGGGTACCCTGCTTTTCATCGATGAGATCCACCGCTTCAATCGGGCGCAACAGGACGGCTTCCTGCCGTATGTCGAGGACGGCACGGTCGTCCTCGTCGGCGCGACGACGGAAAACCCGTCCTTCGAGCTGAACGCGCCGTTGCTGTCGCGCAGTCGTGTCCTTGTTCTCCGTCGCCTGGATGATGCCGCCCTTGAGTGCATCCTCGGCCGCGCCGAAGCCGACCTCGGCTATCCGCTCCCGCTCGATGCGGATGCGCGGGCGGCGTTGCGGGCGATGGCCGACGGAGACGGTCGCTATTTACTTAATCTGGTCGAGGTGCTGGCGATGTTGCCGGCGACGAGCCCTCCGCTCGATCCCGTCCAGCTTGCGCACACCGTCGAGCGACGGCTGCCCCTTTACGACAAGGCGGAGGAAAGCCACTATAATCTCATCAGCGCGCTGCACAAGTCGCTGCGCGGATCGGACGCCGATGCGGCCCTCTACTGGTTTTCGCGAATGATTGCCGGTGGCGACGATCCCCATTACATCGCCCGTCGTCTTGTCCGCTTCGCCGTCGAGGACGTCGGTCTCGCCGATCCGGCGGCATTGCCGCAAACCATCGCCGCCTGGCAGGCCTACGAGCGGCTCGGCTCGCCGGAAGGCGAATTGGCGCTGGTGCAGGCGGTGCTGTATCTGGCGACGGCGCCCAAGTCGAATGCGGCCTACAAGGCGGAAAAGGCGGCGGCGCGGATGGCACGGGAGGCCGGCTCGCTGATGCCGCCGAAGTATATCCTCAACGCACCGACCCGGATGATGCGGGATCTGGGCTACGGCGCCGGCTACGCCTACGACCACGACGAGCCGGACGCGTTTTCCGGGCAGAACTACTTTCCGGACGAGCTGAAACGGCAGCGCTTTTATCGGCCGAGCGAGCGCGGCTTCGAGAAGGAGATCGCGCGTCGGCTCGCCCACTGGGAGGCGCTGCGCCGGCAGCGGTCGGGCGGCTGAGCGGTGGCCACGACGAGGCGGAAGACGCCGACGGCGACGCGACGGCCGCAGGGGTGACGGACTCCGAGCGTCGTGGCGGGGTGACGACGGTGACGGTCGCCGCCGACGACGAAGGCCTGCGCGTCGACCGCTGGTTCAAGCGGCATTATCCCGCAATCAGCCACGGTCGGCTGGAGAAATGGCTTCGCCTCGGTCACATCCGCATCGACGGCCGCCGGGCGAAGGCAGGGGATCGGGTGGTCGCCGGCTGTACCGTTCGGGTGCCGCCGCAGCCGAGCGCGCCGGGAGAGGCCGCGTCGCTGGGAGCGGCTGCACCGCCGGCCAGCCAACCGGTCGCCGGTCAGCGGATCACCTTCGGCGACAACGAGGCCGCGGCGCTGCAGGCGCGGGTGCTCCGCATCGATCCGCTGCTCATCGTCCTCGACAAACCGGCGGGGCTCGCCGTCCAGGGCGGCAGCAAGGTGGCGCGCCACCTGGATGCGATGCTCGACGCGCTCGCCTTCGGCGGCGAGCGCCCGCGTCTGGTGCATCGCCTCGATCGGGACACCTCGGGCGTCCTCGTTCTCGCCCGTTCCGCCGCCGCCGCCCGGATGCTGACGGCGGCTTTCCGCGGCAAGAGCGTCCGCAAGCTGTACTGGGCGGTGGTTGCCGGGGTGCCTGTGCCGGCAGAGGGCCGCGTCGCCCTGCCACTCGCCAAGGCCGGCGGTGCCGGCGGTGAAAAGATGATCGTCGACGAGTTGCAAGGGCAGACGGCGATCACCGACTATCGCGTCGTCGATCACGCCGGCCGACGGGCCGCCTGGCTCGCCCTGGAGCCGATCACCGGCCGCACCCACCAGTTGCGGGCGCACATGGCGGCGCTGGGCACCCCCATCCTCGGTGACGGCAAGTACGGCGGTGCCCCAGCTTTCCTTGCCGGTGGTGACGTTGCGCAACGCGTGCACTTGCATGCCCGGACCATCGTCCTGCCGCACCCGCAGACGCCGTTGTTGACCGTCTCGGCACCGCTGCCTCCCCACCTCCTGGCGACCTTCCGGTTCTTCGGCTTCGACGAGCACCAGCCCGAAGCCGGCCTTTCTCCGCTGGCTTCTTCCGCCGGGGCGGGGCGCCTGCGCCACCGTCGCTCCCCACGCACCCGCAGGCCTTGAGCCATCCCATTCTAGCGGCTACATGACCGGGTAGGCGCCGCCGGGCAGCCTGAGGGCAAGTGGAGAAAGCGATGGCCAGGTACACGGTACCAAACGAGTTCTGGGTCGAGCCGTTGGCGACCCTGAAGCGAATCCAAGACGAGATCAATCGCGCCTTTGGCGACGAATATGCCGACCGTGACGCGGAGTTTCCGCTTGTCAACATCTGGCGCGGCGAAGACGGCATCGTCGTCACCGCTCAGGTTCCGGGCGTACCCCTGGACGCACTCGATCTCACCGTTCACCAGAATACGCTGACCATCAAGGGCAAGCGTGACCCCGATCGCCCCGAGGGCGAGGTGAATTTCCACCGGCGCGAGCGCGTTTCCAGCCCGTTCGCCCGTAGCATCGCCCTGCCGTTCAACGTCGATCCCGACAAGGTGCGGGCGTCTGCCGACTGCGGCATCCTGACCGTCGAGTTGCCGCGCCCGGAAACGGACAAGCCGCGCAAGATCAACATCAGCAAGCTGTGACGGAGGGACAGGGTCATGACCGAACCCATGGGCGGCGCCGGCAATCCCAACTATTCCGCTGAAAGCACCCGGACACGACCAGTACAGCGGCCGGTTGCCGACATCTACGAGACGAAGGACGCGCTCGTCGTCGTCCTCGAAATGCCGGGGGTGGATGCCGACGGCCTCAACGTGATGCTGGACAAGCGGGTGCTGACAGTTGCGGCGCGTGCGGGGGCCACGGCGCCGAAAGGGTACGCACTCACCCTCAGTGAATACCGAGTTGCCGATTTCGAGCGTTCGTTTACGCTGGCGGAATCGATCGATACCGATCGCATCGAGGCCAACCTGAAAGACGGCGTTCTCAAGGTAACGCTGCCGAAGGCCGGGCCCGCGCCGGCGCGGACAATCCAGGTCAACGCCGGCTGACGCTCGATCGTTCGAGGAGGCGAGGGATGGACATCCGCGACCTGATGCCGTGGAACTGGCCGCGCGGGGCGCAGGGTGAACCTGCCGGCGGGGATGTGCCGCTCAAGGCGTTGCAGACCGATATCAATCGGGCTTTCGAGAGCTTTTGGCGCTCCTTCTCGGTGCCGACGGTCCACGCCAATTGGGGGATGAGCATCGAGCACGGGGGGCTCCCCATCGACCTCGTCGAGACCAATGGTGAAATCGAGGTGTCGGCCGAAATGCCCGGTCTGGAGGAAGGCGATATCGAGATCGCCATCTCCGATGACCTGTTGACGATCAAGGCGGAAAAGCGGGCCCGCCACGACCGGCAGGGACCGGGGTATCGCATCAACGAACGCTGCTACGGGATGATTCATCGCACGGTGGTGCTGCCGGCGCCGGTCGATCCAGACCGGGTCACCGCGTCATTCCGCAACGGCGTTCTGACCGTCATCGTGCCGAAGGTGCCGGCGTCCACCCAGGACGTCCGGTACATCGTTGTCAACAAGGGCTAGCTCCCGCCGCCTGCACTCACGATTGATGAAACCAAGAGCCACAGAGGGGCGCGTGCACCCGCTTCGTTCCATGGCGCTCGCCGCTGGCTTCGCCGCGGCCGTCCTGATCTCTCCCGCTTCCGCTCAGCTCCCGGCGCTGTCCGACGGGACGGTGCCCACGCTCGCGCCACTGCTGGAACGGGTGACGCCGGCGGTGGTCAATATCGCCGTCGTCTCCCGTTCGCCGGTGGTCGATAATCCGTTGCTGCGCGATCCGTTCTTCCGCCGCTTTTTCAACATTCCGGATGCGCCCTCGCACGAGCAGACCCAGATCAGCGCCGGTTCCGGCGTCATCGTCGATGCGGCGCGCGGTCTGGTGCTGAGCAATCACCACGTCGTCGCCAACGGCATCGAGATCTTCGTCACCCTGAAGGATCGCCGCCGCCTGAAGGCGCAACTGGTCGGCAGCGATGAGGCGACCGATATCGCCCTTCTCCGCGTCGATGCCCGCGACCTGGTCGATGTCCCGTTCGGCGACTCCAGCCAGCTCAAGGTCGGCGACTTCGTCGTCGCCATCGGTAACCCATTCGGCCTCGGCCAGACCGCGACCTCCGGCATCGTCAGCGCCCTCGGCCGCGGTGGACTTAAGGTCGGCGGCTACGAGGACTTCATCCAGACGGATGCCTCCATCAACCCGGGCAATTCCGGCGGGGCGCTGGTGGATCTGCACGGGACCCTCGTCGGCATCAACACCGCGATTCTATCGCCGGCGGGCGGCAACATCGGCATCGGTTTCGCAGTGCCCAGCAACATGGCGCACGCGGTGATGGAGCAGTTGGTCCGCTTCGGCGAGGTGCGGCGGGGTCGGCTGGGGGTCGTGGTGCAGGACGTGGCGCCGGACATGGCCGAGAGCCTCGAGCTGAAGAAGGCTCAAGGGGCGCTCGTCACTCAGGTGGAGGGTGGCTCCCCCGCCGAACGCGCCGGCATTCGTTCGGGCGACGTCATTGTCGCCGTTGACGGCCAGCCGGTGACCTCGGCCGCCGACCTGCGCAACCGGCTTGGCCTGGTCCCGCTCGGCGAGCGGGTGGAAGTCGACCTGATGCGGCGTGGGCGGCCGATATCGGTGTCTGCCTCCGTCGGGCAGGCGCGACGTTAGGTTTCCAGCGGCAATGACCAGATTATGCATCCTCGATTGCGACGGCACTCTGGTCGATAGCCAACACGAGATCATCGCCGCCATGCAGCGGGCCTTTGCCGACTCGGGCTTGGCCGAGCCGACGGACGATGCCATCCGCCACATCGTCGGCCTGTCGCTGCGGGACGCGGTGCTGGCGCTGCTGCCGCCGACGGCCACGGTTGCCGCTAGCGACGTGGCGGCCGCGTACGTCTCCGCGCTTGCCGAGGTGCGTCGCCCCGCGGGCCCGATGCAGCCGCTGTTCCCGGGCGCGCTGGAGGCGCTGGCGGAGCTGGAAGCGGGCGGCTGGCTGCTCGGCATCGCTACGGGCAAATCCCGGGCCGGGCTCCTCGTCACCCTCGCCGAGCACGATCTGACGGACCGCTTCGTCACCCTGCAGACGCCCGACATTGCTGCCGGAAAGCCATCGCCGGAAATGGTCCTCAATGCCATGGCTGCGATCGGCGCCGCGCCCGCCGATACGGTGATGGTGGGCGACACCATCTACGACGTGCTGATGGCGAAACGGGCGGGCGTCGCCTCCATTGGCGTAACCTGGGGGTATCACCCGTCGACGGCGCTAACCGCCGCCGGTGCCGCCTGCATCGTCGCCAGCTTCGCTGATCTGGTGGCGCGTCTCCGCCTGGGGCCGCCGACCGACGTGGTGCCAGGGATGCCGAGGCGGCGTCGGCGATGATCGGGCCCGTGCGCCGCTTCTACGCTCAGGCGATGGTAATGGCGGGCGACGCCGGGTTCGTCGTCACCCTCGACGGACGGCCGGTGAAAACGCCGGCGAAGGTTCTCATGGCGCTGCCGACGGACGGACTGGCGGCGGCGATCGCCGTCGAATGGCAGGCGCAGGGCGAGACGATCAAGCCGCAGACGATGCCGCTCACCCGCTTGGCGGCGACTGCTCTCGACCGGGTTGCCGGCCACCGGGAGGCGGTCATCGATGGGATCGCCGCCTATGGCGCTTCCGATCTCCTCTGCTATCGGGCCGAAGCGCCCGATGAGCTCGTCGCCCGCCAGCACCGGGCCTGGCAGCCGCTTCTCGACTGGGCGGCCGAACAATGGGGGGCGACCCTGCACGTCACCCGCGGGGTGGTGCCGATCGTGCAGCCGGCATCGGCGCTGGCCGCGCTCAAGGGGGCTGTCGCCGCCTTCGCCGATCTTCCGCTGACGGCGCTGGCGAGTATTGTGCAGATCACGGGCTCGCTGATCATCGGCCTGGCGCTCGCCCGTGGCCGGATCGATGCGGACGCGGCCTATCGGCTGGCGTTTGTGGACGAATGCTTCCAGGCAGAGCGCTGGGGGCGCGATCCGGAGGCCGAACAGCGGCGCGCACGTCTTGCCGATGAGATTCGATCCGCCCGCCAGTTCATCGATCTCTCTTAGAGCGGGACCGAGATGCCATGAACGAGGACAAGCCGGCGCTGAAGACGGTGCAGGTGCGAATCGAAGGCCGGGTGCAAGGAGTCTGGTATCGCGGCTGGACGGTGCAGCAAGCGGTCAGGCGCGGTTTGCGCGGCTGGGTCCGCAACCGGTCGGACGGCTCGGTGGAGGCCCTGTTCGCCGGACCGGCACCGGTGGTCGATGCCATGTTGGATGCGTGCTGGCAGGGGCCTCCCGCCGCCCAGGTCTCGCGGGTGACGCCGACGGCGGCTGCCGAGCCGGAGGCGGCGGGTTTCCACGCCCGCGCGACGCTGTAGGACGACGCGTCAGGACCGGCCCCGAGGCCGGCCTAACCGGTCAGCACGCAGATGCCGTTGCGGCCATTTCGCTTCGCCCGATAAAGGGCCTGATCGGCGAGGTCGAGCGTCGCCTCGACTCCGCGGTCGGCGGTCAGCGGTGCCACGCCGATCGACACCGTGATCCGCAGCGATGATCCGGATTTCAAGGGGATCGTCCAGTTGGCGATCCGCAATCGCAGCCGCTCCACCACGGCCCATGCAGCGCGAGGGTCGGTGCTGGGCAGGCAGAGAACGAACTCGTCGCCGCCATAGCGGAACACCTCGTCGTAGGGTCGAACGCCGGCGGCGAGCAGGGCGGCGATGCTGCGCAACACCACGTCGCCGGCCGTGTGGCCGTGGGTATCGTTGACAGGCTTAAACTCGTCGAGGTCGATGACGGCGACGCAACAAGGTTGTCGGCCCCGCTCGTGCCGCTCGCACTCCATGCCGAGGCGGCGAAGCATCGCCGGCCGGTTGCCCAGTCCGGTCAACGGATCAATGTTGGCCAGCCTGTTCCAGGTTGCGGCAAACAGTCGCCGCAGGCCGTCGTTGATACTGAGGACGACGTGAAAGAACTGCTCGCGGCGGACACCGCGATCCGCATCCGTCGCCGCGACCAGGGAGTCCAGCATCGACGGCAGCGCCGCCAATTGCCTGTCCAAATCGCCGAGAATCGGATTGGTGCGATGCACCTCTCGGTGGGCGCCCGCTATCCAAAGTTCCGCGACAAAGGGGGTGGATATGGGCGGCGGCGGGCTTGCCCCGTCACCGACACGATCGCCATCGCCATCGCTGCTGGCGAGAAGGGCGATGCAGCGGTCGTAGACCCAGCGATCGAAGTCGGCCATGACCAGGCACAGATCTTGTGCCGCATCCAGAATCAGGTCGGGCGGGGCGGTGCCGGCAATGGCCGCCGGCAGATCATTGCCGGGGGCGGCGACGGGTCGCCAGCCACTGGTCCCGTCGTTTCCCGGCCCGTCTCTCTGAATGGAGGGAGGCTCGGATGGCATCAGCCGATCCTCTGCGCCGAGACCTGCGCACCCCCGGGCGCGATGGCGGGCCGTGGATCCGAGGTACGAGGTCGATCGGTTTTCGTCGTGGAGTTGACAGCCAATCCTTTGGCGATCGCAAATAAGTTCCTTCGATTCATCGTCTTCCGTCTGTAGCGAGCGAGCGTCATCCGGCCGCGCCCAAGAACACGGCCGATTGATCTGATTTAGGCTCAGTTTGTCCCGTCCGATCGCCCCAAGCTATGACGGCCGCCATTTTCTAAGGCAAGATTTGTCGAAGTGGCAATCATCCCCGGCTGCGGAGCCGGGAACGAGGCGGCAAAGGTCGCCCGCAACGCCGCGTCCACATCGCTCAGGCTCACTGTCACACCTTCCCGGGCGAGGGAGGTGACCCGGGCGTCCGCCAGGCCGCAGGCGACGATGCCCCCGAAATGGGAGAGGTCGGGATCGACGTTGATGGCGATGCCGTGATAACTCACCCACCGGCGCAGGCGGACGCCGAGGGCGGCGATCTTGGCGTCGCCACCGTCTCGCTGGCGGACCCAGACACCGACGCGGCCGGTCCTGCGTTCCGCTTCGATGCCGAAGCAGGCAAGCGTCGAGATGATCCATCCCTCGAGGGCACTCACGAACGCGCGGATGTCGCCGCCGCGCGCCCGCACGTCCAGCATGACATAGGCGACCCGTTGACCGGGACCGTGATAGGTGTAGCGACCGCCGCGACCGCTTTCGAAAACCGGAAACCGGTCGGGCTGCAGCAACTCTCCGCGGCCGGCGCTGGTTCCTGCCGTGTAAAGCGGGGGATGCTCCAGCAGCCAGACGGTTTCCGGGGCGGCTCCGCCGCGGATCGCCGCCACCCGTTGCTCCATCAGGCGAACCGCCCCCGGATAGTCGACCGGCTGCTCGCTCCGCAGCCAGACGACGCCCGTCGCGTCGGCATCTACCCAGGGAATCAACGACATCAACGACAACTCCGGGTTGGAAGCAGGGGCCCTAGCCTCTGCCGATACGGCATTCCTTGTTCCGCCAGGGCTGCGGTGCTTGATCCAGACCGGGCATTTTGCTATCTCGCAACCGATGAAACGGTAGACTCCGCCGTTTCGGCAAGCGTTTTTGCGCCAAGTGTTTTCGCGGTCGTGGCGGAATGGTAGACGCGCAGCGTTGAGGGCGCTGTGGGGGAGACCCCGTGGAAGTTCGAGTCTTCTCGACCGCACCAATGTCCTTTTCCTAGCCTCGTGCAGTGACCTGTCGGGAGGATCGATCATCCCAACTCCCGGGGCGGGGTTGCCTTAGCAATGGACGGCCTGACCTTGTTCGGCCTGGCGTCGGTGACCGCCATGCTGACCTGCTATGCCCTTGAGGACCGGAGCCATGGTTCATCGTCGCCTTCGCTGCCTCGTGCGCGCTGGCGTCGATTTACGGCTTTCTGCAGGGTGCATGGCCATTCGGGGTGGTTGAGGCAATTTGGGCCGGGGTCGCCCTCCGCCGCTGGCACAAGCGTCGCTAGCATCTACATCTAGTGGACGGTATACATCCACGTCCCCCATCGATAAGTCGATCGTCGCCCGCCGGCGCGCCGCAGGCGACTGGAGCCAGCGCCGGTGAATCAATCGTCTGCCAACCTCGACACTGAGGACGAAGCCGACGCGCAGCCGCTCACGGACCTGCTCCCGCTCCGGGTGAGCGCCGTCAAGGAGGCGCTGGACGCGGGTGACGAGGCCCGCGTCACTGCTCTCGTCCAGCCCCTGCACGATGCCGACCTGGCCGATCTGGTCCAGAATCTCTCCGGGGAGCAGCGTCGCGCCTTTCTCGCCATCGTTCGCCTCGACGAGCGGCCCTACGTTCTGGCCGAACTGGACGAGGCGGTCCGCGACGAGGTCATCGAACTGTTGGGCGTCGCTGACACCGCCGCGGCGGTCGCCGGCCTGGAAACGGACGACGCTGTCCACGTCCTCGAAACCCTGGACGAGACCGAGCAGCGCCAGGTGCTGGACTCGATTCCGCAGCCGGAGAGGCTGCTGCTCGAGGAGGCCCTCGCCTATCCGGAGGGCAGCGCCGGCCGGCTGATGCAGCGCGAGCTGGTGGCGGTTCCGTCGTTCTGGACCGCTGGCGAAACGATCGACCATCTCCGTTACCTGGGGGAGCGGGCGCCGGATCGGCTGCCGGAGAACTTCCACGACATCTACGTGGTCGATCCCCGCCACCAGCTGCTGGGCAGCGTTCCGGCGGGCCGCCTGCTCTGTGCCCGCCGATCGATTCCGCTCGCCGAGATCATGATCACCGACCTGCGCATCGTCTCCACCAGCACCGACGAGGAGGAGGTCGCCTTTCTGTTCCGCCAGCGTGACCTGACGGCGGCTCCGGTCGTCGATGCCAGCGGGCGCCTCGTCGGCATGATCACCATCGACGACGTCGTCGACGTCATCGACGAGGTCCACGAGGATGAGATCATGCACTTGGGCGGCGTCGGCGCCGACGACCTGCACCGTCCCGCGTTCGAGACCGTCCGCGCCCGTTTTGCCTGGTTGCTGGTCAATCTGGGGACCGCCATTCTGGCGTCCCTGGTCATCGGCCTTTTCGATGGCACCATCGAGCACATGGTCGCTCTCGCCGTACTGATGCCGATTGTCGCCTCCATGGGCGGCAATGCCGGGACTCAGACGCTGACGGTTGCCGTGCGCGCCCTCGCCACCAAGGACCTGACGCGGGCAAACGCGCTGCGGGTCATCGCCAAGGAACTCCTGGTCGGCGCCCTCAACGGCGGTTTGTTCGCCGTCATCGCCGGCGTCGTTGCCTGGATCTGGTTCGACAATCCGCTGATCGCCGTCGTCATTGGCGTTGCGATGATCATCAACCTCACCGTCGCCGCGCTCGCCGGGGCGGTGGTGCCGCTGGTGCTGGAGCACTTTGACGTCGATCCGGCAATTGCGTCCGGTGTGTTCGTAACGACGGTGACCGACGTCGTCGGCTTCTTCGGCTTTCTCGGTCTTGCCACCCTGATGCTCATGTAAGAGCCGGCGTGGCGGCCAAAGGGCTGCACGCGGGACCTCAACCACACCGGTTCACCGATGGCGAATCCGGTGCGGTTGGTCCAATGGAGGCGGCGGGCGAAGTGGCCCGGGTGGAGTCGCCGGGGGCGGGGGCGCGGCAGCCGGCGGCTCGGCTCTCGGTGGTTAGTTGGTCGGCGTGGGGGCGGGCGTCGCAGATGATGGAGTGGGGGTCGGCATCGGCGGCGGGGCGGCGGCGGGCTGCGGGCCCGCCAGCGTTGCCTGACTCCAGCCCTGACTCGCCATGCAGCTATCGAAGGAGCGCCGGGTGGACGGACCCGGCTGGTACGACTTCCCCATCCCGGCGATGGCGGTATCCGGCATATTGAAGGTCACCGTGCCGGCGCCCCGCTGCTCCCAACCGGAGCTCATGTTGCCGAAGTTCTCGAACTGGACGGTCGACCGGCAAAAGCTGTGGGCGGAGGCAAAGTTGGTGGGCTCGCCCGGCCCCGTCCATCGGAAGCCGAGAGTATCGCCGCCTTGACCACCCTGGCCGCCCCGATCGCCTTCGGCTTGCATCGAGGAGCAGGCAGCGCCGGCAGCCAGTACGGCGACAACAACAAACGAGCGTGCCGCCGCGCGGCACCCGAACGAAGACATCATGAGCAGCATCCGCATCCCCTTATCAACCGGAGCGGTATATTTGCGCCGTCCAGGCGATTACGCAAGCGGGCGACGTGGACATTGCTTTGCGGAATTGGATAACCGCCCGATCACAGCTACGATGAGGCTTCAGTGGAGGGACGGAGGCAAGCGGTGCCAACCTGTCTCATTACCGGGGCGAACCGGGGAATCGGGCTGGAATTTGCCCGTCAGTACGCCGCCGCCGGCTGGTTCGTCATCGCCACCTGTCGGCATCCGGAGAGGGCCGATGCGCTCACGGCGGTGGAGGGGAACGTGCAGGTGCACGCCCTCGACGTGGCCGACTTTGCCCGCATGGAGAAACTCGCTCGCCACTTCGACGATGTGGCCATCGACATTCTCATCAACAATGCCGGAATCTACGGCCCGCGGGTCACGCCGTACGATTTCGTCGACTATGGGATCTGGGCGGAGGCGCTGCGCACCAACACGATGGCGCCATTGAAGTTGAGCGCCGTTTTCTCCAGGCATGTAGCCAGGAGCCGGCGACGGCTGATCGTATCCCTGAGCACCGTCATGGGCTCGGTGGCCGAGAATACGTCCGGCGGCTTCTATATCTATCGCTCGTCGAAGGCGGCGCTCAATGCGGTGATGAAGAGTCTGGCGATCGATCTCCGCAGCAAGGAGATCACCGTTGTCGTCGTTCATCCCGGCTGGGTACGCACCGACATGGGCGGGCCGAGAGCCGATCTCGACGCCGGCGAAGCCGTCGATGCCCTGCGCGCACTGTTCCAGCGGCTAACACTGAAGGACAGCGGCCGGTTCTTTCGGTCGAATGGCGACGAGGTGCCCTGGTAGCCGACCACAGCGCGGGCAGCCGTCGAGGACCCGTGTTGGGGCCTCGCGCCGCCTTCAGACCGTGTTCAGTTGGGCGGCGAGTTCCGGGGTCAGCGGCAAAAAGGCGTTCTTTTCGGGGACGTAGCAATGAACGCGGCCGCTGTGCAGGTCAAAATGCCAGCCGTGCAGTTGGATGCGGCCGTCGCGAACCCGCTCCTCGATCCACGGGAAGGTCAGGAGGTTGGCGAGCGATGTCTTGATGCATTCTTCTTCGAGGCAGCGGAGTTGCTCGGTGAGCGAAAGGTGGCGGGATTTGATCAGTGTCCGCCGGCGCGCCTCGTCGGCGATCTGCAGCCAGTTGAAGATAAAGGCGTGCTTGCGATCGAGTACCCGGTCGGCGGTGAGCAGCGCCTCGATGCCGCCGCAGCCGATGTGGCCGAGAACGATGATGTGCTCTACCCCGAGCGCCATTACCCCGAACTCCAGGGCCGCCGAGGTGCCGTGCTTGCTCTCGTCGTGGGCGAACGGGGGGACGAGGTTGGCGACATTGCGGATCATGAAAATATCGCCCGGGTCCGCGTTGGCCAGTAACGCCGGATCGACACGCGAGTCGGAGCAGGCCACCATCAGGATCTTCGGCTGCTGCTTCAGCGCCAGTTGCGCGAACAACTCCTGCTTCGCCGGGAACGTTTCCCGCTGAAAGTCGAGGAATCCCATCGTCAGCTTATGCAGCGGCATCCTTTGTCTCCCTCCTGGACGCGACCTTTCCCGGTCGCCTCTCCACCCGCGTCGGCGATGATGCAGACAAGCTTCCTTCGTCGCAAGCCGAACGCCGCCGGCGCTTATCGTTGTGGTGGTGTCCGGTACGGTTGGCTCAGGTGGCGCGGATGTAATCCACGATTGTCCACAGGCCGATAGCGATGAAGCCGATGCCGGCAATGAGCTTCAGGGGGATGCCTTGCAGGTAGCGGGCGCCGACGGACCCGAGGAGCACGGCGATCCCGGTCGACAGGCAGAGCGCCAGGGCTGCCGCCATGAACACGCCGAAGGGCGACGATTTCCCGTCCGAGGCAAACAGCAGCGTCGCGAGTTGCGTCTTGTCCCCCAGTTCGGCGAGGAAGACCGCCGCAAAAATGGACGCAAGATTCCACATGGCTTATTCATCTCCGCCGGATTGGCCCCCTTCGCGCGGCGACCGTAACGGCATAATCTGTCGGAGACAATCTATCGACCGACCGCGATTGCGGTCGAACCTCACCGCTCCCCCAACGCAACCGTTTCCGGGTGCAGAATGACGCGAGGCGAACGGGACGACGGCGGCTTCTGCGGCGTTTTCCCCTATCTGGTATCTCCGGTCGATGACAAGGGGCGGGTGCTCGATGGCGTGCTCGCTCGGCTGGTCGAGCATCTAATCGCCGCCGGTGTTCACGGCCTGACGCCGCTCGGCTCGACCGGCGAATTCGCGTATCTTTCCTGGGAGCAGCGCCGGCGCGTCGTCGAGGTGACGATCGAGGCGGCCGCCGGGCGGGTGCCGGTCATCCCTGGGGTGGCGGCGACCACCACCGTCGACGGACGTCGCCAGGCGCGCCAGTGGGAGGCGCTGGGCGCCGCCGGGATTCTCGCGATTCTCGAAGCGTACTTCCCGATCGACGATGCGGGGATCATCGACTACTTTTCCGGTGTTGCCGCCGCCGTCAGCTGCCCGGTCGTCCTTTACACCAATCCGTCGTTTCAGCGCTCCGATCTGACCTTGCCGGTCATCACCCGCTTGGCCGAGAGTCCCAACATCCGCTACATCAAGGACGCCTCCACCAACACCGGACGCCTTTATTCGCTGATCTGCGCCCTCGGCGATCGGATGCGGGTGTTCGCCGCCTCTTCGCACGTCCCAGTGGCGGTGATGTTCCTGGGGGGCGTCGGCTGGATGGCCGGCCCCGCTTGTCTGATCCCTCGGCAGAGCGTTCGCCTTTACGATCTGTGCGCCGCCGGGCGATGGGACGAGGCGCGTATCCTGCAGCGACGGTTGTGGCGCGTGAATCAGGCGTTCGCCAAGCATAGTCTTGCCGCCTGCATCAAAGGCGGCCTGGAGCATCAGGGGTTCGCCGTCGGCGCGCCGCTCGCCCCGCAGCGGCCGCTCGACGAGGCCGGCCGGGCGGAGGTCGCCGCCATTCTCGTCGCGATCGAACAAGCGGACGAGCCGGGCGATGGCTGAGACCTTCGACCTCGTCTTCACCGGCGGCAGTTGCGTCACCCCGGGAGGGATCGTCGCCGCCGATATCGGCGTCACCGATGGTCGCATCGCCGCCATCGGCAATCTGGCCGGGGCGGGGGCGGCGGAGACGGTGCCCTGCCAGGGTCTGCACATCCTGCCGGGCGTCATCGACACCCAGGTCCACTTCCGCGAACCCGGCCTCGAGCACAAGGAAGACCTGGGCACCGGCACCGCGGCAGCAGCGATGGGCGGTGTCGTCGCCGTCTTCGAGATGCCCAATACGAAGCCGCCGACGGTGGGCGTCATCGACCTCGCCGACAAGTGCCGACGCGCCAAGGGCCGGGTGTGGACCGATATCGCCTTCTACGTGGGGGCGACGTCGCAGAACGTCGATATCCTCGACGAGCTGGAAAACCTGCCTGGCTGCGCCGGGATCAAGTTGTTCATGGGCAGTTCTACCGGCAATCTGCTGGTCGCTGACGATCCGACCATCGCCCGGGTGCTGGCGGCGGGCAGCCGGCGCATGGCCGTCCACGCCGAGGACGAGGAGCGGCTGAAGGCACGCTTCACCATCGTCCAGGGTGGCGCCGCGCCGGCGATGCATCCGGAGTGGCGGGACGTGACGACGGCAGTGGAGGCGACCCGCCGACTGCTGGCGCTCGCCCGCGGCGTCAGCCGGCGGGTCCATGTCCTGCATGTGAGCACGGCGGAAGAACTGCCGTTGCTCGCCGCCCATCGCGACATCGCTACGGTGGAGATCACGCCGCAGCATCTGACGCTGGCCGCCCCCGAGTGCTACGAGGAGCACGTCAGCTTCGCCCAGATGAACCCACCAATCCGCGATCGCAGACATCGCGAGGCGCTGTGGCAGGCGGTGCGCGATGGCCTTGCCGATTGCATCGGCTCCGACCACGCCCCCCACACCCGCGACGAAAAGAAAAAGCCCTACCCGGAGAGTCCGTCCGGCATGCCGGGAGTGCAGACCCTGGTGCCGGTGATGCTGGATCACGTGGCGAAGGGCCGCCTCAGCCTGGAACGGTTCGTCGATCTGACTGCTACTGGACCGGCCCGCATCTTCGGCATCGCCGGCCGCGGCCGTCTCGCCCTCGGCTATCTGGCGGACCTCACCATCGTCGATCTGAAACGCCGGCAGATGATCACCAACACTTGGATCGTCAGCCGCTGCGGCTGGACTCCTTTTGACGGCATGCGAGTCACCGGCTGGCCGATGATGACGGTGGTGCGCGGCAATATTGTCATGCGCGAGGGTCAGCTGGTCGGTGAACCGGTGGGTGAGACGGTGCGTTTTTTTGAAACCCTCTGAGCAGGCAACTGAAAAAAGGGAGCGCGGGCCATGGGTGGAGACGACAAAACGTTTCGAGCGATCGTCCTGAAGGAGAGCGAGGGCAAGGTCAGTTCCACCATCGAGGCGCTGACCATCGACGACCTGCCCGCCGGCGACGTCCTGGTGCGGGTCGAGTATTCCGATCTCAATTACAAGGACGGCATGGTGCTGGGCGGCCTCGGCCGGCTTGTGCGCACCTATCCGCACATTCCCGGCATCGACTTCTCGGGTGTCGTCGAGGCGTCGTCCTCGGCGCGGTTCAAGCCGGGCGACCGGGTGATTCTGACCGGCTGGCGGGTGGGCGAAGTGCACTGGGGCGGCTACGCCGGGATGGCGAGGGTGAAGGCCGACTGGCTGGTGCCGCTGCCGGCGGGGATGTCGACGGCGCAGGCGATGGCCATCGGCACCGCCGGCTTTACCGCCATGCTGGCGGTGATGGCACTGGAGGAGCATGGCCTGACGCCGTCCAATAAGGGCGAAGTGTTGGTGACCGGCGCCGCCGGCGGGGTCGGCAGCATCGCCGTCGTCCTGCTTTCCGGGCTCGGCTACCGGGTCGCCGCGGTGACCGGACGGCCGGAGACCCACGATTATCTGCGTTCCCTCGGTGCTGCCACCCTCGTCGAACGGAGTGAACTGGAAACGCCGCCGAAGGGACCGCTCGGAGCCGAGCGCTGGGCGGGCGCCATCGATAACGTCGGTGGCAGCACCCTCGGCCATCTGCTCGCCGGCCTTTGCTACTGGGGAAGTTGCGCCAGCGTCGGCAACGCCGCCGGCATTACCTTTCAGGCGACGGTCATCCCGTTCCTGCTGCGCGGCGTCAACCTGCTGGGCATCGACAGCGCCACCGTTCCCACCGAGCGGCGCCTCGTCGCTTGGTCGCGGCTGGTGAAGGAACTACCCATGGACAAGTTGGCGGAGATCACGACGACGATCCCACTGGCCGAGGCGCCGGCGGCCGGCCAGCGGATCCTCAAGGGGGGGATTCGCGGTCGAACCGTCATCGACGTCAACGGTTAGATGAGAGAGGAGTCTTGGCGTGCGGCTGGTATAAGAACCATCAGATGCTATCTTTGGGGGAAAGGACCGCACCGCAAGCGGGGTGAGGGGTGGCGAGTGTCGGGGGCGCTGCCGCTCTTTGCGCCTTGTCGCGCCCGAGCCTCCTGTTCAGGTGACCATGGAAGTACCGGACGACGCCGAATCGATGCAGCCTGGACCCGAGACAGCGCCCAAGACCGGCGCTAAGTCTGGCCCCAACGCGGGCAACGCGCGGCACCTTCAGCCATCGCCGCCCCGTCCGCTGACGGCGGACCCGACGTATCTCGACCAGCTGTTCGTTCCCGAGGACGGCTGGCATCTGGCCGCGGTGATGGCCTGGATCATCGAGGAGGGGCGGCACATCAAGCAGCCGCCCAAGTTCCTCGCGCGGCTCTGCGACAAGCTGGTGGAGGCGGGAGCCCCCGTCTGGCGTCTCGGCCTTGATGTGCGCACCATCCATCCCCGGTTCGCCGCCTGGCAGCTCACCTGGAGCCGAGGCTCGCTGCGGGTGGAAGAACGGATGATCAGCCACCTGCGCGAGCAGATCGCCTACGACGGTAGCCCCACCCAGCGCATCCACCAGGGCAAGGCCATGGTCCGCTGCCGGCTGGACCACCTGGATGCCGATGTGGATCATCCGTCGCTGCAATTTCTGGCGTCGCGGGGCGGCATGGACTACGTGGCCTTTCCGCTCGACTTCTCCACCGGCCAACTCAACGTGCTTTGCATCGCCACCGACCGCCCGGACGGCTTTAGCGATCTGGACATCACCAAGTTCCGGGTGCTGACCGAACTGCTCGCCTTTCCCATCGAGATTTTCGTCGAGCACCGCGCCGCATTGGCACTCCTTGACACCTACGTCGGTCCCCGCGCCGGGCGGCGGGTGTTGCGGGGGCTGATCCGCCGCGGCGAGGGCGAGGTGATCGACGCCGCCATCTGGTACAGCGACCTGCGCGGCTTCACCCCGCTCACCGAATCCCTGCCCTGGGCCGAGGTGCTGGAAATCCTCAATGCCTACTTCGAGTTCGTCAACGCGGCGGTGATCGCCCGTGGCGGCGAGATCCTGCACTTCATCGGCGATGCGATCCTGGTCGTATTTCCCATCGCCGAGATCGGCGATCGCCGCCAGGCGTGCCGCTCGGCCCTGGAGGCGGCCCGCGACGCCTTCAACGGCATCGCCACCGTCAACCTGCGCCGGGCGCGGGCACGGCAGCCGGCCATCCGCTTCGGCGTCGGCCTGCATGTGGGCGAGGTCATCTACGGCAACATCGGCGCTCCCGACCGGCTGAACTTCACCGTCATGGGTTCGGCGGTGAACCGCGCCGCCCGGCTGGAGGGCCTGACCAAGGCTATGGCCCGCAGCGTGCTGACGTCGGCCGAGTTCGCCCAATGCATCGACGATCCCGTTGAGTCGCTGGGTTTCAGGCCGGTGAAGGGCCTGGCGGAGCCGCAGGAGATCTTCGCTCCGAAAGGGCTCTGAGTAGCCCGTGTGCGGGGGAGTCCAGCGTGCCTGCCTGCCAATATTTACTATCATTGCGAGAAAATTATGTTAAAATGCAAGCGAGGGTGACAGCGACACGCCCGGGTCTTGGATTGCGAGAGCGGGCGCATGCAGGAGTTGCCTTTTTTCGTCGTCAGCTGGCCGGTCAGGCTCGTTGGCCGGGTGGTATTCAAGTTGGTCGGTGGGCTGGCTGGCCGGCTGGTCGCCCCGTTGGTTGCCGTGGCGACGCTGCTGACGGGCGGTTGCACCTCGTACGAGTCCGCCTACGAGCGGTCGGTGACCGATTACGAGCCGATCTATTGCTACCAGTCGCTGGGCGGCGTCACCTGCCATCGCCAACCAGATCACCGCGACGCCCGGCGGCTGGTCAACTATTACGGGCCCGCCCCCTCCAAGTACGACGCTCCGAACGCGCCCGAACTGGCCCAACTGGCGTCGCCGCCGAAGGGCGGCAAGGTCGTCCGCGACGCCGAGCCGCGGGTGACCGCCGCCAGGCCGGACGACGGGACGGCGGTAACCGCCAGCGGGGGGACGACTAAGGTGATGGCGTCGACGAAGGACGGGGAGGCGACGAAGATGGTGCTGGTGCGCGAAGAGGGCGGCGACTGGCGTTATTATCTGCCGTTCCTCACCGTCCTCTTCGGTGCCGCCCAGGTGGCGGCGGCGTTCCTGTTCTGACGGGTGGGAACTGGCGGGGCGTCGCACTTGGCCGCTCCGCCATAGGCGACGGCGGCATCGATGGTGCGGGGCGGATCGTGTCGTGCCGGCAGCCGGCGGCTTGACAGCCCTTGCCGATCCGACATAGTTGGGGCTGCCCGCCCAGCCGCAGAGGGGGCGGCGCGATGACGGGTGCGGCGGAGTAGCTCAGCTGGTTAGAGCAGCGGAATCATAATCCGCGTGTCGGGGGTTCGAGTCCCTCCTCCGCTACCACTTAAGTATCTGATATTCGCCCATATTCCGAGCATTGTAGACTCCATTATTCTGGAGGTTTGCCACTTCTCACGAAGGTTTGCCAATCTTCGACCGCCGTTCGTTCACGGCGGCATCAAAACAGCGACGGTCCCCCACATTCCGTTTGAGATCTGCGCCCTTCGCATAGAGCCTCGCCATCTCGATCGTCTTTTGGCCGAGCGCATCAGCGTGCCCGTGCGTCAGACGTATCACCTTGTGAAACAAAAGCTCGGTTCGACTATTTTCGTGCGGGCGCAGGTGTCCTATCGCCTGTCCTTGGGTGGGTGAATCAAGCCAGGAACACGGTTGTTGTTTTGCGCCAGAACGTTTAAGCAAATCTGGGCGGTGTCGAAGTTACCGCGAAATGCAAAATTATAATAATTATCATTATCTATATAATAATTAATATCAATGAAGAAGCTAATCAAAAAACGTTTATTATTAGAAACTCACTTCTAGAGCATTTTCACATTGAGTGTTGATATTTGGCGTGGCGGAAGAAGTTGGCGCATTCGGTGGCGGTGAAGGTGTCGAGGATGGTGCCGAGCCGTTGCCATAGGGCGTCGATGGTGCGGGCCGGGTTGTGGCGGAGGAGCGCCTTCAGTTTGCTGAAGGCGAGCTCGATCGGGTTCATATCCGGCGAATAGGGCGGCAGGTAGAAGACCTGCGCACCGGCTCGGGCAAAGGCCTCGCGGACAGCCGTGATCTTATGCGCCGGCAGGTTGTCCATGACGACGATGTCGCCAGGCTTGAGCGTGGGTGCGAGGACGCGCTCGACGTAAGTCCGGAAGGCGTCGCCGCCCATGGCGCCGTCGAGCAGCCAGGGAGCCGTGATGCCGTCGAGCCTGAGGGCGGCGACGAAGGTCATGGTTTTCCAGTGCCCGAACGGCGCCGCCCCCTTCACCCGCTCGCCGCGGCGGGCACGCCCGTAGAGGCGGGTCATCTTGGTATTGACGCCCGTTTCATCGATGAAGACCAGGCGCTCGGGATCAATGAACGGCCGGGCCGCGTTCCACCCAGCCCTGCGCGCGGCAACGTCCGGCCGTTCCTGTTCGCTCGCCAGCAGTGTTTTTTTTGAACGTGAAGCCGAGCCGCTTCACCGCCGCCCACAGGCCGCCATTGCTCAGCCGGACGCCGTGCCGGTCACCGAGCCAGTCCTGCAGGCGGGCCAGCGTGATGTCCGGCTCCGCCCGGATGCGGGCGGCAAGCGCCAACTCCTGGCGCGCAGACAGCTTGCGCGGTCGATGCCCGCGGTTCCGGTTGGCGCCGCTGTCGCCGGTCGCCCGCCTGCGGATCAGGGCCTTGTAGATATACGAAACGCTCACCCGAAACAGCGGCGCCGCCTGCCGCACCGCCATCCCGCCATCGACCGCCGCCAGCACCCGGCTGCGCAGGTCCTGCGCGTAGCTCCGCCCCCGCCGCCACATCCTTCGACACCGCATCTTGTGGATCCTGACAAAGAGAATCACACATTTGGCACCTCGGGAATCCCTCTCAGCGATTCCACTCAATCCGAGAATGCTCTAATATGAAGAATTCATATATAATTATAGTATGAAAATTAAAGCGTTAGGAATTGACGGCGGTGTTTTCATCATTGCCCTAGTCAGCCCCATACGTAGTATCCCGTAGGTTGGTGAAGAGAGCAGCGGCAAACGTGCCGATGTGCGTAGCTCCACTTTCTTGCCCTGCGTGGTTGGCAGGTAAATACGGCCGCGAGGGTCAGATTCGCGCACAATGGGGACTTGTCGCGCCTTTTTAGCCCGCTCCAGGGGTCGTTGCCGATCCTCTCGTTGCTCTTGCCGGTGAGTTGACGATCCTCTAAATATAAGACTTGACGCAAGGGCACGGAAGTTGATCGGGGAGCCCGGAGTCAAGCGAACAAGGACCGTCCAACAAGAAAGATACTGATAATGCTGCAGGTGCGATATATCTCTTCGATGGACCAGATTTCCAAGGACCGCGACTACGTCGTCATTCGGCGCACGCCAAATGGAAGATTTCTCGCCAACGGTTCAGCCGTGGAGAGTACGGGCGCACTATACTATCAGACGGCGGTGTTCCAGACCTTGGAGAAGGCGATTGCCGAGGCGAGCGAGTGGGCGAAACGCAAGCAGGTAGGGGTTGTCCACGTTCTCAATTGTGGCGAGACCACAGAGCCCGACCTCCCACAAACCGCCATTGCCAGCTAGCCATTGCGGGTTGCTTCGGACTGGTCCATGGGCCCGAAAGGGGCTCAGCCCCGCTCTCATTAGACGAAGATCGGACTTTTCAGCACCAGACTCGTCCTGCACCGGTTTTGCGTTGCCGCGCTGCGATAAGTAAGACCCTTATCGGTCCGCGGGGGTAATGCACCGGCTTGCTGGGCGACGCGCAATGGGCTTGCGGTGCACCGATTCCTCCCCATCATGGTGGGGGTCTAAGGGAGGATGCCGCAATGCGTATCGTCGATGTCTGCGAGGTCACCAAGCCGATCGCCTCGGCCATTCGCAACGCTTACATCGACTTCTCGAAGATGACGACGAGTCTGGTGGCGGTGGTCACCGACGTGGTCCGTGATGGCCGCCGCGTCGTCGGCTACGGGTTCAACTCCAACGGCCGCTATGGCCAGGGAGGCCTCATCCGCGAGCGCTTTCGCGATCGCATCCTCGAAGCGGACCCGGAGAGCCTGCTGGACGAGGACGGCAGCAACCTGGATCCGCACCGCGTCTGGGCGGCGATGATGGCGAACGAAAAGCCGGGCGGCCACGGCGAGCGATCGGTCGCCGTCGGCACCCTCGACATGGCGATCTGGGACGCGACGGCGAAGATCGCCGGCCAACCGCTGTTCCGCCTCCTCGCCGAACGCCACGGCCGTGACGCCGATCCGCGTGTCTTCGTCTATGCCGCCGGTGGCTACTACTATCCGGGCAAGGACGACACGGCGCTGCGGGCGGAGATGCGCTCCTACCTCGATCGCGGCTACACCGTCGTCAAGATGAAGATCGGTGGCGCCCCTATCGATGAGGATAGGCGGCGGGTCGAGGCGGTGCTGACGGAGATCGGCTCCGACGCCCAACTCGCCGTCGACGCCAACGGCCGCTTCGATCTGGAGACCGGCATCGCTTACGCCAAGATGCTGCGGGCCTATCGGTTGTTCTGGTTCGAGGAGGTGGGCGACCCGCTGGACTACGCGCTGCAGGCGGCGCTCGCCCCGTTTTATCCCGGCGCGATGGCCACCGGCGAGAACCTGTTCTCGCACCAGGACGCCCGCAACCTTCTGCGCTACGGTGGCATGCGTCCCGATCGGGACTACCTGCAGTTCGACTGCGCCCTGTCCTACGGCCTCGTTGAATACCTGCGTACCCTCGACGTGCTTGCCCAGTGCGGCTGGTCACCGGCCCGCTGCATCCCCCACGGCGGCCACCAGATGTCCCTCAACATCGTCGCCGGGCTCGGACTCGGCGGCAACGAGAGCTATCCCGACCTGTTCCAGCCGTACGGCGGCTTCCCCGATGGGGTGCGGGTCGAGGACGGGCATATCCGGATGCCCGAGCTTCCCGGCATCGGCTTCGAAGGAAAGGCGGACCTGATCGCAGTCATGCGCGCGCTGGCGGAATGAGTGGTTGGCTCCAAGTTCGGCTGGACATTGGCCCTTGCGGCTGATTCAGGGCTTGGCCAGTGGCTGAACGACGCGAATTTGACCACCACACGTCGTGAAACAATTGTCATAGCTGCGTTTACAATTTGACGTATCCGTGTAACACGACTGCGGGTGAACGCATCCGCCACGACCGCTTTGAACACATGCGTTGTATGTATCGATAGCCCTGCGGCTGCCTTGCTCACACAGCTGCAAAGTACTCTGAGCGTTGTTTTCGCACATCTGCTGGGTTACCTGGCACTGAGCGGTACACACGCGTGCTTCGGGACTTGCCGGAGCAACGTATTCGTATTGAGGCCCTGGAGCGCAGCTTATGAGTAGGCCAGTAAGCAACAACACCGCAGTAGCAGATCGCCGTATCGTCATTGTATCCTCCTCCCGCAAGTCCCATTTTTGGGTTATATTAGCACAGAATTCGATCCTCTTGCATAAGCATCGCCGGCGCGTCGTCTAGCGCTGGACATAACCGCTCGTCACGCGGCACAGGAGGTCGGCTATGGAATGGAAAGGTCGCAAGGTGTTAGCGCTTGCGGTCTGTCTTGGTCTCAACATCGTCCAGACCTATGCGGCGCCGGCGCCCGAGGTTCCCGTCTATCGTTCCTTCAAGGACTGGGAGGTGGGCTGCGACAACACCCGCCGCTGCACGGCGATCGGACTGCAACCGGAGGACTATGCGGCGGTGACCGCATTTCTTAGGGTCGAGCGGGCCGCCGATGGTCTCGCCCCGCCGGTGGTGCGGATCCTGCTGGCGAAGGAAGGACTGGCGCCCGGCGACCCGGTGACCCTGACCATGGATGGTGGCCCGATCCAGGGCGTCCCGTCGCAACGGACTATCGACAGCCTGGAAAGCGAGGTCGCCTATCCGTCGATCCGGCTGGCTGCCAACGAGACGACGCCTTTTTTCCATGCCCTGCGGTCGGGCAAGCGCCTGCAACTCACCGTCGACCATGCCACACGCGCGGAAATTTCACTGGATGGCGCGGTGGCGGCGTTGCTGTTCATCGATGACGTGCAGGGGCGACTGGATACAGTGACCGCCTTTATCCGCCGCGGGTTGCAGGCGGCGCCGGCGGCACCGGCTCCGGAAGTGCCGGAGGTGACGCCGCGGCCGGCCGCGGACGGCGAGACGGTCGCCGAGAATTTCGCTGCCACCGTCGGCCGGCGGATGGCCCGCGGCGGCGGGGAATGCGAGGACGTGAGCAACGCGCAGGCCTATCCCCTCGGCGGCGGCCGGGTCCTCGTCGGCCTGCCGTGCGAAAGCGGCGCCTACAACTTCGCCACCGAGTACGCCGTCGCTGAGGTGGACGATGCGCATCATCTGCAACCGGCAGCATTTCCGCAGCCGGGCGAGACGGGGCGAGCCGCCACCACCAGCGTCCTCTACGGCAGCGATGTCGATGTCAGATCGGGTCAGGTCAGCTCGTTTTCCCGCGGGCGAGGGCCCGGTGATTGCGGCTCGCGCGCCGTCTACGCGTGGACGGGCGAGCAGTTCGCCACCGTCTCCTTTGCCACCTTGCGCGAATGCCGCGGCGTGCCGGATCCCTTCTGGCCGGTTCTCTGGCGATCGAAGATCGTGGGCGCGCCCTGAGGCACCGGCTCGGCCGGCGGTTGGGAGGCGCGTCGTGCCGCGGGCGGGCCGTTTGTTGACTCATTGCCGGCGGAGTGAGCAGACTCAAGGGCAATACGCATTACCCGAACGTGGTTTGTGCCGGTAGCGGCAAGGGGAGGGGACCATGGCGGAAGACAAGGCCTCGTTCGCAGCGGGCAGCCAACTGCCGTTCGCCGACCGCATCAATCGGGTCCGCGGCGAGGACCCGTTCAAATGGCTGGCGGCCGGCTGGCGGGATTTCCATCGGGCGCGTCGGGTCAGCCTCGCTTACGGGCTGATCGTCATCGTCGTCGGCATCGTGCTGACCGTCGGCCTTTACCTGGAGCACCTGGAGTATCTGATCGCCCCGCTCACCGCCGGCTTCCTCCTCGTCGGGCCGGCGCTGACGGTCGGGTTCTATGCCATCAGCCGCGATCTGGAAGCAGGGCAACGGCCGAGCCTGCGGCGGGCGCTGCTCGCTTGGCGCGCCAATCCCGGGCCGCTGCTGGGCCTGGGGTTGGGGCTGGTGCTGTTCCTCATCGTCTGGATCCGCCTCGCCGTCCTCACCTTCGCGCTCACCTTTCCCTATGAGCAACTGGATCCGCAGAGCCTGGTCAATGCGGTGCTGTTCACCGCCGACGGCAACGTCTTTTTGATCCTCGGCACGATGATCGGCTGTGTCATGGCCGGCATCGCCTTTGCGACCGGTGCCTTCTCGTTGCCGCTTCTCCTCGATCGCAAGGCAGGCCTGGTGGAGGCGATCTCGACCAGCGTCGTCGGCGTCCTGCTCAACGCCCGGGTGATGGCGCTGTGGGCGGCGATCATCGTCGTTTCCACCGCCGCCGGCATTCTGACGCTTTACATCGGGCTGGCGGTGAGCTTGCCGCTGATCGGCCACGCCAGCTGGCATGCGTACCGGGCGGTCGTCCGTCCGGGCGGGTGACGAGCGGCCCTCACCGCGTTTCGGGCACCGATACGGTCAGCCGAGAGCCGGAAACACCCCCTTCAGTCCGGTGCCGATCATGCCGACGGCGATGGAGGCCAGGAGCAGGCCCATGATCCGCACCATGATGTTCACCCCGGCGACCCCGAGCGCCCGCTGGACGGCGGTGCCGGCACGGAAGGCGAGGTAGGTGGCGAGCGACGCGGCGGCGATGGCGCCGGCGATGGCGCCGTACTCGAGCGCGCTGGTGGCGGCTTTGGCATAGACGATGACGGTGGCCATGGCGCCGGGCCCGGCGGTCAGTGGAATCGCCAGCGGTACGATGGCGGCGCTGGCCTTCTTCCGCCCCTCCTCGGTCTCCGCGGCGGAGTTGTGAATGCCGCTGGTCTCGGAGTGCAGCATGCTGATGCCGATCAGCAGCACCACCAGCCCGCCGGCGATGCGCAGATCGTCGATGGTGATCCCGAACATGTCGAGAATGTCGCTGCCGGCAATGGCGACGATGGACAAGGTGATCATCACCGCCAGCGCCGTCACCAGCGCCGTGTGCCGTCGCTGCGCGGCATCATCCCCCTCCGTCATCGCCAGGAACAAAGGGATATTGCCGACCGGGTTCATGATGGCGAGCAAGGCGACGAAGCAGGTGACGATGTTCAGGCTCTTCATGGTTCGGCGACCGTTCAGGCGTCGTCGGACGGGCTCTTGCCGGTGTCGTCGTCGGCGTCGTCGCTGGTGACCTCGTCTTCGGTCTCCAGATCGCCGCTGTTGGCGCGCTCCTGCTTCGCCTTCAGGCGCTCGGCCTTTTTTGCCGCCTTGGCGCGGTCGCGCTCCGCCCGTTCAAATCGATAGTTGGGTTTGCGAGGCATGGTCGGATGCGTCTCCTTGGTGATTGATGCTGACGATGATCGCGGTGGGACCGCCGCTCCCTATGGGGAGCCGATCGCGACCACCGGCGGTGCGAAGATGCAAACCTCCGTCGTGGGCGGCGGCAGGTCACTCGCTTACCTGCACATATAGAACGATTTTGCCGGACCTGTGGCGATGAATCGGTGGCGGTGGTCAAAAGGTTTCCCCTCCGGCGGCTGGCCTAAGCCCGCTCCCGCGGAACTCTCGATCGAGCGGCGGCGTTAGCCAGAAAGTTGGTCAAGCGGACGCCAGCCAGAAAGGTGCGGATGATGGAAGACGAGCAGCACAAGACAAAGCCGACGAGCAGCCCCGATACGCTCGAAACTGAAGACGAACAGATCGACGAAGCCAGCGACGAATCCTTCCCGGCGAGCGACCCGCCGGCGATGACCGGGACGACGGCGGGCGGGCCAAGGAAAAAGCCGGACCGATAGCCCAGGCGCCGAGCTTACGCTCGGATTAAGCCTCGCCCGCGCGCGTGTACCCATGTCAATTTTTCGCTTAGCAGTTCTGGCCGTTCTAGCCGGTCGATGGCGGTCGAACTTTCCGCGTCACCGATCGTTACCTTATCCGTCGCGCAAAGAGGTGCATGCAAATGCGATCGCTGGTGCTTGCCGCTGTCGTTTCGTTCGCCATGACCCCGACATCCTTTGCCGCCGACACGACCTCCCCGGGGCGGCCGCTGGAAAACGTGCCGGTGGTCGGAGACCTGCTGAAGGCGGATGCGGAACAGTTCGCCCAGAAAGCGCACGACGACGGCGTTGCCGAAGTGACCCTCGCCCGCCTGGCCCTGAACAATTCGGGGGATGCGGAGGTGAAGGACTTCGCCAATGATATCATCAAAGATCACGCACGGGCGAACAAAGAGCTCGCCAAGATCATCAACGAAGAAAACATCAAGATGTCGGATAAGCCCAATGACGAGGCGACCGATACGGCTGAGAAGCTTGCGTCGTTAACGGGGAAGGATTTCGATCGCGCCTACATGGACGACATGGTCGATGCTCATGAGAATGCCGTCGATCTGTTCGAGGATTACGGAAAGGATGGCGACAACGCGAAGCTGAAGCGGTTCGCCGAGCAAATGGTGCCGACCCTGCGTGCGCACCTGGATCAGGCCAAGGTCCTCGACGCCCGACTGGGGCAGATGTAGCGCGGAGGCCGCCGCATGTCCGATCTCGTTAATGCGACCCTGGCAGGCGTGCCGGTGGCCGAACTGATCGGCACCGTCGCCGGCATCTGTTCCACCTCCAGCTTCGTCCCCCAGGTGCTGAAGGCGTGGCGGGGCGGGGACACCGAGGCCATCTCCAAGCGGATGTACATCATCACGGTGACCGCATTCTCCTTGTGGCTCGTCTACGGGATGATGATCGGCAGCCTGCCGATCATCATTTTCAATGGCGCCAGCCTGGTGCTTTCCACCATCATTCTCGTTCTCAAGCTGCGCCGGTCGGGTCCCGTCATCGCCTCCGGGCGCAGCGGTGGGTGAGATGTCCGTCGCCGTCGACAACGACCCTGCAGACGCCGCCCATGGGGAGATCGCCGCGACGGTCGTCGAATCTCACACCTGGACCGGGGAGGTGGAGGCGCAACGGCAAGACGGCCGGCGGCTCATCATCTTGCTGATCCTCGCCGTTGCCATCGGCAGTCCGTTCGCCGTCTGGCTCTCGCTTTGCCTCGCCCGGATGCTGCTGTCGTAGGTAGGAGGCTCAGACGCCGATGGACGCCAAGTCGACGGGAGAGCGCTTCCCGGCGACGACGACGATGCCGCCCGGACTGAGATGGTAATGCTGCCGATCGGCCTCCGGATCGAAGCCGATCCTCGCCCCGGCGGCCACATGCCCGTTCTTGTCGATGATCGTCCGCCGGATCCGCGCCTCCGGCCCGATCTGGCAGTTGTCGAGGATGATGGAGTCCTCGACCACGGCGCCGGCATGGACGTAAACGCGGCGTCCGAGGATCGAGTCGGTCACCGTTCCGGCGATGACCGATCCGCCGCCAACCAGGGAGCAGTGGGCGTAACCCGGTTGATCGTCGAGGCCGGCGGTGAAACAGGCGGGCGGATCGGGGTAGCTCGCGGTTCGCAGCGGCCAGCGGGGGTTATAGAGATTGAGCGGCGACGTCGGTGTGCGCGCCTCCATGTTCGCCTCGAAATAGGCGTCGATGGTGCCCACGTCGCGCCAGTAATTGCCGCTATGGGTGGGCTCGCCGGGGATCCGGTTGGAATCGAAGTCGTAGGCGAAGATGCGATCGGTTTCCACCCGCGCCGGCAGCACATCCTTGCCGAAATCGTGGCTGCTGCGCGGATCGGCCGCATCCGCCTGCACCATCCGCACCAGCGCCTCGGGCGAGAACACGTAATTGCCCATCGACGCCAGGATAGTGTCCGGCTGGCCGGGGCGACCCGGCGCCTCCGGGTCCTTCTCGATGAAGCGAACGATGCGGCCGTCGCCCATGCATTCGACGACGCCGAACTCGGTGGCGTGCCGGCGGTTCACCGGAATGGTGGCGACGGTGATATCGGCCATCGTCTGCCGATGTGCCTCGATCATCTCGCCGATATTCATCCGGTAGATGTGATCGGCGCCGAAAACGACGACCACGTCCGGCTTCGATTGTTCGATCAGGTTCAGGTTCTGATAGATCGCGTCGGCGGTGCCCCGGTACCAGGTCTCACCGGCGGCGCGCATCTGCGCCGGCACCGGAATGATGAACTGGTTGCCGAGGACATTGGAGAATTGCCAGCCGTCTTTCAGGTGTAGCAGCAGCGACTGGCTCTTGAACTGCACCAGCACATAGACGGAATAGATGCCGCTGTTGACGAGATTGCTGAGGACGAAGTCGACAATGCGATACTTGCCGGCAAACGACACCGCCGGCTTGGCGCGCTCGCTGGTCAGCGGCGCAAGCCGCGTACCCTTACCCCCGGCGAGGACAATGGCGAGGGCGCGCAAATTCATCGACGTCTCCGCGGCTGCAAGCGGAGGGCCGGCGAGTTGGGCGCCGGCCCGGCGCTAACCCTCGAGCTGGTCAGGCGGACCGGCGACTGACGAGGACCCGATAGAGGATCAACAACACGACCGCACCGATGACGGCGATCACGAAGCTGCCGAAATTAAAGCCATCGACGGCACCGAAGCCCAGGGATGTGCCGATGAAGCCGCCAACCACCGCCCCCGCGATGCCGAGGAGGATGGTGATGATGAAGCCGCCGGGATCCTGGCCCGGCATCAGGAACTTGGCGACCGCTCCGGCGATCAGGCCAAAGACGATCCATGACAGTATGCCCATGTGCACTCCTCTAGTCGGCGACGAGATCGCTCGGTCGCGCGGTGTAAGCGGATAACGACGGGGCGGCAGGGATGTTCCCAAACGTACGGCGGGAACTTCGTGGTCGATTTCATCTTTTAAGGCGACAGGCGATCGAAACAATCGATATCCGCGGTCGCCGATGACTTGGCGATCGCGAATGAGATGCATTACAACGGCGATACTCACCCGTCGTTATCATTCGGCCAACATTCAAGAGCAGCGCCCCGCTTCGCAATGAGGGAGAGCCCCCGTGGCAACTGAGGACATTCGTTGGTACCGGGATGCCGTTATCTATCAGCTTCACGTCAAATCGTTTTATGACAGCAACTCGGACGGGATCGGCGATTTCAAAGGGGTAATAGAGAAACTAGATTACATTGCCAGTATCGGAGTGAGTGCGATCTGGCTACTGCCCTTCTATCCCTCACCGCTTCGCGACGATGGTTATGATATAGCCGATTACTTTAGCGTCCACCCGGCCTACGGTGTCCTGGATGATTGCCGCTTGTTTATCGAAGAAGCGCATAAACGCAATCTGAGGATCATCACCGAACTGGTCATCAACCACACGTCGGACCAGCATCCGTGGTTCCAGCGGGCGCGAAACGCGCCTTCCGGCTCTTCCGAGCGCGATTTTTACGTTTGGAGCGACACGTTTAACCGCTACGAGGGTACCCGGATCATTTTCTGCGACACCGAGACCTCCAACTGGACCTGGGACCCGGTGGCGGGCGCCTACTTCTGGCACCGCTTCTTTTCCCACCAACCGGATCTGAACTTCGACAATCCGGCGGTGGTCGACGAAGTGATTCGCGTCATGCGGTTCTGGTTGGACATGGGGGTGGACGGGCTGCGCCTCGATGCCGTCCCCTATCTGTGCGAGCGGGAGGGAACCAACAACGAGAATCTGCCGGAAACCCACGCCATTCTGAAGCGGCTGCGCGCCTGGGTCGATGCCAACTATCCCGATCGGATGCTGCTTGCCGAAGCCAACCAGTGGCCGGAGGACGTCCGCGCCTACTTCGGCGACGGCGACGAATGCCACATGTGCTTCCACTTCCCGTTGATGCCGCGCATGTACATGGCGCTGGCGCGTGAGGACCGCTATCCGATCACCGACATTCTTCGGCAGACGCCGGAGATCCCGGCCGATTGCCAGTGGGCGACGTTCCTGCGCAATCACGACGAACTCACCCTCGAGATGGTGACCGACCGCGAACGGGATTACCTGTGGCAGTTCTACGCCGCGGACAAACGGGCCCGGATCAACCTCGGTATCCGCCGCCGCCTGGCGCCGCTCCTCAACGGCGACGGCCGCAAGATTATGCTGCTCAACGCCCTGCTGATGGCGATTCCCGGGACACCTATTCTCTATTATGGCGACGAGATCGGCATGGGCGACAACGTCTTCCTCGGCGATCGCAATGGCGTGCGCACCCCCATGCAGTGGTCGCCCGACCGTAACGGCGGCTTTTCCAGGGCCGAGCCCGAACAGCTGGCGTTGCCGATGCTGATGGATGCGGTCTACGGCTATCCGTCGATCAACGTGGAATCCCAGCTTCGCCGGCCCTCCTCGCTGCTGAACTGGATGCGCCAGCTGTTGAGGGTGCGCGCCGGCCACCGGACCTTCGGCCGCGGCGAACTGATCCTGCTGGCACCCGGCAACCGCAAGGTGCTCGCCTTCCTTCGCCACTACGAAGGCGAATACATCCTGTGCGTCGCCAATCTGGCGCCGACGGTGCAGTCGGTGCAGCTGGATCTTTCAGCTTACAACGGCCGCATCCCCGTCGAACTGATCGACAAGAGCCTGCTGCCGCCGATCGGCCTGCTGCCCTACTTCCTCACCCTCGCCGGCTATGGTTTCTACTGGCTTTTGCTGGCCGAAGAGGCGGAGGCGCCCAACTGGTACACGCCGGAGGGGACGCCGCTCCCGGAGTTCCAGACCTTCGTCCTGGCACCGGACATCGAAACCCTCGTCCTCAACCCGATGCATGCAAGAATGCTGGGGCAGGCGCTGGCGGCGTTCCTGCCTAGCCAGCGCTGGTTCGGCGGCAAGGGGCGGTCGGTTGTCCGCGTCGATTTCGCCGACTGGACCTGCCTGGGCGAAGATTTGAGCAAGTCGCTCGTCTCCTTCATCGATGTCACCTTCGATACGGGAGAGCCACAACGCTATGCGCTGCCGCTGACGGTGAGTTGGGAAACCCGCGACAGTGATCCGATGACGCTGCTGCAGCCATTCATCCTTGGCCGGGTGCGACGGGGATCGAGACTGGGCGTCGTCCACGATGCTCCCGCGGCACCGCGACTCGCCCGCGGCGTCCTCTCGGCGTTCGCCGAAAATGCGGTCGTTCCTACCCATAACGGCGGTCAGCTGCGCTTTTCGACGACGACTGCCTTCGCCAGCCCACCGGATCTGGAGACACTGCAGATCGAACGCCTCTCCGGCGAGCAGAGCAATACGTCCATGCGCATCGGCGGCGATCGGATGGTCCTTAAGCTGCTGCGCCGCATCCAGCCCGGCATCCATCCGGAGTTGGAGATCGGGCGCTTCCTCACCGATGTCGCCCACTACGGCAACACGCCGCAGACCCTGGGCGCCGTCGAACTGCTGGACGGCGAGGGCCAGACCTGGGCGTGTGCCATCTTGCAGGAGTTCGTCCGTAATCAGGGCGACGGCTGGGGCTTCACCATCGACTATCTGCAGCGCCATCTTCGTGAGCTGACGTTGAATGCCGGGCCGGAGGAGGTCGCCGACTCCAATCACCCGGTCTATCGGCTGCTGGCCCACAACCTGGGTCAGCGCCTGGGTGAACTGCATCGGGCGTTCGCGCTGCCGGTGGATGATCCGGCCTTCAGCCCGGAACCCATCACCGCCGACGATCTGGCGCGCTGGACGCAGCAGGTGGCTGAAATCGCCCAACAGGCGCACCGGCATTTGCAGGTCGCCGCCGATAGTGAGTCGAGCGCCAGTCCGCAGGCGCAGCGGCTGCTGGGGGCCTGGGATTCCATCCTCAAGTTGGCGACACCACCGGCGCCGGCGGCCGGGCTCGGTCTGCGGACCCGTCACCAGGGCGACTTCCACCTGGGGCAGACGGTTGTCGTCAACGACGACTTCTACATCCTGGATTTCGAGGGCGAGCCGCTGCGACCGCTGGCCGAACGACGCCGCAAACACTCGCCCCTACGGGATCTGGCCGGCCTCATCCGTTCGTACGACTACGCTAGCTACGCAGTGTTGATGCAGGCCCACGTGGATGACGAAGCCGAGGCCGCAGCCGCCGTTCAGCAATGGAAGGATCTGGCGCTGGCCGCGGTGCTCGACGGCTACCGCGCCGGTGTTGGCGACTGCCCGTCGATCCCGTCCGATCCGCTTGCCTTCAACCGGATGGTACGCTTCTTCATCCTGGAGAAGGCCCTGTACGAGATCTGCTACGAGGCGACGAACCGTCCGGACTGGCTGTTCGTGCCGGTGGCCGGCTTGGCCGCCTTCCTGCAGTCCGTCGATGGCTAAGAAACCCACCCCTCGGGGGAGAGCGCCAGCATCGGGAACAGAGGCCAGACTCGCGGGTTGAGTCACAATCACTCAGGGCTGAGAGAGGATTGGGCGATGAAGATCACCAGCCGCAACGAATACGCCGAAGCCATCGAGCAAGCCAACCGACTGCGCGCTCAGGGCCACTCGGCCGAACAATCGGAACACTTGGCGACACTAGACGCAGCCATCCAGGCCTACGAGCATCCGTCCCATCAACCCGGCACGAGCCCCGGCAAGCCAACCGCCGACCCCTACGGTAAAGGCTGAGCGGTCAGCGGGTCCCGCCGCCGGCCCGAGCCCCCATCACGCGACACGGCGGGGAGCCTCGAACAGCATGCGATGCTCCGCCCGCATGCTCAGCAACTCGCGCAAGCCCCACACCAATGAATTGGGATTGTCGTAGGCGACGAGCCCGTTGACGCCATGATGCACCGCCGGGAGTTGCGCTTGGTGCGTCGTTAGAATGGGCTTGCCGGCGGCAATCGCGGCGTCGGCAAAGCCGTCGGTGGCGGGCGCGTGCGCCGGGACGACGACGCAATCGGCTGCCTCCAGATAGTCATGGCAGGCATCGGCCTCCAGGTCGCCGGTGAAGCGGCAGCGGCTTCCCAGATGGACGGCGGCGGCGCGAGCCTTGGCCGCATCCGCCAGCGATCCGCTGCCAGCGAGAACGAAATACGCGTCGGGATCGGCGGCGGCGACAGTGATGATCGCCTCCATGAGGATGTCGATGCCGGAGGATTCGGCCATATGGCCGGCGAAGAGAATCACCGGCGCCGCCGGCGGGAGATGCAAGCGGCCGCGCACGCTCTCGATCGACTCCGGATGGTCGAGGCGGGCGGCGGGCGCCGGCGGTGACTCGGATACGGTGGCGGGAGAGGTTCCGGTGTTCCTTGCCTCCGCCTGCCGCTCGTCCATGGAGGGAACGGGGGCTACGCGTACGGCTGCTGCCGGCGCCGGCGCCACGAAGCTTTGCGGCGACTGGGGCGATGACGCATCCGGCGCGTGGCGGTTGCCGGACACCAGCCGTTCGATCGCCCGCGCGGCTGCCCGAACCATCGCCCGCAGACGCTCCGACGGCGCTGCACCACGTCGTGGCGAGGGCGGGGAGGGCCACAACGCGATGGGTTCCGATGCGCCGTGGCCGAGCGGATCGGCGCTCGGGGTGAGGACGGCCGGAATCGCGGCGTCCGCCAATCCACCTCGGCCATCGGTGTCGGTGCCCTCCGGCCTGTCCGGGATCCGGATGACCTGGGCGGCCGATGGCGGCCGCTCGACCATCCCGGCCGCCGACGCGTTCAGCGGTGGGGAGAGGGCGGCGACGAGATCGACGACCTGGGTACTCCGCGCCGCCGGCCACAGGGTATCGAAACTGGCGTGAACGTGGGTCATGCCCAGCTCACGGGCGGCGATCCATGTGGCATCCAGCCCGTCATCGCCGCCGAGACGCTCGGCTTGACCGACGAACAGGGCGTCTGCCTGGCCGTTCCGCTGCCGTACGAGGACGAAGACGACCGGTGCCGTGATCAACAGTCGGTCGGGATTGAGGACGGCGAATTCATAGGTACGACCGCTCTCCCCTCGCCAGAGGGTGAACATGGGCGCAACCAAGTGAACAGAGCGGGGGACGTACATGTGTCAACCATATTGCACAAGCAAAGTGTTACCGACGGGCGTGTTCAGGTGCCGATTAATCGATAATGCCGCGGGCCGGATCCAGACGAACAATTGGACGAGGCCGCACGTCGATGGAATCCGTCACTCCCGTGGGCTCCAGTGATTTTACAATTTCTGGTTGATCCCTGTCAGCTCCGGCGGCAAACAACCGATTCCACCACCGGCGTGGCCCCTCGCTGCTTCGCGCCACCGCGAACCCTGTCTCTGCTGCATGTGCACTTTGATTGTTAGCAATCGCAATAACTCTTGCCCCGAACATCCTTGTTATTCTCCCGGATCGCAGAAGACCTCATCAGTATCTTACGCTATAAAACCACATCCGGACCAGATAGTTCCGTCGTTACATCGTCGAATTCGCGAGCGTGATCGATCCCGTCTCGTGAGGAGCCTTGATCAGCCCGCTGCAACTGAAACGGATACGTCGACACGCATCGCTGCCAGCGCTCCGGCGGGACCGGTATACGAGCCGGCGATCGGCACCGCCTGGGACGGATCGCGGGTGACCGCTACCCGGATCAGTTGATTCGAGCCGACGATTTCATTGGTCGGATCGAACTCGACCCAGCCTAGGCCCGGAACGAAGACTTGTGCCCAGGCGTGGGTGGCGCCGCCGCCGCGCGGCGCCATTCCCCCCGCATCCAGGGTTAGCGAGTCCACCAGATAGCCGGTGACGAAACGGGCGGCGAGCCCGAGTTGACGCGCGGCTTCCATGAACAAAAGCGCGAAGTCGCGGCAGCTTCCGGAGCCAAGGGCGAGGGTTTCGGTGGGGGTCTGTGTTCCTTCGATGTCACGGGGTTGATAGACGATCGTCTTGCCGATCAAGGTGTTGAGTCCGCGAAGCAGATCGAGGGTATCGATCCGACCGCTGCCGGCGGACACGATGGAGGCATAGGCGTCGCGCACCCAGTCTGCCATGCGGGAGTCGGGATCGGCATATTGCCGGTCTCCGAGGCTGCCCAAATCGCGCTGATCTTCGGGCGTGTAGCTGAACGGATAAGCCCTGGCGTAGGCGGCGATCTGCGGCGCCTCGACGACCGGGGCGTAGGTCTCCAACAGCAAACGACTGGTGATCTGCAACTGGGATGTCTGACCGTCGAAACTGGCGACGAGAACCGAGTTGCCGAACACGTCATGGTACCAGCGCAATTGCCTGGGCGCTGGTCGCGTCGACAGTTCCGCCGACAGCAACCGCAGATCGTGGCTGTCTCGGGGCCGGATCATCATCCGATGATCGTGCAGGGTGACCGGCGAGGAGTAGTCATACGCGGTGGTGTGAATGACGGAGAGCATGAAGGTCCGGGTCGGTTGGAGGAAGGGCGGCATCGCGTCGCATCGCCGTTCCCGACGTTGCCGCGCCGGCGTCGGCGACGCAATCGCAGAAGAGAGGCCCGGGCGGAGGTGGTTCCTTCCGACGCGAGGCGGCAGGAGCCTTCCGTTTGGGTCTCCTCGCAACGAATAGGAAAGGCCTGCATTTCTGTGCAAGATGGGCCGCGCTGGCAAAGCCCGTCGGCGCGGTAGGGTCGACGGTGATGCGGCGATGATGTTTGGCAAGGGAGAACAGGGAATGATCATGCATTCGGCGCGTGGCCTGCTGGCGGCGGCGATGGTGTCGACACTCGTTGTCGGCGGCTGTCAGCAGGGTGGCAGTGGCGGTACCTCCGAGTTCGGCCCGAAGATGGGACTAGGCGCGGCTTTGGGCGCCGCAGGCGGCGGTCTTTTGGGGGCCGCCACCCACTCGGGCGGGGTTGGGATTGCCGCGGGCGTTCTGTTGGGCGGTCTCGTCGGCGGCGCGGCTGGCAGCATGCTGGACGATCAGGACAAGCGGACGGCGGCGGCGACCACCCAGCACACGCTCGAAACCGCACCTTCAGGGACGACGGCCAACTGGACCAATCCCGACACGGGCCATAGCGGGACGGTGACGCCGACACGCACCTTCCAGCAGGCGTCGGGGGAGTATTGCCGCGAGTTCGAACAGACGGTGACGATCGGTGGTAAGCAACAGAAGAGCTATGGGACCGCCTGTCGGCAGCCGGACGGCTCGTGGCAGATCGTCGGCTGAGGCCAGCATTCGGGCATGTGCGGGCCACCGAGGGTGACCCCAACGCTAAGGGAGATGGAAATGGTCAACAGGGCAGCAATTGGACGCGCCGTGCGCGAGGGCCTCGCCGCCGCCATGCTGGCGGCCGCCGCGGTACTGGTCACCGCGATCGCGATACCGGTCGCCCAAGCTCAAGATGCGGATTTCTCCGGGGCCGATACCAACAAGGATGGCCGCATCGACCGGGGTGAATATGAAAAGCGCATGCTCGACGTGTTCTACCTTGCCGATGTGAACAAGGACGGTGTCCTTGAAATCGAAGAGGTGGTCGTGGCCGAGCAGGTGACGTTCCAAAGGGCCGACGCCAACCATGACGGCAAGGTTACCTTGAGCGAGTTCCTGGTCGTCCGTATGGCCGACTTCGATGCGGCCGACACCAACAAGGATGGCGTCCTTTCCAAGGACGAGGTGGAGGCTTGGTCACGCACTCACTGATCGCTCGACCTCACGCCTGACGACTCCGGCTGCTCTGGCCGCCGGCCCGGAGGCGGTGAGGGTCTATCCCGGCTGGCCTAGACTGCGAGCCGCGGGGGCGCGGTTTCACCGCCGCCCCCTTCCGGACGACATCATCCGCCGGCTTTGGCGGGTGTCTGCCCGCCAGATCGGTGTAATTGCGGCACGCGATTTGCGCTTCCGAGGGTGTGCCGTCGCGGCACACCGTCGCTGCGGGCTTTTTCACGACGGCGACGACCACTCGGATGAGACAAAACGATGCAGATCTCTTCTTACGGATCCTACGGAAACATGCCGTCTCTTCAGGACATGAAGCAGATGCGCGAGCAGATGTTCAGTAAAGCCGACAGCAACGGCGACGGCGGCCTCGACATCGACGAATTCAAGGCAATGGGGAAAAACTTGCCGGCCGGCAAGTCCGACCAGGCAAACAACGACAAGGCCGCCGACGTGTTCGCCAAGATCGACGCCGACGGAGACGGCAAGATCACCCAGTCGGAGATGGAGGCGGCCAAACCCAAGGGCCCACCACCAGGCCCACCACCGGGAGCGCTGCTGAAGATCCAAGAAGACGCGGGTTCCTCTTCCTCCAGCCTCACCGACCTGTTGGCCAGCCTCTCGAACGACGATTCGTCAACGACCGACACCTCCGGAAGCTCCGACACCAGCCGCGACAACGCCGTCACGGCGATGCTGCAGAAGCTGCAGACCGCGTACAACTCCTTGCAGACAAAGGCCGTAAGCGGCTCCTCGATCTCCTGCGCGGCCTAGTCGCGTCGCGCGGCCGCGGACTCGCGTCGCAGAAGCGGTGCGAGTCCGTTCCTCTTCGCCGGGTCGGTGGATCAGCGGATCCGCTCGACAGCGAACGAAGCCGGGGGGTCGATCAGCGCCTGCTGCGTCTCGACCAGGCGGAGTTCCTTGGCGCCGACGGCGGCGGTCGCCTCGATCACCGCGAACACCGACGCGACCGCGCGGGTCAGGGCGTCGGCGACGGGCTGGCCGTCGAGGCGGTGGGCGAGGAGGAGGGCGGCAAAAAGATCACCGGCGCCGCGGGCGGCATGGGCGAGCCTCGGGGTGACCACCCGCCAGACACCCTCGTCGGAGCGGGCGAGGGTGGCGAGGTGATCCGAACCCGATCCCTCGCCGGCGAACGAGGTGACGACGATGATCGACGGGCCGCGGGCGGCGAGCCCGTCCGCCACCGCCAGCACCTCCGTGATGGTCGGCAACGGGCGTCCGGCCAACAGCTCCAGCTCGAAGTGGTTGGGGGCGAGGATATGGGCCGCGGGCAGGGCGGCAGTGCGGAAGAAATCGACGAGGTCGCCGCTACCGTAGATGCCGCGGTCGCGATCGCCTAACACCGGATCGCAGAGGAACAGCGCATCGGGATGGGCGGCACGGACGCGGGCGACGGCGTCGAGCAGCACCGCTCCCGTTGCCGCAGCACCCAGGTAGCCGGAGAGCACCGCCCGCGTCCGTCCCAGCACCCCCAGCTCGGCAAGGCCAAGCACCAGCTCGCCGATCTCCTCGGGGCTCACCTTGCGCCCGCGAAAACGGCCGTGGCCCGGATGGTTGGAGTAGCGGACGGTATCGATCGGCCAGACCTCGTGTCCCAGCCGGCGGAGCGCGAAGACGGCGGCGGCGTTGCCGACCTGGCCGTAGGCGACGGACGACTGCACGCTGAGGATGCTCACGATACGTCCCGAATGCGGCTTGGCTTACACGCCCGCCATGGCGGCGGCGAAAGGAAAGACAAGGTCAGGCTCGCCTCAGCTTGCCACCGGCCCCGGACGCAGGGTACTTTTTTTGCAACCGCAAAACAGACAACCGAGAGGGGGTCCAACGCCATGTCGAAATCCGCCCGTCCCCGCCGCAGCGTCCTTTACATGCCGGGCTCCAACGTGCGCGCCCTTGAGAAGGCGAAGACCGTTGCCGCCGACGGCCTCATCCTCGATCTGGAGGACGCCACCGCCCCCGACGCCAAGGAAATCGCCCGCCGTCACGTTTGTGAGGCGGTCAAGGCCGGCGGCTACGGCATGCGCGAGCTGATCATCCGGGTCAACTCGCTGTCGACGAAATGGGGCTACGAGGACATCGCCGCCGCCTCCCAGTCCGGCTGTCACGCCATTCTGTTGCCGAAGGTGGAGAGCGCCGATGCCGTCCGCCATATGGAGGCGATCATGGTGGCGAACGGCGCGCCGGTCGGCATGGCCATCTGGGCGATGATGGAGACGCCGCGCAGCGTCCTTGAGTCCACCCGCATCGCCGAAGCCAGCCCGCGCATGGCCTGCCTGGTGATGGGAACCTCCGACTTGGCGAAGGAGCTGGACTGCGCCCATACCCGCGAGCGGCTGCCGTTCATCACCTCGCTCGGTCTGTGCCTGCTCGCCGCCCGCGCGACGGGTCTTAGCATCCTCGATGGCGTCTATTTGGACCTCAACGACGAGGCCGGCTTCGACTACGCCTGTCGGCAGGGTGCCGAGATGGGCTTCGACGGCAAGACGCTGATCCATCCGAAGCAGGTCGCCGGCTGCAACGAGGTGTTTACCCCGCGTCCCGAGGACGTCGCTTGGTCGCGCAAGATCATCGATGCCCACGCGGCGGCGTCGGCGCGCGGTGAAGGAGTGTGCGTCGTCGATGGCAAGCTGATCGAGAACCTGCACGTGGAGAGCGCCAAGCGGGTCGTCGCCATGGCGGAGATGATCGAAAAAATGCAGTCCCCCGCCACCGTGTGACTCTTGCCGACAGGCGTTGGCGGCTTTGCCCAAGCTAGTAGGGCGTCGGCCAGGGTTAGCTTCGATGGTGATTCCTCTCATTATGGCCGGGATGAGGTAATTGAATTGAACTAAGTGTAATGGTTCAGTAAAATAATACTGCCTCTGGTGAAAGCCTCCTCAGCACGCGATTCCACTCGGAATGGCACAATTGGGATGCGTTACGGCCGCACTTAGATGTTCTTTGCGTACAGCGGTCCACTCGCTATTGGTTGACGATGCGCCTTGGCGCAAGGTCGCCAGAGGTGTTGGTGAGGAGATGCCGATGGAAAATCGGAACCTTCGCCTCGCCCGCAGGCACCTGCCGTGGTTGGCTTCTTTAATGAAGCTAATCTACTACACGGTTAAGCTTGTGGGCGAGGCCGTCAACTACCATGTTAGAAAACTACTCATCCAGATACTTTTTGAAAAATGGCAGTCAAATCTTTATTCCTACTCAAGAGAGTCGCCTTAAAGGAGAGAAATTAGTCAGACGAATCCGCAGTCGATGGCCGAGCCCATCGTACTATTATCATTTGATGTCGGGCGGACATATAAAAGCACTGTCGATCCATCTTGGAAGCGAATATTTCATTAAGACTGACATATATAAATTTTTTGATCATGTCAGTCGGACAAAAATCCACCGAGCCCTCAAGTCTCTGGAGTTTTTTACGCAAACAGTATTTAAATGGGAAGCGGAAAGCACTGTTGAGAAAAGGGGTGGAGAGCATAAATATAGCTTGCCATTTGGCTTTCCCCAATCGCCTATTTTAGCATCGCTTGTTTTATATTACAGTGCGCTAGGGAGATATCTTGATAAACTGACAGAAGAACAGATTAAAGTTTTATTATTTATGGATGATATTATTTTATCAACAGAGCGATCAGTCGAGAAATTATGCGATGCATTCCAAGACTTGGAGTTCAGCGCACAACGCGCTGGATTCAAGCTAAATTTAGATAAAACATTCGGACCTTCCACCGTTGTAACAGCATTCAATATAGAGTTATCACACAAAAAAATGAAGATTACGGATGAGAGGCTGGCTCGGTTTCGTGAACAGTTTCGTATCGCAGAAAATGCTGAACGGAGTGGTATAGAAGGGTATATACGCTCAGTAAATGTTGACCAAGCTAAGTACTTTTCTGATGATGGTGTTGATACATGGCCTATAGTTACGTCAGGTACTGGGTGAGGTTGAGCTGGCGGACGCGGGCCAGCACCTGGTAGGACGCCTCGAGCGCATTCGACTCGTCGAGTAGCTTGGCGATCGCCTCGGTCTTGTCGACGTTTTCGAGGCCGGCGATGCGTTCCTCGAACAGGGCCGAGAGCGTCGAGCCGGTCTCGTCCGCGTCCTTGAGCATGGTCTGGTGGTAGCTGATCCGCATCTCCACATTGTCGATGCTGCCGGCCGCCTCGTCACCGTAAGGCAGTGATCCGCCGACCCCCTGGTCGAGCGCATCGTTCACCAGCTGCAAGGCGGCGTCGATACGGTCGGGGTCGTCGACGAGGCCGCCCTGGGCGACGATGCCGATCGCCCGGATCGCCTTCTCGAATGCCGGATCGAGGGCGTTGAGATCGAGGGTGAAGCCGCGGGCGGCGTCGACGCGCTGGCTCTCGGTGACCTCATCGCCGGCATACCAGCAGCGGGTGCTGATGGTGGCACCGCTGTCGGTCCCGGCGGTGACCGAGTTGCTGACGGCGAAGCTTTCCGTTCCCGGTGTCGCCAGTGTCCCGTCGACGGTGATCGTATCGTTGCCGCCGTTCTTGGCGACGACGGTGAAGACGCCGTTGTTGCCGGTGGTCGAGTCCTTGATCTCGATGGTCGCACCCACCGGCAGGTTGGCAAAGCACGGGTTGGCCGCCGAAATCGTCGCCGGCGGGCCTGCGGTAAAGGTCAGACCGCCCGTCGTTGCCTGGTCGAAGCTGGCGCGGAGGCCCACGTGCGCGTCCCGGGTCGGCGGGTAGACGACGCTCTTGCCGTCGTAGACCGCCTGGAACTCGGCGAGGGTATCGGCGCCGAAGGACACCGGCTGCGTCGTCGTCCGGCTGCCGGAAAACAGGTAGCGGCCGTTGTAATCCTGGTTGAGGCTCGCCTCCAGCGACTTCAGGGCGCGGAACGCCGCCTCCTGCAGGTCTTGGGCGGCGCTGGCGTCGAGGGGCGATCCGCTCCCCATGGAGACCAGCTCGCTGCGGAAATCCTGCACCGTGTCGCGCGCCTGGCTGACCGTCAGCGTCGTCGCTTCCAAGCGCGCCTCCAGCAGCGCGTTGTTGCGCTGGAAGGTGTCGATCACCGCCCGCTTCTGCTCCAGGGCCACCAGCGATGGCGTATCGGCGGCGATGCCGGCGTAGGTCTGCGATCGCTTTTCGGTGGCGACCTGCGTCTGCAGATCGTCGACGCGGGCCTTCGTCTTCAGCACGTAGCCGACGAGGGTGTCGTTTGAGGCAAGGGTAGCCGTGCGCATCGTTGTCTCCCGCTCAGACCGCCTGATCCAGCGCTTCATACATGCGCTGGATCACCGTGATCACCCGTGCCGAAGCGGAATAGGCCTGCTCGTACAGCATCAGGTCTGACAGCTCCTGGTCGATGTTGACCCCGCGGATGGAGTCCGATTTCGCCTTCAAGGTGGCGACGAAATCCGTCTGGTAGGCCTGCTGGTTTTCCACCACCGCCGCCCGCGAGGCGCTCTCGCCGAGAATGCGCCCGGCATAGGCCGCCAGCGTTTCGCTGGTGCTGGCCAGGGTGCCGGCGGTGGCAAAACCGGTGGCACCGTTCATCGCCTCGCTCAGTTCGGCAACGGCGGTGCCGTCGCCGCGGCCGAGAAAGTACGATCCGGCCGTTCCCAGCCCGGCGTCCCACTGGACGATGCCGCGGGTGAGCTTCGATGGATCGGCGGCGATGTCGCTGCGAACGGCGAGGGATTGGGCGACGCCGGTCGTTGCCTCGCCGAGATCGAGCTGCTCGATGAGCGAGCCGGTGCTCTCGGTGATGGCAAGCGGCGATCCGTCGGCGGAGACGATCCGCAGCCGGGCGCCGTTGCCGTCGGGGACGACGGAGGCGCGCAGGCCGGTAGCGGCGGTGATGGCGTCGGCGATGGCGTTCATGTCGCTGCCGGCGGGAATGGTCACCGAAGTGCCGACCGGGCCGGCGCTGTTGCGGAAATCGATCGTCGCCGTGCTGCTGCTGCGCCAGCCGGCGGAGGTCACCTGCGATTCGTAGATGCCCTCGGGTGCCTTGTCCACGAACAGGTCATTGAGGCCGAAGAACGACGAGAAGCCGGCCACCTGTTCGTCGGCGCCGGCACCGCCGTCGGCGCTGAAGGCGATCTGCGCGTCCGCCCGTTCGGCTCCCGGCGTTCCCGACACCTGATCCCGGAAGGCGAGACCCATTGTCGATGTCGCCAGATCGATGGTGAGTCGGCCGTCGGAAATATCACAGCCGGCCTCGCCACTGACGTTCGCTTTCAGCCAGCCGTCGAGGGCGCCGGAGACCGCCGAAATGGTCCACGGACCGCTCCCGCCGCCCATCAGGGTCGACAGCGTCGTCGTTGCCTGACTGGTGCCGCCCGAGTCGAACAGGGCGATCACGGTATCGCCCTCGGTGAGCGACATCGTCTGCGTCGCAGGATCGGCGAAAACGCGGCTGCCGGTCGCCTGGCTCAGTCCGGGGATGGCGACGCCGCGGTTGTGTGCCTGGTTCAAGGTATCGCGCAACGACGTCGCCAGCGCGTCGAGGGTGCTCTGCACGTCGGGCAGGGTCTGGTCGCGCAAGGTGACGAGCTGACCGAGTTCACCCCCTTTGCCGAGGGCCGAGGTGATGTCGGTGGTGGCGCCGGACGCATCGACGAAAACACCACTGAAGTCGCCCTCGGCATACGTCGACTGGGCGTCGACGTTGGCCGCCGCCGTATGGCTCAGACTGACCGCGGTGCCGTCCACCAGGGTGCGGCCGGCGGCGGTGAACACCACCATGTCGCCTTGCTCGCGCGTCATCATCCGCACGTCCAGCAGCTCGGCCAGTCGGTCGGCGGCCTTGTCGCGCTCGTCGGCGAGGCCGGTGGTATCGCGGCCGGCCTGGGTATCATGGACGATCCGGCCGTTCAGGTCGGCGATGGAGGTGAGCAGGCCGGAGGCTTCGCGCACGCCGTCGGCGAGGCGCTTGTCCGCATCCTGCCGGAGTTGCTGGACGGTGCTGCTCATCTCGTTGAGCGAGGTGCTGACGCTCTGCGCCCAGCGTACCGCGTCGCTGGCGGCGAGACTCCCGTCGGGGGATGCGGCCACCGACTGGATCGCCGTCTGCAGACTGGTCAGCAGGTGAGCGATGGAGGAGTCGCTGTCGGTGGTGCCGAACACGTCCTGCAGCCGGCTTTCAAAGCTGGCGGCGATGTCGGTGGCGCTGAGGGTGCCGCTCTCCCGCCGCAACGTCGCCAGCAGACCCTGGTCGACGGTGCGGCTGATTCCCGTCATCTCGACGCCGACACCAGATCCGGCAAGCGTCACCGGGTTCAGTTGCGCTTCCTTGCGGGAATAGCCGGCGGTGTTGACGTTGGCGACATTGTTGGCGACGACGTCGAGCACCTGCTGCGACGTCCACAGGCCGCTCTGGGCCGTGCGCAGGGCGGTGCCCAGATTGCCGAGAGAGGCGACCATCGCCGCTGGCGCCCTTCTACAGCGACCGGTTGAGCGAGAGCGCCGGACGGGCGCCACCGCGCGCGAACGACCGCGCGGCGCCGGTTCGGGCGTAGGTGCTGCCGGCGGAACCGACGGAGGCGACCGCCTCGGCAATCGTTTCGATGACGCGGCGCTGGGCGAACATCAGCACCGTCAGCCGGCGCTCGTTGGCCTCGGCCGCCGCTTCCACCCGCTGGTTGATCGCCGCCATCGTCTTCTTGTCGGAGGGCGAGATCGGCGCCCGCAGGGACGCATTTGCCGGCGCCAGTTCGGCGACGGCGCTCTCCCACGCGGCGCCCGCGTCGCGCTTGGCTTCGGAGAGCCGACGCACCGCCGACCAGTCCCGGGCGGCGAGCGCGGCGTTTTCCTCGCCGAGCACCGTCACCAGCCGGTCGGCGGCGGCGGTCAAACTTGCAATGGTCATGACGTGGCTCCTTTGGCTTCCTGAACCTGCAATAATTCCTGGTAGATGACGGGGGCGATGCCGACGCCGCCCGACCGCGCGATCGCCTTGCCGAACTCGTCGATCTGAAACGACCGCCAGATATCCTCGGAATTGCCGCCCCCGAACGGCGCCTCCGCCTCGATGCCCTCGAACATCGGCTTCAGCATCTCGGTGAGGAACACCGCCTCGAAGTCGACCGCCGCCTTGCGCAGCGCCGCCCGTTCCGCTTCCGGCGACCGGCCGTGGCCGGCCGCGGCCGCCGGCTTGGTGATGGGGGCGGAGATCGGGGTCGCGGATGCGGATAGCGGGGTCATCGTCATCACATGATCTCGATGTCGGCCTGCAGGGCGCCGGCTGCCTTGATCGCCTGCAAGATGGCAATCAGATCGCGGGGACCGACACCCAGCGCATTCAGGCCGTTCACCAGCTCCTGCAGGGTGACACCGTTGGGCAGCATGCCAAGCCGGTTGCCGGACTGATCGTCGACGGCGATGTCGGTCTGGCTGACGACGGCGGTCCGTCCGGTGTTGGAGAATGCCCGTGGCTGGGAAACCTGCGGCGTCTCGGTGATGCGGATGGTGAGGTTGCCCTGGGCGATGGCGACGGTGGAGACACGGACGTTCTCGCCGATGACGATGATGCCGGAGGTTTCGTCGATGACGATGCGGGCGGCCACGTCGGGGGCGATCCGCAGCTGCTCCACCTCGGTGATCAGGTTGACCACATCGCCGGAAAAGCGGCCGGGGACATCGATGGTGACGGTGGTGGGATCGCTGGGTTTGGCCGCCGGCTCGCCCAAATAGGCGTTGATGGCCTGGGCGATCCGCCGGGCGGTGGTGAAATCAGGGTTGTGCAGGGCTAACGAAAGGCGGTCGGTTGCCGCCATCTCGAAGCCGAGTTCACGCTCGACCAGCGCCCCGTTGGCGATGCGTCCGGTGGTCGGTACCCCCTTGGTGATGCTCTCGTTCTGCCCCTTGGCGGTGAAGCCGGCGACGCTCAGCGCCCCTTGCGCCACCGCGTAGACCTCGCCGTCGGCGCCCAGCAGCGGGGTGACGAGCAGGGTGCCGCCCAACAGGCTGTCGGCATCGCCCAAGGCGGAGACGGTGACGTCGATGGCCGAGCCCTGGCGCGCGAACGGCGGCAGCATGGCGGTCACCATCACCGCGGCGACGTTCTTCGAGGTGGTCCCTTTTTCCGTCGCATTGACGCCCAGCCGGTTCAGCATGGCGCGCAGGCTCTGCTTGGTGAAGCCACCGTCCTTGAGCTTGTCACCGGTTCCCTTCAGGCCGACGACGAGGCCATAGCCGACGAGCTGGTTGGGCCGCACGCCCTGGACATCGACCAGATCCTTGATCCGCGATGACGCCTCGCTCGTTCCTGGTGCGGCGAGGACAAGAAGCCCCGCCAGGATCAGCGCCGCGCCCTTCGTCAGATTCTTGATCATGCCCATCGTTCGTTCGCTCGCCAGGTGGCCTTGGTCGGCTCTCTCCATGCGAACCCCATGCCAGCCGCTCCAGAATCTAACCAATTGAATTTATTGTAAGATATGGGCGGTCCTGGCGACCGATGGGCAACTCCCGCCGACCGTGCCCGGCAGGATTTGCCGAGGGGCAGCAATGGCGTGAATACCTCATTTGTGGTATGTCCGTTGCGAAAGAGGGAGCAGAGCAGACGTTACGCCGCCATCAGTGGTCAGGGGTGTCGAGGTTGGCCTCCCCCAGCCTCTGTGGCGAACGTCATTGTTTCCCGGGAGTCGCTCTGAGACTGTCGGCGCGCATTTATTTCAATGGGGGTGTCGCGTATGTCGATCGACCAGGTTTCGTCGCAGGCGACGACAGCAACGAAAGGGAGGCGTTTTCCTTCGTCGTGGCAGTTCGCCTGCCTCGCCCTGTTCGTCGCCGCCCATGGCGTGCTGTTCGCCTACGACATGCACAATCGGGAGGCCTTCTACGAAGGCGACCGTGCGGACAAGCGGGCGAACAAGATCTTCGTCCTGCTGGACATTCCCGATCTGCGCAAGGTGTCGTCGCCGAGTTGGTCATCGGTGCCGGCGCAGCCGTTCGGCGGCAACATCCCGACGGATCTGACTATCAGCAAGAAGCTTCTCAACCTCGGTCCGCCCGGGGACTACCTAGTGCACGCGCTGCCCTACGGGATCGGCGGCCAGTATGCCGTCATTGCGCTGCAGCTGGCGCTGGCGCTGGTGGCGGTCTTCTGCATCTTCCAGCTGGGGTTGCGTCTGGGCCTTAGCGAGGCTTACGCGTTTGTCGCCACCGCCCTTTACATTCTGCTGCCGGGAAGTCTCTGCCAGCCCCATGAGCTGGTGAGCGAAGGCCTGTTCAATCCGCTGCTGGCGATCGCGACCTACCTGCTCGTTCGCGTCGTCGACGAGCCGCTGCGCTGGCGGGTCTTGCTGACCGCGCTCCTGCTCCTCGCCGTCGCCATGGAGGTGCGCACCCAGCTTCTTCTCTACCCGTTCGTCCTCGTCGCCATCTTCGTCCTCTGGTGCCGGGACCGGTGGCTGAAGCTGTCGCTCGCAACCCTCTTCGTTTGCTTCGCCATCCCGCTCGGCTGGTCGCTGTTCGCCGCCCTGCAGCCCTCGGACCTGGTGGTGGCGCCGACGGAACTCAGCGCCTTGCGCAACCTTTCCGGCCTGGTCGAACGGATGGCGATCCGCGGCGGCTTTGCCTTCGATCGTTCGGCCTACCCGGGGGAGGCGATCCCGCTCGGGGAATTCCTGGGCTACGTGCTTCGCTATCCGCTGGCCCTCGTTCAGGTGAAGATGACGGACGCCACCGAGATCCTGGCCAACCCCGGCATCACCGCTCTCGGCAAGTACCTGGGCGTCGATCTGTTCACCTTCCGCACCGAAACCGGCAAGCTGTTCTGGGCGCAGCTAAAGTGGAACGTCGGCCTGTTCGATGTGGTTCGGGAGCTGTTCCGGCAGAACCTGGCGTTCCTGGTGCCGTTCCTTGTCGCGACGGCGGCCTGGCTCGCCATCCTGGCGATCGCCGTCTTCGGCGCCTTCGCCCTGATCCGGGATCGGGGGATCGGCGGCGGCGCAAAGGCGATCGTGCTCTCGGTCATCCTCTACAACCTCGCCATCGTCCAAGTGTCGGAGATGGTGCGGGTTGGTCAGCGGACGCCGGTCGAGTTCGCCATCGCCATCTTGTTCGCCATCGGCCTGCGTCGGTTGCTGGAGCGGCGGCGAGCCGTCGTCGTCGCCCCGGAGCGCCCCGCCTTCGGCACCGCCGGCCCGCAGCTGAGGTAGGACGCCGTTGTCGCCTAACGAAGTACCGGGTCGGTCCGCGACGACGGCGCGCCCTCGATAGCGGCGGGATCGGCAGGAGCCATCTCCGTCGGCATCTCCTCCGGCAGCTCTCGTGCGGCCGCCAGCCGGGTTCGCAGCCGGGTCATCCGGCGGAGCAGGTCGAGGGCGAGAGGAGCCAATGCCTCCGGATACTCGGCGACGAGATCCGCGACGAGGCTGAGCGGAAAGCGCAGCAGCGATACCGCCGATGCGGCGCGCAAGCCGGCGGGATGGCGCTCCTCACCGAACACCGCGGATTCTCCGATACAGGAGCCCGGCCCGATCGTCTCGATGGATCGGCCTTCGATCCGTAGCTCGACGGTGCCGGTGCGGACGACGGAGACGTGGCGGACCATCTCGTCCGCCTCGGTGATCGTCTCGCCAGCGCCCAGAAAAACCGGCTCGGCGAGACCGGCAATTCTCGCGATGTCCTCCAGCGGGATCGCCCCGAACAAGGGTGTCGTCTTCAGAAACAGGACGAGATTGAGCATCGTTTGGTCTCCCAGCGGGCCGAAAGCCCGCCCTTCGCTGGCGGCGATCACCCGCGCCGCCAGCAGCCGGGCAAACGGATCGTCGGCAGTGGTGTCCTTGATGACCTGCTCCGGAGCGCTGGTCGTCTCGGAGTCCGTTGTGTGGGTGTGCCCCTCCAGCAAGGGGACCAGCGGCTGGATGAACCGCTTGGTGGGCAGGTTGACCAGTGCCTCCACCGCATCGGAGCGGGTCCGCTCCTCGCGTGCCATCGTCAACGCGTGCAACAGTTTCACGTCGCGCGGATTACCCAGCGCCGACTTCACCACCATCACCCGACGCATGATCCGGCGATTGCTGTCCAAGAGCCAGGCTTCGAGCGCGCGATGGGCGTCCTCGTCCACCCGCGGCAGGACGAGGAGCGCCTGGAGCGCCGCCAGGTTTTGTTGCACTCGCCCGTAGAGCGGGCGGACGTGGTCACGCAAGAGATGTTCCGCCTTCCGCGTGCCGATGCCGCCGAGGGCGTGGATGGCTGCTTCCACCACCTCCTGCCGGGGTGAAGCGAGACGCGCCGCCGCGGTGGGTACGGCGACGGCGCCGAAGCGGGCCAGCAAGCTGGCGGCGGTGCGACGGACGGCGCTCGCTCGGTCTTCCAGGCCGAGGCCGATGTCGTCGATGCGCTTCGATGACGGTCGGCGGACGACGAACGCCAGGCGCCAGATACCGGCATCGCTGCGGCGGTTCCGCGCCCGCCGCTCGTCGCCGCCGCTGCCATGGAAAAGCGGCGGGATCTCGCCGGCCGCTGCAAAGTCGTCTTCCCGCAATCTGATCTCGCCGGACGGAGCGCCGCTCTCCGCCGTTCGTCGTGGATGGGGCCACGGCGGTGGGTCGCTGTTCTCGCCGTTCGCCTTGCCGGGTTCGATCAACTCCGCCGTCAGCAGCTCGGGCGCTAGACTTTTCGCCAGATCGGCGCCGAACCGGCGGGCCTCCGCGTCGGGATGAGCCAGCAACTGACGGATGTCGCCGGCGGAAAAGGCGCGGCCCTTGTCGGCGCGGGCGTACTCGCTGGGCGTGATGGCGCGCAGCCGCAGGCTTCGCAGGAGATTGGGCAGGAACATCGCCCCCGTCGTCGCCGAGGCGCCGACAAAGACGACCGCGACCGCGATGGAAACCAGCAAGATTTCGCCCACGCCCGATCGGGTTTGCAGCCAGAGCAGTCCCGCCGCCGAAAGGGCGATGCCGAGCGGATAGAGGACACCGTCGATCATCATCCGCACCTGACCCAGAACCCGGTACGGAAGCGCCGCATAGTTCAGGGTCTTCACCGGCTCGAACACGGCATTGGACAAAGCGATGACGTTGGCATGGACGAGAACGGCCGCCGCCAGATTGTTGAAACTGAGGAGGGCGACGAGACCGATGCAGGTACTCAAGGGAAAAAGCAGGTTGCGCAGCACGGGGCCGGCCCGCTCGAGGATCAGTCTGCCACAAACGGCGAGGATCAGCAGTTCCGCCGCTTGATGTCCCGCAAAGACCACCGCCATGAAGCTGGACAACGCATCGGCTTCGGGAAATGCGCCCTCGTAGACCGACATTGCCAGGTAGTCCTGCAGGCAGAACAGACCCGACATCAGCAGGACGCCGACGGACATGGCGCCGATGATGGGAAACGCGCGAACGATCCCGACGGTCGCTTTCAACGCCTCGATCAGGCCGGGCTCCGGCTCGTCATCCATCTGCGCGGGGGCGGCCGCCCGAATGCGATCGATGCGCCGGTATTGAAGCGCGCAGAGGGCAAAGAACCCGGCATTGAGCACCAGCAGATCCTCGCCCGCGAACATCTCGCAGAAGGCGGTGGCGACGAAGCCGGCGAAGATTCCACCAAGTCCGAAGGCGGCGGCGAGAAACGGCGTATGGCGCTTCAGATCCAGGGTCGGCAACTGTTCCGAGGCGGACAACCAGAACAGCGTGTCGAACACGATCTCCAGGGCATAGGCGGCAATGCAGATGGCGAGCGCCGTGCCCGGAACGTCGGCGGCGAGGGCGAGACGAAGGGCGAGCACGAGAAAGAGCGAAGCCGAGGAGACGGCGCGACTGATGCGCGCAACCGACCAGCGGCAGAGCGCCGCCGAGATGCCCGATGCCAACGGCACCGAGACGGCGGCAAGCAGCAGGTAGACCATCGGCAAGGCTTCGCTGCCTTCGCCGATCAGGACCTGCGCCGATCCGACCGCCAGCAGGATGATGATCGCGGACGACAGAAGCGCCGCGAGAAGTGCCAGTTCGAGAACGATCCGCGGCCGTCGGAAGTAACGTCGAAGCGCGCGGACAAGCTGTCCGCTCATCGCCGTTTGGGATTTCTCACGAGGTGAACGGAACGCCGCGCTGGTTCTCGGCGATGAAGCTGGCGACGATGCCGAGCTCGAGATAGCGGTTGCGCAACGACGCGGGCAGCGTCGAGAAACTGCGGATGACCCCGCGGCACGACGGCGTCCCGCAGCGGCAGGCCATGTCCTCCTCGGGATGCTCCTGGTGGGTCGAATAGTCGTAGGTCAGCTCTTCGCCGGCGGCGATATCGCGCAAGGCGATCATGTCGAAGCCGGAGGTGTCGACCCGCAGCCCACAGTTCGGCTCGCAACTGTGATTGGTGAAGTCGTCCAGACCGCCGTAGGGCGGCAAGAACAGATCCGGCCCGACCTGGAAGACATCGGCGTGCGAATACCCGAAGAGAACGAGCTGTCCGTGAGGCTTCGCTCCGGCCAGATAGTTGGGGTCGCGAACATCAAGCACGATGGTGCCGGCGGCAAAGGAGCGGGCGGCAAATAGGCCGAGGCCGCACTGGCCAGCGGGAGCGACATAAAGATATTTGTACTGTCCGAGCTTGTCTTGTGGCCGCTCGAAGACGACCGGCTGTACTGCGGACGGATGCTGGTGGGGCTGCATTGTTTTCCTCATTCGTGTCGATCCTCACGAATGTACGGAAAACATCCTAAATTTTCGGTTATCCGTCTTCCGCCATTACATCCCGGCCGCTCGCCGCCACTCCGGCGCGGACTGGCCGCCCGAGCGGACGCGGACCCATTCCTCGAAGCTTACCGCATCGATCGGCCGGCTGAAGAGGTAGCCCTGGGCTTCGTTGCAACCCATGGATCGCAAGAGATCGAGCTGGCTGGTCTGCTCCACCCCCTCGGCGACCACCTGCAGACCCAGGCGATGACCAAGTGCGATCATGGCACCGACGATGGCCTCGTCGCCCGGATTGCGGGTGAGATCCCTGACGAACGAGGTATCGATCTTCAGCGTGCTGAGCGCGAACCGTTTCAGGTAACTGAGGGACGAGTAGCCGGTGCCGAAATCATCGACGGCGATCTTGATTCCCAGTTCCTTGATCTGGGCGAGGAGGGAGGCGCTGAGCTTGGTGTCGTCCATCAGGACGCTTTCTGTCAGTTCGAGTTCGATCAGTGCCGGGTCGATACCGGTATCGGTCAGCACCTGGGCCAGACGATCGACCAGCAGCCGATGGCGGAACTGGACGGCGGACAGATTGATCGACACGGTGAGCGGCAGTCCAGCCGTCTGCCATTGCGCGGTCTGGCGGCAGGCCTCGTGCAGCACCCAGTCGCCGATCGGCAGGATGAGGCCGTTCTCCTCGGCAATCGGGATGAATTCCGCCGGTGAGACAAGGCCTTCGTCCGGCTGCTGCCAGCGCAGCAGCGCCTCCATGCCCACCACCTTAAGACTGCCGAGGTCGATCCGTGGCTGATAGAAGAGACGGAATTCGTCCCGATCCAGCGCCTTGGCCAGCTTCGATTCGATGAAGAAGCGGCGTGCGGCGCGGACGCGCATGGTGTCCGAGAAGAAGCGAAAGCAGTTTCGGCCGTGCTCCTTGGCGTCGTACATTGCCATGTCCGCATGCTTGAGCAGCGCCGAGCCGGTGGCACCATCGTCGGGATAGACGCTGATGCCGATGGTGGCGGTGACGCTGGCTTCTTCGTCTTCGCCGAAGCTGATCGGCGTCGCCAACGCCTGGGAGATGCGGCCGGCCACGCGTGCGGCGTCGCTCACGTCCTTGATCTTCGACAGGATGATGACGAACTCGTCGCCGCCCAGCCGGGAGACGGACTCCTCCTGCGGCTCCACCAGCAGGTCCTCGATATCGCCCTGACGGACCAGCAGATCGCTCTTGCGGATGCACCCCAGCAGCCGTTTTGCCACCTCCCGCAGCAGGGCGTCGCCGCTGTCGTGGCCGAGGGTGTCGTTGATCCGCTTAAAATTGTCCACGTCGAGAAACAGCAGGGCGAGCCGGTGGCGATAGCGATCGGCCGCCTCCATGCCGTGCTGCAGCAACTCCTGCATCAACAGGCGATTGGGCAGCCCGGTGACCACGTCAAAGTAGGCGAGCTGGCGGATTCTGGCTTCCGCCTGCCGTCTGTCAGTGATGTCGAACCAGCAGCCGACCAGTTCCTTCGCCTTGCCGGAGGCATCGCGCAGCAGCTTCATCCGGTCGCTCACCCAGCGGTAGTCGCCGGTCGCGCTCAGGAAGCGGTAGTCAATGCAAACTTCATCCAGTTCGTGGATGTCCTTCAGCGCCTTGTAGACTCTTGGCAGGTCCTCCCGATGCACGCGTTCGATCCAGAACGTGGGATCGTTACGGAAGGACTCCGGCGCCCAGCCGAACCGCTGCTGGACGTTGTCGCTAATGAACGCCGGGGAGTGATCCCGCCCGGGTGCCGAGCTGTAGATGATGACCGACGTCGATGTGACCACCTGCTCCAGTTTCTGCCGGGTCGTCTGCAGGTTGCGATGCGCCGTCCATTTGGCCGACAAGGCACAGGCCACCTGGCGCAATTCGCCGGCATGAAATGGCTTCTGGCAGTACAGCAGCTTGTCGGGAGGCTGGATCCGCTTGCGGATCTGATCCGGGCTGATGTCGGAATAGCCGGTGACGAAGACGATGTTGATATCGGTATCCAGCTTGCGGATGCGCTCGGCGGCATTGACGCCGTCCGGACCGGGCGGCATGCGGACGTCCAGAAAGGCGATGGCGAACGGGCGTCCCTCGCGGATCGAGGCCTCGACCGCGCGAACGGCCTCGTCGCTCTGATGGCAGAGCGTGAGCGAGAACTCGGGGAACTGGGGTTCCTCGGACCGGTCGTCGGAGCCAAACAGCTCGGCCTCGAGGTCAGCAAGCTGACTGCGCCGTTCGTCGGCTGCGGGCGAATGGGCAAGGATGGCGGCGTATTCGTCGAGGATGGTCTGTTCGTCATCGGCGACAAGAATACGGATATCGCCAGTTCCTTTCTCCATATGGTCGATCATCGCACGTTCCTACGCCGCTCGCAGCGCAACATCGGCCACATGTAAAACTACATGAAAAGTAGAGCCGGTGTTTTCGCCTGCACTCTCGGCAAATATAAGACCAGACATGGCGGATATACTATTGGCACACCAATGCAGGCCGGTTCCGCGTTGAGCTTTCTTGGTGGTAACCCCCCGTTTGAAGATCTCGGAAATATTCTCAGGCATGATGCCGATACCGTCATCCGTGATCATCAGATCAACGTAGTTCTCATTATCCGTTCGCTTCTGTTCTGCTTTGATCTTGATGCTCCCTTGCGATCGACCGGTGGCGCCGATGGCTTCGATCGCGTTGATGATCAGGTTCTGCAGGACGTGCCTGAGAATGAAGCTGGAGGACGCGACGGGGGCTTCTGACGCGAGTTGCGGATCGACCTGGATGTCCACGGTCACGTCTGGAAACGAAGGAATGGCGGCGAGGGCTTCCTCGACGCAGGCTGCCAGGGAGACGGCGCTGATCGTGGTGTGGACGCGGCTGAAGCGATCGAGTTCGCCCAAGACATCCTCGACCCGTACCAGATCCCGGGAAACCGCCGAGAGCTCCTCGGCGACTCCCTTCTGCCGCTCGCGTGCGTCCTGAATGGACAGCGCGATGTAGGCGGCGATCTTCGCCTTCCGCTCCGGCGGCGTCTGCTCGGAGTTCAATTGCTCCAGGGCCGCGTCGATCTGCTGCTTGCCGCGGTCCGCGACCTGCTCGCGCAATCGTTCGAGCCGGGTCATCGGCGGCATCAACTGATTGCGCAGATTGTGGAGGATGCCCGAGGCCATGTGGGCGATGCCCGACTGGTAGGTATGATCCAGCAGCCGGTCGCGAGCCTCGGCGAGGCTGGCCAGCATGCGATCGAACTCGCGGCCGAGGATGCCGATTTCGTCGCGGCGCTTGAGGCCGATGCGGCGACCGAGGGCATCGTCGTCGCCGATCTCGACCACATGCTGGGTCAGTTGGACCAGGGGCCCGACCAGCACCCACTGCAGCAGTCCCGCCAGCACCGCCATTACCAGGATCGCGGTCGCCGCGACGCCACCGACCGAGGCGATCAGCACCCGGCGGCCGATCTGGGAGATGTCGCGGCGGGCATTGGCGGTCGCTAACAGGATCGGCTGGTCGCCCACATCCCGCAGCAGGGCGTAGGCGATCAGCCGGTCATCGCCGGCCTCCTCGGTCAGCACCGGGTTGCCGGACGCCAACAGCTGCCGATAGGCGTCGGCCGCCGATCCGGACAGCTTCTCGACCGAGGTCAGCGAAAAGTCGACCTTGATCTTGTCCTTGATGGTGGCGATCAGCTTGTCATCGAGGAAGCGGCCGAAAATGAACGTTCCGGCCGATGGCCCTTCGCCGTTGGTCTTGACGATCGGCCGGGCGGCGAACATCGCCGGCCCGTCGGGGGTCGAGATGATGCCGACGACGTTCTCCCCGGCGCCGACACGGCTCAAAACCCTATCGTCGTGATCGGAACGGGCGAGAGTCCAAGGCGCGCGACGGATGCGGTCCTGGACGCGATCGTAGACCACCGCGAACAGTTTCGTGCGCTTGATGTCGTAGACCTCGACCACATCGAGACGAAGATTCCGCAATGTCTCGATGGCGAGATTGCCGTCTGGGTAGGACTTATAGCCGCCCTTTGCGTACCGGTAGCTGTCGTCCCAGCTGGAATAATCCCAGAGAGTCTTGTCGACGTCTTCGGTCTCAGAATTGATCGCTTCGATCACCCGCTGGAGATCCCGAGCTGCCGCCTGTTGTTCCAACGCAAGAAAGGTCGGGAACACCAGCGTCTTCAGGACGAAGAAGTTGGCGAGCGCCGTCGCCAGCAGCGCGAAGGCGATGACGCTCAGGGTCTTGCCGCGAATTTTCATCGCCGTCGCTGCCCGAACCACCGGCAGCCCAACTCCGGCTGCCGTGGCACGCCGTGTGGGATCCGTGTCATCAGAACGAGGCTCCGAGGGAAAAGACGGCCCGCGGCTCGCACTGGTTGGTTCCCCCGAAGCACTGGCTCTTGCTGAGGGTGGTGTCGGTGTAGGCGACGCCGAGGGTGATCTTCTCGATGGTCAGGGACAGGCCGATGCGCCAATCCTGGTAATCGTCGACGCCGTAAGCGCCGTTGTCGGCGATCCACTGGTGGCCGGTCGTCGCTTCGAAGGCGAGGGTGGTGGGGCCGATCGGCTGCTCCCAGCGGCCGCCGGCGAGCAGGTAGTGGGCCTGGCCCGAATCGGCGAAATAGTTGGGCGAGAACGCGTACTGGCTTATCAGCGAAAACTGGTCGCCGATGGGGTAGCTCAGCTTCAGCGGGATTTCCCAGTAGTTGTAGTCCAGGTGGGAGTTGGCACCCGGGTAGGCGTAGTACAGGCCTCCCAGATCCCACTCGACGCCGGCGAGGGTTCCGGAAAGGCCGAAGCCCATATCCAGTTCGACCGTCGCCTCGCCGCCGTCGTCGAAATCGACGTTCGATCCCCAGAAGGCGGCATAGGGCACGGCGTAGGGCAGCCCCACATCGACGCTGTAGGACAGGCCGCCCTGGATCGCCGGATTGTGGTCGGTATTGGTGATGCCGCGAAAAATGTAGTCGGACACGAGGGCGACGTCGGCGGAGATCTCTCCCGGCAGCCAGCTCTCTTCCTCGCCGGTGGCCGTGGCGTCGGGCGCATCCTCCGCGGTGGCCTCGTCGTCGGCCGCGTCCGCGTCGTCCCCGTTTGGGGTCTCGGTCGCCGCGACCTCTATCTCGCTCGCCTCGGTGTCGCCGGTTTCATCCGCCGCCACGCCGTCGGCGGTCGCGGCCGGGGCTTCGACCGCTACCGCCGCGGTTGCATCCGGCGCCGCGGCAAACGCCGGCGCGCTGAGGACGAGGCAGAGGCTCGGGGCGGCAAGGATGAGCGCGCGCGGCATGGGCTGTTCCTTCGTGGATCGTCAGTTCTCCCGACCTGGATCAGGTCGGTCCGGACCAGCATGCCGCACTCCGGTTAAGAGATCGTTTGTCCACGAGACCGCCGGTGCCCGTCTCCATCCCACCCGGGGCGGCTCACTTGCTGGGATCGGCGAAGGGCGGTTCGAACCAGAAGCTGTAGTAATCGCAGGTGATCTCTTCGCCGATTTCGATGTCCTGCGTCGCCCAGCCGAAGATCTGGTCCCAGTCCGTATTCGGCTGGTCGGCGTGGTTCATGAAACGGGAGTTATCGACGGAAATGACCATCGTCCGGTCGCCCGGATCGACGTAGGCAAAAATATGCATGAACCGGGCGAATTCCGGACCGTAGGCGGCCGTCTGCTCCCGCGTCATGACGATGTCGACGCCTTCCACGAATTCGTAGATGCGGGTGCCTTTCGGGATCCGTTCGCCGGCGAACACCCCGACGCCCTGAATGGCGCTGGGGGCGACATAATTCTTGACGAGCATCATCGTTGGTCACCTGCTGTCCTCTTCGAGGCGCAGACTCCCAGCAATAGATGAATGGCGGCTTAACCCGGGCGCCGGCGGGCGCCCCGGCGCGTCGCTTGCATCGGGGTCGACGTTCCGCGACGGGGCACCGAAGATGTTGCCGGGCCGGCTTTGGCGTCCTATTGTCGCGTATTCGAGGGGGAAAATTGAGTTATCAGGGGACCGGGCGGGTCAAACCGTCTCGGGATGTACGATATGTGGAAATGGACGCTGAATTGGGATCAGATCAGAGACGATATTTTCATCGGCTCATGTCCGATAACCACCGAAGATGTTAGAACGATAATAAAAAATACAGGGGTGAGCGCGATTTTATCTTTGCAATCCGATCTGTGCAGGGATCATTTCGCTATCGACGAAGATGCTTTGATCGCTTCCGCCCGCGACGACGACGTCGTCCTCGTCAATGCGCCGATGCTGGATTTCAACATCGGTGATCAGCGCCGCCGGCTGCCCAACGCGGTGCGCGGACTTTACAGCCTGCTGGATGCCGGCCACCGCGTCTACGTCCACTGTACGGCGGGCCTCAATCGGGCGCCGCTGGCGGTCCTCGGGTTCCTCACCTTCATCGAGCAGCAGTCGGTCGAGGGAGCGATGCAGACGATCCGGGCGGGCCGTCCGCAAGCCGATCCCTCTTTCGAGGCTTACGATGGGTGCCGCCGGGATCTGGCGGACCTCCTCCACGACCACATCTACGTCCGCGCCTACTATCTCTCCGAGGAGGATGGCGATCGGGATGCGGACGCCAACTGGACCATTGCCGAGCGCGACGTCATCCGCGGCACGTTCGTCAATCCCTTCGTGTTTCCGCGCCGGCGCCTCGATCCCAACCGGGAGATCGATGACGGCTAAGTCGGCTCGGTTTCGGTTTCGCGCCCGTACTCGGCCCGCATTTCCCGCTTCAGCGTCTTGCCGGCGACGTTGCGGGGGAACTCCCGGTAGATGACCACGTCCCTGATCCGCTGAAACTTGGCGGCGACGTTCTGATTGGTCCAGGCGATGATCTCGTCGCGGCCGATATCGGTGCCCGCCTTGACGGTGATGGCGGCCACCGGTACCTCGCCCCACTTCTCGTCGGCGATGCCGAACACCGCTACCTCGCGCACCGCCGGATGTCGGATGACGACGTCCTCGATGTCGCTCGGATAGACGTTGACGCCGCCGGTGATGATCATGTCCTTCAGCCGGTCGACCAGGAACAGATAGCCTTCCTCGTCCAGGTAGCCGGCATCGCCCGTGTGTAGCCAACCGTCGACGATCGCCGCCGCCGTCTGTTCGGGCCGCTTGTAATAGCCGAGCATCATCGGCGGGCCGCGGCCGCAGATCTCCCCCACCTCGCCCGGCTCACACGGGCTTCCGTCCTCGCGCAGGATGCGGATTTCCATGAACGGCGGCGGGCATCCGACCGAGCCCAGCTTGCGCACCGCATCGGTGCGATCGAGGATGGTCCAGAAGCCTTCGGTCAGCCCGTAAAGTTCGTAGAAGCGGCCCGGAAGCTCGGCGTTGATCCGTTCCTTGAAGCGCACGTGCAGGGGTGCGCCCAGGTTGTGGAGCATCTGCAGGCTCGCCAGCTTCTCCGGCCGGTAGGCCGGATCGTCGAGGATGGCGATGATCTGTGCGGGCACCAAGATGATGTGGGTCACCTTCCAGCGGGCGATGTCCTCGATCACCCGCTCGGGCACGAATCCGTCGTGGAGGACGTAGGTGCCGCCCACGTACATCCACGGCATCAGATCGACCATTGAGCCGTTGAAGACGATGGAGCCGGCATGGAGGACGACACTCTCCGGGGTCATCCGCCAGGCTTGCGCGAACAGCGTGCAGTACATGGCACGCACGTAGTGGGAATGGACGATTCCCTTCGGCAGGCCGGTGGTGCCGCTGGAATACATGATGTTGAACGGATCACTGTCGACGATGCAGGCGTCCGCCGGCTCGCCCGCGTCGGCGGCGGCGAGGAACGCCTCGTAGTCGAGGAAATCCGGCTCCGGGGCGCCGATGGAGATCCAGCGCCCCGCGGCGATCGCCGGCAGGCGGTCGTGCAGCCGCCGCAGGATCGGCGCGAACGTCGCGTCGCTGATGACCAGTCTGGCGTCGGAATCATCGAGAAGCGTCAGCAGCCCGTTTTCCTGCAACAGCGGGCTGACCGGGACGATCACTGTTCCGGAGCGCGCCGCCGCCCAGTAGGCGGCCATCAAGGGAAGACCGTTGTTGAGGATGGTCGCGAACTTGTCGCCCTTGCCCAGGCCGGCCTTGATGAGGGCATTGGCCAGCCGGTTCACGTAGTCGTTCAGCTGCCGATAGGTCAGCTCCCGTCCGCTGGCGACAAGGGCGAGATGTTCGCCGCGATACCGCGCGTGGCGCGGCAGGAGGGTGCCCAGGTCCATCGTCTCCCCCGGATTGTGCAGGCGCGGCCCCTGACCCTTGCGCCTACCTGAAAATAAAGCCAAAGCCGGGAAAAAGTCACTCCCTCTTGCGCGCGCGGCAGGTGCGCTCCCGCCGCCGCAAAGAAAGGCTGCGACCCCTCCGCGGAGGGTGTAGAAACATAGTGCTCCAGACCCGGTGCGCTTTATAACCATAAAAGGGGAAGGGATATGCAGCTAAAGGTTTTGGCATTCGTGCTCGCGGGTGGTGAGGGGACCCGCCTCTATCCGCTGACGAAAGAGCGCGCGAAGCCCGCGGTGCCGTTTGGCGGCAAGTATCGGATCGTCGACTTCGTGCTCAGCAACCTGCTGAACTCGGGCATCTTTTCCATCTACGTGGTGATCCAGTTCCGCAGCCAGTCGCTGTTGCAGCACATCAGCGACGGTTGGCGCCTGGGCGGCGTGCTCAAGAGCGAGTTCATCGTCCCCGTTCCCGCCCAGATGCGCAGCGAAGGCAAGGACTGGTATCGGGGCACCGCCGACGCCATCCATCAGAACATCAATCTGATCGAGCAGTCCGCCCCCAACATCGTCTGCATCTTCGGCGCCGATCACATCTACCGGATGAATATCCGCGACATGATCGAGTTCCACGAGCGCAAGCGGGCACACGTCACCATCGCCGCCAACCCCGTCGATCGCAAGTACGCCAAGGAATTTGGCGTCATCGAGATGAGCAACAGCAACAGGGTTGTTGCCTTCCACGAGAAGAACCCGAACGCACCGACGATGCCGGGGCAGGAGGACAAGGTTCTTGCCTCCATGGGCAACTACATCTTTTCTGCCGACATGCTGATCAGGCTGGTGGAAGAGGATCAGAAGGACCCCAACTCCAGCCATGACTTCGGCAGGGATATCCTGCCGAAGGCGATCGAGCGCTGCGAGATGTTCGCCTACGACTTCATGACCAACGATATACCGGGCGAGCCTGTCGGCAAGCTTCCTTACTGGCGCGATGTGGGGACCCTTGACGCGTACTACGAAGCCAACATGGATCTGCGGTCGATCTCGCCGGAGCTGAACCTGTTCAATCGCCAATGGCCGTTGCGCACGGCGGGCTATTCGGACCCGCCGACCAAGTTCGCCTTCGACGAAACGGACCGGCGCGGCCAGGCCATCGACTCGGTCCTCGCCGGCGGCTGTATCATTTCCGGCGGCACGATCCGCAATTCGGTGATCGGGCGCCATGTGTACGTCCATGCGGGCGCCGATATCGACGAGTGTATCGTCTTCGACTACTGCGATATCGGCCGCCGGGTGAAGCTGCGCCGGTGCATCCTCGAGAAGAACGTGCGTATCCCGGACGACACCGTCATCGGCTATGACCTGGAAAAGGATCGGGAAAAGTACTTCGTGACCGAGAGCGGCATCGTCGTCATCGAGGGACCCCGGTCGGCGGTGGAACTCGCCACCATGTCCATCTGAATGATCATTCGCCACGCTGCTCGCGGCCCCGGTGCCGAATCGCTCTTCTGCCGAGGGGTGATCCTGTATTAAGCTGCTGCCATGGGTCGCAAGGGTGCGATCAGAAGTGGGACAGTGACCGGGCAACCGCCGTCTGAGCCCGTCGGCGTTCTTCGGAGCGTCCGAAAAAAATGGTAAACGAACGGCGGGGCTGCGAGCAGGGCGGCATGAAGCAAGACCGAAAAACGGGGTGTGTCCGGATCGATGGGTGATCCGACCGATCCCTCCCAACACGCCCAGCGCCGTGTCCGACATCGGCGCTGGATCGACTATGCCAGCCTGATCGCCATCCTCGCGGTCCTCGCGCTGGCGATCTGGGTGCTGACCCATTTCCTGCGCAATCTGGACTTCGCCAAGGTGGTCGAGACGATCGAGACCATTCCCTGGCCGTCCATCCTTGCCGGCATCGCCTTCGGCGCCGGCGGCTACGCGGCGATGGTGGGTTATGACTGGTCGGCGCTGCAGTACATCGGCAAGCGACTGCCGTTTCGCAGCGTCGTCTTCGCGTCCTTCTGCGGCTACGCCATCGGCAACACCGCCGGCTTCACCCTGGTGACGGGGGGAGCCGTTCGCCTGCGCATTTACTCCCGGGCCGGACTCGACGTCGCCGACATCGGCCGTGTCACCCTCTTTTGCATGATCGCTTTCGGCTTCGGCATCTGCGCGGTGAGCGCGCTCAGCCTGCTCGCCCATCCGCACGCGCTCGCCGATCTGCTGAAAGTCCCGGCGGAAACCGTTTCCGCCCTTGGCGCCGCCATCCTGATTGCGGTCGTCGCCTTCCTGATTCTTTGCGGCCGGGGCCGTGAGCTTCGCATCTTCAAGTGGCAGCTCAGACTGCCGACGGCCGGACTGGTGATCCGCCAGTTGATCATTTCCGCCGTCGACATCGGCTTTGCCTGTGCGGCGCTCTATGTGGTGCTGCCCAACGACGGCGGGCTGAGCTTCGCCGACTTTCTGCCGGTATTCTGCGCGGCGCTCGCCTTCGGCATCATCAGCCACGTGCCGGGCGGCGTCGGCGTCTTCGAAGCGACGATGCTGTTCGCCCTGCGCGACAAGCTGCCGGCGGAACAATTGGTCGGCGGCCTGCTGATGTTCCGCATTATCTACTACATCATTCCGCTGGCGCAGGCGGTGGTGGTCCTCAGCATCGGCGAGGCCTACAACCAGCGCAAGCGGCTGGGCGCCCGGGCCGGCTCTCTGCCCAAGCTGTGGCCCGCCGCGGTTGCGGGGCTCGCGCTTGCGGTGCTGGTATTCCTGATGGTCACCCGTGATACCGTGGACTCCCACAATCCCGGTCACGGCGGGCCCCTGATCCACGGCCCGCATACCCCCCAGTAGAACCAGGCGCGGGACCGGATCGCGGACGTGAGGCCGCTGGCAGGCCGGCCACGGGAGGGGAGCGGGCGATGGCCGAGTTCGACAAGTACGACGAGTACAAGTTCTTCGTCGGCAACACCCAACACCTGGACGACCGGCGGCAGGCGGCGACGGAGATGTTCCTCGGCGTCAACACCGCCATCTTCGCCCTCGTCGGCTTCCTCATCAAGGACGCGGGCGTCCAAGGCCAGTTCCTGGCGTTGCTGGTGGCGCCGCTGTTCGTTCTCGGCGTCCTCGTCTGCATCCTCTGGGTATCGGTGATCAATCGCTTCAAGCGGCTGATCGGCTGGCGCTACGAGCAACTGATGACCCTGGAGCGGGCGATCCCGGAAAGCCATCAGATGTACCTGAAGGAATGGGCCGCGATGCTTCAGCAGGACGCCGCCCGCAAGATCCTCGGCCGCTCCCTGCTGGACTGGCTGCCGCGGGCGATCCTGGCGCTGTGGGCGGTCTATGGGGCGGCGTTCCTGCTGGCGCGGGCGTTCGCTCCCCACGCCACCGGTTAAGTTCCAGGGCGTGATCGATGATCGATCCGTTCAGTCAGGGGGCGATCCTTGCTCAGCTGCTTCTCGCCGGGCTGCTGACCCTTATCGTCGGCGCATTGCTGCTGGTGGCCTATCGGCGCTCCGTGCAGCGATGGATGGCGGTGGCGAGCGGTCCCGGCCGTGCGGTGGCGACCGCGCGGTTGGCGCCGCCCTCGGCTGGCGGAGCGTTCCCCGCCCTCGATCTGCGCCTCACCTCGGACACGTCGTGGGCGGGCGCTTTCCGCTCGCCGACCTTCCTCGGCGCCACCGCCGCAATGCGCCGGGCGGCGATGATCTATGCGCTCGCCGGTTTCGCCCATGCGGCGACGGCCACCGTCCTGCAGATGCTGTTTGGCCAGTTCGAGTTCTTGCCGATCCGGGCGAGCGTCGTCTTCTGGGCAAATGCCTGGCCGGTGGTGTTGACGCTGATGCTGCTGTGGGGAGCCGACCGCCGCCGCCAGGGGCTGATTATTGTCATCTACTTCGCCGTTCTTGCCGTCTTCGCCGGCATCGTCGGTCTCGGGCCGACGCCACCTTTGGTGCTGTCGTCGATTCCGTCGCTGGCGACGCCGGCGCCCGGCACCCAATGGATGTCTGAATTGGCGAAGGGCGTGGTGGTGCCGGCGTTTGCGCAACCATTGATGTTCTGGGTGCTGCTGACCCTGCCCACCGTCTACCTCCTCTTGTTCCTCAACCGCCGCGTCCGATCCATCGGCCCGCTGCTGCTGGTGTTCATGCTGATCGCCGCCGTTGGCTCGCACCTTGCCACCGTCGCCTTGAGCGGGTGGCCGGAGCTGTTTGCATCGGCAGCGGTGGCGACCGGCACCTCGGCGGAGCTCTGGGTTTACGGCTTCCCGCTTTTTGGCATGGTCGTTTTCGCCATCCCCGGTTGGTTGATCATCCGCTGGATCGGCCGCCGCTATCGGCGCAAGCAGTTCAGTGACCAGTCGTTCGTTTTCGACGGCATCTGGCTGTTCGCCAGCCTGCTGCTCTGCCAAAGCTTGCTATCCGACGCTGGCTATGGCGGCTGGGCCGGGCTGGCCACCTTCGTCGCCTGGAAACTGGTCTGTCGCGTCGGTCTGGCGGCGGTCGCCCGCCGGGCGAGCGAACGGCCGCCGGCGCACTTGCTGCTGTTGCGTGTTTTCGGCTTTCAGCGGCGGACGGAGCGGCTGTTCAGCGTGCTGAGCGCCCGCTGGCGGTATGCCGGGCCGATTCAGCTCATCGCCGCCCCTGATCTCGCCACCGCCAACATCGAACCGGGCGAACTGCTCGATTTCGTGTCCGGCCGCCTGCGTAACGCCTTCATCAAGAACGAGGCGGAACTCGGCCGCAGGGTCGCCGAGCGGGATGTCCGCCCCGACCCCGACGGGCGCTTCCGCGTCAATGAGTTCTTTTGCACCGGCGACACCTGGCAGGCGGCGGTTATCCGGCTGATGGAAGGGGCGCACCTGGTGGCCATGGATCTGCGCGGCTTTACCCCCGCCAACCAGGGCTGCGTCTTCGAGATCGAGACGCTGGTGGCGAGGGTGCCGGCGGCCCGCATCGCCTTCCTGGTCGACGCCACCACCGATCTCAATCTGTTGCGGCAGATCCTCGCCGGAGCCCGCGCGGACCCGTCCTCCTCACGGGAGGTTGGCGACGTCGCACCGCGCATTCTGCGCACGGCAGGGACGGACCGGACCGTCCGCGCGCTGCTCCATCTCGCCGACGAAGCGCTCATCGCAACCCCGCCGGCAACCTCCTCGCCAAGACCGCAGCCGGCCTAGATCCGGCGCTGCCGGGACGGCGCCGCCGCCGGAAAGAATGCCGTGCCGCGTTGGCGACGGGGTTCGCGTCTGCTATGACGCGCACACCACGTCTTTCACCCCACCCAACCCTCAATCCACTGGCCGTTACCGATGAGCGAGATCACCCCGGACATCGTCGCCCAGCACGGGCTGTCACCCGAGGAATACGAGCGCGTTCTCGCCATCCTCGGCCGCGCGCCCAATCTCACCGAACTCGGCATCTTCTCGGTGATGTGGAGCGAGCACTGCTCGTACAAGTCGTCGAAGCGCTGGCTGAAGACGCTGCCGACGGCGGCGCCGTGGGTGATCTGCGGGCCGGGGGAAAACGCCGGCGTCGTCGATATCGGCGACGGTGATGCGGTCATCTTCAAGATGGAGAGCCACAACCACCCTTCCTTCATCGAGCCTTACCAGGGGGCTGCGACGGGGGTAGGCGGCATCCTTCGTGATGTCTTCACCATGGGTGCCAGGCCGATCGCCAATCTCAATTCGCTGCGCTTCGGCTCCCCCGAGCATCCGAAGACGCGACATCTGGTGGCGGGCGTGGTGGCCGGCATCGGCGGCTACGGCAACTGCGTCGGCGTGCCGACGGTGGCGGGCGAGTGCACCTTCCATCCCAGCTATGACGCCAACATTCTCGTCAACGCCATGACCGTCGGCCTCGCCCGTGCCGATCGCATCTTCTATTCGGCCGCCGCCGGTGTCGGCAATCCGCTCATCTATGTGGGCTCGAAGACCGGCCGCGACGGCATTCACGGCGCCACCATGGCATCGGCCGAGTTCTCGGAAGAAAACGAGAGCAAGCGGCCGACGGTGCAGATCGGCGATCCCTTCACCGAAAAGCTGCTGATCGAGGCGTGTCTCGAGCTGATGGCGACCGACGCCATCGTCGCCATCCAGGACATGGGGGCGGCCGGGCTGACATCGTCCTCGTTCGAGATGGCGTCGAAGGGCGGTGTCGGCATCGATCTCGACCTGGATCGGGTGCCGGCGCGGGAAACCGGGATGACCGCCTACGAGATCATGCTCTCGGAGAGCCAGGAGCGGATGCTCATGGTGCTGAAGCCGGGTCACGAGGCGGAGGCGGCGGCGATTTTCGAGAAGTGGGATCTCGACTTCGCTCAGGTGGGCCAGATCACCGATACCCGCCACATGGTGGTCCGCCACCACGGGGCGATCGTCGCCGATCTGCCCATCGATCCTCTGGCGAAAGCGTCGCCCGAGTATGACCGGCCGCTGGAGCCGACGCCGCCGAAGCCGGTGCTGGCCAGCTCCGCCTTGCCGGAAACCGCCGGTCCGCTGGCGGATCTGCTGCGGCTGCTGGGGACGCCCGATCTGTGCTCGAAGCGCTGGGTGTGGGAGCAGTACGACCACATGGTGATGGCCTCGACGGTGCAGCGCCCCGGCGGCGATGCCGCGGTAATCCGCATTCCGGGCACGATGAAGGGGGTCGCCGTCACCTCCGACTGCACCCCCCGCTACTGCCTCGCCGATCCGCGCATCGGTGGCCGGCAGGCTGTCGCCGAGGCCTGGCGCAACCTGACGGCGGCCGGCGCCCGGCCGCTGGCGGTCACCGACTGCCTCAATTTCGGCAACCCCGAAAAGGCCGAGATCATGGGCCAGTTCGCCGACTGCATCGCCGGCATGGGGGACGCCTGCCTCGCCCTCGACATGCCGGTCGTCTCCGGCAACGTCTCCTTCTACAACGAGACCAACGGTCGCGGCATCCCGCCCACTCCCTCCATCGGTGCGGTCGGCCTGATCGCCGATCTGGCACGGATGGCCACGCCCGTCCTGAAGCGCGAGGGAGACGCCCTCGTCCTCATCGGTGCCGCCGGGTGCGGCTGGCTCGGCCAGTCTCTTTACCTGCGCGAGATCCAGGGCTGCGAGGAGGGGGCACCACCCCCGGTCGACCTGGCGGGTGAGCGGCGGACCGGTGACTTCGTCCGCCGACAGATCGAGGCAGGGCGCATCGACACCTGCCACGATCTCGCCGATGGCGGTCTCCTCGTCGCGCTCGCCGAGATGGCGATCGCCGGCGGCCGGGGAGCGGCGCTGGACCAGCCGGCGCCGGGTATGACAACGCTGGCCGGCTGGCTGTTCGGCGAGGACCAGGGGCGCTACCTCGTTGCCCTCCCGTCGGCCGATGTGGATGCGTTGGCCGCCGCCGCTGCCGAGGACGGGGTGCCGATGGCGGTCATCGGGGCCGTCGGCGGCGCCCGGTTGACGGTCGGCACCGGTCACGCCATATCTCTCACCGCGGTTGCCGAGCGGCACGAAAAATGGCTGCCGGGGTTCATGGCCGATCGCAGCGTATCGGCGCAAGGGTCGGCATAAGGGGAACGATCGGATGGCGATGGACGCGGTCGAGATCGCGGCGATGATCAAGGCGGCGATGCCCGATGCCGAGGTGACCATCGAGGATCTGCGCGGCGATGGCGACCATTACGCGGCGCTGGTGGTGTCGGCCGCCTTCGCGGGCAAGACACGGGTGCAGCAGCACCAGATGGTTTATCAGGCGCTGCAGGGGCGGATGGGCGGGCAACTGCATGCGCTGGCGCTGCAGACGGCCTTGCCCGCATAGCACTTCAACGGACCAGCAGACGAGGAAGGATTGCTCTAGATGACCGACAACACCGTATTCCGCCGCATCCGCCAGGAGATCGACGAGAACGGCGTCGTCGTTTTCATGAAGGGAACGCCCATGTTCCCGCAATGCGGCTTTTCCGCGGCGGTCGTCCAGGCGCTGTCCAACCTGGGCGTCAAGTTCAAGGGGATAGACGTGCTGACCGATCCCTCCATCCGCGAGGGGATCAAGCAGTTCTCCAACTGGCCGACCCTGCCGCAGGTCTACGTCAAGGGCGAGTTCGTCGGCGGCTGCGACATCGTCCGCGAGATGTATGCCTCGGGCGAACTGCAGCAGCTGTTGAAGGACAAGGGCGTCGAGTTCGCCAGCGCCCCCGCGGCGTAGCATTCCTCAAAGGAGCTACTGTCAGCGGCTGCCGGCACGGCCGGGCGGCCGGTGCCGCTGACCATGGCCGAAACCCTCCGGCGGGACGGTACACGGCGAGCAGCAACTGAAGCGTCCGAAGCTGACGCGTGCTGCAAACGATCCGCCTGCACCATCCAGAAAAACGGGCTGGCCAAAGCGGAGGCCGTCCCCCATGGACCCTTGCCTCGTCGGCACTCGGCGTTCAATGCCCGGTGGACGACCAACTGATCACCACCGAAAGCCTCCGTTGATCAGGATGGATCGTTGGCTTCGCTGCGCAAGCCGGCGGCGGGTTTGGAGACATCGGCGCCATCGGCAAGTACTGCGTCAGCACACCGCGGCGGTGCTGCGGGAGCGGCTAGACTAGGCTTATTCTGCGGACGTTTGACAGTGCTATGCGCAGCTGACATGCTCCAAAGGGTGCTCGTAATCCTTTAAGATTGCACAAAAAACGGCCGGGGGCTGCCAAAAAAAGCGGCTTTCACCCTGGTCGACGTGGGGAGTTCATGACGATCCGCGGCCGCGGACGGCGTGAGGGAGCGGGAGGCTATGAAGGATGGAAACAAGAAGGCCGCAGCTCGAGTCGCTCAGGGATATTTACGCCTTCCTGCGCGGTAATACGACGCCGATCTACTTCGTGACCCCATGCCCACTCAACCTCCTCGGCATCGACCAATGGGTCGGCCGTTTCGAGTATGTCAGCTATTTTGACTCATTTGACGGCCATCACCCGCGCGTGTTCACGCCCAAGGATACCGGCCCGCGCGAGTTCCGCTCGATGGAGGAGGTCGGCAACTACCTGCTCGCCAACCCGGAAACCATCACCCGCTTCCGGGAACGTGGCAAGAGCGGCAAGGTCTTGCTGGTCATGTTCGACGAGCAGACCGAGGATTTGGTGCGGGGCCTCGGCTTCGAGATGGCGCTGCCGTCGGCAAAGCTGCGCGCGCACATCGATTCCAAGATTACGACCACCCGCCTCGGCAACGAGGCCGGCGTGCCGAGTGCACCCAACATCATGGGGCGGGCCTCGGATTTTGAGGAACTGACGGCCCTGGCAACGGAGGCCGGGCTCGGCGGGGATCTGGTGGTGCAAACCCCGTATGGCGATTCCGGCCGTACCACCTTCTTTATCCGTAGCAAGGACGACTGGGACCGGTACGCGCCCAAGATCATCGACGAAGAGCTCAAGGTGATGAAGCGGATCAACCACATGCCGGGCACGGTGGAAGGCTGCGCCACCCGCCATGGCACGCTGGTGGGCCCGATCATGACCGACATCACGGGCTTCGCCGAGATCACGCCCTACAAGGGGGGCTGGTGCGGCAACGACGCCGATCCCAACATGCTGCCGCACCCGATCCAGGACAAAGTCACGGACATGGTCCAGCGCTTGGGCAACCGGCTCTGGCAGGAAGGCTACAAGGGGGTCTTCTGCGTCGACTTCCTCATCGACACCGACAACCACGAGGTCTACCTCGGCGAGATCAATCCCCGGATCAGCGGCGCCTCACCGCCGACCAACCTGATTACCAGCACCTACGGCGGCTGCCCGCTCTTTCTCTTCCACATTCTCGAATTCCTGGATGTGGACTGGAAGATCGACCTCGCCGAGGTGCAGCAACGCTGGCGACAGTACGCGAGCTGGAGTCAGCTCATCCTCAAGCAGACCGAGGACAAGGTCGAACTCATCACCAAGGCGCCCCCGTCCGGCATCTGGCGCATGAATCAGGATGGCAACGTCAGCTTCGTGCGCCGGGCGGCCCAGTTCACGAGCGTCGGTGACGAGAACGAGGCCTTCTACCTGCGCGTCTATGACGCCGGACAGTACCGCTACTATGGCGCGGATCTCGGGATCCTTCTCACCCACGGTCGAATGCAGACGGACGACCGGCAGCTAACCGCCCGGGCCAAGCTTTGGAACGCAGGCATCAAAGCGCAGTTCGAGGGCATTCCGCCGGCGCCGACAGCACCGGAGCTGCCCGCCCAGTGGCAATGGGGCAAGCTCTTCTGAACGTCCGCATGTTGCTCAGGAAGGGGGAAGGGCGATGGCGCAGGCAGTGGACGCAGAGTCGGCCGGATCGGGCACCGAACTGCCCAAGGGCCTGAAACAGCGGCATCTTACCATGATCGCGATTGGCGGCGTCATCGGCGCCGGCCTGTTCGTGGGCTCAGGCGTGGTGATCAAGTCGGTTGGACCGGGGGCGTTCCTCACCTACGCCCTGAGCGGCGTGCTGATCGTCATGGTCATGCGCATGCTGGGCGAGATGGCGACGGCGAGTCCTGCGACGGGATCGTTCGCCGACGACGCGCGGGAAGCGTTGGGCGGCTGGGCCGCTGACTATTTCGTCTGCGTACCCGCGCATCCGTTGCACACTAGTCAGGGGGCCGGATGGTCGGCCGATGCCTCGGTGATTGCGGCTCGCAAACGCCTGGAAACCGTCCTTGAAATCCTTCGCGGTGAAGGATTGCGGGCCGACGGCCAACTGGGGGATCATCGGCCGCTGCACGCGATGGACGATGCGGTGCAGGCGTTCACGCCGGATCTGATCGTGATCTCGACCCATCCCGAGGAGCGGTCCCGGTGGCTCTTCGACGCGGATGCGGGATGACGAGTCTTCGATTCCGCGCCATCGACGAGCCTCGGCCGGGCCTGCGGCTCGGTGCGGAGTTCGCCCGCCTGTGGCCGGCATACCAGAGCCGGCTGCTGGACAATGATGGTTTGACGCCCGACTACCGGACCTGCCGCGCCATGCTTGGTCGTCATATGCCGGAGCTGGTCCCGGTCTACGACCAACTCCTTTGTTGCCTCGGCGCCAATGAAGAGCAGGCCCGGTTCCTTTCCTTGTGGTGCCCGCCAACCTTCATCCACGGCTGCACCCAGGCGGTCTGGCTAAGGCAGCCTTGCGCCTTGGTCCGCAACTACGACTACGCGCCCTCCCTCTGCGAGGCGCTCCTGCTGCGGAGCACTTGGCTTAGTCGCATCGTCGCCATGGCTGACTGCCTTTGGGGAACCTTGGACGGGATGAACGCGGCTGGGCTCGTAATCTCGCTCACGTTCGGGGGGCGGCGGGCCAAGGGACCGGGATTTGGGGTCACCCTTATCCTGCGCTACATCCTTGAGACCTGCCGCACCGTCGCCGAAGGACTGGCCGTCCTGCGGCGCGTCCCTGTTCATCTGGCCTACAACATCGCACTGCTCGACCGGCACCACGACTGGTGCACGGTGGCAATCGCCCCGGATCGTCCGCCCGAGACCCGGCGCGAAGCCTATTCCGCCAACCGCCAAGGCCTGCATGCCTGGCCCGACGACCTTCGTCTCGCCGATACCGTCCGCCGGGAGGCCGTTCTCGCAGCCTACCTCGACAACCCCGCCCAGACCGCGGACAGCCTCGTCCAGCGTTTCCTCGATCGGCCGCTCCACCGGCCAGTCTCAGAAGGGGGCTGGGGCACGCTCTACACCGCTGCCTACCGGCCCGCTGAGGGCACAATGGAGCTTTGTTGGCCGCACCAGCGATGGCGGCAGTCCTTGGCAGCCTTCACCGAAGGCGAACGAGTCGCGTACTACGCGTGAGCCGCGGCGCTTCCCGGTGGCACCGCATTCGGGCTCACTCCTCACCGAGATCTTCTGCGTTGCTCGACGGTTCGCCCACCGGATCGAGCTCGTTTTGAACCCACCAATAACGGAATCCCTGCTCGCGCAGCCATCGCTCCAGCCGATCGAGGCTGGTCCATTCGCGCGGCAGGCCGCGGGCGCTGATGACGCGGGTCATCAGGCCGTCGATCTGGACGAATACCGCCCAGGCGTTGGGATGACGTGTCTGGTCACCGAAGCCGCCGCCAAGCTGGAGCCGCGGCACCCGGGCGACCACCGGGTAGCCAAACAGGCGGTAGCTGCGCTGAAGGGGTAGAAGGTCGGCCTGCCGCACTCCTTGATTGTTCTCCATGCTCCAAGTCATGCGCTCGCCATCCTTGAACGACCCGACCGAATCCCATATCTATCGACATCATGAGTCATGATGTAAGTTCGCGCTCGTTGATCGGCCATATCTGCGGCCAGCACCAGCCAGGAGTGGAGAGTTTTGCTGAACCTTACCTTCGAGGCGATGCGGGAGAACCGGCCCGGTAGGACGTGGCAGACCGCGTTTCGGCGCCACTGGCCGGGCTGGAAGGCGTGGTATCTAAGCCATCGAGATCATGATGCGCCCAGTCTGGCAGAATCTGAGCGTGCCCTTGCACGCTATATGCCGGAATTCGTTTCGACCTGGCAACGCTTGGCGGACCTGGCCAGAGGCGACGAGGAAGCCGCGCGCTTCCTGACCTTTTGGTGCCCGCCTGCCTATCTTTCCCACTGCTCGCAAGCGGTGCTGCTCGACGAGGAAGGCCCGGTCCTGGTCCGCAACTACGACCTCGACCCCAGGCTCAACGAGGCGACTATGCTGCACAGTGCCTGGAAGGGCCGCCGGGTGATCGGCAGCATGGAGGCGATCGCAGGCTTAGCCGATGGCGTCAACGACCGCGGGCTGGCCCTATCGTTAACTTTCGGCGGCCGGCGGGTGGTTGGCCGCGGGTTCGGGATTCCGCTGATCCTCCGCTACATCCTGGAAGTCTGCGAGGATACCGGAGAGGCGATCGAGGTCCTCCGCCACACTCCCTCGCATATGGCCTACAACGTCACCCTGCTCGACCGCCAGGGCAACCACGCTACCGTTCTCGTGGCGCCCGACCGGCCGACCATTGTGACCCGTGATCTTGCCGTCACCAACCATCAGCTCCGCGTCGAGTGGCCGGAACAAGCCAAGTTCTCGCGCACGGCCGAGCGCAAACGCTACCTCGACCACCTGCTGGCGCAGCCCGGGCTCACGCCGGCCGATCTGGAGGAGGCCTTCCTGATGCCGCCCCTCTTCAGTCGCAACTATGCGCGCGGCTTCGGTACGGTCTACACGGCGGCGTACCGGCCGCTTGAAGGCAGCGTGACGCTGCGTTGGCCGGATCAGGCGCCCTGGCGGCAGAGCTTCCGCGAGTTCACCGAAGGCCATCGCCGAGTGTGCTACAAGGGGCATGCGACCGATGGCGCGGCGGACGCGGCGCGCCGGTTACGCGAGCAGTTTGAAGCGCTGTCGGCCGAAGAGTTCCGATACCTGCCGGCGGGCTTTGCCGAAGCCCTCCTCCAGGGCATCAAGGGCGGTCGAGCCGAGGACTGGCAACGGTTCGCTCGCTTGTGGAACCCCGGCTGCTGCGGCTAATTGCTTGGTAAAAGCGCGAGCCACCTCCCGCCAGTAGTTGGGAATTGATTATGCCACATTTCGCTGTCGCGGGCATCCAGACGCACGTTTGGATCGAGAACAACCTTGGGCACCTGCACAAGCGGCTCGATCTCCTGATGCATCTCTATCCTTGGGTGCAGATGGTTGTGTTGAGCGAGCTCGCCGCGCATGGGCCGGTGACCCACAGTGCCGAGCCCTTGCCGGGGCCGACGGAAGCGGCGTTCCAGGCGATGGCCCGCCAGCACCGAATCTGGTTGGTGCCTGGCTCCTTCTACGAGCGGCGGGACGGGGCCGTCTACAACACCACCCCGGTGATCGACCCCCATGGAGATGTCGTCGCCCGCTATTCCAAGATTTTTCCCTTCACGCCTTACGAGGAGGGAGTGACGCCGGGCCGCGAGTTCTGCGTATTCGACGTGCCCGAGGTTGGCCGCTTCGGCGTCGCCATTTGCTACGATATCTGGTTCCCCGAGATCGCCCGCACGTTAACCTCGATGGGGGTTGAGGTCATCTTGAACCCGGTTCTCGCCCATTTCATCGACCGGGACGCCGATCTCCTCATCGCCCAGGCCACGGCCGCGATGTTCCAGAGTTACGTCTTTCACATCAACGGGCTGGGCGCCGGGGGCACCGGTCGTTCGCTAGTCGTGGGAGCCGACGGACGCGTCCTGCACCAGGCGGGGAGCGCCGAGGAACTCATCCCGATCGAGATCGACCTCGGTCTCGTTCGGCGCGAGCGGGCGCGCGGTCTGCGCTCGATGGGGCAGCCCTTGAAGAGCTTCCGCGACCGGTCGGTGGAGTTTCCCGTCTACGACCGGGCGAGCTTCGACGATGCATACCTCCGCTCGCTCGGGTCGCTCGCCAAACCGCGCTGCGGCGACGAGACAAATAGTCCGCGGGGTGTCGGTCCGCACGAGGGCACCGAGGCGACATCTTAGATCAAGGGAGTTGAGGTGCAGATCAGTCCATGCAGCGGGAGAACATTGCGATGAGTGATCCGCAATCCCGGTTCGACAACATGGATCCGTTCCGGATCGAGGATCAAATCACGTCGGAAGAGCGGATGGTCCGCGATACCGCGCGGGCGTATGCGCAGGACAAATTGGCACCGCGCGTTCAACACGCGTTCCGACACGAGCAGACGGACGTCGGGATCTTTCGCGAGATGGGAGAACTCGGTCTCCTTGGGCCGACCATTCCGCCGGAGTATGGCGGCGCCGGAGTCGGTTACGTCCCCTACGGTCTGATCGCGCGCGAAATCGAGCGGATCGACTCTGGCTATCGCTCGATGATGAGCGTCCAGTCGTCCCTGGTGATGCTGCCCATCTACGAGTTCGGCAGCGAGGAGCAGCGCCGCCGCTATCTTCCGGCGCTGGCGAGCGGCGAGCGGATCGGCTGCTTCGGGCTCACCGAGCCGGACCATGGGTCGGATCCCGGATCCATGGTCTCTCGAGCCCGCAAGACGGACGGCGGCGGCTACCTGCTGTCGGGCACCAAGATGTGGATCACCAACTCACCCATCGCCGACGTCTTCATTGTTTGGGCGAAGGACGATCAGGGGGATATCCGCGGCTTTATCCTTGAGAGGGGGTGGAAGGGACTATCGGCTCCGGCGACCCACGGCAAGGTCGGCCTGCGCACGTCCATCACCGGCGAGATCGTCATGGACGAGGTTTTTGTCCCCGAAGAAAATGTGATGCCAACCGTGAAGGGCCTTAAGGGGCCGTTCACCTGCCTTAATGCGGCCCGGTACGGCATCTCCTGGGGAGCGATCGGTGCGGCGGAAGCCTGTTACGAGACGGCGCTGCGCTATACGTCGGACCGCCGCCAATTCGGTCGTCCCCTCGCGGCCAACCAATTGATTCAGAAGAAGTTGGCCGACATGCTCACCGAGATCTCGCTGGCCCTGCAGGCCTGTCTTCGCCTCGGCCGGATGAAGGAGGCCGGACAGGCACCGGTTGCGTTGACGTCGATCCTCAAGCGCAACTCCTGTGGAAAGGCACTCGATATCGCCCGA
>JAXMDO010000002.1:0-1313507 GCA_046348775.1 Rhodospirillales bacterium | reverse complement strand
CCGAGAGCAACGAGAAAGGGGTCGCGAAAGTCGCCATCAAAACGCACAATGCGGCCGTTGGGGACGTGACCCCCGGCCGCCATGGACACCAGGAGAAACGAGCCGGCTACGTCCAGGCTGGGCGGGCCCGTGGGTAGAACTGTCCGAGGCGCCTCGCCACGCTTGGCCGATATCACTGCCGAAGCTTCCACGCTGAGGACGTGGTCCGAGCACTCGATGCAGCAGGGGTCAACGATGCTGGCGATGGATTGATCGACGGCGGCAATGGGCGTCTCGCAGCCGCGCACGGCCGCGAACTCGACGCTGGTCCGGCCGTCCGCCTCGGTGCAGAGCGTAAATGCCAGCCCCGTCGTGGGCTGAAAAGCCAGATGCGCGAGCACGACGAGCAGCCCGATCAGCGCACGCATGGTTGTACGACCGTTGAGCACCATGGCACCCTTCTACCCGCGGCGATCACAAGCGGTCAAGAGGCGCCGCTCACAAGTCCATTAACTCACGGTAATGGGCCGGGGCCGGTTCGATCGAAGCAGGTAGGCACGCCTTGTCTGAAGCCTCGACCAACAAACGTTCACCAAAGCCAAACTTGGTCAACCACTCCAAAGCTATAACGGATTGAAAAATATTGGAGCATCCTTCGCCTCCGCGGGGACAGACGCGCACCGATCCAGACGTCGGAACTGCGCCTCCCAAAAGCCGACAGGAAAAAGCGGTCGAGATCGTCGATGACGGCTGAAGCATACCGCGGCCGCCGATGTCCGCAATTTTGATTGCGTGGGTGGCCTTCGACGTAGGACGATCGCTTCACGTCCGTGATCGACAAGTCCGACGTACGCTGTTGGTAATACAAGATCGACGCTCATGGCGATCAGGAACGTTCGGCGAACGTCGCTTTGCTGTCCTTCGGTGAATCGACGCTGTCGGGGTCCGCTTCGGTCGACGCCCGTGTTTAGTGAGAGGCTGCCCGCGACGACACGCGTTCGTGCGGTACCCAACCCGCGTATGGAAGTCTGATCGACCGTCGCCTTCGCCATCCCGCCCTCGACCCAACAGCAGAATCCGATAGCTGAGATCACCGCGCCTGCGGCGCGGGGGGCTTTCTCGTGCCTGGGTACCTGCAGAAGAACATGGAAGGGGCTCTGCCCCTCGCGCAGGCAAGCGGGCCGGCGGGGTCTCCCCAGGCTTCGCTGCGCTGCAGCCCGCGGCCGCACGCGACCACGCCCTTCGGGTGGGCGATCCCCCTCCCCGCCGGCCCACTTGCCTTTGCTACCCCCGGTCTCGCCGACGGGCAGGGTTGCAGCAGCTGCTGCAAACCCAACCCCAAGGAGGAGATCAGGTCATGAGCAGCGAGGCCAGGAAGGACATCTACAGTCGCGTGACCGACCGCATCCTTGCCGACCTGGCGAAGGGGGTTCGTTCGTGGGTGAAGCCTTGGAACGCCGAGCACGCCGCCGGACGAATCACCCGCCCCTTGCGCCACAACGGTACGCCCTACAAGGGAATCAACGTCCTGCTGCTTTGGGGTGAAGCCGTGGAGCGCGGCTTTGCCGCCCCGATATGGATGACGTTCAGGCAGGCGAAGCAACTCGGCGCCTGCGTCCGCAAGGGCGAGAAAGGCTCGCTGGTGGTCTATGCCGACAAGATCACTCGCACCGAGCGGAACGACAACGGCGAGGACGTCGAGCGGCAGATCCCGTTCATGCGAGGGTACACGGTGTTCAACGTCGAACAGGTCGAGGGCCTGTTGCCACACTACCACGCTTCAGCGAACGCCCAGCCCCTCGACCCAATCGCCCGAATCGACAGCGCCGAGCGGTTCTGCAGGGCGATCGGGGCCGACATTCGCCACGGCGGGACCATGGCCTATTACGCCATCCACAATGACCACGTGCAGATGCCGCCCTTCGAGAGCTTCGCCGATGCGGAAAGCTACTATGGCACCCTCACCCACGAACTGACGCACTGGACGCGGCACCCGAAGCGCCTCGACCGCGACTTCGGCCGGAAAGCACGGGGCGACGAAGGCTACGCCCGCGAGGAACTTGTCGCCGAGCTCGGTGCCGCCTTCCTGTCGGCCGACCTCGGGATCACCCCGGACGTCCGAGAGGATCACGCCGCCTATATCGGCCACTGGCTCAAGGTGCTGGACGACGACAAGCGGTTCATCTTCAGCGCCGCCGCCCACGCGCAGCGGGCCGCCGACTACCTGCACAGCCTTCAGCCCAAGACCGACGAGGCGCACCAGGCGGCCGCATAGGCCGCTTTCCCCCCCCGCCCTCTCATTCGCAAGCGTTGCTGCACCCCGCTGGAAGGAGCACGGCCATGGATCAATGCCCTCCGTCCCTGCATGAAATCGCTCCGATCGTGCGTCGCGCCATTGAGGTGTCGAAGCGCCGCAAGCGGCAGGTCTGGCTGGTCTGGACCGGCCGCAAAATGGCCGTGTGCATCAGCTATCGACGCCGGCACGGACTCCTGATCGCACGCGTCGTCGGCGATGAGATCTTCTCTTCTGACATCTAAGCCTATGAAGGTGATAAGGCTACAAGTTACGAAGTGTCATACCTGTTTGCATTCTTAGTCTCTTACCTTCATAGTCTCTTTACTCTGGTGGTTTGGAGGAAAGCAGGTGCAAATCTATGCGCTGATCAGCCAGAAAGGCGGCACCGGCAAGAGCACCCTGGCTCGCCAGTTCGCCGTGCTCGCCGGCGAGGCGGAACCGAGTCTCCTCATCGACCGCGATCCACAGCGGACGACGACCAACTGGTGGGCGCGTCGACAAGACCTTGCCCCCCTGCCGGAACGGCCGGATCTGATCGACGTGGACGGCACGTCGCTGACCGCCGCCGCCGCCGCGCTACGCCGGAAGCCCGCCGGAACTCTGTTCATCGACACACGCCCGGCCGTCGAGGAACCCGAGGCCGAGGCGGCGCGCATCGCCGACCTTGTCGTTGTTCCCGTCCGTCCGTCTCCCGACGACCTGGAAGCCGTCGGCGAAACCCTGAAGATTCTGCGGCGTCTCGACAAACGAGCGGTGCTGATCGTCAATGCGGCGAAGACCGCGAGCCGCGCCACGACCGCCCGCGCAGCACTCTCGCGCTATCCGGTGCCAGTTTGCCCCATCCACGTTGCCGACCGTACGGTCTACCTCGATGCTTCGCTGGAAGGGCGCGGCGTCGGCGAGATGCGAGGCGCTGCCGCCCGCGAGGCGCGGGACGAGCTACGCCAAGTCTGGACCTGGATCCAGGAGATGAAGCATGACCAGTAAGCGGGGCCGTGCTCTCGCCGACGTCATGGCGTCGATCGACGATGATCCGCAAGCGGCTTCCGATACCATCCCGGAGACTGCCACCCGGACAGCGGATGCCGGGACGGGGCAGGGCGGTCCGGCGATCGTTCCCGTCAACATCCTCGTCACCCCGCGCGACCGCAAGCGGCTGCGCCAGCTCAGTCTCGATACCGGACTCAGCGTCCAGAAGCTCGGACACGAGGCATGGAACCGCCTCCTGGAGTCGCGCGGACTCGAACCGCTCGAACCGGTCACCGCCAACGTTCCGAGTGGCCGAGCACGCCGCGGCTGAGCCATCGTGCCTTTTTCACTATCAACCTCGGTGACTCAGAACCTCCCTACCTTGTCACCTAAGAAGTTATGAAGGCGGTAAGTGGAGGGAGTGGACCGATCACAGCCGGCTGGGCGAGCAACAGCACCCAGCCTCGAATCGGCGACAAGGCCTTGCGGGCGGACCAGCAAGGCCTTGTCTGGTGAACATCACCGTGCACGGTCATCGCCGTCCCCGGCTGTACCGTGCCTGGATTCTATCTCCCTCCGGCATCATCGTGCTGCAAATATCCTAGCGGGGGGAGCCCGAGGGGGCGGTAATGAGCCCCCTCGTCTGCATGACGTGTGAGCGAAGCGAGCGCCCTATTGGGTGGGGGCGCGGGCGGCCCGAAGGGCTGTTGGGGTGGGCGACTATGCGTAGCCGGGATGGTCAACCGGGGCACCCAAGCGTGATGCCCTGCGACTCCAAAAACGACAGCAATGCTGTGCGAACGACGGCGGCGCTGGGGACGTCATAGCGGGCAGCGACTTCCTGGACCTGCATCCACAGGGCAGGCTCCAGCCTCACAGTCTTTTGCTCTTTGCGTCTAACCGGCGTCGCCACAAAGACGACTTTTTCTCCACACGCCAAGCGAGCGAGAAGCGCGCGAACCGCTTCTTCATACAGGTCCTGCGCCCAGACTCGTCGTCGCCGGCTTTTCGGATCGCGATCGGCGGTTCGATCGAGCGCCAAGCGCTTGAACGCCTCCGCAACCCCCTGCGGCTGGGTGACGCCGACAGCCCCTTCCATGCGTTTGTAGCCCATTGAGTTTTGGGAGCCGCAAGTTGTTGAGAGAGCGCTGCTTTATCACCGCGAGGGGGGTGGCGGCAACGAGAAGGAAAGCCGATCGCCCCGCCACGGCGGCGAGGCAGCGAGAGGTGCCTCCGATCTCTTGCCAACATGTGTGGGCGCCGCACAGCCGTATTCTCGCCGGCTTTGGCGAAGAGCCTTTCACCATCAACTCGCGGATCTTCGATAACCGGCGTCGCCAAAGGGGTGCGGCCGGTTTCATCGGCACGAACCTGCTCACCACTCAGGGGCGAGCAGGCCGGTATGCTGTCAACAAAGTGGCAAAATAGCTTTGACACTTTTCTCTGGACATTCCCTGAACGGGCGTTAATGTCTCCGCATCGCGATCCTTGTGCCGTTCCGTCTTCTTCCATCCCGCGTGCACAGGCTCACGATACTGATCAATAGTTGCAACATGATGGAGTGATGAGATGTCCACTCTCGCTCAGCGTTCCCGCTCGCCCGCTTCCCCGGGTACGCCTTTCCTCACCACGGCTCTTCGCACCGGCGCTCTGGCAGTGCTCGGCGCGGTCGTTCTGTTTGCGCCCGACGCGCTCGCCGCCGGCGGCGGCACGCCGATCGACGAGGCGGCGACCAACGCCGTCGATATCGCCCAGGGGCTGGGCGTGGCGGCCTGCACTGCCGGCGTCATCGGTACCTGCGCCGGTGCGATCATGCGCTCCGGGGCGATGATGGCCGGCGCCGGGGTTACCGCGGTCGGCGGGGGCGCCTGGGCAGGAGCGCCCGATGTCGTCAATGCGGTGATCGGCGGTGGCGCCGGCGCCGGCCTGTCCGACCTCGCCACCCTTCACCCGGCCGCGACCGACGCCCTGGGCGTGCTCGCTTCCCTCGTCACCAGCCTGTTCGGCTGAAGCAAAGGGCTGCCGGCTGTACCGCTGCCACCAGGCGGGGCACAGCCGGCCGGAGGAGGGGAGACATGTCCGACCTGCCGCGAGACTGGTCCATTCCGACGTTCCGGGGGATTTCCGAGCCGGTGACGCTGCTGGGCCTGCCGCCGGAGCAGGCAGCGCTTGCGGTGTTTCTCGGTGCCGGCACGGCCGTGTTGCTGCTCGTCTTCGCCGGGCTGATCCAGGCCGTCATCGCGGCGGTGATCCTGATCCCCGCCGTCTTCTTCGTGTTTCGCCGCCTCTACCACAGCGACCCGTACTGGGGCGAACACCTGACGACGCACCGGTGGCCGACCACCACCTGGCTCGGGAAGTGACCGATGCAGATCCTCGTCCACTCACCGCAGATGCGTTGCCTGTCCGACGCGCTCGCCTGGGGCGCGATGCTCGCTCCCGACCTGCTCGCCACCAAGCAGGCCGAGTTCATGACGGTGCTGCGCTACCGGCCGCGCGACTTGGCGAGCTCCTCTCCCGAGCAGCTTGTCTCCGCACGGCAGCAGCTGAATGCCGCCATCCGGCGCTTCGGCCGGGGCTGGGCCCTATGGTTCGAGTGTCAGCGCAACGAAACCCGCGACTATCCTTCGGCCGCCTGGCCGGACCCGGTCAGCCGGCTGATTGACAAGCAGCGCCGCGCGCTGTTCACCCGGCCGGGCACGCAGTTCACCAGCGACTGGTTCGTCACCCTGCTGTACGCGCCGGCGACCGACGGCGTCGGCAAGCTCGCCGCGCACTTCGAAGAGAACCTCGCCGAGCGGCGGACGGCGGATCAGCGCTACCGCGCCGAGTTCGACACCTTCCGCCGCGGCGTGGACGCATTCGAGCAGCACCTCGCCAGCGTCATGCCGGAGATCACGGCGCTCGCTGGCGACGAGCTGGTGAGCTACCTGCACAGCACCATCTCGACCCGCCGCCACTGGGTCAGGATGCCGCCGCTGCCGTGCTTTCTCGCCGAGTACCTGGCGAGCGACGACTACGTCAGCGGCTACGCGCCGATGCTGGGCGACCATCACATCCGGACCATCCGGATCAAGGGTCAGCCGGACTCGACGGTTCCGGGCATCTTCGATGCGCTGAACTACCTCGAATTCCCGTACCGAAACGTTGCCCGGTGGCTGCCCTACTCCCGTGAGCACGCCGAACGCGAGCTCGCCTTGCGCAAGCGGATGTGGGCTGACCGGCGCAAGACGATTGCGACGAAGATCCTGGCGCGGTTCGTCGGCGACGACGGCAGCCGCGACAACATCGATGCGGCACGGCGCATGGAGGAGGCCGACGGCGCGCTGCTGGCGCTCGCCACCGGCGACTTCAGCTTCGGGCTGTGGTCGCACACCATCACGCTCAGCGATCCGAACCTCGACGTGCTCGAGGAGCGCTGCAAGGCCGTGCAGCAGGTGCTGGGTGCGGCCGGGTTCATCAGCCAGGTCGCGCGGCACGATGCCATGTCGGCGTGGATCGGCAGCTTGCCCGGTCACCCGCAGGGCGACCTCGGTCGCTTCCTGGCTTGCTCACTGACCTTCAGCGAGGTGCTGCCGGCCACGGCGGTGTGGACCGGACCCGACCGCGACGAGCACCGCGACGGCGCGGCGCTGCTGCGCTGCCTGTCCGACGGGGGCACGGAATTCCGGTTCTGTTTGCACCAGCCGGGCTCCGACGTCGGAATGGCGGCGGTGATCGGGCAGACCGGCGCCGGCAAGAGCGTGCTGCTGGGCGCGATGATCGCAGGGCACCAAAAGTATCCCGGCTCGCGGGTGATCGTCATCGATCGGGGGGCGTCGGCCAAGGGAATCACGCTGGCACTGGGCGGCACCTTCCACGAGCTCGCCGGCGACGACGCCGCGGTGAGCCTGCAGCCGCTGGCGTTCATCGACGAGGCAGCCGAGCTGGCGTGGTCGTTCGAGTTCGTTCTCGGCTGCCTGGTGCAGGAAGGCGTCAGCGCCAGTCCGCGGCAGAAGGAAGAGATCACGTCTGCGCTGCAGACGCTGGCGACGCGGCCGCAGAAGCAGCGGACGCTGACGATGCTCCGCGCGCTCATCCAGGACGACGCCGTAAAGGCGGCGCTCGGGCCGTTCTGCATCGGCGGCGCCTGCGGCAGTCTGCTCGACAACGACGAGCACCGGTTGGGGGGCGGCGCCGACGTCGTCTGTTACGAGAGCGCGGCGCTGCTGGAGCGGCCGACGGCGGCTGGTCCGGTGCTGGCGACCGTGTTCCGGGCAATCGAGCGCGGCTTTGACGGCCGGCCGACGCTGCTGGTCATCGACGAGGCGTGGGCGGTGCTGGATCATCCGCTGCTCGCCGCGAAGCTGCGCGAGTGGCTGAAAACCGCCCGCAAGGCCAACGTCGCCGTCATCATCGCCACGCAGTCGCTGGTCGACATTGCATCGAGCAGCATCCGCGAGGTGCTGTCGGAAAGCTGCCCGACCCGCATCTTCACCGCCAACTCGCGCGCCCTGGAGCGCGCCACGGCAGCGACCTACGCCAGCTTCGGACTGACCCCCGAGCAAGTCGCGATCATCTCCGAGCTGCGGCCGAAGGCCGAATACGTCGTCACCGTCCCCGGCGGCTGGCGGCGCATCGAGCTAGGGCTGAGTCCTGTCGAACTCGCCTTCATCGGCCGCAACCGCCCGGAGGACCGGGCGGCCATGGACCGCGTGCTCGCCGCCGGACCGCGCGAGGAATACCCCTGGCGCTGGATGGCACACTGCGGTTTCAGCGCTGAGGAGATCGCCGGCTGGCGCGCTCGCCGCGGCGCCGGCGGGCCGACCGCAATCCTGCAGGCAGCGGAGTAGCGCGATGAAACGATTGCAGATCCTGGCGACGGTTTCGTTGCTGGCGCTGACGCCCTGCCCGGTGCTCGCACAGATCCCGGTGACCGATGCGGCTGCCAACGCCAGCCTGATCACTCAGATCGCTCAGGGAGCCAAGGAACTCGGCAACTGGGCGCAGCAGATTAACCAGATGGTCGAGTTGGTGACGCTGCAGAACATCGCCGGAGAGGTGCTCGGCGACGCGGTCGGCGGCGAGTTCACCCAGCTCGTCAACTCGGCGACCGACCTCTACAACGACGCCAACGACCTCTACGGCTCGGTGACGACGAAGGTCGCACAGTGGGAGCGGGAGATCGGTGTCTTCATGCCGCCACCCGGCGGCTACGGCGAGATGAGTACCTGGGAGCTCGTCAACAAGGCGCGACAAATGCAGCGCTTCCTGTCGCGTGGCACTGCTCAAGCCCAGCTTGCGCAATCAAAGCTGATCGACCGCCAGGCCGCACTGATGAAGGAGGCCATGGCCGGCGGTGCGCAGGCTGACCGGGCGCGCAGCGCCGTCGCCGCAACCCAGGCGGCCGCGCACATCCTCGCCGCCCAGGCGGCGCAGCTGCAGGCGCTCAATCATACGCTCGGCGCGATGGCGACGACCATCGAGGCGAAAATCCTCGCGGACGAGGAACGAGCCCAAGGCGCGCTCGAAATGCAACGTAACGACGTTGAGGCCATGCGAACAAGGGCAGGCGCCGAGCCAGGTGCAATGCGTCAGAGCCCGCTAACCTGGGGAAGGTAACGACTAAGGATCAGGGAAAACAATCCATGAAGATATTGGCATATATTTTGGGAACGTTGGCCATTGGGGCGGTCGCGATCACGGTAGCCATTACTGTGTACACGCAGACACCTGATAATTCCAAAGCAATACAAATGCAGAAGCGGGACGTAGATGCGATGCGTGAACGCATCTCGTCCGGTACTGATCGGATGCAGCAGTCCCCGCAGCAATGGGGCGGCCAGGGCGCCAAGGAGTGACCCGATGGACACCTTCGCACAGTATGGCGACGCATTTGGTATCGTTATCTCCCACGGGTTCGACCGTCTGATGCCGATTGCTCGCTTTCTTGCGGTCAGCATGATGACCATGGCACTTATGCTCGTCTGTGCAGGGTTGATACTCCGTCGCAGCAACATCATAAGCGCGGGCTTCATGCTCGCCGTGACAGGCGGCTTTTACATCCTCGTCATTGAAGGAGTCATGCCGATCGGCGAGGGTATCATGGAGAGCGCGGTACGCTACGGCCTCATAGCCGGCGGCAGCGGGATGAATGCAGACGCGTTCCTTCGATCACCTGACGCGATTTTCACCATTGGCTACGCGAAGGCAGCTGATCTTTTTGAGTTGGCAGGGCTTGCTTGCGAGGCGTCGACATTCGGCTGTCTCGGTGCGATCGGCACTTGGTTGCCGACACACGTTGCGGCGTGGGTCGTTTTTTTGGCATTCGCCATTGCTGGCTTTCTCGTCCTGGCAACAGCGATGCTCTTCAAGCTGGCGCTTCTAGCCGGCGTTTTGCTTTTGCCGCTCGCTGTGTTTCCACCGACGGCTTCGTTCGGCTTTATGCCTATAAAGGCGGTAGTTCATTTTGCTGTTCAGCTTATGGTTCTATCGATTGTTATCGCATTTAATAGCCTCGTATTTACCAAGCTTACTATAGGTACTGATCCTGGCATCGACTCCGTTATGCCGGTCATGCTGGGGTCGCTCGTTCTGCTTGGAATGGTGTTCGGCGCGTCGAAGCTTGCATATTCGCTGACCTCGGGCGCGATGCTGCAGGCCGGCGCGCTGTTCGGTGCACCCGCCGGCATGGCGGTGGCGGCCGGCCGAAGCGCCGCCGGCCACCTCGACGGGCCGGCAACCGCAGCTGCCTCGAAAGGTTGGCAGGCGCTGCAGGCAGCCGCCGCTCGGCTGCCGAATGCCACCGGCTCGGCCGGCCGGGCGCTCGGCGCTGTGCGCCGGAGGGCGAACCCGTGAGCGGCCCGGAACTGCTGCGCACTGGCGCCGACCTCGTCAAGTCGGCGCTGCACCGGGCGAAGCGGGCGGGCGGCGGTGCGCCTCCCGTGTGGGAGGAAGACACCAAGGTGTATCCGCCGCTGGAGCGCGACACAGCGTTTGCCGCCGCTGCAGCCATCGTTGATCGCCGTGACGGCTACGCGATGCGCCTGGCGCGTACCTGGCAGGCCGTCAGCATCGTCGCGGTGATCGCCGCGGCGGCCCTCGGTGCCGGGTGGTATCAACAGGCTCAGAAATCGAGCGTCGAGCGGTTCTTCGTGCCGGTTGATCGCTTCGGCGATGCCGCCGAGGTGCATGTCGCCGGACGGCTGACGCCGACGACGACGATGATGGTCGCCACGGTCGAGCAGTTCGTGACGTGCGCGTTCGCACTTTCGAGTGACGAGAACGTCAACGCCGAGCGCTATCAGTGCCTGAGGTCGATGATTGACGGGCCGGCGAAGCAGCGCTGGGGGGACTGGTATCACCAGACCAAGAACACGGCGACCGAGCGCCTGGTCCGCATCGTCACCATCAAGCAGACAACCAATTCGGCAATCTTCAACGTCATCTGGAACGAACAGGACTGGAAAGACGGCGTCGCCCGCCCGTGGCGGCGGATGAACGGCGACTTCACCCTGGAATATCGGGAGCCACGAAACGCCCGGGACATCTTCGCCAACAAGCGCGGGCTCTTCGTCGTCAACATGCTCTTCGCTGCCGAAGAGCGTCCGGAGCGAAACTGATGCACTGCATCCGCCTGCTGCTCACCCCCTTGGTGCTTGCCGCGGTCGGCTGCGCCGCTGTCGACCAGCCCACCAGCTTGTCCATGCCGCCGGAGCTCACGGTGCCGGTCACGGCGCAACCGGCACCGCCGCCTTCCGAAGCGCGCTTGCTGGTGCCGGGCAAGCCGAACGGGGGACGCAATGGCCGCACGGTCCGGCCCAGCACGGTCGATGCCGTGACGGTGTTCCCCTACGTCGAGGGCAAGGTCTATCCGCTTGCAGTCTCGCCCGGGTATCTGACGACGCTGTTGCTGGAGCCGGGCGAGCAAATGCCGGGCAAGGCGGCGATCGGCGATCCCGACCCCGCGCGGTGGCTGGTGGAGAAGACCGTTTCTGGCAGTGAGAAGGGACCCGTCGTCGCGCTGCTGATCAAGCCCGGTATGCCGGGGATCAACACCAACGTCTTCATCCCGACCAGCCGCCGGACCTATCAGCTGGACATCACCAGCTACAAAAAGCGGGCGATGGACATGGTCCGCTGGACCTATCCCGAGCGCAATCCGGCGGCCCCGGACAGCTTCATGGCCCGTGACGCAGCGTTCGATCCGACGGCGCTCAACCGCGACTACCGGATCGACGTGGTGGGTGGCGAGCGGCCGCGGTGGACGCCGGTCGCCGCCTTCGACCTTGGCCAGCGCTCGTACGTTGAGTTTCCCGCCAACATCGGGCAGGTGAGCGCGCCGGCGCTGTTCGTTGTCGAAGAGGGCGGCCTGGCGTCGCCGGCCCCGTTCCGGCCGCGCGGACGCTTCTACGAGATCGATCGCACCTTCTCCGTTGCCGAGCTGCGCCAGGGCGAGACCGTCGTGCGCATCACTCGCGGAGGAACCAGCGGATGACGACGCCACTCGCCCCGCCACGCCCGGTCGGACGCAACTGGCGTTCGATCGGCATTGCCGCCGGGGTCGCCGGCATGTGCACCGCCACCTTCGTCTGGTACTCGGTTGCTGGAAAGGACGAGAAGCCGGCGCCACGCGACGAGCGATCGGACTTCACCCACACCCAGGCCGAACTGCCGGCGCGCAACTTCGATGTCGGCTATCGGCTGCCGGAGCCGACGCCGCCGCCACCCATTGTGGCACCCGTGCCGGCGAAACCGGTGCCGGTTCAGGCGCCGGAGCCGCCGGCTCCGAAGGCGCCTGACGCCAAGCCGCCGAAGCCGATGCTGTCGATGTTCGCAACAGCGGCCGACCCGACGGCGTTTGCCCCGAGCGGCGAGGCCAGCGGCGCTGCCGCACCGGCACGGCAAGACGCCGAATATCGGCCCGGCACCAGCGACGGGGTGGACCGGCTCGATCCCGACCAGAGGCAGGGTCAGTCGGCGCAAAAGAACCGCTGGCTGGCCAACGCCGGAACCGGCGGCGACGATACCGTGACGCAGCCGTTCGCGCCGCCGATCAGCCGCTACATGCTCCAGGCGAGCACGATCATTCGCGCCGTCACGCTCAACGAGGTGAACTCCGACCTGCCGGGTGACGTCGCGGCGATCATCTCCGAGGACGTACGCGACACCCCGACCGGCGATCACGTGCTGATCCCCGCGGCGGCCAAGCTCTACGGCCGCTACAACGACCAGCTCAGCTACGGTCAGCGACGGGCGCAGATTAGCTGGACGCGCATTCTCTTTCCCGACGGCAGCAGCCAGAACATCGGCAGCATGGCCGGCACCGACGGCAGTGGGGCCGCCGGCATCGAGGGCGAGGTTGACCGGCACTGGGGTGCCATGGCCGGGGCGATCGGCGGCACCGCGCTGTTCACAGTGCTCGGCCAGGCGGGCGCGCTCCTGCGCGGCGATGGCGGCAACACCAACATTGGCGTGGTCGGCGCCGGTGCCGCCGGCGATGCCGCGTCGCAGGTCGGCAGCCAGCTGATCACCCGCGAGCTGAACCGGCCGAACACGCTGATCATCCCGCAGGGTTCGCCGGTGGCGGTGATGCTCAGCAAGGACCTGGCGCTGCCGCCCTATGCGGCGCACACCTGGGTGCGGCGATGACCGCCCGGCGGATCGCAGGCCACGTGGCCCTCGCCGGCGGCGGCCTGGTCGCCGCGGTCACGCTGCTCGGCATCAGCGGCCTGGAGCCGCTGAAGCTGAACACGACCGCGTCGCTGCCCAAGGGCCTCTACGTCCGCACCTTCGAGACGCCGCGGGTCGGGATGATCGTCTGGTTTCCGCTGCCGGCAGCGCTGCAGGCCTATGTCGCCGGCATTCCGGGTGCGGCGCAGTGGTTCGCCCAGCCCGGGAACGGGCTGCTCAAGCCGGTGGTCGGTGGAGCAGGTGATACCGTCTGCCGCGCCGCCGATCGCACGTTCAGCGTCAACGGGCGGGCGCTTGGGCAGGCGCCCGCCGCCGGCCCTGCCGGCCGGCCGCTGCCGGCCTGGCAAGGCTGTCGGACGCTCCAGGAGGGCGAACTCGCGGTGTTCGCGCCGCTGCTGCCCGACAGCCTCGACAGCCGCCTGTACGGCCCCGTGGCGGCCGTCACCGCTCGCGTCTACCGACCGCTATGGACGGCCGCGCCATGAGCCGGCGCGCCGTCATCGCAGCGCTGGCACTCCTGACGGTGCCCGTGCCGGCGGAGGCGCTCGGCCTTTCGGAGACAGACATCGAGGCCATCGGCCGCGTCGTCTACGCCGAGGCAGCGCACGAGCCTGCTGCCGGCAAGGTTGCGGTGATCGACACCATCCTGAACCGGCTCGGCAGCGGTCGGTTCGGATCGAGTGTGCAAGCGGTGGTTGATCAGCCGAATGCCTTCGAGCCGGTGACCAAGGCTGGCGGGTGGCGGCGGCTGCCGCCGTTGACGGCGACGCAGCGTGCCGAGCTGACGACGATCCTCAGCCTCAAGGCCAGTGGCTATCTCGGCGATATTTCCAGCGGCGCTTTGTACTTCCAGAACGCGACGATCGTCGCGGCGCGGGCGGCGACCGGGACTGTTGCGCCGTCGCTCGTCCACTTCGGCGGCATGCCGCAGACGGTGGTAATCGGCCGGCACACCTTCTACCGGCCTGCCGCCGAGCCCTCCGGCACGGCAGCGGGCAGCGCGCCCCCGAGGCGCCCGGCGCTGCGCAGCAGCTTCGTCGGCGACAGTCCGGCGACCGAGAGCGCGACACCCGAGGCCGACCAGGGCGAGACCGTGCTGGTCCTTACGGATGCCGCATCGGTTGCAGAGGTTGCGAGGGCGCCATGACACAGCCTGAGGTTCGTCGTGGTTGGATTGCCGCCCGTGCATCCCTGGACAGGCCGTTGTCCAGCCCTGTCCAGAATTCGGCTAAACGCCTGAATCCAAAGCTGTCCAGCCCATCGTCCCCCCTGTCCAGATTTTCCAAGTCACTGAAATCAAATGAAGATTACTGCGCACTTAGTACCCCGGCGGGGTGCCAGACCGTGACCTGCCCGGCAGGCTACAACCTGAACGAGAATAGGTGAGTCGTGGCGATCTATCATCTGCGGCTCACTCCGGTAAAGAAGGCGGGCACGACGATCGCGCGCAGCGCCCACCACGGCGGTCACCGGCTGACGACGCGCGGGGCCGTCGGCAAGGCGGCCTATCTTGCCGGCGAGCGGCTGCACGGGCACGACGGGCAGGCGGTCGATTACCGGTCGAAGGCGGACGGCGTCGAGCACAGCCAGCTGATCTTGCCGGGCGGCGGTACCGCGGACCGGGAGCGGCTGTGGAGCGCGATCGACGCGCACCCAACGCAGCGGCCGACGGCGACCATCGCCCGCGACATGATCGTCGCCTTTCCGCACGAGTTCGGCTTCGCGGAGCGCAAGGCCGTCGCGGTCGCACTCGGCAGATGGATTGCGGACCGCTACGGCGTCGCGGTCGACCTCGGCATGCACAAGCCGGACATCCATGCCGGCACGGACGAGCGCAATTTTCACGCGCACTATCTGATCTCCGAGCGACGCGTTTCGGCGACCGGCGAGATCGGCCTGGTCAACCGCGAGCTCAACCAGATGGTGTGCACCCGGCGCGACGCGAAGCGCGGCCGGGCGCAGCGGCAGCAGACGGCCGCCGCGGAAATCCGCGTCGCTTGGCAGAACATCGCCAATGCCGCGCTCGCCGCCGGCGGGCACCGGGAGCGCATCGACGCCCGCACGCTGAAGGCGCAGGGCATTGACCGCGAAGCGACCCGGCACCGCGGCTCGACGGCGACGAAGCGGCTGCGCGAGGAGGAGCAAGCGCGCGGGGCAACGCCGGCGCGTAGCGGCCGTCCGGCGTCGGCTGCGGCACCCGGCCGCACGGTGGCGGAGCTGCGCGCCGAACTGGCCGGCGCCGCGCGCGAGCTTGCGGCGCGGAGCCGGGCCGCAGGCGACCGGATCGCGGCCATCCAGGAGCAGCGCCGGCCGGCGACGATGGGACCGGCGATCACCGCCGAGATCGGCAGTGTGCAGGGCTGGCTGCACGATCCGGCGCAGCAGTTCGTCCGCGCCTGGGAAGCGGCGGACCGGGCCAGCGCGCTGCGGCGCCGGGTCCGTGAAGCGCAGCGGGCGCGGGCGGCGCTGCGCGCTCCGACGACGCAGCAAGCGGCCGAGCTGCGGGCCGCCGGCCGGGAGCGGGTGCGGGCGGACAAGCTGTGCCAGCGGCTCGAGAGGCTGCTCGACCAGGCGGCCCGCCTTAATCCCGCGGAGCGGCTGACGGTTCCGGCAGCGTCCGTGAGCAGCCGGCAGCTCGACGCGATCGAACGTGAGCTCGCGCGCCACGTCCGCAAGGCGCGCGAGCATCCGACGGCAATGGAGCGGCGATGATGAGCCGACGCCGCGCCCTGGAAACCTGCACCGCGCTGACGGCGGCGGGAGTCGTGGGCCTCGGTCTCGGCACTCAGTACGTCGCCTGGCGGCTCGGCTATCAGCCGGCGCTGGGCGACCCGCTGACGCTGGTCGGCACCCTGCCACTCTACGCGCCCTGGCGGCTTGTCGAGTGGCTACCCTGGCGCCACGCCATCCCCGACATCAAGGTCGGAATGGCGATTGCCGCCGCGTGCGTCCTGGTGCCGGCCTGGGCGGGCGTGGCGCGCATCGCCCTGGCGCCGCGCCGGCCGGTCTTCGGGAAAGACGCCTGGGGGACATGCGGCGAGGCGAAACGCGCCGGCCTGCTGGCGCGCCGGCCGGCGGGGACGGTGCTGGGCCAGTGGCCCGACGGCCGGCTGATCACCTACGGCGGCGACGAGCACCAGCTCGTTGCCGGTGCGGCCGGATCGGGCAAGACGACCGGGCCCGTCATCAGCTCGCTGCTGACCTGGCCGGCCTCGGTGCTGGTCTACGACCCGAAGCGCGAGCTGTATGCGCAGACGGCGGCGCATCGGGCGCGGTTCAGCGGAACGTTCTACGTTGACCCGACCTGCCCGCAATCGGCCCGCTTCAACCCGCTGTGGGAAATCCGTGCGGGCAGCGTGCACGAGACCGGCGACGTGCAGAACGTCGTCTCGATCCTGATCGACCCGTCCGGGACGAAGAACAGCTACGAGTACTGGGACTCGGACGCGGCGAAGATGCTGACGGGTCTGATCCTCTACGCGCTGCACGAGCTGTCGCGCGAGCGGCAGAACCTGGCGACGATCAACGACATGCTGCTGGGCATCCAGGACACCCTGCAGGCGATGGCTGCATGCCGGCATCCGCGCATCAAGGCGATCGCCGAGTATCTGCTTGGCCTGCCGGACAAGCAGTTCGGCGGCGTGCACGGCTCGGCGAGCACCGCGCTGATCCTCTACGACGATCCGATCGTCGCCCGGAACACCCAGTGCAGCGACTTCCGCATCTCCGACCTGGTGTGCAGCGATCATCCGGTGACCTGCTACCTGCAGGTCCGGCCGACCGACGCGGTGCGGCTGCGCCCCTTGACCCGGCTGATCCTCACACAGGTGGCGCAGGCGTTGATGTACGACACCGGCGCCGCCACCGACGGCCGGGCGAAACAGCACCGGCTGCTGTACCTGCTGGAGGAGTTCCCGAGCCTCGGCCGGCTGGATTTCTTCAGCAGCCAGATGCGGGTGATGCGCGGCTACGGCATCACCGCGCTGCTGATCGTGCAGTCGTTCAAGGACATCATCAGCACCTACGGCCGCGACCAGACGATCGTCGACAACTGCCGGATCGTCGTCTGCTTCGCGGCGGCCGATCCCGACACGCAGAAAATGATCTCGACGATGCTGGGTTCGGCAACCGAGACGAAACAGAGCGAGACGCGCCCGCGCGGCGGGCTGGCGTGGTTCAAGGGCTCCACCAGCATCTCCGAGCAGCGCCGCCCGCTGCTCGACGCCGGCGAGGTCCGCCAGCTCGCCTACGACGAGCAGCTCGTGCTGGTCACCGGCGAGAAGCCGTTCCGCACCCGCAAAGTGCAGTGGTTCCGCCACCGTCTCCTTCGGCGGCTCGGAACCAACCTGCGACGCGGCGGCGCAGCGCCGGGCCAGAACGCCGAGATCCTCAGGATCGCGCGTTCGCACCCACCGGCTGGCGGCCAGCCGTCAACCGGGCAGCCGTCTCCTCCGGCCGCGGCAGAGGCGCCGCTCGCCCGCCAGGCGCGGCCGCAGGGCCCGCGGGAAGGGAGCTCGAAGACGCCGGATTCGTCGCAGGCCACGCTCGCCGAGATCGCGGCGCAGCTCGGCTGGAGCAACAGCAGAGCCGCGAAGACGCTCTTCCCGGAGAACGTGGAGATGGCACGCAAGTGGATCAGCGGCGCGCGCGTGCTCCCGTCGGCTCACGTGCCGTTCGTCGCGCGCCTCGCCGCGGTTCTGGAGGGTTGCGCCGGCGACGCCGACCAGCTGCGGGCACGTCTCACGCCAAGCGCGATCGAGCAGATGCGCAGCGCCGAGGCGGCTGCGGAGGACCCGGCATGAACACCGTCATCGAGCTGCGCCTGGAGGACGCACTGCGGCACGCGCTCGGCGTGCACGTCGCCCGGCTGCTCGACGAGCCGCCGGTGACCGATCTTCTGCTCAATGCCGACGGCCGGCTGTGGGTTGACCGCACCGGTCACGGCCGCGAGGACACCGGGTGCACGATGAGCGCCGCCGACGCGGACGCGGCGCTGCGGCTGATCGCCCACCACTGCGGCGTGTCGCTGACACGAACGGCGCCGGTGCTGTCGGCGACGCTGCCGCGCACCGGCGAGCGCATCGCCGCGACCGTGGCGCCGATCACCTCCCGGCCGACGTTCGCCGTGCGCAAGCCGCCGGCCGCGACCTTCGAGCTGGCGGCGTTCGCCCCGAGAGGAGCCGCAGGCTGCCGTCAGGCTCCGTCCGAAGATCGGCGTCCACAGGCCGCTGCCGAAAACGGCCTGTTCGCAGCGCTTCGTGCGGCCGTCGAGGCGCGTCGCAACATCCTGATCGCCGGCAGCACCGGCTCGGGCAAGACCTCGCTGCTGTCGAGCCTGCTGGCGCTGCCGAGCGTCCAGGGCGACCGCTGCCTTGTTCTGGAGGACACCCAGGAGATCCGCATCGAGGCGCCGGATCACGTCCGCATGCTGACTTCGGCGGAGGTCCCCATGCGCGCGCTCGTGCAGCTGTCGCTGCGCTACCGCCCGGACCGCATCGTCCTGGGAGAGGTGCGCAGCGGCGATGCGGCGATGGAGATGATCCACGCGATGAACACTGGGCACAGCGGCAGTTTCTGTACGGTGCACGCCAACAGCGCACGGGATGCCCTCGGCCGCCTGGAGGACCTGTGCGCCGAGGTCTGCCCGCAGCCGCCCTGCCGGTCGATTGCAACCGCGATCGGCTGCATCGTCTTCGTGCAGCGCTCATTGAACGGCCGCGAAATCAAGGAGGTGATTTCCGTCAATGGCTGGAAGGACGGTGACTACCTCACTACCGCGCGCGGGGCGCCCGCCTGATGAGAGTTGCTTGTTCCCCTTGGCGCGCGCGGTGCTTGCCGAGACTTGCTGTGCCGAGAACGCCCTCAAAGTCGCGCATGAGCTCCTTGCGCATCATCAGCACCAGGTTTCCTTACTGATGTCGAAACGAAAGCAGGCCTTTGATAGCAAGCGCATCCTGACCGCGGCGGAGGCCGCTGCCTACCTCGGACGCTCGGCGACGTGGTTGGCGCAGCATTCCGCACGACTTCAAGAGGCTGGGTTTCCGCAGCCCCTGCCGGTCGTCGGCGGTTACGACAAAATGGCGATTGATAACTGGCTTGACCGTCTTGGCGACAATGCCATCAATGTCAGCTTCGAAGAGGCCTGGAATCGTGCAACGCATGACTAAGGTCCAGATTCGGTATCTGGTTTCGAAGCTGCGAGCAGGGCGGCTACTGTATTATTGGCAGCCGGGCCGCACATTGCGTGCCGCTGGTTTCCATTCCCGCCGCCTTGCCGATGATCTGGAGACCGCCATCTGCGAGGCGGAGGCACTGAATCATCGGCTGGATGATTGGCGAAACGGGATCGAGGCAAGCCCGTTCAAGCCCGAGACGATTCCCTGGCTGATTCGCCTCTATCGAGCGGACGAACGCTACCAACGTTTGGCGGCCTCGACCCGCCGTGGCTACGACCAGTGCCTCGGCGTCATCGAGAACTGGTCCGCTCGGGCCGGGCATCCTCCGGTGAAAAGTCTTCGCCGGAAAATCGTTCGGGCCTTTTACCGCTCCATGGCCGACACGCCTGCGCAAGCCAACGCCGTCATGCGTGTCCTGCGGGTTCTCCTGCAACTCGCCGTGGACGAAGGGTTCCTCGACGAAAATCCGGCGAAGAAACCGGGCATGCGATCGCGTCCGCCGCGTCAGGGGATCTGGAGCAACGCGCAGATCGCGGCGTTCGTCGCCGCGGCGCGCAAGGCGGAGCGCCCGTCGATGGCGCTGGCGGTGCTGCTGGGAGCGTACCTCGGCCAGCGGGAAGGGGACATCCTCCGCCTGACCTGGGCGCAGTACGACGGCACGACGATCACGCTGCGCCAGAGCAAGACCGGGGTGTTGCTACCGGTTCCGGTCGCCTCCCAGCTGAAGGCGGCCCTCGATGAGGCGCTGGCGCAGCTGCGCGAACACGATGGGGAGAATGCGGACGCTCGTGCCGCCAACGTCGTCGCGCTGCCGAAGGCGAAGCCTGCGAAGCCCACATCGGCAGGCGACGGCCCGGCCGGCAGCACGCTAGGCCGCGGCCACGGTTCGGCGGACGGGAGCGATCTGGTCCTGTTCGAGAGCGCCGTGCGGCAGTCGCCGGTGATCCTGATCTCGGAAAGCACTTCTCGCGCGTACAAAGCGGATCACTTCCGCCACGAGTTCCGGCGCATCGCCAAGGCGGCCGGAATCGGGCTGCAGTTCCTCGATCTCAGACGGTCGGCGGTCGTTCATCTGGCGGAAGCCGATTGCACGATTCCGCAGATTTCAGCAATCACCGGTCACCAGCTTGACCGAACGACTCGGATTCTGGAGACCTATCTCCCACGGACCGCGCCGATGGCGAAGGCAGCGATCCACAAACTTGAGTTGTACAGAAAGCGAACGGAGTTGGAATTTTAGCCGAAGTTCCAACTCCGAAACCGGATCGGCTGTTGTAAGTGCTTGAAATTGGTGGGCGCACAAGGACTCGAACCTTGGACCCGCTGATTAAGAGTCAGCTGCTCTACCGACTGAGCTATGCGCCCGTGCTCAGGGATGGCGTTCTAGCAAAGGCGCCGGCGGATGTCGATGCCGGCGTGACATAAGCCGCCCTCCGCCCGCCGCTTTCAGACGTCCCCCGCCGCATGCGGGCCGATGATGGCGTTGCGGTTGACGTAGACGCACATGATCAGGCCGAAGCCCAGCATCAACGACACGATGGCGGTGCCGCCGTAGGACACCAGCGGCAGGGGGACGCCGACGACCGGAATCAAACCCGTCACCATCGCCATGTTGATGAAGACGTAGAGGAAGAAGGTGGCGGTGATGCCAAAGGCGAGGAGGCGGCCGAACTGGCTCTTCGCCGACAGGGCGATGGCGAAACAGTAGGCGATGACCAGCACGTAGAGGCCGAGAAGGGTGAGCGAGCCGATCAGGCCGAACTCTTCGGCGAGCATGGTGAAGATGAAGTCGGTCTGCTTTTCCGGCAGGAAGTTGAGATAGGCCTGGCTGCCTTCGAGGAAGCCCTTGCCGCTGATGCCGCCCGATCCCAGCGCGATCTTCGACTGCATGATGTGGTAGCCCGACCCCAGGGGATCGCTTTCCGGGTCGAGGAAGGTGAACACCCGCTGCCGCTGATAGTCGTGCAGCATGCTCCAGGCCACCGGCAGGATGGCGCCGCCGGCGGCGAGGGCGAGGGCGAACATCCAGAGCGCCACCCCGGCGGCGAAAAACATGGCGACGCCGCCCAGGAGCAGCATGCCGGCGGTGCCCAGATCGGGCTGCTTGAGGACGAGGGCGACCGGGACGAGCACCATCAGGGCGGGGACCACCAGCCGGAAGGGCCGGCGTACGGCGCCGGTTTCGCAGCCGTGAAAGTAGCGGGCCAGTGCCAGCACCAGCGCGATCTTCATCACCTCGGAGGGTTGCAGATTGATGATGCCGAGATCGATCCATCGCTGCGCGCCCATGCCGATGCTGCCGGCGACGCCGACGACGACAAGGAGGGCGAGAGCCACGCCGTAGATGACGTACGCATAGGCGAGCCAGAGCCGGAGGTCGGTGACGGAGACGATGAGCATGAGCGCCAGCGCCATCACGAAGCGGGCGCCCTGGCGGACCGCCCACGGCTCGAAGCTGCCGCCGGCGGCGGAATAGAGCATCGCGATGCCGATGCCGGCGATGGCGGTGAGCAACAGCACCAGCAGCCAGCGGATGTCACAGAACCGTTCAAACAGGCTGAGCTGTGTCCGTTCCCACATCTCTCGCGTTCCGCCAATGATCGTAACCCGGCCGCGCCGTCCGCCCGCGACCCCTAGCCTCGCTGCGGGCCGCCCGAGAGCATGGAGACCGGAGCACCCGGCCGATAGGGCCGCTCTTCACTCAGCCGCTGCAGCGTCAGCAAGACGTCACGGGCGATGGGGGCCGCAACCTTGGAGCCACCGCCGCCATGCTCGACGATCACCGCCACCGCATAGCGTGGTGCCGCCACCGGCGCATAACCGATGAACAGGGCATGATCGCGCTTTTCCCACGGCAGGTTCTCGTTCTTGATGACGCCGTGCGACCGCTCTGCCTTGCTGATCGTGCGCACCTGCGAGGTGCCCGTCTTGCCCGCCATCTCGAACCCGGCCTGACGGATCGCCGCCCGCGCCGCCGTCCCGTGCGCCACCACCGCGACCATGCCCTCCCGGATCAGCTTCAGGTACTGCGGGGACACGTCGAGGCGGGGCGGTGAGACGTCGGCGTCGGCGGGATCGGTATCCACAGGGTAGGCGACGCGGGGAATCACCGCCAGGCCGCTGGCGATGCGCGCCGTCATCACCGCCAGTTGCAACGGCGTCGCCAGAACATAGCCTTGACCGATGCCGCAGATGACCGTCTCGCCGGTCGTCCAGCCGGCCTTGTAGACCCGCTGCTTCCATTCCTCGGTCGGCATCAACGCACCCCGCTCGTGCGGCAGATCGATGCCGGTGGGTGCGCCGAGGCCGAAGACCCGGCCCATGGCGGCAATCCGGTTGATGCCGGCGCGGCGTGCCGCCTCGTAGAAGTAGACGTCGCAGGACTGGGTCAGCGCTTCCCGCAAGGCGACGGTGCCATGGCCGCCCCGCTTCCAGCAGTGGAAGGTATTGGCACCCAGGCCCAAAGCGCCACGACAGGTGACGGTGGTGGTCGGCGACATGACCCCGGCGGTCAACGCCGCCATGCCGACGATCGGCTTGAAGGTGGAGCCGGGCGCGTACTGGCCTGCGATCGCCTTGTTGATCAGCGGCGCCTTGGGATTGCGGGTTAGCGACCGCCAGTCGGCGAGGGAGATGCCGTGCGAGAAGGCATTGGGATCGAAGCCGGGGCTGGAGACAAGGGCAAGCACGTCGCCGGTGAGCACGTCGATGGCGACGATCGCTCCGCTCTCGTCGCCGAGGCGTTGATGGGCGAGGCGCTGCAGGTCGAGATCGATGGTCAGGTGGACGTCGCGTCCGGATTTGCCGTCGTTGCGGCCAAGTTCGCGGACCGGCCGGCCGACGGCGTTGACCTCCACCTGCGCCGAGCCGCCGACGCCGCGCAACTCCAGCTCGTGAACCTTTTCGATGCCGCCCTTGCCGATGCGGAAGTCGGGGAGGCGCAGGAGGGGATCCTCGGTCAACTCGCCCTCGGCGACAGGCGCCACGTAGCCGAGGATGTGGGCGAGGACGTCGCCGTAGGGGTAGACGCGGGTCGTCCCTTCGTCGACGGAGACCCCCGGCAGGTCGAGGCTGTTGACTTCGATGCTGGCCACGTCGGTCCAGGCGAGATTGTCGCGGATGGTGACCGGCATGAACTTGCGCGCGCGGCCGATCTCCCGCAGCACCCTTTCGCGATCGCTCTCGTCGATGGGGATCAGGTGGCCGACCGCGGCGAGGGTGGACGCCACGTCGCCCGCCTGCTCGGCAACGATGACCAGCCGATAGTCGTCGCGGTTGACCGCCAGCGGCCGGCCGAAGCGATCGACGATCCGACCGCGCGGCGGCGCGAACAATTTGAGATCGATCCGATTGTCTTCGGCCAGCATGACGTAGCGCTCGGAGTCGAGGACCTGCAGCTGGTAAAGACGGCCGCCCAGCGCCGTCAGCAGTAGGCCTTGCGCACCGGCGGCGAGCAGGGCCCGCCGGGTAAACTGACGCCGCCGATCGAGATCCCGTGGCATCTCAGGCCTGCTTGAGGACGTTCAGGTGGCAGTACCAAAGGACACGCACGACCAGAGGAAAGCAGCCGATCGTCGTCAGCGCCTGCAACAGCACCGAGCGGCCATCGACGAGGGACAGGGTCATCGCCGCCATGATCAGCCAGGTGAGCAGGGCGGCAGCGACGGTAGCCACGGCGAACCCCAGCCAGAGGATGGGGAACGACTTGCCGTGGAAGAACGAGCGCTGCCACTGGACGGCGGCATGCATCACCACGAAAACGGCGGCGCCGGTGCCGATGGGGGCTCCGGAGAGAACGTCCTGGAAGAGGCCGATGAGGAAGGCCGCCGCTGCCGGCATCAGATCCGGGCGGTGCAAGGTCCAATAGAATACGGCGATGAACGGCAGGGACGGGGCAACGCTTTGCAGCCCCGGCACATAGAAGGGGATCGCCCCGACGAGGATCAAACCGAGGGTGAGGGCGAACGGCATGAGCTCGCGGGCGAAAAGATCGAGCCGGCGCCACGCCGTCGGTTTCATGGCGTGCTCGCCCCGCCGCCACTTGCTCCGCTAGCTGTCCCACCACCGGGCGTGCGCTTTCCCTTGCCGTCGGCAGGAACTCCCGGCATCGACGGGCTCGCCGGGGCGTCGTAGGCGACGAGGCGCACGAACTCGAGGCGGCTCCGATCGACGAACGGCCGGACGCGGATGACGGTGCCCGCATCGTCGTCGATGACGCCGATCGGTTGTCCGGGTGGGAGGCCGCCGGCGAGACCGGAGGTGACGACGATGTCCCCGGGAGCGATCGCTCCCTCGCCGATCCGGTGGATCAGCCGCGGCCGTTCGGAATTGTCGCCGGCGAGGATCGCCATCGCCCGCGATGCGCCGACGAAGACCGGAACGCGCGAGTTCAGATCGGTGATCAGCAGGACAAGGGCCGCCCTGGGTGAGACGGTGGCGACCCGGCCGGCCATGCCTTCGCCGGTCACCACCATCTGGCCTTTGCTCACCCCGTCGTTGCTGCCGGCGTTGACGACGACGCTATGGGCGAACGCGCTCGTCGAGTTGGCGATCACCCGCGCCGCGACCGATCGCATCGCCGGATCGGGGACGTAGTTGAGCAGCGACCGCAAGCTGGCGTTTTCGGCCTCCAGACGCCTGGCCACCGCCTGCCATTGCAGGAGCTGCTCCCGTTCGGCCTTGAGGCGGGTGTTTTCCTCGGCGAGCCAGGTCCAGGACTGAACCTGCTCGGCGGCGCGGGTCAGGCCATCGACGGGGCGCGACAGCACATCGAGGATGGGGACGACGGCATCGGTTACCTGCAAGCGCAGGCGTTCGACCAGTGGCGGGTCGGCGCGGCCGAGCACCATCACCGCCGCCGCTGCCAGGAGGAGGCCACCGTAGACGATCCAGAGGCCGAGGGACTTCAGCAGCCCGGTCATCACACATCCAGCTCGACTGGCGGATCCGGAAGAAACCGCCAACCGGACCCGGCCCCCGTTACGCGCATGCGCTACCGCCTACGCAAGTATAACCCAATCAGGGAGCAACGCATCCATCGACAACGCGGCCGCCGGTGCCGTGATCAATACATGGTGCTCAGCACGTTGCGCATCTTTTTCATCTCCTCCAGCACCCGACCGGTGCCGAGGGCGACGCACGACAAGGGATCGTCGGCGACGGTAACCGGCAGTCCGGTGGCATGGCGCAACACGAAATCCATGTTGGACAGTAGCGCGCCGCCACCGGTCAGGACGATCCCCTTGTCGACGATGTCGGCGGCGAGCTCCGGGGCGGTGTGCTCCAGCGCGACCTTGACCGCATCGATGATGGCGCCGACCGGTTCGGCCAGGCTCTCCGAGATGGCGCGTTCGCTGATCACCAGCTCCTTCGGCACCCCGTTCATCAGATCGCGGCCCTTGATCTCCATCATCCGACCGTCACCGTCCTCGGGGGGACAGGCGGAGCCGATCGTTTCCTTGATCCGCTCGGCGGTGCTCTCGCCGATCAACAGATTATGGTTGCGGCGGATGTAGGCGATGACCGCCTCGTCCATCTTGTCGCCGCCGACCCGCACGCTCTTGGCATAGACGATGCCGCCGAGGGAGAGGACGGCGACTTCGGTGGTACCGCCGCCGATGTCCACCACCATCGAGCCGGTGGGCTCGGTCACCGGCAATCCGGCGCCGATCGCCGCCGCCATCGGCTCCTCGATCAGATAGACCCGCCTGGCACCGGCGCTTTCCGCCGACTCCTGGATGGCCCGGCGCTCGACGGCGGTCGACCCTGACGGCACGCAGACGATGCACATGGGGCTGGCGAAACTGCGCCGGTTGTGCACCTTGCGAATGAAATACTTGATCATCTCCTCGGCGACTTCGAAGTCGGCGATGACGCCGTCCCGCAGCGGACGGATGGCGTGGATGTTGCCGGGCGTACGGCCGAGCATCAACTTCGCGTCCTCGCCGACGGCGAGTACCTGCTTGCGCCCCTTGTGCTCCACCAGCGCGACGACGGAGGGCTCGTTCAGGACGACCCCCCTGCCGCGGACATAAACCAAGGTATTGGCGGTTCCGAGATCGATCGCCATGTCGGCGGACAGGAACCCGAAAAGACGTGAGAACATTCCCCCTCGCTCGCTTGACCGCTGCGATAAAAGAACCTTCGCCGCGCAGACACCCGAAAGCAGATGCCTGCGCGGCCGCGGGCCTGATCAGAACGGCAAGCGGATGAGGTAGCTTACGCCGACAGCGCCGAGGGCGCCGTCTTCTCCCGTTTCACCAAGAGCTTGTTGAGCGCGTGCAGATATGCCTTCACCGACGCCACCATGGTGTCGGTATCGGCCCCCTGACCATTCACCGTCCGTCCATTCTCTTCCAGTCGCACCGTCACTTCCGCTTGCGCGTCCGTGCCCCCGGTGACGGCATGCACCTGATACAGTTGCAGGCGCGCCTTCGTCTGGAACAATTGCTTGATGCACTTGAACGCCGCATCGACCGGCCCGTCGCCGGTGCCGTCGCAGGTCTTGGCCTCGCCGTCGATGGACAGCGACAACCGGGCCCGCGCGGCGTGGGTGCCGCAGGCGACGTCGAGGGAGACCAGCTTGATCCGATCGCTCCCCCGGCCCAGCTCGTCATCCACCAGGGCGACGATATCCTCGTCGAAGATATCCTTCTTGATGTCGGCCAGTTCCTTGAACCGTTGAAAGGCATCCTCGAGGGCGTTGTCACCCAACTCGTAATTGAGTTCGGACAGCTTCTCGCGGAAGGCGTGGCGGCCGGAATGCTTGCCCAACACCAGCTTCGACTTGGACAGGCCGATCGATTCCGGCGTCATGATTTCGTAAGTGCCGGCGTGCTTCAGCATGCCGTCCTGATGGATACCCGATTCGTGGGCAAAAGCGTTGGCACCGACGATCGCCTTGTTGGGCTGGACGACGAAGCCGGTGATCGCCGACAGCAGCCGCGACGCCCGCATGATGCTCTCCGTTTTCACCTCGGTGACGAAGGGCATGCGGTCATGGCGGGTGCGCAGCGCCATCACGATCTCTTCCATCGCGGCGTTGCCGGCCCGTTCCCCTAAGCCGTTGACGGTGCATTCCACCTGGCGCGCGCCGGCATCGATGGCGGCCAGCGAATTGGCCACCGCCAAGCCCAGATCGTTGTGGCAATGCACGGACAGCACCGCCTTGTCGATGTTCGGCACCCGGTTGCGGATTATCGTGATCAGGGCCGCGAACTCGTCGGGGATGGCGTAGCCGACGGTGTCGGGGACGTTGATCGTCCGCGCGCCGGCGTTGATCGCCGCCTCGATGCAACGGCACAGAAAATCGTGCTCGGACCGGGAACCGTCCTCGCACGACCATTCCACGTCGTCGGTAAAGCGCCGGGCGTAGGAGACGCTGTCGACGACGCGATCGAAGACCTCGTCCGGCTCCAGCTGCAGCTTGTGCTTCATGTGCAGCGGGCTGGTGGAGATGAAGGTGTGGATACGGCCGCGTTGCGCCGGCTTGATCGCCTCGGCGACGCGGTCGATGTCGCCGCGGCTGGCGCGGCTCAGGCCGCAGATGGTCGACCCCTTTACCACCTTGGAGATCGCCAGCACCGCCTCGAAGTCGCCGGGCGAGGCGATGGGGAAGCCGGCCTCGATAACATCGATGCCCATTTCCTCCAGCAGCAGCGCGATCCGTACCTTTTCCTCGAGGTTCATGGACGCGCCGGGCGACTGCTCGCCGTCGCGCAAGGTGGTGTCGAAGATAATAATGCGGTTGGGGTCGGTATGGGGTGTCATGGGATCCGTCCTTAGCACAAAAGGGTCACACAAGCGATGTGGCTTTTTCCCCTGATCCAGACCAAACGATCGCCCTCGGGCGCTCCGGCCTTGGGTCAGGGGCAGCTAAGTCGAAGGATCCCGCAGAGCGACGGCGATTCGATCGGCTGGACGAAACGCACATAGCCACCGGTCCGGGAGATGCTCCCGCCGTTATGCCGCTTTGCGATCGTTGTGGGCTCGATATGCACCCGTCCACTCCGCTGGTGGCGCCGAGAGAGGAGCTCGTCGCCGGGGCCGACTAGAGACATAGGGCGCCGACGCTTGTCAACAAGATTGTCGGCGCGTTTCAACGGTTGGTTCGTGGAGATGCGCCGGCGGTGTTGCCGGCGATCAACTTCCGCGAATCCGGTCGGCCGGCGCTCCGGTCGGGCCGCCGACGGCGGTCTGGAAGTTGTCGCGGGTGTAGGTGGTCACCAGTTCCGCCATGCGTGCCAGCATGGCGTTGTCGGTTCCGCCGAAGGTCCAGGCGCCGCCCATGGCATTGGCGTGCTGATAGAACACCGGTGTCGCGATCTCGGCGCCGCTGGCCTGATCGCGATAGGTGACCCGCATCACCACCGCCGAACTGCCGGCCATCGCCCCGGCCCAGAAGCGGGCGGCGCCGCCGATGAACTTGATCTCCTCGATATAGGGCTGCACGACCAGCGTCCGTCCCTTGCCCTTGTCCCAGGAGGCGAGCAGGCTGCCGAGGGACGCCTGCAGGCTGCGGTCGATAGAGGCGCGGGCACTCTCGTTGTACCCCTGTTCCTTGAAGGCGGGGCTGAGCGTCACCGGCTCCAGGCGGAACTGGCCGAAATTGATGAACGGCTCACTGGGCGGCGGGTTGGTCGCCGCCGGGGCATAAATTTCGGTGGTGCAGCCGGTGATCACGCTGGCGAGCAAGATTAGGAGACCCAGCACTCGGCCGAGGTGGGCGCGGAGGATCATGGGATTTTCCAACCAGATTGCGGATGGGTGCCGCCGATCTTCGGCGAACCGCGGCTGGCCGTCGGGGCTGGCCCCTGCCACCGCCGGCAGGCACGCTAACACATTTGGGGGAGGCAAATCGAGACGATTTCCACCGAAGCGATGTCCGCTGTGCGGACGCCTCGGTTAGTCAAGGCGAGGGGCGCTCATGCCCCTCGCCTTGACCCTAACGCGCGTCAGCGGTGCTGGAGAACAGCACCAGTAACCGGCCCCGGCTAGTCGCCGGCGGCCTTGCCTCCGTCGGCGTCTTCCGACGCCGGCGCCAATCCGCCGCAAGCAATCGGGGTGAGAGACGTCCCGCCGTTATTGACGAAGCGAGCTCCGGCACCGCCCGTGCAGACGATGGTGAAGGGGGCATTGGGGATGCCGTCGATGATGCAAATGGGATTGCCGCCGAAGCTGCCCGAATTATTGGTGCCGTGCAGGCCAAGCCGCCTGGCTTGCGCGGTCGCGGTGCTGCCTTTGTTCAACTCGCGGGACCCGACCACCGGCAGCGTATAGGAGCCGGGGGCGATCCAGTTGCCGTTGCACAACGTATGGGTCGAACCGAACGGCCCGGTGGCTGGTTTTGTCGTGCAGTTGAGTCTCAGAATATCGGTGAATGGCGTAAGCTTGTAGCAGGTTTCCGCCTGGGCGGCACTGATGCCGCCAATGACGAACGTCGCGGCAAGAGCGATAGCGCCCTTGCGCAATAGTCCCCTAGGCATGGTAACTGCCTCCTCGCTTTATGTTATTGAACCATACCCCACTTCAGGAAATGAATGGAGTTGACTATTATTATATATTTACTGGCTGCGTTTTGCAAGATGTTATTGCAAGCTGTTTGCAATTACAAATAACATTGATGTTATGTAATTCTTATACTTAAGATCTGAAATTATTGTGGGAGGAAACGAGAAGTAACAGAGGCCCTGAATGCAGCATGACCCCCCGCGACGACAAGCTTCAGCGTGCCGATGGGCCAGAGCAAGGGAGGATATTGCTCGCCGTGTCAACCGGCCAGCGTGCCCCACAGGCGGAAAGACGATCGGACCCGAGCCGGGAATTGCGACCGCGACCAACGCGGTGGGCATGCCGATGGGAGAAGGCGGCGGGATCCGGCATGTCGAGGAACAGGCCGTCCCGGACGCGACAGCTCGTTCGCGCCCGGGGAGTTTCTCGCGGTGCTTCGCGATGACTGGATCAGTTCTTGCTCTTGTCGACGAGGCGATTGGCGGCGATCCACGGCATCATGCCGCGCAGGCGCTCGCCTACCTGTTCGATCGGATGCTCGGCGGCGCGGCGGCGCAGTGCCTTGAAGCTCGGCTGGCCGGCGGCGTTCTCCAGCATCCATTCCTTGGCGAAACGGCCGGACTGGATGTCGTCGAGAACCTCCTTCATCCGTGCCTTGACCGAGGCATCGATGATCCGCGGCCCGCTCGTGTAGTCGCCGTACTCGGCGGTGTTGGAGATCGAGTAGCGCATGTTGGCGATGCCGCCTTCGTAGATCAGATCAACGATCAGCTTCACCTCGTGCAGGCACTCGAAATAGGCCATCTCCGGCGCATACCCCGCCTCGATGAGCGTCTCGTATCCGGCGAGGATCAGCGATGTCAGGCCGCCGCAGAGCACCGACTGCTCGCCGAACAGGTCCGTCTCGCATTCCTCGCGGAAGGTGGTCTCGATGATGCCCGACCGCCCGGCGCCGATGCCGGACGCGTACGACAGCGCCAGTTCCAGGGCCGACCCGCCGGCATCCTGGGCGATGGCGACGAGCGAGGGCACGCCGGCGCCCCGTTGGTATTCCGAACGGACCGTGTGACCGGGACCTTTCGGGGCGACCATGAACACGTCCAGGTCGGGGCGCGGTTCGATCAGGCGGAAGTGGATGTTCAGGCCATGGGCGAAGGCGAGGGCGGCTCCCGGACGCAGCCGACGGTGGAGGTGATCGGTATAGAGACGTGCCTGCAACTCGTCCGGCGTCAGAATCATCACCACGTCCGCCCACTCGCCGGCCTCGTCGGGGGAGATCACCCGCAGGCCGGCATTCTCCGCCTTCGCCTTCGATGCGGAGTCGGGCCGCAGCGCCACCGCAATCTCGGTTACCCCGGAATCCCGCAGGTTGAGGGCATGGGCGTGCCCCTGGCTGCCGTAGCCGACGATGGCCACCTTCTTGGTGCGGATCAGGTTGAGATCGGCGTCCCGATCGTAATAGACGCGCATCTGCGCTCCTCCCTCACATATCGTTGTCGTTGCTCCGTCTTTCCGACGGCGCGGTTACAGCGCGTCCGGTCCGCGGGCGATGGCGACGACGCCGGTGCGGGCGACGTCGATCAAGCCGAGAGGCCGCATCAGCCCGACGAACGCGTTGAGCTTGGTCGTCTTGCCGACGATCTCGAAGACGAACGACTCGTTGGTCGAGTCGACGACGCGGGCCCGGAAGATGTCGGCAATGCGCAGCGCCTCCACCCGCTTCTCGCCCTGGCTGCGCACCTTGACCAGTGCCAGCTCGCGCTGGACGTGCGGTCCGTTGACAGTCAGATCGCGGACCCGATGCACCGGCACCAGCCGATCCAGCTGTGCCTTGATCTGCTCGATGATCATCGGTGTGCCGGTGGTGACGATGGTAATCCGCGAAACCTTGCCTTCCGCGTCCACCTCGGCGACGGTCAGGCTCTCGATATTGTAGCCGCGCCCGGAGAACAGGCCGATCACTCGGGCGAGGACGCCCGGCTCGTTGTCGACCAGGATGGACAGCGTGTGGGTTTCCTGCCGCGCGGACTCGGGCATGGTTGCGACCTTTCTTGGGCTTGGATCCGTCATGTCCAGCGGCATCGCCGGACCTCCCCTTAAAGCTGCGATGAAACGGGAGGCGTCGCCCCGCGGTCGAGGCGCCGCCGATTTCGGGTGTCTGCCTAGACGAGAACCATTCCGTCCTCGGAAATCGGCTTCTCCGCCTTGTCGGCGGGACCGAGCAGCATCTCGTTGTGAGCGGCTCCAGACGGGATCATCGGGAAGCAGTTCTCGGCCTTGTCGACGCGGATGTCGGCGATCACCGTTCGCTTGGTGGCGATCATCTCCTCGATGACGCTGTCCAGGTCGCTCGCCTTCTCCGCCCGCAGCCCGAGCATCCCGTAAGCCTCCGCCAGCTTCACGAAGTCCGGCAACGACGACATGTAGCTTTCGGAATAGCGGCCGCCGTGCAGCAATTCCTGCCACTGGCGCACCATCCCCATGTACTCGTTGTTGAGGATGAACACCTTCAGCGGCAGCCGATACTGGGAGATGGTGGACAGCTCCTGGATGTTCATCATGATGGAGGCTTCGCCGGCGATATCGACGACCAGCGCATCCGGATGTGCCAGCTGCACGCCCATCGCCGCCGGCAGTCCGTAGCCCATGGTGCCGAGGCCGCCGGAGGTCATCCAGTGGTGCGGCTTGTCGAACACATAGTGCTGCGCCGCCCACATCTGATGCTGCCCCACCTCGGTGGTGATGTAGACGTCGTCGCGACCGCGAGTCAGCTCGTAGAGCCGCCGGATCGCGTGCTGCGGCTTGATGACGTCGCCCGACTGGTTGAAGGCGAGGCTGTTGCGGGTGCGCCAGTGGTCGATCTGTTTCCACCAGGCGGCCAGGGCCTTCTGATCCGGCTGGATGTTCTTCTCTTTCCAGATCGCGATCATCATCTCCAGCGTCTTGCCCACATCACCGACGATGCCGACGTCGACCAGGACGTTCTTGTTGATGGACGACGGATCGATATCGACGTGGACCTTGCGGGAGCCTGGAGAGAACGCATTCAGGCGGCCGGTGATCCGGTCGTCGAACCGCGAGCCGATGGCAATCAGCGCATCGCAGCCGTGCATCGCCAGATTGGCTTCGTACGTGCCATGCATGCCGAGCATGCCGACGAATTGCCGGTCGGAGCCGGGAAAGGCGCCGAGCCCCATCAGCGTCAGGGTCACCGGAAAGCCGGTCATCCGGGCGAACTCGGTCAGCAGCGCGCAGGCGCGGGTGCCGGAGTTGATGACGCCACCCCCGCAATAGAGGATCGGCCGCTTCGCCTCGGCCATGATCTCGATCGCCTGTTGGACCAGGACCCGGTCCGGATCGGTTTTCGGCTGATAGGTGCGATGAACCACATCATCGGGCGGCAGGTACGGCCCGGTGCCAAACTGCACATCCTTCGGCAGGTCGATCAGCACCGGCCCTGGCCGGCCGCTGCGCGCGACGTAGAACGCCTCGTGAATGGTGCGCGCCAGGGCGTCGGTGGTCTTGACCAGATAGTTGTGCTTGGTCACCGGGCGGGTGACGCCGGTGGTGTCGCACTCCTGGAAGGCGTCGTTGCCGATCAGATGCGTCGGCACCTGGCCGCAGAGGATGACCAGCGGCACCGAATCCATCAGCGCGTCGGCGATGCCGGTCACTGCGTTGGTGGCGCCGGGGCCGGAGGTGACGATGACGACGCCCACCTTGCCGGTCGAGCGGGCATAGCCCTCCGCCGCGTGCACGGCACCGCCCTCCTGGCGGACGAGGATGTGGCGGATGGCGTTCTGCTGGAACAGCTCGTCGTATACGGGAAGGATGGCGCCGCCGGGATAGCCGAATACGTCGGTTACGCCCTGATCGATCAGGGCTTGAATGACGATCTTGGCTCCGGTCATTTCATCGTACGCCATCGAGCAACGCTCCTAAATTCATTCAACCATCGGGCCGACGGGGTGGGTGCGCCTGCACAATAAACAGGGCGGCAGCACCGGGGCCGGCCGAGGGAGCCGCACCCTAGTCGTTCATGCCGCCACGGTCAACAAGAACCGGCGAATAAATGCAAACAATTTCGGCTGTACCCTTTCTGAAAATTGCTCATCGATGACCGCGTCGCCCTGCATTTGGTGTCGCAACCATGTCATCTGCCGCTTGGCATAGCGGCGCGTCTCCCTCTTCGCAGTTGCACACGCCTCGCCGAGGCTGCTTTCGCCCCTGATGTGGGTCATCAACTGGCGGACACCAACCGCCTTCATCGCCGGCAGCTGCGGTGGCAGGTGGCGTAGCGTCGCCGCTTCGTCCAGCGCGCCTTCCGCCAGCATTCGCTCGAACCGCGCGTCGAGAGCGGGGTAGAGCCAGTCGCGCGGCGGCAACAGCAGCAATGTCGTGCGGCGGCCGGCAAGCGGTGCAGGTGCAGCATCGGCTTGCCAGTCGGCCAAAGTCCGCCCGGTGGCCTGCACCACCTCCCAGGCACGGATCAGCCGCTGGGTGTCGCCGGCGGGTAACCGCGCCGCCGCGGCGGGATCGAGAGCGGCGAGGTCGGCGCGGAACCCGGCACCGCCCAGCGCGCGATGGCGGCGCTCCGCTTCCCGGTGAATGGCGGCGGGGATCGTCGGAACCTCGGCGAGGCCGTGCACCAGGGCGCGTAGGTAAAGGCCGGTGCCGCCGACGACGACCGGAAGCCGGCCCATGGCGCGGGCCTCCTCGATGGCGGTCAGCGCCAGCGGCCGCCAGCGGCCAGCGGAACATGGGTCGGCGGCGGACAGCACGCCGTAGAGTCGATGCGGCACCCGCGCCTCGTCGTCGGCGGTCGGCCGGGCGGTGAGGATGCGAAGCTCCCGATAGATCTGCATCGCATCGGCATTGATGACGACGCCGGAGAACACCTCGGCGATCGCCATCGCCAGGGCTGATTTGCCGCTCCCGGTCGGCCCGGCGATGAGGATCAGCGGCAGTGTCGCGCCGTCGGCGGAACCGCTGGTCGGTCCGGACTCTATCAGTCGAGCGGCAGCGACAGCAGGCCGTCGGCCAGCTTCGGTTCGAACCATGTGGACTTCGGCGGCATGACTTCGCCGGCATCGGCCACCGCCATCAGTTCGGCGAGCGATGTCGGGTGGAGGACGAAGGCCACGGCGGCCTCGCCGTTGTCGACACGGGCGATCAGATCCGGCAGGCCACGTCCGCCGCCAACGAAGTCGATGCGTGGGTCGGTACGGGTGTCGGTGATGCCCAGCAGCGGCGCCAGAATCAGTTGGTTGAGGCGGCTAACATCGAGGTGTTCGGTCGGTGGGCCGGCCGGGGCGTCCCGGCAGGTGAGGCGAAACCATTGCCCCGCCAGATAGACGCCGAACTCGCCGCCGACGGCAGGCTGAACCGGGTCATCTTCCGTGCTGACGGCGAAGCTGTCCCGCAGCTGGGCGATGAACAGTGCCGGCGTCAGGTCGCCCAGGGTGCGGACGATGCGGTTGTAGGGAAGGATGCGGACCTGGTCGGTGGGAAAGCTGACCAGCAGAAAGCGCTCGTCGGTATGGGGCGACAGCGTCTCCGCGCGCGCCTCGGCAACCCGCGCCGCTGCTGCCGAGCGGTGATGGCCGTCGGCAATATAGATCGCCGCCATCGTCTCGAAGCAGCGGGTGACGGTGGCGATCGTCGCCGGATCGTTCATCGCCCAGGTCTGATGGCGGGTTCCGTCGTCGGTGGTGGCATCGGCCAGCGGCGGCTGCGCCGTGGCCTCGGCAATCAGGCTGGCGAGTTCGGTGTCGGGGGGGTGCACGGTCAGCACCGGCCCCGTCTGCGCTCCCACCGCCTCGATCTGCCGGGTCCGGTCCAGCTCCTTGTCCGGGCGCGTATGCTCATGGCGGCGGATGCGATTGCTCCGATAGGCGGCGATCGAGCCGGCGGCGGCGATCCCGGTCTGCACATGGCCGTCCGCGGCGGTCATCCGGTAGGGATAGTAGGCCGGCTGGTCGTCACGGATCAGCACGCGGGCTTTTTCCATGCCGCGCAGCGCCTCGGCCGCCTGCAGATAGACCGCCGGGGCGTGCGGATCGGTCCCCTCCGGCAGGTCGATTTCGGCGCGGGAGACATGCAGGAAGCTGAGCGGCCGGCCGGCGGCGCCGGCTACCGCTTCTGCCTGGCTCAAGACGTCATAGGGACGGGCTGCCACCGCCGGCGCCGTTTCCGCGGTGGGTCGCAGGGCCGCAAACGGCGCCAGCAAGCTTCCGGTCTTCGCTTCTGCCATTGGCGGCGCCGTCAGCCCTTGGCGCCGATACGGACGGCGACGAAGCGCAGACCACCTTCGCCTTCCACCAGCAGCAGCACCGACTTTCGGCCGAGACCCTTCGCCGCCTTCACCTTTTCGGCCAACTGCGCCGGTGTCGAGACATTCTCCTGGCCGATCTCGACGATCGTTTCGCCCGGGCGCAGTCCCTGCTCGGCGGCCGGACCGTCCGGGTTGACTTCGGTGACCACCAGTCCCTTGGCGTCGTCGCCGAGATCGAAGCGGTCCCGCATCTGCGCATCGATGGCGGCAACGGTGACGCCGAGGTCGTCGATGCTCTCACCGCCCTTGCTCTTTTCGCCGGACTGGGGTGCCGCGGCCTGCTTTTCCTCGTCTTCCTCCTTCAGCGCGGCGACCTCGACCTTGAGAGTCATCTCCTTGCCGGCGCGCCAGATCTTCACCGGGACGGTCTTGCCGACCTCGGTGTCGGCGACCGCCCGTGGCAACCGCCGCATCTGATCCACCGGTTTGCCGTCGAATTCCAAGATCACGTCGCCATCCTTGATCTTCGCCTTCTCCGCCGGACCACCGGGAATGACGCTGGCGACGAGGGCACCCGTCGGGCTGCTCAGGCCAAGCGCCTCGGCGATCTCCTCGTTCACCTGCTGAATGCGGACGCCGAGCCAGCCGCGGCGAACCTCGCCGTGATCGATGAGCTGCTGAATGACCGGCTTGACCGTGCTGCTGGGGATGGCGAAGCCGATGCCGATGCTGCCGCCCGACGGCGAGAAGATCGCCGTCGCCATCCCGATCACCTCGCCGGCGAGGTTGAACATGGGGCCGCCGGAGTTCCCCCGGTTGATGGAGGCGTCGGTCTGCAGGAAATCGTCGTAAGGACCGGCGTTGATATTCCGGCCACGGGCCGAGATGATGCCGGCGGTCACCGTGCCGCCGAAGCCGAAGGGATTGCCGATGGCGACGATCCAGTCGCCGACGCGGATCGCGTTGGAGTCGCCGAACTTGACCGCCGGCAGGGCAAGATTGCCCGGATCGACCTTGAGAACGGCAATGTCGGTCTTGGCATCGCGACCGACCATCTTCGCCGGCAGCCGCGTCTCATCCTGGAGGATGACGGTGATCTCCTCCGCATCCTGGATGACGTGGTTGTTGGTGACGATGTAGCCCTTGGCATCGATGATGTAGCCGGAGCCGAGGGACGTCGCCTTGTGCTTCTGCTGCCGCGGCTGGTTCTTCTCCATGAATTCCTTGAAGAATTCCTCGAAGGGCGAACCGGGCGGCAGCTTCGGCAGCTCGATACCGGATCCCTCGACGGTTTGCGTCGTCGAGATATTGACCACCGACGGCAGCAACTGCTGCGCCAGATCGGCGAAGCTGTCGGGCGCGACCCGTGCTACGGCCGGCGATACCGCGAGCGGGTAGGGGGAAGCGACAATGAGACCGCTCAGGCCCATAGCGAGAAGTCCCGCCCCCAGACGGCCACGCCATTGGCCGCGTTGCGGCAGCCTGTCCGGCTGGCGTCGGGGATACGAAAGTTCAAGCTTCATGCGGGTCGTCTCCTTCCCATTCTGGCTTTTGCCAATGTGGGTCATCGGCACGTTGGATCGTTCCATCTCATCCGGGCGCGCTAAGGCCCGGGCTCCGAGCGCTGTCTACTTTGAAGAACCCGACGGAGCGGAAGCCCCCCGCTCGTCGAGGAAGAAGCGGAAAAAGTCGGAATTCGGCCGCAAGACCATCGTCGTGCTCGGGTTGGCCAGTGCCGCGTAGGCTTCCAGGGACCGGTAAAAGTCGAAGAAACGCGGGTCGCGACCGTACGCCTGGTTCAGGGTGACCGTCCGATCCGCGTCACCCTCGCCGCGCAGGATCTGCGACTGTCGGGTGGCATCGGCGATGATCACCGTCCGCTCCCGGTCGGCCTCGGCCTGGATACGCGCCTTCTGCTCCTCGCCTTCGGCGCGGAGCTGTGCCGCCTGCGCCACCCGCGCCGAGCGCATCCGGTTATAGACGGACTGACTGGCCGCCTCCGGCAAATCGGTGCGGCCGATGCGGACATCGATGACCTCGACGCCGAATCCCGGTGCCTGCTCGCCGAGTGTCGTGGCGATCCGGCCCATGATGTTGGTGCGGTCGATGGACAGCAGCTCGGCAAGACCGATTCGCGCCACCTCGCCACGGACCGACGAATTGAGCTGGGCGCCGAAAATCTGCCGGAAGTTCTCCTCGGTGCCCGCTCGCTGCCGGAACCGCAAGGGATCGACGATCCGGTAACGGGCGAAGGCGTCAACGTTGATACGCTTCTGGTCGGCGAGCAGAACCTCCTGCGGCGGCGGGTCCAGATCGAGCACCTGGTTGCTGAAGAACTCCACCGTCTGCAGGAAGGGCATCTTCAGCTTGAGCCCGGGCTTTTCGTCCACCCGCACCGGATTGCCGAACTGCAGAACCAGCGCCTGCTGCGTCTGACGCACGGTGAACACCGCATTGACCAGGATGAATAACGCGATGGCGACGGCGATGCCGATCACCACGATGAGACGCTTATTCATTGGCCGGTCTCCCCGCGTCGTTTCTGCAGTTCCGTCAGCGGCAGATAGGGGACGACGCCTTGGCCCGCCTTCGACTCGTCGAGAATGAAGTTCTGGGAATTGCGCAGCACCTCTTGCATCCGCTCCAGGTAAAGGCGGCGGGTGGTGATATCGCGGCCGGTCAGATACGCCTCGTAGACGGAGGAGAAACGGGCGGCATCGCCTTGGGCTTCGCGGGTCACCTGATCCTTGTAGGCTCCCGCCGCCTGGACGATGCGTTCGGCCTCACCCTTGGCGCGGGGAACGATGTCGTTGCGGTAGGCCAACGCCTCGTTGACCAGTCGGTCCTGATCCTGGCGGGCCCGCTGCACGTCGTTGAACGCATCGATCACTTCCGCCGGTGGGTCGACCTTGAGCTGGCGGACTTCCGTGATCAGGACGCCGGCGCCATAGCTGTCGAGGATCTGCTGCATGCGATCCTTGGTCCGCGCGTCCACATCCTGCCGCTTCACGGTCAGCGCGTCCTCCAGCAGTGTCTGTCCCAGCGCCTCGCGGATGGCACTTTCGGCCACCAGTTTGATCGTTTCCTGCGGATTGCGGATATTGAACGCGAAGTCGGCCGCGTTCTTGATCCGCCACTGCACGATCAGGTCCACATCGACGATGTTCTGGTCCTGGGTCAGCATCAGGCTTTCGTGCAGGACATCTCGTGCCCCGGCACCACGGCCACCCTCGCCGGCGCCACGGAAACCGATGTTGATCTGATTGGTCTGTTCGACGTTGACGATCTCGACCTCGCCGATCGGCGTCGGAAACCAGTAATTGAGGCCGGGCGTGTTCGACTTGACGTAGCGGCCGAACAGAAGCTCCAGGGATTGCTCGCCCGGCTTGACCGTATAGAAGCCGGTCGCCAGCCAGATGGCGAGAATGATGACGAGGCCGAGCAGGATGCCACGTCCGCTGCCGAAGCCCGCAGGCAGCAGTTTCTTCACCTGCTCCTGCGTTCGTTTCACCATTTCTTCCAGATCGGGTTGCGGCGAGGAAGAGGGGCCTCCTCCCCAGGGTCCGCCACCGCCGCTACCGCTGCCCCAGGGGCCGCCGCCTCTCGGGTTCCAGGCCATAACGCTCCTTCTCTCCGCCGTCAGCAGGATGCCGGCATTGTGTTTGTGCACCCGTGCCAACCCATATATGGGTGGGCCGCAGCCTCGTCGAGCCTTATAGGTCAGGCCATCAGAGGCGACAACCCGCCCGTGACGACTGACGGGCGCGAAGCAGAGCACCGTACGTGCGCGGGAGGAGATACCGGCGATGCCGACAGTGACCGAAGAGACCGTCCTCAATTCCCTTCGCTGCATCGCCGATCCCGGGGGCAAGGGCGATATCGTCAGTCTCGGCATGGTGCAGGGGTTACGGATCAAGGACGGGCATGTAGCCTTCGTTCTGCAGGTCGATCCGGCGCGGGGGGCAGAGCTCGAGCCGGTGCGCAAGCAGGCGGAGACGCTGGTGGGGAAGCTGCCGGGCGTCTTGACCGCTTCCGTCGTTCTCACCGCCGAGCGCAAGGCGGCGTCCGCACCCGCCGGACATGCCCACGCCCACGGGGATCATCACCACCAGGAACATGGCCACGAGGGACATGGCCATGCGGCCGGCGGCGCCGGCCAACTGCTGGGCGATGTCGGTGCCATCATCGCCGTTGCCTCGGGCAAAGGCGGTGTCGGCAAATCGACGACGGCCGCCAATCTGGCCCTCGCCTTTGCCGGTCTCGGCCTGCGGGTGGGGCTGCTGGATGCGGACATTTACGGGCCGTCCATGCGGCGCATGCTGGGGATCGAGGGACAGCCCCAGTCCTCGGACGGGGCCCGCCTCGATCCCATGGAGGCGTATGGGGTGAAGGCGATGTCGATGTCATTCCTCGTCGAGGAGGAAACGCCGATCGTCTGGCGGGGGCCGATGGTGCAGTCGGCGCTGGAGCAGATGATGCGGGACGTCGCCTGGGGTCCGCTTGACGTCATGGTCGTCGATATGCCGCCCGGCACTGGCGACACCCAGTTGACGATGGCGCAGCGGGTGCCACTGGCGGGAGCGGTGATCGTCTCGACGCCGCAGGACATCGCTCTCGTCGATGCGCGCAAGGGCCTCAATATGTTCCGTAAGGTGGACGTGCCGGTACTCGGCCTGATCGAGAACATGAGCTACTTCTGCTGCCCCAACTGCGGCCACCGCACGGAGATCTTCGGTCACGGCGGCGCGCGGCGGGAGGCGGCCCGTCTCGGCATGGATTTCCTCGGCGAGATCCCCCTCGACATCGCCATCCGGGAAACCTCCGACGGGGGTTACCCGATCGTCGCCGCCGAGCCCGAGAGCACCCATGCGCAAGCCTACCGGAGCATCGCCGAGGCGCTTTGGGCCAAGGTCGATGCCAATCGCGCCGCCCGTGCAGCAGCGGCGCCGAAGATCGTCATCCAGTAAGGAAGACGCCGGGGACGGATCGTCGCCGGCCATCGCCCGTGCGGCGGCCGCTGTCCGCGTCCCGGCGGCGAATGGTGAGGGGTAAGGGGAGCGATGCTGGGGTTTCTCGTCGGGCGGCGGCTGGTTCGCCTGCAGGCGCCGGATCTGGTGATCGACAGTGCCTCCCTCGGCAACCTGTCGGCGCTCGCCGCCTGCGAGGCCGGGGGCGGTCCCGTTCTCTGGCTCGCCGGCGACGAGGCGATCCGGTTCGGATCGACCGCCGATGAGGCGGCGCAGGCGCTCAAGCGCAACGCCATCCTGATCCTGCGTCCGGATTGGGAGAGTTCCGCCGGGGCCGGCGGATTTGCCCTCAGCGAGGTGGTCCCGTTGCGGGCGCTGATACCGAACGTTGCCCTCGCCGTGGACAAGAAAGGTCATGAGGAAGAGGTCGATATCGAAGGCCTCGATCTCGATGACGAGGTGCTCTGGGTGACCGGCTCCCACTCCAGCAAGCGCAAGAAGCCGAAGGGTGGAGACGACGCTGCCGCTCGCTTGGCCGTCATCGCCACCGATCCCAACCGGGCCCTCCTGGCCCGCATCCCCATCAGCGGCGGTCGACCCGTTGCGGCGGCTCTCGACGCCAACGATCCGGAGAGGATGCTGACGGCCGCGGTCCTGCCACTGACCGGCGCGGAAGCCGAGGCGAGCAATGCCTTGACTGACGCGCTTCGGGACGATCCGCACCTGGGGCCGTTCGTCCGGCCGCTGACCGGTGCGGCCGGTGAACCCCTCGGGCTCTTGCCGGGCAAGGACAACGGCTTCGACATCGAGGGAATTGCCGTCCGCCGCGGCCGCGTCTACCTCGGCCTGCGGGGACCGGTGCTGCGCGGCTGGGCGATGATCCTGGTGATCCGGCCGGAGGACGACGGCAACGGCCAACTACACCTCATCCCGGAAGCAGGCGGAAGGCGCGTCGTCAAGCTGTTCGTCCACCTGCACGGCATGGGCGTGCGCGATCTGGCGTTCGACGGTGATGACCTGCTGATCCTGGCCGGGCCGACGATGGATGTGGACGGCACCCAGGCCGTATGGCGCCTCACCCGGCCGGAAGATCTGACGCCTGACAGCCTGAGCGAGGCCGCTGAGCCCGGGTCAGCCGGCGCCGGCCGGCTGTCCCGCCTGTTCGATATCCCGACCGATGGCAGCGGCGACCGTGCCGAAGGGCTCTGCCGCTTCGATCAGGGAGGCGAGCGGGTGGTGCTCATCACCTACGATCAAACAGGCCCGCTCCGACACCTGCCGGGCGACGCCGGGATGCCGAGACCGGAAGCCGTCTACCTCGATCTGTTCAGGCTGCCGCCGCAGTAGGAGACGAGCCGCCGCCATTTCACCTGTCGGACGGCTTTAGTGCAGGATGCGGGGGAGGTAGGAGAAGGCGGTCAACAGCAGGAACCCTGCGGCGCCGAGGCCGAGGACGCGCAGCATCACCTGTCCGACGAAGCTCATCTGTCGTTCCGCCGCCTTCTTGGCGACCGGGCGCGGGATGGGCGCAGGCGTCGAGCCTCGCCGTCTGGGCTCGTCCGCCACCGCGCGGCTGGATGCGGTTGCCTGGAAGATGATCTGCGAGGATGTGTCGCCACTGTCGGGATCGAAGGTTTCGTCGACGAGACGCAGCGTCAGCCCCGGCGAATCTTCATGCAGGCTACGAGCGGTGGCGAGCGCCGAAGCCCGATCGTTGAAAACAGACTCGATTTCCCAGTCCTGCTGTCGCAGGACATACAGCTCGAAGGCCCGTTGGCGTTGCATCGGCTCTGCCTGCAAAAAGGGCGTCGCCGGCGCGGGGCGCGGCGGACGCTCGGTGGTCCAGCGTTCATGATGATCGGCGAAGATTAACGAGACGTTAGCGTGCCGATGGACGATTTTGTCGGCGGGCGGTGTGCCAGCGATGCCGCGGCTCAGCCCTGTTCGGCGGGGAACACCACGGTTGGTCCCAGGCGGTCGATCACGTCGCGCGCATCGTAGGCGTTGATGTTGTCGGCCGGCTTCTCGCCCGAAAAGACGACGATCATCGCCTGGGCGCTGTAGCGGGTGATCGGATAGGCGGACACGGTGCCGAAGCCGGCGCCGAAACCGAAGCCGCCCCAACCCCAGCTGGGTCCACCCCAGCCGGAGCCGAAACCGCCGAACCCGAAGCCTGGATAGCTATCGACCCAGCCCGCATAACGGGTTGATGCATCCACGTCCCGGTCGGTGATAACGAACCAGTCGTGCCCGGTGGCCAGCGTCAACTCGGCGGCATGATAGAGAAGATAGGTCTCGACCGTCCGCTTCGGCGTGATCGAGTTGCCGGTGAAGCCGACCAGGTAGCGGTCGGCCTCAATCTGCTGGTCGGAGTAGCCGAAGCCGTCTGTGTTTGCCTGATAGGGGGTCGCGGTGGCACATGCGGCGACGAAAAGGATGCCGGCGAGCGCTAGAAGACGACGGATGACGTTGCGTCCTGCCACGGCAATACGCCCACCGGCTACCGCCCGAGCCTGCCCCCTCGGGATGAGGACTCACGAGCTTGATACTGGCTGATAAGGTATGGGACCGCCGCGAGTTCCGCCAGGGGTGGGGGCCAGGGACGGAAAGATAGAGAGAAGCGGGGCGCGCGCCCCGGGATGAGGTCAGCCGCGCAGGGTGGCGCCGGTCGCCTTGGCGACGGCGTTGACGATGCGGGTGGCGATCGCCTCGATGTCGGCATCGGTCAGCGTTCGCTCGACCGGTTGCAGGACGACGGTAACGGCGAGCGATTTCTTGCCGGGACCGATGGCATCGCCGGTAAAGACGTCGAACAGGATGGCATCGGTGATCAGCGTCTTTTCGGCGCCGCGAACGGCATCGAGCACGGCGGCGGCCGGCACGCCCACATCGACGATGAAGGCGAAGTCCCGTTCCACCGGCTGATAGGCGGATAGCGCCAGCGGCGGCCGGGCGGGTCCGGTACTGCGCGGTGCCGGGATGGCATCGCAGAAGACTTCGAAGGCGACAACCGGCACCTTGATGCCCAGCTCTTTCAGGACGCCGGGGTGGATCTCGCCGAACAGGGCGAGCGGTTGCCGTGGGCCAAGACGCAGCACCGCCGAGCGTCCGGGGTGGTACCAGGCGGGAGCGGCGGCGGTATCCAGTTGCAGCTTCGTCACCGGAGCGGCGAGGGCGGTGAGCAGCGCCAGCGCGTCGGCCTTGGCATCGAAGGCGTCGACCGGGCGGCCGCGGTCGGCCCAGGAACGGGCGGCCGCGCGGCCGGCGCGGACGCCGGCGGCGACGATCGACTGGTCCTCCGGCCGGTCGCCCCGATACTGGGGGCCGACCTCGAACAAGGCGACGTCACGCAGGCCGCGGTCGCCGTTGCGACCGACGGCGGCAATCAGGTTGGGCAGCAGGGACGGTCGCATCACCGCCAGATCGGCGCTGATGGGGTTGACCAGGCTCAACTCGCTCCCCCCGCCACCGAAGGCCTCGGCCGCCGATGGCGCGAGGAAGGAGAAGGTGACCGCCTCCATCATCCCGCGGCCGGCGAGAAAGCGCCGCGCCAGGGCCCGACGCCGTTGCAGCGGGTTCAGCACCGGCTCAGGGAACGGCCGATCGCGCGAGAGCGGCGTCACCGGGATGCGGTCGTAGCCGGCGATGCGGACGATCTCCTCGATTACACACGCTTCGCTTTCCACATCCCCGCGCCAGGGCGGCGGCGAGACCTGCCACGCCGTTTCGCCCTGATCGAAGGAAAAGCCGAGCCGACGGAGAATGTCCGCACTTTCGCCAGCCGACACCTCGGCACCGGTCAGGCTCGTCACCCGCTCCGGGCGAAAGCGGATCGGCGGCCGTTGCGGGGGCGGGGCGCCGGCAACCACGACTTCCGACGCTTCGCCGTCGCAAATGTCGAGGACGAGGCGGGTGGCCAGGTCGAGCCCGTCGACGACGAAAGCGGGATCGATGCCGCGTTCGAAGCGAAAGCGCGCATCGGAGAGGATGCCGAGGCTGCGTCCGGTGTTGGCGGTGCGTGCCGGATCGAACAGGGCGGATTCAAGGAAGACGCTGGTGGTCGCCGCCGTGCAGGCGGTGGGTTCGCCACCGATGACGCCGCCCAGCGCCTGCGGGCCACGATCGTCGGCGATCACCGTCATGCCAGGGGTCAGCGCGTACTCCCGGCCGTCGAGGGCGGCGAGCCGCTCGCCGTCCAGGGCGAGGCGGACCCTCAGGTCGCCGGCCAGCCGGTCGGCATCGAAGGCATGCAGCGGCCGACAGACATCAAAGGTGAGATAATTGGTGATGTCGACCAGCGCCGAGATCGGCCGCAGGCCGATGCTCACCAGCCGGTCCTGCAGCCAGCGGGGGCTCTCCCGGTTGACGAGGCCACGGATCAGGCGGCCGGCAAAGTACGGGCAGGCGGCGTGGGTGGCTTCGTCGAAATCGAGGACGACGGCGACCGGTGAGGCGAAGCCGCCGTGAATGCCGCGCTGCGGCAGCGGCTTCAGGGTGCCGAGACCGGCGGCGGCCAGGTCGCGGGCGAGGCCGCGGACGCCGAAGCAGTCGCCGCGGTTGGGGGTGATGCCTACGTCGAACAGCGGGTCGTCGACGCCGAGGACGGCGGCGGCGGGAGCGCCGGTGAGGGCGTCGGCCGGCAGCTCGACGATGCCCGTATGCTCATCGGACAGCCCCATCTCCCGTTCCGACAACAGCATGCCGTTGCTCTCGACGCCGCGGATGGCGGCCGCTTTCAGCACCGTGCCGGACGCGGGGATGGTGGTGCCGACGGCGGCGAACACGCCCTTCAGGCCCGTTCGCGCGTTGGGCGCACCGCAGACCACCTGCAGCCGCTTGGCGCCCGTATCGACGATGCAGACGCGCAGCTTGTCGGCGTTGGGGTGAGGCTCGCAGGCGACGACCTCGGCGACGATGAAATCGCGCAAGCCGGCGGCGCGGTCGGTCAGCGACTCCAGCTCGTGGCCGATCATCGTCAGTCGCTCGGCCAGCTCTGCCGCCGACGCGTCGGTCGCCAGATGCTCCTTCAGCCACGACAGGGTGAACTTCATCCGCCGGCTCCGGTCACCGGGTTGGGCCGGGCCAGCGCGGCGAAGCCGTAGTGGCGCAACCAGCGCAGGTCGGAGTCGAAAAAGGTGCGCAGATCGGGAATGCCGTACTTCAGCATGGTGATCCGTTCCAGCCCCATGCCGAAGGCGAATCCCTGGAACCGCTCGGGGTCGATGCCGCAGTTGGCCAGCACCTTCGGGTTGACCATGCCGCAGCCGAGGATTTCCAGCCAGTCGGCGCCGTGGCCGATCTTCAGGGTGCCGCCGGCGCGCGAGCAGCCGATGTCCACCTCCGCCGACGGCTCGGTGAACGGGAAATAACTGGGGCGAAAGCGGACCGGCAGGTCGTCGATGGCGAAGAAGGCGCGCAGGAACTGGATCAGGCAGCCCTTCAGGTGACCCATGTGAGTGGTCTCATCGACGATCAGCCCCTCCACCTGATGGAACATGGGCGAATGGGTCGCATCGGAATCGCAGCGGTAGGTTCGTCCGGGGGCGATGATCCTGAGCGGCGGCGGCGTCGCTCGCATCGTCCGGATCTGCACCGGAGAGGTATGGGTACGCAGCACCAGCCGGCCGTCGTCCGGCCGTCCCGCCGGCGATCCCGGCAGGTAGAAGGTGTCCATCTCCTGACGGGCGGGATGCTCCGGCGGAATGTTGAGGGCGCCGAAGTTGTTCCAGTCCGTCTCGATGTCCGGTCCCTCAGCCACCCGGAACCTCATTTCGCCGAAGATGGCGATCACCTCGTCGATGGTCTGGCTCAGCGGGTGGATGGCGCCTGCCGCATCCGGTCGCGCCGGCAGCGTCATGTCGAGGCGATCCTGGGCGAGGCGTGCCTCCAGCGCCGCGCCGGCGAGGGTCCGGCGGCGCCCGTCGATCGCGGTGGCGATCTCGTCCTTGAGCACGTTGAGGGCCGCCCCCGCCTGGCGGCGGGCGTCCGCGTCCATGCCGCCGAGACCGCGGACAAGGCCGGTCACCCGGCCTTTCTTGCCCAGTTCGGCGATGCGGATGCGCTCCAGGGCGTCGAGATCGACGGCCTCGGCAATGGCGGCCAGCACGTCCGCCCTGACGCTGTCGGTGTCGAGCATGCGGGTCCGAAAAAGTAAAGGGACGCAGGGACGCCTAGGCCGGCACGCCGATGGCTTCTGCCGCCTGCTTGACCAGGGCCTCGAAGGCATCGGGCTCGCTCACCGCCAAGTCGGCGAGGATCTTGCGGTCGATGTCGATGCCCGCCTTGCTGAGACCGTCGATGAATCGCGCGTAGGTCAGCCCATGGGCGCGAGCGCCGGCGTTGATCCGCTGGATCCACAGGCTGCGGAAGGTGCGCTTCTTCGCCCGCCGGTCGCGGTAGGCGTATTGCAGGCCCTTTTCCACCCTCTCGATGGCGACGCGGTACGACGTCGAGGCACGACCCCGGTACCCCTTGGCGCGGGCGAGGACTTTCTTGTGACGGGCGTGGGTGGTGACCCCGCGCTTGACGCGAGCCATGATGTCAGACTCCGTAAGGAAGGTAGCGCTTGATCAACGTCTGCGCTTCCGGGGCGAGAATGAAGGTGCCGCGCGCCTGGCGCTTCATCTTCTGCGGACGCTTGCGCAGGTTGTGGCGCTTGCAGCCGAAATTGGCGCGGACCTTACCGCTGCCGGTCAGCCGGAAGCGCTTCTTCGCTCCGGCCTTGGTCTTCATCTTGGGCATTTGAACGTGTCCTTTCGTCCATGGACCGGCCCACGCAGGGAACCGGGGGCCGGGGAGCGAGCGGGTGGGCATGCCCGTACGCCGGACCGCTCGTGCCCGTTTTCGGGAAAGAGCGAGCTTATACGGCCGAGGTGCGCCTCCGTGCAAGGGCAAGCGGAAGCCGATCCAGGCGAGGTCAGCCTCCGTTGCTGCTGGGGGCGATCGGGCCGTCGATGATGCCACCTTGGGCGAGGCCCACCACCCGGTCGGCGAACGCGCGGGCAAACTCCACCTGGTGGAGACTGCAGATGACGGTGATGCCGCGTTCTCGCGCCACCTCGCGCAACAGCGACAGGATGTGACGGGCTGTCTCCGGATCAAGGCTGGCGATCGGTTCGTCGGCGAGGATCACCCGGCAGTGCTGGGCGAGGACGCGGGCGATGGCGACGCGCTGCCGCTGGCCGCCGGAGAGGCGGTCGGCCCGCTGCCCGGCGTGGTCGAGGAGGCCCGCCCGGTCAAGGGCGGCCAGCGCGTCCTGCCGGTCCGTCGGCCGGAACCAACGCAGCAACACGCGCCAGGTCGGCGTCCGCGCCAGTCGCCCGATCAACACGTTGTCGCGGGCGGAAGCCCGGCGGACGAGATTGAACTGCTGGAAGATGACGCCGATTTGGTTGCGGGCGCGGGCGAGCCGGCGTCCCGCGAGCGCATGCAGCGGCCGCCCGGAAACGACGATCTCCCCCTCGTCGATGGGGGTGAGCCGGCTGATGCAACTGAACAGGGTCGTCTTGCCGGCGCCGCTGCGGCCGACGAGGGCCACCACCTCGCCCGGCGCCACCTCCAGCGTCAGCCGGTCGAGGATTGTCGTCGCCCCGAACCGCTTGCTCAGGCCGGTGATGCGGATGCGTCCCGGCTCGTTCACGCTCGCTCATGTGAGGCGCCGGCGCAGCCACGCGCTCAACTGATCGATGGCGGTCACCATGGCGAGGATGATCAGCAGGATCGCCAGCAACCGCGGGAAGTCCAGGAGATCGATGCTGTTCTTCAGCTCCTGGCCGATGCCGCCGGCGCCGACGATGCCGAGGACGGTGGACGCGCGGACGTTGAACTCCCACAGATAGAGGAGGATCGACATCAGCGACGGAGTCACGTCGGGCAGCACGACGAAGGCGACGATCTTGACGCGATTGGCGCCCGTCAGTTGCGCGGCCTCGATTGGTCCTTTCTCCATCGCCTCGATCGCTTCCGCCCACAGTTTGGCGACCGAGCCCGCGGAGTGCAGGGCGATGCCGAGGACGCCGGCGAATGGCCCGAGACCGACGGCGGCGACGAAGAGCAGCGCGAAGACGAACGAATCGACGCCGCGGAAGACATTGAGACACCAGCGGGCCGGATAGTAGAGAGCTGGGCTGGGGGTGATCGTCCGTGCCGCCAGAAGGCAAAGCGGCGTGGCGAGGAGTGCCGCCAACGTCGTGCCGACGGTGGCCATGCCGACGGTCTCCGCCGCCCGGCGCAGAAAGACCGGCCACTCGGCGAAGTCGGGAGGCCAGGCGCGGGCACTCCAGCGCGCCAGGCGGGGAAGACCCTCGATCAGCCGCTGCGGGCTGACGTCGGCGATCCAGATGCAGGAGGCGTAGAAGAGGAGCCCGGCGGCCAGCGCGAGGGAGAAGCGGAGCCCCGAGCCGGAGAGCCAGCGGAACCCCGGCTCGGGATAGGACCGTCGCGACGAAGGCGGCGCCTGATCGGTCACCGTCAGGATTTCGGCGTCACGGCTCGGGCTTCAGTCGCCCGACGGCGGTGCCGGCCTCCCTGATCAGCGCGTAGCTGGCGTCGGTCGCATCCACCCAGCCGGTGTAGTGGGGTGGCATCACCGTCTTTGCCTGCTCCTCGCTGATGCCGGTGACGACCTTGCGGATGCGGGCGGCGAGTTCGGGATCGATGTCACCGCGGACGGCCAGCGCATCGTTCGGCAGCGGATCGGAGGTCCAGACGATCTTGTTGGCATCGGCGGCGATGGTGCCCTTCTCGATCATGGCGTTGCGGTTGCGATCGTAATCGGTGGCGAGATCGGCCTGGCCGCTGGTGACGGCGATTTCATTGGCGGGATGGGAGGCACCCTCCCGGTACTTGAAGAACGTCTTCGGATCGATGCCGTGGCTCTGGAACCACCAGGTGGGGATCAGCCAGCCTGAGGTGGACCCCACGTCCGCGAACGAGATGCTCATCCCCTTCGCATCAATGGGCCAGGTCTTGATGTCCAGGTCGGGTCGGCCGACGATGATGGCGTGGTAGACCGGCTTGCCGTCGTACTTGACGGTGGCGATCGCTTGGGCGTTGCCCTTGGTGTTGGCCAGCACGTAACCCCACGGTCCCATCCAGGCGGCATCCACGTGGCCGTTGGCGAGCGCGGTGGCGATGCCGGCCCAGTCGGTGGTCACCGTCAGTTCGTAGTCGGCGCCGAGCTGCTTCGCCAGATAGGCAAAGAAGGGCTCGAACGCGGTGCGGGTGTCACTTGGCCGTCGGCTGATAGGGGCCGACGGCGAAGCGGAGCGTCTCCGCCCTGGCGGTGGCATGCAGCGGGCCGAGAGCGGTCAGCGCGAGCACGATGGCGGCGATGCGGAGCTTGAAGTGCCAGGACACGGCCGTTTCTCCCCCTGTGATCAGCACGATCGCGAGGTGTAGCAGAAATGCGGATCGCCGACGCATCACCAAGCCGCGAGGGGGCTCGGGTTCGACTTGAGGGAGGGGGCTCCCCGTGCCAAGTTCCCACTCAAGGCAGGTGGAGGAACGATGATGGCAATGAGCCGCCGCGACGAGGCGCGCTACCTGGATGCCGACGAGCGCGAACTGGTCGACAGCACCCGCCGCGATGCGCTGCACGCCATCGCTGACGGCGAGCTGGAGAAGCTGATCCGTCTCGTCCGCGAGCGACGGGCGCGGGCGCGCGGCATCGGCCACCGCCAGCGGCGCGAGATGCGCGGCAAGGCGGAGCCGGCGGGGGCAGCGGCGGCGCGACGCAACGACGGGACGACACGGAAGGCGGAGGCGCTGGCCGGGGCGATGAAGCGCCTCAACAACGAGAAGGCCAAGCGCATGGCGGCGGCGGCGGTGCCCGAGCAGGTACGGCTGGCGAGGAAGGCGTTGCGGATGAAGCGGGCGGCGGGCCGCAAGTGGACGATTCCTGAGTCTCGGACGGCCGGCACCGGCATGCGCAACATCGAGAACGAACGGGCGGAAGACCTAGCGCGACCGATGGAGGTCGGTCGGGTCTCCCAGTTCGTCAAGGACGCCCAGGCCAAGCGCGACTCCCGCGGCGGCTGAGGCGTGCGTGCGGGGGGTTGCCGTGAGCGTAGCCGCGACGGAAGATCTGGAGCGTGTGACCCGACGCATCATCTGGTTCGAGGAGCCGGTGCAAGCGCTCGCCGATCCCGTGCGCTTTCTCGCCTACGCCCTGACCTACGGGACGATCGACGACCTGCGGGTCGTCCGCGAGCACTTTTCCGACGACGATCTGCGGCGGGCGCTGAAGGAGGGACCGCCCGGCATCTTCGATGCCCGCTCCTAGAGCTTGGTCTTGGCTGCCGCAGGCTGCAGGTTCAAGATCCAGAGCCAATGCGGATGATTGGGGAGGATGACCAAACGTCGATTTTGAACGGGCGGAATGCGGCGCACCAATCGGCACCGCATTCCGCAAGCGATCGTCGTGCCGGGTCACAAATCATTGCCGCACCGCTCCACTGTCTCATAGTTACGCTTCGCTTTGACCCCGCATTACGGTTCGCGAACCTTCCTCAAGGTTTTTTTGCAGAAACCAAATCTTGTAAGGCAACGACATGGCTACGAGCTGGGATGTTTTCGTCTGTCACGCCTCGGAGGACAAGGATAGCTTTGTTCGGCCTCTTGCCGAAACGCTTCGGAAGCTGGGAGTCTCAGTCTGGTATGATGAATTCGCTCTCCGACCAGGAGATAGTCTGTCAAGCAGTATTGACAGGGGCATAGCGGGGTCCAGCTTTGGGATTGTTGTTGTTAGCCAAGCCTTTATTGGCAAACGTTGGCCTGAACATGAGCTTCGAGGTCTGGTCAACCGAGATGTTGAGGATGATAAGAAGCTAATACCGATCTGGAATGGCGTAAGCAAAGAACAAGTCAAGAGATTCAGTCCGTCTTTATCCGACAAGATCGCTATCGATACTAGAAAAGTTGACGCTGAAGAAGCTGCAATTCAACTCCTTAGGGAGATTCGACCGGATATCTATCAAGTCCACCCCCGGGCTGAATTAGAAAATTTAGCAAATGGAAAGGCGCTGCTACAGATTCAAAATGAGATTGAAGAACTTCGGAACCAACTAGCTGACTATCAGTGCCCTTATTGTGAATCTGCGCTTGTTGGGCGGGAATATATCGAGTTTGACGAAAGAACGAGCGGGACCGCCGACTTATTTGAGTGCGGCTATTCGACTGGAGGGTATTATGAGAGACCTTGTCCTTTTGGTCCCGATTTTCCCGAGTTGGAAGAGTACGATTTACGCGTCTCCTATGATCAGAAGTATTCTAAATATGTGGCCCATGCATCGCCGAAAACGGATAGAGCAAGGAGTGTGCAGCTCGAAATAGGAACAGGCTCCACAGAGGAAGAAGCTCGCGAATATGTGTTAGAGCACTATAGGTACTTGACGACACCTCCACGGCAGGAATTTCGTGGCCGATGGAGGAGCCGCACCTATTAAAATTCTGATACAAAAAAACCTAGGGCAGCATGCGTAGCCCGGCTGAGGGAACTACGCGTTACCATCTCCAGCCCGCCACTGCCCCAACGCTTGCGACCCTTACCTGGGCGCGATGACCATGACTATGTGCTTGCCTTCCAGTTTGGCGTACTATTCCATCTTGGAGAGGTCTTCCAGTTCGTTGCGGACTCGATCGAGCACCTTCGGGGCCAAGTCCTGGTGGACCGTTTTTAGCTCTTGCTAAGCGAGCCGCACACGGCGTGCTATCGGCGCTGGGGTATCCGAGCTGTTGACGAGATCGTGCGCCAGTTCGGCGCGCTCATCTTCGGGCAGCATCAGCGCTTGGTCACGAAGCCGGCGCAAGATTTCCGATCCCATGTCGTCGTCTCACGCTCTCGGGGCGATGACCATCACCATCTGTTTGCCTTCCAGCTTGGCGTACTGTTCCACCTTGGAGAGGTCTTCCAGTTCGTCGCGCACCCGGTCGAGCACCTTCAGGCCCAGGTCCTGGTGGACCATCTCCCGGCCACGGAAGCGGATCGTCACCTTCACCTTGTCGCCCTCGTCGAGGAAGCGACGCATGTTGCGCACCTTGACCTGATAGTCGTGCTCGTCGATGCCGGGGCGCATCTTGATCTCTTTGACCTCGATGACCTTTTGCTTCTTGCGCGCTTCGTTGCGGCGCTTCTGGGCCTCGTACTTGAACTTGCCGAAGTCGAGGATCTTGCAGACCGGCGGCTCCGCCTGCGGGGCGATCTCGACCAGGTCGAGGCCGGCGGCAAACGCCATCTGCAGGGCGTCGCGCACCGACACCACGCCTTTCTGTTCGCCATCGGCGTCGATCAGGCGCACCGTTGGCACACTGATCTCGTCATTGATCCTCGGTCCGTCCCGCGACGGCGCGGACTGCATGGGGGGCTTAGGGATGCTCGGTCTCCTTCAGTTCCGGTTGGTGGCGCGGGCGAGGGGGGCCCGGCCGGGATACGCCCGTGATCGAGACCACGGGTTACTCAGGCGCATGACAGACGGCCTCGATGTTGTGTCCATCGGGGTCGAGGACGAAGGCGCCGAAATAGCTGGGATGATAGTGGGGCCGAAGGCCGGGCGCGCCGTTATCGCCACCGCCGGCGGCAAGCGCCGCCGCATGGAAGGCGGCAACGGTTGCCCGATCGGTCGCGCGAAAGGCGATATGAACAGGGACGATGGGCGCTCCGCTTGCATGGATCCAAAAGGCGAGTTCATGTGCGCCGAGCGGTCCGGGGCGGCCAAACCCCGACCAACCTTCGAATTCCATCGCCAGTGAATAGCCAAGAGGAGCCAGGGCGGCCTGATAGAAAGCCTTGCTTTTGTCGAGAGCACTAACCCCGATGCCGACGTGATCGAGCAACCTCCACTCCTGCCGTCCCCGACCCTCACGCGACGGATCGACGTCTGATTCCACGATGACCGGGGAATCGCGCCACCTTATTCGTTGCCGTCAGGCCCCAACCCTTCTTTGCTCAGTGTAGCAACTGCTTCGTCGAGAGCAACCAGATCCTGCGCCTTACCGCCCAGCCGGCGAACGGCGACGGTGCCCTGATCGCGCTCGCGGCCGCCCACCACCAACATCACCGGCACCTTGGCCAAACTGTGCTCGCGGACCTTATAGTTGATCTTCTCGTTGCGGGTATCGGCGATGGCGCGGAGCCCCGCCGCCCGCAGCGCCGCCAGCACGTCCGCCGCGTAGCCATCGGCCTCGTTGGTGATCGTCGCCACCACCACCTGCACCGGCGCCAGCCACAAGGGCAGGCGGCCTGCATGGTGCTCGACGAGGATGCCGATGAAGCGCTCGAACGAACCGAGGACGGCGCGATGCAACATCACCGGCCGGTGCTTCTCACCATCCTCGGCGATATAGGTGGCTTCCAGCCGCTCCGGGAGGACGAAGTCCACCTGCAGGGTGCCGAGCTGCCAGTCGCGGCCGATGGCGTCGCGCAGCACGAACTCCAGCTTCGGGCCGTAGAACGCGCCCTCGCCGGGGTTGAGCGTCGTCGCCAGCCCCGCCGCCTCGGTCGCCGCCTGCAGCGCCCCTTCCGCCTTGTCCCAGGTGGCGTCGGCGCCGGCGCGCACCGGCGGCCGGTCGGAGAACTTGACGGCGATGTCGGTGAAGCCGAAGTCGCGGTAGATGGAGCGCAGCAGATCGCAGAACGCCTGCGTTTCCGAGGTGATCTGGTCCTCGGTGCAGAAGATGTGGGCATCGTCCTGGGTGAACGCGCGCACCCGCATCAGTCCGTGCAGGGCGCCCGACGGCTCGTTGCGGTGGCAGCAGCCGAATTCGGCCATCCGCAGCGGCAGGTCGCGATAGCTCTTGATCCCCTGGCGGAAGATCTGGACGTGGCCGGGACAGTTCATCGGCTTCAACGCCAGGATCTTCTCCTCGGCGTCGGCGGTGAACATCTGCTCGCGGAACTTCTCCCAGTGCCCGGAGCGCTCCCACAGCGAGCGGTCGATGAGTTGCGGGGTGTTGACCTCGACGTAGCCTTCCCTGGCCAGCCGCCGGCGCATGTAGGCCTGGATCCGCTGATAGAGCGTCCAGCCGTGCGGGTGCCAGAAGACCGCCCCGGCGGCCTCCTCCTGTAGATGGAACAGGCCCATCTCGCGGCCCAGCCGGCGATGGTCGCGCTTTTCCGCCTCCTCCAACATGGCGAGGTGGGCATCGAGGTCGGCCTTGGACGCCCAGGCGGTGCCGTAGATGCGCTGCAGCCGGGCGTTGCGGGCGTCGCCGCGCCAATAGGAACCCGACACCTTCATCAGCTTGAACGCCTTGCCGAGGCGTCCGGTCGACGGCAGGTGCGGGCCGCGGCAGAGGTCGAGCCAGTTGCCCTGACGGTAGATGCTGACCGGTTCGTCCGCCGGGATCGCCTCGATGAGCTCCGCCTTGTAGTGCTCACCGATGGACCGGAAGTGACCGATCGCCTGGTCGCGGTCCCAGACTTCGCGGACGATCGCCTCGTTGCGGTCGACGATCTCGCGCATCCGCGCCTCGATCTTCGGCAGATCCTCAACCGTGAACGGCTGCTCGCGGGCGAAGTCGTAATAGAAGCCGGTCTCGATGGCGGGGCCGATGGTCACCTGGGTGCCGGGATAAAGCTCCTGCACCGCTTCCGCCATGACGTGTGCGGCGTCGTGGCGCAACAGCGGCAGCGCATCCGCATCCTCGGCGACGACGAAGGCGACCGTCGCCCCCGCCGGCAGCGGCGCCGCCAGATCGCGCATCTCGCCGTTTACACGGACGGCCAGCGCCCGCTTCGGCCACGGGCCGCCCAGATGCCGGGCGACGTCGGCGCCGCTGACCGGTCGATCGAACTCCAGCCGGCGCCCGTCCGGCAGAAAGACGGCAAAGCTGCCTGCGGTCCAGTCCGCTGCCGCTCCTGGCCCGTTGGCGGCGACGGCGTCGGCAGGGGACGAAGCGGCGGTAGGATCGGTCACGGGGTGCATCCGCAAATCATGGTTGTTGCCCCAAGAAAATGGGCGTCGGCACTCTAGAAGCGCAACCGCTATAGTCAAGCCGAGGCGAACCCCGCTGCCAAACCGCGTGATCGACGGGCCTTGTGGATTCTATGATCCATTTGGGTTACTAACCGGTGCCGCCTCAGCCACGACTCCATGGACAGGGCAGGGAAGGGCGGACGCAGATGACCGACGAGACCGGCGCCAGCGCAGAACCGGAAGCGAACCAGCATCTCACCGCTGCCGACGGCGAGACCATCGCCTATCGGCGGACGGCAGGACGGGGGCCCGGCGTCGTCTTCTGTACCGGCTACAAGTCGGACATGACCGGGCAGAAGGCGATGCGGCTGGAGGAGTTCTGCCGCGACCGCGGCCTAGCGTATGTGCGCTTCGATTATTACGGCCACGGCGAGTCGTCCGGCGATTTCGTCGATGGGACGATCGGCCGGTGGCGCGACGATGCGGTGCTTGTCCTCGACCAGATGACCGAGGGGCCGCAGGTGGTGGTCGGATCATCCCTCGGCGGCTGGATCGCGCTGTTGGTGGCGCTGGCGCGGCCGCAGCGGGTGGCGGGGCTGATCGGCGTCGCCGCTGCCCCCGACTTTACCGAAGACCTAATCCCGCTGGTGTTGAGTCCCGGCGATCGCGCCGTACTGGCGGCGGGCGGCGTCGTCGAGATGCGGGATTGCGACGGCGGCGAACCGACGCCGGTGAAGCAGCGGTTCCTCGATGAGGGGCGTGAGCACCTGCTGCTGCGCGCTGAGATCGGCATCGATGCGCCGGTGCGGCTGATCCACGGCATGCTGGATCGGGATGTGCCGTGGAAGACGGCGCTCAGGCTCTGCGAACGGCTGCGCTCGCCGGACGTGACGGTGACGGCGATCAAGGATGCCGAGCATCGGTTGTCGCGGCCGCAGGATCTGGACTGTCTGACCGACGCGTTGAGCATCTTGTTGCGGCAACTGGAGGCGAAGGCACCCACATGAAGGCACCATCGGCGGCGTTCCTGGTTTCTGCCCTGGTTGCGTTGGAATTGGCTCCGTTGACGGCGCTCGCGCCGCAGGTCGCTCGGGCGGAGAATGCTCCGGGCAGCGTCTTCGAGGTCGCCCAGGTGCTCACCGAGATCAAGCGGCAACTGACCGCGGCCGAGGCCGGCGCCGGCGGTCTCCGCATCGAGGACGCCCAGCTCGACCTGGCGTTGGTGGAGGCGCCGGGCGGCCGCGGCGGCGCATTCGTTATTCCGGGAGCCGACTATGGGAGCGGCGGCAAAGATGAGCCGTCGCGGCCGGTGCTGAAGCGGCGCATCGTTCTCGAGGTTCAGCCGGCGAAGGCGCCGCTCGCCGGTGCGTCGGCGAGCGCATCACCAGTGACCGACGGGCCGGCGGCGTCCCCGGGCGGTGGCGGCGGCCGGCTCGCCCAAGCGATCAACGACGTCCGCGCCGGGGTGGCGCAGACGCTGGCAGCCGATCCCGCCTACGATCTGAAGCGGTTCACCATCGATCTCGATTTCGCGCTGGAGCGCGACGGCAAGGGCGCGGTGCAACTGGTCCTCTTCGCCCGCGACCGTCGCATCGACGCCGGCAACGTCCACGATCTCAGGCTCCGCCTCGCCTCTCCCACCAAGGACAAGGACCCCCGCGGCAAACAGACCGCAGGAAAATAAAAAGAGATGGACTTAGAGACCTACGAGCGTACCGGCCGAAGGGCTTATGAGGATTTCGCTCGCGCTATTTCCCGTATCTTGGAAGCGGCTATCCGGACAGACCCGGCTCTTCGACTACAGACGGTCGCACACCGAGCGAAGGCTGTCGACTCACTCAAGAAAAAACTGGAAGACAGAGACCTTATCGCGACGGTGAGCTTGGAGAAAGACATAAAGGATCTCGCAGGATGTCGAATAATTTTTTATACAAATGCTGACGTCAATCGATTTCTTAGCTCTGGATTGATGCGGGAAAACTTCAAAATTATTGACGTAAAGACCCATTATCCTATCAGAAGGGGCAATGATATACGCTACATTGCGGATCATTACGTGGTGAAACTGCGTGCCGAGCGGGCGACGTTGCACGAGTATACCCAGTTTACCGACATGCGATGCGAAATCCAGATCCAGACCATCCTCAACCACGCATGGGCGGAGACCGCTCACAACATAACCTATAAAAAGCCGCCTCTTGACGGATTCGGTAGTGCCGCTCTTCAAGCTATTCAGCAGCGCATCGATAAAGTGATGGATAAGTATCTGCTGCCGGCTGGACACGAGTTTCACAAAATTCTTAGCGACTATGAGCGCATCCTGCGCGGAAAGGAATTGTTCGATCAAGGGGCGCTTGACGCGATAAATAACAGCGACAACAACAATGACCGATTTGAAGCCCTGGAGCGTTTGGCGGACGATGTGTTGCCGTATTACGGTAATCTGGAAGCTGAATGGTCTCAGATCGTTGACACCCTGGCCCGCGCCGTGGAGAAGGCGCGGAGCGCTCCGCCAGTGCCCAGGGAGACACCGTTCGGTGAGTTGCCTGCTAAAACAGCTGCAGATATTACCAGTGCGGTCGTCGGCATTCTTACTCGGTTTCGTTACCTCAATATCGAACGCACTTTTTTTTTGCTGTGTCAGCTTTTTCCCGGAGCGGAAACTGAAGACGAGCGGAAGATGTTACTCGGTCTGGCGGAGGCGTTGTCGAAGCATGAGCTTGAAGTTTGGAAGCGCTATGGTCCTGTCGCTCAGTCGATACTCATATCGCGAATAAAGGGCTTGCCTTCCGATGAGATGGAGCCACTTCAACGCCTTCTAGTCACCATGCTGGGCGAAATCCTTGAGACTGAGATAACCGGGACTTCCAGCAGTTCCAGCGCCGTTACTTTTAGTCGAGGCGTGATCACGGCCTCCGACGAGCTTGCGAAGATTCGGTCGGACGCCATCAACTTGTTGACGAAGATATATCCTTTAGCGCGGACAGACGCCGAGCGAGGGGCGATCCTCGGCACGCTTCACGCCGCCACGTCGTTGCCGGACGGCGACAAGTCGTCGCACGAATTAGTACATATTATCCTAAAGCAGTCGCGAAGTATCATCGACTTCTATACGAATATTTCTCCGAAGTTAAGTTGGGAGATACTTCAATCACGTGAACAGCAGGTTCTTTATTTGTATCACAACAGCAGAGAGCTGCCGGATGATATGGAGACTGATCCCGCTCTCAGGGACGCGCGCGATGACCTGCTCGCGTCAATCCGGGCCTTCCGAGATGAAGCTAACCGTGACCGCCAATTCGATATCTACAAGACGTTAGTGGGGTTCGAGTCCGTATTCCCCCCTGCGTGGGAGAATGAAGAGTTCGACTACGAGCAGGAGGCAGCCTATCGAGAAGTGCGCGTCGCACAACTGGTCGACGATGTTGATGACGCCAACGCCGATGAATGGTTCACCATTCTTACAAGGTGCGCGCAAACCCAATCGAGCGATCTCGCGACTTTCCCCGCTTTCGGCAGTTTCTTGAGGCGGCTGGGCGAGACTAAATCCGATGTCCTTATCGGTTATTTGGACCGAATGGATGATAATTTGGCACGTTTCCTGCCGGCGATATTGCGCGGTTTGATGAAGAGCCCGCGCCGCGACCATGTCTTAGCAAAAGTCGATCAGTGGGTGGAACTCGGTCGATATTTGAGCGACATCGCTTGGTATCTTCGATCTAGCGAGCCGTTTGACGGGAGACTGCTGCAGCGCGTGCTAGAGCAGTCGCTCGCTCTCGGCGAGGATGATGCTGTTCTCAATTCACTGTTAGCGGTGGCCGATCAACACAAGAATCATTCGGGGACGCTGATCAAAGGCGTGTTTCTCCCCGCTTTAAGGTACTTGGCAGCGAAGAGTGATATGCGATGGATTGGACTCACATGGCTGCAGTGGCGGACAAACTCACTCGCTGAGGCTCTTGAGGCTGACGAGGCAAAGGAAATCTTAGCTACGCTCGTATCGTTGCCGGGAATAGATACAAAAGTCGAACCAATTATCGCGAGTATTTGTGTGCGGTGGCCAGAAAAGGTAATTGATTTCCTGGGTGAACGTCAAGAAATTAAGCTTAGCGTGTCTAAGCGATATCGTGCGTTGCCATTCTCGGTGCATCAGCTTCAGGAGCCTTTGGCGGCGGCATCGGATATCCTTATTGCGGCAGCACGCCGCTGGTTTGACGATGATTCTGTTCGTTTCCGATATCAGGGCGGACATTTTCTAGCGGCTGTGTTGCCCGATTTTTCCAGCGATGTTTACGAGCAACTGGCCGCCCGCGTGCGGAGTGGCGATCGTCATGAGATTACATTCGTTATCGAGATACTTCACAATTACGAAGGAAAACCATTCATCCACGATTTGTGTAAGGAAGTCATTGCTATCCTGGATGAAAAAGACGAATTGCTTACGGAGATGCTTGGGGTTTTGTGTAACATCGGTACGACATGTGGTGACTACGGCAGCGCAGAAGCCCTAGCAGAGAGGCGATCTGCGATAGACAAATGGCGTAACGACCCCCGGGAAAGGGTCCGTACTTTTGCGACCGAGTGTATTCACACCCTAGATCAATGGATTGCTGACGAACATCGATCTGCTGAAGAATCGATTGCGCTTCGCAAGTTAAACTATGGCGAAGACATAAGCAGCACCGGATGACGGGGCGGGTGGGGTCGCGCGAATTGATCCGGGAACGCGAAGCTCTCGTCGCTCGGTCGCCAGCGACCGCCGATGATTTGGCCCGCGATTTCCGCCGCGCGCCAAGGAAGCAGGTGGCGACGCTGCTGGCGACGCTCGCCGAACTGGGACATGTCCGGGCCACCGGTGATGGCCGCTTCGTCGCCGCCGGCTGAGCGGCGGCCACAGCCTTGCGCGGCCCGGCTTGGCGACTCGGGTGCGTGCTGCGGAACAAATGGACCACAAAAGGGTTATTCGCGAGATTCTGCCCGCTTCGTGCCAGCGCGACTAAGTGCCGACGCCAGCGGGCCATTGCGAAATTGTCACGACCGTTCCTATGATTGGGTGTTGTGAGAGCAAGGAGGAGCCGTATAGTACATATGGGTACCACCGACGGCTTGGGGGAAGGCATGTACGCAGACGGTTCCGCCGGATTGGTCGATCTGCCCCGCGTTTCCGTAGTCAACGCGCCGCCGAACCGCCTTTCCCCTGCCCACAAGCAAGGTGATACCGGCTGCACCGGCGAGGATCGGGACGAGGACGCCATGGCGGTCATCCTCAATGCCGATGATTTCGGGATGACGCCCGCCATCGGCGTCGCCATTCGCCGGCTGATCGATATGAACCGCGTCTCGGCGACCAGCTGTCTGGTCACCTCCCCCCACTGGCCGGGTGAGGCGGAGCGGCTGCGTCCGGTCGCCGCGTCCGTTGACGTCGGGCTGCATTTCAACCTGACCTTCGGCCGACCGCTGGCGGCGATGCCGAACCTTGCCCCCGACGGCCGCTTTCCCTCTCTTGTCCCATTGATTCTGCGGTCGCTCGCACGCCGGATTGACGAAGAGGAGATTGCGGCCGAATTCCATCGCCAGATCGATCGGTTCACGGCCGAGATGGGCCGGCTCCCCGATTTCGTCGATGGGCATCAGCACGTGCACGCGCTGCCGGTCATCCGCCGCGCGGTGGTGAAGGTGCTGGCGCGCCGTTTTCCCGCCCGCAGCGTCTGGCTGCGTTATCCGGCGCTGCGGCCGGCGGACATCTGGCGCAGCCCGGAAAGCGCTCCGGGTGCCCTGGTTATCAGTCTGCTCTCGTTCGGCTTCCGCCGTTTCGGCGAGCGGCACGGGCTGCGGGGTAACAAGGTGTTCCGCGGCGTCCGCCGGTTCACCGACGAACCGGCTTACCCGAAGCTGTTCGAGCGCTATCTCGCCCGCCTGCGGCCGGGGACTCTCATTGCCTGCCACCCGGGTGTCCATGAGGATGAGGTGCTGGATCCCCGGCACCCGACGGCGGCGCGGGAGGAGGAATACGCCTATCTGGCCAGCGACGCCTTCGCCGATCGTCTGCGCCGGGGCAATGTCCGTCTCGTCCGCCTGCGCGACCTGCCGTTTACGGTGAGCTCATAGGCTTTTCTTTCTCGTCCCGCTCGCAAACGATCCCCTCTCGTCGTTGATGCCGAGGGACGGCCGCGCATGTGTATGTAATCTAGAGCATTTTCACATTGAGTGTTGATATTTGGCGTGGCGGAAGAAGTTGGCGCATTCGGTGGCGGTGAAGGTGTCGAGGATGGTGCCGAGCCGTTGCCATAGGGCGTCGATGGTGCGGGCCGGGTTGTGGCGGAGGAGCGCCTTCAGTTTGCTGAAGGCGAGCTCGATCGGGTTCATATCCGGCGAATAGGGCGGCAGGTAGAAGACCTGCGCACCGGCTCGGGCAAAGGCCTCGCGGACAGCCGTGATCTTATGCGCCGGCAGGTTGTCCATGACGACGATGTCGCCAGGCTTGAGCGTGGGTGCGAGGACGCGCTCGACGTAAGTCCGGAAGGCGTCGCCGCCCATGGCGCCGTCGAGCAGCCAGGGAGCCGTGATGCCGTCGAGCCTGAGGGCGGCGACGAAGGTCATGGTTTTCCAGTGCCCGAACGGCGCCGCCCCCTTCACCCGCTCGCCGCGGCGGGCACGCCCGTAGAGGCGGGTCATCTTGGTATTGACGCCCGTTTCATCGATGAAGACCAGGCGCTCGGGATCAATGAACGGCCGGGCCGCGTTCCACCCAGCCCTGCGCGCGGCAACGTCCGGCCGTTCCTGTTCGCTCGCCAGCAGTGTTTTTTTTGAACGTGAAGCCGAGCCGCTTCACCGCCGCCCACAGGCCGCCATTGCTCAGCCGGACGCCGTGCCGGTCACCGAGCCAGTCCTGCAGGCGGGCCAGCGTGATGTCCGGCTCCGCCCGGATGCGGGCGGCAAGCGCCAACTCCTGGCGCGCAGACAGCTTGCGCGGTCGATGCCCGCGGTTCCGGTTGGCGCCGCTGTCGCCGGTCGCCCGCCTGCGGATCAGGGCCTTGTAGATATACGAAACGCTCACCCGAAACAGCGGCGCCGCCTGCCGCACCGCCATCCCGCCATCGACCGCCGCCAGCACCCGGCTGCGCAGGTCCTGCGCGTAGCTCCGCCCCCGCCGCCACATCCTTCGACACCGCATCTTGTGGATCCTGACAAAGAGAATCACACATTTGGCACCTCGGGAATCCCTCTCAGCGATTCCACTCAATCCGAGAATGCTCTAAGAGAAGTTCTGCGGCTGTAGGCGGCGATCAGGCAGGGTCCGTGCCGTGGCCGCGAAGAGACTGCAGCAACTCGATCGGCAGCGGGAACAAGATGATCGACGAGCGGTCGGCGGTCAGTCCCTGCAGGGTATTCAGGTAGCGGAGCTGCATCGCCTGCGGCTGGGCGGCGAGCGTCGCCGCCGCTTCGGCGAAGCGGGCCGCCGCCTGCTGTTCTCCTTCGGCATCGATCACCTTCGCCCGCCGGCTGCGCTCGGCCTCCGCCTGCTTGGCGATCGCCCGGATCATGCTCTCGTCGAGATCGATGTGCTTGAGCTCGACGTTGGCGACCTTGATGCCCCAGGCCTCGGTCTGCTCGTCGAGAATGCGCTGGATGTCGGCGTTCAGCTTCTCCCGCTCGGCCAGCATCTCGTCCAACTCGTGCTGACCGAGCACCGAGCGCAAGGTGGTCTGCGCCAGCTGGCTGGTGGCCATCTGGTAGTCCTCGACCTGGATCACCGCCCGCGAGGCATCGATGATGCGGTAGTAGATCACCGCGTTCACCCGCACCGAGACGTTGTCGCGGGAGATCACGTCCTGCTGCGGGACGTCGAGGACACGGGTGCGCAGATCCACCTTCACCGCCTGCTGGATCACCGGCAGCACCAGCACCAGCCCCGGTCCCTTCACCTTCCAGAAGCGGCCGAGGAGGAAGATGACGGACCGCTCGTATTCCCGCAGGACACGAACCGACACGAAGACGAGAAAGAGGATCAGCGCCAGCGGAATCATCAGCAGTTCGGTTCCGAACACAGTCATCGCGCCCTATCTCCCTGCGCCGTCGTCGCCGTCTGCCGCCGCCTCGACCCGGAGGGTGAGGCCGTCGATGCCGGTGATCCGGGCCTGCATGCCGGCGACGAGGGGCCGCTCGGCCCTTGCCTGCCAAAGAATGCCATGCACCCGTAGTGTCCCGGTCGTTCCCCGCCAGTCGACGACGGGGGCAATCCTGCCGATGATCTCGTCGGCGCCGGTGACCACCGGCCGCTGGCGGGCACGGGCGACGAGGGTGAGAAGACCGGTCATCAGGGCCCCGATGGCGAGGGCGGCGCCGCCGACGAGAGGCCAGGCGACGGCGAGGCCCGGGACGTCGCGATCCACCAGCATCACCGCGCCGAGAACGAAGGCGACAAGGCCGCCGAGGCCAAGGACGCCGAAGCTGGGCACGAACGCTTCCGCCACCAGGAGGAGCGCGCCGAAGAGGATGAGGGCGACACCGGTCCCGTCCACCGGCAGCAGGTGAAAGGCGTAAAGGGCAAGTAGCAGGCAAATGGCGCCGATCACGCCCGGCGCGTAGTAGCCGGGTGAATAGAACTCGAAAAGGATGCCGTAGATGCCGATCAGCATCAGGATGGCGGCGACACTCGGATTGGTGATCAGGGCGAGAAGATCCGTCCGCCAGTCGGGGGCATCGGATGCGGTGCGTGCCTTCGACGTCTCCAGCCGTGCCGATCCGGCCGGCATGGCGACGTTGCGACCGTCGAGCAGCTTGAGCAGCGCGTCGGTGTCGGCTGCCATCACATCGATAACGTGGGCGGCGAGCGCCTCCTTGGCCGGCAGGCTTGCCGCTTCGCGCACCGCCTTCTCCGCCCAGGCGGCATTGCGGCCACGCATCTCGGCGAGACCGCGGATGTAGGCGGCGGCATCGCTGATCGCTTTGTCGGCCATCGCCGGATGGCCGCCGGGCGCTTCCTTATTGCCGAGGGGACCGCCGTCGCCGCCGATCTCGATGGGAGTGGCCGCGCCGAGGGTGGTGCCGGGGGCCATCGCCGCCACATGGCTCGCCATCAGGATATAGGTGCCGGCGCTGGCGGCGCGGGCGCCGGAAGGCGCGACGAAGGCGACGACCGGGATCGGCGACGCGAGGATGGCGCGGATGATCTCCCGCATCGACGTATCAAGGCCGCCCGGGGTGTCAATGCGCAGCACGACCAACGGGGCGCCGGCCTCGGCCGCCCGCGCCAGCCCGCGGACGACATAGTGGCTGGTTGCGGGGCCGATAGCGCCATCGACGGCGAGCATCGGGACCCGTTGCTCATCCGCCAGCGCCGTCGCCGTCGATGGTGGCGCGCCCAACGCCAGGAGGATGGTGGCAAGGATCGCCGCCGCCACCAGGCGACAACGGCTGCGGCCGGGAGCCGATGCGGGGAGGAGAGGGCGGGGGGCTCCGGCCATCGGCTCAGCCGCTCCCGATTTCGCCGCCGACTTCGGCGAGCGCGGCGGTCTCATCGGCCGCCAATTCGGCGGCGACGATGGCGGCGAGGCCGGCACGGTAATCGGGGTAGCGCAGGCGAACCCCCAGTTCGCGGGCGATACGACCGTTGTCGACGCGCCGGTTATCGCGCCAGAAGCTGCGCGCCATCGGTGACATGGCGGGTTCGGCGGTCTCGAACGGGATGAGTGGCGGCGGCTGGCGACCCAGCAGCCGGCAGGCATGGGCAACCACGTCGGCCGGCGCGGCCGGCTCGTCGTCGCAGACGTTATAGGTGCGGCCGGGGTTGGGACGGGCCATGGACGCCCGCAACACCGTCGCGATGTCGTCGACGTGGATGCGTGAGAACAGGTGGCCCGACCGGTCGATCCGCCGCGCCGTCCCCGAACGGACCTGATCGAGGCTGCTGCGTCCCGGCCCATAGATGCCGGCAAGGCGGAAAACGTGCACCGGCAGGCCCTCTTGCCGCTGCAGACCGAGCCAGCCGGCTTCGGCGGCGACCCGCCGGCGGCTGCGCTCGGACGTGGGCGCCAGGGGGGCCGTCTCGGTGACCGGAGCGCCGCCGGTATCGCCGTAGACGCCGGTCGTCGAGAGGTAGCCGACCCAGCGGAGAGGCGCATGGGCGATGAGATCGCCGACATGATGATCGAGCACGGGATCGCCCGCGGCGTCGGGCGGCACCGAGACGATGATGTCGGTCACGCCTGCGAGTGCCGCCTCCGCATCGGCGAGCGGTCGGTCGCGGTCGAGAACGTGCATGCGGTAGCCCTGGGCCGCCAGGCGACGCTGCTTGCCCTCGTCGCGGCAGGACCCGGATACCCTCCAGCCCTCGGCAAGAAGGCGCCGCGCCAGGGTTTCGGCGCTGTAGCCGAAGCCGAAGCAGAACAGATGCGGCACGCTGCCGATCATCGCCACTGCAAGGTGTTAGGGGCCGTCGGGATTGTCTCCACGTGCTCGCGCTTGTCCAATCAAGTGCGGGGCGCCAGTTTAGCCGTCTGTCCGCCCCGATCAATAGGAACGGCTGTGGGAATGTACCAAATGATCAACCGGTGGATGTGGGCGGCCGGCGTCGCCGCCGCCGTCCTGCTCGGCGCCGCCAACCCCGCCCTGGCGGCGTCGAAGGCCCCAACGGCGACGCCGGACGCGGCGGCCCGCTATCGCGCCTGTCTTGCCCGGGTCGCGACGGACCCCTTCGCGGCGGTACAGGAGGCGCGGGCCTGGCAGGACGCGGGCGGCGGCGATCCGGCCCGCCATTGCGCCGCTGCCGGCAAGCTCGCTCTCGGTCAATCGGCGGAGGCGGCCGAGGATCTGGAGCACCTGGCGGCCACGGACGGCATCCCGCTCGATCGACAGACGATGCTCTTCACTCAGGCGGCGGAAGCCTGGCTGCAGGCGGGTCGCAGCCAACGCGCCGTCGACGTCATGGATCGGGCGCTGGCGGTGCGGCCGGGCGATCCGGGGCTGTTGATGGAGCGGGCGCGGGCCGAGGTGGAGGGAGGGCAGACGGACCGGGCGATCGCCGATCTCGGCCTTGCCATCGACGTCGATCCGCTCCAGCCCGAGGCCTACGTGCTGCGGGCGAGTGCCTTGCGCCGCACCGGCGCTTTCGACCGCGCCGCCGCCGATCTGGCGACCGCGTTGTCGCTCGACCCTCGCCAGCCGGATGCCCTGCTGGAGCGGGGGCTGCTGCGTCAGGCGGCGGGTGACCAGGCGGGCGCCGTCGCCGACTGGACCGCCGTCGTCAACGGGGCGCCGACCTCGGCCGCGGCCGAAATGGCCCGTCGTCATCTGGCCATGGGCCAAGGCGGCCATCCGGGCGGCAAGCCAGGTGGCGGCTGAGCAAAGCGGCGGCTCAGGCTTGCGCCCCTGCACACCCTGCCGTCATGGCCGTGCTCGTCACGGCCATCCACGATGGGTTACGCGAGATGTTCATAGAGATCGTTCCACTCTGGATTGACAGCGATACGTAGCCCGGATGGAGCGGCGCGTAATCTGGGATTAACCGTCTCCGCGCAATACCCTTGGCGCATGGTCAACTACCGCCGTGCCCGCGTCCCCGGCGCGACCTATTTCTTCACGGTAACCCTGCGCGACCGACACAAGGACTGGCTCACCGTGCACGTCGACCTGCTGCGATCGGTGATCCGCGACGTCCGGCGGCAGCGACCGTTCATCATCGACGCGGCCGTGGTCCTGCCGGACCATCTGCACACGCTGTGGACGCTCCCGGACGGCGACGCCGATTTTTCGGGACGCTGGCGAGCGATCAAGGCCAGGTTCAGCCGCGAACTGGTGCACCGCGGCCTGCCGCTGGCGCGCGACCGACGCGGCGAATACGATCTCTGGCAGCGGCGCTTCTGGGAACATCTTGTTCGCGACGACGAGGACTTCGCCCGCCACGTCGACTACATCCACCACAATCCCGTGAAGCATGGCCTGGTGGCCGATCCGATCGACTGGCGGTGGTCGTCGATCCATGCGTTCGTGCGACGGGGACACCTTGTCGAACGAGCGGATCGGTGACAAGTCGGAGGCGGGGTGACCCGAGGGATCCCGGATTGCGCTTCGCTCCATCCGGGCTACGCTTGCTACTGCGACAGGCGGCGGGTGACCAGGCGGGCGCCGTCGCCGACTGGACCGCCGTCGTCACTTGGCCATGGGCCAAGGCGGGCGCTCAGGCGGCTGACGAGCTGTTACCGGCGACGACCATGCTTCGCCATGAGTTTGGCAAGGTGCACTATGCGAGTTTAAGTGAAGATTAGGAGGTTAGGGCAAAACCTTCGGGCGCCCCGCCCACGATAATAAGCCGCCAAGAGCGGCGACTAAACTTTCAGGGACATCGGACGCAGCTATAATGTTAGCCGCTGGATGGTTTCGAGGCTACGACGTGAACACCGAAGCGAACATCGAAATGCTATTCAACAATTTTCTTACCGAGCAGCTCAAACTCCTTAATGGGCAAGACCTGCCTCAGTCCCTCTATCACTACACGTCAGCGGCGGGTATGCAGGCTATCATCGAATCTGGTGTGATACGGGCTCATAATTTAGGACAAATGAACGACTTGGCTGAGGCCATTTATGCGGCATCAGTAATGCGTGCGCACGTGTGCTTACGCCGTTGAGCCAATTCCCCATGCCGCCAACCTTTTTAGCGCAATCCGGGAACGACTAAGCACACCAGATCTTATGAATACATTTTCTCTATCGTTCAGTCTAGATGGCGATGAGCTTGGCATGTGGCGTCTCTATGCAGACCGAGGTCGCGGCTTTAGCTTTGCTATTCCATTCCAGGAGGCCGTGCGGTGGGCGGGACTTGATCACAGCGGCATGATGCTCAAGTGCAGTTATGATATAAATACACTCACATTATGTTGCGCGCGAGCGCTTGATAACATCCGAAAAATTTATCTTGACAAAATTGCAGATGGATATGTGATAGACCACGATGCTGTCAGCAATATATTCTTGCGCAACATATTTTATTTTGCACCGGCCTTTAAACCAAGCGTGTGGAAAGATGAAAAAGAATGGCGGTTTGTTTTCGTTCGGCCACAGCTTGAACATAAAGCACAAGACGGCCGAACATTTATTGAGCTACCATTGACATTGCCTGCAGATAAGCCGTCGCCTATTGTTGCAATATGTGCTGGGCCAGACTGCGACTATGAGGACAGCGTGATTCCCGTGCAACGGGTGCTTTTTGAGAGGGGTTACGGGACAAGCTGCCCCGTTCATGTCTCAGTGCATCGCGAAAACGCCCCGATATAGCACTCGCAAAGTTGCCGGAGCACGAGCCCACGCTGTCGACATGAGCGGTACAGCGGACATGAGCGCGGCCGCGGCGTGATCGACGCGATTAGGTGCGTGCGTCGGACCCGCCTACTCGGTCGTCACTCCCCATTGGGCGCGCCGGCGACGATGGTGAGCACCGACCGCTAAAAGTCCAGGTCGGCGTAGACGCTGGCCGGGGCGAGACCGGGGATGTAGTCGGCGAGCAGCGACCGGAAGCAGGGGCGCGATTTGATCCTGGCGTACCAGGTCTTCGCCTCCTCGTACTGGTCCCAGGGGACGTCACCCAGATAGTCGACGCAGGACAGGTGCGCCGCCGCCGTCAGGTCGGCGAGGGTCAGCCGATCGCCGGCGAGCCAGGTCCGCCGCTCCATCAGAAAGCCCACGTACTCCAGATGGCAGCGGATGTTCTGGTGGCCGGCGCGGATCGCCCGCGAATCCGGCTGCCCGATGCGCAGCAGCCGGTTGACCACCTTCTCGCCCACCAGGTTGTCGGTGACCTCCCGATTGAACTTGTGGTCGAACCAGCCGACCAGCCGCCGCACCTCCGCCCGCTCCTCGGCATCGCGGCCGATCAACGACGGCTCGGGCACCTTCTCTTCCAGGTACTCGGCGATCGCCTGACTGTCGGCGAGGGTGGTGCCGTCGGTGTTCTCCAACACCGGCACCTCGCCGGCGGGGTTGAGGGCGAGGAAGTCCGGGCGTCGTTCCCACACCGCCTCCACCTGCAACTCGCACTCAATGCGCTTTTCGGCGAGGAACAGACGGACCTTGCGGCAGAACGGCGACAATGGCTGGTGGTAAAGCGTCCACATGGCCACCTGCCTAACACGGTCCGGCCGCCGTCGCAATTCAGCAAACCCCGCGGCTCGGCAGCCTGCACTTGCGGCGGCGGCGCTGGCGCGCTATTGCCGCCAAACCCCCGCCGGAGGGCGGGCGACCGGAGATCCGGAGACATGGTCATGCTGAACCGATTCGCGTGGCTGCTGGTGGCGGCCGGGCTTGCCGCCGTACCAGCCGCCATTCCCGCCGCCGACGCGGCAGAGGCGTCGCCCGTCCGGGTGGGCAGCCTTGTGGACTTCACCGGGCCCACCGCGTCGGTGGGCATTCCGTACGGTCGCGGCAAACAGGACGCGGTGGCGTGGATCAACGCCAACGGCGGTGTTGCCGGGATGCCCATCGACTTCGATACCTTCGATACCGGCTACCAGGTGCCGCCGGCGCTGGCCCGATATCAGATCTGGACCAAGGATGGGACGGTCGCCGTGCAGGGTTGGGGTACGGCCGACACCGAGGCGCTCGTCCGTTTCGTCAGCGAAGACGAGATGCCGTTCTTTTCCGCCTCCTATGCCGCCGACCTGACCGACCCGCTCGGCCTCGGGTCGATGACGAAGCGCCCGGCCCCCTTCAATTTCATCATGGGGCCGTCGTACTCGGACGGGATCCGGGCGTTGCTCGACTGGGCAAAGGTCGATTGGCAGCAGAGGGGACAGGCCGGCTCGCCTCGCTATGTCCATATGGGGGATAATCACCCGTATCCCAACTCGCCGAAGAAGGCGGGAGAGGAGTACGCGCGGGAACTGGGGTTCAGCATCCTGCCCGCCATCCAGTACGCGATGACCCCCGGTGATGTCCGCCAGCAATGCCTCGACCTGAAGACCGCGGAGGCCGACTATGCCTATCTGGGCAACACCGCCGCATCCAACGTGGAACTGCTGCGGACATGCCGCCAGATGGGGGTGCGCACGCAATTCCTTTCCAACATCTGGGGCATCGATGAAGCGGCACTGAAGGCCGCGGGCACCGCCGCCGACGGCGTGGTGTGGGTGATGGGTGGCGGCACCTGGCTCGAGGACAACCCCGGCATGGCGAAGGTGCGGACGATCGCCGCCGCCTCCGCGGACGACGCCTCTTATCAGCCGCATCACTACATCCGAGGCGTTTGTGCCGTCTTCTTCATGCGGGAGGCGATGGAGTGGGCGGCAGCCAACGGCGGGATCACCGGTGTCCGCATCCGGGACGGCATGTACCAGAAGCGCGACTGGGTGCCGGAGGGTTTCGAAGGCGCCTGCGCTCCCGCCACCTGGACTTCGGACGACCACCGCGGCTTCAATCGCATCCGCATCTATCGGGCGCGGATCGCCGAGCCGCTGCCTACGGACCGCGATCTGGCGACGCTGATCCGCAGCGGGATGATCGCGATGGGTCCGGTTTACGAGGTCACCGTGCCGCGCAAACCCGAATGGCTCGGCTGGTAGGAGGATCTGCTACCGGGAGTAACAGCGGGGTGCAGCGGGACGCCGATGGCGCGACATCTCTTCCCCAAGCGAGACCCGGGGCTCGCACCTTGCTGTCGTGATTCCCCTTATTGGTGTAGAAGTTTGCTTAAAATTGCCACAATGCGCTCTTACCGTCCGTTCCTATTCAGACCTCCTACGAGACTGAGCCGGGGGTCCCCCACCTTCGGTTCTCCAGATCGGTTTTCCAACCGTTCACAAGGCGGCCGGCGTTTTTGCCGGTCGCCTTTCTTTCTGTTCTTTCTGTTCTTTCTGTCTGTTCCGTTCATTCCGTCTGTTCCACCGGGCGCTCCGCCGCCTGTCCGCTCCATCGTCCCGTCCGAGGGGTGGTGATGGGCCGGTTCGCGGGGGAGAATCTCGAGTGCGTCCGCGGCGAACGGCCGGTGTTTGCCGGTCTCGACTTCAGCATGGAAGAGGGGGACGCGCTCGTTCTCGTTGGCGCCAACGGCAGCGGCAAGACGAGCCTTCTGCGGCTGATGGCCGGGCTCCTCACCCCCGCCGGCGGCCGCCTGCTCTGGGACGGGCAGGCGATCGCGACGGATATGCGCGCTCATGCCGGCCGGCTGCGTTTCGTCGGTCACGCCGATGCCCTCAAGCCGGGGCTGACGGCTGCCGAGAATCTCTCCTTCTGGGCCGCCTTCGACGGCGGCGGCATCGACATCAAGGCGCGGGTCGAGGCGGCGCTGGATGCGTTCGGCATCGGTCGGCTCGCCGACGTTCCCGGACGCTATCTTTCCGCCGGACAACGGCGCCGATTGGCGCTCTGCCGGCTGTTGGTGACGTCCGCGTCCTTGTGGCTGCTGGACGAGCCGCGGACCGCCCTCGATCGGGACGCCGTCGGCCGCCTGGACCGGGTGCTTGCCGAGCATCGGACGACGGGTGGCCTCGCCGTGCTCGCCATCCACGGGAGCGAACTGCCGCCGGCACCCCGGCTGCTGGATCTCGGTCGCCTCCCCGTCGGACCATGTTGAGCGCCGCCCTCGTCGTCATCCGCCGGGACCTGCGCCTGGCCTTTCGCTACGGCTTCGACAGCCTGATGGCGCTCCTCTTCTTCGTCCTCGCCGTCATCTTGTTTCCGTTCGGTGTCGGCCCGGAAGCGCAACTGCTGGGACGCATCGCCGGCGGCGTCATCTGGGTGGCGGCGCTGCTGGCGGCGCTGTTGGCGCTCGATCGGCTGTTCCAGGCCGATTACGAAGACGGTACCCTCGATCTGCTCGCCCTGGGTTCGGCGCCATTGTTCATCGTTGCCTTCGCCAAGATCGCCGCCCACTGGCTGATCACCGGCATCCCGCTGTTGATGGTGGCCCCGGTGCTGGCGCTGATTCTGCACCTGGACGGTCGAGCCTTCGGCGCCCTGATCGCCTCCCTCGCCCTGGGGACGCCGGTGCTGAGTCTCGTCGGCGGCGTCGGCGCCGCGCTGGTCCTCGGTGCTCGCCGCGCCGGCGTTCTGCTGGCGCTGCTCGTGCTGCCGCTCTACATTCCGGTGCTGATTTTTGGCGTCGCCGCGGTCGATGCTGCCGGCCTCGGCTTTCCGGTACGCCCGCATCTCTGGATGCTCGGCGGCTTTCTGCTGATGGCGGTGGTGCTGGCGCCGTGGGCAGCGGCGGCCGCCCTCCGCCAGGCCCTCGACTGAGCGGGACTTGAGCAGAATTAATGCAGCCGCCGGCGACGAAGGCTACATAGGACTGCATGGGCGGAGTCGAAGCCAGCGCCGGGGGAGCCGGCGACCAAGGAAGGAACGATGTTCGGATACGCCAATCCCACCCGCTTCATGCGGTTGAGTGCCCGTCTGCTGCCCTGGCTGGCGGTATCGACGCTGGGCCTGGGTGGGCTCGGACTCTATCTCGCCCTGTTTGCGTCTCCCCCCGATTACCAGCAGGGTGAAACGGTGCGAATCATGTACGTCCACGTCCCGGCAGCGTGGATGGCCCTGTTCTGCTACACCAGCATGGCGATGGCGTCCGCCGTCGGGCTGATCTGGCGGCACCCGGTGGCCGAATTGGCGGCGAAGGCGACGGCCCCCATCGGCGCGACCTTCACCTTTCTGGCGCTGGTCACCGGCTCGCTGTGGGGCAAGCCCATGTGGGGAACCTGGTGGGTGTGGGACGCGCGGCTGACCTCGGTTCTGGTGCTCTTCTTTCTCTATCTCGGCTACATCGCCCTCAGCGAGGCGTTCGATGATCCGAGCCGGGGGACCCGTGCCGCGTCGATCCTCGCCCTGGTCGGCTTCGTCAACATCCCGATCATCAAGTTTTCCGTCGACTGGTGGAACACGTTGCATCAGCCGGCGAGCGTCGGACGCCTCGGTGGCCCGACCATCGATGCAAGCATGCTGGCGCCGTTGCTGGTGATGGCGGTGGCGTTCACCAGCTATTACCTGTGGTTGCTGCTCATCCGTATGCGCACCGAGATCCTGGCCGGCCGGATCCGGGCGATCCGCTATCGCCAGGCGCGGGCGTGAAAGGGCATGGAGCGGGTGACGGCGTTTTTTCACATGGGCGGCTATGCCTGGTTCGTTTGGCCGGCGTTTGCGATCACCCTCGTGGCCCTTATCGGATTGGCGGTGGTGAGCGCCGGTGCGCTGAAGCGTCGCCAGAGCACGCTCGCCGCACTCGGCGATCGCCGGGGGCGGCCTCCGGTCGCCGCCGATGCGGACCCCTCTGCGGATGCCGTCGATGCATAAACGCAAGCGGCAGCGGCTCGCCTTCGTCGGCCTCGGCGTCGTCGTCATCGGCATCGCCGCGGCGATCATCCTGACCCAACTCCAGGAGCATCTGGTCTTCTTCCACAGCCCGTCCGAGTTGCAGCAAAAGCCGGATCTGCTGAGCGATCGCCGGCTGCGCATCGGCGGCCTGGTGGAGAACGGCAGCGTCGAAAAGGCGGGCGACGGCATGGTCCGCTTCCGCATCACCGATCTCGCCCAATCGCTGCCGGTCCGTTATCACGGCATCCTTCCCGATCTGTTCCGGGAAGGTCAGGGGGTCGTCGTCGAGGGGCGGATGCAAGAGGGACTGTTTGTCGCCGATCAGGTCCTCGCCAAGCACGATGAGAACTACATGCCGCCCGAGGCCGCCGCTGCGCTGAAGGCCTCGGGACAGTGGCAGCACATGCGAGAAACGATGGAGAACGCCGGCCAGCACGTCAGCGCTCCTCCCGGAGGACGTCCCCAGTGACCGTCGAACTCGGCCAGTTCGCCCTCGCGCTGGCGCTGGCCGTGGCTCTCGTCCAGGCGACGCTGCCGCATGTGGGAGCCAGCCGCGGCAACCTCGCCTTGATGGAGTTGGCGGGTGCCGCCGCGTTGGCGCAAGTCCTGCTCGTCGGCACCGCCTTCGGCTGTCTGATGCTGGCCTACGTCTCCTCCGATTTCTCGGTGCTCAGCGTCGCCAGCAACTCCCATTCGACAAAGCCGCTGCTCTACAAGATCGCCGGCACCTGGGGGAACCACGAGGGCTCGATGCTGCTCTGGGTGCTCATCCTGGCGATCTTCGGGGCGGCGCTGGCGCTGACCGGCGGCAACCTGCCGCCCTCGCTGAAGGCACGCGCGCTGGCGGTTCAGGCGGCGATCGCCGCCGGCTTCCACCTGTTCATCTTGTTCACCTCCAACCCGTTTACCCGGCTGGAACCGCCGCCGGCCGACGGGCGGGGCCTCAATCCGCTGCTGCAGGACCCCGGCCTCGCCTTCCATCCGCCGTTCCTCTATCTGGGCTATGTGGGCTTCTCCATGGCCTTCTCCTTCGCCGTCGCCGCCCTCATCGAGGGCCGTGTGGATGCGGCGTGGGCACGCTGGGTGCGGCCCTGGACGCTGGCGGCCTGGGTCTTCCTCAGCGTCGGCATCGGCCTTGGCTCCTGGTGGGCGTACTATGAACTCGGCTGGGGCGGCTGGTGGTTCTGGGATCCGGTGGAAAACGCCTCGCTGTTGCCGTGGCTCGCCGGCACCGCGCTGCTGCATTCGGCGATCGTCGTCGAGAAGCGGGATTCCCTGAAGGCATGGACGGTCTTTCTCGCCATCCTCACCTTCTCGCTCAGTCTGCTTGGCACCTTCCTCGTTCGCTCCGGCGTCCTGACCTCGGTGCACGCGTTCGCCACCGATCCCGCCCGCGGCGCGTTCATCCTCGCCCTGCTCGTCCTCATCATCGGCAGTTCGCTGGCGTTGTTCGCCTGGCGCGGGCCGAGCCTGCGGGCGACCGGCATCTTCCGGCCGATCTCCCGGGAGGGTGCGCTCCTCGTCAACAACCTGCTGCTCGGCACGGCGACGGCGACCGTGTTGCTGGGTACCCTTTATCCGCTCTTGGCCGAGGCGATCGGCGGTGCCAAGGTCTCGGTGGGCGCACCCTTTTTCAACGCCACCTTCGTGCCGCTGATGACGCCGCTGGTGGTGCTGATGGCCATCGGTCCGCTGTTGCCCTGGAAGCGGGGCGACCTGCTTCCTGCCCTGCGCAAGCTGCGGATCGCGGCGGCGGCGGCGGTGCTGGTGGGGGGGCTGTCCTTCCTCTGGTTCGATCCGCGAAGCCTGATCGGCGTCTTCGGTCTCGTGCTGGCTGCCTGGCTGCTGGTGGGTACTTTGGTTGAGCTGAGCGAGAGAGTCCGCTTGTTCCGGGCGTCGGCGACCGAGAGCTGGCAGCGGCTCTCCCGGTTGCCGCGCTCCGCCCTGGGGATGACACTGGCCCATGCCGGCCTCGCCGTCCTCATCGCCGGCGTCACCGCGTCGAGCGTCTGGAAGCAGGAGAAGATCCTGGTGATGGCATCCGGGATGACGACGACCATCGCCGGCTACGCGATCACCTTCGACAGCGCCGCGCGCGGCCCGGGGCCCAACTACGAGGCGTTGCGCGGGCAGCTGACGGCGCGGGCCGGCGAGCGGGTCGTCGCCCTGTTGACGCCGGAACGGCGATTTTACGCCGTGGAGCGGCAGGAGACGACGGAAGCGGCGATCGTGCCGCGTCCGGTCGGCGATCTCTACGCCGTTATCGGCGAGGAGCAGCGGACCGGCGCCGGCGATCAGGGGTGGGTTGTCCGCCTCTATTTCGAGCCGCTGGTGCAGTGGATTTGGGGCGGCGTGTTGATCATGGTTGCCGGCGGCCTGATCAGCCTCTCCGACCGGCGGCTGCGCGTCGGCGCCCCGGCCCGGCGCCGGCTGGGGACGGATCCCCGCGGGGCGGTGGGAGCCGGCGAATGACGGCGACGGGAGCGATCGTCCGCCGGCTGCCCTACATCCTGCCGCTCGCTATCTTTGCGGTACTGGTGCTCTACTTCTGGACGGGACTCGGCCGCAATCCCAACGACCTGCCGTCGGTGCTGCTCGACCGTCCGCTGCCGCCATTGGCGCTGCCGCCGATCGAGGGAGCGCCGCGCGGCCTCACCTCCGACGATCTCAAGGGCGAGGTGTCGCTGGTCAACATCTTCGGTTCATGGTGCGTCGCCTGTAAGGCCGAACATTCCTTCCTGATGCGGCTCAGCCGCGAAGGCGTGGTGCCCATCTACGGCATCAACTGGCGGGAAAAGGACACGGAGGCGGGTCCGGCCTGGCTTGCCCGGCTGGGGAATCCCTACAAGCTGGTGGGCAGTGATCCCGATTCCCGTGCCGCGATCGCGCTCGGCGTCTCCGGCGCACCGGAGACCTTCATCATCGATCGCGACGGCATCATCCGCCACAAGTACGCAGGCGCCATCACCCCGGAAGTTTGGGAGAAAGAGTTGTGGCCGATCGTCCGCCGCCTGCAGGCCCACTGAAGTCGGCTTGGCTGGCGCTGGCGGTGGCGGCATCGATGCTCTCGGCGCCGGCCTGGGCGGTGCAGCCGGACGAGATGCTGGCAGATCCGGCGCTGGAGGCGCGCGCGCGCGCGGTCAGCCGCGAGCTGCGCTGTGTCGTCTGCCAGAACGAGTCGATCGATGACTCCAACGCGGAGTTGGCGCACGATCTGCGCCTCCTCGTTCGCGAGCGCATCGCCGCCGGCGACAGCGATCGCCAGGTGATCGATTATGTGGTCTCCCGCTATGGCGACTTCGTCCTTTTGCGGCCGCCGTTGAAGGCGGAGACCTGGGCACTGTGGTTCGGTCCGGCGATCGTATTGGTGTCGGGCGGGCTCGTCCTTGCCCTCTATCTGCGCCGGCGGGCGCGGGCGGAGGCGGAGCCGGCTCCCTTGCCGCTGACGGGCGATGAGGAAGACCGTCTCGCCCGGACGGTGCGGGAGCATCGTCGGTGATCCCACTGATCGTCGCCTCCGGCGTGCTGACGGTTGCCGTCGTTGTCCTCCTCGTCGCACCGCTTGCCCGTCGCCGCCGCGCCGCGGCGCCGCGACAGGCCTATGATCTCGCCATTCTCGTCCAGCAGCTGGCGGAGGTCGATCGGGATGCCGCGCGCGGCGTGATCAATGCTCCCGAAGCCGAGGCGGCGCGGGTGGAACTGAAGCGGCGGATCCTTGCCGTTGCCGACGCGGCTTCGGCGTCGAACGGCGCCGCCGCGATTGACGGTCCGCGCCCGCCGGCCGTACCCGCCGAGCGATCGAAAGGGGTGGGGTTGACGGCGGCGGCATTGGCGGTGGTCGTTCCGCTCCTGGGGATCGGCGTCTACCTCACCGTGGGTCAACCCGATTTTCCCGATCAACCGCTGGCGGCCCGTCTGGCCGACGGCGATCTGGCGCAGCGTCAGGAGATGCCCGCCGAGGACCGGCAATCCCTGGAGCAGACGGCCGAGAGGCTGCAACAGTTCCTGGAAAAGCGGCCGAACGAAGCGGAGGGCTGGCTGCTGCTGGGCCGCTCCCGGCTCACCCTCGATCAGCCGATGGAGGCGATCGCCGCCCTGCAGCGGGCGTACACGCTGGCCCCCGGCCGCTCCGATATTGCCGGCGCGCTGGGTGAAGCGGTCGTCATCGGCGCCGGCGGCGAGGTGACCGAGGCCGCGCGCGATGTCCTGACGGCGGCGCTCGCCAGCGATCCTCGCAACATCCAGGCGCGGTATTACCTGGCGCTGGGCGATGCGCAGCGGGGGGAAGTGGGCAAGGCGTTGCAGGGGTGGGTCGACGTGGTGGCGCTTTCCCCCGCCGATGCCCCCTGGCTGCCGCAGGTCACGGCGCAGATCGGCGAAGCGGCGGCGGCGCTGGGCATGGAGCCGACGGCGCTGCGGCCAAGCCCGGCCGCGATGGCGCTGGCATCCCAGGCTCCGGCGCCGGGCGGCGACGCGAGCGGCTCGGCGGTTGGCGCCGCCGGTGCGGGCGAGCGGGGCATCGGCCCCAGTCCCGCTGACATGGAGGCCGCCGCCGCCATGACACCGGCCGAACGGGAGCAGATGATCCGCGGCATGGTGGCACGCCTGGCGGAGCGGCTGGCGGCCGATCCGAACGACGCGGACGGCTGGCTGCGCCTGGCTCGCGCCTACGATGTGCTGGGTGAGCCGGGCAAGGCTGCCGATGCCCGTGCACGGGCGGAAGCGGCGAGCCGCCGCTGATCCGTCATTCCGGGTTGCCGCGGCTCCACGCCATCCCCATACCCTAGCGACGCGTATGAGAACGGGAGGAACGGCAGATGCGGAACGGATCGAAAGCGACGGCCGTGGCGGTGGTCATGATAGCGGCCGGGTTGCTGCCGTCGGCGGCCGGCGCCTGCGGGACGACCCAGTCGTCCGATGCAGGGAGCGTCCAGCTGGCGCAAATGCAACCGCCGGCGGTTCCGAAGCCGCCGTCGATGCCGGGGACGCCAGGGGTGCCAGGGGTTCCGGAGGCGCCGGGGACACCGTCGATGCCAGGGACTCCTGCCGTGCCGGGAGTTCCGGAGGCGCCGGGGACACCGTCGATGCCAGGAACACCCGCGGTACCCGGAACGCCGGATATGCCCGGCAAGCACAGTCTGCCCGGAACCCCGGCCGTGCCGGAGGTGCCCGCTGTACCGGAGAAGCCCGGCCTTCCAGGAGTGCCGCCGGTTCCGGCACCGCCGGTCCCCAGATAGGATCGCAGGCGATCAAAGGGTGAAAGGGGCGGCGGGTTTCGTCGCCCCCGGCTCGCCGAATATGACGACGCGGTAAAACCTTGGGGGCGCTGCGTGGCGAGGCTTGCCTTTTGGTGGTCGTCTTCGCATAACCGGGTGCGCCCCCGGATGGCGCGGTCGCAGCACTGACGCTTGCATGTCAACAACACAAACAGGGGAGAGGGTTCTCGAACCATGTCCACACCATTTCGCACGATTGACGATGTCGATGTCGACGGCAAGCGCGTGCTTATGCGCGTCGATTTCAACGTTCCGATGAAGGACGGCAAGGTCACCGACACCACGCGCATCGATCGCACCGTGCCTTCGATCAGGGAACTCACCAAGAAGGGGGCGAAGGTCATCATCCTCGCCCACTTCGGCCGCCCGAAGGGCAAGAAGAACCTGGACTTCACCCTGAAGCCGGTCGCCGCCAAGACGGCCGAGGTACTGGGCCAGAAGGTTGCGTTCGCGCCCGATTGCATCGGCCCCGAGGCGAAGGCGGTCGTCGACGCCATGCAACCGGGCGACGTGGCGATGCTGGAAAACGTCCGCTTCTATGCGGAGGAAGAGAAGAACGACGCTGAGTTCGCCAAGAAGCTGGCGGAGAACGGCGACATTCTCGTCTCCGACGCGTTCTCGTGCTCCCATCGGGCCCACGCCTCGGTCGAGGCGCTGGCTCACATCCTGCCGGCGGTCGCTGGCCGACTGATGCAGCAGGAGGTGGAGGCGCTGTCGGGTGCGCTCGAAGCGCCGAAGCATCCGGTTGCGGCCCTCGTCGGCGGCGCCAAGATTTCGACCAAGCTCGACGTTCTCGGCAACCTGACGGAGAAGGTCGACCAGATCATCATCGGCGGCGCCATGGCCAACACCTTCCTCGCCGCCAAGGGCGTGCAGGTGGGCAAGTCCCTGTGCGAGCACGACATGCTGGAGAACGCCCGGGCGATCATGGAGAAGGCGTCGAAAGGCGGCTGCGAGATCGTGCTGCCGTCCGATGCCGTCGTCGCCGGCGAGTTCAAGGAAGGAGCGCCGTCAAAGACGGTCGACGTGTCCGGCGTGCCCGCCGACATGATGATCCTCGACGTCGGTCCCAAGTCGATCGACGATCTGACCAAGCGCCTCTCGGGATACAAGACCCTGGTCTGGAACGGCCCGCTCGGCGCGTTCGAGGTCACGCCGTTCGACGCTGCCACCAACGCGGTGGCCCAGGAAGCCGCTAAGCTGACCAAGGACGGCAAGCTGATGAGCGTCGCTGGCGGTGGCGACACCGTGGCCGCCCTCGCCCATGCGGGCGTCGAGGAGGATTTCTCCTACGTCTCGACGGCGGGCGGCGCGTTCCTGGAATGGCTCGAGGGCAAGACGCTGCCAGGGGTGGCGGTGCTGCGCAAGTAACCCGGCACCGGGAGAGCGCCAAGGGCGCGGCAGGGCGGGCCCGGCTCGTTCTCGGACGGGCCGCCCTTGCTTTGCCGGGCCTGCGGCGCCACTCTCTGGCGATGACGGCACGGCAGCAGGGCGCATTCATCGAAAAGGTCCCCGACGGCGACAACCGAACGCGGTTGGTCTGTCCCGACTGCGGCTACGTGGAATATACCAATCCGAAGATCGTCGTCGGCGCCGTCTGCACCTGGGAGGACCGGGTGCTGCTTTGCCGGCGCGCCATCGCCCCGTCGCTGGGGCTGTGGACGATTCCCGCCGGCTTCATGGAGGTGGGGGAGACGACGGCGGAAGGGGCGGCGCGAGAGGTGTGGGAAGAGGCGCGTGCCCACGTCACCATCGGCGACCTCCTGGGACTCTACGAAATCCCCCACATCGCCCAGGTCAATGTCATCTACCGGGCGCCCATGCGCTCAAGCGACCATGCGCCGGGCGAAGAGAGTGCGGCGGTGCGGCTGTTCCGCTGGGAGGAAATTCCCTGGGACGAACTGGCCTTTCCGTCGATCCGCTGGGCGCTCGAACGGTTTCGCGACGGGGCCGCCCCGGCGGTGCATGCCTTCGTGCGCTACGTTGCCCCGAGCGGGTCCGCCGACGTCGGACCGTTGACGGAGCCTTAACCGGTCGGCGGTACGCTGGCCGCCATGACCGATCTGTTCCGCCTCGTCGGCCCGTTGCGGCCGACAACCGCATCCGAGACGACCGTCCGCTCCACCTCCGATCGCCAGCAGCCGGGCCGATCGGCCACTGGCCAGCGTGACGACGCGGACACCCTGCGCGCCGCCCTCGATCGGCTGGATCAGTATCTGAAGAGCGGCGAGCCTCCCCGCGCCGACGCCCGCAAAGGCTCCTACCTCAACGTCGTCGTGTAGCCGCAGCCAGGAACGCCCCCGTTCGCCTGACACGGCTTATCCGCTCAACGAAGTGGTAACACTGCGCGCGTATTCTGAACCGATGGGTAACTCGGTTGTCGCGTCCGACGGTATGCTGAGACGCATACGCAAAGGGATCATTGGGCTCTTCTGGATCAGCGAGGCCGATAGGTGCCTTGTCGGACCGGCGACCGTGATCGACGGGGATTCGATCATAGTTGCCGGCAGGTCGGTGCGGCTGCACGGGATCGATGCTCCGGAGCTGGACCAGACCTTCGTCTGGCGGGGCCGGGACATTCTGTGCGGTACCATGGCTCTGGCGGCGCTCGAGGCGCTGACCGCCGGCATTGCCTTGCGCTGCCAGCCAGTCGATCACGACCAGTATGGCCGCATCGTCGCCAAATGCTTTTCTCCAGCCGGGATCGACCTCAACCGGAGGATGGTTTCAGCCGGTTGGGCGCTGGCGTACCGGCGGTACTCGACGGACTACGTGGACGCCGAGAACGAAGCGCGCCTCGCCCGCCGCGGCATGTGGAAAGGCAGCTTCATGAACCCGTGGGACTGGCGGCGGATAAAACCCCGAGATTCACGGCGCCGTTAGGCCGACGAAGAGACGGAACGGGCGGCCGCCATACGTCGCTACGTTTGGCCTTCGCGGAGGCGGTGGACTTCCCGGCGGCTTGCGCCATATTAGGCGCGCCATGACCGCTCTGTCCTTCATCAAGATGCACGGCCTCGGCAACGACTTCGTCGTCTTCGATGCCCGCGAAGCGCCGGTTAATCTTGCGCCAGCCACCGTCCGCGCCATCGCCGACCGGCGAACCGGCGTCGGCTGCGATCAGCTGATCATCATGGCGCCGCCGACCCAGGCGGTCGCCGATATCCGCATGCGCATCTTTAACGCCGACGGCGGCGAAGTGGCCGCCTGCGGTAACGCCAGCCGCTGCATCGCCCACCTGGTGATGAACGAGAGCGGCGGCGACGATGGCCATGCGGTCATCGAGACGGCGGCGACGCTGCTCGCCTGCAATATCGCCGGCGAGGGGCTGGTCACCGTCGATCTGGGCCCGGTTCGCTGCGACTGGCAATCGATCCCGCTCGCCCGCCAGGTGGATACCCTGCATCTGCCGCTGGCGGTGCCGCCGCTTGCCGACGGGGTGGCGGTGGACGTGGGCAATCCGCACGCCGTCTTCTTCGTCGACGATGCGGAAGCGGTGCCGCTCGCCGCCTGTGGTCCGCACATCGAATGCGATCCCTTGTTTCCGCAGCGGACCAACGTCGAGGCAGTCAGCATCGTCGCCCCCGACCGGCTCCGCTTGCGGGTCTGGGAGCGCGGTGTGGGCATCACCCGTGCCTGCGGCACCGGCGCCGCCGCGGCGGTGGTTGCCGCCAACCGACGCGGTCTGGCCGGTCGCTCCGCCGAGGTGATCCTCGACGGCGGTATTCTCTCCGTCCACTGGCGGGAGGACGACCACGTGCTGACCACCGGCCCCGTCGCCACCAGCTTCCGGGGCAGCATCGATCCCGGACTGCTCGCGTGACGGTGACGCTCTCGACCGTCGCTCCCGGACCGAACCCGGGCGGGCCGCTGCCGGCGCCGCCGTTGGTGGTCACCCTCGGCTGCCGGCTGAATGCACTGGAATCGGAGGTGATCCGCCGCAACTGCGACGACGCCGGGCTCGCCGATACGGTCATCGTCAACACCTGCGCGGTGACCACCGAAGCGGTACGCCAGGCCCGGCAGACCATCCGTCGCCTGCGTCGGCAGCATCCGGCGAAGCGGATCATCGTCACCGGCTGTGCGGCGCAACTCGTCCCCGACATGTTCGCGCGCATGCCGGAAGTGGACCGGGTGCTGGGCAACGCGGAAAAGCTCGACCATCGGCTGCTCGGCAACGGCGAGCACGGGGTCGCCGTCGGCGACATCATGGCGCTGAGGGAGACGGCCGGTCACCTGCTCGATGGCTTCGAGGGGCGCGCCCGTGCCTTCGTCCAGGTTCAGCAGGGCTGCGATCACCGCTGCACCTTCTGCATCATTCCGTTCGCCCGCGGGCCGAACCGCAGCGTCGATACCGAGCGGATCGTCGCCGCCGTCGCCCGGTTGGTCGAAGGCGGCCATGGGGAGGTCGTCCTCACCGGGGTGGACATCTGCTCGTACGGGATGGACCTGGCGGCTCGGCCGACCCTGGGCCGACTGGTGCGGACGATCCTGCTCCAGGTGCCGGCGCTTCCCCGCCTGCGCCTGTCGAGCCTCGATCCGGCGGCGGTCGATGATGATCTGGTCGCTGCCTTCGCCAGTGAGCCGCGGCTGATGCCGCACGTCCATCTCAGCCTGCAGGCGGCGGACGATCTGGTTCTGAAGCGAATGAAGCGTCGGCATCGCTGCGCCGATGTGGCCCGTCTCGTCGATCGGCTGCGTTGCGCCCGCCCGGATATTGTCTTCGGCGCCGACCTGATCGCCGGCTTCCCGACGGAAACCGATGCGATGTTCGCCAACACGCTGGCGGCGATCGGCGGTCTCGGCCTGACCTGGCTGCACGTGTTTCCGTTTTCGCCGCGGGAAGGAACCCCCGCCGCCCGCATGCCGCAGGTATCACCGGCGTTGCGGCGGGAGCGGGCGCGACTGCTGCGCGAGGAGGGCGACCGGGCGCGGGCGGCCTATCTGGCCAGCCGCATCGGCGAGCGGACCGACGTGCTCGTCGAGACCGACGGCATCGGCCGTTGTCCTTATTACGCACCGGTGCGGCTCGGTCGCCGGCTATCGCCGGGAACCGTCGCTTCGGTCACCGTGACCGGCGCGGACGGCGATGGACTTGACGCCCGTTGTGGCGAGGGCGGGGCCCGATGAGCGAACGTACGTTGCCGTTGGCGGTCCTGCACCGGGCGGCTGCCGATCCGGAGGAACCGCGCGGCTGGCTTCACCGGTTCCGCCGCCACGAAGCGAGGGGGGAGGGCACCGAGCCATCGCCCGAGCCGCTTCCGGTGCCGCCACCGGAACCGCCTCTCGATCCGCCGCCGGTGCAGGAGCCGCCGTTACCGGAGCCGGACGTCGTCACGCCTCCGATGGAAGACCCCCCGCCGACCACAGTGAGAGTGACGGACGAGCGGGCTGCGGCGGAAGCGGCGGCGATTGCGGCGATCCAGGCGCGACTGGCCGCGCGCGCCGCCGCCGGGGCGGATGCGGATGCGGCGGGCGGCTGGATGTCCCGCATGCGGCGGGGTCTCGGCCGCTCGTCGGCGAAGCTCACCGGCGGCATCGGCGACCTTTTCACCAAGCGCAAGCTGGATGAGGACTCGCTGGAGGAGTTGGAGGAGCTGCTGATCGGCTCCGACCTCGGCATCGAGACCGCGGCGAAGCTGGCCCAGTCCCTGGCCCGGTCGCGCTTCAACCAGGAGGTCACCGCCGACGAGGTGCGCGCCGCGCTGGCCGACGAGATCGCGCTGGTGCTCGACCCCGTCGCCCAGACGATCACCGTCAACGATGCCCACAAGCCGCATGTCATCCTCGTCTGCGGCGTCAACGGCTCCGGCAAGACGACGACGATCGCCAAGCTGGCGCACCTGTTTCGCCGGGTCGGCTTCAAGGTGGTGCTGGCCGCCGCCGACACCTTCCGCGCGGCGGCGATCGAACAGCTGCAGATCTGGGGGACCCGCGCCGGCTGCGAGGTGGTCGCCCGGCCGCTGGGATCGGACGCGGCCAGTCTTGCCTTCGAGGCGTTCGAACTGGCCCGCGCCGAGCGCGCCGACGTGCTGCTCATCGATACCGCCGGCCGGTTGCACAACCGCGCCGATCTGATGGCCGAGCTGAAAAAGATCGTCCGCGTCCTGAAGAAACTGGACGAGACGGCGCCGCACGATTGTCTCCTTGTCCTCGATGCCACCGTCGGCCAGAACGCCCACGCGCAGGTGAAGGTCTTCCGCGAGATGGTCGATGTGACCGGGCTCGCCGTCACCAAGCTCGACGGGTCGGCCAAGGGCGGGGTGGTCGTGGCGCTGGCGGAACGCTTCGGCTTGCCGGTCTACGCCATCGGCGTCGGCGAAGGCATCGACGACATGCGCGCCTTCGAGTCCCGCGCCTTCGCTCGCTCGCTTCTCGGTCTCGACGCGTAGGTCGGCATACGACAACCATGCGGCGGTCGGGTCGCGCCATCGTGACCCCCGGCGGCCGCTGAATCGGCGTATCGGCTAAGGTGGACACCGCAACACCTCAGCGACGAGGAGACGGCGGGAATGGCGTTTGGCGTCGCCCAGTTCGTCTTCGGCAAGCGCGGCGAGCGGCGAATACCGGACCGCGTCAGCCGCGCGATCGCCCAGCAGCAGGCGCAGTCGGAGATCCTCATCGGCTGGGTGCAACTGCTGCTCGTCGCGTTCTTTATCGCGCTGTACGTCATCGCCCCGAAAACGTCGGCCGGCACCCCGTTCACCCCGGTTCCCTACGTGCTCGCGGCCTACGTGGCGTTCACGCTGGTTCGTCTCGCCGTCGCCCACCGCGGCCGGTTGCCGGCCTGGTTCCTGTTCGGCTCCATCGTCGTCGACACCACGTTGCTGATCGGCCTGATCTGGAGCTTTCACCTGCAGTACGGGCAGCCCCCCTCCTTCTATCTGAAGGCGCCGACGCTGCTTTACGTGTTCATCTTCATCGCGCTGAGGATGCTTCGCTTCGATCCCATCTACGTGGTGGCTTCCGGCATCGCCGCCGCCGCCGGCTGGCTCATTCTCCTCTGGTACGCCCTCGCCCACGACGGCGTCGTCACCCGCGACTACATCCGTTACCTGACCTCCAACGTCATCCTCATCGGCGGCGAGGTGGACAAGATCATCACCATCCTCCTGGTCACCGCCATCCTCGCCGTTGCGCTGGTGCGGGCGCGGCGGCTCCTGGTGCGGGCGGTGACCGATGCGACGGTGGCCCGCGACCTCACCCGCTTCGTCGCCCCGGAAGTGGCGCGACGGATCGCCGGCGCCGACCGGGAGATCGAGCCGGGCGACGGCGAGGTGACCCACGCCTCGATCCTGTTCTGCGACATCGAGCGGTTTTCCTCGCTTGCCGAGCGGCTGTCGCCGGAGGCGCTGATGGCGACGCTCAACGACTACTTCGCGGCGGTGGCGGCGATCGTCGATGCGCACAAAGGCGTCATCACCATGTTCCAGGGCGATGCCATGCTGATCACCTTCAACTCCGCCCGCGCCAATCGCCGGCACGCCGCCTGCGCGGTGCGGACCGCCCTCGCCATCCAGGCGCTGTCCGCGGGCGAGCGGTTCGGGCCGGAGGGGCTGACCCTGAAGACCCGTTGCGGGCTGAACACCGGCGCGTTCGTGTCCGGCGCCGTCGGCGCCCCCGACCGGCTCTACTTCACCGTCTATGGGGACGAGGTCAACGTCGCTGCCCGCCTGGAACAGCTCAACAAGGAGCACGGCACCTACGTCCTGGCGACGGAGAGCTGCGTCGTCGAAGCGGGCGATGAATTTCCCTGCCGGCCGATCGGTGCGGTGACGGTACGCGGTCGCCGCCAGCCGGTCAGCGTCTTCGCCGTGGATCTGAAAAAGCAAACTTGATAGCGGCACAGTGCGATGAACGTGCTATTCTCGTTGCTCCGGATTGGAGAAAGCATTGCGGTATCGGATTGCTCTTCATAAATCAGCGGAGGGGTTTGCGGTTTCAGTCCCTGGCCTACCCGGCTGCTGGTCACAGGGCGTGACCGAGGCGGAAGCCATCGACAACATCAAAGACGCCATCTGCGAATACCTTGCCGCCATCGATGATATGCTTCGAGGTGAAGAGATTCGCGAAGTCGAAGTTTCGGTCTAGTTTTGCCGAGAATTCCCGGCGTTAATCACCTTGATGCCGTACGCGCCTTGGAAAGAGCCGGGTTTAGGGTCATTCGTCAGGGCAAGCATATCGTCATGAGCGATGGTGTGCGGATCCTGACTATCCCGCGCCACAATCCCGTAAATGCGTTCACCCTGGGCGGTATCGTCCGTGACGCCGGCCTCACGGTCGAGCAGTTCCGCACCCTGTTATAGACGATGGCGAGCATTCCCAATTTTTTGGGATGTGGGGCCCACGATCCGCCGCAGCCGGTCAGCGTCTTCGCCTTGGAGCCGTCGGCAATGGCGCCGCCAATGCGTGCGAGCACGGAATTATTTGAGGCGTGGCAATCGCATTCACCGTGCCCAAGCGGGGGATCACCGCCAAGCGATCTCGTAAAGGTTCATCGGCTCGGCGAAGCCCTTTAACTGCCGTGGGCCGAGCGGCTTCAACCGAAACGCGGTTGCCAAGCCGCAGCTTACTGTCTCCGAGACCAGGATCGTCTCGGCTTCGGCCATCTGGCAAATGCGGGCGGCAATCTGCACCGTCGCGCCGAAAAGATCGTTGCTGTCCTCCACCGGCTCGCCGGCATGAATGCCGATGCGAATCCTCAGGCGCTCGCTGCTGTTGCGGCTGAACGCGGCGAACGCCTCCTGGGTGGCGCACGCGCAGGCGACCGCGGCGGTCACATTGTCGAAGGAGGCCATGATGCCGTCGCCCGTGTGCTTCACCTCGCGACCGTGGCACGTTGCCAGGGCGCGGCGCACCATCGCGTCGTGCGCGCGTACCATCTCGACGGCGCGGACGTCGCCGAGTCGAGCCGTCATCCCTGTGGAATCGACAATGTCGGTAAACATGACCGAGCGGAACGCACCATCCATCGCCGGCTCGCGATCGGGTCCCGGCGGCGGATCGGCTATGCGTCCGAGGAACGCCTCCACCGCCGACAACTGCACCTCGATCACGTCGACGGCGTTGATGCCGTGCGCATCGCGATGCACCTGCATGGCGGTTTCGATATCCGGCGCCTCGATCAGGCAGAACGCTGTCCCGCGCGCCTGGTCGAACCAGTAGGTGAGGAAGCGCACCCCGTACCCATCCTGAATCTCCAGGTCCTTGCGATGTGCATCCGCGACATCGGTGGCGGTGACATGCCTGAGATCATGGCGATCGAGAAAAATCGGCACTGCCGCCACCTCCTGCGGGCTGCATCCAAACGGCCTACCGCCGAAGGCCCAGCCCTGCCCACGTATCATAGGGAGGCGCACCCCCGGGCGGAATATCGTCATCGACGTTGCCCGAACGTCTCTAACGTCTAGATCCTGCCGGCGGGCGGCGCCGACTATTCGGGGCGGGGATTATGGCGCGGTTCAGCCGGGCTTGGCTGTCTCAGGTGTTCCGCTCGTCCGCAACCTACGCGGCGAGTGCGATCTTTAGAGCATCTGATTTGCGATGATGGCGATTGGTCCGTCACGTCCTTTGGTTGACGATCCGTTTGACTGGCGCTGGTCGTCCATCCACGCTTATACGAGACGGGCGTATCTGCGCCAGCCGGGAGGAGCGCTCATGGCGACCTGCTTCGTCATTCAACCGATCGACTCTGGCAAATTCGACAAGCGCTTCCAGGATATCTACAAGCCTGCCATCGAGGCTGCCGGGCTTGAGGCGTACAGGGTTGATCACGATCCAGGCGTGCTAGTTCCAATCGAGTCGATTGAGAAAGGAATTCGTCTCGCTTCTATATGCTTGGCCGACATCACGGCTGACAATCCGAATGTGTGGTACGAACTCGGCTATGCCTTCGCAGCAGAGCGTCCGGTTGTTATGGTTTGCTCTGAAGAGCGAATAGGGAAGAAGTATCCATTCGATATCCAGCACAGAAGCATCATTTCCTATGCCGCAGATTCGGCTAGCGACTTCTCAGGTTGCGCGAAAGTCTGACAGAGAAGATTAAAGCCATTTTGAAGCAAGATGCCGTACTTGCAAAAATTGCGGAGGCGGACCCGGTCTCCCCCCTCCACGGTCTTTCTCAACCTGAAATACTAGTGCTTGCGGTGATTGCGGGTGATGTGTTCATGCCACACCTCGCCGCATCTGTAGGCATTGTAAAGCAAAGCGCAGAGCGTGCGGGTATTACGAGTATGGGGTTCAATCTCGCTGTGCGTCGCCTTCTACAAAAACAGATGATTCGAGAAGAAGACGTGTGGGACGAGCGAGATGGCGAACGCTATCCGGGTTTAGTTGTCGCTGATGACGGCTGGGCGTGGATAGATGCGAACGACACGCAATTCGTGCTCAATCGCCCGGAGAAAAAGAAGGACGATCTGCCATTCTGACAAGTGAACACGCTGTAGCTCGGATGCGGCTCTGGTGCAGATCCCATCGCGTCCGTCGGCTTGCTTGACACCATCAACCCGCGTTCCTAAAGTCCGCGGCCTCGGTGACAGGCCTCGTCGCGGAGCGGTTGGGTGCGCGCGGGCGCGCCTCGGCCCTTTCGGCGCTGGCCGACCGTTGGCGGATCAAAGAAGGGTAGAGCAGCGGTGTTTGAGGGCCTGAGCGACCGGCTCGGCGCGATCTTCGATCGGTTGCGGAAGCGCGGCGCGCTGACCGAAGCCGACGTGAGCGAGGCCTTGCGCGAGGTGCGGATCGCGCTGCTCGAGGCCGACGTGGCGCTGCCGGTGGTCAAGGACTTCGTCCGCTCGGTGAAGGAGCAGGCGGTCGGTCAGGAGGTGCTGCGCTCGGTGACCCCGGCGCAGATGGTGGTCAAGATCGTCCACGACCACCTGGTGGACCTGCTGAAGGGCGGCGAAACCGACGAGAAGCTGCGCGTTGGCGAAGGCGCCGGCATCAACCTGGGCGCGTCGCCGCCGGTGCCGGTGCTGCTGGTCGGGTTGCAGGGGTCGGGCAAGACCACCACCGCCGGCAAGCTGGCCGTTCGCCTGAAGAAGCGCGAGCGGAAGAAGGTGCTGCTGGCGTCGCTGGACGTCTATCGTCCCGCCGCCCAGCGGCAGCTCGCCATCCTCGGTCAGCAGACGGAGACCCCCTCGCTCGACATCGTCGAAGGCGAGGCGCCGGTGGCGATCGCCCGCCGCGCGATGGAGACCGCCCGCCGCCAGGGGTTCGACGTGGTGATCCTCGATACCGCCGGCCGTCTCGCCATCGACGAGGCGATGATGGCGGAAGCGGCGGCCGTCAAGGCAGCGGTGAACCCCACCGAGACGCTGCTGGTCGCCGATGCGCTGACCGGTCAGGACGCGGTCAACCTGGCCCGCGCTTTCCACGAGAGCGTCGGGCTGACCGGTCTCGTCCTCACCCGCGTCGACGGCGACGCCCGCGGCGGCGCGGCGTTGTCCATGCGGGCGGCGACCGGCTGCCCCATCCGCCTGCTGGGCGTCGGCGAAAAGCTGGACGCCATCGAGGCCTTCGATCCCGAGCGCATCGCCGGCCGCATCCTCGGCATGGGCGATGTGGTCGGCCTGGTGGAGCGCGCCGCCGAGGTCATCCAGAAGGAGGACGCCGAGGCGCTGGCGAAAAAGCTGGTCAAGGGCGAGTTCACCCTCGACGACATGGCCCAGCAGTTCCGCCAGATCCGCAAGCTGGGCGACGTCAAGGGGCTGCTCGGCATGCTGCCCGGCATCGCCAAGATGAAGAAGCAGATCGCCGACGCCAACATCGATGATCGGACGATCGCCCGTCAGGAGGCGATCATCATGGCGATGACGCCGGCCGAGCGCACCCAGCCGAAGCTTCTCAACGCTTCGCGGCGCCGGCGCATCGCCCGCGGCTCGGGTACGACGGTGCAGGACGTCAATCGCCTGTTGAAGCAGCACCAGCAGATGGGCGAGATGATGAAGAAGATCGGCAAGCTGGGTAAGCGCGGTCTGCTCGGCAAGGGCGGGCTGCCGCCCGGCCTGCTGCCGCCGATGCCGCCGCGCTGACGCAACAGGCACGGTCGGACCAAAGATCACACCATTGATGGAATGCAGAGAAGGATCGGACGGAAAGCATGGCAGTCAGAATTCGCTTGGCCCGCGGTGGCACCAAGAAGCGGCCCTTCTATCGGGTGGTCATCGCCGATTCGCGCAGTCCTCGCGATGGCCGCTTCATCGAAATCGTCGGCACCTATGATCCGATGCTGCCGCACGAGCACGAGCGGCGCCTGCGGCTCGAGGGTGAGCGCATCCGTCACTGGCTCGACCATGGGGCGACGGCCAGCGATCGGGTGGTGCGCCTGTGTGTGTCGCAAGGGCTGATGGACGCACCGGCGCGGCCGGAGCAGACCAAGAAGCCGCAGCCGAGGGCGAAGGCGCAGGAGCGCCTGAAGGCCGCGGCGGCAGCGGCTGCCTGACGCAAGAGGCGCTCACCGGCCTAGCTGGCGGTGGGCATTCGGCGAGCGACGTGATCGGTGATGGGGGATGACGCACGACGGCCCGGAGACGGGCGCATCTGCCTCGGCGTGATCGCGGGTGCGCGCGGGCTGAGGGGTGACGTATGGATCCGCACGTTTACCGCCGATCCCGCCGATGTTGCCGCCTACGGCTCGCCTACCGACCGGGACGGCCGCCGCTACAAGCTGAGGATCGTCGAGCGGCGGGATGACCGGGTGCTTGCCCGCATCGACGGTGTTGGCGATCGCACCGCCGCCGAGGCGCTGAAAGGGATCTCCCTCTACGTGGAACGGGCGGCGCTGCCGGAACCGGACGAGGACGAGTTTTATCACGCGGACCTGATCGGCTGCGTGGCCGTCGTCGGTCAAGGTGACCCCGATCAAGGTCACTCCGGGCCGGACGGTAAGTCGGAGCCGGAGGTGAGGGCTCGGGTATCGGCGGTGTACGACTTCGGTGGTGGGCCCGTTCTCGAGATCGATTGGCCGACCGGCTCCTCGCTGCTGGTGCCGTTTTCCCGGACCTGCGTGCCGGATATCGATCTCGTCCGCCGTCTGATCCGCGTGGTTCTGCCGCCGGGCTTACTCGGGGACACGTCAGCCGGGGTGAGGGAAGACGCGGAAAAGGTCGCGGACGAAGGATGAGTCCACCTGCGCCCTGGACGGCGACGGTGCTGACGCTGTTTCCGCAGATGTTCCCCGGTCCACTTGGCCTGTCGCTGGCCGGCCAGGCCCTGGCAGCCGGTCGATGGCGGATGGAAACGGTGGACATTCGCAGCTTCGCGCGCGATAAACACTCCTCCGTCGACGACACGCCGTTCGGCGGCGGACCCGGTATGGTTATGCGAGCGGACGTGGTCGATGCGGCGATTGCCGCAACGGACGCATCCGGCTCCGAAGCGCCGTTGATTTTCCTTACTCCCCGCGGTCGGCCTCTCGATCAAGGGCGCGTCAGGGCGTTGGCGGCGGGAGTTGGTGTGCGCCTGTTGTGCGGTCGCTATGAGGGCATCGACGAACGGGTGATCGCCGTTCGCCGGCCGGAGGAGATAAGTCTCGGCGATTTTGTGCTGTCCGGTGGCGAGCCGGCGGCGATCGCGCTGATCGACGCCTGTGTCCGGCTGTTACCGGGGGTCATCGGCAGCGCCGGGTCCTTGCAAGAGGAGAGTTTCGACAACCATCTCCTCGAATATCCGCAGTACACGCGGCCGCGCCTGTGGCAGGAACGGGCGGTGCCGGCGGTGCTGACGGAAGGCGACCATGGCCGAATCGCGGCATGGCGACGGACGGAGGCGGAACGGTTGACCCGCGAGCGGCGTCCCGATCTATGGGCACGCTATCGGGACGAAACCGGCGGCGACGATGGATAGGGCGGCGGGCTGGCCAGCAGGTTAGGCGGAAGACGGGCGGTGAGGGTAGGACCGATGAACATTCTCGAGGCGTTTGAGCAGGAGCAGATCGAAAAGCTCTCTCAGGACCGGCAGGCGCCGTGGTTTGCCCCGGGCGATACGCTGCGGGTGAAGGTTAAGGTGGTCGAGGGCTCGCGCGAGCGGCTGCAGGCGTTCGAAGGCGTCTGCATCGCCAGGCGTAACCGCGGCCTGCACTCCTCGTTCACCGTTCGCAAGATTTCCTATGGCGAGGGGGTGGAGCGGGTATTCCCCCTCTATTCGCCCAACATCGCCGAGATCGAGGTGGTCCGCCGCGGCGACGTTCGTCGCGCCAAGCTCTATTATCTCCGCTCGCTGCGTGGCAAACGGGCGCGTATCTCGGAGAAGACCGACGGCTATGTGGCCAAGATCGACGCCCGCGAGCGTGAAGCGGCGCAGCAGGCCCGCCAGGACGCGGCGGCGGAAAAGGCCAAGCAGGAAGCATAGCGGACACAGATCCGCCAAGGACAATCAACGAGGCGGCCGGTCAGCGCCGCCGACCCGCGAGGGGACGGGCGAGGAGGCTCCGCATGGACACGCCGCGCACCTTGTTCGACAAGATCTGGGACAATCACCTCGTCGATCGGCAGGATGACGGGACCTGTCTCATTTACATCGATCGGCATCTGGTGCACGAGGTCACCAGCCCGCAGGCCTTCGAAGGATTGCGGGTTGCCGGGCGTTCAGTCCGCCGACCGGAGGCGACGCTCGCCGTCGCCGACCATAACGTGCCGACCACTGACCGCAGCCACGGCATCGCCGACGCCGAATCGCGCATCCAGGTGGAAACCCTGGCCGACAACTGTCGCGAGTTCGGGCTGCCGTTCTTTTCCATGGCCGACGTGCGCCAGGGCATCGTTCACATCATCGGCCCGGAGCAAGGGTTTACCCTTCCCGGACTGACCATCGTCTGCGGCGATTCCCACACCTCGACCCACGGCGCCTTCGGCGCCCTAGCCTTCGGCATCGGCACCTCGGAGGTGGAACACGTGCTGGCGACGCAGACGCTGCTGCAGAAGCCGGCAAAGAACATGCGGGTGCTGGTGGACGGCGCACTGCCGGTGGGGATCACCGCCAAGGACGTCATCCTCGCCATCATCGGCCGCATCGGCACCGCCGGCGGCACCGGCCACGTGATCGAGTACTGCGGCGAAGCCATCCGCGCCCTGTCGATGGAAGGCCGGATGACCGTCTGCAACATGTCGATCGAGGCGGGCGCCCGCGCCGGGTTGATTGCCCCCGACGAGACCACCTTTGCCTACCTGCAGGGGCGGCCGCTGGTGCCGAAAGACGCCGATTGGGAGCGGGCGGTCGCCGCGTGGCGGTCGCTGCCGTCCGACCCCGGTGCCCGGTACGACCGGGAGGTCATTCTGGAAGCCGCGGCCATCCCGCCCCAGGTCACCTGGGGAACGAGCCCCGAGGACGTGGTGCCGATCACCGGCGCGGTTCCGGACCCGGACGGCGCCGCCGACGAGCCGAAGCGCCGGGCGATGCGGCGCTCGCTCGATTACATGGGCCTGAAGCCCGGGACGCCCATGAGCCATATCCGCGTCGACCGGGTGTTCATCGGGTCGTGCACCAACGGTCGGATCGAAGACCTGCGGGCCGCGGCGACCGTCGCCCGCGGTCGCAAGGTGGCGGACGGCGTCGGCGCCATGGTGGTTCCCGGCTCCGGGCTGGTGAAAAACCAGGCCGAGGCGGAAGGGCTCGATCGCGTCTTCCGCGAGGCCGGCTTCGAATGGCGGGAACCCGGCTGCTCCATGTGCCTGGCGATGAACGCCGATCGGCTGGAGCCCGGCGAGCGGTGCGCGTCCACCTCCAATCGCAACTTCGAGGGACGCCAGGGCCGCGGCGGCCGAACGCACTTGATGAGCCCGGCGATGGCGGTGGCTGCCGCCGTCACCGGCCGCCTCACCGACGTTCGCGAACTCGTCGGCTGAACCGGGCTAGGAGGAGGCGTTCATGCAACCCTTTACCATCCTGACCGGGATTGCTGCCCCGCTGCCGATGATCAATGTCGATACCGACATGATCATTCCCAAGCAGTTCCTGAAGACGATCAAACGTTCCGGTCTCGGCGTCAGCCTGTTTTTCGAGATGCGCTATGATGACGGCGGTGCCGAGCTCGCCGATTTCGTCCTCAATCGCGAACCCTGGCGCCGGGCTCAGATCCTCGTTGCCGGCCAGAACTTCGGCTGCGGCTCGTCGAGGGAACATGCGCCGTGGGCGCTCCTCGACTTCGGCATCCGCGCCATTATCGCGCCGTCGTTCGCCGACATCTTCTTCAACAACTGTTTCAAGAACGGCATCCTGCCGGTGGTGTTGCCGGCGGCACAGGTCGACCGGCTGCTGGCGGTGGCCGAAAGCGGCGCAGCCATCACCATCGATCTGCCGGCGCAGGAGGTGCGGCTTGCCGACGGGGAGAGCTTCCGCTTCGAGGTGGATCCCTTCCTCAAGCATTGCCTCGTTGGCGGGCTCGACGACATCGCGCTGACGCTCGCCAAGGCGGACCGGATCGCTGCCTTCGAGGCGCGGCAGAAGGCCGCCGAACCCTGGCTCCATCCCTGACCCGAACCAGCTTTTCCTGCCGGGCCGCTGCGGCCGCCGGCGGCATATGGGAGGCGCGTCATGACGGATAAAAAGCGGCTCTTGGTGCTCGCTGGCGACGGCATCGGCCCGGAAGTGATGGGGGAGGTTTGGCGCGTCATCGAGTGGCTGGAAAAGCGCCGCGGCCTTGCCTTCGAGGTGAGCGAGGGGCTGGTGGGCGGCTCGGCGATCGATGCCGAGGGTGCGCCGATCAGTGATCGGACCATGGCCGTCGCGCTGGAGTCCGATGCCGTCCTCCTCGGTGCCGTCGGCGGCCCCAAGTGGGATGGGTTGCCGTTCGCTCAGAAGCCGGAGCGCGGCCTGTTGCGCTTGCGCAAGGATTTGGCGCTGTTCGCCAACCTGCGGCCGGCGGTGGTGTTCGATGCGCTGGTCGATGCGTCACCGCTGAAGCCGGAGTTGGTTCGCGGCCTCGACGTGATGATCGTCCGCGAACTCACCGGCGGCGTCTATTTTGGTGAGCCGCGCGGTATCGAGACGCTGCCGAACGGCAGCCGCCGCGGCGTCAACACGCAGGTCTACACGACGGAAGAAATTCGCCGCATCGCCCGCGTCGCCTTCGAACTGGCGGGCAAGCGCCAACGCCGGGTCTGCTCGGCGGAAAAGGCGAATGTCATGGAATCGGGCGTGCTGTGGCGGGAAGAGGTGCAGTGGGTGCACGACCACGAATTTCCGGACATCGAACTGTCCCACATGTACGCGGACAATTGCGCGATGCAGCTGGTGCGGGCGCCCGGTCAGTTCGACGTGATCGTGACCGACAACCTGTTCGGCGATATCCTTTCCGACGAGGCTTCGATGCTGACCGGATCGCTCGGCATGCTGCCTTCGGCGTCACTCGGGGCCGCCGAGGCGGGCAGACGCCGTCGGGCGCTTTACGAGCCGGTCCACGGCAGTGCACCGGATATCGCCGGCAAGGGCATCGCCAACCCGCTGGCCGTCCTGCTCAGTTTCGCCATGTGCCTGCGCTACTCGTTCGATCTCGCCGACGAGGCGGACCTTCTCGACGCAGCGGTGAAGGCGGTGCTCGACGGCGGCCTGCGCACCGCCGATATCATGCAGGCGGGCAAGGCGCGGGTCTCGACGCGGGTGATGGGCGAATCCATCGCCCGTGAGCTGGACAAGCTCGCCGCCTGACCCGGCTAACCAACCGTGGCTTGCATTCGGTGCGACGCCCGGATAGTTGAGAGCGATTCTTAACCGGACAAGCGGAGCGAAGAGATGGGATATCGGGTGGCAGTGGTCGGGGCGACCGGCAACGTCGGTCGCGAGATGCTGCAGATCCTCGCCGACCGCAAGTTCCCGGTGGACGAGGTGGTCGCCCTGGCGTCGGCGCGCTCGGTGCACAAGGAAGTTTCCTTCGGCGAGGACGACGTGCTGCGGGTGAAGGACTTGGCGACCTTCGACTTTCGCGGCATCGACATCGTCCTGTCGTCGCCGGGGGCCAAGATCTCGGCCGAGTTCAGTCCGAAGGCGGCCGCCGCCGGTGCCTACGTCATCGACAATACGTCGCATTTCCGCATGGACCCGGATGTGCCGCTGGTGGTCCCGGAAGTCAACGGCCAGGCGGTCACCGGGGTGACCCGTCGCGGCATCATCGCCAATCCCAACTGTTCGACGATCCAGATGGTGGTGGCGCTGAAGCCGCTGCACGACGCGGCGACCATCCGTCGCGTCGTCGTCGCCACCTATCAATCAGTCTCCGGCGCCGGCAAGGACGCCATGGACGAGCTGTTCGAGCAGACCCGCGGCGTCTACGTCAACGAGCCGGCGCACAAATATCAGAAGAAATTCACCAAGCAGATCGCCTTCAACGTCATCCCCCACATCGACGTATTCATGAACGATGGCGCCACCAAGGAAGAGTGGAAGATGGCGGTGGAGACCCGGAAGATCATGGGCCCCGACATCCGCGTCACCGCCACCTGTGTGCGGGTGCCGGTGTTCATCGGCCATGCGGAGGCGGTGAACGTGGAATTCGAGCGCCCGCTTTCTGAAGACGAGGCGCGGGCGGCGCTGCGGCGGGCGCCGGGGGTCATCCTCGTCGACCACCGCGCCGACGAGGGCTACGTCACCCCCGCCGAGTGCGCCGGCGAAGATGGAGTCTACGTTAGCCGCCTGCGTGCCGATCCGACGGTGGAGAACGGCCTCAACTTCTGGTGCGTCGCCGACAATCTCCGCAAGGGCGCGGCACTGAACGCGGTGCAGATCGCCGAGGAACTGGTGGCGCGTGGCCTGATGAAAAAGAAGGCGGCGTAACCCGGCCGGTCAAGGTTACCGGCACCGCCGTTGCCGGACTTCCCGGCCGGGGCGATCCCCGGCCGGGAGGCGGCTGGCTCAAGCCCAATTGCTAGGGACGGAGCTTGACGACGAAGACATCTAAGTCCCCTTGATTGGCGCCGCCGAAGGAGCCTCTAGTAAAACCGCCGATCACAACGTTACCGGCAACGTCCGTGGCTGCGTCGAATGCAGAATCTTCGTCGGGGGTGCCGAGTTGGCGGGTCCACAGGAGGTTGCCGGTGGCCGAGAACTTGGCGACGAAGGCGTCATAGCCGCCTTGAGTGGGCCCGAAGCGGAAGCCCTTGGTCGTGCCGACGATCAGGACGTTGCCGGCGGGGTCGGTGCCCACGCTCCACACATTGGTTTCATCGTATCTGCCGAGCGTGCCGAACCGGCGCTTCCACAAGAACTTGCCCGAGGCGCTGTACTTGGCAACGAAGGCACTCTGAGCGGAGTCCTCCTCGGTGACCCCGCTGATCAGGACATTGCTGTCCTTGTCCGTCGCCACGCCGAGTTCTGAAAAATAACCCGCCGTTCCGACTCGGCGATTCCACAGAAGCATGCCCGAGGGGCTGTACTTGGCGAGGAACGCACCCCCGGAGGTCGAACCGCCGATTAGGACGTTGTTGGCGCCATCGGTTGCCGGGCCCCCTAGGGTTGCGGTATCGAGCCGGCGCTTCCACAAAAGCTTACCGGAAGCGGCGTACCTGGCAACGAATGCATGCAGGCACTCTCCACACCCATATTCGCCAACAGTGCCGGCGATAGCGATGTTGCCGTCCTTGTCCGTCGCCACGCTAGTTGATTCCTGTTCCTCAAAGGGCGTGCCGAGTTGGCGTTTCCACAAGAGCTTGCCGTCGCCACTATACTTCGCGACGAAAGCCTCCAGATTTCCTTGATTGGACCTGCCGAGGGAGCCTGTGGTATATCCGCTGATCACGACGTTGCCGGCGGCGTCTGTCGCCACAGCTCCCGCACCTTCGCTCTCGGGCGTGCCGAGTTGGCGCTTCCATAAGAGCTTGCCGTCGGTGCTGTACTTAGCGACGAATGCTCGTTACTTCCTTGATTGGGCCCGCCGAGTGATCCCAGGGTGTAGCCGCCGATCACGACGTTGCCGTGCTCGTCCGTTGCCACGCCCCATGCAAAATCTTCACTGGGCGTTCCGAGCTGGCGCTTCCAGATGACGCTGCCCGGCCCCGCGCACTCCGGTTCGAACGGCGCCGCGTCCTCAGGCGGCTCCTCTGCCTTAAGCGGAAGGCCGGCAACTAGGTAGGCGGCAAACACCAAGCCGCCGACCGCTTTCCAAATTATCGGTCGCACGATCCCCTCCTTGTGCAATGGCAGCTGCACCGCGCGTCAGCGTGACGCCGACGACCATCCCCTCTTGCGAAGCTCGCAATCGTCGCGCGAACATCGAGCTAGGAAAAAAGCGTTTTCCGCAGTGCTGCCTTGTCCCGCGCGCGGCACTGCGGCGGGCGTGATCCTGGTTGACCACCGCGCCGACGAGGGGTACGTCACCCTGGCGGAGTGCGCTGGCGAGGACGGCGTCTACGTCAGCCGCCTGCGCACCGATCCGACGGTGGAGAACGGCCTCAACTTCTGGTGCGTCGCCGATAATCTGCGCAAGAGCGCGGCGTTGAACGCGGCGCAGATCGTCGAAGAGCTGGTCGAGCGCGGCCTGCTGAAGAAGAAGGCGGCCTGACGGCGGAGGGTGCCAACCGCCGCCGAGCGGGCCGCAAGGGGAGGGATCAATGACGCTGGCCATAAGACGGCTGGCCCGCGGCGCCGTGCTGGCGTCGGCGGTCGCCGGCTTCTGCAACCTGTCTGCCTGCACCTCTGCGGATCGTGCCACGGACAAGACCCCGGTGTCGCAGGCGGCGTCTGCGTCGGTCCCCGACCTGAGCGGTCTTGCCTGGATCGAAGGCGATCGGTTCCTCGCCGTTCACGACGCCAAGGGACATCACGATCAGCCGCGGGTCGGCCTTCTCGAACTACCGAAATCGATGGGTGAGGGGCTGCGGCATCGGCCGGTTGAGATCGTGTGGCCGGCGACCGGCCCCGCCGGTGATCTGGAAGCGATCGCCGGCATTCCGGGCACGTCTCTGTATCTCCTGGTGGAAAGCGGCTCCGCCTCCCGCGCCGGCACGCCGCTACAGCGGATCTTCCTTGCCGATTATCGGGATCACCGGCTGCAGGTGACCGAGACGGTGGATTGGCCGGTTCCGGTCGAGAACGTCGAAGGTGTCGCCGTGGCGCGCGTTGGCGACCAGCAGGTGTTTCTATTCGCCGAGCGGGCGGAGGGGCGGGGGGCGACGGCCCTTCGCTGGGCTCCCTTGGCCTGCAGCCGCTGGGGTTTGGCTCCTTCCAGGAGGTTGTGGTGACGATCCCCGATCCGACGGGGCTGACGGCGCGACCGGTCAGCGCCATCGAGATCGACGGCCAGGGTGCGATCTTCATCGCTTCGGCGATCGATCCCGGCAAGGACGACGGTCCGTTCCGCAGCGTTATCTGGCGAATTGGCAGGATCGCAATGAACGCCGCCGGCGTTGCCCATGTGCTCATCTCCGATCCACCGCAAAGGCTGGCGACTCTCGATGGCTTGAAGGTGGAGGCGGTGGCAATCCGCGAGGTATCCGGCCGCCCTGCGGAGATCTTTTTCGGCACCGACGATGAGAACTTTGGTGGGATCGTCCGCCGTATCCCCGGCGGGGCGGGGCCATTGGCCCTCGAAATGGGCGAAGGTGCTTCGCACACGGCGCGGCAGTAACCGAACCCGCCGGTTAAGATCGCCAATCCCGTGTCTGTGCGGCACCTGTTATCACAGAGGCCTGCAGCGGCGTCCGCCGGCGTTAGGACGCCGGCAATCAGCCGTGCGCGTTCTGCCCGCGTAGCGCTTGCCTCCGTCCAGCGAAGTCCTTCGCCGCGCCACGGTCGCCAACTTTTGGCTCGTTTCGGCGCTTAGGAGTTAACCCGGCTGCCGTTAACGGCTATGGACACGGCCAGGTTTTGGCAGGGAGGCAATCGCCGTGACCCCGGACGGACTCATCGCGCTGATTATCCTTGCCCTGGCCGTCGTTGCCTTTGCCAGCAACCGCCTGCGCGTCGATGCGGTTGCGCTCGCTGTCCTGCTCTCGCTCGCCATCGCCGGCCTCGTCACCCCTGCCGAGGCCGTCGCCGGCTTCAGCGATTCCTCGGTGCTGATGATCGGTGGCTTGTTTATCGTCGGTGAGGGCTTGGTCACCACCGGCGTTGCCAGCGCCGTCGGCGAATGGTTGGGCAAGGTCGGGCACGGCAGCGAAAACCGCCTCACTGTGGTGCTAATGGTCGTGGTGGCGACGGTTGGCGCCTTCATGAGCTCGACCGGGATCGTCGCCATGTTTATTCCGATCGTTCTCGGCCTGGTGGCCAAGGGGGGATACAGCCGTTCGCGGTTGATGATGCCGCTGTCGGTGGCGGCCCTGATCAGCGGCCTCATGTCCCTGATCGCCACGGCGCCGAACCTGGTCGTCAGTGCCGCGCTCGCCGACCGGGGCTTGCCGCCCTTCTCCTTCTTCGAGCTGACGCCCATCGGCGTTGCCATGCTGATCGTCGCCATCGCCTACATGGGCACGGTGGGGCGGCGGCTGTTGACACGACCGGAGCCGGAAGATGAGCGGGAGGACGTCTCGGTGCAGCAACTGATCGAGCGGTACGGATTAACCGGTCGTTTCAGCGCCATGCGGATCGGCGCCGCATCCTCCCTCGCCGGGTGCAGCGTCGGCGAGGCGCAGGTGCGGTCCCGGTACGGGGTGACGCTGGTGGCGATCAGCCGCTGGCACCGCACGCGTGTGGGTGTGCAGCCGGCGCTGATCGATTCCGTCATGCGGGTGGGGGATCGCATCGCGGTAACCGCGCCCCCGGAGGTGCTCGCCCGTTTTGCGGCGGCGGAAGATCTGTACGAGGAGCCCATCGATGAGCGGTTGCGCTCGGCCGCCGGGCAGCAGATCGGTGTTGCCGAGGTGATGCTGGCGCCGGAGGCGCCGCTGGTCGGCAAGACCCTGCGGGACGCGCAGTTTCGCAAGCGCCGCGGACTGACCGTGCTGGCGGTCAGGCATCGCGGGGAGGTCCAGGAACAGAACCTGATCGATGCGCCGCTCAAGATCGGTGATCTGATCCTGGTCGCCGGTGGCTGGCCGCAAATCGCCCGCCTGCAGGACGACCACGAAGAATTCGTTGTCCTGCGCCTGCCGAAAGAGCTCAAGACCATCCCGCCGAAGCGGAAGAAGGCGCCGGTGGCACTCGCCATCCTGGCGGCGATGATCATCGCCATGACGACCGGCTTGTTGCCGAATGTCATCGCCGTTCTCGCCGCGGCCCTGGCGATGGCCGCCACCCGATGCGTCCCCTTCGCCAACATCTACCGCAGCGTCGGCTGGTCGACACTGGTCCTCATCGCGGGCATGCTGCCGCTGGCCACGGCGCTCGACAACACCGGGGTGACCGCCAGCATGGCCACCGGGCTGACCCACTTGCTGGGGACCCTCGGTCCCTATGCGATGCTGAGTGTTCTCTTCCTGATCACGGCGGCGGTTGGGCTTTTCATTTCCAACACGGCGACGGCGGTGCTGCTGGCACCGGTGGCCATCGGCGCCGCCCACGATCTCGGGGTCTCGGCGCACGCTTTCGCCATCACTGTCGCCGTCGCCTGTAGCTGCGCGTTCGTTACCCCGGTTTCGTCGCCGGTGAATACCCTCGTTCTGGAACCGGGCCGCTACAGCTTCAACGACTTCGTCAAGGTGGGGTTGCCCCTCTTGTTCCTCTCACTGGTGGTCACCGTGATCATGGTGGGCCTGCTGTATCCGCTGACACCGCCGGCCCACTGAATTTCGCAGGTGCGAAAGGGAAGAAACCCTTAGTTGGGGGTCTCTTCAATGTTCAGCAGCCAGCGAAGCAAAGCCGGCAGCCCGGCCCAAAACCCATAGGAAGCCGCGGCCAGCCACGCCGGCACGGTCGCACTGCTAACCAGTAAAGGGTGCATTTCTAATAACATCGTTCGTCCTCTCTCATATGCTGCGTCAGCTTCGCAGAAGGCACGTTCCATGCCATCCACCGCGACGCAGATGCGGATAGTGAACCCGAACGGTTAAGAAATAGTCTTATGTGCAGCGCGATGCCGCCCCCTGTGGCGCAACGGGTACTCTGATGGCGCAGTCATGTTGCAATGCAGCAACATAGTGTGCGGGCGCACGGAGACGACGTCGGCCCTCGCCCAAGACGCCAAGGCCGCTGCCTAATAAGTGGCACTCGTTGCGTTCGTTTCCGCGCCGTTCAGGCGAAGCGGGCGGGGGAAAGGCCGTCGACGGGAATCTCGGGGGTCCGCCCCTGGACCAGGTCGGCGACGAGGCGGCCGGAGCCGCAGGCCATGGTCCAGCCGAGGGTGCCGTGGCCGGTGTTGAGGAACAGATTGGGCAGACGGGTGGGGCCGATCACCGGCACCCCGTCGGGGGTCGACGGCCTCAGTCCGGCCCAGAATTCGGCGCGTGCCACATCGCCGCAGTGAGGAAACAGCTCGATCGCCTTGGCAAGCAGAAAGCGCGCCCGGCGCTCGTCGACGGAGGCATCATAGCCGGCGAACTCGGCGGTGCCGGCAATGCGGAGGCGGTCGCCGAGCCGGGAGTAGACCATTTTGAATTCATCGTCGATCAGGGCCACCGTGGGGGCGACGCTGCCGCTCTCCACCGGGACGGTAATCGAATAGCCCTTCGCCGGATAGACCGGCAGCCGCATGCCAAGGGTGCGGAGCAGCATCGGCGAGTAACTGCCGGCGGCGACAATGACGGCGTCGGCGGCGATCTTGCCGTGATCGGTCTCGACCGCGGCGATCCGGTTTCCCGCCCGCGTCAGCGTCCGCACGGTCACCCCGTAGCGAAACTGGGCGCCGCGTTCGGTAGCGATGCGGGCGAGGCCGCGGGTGAAGGCGTACGCATCGCCGGATTCATCATCGGGAGAAAATACGCCGCCGATCAGATCGGTGCTGATCGCCGCCAAGGCCGGCTCGATGGCGACGCATTGGGCAGCGTCCACCGGTCGGCGGGTGCAGCCGAGCTGGTTCATCAGTTCCACCTGCGGCAGCGCCTCGCGCCAGTCCGCCGGGTTGCGGAAGATGTGAAGGATGCCGCGGGTCAGTTCGTCGTAGTGCAGTCCCGTTTCCGCACGTAGGACGACGAGCTGGCGACGGCTGTAAAGGGCGAGCGAAAGCGCGCGCTCGATGTTGCGGCGCACGGCGGTTTCGGTGCAGTTGGCGAGGAAGCGGCGCAGCCAGCCGAACAACGCAGGGTCCCAGCGCAGATGGAAGAGCAGCGGCGCATCGGTACGGCCGAGCCATTGCAGGGCCTTCCACGGCGTCTTCGGACCCGCCCAGGGGGCGGCGTGGTTGGCCGAAATCTGGCCGCCGTTGGCATAGCTGGTCTCCAGTCCGGCGCCTGGCTGCCGCTCGATGACGATCACGTCGGCACCTTCCCGCGCGAGGTAATAGGCGGTGGTGACGCCGACCACGCCGGCGCCGATGACGACAACGGTCATCGTGGGCGCTCACTGCTCAAACGTTGGGGCATCGTCTCCTGCCGGCGATGGGTTCCGGGTGCTGCGTTCCCTGCGATATGGCCGCAGGCGCTTTGCCTTGGCAACCGTCGCCGGTATGATCCCTCGGCTTTTGCCGGCTTTTGACCCATGCGTCCGCGAGTGCCGCCCTTGCTTCCCCATGCGATCCTCAGCGTTGCCGAAATGTACCGGGCGGATGCGGCGGCGGCCGCCGGCGGGGTGCCGAGCCTGGAGCTGATGGAGGCGGCCGGGGGAGCCATCGCCCGGGCGATCCGGCGCCGCTTTCCACCGCAGCCGGTCACCGTTCTCGCCGGCCCCGGCAACAACGGTGGCGACGGCTTCGTCGTCGCCCGCTTGCTGGCGGACCGCGGTTGGCCGGTCTGCGTTTATCTGCTCGGCTCAGCCGATGCCCTCAAGGGCGACGCCCGCGTCAATGCGCTGCGGTGGCGGGGGCCGATCGGTGAGCTGACGGCGGATGCCCTGGCGGGTGAGCGGGCCCCCCTCGTCATCGATGGGATGTTCGGCGCCGGCCTGGCGAGGCCCATCGGCGGTGCGGCGGCGGCGGTGCTGGAACGGATCAATCAGCGCCGGCTCGACTGCGTCGCCATCGACGTGCCGTCGGGGGTTGCCGGCGATAGCGGTGAGGTGATGGGGGTGGCCCCCGCCTGTCGGCTGACGGTGACCTTCTTCCGGGCGAAGCCGGGCCATCTGCTTTACCCCGGCCGCGCCCTGGCGGGCGAACTGGTCGTTGCCGACATCGGCATTCCGGATGCGGTGCTGGCGGACATTGGTCCGACGACCTTCGCCAACGGGCCGTCGCTGTGGCGCGATCGATTGCCGTCGCCGGCCGCCACCGGCAACAAGTACGGCCGCGGCCATGCGCTAGTCCGGGGCGGCGGCGAGATGACCGGCGCCGGTCGGCTGGCGGCGGATGCGGCGCGGCGGATCGGCGCCGGCCTGGTCAGCCTCGCCTGTCCGCGCCAGGCGTTCGCCATCTATGCCGCCGGCTCGGCGGGTACCATCGTCGCTCCCTACGACGATGCGGAGGGTTATGGGCGGCTGGTCGCCGATCGCAAGCGGACGGCATGGATGATCGGTCCCGGTGCCGGCGTCGATGGCGCCACCCGCGAGGGGGTGACGACGGCGCTGGCGACGGGCAAACCGGGGGTGGTCGACGCCGATGCGCTGACCGTCTTCGCCGACGATCCGTCGGCGTTGTTTGCCGCCATCAAAGGACCTTGCGTCCTGACGCCGCACGAGGGCGAATTTCGCCGCCTGTTCGATTGTCCGGGCGACAAGCTCACCCGCGCCCGCACCGTCGCCGGCACCAGCGGCGCCATCGTTCTGCTCAAGGGCGCCGATACGGTGATTGCCGCTCCCGACGGCCGTGCCGCGATCAACACCAATGCGCCCGCCGATCTGGCGACCGCCGGCGCCGGTGACGTGCTGGCTGGAATGATCACCGGGTTGCTGGCGCAGGGCATGCCCGCCTTCGAGGCGGCCGCTGCGGCGGCCTGGATGCACGGCGCGGCGGCGTCCCGCGTCGGCACCGGGCTGATCGCCGAAGACCTGCTGGGGGAGATCGCGGCGGTGAAGGCGACGCTATAGCCGCATCGCCCGCGCCGGTGACGGACCGTAGGTCCCCGCCATTGCCGACCCCGACCCGACAACCCCATACTCATGTGGCAATGGCAAAGGACTCTCGATGGTCAAGACCCTCGTCAAGTCAGATGAACCGCGCAGCCTTTTCCGACAGGCGATGCGCTCGCTTCGCTTCCGCTGGCAATCCATTGCCGGCGCCGAATACGACCATGAGTGGGCCAGCACGCGGCCCGAACTGCCCGACGACGACATCATCAAGATCCGCGAACAGATGCGCGCCTGCCTCGAACGACGCGGCGGCGAAGTGGCGGCGCGCGCACGGGCGGCGGCGCTGGGCCGCGCCTATCTGGCGCTGGAAAGGCCGGGACGGGAGCGCTTCCTCCGCCTCCTCGCCACAGACTTCGGCGTCGATGAGGCGAAGGTGGACGAGGCGATCCTGGTGCTGCAAAGCGCAGACTCCTCCGATGCACGCCTGAAGGCTCGCCGCGGGCTGCGGCAGGCGCTGGAGGCGCCGCGACTGCACCTGCTCACCCAGTTCAACAGCTTGCCGGAGGGGGTGAAGTTCCTGGTCAACCTGCGGGCGGAACTGCTGCCGCTCGCCCGCATCGATCCCGTGCTGCAGAATCTGGAGGAGGACCTGCGCGGCCTCCTCGCCACCTGGTTCGACGTCGACTTCCTGGAGTTGCGGCGGATCACCTGGGATACGGCTTCGGGTGCGCTGCTCGAACGGCTGATCGCCTACGAGGCGGTGCATCCCATCGAGAGCTGGGACGATCTGAAGAACCGGCTCGACTATGACCGGCGCTACTTCGCCTTCTTCCACCCGAAGATGCCGAACGAGCCGCTGATCTTCATCGAGGTGGCGCTGGTCGACGGCATCGCCGACAACGTGCAGGCGCTGCTCGATGCGAAGGCGCCGGTGCATGATCCCAAGGACGCCGACACCGCCATCTTCTATTCCATCAACAATGCCCAGCGCGGCCTCGACGGCATCAGCTTCGGCAGCTTTCTCATCAAGCGGGTGGTCGATCAATTGACCCACGAGTTCCCGCACATCAAGACGTTTGCCACCCTGTCGCCGATCCCAGGCTTCATGTCCTGGTTGAAGCGGGTCCTCGCCGAAGGCGACGCCGATCTGGTCGTGGCGTCCGAACGCAAGGCCCTGGCCAATGCGCTCGGCATCACCATGGGTGCCAAGGGCTGGCTGAAGCTGCAGCTGCAGTCGGGTGGCGACTGGGTGGAGGATCCGGCGACGGCGAAGGTGCTGAAACCGATTCTGATGCGGCTGTGCGCCCGTTATCTGGTCAAGGAAGGCCGCGACAACGGGTTGTGCCTGGACCCCGTCGCCCACTTCCATCTGACCAACGGCGCCCGCATGGAACGCCTCAACTGGTTGGCCGACCGCTCGCCGCGCGGGATGCGGCAGTCGGCGGGGCTGATGATCAACTACCGCTACGACCTCAGTCGGATCGACGCCAACCACGAGGCCTATCGTGCCAGCGGCAAACGCGCCCTCTCATCGGCGATGAAAGGCCTACTCACCGACTGAAGCGTCGGGTGAAAAAAGCCTGGCGATCGCCAAGCCGCGGCGATGATGGCGGTTTCGCCACGCACCCGGGTTTTCCGCGTGCGTGGCAAGCTGCCGCAACCGTCGCCGACCGCAGAAAACCATTCCCGCCAGCGGGGAATGGTCCCCACTGCTGGTCCCGGATGCCTATTTCTTGCTGGCGTGTGGCGCTGGGGCGGCGGCGGCCTCGGGGCGGGGAGAGACGGCCCGGATGGCACGACCGATTATCCCCAGGTAATAGGCGTCGGGGTACATCTGGCAGCCGTTGTGGACGAGGGCGGCGATGTAGTCGGGTGTCCAATCCGCTCCCGGGGTCAGGCCGTAATGGGCGGCGGCCTCGGTGCCGATGTAGGTGCCGAGTTGCTTCAGTTGGTCGGGCGGCAGTGAGTTGGCGCCGGCGCAGGAGGCAAATACCGCCTGCTTCATGTCGAGGGGCTGCTGCAGTGGCGGCTCGATCCCACCGCCCATCACCCGAATGGCGCGGGCGATCGTGGTCGAGAAGTATGTCTCCGGGGCGATCGTGCAGCCGGAGCGGATGAGCCAGCCGATCTGTTGGCCGATCTCTTCGCTGTCGCCGATCTGGGTCTGGTAATAGGCCGCCGCCGCATGGGCGATGTTGAGCGCCAGCGCCTTGCGCTGATCGGGCGCCATCGCCTGGGCCTCGGCACACGTCTGGAACGCGGTGTCGCGGAGGATCGGCGCCGAGGCCTGACCGGAACTCTGGGCATCGGCTGTCGATGCCCATGTGAGGAAGGCAAGTGCGGCGCATGCCGCCGTTCTGGACCCGAGCATTCTTATTTATCCTTCAACTTTGATAAGGACTTAGTGGCCGCCTGCGGCCCAACCGCCGGCGTAGCCCACCGCGCCGCCGATCAAACCGCCGCCGATCACGCCCGCCGCACCGGCTCCGGTGGCCAGCGCGATGCCGGATCCGAGCGCCGCGCCGACACCGGCGCCGCGACCGCTCGGCGGCGCATTGGCGCAGGACGACGTCACCAGCGTGGTGATCAACAAGACGCCGGCGACCGGCACCAGCCGCCATCGCGTTGTTCCGGTCGTTGATCTGGTCGTGATCATGGTCGTACTCCCGATATGTTATGTGCAGGCGGCACGGTCGCCCTTCAGAGCCCATACGGGGAACGACAATAATCCAGATTCCCCCGGGTGACGAGGATCGTTCGCCGCCTCGAAGCCGCCCGCCAGGCGGGATCGCCGTCTCGACGGGCTTCCCGACCGCTTATTGGCCGAAGTCGAACAGGTGGCGGTATTGCGCCGGCTGTGAGCGGAGGTATTGGTCTGGCGCATGCACGTGGGCGCCCAGGTGGGCGGCCGCATGCCACGGCCAACGCGGGTTGTAGAGGATCGCCCGCGCCAGCGCGATCAGGTCGGCATCGCCGGTACCGACGATGGCTTCGGCCTGCTCGAATCCGGTGATCAGCCCGACGGCGATCACCGGCATGCCTGTGGCCGCCTTGACGGCGCGGGCGAGGGGGACCTGATAGCCGGGACCGACGGGGATCTTCTGCGCCGGGCTGAGGCCACCGCTCGAAACATGGATAGCCGCGCAGCCGTGCGCTTCGAGTGCCTGGGTGAAAGATAGGGTCTCGTCGATGGCCCAGCCGCCATCGACCCAGTCGGTTGCCGAGACGCGGACCGAGACCGGCCGTTCCGGCGGAAACGCCGCGCGGACGGCGTCGAACACCTCCAGCGGAAAGCGCAGCCGGTTTTCCAGGCTGCCGCCGTATTCGTCGCTGCGCTGGTTTGCCAGCGGGGAGAGGAACTCGTGCAGGAGGTATCCGTGAGCAGCGTGAATCTGCACCGCATCCAGGCCCAGTCGTGCGGCCCGCCGAGCCGCCTCGGCAAAGGCGTCGCGAATCTGGGCGAGGCGGCTGCGGTCGAGGGCGACGGGAGGACGCTCGGTCGGCTCGAACGGCAGTGGTGACGGGGCTTCCGTCTGCCAGCCGTTGGCGGCGTCGAAGGCAATCTGCTTTCCGCCCTTCCAGGGCACCTCGGTCGAAGCCTTGCGTCCGGCGTGAGCCAACTGGATTGCGATCGGCATCGCCGACCACCGGCGAACTCCCTCCAGGACGCGGCCCAGCGCTGCCTCGGTCTCGTCCGACCACAAGCCGACGTCGGCGTGGGTGATCCGGCCTTCCGGCACCACCGCCGTGGCCTCGATGGTCAGCAAGGCCGCACCGGAGAGCGCCAGATGGCCGAGGTGGATCAGATGCCAGTCGGTCATGCAGCCATCGACGGCCGAATACTGGCACATGGGCGCGATGACGATGCGGTTCGCCAGCTGCACTCCGCCGACCTGCAGCGGCGTGAACAGAACGCTCACGGATGCCTCCTCCTTGCCGGTGGACGGGGGCGAGCAGCGATGATACCGCCGCCCGGTCCCCGCTTTTCCAATCTACCCGGCGGTGGCGTCGGCGGCGATGGCGATGCCGAGGCGCCTGGCGACTCCATCCCCATAGGCGGGATCGGCCTTGGCAAAATGGCCGAGCTGCCGGCGGACGATGCTCTCCGGGACCCCCTGCATCGCGCCGGCGATGGCGTCCATCAGGCTCGCCTGCTGGGCGGCGGTCATCAGCCGGAACAGGTTGCCGGCCTGGGTGAAGTCGTCGTTGCCCTCGCGGTGGTCATAGCGGTCGGCGTCGCCGGAGATCTTCAGCGGCGGCTCCTTGAACCGCGGGTCCTCGACCGGGCCGCCGAAGCTGTTGGGCTCGTAGTTGACGGCACCGCCTTCGTTGCCGTCGAAGCGCATTAGGCCGTCACGGTAATAGGAATGCACGGGACAGCGCGCCTTGTTCACCGGCAGGCTCTCGTGGTTGACGCCCAGCCGGTAACGGTGGGCGTCGGCGTAGGAAACGATGCGCATCTGCAGCATCTTGTCGGGACTGTGACTGATGCCCGGCACCACGTTCGCCGGCGAAAAGCCCGCCTGCTCCACTTCGGCGAAGTAATTCTCCGGGTTGCGGTTGAGTTCCATCACGCCCACCTCGATCAGCGGATAATCGGCGTGCGGCCAGATCTTGGTCAGATCGAACGGGTTGTAGGGCGTCTTCTCCGCATCTGCTTCCGGCATCACCTGGACAGACACGCGCCACTGCGGGAACTCGCCGTTCTCGATCGCCGTGAACAGGTCGCGCTGATGGCTTTCCCGATCGCTGCCGATGATCGTCGCCGCTTCCTCGCCGGTCATGTTCTCGATGCCTTGCTTGCACTTGAAATGGAACTTGACCCAGAACCGCTCATTGGCGGCATTGATGAAGCTGTAGGTGTGGGAGCCGAAGCCGTGCATGTGGCGGTAGCTGCGCGGCAGGCCGCGGTCCGAGAACAAGATGGTGATCTGGTGCAGGCTCTCCGGGCTCAGCGACCAGAAATCCCACATGGCGACGGGATTGCGGAGGTTGGTCTTCGGGTTGCGCTTCTGGGTATGGATGAAATCGGGGAACTTGAACGGATCGCGGACGAAGAAGACAGGCGTGTTATTGCCGACCAGGTCCCAGTTTCCCTCTTCCGTATAGAACTTGACGGCGAAGCCGCGCACATCGCGTTCCGCATCCGCGGCGCCCCGTTCGCCGGCGACGGTGGAGAAGCGCAGGAAACACTCGGTCGTCTTGCCGGTTTCGGCAAAGACCTTCGCCTTCGTGTACTCGGGGATCGGTCGGGTGATGGTGAGGGTTCCATAGGCGCCCGAGCCCTTGGCGTGGACGATCCGCTCGGGAATTCGCTCCCGGTTGAAATGCGCATGCTTTTCGAAGAGGTGCCAGTCCTGAGCCAGCAACGGCCCGCGGGGTCCGGCGGTTAGGCTGTTCTGGTTGTCGCCGACGGGAATCCCGGCCGCCGTGGTCAGGGTCGGGCGGTTGCTCTCAGACATGACTCTCCCTCTCGCTGGTTGTTGATCGATAGGCGCAGCCTCAGCGATCGACGGATCCGCGGGTCGTGGAAGGGGAAGTGGCTCGCGGAGCCGCTCGCTCAGGGGGCGTCGATGGCGAGCAAGAAGTAATTGAAGTGAGCCGGCCAATGGAAATGGATTGTTTAGATCGATGCTATCGATGCGGTCTATTGCCGCGCGCGCCCGGCGCGCTTAAGTCCGCTCAGAGCTCATTGCATACAGAGAGATGGCGGCGACGGGTGCAGGCCCGCCGCAGCCATCTCATCGTTACCGCGCCGTGGAAGGGCGCGGTGAAAGGGCCCATGTCTCGGTCAGAAGCGGCCGCCGGTGACGCGGAAGAGGGAGTTCACGCCGCCGCGGACCGCCTGTTCCAGGGCAACCCTGAACGCGGCGCGTCCGAAGGCGACGGCCACGTGACGCATGGGGCTGACGAGGAAGTCATCGGTCGATGCTCCCTGCAGGAAGGCGGTGGTGGGGATGTTTTCGGGGAAGGAGGAGCCGGTGGGGGAGCTGCCAAGGGTTTCGGTCTGTACGTTGCCAGGTAGTTGCCCATTAACGAAGTCGGCCAGCGTCCGGCAATCGACGCCCGCCGGATCGTAATGGACGATCAGCGAACTCGATGCTGGCCGGACTTCCACCCGGTAGACTCCGGCATGGGCTCGCAGCGCTTGGGGCAACGCCCGGACCAGGGCTTCATCATCTCGCAGGCCGGGAACCTTGAAGCGCACCCGGCCTGGCACTTGGTGAACATCGCGGGTCATGATCTCACCTAGACCATCATTTATATATGGTCTTTTACTGCGAATCATTCGCAGCATCAAGCTCCATCTACGATGCGGAAATTTGTCCCGCCGCCAGCCGCCGTTGACTTTTTTGTTTCAATGGCTTAGCGGCAGGGCGGGCCTTCCGCTTTCGGGCGTCGCCAGGACCCACCAAAGCGCGGGCGAGGGTGGCGATGGTAATGCTGTTGTGGGTGACGGCGGAGAACACCGGCGATGCCCGACCGGTGGCGGCGGCGACAAACAGCAAGGTGTTCAGGGCCACCGCCCAGCGGAAGTTGCTCTGGATCAGCCGGATGGTGTCGACGGCGAGCGCGCGGCTTTCGACGATGCCGTCCAGGTTATCGCGCAGGAGGACGACGTCGGCGGTGGCGCGGGTGAGTTCGGCGCCGCGGGGCATGGCGATGCCCACATCGGCGGCGGTCAGGGCGGGAGCATCGTTGACGCCGTCGCCGACGAAGGCGACCGTGCGCCCCATCGCCTGCAGCTCGCGGACGACCTCAGCCTTTTCCTCCGGCTGGCGCTCGCTGAACACCATGTTGAGGCCAAGGGGTGCGGCGACGGCGCGGGACTTGGCTTCCACATCCCCACTGAGCAAAGCGAGGGAGGTCACGCCGAGATCCCGCAGCTGGGTCATCGCCGCGGCGGCTTCCGGGCGTGGACGGTCGCGAAGGGCGACGATCCCCGCGGGTTGGCCATCGATTGCCGCGAAAAGCAGGAGCTTCCCTTCCGCTTCCAGGCGCTGGGCGTCGTCGGCGAACGGCTGGAAGGGGATCCGTTGGTGCTCTTGGAGAAAATGCCGGCTACCGACGACGATCCGCTTACCCTCCGCCTCGCTGATCAGACCGTGGGCGACGATGAAATCGACTTCGTCGTGGTGGATGTGGCGCAGCGACTTGCGGCGCGCCTCGCGGACGATGGCGTCGGCCACCGGATGGGTCGCGTGTTCCTCCAGCGAGGCCAGCAGCGCCAGCAATTTGTCCGAGCTGCGGTGGTGATCGGTCAGCAGGACGTCGGTCACCCGCAGTTCGCCGAAGCTGAGGGTGCCGGTCTTGTCGAAAACGAAGGTGTCCACCTGGGCCAACGCCTCGATGCTGCGCCCGCCCTTGATGAGGATGCCTGCCTTGCCGCCGCGATAGAGCGCCGACTTGATCGCCACCGGTGCGCCCAGTTTCAGCGCGCACGAGTAGTCGATCAGGAACACCGATGCCACCCGGTTCAGATCGCGGGTGAGGAGGAAGGTGAGCGCGCCGACGCCGAGAGTGAGCAGAATGCGCTGCCCGGCGAGGCGTTCCGCGTTCGATTGAATCACCGGCTTGTGGTCGAGGGCCGAATCGATGAAGGCGGCGATGCGGGCGGTGGTGGTGGCGCTGCCGACCCGCAGGGCACGGATGCGCAGGCGACCTTGCTCGACGGCACCGCCGGCGAGGACCCGCGCGCCGGCCTCGCGGTCGATCGGCACGCTCTCCCCGGTGATCGAGGCGAGATTGATGGTTGCCGCACCGCTGACGACCTGGCCGTCGACCGGAATCATCTCGCCTGGACCGACAACGACGATATCCTGTTCCTGGATCTCGTTGGCGGCGACTTCCCTGACGCTGCCGTCGGCCGCTTCCAGCCAGGCACGGGTCGGCGGCTTGGCGAGCAATCGCCGCAGCAACCGGGTCGACGCCTGCGTCGTCGTCGCCTCGAGGTAATTGCCCAGGTTGAGAAACGTGAGCGTGGCGGCGGCGGTGCCGAACTCGCGGCGGGCGAGGGCGATGGACAGAGCCGCCGCATCCAGCGCCGCCACCGACAGCCCCGTGGTGAACAGGCGGGCCACCCCCTTGGCGATCGTCGGCGCGGCAAGCAGCCAGCTGGCGGTGAGCTGCAGCCGCGCCGGCAGCAGCCGGCCGGCCAGCAGCACCGCCGCCGAGACTAGGGTTCCGCGCAGGTAGCGGCCGGTCGGGCTCGCCTCCAGCCGGCGCGGACGGATGTGCGCCGGCGTGTCGGCAATGCGCTTGAGAAGGGCGGCCCGCGTCGCCGCCGATCCGTCGTAGAGGACGACGAGACTTCGGGCCCGCGGGTTGGCGCGAGCGGCGCTGACGCCCTTCACCGCATCCGGCAGCGTCTCGACAAAGTCGCTGTCGAGGCGGCTGTCAAAGCGGTTGCGGAAGCGGAGGCGAAGGCGGCCGGCAAGCTCGTGGACGACGAGCATGGGAGCGAGATCAGGCGTCAGGAAGCCTCCGGCTCCTGCCCGACTTCGTGCTGGATCTCTGCCTGGGCGTCGTGGAACCGCTCCTTGGCCTCGGCGATGCCGGAGGTGATCATGTTGGACGTTCTCGCCAACGTGGAGAACAGCGCACGCTGTACCGCCGGACTGGTCACCAGCAGCGTCACCACCGTTCCCACACCGAAGCCGGTGAGGAAATTGCCCGTGGTCAGGGTGCTCACGAACGGATTGTGATGGCTATACATGAGAGACTTCTCCTTTTTGTTGAGTTGACGCGCACGCGCGTTGAGACAGGATCCCCTGGGTCAGGACGACTGCTTCGGCGACGACTTGGCGCGTGGGGGGGCCGTCGGCGCAGCGGCCGGGACGGGGGTGGCGGCCTTGTTCGCACCGGCGCTGCTCAACATGGCCAGGGCGCCGATGCCGGCGGCAGCGAGGGCGATGAAGCTGAACACCGGATGCGAGCGAACCAACTGGCCGGCCACCGAAGCGGCGGCCATGGTCGCGGCACCCTGGGCGCTGCTCTTCACCACGTTACGGGTGGCTTCCTCGCTGGTGATCACGCCTTGCCTGACCCGCGCCATCTCCATCACCCCGGTGGTCATGCCGCCCAAAGCGGCACCGAATGCACCGGCCTGAACGACGGTGCCGGCGCTAGGCAGGATCGAACGCCCGTCCCGCTCGGCCAAGTCGTGGAGGAAGCCGTGGCCATGTCCATGTCCATGTCCGTGCCCAGGCGCATGGCCGTGCGCTCCCCCCTGGCGGGCACCACCGTGGTGATGATGGCGGTGACGACAGCCGCCCGCGCCTCCGGAACCAGCACCGCGCCCCCCGCGCTGTCCTTGTTGCCGGGCGGCTCCCTCGGACCACTCCGCTGCCTTCATCGCTGCGTCCTGCGAGCCGGGCCGATCGCCCTCTGCTCCGCCCATCGAACTCCTCGATTTTCTGGTCACTCTTCAATGCTCCTAAACTTCGTGAAATGGCGTTGCCAGAGCCCTACGCAGCCCGCGCACTTTCGCAGGTGCGATCTGAGCACGCACGGGTCAAGGATGGAATGTCTTGCCGCGGTCCGCGGCCCGCCGGGAGTTCACGGCACGCCCGCAGCTTCCGCCCCGCTGTTCCTTACCTCCGACCGGTCCGTCACCTTCAGGTGCGCAACGGCGCCACACCGGGCGCGCGATCTAATGACCACGATCAGCGCGCCATGGTTTAATTATCATTCAAGCACCGATCGGCGGCGACGGCAAGCGAACGCGCGCTTTTCCCGCTCTCGCGTCAGGACCGTCGCTTCCAGACCAGGATCGGTTTGTCTCGCCGCGCCGCCTCATCCGCCTCAACTGCGAGGCGGCGCGCGATCCCGGCCAGCAGCGCACTCAGTTCTTCTTCGGAGACTCTCGCCGCCGCCTCGTCCGGGGTAAGCCAGCATCGCTCACGCTGATCCTTTTCCGGCCAATCGTCCAGTTGGCGCTTGACCTGGAAAAGAAAGACGGTGACCTGGCAGGGAACGGCGAGCGTCGACGACAGCCGCTTGTCGTAGCGGTAGCTGCCAAAGGGCCGCTTCGCCACCTTGCCCCGGATGCCGGCCTCCTCGAACGCCTCGCGGGCAGCGACGGTGCGCCGCGTCAGCCCGCGTTTCGGCCAGCCTTTCGGGATGATCCACTGCCGCGTTTCCCGCGAGGTGATCAGCATCACCTCCGTTCGCGAGGACTCCGTCCTGATGGGGAGCGCGCCGACCTGTTTCCTCGCTTTCGGTTTCATACCGGACCGTCCCGTGTCGGTGTCGGCCGGCCTAACATCGGCGTCAGCCCTAACATCGGCGTCAGCCCTAACATCCGCGTCAGTGCGGTTTGTGGCCGCCCATCTCGTGCTCGTGCATCGCCGGACCACCGGCGGCGACCGATCCTACCGCGACCTCGACGGTGATCGTGCCGGCATGGGCAAAGTTCAGCGTCAGCGGGAAGCTCTCGCCCTCCTTCAGCGGCGCCTTCAGATCGAGCAGCATCACGTGCAGCCCCCCCGGCTTCAGCTCGGTCGGCTGGCCGGGAGCGATCGCGATCGAATCGACGGGCCGCATGCGCATGATGTCGCCCTCGGTGACATGGGTGTGGAGTTCGGCTTTGCCGGCGACCGGGGTCGAGGCGGCGACCAGTTGATCGGCGGCGGTACCGCGGGTGCTGATCTGCATGTAGGCGGCGCCGGCGGTGGCGGCGCCAGCCGAGGCGCGAGCCCACGGATGGGTGATCTGTAGATCGCCAAGCTGGTACGATTCGGCCGCCATGGCCGCGGCGGGGGCAAGAGCGATGGCGGCGAGGGCGGTAAGCAGGACGAGACTCCGGTGCATCGTTTCTTTTCCTCTCAGATCAAGATTCCCGGTGGCGACCGACATGCGGTGTTCGTAAGGGCGCGTGCAGTGCCGGGCCGTCATCCAATCTCCCCGCGGCCGGCTTCCGCGATAGCGCCGGCTTGCGCCGGGCCGTATAGTGGTTGCCATATGATTCGGATGCAACCGGCAGGGTGTGGGCGGTCGAAATCGTAGGCACGCGCAGCACCGGCGTCTTGATCGCCCATTGACTTGATCGGGGGCGAAATGGGAATGTGCGACCCTGCCGGCAGGTGAAGGATGTCCTGCGGGCGTGGTGGAACTGGTAGACACGCAGGATTTAGGTTCCTGTGACGCAAGTCGTGGGGGTTCAAATCCCTCCGCCCGCACCAGCGACAGCCCGAACGGCGGCCCGCCGACGATCAAGTGGCCGCGCTTCTCGCCCGGGGGTCCGAGTCCGGACCGCCGATCCTCCGCCATCCGAGAGACGATCAAGCCGAATCATGCAAGTTACTGAAACCAAGAACGACGAACTCACCCGGGAATTTCGCATCGCCGTTCCCGCTGCCGACATCGAGCAGAAGTTCGAGAAGCGGCTGGGCGAACTGGCGCACAACGTCCGCCTTCCCGGCTTTCGCCCGGGCAAGGTGCCGGTTTCGCTCCTGCGCAAGCGCTACGGCGAGACCCTGCGGGGCGAAATTCTCGAAGAAACCATCAACGAGGCGACGAAGTCGGTGATCGCCGATCGCGGTATCCGGCCGGCAACGCCGCCCCGCATCGAGGTGGCTCCATCCGCCGGCGAGCCGGGCTCCGGTGATCTGGAGTACACGCTGGCGCTGGAGGTCATGCCGGAGGTGACGCCGCCCGATTACGGGGCGATCGAGCTGGAACGGCTGGTCGCCGAGGTGACGGAGGAGAGCACCGACCAGGTCCTCGGCCGGCTGGCCGACGCCACCCGCGGAGCGAGCCCGGTGACCGAGGCGAGGCCGGCGACGGCCGATGACATCGTCGTCTTCGACGTCATCGCGCCGGAAGACAAGGCGCCGTTCGGCAACGGTAAGGACATCGCCCTCAGTCTCGCCGGCGAAGGACTTGCGCCGGGCCTGGAGACGCAGCTGGTAGGCGTAGAGGCGGGGCAGACGAAGACGGTCGGCATCAGCTTCCCGGCCGATCACCCGGTGGCGGCGCTCGCCGGTCGGAGCATCGACTATGAGGTGGTGGTCAAGGAACTGCGGGTCCGCGATCCGCTCGTCCTCGACGATGCCATGGCCCAGCATTTCGGTGCCGAGTCCCTGGCGGCGCTGCGCGACCAGGTGCGCCAGCACCAGACCCAGGAACTGAAGGCGATGTCACGGATGCGGCTGAAGCGACAGCTTCTCGACCGGCTGGACACCCTTTACGCCTTCCCTCTGCCGAAGGGGCTGGTCGATCGGGAGATCAAGGTCGTCGCCCGCCAGCTCGCCGCCGAGGGCCGGGGGGGCGAAGATGATGATCATCACAGTCGTGAGGCGGAAAACGCGCATACTGATGGGCATGCAGACGTTCCCTCCCACGGCGAGGACGATCCGGACCACGTGCACGGCCCCGGGTGTGGGCATGAGCATGCAGAAGTCGATCCGGCAACGGCAGTGAGCGAGAGCGAGCGCACCGAATACGGCCGCCTCGCCGAACGGCGGGTCCGCCTCGGGCTGGTCCTCGCCGAGATCGGCCGCAGCAACAATCTGCAGGTGACCCCGGACGAGCTGGGCAAGGCGATTGTCGCCGAAGCACGGCGTTTCCCCGGTCAGGAGCAGGCGGTGCTCGAATTCTTCCGCAAGAATGCGGAAGCGAAGGAGGCCCTGGCGGCGCCGATCCTCGAGGAGAAAGTGGTCGACTTCATGCTGGAGATGGCGAAGGTCAGCGAACGGAAGGTCGAGGTCGAGGAACTGTTGCGCGAGGCCGATGCCGAACCTACGTCTGATCAGCGGGGCTAGGTGGGATAAGGTGGAGTCATCTTGACGATGGACATCCCTGCTGGCAGCGCTCGCCTCCGCGATCCCTTTCATTTCATGCCCGGCGATAACCTGATGGGGGACGGATTGGACATCCAGTCGAACTCGCTCGTGCCGATGGTGGTCGAAACGACCAACCGCGGCGAACGCGCCTACGATATCTACTCCCGTCTGCTGAAGGAGCGGATCATCTTCCTGACCGGCGGCGTCAACGACGCGGTGGCCAGCCTGATCTGCGCGCAGCTGCTGTTTCTCGAATCGGAAAATCCCAACAAGGACATCGCCTTCTACATCAACTCGCCGGGCGGTCTGGTGACCGCCGGCCTCGCCATCTACGACACCATGCAGTACATCCGCCCCGATGTGTCGACGGTCTGTATCGGCCAGTGCGCATCCATGGGGGCGCTGCTGTTGGCGGCGGGCACCGACGGCAAGCGCTACGCCCTGCCCAACTCGCGGATCATGGTGCACCAGCCGTCGGGCGGCGCCCAGGGCCAAGCCACCGATATCGAGATTCAGGCCCGGGAGATCCTGGCGTTACGGGCGCGCCTGAACGGCATTCTCGTCCGCCACACCCGGCAGCCTCTCAGCGTGATCGAGTCGGCAGTCGAACGGGACCGCTTCATGAGCCCCGAAGATGCGAAGGAATTCGGGATCGTCGACGAGGTTGTGGTCAGTCGGCCGCGGACCGAGGAGGCGGATCGCGGCGCTGGCAGCAAGGGCGCGAAGGGTTGATCACCCGCCCCACCGTCCCGCTTACGGAACCGATGCCATGCGATGGCGGTTTTTGGGATTGTCGTGGCTATCGGCAGATGGCTAACATGTCCGGTGGTGGACTGGCACGGATACGGATGAAACGATGAGCAAATCCGCCGGTGGCGAGTCGAAGAACACGCTTTACTGCTCCTTCTGTGGCAAGAGCCAGCACGAAGTTCGCAAGCTCATTGCCGGCCCGACGGTCTTCATTTGCGATGAATGCGTCGAGCTGTGCATGGACATCATTCGTGAGGAGCACAAGACCGGGCTGGTCAAGTCCGGTGACGGGGTGCCGACGCCGCACGAGATCTGCGGGGTGCTCGACGACTACGTCATCGGCCAGGACCGGGCCAAGAAAGTGCTCTCCGTTGCCGTGCACAATCACTACAAGCGGATCAACCACACGGCGAAGAACAACGACGTCGAACTGGCCAAGTCCAATATCCTGCTCATCGGCCCCACCGGCTGCGGCAAGACACTGCTGGCGCAGACCCTCGCCCGTATTCTCGACGTGCCGTTTACGATGGCGGATGCCACCACCCTGACCGAGGCCGGCTATGTCGGCGAGGATGTGGAGAACATCATCCTCAAGCTGCTGCAGGCGGCCGACTACAACGTCGAGCGGGCGCAGCGCGGCATCGTCTATATCGACGAGGTCGACAAGATTTCCCGCAAGTCCGACAACCCGTCGATCACCCGCGACGTCTCCGGCGAGGGTGTGCAGCAGGCGCTGCTGAAGATCATGGAGGGGACCATCGCCAGCGTCCCGCCGCAAGGCGGCCGCAAGCACCCGCAGCAGGAGTTCCTGCAGGTCGATACCACCAACATTTTGTTCATCTGCGGCGGCGCGTTTTCGGGCCTCGACAAGATCATCTCGGCACGGTCGAAGGGGACGACCATCGGTTACGGCGCCGATGTGCGGGCTCCGGACGAGCGGCCGACCGGCGAGATCCTGAAGGAGACGGAGCCGGAGGACCTGCTGAAGTTCGGACTGATCCCCGAATTCATCGGCCGGCTGCCGGTCATCGCCACGTTGACCGATCTCAACGAGCAGGCCCTGATCGACATTCTGACCAAGCCGAAGAACGCGCTGGTCAAGCAGTATCAGCGGCTGTTCGAGATGGAAGGCGTCCGCCTCCAGTTCACCGATGGCGCGCTGAAAGGGGTGGCCAAGCGGGCGGTGCAGCGGAGGACGGGAGCCCGTGGCCTGCGCTCGATCATGGAGAGCATCCTCCTCGAAACGATGTTCGAACTGCCCAGCCTGGAAGCGGTCGAGGAGGTGGTGATCAACGGGGAGGTCGCCGAAGAACAGGCGAAGCCTCTCTACATCTACGCCGATCGCCGCGGCGACGTCGGCTCCAGCGCCTGAGGGATTGCCCGTGGGCGCCGGTAGGGTTGATCGCGCCCTTTCCTGCGACCACGTTTAGGGAAACCCCCCCCCGTGTGTCGGCGCGGAGCCATGATGGTCCGCGCCGACGTCGACGCCATGCAAGGGTGAGCACGTGACCAGTCACACACACACCTACCCGGTTCTGCCGCTTCGCGACATCGTCGTCTTTCCGCACATGATCGTGCCGCTGTTCGTCGGCCGCGAGAAGTCGGTGAAGGCGCTGGAGGATGTCACCAAGGACGACCGCCAGATCCTTCTTGTCGCCCAGAAAAACGCGTCACAGGATGATCCGTCGCCGGCGGACATCTTTACCGTCGGCACCGTGTCGACGGTGCTGCAGCTGCTGAAGCTGCCGGACGGGACGGTCAAGGTGCTGGTGGAGGGCGGCCAGCGGGCGCGCATCGACAGCTTCACCGACGAGACGGCCTTCTTCGAGGCGGTGGCCGAGGTGGTCGAGGACCGCACGGGCGACAGCCAGGAGACGGAGGCGCTCGCCCGGTCGGTCGTCAGCCAGTTCGAACAATACATCAAGCTCAACAAGAAGATACCGCCGGAGGTGCTGGTCTCGGTCAATCAGATCGAAGACGCTTCGAAGCTGGCGGATACCGTTGCCTCTCACCTCGCCCTCAAGATCTCCGACAAGCAGGAGTTGCTGGAGATCGTTTCCGTCGTCGAGCGCCTCGAGCGCGTCTATTCCCACATGGAAGCCGAGATCGGCGTCCTGCAGGTGGAAAAGCGCATCCGCAACCGCGTCAAGCGGCAGATGGAGAAGACGCAGCGCGAGTACTATCTGAACGAGCAGCTGAAGGCGATCCAGAAGGAACTGGGGGAATCCGAGGACGGCCGCGACGAGGTCGGCGAGTTCGAGGAGCGGATCAAGAAGACGGCGCTCAGCAAGGAAGCGCGCGAGAAGGCTTTGGGCGAGTTGAAGAAGCTGCGCTCCATGAGCCCGATGTCGGCGGAGGCGACCGTCGTCCGCAACTATCTGGAATGGATGCTGGCGATCCCGTGGAAGAAGCGGACGCGGGTGAAGAAGGATATTCGCCACGCCCAGGAGATCCTCGATACCGACCACTACGGCCTGAAGAAGGTCAAGGAGCGCATTCTCGAGTACCTGGCGGTGCAGCAGCGCACCAACAAGATGCGCGGGCCGATCCTCTGCCTGGTGGGACCGCCGGGCGTCGGCAAGACCTCCCTCGGCAAGTCGATCGCGCGCGCCACCGGCCGCAACTTCGTCCGCATGTCGCTCGGCGGCGTCCGCGACGAGGCGGAGATCCGCGGTCATCGCCGGACCTATATCGGCTCGATGCCGGGCAAGGTCATCCAGGGCATGCGCAAGGCCAAGTCGTCGAACCCGCTATTCCTCCTCGACGAGGTGGACAAGATGGGCCACGACTGGCGCGGCGATCCCGCGTCGGCGCTGCTGGAGGTGCTCGATCCGGAGCAGAACTCCAACTTCAACGACCACTACCTGGAGATCGACTACGATCTCTCGGACGTCATGTTCGTTACCACCGCCAACACGATGAACATGCCGCCGCCGCTCCTCGACCGAATGGAGATCATCCGCATCTCCGGCTACACCGAGGACGAGAAGGTGGAGATCGCCAAGCGCCATCTGTTGCCGAAGCAGGTGGAGGCCCATGGGTTGACCGCCGAGGAGTGGTCGATCTCCGACGGTGCGCTCCGCGATGTCATCCGCTACTACACGCGCGAGGCGGGCGTCCGTAACCTGGAGCGGGAAATTGCCAACCTGACTCGCAAAGCCATCAAAGAAATCATGATGGGCGAGCGCAAGGAGGTTCATCTCAACTCCCGCAATCTGACCAAGTACGCCGGCGTCAAGCGCTTCCGTTATGGGGAGGTCGAGGAAGAGGATCTGGTCGGCGTCTCCACCGGCCTTGCCTGGACCGAAGTCGGCGGCGAATTGTTGTCGATCGAGGCGGTCATTGTTCCCGGCAGGGGGCGGGTGACCTACACCGGCAAGCTCGGCGACGTCATGCAGGAGTCGATCCAGGCCGCCAAGTCATTCGTCCAGTCGCGGGCGATTCGGTTCGGAATCGCGCCCGACATCTTCAGCAAGCGTGACATTCACGTCCACGTTCCGGAAGGGGCGACGCCAAAGGACGGCCCTTCGGCGGGGGTGGCGATGGTCGTTGCCATCGTCTCGGTGCTGACCGGAATACCGATCCGCAAGGATGTGGCGATGACCGGCGAGATCACCCTTCGTGGCCGGGTGCTGCCGATCGGCGGGCTGAAGGAGAAGCTGCTGGCGGCCCATCGCGGCGGGATCAAGGTCGTCATCATCCCGAAGGAAAATGAGCGCGAGCTTTCCGAGATCGCCGATAACGTCAAGAAAGATTTGACAATTATTCCGGCGGCGTTCGTCGATGAGGTGCTGAGCAACGCCCTTACGGCCGAACTCACGCCCATCGAGTGGGACGCGGAAGCGGAGATGCATCATGCCCCGGCGGCGGCGCCGGCGGCGGACGATGACGATCTGGGCGAGATCCGGACCCACTGACGGCCTAGGTAGTGGGCTGCCGATGACGGGGCTTCACGGTTGCGTCTCGATCGGCGCAACCGGGGGGCGGTGTCGCGGCCGCCGCCTCAGATTGTCGACGGCGATCGAGGACAACTCTGATTGTTGACTAAAAAGCTACGGTTCGCCTACCTTTGAGGCCATCGGTGCGGAGCCGGGTCAGCCGGCCCGATCCGCTCTTGTTAATGTGTCCCATGTCCAGAAGGGGGGCTTGAACGTGAACAAGAACGATCTGATCGCTACCGTTGCCCAAAACGCCGGATTGCAGAAGAAGGAGGCGGCACGCGCCGTCGACGGAATGCTTTCGGCGATCACCGATGCTTTGAAGGACGGCAACGATGTTCGTCTGGTTGGTTTCGGCACCTTCACGGTGGCGAAGCGGCAGGCATCGAACGGGCGCGATCCGCGTACGGGTGAAGTGATAAAGATTTCGGCTTCGAAACAGGCGAAGTTCCGCGCCGGCAAAGGTCTCAAGGACGCGCTCAACTAAGCCTCCGGAATCTAGACGTCCGATAGCCGGCAGCCCGCGGTCAAGGGAGGGGCGCCGTGCTTCGGAGAGCCCAGTGCAGGTCGATGTCGACCACCGAACTTCGGTGTCGACCAACGAAATAAAGAACGGGCGGTTAGCTCAGCTGGGAGAGCGCCACGTTTACACCGTGGATGTCGGCGGTTCGAGCCCGTCACCGCCCACCATTCGCTTCCATATTCCAAAACACGCCGGTTCCGCAAAACCCGGGAACGAACCACCCGGACGCTGCAGCCGTCGTCTTGACTTAAGGGGGGGTGCGGGTTACACGACTCCCGCCCGCCCAAGCGGCCGCTTTCCGCCTAAGGGGGTGTAGCTCAGTCCGGTTAGAGCGCTGGCCTGTCACGCCAGAGGTCGCGGGTTCGAGTCCCGTCACTCCCGCCATCCGCTGCCACGACGATCGTCCGCGGAGCGGGTTCGATAGCTCCGGTCCGCTACCCGCGGCTCGGAAAAAAGGGTGCGCCGCCGTGAACTCACTCCTTGCCGAGTACCTTCCGATCCTCTTGTTCCTCGTCATTGCCATCGCCGTCGCCGGTGGTGCCCTCGGCGCCTCCTACCTGGTCGGCGGGGAGCGTCCCGATCCGGACAAGAACGCGGCCTATGAGTGCGGCTTCGATGCCTTCGAGGACTCCCGCGGCAAGTTCGACGTGCGCTTCTACCTAGTCGCCATCTTGTTCATCATCTTCGATCTGGAGGTCGCGTTCCTGTTTCCGTGGGCGGTGGCGCTGGGTGATATCGGCCTTTTCGGTTTCTGGTCGATGATGGTTTTTTTGGCGGTGCTGACCGTCGGGTTCGTATATGAATGGCGCAAAGGGGCGCTGGACTGGGAGTGACGGAGGCAAAATGACGTCGGCCCGAACGACGCTACCGGCCACCGGTGACGTTGACGACCTTTGGAAGGGCGTCAACGATGCGATCGCCGAGAAGGGCTTCATCATCGCCCAGCTCGATAAGGTGGTGAATTGGGCTCGCGCCGGCTCCTTGTGGCCGATGACCTTCGGCCTTGCCTGCTGCGCCATCGAGATGATGCACGCCTACGTCAGCCGCTACGATCTGGACCGCTTCGGCGTCGTGCCGCGGCCGAGTCCGCGGCAGTCGGACGTCATCATCGTCGCCGGTACCCTGTGCAACAAGATGGCGCCGGCGTTCCGCCGGGTCTACGACCAGATGGCGGAGCCGCGGTACGTCATTTCCATGGGCTCGTGCGCCAACGGCGGCGGCTACTACCACTACTCCTATTCCGTCGTCCGCGGCTGCGACCGCGTGGTCCCCGTCGATATCTATGTTCCGGGATGTCCTCCCACCGCCGAAGCGCTGGTCTACGGCATCTTGCAACTGCAGCGGAAGATTCAGCGTACCGGTACCCTCTGGCGCTGAGCGCATCCGGGGGCGCCGCCCGCAACCGTCGAGATAAGGCAATCTGGCATGGACCTCGGACTGGATGAACTCGCCGACTACGTGAAGGCGGCGCTCCGCGATGCCGTTCTGGAGGCGAGCGTCGCTCTGGACGAGTTGACCGTCGTCGTCGAGCGCGATGCCATCGTCCGCGCGCTGACCTTCCTTCGCGACGACGTCAACTGCCAGTTCAAGCAATTGATGGATGTCTGCGGGGTCGACCATCCGGAGCGGGCGCAGCGCTTCGATGTCGTCTATAACCTGCTGAGCCTCACCCACAATCGTCGCATCCGCCTCGTCGTCCGCGCCGAGGAGGGGGTGCCGGTTCCCACCGTCACCGGCGTCTTTCAGTCGGCGAACTGGATGGAGCGGGAGACGTGGGACCTGTTCGGGGTCTACTTCCGCGACCATCCCGATCTCCGGCGCATCCTCTCCGACTACGGTTTTCAGGGACATGCGTTGCGCAAGGATTTCCCGCTGACCGGCTACGTCGAGGTGCGCTACGACGACGACCAGAAGCGGGTGGTGTACGAGCCGGTGAAGCTGACCCAGGACTTCCGCACCTTCGACTTCCTCAGCCCGTGGGAAGGCGTGCCGGCGCAGTTACCGGGCGATGAGAAGGCGACAAACGGCGGTTGACGAAGATGGCCGAAACCCAGATCAAGAATTTCACCCTCAACTTCGGCCCCCAGCATCCGTCGGCGCACGGCGTGTTGCGGCTGGTGCTGGAGATGGACGGCGAGACGATCGAACGCGCCGATCCGCACGTCGGCCTCCTGCACCGCGGGACCGAGAAGCTGATCGAATACAAGACGTATCTGCAGTCGGTGCCGTACTTCGACCGTCTCGATTACGTCGCGCCGCAGAACCAGGAGCATGCTTTCGCCCTGGCGGTGGAGAAGCTGCTCGGCGTCACCGTGCCGCTGCGGGGCCAGTACCTGCGCGTCCTCTACGCGGAGATCGGGCGCATCCTCAACCACATCTTTACCGTCTGCGCCTTCGCCATGGACATCGGTGCGATGACGCCGATGCTCTGGGGCTTCGAGCAGCGGGAGCGATTGATGGAGTTCTGCGAGCGCGTCTGCGGCGCCCGCCTCCACATGAACTACTTCCGTCCCGGCGGGGTGTCCCAGGATCTCCCCCCCGGCCTCGCCGACGACATCTGGGCGTGGAGCGAGGCGTTTCCCGACTGCATCGATGATCTGGAAACCTTGCTCACCGAGAACCGCATCTTCAAGCAGCGCGCCGTCGACATCGGCGCCATCAGCGCCGAGGACGCGCTCAACTGGGGGTTTTCCGGCCCCAACCTGCGAGCGACCGGCCTCGCCTGGGATCTGCGCAAGGCGCAGCCCTACGACGTCTACGATCGGCTCGACTTCGACATTCCGGTCGGCAAGCACGGCGACTGTTACGACCGCTACCTGGTGCGCATGTACGAGCTACGGGAAAGCCTGAAGCTGGTGCGCCAGTGCCTGAAGGAGATGCCGCCCGGTCCGGTCAAGGCCGACGACCGCAAGGTCTCGCCGCCGCCCCGTCGGGAGATGAAGCACTCGATGGAGGCATTGATCCACCACTTCAAGCTCTATACAGAGGGCTACCACGTCCCGGCGGGCGAGACGTACACGGTGGTCGAGGCGCCGAAGGGCGAATTCGGCGTCTATCTCGTCGCCGACGGGAGCAACCGGCCCTACCGGTGCAAGATCCGGACGCCCGGCTTCATCCATCTCTCGGCCATGGACCACCTGACGCGGGGCCACATGCTGGCCGACGTCGTCGCGGTTCTCGGCTCGCTTGACATCGTGTTCGGAGAGGTCGACCGATGAACGAAACGATCGCCGGTGCTGCGGGCGAGTTCGTCTTCTCCGAAGAGAATCTGGCGAAGGCGCGTGCCATCCTCGACAAGTATCCGCCCGGCCGCCAAGCCAGCGCGGTGATGCCGCTGCTGATGCTGGCGCAACGTCAGCACGAGGGATGGCTGCCGCAACCGGCGCTCGACTATGTGGCCGATTTCCTCGGCATGCCGCCGATCCGCGTCTACGAGGTGGCCACCTTCTACACGATGTTCAAGCTGAAGCCGATAGGGCGCCACCACGTGGAGGTGTGCACTAACATCTCGTGCTGGCTGCGCGGCGCGGACGACATCCTCGCCGCTTGCCGCGAGCGCCTCGGCATCGGACCGGGCGAGACCACCGAGGACGGCCTGTTCTCGGTGTCGGAGGCGGAATGCCTCGGCGCGTGTGTCAATGCACCGATGATGCAGATCGGTTTAGACTACTACGAGGACCTGACGCCCGAGAGCGCGAAGGCGATCCTCGACCAACTCGCCGCCGGCGGCACGCCCAAGCCCGGTTCGCAGATCGGGCGGACCAGCAGCGAGCCGCGGACGCAGGCCGATCCGGTGAGGACGACGCCGGCGGGCAGTACCCATGCCTGAGCGACAGCAAGAAGCGAGAGCGGGGCAGTAGATGCTGAAGGACCAGGACCGGATTTTCACCAACATCTACGGCTTTGCCGATCCCGGGCTCGCCGGTGCGCGTCATCGCGGCGACTGGGACGACACGCGAGGCCTGGTCGCCCGCGGCCGGCAGAGCATCGTCGACGAGGTTCGCAAGTCGGCGCTGCGCGGCCGCGGCGGTGCCGGCTTCATCACCGGCCTGAAGTGGTCGTTCATGCCGAAGGAGCCGGACCCACAACGACCGCACTACCTGGTCGTCAACGCCGACGAAGGTGAGCCCGGCACCTGCAAGGACCGCGAAATCCTTCGTCACGAGCCGCACAAACTGGTGGAGGGCTGCCTGCTCGCCGGTGTCGGCATGGGCGCGCACACCTGCTACGTCTATGTGCGCGGCGAGTTCTATCGCGAGGCCGAGGCGCTGCAGCGGGCGATCGACGAGGCCTACGCGGAAAAGCTCCTCGGCCCTGACGCCTGCGGCGCCGGCTGGGCGATGGATATCCACGTTCACCTGGGTGCCGGCGCCTACATCTGCGGCGAGGAGACGGCGCTGATCGAAAGCCTGGAGGGCAAGAAGGGTCAGCCGCGGCTGAAGCCGCCGTTTCCGGCCAACGTGGGCCTTTATGGCTGTCCGACGACGGTCAACAACGTGGAGACGATTGCCGTCGTCCCCACCATCCTTCGTCGCGGTGGCGACTGGTTCGCCGGCCTTGGGCGGCCGAAGAACGCCGGCACCAAGCTCTTCAACATCTCCGGTCACGTCAACACGCCGTGTACGGTCGAAGAAGAGATGGGGATCCCGCTTCGCGACCTGATCGAGAAGCACGCGGGCGGCGTTCGCGGCGGCTGGGACAATCTGCAGGCGGTGATCCCCGGCGGCTCGTCGGTGCCGGTGCTGCCCAAGTCCATCTGCGATGCCGTCTGTATGGATTTCGATTCGCTGGTCGCGGTCAAGTCCGGCCTCGGCACCGCCGCCGTCATCGTCATGGACAAGTCGGCGGACGTGGTCCGGGCCATCACCCGCCTTGCCCGTTTCTATAAGCACGAGAGCTGTGGCCAGTGTACGCCGTGCCGGGAAGGCACCGGCTGGATGTGGCGGGTGATGGAGCGGCTGGCCGAAGGCCGCGCTCGTATCGACGAAATCGATGTTCTCGAGCAGGTGACCCGCGAAGTGGAGGGACACACCATCTGTGCCCTCGGCGACGCCGCGGCCTGGCCAATCCAGGGGTTGATCCGCCATTTCCGACCGGAGTTGGAACGGCGGATCCGAGCCTACGAAGAAAAGCGTCAACGGCAGGCTGCGTGAGGGACGAACGATGCCCAAGCTGACCATCGACGGTCACGAGGTTGAGGTGGCGGCCGGCTTGACGGTGCTGCACGCCTGTGAGGCGGCCGGCGTCGAGGTTCCCCGCTTCTGCTTTCATGAGCGGCTGTCCATCGCCGGCAATTGCCGCATGTGCCTGGTGGCGATGAAAGGGTCGCCGAAGCCGGTCGCCTCCTGCGCGATGCCGGCGGCGGACGGCATGGAGATCTACACCAACACGCCGGAAGTGGAGAAAATGCGGCGCGGGGTGATGGAGTTCCTGCTGATCAACCACCCGCTGGACTGTCCCATCTGCGACCAGGGTGGCGAGTGCGACCTGCAGGACTTGGCCATGGGCTACGGGTTCGACCGCGGGCGTTTTCACGAGAACAAGCGCGCGGTGCAGGACAAGGACTTCGGTCCGCTGGTGAAGACCAGCATGACGCGGTGCATTCACTGCACGCGCTGCATTCGCTTTGCCACCGAGATCGCCGGCGTGCCCGAACTGGGTGCCACCGGCCGCGGCGAGCAGATGGAGGTCGGCACCTACGTGGCGAAGGCGCTGTCGTCGGAGTTGTCGGGCAACATCATCGATCTGTGTCCGGTGGGCGCGCTCACCTCGAAGCCCTACGCGTTCGTCGCTCGTCCGTGGGAGTTGACGAAGACCGAGAGCATCGACGTCATGGATGCGGTGGGCAGCAACATCCGCATCGATGTTCGCGGCAGCGAGGTGTTGCGGGTGCTGCCGCGCCTGCACGAAGCCGTCAACGAGGAATGGATCTCCGACAAGACCCGGTTCGCCTGCGACGGGCTACGGCGGCAGCGCCTCGACCGGCCGTATGTGCGCCGTGACGGTCGGCTGCGTCCGGCCTCGTGGGACGCCGCCTTCGCCGCCATCGCCGAACGCGTCGCCGCCACCTCGGGCGAGCGCATCGCCGCCATCGCCGGTGACCTGGTGGACTGCGAGGCGATGTGGGTGCTGAAGGAACTGATGCTGGCGCTGGGCAGCCCGCACTTCGACTGTCGCCAGGACGGCGCGGCGCTGCCGGCGGAGCCGCGCGCGGCGTACCTGTTCAATACCACCATCGCCGGCATCGAGGATGCGGATGCGTGTCTGCTGATCGGCACCAATCCGCGCCTGGAGGCACCGATCATCAACGCCCGGCTGCGCAAGCGTTCGCGGATGCGGCCGTTGCCGGTGGGGCTGATCGGTGAGGCGGTGGATCTTACCTATCCTTACGAGCATCTCGGCAGCGGGCCCGACGAGGTGGCCGCCATCGCGGCGGGGCGACATCCGTTCGCGCGCGTGCTCAAGGACGCGGCGAAGCCGATGCTGATCGTGGGGCAGGGGGCGCTTGCCCGCGCCGACGGCGCCGCGGTGCTGGCGCTGGCGCGCCGCATTGCCGAAACGTCCGGCATGATCGACCTCGATGGCGGCTGGAACGGCTTCAACGTCCTGCATACGGCGGCGGCGCGGGTCGGCGGGCTCGACCTGGGCTTTCTCCCCCAGGAAGGCGGCCGCGATGTGGCGGGCATTCTCGCCGGCGCCGAGGCGGGCGACATCGACGTCGTCTATCTGCTTGGCGCCGATGAATTGGACACCGGCCGCCTCGGCCGCGCCTTCGTCATCTATCAGGGCCATCATGGCGATGCCGGCGCGGCACGCGCCGATGTCGTCCTGCCGGGGGCCTCGTACGCGGAAAAGGATGGCACCTGGGTCAATACCGAAGGGCGGGTGCAACGGGGCCTTCGCGCCTGCTTCCCGCCCGGCGAAGCGCGGGAGGATTGGCGAATCATCCGCGCCCTATCGGCGGTGCTGAAGAAGACCCTGCCTTTCGATACCTTGGCGGCGGTGCGTGGCGGCCTGGGGCGGACGAACGATGTGTTCGGTCGTCTCGATGCCATCGAGGCGGCGCCCTGGGGCGACTTCGGCGAAGACGGCACCCTCGGCGCCGACCCCTTCGTCTCTCCGATCCGCAACTTTTATCTGACCAACCCGGTATGTCGGGCGTCGGCGACGATGACGCGCTGCGTCGAAGCGTTCTCCGGCGAAAGCTTGCGAAAGACCGGCACCGATGCCTAGCGAATGGATGCCCGCAAACTGGATCGCTGCCGAATGGTGGACGGCCTGGGTCTGGCCCGGCCTCTTCTATGTGCTGGCGATCCTCGGGATCGTGCTGCCGCTGCTGATGGCGGTGGCCTATCTGACCTTTGCCGAGCGCAAGGTCATCGCCGCCATGCATCTGCGCAAGGGGCCGAACGTGGTCGGTCCCTTTGGCCTCCTACAGCCGATGGCGGACGGGCTGAAGCTGTTCCTGAAGGAGACGATCATCCCGTCCGGCGCCAATCGCGGCGTCTTCGTGCTGGCGCCGATGATCACCTTCATCCTGGCGTTGATCGCGTGGGCGGTGATCCCCTTCAATGAGGGATGGGTGCTCGCCGACATCAATGTGGGTGTGCTCTATCTGTTCGCCATCTCGTCGCTGGGTGTCTACGGCATCATCATGGCCGGCTGGGCCAGCAACTCGAAGTACGCGTTCCTCGGCGGCATCCGTTCGGCGGCGCAGATGGTGTCTTACGAAGTCTCCATGGGCTTCGTCATCATCACCGTGCTGCTCTGTGTCGGCTCGCTCAACCTGACCGACGTCGTCGAGGCGCAGCGCGGCAGCGGTATCGTCAACTGGTGGTTCGCGCTGCCGCTGCTGCCGATGGCGGTGATCTTCTTCGTCTCGGCGCTGGCGGAGACCAATCGCCATCCCTTCGACCTGCCGGAGGCGGAGGCGGAACTGGTCTGCGGCTACAACGTCGAGTACTCGGCGATGACCTTCGCCCTGTTCTTCCTCGGCGAATACGCCAACATGATCCTGATGTCGGCAATCACCAGCGTGCTGTTCCTGGGCGGCTGGCTGCCGCCGTTCAACATGGAACCGTTCACCTGGATTCCCGGGCCGATCTGGTTCTTCCTCAAGATTGCCGCGTGCTTGTTCGTCTTTCTCTGGGTGCGGGCGACGTTTCCCCGCTACCGCTACGATCAGCTGATGCGCCTGGGCTGGAAGGTGTTCCTGCCGCTGTCGCTGGCCGCCGTGGTCATCGTCTCCGGCGTGCTGGTCGCCTTCGATCTCGCCCCGGTCGGGCGCTGACGGAAAAGGGACCTCGCATGGGTTTCATGGATCGCACCGCCCGCAACTTCTTCCTGTCGGAGCTGCTGTCGGGTCTCGGGCTCACCCTCAAGTACATGTTCCAGCCGAAGGTGACCCTCAACTATCCGTACGAGAAGGGGCTGCTCAGCCCGCGGTTTCGCGGCGAGCACGCCTTGCGTCGCTACCCCAATGGCGAGGAACGGTGCATCGCCTGCAAGCTGTGCGAGGCCATCTGCCCGGCGCAGGCGATCACCATCGAGGCCGAGCCGCGGGACGACGGCAGCCGGCGGACGACCCGCTACGACATCGACATGGTGAAGTGCATCTATTGCGGGTTTTGCCAGGAGGCCTGTCCGGTCGACGCCATCGTCGAGGGGCCGAACTTCGAGTTCTCCACCGAGACGCGCGAGGAGCTGATGTATGACAAGGAAAAGCTGCTCGCCAACGGCGATCGCTGGGAAACCGAGCTCGCCGCAAACATCACCTCCGACGCTCCTTACCGTTGACTGCGTCCGGTTCATCCGATCATAACAAGGCGAGCGGCCATCGCGCCGTCGCCCCTCTTCCGCCCGTTCCGGGCAGCACGCGCTTGGGCCTCCGATGATTATTCAGGCGATCGCCTTTTACGTATTCGCGCTGGTCGCGGTCGGCTCCGCCGTGATGGTGATCTCGGCACGCAACCCCGTCCACTCGATCCTGTTCCTGATCCTCGCCTTCTTCAACGCCGCCGGCCTTTTCGTGCTGATGGGAGCGGAGTTCCTGGCGATGATCCTGGTCATCGTCTATGTCGGCGCCGTGGCGGTGATGTTCATGTTCGTCGTCATGATGCTGGACATTAATTTCGCCGAGTTGCGACAGGGTTTCCTCCGCTATCTGCCCATCGGCGGCGTCATCGGCCTGATCCTGCTGGGCGAGCTGTTGCTGATCCTGGCCAGCTGGACCCTGGCGCCGGACGCCCTGCAGGTGGCGGCGGCGCCCATGCCGGCGGTGGAGCAGGCGACCAACGCGCGGGCGCTCGGCCAGCTCATCTACACCCACTATGCCTACCTCTTTCAGATCGCCGGCATGATCCTGCTGATCGCCATGATCGGCGCCATCGTGCTCACCCACCGGCGCCGCCCGGGGGTCCGTCGCCAGAACATCGGCGACCAGATCAACCGCGAAAATTCCATCGAGGTGCGCAAGGTGCCGTCGGGGAGGGGGATCTGATGCTGCAGATCGGGCTCAGCCACTTTCTCGCGGTCGCGGCGATCATCTTTGCGCTCGGTATCTTCGGCATCTTTCTCAACCGAAAGAACATCATCATCATCCTGATGTCGGTCGAGTTGATGCTGCTCGCGGTCAACATCAACTTCGTCGCCTTCTCGACCGCTCTCCACGATCTGGTCGGGCAGGTGTTCGCCTTGTTCGTGCTGACGGTGGCGGCGGCCGAGGCCGCCATCGGTCTCGCCATCCTGGTGATCTACTTCCGCAACAGGGGCACGATCGCCGTCGAAGACATCAACCTGATGAAGGGGTGAGGCTTCGGTCATGCCGGCTGTCGTCGTTTTCCTGCCGCTCCTCGGTGCCATTCTCGCCGGCATCCTCGCCCTCGCGCCCGCGAAGGGCAGTCACGGTCACGGTGGTGGGCACGGTGGGGGACATGCGGGCGGCCCGTTCGATCGGGTCGCCCAGCTGATCACCTGTGGTGCGCTGCTGGCGTCGATGGTGGCGGCGATCTTCGTCTTCGTCGACGTGGTCGTGCACGGCAGCGCGCGGACGGAGATCGTGTTCACCTGGATCGCGTCGGGCGATTTCCGCGCCGAGTGGGCGCTGAAGGTGGACACCCTGACGGCGGTGATGATGCTGGTCGTCACCATCGTCTCGGCGATGGTGCACGTCTATTCCATCGGCTACATGCACCACGATCACTGTATTCCCAGGTTCATGGCCTATCTGAACCTGTTCACCTTTTTCATGCTGATGCTGATCACCGCCGATAACCTGCTGCAGCTGTTCTTCGGCTGGGAAGGGGTGGGCCTCGCGTCCTATCTGCTGATCGGCTTCTGGTATGACCGGCCCTCCGCCAATGCGGCCGCCATCAAGGCGTTCGTCGTCAATCGGGTCGGCGACGTGGGCTTCATGCTCGGCATCCTCGCTGCCTTCTTCGTCTTCGGCACCAATCACCTGGACGCGATGTTCGCCGCCGCCCCGGCCCACGCGGGCACGGTGGTTTCCCTGTTCGGCGCCGATCTGCACGCGATGACGCTGATCTGCCTGCTGCTGTTCGTCGGCGCCATGGGCAAGTCGGCACAGCTTGGCCTGCACACCTGGCTGCCCGACGCCATGGAGGGCCCGACGCCGGTTTCCGCCCTGATCCATGCGGCGACGATGGTCACCGCCGGGGTGTTCCTGGTCGCCCGCATGTCACCCTTGTTCGAGTACTCCGATACGGCGCTCGCCGTGGTGACCATCGTCGGCGCCCTGACCTGCTTCTTCGCGGCGACCATCGGCTGCGTGCAGAACGACATCAAGCGGGTGATCGCCTATTCCACCTGCTCCCAGCTCGGCTACATGTTCTTCGCCCTCGGCGTGTCCGCCTATGGCGCCGGCATCTTCCATCTGGCCACCCATGCCAGTTTCAAGGCGCTGCTGTTCCTCGGCGCCGGCTCGGTCATCCATGCCATGTCGGACGAGCAGGACATGCGCAAGATGGGGGGAATTTGGCGGCTGGTGCCGGTCACCTACGTCCTGATGTGGATCGGCTCGCTGGCACTGGCGGGGATCTGGCCGTTCTCCGGCTACTTCTCCAAGGACATCATCTTGGAATCCGCCTATGCCGCCGATACGGGCGTCGGCCGGTTCGCCTTCTGGATCGGCATCGCCGCCGCTTTCATGACCGCCTTCTATTCATGGCGGCTGATCCTGATGACCTTTCATGGCACGCCGCGCGCCGAGGACAGCGTCATGGCGCGGGTGCACGAGTCGCCGCTGGTGATGCTGCTGCCGATGGCGGTGCTGGCGGTGGGGGCCTGCGTCGTCGGCTATGTGGGCTACGAGTGGTTCGTCGGCGACGGGATGCACGAATTCTGGCGCCACGCCTTGTTCGTGCTGCCGCAGCATCCGGCGCTGCACGAGGCCCATCATGTGCCGGAGTGGGTCAAGCTGCTGCCGCTGGGAGTGGGCGTGGCCGGAATCGCCCTCGCCTATGTCATGTACATGTTCGTTCCCGGACTGCCGGCGCGGCTTGCCGGGACGTTCCAGGCCGTTTACCGCTTCCTCCTCAACAAATGGTACTTCGACGAACTGTACGACTGGCTGTTCGTCCGCCCCGCCTTCGCCATCGGCCGCGGCTTCTGGAAGGGGGGGGATGGTCAGTTGATCGATGGTCTCGGACCCGACGGCGTCGCCGCCACCGCCCTTCGCATCGCCCGCGGGGCCAGCCGCCTGCAGACCGGGTACATCTTCCACTATGCCTTTGCCATGCTGATCGGGGTTCTCATTCTCGTCTCCTGGTACCTGCTGCGAGTGGCGGGGTAGCGCCGTCATGGATCTTCCGCTGCTCTCGCTGGTCACCTTCCTGCCGCTCGTCGGCGCCGCGTTCATCATCACCATCCGCGGTGAGCCGGACGTGGTTTCCCGCAATGCTCGCAACGTGGCGCTGCTGACGTCGCTGACGACGTTCGTGCTGTCGCTTGGCATCTGGTTCGGCTTCGATCCGACCCATCCCGGCTTCCAGATGGAAGAGCGGGCGCTGTGGATGCCGGACTTCAACATCTCCTATCACATGGGCGTCGACGGCATCTCGGTGATGTTCGTGCTGCTGTCGACGCTGTTGATCCCGATCTGCATCCTCGCCAGCTGGAAGAGCATCCAGCAGCGGGTCAAAGAGTACATGGTTGCCTTCCTCATCATGGAAACGATGATGGTCGGCACCTTCTGCGCCCTGGATCTGATCCTCTTCTACGTTTTCTTCGAGGGCGTGCTGATCCCGATGTTCCTGATCATCGGCATCTGGGGTGGCCCGCGCCGGGTCTACTCGGCGTTCAAGTTCTTCCTCTACACGCTGATCGGCTCGGTGCTGATGCTGATCGCGCTGTTGGCGATCTACTTCACCGCCGGCACCACCGATATCCCCGCCCTGCTGACCTACGAGTTCCCGGTCGGCCTGCAGACGTGGTTGTGGTTCGCCTTCCTTGCCGCCTTTTCGGTGAAGCTGCCCATGTGGCCGGTGCATACCTGGCTGCCGGACGCGCACGTGGAGGCGCCGACGGCCGGCTCGGTCGTGCTGGCGGGCGTGCTGCTGAAGTTCGGTGGTTATGGCTTCCTGCGCTTCTCGCTGCCGATGCTGCCGGAGGCGTCGGTGGAATTCGCGCCGCTGATGTTCGCGCTAAGTGTCATCGCCGTCATCTACACGTCGCTGGTGGCGCTGGCGCAGGAGGACATGAAGAAGCTGATCGCCTATTCGTCGGTCGCCCACATGGCCTTCGTCACCGCCGGTGCGTTCTCGATGACGACTCAAGGCATTGAGGGTGCCATCTTCCAGATGCTGAGCCACGGCATCGTGTCGGCCGCGCTCTTCCTCATCGTCGGGGTCGTCTACGACCGCCTGCATTCGCGCGACATCGCCACCTATGGCGGCCTCGTACACCGGATGCCGCTGTACGCGCTGGCGTTCATGATCTTCATGCTGGCGTCGGTCGGGTTGCCGAGCACGTCGGGTTTCGTCGGCGAGTTTCTGGTGCTGCTCGGGGCCTTCCAGGCCAACGCCCTGGTGGCGGCGATGCTGGCCACAGGCATGATTCTCGGTGCCGGCTACATGCTCTATCTCTATCGCCGGGTGATCTTCGGCGCCCTGACCAAGGATGCGCTGAAGAGCATCACCGACCTCAGTCCGCGCGAGGTGGCGATCTTTGTGCCGCTCATTGTCCTCGCCCTGTGGATGGGGATTTATCCGGAACCGTTCCTGCACATGATGCACGCATCCGTCGACACCCTCGTCTCCCGCGTCGAACTGGCGGGGTCGCTGCCGGCGGTCGCGAGCGCGGCGCCGTGAGCGATCATCCGGGGCCGAGGGAGGACGTCGATGCCGTTGGCTGAGTTGCCTGATCTGATCCCGGCGATGCCGGAGATTTTCCTCGCCCTGACGGCAATGGGTCTGCTTCTGCTCGGCGTCTTTCAGCGAGAGGGCGACGGCACGGTGGTGATCGCGACCAGCCGCCTGGTCCAGCGCTTGGGACTGGCGGCGCTGGCGCTGACGCTGCTGCTGGTGGTGACCATTGCATCGCGTGGCGCCGGCGTCGCTTTCGGCGACATGTTCGTCGTCGACTCCTTTGCCCTGTTCTTCAAGGTGATGGTGCTGATTGCGGCCGGTTTCTCCCTGCTGATGGCGCAGGATTTCCTTGAACGGGTGAAGATGGCGCGGTTCGAGTTCACCGTGCTGGTGCTGCTGGCCACCGTCGGCATGCTGCTGATGATCTCGGCCAACGATCTCATCGCGCTTTACCTCGGCCTTGAGATGCAGTCCCTGGCCCTGTACGTGATCGCCGCCTTCCATCGCGACGACGTGCGCTCGACCGAGGCGGGGCTGAAGTACTTCGTGCTCGGGGCGCTCGCCTCCGGCATGCTCCTCTACGGCAGCTCGCTTATCTATGGGTTTGCCGGGACCACCAATTTCGATGTGCTCGGCCGCACGTTTGTCGGACTGAGCGGCCAGCTGCCGCCCACCGGCGTGCTGGTGGGGCTCGTCTTCCTCATTGCCGGCCTCGCCTTCAAGATTTCGGCGGTGCCGTTCCACATGTGGACCCCGGACGTGTACGAGGGGGCGCCGACGCCGGTGACCGCGTTCTTCTCGGTGGCACCCAAGCTGGCGGCGATCGCGCTGCTGCTGCGGGTGCTGTTCGAGCCGTTCGGCGCTCTGGTCGGCCAGTGGCAGCAGATCATCATCTTCGCGTCCGTGGCCTCGATGACCCTGGGCGGTTTCGCCGCCATCGGCCAGAGCGATCTGAAACGGCTGATGGCCTACAGCTCCATTGGCCACGTGGGCTACGCGCTGGTCGGGGTCGCCGCGGGGACGCCTGAGGGTGTTCGCGGCGTCCTCATCTATATGGTCATCTACATCTTGATGAATCTGGGCACCTTCGCCTGCATCCTTAGCTTGCGCCGCCGCGACCAGCCGGTCAGCGCCATCAGCGATCTCGCCGGGCTTGGCCGGAGCAACCCGAAGATGGCGCTGGCGCTGGCCATCTTCATGTTCTCGATGGCTGGTATCCCGCCGCTCGCCGGCTTCTTCGGCAAGCTGTACATTTTCCTCGCCGCCGTCGAGGCGCAGCAATACCTGCTCGCGGTCATCGGGGTGCTGACCAGCGTCGTGGCCGCCTTCTACTATCTGCGCATCGTCAAGATCATGTACTTCGATCCGGTTGGCGAGCCGCTGGACCGAGGCACCCGCTGGGAGATCGGCTTGGTGATGGCGGTGACGGGCGTGATCATCGGCTTCTTCTTCATCTATCCCCAGCCCCTGCTGTCGAGCGCTGCTGCTGCCGCGACGTCGCTGTTCGGCGGCTGATCATGGACGGCGGTGGAGCCGAGCCCGCGAGCGATCGGCTACCGTCACCGGCTTACGTCCCGGACGGCTATCGCCTTCTCGTTCTGCCCAGCGTCGGCTCCACCAACGACGAGGTGCGGCGGTTCGCGGCGGCGGGTGAGCCGGCGGGACTCGTCGTCACCGCTGGCGAACAGACGGCCGGCCGGGGGCGCGAGCGGCGCGCCTGGACGTCACCGCCCGGCAACCTTTATCTGTCGATCCTGTTGCGGCCCGAGTGTCCGATCTCCCGCATTCCGGAGATCGGCTTTGTCGCCGCGGTCGCGGTGGCACGCGCGGTCGCCGGGGTGATTCCGGGTCCGGGGCGCGTCCGCTGCAAGTGGCCGAACGACGTTCTGGTTGACGGGTGCAAGGTGGCGGGACTGCTGTTGGAGACGGCGACGGAAGCCCAGGGTCGCGCCGACTGGGTGATCCTCGGCATCGGCCTCAACGTGGCCAGCTATCCGAAAGAGACCGGTGGTCTCATCGCGGCTACCTCCCTGGTGGCGGCCGGCGCCGCCAATGCCAACGTGCCGGCGTTGCTGGAAAGGGTGCTGGCCGCCTTCGCGGCGGGCCTCGCCGAGTGGCGGGCGACGGGCTTTGCGGCGGTGCGTCAGGGCTGGAAGGCCATCGCCCACAGGCCGGGCGACGCGCTGACCGTCCGCCTCGGCGGCGGGGCGACGGATGTGGCAGCGGCGGGGGTGTCCGGGCGGTTCGTCGATATCGATGCCACCGGCGCCCTGGTTCTCGACACCGCCAACGGTCGACGGACGATCGCCGCCGGCGACTGCCTGCCGTCGCCGGTCGCGGCGCACCGCTGAGGCGAGAAGGTCGATCCATGCTGCTCGCCATCGATGCCGGCAACACCAACACCGTCTTTGCCGTGTTCGACGAAGACGGCGTCATTCGTGGCGAATGGCGATCTTCGACCGATATCAATCGCACCGCGGACGAGACGGGCATCTGGCTCTCGCAGCTTCTCAGCTTGGCCGGACTCACCCGCTCCGCCATCTCGGCGGCGATCATCGCGTCGGTGGTGCCGGCCAGCCTGTTCAACCACCGGCTGCTCTGCCGGCGCTACTTCTCCTGCCAGCCGCTGGTGATCGGGGCGCCGGACGTGGATGTGGGCATCCGCGTTCTCGTCGACCGGCCGGAGGAGGTGGGGGCGGATCGGGTGGTCAACGCCGTCGCCGCCCACCAGTTGTTCGGCGGTCCGCGGATCGTCGTCGATTTCGGCACTGCGACCACCTTCGATGTCATCGATGAAGACGGCAACTACATCGGTGGCACCATTGCCCCCGGCATCAACCTGTCGCTGGAAGCGCTGCACCAGGCGGCGGCACAGTTGCCGCGGGTGGCGATCGGCCGGCCGGAGCGGGTGATCGGCAAGAACACGGTGCAGGCCATGCGCTCCGGTGTCTTCTGGGGATACGTGGGGCTCATCGAGGGGACCATCGCGCGGATCCGGGGTGAACTGGGGGCGCCCGCCGGGGTGATTGCGACGGGGGGACTCGCCACCTTGTTCGCCGATTGCTGTCCGCTCCTCGGCCAGGTGGTCTCCGATCTGACGTTGCGCGGTTTGTTCCTGATCCATCAGCGTAATGGCACCGTCGCCGGCGATGGTTGACGAACTGGTGTTCCTGCCGCTCGGCGGCTCCGGCGAGATCGGCATGAACCTCAACCTGTACGGCTATGGGCCGCCGGAGGACCGGCGCTGGCTGATGGTGGATCTCGGCATCACCTTCAACGGCGGCCAGATCGCCGGCGTCGATGTCGTCTGTCCGGATCCCGCCTACATTGCCGCCCGCCGCGACCGCCTGGACGGATTGCTGCTGACCCACGCCCACGAGGACCACCTGGGGGCGGTGCCGTACCTGTGGCCGCACCTGGGGTGTCCCGTCTACGGCAGCGCCTTCGCCCTGGCCATCCTCCGCCGCAAGCTCGATCAGGTGGATTGGGGACGAGAGGTGCCGCTGCATCTGCTGCCCGAGGACGGGCGGTTGCGCATCGGTAGGTTCGATCTGGAAACGATCCCGGTCACCCACTCGATCCCGGAAGCCTCCGCCGTCGCCATCCACACCGCCGCCGGCACCGTGCTGCACACCGGCGACTGGAAGTTCGATCCGGATCCGGTCGTCGGCCCCGTCTCCGACGAGGCAGCGCTCTGTCGGCTCGGCGACGCCGGCGTGCTAGCCCTGGTCTGCGATTCAACCAACGTCTTCGAGAAGGGTACCTCCGGCTCCGAAGCGGCGCTTCTCGCCTCCCTGTCGCGACTGATCGCCGAATGCCGGGAGCGGGTCGTCGTCGCCTGCTTCGCCTCCAACGTCGCCCGCCTGCACACCATCGCCCGCGCCGCGAGGGAAAACGGCCGCGACGTGGTGATGACCGGTCATTCCCTGAAGCGGAATTATCAGGCGGCGGTCGACTGCGGCTATCTGCGCGACCTGCCGCCGTTCATCGACGACCGTCTCGGCACGCTGATGCCACGGGCGCGGACCCTCATCGTCTGCACCGGCGGCCAAGGTGAGCCGCGCGCCGCGCTGTCCCGTCTGGCGGCCGACGATCATCCGCAACTCAGCATCGACGAGGGCGATGCGGTCATCTTTTCGTCGCGCGTCATCCCCGGCAACGAACTGGCGATCGGTCGCCTGTGCAACCAGCTTGTCCGTCGCGGCGTCCGCATCCTCGGCCAGCGGGACGGTCTCGTTCACGTCTCCGGCCATCCGGCGGAGGATGAACTCGCTCGGATGTATCGGCTTGTCCGTCCGCGGGTGGCGATCCCCGTGCACGGGGAGCTTCGCCACCTGACGGCGCACGCGCGGCTCGCCCGGCGGGAGGGGGTGAAGGAGGCGATCGTCATCGAAAATGGCGCGCTCGTCCGGCTGTTTCCCGATCCACCGATGGTGGCGGAGCGGGTGCAGGTGGGGCGTTTGGCGGTCGAGGGCAATCGCCTGGAGGCGACCGACGGCGATCTCGTCAAACAGCGCACTAAAGCGCTATACAATGGGGTGGCGCTGGTGACCCTGGTTCTGGGATCGGTGCCACCGAGGGAGACCGAGGAGGAGATCCCTGGGGAGACAGAGGTGCATATCTCGACCGTCGGCTTGGCCGGGAGCGACGAGGAGGCGGTGCGGGCGAGGGTGCGTGCCGCGGTCCTCGCTGCCGTGGCCGGGTTGCCGGCGCGGGGGTACGATGACGATGAAACGGTCCGCGACGCCATTCGTCTTGTTGTTCGCCGGACCTTTCGCCAATTATTCGAGAAGAGACCAGTGACTTACGTTCATCTGGTCCGGACGCACGAGAGACAAAGAGGGAAAAATGATCGGCAGATTTAATCACGTAGCCATCGCCGTACCGGACCTGGATGCGGCGGTTAAGACCTATCGCGACGTGCTCGGCGCCAAGGTATCGGCACCGCAGGATGTGGCGGAGCACGGTGTCACTGTGGTTTTCATCGAATTGCCCAATACGAAGGTCGAGTTGCTGCATCCGCTCGGCGAGAAGTCGCCGATCCAAGGATTTCTCGACAAGAACCCCGGCGGTGGCATTCACCACATCTGCTATGAGGTCGACGACATTCTGGCCGCCCGTGATCAGTTGAAGGCGAAGGGCACGCGGGTTATCGGCGACGGCAACCCGAAGATCGGTGCTCACGGCAATCCCGTCCTTTTCCTCCATCCGAAGGACTTCAACGGGACGCTGGTGGAGCTGGAGCAGGCCGGCGCCCACGGGCATGCCCACGCCGCCGAGTAGGCATCGGCCGGCGACCAGGCAAGGGATGCGATATCCGCCATGGGTTGGGTAAGCGGGATCGCCGTTTACGTCATCATCTGGTGGACCGTGCTGTTCATGGTCCTGCCATGGGGGGTGACACCGATCGGCAGCGAGGACATCGTCCAGGGGCACGCCGCCGGTGCCCCCTTGCGTCCCAGGATGTGGCTGAAAGTGGCGGCAACCACGGTGGTTGCCGCCGTTTTCTGGATGATCGTCTATGTCGTCATCGACACGGGGATGCTCGCCATCCGGCCGGGATAGGCGTCATGTCCTACTGTCGCCTTGCCCCGACCGACCCCGTTCACCGGGCTTACCACGACGAGGAGTATGGCTTTCCGGTTGCCGACGACCGCATCCTGTTCGAACGACTGTCGCTGGAGATTTTTCAGGCCGGGCTGTCCTGGCGACTGATACTAACGAAACGGCCCCACTTCGCACGGGCGTTTGCCGATTTCGACATCGCTCGCGTTGCCGCCTTCGACGAAACCGACGTCGGCCGGCTGCTGGCGGACGCCGCCATCATTCGCAATCGTCGGAAGATCGAGGCAGTGATCGCCAATGCCCGCATCTTGCGGGCGCTGGGTGTCGAGACCGCGACACCGGGCCTTGCCGGGGAAAGCGGAAGCGGGGGAGACGAGCGGGTCGGTCTCGGGGCCGGTCCTGCAGGGCTCGATTGCCACCGCGTCTCCTCATCCTTCGCTGGGTGGCTCGCGGCCCATCATCCTCGCAGCGAAGCGGCGTGGCTGAAGCTGTTCCGGGGAACCTTTCGCTTCATGGGGCCGGAGGTGGTGCGCGAGTTTCTCCTCAGCATCGGCTATCTCGCCGGAGCCCACGACGACGACTGTCCCGTGCAGGCCCGCATTCTGGGCGTCGCGCCACCGTGGTCGACAGCGACGGGGGAGGGGCCCTCGGGATGACCACGCAAGCAAAAACGGCCACCAGAGGTGGCCGCCGACAGTGTGTGATGCTTGTCAGGCTCGAGTTGCGTCTTTGACCAGCCGGGGGGCTTGTTGACTGCCCCTACCGGGCCGTTTCTCATCCCTTGAAATGCTTCTTACTTGCTTTTCGTCCCTACGTCCGTCCTCGCACGTTTCCCAAAACCCGGGCGTGTCAAGCACTTTTTATTTTTATGCAACTCCCGACAAAATTACATTAACAAATTACCCGCGTCATCCTTTTTCTGCAACACTTGACAAAATTACACCCGTTGCGACGTACGTCTGCGCCCGAAGGGGCGAAGTTGATCCTCCCCGTCCCGCGTCGACACCGAGTTAAGAAAATTATCCTTCCGAATCGGAAATGTTCATGATACGTTCCTATCCATCGGTTTGATGGGAGGAAGCGCAATGACCGCAATGGCCCTGCAAATCGGCAATCTGCCGTTGGACGACAGCCAACGCCCGGCTCTTCTGGCGAACGATCCCCGCCCCGAGACTCACCGCCCGGGGCCGGTTGGCGCCCGCGAGGGTGATCCGCTCACTCACCTCGGCCGACTGCTGCACGGTCATACCTGGGAAGACAGCCGGCACTGGGCGCGAGCCCTCGAACAGTTATCTCAGCTGTCGGAGGATGACCTCGTCTGCGTGCTTGCTGCCGCTGTCGAGCAACCCGCCCGCCCCGACGCGTGAGTTTGCCCAGGACCTGATGCGGGTTGCGGAACCCGCTGCCGGGTTCCGCCCTTGCCCCTGGGCCCATTACGCAGTCGTCATGTTGCATTGCAATAGCTAAAAGCTGTGCTATGGTGTTGCGTTGCAATAACGTGAAGCCGGCATACGGGATGCCGGCCGAGCCGCGGGAGTCGGCGAATGGCGCAGCTCAGTCAACTCGGCCAGGTCCTTCACGAGGAGCATTTTCACATCGTCATGCTCTTCTGTGACCTGGAGAATCGGGTGACCGGTCCCGCAGCGCAGCAACCGCTCGACCCTATGCGTGCCGACGACCGACAACAGCTCGAACATCTGATCGTCGCCCTTGACGACGTGATCCAACACAACGCCTTCGAGGAACTGGAGCTGTTTCCACTGCTTTGCCGCGGCGGCGCGGCGGACATGGTCGAGATGCTGGCCGACGAGCATCTGGTGATGGTGCCCCTGGTCAATCGCCTGCGCTCGGGGGCTGCCGACATCCTCGAACACGGCGTCGATCGCGGCAAATGGGAACGCTTTTGTGCGGCCGCCCAGGAATTTACCCAACAGATCCTCCTGCATCTGCAAAAGGAGGAACTGAGCATCGTCCGCGCCCTCGGCACCCTCCTTGATCGCAACGAGGAGCGGCGCCTCGTCCATCGTCATGCGTCGGCAGCGAACCACCATCACGGACGGATGGTCGCGGCGGCATTGGCCGACTGAAGCGTTCCTTTCGCCCCTGCCGATCGGGACTTCCCCCGACGCGCCTCGTGCGTCGTCGCTGATCCGCGCTCGCCGTCCTCGGCGGATCACAGCCAGCGCCGACTCCGTTTGCAGCAACCACGTGCCCCTTGAACACGACCGCTTTCCGGCGCTTAATCGGAATAGGAACCGCGTCGTGTCGAGACAGCTAAGTACAGGCCAGACTTAGACGAACATTGAGATGAGGCGATGCCCCGTCGCAATTGTGTCGTGCGACGAGCAGTGGAATCGTCGCTGAGATGTCGCTCCCTTTCGGCGACAGAAAAGGGACCCGGGCCGCGTTGGTCGACACCGGAGAAAGACGATGGAACTCGACCCGGTAATACTGTCGCGGATCCAGTTCGCCTTCGTCGTCAGCTTCCACATCATTTTCCCTGCCTTCACCATTGGCCTCGCCGCCTGGTTGGCGACCATTGACGGCATGCATCTTCTCACCCGCGATCCGCTCTATCGCCGGGTGTTTGACTTCTGGCTGAAGGTGTTTGCGGTCTCCTTCGGCATGGGGGTGGTGTCCGGCATCGTCATGGCCTTCCAGTTCGGGACCAACTGGAGCGTCCTCTCCGCGTGGACCGGCGCCATCCAGGGACCCCTCCTCGGCTACGAGGCGTTCACCGCATTCCTGCTGGAAGCGAGTTTCTTCGGGGTGATGCTGCTGGGGCGGGATCGCGTTTCGCCGCGCCTGTATTTCTTTTCCTGCTGCATGGTTTCGTTGGGAACCATGCTGTCGTCCTTCTGGATCCTCGCCAACAACAGTTGGATGCAGGTCCCCGTCGGCCATTCGATTGAGAATGGCAAAATCGTCCCCGGCGACTGGCGGCAGATTATCTTCGGCGATGTGATGCTGATCCGCTGGATCCACATGTTATTGGCGGCGTTTCTCACCACCGGCATGTGCATCATAGCCACCGGCTCCTGGCACCTGTTGCGGCGTGTGCATCCGGCCGAGGCGAGGGTGATGCTCCATTGGGGACTGGCGTTCGTTGCCGTGGTGGTGCCGGTGCAGATCGCCTTCGGTCATCTTGCCGGCGACTATGTACACAAGCATCAGCCGGCCAAGTTCGCGGCGATCGAGGCGCGCTGGCAGAGCGAACAGCCCGCATCGGAGACGCTGATCGGGTTGCCCGATCCCGATCAGGAGCGCAATCTTTACGCGATCGTCATTCCCCGCCTCGGCAGCTTCATTGCTTCCGGAACCTGGGATTCGAAGGAGGTCGGACTCAAGGACTTCGCTCCAGACGACCGGCCGCCGGTGCTGATTCCGTTCTTCGCCTTCCGCATCATGGTCGGGATGGCGTTGATCATGCTGGCGGTCTCCTGGACCGGCAACTTCCTGCGCTGGGGCGGTCGATTGGAAACCAGCCGCTGGTTCCACTGGGCGGCGTTTCTCTCGTTTCCGACCGGGTTCATTGGCGTTCTCACCGGCTGGTTTACCGCCGAGGTCGGCCGCCAGCCGTGGATAGTCTATGGTCTCCTGCGAACCCGCGATGCGGTCACGCCGACGATCACCCATGTGGACGTGCTAATCACGCTCACCGCCTATGTCTTCGTCTATGCCATCATCTTCGTCTACGGCATGCGCTACATCTACCGACTGCTGAAGATCGGACCCGGTGAAGACGCGCCGCACCCGCCATCGGCGACGTCGAAGCGGCCGATGGCCTTCGCGGGTCGCGACGGAACGGCAACCGGCGAGCAGTCTCCCGCCGGCGCGGGGAGCCAGCGTCATGGCTGACGGATCGTTGGCCGCGGCGCTGCCCACCATCTGGGCCGGACTGATCGCCTTTGCCATCCTCGTCTATGTCATTCTCGATGGCTACGACCTGGGAGTGGGCGTGCTGTTCACGACGACGCGCGACGAGCAGTTCCGCGCCGAGATGATGGATGCCATCGCGCCCTTCTGGGACGGCAACGAGACTTGGCTCGTTCTCGTCGGCGCGGCGCTGTTCGGCGCCTTTCCCATGGTCTACGCGATCTTCCTTCCCGCCTTCTACCTGCCGGTGGCGTTGCTGCTGATCGGGTTGATCTTCCGCGGCGTTGCCTTCGAATTCCGCTACCGGACCGCCGGCATGCGCTGGGTCTGGGACCTCGGCTTCGGCGTCGGCTCGACGGTCGTCGCCTTCGTGCAAGGGGCGGCGATCGGCACCATGGTCCAGGAGTTGCCCGTGGTCGCCGGCGCTTACGCCGGCAACGGTCATGAGTGGATTTCGGCGTTTCCCATCCTCTGCGGCCTGGGGCTGGTCATCGGCTATGCCCTCCTGGGGGCCGCCTGGCTGGTGCTGAAGGCGGAAGGACGGTTGCAGGATTGGGCTTATGAGCGGGTGGCGATCCTCCTGACCGGCACCGTTCTTTTCGTCGCCATCGCCTTCGTCCACGCGCTCATCACCCACCTCCGCGTCCTCAATCGCTGGCTCGAAATACCCTGGATGCTGGTGCTGCCGGTCATCGGCGGGATCGCCTGTCTCGGCATTCTTACCGGGGTCCGCAAGCGGCAGGAGGGGCGCATCTTCCCTTACGCCGTCGTCGTCTTCCTCACCGCCTATGCGACGATGGCGATCAGCTTCTGGCCGTACATGATCCCGTTTTCGGTGACCATCGCCGATGCGGCGGCGCCGACCGCGTCGCTCGAGTTCCTGTTCTGGGGAGCGGGCGTCGTCATCTTCCCGGTGGTGCTGATCTACACGATCTACGTCTACTGGATATTCCGCGGCAAGCTGCGCAAGGGCTATCACTGACGCACAAAGAAAGGGGAGGGCGAAGCCATGACCGACGATCCAGTCTATCCGCCGGTGGTGATGCCGCAATACGACGACCTGCAGCTCCTCGATGGGCAGACGGCGATCGTCACCGGCGCCAATTCGGGAATTGGCGAGGCGGTGGCCATTGCCCTCGGCGACGCCGGCGCCAACGTCGTCGTCAATTACGTCGCGGGCGAGGACGCCTCGAACGAAGTGGTCAAGAAGATCGAGGCGAAGGGGGCGAAGGCGATCGCGTTCTACGCCGACGTTGCCGACGAGGCTCAGGTCGAGGCGATGTTCAAGGCGGCGATCGCCACCTACGGCACCGTCGACATCCTCGTCGCCAATGCCGGCCTGCAGCGGGACGCGCCGTTCCACGAGATGACGCTGCAGCAGTGGAATACCGTCATCGGCGTCAATCTGACCGGCCAGTTCCTCTGCTGTCGGGCGGCCATTCGCGAGTTTCTCCGTCGGGGCGTTCGCCCGGAGATTTCCTGTTCCGCCGGCAAGATCATCAACATGAGCTCGGTGCACGACATGATCCCGTGGGCGGGGCACGCCAACTACGCCGCGTCCAAGGGCGGCATCCGGCTGTTGTCGAAGACGTTGGCGCAGGAATACGCCCCCCATCGCATCCGGGTGAACGCCATCTGTCCCGGCGCCATCCGCACGCCCATCAACCATGCTGCCTGGGCAACGCAGGCGGCGATGAACGATCTGTTGACGCTGATCCCCTACCGGCGGATCGGCGAGCCGGAGGACATCGGCCGCGTCGCCATGTGGTTGTGCTCCGACGAATCCGATTATGTCAGCGGCGTCAGTCTCTATGTGGACGGCGGGATGACTCTTTTCCCCGGGTTCGCGACCGGAGGCTGAGATGGCAGAGCCTGCATATGACGCCATCGTCGTCGGCTCCGGGGCCGGCGGCGCCGCCGCGGCCTACAAGCTGGTCAGGTCCGGCCTACGGGTGCTGATGGTGGAGAAGGGTGGCTTCCTGCCGCGGGACGGCTCCACCCTCGATATCAAGAAGGTGTTCAAGGACGGTGTCTTCAAGAACAAGGAGCCCTGGGTCGACGGCCAGAACCAGGTGTTCTACCCGGGAGAATTCTACAACGTCGGCGGCAAGACCAAGTGGTACGGGGCGGCGCTCCTGCGCTTCTCGCCCCATGAGTTCGAGGCGGATGCAGCGCACCAATGTCTGCCGTGGCCGTTTGGCTACGAGGCCCTGAAGCCCTTCTACGACGAGGCGGAGGCCCTGTTGCAGGTCAACGTCTTCGCCAACGAGGCGGGGCTGCAGGCGCTGATCGATCGGATCGTCCAGGAGGATGCCGGCTGGCGGCCGCAGTCGCTGCCGCTGGGCCTGAAACAGGCCATCCTCGGTGACCCTGAAGAGGCAAAGCATTTCGACGGCTTCGCGTCCGCCTGCGGCTACAAATCCGATGCGGAGTGGAACCTGATCGACCCGATCAGGGAGGACGACCGGCTGACCCTCACCACCGAGCGGCGGGTCGCCGGCTTCCTCGGCGAAGAAGGGCATCCGGAACGGATTGTCGGCGTCCGCTATGCGGACGGAGGCTCCGACCTCGCCCGCTTCGTGGTGCTGGCGGCCGGCGCCATGTCGTCTCCCCGCCTGCTCGAGGACTATCTGCAGGAAACCGGTCTCGCACTTCGGCTGCCGGCCACCGCCCACGTCGGCACCAACTTCAAGTTCCATATCAACAGTGCGTTGCTCGGCTTTTCCATCTTCAAGGACGAGGACGTACTGCGAAAAACGGCGATCTTTTTCAACGACGCCTTTCCCCACAGCACCGTCCAGTGCCTGGGTTGGATCGACGGCGATATCCTCGGCGCCCAGTTGCCGGCGGCGGTGCCCAAATTCGTCGCCAATGCCTTCGGCGCCCGCGCCGTCGGCTTCTTCGCCACCACCGAGGACGGATCGAGCCCAAACAACCGCATCCGCTCCGGCGGCAAGGATGGCTATCCGGTGATGGACTACCGGCTCGATCGCATCCAGGCATCGCTCGACGAACACCATGCCTGCGTGCGCGCCTTCCAGCGGGTGCTGCGGCAGGCGGGGATGCCGGGGGTGGATCGCTACATGGGCATGGCCGGCACCGCCCATGCGGTGGGAACCCTGGTCACCGGCGCGACGGCCGCCAGCAGCGCCTGCGATCCTGACGGGAAGGTGCACGGCATGGAAGGGCTCTACGTGGGCGACGGCAGCGCCCTGCCGCGAACCAGCCGGGTCAATCCGGCGCTCACCATCTACGCCTGGGGCCTGCGCCTCGGTGATCATCTCGCGCGCCTTGTCTGACCGCAGCCGCGGCGTCGGCCCGGCCTCGCAACAGATCTTCGGACTTCGGCAGTAGGAGCCCCATGAGCGTCGCGAAAAATCCCGAACAAACCCGCCTCAACGATGTCAGGACCGGCAAGACGGCGTGGGTGCGTTGGGGGCCTTATCTCAGCGAACGCCAATGGGGAACGGTGCGCGAGGACTACAGCGCCGACGGCGACGCCTGGAACGCGCTCACCCACGATATGGCGCGCAGCAAAGCCTATCGGTGGGGAGAGGACGGGATCGGCGGATTGTCGGATATCCAGCAGCGGCTATGCCTGGCCGTCGCCCTCTGGAACGGCCGCGATCCCATCCTGAAGGAGCGGCTGTTCGGGCTGACCAATCTGCAGGGCAATCACGGCGAGGACGTGAAGGAGCTCTATTATTTCCTCGACGCGACGCCGACCCACACCTTTCTCCGCATGCTCTACAAGTATCCGCAGGATGCGTTCCCCTACGAACAGCTGATCGAGGAGAACGGCCGACGCGGTCTCGACCAGCCGGAGTTCGAACTGGCGGACACCGGCGTCTTCGACGACGACCGGTATTTCGACGTCGAGATCGCCTATGCCAAGGCGGATACGGACGACATCTTGATGAAGGTGACGGTGACCAACCGGGCGGCGGCGGCGGCGACGGTGCATGTGCTGCCGCACGTCTGGTTCCGCGATACCTGGTCCTGGGACAAGGGCGCGATCAAGCCGGCGTTGACGGCGATCGGCGCCGATCGCATCGGTGTCGCCGATCCGGTGCTTGGCCGCTTCGCCGTCTACTGCGAGGGGCCGGACGAGCTGCTGTTCTGCGACAACGAGACCAACGTTCACCGTCTCTACGGCATCGCCGCCGACGGCCATTTCAAGGACGCTTTCCACGATGCCATCGTCGACGGCGACCGCAGCGGCCTCAATCGAGTTCGCACCGGAACCAAGGCGTGCGCCGTCTACCGCTGCCCCCTCGCCGCCGGCGCCAGCCGGACGATCAGGCTGCGACTGCGGCCGGATGGCCGCAGCATCGATGCGTTCGGCGATTTCGACAAAACGTTTGCCACCCGCTTGGCGGAAGCGGACGCCTTCTATGCCGGCCTTCAGACGCACCTCCCCTATGCCGAGGAGCGGCGGGTGCACCGCCAGGCGCTGGCCGGGATGATCTGGTCGAAGCAGTTCTACTGCTATGACGTTTCGCGCTGGCTCGACGGCGATCCGACCGAGCCGCCGCCCCCGCCGGAGCGCGTCGCCGGCCGCAACAGCGACTGGCGGCACGTCAATGCCGAAGACGTCATCTCGATGCCGGATACCTGGGAATACCCCTGGTTCGCCGCCTGGGACACCGCCTTCCATGCCGTCGCCATGGCCGGGCTGGATGCGGAGTTTGCCAAGCGGCAGATGATCCTGCTGGAGCATGAATGGTACATGCATCCCAACGGGCAGATACCGGCCTATGAATGGAACTTCAGCGACGTCAATCCGCCGGTCCGTGCCTGGGCTGCCTGGCAGATCTATCAAATCGACCGCCATCACAACGGTGGCAATGGCGATCTCGTCTTTCTCGAGCGCGTGTTTCACAAGTTCCTGATCAACTTCACCTGGTGGGTGAACCGCAAGGACCACGGCGGCCGCAATATCTTTCAAGGCGGCTTTCTCGGTCTCGACAACATCGGCTGCTTCGATCGGTCGGCGCCGTTGCCGACCGGCGGCACCATCAAGCAGTCGGACGGCACCGCCTGGATGGCGATGTTCGCCCTCAACCTGATGCGGATCGCCCTCGAACTGGCCCGCCATAACCATGTCTACGAGGACCTGGCGACTAAGTTCTTTGAGCATTTCCTGGCGATCGCGGCGGCGATGAAGGACATCGCCGGCCGCGGCATCGGCCTGTGGGACGATGAGGACAAGTTCTACTACGACGTGCTGGATCTGCCGGGCGAAGGATCATTGCCGCTGAAGGTGCGCTCCATGGTCGGGCTCATTCCCCTGTGCGCGGTGGAGATCCTCGATGCGCCCCATTTGGCGAGCACGCCGGATTTCGCCCGCCGCCTGACGTGGTATCTGCATCATCGTCCCGATCTTGCCCGGCTGGTGTCGCGCTGGGACGATCCCGGCCACGAGGATCGCCGCTTGCTGTCGCTCATGCGGGCCGACCGGATGAAATCCACGCTCGCCCGCATGCTGGATCCGGAAGAGTTTCTGTCACCGTTCGGCATCCGCTCCGTCTCCCGCGCCCACCTGGAGCACCCGTACGTTTTCGAGAACGGCGGCCGGCGCTACGACGTCCATTACGTGCCGGGCGAATCCGATAGTCGCCTGTTCGGCGGCAATTCCAACTGGCGAGGGCCCATCTGGATCCCGGTCAACTACCTGATCATCCAAAGCCTTCGCCGTTTCCATTCCTATTATGGCGACGGATTCAAGGTCGAGTGTCCGACCGGGTCCGGACAGATGATGTCGCTCGCCCGGGTCGCCGACGAGCTTTCCCGCCGTGTCGTGCGCATTTTCCTCCCCGACCAGAACGGGCGGCGACCGGTCTGGGGCGATGCGGAAAAGCTGCAGACGGATCCGCATTTCCGGGACAATCTGCTGTTTTTCGAATACTTCCATGGCGACAGCGGGCGGGGCTGCGGCGCGTCGCACCAAACGGGATGGACCGGCCTGATCGCCAAGATGATCACCGACCTCCACGATCCGGTCGACCCGTGAGCAGCGGGGCTCAGGGGGCGCATGCGCGACTCCCTCTGCACCGGGAGGGGGTGGAGGCGGCAATGATGGCAGGGAGAGCGCGGGATGCCTGATGCGGGAAGCGCCCCACGGCCGCCGAATGTCTTCCTCGGAACGCTGCTCATTGTCCTCGCCTTTCTCTCGGTGGCGGTGATGAGCGCGTTCGGCAAAGCGGCGTCGGCTGTGCCGACCGGCATCGTCGTCTTGTTCCAGAACGGCATCAGCCTGGTCCTGCTCCTGCCATGGGTCCTGCACCGCGGAACCGCCGACATCAGGACGACGCGACTGCCCCTGCATCTGGTGCGGGCCATTTCGGGCCTGTTGTCGCAGGCGCTGTTCTTTATCGCGGTCAAGGAGATGAGCCTCGTCGACGCGGTGCTGCTGGTCAACGCGGCGCCGCTGTTCATTCCGCTGGTCGTCCTTGTCTGGCTGAAGCGGAAGATCAGGCCGATGGTGATCACCAGCCTCGTCATCGGCTTCGTCGGCGTCCTGCTGATCCTCAAGCCCAGCGCAGCACTCCTGACCAATCCGGCGGCGCTGCTGGCGACCGCCGCCGCCCTGTTTTCGGCGATCGCGCTGGTTTCGGTGAACCGGCTGTCGAGCACCGATCGTCCCGACACCATCTTGTTCTACTACTTCCTGATTTCGACGATCGCGGCGACGCCGTTTGCCATCGCCGGCTGGCGGCCCCCGGTCGGGGTCGAGTGGGGCTACCTCGCCGGCATCGGTGTTTTCATGGCGCTGTCGCAACTGTTCATCATTCTCGCCTATCAGCAGTCGACTGCCGAGCGTCTGGCGCCCTTCAACTACTCGGTGGTGGTGTTTTCCGGGCTCATCGGCTGGCTTGTCTGGGATAACGTCCCAGACCTGGTCGCGCTCATCGGCATCGTTCTCGTCTGCGTCGGCGGCATTCTCTCCATCATCTTCGGTGGCGTGGCGGCGAAGGAGCATGCGAAGGGCCACCCGATCGGCCAAGGCCACTGGTGCGATGCGCCGTGCACCGGCCAGGGGGGCGGCAAGGGGAGCGCATGAATCGCACCGGGTGGCCTTACGAAATCGAGCCGACGCCCGCGGACATTCGCGTCGTCGTTCGCGCCCGCGACATCATCGGCGAGTCCCCAGTCTGGTGCCCGAGAACCGGACTCCTGCTTGCCGTCGACATCAAGGGTCAGCGAGTCCACGTGGTGCAGCCGGCGAACGGGTCCCGTCGGACGTACGAGTTGCCCGACATGGTGACGTCACTGTCGACGCGGGCGGCGGGGGGGCTGATCCTCACCCTGCGCAAGACGTTCGCCTTTTTCGATCCGGGCACGGGCACGCTGGACGTGCTTGCCGACCCGGAGCTGGACCGTCCTGACAACCGCTTCAACGACGGCAAGTGCGACCGGCAGGGACGGCTGTGGGCGGGGACGATGGGGGCCACCGACTGGCTGGCGGCGACGGGTGCGCTTTACCGGTTCGATCCCGACGGCCGGATCAGCCGCATGCAAGATGGGGTGAAGTGCTCCAACGGGACCGGCTGGAGTCCCGACGGCCGCACCATGTATTACACCGAGAGCTTCCGCTACACGATTTTCGCCTACGACTTCGACCCGCCAACGGGCGAGATCGCCAACCGCCGGCCGTTTGCCGTCCTCGACCCGGCTGCCGGCGGCTTTCCCGATGGCCTCACCGTCGATGCCGAGGGCTACGTCTGGAGCGCGCAACCGGTGTGGGGACGCCTCGTCCGCTACGACCCCAGCGGCCGGATGGAACGGGTCATCGCGTTGCCGGTCTCGCGCGGCACCAGTTGCGTCTTCGGCGGGCTCGACTACGGCACGCTCTTCGTGACCACGGCGACGGAGACGCTGACAGCGCAACAGCTGGAAGAGGAGCCGCTCGCCGGCGGCGTTCTCGCTTTCGAGCCGGGGATGCGCGGTCTGCCGGAGACCCCATTTGCCGGCTGAGCTTCTAGGGGAGGGGGCGGGGAGATCGTCATGGAATGGACCCACACGGCGATGATCAGCACCGCCGAGGCGGCGACCGCCGTCGTCGTGGCCGGTGACGGCGGCTGGGAGGCGTTCCCGTTCGGGCTCGACGGCGGCAGTGCCGGTGTCTTCGGCAGTCGGGAAGCGGCCATCGAAACCGTCGAGGGCGTGCTCGGCGACATGGTCTGCTGCGTCGGCCACCTGGCCGCGGACGCCGACGGCGAGGGGGGATGAAACCGGAGCGCGGTAAACAGCATGCCTCGCGCGTCAACCTTGCTCTTTGCCGTCGCGCAGCGTGACTTGGGTGCAACTAGGATGGGGAACTCCCTGCCCACTGCGGCAGGAATGATCGAAATTCGTCAGCCTCAAAGCTCGCCGATCCCGTTGAACTTCCCTACAATCGCTGCGGCGGGCCTTGGCCACTGGATTGGGTGGATCCGACCGATTCTGTTGCAAAGTAGCAACATTTGTTACAAAAGCCGCGCTGATGACGCGTGTGAGGAAGGCCCGGCTGGACCTTTCTCCCTCCGTTCGCGTAGAAGCGGACAAGTGCGTATAAACAATGCTCGTTTTGCTACGCATGGAGGGCTATGTAGCCGTGCACCATGTGTCAATTGAGGAGGCTTAGGGGAATGCGAACTATTGCTGTCGCGGGGTCGCTTCTGATCTTGACGGCATCGACCGCCTTAGCTCAGGCGCCGAAGCCAATGACTCCACCGCCAACGGCGCCGGCCGCTTCACCGGCGCAAATGGCCAAGTTTCTCGTCTTCTTTGACTGGGACCGTTACAACCTGACCGCGGAAGGCAAGCGGGTGGTTGCTCAGGCCGCCGAAGAGTTCAAGCGATCGGGGCAGGCCCGCATCGTTGCCACCGGTTATACCGACCTCTCCGGTTCGGCCGAGTACAACCAGCGGCTTTCGGAGCGGCGCGCCGACACGGTGAAGCAGGAGCTCATCCGCTTGGGTGTCCCGGCCACGGCGATCACCGCCATCGGCCGCGGCGAAGCCAATCCGCTGGTGCCGACCAAGGATGGGGTCCGCGAGCCGCAGAACCGCCGGGTCGAAATCGAATTCCCGAAGCCACCGGCACCCCCGCCGGCACCGCCGCCGCCGGTTCAGGCCAAGTCGCCGCCGCCGCCCCCGCCACCGCCGGAGCTGAAGGGCACGGTGTCGTTTGGGCCTTGGTACGGCCACAATCTCAAGGAGCGTGACAACACCTCCTCCGGGGATCAGAAGTCGAGCAATCTATTGGGTCCGGAACTCCGCGCCGATTATCTCGTCGCGCCGAACTTCCTCGTTAAAGGCGAGGCCGCCGGCTTCAACACGCTCGGCACCAGCCAGAACGACGGCTATGGCGGCCGATTCGCCGTCGGCTTCGGTTACCAGTGGAACCTGGGCGCCTGGCATCCGTTCATCGGCCCCGTCGGCGGCTATATTCTCGGCAAGGGTGTCGAAGACGGGTTCATCCTCGGTCCGGAAGTCGGCCTCAAGTACGACTTCAGCCAGAGATGGGGCCTTTACGCCCGGGCCGGCTACGATCGCAATTTCCGCAACGACATCGATCAGGGCATCATCAACGCTGCCCTCGGAGCCGCCTACCGCTTCTAGCGGCCGGCGCACAGCGAGCCTAAAGAACGCGCGGCCGGCAGGGAGCGGATCTCTGCCGGCCGCTGTCGCCTCAGGGGAGATCGAAGACCAGTAATTCGGCCGCCTCCGACCCGATCATCACCACCTCCGACTCTGCCTCGATGGCAGCGCCATCGCCGGCGGCCATCGCGCAGCCGTTCACCGTGGCGCGGCCGTGGACCACCTGTACCCAGGCCGCCCGCCCGGAGGCCAGCGGCAGGGACATGCTCTCCCCGGGCTGCAGGGATGCCCGCCACAGCGCCACATCCTGGTGGATGGTCACCGTCTGTTTGCCGCCCGCCTGGTCGCTTCCCCTCCGACCGCCGATCAGGTCGAGACGCGAGACGCCGTTGACGGCGGGCAGAGCCGCCTGCTCGTAGCCGGGTGCAAGACCGGCCCGCTCCGGCCTGATCCAGATCTGCAGAAAATGCACCGCCTCGCTGGCGGAAGCGTTGAATTCGCTGTGGCGGATTCCGGTTCCGGCCGACATCCGCTGAATCTCCCCCGGCCTGATAATCGAACCGGTGCCGAGGCTGTCGCGATGGGCGAGCCCACCATCGATGACGTAGCTGATGATTTCCATGTCCCGATGTGGATGAGTGGGAAATCCGGCGCCGGGCCGGACCTCGTCCTCATTGATCACCAGCAGATTGCGAAACCCGGTAAAGCGCGGGTCATAGTACCCACCGAACGAGAACGCATGACGGCTGTCGAGCCAGTCGAGGCGCGTTGCGCCACGGTCGGCGGCGCGGCGGAGCGAGATCATGGTTCTTACCTCCTCATGTGCAACGATGAGGTAAGCGCTCGCCATTGCGCGAACAATCGCCCATAATGAGAAGATATTATTCTCGATATGGAAATTGTATATGGATCGGTTCGCCGCGATGCAGGCGTTCGTTGCCGTTGCGGAAGCCGGCGGCTTTGCCCCGGCGGCGCGCCGGCTGGGGATCGTCCCCTCGGTGGTCACCAAGCGCATCGGCCAACTGGAGACCTGGCTCGGCGTGCGTCTGCTCGCCCGCACGACCCGCAACGTTCGCCTCACCGAGGAGGGCGCCCTTTATCTCGCGTCCTGCACCCGCATCCTCGCCGAGATGGCAGACGCGGAGGCGGCGGTGGTCGGGGCACGGGTCGAGCCGGCCGGATTGCTGCGGCTGAGCGCACCAACCTCGCTCGGCATCGTCCGCGTGGCGCCGGTTCTTTTTCAATTGCAGGACCGCTATCCCCGCCTCACCGTCGAACTCGTTCTCCTCGACCGGGTGGTGGATCCGCTGGAAGAAGGGTTCGATGCGGCCATTCGCGATCAGTCGGGAGCGCCCGATCAGCACCTACGGGTCGTTCGCCTGGCGCAACAGCACCGTCTCGTCTACGCGTCGCCGAGCTATATCTCCCGTCGGGGCGAGCCGGCCAACCCCCAGCAACTGGTCGATCACGACTGTATTCACTACAGCTTTCTCGCCAGCGGCCGCCGCTGGGTCTTCTCGGTGCCCGGCGAAGCGGCGGAGGGTGGCATCACTGTGACGGTCCGCCCGTGTTTCACCACCAACAATGGGCGGGTGATGCTGGATGCGGCGGTCGCCGGGCGTGGCATTGCGTTGCTGCCCGCCTTTCTCGCCGAAGACTTGCTGGCGGCCGGCCGGCTCGTCCGCTTGCTGGCGGGATTTCCCGTTCCTCCGGACTGGATAACCCTCGTCCATGCGCCGGCGGCGGCGCTGACCGGGCGACTGCGCCTCCTGGTGACCGCCCTCCGGCGCCATTTCGCCGGCGCCTAACCGGAAGAGAGGGGCCGGGGGCCAAGCCCGACTCCGCAGGGTGGCTCTGCGGGTGGGCGGTTCGCCTGGAAAAGGGCGGCAGACACGCAAACAAGCTGTTGATTCGGCGCGACCGACATCTGCTACTCTGGGCCGGGGAGGTTCGGGATGACAACAAGCGAACCCGCATCAACGCCGCTCGACGAGCCGGAACTCACCTCCGGTGATCCACGCTCGACAACCGGCGATTTGGGATCGACGGGGGCCGAAGATGCCGCATTGCCCGCGGACGATCAGGCTGCCTGGATTCCTTCCGAGGACACCGATGGCAGAGATGAAAGCGTCGATCGCGGCGCCGTCTCGCTCATCCTCGGCGCGCTCGGCGTCGTTTTCGGCGACATCGGGACCAGTCCGCTTTACGCCATTCGCGAGGCTTTCGGCCCGGCCGGCCGCCTGTCCTCCGAACCGGAAGTGATCCTCGGATTGTTGTCGGTGGTCTTCTGGACGCTGATGCTCACGGTGACCATCAAGTACCTGGTGCTCATCATGCGCGCCGACAACAAGGGGGAGGGGGGCGTGTTAGCCCTGGCGGCGCTGGCAATGCATGGCCTCGCACCGGGGTCCCGGTGGCGCTCCTTCCTCTTGGTGCTGTCGATCGCCGGCCTCGCCCTTTTTTTCGGCGATGCGCTGATTACCCCGGCGATCTCGGTGATGAGCGCGCTTGAAGGCATCAATGCCGCCACCCCCGCCTTTTCTCCCTACATTCTGCCGGCTTCCGGGGTGATCCTGGTTGGCTTGTTCCTGATCCAGTCGCGGGGGACGGCCCTGGTCGGCCGGCTGTTTGGCCCGGTAATGCTGCTGTGGTTCGCGGTTCTCGCCGTCTTGGGCGGCATTCAGGTCTTCGCCGTGCCTTCCGTGCTGGTTGCCCTCGATCCGCGCTATGCGCTCGGCTTCTTCGCCCTTAATCCCGTCGGCGCCTTCGTCAGTCTCGGTGCCGTGGTGCTGGCGATCACCGGCTCCGAGGCGCTTTACGCCGACATGGGACACTTCGGCCGACGACCGATCCGCATCGCCTGGTTCGTGCTGGTGTTCCCGGCGCTGCTGCTCAATTACTTCGGGCAGGGAGCACTGCTGCTGCAGGACCCGGCCGTCGTCGATCATGTCTTCTTCCTGCTGGCGCCGGCATGGACCATCTACCCGCTGGTGATACTGGCGACCCTGGCGACGATCATCGCCTCACAGGCGGTGATTTCCGGCCTGTTCTCGCTGACCCGGCAGGCGGTGCAGCTGGGCTACCTTCCGCGCATGGAGATGCGTCATACCTCGGAGACCGAGGAGGGGCAAATCTTCGTGCCGAAGATGAACTGGATCCTGCTCGCAGGCGTCATCTTCCTTGTCAGCGAATTCCGCTCGTCCAACAACCTTGCCGCCGCCTATGGCCTGGCGGTAACCGGGGTGATGGGGATCAGCACCATCCTCGCCGCGGTCGTTGCGGTGCGCGTCTGGGGCTGGGGCAGGTGGCTGGTGATCGCCGTGTTCGGCCCGCTGCTGCTGATCGATCTGGCGTTTTTCGCGGCCAATTGCCTGAAGATCCCCTACGGGGGATGGCTGCCGATCTTGGTCGGCTGCCTGGCGTACCTCCTCGTCGATACCTGGCGGCGCGGCGTTTCCCGGGTCAGGCAGAAGATTTACGGCGAAGCGATGCCGCTGGCGCTGTTCCTCGACGGCATCAAGAGCACGACCGTCCGGGTTCAGGGAACCGCGGTCTATATGACCCGCAACATCAACACGGTGCCGATGGCGCTGCTGCACAACCTCAAGCACAACCAGGCCCTGCACAAGCGCATCATCGTGATGACGATCAATATCGAAGATGAACCTCACGTCCCGCCCGGATCGCGGATCGAGGTGGAACGGCTGGGCAAGGGCTTTTTCACCGTTGCCGCCTCCCTCGGATTCATGGATCGGACGAATGTTTTGCGGGTCCTTGCCCAGTGCAGGAACTACGGCCTCAGCTTCAACATGATGGAGACGTCGTTTTTCATCGGCCGGGAAACATTGGTGAAGATGCGCCGCGCCAGGGCACGGCGCGATAAACTGGCCCTGGGACCGTGGCGTGCGTCGCTGTTCAATGCGCTGTGGAATTCTTCGCTGAGCGCGACCGCCTTCTTCCGACTTCCCCCCGGCCGGGTCGTGGAACTGGGCGGTCAGATCGAAATTTGACGCTGGCCATTTTTTGTGCCTGCGAATCGCCAACAAAATTTTCGACAAGATATCAACAGGTTGGCGCTAACGGCCAGACAGGCGTTGACTTCGCTCCGCGCCGCCGCAATGCTGACACAAATGGGGTAGGCGATGGTGCGAGACAAAAGACCATCGCCATCATGGAGCATTTTGACATGCGAGTGCGCAAACACGTCGCGAAGGAACGCGTAGTGCACAGAGATGCAAGCGGTCTGTTCTTTCTTACCGTTATACTTCTGACGGCGACCTTGGTCGCCCTCGGCTGACTTGCCAGGGTGCCGGCCCCGGACAGGCCATCTGACCGGATCCTCTGACTATTACGCAGATTTCGGCGTCAGCCCTCGCCGGGGGGTCCTCTGGCGCCACCGCCCGCGGTTCAGTTGGGAGGGACGGGGCTGTCCTCCTGAATGCGGACGACCAATTGGTTGCGGATGAGATGGTCGATCGCTTGGGCGTCGGCGGTCAGGGCCAGGAACGGCATTGTCTCGTAAAGCTTGACGCCGCTAACGCCGGGACCGGTGAGGTTTCCGTCAGCGCCGGTGGTGACCCCGAGATCGGCAAGAAGGTGCTGCTGCGCCCGTCGGATGGCCGCTTCGTCATCGGCGGCGGCACCGGTGACGGCGAGTTCGACAATGATCGGCAATCGCCCGCGCTGACGAGCGAGATCGAGCAGGCGTTGCGACTGGGACGACGGGTTGATCGCGTTTGTCCCCGGTTTACTTGCGGGCTCGGCGGCCTGTCCGGCATCGAGGCTGCCGATCGCCATCAAGCCGAAGATGAGAAAAAAGCGCCGGGCGATGCCGCCCGACGCTTCCTTCCTGGCGGTCATGCTGACAGATCAACCGTCAGTTGCAGCCTGTCGCCGGTGAGCGGACCACGTTCAACGCGGCGAGCACGTCGATCCGCCGCTTGCTGACGCCTCCCCTCGGTGCAATCGGTTTGCCGGTGCAGGACAGAGCGTTCTGCAACTCGGTGATGGTGGCCGTCGGCTTAGCCTGCTTGAGGATGGCGAAGGCGCCGGCGACGTGCGGTGTCGCCATCGAGGTGCCGCTCTTGATGGCGAGACCGCCGCCGGGCACCGCCGCCAGGATGCTCTCGCCGGGCGCCAGCAGGTCGACCAGCTTGGCATGGTTGGAGAACCACGACAGGGTGTCGGACTTGGTGGTGCTGCCGACGGTGACGGCGGCGGAGATACAGCCGGGGGAACTGACAAAGCCGTTGTAGCCGTTGTTGCCGGAGGCGATGGCGGTGGCGATCTTGGCGTTGCGCAGCTTCTTGATGATCGCCGTCGTCGCCGGAACCTGGGCGTCGCATTTGGTGGGATAGGACCCGCCGCCGAGACTGAGGTTGGCGGACGCGATGCTGTACGTGTTACGCAAGGCGTACACCCGCTCCAGTCCCTTGGTGAAGTCGGAGGTATAGCTGAGGATGCAAGGGGTCTGCGATCCGCAATAGGTGGAGGTGGTGAAGCGGCTGAACACCTGGATGGCGATCAGCCTGGCGCCGCTGGCGACGCCTTTGATGTTGGAGGCGTTGCCGACGGCGATCGACGCGACGTGGGTGCCGTGATCGCAGCCGGCGATACTGGTCGGACAGTTGACGCCGGAGCCCACAGCGGTCGAGGAGGCCGCGCCGCCGGGACACTGAGAGGTGGACTGGCCGGCCACCGTGCTGGAGTAGCAGGCTTCCGACACCACCTTGCCGGTCAGCATGGGATGGGTCTTGTAGACCCCCGTATCGAGGACGGCGACCACCTGGCCGGTCCCGGAAAAGCCGAGCGCCGCCGCCTGATCTGCCTTGATCAGCGGCACGCTTTGCAGAAGGGTGGGCGGAACCGGCACGTCCTCCTGGACGCTGGCGACGCCCGGCGCGCTCAACAGCACCTGCAGGGAGGCGGCATCGGTGTTGAGGGCAAGGAATGGAATGGTGTCGAACAGGGTGACCCCGTCGACGCCGCTTGCCGTCGCTTCGGGGGTGCTGGTTCGCTTCTCCCCCGTTTTCACCGCGTTGCCCAGGTGCGCCAGCACCGCCTGTTGAGCGGAGCGAAGGCGTGCCCGCTGGCCCTTCACTGCTGCCGGGGCGAGGGTTTGCTCATCGGCCATCTCTTCACTCAGGCCGACGATCACCCGCACCTGGCCTTGCGCGTTCGCCCGCTCGCTGAGGGCGGCCGCGGCGCCGGTCGCGCTCTCGTCGCCGGGAATGACGAGGATCCCGGCCGCCGGCGGCTCCGCCTGCGCCTGCGGTGCGGCCGCAAGGGCCAAGCCCATCAGGCATACCATTGACATCCAACCCGCGGGTCGGCTGTGACGACTCATACAAGAATCCCCTTTGTTGCGCTGTTCAATCTGTGTGGACCTCCGTCCCGCGCGGACGATAACTGCCGGATGTCGACGGCGTCAAGGGAAAATACAAGTATAACGGGAATATTATTAAAGCAACGTGCTGCATTTGTGGTAAAAATCCCGAAAATGCCGTTCTAAATGAATTGCCTTCAGGTTGTATTGGCGTCGTGGAGGAGCGCTCGGCAAGGCCGCAGCTTCAGCCTTCCGGCAGCGGGATAAACTCGGTTTCTCCCGGCACGGAGGGAAATCGCCCCTCCCGCCAGTCGGCTTTTGCCAGCTCGATCCGCGCCGCATCGGCGGCGACGAAATTCCACCAGAGCCGACGGTCCCCAAGCGGGGTCCCGCCCAGAAGCATCAGCCGCGCCGGGCCGATCGCCTCGACGAGCGCCGGGGCGCCGCCGTCATCCGCTACCATTGCGCCCGCTTCGACCGGCATGTCCTGCAGCCGAACACTGCCCTCGACGACATAGATGGCGCGCTCGGGCTGGTCGTCCGGCAACGGCAGGCGCGCTCCGGCGGCGAGACGGGCGTCCAGGTAGAACATGGGGGAGAGCGTCTTGACCGGCGAGGTGACGCCGTAGGCCTGGCCGGCAATCAGGCGCATGGAAATGCCGTCGCGTTGGATCAGCGGCAAGGTCTCGGCGGCGTAGTGGTGGAAGGACGGCTGCGTCTCCGCTTGTTCCACCGGCAGTGCGACCCACGACTGAATGCCGTGCAACCGGCTGGCCCGCGCCCGCTCATCCGGCCCGGTCCGTTCCGAATGGACGATGCCGTGGCCGGCGGTCATCCAGTTGACGGCGCCCGGCTGGATCGCCTGTACCGAGCCGAGGCTGTCGCGATGAAGGAGTTCGCCTTCGAACAGGTAGGTGACGGTGGCGAGGCCGATATGCGGATGGGGGCGGACGTCGATGCCCTGACCGGCCGCCAGATCCGCCGGTCCCATGTGATCGAAGAAGACGAACGGCCCGACCATCCGCCGCACCGCCGCCGGCAGGATTCGCCGCACGACGAAACCGCCGAGATCCCGCTCTCGCCCGTGGATGGTGAGCCATTGGTGCTGCCCTGGCGTTTCACGGCTTGTTTCCGGTCTTATGTCCCGGGGCGCGGCTCTCATCATCACCATCCTCCCACAGTTTGTCTGTTCTTGCCTCGAAGGTCGGAAGTCAGCGTTGCGCGCGCAAGGAGATTCACGGCGTCGTCGAGTCGCCGGCGTCGCCCGAGTTCCGAACGCTCGCATCTGGTCGATGAGTGTTCATCTACTGGAGAGCGACCAAGCGAGGCGGTCCCGCAGCGGCGGAAGAACCGGCGAGACGGGAAACGGGGTGGTGAGAGGGAGGTGGAACGAAGATGGCAGCGATCCAGGACGCGCGTGGGGTTCCCACGTCGGCAACGGTCCAGGCGAGCCTGACCGGGTACGAGACGGCGCTCCGGCAATTTCAGGGTTACCGGGGCGATCCGATGGCCAGCATCGATGCCGTGCTGGCGACCGACCCCGAATTCGTCATGGGCCACGTTCTGCGGGCAGCGCTGATGGTGTCCATGTGGGAGCGAAGCCTCCTCGGCGAGATCCGAGTGACGCTTCGCGGCCTGGATGATCTCGCCGCTCGCGCCAACGAGCGTGAGCGGGCGTGGATGGCGGCGCTGGCCTCCTGGGCCGGCGGTGACTGGGAAGGCATGCGCCTGCGGCTCGACCGTCTGCTCGCCGATCACCCTCGGGACGCCCTCGCATTACAGCTGGGGCATCTCGCCGACTTTTGCATGGGTGATCGCGAGAACCTGCGGGGCCGCATCGCCCGGGCGCTGCCGGCTTGGTCGCGCGACGTGCCGGGCTACGGCTTCGTCCTCGGCATGCAGGCGTTCGGTCTCGAGGAGTGCGGAGATTACGGCGCCGCCGAGGAGTACGGGCGGGCCGCGCTCGACATCGAAACGGATGACGGCTGGGCGCACCATGCCGTGACCCACGTCATGGAGATGCAGGGACGGCAGACGGAAGGCCTCGCCTGGATGGAAAGCCGCCAGTCCCACTGGGCGCAAGCGGATAACACCTTCGCCTTCCACAACTGGTGGCATACGGCGTTGTTTCAGCTGGATCGCGACAACGTCGAGGCGGCCCTTTCAATCTATGACCGCGCGATCCGCCCGGCAGACTCGCAGGTTCAGTTGGAAATGGTCGATGCGACGGCGCTGTTGTGGCGGATGCATTTGCGCCGTATCGACGTGGGCGATCGCTGGCGGAGCCTCGCCGATGCGTACGACGGACGAACGAGCCGGGTTTCTACGCATTCAACGATATGCACGCGATGATGGCCTACGTGGCCAGCGGCCGTTCCGCCGACATCGCTCGGCTGCTTGCCGCGGTCGAACAGGCGACGGAGGAACAGACCGCTAACGGCGCGATGACGCGCAACGTCGGCCTCGCCACCGTGCGAGCCATTGCCGCCTTCGGGCGCGGCCGTTGGGTGGAGACCATCCAGTTCCTGCTGCCCGTACGCTACCGGGCAAATGCCTTTGGCGGCAGCCATGCGCAGCGCGACATTATCCACCGCACCCTCCTCGAAGCGGCCATTCGACAGGGAGACCGGGCGCTGGCGACGTCTCTCGCTGCCGAGCGGACGGCGTTGAAGCCCCACTGCCCGTTCGCCTGGCGGGAGCGTCAACGGGCGGAGGCGCTGCCGGCCGCCTGATGTCTCTGCGGAGTGGTGCGGGGCGGGACCGTCGAAGATCCCGCCCCGGAAGGTCACCGGCGTTTGCGCGGCTTTGTTTGCTTGCCAGCACCACCCGAGGAGGCGACAGGGCTTGGCTCGCCGGAGCCGGTGGCGGTAGCGCGTCGCCGCGCATGGCGGGCGCTCAGCATGGTTTCGCAGGCCTCGCAAAGGTGCCAGTCGCCGTAGGCGCCGATACTGATCAGGGCGCCACAGCAGCGATGCTGTTCGTGGGTGGAGCTTGGGCGGAGCGAACGCGACGACATCGGCGTTCTCCTTCCTCTCATCTGAATGGTATGGACCGGGGCGACCGGTCTTGGTGTTGAGCGCCTTTCCCGCGTCCTTAAACTCAAGCGGACGGCGGGCGTTCGGAGCACGTTGCCCGCATCCGAGCCCGTTGAACGGATTCTCGGGATGCCAACGGATCGTGCGGCTCTGCAACGGGCCCGAGGAGTGATGGTTGCAAGGAAAGCGGGCGTAAGCACCAACCGGCCTTGTCGCGATGGGCAAGCAGCCGCCGCCGTTCGCCCATCATCATCCTGTATCGTGCCACGTGGATCACCCTTGTGTTGTCCACCTCAGGCCGAGAGTGATGTTGGGTCTCGCCTCCCCATTCCTCAAGTGAATAAATAGTGAGGGGAGTCCCGTGGTGTCTCGGCTCCGTCGCTGCGCCCGGCTTGCTGCGACGAGAATGACTGCATCACCTTTCGAAGTACAAAGCCCTCGCCAGGGTCCGCAAACAGGGAGAAACGGCCGATGTCCGTTGCCTTCGTCTATGTCACTGCCGGGACCAAGGAGGAGGCGGCCAGCATCGGCCGCACCGTCGTCGGCGAGCGGCTGGCCGCCTGCGCCAACGTGCTACCCGCCATCACCTCCATCTACTGGTGGGAAGGTAAGCTGGAGGACGCCGACGAATCGGCGCTGATCCTGAAGACTCGCGTCGAGTTGATCGCGCCGTTGACCGCCCGCATCAAGGCCCTGCATTCGTACAGCTGCCCGTGCATCGTCGCGTTACCGGTGGCGGGAGGAAACGCCGCGTTTCTCGATTGGGTCCGGGCCGAAACGGCCTGAGATCAGGGGATGGCGCCGCTCGGCGGCGGGCAGGTGATGGTGGCGATAGCGTGGGCGGCGATGCCTTCGCGGCGGCCGGTAAACCCCAGGCCCTCGGTCGTCGTCGCCTTGACGCTGACCCGAGCCACGGGGATGGCGAGGATGCCGGCGATCGAGGCTCGTATGGCATCCCGGTGCGGTCCGATCTTCGGCCGTTCACAGATGACGGTAATGTCCACGTGGCGGACACTGCCGCCGACGGCGGCGACCAGCGACGCCGCATGGGCGAGAAACTGGGCCGAGGCGGCGCCACGCCAGGTCGGATCGGAGGGCGGGAAGTGGCTGCCGATATCGCCGGCGGCAACGCAGCCGAGGAGCGCGTCGGTGACGGCGTGCAGCACCACGTCGGCGTCCGAATGGCCGGCGAGGCCTTCGGTGTGCGCAATGGCGAGACCACCCAACATGACGTGATCGCCATCGGTGAAACGATGGACATCGTAGCCCGAGCCCGTTCGCGTCTCCTCGTCGGCTTTCAGCATGCGCGCCACCCGGTTGAGATCGTCTTCGCTGGTGATCTTGATGTTGTCCTCGTCGCCGGTCACCAGGGCGACGGTCAATCCGGCCGCCTCGGCGACCGCCGCATCGTCGGTGAGCTCACGGCCGGCGGCCTGTTGGTGGGCGCAGAGAATGGCATCGAAGCGGAAGCCCTGCGGCGTCTGCGCTCGCCACAAGCCGCTGCGGTCGACGGTGGCGGCGACGTGGCCGGCAACGACGCCGCTAGAGACGCCGTCCGCGCGCTTCAAGGTGTCGACGACGGGGAGCGCCGGCAGGGCCGCCGGTGTCTGGCGAAGTCCGTCGAGGACGCGGGAGATCAGCTGATCCGACACCAGCGGCCGCGCCGCATCGTGAATGAGTACCAGATCGGGCGTGTTATCCTTCAGGCTGGCGAGCCCGCGACAGGCGGATTCCTGCCGGCTGGCGCCGCCCGCCACCGGATCGAGAAGGGCAAGGCCCTCCGTCGCCTGCCGATACCGGTCGGCGTCGTCCGGGTGGATGATGACCCGCACGCCCGCCAGGCGCGGATGGGCGAGAAAGGTGCGCAGCGTCCGCCTGAGCACCGGCTCGCCGCCGAGCAATCGGTATTGCTTCGGGACGTCGCCGCCGAAGCGACTGCCTCGACCAGCGGCGACGATCAGCGCGATGGCGACAGGCTCGGCTCCGATGCGAGAGGCGGAGGGCGGGGCGGACATGACGGTGATCCAGGATTTCCCAGGCCCGATTCCCGGGCCGGTGTGCTCTTCTTGGATCGGCAAACTAACATCGCCTTGCGCCGACGCTAAGGCGGAATCATCCTCTGGCGGACCGTTGCCCGCACGGGCCGCCGTCGCGGCAGTGGATCCGGCGGATTGGGATCCGGCGAAGGAAAGGATTCGGGTCGACATGTGGCAGAGTTCGCTCGCGGTGCTGGCGATGGTGCCGACCGCCTTGCAGATCCTCCGCAGGCAGACGGCGCGCGACCATTGGTTCTGGCTGGCGCTCGCCCTCGGCCTCGCCGGTCCGTCGCTGTGGGCCTTCACCCATCTGGCCGGCTCCTGGCAGCTGGGTTTCTCGCAGACCCTGTGGGCGACCGCGGCGGTGACAATGCTCATGTTCGGGCTGGTTGCGGTGACGCTTGCCGAGGCGTGGCGTCTGGCGGGGCTGCTCGGCACCTACCTGATCGTCGTCGTGCTGCTGGCCCTGCTGTGGCAGACGCACGGAGATGCGGGGGGCGGCGACGCGGTGGTCCCCGCCGGCTGGATCAAGGCGCACGTCATTTTCGCTCTCGCCACCTATGCCCTGGTTACCCTGGCGGCGGTTGCCGCATTCGCAGCCATCTTGCAAGGAACGGCACTGAAGCGCCGATGGCGGAGCGGCCTTACCGCCGCCTTGCCGTCCCTCGCCGACTGCGACCTGCTGCAGCTCCGCCTGCTACAATGGGGGGAAGCGGTGCTGGCGGCGGGGCTGTTGACGGGCATTGCCGTTGAGTACGTGGAGGCAGGCCGCCTGTTCGAGCTCTCCCATAAGATCGTCTTCACCCTGGCCGCGTTCCTGGTCATCGGCGGGTTGCTCGTTGCCCATCATAACCAAGGCATTCGCGGCCGCGCCGCCGCTCGCTACGTCCTCCTCGGCTATCTGTTGCTGACCCTCGGCTATCCGGGGGTCAAGTTTGTGACCGATGTCCTGATGGGAAGCCCATCTTGAATCCGATGGTCCCGCCGGTATAAGAGGGTGATGCTGGCTAATCCGCAGGCAATGCGCGACGCCAATCTTTTATGGCCTAAGTTATAGGCAAGAGGGTAAGCTATCCCAATGGACGAGCCGACCACCACGGCGCGGGCCCTGAACGGCCTGTGATCGCTGGTTCTTTGGAGCGGCGCGGCCAGAACGAAAGCCAGACTCGCATGGAAAACAGAATAGGGGCAGGGCGCTTGATGACGCGACCGGGGGCGGAGATCGACCTCGACCTCGTGCTGAACGTGCTGCCATCGGTGGTTTTCGTCGTTAACTCCCGGCACGAGCTTCTCTATGCCAACTCGTCGGCGGAGGACTTTTTCCAAAGCAGCGCCAGTACCTTGCGCCGGCAGCGGCTGGAGCACCTGTTGCCGGTGGACAGCCCAATCTTCTCGTTGATCCGCCAGGCGGGCAGCAACCGCCATTCGGTCTCCGAATATCACGTCAACCTGAGCAGCCCGCGCATCGGTCGGCACGCCATGAACATTCAGGCCGCACCGTTGGGGGATCCGCCCGGTGCCGTCGTGGTCACCATGCAGGAACGGACTCTGGCGGCGAAGATCGACCGGCAACTCACCCAGCGCGGCGCCGCCCGCTCGGTGGGCGCGATGGCGGCGATGTTGGCGCACGAGGTGAAGAATCCGCTCGCCGGCATTCGTGGCGCCGCCCAACTGCTGGAGGAAAGTGCCCGTCCGGAAGATCGGGCGCTGACCCGGCTGATCCGCGATGAGACTGATCGCGTCTGCAGCCTCGTCGACCGGATGGAGGTCTTCTCGGCGAGCGCACCGCTCAACCGGGAGGCGGTCAACATCCACGAGGTGCTGGCCCGGGTTCGGGCGCTCACCGAGAACAGCTTCGGGCGTCACCTGCGGTTTATCGAGAACTACGACCCGTCGCTGCCGCCGGTGTTCGGCAGCCGCGACCAGCTCGTCCAGGTGTTCCTCAATCTGGTGAAGAACGCGGCGGAAGCGGCGCCGCGCGAGGGCGGCGAGGTCATCGTCACCACCGCCTACGCGCACGGGGTCAGCTTTGCGGTCTCCGGCCGCCACGCCCGCATGAAGCTGCCGCTGGTCATCAGCGTGCAAGACAACGGCGGCGGCATCCCGGACGACATCAAGCCGCACCTCTTCGAGCCGTTCGTGACGTCGAAGCCGAAAGGAACCGGCCTCGGCCTCGCCCTCGTCGGCAAGATCATCGGCGACCACGGCGGTGTCATCGAATGGAACTCGGAGCCACGGCGCACGGTTTTCCGCGTTCTGCTGCCGATGGCTCCGGTGACGGAGGACAAGGGGTGAGCCATACCGTTCTCGTTGCCGACGACGACTCAGGCATTCGCACGGTGATCGGCCAGGCCCTGGAGCGGGCCGGCTATCAGGTGCGGGTCACCGGTAATGCGGCGACACTTTGGCGCTGGGTTTCCGACGGACAAGGCGACGTCGTCATCACCGACGTGATCATGCCGGACGAGAACGGGTTGGATCTGATCCCCCGCATCCGCAAGATCCGACCGGAGCTGCGGGTCATCGTGATGAGTGCGCAGAACACGCTGCTGACGGCGGTCAAGGCCACCGAGCGCGGCGCGTTCGAGTACCTGCCGAAGCCCTTCGACCTCAACGAGCTGATCGTCGTCGTCCGCCGGGCCCTGGAGGCGCCCCGGCAGACCCTGACGCCGTCACGGGAGGGGGACGAGTCGCCGGAAGAACAGCTGCCGCTGATTGGCCGCTCCCCCGCCATGCAGGAGATCTACCGGACGCTGGCTCGGCTGATGGCGACCGACCTGACCGTGCTCATCACCGGCGAGTCCGGCACCGGCAAGGAACTGGTGGCGCGCGCCCTGCACGACTACGGCAAGCGCCGCGCCGGCCCGTTCGTCGCCATCAACATGGCGGCGATCCCGCGCGAGCTGATCGAGAGCGAGCTCTTCGGCCACGAGAAAGGAGCCTTCACCGGTGCCACCCATCGCTCCGCCGGCCGCTTCGAGCAGGCCGAGGGGGGGACGCTTTTTCTCGACGAGATCGGCGACATGCCGCCGGAGGCACAGACACGACTTTTGCGCGTCCTGCAGGAGGGGGAGTACACCACCGTCGGCGGCCGCACGCCCATTCGCGCCAACGTCCGCATCGTTGCCGCCACGCACCACGACCTGCGCGGTCTGATCAGCCAAGGCCTGTTCCGCGAGGACCTCTACTTCCGATTGAACGTGGTGCCGATGCGGCTGCCGCCGTTGCGGGAGCGCAGCGTCGACATCCCGGAACTGGTCCGTCACTTCATGAGCAAGGCGGTGAACGAGGGGCTGGTTCCGAAGATCATTGACAGCCAGGCGATGGAGCGGCTGAAGGCCTGTCGCTGGCCGGGCAACGTCCGGGAGCTGGAAAACCTGGTGCGCCGTCTGGCCGCCCTCTATTCCGAGGAGGTGATCGGCCTCGACGTCATCGAAGCGGAACTCGCCGACGCCTCGCCGTCGGCGCTGGAGCCGGAGTCTGACGGGCTGAGCGGGTCGGTGGAGCGTCACCTGCGCAGCTACTTTTCCATTCACGGTGAGGCGCTGCCCGCCCCGGGGTTGTTCGATCGCATCTTGCGTGAGGTGGAACGCCCGCTGATCACGCTGACCCTGGAAGCGACGCGCGGCAACCAGATCCGCGCCGCCGAGGTTCTCGGCCTCAACCGCAACACGCTGCGCAAGAAGATTCGGGAGCTCAGCATCCCCATCATCCGCGGAGGCGCTCGTTGACGAAGCGGCCGCGCGCCTTCCACCAAAAGGTGACGCTCGGCTGGGCGCTGCTGGACCGGCGCTACGGGCTCGAGTGGAAGCTGGTGGGATTGGTCGCGGTGGCCGCCATCCTGTCCGGCGTCATCACCGTCGCCATGTGGACCGGCGCCACCGGCTTCGGGCCCGATCCGCAGACGGTGGTCGTCCTCCTCTATCTGGATTCGGTGCTGCTGCTGCTCCTCGGCGCGGTGATCGCCATCAAGGTGGTGCGCGTCTGGGCGGAGCGACGGCGGGGGCTGGCCGGCTCCGGCCTGCATATACGGATCGTCGTTCTGTTCAGCCTGGTGGCGGTGACGCCGGCGATCCTGGTCGCCGCGTTCTCGGCCCTGTTTCTCAACTTCGGCATCCAGGCCTGGTTTTCCGAGCGGGTGCGGACGGCGATCGAAGCCTCGGACCGGGTAGCGCGCGCCTATCTCCTGGAACACCGGCAGAGCATCTCCGCCGACGCCTTCGCCATCGCCAACGAGCTGAACAAGGCGGCGAGCGATCTGATGCAGGACCAGCGCCTGTTCGAGGAGCGGCTGTCGGTGATGGCGGCGCTTCGTTCGCTGTCCGAGGTGATGGTGGTCGATTCCAGCGGCCGCATCGTTGCCCAGGCACCGTTGAGCCTCAGCCTCGGTCTTGACACCATCCCCTACCAGGCGATCGACGAGGCGCAGCGGGGTCAGATCGTCGTCCTGACCACGCCGCCGGACGACCTGGTCCGCGCCGCGATCAAGCTCGACCGGTTCGTCGACGCCTATCTGGTCGTCGGCCGCTTCATCGATCCCGCGGTGCGCGAGCCGATCGAGCAGACGGAACGCGCTGTCGCCCAGTACCGCCGCCTGGAGCAGAGCCGGGAAGGCATCCTGATCACCTTCGTGATGATTTTCGGTCTGGTGGCCTTGCTTCTGTTGCTGGCCGCGGTCTGGATCGGCCTGACCTTGGCAACCCAGATCACCCGCCCGATATCGACATTGATCGCCGCCGCCGAGCGGGTCCGGGACGGCGATTTGTCGATTCGGGTGAAATCGGGTGCCTCGGTCGGTGAGATCGGGACGCTGAATCGGGCGTTTAACCGCATGACGACGCAACTCGAACAGCAGCAGGTGACGCTCATCGAGGCCAATCGTTCACTGGACGACCGTCGTCGCTTTACCGAAGCGGTGCTGAGCGGCGTTTCCGCCGGGGTCATCGGCCTCGACGCCAACGGCATGATAAATCTTCCCAACCGGTCGGCGGCGGAGCTTCTCGGCGTCAACCTCGATGAGGTGACGGGGGCGCCGTTGGCCCAGGTCGCACCCGAGATGGCAGGGCTGTTGACCTCCGCCATGGAGCGGCCGGATCGCCAGTGGCAATCGGAGCTGCGGCTCATCCGAGACGGGCAGTCGCGGGCTCTGGTCGCCCGCATCGTCGCCGAGCGGCAAGAAGGCACCGTCGTCGGTTACGTCGTCACCTTCGATGATGTGACCGCCCTGGTCTCCGCCGAGCGCAAGGCGGCATGGGCGGACGTGGCGCGGCGAATCGCCCACGAAATCAAGAATCCGCTCACCCCGATTCAGCTCGCGTCGGAACGGCTTCGCCGCCGGTACCTGAAGGAGATCCGGTCGGATCCGGAAACCTTCTCCACCCTCACCGAAACGATCGTCCGCCATGTGGGCGACATCGGACGGATGGTCGACGAGTTCTCCTCCTTCGCGCGGATGCCGCGGCCGGATCTCAAGCTGGAAGACATCAACGAACTGGTGGAGCAGGCGGTCTTTCTGGAGCGCAACCGCTACCCCGACATCGAGATCGTCGCTCAGTTGCCGCTGGAGACGACACCGTTGGTTTGCGATGCCCGCCAGATCTCGCAAGCCCTTGTGAACGTTATGAAAAATGCCGCGGAGGCGATCATCGCGCGGGAGCAGAAGCAAGATGTGCCCTTGCCGGCCGGCCGCATCGGGGTGACGGTTGCCCATAGGGTCGAGGCGGGTACCGATCAGGTGGTGGTGGTGATCGAGGACAACGGCAAAGGGTTACCGAAGGAAAACCGCGACCGTTTGACCGAGCCCTATGTTACAACGCGAGCACGAGGGACCGGGCTCGGACTCGCTATCGTCAAAAAGATCATGGAAGATCATCAAGCGGAGTTGGTTCTCAGTGACCGTGACGGGGGCGGGGCACGGGTTATGCTGATCTTTCGCGAGACGGCCCCGTCCGAGTGGTTGAGCTATATCGATGCGGTTGGCAAACGGACAGCCAAGGCGGCGCCGTGACGGCATCGACTGGTAATTCGCATCTATGGTAACAAGCAATCCCATCACCGTTGCCGAAGACATCCTCATCGTCGATGACGAGGCCGACATCCGCGTCCTCGTCTCCGGCATCCTCGATGATGAGGGGTTTGAAGCGCGGGAAGCGGCCGACAGCGACGCCACCCTGGCGGCGATCGCGCAGCGGCGTCCGGGCCTCGTCCTGCTCGACATCTGGCTGCAGGGCAGCCGCCTCGACGGCATGGAGATCCTGGAGCTGCTGAAGCGGGAACATCCCGATCTGCCCGTCGTCATCATGAGCGGCCACGGCACCATCGAGACCGCTGTCGACGCCATCAAGCTCGGCGCCTACGACTTCATCGAGAAGCCGTTCAAGGCAGATCGCATGATTCTCGTCCTCAACCGGGCGCTGGAAGCCGCACGGCTGAAGCGGGAGAACGAGGAGCTTCGCCTGCGCGGCGGCGGCCATTGGGAGCTGATCGGCCATTCCGCGGTCATCGGTCAGCTTCGGCAGGCGATCGACAGGGTGGCGCCCACCAACAGCCGTGTTCTCATCGCGGGGCCGGCGGGGGCCGGCAAGGAACTGGTCGCCCGGCTGATCCACCGCCAGTCCCGGCGCGCCTCGGGGCCGTTCGTCGTTCTCAATTGCGCATCGATGGTGCCCGAACGCATGGAGGTGGAGCTGTTCGGCGTCGAGGGCGGCGGCGACGGCAATGGTCCGACGCGGAAGACCGGCACCTTCGAGGCTGCGCACAACGGGACGCTGTTCCTCGACGAGGTGGCCGACATGCCGGCGGAAACGCAAGGCAAGATCGTTCGCGTGTTGCAGGAGCAGGTTTTCTTTCGCGTCGGCGGCCGCACCCGGGTCGAGGTGAATGTGCGGGTGATCGCCGGCACCACCCGTGATCTGGCCGATGAGATCCGTGCCGGGCATTTTCGCGAAGACCTGTTCTATCGCCTCAGTGTCGTCCCGGTGCGGGTGCCGGCCCTGAAGGAGCGCCGTGACGATATTCCGCTGCTGGCGCGCCATTTCATGGTGCGGGCGGCGGAAAGTTCGGGTCAACGGCCGCGGGAGATCCAAGAAGACGCCATGGCGTCCCTGCAGACGTACGACTGGCCGGGCAACGTGCGCGAATTGCGCAATATCGTCGAACGGCTGCTGATCATGGCGCCCGGAAGCGCTGGCGACCCCATCCGCGCCGACATGCTGCCAAGCGAGTTCGATGCCAATCTGGTGTCGACACGACGAAGCGACCGCAGCACCGAGATCATGGGGCTGCCGCTGAAAAATGCGCGGGAGATCTTCGAACGCGAGTATCTACTGGCGCAGGTGAACCGCTTCGGCGGCAATATTTCACGCACGGCCGCCTTCGTCGGGATGGAGCGGTCGGCGCTGCACCGCAAGCTGAAGTCACTTGGCATTCAGGGTGACGAGAAAGCCCGACAGACTCAGGATTAGACAGGGCACAAAAGCGGTGCGAGACGGGCAGACGAGGCGGCAGCACGGGGCGTTCGCGCGATGAAAATCGTCATCTGCGGCGCCGGTCAGGTTGGATTCAACATCGCCCGGCATCTGGCGCTGGAGGGCAACGACGTCACCGTTGTCGACAACTCGCCGGAAAACATCCGGCGGATCAACGACAGCCTGGATGCGCAAGGGATCATCGGCCATGCGTCGCGGCCGGACGTGTTGGAGCGGGCGGGTGCCGCCGACGCCGACATGATCATCGCCGTGACCCACGCCGACGAGGTGAACATGGTCGCCTGCGAGGTGGCGCATTCCATATTCGAGGTGCCGCTGAAGATTGCCCGTATCCGCGACCAGAGCTACCTGGATCCGGCCTGGGCGAACCTGTTCTCCCGCGAACATCTGCCCATCGACGTCATCATCTCGCCGGAAACGGAGGTGGCGAAGGCCATCGCCCGCCGCCTCAGCGTTCCCGGGTCGTTCGAGATGATTTCGTTTGCCGACGACAAGGTGCGGCTGCTGGGCGTTCGCTGCGATGTGGGCTGTCCGCTGGTCAACACGCCCATCAAGCAGCTCACCCAGCTCTTCCCCAGCCTCAACATCGTCATCGTCGGTCTGCTGCGCCGGGATCAGGCGGTGCGGTTGACCGGCGAGGATCAGCTGTTGGTGGGCGACGACGTCTACTTCGTCGTCGAGACCGGGCAGGTGGCCCAGGCAATGGCCGCCTTCGGCCACGAAGAGCCGACCGCGCGGCGGCTGCTGATCTGCGGCGGCGGCAACATCGCGTTGCTGCTTGCCCAGGAGATCGAGGCGGAGACCCCAGGCGTCAGCGTCAAGATCATCGAAGGAAACGCCGAGCGGGCCGCCGCCGTCGCCAGCATGCTCTCCGGCACCGTCGTCCTGCATGGCGACGTCCTCGATCCGGAGATTCTGGAGGAGGCGGGAGTCGCCACCACCGACGCGGTCGTGGCCGTCACCGACGATGACGAGACCAATGTCCTCTCCTCGCTGCTGGCGAAGCGGCACGGGGCCGATCGGGCGATCACCCTCCTGAACAAGGGGACTTACGAGCCGCTGGTGAAGACGCTCGGCATCGACGTGATCGTCAGTCCCCGCAACATCACCGCTTCGACCATCCTCCAGCACGTGCGGCGCGGACGGATCCACGCCGTGCACACCCTGCGCGAGGGCTTCGGCGAGCTGATCGAAGCGGAGGCCCTGGAGACATCGAGCCTGGTCGGGACGCCGCTGCGGGACATCCGGTTGCCGCCGGGAGTGATGATCGGCGCCATCGTCCGCAACGGACAGGTGATCAGTCCGCGCGGGGCGACGGTCATCCAGTCGCGCGACCGGGTGGTGCTGTTTTCGACCTCGGAATCCGTACGCAAGGTCGAGCGCCTGTTCTCCGTCAGGCTCGAATACTTCTGAGGGCCAGTCGATGGGTCGGATCGCATACGTCAACGGACGCTACCTGCCGCACCGGGCCGCCCGGGTGCACGTGGAGGACCGTGGCTATCAGTTTGCCGACGGCGTCTACGAGGTCTTCGCCCTGAAGAATGGTGCCATCGTCGATGTGGACCGTCACCTGACCCGACTGACCCGCTCCCTCGTCGAGATCGACATGGCGTGGCCGATGGCGCCGGCGGCTCTTATGGTGGTCTTGCGCCGGCTCGTCCGTTACAACGGCAGCCCCGGTTTCGGCGCGCTTTACATGCAGATCACCCGCGGGGCCGCCCCCCGCAATCATGCGTTTCCGCCAGGGGTCAAGCCCAGCCTCGTTGCCACCGTCCGCTCGCTCCCGCCTTTTGACGTGGCCGCGACGCGCCGCGGGGTGGCGGTCGTTACCCTGCCGGACCTGCGGTGGCGCCGCGCCGACATCAAGTCGGTTTCGCTGCTGGCGAACGTTCTCGCCAAGCAGCGGGCGCTCCTGGCCGGGGCCTACGAGGCTTGGCTGGTGGATGATGGCGGTCGGGTCACCGAAGGCACCGCTTCCAATGCCTGGATCGTCACCGCTGACGGGACCCTCGTCACCCATCCGGCCGATCACGCCATTCTCGCCGGCATCACCCGGGCGGTGGTCCTCGAACGGGCCCGTTCGTTCGGCCTTGCCGTCGTCGAGCGGCCCTTTGCCGTCGACGAGGCGAAGCAGGCGACGGAGGCGTTCCTCACCAGCACCACGTCGTTCGTCAAGCCGGTCATTCGCATCGACGACGCGACGATCGGCGACGGCAAAATGGGCAAGGTGAGCGGGCAACTGTTGGATGCGTACCTGGCGCACATCGAAGCCGAAGGCGGGTGCCGCCGGTGACCGACGCCGCCGCGAACGCCACGCCTGTCGCCGGGTTTCCGTCGCTGCGCCGTCCGCGCGCCATCCTGTTCGACTGGGACAACACCCTGATCGACAGTTGGGGTGCCATTCAGGATGCGCAGAATCACACGCTCGTTGCCTTCGGCCTCGATCCGTGGACGCTCGAGGAGACGAAGGAGCGGGTGCACGGCTCCATGCGCGACAGCTATCCGCAGCTCTTCGGCGATCGGTGGCTGGAGGCCGGCGAGGTGTTCTATCGGCGATTCGAGGAGCGGCACATGGAGACCCTGACGCCCCTCGACGGCGCCGAGGAGATGCTGGATTCGCTTGCCGCAGCAGGGATTTATCTCGGAGTCGTCAGCAACAAGAAAGGCGCATATCTTCGGGCCGAAGCCAGCCGGCTCGGCTGGGACGGGTTTTTCGGCCGGATCGTTGGCGCGTTCGATGCGGCGCGCGACAAGCCGGCGGTGGAACCGGTGCTGCTTGCCCTCGACGGCAGCGGCATTGAGCCTGGACCGGACGTCTGGTTTGCGGGCGACGCGTGCGTGGATCTGGATTGTGCAACCCGTGCGGGCTGCGTGCCGGTCCTCGTGCGGGCGACTCCACCCCTTGATGGGGAGTTTGCCGCATTTCCGCCGGCGCTGCATGTGTCCGGGTGCTTGACGCTTTGCAAGGTGGTGGAGACCCTGTAAGGTGAAGGGGTGTGAGCGCACCAAGACCACCTTGCTTGCCGGTGGCGGCGCCTTTTGGGGAGCTGGCGAGATCGCGAGCTTAGCCGCTAAAAGGGGGGGCGAAGTTCAATCGGCGAAGTGCGCGCGTAATAGAGGGATCTCGGACCCATGTCCTCGGAAAAATCACAAAATGTACAGGACGTGTTTCTCAACCACATCAGGAAAAATAAGACACCCGTCACGATTTTTCTGGTAAATGGTGTGAAACTCCAGGGGATCATTACTTGGTTCGACCAATTCTCCGTATTGTTGCGGCGGGACGGTCATACTCAGCTGGTCTACAAGCACGCGATTTCGACGGTCATGCCTTCCGTGCAAATCCAGCTGTTCGAGCCGGACAAGGAGAGCTCCGCCGCATGAACTGAGCGGCGCAGCGGCTCGTGGCTGCGGTCAATCGTCCGATCACCGGCGACAACGTCTGCCTCGTCATCCATCCGCAGGTTGGTTCGGCGCGCCGAGGCGGCGAGCGCGAGGCTGAGGCGCGCCTGGACGAAGCGACCGGACTGGCGCGGGCGATCGAGCTGCCGGTTGTGCACCGCGAGATCGTCAACCTGAACCGGCCGCACCCGGCGACCCTGTTCGGTGGCGGCACCGTCGCCCGGCTGAAAACGGTCGTTGCCGAGCACATGGCGGCGGGCGGTGGCGCCGGTACCGTCGCCTTCATCGACTGCCCGCTGTCGGCGGTTCAGCAGCGCAACCTGGAACGAGCCTGGGGATGCAAGGTCGTCGACCGTACCGGCCTGATCCTCGAGATCTTCGGCGAACGGGCTCGCACGGCGGAGGGCGAGCTGCAGGTGGAACTGGCGGCGCTGGAGTACCAGAAGAGCCGCCTCGTCCGCAGCTGGACCCACCTGGAGCGACAGCGGGGCGGCTACGGCTTCCTCGGTGGGCCGGGCGAAGCGCAGATCGAGACCGATCGCCGGCTGATCCGCGAGCGCATCGCCCGCCTGCGAGTGCAACTGGACGCGGTGCGGCGGACGCGGGCCCTGCACCGGCGTGCCCGCAAACGGGTGCCGTATCCGGTGATCGCCCTCGTCGGTTATACCAACGCCGGCAAGTCGACCCTGTTCAAGGCCCTTACCCGGGCAGAAGTGTTCATTGCCGACCAGGTGTTCGCCACCCTGGATCCGACCATGCGGCTGATCCGCTTGCCGTCTGGCCGAAGCGCCATCCTTTCCGATACGGTGGGTTTCATCTCCAATCTACCCCACGAGCTGATCGAGGCGTTTCGCGCCACCCTCGAGGAGGTCACCGCCGCCGATCTCATCGTGCATGTGCGTGATATCAGCGATCCGAGCAGCGAAAGGCAGCGAACGGACGTGCACGAGGTGCTGGACAGCCTCGGTATGGTCACCGACGACAAGGCGTCGTCGATCGTCGAGGCGCTGAACAAGATCGATCTCGCCAGTGCCGACGATCGCGAGACGCTGGCCAATCGGGCGTCTCGCAGCAACGGTCGCCAGGTGCCCGTCTCGGCGAAGACCGGGGAGGGCTGCGCAACCCTTCTCAATGTGCTCGACCAGCGGCTGACGGAAGATTTCGCCATCATCGATGTGGCGTTGCCGACGACGGACGGCGCCCGCTTGGCGTGGCTCTATGCCCACGGCGAAGTGATGGCGCGCGACGACGGCGACGATCGAATCCATGTTCGCGTCCGCCTGTCGCCGGCGGACCAGGCGCGGTTCGCCAGTCTCGACGAAGGCTGAAGCGAGTGGCGCCGCCCCTTGCCTTTGGTGCTGCGTCCGCGTCCCGCCATTGCCGACGGACGCGGGCGGGGTTACGGTTCCCCATGGCGCAAACGCAATCACAGCGGCGGTGGCGGCAAAAGTTTCGGCTGGTCAAACGGCAGCTCAATGTCATGGCGCGGAAGGCCACGCACGACGCGCTTGCCCAATTCGCCCGTTCGTTCGAGCTCAACGGCAAGGGAGAGGCGGTGGCGTTTGCCTGCTTTGTCACCCGCGCCCTGGTGCAGCGTGCCGAATACAACGCCGAGGCGGCGCAGATGCTGGAAGATTTTGCCGCCGGTTATCGCCGCGATCGCGACATTCATGCGGCCTGAGCGGGCCTGAGCGGGTAAGCTCGGGGAAATGAGCCGGCCATTCATGCTCTCTGATCCGAAACAGGTCCTCGACGTCATCTTTGAAGTGGCGGCGGTCGAGATCATGCCGCGCTTCCGCAACCTCGCGGCAGGGGACATTCGCCGCAAACGCTCGCCCCGCGACCTGGTCACCGTCGCCGATGAAGCGGCGGAGGCGCGCCTCAGCGAAGCCCTGCGCCGGCTGTTGCCGGGGAGCGTCGTCATCGGCGAAGAGTCGGCGGACGCCGACCCGGACATCCTCGGCCGCCTCGGCGAAGCGGCGCCGGTGTGGCTGATCGACCCGGTGGACGGTACCGGCAACTTCGTCGCCGGCGACGTGCGGTTCGCCGTCCTCGTCTCCCTGTGTCACCAAGGCGAGATTCTCGCCGGCTGGATGGTGCGGCCGGAAAGCGGCCTCGCCGTCTACGCCACCGCCGGTGGCGGCGCCTGGGTCATCGAGCCCGGCGGCAGCGAGCGACGGTTGCAACTCCGGCCCCGCCAAAGCACCGACGAGCTGTGCGGGTCTCTGTCACGGGGCGGCGCTCGCTCTCTGCAGGCGCGGGCGCCATCGGCGTCGCTCCGGTCAGCGCGGATCGTCCGCCTCGGTTCCGCCGGCTGCGAATATCTTGAACTCGCCCAGGGCGGCATCGATTTCGCTCAATATGCCCGGCTGAAGCCGTGGGACCATACGGCCGGCGTCCTGATTCATGGCGAGGCCGGTGGCTGGGCGGCGCTGCGCGGTTCCGGGCGGCGCTACCGGCCGGAACCGAGGATCAGCGAGGAAACGCTGCTGCTGGCGGTCGATCAGGCCATGTGGCGAGACCTGGACGCTACTCTCGATTGAGGGGCGGACAGGAGAAAAGGAGGGGCGATGAGAGCGGCGTTCGTCGGCCTTGGCGTCATGGGCTATCCCATGGCCGGGCATCTGCAACGCGGCGGTCATGCGGTCACCGTCTTCAATCGCAGCCGCCCGAAGGCGGACGCCTGGGTGGCCGCCTATGGCGGTGCGGCGGCGGAGACGCCGGCCGCCGCCGCCTCTGCCGCCGAGGTGGTGCTGACCTGCGTCGGCAACGATGACGACCTGCGCAGCGTCGTTCTTGGCGAGACGGGCATCCTCGCCGGGTTGCCGGCGGGCGGCATCATCGTCGATCACACCACCACCTCGGCGGTGGTGGCACGGGAACTGGCGGCGGCGGCCTCGGCGACCGGGGTCGCCTTCATCGATGCGCCGGTTTCCGGTGGCCAGAGCGGGGCGGAGAACGGTCAGTTGTCCATCATGGCCGGCGGTGAAGCGGCGGACCTGGAGCGGGTGCGGCCGCTCCTCGCCACCTATGGGCGGGCGATCACCCATATGGGCGGCGTCGGCGCCGGGCAGTTGACGAAGATGGTGAACCAGATCTGTCTTGGCGGCCTGACCCAGGCCCTCGCCGAGGCGCTCGCCTTTGCCCGCAAAGCCGGCCTCGACGCCGACACCGTATTGGCGGCGATCAGCCGCGGCGCCGCCCAGTCGTGGATGATGGACCATCGCGCCACCACCATGCTGGAAGATCGGTTCGATTTCGGCTTCGCCGTCGACTGGATGCGCAAGGATCTCGCCATATGTCTGGATCAGGCAAGACGCCAGGGCTCAACCCTGCCGGCGACGGCGTTGGTGGATCAGCTCCTAGGCGAGCTGCAGCAGACCGGTGGCGGTCGGCTCGATTATACCAGCCTGATCCGCCTTCGCCGCTGAACGGAGGAAAGGTGCCGGAGAACGGCATAACGCCAGCCGCCTGAGAGGGTTGATCCGGGCATGGATGCGAGCGACGCCGACGTCCTGAGAGAGGCCTTGGCTTGGCACGAGGCCGGACGCCGGGTGGCGCTGGCGACGGTGATCGCCACCTGGGGTTCGGCGCCGCGGCCGGTGGGCAGCCGTCTTGCCGTTGACGACGGCGGGCGCTTTGCCGGCTCGGTGTCCGGCGGCTGCGTCGAGGCGGCGGTGGTCGACGCAGCGCAGGCGGTGATTGCTGCCGGGCGGCCGCGGCGAGTCGTCTTCACCGTCAGCAAAGAGCGGGCCTGGGATGTGGGCCTTGCCTGCGGCGGCCGCATCGAAATCCTGGTCGAGCCGCTGACATGACCTTGGCATCACCGTGACATGACCCGCGACATGCTCGCTCGGCTGCTGGCGCTGCAGGCCGCGGGCGGCGCGTTCGTCGTCGCCAGCGATGTGGAGACGGGCGCGATGGCACTGCTCGCCGACGACGAGGCGAGCGGCGATTTCGAACCGGATACGGCGGTCCGCGAGGCTGCCGGACGGGCGTTGGCCAGCGACGCGCCGGTCCTCGCCGAGGACGCCGCCGGCCGCCCGGTCTTCCTCGATGTCCACGCTCCACCGCCGCGGCTGATCATCGTCGGCGCCGTTCATATCGCCGAACCGTTGACGGCGATTGCCGCCCTCGCCGGCTACCGGGTGACGATCGTCGATCCACGCTCGGCATTCGCCAGCCGGGCGCGTTTCGGCACGGCGGAAGTCGTTGCCGCCTGGCCGGACGAGGCGCTGGCCGGCTTGGCGCCCGACGCGCGGACGGCGATCGTCACTCTGACCCACGATCCGAAGCTGGATGACGTGGCTCTGGCAACGGCGCTGGCGTCGCCCGCTTTCTACATCGGGTGCCTCGGCAGCCGGAAGACGCAGGCGGCGCGCCGGGCGCGGCTCGCTGCCGCCGGCTTCACGGAGGCCGATCTCGCCCGGCTGCGGGGTCCGGTCGGCCTCGCGATCGGCGCGCGGACGCCGGCGGAGATCGCCATCGCCATCGCTGCCGAAATGACCTGCGTCCGCCGCAACGGCGCCCTGATGTCGCCCGGATCATGAAGTTCGGGACGGTCGCCGTCGCCGAGGCAGCGGGCACGATCCTCGCCCACGGACTGAAAGGCGATGGCTTCGCCTTCCGCAAGGGGCGGCTGCTCACCGCCGGGGATCTGGCCATGCTCGGCGCGGCCGGCATCGACAGCGTCGTCGTTGCCCGCCTGGAGACCGGCGACATCCCGGAAGATGAGGCCGCCCGCCGGGTCGCCTCCGCCATCGCCGGCGCCGGGATCAGCCTGTCCGCGGCGGCGACCGGCCGCTGCAACCTCTTCGCCGCGGAGGCTGGCGTGGCTTGCATCGACGCCGCCCGGATCGAGGCGATCAACCTGGTGGACGAGGCGGTCACCGTCGCCACGCTGCCGCCGTTTGCCCGGGTGAGCCGGGGACGGATGCTGGCGACGGTGAAGATCATTCCGTTCGCCGCCCCGGAGGCGGCGCTCGTCCGCTGTGTGGACCTTGCCGGCAGGGGAGGGGCGCCGCTCGCCGTTGCCGCCTATGCTCCGCACCGGGTGGGCCTGGTGCAGACGCGGCTCGCCGGCCTCAAGACGAGTGTAATCGATGCGACCCGGCAGGTGACGGCGGCGCGGCTGCAGGCGCTCGGCAGTCGGCTGGTCGTTGATGAGGTGGTAGCCCACAAGGTCCCCGCGGTGGCGGCGGCAATCCAGCGGCAGCGGGCGGAGGGCTGCGATCCGATCCTCGTTCTCGGCGCGTCCGCCATCGTCGACCGCCAGGACGTGGTGCCGTCGGCGGTGGTTCATCTCGGCGGCCGGGTCACTCATCTCGGCATGCCGGTCGATCCCGGCAACCTGCTGATGCTGGCGGCGATCGGTGCCAGCCGCGTCATCGGCCTGCCCGGCTGTGCCCGCTCACCAAAGCTCAACGGCTGTGACTGGGTGCTGGAGCGGCTGCTGGCGGGGCTCCCGGTGGAAGCTGACGACATCATGCGGATGGGTGTCGGCGGCCTCCTCACCGAGATCGCGGATCGGCCGCTGCCCCGTCGCCGGGCGACAACCTCTGCGCCAACCCCGGCAGTGCAGGATCCGGCGGCGCAATCCCCGGCGCCGGTCGCCGCCATCATCCTCGCGGCAGGACACAGCAGCCGCTTTGCCGGCGGTAACAAGCTTCTCGCGATGTTTCGCGGCCGGCCGCTGATCCTCTGGGCCGTCGAGGCGGCGCTGGCCTCGCAGGCGCGACCGGTGGTGGTGGTCGTCGGTCATGACGGGGCGGCGATCGCCGAGATCATCGCCGGCCTGCCGGTGCGCGTGATCGAGAACACCCGCTATGCCGAAGGACTGAGCACCTCCCTTCGCACCGGCCTCGCCGCGTTGCCGACGGCGCTGGCGGGATCCTTGGTCCTGCTTGCCGACATGCCGCTGATCACCGCCGACCATCTCGATCGGCTGATCACCGCCTTCCGTTTCGCGGCGGAAGAGCGCGTGTGCGTGCCGGTGCACCATGGGCGACGGGGCAACCCCGTGCTCTGGCCGGCGCGGCTGTTCCCGGCGCTCATGCAGATGGAGGGCGATCGTGGCGGCCGGCCGCTGCTGGCGTCGGAGGCGGAACACCTGGTCGAGGTCGCCATGGGGGACCCGGGGGTGCTCATCGATGTCGACGACGCCGAAGGCCTCGCCGCCCTCGCGCCGGTTTCCAGTCTGTAACGAACCGGCGGTTAACTGGCCGCCGCCACCGCCCGGCGGGCGAGGACGCCGATCAGATGGGCACGGTAATCGGCGCTGCCATGCAAATCGCTGTTGAGACCGTCGGCCGAAACGGTAAGCCCCTCGATGGCAGCCGCCGTGAAGTCCTCTGCCAGGGCGTCTTCGAACTCCGGCACCCGGAAGACGCAGGCACCGGCGCCGATCACGGCGACGCGGACGTCCGCCGGTGATCTTGCCGCCAGCACGCCCACCAGCGGATAGCGGGACGCCAGTTGGCAGAAGCGGGCATAACCGGCGCGCTCCGGGACCGGAAACGCGATCTCGGTGATGAGCTCGTCCGCTTCCAGTGCGGTCTGCATCAGGCCGCGGAAGAAATCGTCGGCGGCGATCTGGCGGCGGTCGGTGGCGATGGTGGCGGCGAGCCCGACCACGGCGGCGGGATAGTCGGCGGCGGGATCGTTGTTGGCGACCGCGCCGCCGAGCGTGCCCCGATGGCGGACCTGCGGATCGCCGATCTCGGCGGCCATCAATGCCAGTGCAGGAATGGCGGCACGGACCCCGGCCGAGCGGGCGATGGCGTCGTGGGTGGCGAGCGAGCCGATGACCAGCCGGTCGCCTTCCAGTCGGATGCCGCGCAGCAACTCCAGATCGCCCAGGTCGATCAGCGTCGAGGGTGCCGCCAGCCGTTGTTTCAGCACCGGAATCAGTGACATGCCGCCGGCGAGATATTGAGTCTCGGCGTCTCGCTGCTTGGCGGCGACGGCGTCGGCGACCGATGTCGCCCGGTGATAGTCAAAATCGTACATTGGCGCGCCTTACGGGGTGATCTCTGCCGGCGCCGGCGGCGACGCTTTCACCGCCGCCCGGATGGCGGCGACGATGCCGTGGTAGCCGGTGCAGCGGCAGAGATTGCCCTTCAGCCAGGCGCGGATCTCGTCCTCGCCCGGATCGGCATCGCGGGCCAGGAGGTCGAGGGCACTCATCACCATGCCTGGCGTGCAATAGCCGCACTGCAGGGCATGGTGTTGGCGAAAGGCCTGCTGCAAGGGATGCAGATGGCCGTCCTTGGCGACGCCCTCGATGGTGGTCACCCGGCGGCCGTCGGCCTGGACCGCCAGCATCGTGCAGGCCTTGACGCTGTCCCCGTCCACATGGACGACGCAAGCGCCGCACTGGCTGGTCTCACAGCCGACGTGGGTGCCGGTGAGGCGAAGGCGGTCGCGGAGCAGATCGACGAGGAGCATCCGCGCTTCCACTTCCATCTCGATCGCTGCGCCGTTGACGATCAGTCGGATACCGATCATGGCCTGCAACTCCCACGGCACCGGCGAAGATGTTCTGCCGTCGCCGGGCGATGTCAAGCTGGCTCCGCCAATGCTTCAGGGCCGGCCGAAGATGAGGACAATGGCGAGGGTGACGACGATCAGCCCCGGCACCCAGACGAGGGGCCGAAGCCCGCGTGTCGTCTCTGCCTTCGCCTCCGCTGGCTGCGGGGTGTCGATCACCCTTTCGTCGTCGGCCGGCCGCGGCGCGGCAAGCGCTGCGAAGCGCTCGAAGAAGGCATCGGCCATTTGAAGGGCCGCGGCGTCGATCAACCGACTCCCTAGCTGCGCCAGCTTGCCGCCGACGACCGCGTCGACGGTATACGTGAGGCGGGTCCCGTCGCCGTCTTCCAACAGACGGACGTTTGCCGATCCCTTGGCGAATCCCGCCGGCCCCCCATTGCCCTCACCACTCAGGCGATAGCCGTGAGGCGGATCGGAATCGCTCACGCGAAGCGTGCCGCGAAAGACGGCTTGCATGGCGCCGACCCGGGCCACCGTCTCCACGTCATAGGTGTCGTCGGCGGTGGGAACCAGGCGGCGGCAGCCGGGCAGGCACTGCCGTAGAACGTCGGCGTCAGTAAGCGCCGCCCAGACGACCCTGCGAGGCTGATCGATCCGCCGTTCCGACTGCATCTGCATGTTCGTTTTCCCTCTTGCGCTTGGAACCGGCACCGGAGCCGTCGGCTCTCGCTGCTGAGTCGTCAGCTAATTTATTCCGGCCGTTGCGTCGGCAGCAGGCTAATCCGATATCATCAGCCAGCGTGACTCCACCGTCTGGGTGCGGATCCCCACCGGCAGCCATCGAGTAAAACGATCGTAACGAGTGATATTTTGAGAGTGAATCGGTTGTCTGCGTCTCCTACATCAGCTGTGAGCCCACTGGGGCAATTCAGTTCTGCCGATAGCAAAGGAGACAAGCATGCTGACCATCGGTGACACCTTTCCTGCTTTCAACCTGAAGGCGGTCGTTTCCAGCGATCCAAAGACGGCGTTCACGGAAATTTCCGAGAAAACGGATGCGGGCAAGTGGAAGATCGTCTTCTTCTGGCCGAAAGACTTTACCTTCGTTTGCCCGACCGAGATCGCGGCGTTCGGGAAAATGACCGAGGATTTCGCCGATCGCGACGCGGTGGTCTATGGCGTCAGCACCGACAGCGAGTTCGTGCATCTGGCATGGCGGCAGAACCACAGCGACCTCAATGATCTGCCGTTCCCGATGCTGGCCGACATCAAGCGCGAGCTGAGCAGCGCCCTCGGCATCCTCGACAAGGGTGAAGGGGTGTGCCTGCGGGCGACGTTCGTTGTCGACCCCGACAACGTCATCCGGTTCGTTGCCGTCAACGACCTGAACGTGGGGCGCAACACCCAGGAGGTTATGCGGGTGCTGGACGCGCTGCAGACCGACGAGTTGTGCCCCTGCAACTGGCAGAAGGGCGAGGCGGTGCTCGAGGCCGCGTAACAAAAAAATCAAGAAAGCGGGGACGGCCGTGACGGCCGTCCTATCGCGCCGGTGCACAGCCTTGTACTGCATACCAGGAGAGATCGAATGACCGTGGAAGACCTCAAGAATGCGCTTCCGGCCTACGCCAAGGATCTGAAGCTGAATCTGTCGTCTTTGCTGCAGGAAGCGTCGCTGACCGAACAACAGCGGGCGGGAACCTTCGTGGCTTCGGCCATGGCGGCGGGCCACGCTTTGACGATCGGGGCGATCGCCGAAACGTTCCGGCCGAAGATGTCGGCGGAAGCGTTCGATGCCGCACGGGCGGCAGCGGCGATCATGGCGATGAACAATGTCTATTATCGTTTCACTCACCTCGTATCGGCGACCGAATACCGCAATTTGCCGGCGCGTCTGCGAATGAACGTGATTGGTAACCCTGGCGTCGATAAGGTCGATTTCGAGCTATGGGCGCTGGCGGTATCGGCGATCAACGGCTGCGGTGCATGTGTCGATTCCCATGAGCGGGAACTGCGCAAGCACGGGCTCGGCGTCGAGGCCGTTCAGGCGGCCGTGCGGATTGCCGCCGTCGTCAAGGCCGTCGCCTCCACCCTGGCGGGCGAAGACGCGGTCAACAAAACCCAGGCGCTCGCCGCTTGAGCAGGATTGCCTCGCCGGAGACGCGGGCCTTGGCGGGGTCGTCGAAGGGAGCCGAGTTTGATGAAGCTTAAGGGAAGTGCGATCCTGTGGATTGTCGTCGGCCTGATGCTGGTCGGGCTTTTCAGCCAGATGCAGGAGCAGGGCGGACGCGTTCCGGATGCACAACTGGCTTACTCGGATTTCCTCGCCAACGTGGAATCCGGCCAGGTGAAATCGGTGACGATCCGCGGCCAGGACATCGTCGGTACCCTGCAGGACGGCCACAGCTTCCGCTCCTTCGCGCCGGAGGGGGCGAACGTCGTGTCGCCCCTGGTCGCGAAGGGGGTCCGCGTCCAGGCGGCGCCCCCGGCGCAACCCAGCTTTCTGATGTCCCTTTTGATCTCTTCGTTCCCGGTGCTGCTGTTGATCGGCGTCTGGATCTACTTCATGCGTCGGATGCAAGGCGGCCCAGGCGGCGTCCTCGGCTTCGGTAAGTCGCGCGCCCGCATGCTGCAGCAGGACCAGCGGCGGGTCACCTTTACGGATGTGGCCGGCATCGACGAGGCGAAGCAGGAACTGGAGGAGATCGTCGAGTTCCTGAAGGACCCGCAGAAGTTCCAGCGCCTGGGCGGCCGCATTCCTAAGGGTTGCCTCCTCGTCGGCCCTCCCGGCACCGGCAAGACGCTGCTCGCCCGCGCCATCGCCGGCGAGGCGAACGTACCGTTCTTCACCATTTCCGGCTCTGACTTCGTCGAGATGTTCGTCGGTGTCGGCGCGTCCCGCGTCCGCGACATGTTCGAACAGGCGAAGCGCAATGCACCTTGCATCGTCTTCATCGACGAGATCGATGCCGTCGGTCGCCATCGTGGCACCGGCCTCGGCGGCGGTCACGACGAGCGGGAGCAGACGCTGAACCAGTTGTTGGTGGAGATGGACGGCTTCGAATCGACGGAAGGGGTGATCCTGATCGCCGCCACCAACCGTCCCGACGTCCTCGACCCGGCGCTGCTGCGGCCGGGCCGTTTCGACCGCCAGGTGGTGGTGCCGAACCCCGATATCCTCGGCCGCGAACAGATCATTCGCGTCCACATGCGCAAGGTTCCTCTTGCGCCGGACGTGGATGCGCGGGTGATCGCCCGCGGCACCCCCGGCTTTTCCGGCGCCGATCTGGCCAACCTGGTGAACGAGGCGGCGCTGTTGGCGGCGCGGGCCAATCGCCGGCTGGTGACGATGATCGATTTCGAGGCGGCGAAGGACAAGGTGCTGATGGGCGCCGAGCGCCGGTCGATGGTGATGACCGATCAGGAAAAACGGCTGACCGCCTATCACGAGGCGGGCCATGCGCTGGTCGGATTGTTCGTGCCCGGCAACGATCCCTTGCACAAGGTGACGATCATTCCTCGTGGCCGTGCCCTCGGCGTCACCATGAATCTGCCGGAGCGTGATCGGTATGCGTTCAAGAAGAAGGAGATCGAGGCCCGGCTGGCGATGATGTTCGGCGGCCGCGTCGCTGAGCAGCTCGTCTTCGGGACCGACAACGTGACCACCGGTGCCTCCAATGACATTCAGCAGGCGACGGACATGGCGCGCCGGATGGTGACCGAGTGGGGAATGAGCCAGCAGCTAGGTCGGCTGCGCTACTCGGACAACGAGGAGGAGATTTTCCTCGGCCGCTCGATCACCCGCAGCCGCAACCTCTCGGAGGACACGGCGCGACTGATCGACGCCGAGGTGCGGGCGATCATCGAATCCGCCGAAGCTCGAGCAACGCAGGTGCTGGGCAACAATATCGAGTCCCTCGACAAGCTGGCCGAGGCGTTGCTCGAGTACGAGACGCTGTCCGGAGACGAGGTGCAGAAGGTGCTTCGCGACGAGCCCATCGATCGAACCGACTACAGTGACCCCGGCGGCGCTCAGCCGGCGCCGAGGCGATCGTCGGTGCCGAGCGGCGGACCTTCCCCGAAGCGCCCGGGGCCGAGCCTGCCCGGTCTGCAGCCAGGCGGTTAGTTGGCCCAGTCGAGGTCTATCCGTGTCACTGGCCAACAGGAGCTTCGGGTGAGAGGAGAAAGCGCGTCGGCGTCACCCTCTGAGCCACCGACCATCCGCGTTCGGGTGTGGGATCTGCCCACCCGCATGTTCCATTGGCTGCTGGTCGCCCTGGTGGCGTTCAACGTTTATTCCGGCAACGTCGGCGGCATGGCCAACATGGACCGGCACATGCTGGCCGGCTACACCATCTTGGCGCTGGTGCTGTTTCGACTCGCCTGGGGGATCGTCGGCAGCCGACATTCCCGGTTCGTGAACTTTATCCGCGGGCCGGTGACCGCGTTCACCTACCTGCGCGACCTGTGGTCCGGCCGGCACCAGCCGAGCATCGGCCACAATCCGCTCGGGGGATGGTCGGTGGCGGCGATGCTGCTCAGTCTGCTGGTGCAGGCGGCGACCGGCCTCTTCGCCAACGATGAGATCCTGACCAAGGGCCCGCTCGCGGGAAGCGTGTCCAAGGCAACCAGTCGCTTGCTGACCGGCGTGCACGAGATCAATGCCACCCTTCTCTACGTGCTTATCGCCCTCCACCTGGCGGCGGTGAGCTATTACGTCATCGTGCGCCGGGAAAGCCTAATCCGGCCGATGCTGACGGGAATCAAGCGCCTGCCACCGGCCTTAGCCCGGGTTGTCGACGCCCGTGGTGTCGGGACGGAGGAACGCTTCGCCAGCCCGCTGCTGGCCGCGGTCCTCCTGCTGCTGGCGGCCGGCGCTGTCTGGCTTCTCGTCGGTCGTTAAGGGCGGGACAGCGGGGGGGGGGCGACCGCCCCGCCACCAAGCCGGGGTGTCAGTCCTTCTTACGGAAGCTGTCATGGCAGCCCTTGCAGGATTTGACCAAGCCTTCGAAGGCGGGGGCCATCTCCCGCGGCGATGCGTCCGCCTGCTTTTCCAACTCGGCGACGGCCGATTTGAAGGCGGACACCGCCTTGGCGAAATCGGCCGGCTTTTCCCAGATCGCCGGCAGGGCGTGGCTATCGGCGCCGGAGCCGGGCGGAAAGATGCCGTCCACCATCTTGGCGAGCGACCCTAGCGCCAGCACATGGGGCTTCGCCTGATCCGCAAAGGTGACCCCGCCGGTGATGATCTGCTTCAGCGCCCCGGTATGGCCGCCGATCGCCTCCATGATCGCTTCCCGATACTCGACGATGGGCTCCGCCGCCGCGACCGGCTGGGTGGCGACTCCTAGAGCGAGGGCGGCCAGACCAAGACCGCCGACGGCAAACCATTGCGAACGACGAGACGCTGAAGGCATGGAAAGGACCTCCGTCCAAAGTCGCTGATAAGACAATTGGTCATAGCCGGACGACCGAGCCCTCGGCAAGTCCCGGAGGTCGGCCGCCGTCTCGTCTGCCAAGCGGAGGCCTTAAACGGGATTAAGATGCCGTGTCGGCTATGCTTAGCGTATGGATCTCGCCCCGAATCCCTTATTCTGCTCACGTCGACAACCGCGAATGAGGGCCGCAGCCCCGAGAGGTGATATGAGAATGACCGAAATCCGCTCGCTGTGTGTGCTTTGCGGATCGCGTGAAGGAAATGATCCGGCCTATCGCGAGGCAGCGATTCGGCTCGGGACGCTGATGGCACGCCGCGGCGTGCGCTTGGTTTATGGCGGCGGATCGATCGGCTTGATGGGGGTTATCGCCGACGCCGTCTTGGCGGCCGGCGGCGAGGCGATCGGCGTCATCCCCGATTTCCTCATCCGCTATGAAGTCAGCCATCGCCGGCTGACCGAACTGGTCATCACCGGCAGCATGCACGATCGCAAGCGGCAGATGTTCGAGATGGCCGACGCCTTCGTCGTTCTTCCGGGGGGGCTGGGGACCCTCGACGAGACATTCGAGATCGTCACCTGGAAGCAAATTCGCCTGCACGACTCGCCGATCGTCGTTCTCGACGTCGATGGCTACTGGACGCCGCTGAAGGCGTTGATGGAAGCGACGATCGCCGCCGGGTTCGCCCACGAGAGCGCCGCCGAACTGGTTTCCTTCGTTCGCACCCCGGAGGAAGTCCTGCAGGTGCTGGCGGCAGCACCGACGCCCAAGGAAGAGGTCGTCACCAGCCATCTCTGATCTGCTAGTCTGCGGCGTTCCGAACGGCTGCGCTTCTCTGGCACGCTTCGTGCGGGTGTGCGGGCCGGCCCCTGCGCCGCGGACGCGTAGGCAGTGTGCGGATCGGCGATGATGAGCGTCACGGTCGTGATTGAACTCTTCGTCATTTTTCTTCTTATCCTCCTCAATGGCTTTTTCGCCCTGTCGGAAATCGCCATCGTCTCCGCCCGCCGGCCGCGGCTGCGGCAGATGGCCCAGGAGGGGCACAAGGGCGCCGAGCGGGCGCTGAGTCTCGCCGAGGATGCCGGCAGCTTCCTCGCCTCGGTGCAGATCGGGATCACTCTGATCGGTATCCTCGCTGGGGCCTACGGCGGCGCGACGCTCGCCGAACACTTGGCCCGTTGGCTGAAGCCATCGCCTTACGTGGGCGACATCGCGGAACCGCTGTCGATCGCCATCGTCGTCATCGCGGTCACCTATGTTTCGCTGATCGCGGGCGAATTGGTGCCGAAGCGGATCGCCCTCAACAACGCCGAGGCGATCGCGGCGGCGGTCGCCCGGCCGATGTCGCTCCTTGCGACCCTTGCGGCGCCCGCCGTCTGGTTCCTGCGCGTCTCCAGCGATGCGATCATGCGGCTGGGCGGCCTGCCGATGCAGCGGCAGGTCACGGTGACCGCGGAAGAAGTCAAGTCGCTGATCGATGAGGGGACGGAAGCCGGCGTCTTCGTGGCGGCCGAGCGGGACATGGTGGAGGGCGTGCTGCGTCTCACCGAGCGCCCGGTGCGCGCCATCATGACCCCAAGGGTCGACATCGTCTGGCTCGACGCGGCGATGAGCGTGGAGGACATGCGCAAGCGCATCCAGGAAAGCGGTCATTCCCGCTTTCCGGTCAGCGTCGGCGGCAGCATCGACGTCATCGAAGGGGTCGTCCACACCAAGGACATCCTCGACAGGATCCTGGACGGCAAGCCTCTCGATCTCTCCGAGGCGATGCAAACGCCGCTCTCGGTCCACGACAACACGCCGGTTCTGCGGCTGATCGAGCTTTTTCGCAGCCAGCCGATCCACATGGCGCTGGTCGTGGATGAGTACGGGGCGATCCAGGGGATCGTCACCGCCGCCGACGTCCTCGCCGCCATCGCCGGTGCGTTCGCCGAACCGTCCGACACCGATGAAGGGCCGCCCATCGTTCGCCGGGACGACGGCTCGTGGCTGGTCGACGGGATGGTCGGCATCGAGGAGGCGGAGCGTGTGCTCGGCTGTCCCCGCATGCGCCAGGAGGACGACGACTTTCATACCATCGCCGGCTTCGTCCTTTACAGGCTGGGCCATGTCCCGCGAACCGGCGAGCACTTTGTGTGGCGCGACCTGCGGTTCGAGGTGGTGGACATGGACGGCCGGCGGATCGACAAGCTCCTGATCTCTGCCGTCGCCGAAGACGACCCCCGGCCGAAGTCAGGCTGAAGCGGGTTTCGATGGGCCCCGGCTTGCCAAGCGGAGCGCCGATGCGTAGGGTCGGCCCCTGTGGGGTCGGCCGATTCCGGCTGCGCGCCCCCCTGGGACGAGGCCGGTCCCTTTCGGCTTCGACGGCGCGACCGCTCTGAGGAGACTTGCGGGATGAAGAAAATCAAGGTTGCTCGACCCGTCGTCGATCTGGACGGCGACGAGATGACGCGGATCATCTGGGCGAAGATCAAGGAGCGGCTGATCCTGCCGTACCTGGATATCGATCTCGAGACCTATGACCTGGGGATCGAGAATCGGGACGCGACCAACGACCAGGTGACCATTGATGCGGCGAACGCCATCAACAAGCACGGCGTTGGCGTCAAGTGCGCGACGATCACTCCCGACGAGGCACGCGTCGAAGAGTTCAAGCTGAAGAAGATGTGGAAGTCGCCGAACGGAACGATCCGCAACATTCTGGGCGGTACCGTCTTCCGGCAGCCGATCATCTGCAAGAACGTCCCTCGCCTGGTGCCCGGCTGGACGAAGCCGATCGTGATCGGCCGTCACGCGTTCGGCGACCAGTATCGGGCGACCGACTTCGTGGTGCCGGGCAAAGGCAAGCTGACTATCCGCTTCGAGCCGGACGGCGGTGGAGCGCCCATCGAGCACGAGGTCTTCGGCTTTCCCGGCGGCGGCGTCGCCATGGCCATGTATAACCTGGACGACTCCATTCGCGGGTTCGCCCGCGCCTGCCTCAACTATGGCCTCGATCTCGGCTGGAGCGTCTACCTCTCGACCAAGAACACCATCCTCAAGGCCTACGACGGGCGTTTCAAGGATCTGTTCGCCGAAATCTACCAGGCCGAGTTCAAGGATCGCTTCGAAGCGAAAGGCATCACCTACGAGCATCGGCTGATCGACGACATGGTCGCGGCGGCCCTCAAGTGGGAGGGCGGCTTCGTCTGGGCCTGCAAGAACTATGACGGCGACGTTCAGTCGGATACCGTCGCCCAGGGGTTCGGCTCTCTTGGCCTGATGACCTCGGTGCTGCTCAGCCCCGACGGCAAGACGGTGGAGGCGGAGGCGGCGCACGGCACGGTGACCCGCCACTACCGGGAGCACCAGAAGGGGCGGGAGACCTCGACCAACCCCATCGCCTCGATCTTCGCCTGGACCCGCGGCCTGCACTATCGCGGCCTGTTCGACGAGACGCCGGAGGTGGTCCGCTTCGCCGGCGCCCTGGAAGAGGTGTGCGTGGAGACGGTGGAGAGCGGCTTCATGACCAAGGATCTGGCCATCCTCATCGGTCCCGATCAGCCGTGGATGACGACCCTCAAGTTCCTGGAAAAGCTCGACACCAACCTGCAGGCGAAGATGGCGTAGCGCCGTGGGCGGAGGGGCGGTGCGAGGGTGCAACCGTCCCACCTTCCGCCTTCGCCGACCGCCATACACCGATCGCCATTGGCCGCTGGTGCCTATGGGGTCGGTGCGGCCATCGCCGTCCGGGTAACGCTCACCGCCGGCGGCGTGACCAGGGTCTGATAGACCACGCAATAGCGCTCCGTTAGCCGCAGCAAGGTCGCCTGTTCCTCCTCGGATGCGTCGGTGTCGAGGGAGAATTTCAGGCGGATATCACGAAAACCGACCGGCGTGTCCTTGGCCTGTCCCAGGGTGCCGCGGAAATCCAGATCGCCCTCCACGTCGATGCTGGCGTCGCGAAGGGAGATGCCGAGTGCCGTCGCCACCGCGTTCAAGGTGACGCCGGCGCAGGCCGCCAACGCTTCCAGCAGCATGTCGCCGGAGCAGGCATCGGCGCCGCTGCCGCCCGTTGCCGGGTGCAGGCCGGCCGCGATGAGCGCCTTGCCCGTCTCCACCTTGCAGGTGACTCCCTCGCCGAGACGTCCCCTCGCCTTGAGCGTGATCAGCGCCGCTTGCGGATCGTTCCGGTAGCGGTCTTTCAGCGGTGCCTGCAGTGCCCGCAATTCTTCCGCTTTCATCTCCCTGCGTCCTCCCGTTGTGGTCCATTGCCGCCGTTACGCCGGGGCGACGATCGCCCTATCGACCTTTAGCCTTACGTCGGTCGCCCGGTTGTCGTCCTTGTCCGTCGACGCTGTCGTCATCATGTCGTCTCGATGTCGTCCACCCGCCGGCATCGGTCGAACTTAACCCGGTGTCACTCAATGGAAAGTCAGGCCGACCTGTCACCCTTGGTCATCATTTGTCGTCATCTGTCATCCGCAATCGGATGCCATCTGATCGAGGCCGACAAAGAACATAATGAGAACATGTGACGGCTCGGCTGTCAATCGGCTCCGTACTAAGTGGGCCCGCAATCCGCTAAGCCAACCGCCCCGACCGCCTGCGCGCTGTCGCTCGGTCAGTGGTACTTCCCGGTGTCGCCGCACCACATCTCGGTTACGATCGTCAATGTCGATGCACCGTGGCGAGGCAGCGGCGGACGGTACAAGGGCAACGGGCGCCGCCGCGGTCACCCTTTCGAGGACCGAACGATGGATCTGCCGGCCGATACGCAATTCCTGACCGCAAGCCTGGCGACCGCGCGCGTCTGGCTGGCCCGCGAGTTCTCCTCTCCCAGCCTCGTCGTCCAGGCGGTGGTGATAGTCATCGCCACCGGAGCGGCGCTGTTGACGGCACCGCGACTGCAGCGATGGTGTCGGACTTGGCACCGCCGTTTCGATGTGGACTCCCAGGCGGGGCAGACGGCGAATGCCTTTGTTCGGCGGCTGACCCTGACGTTGATTCCGCTGTTGCCCTACATCGTCGCCTTGCTGGTGATGTGGCCGGCGCTGCTCTTCGCCCAGGAAGCAGGCTGGCCGCATCAGACGATCAGGCTGGTGGTCAGCCTTGTCGCCGCGTGGGTGGCGATCCGGCTGACGTCCAGCCTTGTCCGTGATCGCTTCTGGGCGGGAGCGATCGCCGTTGTCGTCTGGATCGTGGCCGCGCTGTCCATTCTTGGCATTCTGCAGGAAACGACGGCCTACGTGCAGGGCCTGAACTGGCGGGTCGGTGGCTTGCGGATCTCGCCGGTGGAGATCGTGACCGGCCTCCTCTGGCTCGGCCTGCTGCTGTGGATCGCCGGCTGGACGGCACGGATGTTGGAGGCGCGCGTCATTTCCCGGACCGGCGCCACACCGTCCCTGCAGTTGCTGACGGCGCGATTGCTGAAGGTCATTCTGGTGATCGCCGCGGTCTTCATCGCGCTGGGCACCATCGGCATCGATCTGACGGCGTTCGCGGTCTTCACCGGCGCCCTCGGCGTCGGCATCGGCTTCGGCCTGCAGGCCATTTTCAACAACTTCATCGCCGGTCTGATCCTGCTTTCGGAAAAGAGCATCAAGGTGGGCGACTTCGTCGATCTGGAGCGCGGACACCTGGCCGGCACCGTCCGTCAGGTCAACATCCGCAACACCATCATCACCACGCCGGACAGTATCGACGTCGCCGTCCCCAACTCGGAATTCGTCAATGGCCGGGTGACCAACTGGACGATGCTCGACGCTCATGCCCGCATCCATGTTCCCTTCGGCGTCGCCTACGGGTGCGATCTCGAATTGGTGCGCAAGGCGGTGTGTGAGGCGGCGCAGGAGGTCAAGTTTACCCTGAAGGACGACAGCGTCCGGGTTCCCCAGCTCTGGCTGGTCAACTTCGCCGAAAGCCGGCTGGAGTTCGAATTGGTCGTCTGGTTGACCATCGAAGGCATTCACCGGCCGCTCGGGGCGCGGGCGCAGTATTGCTGGGCGATCTACCAGTCCTTGCGCCGGCACGGCATCGAGATCGCCTTCGCCCAGCGGGATCTCCACGTGAAGACCTCGGTGCCGCTCCGCATCGACCTCGGTGATGGGGGGAACACCCCGCGCCGGCCCAAGCCCCGCGCCACCAAACCCCCAGCGGCGTAGACGGCGATGACGAGACCGATCGACCGTGGGGAAGCGATGGTCTCCCAAACAGCCCTTGCGTGTTAATTTTTTTTACCATACCGTATGGGAGAATTTCTTAACAATGAGGCGCCCTCAATGAGTATGGTTGAGACTGTAATTCGTAAAGAGCTTTGGGATGTCGGGGCGCGATTGGCCGAGCTGCAACTTGGTACGGTCGAGCGACTCTTGAAGGTGCGGTCAATAGCCATCGCCGCGAGTGCTGACGCAACACCTTTCCATCCAGCAAATGCCGCAGGCACTCTTGCATACCAGCATGGCACTTTTGCACTCCGGAATGAATTCGTAGGCGATGTCTGGCGTGTAGACCGGCTTGACGGCGTTGAGGCCACTGTCAACGATGCACTCAGAGTCCGGGTCGTCTTCTCAAATGTAGATGTAGCGTGCAGCGATAGCATGAAACCCAGACCGCGCTCGCACAAAGGTGCGGGGGCAGAGCGCGTTTGCATGGGTAACTTGTTCGGTTCGCTACCGGAGTTCGCGCCTAGGCCGCGCGATGAGTGGGCGACGTTCTATCTCATGGTTGACGAGAGCGGCGCAGCAGAACTGACTCGACCGGTCGTGGAGCGCGGCACCTTCACCGCGTATCTTGAGCGCAATTACCTCTCGAATGGCGACGATCTTAACCGCAGTGCGCTTTCGTTGCACGACGGCGATGCGGCAGACGGCTTTGACCCAGCAGTCGTCAGAAAATAATGGGAGGAGTTTGTGTTCAGCTACAAGAGGCTCAGTCATGCCCGAAAAAGACGTAGGCTGACGGCGAAGGGGCTCGCTGAATTAGCAGGCGTTTCCGCCATCACGGTTTCGCGCCTAGAAAACGGCGAAAACCAACCTGACGATGAGACGGTGGCAAAATTGGCCCGTGCCGTGGGCTACCCGACCGCGTTCTTTTTTGACGATGACCCGGAGGAGATAAACGCCGACTCTGTCAGTTTCAGGAGCCTAACAAAGATGAGCGCCAAAGAGCGCGATGCGGCAACAGCCGCAGGCTCTCTCGGACTGCAATTAAGCGATTGGATGGAGAGTGAGTTTCTTCTGCCCGAAGCGAATATCCTTGACCTAAGTTACGAAACGGATCCAGAGGCTGCCGCGCTCTCTTTGCGACAATTTTGGAGTCTAGGCGAAAAGCCCATTGGTAATATGCTTGGGCTTCTTGAGGTGAATGGTGTTAGGGTATTTTCGCTTGCAGAGAACACGGCTACGGTAGACGCATTTTCGTTTTGGAGAAGTAGCCGTCCGTTTGTTTTTCTAAACAACTTCAAGACGGCTGAACACAGTATCTACGATTCAGCCCATGAACTCGGGCATTTGGCCATGCACCGGCATGCGGGGACACAGCCCTCGCGGCCGGCGGAACGGGAAGCCAATCAATTCGCCTCAGCGTTTTTGATGTCGGCGAACGATGTGCGTGCAAGGATGCCTAGGTTCATTACCGTAGACACAATAATCGAAGCAAAAAAGCGTTGGCGTGTTTCCGCAATGGCTATGGCCTATCGGCTCCATGCACTCGGGATGCTCAGCGACTGGCAGTATAAGTCTGCCTGCATTGAGCTTGGGCGACGCGGATTCCGATCTGGCGAGCCTGGGGGCATCGAGCGCGAAACTTCGCGTGTCTGGCAGAAGGTCCTTACCCAACTTTGGGCTGAGCGCAGGACCAAGAACGAAATTGCGGAACGTCTACATATTCCGCTTGATGAGTTAGAGGGGCTCATTTGGGGATTGGCTGGCCCAGCCATACGCCCAGATAGGGAGGAGACGCGAGGTCTCATTCGCGCTGTTTAAGTGAATTTTTTTGCTAGACACTAAGGCTAAAACTTCATCCGTACTCGGTATAGCAAGCTCTCGACTGCCAAGTGCACCCAGATCTGGTTGACACGGACCAGCCGACCAAGAAAGCGTGGCCCTACCGGAAACGGCCGCCGCAATTTCAAACTGAGCCATTACCCGGGCGATCCGCGCCTTGACCCTGACGCGGGCTGCCCGTAATAAAGGGCGACTTAGGCGGGGCCGATCGGTCCCGCCGCTGCTTTTGCGGAGTAGGAGAGATGGCGAGACGCTGCGCAGTCACCGGTAAGGGTGTGTTGGCCGGCAATAATGTCAGCCACGCCAACAACAAGACGCGCCGGCGGTTCCTGCCCAATCTGCAGGTCGCGTCTTTCATGAGCGATGCGCTGGGCAGGCCGGTGCGGCTGCGGTTGTCGACGCGGGGGATGCGGACGATCGAACACCGCGGCGGCCTCGACGCTTACCTGCTCGGCGTCGCCGATGGCAAGCTGCCCATCGGCCTGCGTCGGATCAAGCGGCAGATCGTCGCCGCCCGCAAGGAAGCCTGACCTCACTCGGCTTTCCTGCCAACGCCGGCCCTTTGCGCCGGGTCAGCCGTTCATCCAGTCGGGTATTCTCGGCCGCAGAGACGCCGCACCAGCCTTGAGTTGGGCATCGCCGGCGATCGCCCGCTCGAGCGCTTCGATGCGCAGCAGGGCAAGCGCCAGCCCCTCGGTCCCCGAACGGACCTCGCCGACGACGGCATCGCCGGCGAGCACCGGCGTGCCCGGCGCCGGCAGCGGGCCGTCGACGACAACCGGAACCAGGCGCTTCTTGATGAGGCCTCGGTATTTGGTGCGGGCGGTCAGTTCCTGGCCGACGTAGCAACCCTTGCCGAAATCGATGCCGGAGAGCCGGTCGAAACCGCCTTCCAGCAGCAGCGATTTGTCGATCTGCATGTCGCGGCTACCATCGGCGATGCCAAACGCCAGCCGCAGGCGGTCCCATTCGGCGGCATCACCGGGGTGAAGGTCGCGGTTGGCGAGGACGCGGTCGCCGCTTGCCGCCGGCAGCATCGCCCGCAAGCCGAGCGCCGCCAGCCGCGGATCCACGAAGACGATCCCGCCGGCGACGGGGGTCGCGGCCCCGGCGTCCATGCCGGGCAGCTCGAAAGCCGCCGCCGCCCCATCACCGATGATGGCGTAGACGTCGAGGGTGTCGTCGATGGCGAGAGTCACCTTTGCCCGCAGCCGATAGAGACTGAGGCGGCGATGCAGGTCGGGCAGGCGGCCCCGTTCGGCCTCCAGGAGCAGGCGGCCGTCGCCGTCCTCGGCGATGCAGAAGTCGAAGAGATATTTACCCTGGGGGGTGAGCAGCGCGGCATGGACGGCCCGGTTGAGGGCAACGACCGTGACGTCGTTGGAAACCAGGCCTTGCAGAAAGGGCCGGGCGTCCTCACCGGTGACGACGAGGACACCACGATCGGGGAGGCGGGCGTAAATGGGCGGCGACATGACGGATCCCTCGCAAACCGAGGTGCCAGCCTGCGTCGGCGCCGGCGCTGTTGCAAGGCTCGCGCCTCTTGACCACTCGCCGTTGGTTTTTCGTCCCCGCTCCATTATTATGACACGCCGATTAAGGAGAGGAGGGCGGCTCCGATGAGCCTGCAAGAAAGGATTGAGGCGCTGAGGGCGAAGCATCACGCACTAGAACGTGCTATTGAGGAAGAAAATAATCGTCCCCATCCTGACGACCTCGAAATCGTCAGGCTCAAGAAGCAGAAGTTACAGATCAAAGATGAGATCGCGGTTCTGTCGCGGCAACCTTAGGCGGCAGTGCGCGCCGGCTCCTGCCTTCATTCGGGTTAGGCGCCGGCTTCGGCTTGCAAGGCCGGATTTTCCAGCAGCGGACGACAGCAATCCCGCGCTGGATGACCATCCCCGGGAGAAGCGGCGTTTATTGCCACAGGCGGATTCGAGCTTTGCAAATAGCGGCGATTTCAACCAAACTCGCCGCCAATCCGACGGACTCCGTCGGCGCATGGAACTAATTCCACAAGTGTAATGAGAGGGGAGGCAATGACCGGAGAATATCAGAAAGCGTTCGACAGGTCGATCAAGGATCCGAACGGATTTTGGGGTGATGCGGCCGAGGAAATCCATTGGTTCAAGCGGTGGGATAAGGTCTTAGACGATTCCAACAAGCCGTTCTACCGGTGGTTCCGCGGCGGCGTCACCAATACGTGCTACAATGCACTGGATCGTCACGTCGACGCTGGCCGGGGTGATCAAAAAGCGGTCATCTACGACAGCCCCGCCACCAACTCGGTTCGTAACTACACGTATCGCGAGTTCCGCGATCTGGTCGCTAAGTTTGCCGGCGTCCTCACCAAGCAGGGCGTGAGCAAGGGCGACCGGGTTGTCGTCTACATGCCGATGGTCCCGGAAGCGTTGATCACCGCGCACGCGTGCGCCCGCATCGGCGCCGTGCATTCGATCGTCTTCGGTGGCTTCGCGTCTGCCGAGCTGGCGGTGCGGCTCAACGATGCGACCCCGAAAGTGATCGTCACCGCGTCCTGCGGCATCGAGGTGGCTCGCGTCATTCCCTATCAGCCATTGGTTGAAGGGGCGATCGCGCTCGCCGACCACAAGCCTGAGCGGGTCATCGTCTTCCAGCGCTCCCAGCACAAGTGGGAGATGAAGCCGGGACAGCTCGATTTCGCCGAGGAGCTGGACAAAGCGAGCCCCGTCGATTGCGTGCCGGTGTTGGCGACCGATCCGCTCTACATCCTCTACACCTCCGGTACCACCGGCCAGCCGAAAGGCGTCGTCCGCGACAATGGCGGGCATCTGGTGGCGCTGAAGTGGACGATGAAGAACATCTACGACATCGACCCGGGCGAGACCTTCTGGGCGGCGTCGGACGTGGGCTGGGTGGTCGGCCACAGCTACATCATCTACGCGCAGCTGATGCACGGGGCGACCACCGTCGTCTACGAGGGGAAACCGGTCGGCACCCCCGACGCCGGGGCCTTCTGGCGGATGATCGAGCAACACAAGATCAAGTCCATGTTCACCGCGCCGACGGCGTTCCGCGCCATCAAGCGCGAGGACCCCAAGGCCGAGCTGATCAAGAAGTACGACCTGAGCCACTTCAAGATCCTGTTCCTGGCCGGTGAACGCACCGATCCGGACACGCTGATGTGGGCCCAGAACGCCCTCCAAGGGCGGCCGGTGATCGATCACTGGTGGCAGACCGAGACCGGTTGGTCCATCGCCGCCGACTGCATGGGGATCGAGCCGCTGCCGGTGAAGCCGGGCTCGCCGACGAAGCCGGTGCCCGGCTGGAACGTCCAGATCCTGGACGAGAACTGCAAGGAAGTGCCGCGGGGACAGATGGGCTCCATCTGCGTCCAGCTGCCGCTGCCTCCGGGGACGTTGCCGACCCTGTGGAACAGCGATGAGCGGTTCATCAAGTCCTACATGACCGACTATCCCGGTTATTACATGACCGCCGATGCCGGAATGATGGACGAGGACGGCTACGTCTACATCATGGCCCGCACCGACGACGTCATTAACGTTGCCGGTCACCGGCTCTCCACCGGCGCCATGGAAGAGGTGCTGTCCCAGCATCCGGACGTGGCCGAATGCGCCGTCGTCGGTGTCGCCGACAGCTTCAAGGGTCAGCTTCCCGTCGGCTTCATGGTGCTGAAGGTGGGCGTGACCAAGTCGCACGAGGACATCGTCAAGGAAGTGGTCAAGATGGTCCGCGATCAGATCGGACCAGTGGCCGCGTTCAAGACGGCGACCGTCGTCGACCGGCTGCCGAAGACCCGCTCCGGCAAGGTGCTGCGCGGCACCATGCAGAAGATCGCCGACAACGAGCCGTGGAAGATGCCGGCGACCATCGACGATCCGGTGATCCTCGAAGAGATCAAGTCGGCTCTCGAAGGGATCGGCTACGCGAGTGCTCGCAAGGAGACCGCGGAGAGCAGCGCCGGCTGAGCCGGTTTCGCAAGAAGCCGCCCGGCCCGGTGGGGTCGGGCGGCGAGCGCGAGCTTGACGGGCGCGGTGGGGTCATCCTGCCGCGCCCGCTCCGTTTCCTGCCCTGACAACCCTTGGCTTTCCGGTGGCGGAAGGACGGCCCGCCCGTTGGCTGAGTAGGTGCTGTCGGGGGATCTATTGCTTCTCTCAGGAATCCCCATGGATTATGGAGCGCCGCTTGCTGGCAATTTTGAATGATGCCGGTTCGACCGTTGTCGCTGATCACATGAAGTAGATCCTTTCATGAGCAAGTTCGGGAGGCTGCTTGCGCTCTTGGTTTTGTGGAGCGTCCTGCTGGTTGCCATCACCTGGGGCAGCGCGGCCCTGTGGTTCGATGGCCCCGCGTCTAGGCCGCTGGCCGCTGTGCTGGCAGCGACATACGCGTCGGCCTCCCTGGCGCTGCTGATCGCGGTACGGCCCAAGGGCCGCGCTTATGCTCTTTCTCTGGTCCTGTTCGCCTTAGTCCTCGGCTGGTGGCTCAGCCTGCAGCCGAGTAACGACAGAAACTGGCAGCGGGATGTTGCCCGACTTCCCATCGCGGAGATTCAGGGGGACAATGTGACCATCCGCAACGTGCGCGATTTCGTCTACCGCTCAGAGACGGACTACACCGAGCGCTGGGAGACACGCCGCTACGATCTGTCCAGGCTGCGTGGGTTGGATCTGTTCTTGATCTACTGGGGCTCCCCGAGCATCGCCCACACCATTCTGAGTTGGGAGTTCGACGATGGTCGGCATCTGGCAGTATCCATCGAGACGCGGAAGGATGAAGGCGAGAGCTATTCCGCCCTGCGCGGCTTTTTCCGCCAGTACGAGCTCTACTATGTGGTGGCTGACGAGGACGACGTCGTGCGCCTGCGGACCAATTACCGACATGAAGATGTGTATCTCTATCGGTTACGTACGCCGCCCGCACGCGCCCGCGCGATCTTGCTCGATTACCTGGAAGCGATCAATCGCCTGGCTCGGCAGCCGGCGTGGTACAACGCCTTGACTCATAACTGCACCACTACCATCCGTTTGCACGCAAGCCATGTTGTCGAGGGGATACCCCACGACTGGCGCTGGCTGGCAAACGGGTATTTGGACGAGTTGCTTTACGAACTGGGGGTCTTGAATCGGGGTTTGCCATTCCAGGAGCTCAAATCGTTGAGTTACGTCAACCCGAAGGCGCAAGCGGTGTCCCCCGATGACAATTTCTCGGAAGCGATTCGCAAGGGCTTGCCGGAACGGCCGGCGCCGCCGGTCCATTGACTCCGCCGCCCGCGGCACGGTCTCAGAAGGAGGAAAGCCAAGAGACCTCCCGCGCGCCATTGGACAGCATCCGGTTCCTATGTGGGATGAAGCAAAACAGCTACTGTTTGATCATGTCTGTTGGTGGCGTCCTTGCGAATGTTGTCAGGCATTTAGCCTATATTCGCATCGTTTGGCATGGACTCGGATGGGCTAATTCGCTTTTTGCTTTTACTGGTTTGCAAACCGGGGGAAACATGAGACACAAGAATGTTATAGTTTGCCTGATTTTTCCGGCCTTACTGCTTCTGGCGGCCTGTGCATCGCCTTCTGAGCGGATCCTTTCGCCAAAAGCACCGTCGTACGCCACGCTCCCGAATGGATACGAACCGCTGGATCCGACCCAGCCTTCGCCCATTTATGCCGCGGCAACGGCCATTCCCGGCGATAATCTCATCCGTTACCTGGAGCGGACGCGCGGGCATGCGTTGAACCTGCTCACCCTCTCCGGCGGCGGCCAGAACGGCGCCTTCGGTGCCGGTTTCCTCATCGGCTGGCGCGAGAGCGGACGGCGGCCGGAGTTCGATGTCGTCGGCGGTGTTAGTACTGGCGCGTTGCTGGCTACCCACGCTTTTCTCGGTACACCGGCCGATGACGCGAAGTTGGAAGAGATGTAGACGCAGGTCACGAAGGACAACATCTACAAAGATAGATCGATCCTCGACCTCGTGGCGGGTAGCGACTCGGTAAAGGACACCGCTCCGTTGCGTGAGATGGTCACTAAATACGTCACCGCGGAGACTTTGCAGCGGGTGGCGGCGGCATACGATGAAAATCGTCTGTTGTTTGTGGGAACTACCAACCTCGATTACGGCCAGACCTGGGTCTGGAATATGTCGCTAATAGCGAAGGCAGGGGATCTAGAGCTCTATCGCGGCGTATTGCTGGCCTCTGCTTCGTTCCCCATCGTCTTTCCGCCGGTGGAAATAGATGGGCACTTGTTCGTCGACGGGGCCGCACGTTCGAATCTGGTGGTTCCAGGGATGGGCGGAACACAGAAGCCCAATCCTCCGCTGCATGGTCCGGGCAACCTGTACCTGATTGATAACGGCAGGGTCACGGAGCCGCCACGGGCCTTACGCCGGGCCCTTGGCGACATCGCGGCGGCTACGGTCAGCGTGATGATGGAACAGTCGATGCAAACCGCTCTGATAAGGTCTTACTTCGGGACAAAGATACTGGGGTACACCTATAACTCGGTTGGGATTCCGGACGACGTAAATATCGGCAATGACGTGCTCGCCTTCGACCCCACCCAGATGCGTGCGGCTTTCGACGCAGGGTACGCCCTCGGGTTGCAAGCCGAACCCTGGGAAAGCACTCCATCCGGCTCTGGTGACATTCCCTCCTGGGCTTTGAAAACAATAACATCACAGTGAGGGCAACCCGGCGTCGGGTGGGATGGACATCGGGTGTCGGGGAAGTGGTTGGATGCCGAGGGTAGCGGAATCTCCCGCTTGTTCAACCAGTCAGCAGAGGCTGGGCGTGCGCTCGGATCGGCGGGCGCGAACGCCGTTCAGGAGACCTCTTCCGTGGATCCGCGGACGATGCCGGCCCGCGCCCGCGCCAGATCCAACTCCTTCTCGAAGTCAGCCTCGCTGCACAGACCGAGGGCGACCGGATTGCGCGGTTTGATGTTCTGAGAATTCCAGTGAGTCCGCTCGCGAATCTTGTCGATCGTCGGTTTGGTGGTGCCGATCAACTTGCAGATCTGGCCGTCCTGCAGCTCCGGATAGTTCTTCAGTAGCCAGGCGATGGCGTCGGGGCGGTCCTGGCGTTTGGCGACGGGCGTGTAACGGGGACCTTTCGCCCGGGCTTCCGGAACGGGGATCCGCCGTTCGGCGGCGCGCAGCTTGCGCGTCTTGTCGACGACGCCGCGGTCGATCTCGGCCTGGGTCAGCTCTCCGGCGGCGATCGGGTCACGCCCCTGCATTCCGACCGCCACCTCGCCGTCGGCGATCGCCTGCACCTCGAGCGCATGCATGCCGCAGAACTCGGCAATTTGCTCGAACGTGAGGGCGGTATTCTCGACGAGCCAGACGGCCGTCGCCTTCGGCATCAGCGGATTGGTCATCGGGCGGGGCAGCCTTCATTTCAGGTGAGTGAGGGAGGGGATGGACCTCATGGGGTCACATCCGAAGGTTATACGATGAATAACCTGCCGGCGGTAGGTTGGGAATTGCTCACGCGCAAGGGATCGTGCTCGATCCGTGCTAAGGCCCGGCGGTCATGAATATGTAACATTTTTGCCACGACGGCAGATGATCCGATGATGCCCAAGCCGCGGCTGACGGCTGCACACGCTTTGAGCAGACAAAGCCATTCGATTCCCGTCCTGGCACCGCAACCGACGCCATCGCCGATAAGTACCTGAACGAGTTAAATTCCCGCAATGTTGTGGTTAGATTACGGGACGCATGGGATGGCGGTGCCGGCGGTGGCATGGATCAACTGGGGTATCTAGGCGGGAGGGCGACTGATCATGAGCAACCAAAAGTTACTTTTTCCCTAATAAAAAACACTCAATTAGCGAATGGTTTGGAAAAAAAGCTCTTGCTGCGTGCACCGTCATTTTGTATACAAAGGATGTCCCGCGAGCGTCCATGTTGAACCGGAATCGGACCTACGGGAAAGACCTCCGGTTCACTTTGACCTCCTCCCTATCCAACTCACGCCGCCCCACAATTGGGGCGGTTTTTTTTTAGCACAAAACTTAGTCACTCTTGGCGAAGACACCGCCCCATACGGGGTCGTGTGCACACCCCTTTCCCCGCGAGTGGAAGCAGGCGGCCACAGGCGACCGGAGGGCCGGGTTTGCGACATCTGCTGGATCCTCATCCGCCCGCTCGTGTGGCGTACGCCGCCTCGGCCCCATACGGGGCTGCTCGTGGCGGACACGTGCCAACGGTGGATGCTTTCCGGAAGAAATGCTTTTCGGGGGGAAGCTTCGAACCGCGCCGGGGCCCCCCGACTGGCGCGGTCGGTCCTGCCGTTGGCGTTGTCGGCGGCACCCACACACCCGGAAACGGGCGCCTCCTCAACGACGACAACGCCTTGCAGACGGAGGGACGGTCAACCGTTCGCGGCGCCGCCGGGGCCACCGCGAGCGAAGGGGGGGAGGCAAGGGTGGCGACGCCCGTGCTCGGGTGACGGCGGATGTGGATGGGGTCGAATGCTGACGACGCGGCCCGGCAGGCTCCCAGGGCTCCTGCATCCGTTGCAGGAAGAACCCGCGCGCCGATCGTTCCTCTGGTGCTTTCGATTAGGGCGTCAGGTCTTCAGGCCGAAGTTCTTGAACTTCTTGTTGAACTTGGCGAGCTGACCGCCGCTGTCGACGAGGCGGTGGACACCGGTCCAGGCGGGATGCGTCTTCGGATCGATACCGAGCCTGAGCACGTCGCCTTCCTTGCCCCAGGTCGAACGGGTCTTGAAGGTGCTGCCGTCAGTCAGTTCGACCGTGATCTCGTGGTAGTCGGGGTGGATGTCTTTCTTCATGCTGTCGCTCCTCGGCAAGCCGCTTTCTATAGCGGCGGCGGGGTGCCCGCGCAACCGTCGGCGGTGCCGGCGATGGGTCAATTTCCTTCGGCAGCGACCGATCGCGGCACGGTGGTATGGGCGACGACGACGACGCCGACCATGATGGCGGCGCCGACGAGAAACGGCGCCTGTCGGCCGAAATACTGGAAGATCAGTCCGGCAAAGGTGGGGCCGAGCACCCGCGCCAGCGTCGTCGCCGAGCGGGCGACCCCCATCATGCCGCCCTGCATGCCGCTTGCGGCCTGCAGGGAGACGAGACTGTTGAGGGACGGCGTCAGCAGACCAAAACCGAGCGCGGCGGCCGCCACCGCCGGGATGAGCAGGGCGAGGTGTGGTGACAGGGGGATGCCGAACATGCCCAGCGCCAGCAATGCAGCGCCGATGGCGACGAGACGGATCTCGCCGACCCGGCGGGCGAGGCGGCCGACCAGGCCGCCCTGGACGAAGGCGCTGACGATGCCGACGAGGGCGAACAGATAGCCGTTCTGTTCCGGTCCCCAGCCGAACTCGCGGCGCGACCACATGGCGAAGGTGGTCTCCATGCCGGCGAACACGAAGGTGGACAAGAACATCAGCGCGATCAGTCGCAGCAGCATCGGCCGTCCCAGGGCCAGGCGAAAGGCGCGCATGCGGCCGATGGCGCCCGCTTCGCCGCGCGCCGCCCGCCGCTCCGGGGTCAGCGATTCCGGCAAGACGAACAGCGTCAGCAGAAAGGCGGTCGTTGAAAGCGCGCCGGCGACCAGCGCCGGACTGGTGAAGTCGGCGGTTGCCGGATCGGAGCCGGCAAGAATGCCGCCGATGGCCGGACCGAAGACGAAGCCGATGCCGAAGGCGGCTCCCACCACGCCCATCGCCTTCGCGCGATTGGCGGGCGTGCTCACATCGGCCGCATAGGCGAAGGCGGCGGTGATGCCGCCCGCCATGCCGCCACCGAAGATGCGGGCGGCAAACAGCACCCACAGGTGTCCGGCGAAGGCAAGCGCGACGTAGGAGCTGGCGGCGCCGGCCAAACTCACCAGCAGCACCGGCCGGCGACCGACGCGATCCGAAAGCTGTCCCCACAAGGGGGCGGTGATGAACTGGGCCAGCGAATAACTGGCCATCAGCAGGCCGACGACGGCGGGCGATGCCTGAAAATGTTCGCCATAGAACGGCAGCAGCGGAATGATGACGCCGAAGCCGATCAACTCGACGAAAACGACAAAGAACAGAATGCGCATATGTCCGTCCCGCCCCGCCCGGGCGCCGGTCAGCGCTGGGTGAGCTTGAGCTCGATGCGCCGGTTGCGGCGGAAGGCGGCCTCACCGGTCCCGGGATCGAGTGGTTGGAATTCGCCGTATCCGGCGGCGGCGAGATGCTGCGGCGGGATGCCGTGCTCGGTCAACAGGCGGATGACCGACATGGCGCGTGCTTGTGACAATTCCCAGTTGGACGGGAATTGCGGCGTGTTGATGGGGGTGCGGTCGGTGTGGCCCTCCACCTGCAAAATCCAGTCGATGTCGCCCGGAATCTTCAAGGCGATGTCCTTCAGCGCCTGGGCGGCGCGGACCAGCTGCGGCCGGCCGGCCTCGTTGATGTCGGCCGATCCCACCGCGAACAGCACCTCCGAGGGGAAGACGAAGCGGTCGCCGACGATGCGGATGTCGGGGTTGTCGCCGAGAATGTCGCGCATGCGGCCGAAGAACTCGGACCGATAGCGGGCGAGTTCCGCCACCTTGCCCGCCAGGGCGGCGTTGAGCCGCTGGCCGAGGGCGGTGATCTGGACCTGCTGCTCGGCCGCCTTCTTTTCGGACGCGTCGAGGGCGGCGGTCAGTTGCTGCAATTGATCACGCACCGCCGCCAGCTGCTGGCTGAGAAGAGCGATCTGCGCCTTCGCGCTGTCGGCCAGCTTCTGCTGTTCGACTTGGCCGGCCTCGGCCGTTTCGGTGCGCTTGGCGAGGGCGGCCGCTTGCCGCTCCAACTCGGCCTTCAGGGCCGACAAGGCGGCGATGTCGGCGGCGACGCGGGCGAGGTCGGCCTCCTTCCCCGCCAACCGCGCCGCGATGTCGTCGCGGGCGGCCAGCGACGCCTGCAACTCATCGGTCAGGCGCGCCACCTGCCGGCCGAGATCCTCCTTTTCTCGCCTTTCCAAGGCGAGCACATCGGCGAGTTCGGCCATCTGTTCTTCCAGCCGGCTCACCGCCGCCTCACGCCCCGAAAGCGCCTCGCCAAGAAAAAACTGGGCGAGGACGAAGACCAGCAGCACGAAGATGAGCACCATCAACAGCGTCGCCAGCGCGTCGACGAAACCGGGCCAGATGTTGACGCTGCTGCGCCGGCTGCGGCGGCTGCCGATCTCCATGGCGGTGCGGTGGCTCCTGCGGTCGGGTCAGGTCCGGTCGGGTTCTTCGGCGGCGGCGGCGATGGTGCGCGCCAGCAGCTTGATGTCGCTGCGGATCTGGCGGACCGTCTCCTCCCGGCCGGCGATCATCTCCTCGATCAGCCGCGCCATATAGACGTCGATGTTGCGGATGTGGGTGCGCGTTGACTCATCGAGGCCGGTGCCCATCTGCGAGATGCCGTCGCCGAGGCGACCGAGCAGCGGGCGGAGGTCGCTGTGAGTCTCGGTCAGCCGCGCCATCAGCGCTTGCTCATTGCGCATCTGATCGGTCAGCAGACCGATCTTCTCGGTGAGCGAAAGCAGGTGCGTATTGCCGGCGATGCGGCTCTCCTCGCCACGCTGCAGGGTTCGCTGCAGGCCCTCCAGGCTTTCCGCCGTCTGCTCCAACAGCGCCTGCACATAGGCCGGAACCGATGCGTCGCCGCCGTCGCCGAGGATGCCGCCGCTCGGCAGCCGTGTCGCCGAAGCCAGCCAGTCCTCGGTCTCGTTGAAGAAACGATTCTGCGCCTGGCCGGTCTGCAGGTCGAGGAAGCCGAGGACGAGGGAGCCGGCCAATCCGAATAGGGAGGTGGAAAACGCCGTTCCCATGCCGGATAGCGGTGCGGCGAGTCCTGTCTTCAGGGTATCGAACATCCGGGCGACGTCGCCACCGCCGATCTGCAGGCCGCCGATCACCTGGCCGATGGAGGCGATCGTTTGCGACAGGCCCCAGAAGGTGCCCAGCAGACCGAGAAAAACGAGGAGGCCGATGGTATAGCGGGAGAGGTCCCGGGATTCGTCGAGGCGGGCGGCGATCCCGTCCAGCAGCGAGCGCAGTGCCGCCGGTGACAGCGACAATCGCTTCCGCCGGTCGCCCAGCACTGCCGCCAGTGGCGCGAGCAGGTGCGGCGGCGTCGGTTCCTTGCCGCTCTCGTCCCGAAAGTCCCGAATCCACGCGACCTCGCGACCAAGGCGCAGGACCTGGCGAAAACTATACAAGATGCCGGCGACGAAGACCGCCAGGATCAGGCTGTTGAGGGGGGCGTTGGTCCAGAAGGCGCGCTGCAGGCCGGGGAACAGCAGGGCGACAACCGCCGCAACGGCGGCCAGGAACACAACCATCCGCACCACGTAGCGCCGTGGTCGGGTCATCAACGGAATGATCCCTTTGCGGTAGTGACGGAATGGGACCGGCTTAAGGCTGGACGATCCGCACGTCAACCCGTTCCGTTGCCGGGGTGCCGGCCTCGGCCTCCGCGGCGCGCAGGCGGATGCGCTGGCTGGCGACCCCGTCTTCGATCAGCCGGGTCCGCACCGCCCGTGCCCGCCACATGGCGAGACGCCGCGCCCGCAGCGAGTCGCCGCCGCCGGCGAACCCTTCCAGGGCGATGACCATCGTCGGTTCCTGACGCATGCGTTGGGCAAGCGCCTGCAGGCGGGGATCGGCGACGGCCGGGACGTCGACGTTCTCGGCTTTGTAGGCGACAACCAGGTCCGCGGCCGCATCGCTGGCCGGCGTTTCGGCCACGGCGAGCAGGGTGTTGGCCGCACCATCGCTGGCCTTGATGTCCATCGGTAGGGGGCGAGGGGACGAGGGCGGAGGCGCTGAGGTGGCGAGCTGCGGGACCGGCGCGCCGGTGGCGACCGGAACAGCAGGGGCAGCGGGTGCCGGCTCGGCCAACGATTCCGGGGTGCGGGCGGGCGCAGGGGGAGCGGCCTTGACGGGCGGTGCAGGCGGCTCGGGCACGTAATAGGCGGTGTAACCGGGGATTTCCACGTGCAGGCGCGACCGCAAGGGCGTGGGGCCCGGGCTCGGCAGGCCTCCGTCGGCAGCGGCCGGCAACGCGCTGCCGGCGCACAGCAGGATCACCAGGGTTCCGGCGAGGAGGCCCGGCCAGCGGCGAGTCCGTGAAGGAAGCAAGGAGGTGGGCAGTACCATCGTTGACGACCCCGAAGGTTCTGCCGCGCAGTTTGCCGCGCGATCGGTAAAAAAACGGCTAAGAGCCGCGAACGATCACCGGGATGCCGCAGCCTTCGTCGTGACCGCCGGTGGCGGCGCGTGGGGGTCGGTCTCGGCGGCCTTCGCCTCGGCCAGCAACCGCAGCAGTTCCGTGTGCAGGCCGCTGCTGGCGGCGCAAATGCCACCGCCGCTGAACATCGTTCGCCCGCCTTCCAGATCGGTGACGAAACCACCCGCTTCGCGGACGAGGACGATCCCGGCGGCAATGTCCCACGGGTTGAGGCCGTTCTCCCAAAAGCCATCGTATCGACCGGCGGCGACGTAGGCGAGATCGAGGGCGGCGGCGCCGAATCGGCGGACGCCCGAACTGACCGCCATCACGCCGGCAAGCTGACGAAGGAACAGGGGATGGTCGGGCAGCCCCTTGAACGGGATGCCGGTGGCGAACAAGGCCTCTTCGAGGGTGCGCCGCCCGGAGACGCGAAGGCGACGGCCATTGAGGAAGGCGCCCGACCCCCGTTCGGCGACGTACATCTCGTCGGGCACCGGATTGTAGATCACGCCGGCATAGGGCTCACCGTCCCGCTCCAGCGCGATCGAGATGGCGAAATGGGGGATGCCGTGGAGAAAGTTGGTGGTTCCGTCGAGCGGATCGACGATCCAGCGGTTGGAGGTGTCGGAGCCGGCGACGGCGCCGCTTTCTTCCATCAACAGGCTGTAGGCGGGGCGTGCCTTGGTGAGCTCAGTGCGGAGAATGCCCTCCGCCCGGCGATCGGCGCGCGAGACATAGTCGGCGGGGCCCTTTTTCGACACCTGCAGCTGTTCCAGCTCGCCCAGGTCGCGAATCAGCCCCTTGGCCGCCTTCAGGGCCGCCTGGGTCATGACATTGAGAAGGGGAGAACGAAGGGCCATCCGCTCAGCCGGCCGTTCTGCAGCGGACCACGGACATCGGAGCCCGGTCAGTCCTTGGCGCGTTCGACGTAGGTTCCATCGGCGGTGGAGACCACAACTCGCGTTCCGGATTCCACGTGGGGTGGCACCATTACCCTGAGGCCGTTCTCCAGCAGCGCCGGCTTGTAGGACGACGCCGCAGTCTGTCCCTTGACCACCGGATCGGCCTCGACGATGCGCAACGTCACCTGATCCGGAAGCTGCAAACTGATGGGCGTCTCTTCGTAGAACTCGATGACGACGTTCATGTTTTCCTGCAGGAAGCGGACCTGGTCCTCGCCGAGCATGTCCTTGTTCAGCGCCACCTGATCGTAGGTGGTGGTGTCCATGAAGGTGAACGCATCGCCGTCATTGTACAGATACTGGAAGTCGCGCTGGTCGAGGCGCACCCGCTCCACCGTTTCCGCCGAACGAAAGCGCTCGTTGAGCTTGGTGCCGTCGCGGATATCTTTCAGTTCCACCTGCAGGTAGGCGCCGCCCTTGCCGGGCTGGGTGTGCATGATCTTGACGGCCCGCCAGAGACGGCCCTGGTGTTCGATAATCATGCCGGGACGGACGGCGTTGCCGCTGATCTTCATGAGGATGCCCTGTCGATGCCGCGCGGATGCCACAAAGGGCGCGAGCGGCCGGGAACCTAGCAGGAAGGTCCGCGGCCGGCAACGTCGCGGGGCGGAATTATCCGCCTTCAGTTTCCAGCAGGTGGTTGAAGGCACGAACGGCGGCGGCGGGCCCGTCCGCATGGGCCCAAACGCCGGCGGAGACGGCGAGGAAGTCGGCGCCGGCTTCGATCAACGGCGGGCAATTGTCGACGGTGATGCCGCCGATCGCCACCAGCGGCACCGTCATCAGCTCGCTCCACCACTGGACGAACTCGATTTCGGCCCGGAACCGTGCCTCCTTCGTCGTGGTGGGAAAGAAGGCGCCGATGCCGACATAATCGGCGCCCGCCTCCGCCGCTTCCATCGCCAAGTGCCGGGATGCGTGGCAGGTCACGCCGACGATGGCGTCGTCGCCGACGATCCGCCGTGCCTCGCGGTAGGGGGAATCGTCCTGGCCGACGTGGACACCGTCGGCACCGAGTGCCTTCGCCAGATCCGGCCGGTCATTGAGCAGGAAGGCGGCGCCCCGTTCCTGAACAATCGGCCGCAGCACGTCGGCGGCCCGACGGATGCCGTCATCGTCCACGTCCTTCAGCCGGAGCTGGACGCAGGCCACATCGCCGGCGTCCAGCGCCACCGCCAGTTCGCCAGCAAACGCCACCGCGTCCAGACGGGGCGGCGTGATCAGATAGAGCCGGCAGGCTGATTGGGTCACTCGGCGGCCTTTGTCGGTCGAATGTTCGGGCGAGGTGACGCTTCAGGTGGGGACAGCAATGAAAAAGGGCGGGCCGAACATCGACCCGCCCCTCTTCATCTTCTCAGGCCTGGCAGAGCCGGACCCCTCGCTAGCTCTTGGATCGGCCTTAGATCTTCGACCAGGCGACGGCCGTGTCGGACATGCGATGGGAGAAGCCCCATTCGTTGTCGTACCAGGACAGGATCCGGACCATGTTGCCGTCGATCACCTGCGTCTGGGTGGCATCGAAGTTCGAGCTGTGGCCGTCGTGGTTGAAGTCGACCGAGACCAGCGGCTCGGTGTTGTAGGAGAGGATGCCCTTCAGGGAGCCTTCGGAGGCTTCCTTCAGCAGGGCGTTCACCTCGTCGGCGCTGGTCGACTTCTTCGACAGGAACACCAGATCGACGACCGAGACGTTGGGCGTCGGCACCCGGATCGCCGAGCCGTCGAGCTTGCCCTTCAGGTGTGGCAGCACGAGGCCGACGGCGCGGGCGGCGCCGGTGGTGGTCGGGATCATCGACAGGGCGGCGGCACGGGCGCGCCGCAGATCCTTGTGCAGGGTGTCGACGATCCGCTGATCGCCCGTATAGGAGTGGATCGTCGTCATGTAGCCGCGCTCGACGCCGATCGCCTTGTCGAGGATGTAGACCGGCGGGGCGAGGCAGTTGGTGGTGCACGACGCGTTGGAGACGACCTTGTCGTCCTTGGTCAGGGTGTCCTGGTTGACACCGAAAACGATGGTCTTGTCGGCGCCCTTCGACGGCGCGGACACCAGGACCTTCGAAACTCCCGCGTCGAGATGGACGGCGGCCTTGTCCTTGTCGGAGAAGATGCCGGTGCACTCGAAGACGATGTCGACGCCAAGATCCTTCCAGGGCAGCTTGGTCGGATCCCGTTGCGCCAGGACCTGGACCTTGTGGCCCTTGACGGTGATGCTCTTGTCGTCTGAGGAGACGTCGCCCGGGAACGTCCCGTGGACCGAGTCATACTTCAGCAGATGCGCGTTGGTCTTGACGTCGCCCAGATCGTTGATCGCGACGAACTCGACATCGCTGCGTCCCGCCTCCATCGCAGCGCGGAGAACCAATCGCCCGATGCGTCCGAAACCGTTGATTCCTACCCGTACCGCCATGCTTTTCCCTCCTTGGACCGTTTGCAAGCCGATCCTATGCCGATCGACACGCCTCACGAATATGGGTGGTGAATGCACAAAACAAATTGTGCTATTTGCCGTTCGCTAATGCGTACCGGCACGCGTCCCTTGTTAAAGTTGCCCGCACAATCGTCGGATTGCGCCAGTCCGTCAACGGCTTTTTGGCAGCTCGACGGCGCGCGAAAAGTCGGTTTTCCCAGCGCAAATTTGAAGGCAAATGAGGTGAAGGATATATGCACAGCGGAACCGATCAGGCGCCGGTCGCAGGCTCGGCAAGCTGGCTGCGCCTCGATCGCGCGGTGAGTGAACTGGAAGCGGCGGCGACGCAGTTTGCCAAGCGGAGTGGCTCGGTGGCGCATTCCGATGCGGAAGTGGAGCGACTGCGCTCGCTGAACGAAGCGGTCAGTGCGCGCCTCGACGCGTTGATCGCGCGTCTGCGCGACTTGCTGAGGGAGTAGGAGCCGATGGGACAGGTGGCCATTGCGATCAATGGACGGCGCTACGAGGTCAACTGCGACGACGACGAAGAAGATCGGGTGCGCCAGTTGGCGGAACGGGTCGATCAGCGGATCAGGTCCCTCGCTGAGTCGGTGGGCCAAGTGGGTGAGGTGCGGCTTTTCCTGCTGACGTGCCTTTTGATGGAGGACGAACTGGAGGAAGCGGGGCGCGAAGGAAACGCGGCCGTCGATGGTGACGGAACGGCGCCGCTCGCCGGCGATGCGATCGATCGTCTGGCGACGCGGATCGAAGCGGTTGCCGCGCAACTGAAACAGTCCTAGATTCCCTGTGGGGCGGCTGCTGCAGGGTGCGTTAGGTCATTATCCCTCCGGCCAACTATGACCTCCCGGGAGCTGTTCCTTGCGGACCCGTGGGTCCGAAACACGGCACCCACCTGCGTGAGCAGGCCAGAGAGGATCGCCGACCGACGACCCAGGCGGCGCCGTCCCGTTCGCACCGATGCGGCAAGCTCGGGCGGCAGCAAAGGTGCGCAAGATGGCGGGCGGTTGGTCCCTTTCGACAGCGGGTGCGGTGGTCCCGGACAAGGCTTCCTTGCGCCGGCGCATGCGGCAGATGCGACTCGTCGCCGATCAGAAGCACGGTCCCGAGGCGGCTCTACAGGTGCTCCATCACGGCCTCGACGGGCTGTCTCGCCTCGGCATCGGCGAGGGGGTTGGCGTGGCCGGGTATTGGCCGATCGCAACCGAACTGGACATCCGTCCGCTCCTGGCCCGCTGCCACGCCCGTGGCGCCGTCTGCGCCCTGCCGGTGGTCGCTGCGGACGATCACCTCGCTTTTCGTCGCTGGAGCCCGGAGACGATCGTCGAGGAGGGACCGCGCGGGACCTGGCATCCGCCGGCGACGGCGGAGAGCGTCGAGCCGGAGGTGGTTTTCGTGCCGCTGCTCGCCGTCGATGATCGGGGCGTCCGCCTTGGTCAGGGGGGTGGCTACTACGACCGGACGCTTGCCCGTCTGCGGGCCGGCCGGCCGGTCACCGCCATCGGTGTCGGCTATGCCGTGCAGCGGGTGACATCGTTGCCGGCTGACGGTTTCGACCAGCCGATGGACTGGGTGCTGACCGAAGCCGGATTGGAGCGGGTGGCGACGTGAGGACGGTTCCTTGAGGCTGCTTTATTGCGGCGATGTGGTCGGCCGCAGCGGCCGTGAGGCCGTTTGCGAGCGGTTGCCCGAGTTGCGGCAACGGCTGCATCTCGACTTCATCCTCGTCAACGGCGAGAACGCCGCCCACGGCTTCGGCATCACCGAAGAGATCTGCAGGGCATTCTATGCGGCCGGCGCGGACGCGGTCACCACCGGCAATCACGTCTGGGACAAACGGGAGACGATCGGCTACATCGCCGAGGAGCCTCGGCTGCTGCGCCCGCTCAATTACCCGGAGGGGACGCCCGGTCTCGGTGCCCACATCTATTCCGTCAAAGGCGGTCGCCGGGTGATGGTGATGCAGGTGATGGGCCGGTTGTTCATGGATGCGCTGGACGATCCCTTTGCCGCCGCCGAGAAGGCGCTGCAAAATCACCGGCTGGGCAGCACCGTCGATGCCATCATCGTCGACGTGCACGCGGAAGCCACCAGCGAGAAGATGGCCATGGGGCATGTCCTCGACGGGCGAGTGTCCCTCGTCGCCGGAACCCACAGCCATGTGCCGACGGCGGATGCCCACATCATGGCGAACGGGACGGCCTACATGACCGACGTCGGCATGTGCGGTGACTACAACTCGGTCATCGGCATGCTGAAAGAGACGGCGATCCCGCGCTTTACCACCAAGCTGCCGGGCAGCCGGCTCGAACCGGCCGACGGGCCGGCGACCGTTTGCGCGGTGCTCGTCGAAACGGACGACGCCAGCGGCTTGGCGACCCGGGTGGCACCGCTGCGGCTGGGCGGCGTCCTCGCCGCGGCCTGGCCCGGCTGACGCTTGGCCGGGCTCGCGCCAGGACCGGCGTCCTTGATCGAGGGTGTCGGCAGTGCGCAAGATATGGTAGAAATAAAGCAACCCCAGGCGATATGAGGTTGCGAGGGCAAGTGACAAGGCTATGGCCGGACATTCCCAGTTCAAGAACATCATGTACCGGAAGGGCGCCCAGGACGCGAAGCGCGCCAAGGCGTTCACCAAGCTCATCCGCGAGCTGACGATCGCCGCCCGCTCCGGTCTTCCCGACGTCACCCTCAATCCCCGGCTACGGAGCGCGGTCACCGCGGCGCGCGCCGCCAATATGTCGAAAGATACCATCGAGCGGGCTATCCGCCGCGGCTCCGGTGGCGAAGGCGGCGAGCAGTACGAGGAGATTCGCTACGAAGGGTACGGCCCGGGCGGCGTCGCGCTCATCATCGAGGCGCTCACCGACAACCGCAATCGGACGGCGAGCGAGGTGCGCGCCGCGTTCGGCCGCCACGGCGGGACGATGGGCGAGACCGGCAGTGTCTCCTTCATGTTCGACCGCGTCGGCCTTGTCCACTATCAGCCGGGCGTCGCCGATGCGGATGCGGTCTTCGAAGCGGCCCTGGATGCGGGGGCGGAGGATGTGCGGTCGGACGACAGCGGACACGAGATCTATTGCCGGCCCGACGATCTTAGCCAGGTCCGGGACGCTTTGGAGCAGCGGTTCGGCACTCCCGACGCGGCGCGGCTGGACTGGCGCTCACAGACGAGTGTGGCCGTCGGCAAGGATGAGGCGGAAACCCTGTTCAAGCTGCTGGATGTCCTCGATGACAACGATGATGTGCAGCGGGTCGCGGCGAACTTCGAGGTTCCGGATGAGATCGTCGAGCAGCTCGGTCGCTGACCCGGAACGGCGCTCCGCGGCTCCACTGGCCCGGGCTCGGGTATCCGGCGGGGCCGTCCGCCGGGAGCGGCGATGCGGGTGATGGGGCTTGACCCCGGCCTAGGCGCGACCGGCTGGGGGGTCATCGACGTGGCGGGGACGAGCATTCGCTACGTGGGAGACGGGGTGGTCGTCAGCGACAGCCGCAATCCCCTGGCCCGCCGGCTGCTGCAGCTGGCGGAAGGCCTGGAAGCGATCGTCGCCCGTTTTCGCCCCGACGAGGCGGCGGTCGAGGAGACCTTCGTCAACCGCAACGCGGTCTCCACCTTGCGCCTCGGCCAGGCCCGCGGCATCGCGCTGCTGGTTCCAGCCCGCGCCGGCCTCGCCGTCGCCGAATACCTGCCGAACCTGGTGAAAAAGACGGTGGTCGGTGCCGGCCATGCGGCGAAACCGCAGGTGAAGATGATGGTTAGGATGCTGTTGCCGGCGGCGCAACTGCAGACGGACGACGCCGCCGATGCCCTCGCCGTTGCCATCTGTCATGCGCACCACCGGCAGACGGCACGGCGGCTGCAGGCGGCGCTGGAGCAGCCGTCGTCGGGGAGCGATCGCGGAGCGATCACCCGGTGATCGGCAAGCTCAGCGGCCGGGTCGATGCCGTCGACGAGACGACGGCGCTGATCGACGTAGGCGGGGTGGGGTACATCGCCACCTGCTCGGCACGGACGCTGGCGGCGCTCAGCGTCGACGCACCGGCGACCCTGCTCATCGAAACCTCCGTTCGGGAGGACGCGATCACCCTGTTCGGGTTCGCCGATGCCGGCGAGCGCCAGTTGTTCCGGCTGCTGCTGACGGTGCAGGGAGTTGGGCCGAAGGCGGCGCTGGCCATCCTCGGTGCGCTCGGAACCGACGCCCTGGTGACGGCGATCGCCCTCGGCGACAAGGCGGCGATCGTCCGCGCCCCCGGTGTGGGCCCCAAGCTTGCCGCGCGGATCACCGGCGAACTCGCCGATCGCATCGGCGCCCTGGCGGTGCCGGCGGTGACCGCGCCCCCGGCCGGAGCGGCGCCTCGCGTCACGCCGCTGTCTGCGGCGGCAACCGGCGATGCGGTCTCGGCGCTGGTCAATTTGGGCTTTCGGGCGATCGACGCCCACGCCGCGGTCGGGCGTGTCGCCGGCCGCCTGGGCGAGGGCGCCGCGGTCGAGGCATTGATCCGCGGTGGGCTTGCCGAACTCACCGCGACGCCCGCCGGCCCGCCCGTCAGCAAGGAGGCGAACGGGTGACCCGCTCCCGCGACCCGGCTCCCGCCGAGACCACCGACGGAGCGGCGCGACTGGTCGACGCCGTCCGCGACGGCAATGACGATGCGGGCGAGACGACGCTGCGACCGGCCCGCCTCGCCGAATTCATTGGCCAACGGCGGTTGCGGGAAAATCTCGGCGTCTTCATCGCCGCCGCCGCCGTTCGCCGCGAGCCGCTCGACCACGTTCTCCTGCACGGTCCGCCGGGGCTGGGCAAAACGACGCTGGCACAGATCGTCGCCCGCGAACTGTGCGTCGGCTTTCGCGCCACCTCCGGGCCGGTCATCGCCAAGCCCGGCGACCTGGCGGCGCTGCTGACCAACCTGGAAGCCCGCGATGTGCTGTTCATCGACGAAATTCACCGGCTGTCGCCGGCGGTGGAGGAGATCCTTTATCCGGCGATGGAGGACGGCAAGCTGGACCTGATGATCGGCGAGGGGCCGGCGGCGCGGTCGATCCGCATCGATCTGGCGCCGTTCACCCTCATCGGTGCCACCACCCGCTCCGGTCTGTTGACGACCCCGTTGCGGGACCGCTTCGGTATTCCGCTGCGGCTGGAATTCTACACCGACAGCGAGTTGCAGGTGATCGTTGCCCGCGCCGCCGGCGTCATCGGTCTCGATCTTACGGCCGATGGGGCCCGCGAGATCGCTCGCCGGTCGCGGGGAACGCCGCGAGTGGCGGTGCGCCTGCTGCGTCGGGTCCGTGATTTCGCCGCTGCCGACAGCGCTGCCGGCGAGGCCAGCGTCGACGCCGCCGCCGCCGATGCGGCGCTCGGCCGGCTCGATGTGGATCACCGCGGGCTCGACGCCATGGATCGCCGCTATCTCGGCTGCCTTGCCGAGTTCTATGCGGGGGGGCCGGCCGGCGTCGATACCCTCGCCGCGGCGCTCGCCGAACAGCGCGATACGGTGGAGGACGTGATCGAGCCGTTCCTTTTGCAGCAAGGCTTCATCATGCGCACGCCGCGCGGTCGGGTGCTGGCGCCGCTGGCCTACGAACACCTGGGGTTGCCCCGGCCGCCGGGCCCGCCGCAGATGGACCTGGGATTTGCCTGCGGGAGGACGGAGGATGTCTGATCGGACGGAAAGCGGCCAGGATGGCGGCAGCTTCGTCCACCTTCATCCGGTGCGCATCTACTACGAGGATACGGATTCCTCGGGCCTCGTCTATCACGCCAACTACCTGCGATTCGCGGAACGGGCCCGCACCGAGATGTTGCGCGAGTTCGGTTTTGTTCACCCGACGCTGCTGGAAGAGGAAGGCATCGCCTTCGTCGTCCGCGAGCTGAGCGCGGACTTCCGGGCGCCGGCCCGCCTGGATGATCTTCTCGTCGTCCAAACACGGGTCAAGTTGCAGCGGGGCGCCTCGGTGGACCTCAGCCAGTCGATTGTCCGTAACGGTATTGACCTCGTGCGCATAAAGCTGAAACTCGCGTGTATCACCCGCGACGGCCGACCGACCCGGGTGCCGGCACCTTTAAGCGCGGTCTTCGCTCGGCTGCTCGACAAAGACCCCGGATGAAGCAATGGACAATAGCGCAATAGCAACGGCGGCCCTGGCGGTCCCGGCGGCGGCCGCCCATGGCCTGCACCCTTGGGAACTCTTCATAAACGCCGACTGGGTGGTCAAGGCGGTGATGCTGTTGCTGCTGGCGGCGTCCGTCTGGTCGTGGACTATCATTTTCGAGAAGGTGATCAATCTGCGCCGGCTGAACGGCCTCGCCGACCGGTTCGAGCAGACGTTCTGGTCGGGGGGAGCCGTGGACGACCTCTATGACCGGATCAGCACCCAGCCGCCCGATCCCATGTCGGCGGTGTTCGTGGCCGCGATGCGCGAATGGCGCCGCTTCGCCGCCAAGCGGGGCGGGGAGGCGGAGCCTCCTGGCGAACTGGGCGAGCGGGTCGAGCGGGTCATGCAGCTGACCGCCAATCGCGAACTGGAGCGGGTCGAGCGCTATCTCACCTTCCTCGCCTCGACCGGATCGACGGCGCCGTTCGTGGGATTGTTCGGCACCGTCTGGGGAATCATGAACAGCTTCGGTGCCATCGGCGCCAGCAATAACACCAGCCTCGCCGTGGTTGCCCCCGGTATCGCCGAGGCGTTGTTCGCGACCGCCCTCGGCTTGCTGGCGGCGATCCCGGCGGTGCTCGCCTATAACAAGCTGTCGCGCGATCTCGACCGCTATGCCGCGCGCATCAATGGCTTCGCCGGCGAGTTCATGGCGATCCTGTCCCGCCAGCTCGAGGATCGGCGCTAGGCATGGCGGGAGTCCTGCACGGACGGCGGAAGGCGAGCGCCGGTCGATTCCAGCGGGCGCCGTCGCGACCAATCGCCGAGATCAACGTGACCCCCTTCGTCGATGTCATGCTGGTGCTGCTGGTAATCTTCATGATCACCGCCCCCTTGCTGGCGACCGGGGTGCAGGTGGATCTGCCGAAAGCGCCGGCGTCCCAGCTTGCCGACCAGAACGATGCGATCTCCGTCACCGTCGACCGTCAGGGGCGCATTTACCTGCAGGATCACGAGGTCGCACTGGCCGACCTGGGTGCCAAACTGAAGGCGATCACCAAGAGCAACCAGGATATCCGCATCTTCGTCCGCGGCGACGGCGCCATTGCCTACGGTCAGGTGATGGCGGCGCTGGGCACCGTTTATGATGCCGGCTACCGCAAGGTGGCGCTGCTGACCGAACCCACGGGTGGCAATACCGCCGGCCGGCAACGGACGGCGGAGACCGGGATGCGCCCTTGAGCGCGCTGCGCCGCCCGTTTTCGTTTGCCGTCGCCCTCCATGTCGCCGCGCTGCTGATGATGTTCGTCGTCCTGCCCAGTTGGCCCGAAAAGCGGCCGCCGCTCGACGAGCCGATCGTCGTCGAGATGGTGACCGCGGCACCGGCCGGCGGCGGCGGGGAGAGCAGGCGAGCGACACCAGCACCGACCGGCGACCGCGCCGATGAGGCGGCGCCCCCGTCAACGCCGGTGAAACCGCTGCCGACCCGGCCGGCCCCGCCGCGCGTGTCGGAAGCTCCGGCCCCCGAGCCCGCTGCCAAGCCACCGGCTCCCGAGCCCACAATCAAACCGCCACCACCGTCGCCGCCGCCACCGGCAGAGCCAGTGCCCGAGCCGATGCGCGCCGCCCGGCCGAAACCGAAGGCGGAGCCGCCGCCACGTGAGGAGCCGAAGGTGGTCGCGGAGAAAGCGCCGGAAGGGACGGTCCCGCCGAAAACGCTGGCGCGGGCAGAGCCGAAAGCCACAGCCAAGCCGGAACCGAAGCCGGAGAGCAAACCCGAGCCGAAGCCTGAAAACAAGCCCGAGCCCAAGCCCGCGGTCAAACCGGAAGCGAAGCCGGAGGCGAAGGCTGAAACGAAACCCCCAACCAAATCGGAAGCCAAATCGGAGACGAAGCCCGACAGCAAACCCGATGCGAACGACTTCGCGGCGGTCGGTCGAACGCTCAAGGATCTGCGGCAGCGGGCGCCGGCCGCCGCCACGGCCCCCGGGTCGCCGAAATCGGCACCGGCCGACGACGACGGTGATTTCTCGACGCAGATGAGCAAGGCGCTCAAAGGCGGCGGGGCGACGGCCGCCACCGCGCCGTCTGCGGCTTCGTCGGCCTCGTCCGCGTCTTCCGCGTCGGCCGCCGCCGGCAGTGGCTCGGTGCCGGTCACGGCGGGGGAGATCGACAGTGTCCGTCGGCAGATCGAACAGTGCTGGAGCCTGCCGGCCAACGTCAAACCGACGAAGGATCTCGTCGTTCAAATCAAGGTGGAAATGAACCAGGACGGGACGCCGCGCACGGCTCTCATCCAGGATACCGGCCGAATGGGTGACGCCGCTTATCGGGCGACGGCGGAAAGTGCCAGACGGGCTGTCTTGAACCCGCGCTGCCATCCGTTCAAATTGCCGCGCGACAAATACGATCGCTGGCGCACCCTCAACCTCGTCTTTAATCCCGCGGAGATGTTTGGGACATGACACAGTCGCTCGCACGGCTGCCGAGCCGCCTCTGGGCCATCGTCCCCGGTGTTGTCCTTGGCGTCGCGCTGCTGGTGATGGCGGTCCCGGCGGCGGCAGAGCTGCGAATCGATATCACCCGTGGTGTCGTCGAGCCGCTCCCCATCGCCATCGTTTCCTTCGAGGGATCGACTCCCGACACGACACGCATCGGCGGCGATCTTGCGAAGGTCATCTCGGCCGATCTGGAGAGCTCGGGGTTGTTCCGACCCCTGGACACGAACGCCTTTCTGCAGAACCGGGTGGCGATGGATGCGCCGCCGAATTTTGCCGACTGGCGACCGCTGAACGTACCGGCGTTGGTCCATGGCCGGGTGTCGATCGCCGACGACGGGCGGCTGAAGGTGGAGTTCCGGCTGTGGGACGTGCTTTCCGAGCAACAGCTTGCCGGCCTGGCCTATTTCGCCGTCACCAACAACTGGCGCCGCATCGGTCACATCATCGCCGATGCCATCTATAAGCGTCTGACCGGGGAAGACGGCTATTTCGACACTCGGATCGCCTATGTGGCCGAAAGCGGTCCGCAGACCCGGCGCGTCAAGCGGCTGGCGATCATGGATCAGGACGGAGCGAACCACCGCTACCTGACCGACGGCTCCGAGTTGGTGCTGACGCCGCGATTTTCGCCAACCCTGCAGGAACTGACCTATCTTGCGTTTTCTCCCGGGTCGCCGCGCATCTTCATCCGGTCCCTCGAAAACAATCGAAGCGAGGCGGTGGGCAATTTCCCCGGCATGACCTTTTCGCCGCGCTTTTCCCCCGACGGCCAGAAGCTGGTCTTCAGCATGGCGGTGGACGGTAATACCGATATTTACGTCGTCGACCTGCGCACCCGTTCGCCGCGGCGACTGACCAACAATGCCGCCATTGATACATCGCCCAGCTATTCCCCGGACGGACGTCAGCTCGTCTTCAACTCCGATCGCGGCGGCTCGCAGCAGCTCTACGTCATGGACGCGGAAGGGGGCGGTGATGCGCGACGGATCAGCTTTGGCCAAGGTCGCTATGGATCGCCGGTCTGGTCGCCGAAGGGCGACTTGATCGCGTTTACCAGGATTAACGGCGGCCGTTTCTCCATTGGCGTCATGTCTCCCGACGGTTCGGGCGAGCGGACGGTGGCCGAAGGTTACGATGTGGAAGAGCCGAGCTGGGCGCCCAATGGTCGGATGCTGGTCTTCTTTCGCAAGGAGCCGGTCGATACGACTGGCGGTGGCGGCCGATCGCGGCTGTTCTCGGTCGACGTCATGGGGCGGAACGAGCGGGAGATCCCCACACCGGGCGACGCGTCGGATCCGGCGTGGTCGCCGGTCAATCCCTGATCGCGGCCGTAACCGGAACAATCGACGGTTCTTACTGAGGTAGAGGAGAGCTTACCAATGCTGAGGCAGATTTTAGCGGCGGCGGCCGTGGTGGTGGCGCTCGCCGCGTGTGAATCTACTCCTGACGAGGCACCGCCGACAGCGGCGGCGTCCGGTGCCGGGACCGGCACCGGCGTCGATCACGGCCCGGTGACGGGTGGTCCGGGCTCCGGCTACGGAAGCGGGGTGCAATCGCAGGGGTTGTCCGGCGGCGCGCGGGCCGGGCAGGTGGCGCAGGAACTGGTCCGCGTCGGCGATACCGTCTACTTCGCCTTCGACAGCTTTGCGCTCGACGCTCAGTCGCAGCAGACGCTTGACCAACAGGCAAGTATTCTGCTTAAAAATCAAGGGGTTTCTGTCGTCGTCGAAGGTCATTGCGACGATCGGGGGACCCGCGAGTACAATCTGGCCTTGGGTGAGCGGCGGGCCACGGCGGTGAAGGATTACCTGGTCGCCTATGGGGTCGACCCGGGACGCATCCGGGTGGTCTCCTACGGTAAGGAGCGACCGGTGGCGCTGGGTTCGACCGAGGCGGCGTGGGCGAAGAATCGCCGTTCGACGACGGTGGTCGCAGGAGTATCGCCGTCGGCCTAGGGGCGCGGCCGGGGAACGAGGTGGGCGGATGGATGGGAAGATGATGCGGCCGGCCGGTCGCCGGTTCCTCGCGAGCATTTCCGTGTCGGTGCTTGCGGGAGTGCTGCTGCCTGCGCACCCGGCGGCGGCGCAATCGGGCGGGGCGGTGGAACTGGGTCCGGGAGGGGGGACGAGTGCCCCGGCGGCAGCCCGCCTCGACTCCCGCATGACCCAGCTGGAACAGGATCTGCGCAGCGTCACCGGCCGGGTGGAAAGCCTCTCCCATCAGGTCCGCCAGTTGAACGACAAGCTGGAGAAGCTGTCGTCCGATCTGGACATGCGGTTCGATCAGATGCGGACATCGGGCGCAGCCGGTGCCGCGGCGACCGGGGCGGCCGCCGGTGCGGCAGTTGGTGCCGCCGGTACCGCCGGGCCGCGCGTCCTTGGCGGGCGAAGCGAGGACGAGGCGGCGGCGAGGCCAGCGTACCCACCCGCCGCTGTTCCGCCGGCCGCGGCTCCCTCGGCGGTGCCTCCGTCGCCATCGCCGACCGCTCCCGCCGCGCCAGCCGAAACGCGGCAGGCGGCCATCCCGCAGGGCTCGAGCAAGGAGCAATACGCCGCCGCCTTCGCCCTCATGCAAAAGGGCAACTATGCCGCCGCCGGCGCCGCCTTCAGCGACTTCCTCAGTCGCTATCCCGATGACGCGCTGGCGGAGAACGCCCGCTACTGGCTGGGTGAGAGCTATTACGCGCGGGGCGATTACTCGCGGGCGGCGGAAACATTTTTCGAGGCCTACGACAAGAACAAGACCGGGCCGAAGGCGCCCGACACACTGCTCAAGCTGGGGATGGCGCTCGGTAACCTCGATAAGAAAAAGGAAGCCTGCGCCAGCTTCCGCGAGTTGTCCCGCGCATTCCCCAACGCGGCGGCTGCCATCAAGGACAAGGCGGCCCAGGAAAGCAAACGCCTCGGCTGCGGCTGATCATGTCGGCGGCGGAGCCCCCGCTATCAGCCGCATTCGCCCGGGCGATGGCCGCGTTTGCGCCATTCGAGCCGGCACCCCGGCTGGCGGTGGCGGTATCGGGCGGCGCCGACAGCATGGCACTCTGCCTGCTCGCCGATGGGTGGGCGCGGGCCGAGGGGGGAAGCATCACCGCGCTGATAGTCGATCACCAGTTGCGGGCCGGATCGGGGTCGGAGGCGGCGCAAGTGGGAGCGTGGCTACATCGCCGCGAGATTTCCCATCACCGCCTGGTCTGGGAGGGGCCGAAGCCACTGAGCGGCATCCAGGCCACCGCCCGCACCGCCCGCTATGGCCTGCTCACCGGCTGGTGCCGGCAAGCCGGCATTCGCCATCTGCTCGTGGGCCATCAGGCAATGGATCAGGCGGAGACCGTTCTCATGCGCGTCTGGCGGGCGAGCGGCCTCAGCGGCCTCGCCGGCATGTCGCCCCTGGTGGAACTAGGGCCGCCAGAAAGGAGGCCGGGGGAGGGAGGGCCAGAGGAGAGAGGGCCAGAAGAGAGAGGACCGGAGGAGTTGGGAGAGGTCCGGGTGCTGCGACCGCTGCTCGATTCGTCCCCGGAGCGGTTGCGCCGCTATCTGACGGCCCGCAACCAGCCGTGGATCGATGACCCCAGCAACCGCAATCCGGCGTTCGCCCGCGTCCGTTTGCGGAAGGCTGCGACCTCACTGGCGGCGGCGGGGATCGATCGGACGGCGTTACTGGACCTCGCCGCCGCTGCCCGCGCCGCCCGCGAGGCGACCGAGGACGCGGTGACGGCGTTGCTACGGGAGACGGTGACCTTGCATCCGGCGGGGTTCGCGCGCGTCGAGGGCACGCGATGGCGGTCGGCGGCGCGCTTTATCGCCGTTCGCGCCCTGGCCCGGTTGCTTCGGGTGATCGGCGGCCGCCAGCGGGAGCCCGCGGACCGGGGCGTCGAGCGGCTCCTATCGGCTCTGCTGGCACCGGATTGCCCCAGGGCGGCGGCAACCCTGTGCGGCTGCCGATTGCAGCGAAGCGGCGATCGCGTGCTCGTCTGGCGGGAAACGCGGGGATTGCCGGCGCCGCAGGCGGTGACCGGCGGCGGCCGCATCGTCTGGGATGGGCGCTATCTGCTGGACATCGAGATCGAGGGCCGGCCGCGGACACTGAGGCTGCAAGCGTTGCGGGCAGCGCCGTTGCGGGAGATCGCCGCCGCCTCCCCGGGGGGTGAAGATGTGCCAAAAGTCGTCTGGCCGACGCTGCCGTGCCTCACCGATGCCGGCGGCGTTCTCCACGTCCCTCACCTCGGCTATTGGCGAGGCGACGACAGGCTGAGCGGCATCGGGGTGCGGACGCGGTTGCGGCAAAGCCTCACCGGGCGAGCCTCTTTCCTTGTTTGACCGTCTTCCTGTACTATCTTTTCCTTGCAGCTAGGTGTCGACCTTGGGACTCACATTGCCGAACGCCGATCGCTTCATCAGCCCGACGCCTGTGTCGGAGAAGATAACGTGAACATTAGCCGAAACCTGGCCCTCTGGGTCATCGTTGCGCTTCTCGTGTTCGCCTTGTTCAATCTCTTTCAAGGCTCGGCGCCGCGCGGCAGCCAGCAATCGCTGGCCTATTCCGATTTCATCCAGCAGGTGGATTCGGGAGAAGTGCGCGAGGTTACTCTAAAGGGCCAGACGATTTCCGGTGTTCTCCGCGACGGGCGAAGCATCACCACCTTTGCACCCGCCGACGGCGAGTTGATCGACCGGCTGCAGAAGCACAGTGTCCGCATTACGGCGCAACCGGCCGAAGATGGCGCCCCAACCATTTGGAGCGTGCTGATTTCCTGGTTCCCCATGCTGCTGCTGATCGGCGTCTGGATCTTTTTCATGCGCCAGATGCAGTCGGGCGGCGGCAAGGCGATGGGCTTCGGCAAGTCGCGGGCGCGGCTTCTCACTGAAAAGACCGGCCGTGTCACGTTCGCCGATGTGGCCGGCATCGACGAGGCGAAGCAGGAACTGGAGGAGATCGTCGAGTTCCTGAAGGACCCGCAGAAATTCCAGCGCCTGGGCGGCCGCATTCCCAAGGGCTGCCTCCTCGTCGGCCCTCCCGGCACCGGCAAGACGCTGCTCGCCCGCGCCATCGCCGGCGAGGCGAATGTGCCGTTCTTCACCATTTCCGGCTCCGACTTCGTCGAGATGTTCGTCGGTGTCGGCGCGTCCCGCGTCCGCGACATGTTCGAGCAGGGCAAGAAGAGCGCGCCTTGCATCGTCTTCATCGACGAGATCGATGCGGTCGGTCGCCATCGCGGCGCCGGCCTCGGCGGCGGCAATGACGAACGGGAGCAGACGCTGAACCAGCTTCTCGTCGAAATGGACGGCTTCGAGTCGACGGAAGGGGTGATCCTGATCGCCGCCACCAACCGTCCCGACGTCCTCGACCCGGCGCTGCTGCGACCGGGCCGTTTCGACCGCCAGGTGGTGGTGGCCAATCCGGACATTCTCGGCCGCGAACAGATCCTGAAAGTGCACATGCGCAAGGTGCAGATCAGTCCGGACGTGGATGCGCGGGTGATCGCCCGCGGCACTCCCGGCTTTTCCGGCGCCGATCTGGCCAACCTGGTGAACGAGGCGGCGCTGTTGGCGGCGCGGGCCAATCGCCGGCTGGTGACGATGATCGATTTCGAGGCGGCGAAGGACAAGGTGCTGATGGGGGTCGAGCGCCGGTCGATGGTGATGACCGACGACGAGAAGCGGCTGACCGCCTACCACGAGGCCGGTCATGCACTGGTCGGGCTCAGCGTGCCGGGCCACGACCCGCTGCACAAGGTGACGATCATCCCCCGCGGTCGCGCCCTCGGTTTGACGATGAACCTTCCGGAGCGGGACCGCTACAGCTACTCGAAGGTCGAACTGGAATCGAAGCTCGCGGTGCTGTTCGGCGGTCGGATCGCCGAGGAACTGGTCTTCGGTGAGGAGAACGTGACCACCGGTGCCGGCAATGATATCCGGCAGGCGACGGAGATGGCACGGCGGATGGTGACGGAGTTCGGCTTCTCCGACAAGCTGGGGCCGCTCCGCTACACCGACAATCAGGAAGAGATCTTCCTCGGTCATTCGGTCACCCAACAGAAGCACGTCTCGGACGCGACGGCGCGACTGATCGACGAGGAGGTGCGACGGCTGATCGACGAAGGTGAAGCCCGGGCGCGCGAGATCCTCTCCCAACGGCGGCATGATCTGGATATCCTCGCCCAGGCGCTGCTGGAGTACGAGACCTTGTCCGGGGAGGAAGTGCGCGCGCTGCTGAAGGGCGAGGCGATCTTCCGGCCGGAGCAGTCGGACCCACCGAAAGGCCACAGCAGCCGCACATCCATGCCGGCCACCGGCAAGAGGGTCGGGCCGGAGAAAAATCGCGGACTTGATCCGGAGCCGCAGCCCGAGCCCGGCCGCTGAGGGCACGTCCCGGCAATCCGGTTCAGCATGTCCATGGACGGTCCTGCTGCATCCTCCCCTCCCGAACCTTCGGCGATAACCTTCGCCGGACTCCCTCTCGATCGCCCATGCCTGATGGGCATCGTCAACGTCACCCCCGATAGCTTTTCCGACGGCGGCGAGGCTCTCTCCCCCGATGCGGCGATCGCGCGCGGCTTCACGCTTTGTGCGGAAGGGGCAGACATCATCGACGTTGGCGGAGAGTCGACCCGACCGGGATCAGAAGCGGTGCCGGTCGAGGAGGAGCTGGCGCGGGTCATTCCGGTCGTAAAGGCGCTGGCTGCCGCCGGCCTGTTGGTTTCCATCGATACGCGGCACGCGCGGGTGATGGCAGCGGCGATCGATGCCGGGGTGCGGATCGTCAATGACGTCACCGCCCTGACCGGCGATGCTGCGGCCCTGTCGCTGGTGGTGCGGAGCGGGGTGTCGGTGGTGCTCATGCACATGCAAGGACAGCCGCGCACCATGCAGCGCAACCCCACCTACGGCGATCCCGTCACCGAGGTGCAGGCGTGGCTTGCCGCCCGGGTCAGCGCCTGCGAGGCCGCCGGTATCGCGCTGGATCGGATCGCCGTCGATCCGGGCATCGGCTTTGGGAAAAACCTCGACCATAATCTCGCGATCCTTGCAAATCTGCAGGTTTACCGGGCCCTTGGTTGTGCTCTCTTGATTGGTGTTTCGCGAAAGAGCTTTATTATGCGCTTGGGTGGCGGCACCGTGCCCCGCGACCGGATGCCGGGATCGCTGGCGGCCGGACTGGCTGCGGTTGCTGGTGGCGCGCATATTCTGCGTGTCCACGACGTTGCCGCGACCGGTCAGGCGCTGGCGGTCTTCGGCGCCATTGCCGGGGCGCGGGGCGTCGGCAGCGGAGCGATCCCGACCTGAGTGTGGGCTGTAGTGTGTAACGGCCGTCATAGTCTATGCACCAGATAGGTTGCATAAGTCGGGGGTGAGTTGGGGGACAAGGACGATCAGCATGGCAAGAAAGTTGTTCGGAACCGATGGTATTCGCGGTAAGGCGAATACGGAGCCGATGACGGCAGAGACGGCGCTTCGCGTCGGCATGGCCGCGGGCTTGCATTTCCGTCGGGGCCGGCACCAGCATCGGGTGGTCATCGGCAAGGACACCCGCCTCTCCGGCTACATGGTCGAGGCGGCGTTGACCGCCGGCTTCGTGGCGATGGGAATGGACGTCATCCTGGTGGGCCCGATGCCCACCCCGGCCGTCGGCATTCTCACCCGCTCGATGCGTTGCGACCTGGGCGTCATGCTGTCGGCATCGCACAATCCCTACGAAGACAACGGCATCAAGCTGTTCGGTCCGGACGGCTATAAGCTGTCGGATCAGGTGGAGGCGGCCATCGAGGCGCACGTCGCCAACGGGCTGAGCACGAAGCTGGTTCCCTCCTCGCAACTGGGACGGGCCAAACGCCTGCACGACGTCCACGGCCGCTATACCGAGTTCGTGAAGATGACGTTTCCGAAGGGTCTCACCCTGCAGGGGATGCGCATCGTCGTCGATTGCGCCAACGGCGCCGCCTACCGTGTCGCCCCCGAGATCCTGTGGGAACTGGGCGCCGAGGTGATCCCGCTTGCGGTGAATCCGGACGGCACCAACATCAATCGCGAATGCGGTTCCACCTTCCCCGAAACCATGTGCCGGGCGGTGCAGGAGTATCGGGCCGATCTGGGGATCGCCCTCGATGGCGACGCCGACCGGGTGCTGATCGCCGACGAGACCGGAACCCTCATCGATGGCGATCAGGTGATGGCGGTCATCGCTCGCCACTGGCAGTCCAGTGGCCAGCTGAAAAAGGGCGGCGTCGTCGCCACGGTGATGTCCAACATCGGCCTCGAGCGCTACCTCGGCGGCCTCGGCCTGACCCTGGAGCGCACCCGCGTCGGCGATCGCTACGTCGTCGACCACATGCGTCGCCACGGCTTCAATGTGGGCGGCGAACAGTCGGGCCACATCATCTTCAGTGATTATGCGACGACGGGCGATGGGCTGATCGCCGCTTTGCAGGTGCTTGCCGTCATCGTCGCCTCGGGCAAGCGGGCGAGCGAGGTCTGTGTCGCCTTCCAGCCGTTGCCCCAGCTTCTGCGCAATGTCCGCTATCTGGGCGGGGAACCGCTGGCCGATTGCGTGGTCAAGCAGGCGATCAGCGAGGGCGAACGACGCCTCGGCGGCACCGGCCGCCTGCTTATCCGGCCTTCCGGCACCGAGCCGGTCATCCGGGTGATGGCGGAGGGCGAGGATGAGTCGCTGATCGGCGTCGTCGTCGACGACATCTGCACCGCGATCCGCGCCGTCGCCGCCTGAGCGTCCGCATCGGTGCGCGGCCGGGTTCTCGTCATCGCCGGCTCCGATTCCGGCGGTGGCGCCGGCATCCAGGCCGACATCAAGACGATCACCGCCCTCGGCGGCTTCGCGGCGACCGCGATCACGGCGCTGACGGCGCAGAATACCGAAGACGTGTTCGGCATTTTCGACGTGCCGGCGGCATTCGTCGTCCAGCAGATCGAGGTCGTCCTCGACGATATCGGCGCCGACTGCATCAAGATCGGCATGCTGCACCGCTGCGAGATCATCGAGGCGGTGGCCGATGTGCTCACCCGACGCGCGACCGGCATCCCGGTGGTTCTCGACCCGGTGATGGTGGCGAAAGGCGGCCAGCCCTTGTTGGCGGCCGATGCGGTCGATGTCCTCCGCCGGACGCTGGTCCCCCTTGCCGATGTGCTGACCCCCAACCTGCCGGAGGCGGCGGTGCTGGTCGATGGAGGTCAGGACCCAGCACCCGTTTTGGCGGCGCGGCTGCAGGCGCTGGGGGCCGCCGCGGTGCTGCTGAAGGGCGGGCACGGCACGGGCCCGATCCTGCAGGATATCCTTGTCCGCGCCGACGCCGCGCCCGAGGTATTCGAGAGCCCGCGCATCGACTCCCGCCATACCCACGGCACCGGCTGCACCCTCGCCTCGGCGATCGCCTGCGGCCTTGCCCAGGGGCTGGACGTTCGTGATGCCGTCATCTGCGCCCGCGCCTTCGTCCGAGCGGCGATGCTGAGCGCCCCCGGCTACGGTCGCGGCCATGGTCCCCTCAATCACGCCCACACGGTCGCCGAAGACTTCCGCGGCTGACGATCTTCAGTCGAGTTGCTGGCCCAGCCGGCCCGCCAGATCCTGGATGAACTGCCAGGCGACGCGGCCGGAGCGGGCGCCGCGCTGCGCCGCCCAGGAAAGTGCGTCGACCTGCAGTTGCTCGGCGGGCAGCTCCAGCCGGTAATGCTGGGCGTAGCCGGCGACAATGGCGAGGAAGGTCGTCTGATCCATGGCATGAAAGCCGAGCCACAGGCCGAACCGGTCCGAAAGCGACACCTTCTCCTCGACCGCTTCCGCCGGGTTGATCGCCGTCGAGCGTTCGTTCTCGATCATCTCGCGCGGCATCAGGTGGCGGCGGTTGGAGGTGGCATAGAAGACGACATTCTTCGGCCGTCCCTCAATGCCGCCTTCGAGCACGGTCTTCAGCGACTTGTAGGACGCATCCTTGCCGTCGAAGGAAAGGTCGTCGCAGAACAGGATGAACCGGCGGCGGCGACCCCGCAGCACCGCCTGCAGTCGGGGTAAGCTGGCGATGTCCTCCCGATGCACCTCGACGAGGGCGAGGGCGCCCGGCGTTTCTTCGTTGATCGCCACGTGCACCGCCTTGACCAGCGAGCTCTTGCCGGTGCCGCGCGCACCCCAGAGGAGCGCATTGTTGGCCGGTAGACCGTGGGCGAACCGGCGGGTGTTCTCCAGCAGGACCTGGGCTTGCCGCTCGATTCCCCGCAGAAGCCCAAGCTCAACCCGGTTGACGGCGGCAACCGGCATCAGCCGCGCCTCGTCCATCTGCCAGACGTAGGCATCGCCGTCTTCGCCCTTGCGGGGGTCGTCGGCGCCGTCGTCGCCGGCGATCCCGCCGCCGCTAGCCGGGGTGACGTGAGACCGGCGAACGTCGGCCTCGTTCTCAGGGGCCGCCGTCGACGCCCCCCGATCGGCCAGACGCTCGATCGCTTCGGCAATGCGGCGGAGCAGGGAAAGCGGGTCGGCTGGGGTCATCCTTCGGCCTCCGACGGCGGTTGTCCCGAGAATTGGTGCAGGGGCGTTGCCGATTGCAATGGCGAAGCGGACGGCTATAGTCGCCCCGGCATTTTACGAGCAAGGAGTTTTCGATGTTGGTGTCGCCGGCCTTTGCCCAGACCGGAACCGAAGCCGTAGGGCCGGGGGCCATCGAGGCATTCCTGCCGATCGTCCTGATTTTCGTCGTTTTTTATTTCCTGTTGATTCGGCCGCAGCAAAAGAAGATGCGTCAGCATAAGGACATGCTGTCGGCCATCCGTCGCGGCGACCGCGTCGTGACCGGCGGCGGCATTATCGGCACGGTGTCAAAAGTCGTCGATGACAGCGAAATCGTCGTCGACATCGCCGACGGGGTGCGGGTGCGCGTCCAGCGCGGACTGATCTCCGGCATTCTCGCCAGGACCGAGGCGGGCGACGGTGAATCCGGCAAGGGATCCCCGGCCGCACCAGCCAAGACGACGACGGGTGACCCGGCGCCCGCGGTGCCGGCCCTGTCCGGCCTGAAGCGGCTGTTCGGCGGCAAGAAGTCGTAAAGCACGAACGCAAGGCGGCCGGAACATGTACATCGTCAGGTGGAAGGCCGCTGTCGTCGTCCTCATCTGCCTCCTAGGTCTCGCGTTCTGCCTCCCCAGTTTAGTCAGCCGCGAGACCGCCGAGCGGTTGCCGGACTGGCTGCCCCACCGGCAGATCAATCTCGGGCTCGATTTGCGTGGCGGTTCGCACATCCTCCTGCAGGTGGAGGGGGAGGCGGTGATTCGCGAGCGCCTGGAAGGGCTCGCTGACGGGCTGCGTGACGAGCTTCGCAAGGCGAACATCATCTATCAATCGTTGAACCTCGGCAGCGACGCCATCGAAGTGACGCTCGCCGATCCGGAGCGGTCGGCGGAAGCCGCCGCGCTGATCGGCAAGTTTGATTCCGACGTCAGCGTCGAACGCCAGTCCGGCGGCCGTCTCCGCATTGCCCTGACCGAACAGGCGGCGCGACAGCGGCTGTCCAGTGCGGTCGACCAGGCGATGGAAATCATTCGTCGCCGGGTCGATGAGACCGGCACCCGCGAGCCGACGATCCAACGCCAGGGCAGTGATCGGGTCCTCGTCCAGCTTCCCGGCGTCGATGATCCCGCCCGCATTCGGGCGCTCCTCGGCAAGACCGCCAAGATGACGTTCCACCTGGTGGACGAAGACGCCGATGTGAGCGCTGCCGGCGGCGGACGCGCGCCTCCGGGAACGATGCTGTTGCCGCTCGTCGATCGCCGTCAGACCCAGGGCGCCGAAACCAAGATCGCCGTTCGGCGGCGGGTCGTGGTCAGCGGCGAGAACCTGGTCGATTCGCAGCCGACGTTTCAGCAGAACGAGCCGGTGGTCTCCTTCCGGTTCGATGCGGTGGGCGCCAAGCGCTTCGGCGATGCCACCACCCAGAACGTCGGCAAGCGGCTCGCCATCGTTCTCGACAATCAGGTGATCAGCGCGCCGCAGATCCGCGAACCCATCCTGGGCGGCTCCGGCGTCATCACCGGGAATTTCTCGGTGGCAGGGGCCCAGGATCTGGCGCTGCTGCTGCGTGCCGGTGCCCTGCCGGCGCCGTTGACGACGATCGAGGAACGGAGCGTCGGCCCCGGTCTCGGCGCCGATTCCATCGCCGCGGGTGAAATCGCCTCGGTGATCGGCGTCATCGGCGTCGCCTTGTTCATGATCCTGTTTTACGGGCTGTTCGGTCTGTTCGCGGTGCTGGCGCTGCTCATCAATCTGGTGCTGCTGTTCGGCCTGCTGTCCGTTCTGCAGGCGACGCTCACCTTGCCCGGCATCGCCGGCATCGTGCTGACCATGGGGATGGCGGTCGACGCTAACGTGCTGATCTACGAGCACATTCGCGAGGAGATTCGAGGCGGGCGAACGCCGGTGTCGGCGCTCGATATGGGCTTTTCCCGGGCGATGTCGGCGATCGTCGATTCCAACCTGACGACGGTGATCGCGGCGATCTTCCTTTATTTTCTCGGGACCGGGTCGATCCGCGGCTTCGCGGTCACCCTCGCCCTTGGCATCGTCACCTCCATGTTTACCGCCATCACCGTCACCCGCCTGATCATCGCAACCTGGCTGCGCACGACGAAACCGAAGGTGATTCCGCTGTGAGCCTCTTCAACATGCGCGGCATCGAGTACATTCCGCCGGACATCAACATCCCGTTCATGCGGTGGAAGTGGTGGTATTTCGTCTTCTCCATTGTCCTGATTGTTGGCTCGATCGTCCTGTTCCTGGTCAAGGGGCTCAATTACGGCATTGATTTTGCCGGGGGCGTTCTCATCGAGGTCCGGACCGAGGGGCCGGCCGATCTGGCGAAGATGCGATCGACGCTGGGCGACCTCGGCCTCGGCGAGGTGGCGTTGCAGGAATACGGCTTCAGCAACGACGTTCTCATCCGGGTCGAACGGCAGCCCGGTGGCGACGAGGCACAGACGGCCGCAGTCGACCGGATCAAGGCCGCGCTCGGCCCGGGCGTCGAGTACCGCCGCGTCGAAACGGTCGGCCCGCAGGTCAGCCGCGAGTTGTTCGTCAACGGGATGATCGCTCTGTTCGGTGCGATCGGCGGCATCATTATCTATATCTGGTTTCGCTTCGAGTGGCAGTTCGCCATCGGCGGGGTGATTGCCGAGCTGCACGACGTGATTTCGACGATCGGACTGTTCTCCCTGCTCGGGCTCGAATTCAATCTGACATCGATAGCGGCGCTGTTGACGATTGCCGGTTACTCGATCAATGACACCGTCGTCGTCTATGATCGGGTGCGTGAGAACCTACGCAAATACAAGAAAATGCCGCTTGAGCAGCTGCTCAATATGTCGATAAATCAGACCCTGTCGCGCACGTTTAATACCGGTGGAACCGTACTGCTGGCGTTGCTTGCCCTCTACTTTCTGGGCGGTGACGTGATCCGCGGGTTTGCCTTGGCGATGATCTGGGGTCTGTTCGTTGGGACTTACTCATCGATTTGCGCCGCGGTACCGCTGCTCGTCATTTTCAAGCTACGGGACAGCAAGATGAGTGCTGGCGATGGCAAGGCCGTCGAGCCAGCCCCCTGAGGCAGGGCGAGGACCATGTCCGGCCTCGAGCTGACGCCGAAGCCGGCGAGCGGCCGGCAACTGATCGATAAATACGGGGCCGGCGGCTTCAGGATCGCGGGCCACCGTCACGTCGGATCGGTGATCGTCTTTCCGGCGCGGACACTCGCCTGGCCGGTCACCGCCATCGAGCAGATCGGCGCGGCGTCGCTCGCACCCTTGCTCGATCCCGTGCGCGCCGGCGAGGAAAGCTGCCACATCCTCATCGTCGGCAGCGGACCACGGTTCGCGCCGCCACCCGACCGGCTCGCCGCGGAACTGCTGGAGGCCGGCGTGGCGCTGGAATGGATGGATACGGGTGCCGCCTGTCGGACCTTCAACGTCCTCCTCCTTGAGGAGCGGGACGTCGCGGCGGCGCTCCTCGCGGTCGAGTGAACCGCGAGGGCCCTGTTCCCTGCCGCGGAAGCGGCGACGCCCGCCTAGGCGGTTTTCAAATTCTCGGCGACAAAGTCCCAGTTGACCAGATGGTCGAGGAAGGTCTGGACATAGTCGGGACGGCGGTTCTGGAAATCGAGATAGTAGGCGTGCTCCCAGACATCGCAGGTCAGCAGCGCCGTCTGCCCAGACGTCAGCGGCAACTCCGCGTTGGACGTTTTCGCGATCTTGACGGCGCCGTTCTCGGCCACCAGCCATCCCCACCCGCTACCGAACTGGCTGACGCAGGCGGCCTTGAACTCCTCCTTGAACTTGTCGTAGGAGCCGAAGGCGCCAGAGATGGCGGCGGCCACGTTGCCGGTCGGCGTCCCGCCGCCGCCCGGCTTCATACAGTGCCAGTAAAAGGTGTGGTTCCATACCTGTGCCGCATTGTTGAAGACGGTCGCCCTGGCCGCATCACCGTGGACGCTCTTGATGATCTGCTCCAATGATTGTTGGGCTTGCGGCGTGTCCTTGATCAGGTTGTTAAGGGTGTTGACGTAGGCGGCGTGGTGCCTGTCGTGATGGAACTCGAGCGTGCGCGCGGAAATGTGCGGCTCGAGCGCATCCTTGGGGTAAGGCAGGTCCGGAAGTTCGAATGCCATGATGTCCCTCATTCGATGGGTTGATGGGGCGAGCGTGTGAATCAACGGACAGATACGGACTTTGTTCAGTGATGAAAAGGGGCGCCTGTCCGATGCCCGATCGATGCGGGGCCGGTGCCGGGTCGATGGGCGGCTCCGTCCGATGGCGAAGCGAGGCGACGGTCAGGCGCCGTGCGGCGGCGTTCGCGGCAGGAGGCTGAGCGCACGGCAGAGCCAGCGATGCCAGGCGCGGAGGCGGACCGTTGTTGCCAGCGGATCTTCCGTCCGCAGGCGGCGGGTGAGCAGATGGGCGCGGCAGATAAGAATGCGGGCGTGCCGGCGGGTGCCGCGGGTGGAGAGCGTGGCCGGCAGCGGCGCCGCCTGGACAAGCAGCCGATCCACCCCATCGAGAACCCGGTCCAGGACCGCTCGCGTTTGGCCGCCCTTCACGGCGGACTGCAGATGCGCGGTGGTGATCATCGCGTCGGTCAGGAAGCGGGCAGGTATGCATGGCGGCGGCCGGCGGGGGGGGGGACGCGCGGCAGCCATGCGTTGCAGGCCGTCGAGAATCCAGGCCGCCGTGCATAGAGCGTCGGAAGCCGCCAACGCCGCGGGCGACGCTTCACCCAGGATGGCGAGGGCATGGCGGCCGATGGAGGCGGCGGCAAACCGGGCATGGACGACAAGATCGCTCCAGCTTTCCGGCGACCAGCCGGCCGCATCCCGCTCACAGGCCTGTAGAAAATGCCGGATATGCTGCGGCGGTACCCGCGTCGCGACCATCGAGCGGGCGATGGCGATGGCGACCACCCGTTCCGGATCGGCCCCATTGGGGCCGCCGCGCGCGTCGATGTACTGTTCCGGATCGAGGTCGCGCCAGCGCGATCCGACGGCACTGCCTGCTTCGGAGGGCGCGGTATGAGCCAATCGGTGGGCAGTACGGGCAAAGCGGAGCAGGCAGACCATATGCGGTCTCGCCTCAGCGGGCAGCAGCCACGGCAGAAGCTCCAGATCCGATCCATCATCAGCGGACATAACCGGTTGTGCCCTCCGCTTCGATGGACGGGATAGAGTGACCCGTCGGCAGCCGTATGGCCACTGACGAGGTAGCGTCTGCGGACGGGGCGAAGACATGATGGCGCAAGAGAAACTCTCACCCTGTGGACGGGAGGTCCGACGGTTCGACAACGACCGCTTCATGACGGTCCTGTTTGCACCGGCGGCGGCGCGCGAGGCTCTGTTCGCCCTTTACGCTTTCAACCTGGAGATCGCCCAAATTCGCGAGCGGGTCAAAGAACCGCTCCTCGGCGAAATGCGGCTGACCTGGTGGAGCGAGGCGATCGGGGCAATCTACGCCGGACGGTCCGTGCCGCCGCAGCCGGTCACGGTGGCGTTGGCGGCGGCGATCCATCGCCACGGGTTGAGTCGCGCCTCGTTCGATCGGTTGCTGACGGCGCGACACGCGGATATGGATGACGCCGCTCCCGCCGATCTCGCCGCCCTGATCGAGTACGCGGCGGCGACCGCCGGCTCCCTGGCGCTGCTTTCGTTGGAGATCCTGGGAACGGCCGGCTCCAGTGCGGCGGCGCAGGCGGCCGAGCAGGTGGCGATCGCCTGGGCCCTGGTGGGACTGATGCGTGCGGTGCCCTTCCATGCGCGGTCGCACCGCATCTATCTGCCGGCCGACCTCAACCGTCAGGCCGGGCTCGACGTGTGGGCGATGTTCGAGCGCGGCCCCAGTCCGGGTCTGTCGCAGGTTGTCGAGCGGGTCGCCGGGGAGGCGGAAGGACGCCTTCGGGCAGCTAGGTCGCTGAGACGCGAAGTGCCGCGGCCCGCCCTCCCGGCCCTCTTGTCGGCGACCCTGGCCGACGCCTACCTCGCTCGTCTCGCCCGCTGTGGCTATGACCCATACGCCTCGGCCGTGCAATGGCGACCGCCGATGGGGCTCGTCCGCATGGCCTTGAACGCGGCGACGGGGCGCTATTGAGGTGGCGTCAGGAGCCCTTGTCGGATGCCGTGGGGAGACTGGCTCCGTAGGCCGGTCGCGACGGATCGAAAGGATCGGCGCCGTTGGTCGTGGTTCGAACCGGAACCTGTCCATGGCTGGCCGCGGACGGTGACGCGACCGCCGCCGTCGACACCGGAGGCGAGGATGGCACGGGGGCGACACGCGAGCCCGCTGGCGGGGCCGCCTTCGCTGAGGATGCGGCTGGCGCCGTTGTCGATGACGGAACCGGCGGTTTCGCTTGGGTTAGTGCCGCCTTGGCGTCGGAGGGGGCAGTCTCGCTCTTCGACCGCTGAAAATTACGGATCGAGACGAGATAGTGGGCGATGCGGAAATAGCCCTTGTCCACCGCCACGTCAGCGGCGGTGTCGCCCCAAGGGTTGCGCGCTTCCACATCGGCGCCGGCGGCGATGCTGGTTTGCACCGCCTGGAAATCGTTTGTCTGAACGGCCGCAAATAATTGTCGGGTGGCGGCTCCTTCCTGCTCAGGGCCGGTAGGCGCGGCAAGAACATATCCCGGAATCGAGAGCCCAACGGCGGTAAGCAGCGATAGCAACCACGCAGCCGACCGCTGGCGGTTCCCGGATGACCTCATGCCCGTGCTTCTCCCTTTTAAATAGCGTCGCGATCCTTCTCGGACGAAAGACCGCCGATGGCGCAAGACTGTTTATGTCACCTGCATGGTGCCGGTAGCTGCCATTGCACCGCAACAAAAAAATCGCCCTCGTCCGGATCGGTGCGACGCTATTGTCGCAAAGCAGCCCCAATTTGAGCCAACAACTGCGACCCGGATCGCTCCGATTCGCGGGATCGGCCTCGATGACGACGTTTGCGGTGCGAAGAGTTTGACCCTGCGGGCGCCGGATTGTTGCGGTCGGTCGTCGTAACCTTCTGGTTTTCAAGGCTGCCGCGCGCTGCTGCGGGAAAAAACCGGCCGTCGTTCACAACCGGCAATGTGACGTTGCCGGGCGACCCGTGCGATGGCATATGTCGCGCGGTCGCGATCTGGAAAGCGATCAGCGGCAAGAAAAGACTGGAGGCGTGAATGTTGGCCCAATGTCGGTTTCCCCGGATCGCCCGTCTTCTCGCGGCGGGCTTGGTGCTGTGCGCGGCGATTCCGGATGGCGCCGGAGCGGCGGCCTCGAAGAAGAGTGCCCCCGCCAAGGCATGCGCCAATGATCGCGATATGGCGGCACTGAATGCGCGGGTGGTGCAAACGGAGTTGATGGTTGCGGCGCTGAGTTGCCAGGAAGCGCCCCGTTACAACCAGTTCACCACCTCCTATCGGGAGGTTCTGGTCGATCGGGCCGGCGACCTGAAGGCGTTCTTTCAGCGGACCATGGGCTCGAAAGGGGTCACCCGCATGGATTCGCTGGTGACGCAGTTGGCCAACGACGCATCCAAACAGAGCCAGATGCGTGCCGACACCTATTGCCAGTTCGCCGGCGACATGTTCGAGCACCTGTTGCAGAACCCGCCGCAGAATTTCAATGCCTTTACCGCCAACCAGGAGTGGGTGACGGCGCGGCACGGCTTTTCTGCCTGCAAGAAATAAGCCTGCAAGAAACAGTCGTTCGCCTCATTGGGCTGACAGCGGGCCGCTCGCCGCTGCGGCCGACCACCGCCCGAGATCGTCGCGGGCGCGGGTGACCAGCGCCTGTTTCCGCTCCGCCTTGCCCCTCCGGCGACGGCTGTTCGCCGGGTCAGGGATGGCGTCCATGGGCGGGAAGAGGCCGAAGTTGACGTTCATCGGCTGAAACGTCTCGGCGAGCGCATCGCCGGTCAAATGACCGAGAAGAGCACCGATCGCCGTCGTCGAAGGAGGCAGGGACGGGGTCCGGCCATGGGACTCCGTCGCCGTGAAGCGTCCGGCGAGAAGCCCGATGGCGGCGCTTTCCACGTATCCCTCGCAACCGGTGATCTGTCCCGCGAGCCGCAGCCTCGGTCGCCCTCGCAGGCACAGGGTCCGGTCGAGCAGACGGGGACTGTTGACGAACAGGTTGCGGTGAATGCCGCCCAGGCGGGCGAACTCGGCACTCTCCAGGCCGGGAATCATCCGGAAGATGCGCGACTGCTCGCCGTGCCGGAGCTTGGTCTGGAAGCCGACAATGTTGTAGAGGGTGGCGAGCGCATTGTCCTGGCGAAGCTGGACGACGGCGTAAGGGCGAGCGCCGCCTTGGCGGGGATCGCTTAAGCCGACCGGCTTCATCGGCCCGAAACGCAGCGTATCCTTGCCGCGCGCGGCCATGACCTCGATCGGCAGGCAGCCCTCGAAGTAGGGCGTGTCTCGCTCCCAGTCCCGAAACGGCATCGTCTCGCCCGCCAGCAGGGCCGCGAGAAAGGCGTCGTATTGGCACCGGTCGAGCGGACAATTGATGTAGTCGCTGCCGTCGCCCTTATCGTACCGGGACTGGCGCCACGCCTTGTCCATATGGATGGATTCGGCGTGAACGATGGGAGCGATCGCATCGAAGAACGCGAGGGATGCGGTGCCGGTCTGCGTCGTCAGCCACTGGGTCAGGGCGGGTGAGGTGAGGGGCCCCGTCGCCAGGATGACCTGCGGCCAGGCATCGGCCGGCGGAACCTCTCCGATCTCCTCGCGGATGATGCGGATCAGCGGCTCATTGGCCAGGGCGCGGCCGATCTCCCCGGCGAAGCCGTCGCGGTCGACGGCAAGCGCGGAACCGGCGGGGACGCGGGTCTTGTCGGCGACGGCGAGAATGAGCGACCCGAGCCGTCGCATCTCCTCGTGCAAGAGGCCGATGGCAGACGCTCCAGCGTCGTCGGAGCGGAACGAATTGGAGCAGACCAGTTCCGCCAGCTGGTCGGTTCGATGCGCCGGCGTCATCACCCGCGATCGCATCTCGTGGAGAACCACCGGGCAGCCGGCACGAGCCAACTGCCAGGCTGCCTCGCTGCCGGCGAGACCGCCGCCGATCACGTGCACGACAGCAGGGCTCATGTTCGCCAGAAGGTCCGGGTGAGTGGGATGACGACGACCAGAATCTCCAGTCGCCCAGCCAGCATTTCGATGGACAGCAGCCACTTCGCGGTGTCGGACAATGGGGCGAAGGTGCAGCAGGGACCAATGATATCGCCGAGACCCGGGCCGACGCCGCCCAGGGCGGTCGCCGAGGCGCCGAGGCTGGCCTCGAACGACATTCCGGTCAGGCTGAGCGCCAACGCGAACATGAAGAACGTCGACAGGTAGACGAAGAAATAGGTGGTGACGCCGGCTCTGACGGTGTCCTGGACCGGCTTGTCGTTGTAGGTGACGAGGAAGGTACCATGGGGATAGATCTGCCGGTGCAACTGGGTGCGAATGGCTTCCAGCAGCAGGCACAACCGGAACATCTTGACCCCGCCGGCGGTCGAGCCGGTGCAGCCGCCGACGATCATCAGCATCAGGAGCAGCACCGAGGCGAAGCCGCCCCACTGGTTGTAATCCTGAGAGGTGAACCCGGTGGTGGTGATGATCGAGACGACGTTGAAGGTGGCCTGCCGAAGCGCCTCCAGCAGATCGATGTCCTCACGCAGGATCAGCCAGACGGTCAGCGTCAGGCTGCTGACGACGATGATGCCGAGGAAGAGGCGGACTTGCGCCTCGTTCCACAACGGAGCCGGCCCCCGAGAAAGGGCGCCGATAAAGAGGACGAAGGGCATGGCGCTTAGCGCCATCTCCACGGTCGCTATCCACTCGATGGCCGGGCTATGAAAAAAACCGAGGCCGGCATCATGGGTGGCGAACCCGCCGGTGGCGACAGCCGCCATGGAATGGCAGATGGCGTCGAAAACACTCATCCCGGCCATATGAAAAGCGATCGCCCCGACGACGGTGATCACCAGATAAACCAGGGCAATCTTGATGACGACATCGATCATCCGCGGCACGAACTTGTCCGATTGTGCCGACAGATCGAGGACGAACAGCTGCATGCCGCCGATGCGCAGGAAGGGTAGAACGAGCACCGCCAGGGTGACGAACCCGAACCCGCCGAACCAGATGAGGAGGAATCGCCAGAGCAGAAGCCCGCGGGGGGCACTGTCGAGCCCGACGATGACCGTTGACCCCGTTGCCGTGGCCCCCGACATCGTCTCGAAGACGGCATCCGTATAGGAGAGGTGGAAGCCCGAGAAGACGAAGGGAAGAGCGGAGAGGCCGACGACGAAGATCCAGGTCAGCGGCGCCGCCAGGATCACCTCGCGAAGGCCGAGAGCGTACGTTCGGCGCCGAAAAGCCAAGGCCATGGTCAATCCGAAGAAGATGAGAATGGCCGAGCAGGCCGTGAAGGCCAGCGAGTCGTCGTTGCCGTCCAGATAGTCGAGGCCAGCCGGGATCAGCATCGCCAATCCGAAAAAACAGACGATGGTCGCGACGAAGAAGGCGATCGAGCCGATATCGAGGCCGAACAGATCCTTATAGTCCCGCTTCTTGCTCGTGCGGGTGGGGCGTCCTGGGACCGCCAGCTGAGCGGGAGTTGCCATTATCGCCCGGGGGTGGCGGGACAGCCGGTCGCGGGGTGCATCACTGGGCTCGCCAATTCCCGTTCATCGGACCGCGGGAGCAGGTATCGGCACCCTGGCCAGCCCGCTCAGCATCTATCATGGGGCGCCCATGCGACCGAAGCAAATACTGGCATCGGCGCCGCACCTACGAGGCCGATGCCAGTCAGGCTTACCCGATTTCAGGAGCAGGCGGCCGGCACCGCCGCGCATTCGGCGTCGACCATGGGAACGATGTTGCTGCTGGTGAACGGCGAGGCGCCCTGTTCCTTGACCGAGGGATCCATGTAGCCCCAACTGGTCACCCCGACGATGGTGTTGCGGGCCGCCCCGTAGCCTAAGAAGGTGTTGCTGAGGGTCGGCGCGATGCCCAGATTGAGCACCCAAGGACCGCCGCTGGAGCCGCCCCCCATCAGGGAGCCGATCAGTGTATTGCCGGCGCGCTCCGGCGAGACGACGCCCTGGGAGTCGGTCCGCTGCATGAGCAAACCATGGTCGAGGCTGACAGGATACCCCAATTGGGTAATATGGGTCACCCCGGCGGAGGTGAAGCCATAGCCGTTCCAGCCATAGCCGAACCAGCCGGTGGACGTACCGGGATAGGCACCGCCCTGCGCTTCAAGGCGGATGAGTGCCACATCGTTGCGGCAGACGACGCCGGGCGCAGTGGGGTCGCAGAGGGCGGTTCCGTCCACGTAGGACCGCCGGACGCGCACCCGCGCTGCCTTCCACACGCCGTAGGGGGCAATCCCATTGGTGTAGGCGGGAACAAATTCGAAATCGCTGAAAAAGCCCCGCTGGCCGAAATCGACCACGCAATGGGCGGCGGTGACGACGATGCCGGGTTTGATCAGCGCCGCCGAGCAGACGTAGGTGTCGCCGTCGATCTTAAAGAACAGGCGGCCCGCCGCACGGAACGGATAGCTGTCGGTGATGACATCGTCGGCCGGGTCCACCCGGTTGGTGGTGAACGGCCGGTTGGAGAGGCCGAATTCCTCCGGCTGTGCCGGATCGTCGCCATCGGAGCTGATGCTGGCTTCCGACGGATTTCGTGCCGGGGCGACGCGGACGGGAGACGTTTTTCCATCGCCAACGCCGCCGGCGGCGCTGCCGGCGGGGCCGAACAGCTTGCGGGGGTCGGCCGGCGTAACCGCTTCCGCCACCGGCGAGGTCGCTGCCATCGCTGCCTTCGGCACCGACCTTCCTCTGGCGTTCGCGTAGTCGTTGGCGAACGGCGTGGCTGCCTTCGGCGGAATGAGAACGACGGAGTCACCCTCCTGGACGATCGTCGCTCGCTCAGCCGCCGCTGCCAGTGCCGGCATTGCCGCCGCGGCAATGGCTGACAGCGCGGCGAGACCGGCGCTCAGCCGCATCATCGACCCCAGGCGACACACCAAACCTGTTCCAAAAGTCGTCACCATCAACTCCCTATGTATACGTGTTCGCAATGAGCCGAAGGCGGGTATAAATCCCGCAATTTCGATCGCTCGGAGTTATCCGAGCATCGCCACGCCGTCGGATTTGGGATTATTGGGGGCAATTACTGCCCTGTCTCGCAGCATATCGAGACGATGCTTGCCGCGGCAAGCCGAAAAGCCTCGCATCGGGCGACCTCCGGTGCCCACCGGGCTCGGGCGAGGGGCGGGACCGGCGAGGCGGAAGTGCCGCCGTCCCGCGCCCTCTCGAAAGTTTATCCAGCCGCTTCCGCTAGTTGACGCCCAGCAGCGCCAGCATGATGCCACCGGAGATGGCCGTTCCGAAGACACCGGCCAGGTTTGGCCCCATGGCGTGGTAAATGAGGAAGTTTTCCGGATTGGCCCTGTTGGCCACCACGTGCGAGACGCGCGCGGCAATCGGCACCGAGGCGATGCCGGCGGAGCCGAGCAGGGGGTTGATCTTCTCCTTCATGAACAGGTTCATGATCTTGGCGGTAACGACGCCGGAGCCGGTCCCGAAGACGAAGGCAATGAGACCGAGGACGACGATTTCCAACGTCTTGATGGTAACGAAGGTGTCGGCATTCATCGTCGAACCGATGGCCAGGGTCAGGGTGATGGTGATGACGTTCATCAGCCCGCCGCCGGCCGTCCGCGCCAGTCGGTCGACCATCAGCACCTCTTTCAACAGGTTGCCCAGCATCAGCATGGTGATCAGCGGGGCCACCGGCGGGAAGAACATGTTGACGATGACGGCCATGACGATGGGAAAGACGATCTTCTCCAGGCGGGTCACCTTGCGGATGGGCGGCATGCCCATCTCGCGCTCTTTCTTCGTCGTCAGCAGCCGCATCACCGGCGGCTGGATCAGCGGCATCAGCGCCATGTAGGAGTAGGCGGCGACCGAAATCTGCGGCAGCAGATGCGGTGCCAGCTTCATCGTCACGAAGATCGCCATCGGGCCGTCAGCACCGCCGATGATGCCGATCGCTCCCGCTTCATGGATGGTGAAACCGAGAACCTTGGCGCCGATGAGGGCGACGAAGATACCGAGATGAGCGCCCGCGCCCAGGATCACCAGCTTCGGGTTGGCGATCATTGGCGCGAAGTCGGTCATCGCGCCGACGCCGAGAAAGATCAGCGGTGGGATGATCAGCAGCGCCACCCCCTGATAGGCGAAGTAGAACAACCCGCCCGGCAAGATCAGGTCCGAGCCGGGAACGTTGGAGACAATGCACGAAAAGCCAATCCCGATCAAAAGAAAGGGTTCATACTTCTTGGCAAGCGCCAGATAGATCATGGTGCAACCCACCAGGATCATCACCGCATTGCCCCACCAGAACTTTGCCGCCCCTGTCTGAGCGGCAAGGGCCTGCAGAAAAACTAACGTCTGGTCCCACATCGTCCGTCCTCCCTGTTTATTTTAATGGCCGGACTTCAGGTCCTGATCCGTGATCTCACCGAGCCGGTTCAGGTATGGGAAAGCCGCGAGTACAAAGCCGATACCACCAATTATAATAAAGCTTAAGAAGAAATCGATGGCGCTGAGGATAAGCGCGCCATTCACAGTATCTGGAATCATAACGAGGTGCCCTCCGTTTAAGTCTTCGCTTCCGAACCGAGGAGTTCCTCGTGTTTATTAAGTTCGGTCACGATGGATTGATCCATAGTGGCGTAGAAACCACCCGCATTTCGCATTCTGCAACATTGACGGACGTATTTATTGCCAGGACCGAAAGCAATGAGCGGAAAACCCAAGTCCGGGTGTCCTGCTAGCGGGCGGCGACCCCCACCATGTCGTTGATCGCCTTGAACACGTCGCTGAGCCGAAGGACGCCGACGATTTCGCCGCCTCGCGTCACCAGCAACGACAGGTATCGGCCACGGATCAGCCGGTGCACCGCGAGATCGAGTGGCGCCGTTGCTTCGATCCGTTCCGCGCCGGTGGCTTCTTGCAGCAGGTCTTCGACCCGGATCGACCGCGCTCGCTCGGCCAGATCACCGCGCAGCCATTGGCTCCAGAGCAGATGATCATCGACCTTGCCGAACGGATCGATGGGAGGATCGAAGTTGGGCCGCAGTCCATTCAGCAAGTCCCATAAGGAGAGCTTGCCGATGACGCGACCATCCCGTTTCTGGACGAGAACACCTCGATCGCGCGGGCGGGAAGGGTCGGCCGTCGGTCCCATCATCGCCTGTGCCAGAATGCCGATGACCTCCTGCAGGGAGGCCCCAGCGTACACGTGAGGGTACTCTTCCAGAGGAACCATCAAGTCATTGACGATCTTCATTTTATTATCCTCCCTGCCCCGAGCGTCGTGCGCTGCTTGGAGCGCCCGCCGCTCGCGTCGGCGGCGGCGTCGGAACAGCCATACACGCACTTTTGTCGCGGTTCTAGGATTTAGGCTGCGGTCGGGATCGTGGCCCCACTTTCCACCTGCCATTTCGGCAAGATGATCACAAACATCCCTGTGTGGGGTAATCTCCCCAGGTCGAAATGAACCGGGCTGGGAAAACAGGATGGAAAGTGTGCCGAGGCCGATGCGCGTCCTCCTCCTCGGCGCAACCGGACTGATCGGCAGCACCGTGCGCGATCGGCTTCTTGCCGAGGGGCATGGTGTTACCGCCATTTGCCGGCAGCTTCCGGCCGGCACTCGGCCGCCGGGCCTCCAATGGGACGCGCTCGATCTTGGCACGCTCCGCTGCGCCGACGCTTGGCGATCGCGGCTCGCGGGTATCGATGCGGTGGTGAATGCCGCCGGCCTGCTGCAGGACGGGCTCGGCGACGATGTTCTCGCGGTGCAGGAGACGGCGATGATTGCCCTCTTCGATGCCTGCAAATTGGCCGGCACGCGGTGGATCGTGCAGATCTCGGCGGTGGGGGCAACTGCCGACGCGCCGACCAACTTCATGCGGACGAAAGCCAGCGCCGACGCCCATCTCGCCGGCCTCGATCTCGACTGGATCATCTTTCGTCCGGGGCTGGTCCTGGCGCCGCAGGCCTATGGTGGTAGCGCGCTTCTGCGGGCGCTGGCGGCGATGCCGCTGTTCATGCCGGTGCCCCCCGGCGCCGGTGCCTTGCAAACCATCCACGTCGATGAGGTCGCCGAAGCGGTGACCCGCGCCCTCGCTGGTCTGGTTCCGGCCCGGCGGAGCTACGACCTGGTGGAACCGGAGGTTCATTCCGCCGGAGAGGTGGTGCGCGCGCTCCGGGATTGGCTCGGCTATCGGCCGGCGCCGGTCAGGGAGGTTCCAGGTGCAATCATCGCCGCCACGGCGCGCATCGCCGATACCCTGGGCCTCCTCGGTTGGCGCTCTCCCTTTCGATCGACCGCGGTTGCCCAGCTGCGTGCGGGTGTCGTCGGTGATCCGGCCACCTGGTCGGCGGTCAGCGGGCGGATGCCGTCTTCGCTCGCCGTCTCGCTCGCCCGCATACCGTCCACGGTTCAGGAGCGATGGTTCGCGCGGATGTTTCTGGTCAAGCCGGCGGCGATCTTCACCCTGGCGCTTTTCTGGGGTGTCTCCGGCGTCATCGCCGTTGCCGATCCGGCAGCGGCCGCGTCCGTCCTCGTGGCCCGCGGCTGGGAAGAGCCGGTCGCCCTTGCCGCCGTCCTGTCCGGTGCCTGCCTCGACATCGCCCTCGGCCTCGCCGTCCTGGTCAAGCGTTGGCTGGTGCCGGCGGCGCTCGCCATGATCGGGCTTGCCATCACTTATCTGCTGCTGGGGACGGTCGTGGCGCCCGACCTGTGGCTCGATCCGCTCGGCGCCTTCATCAAGGTGCTCCCGGCCCTGGTGCTGGCCCTGGCGGTGCTGGCGACGGCGGCCGACCGTTGATGGAACTCGCTGACTGGCTGCGCTTTGCGCACGTGATCGGGGCGACGGTCCTGCTGGGTACCGGCGCTGGCATCGCCTTCTTTATGGTCAGGGCCCACCGGACGGGAGATGCGAGACTGATCGCCCATGTGGCGCGGAGCGTCGTCGTCGCCGACACTGTGTTCACCGCCAGCGCGGTGGTGGTGCAGCCGATCACCGGGATCGCGCTCGCGCTTGAGGTCGGCCATCCCCTGGGCAGCGGCTGGATCGTGCTCTCCCTCGCCCTTTACGGCATCACCGGCCTTTTCTGGCTGCCGGTCGTCTGGATGCAGGCACGGATGCGGCGCTTGGCCGAGGCTGCGGCTGAGCGCGGTGCACCATTGCCGGCGGAATATTACCGGCTCTACCGACGGTGGTTCTTCTGCGGGTTTCCGGCCTTCACCGCCGTCCTCGCCATCATCTGGCTGATGCTGAACAAGCCGCCCTCGCTGCCCTCGATGTAGTCCTTCGCCGCCAGTGATTCCCGGCATTGTCAGCGGCCCCCCTTTCCAGGACTTTGCCGTTTATGGCACCCTCCGGCGCTCCGTCCGGGTGCGGGGGCTCGTCAGCGTAGCGGTGCACTTCCGAAAGGGTCTTCAGCGCAATGAGTTGGGACATCGTTCAGATCGCTCTGGTGCTGGCGGTTGTTGTCGTCGTCATCATCGGCATGATCCGGGAAAGGGTCCCGGCCGATGTGCTCGCCGTCGCTGGGGCGGCGGCGTTGCTGGCGATGGGCATCCTGAAAACGAACGACGTCCTCAAGGCGTTCAGCAATCCGGCGCCCATTGCCGTCGGCTGCCTGTTCGTCCTCTCCGCCGCGCTCGAGCGGACCGGCGTCATCAACTGGCTTGGTACCCTGATGGGCCGCATCCCCTGGAAGTCTTCGCAGCAGGCGATGCTGGTGATGATGCTGCTCTGCCTGTTTCACTCCCTGTTCTCCAACAACACGGCAATGGTGGTGATTTTCACGCCGGTGGTGATCCGGCTGGCGCACGCGGTCAAGGTGGCGCCATCGAAGCTGCTGATGCCGCTTTCGTTCGCGACCATACTGGGCGGCACCTGCACCCTGATCGGGACATCCACCAACATCGTCGTCGATGGCGTGGCCCAGGCGCACGGGCTGCCGGCATTCCACATGTTCGAGATCACCGGACCCGGCGTCATCTACGGGATCATCGGTGTTCTTTATCTCTACTTCATCGGCCGTCGGCTGTTGCCGGACCGGGAAACCATTTCCAATACCCTGATCGACCTTTCGCAGCGACGCTTCCTCAGCGAGATCCTGATCCCCGACGGCTCGTCGTTGGTCGGGAAGACTCCCTCCGGGGCCGGGCTGACCCGCGCCCGCGGCTATCACGTGCTGAGCGTCGTCCGTGATGATCTCGACCTCGATCCGGAATATGGCGAGCCGCTGCTGCAAGCGGGTGATCGTCTGGTCATGCGGACGAGCGTTGCCGAATTCGTCGGCCTGCGCGGCGGGGGAGCCGCCGGCGATAGCTCCTCGCCAGCGGTGGAGATCAGCCGCCGCAGCGTGCGGATGATGGAAGGAATCGTCGGACCGGAATCGGCGTTCGTCGGACGGACGGTGCGCGAACTCGATTTGCAGGGGTTCTACGGCACTTCCATTCTCGCCATTCATCGCCGCAACGAGAATCTCCATACCAACTTCGACGAGGTACGGCTCGCCTTCGGCGACACGGTGCTGCTGGAAGGATCGGCAGACGGTCTGAAGCGCCTGTTCGATCGCCGCCAGTTGATCAACCTGACGGAGGTCACCGAACAGCCGTTCCGCCGCGACAAGGCCTGGATCGCCATCGTCGCCGTGCTGGCGGTGATGGCCCTGTCCGCCTTCGAGATCCTGCCGATCGCCGGGGCGGCATTCATGGCGGTCGCCGTGGTGGTCGTCTTCGGCTGCCTCGATACGCAGGAGGCCTACCGGGCGGTCCACTGGCCGATCCTGATGCTCATTCTCGGCATGATGGCTATCGGCACGGCGATGGAAACCACCGGCGCGGGGGCGCTGCTCGTCGACCAGATCTTCGAGGTGGTCGGCCCCCTCGGGCCGGTCGTCGTCCTCTCGCTGGTCTACGCCCTGACCTCGCTCCTCACCGAGTTCATGAGCCACAATGCGTCGGCAATCCTCATCACCCCGATCGCTATCGATATCGCAGCGAAGATGGGCGTGGACCCGCGCCCCTTCCTCGTCGCCGTGATGTTCGCGGCCTCGGCCAGCTTCGCCACGCCCATCGGCTATGCCACCAACACCCTCGTCTATGCCGCCGGTGGCTACAAGTTCACCGATTTCATCAAGGTCGGGCTGCCGCTGAACCTGATTTTGTGGGTGGTGGCGACGGTGGTGCTGCCGATTTTCTTCCCCCTCACCGCCATCGCCCCCCGCTGAGCGGCGGCGACCGCACGACGCTTTCAGGTGATGATGCCGGTCATGCCCGCCGGCGGGTTCGCTTCGGTGCCAGGTATGGGGCGAGGTACTGGCCGGTGTAGCTAGCCGCGTTGCCTGCGATCTCCTCCGGGGTGCCCGACGCGACGATGCGACCGCCGCCGCTGCCGCCTTCGGGTCCGAGATCGATGATCCAGTCGGCGGTCTTGATGACGTCGAGGTTGTGCTCGATGACGATCACCGTGTTGCCCTGATCGGCCAGCGCGTGCAGGACGTCCAGCAGTTTGTTGACGTCGTCGAAATGCAGGCCGGTGGTGGGCTCGTCGAGGATGTAGACGGTGCGGCCGGTGGCGCGCCGCGAAAGCTCCTTCGCCAGCTTCACCCGCTGTGCCTCGCCGCCCGACAGGGTCGTCGCCTGTTGGCCCAGGTGGATGTAGCCGAGGCCCACCCGCTGCAGCGTCGCCATCTTGTCGCGGATGACCGGCACCGCCTTGAAGAAATCGCCCGCCTCCTCGACCGTCATGTCGAGGACGTCGGCGATCGACTTGCCGCGGAAGTGGATCTCCAGCGTCTCCCGGTTGTAGCGCCTGCCCTTGCAGGTTTCGCACTGGACGTAGACGTCGGGGAGAAAGTGCATCTCGATCTTGATGACGCCGTCGCCCTGGCAGGCCTCGCAGCGGCCGCCCTTGACGTTGAAGGAGAAGCGGCCGGGACGGTAGCCGCGGGTCGCCGCTTCCGGCAGCGCCGCGAACCAGTCGCGGATGGGGGTGAAGGCGCCGGTGTAGGTGGCCGGATTGGAGCGCGGAGTGCGGCCGATGGGCGACTGGTCGATATCCACCACCTTGTCCACGTATTCGAGACCCTCGATCCTCTCGTGCCGTCCCGGATGTTCGCGGGCGCCCAGCAGCCGGCGCGCCAGCGCCCGGTAAAGGGTCTCCAGGACGAGGGTCGACTTGCCGCTGCCGGAAACACCGCTGACGCAGATCAGGCAGCCGAGGGGAAAGTCGACGGAGATGGTCTGCAGATTGTTCTCGGCGGCGCCGACGATGCGCAGCACGGCGCCGGCACCTTTACGCCGTTTGCCGGCGCGGGTGGCGATCCGCCGCTGGCCGGTGAGGTACTGGCCGGTCAGGCTGTCGGGATCGGCCATCACCTCGTCGGGCGTGCCGCGGGCGACGATGCGGCCGCCGTGGATGCCGGCGCCGGGTCCCATGTCGATCAGGTAGTCGGCGGTCTGGATCGCGTCTTCGTCGTGCTCGACGACGATGACGGTGTTCCCCAGCGCCTTCAGCCGCTTGAGGGCCTGGATCAGCCGGTCGTTGTCCCGCGGATGCAGGCCGATCGACGGCTCGTCCAGCACGTAGAGGACGCCGGTCAGGCCGGAGCCGATCTGCGAGGCGAGGCGGATGCGCTGACTTTCACCGCCGGACAGGGTGCCGGATGTTCGCGACAGGCTGAGGTAGGCGAGGCCCACATTGTTGAGGAAGCCGAGCCGTTCGTTGATCTCCCGCAAGATTCGGCGGGCGATTTCCTTCTGCTGCGCGCCCAGGTGGGCATCGACCTGGGAAAACCAGCCGGCGGCCTCGGCGATGGACAGATCGCAGACCTGGACGATGTCCTGCCCGGCGATCTTCACCGAGAGCGCTTCCGGCTTCAGACGCCTGCCGCCGCAGGTCTCGCAGCGGCTGATGGTCTGGAAGCGACCGAGCTCTTCGCGCACCCAGGCGGAGTCCGTCTCCCGCCAGCGGCGCTCCAGGTTGGGAATCACCCCTTCGAACGGCTTTCGCACGTCGTAGCCGCGGACCCCATCTTCGTAGTGCAGCATCACCGGTTCGCGGCCGGAGCCGTAGAGGAGGATGCGACGGACGTTCTCCGGCAGCTCGGCGAAGGGTACCGTCAGCGCGAAGCCGAAATGAGCGGCGATGCCGTCCAGCGTCTGCCGGTAGTATTGGGAGGTGGAGTTGGCCCAAGGCGCGATGGCCCCCGCCGCCAGCGAGAGCCGATCGTCGGGAACGATCAACTCCGGATCGAAAAACATCTCCGTACCGAGGCCGTCGCAGGCGGGACAGGCGCCGGCGGGATTGTTGAAGGAGAACAGCCGCGGCTCGATCTCGTCGAGGGTGAAGCCGGAGACCGGGCAGGCGAACTTGGCGGAGAAGGTGGTCCGCTCGCCGGTGTCGGCGTCTTCGGCGAAAACGAGCCCGTCGGAAAGCTCCAGCGCCGTCTCCAGGCTGTCCGCCAGCCGTTGCGCCACCCCGTCGCGGACGACGACACGATCGACGACGACCTCGATGTCGTGCTTGACCTTCTTGTTCAGCGCCGGCACCGCGTCGATGTCGTGCAGCATGCCATCGACCTTGACCCGCTGAAAGCCGCGGCGCTGCAGATCGGCCAGCTCCTTCTTGTATTCGCCCTTGCGGCCGCGGACGATGGGGGCGAGGAGGAGCAGCCGCCTCCCCTCCGGCATGGCGATGATCCGATCGACCATCTGGCTCACCGTCTGGCTTTCGATCGGCAGGCCGGTGGCGGGCGAGTGGGGGACGCCAACCCGTGCCCACAACAGCCGCATGTAGTCGTAGATCTCGGTGACGGTACCGACGGTGGAGCGCGGATTGCGGGACGTGGTCTTCTGGTCGATGGAGATGGCCGGAGACAGCCCTTCGATGGAATCGACGTCCGGTTTCTGCATCAGCTCCAGGAACTGGCGGGCATAAGCGGACAGGGATTCCACATACCGGCGCTGTCCCTCGGCATAGATGGTATCGAAGGCGAGCGACGACTTGCCGGAGCCGGACAGGCCGGTGATGACGGTCAGCGTGTCGCGGGGGATCTCGACGTCGATGTTGCGGAGGTTGTGCTCCCGGGCACCGCGAACGATGATCTTGTCCATGCCCTCTCGCTGGCTGTGGCTGCGGACGAGGTCCCTGCCAATGCGGGTTGCCTCTGGCGCGGAGTTTAGGTGTAGACTGGCCGGCGAACCAGCGGTGCTGTGCCTGATCTGGGTCCTTTGGATCGGCGCCGGCGGCACAACACGGAAAGCGCGGTCGGACAACGGCCACGACGCGTAGTGGGGATAGTAGGAAGCAGCATGGCAGGGTCGGTCAATAAGGTCATCCTCGTCGGCAATCTCGGTCGTGATCCGGAGGTGCGCAATCTGCAGGACGGCAACAAGGTGGTGACCCTTTCGCTTGCCACCTCGGAGCGCTGGCGCGACCGCCAGTCCGGGGAGAATCGCGAGCGAACCGAGTGGCACCGCGTCGTCGTTTTCAATGAGCGGCTGGCCGAGGTGGCCGAGCGCTACCTGCGCAAGGGCTCGAAGATCTATGTGGAAGGGGCGCTGCAGACCCGCAAGTGGACCGGACAAGACGGGCAGGAGCGCTACACGACGGAAGTGGTCCTGCAGCGCTTCCGCGGCGAGTTGACCATGCTCGACGGGCGGGGTGACAGCGGCATGGGCGCCGGCGGTGATCCCGGCTACGCATCCTCCGATGGGCCTTCGTCCTCCGGCGGCTATGGTGGTTCGTCCGCCGGCGGTGGGAGCGGCGGGGGCGGCCGCGGCGGGATCGAACTGGACGACGAAATCCCGTTCTAAACGAGGACATCGGACCAAGGCGTGGCCGTGCGGCTGTTCATCGCCGTCATTGACTTCCGGCGTACATGCGCCCACCTTGTCGACAACGTTCATAGCGGTTCTGACGCTCCGGGCGCGTGTGTCGCGTCCTCTCCGGTTGCGGTCCGGCGGCTGATCAGGACGACAAAGTTCCCCTGGCCTCTACACGCGAGGCATTCACACGATCGTGTGCGAGCGATGCGTTGACGGTGAGTGACCGAACGCCGCCGGACGATCTCCAACAGAAAGTTTCCAGTTTGCCTTCTTTCGATGACCTTGGCGTCGCCGCCCCCCTCCGGCGTGCGCTCGCCGGTTCAGGTTACGTGCAGCCGACACCCATTCAGCAGCGGGCGATTCCACTGCTGCTGGCGGGCAAAGACTTGCTGGGCGTGGCCCAGACCGGAACCGGGAAGACGGCGGCGTTCGCGCTGCCGATCCTGCAACATCTGTCGTCGCCGGGGCCGCGACGGGGCCGCGGGCCCTCGGCGCTGATCCTGGTGCCAACCCGCGAGCTGGCGGTGCAGGTCGCGACCGCGGTCCGCACCTACGGCCGCCACCTCAACCTGCGCGAAGCGGTCGTCTTCGGCGGCGTCGGCTGTACGCCGCAGATCAAGGCGCTGCGCGGCGGTGTAGATATTCTGGTGGCGACGCCGGGCCGCCTTCTCGATCTGATCGGCCAAGGCCACGCCAAGCTCGATACCGTGTCGCTCCTCGTCCTCGACGAGGTGGACCGGATGCTGGACATGGGGTTCATCCGCGACGTCCGGCGGATCATCGCCGAACTTCCCCGCCAGCGGCAATCGATGCTGTTCTCCGCCACCATGCCGCCGGAGATCGCCCGCCTTGCGGTTGATATGCTACGCGATCCGGAACGGGTTGAGGTGGCGCCCGCGGGCACGGCCGTCGAACTGGTCGACCAGCGCGTCTTCCATGTCGCCGCGGCTGAGAAGCGCGGGCTGATGGCGTCGTTGATCCAGGATCCGGCGATGAAGCGGGTCATTGTCTTCACCCGCACCAAGCATGGTGCCGACAAGGTGGCCGCGCAACTGACGCACGTCGGGATCGCCACCGGGGCGATCCACGGCAACAAGTCCCAGTCGGCCCGCCAGAGGGCGCTCGAAGACTTCCGCCTGGGTCGTTCGCGGGTTCTGGTGGCAACCGATATTGCCGCCCGCGGCATCGACGTGGACGGGGTGACCCACATCGTCAACTACGAGTTGCCCAACGTCCCCGAAACCTATGTCCACCGTATCGGCCGGACCGCCCGTGCCGGCGCCTCCGGCGCCGCCCTGTCGTTCTGCGACGCGACCGAGCGGACCTTCTTGCGGGACATCGAGCGACTGATCCGCCGGTCGATCGCCGTCGCCGAGCCGCCACCGCGGCTGGAGATCGTCACAGGGAAGACCCCGGTTGCGGCGGCGATGCCGAAGACCAAGATGCCCCCGTCCAAGGCGCCCGCCGGCAAACCGCCGGCGGCCCAGCGTGCGGTTGCCCAACGTTCGGTTGGCAAGAGTGGAGCTGCCGTGGCTCCACGTACGCCTGCGAGGAGCAAGGCGGCGGGCCGGCCATCGTCGGGCAGACCCGAGCGACGGCGGAGCGCGTGAGCTCGTGAATCTCCGGGCCTTACGTCATTCCACGGCGACGCGTCCCGTCTCCGGCGTGAAGACGTAGCTGATGGGCCGGGCCGAGGGATCGACTAGGCTGTAGTCATAGCGGGCGACCGCCTCGCCGAAAAAGCCTTCGGCGGCGGCGATCTCCCGGCCGGCCAGACTGATCTGCACGCCGTGCACGAACGCTTGGCGGGCCAGCGGCTTCAGGGACTTGAGGAAGATGTGGCGGAGGCGGCCACCGAGCGCGCGCTGGTCGACCCGCTTCATGGTTGCCGCGTCCAGCCGCTCCCCGGCGATCCGGCACTGTTGCCAGCGTCGAAAATAGGGGGCATTGCCGTCATAAAGCGATGGGACCGGCAGCGGCGCAGGATCGAGGCCGAGCCAGTCGGCTACCGTGGCGAGGAGATATTCCCCTCGGACAAGAAGGTCTTCATAGCTGATCAGCATGTGGTCGATGCCGGCGCGTTCGAGGCGATCCAGGTGGCCGTAACCGGCAAGCCAGTGCTGAAGCAGGCAGAAGACGCCGGTATGGCTCCACTTTTGGGTGGCGAGCGCGACGGCGATGGGATGGCGGATCACGAAGAGGAAGCGCGCGCGGGGAAACAGGCCGTGCAGCAGCGAAGCGCGGAGCAGGTTGCCCGGTGTCTTTTCCAGCACCACCGGCGTGTTCGCCGGCCAATGGGTCTCCCAGGCACGGTGCAGCCGCACCGCTGTTTCGTCGGCGGCGGCTAAACCGGCGGGGTCACTGAAGCCGTCGTTGAAGGCAAGGAGCCCGGGGCCGCCGAACGCATCCTCCTTCGGCAGGACGTCCTGGAGGTACTGACCCTCGCTGTTACCCGTTCCCTGCAGCTCCAGGGAACCGATCGCAGGATGCCGCGCGAGCAGATTGGCGATGAGTGTGGTGCCGCTGCGATGCAGGCCGCCGACAAAGACAATACGCCGTTCTGCCCGTGTCTCCTCGATACTTGTGTCCAATGTCTCCGCGTGTCCCGCGCTGCCTTTTCCCCGTCCTAGGACGGGTTTGCGGCGAAAAACGAGATGACGCGTCCCTCCCCAATCACCCGAGGCAAGCAACCCGCTCCCGCCAGCGCAAGATTACGCATAAACTGCCGGCGCAAACCAGTGCGCAGAGGCATTCATCGGAGCGTGGCGAACGACGAGACCCCCTATCCGGAGCGGGTTGCCTGGCTGTCCCACAGCTTCGGCTACGACGGCGACTTCATGTATCTGGCGCCGATCCTCTCTGAGTATTGCCGCCGGTTCCCGGCGACCCGGATCATCGTCGAACCGAAGATGCTGACGAAGAATGAGGCGGGGCTGCCGCTGGCACCATGGCTGCACACCAAAACGCTGACGCTGCGGCGGCCGTCCGCGGCCGGGGATTATGGCCGCGTCCTCGATTTGCCCAGCCCCGGGTTCTTCTTCCACCTCCTGCGCTTCCGGCCGCAACTGCTGATCTTCTACGACTTCAGCCGCGTCACCTGGCTGGGGGCGCTGGCGGCGGCGGTAATGGGTCGACGGTGCCGGGTCCTGCTACTGATCGAAGGCGATCCGGCCTATCGCGGCGCCCGGCACGGCCGGCTGCAGCGGGCCATTCGCCGGCTGATCGCTCGCCGGGCCTCCGTGGTGATGACCAACAACCAGCCGGGGGCGATCTACGCACGCGACACGCTCGGCGTCGCCGCCGACAGGCTGTTGATCCGCCCCTACCTCACCTCGGTCCCTCTGCCGGCGACGCGAGACGCAGACGAGGGGACGGACGATCGCCTCCACTTCTTGTTCCTCAATTCGATCACCCCGCGGAAAGGTCTCGCCTGCCTGATCCGCGCCGTTGCCGCCCTCGATGCGGCGCATCGGCAACGGCTGCGGGTGCGGGTCGTCGGCGATGGCGCCGAGCGGGCTGCTTGCGAGCGGCTTAGCGTCGAGCTTGGCGTCGCCGAGGCCTTCAGCTTCGCCGGGGCGGTGCCCTGGCGGGAGGTGCGGAGGGCCTATGCCGATGCCGATGTGTTCGTTAACCCGAGCCTGCGTGATTATCGGTCGCTCGCCGGCTTCGAGGCGATCGCCTGCGGCCTGCCGGTGATTGCGTCGGTGCACGATGGGGCCGCGGCCGAGGTCGTCGAGTCCGGAAATGGCTTTATCGTCGATCCCCGCGATACCGGCGCATTTGCCGCCGCGCTCGCCTTTTTCGTCGACCGAAGGCACGAGGTGGAACGGATGGCGGCGGCGAGCCGCGCCATGGCGAGCCGATACACCGTGGGGCGTGTCGTCGCCAACCTTGTCGAAGCGAGCCGACTCGCCTTGTCGCGCCGGCCGGACTGATCCCCGAGCGTTTACCCCCTGGCAACCGGGCGCGTGCTTCACTGACCGAACTTCGGTGCTCCCTTACGAGGCTGCGCGATGATCGCCGACTTCCCTCGTCTGTCCCGACGTCTGCCGGCGCTCCTCGCCGCTGCCATCGCGGCGGTGGTCGTCTTGCCTCGCCCCGCCCACGCCTGCGAGATGGCCCACACCTGGGCGGAACGGACGCTCTGCCAATACGAGGAACTGGGGCGGATCGATCGCAGCATCGAAGCACGATTTGCCGATGTGGCTCGATCCCTGCCGACGGGCGAGCGCGAAAAGCTGCGCGGCGAACAGCGGGCGTGGCTCGCCCGCCGGGAAGACTGCCACACGGCGCCGCAGCCGTTCGGCTGCCTCGCTACGGCTTATCGCAAGCGCCTTGCCGACCTGGATCGACGGGACGCGCGGGCGGAGATGCTGGTCCGACCGCCTTCCGACGTCGATATGCAGCCGTTCACGGAGGAAGCCCGGCGCATCGAGCGGCTGGCCGTTTCGTTGCGGAAGCGGACGGCGGAGGACGTGGGCGGCACCGCGTTCCTGTGGAGCGATGGCAGCCAGCCGGTGATGCTGGTGGAGCCGGCGACCGATCGTAGCGACGCATCGGCCGGCGGCACCCGCTATTACTTCCGCAAGGGTGCGCTGTTCTATGTGGAGGGCAAGGCAGATCGGGCCGGCTTCGAAGACGGCGACATGCTGTTCTGGGTCAGCGCCAGCGGAAGCCCGGTGAGCGCCGCGGCGACGGCTTGGCCGGTTCGCCAGCAGCAGCTTCTCAGCCGCGCCGCTGGCCTGCTTGCCCGCTTCGCCGATCGCTGACCCACGACAGCCAGGACGGCGGACCGCGTCGACGCGGCGGCTCCCCGCTCGGGCTCAGATACAATAGCAGCGCAGCGGCTCGAAGCCGTTGAAGCCCACCGATGCGTAGGTGCTGGTGTAGGCGCCGGTCGCCCGGATCTCGATCTTGTCGCCGATGGAGAGATCGACGGGTAGCCGGTAATCGGAACGCTCGTAAAGCACGTCGGCGGAATCGCAGGTCGGTCCGGCGAGGATCACCCGCTCGCTCTTGCCGCGGCGTCGGCTGATCACCGGGTACTGGATCGCCTCTCCCTCGGTCTCAGCGAGGCCGCCGAACTTGCCTATATCCAGGTAGACCCAGCGTCGGTCATCGCCGCGTGCCTTGCGCGAGATCAGCAGCACCTCCGTCTGGATGATGCCGGCTTCGCCCACCATTTGCCGGCCCGGCTCGACGATGACGTTGGGCAGCCGGTTGCCGAAGTATCTGTGGATAGCCCGGCGGATCGCCGCTCCATACTCGCAAAGGACGGGCAGCTTGCGGCGGTAACGGGCGGGGAAGCCACCGCCGATGTTGAGAAGATCAAGCTCGATGCCGGCGTCGGCGAGGGAGCGGAACAGCTTCGCCGCCATGGCGACCGCCTCGTCCCATTGCTGGGGGTCGCGCTGCTGGGAGCCGACGTGAAACGAGATTCCGCACGGCACGACGCCGAGATCGCGGGCGGCGAGCAGGAGTTCTTCCGCCATGTCCGGCTCGCAGCCGAACTTACGTGACAGCGGCCACTCGGCGCCGGCGCCGGAGGTGAGGATGCGGCAGAAAACCCGCGCGCCTGGTGCCACTTCGGCGATCTTCTCCAGTTCCTCGCGACTGTCGAAAGCGAACAGGCGGACGCCACGAGCGAACGCAGCCGCGATGTCCGATCGTCGCTTGATGGTGTTGCCGAACGAGATGCGCTCGGCGGTGCCGCCGACGGCGAGCACCTGGTCGATCTCGTTCAGGCTGGCGCAGTCGAACGACGAGCCGAGGCTGGCGAGCAGGGTGAGGATCTCTTCGGCCGGATTGGCCTTGACCGCATAGTAGATCACCGCTTCCGGCATCGCTCGACTGAGCTTCTTGTAGGCCTGGCGAACGACATCGAGATCGACGACGAGGCAGGGGGTCTGCGGCTGCCGATCGGTGAGGAAGCGGGTGATCTTCTGGGTCATTGCCTCGTCTCCTGGTCTGCGGTCGCTACAGGACGCGGAAGTTGTGGAATTGCCAGGGGCAGGTGGGATCGGTCTGTTCGGCGAAGAGGACGCCACGGTCGGTAAGCGGCGTCCAATCGGAGTAGACGCCGATCACCTCGCCCAGGTACGGGCGGGCGATTTCCAGGCAACGGGCGTGATCGATCTCGTCCGGTTCGACGATGCCGGCCTGCGGGTTCTCCATCGCCCAGATCATGCCGGCGAGAACGGCGGCGGTGACCTGCAGGCTGGTGGCGTTGTTGTGGGGGACGATCCGGCGCGTCTCCTCGATCGACAGCCGCGAGCCGTACCAGTAGGCGCCGCGGGCGTGACCCATGAGCAGCACGCCCAGTTCATCGATGCCGGAGACGATCTCGTCCATCATCAGCCGCTTCGACGGCTGCAGGTGCCAGTTCTTGCCGGCAAGCTCGTGCAGGGACAGCACCGCATCGTCGCACGGGTGATAGGCGTAGTGGACGGTGGGTCGATAGGCGGCCCCCGTGCCGTTGGGAACGGTCAGGTAATGGGCAATGGAGATGGACTCGTTGTGGGTGACGAGAAAGCCGTGGAACGGCCCCTCCAGCGGGGTCCAGGTACGGACGCGGGTGCCGGCGCCGGGGCGGTCCAGATAGATGGCGGCACCGCCGCCGAAGCTGTGGCGTCGCCCGTCGGCCGGGAAATGTTGCTCGTGACTGCCCCAGCCCAATTCCGCCGGCTGGCAGCCTTCGCCGACGAAGCCGTCGATCGACCAGGTGTTGACGAACTCGCCCACCCGCTTCGGCGTCAGCGCCACCTGGGTGTCGCGCTCGGCGATGTGAATGACCTTGACCGACAGGTCGCGGGCGAGGGCCGCCCAGCCGGCACGGTCCGCCGGTACCGCGGTGGAATGGCCGGTGTCGGTGGCGATGTTCAGCAGCGCTTCCTTGACGAAGTGGGAGACGAGACCCGGATTGGCGCCATGGGTGATCACCGCCGTCGGGCCGCCGGGGCCGCGACGCAGGGCGAGGGCGCTCTCGCGCAGCGCGTAGTTGGAGCGCTCGGACGGCGACTTGGTGGGATCGGTGTAGCCACCGGCCCACGGCTCGATGCAGGTGTCCAGGTAGAGGGCACCGCGATCGCGGGCGAGTTCAATCAGCGCCGTCGAGGAAACGTCGACGGACAGATTGAGCAGAAAGTCGCCGGGGCTGAGGAGCGGCTCCAAGACCTGGCGGTAGTTTTCCCGCACCAGCGGCGCCACCACGAAGCGGACGCCATAGTCGCGGGCAACGTCGTGGCCGCGCTCCTCGGCGGTGACGATGACGATCCGCTCATGGTCGAGGCGGATGTGGCGGAGGATCAGGGGAAGGACGCCCTGGCCGATGCTGCCGAAGCCGACGATGACGAGATTGCCGGCGAAGTCCGTGTGAATCATGTCGCGCCTCCTAAGAGCGGGCGGGCGAGAAGGGGATGGATGGCCCGGCGCCGTGGCGGGCGGGCCGATGGCAGGGTATGGCCGGGCGTCGCCACCAGTGGCGGATCACTCACCTCCACCAGGCGCGCCCGATCGAAGCCGTTGAAGGCCGTCCGCAGGCTGGCGCCATAGGCGCCGAGCTGGCCGATCTCGATCCAGTCTCCCTCGGCGGTGTCGGCGGGTAGGTGAAAGGGACCGTCCATGCGGTCGGCGGAATCGCAGGTGGGGCCGAACAGGCGGAACGCGACGGCGGCCGCTGCCGGGTCGGGGCCGTCGGGGCGGATCAGGCAAACCGGAAAGCGGAAGCCGGGCACGCCCGCATCGGACAGGCTGCCGTAGACGCCGTCGTTGATGTAGAGCTCCTGGCCTCGGCGAAGCTGCACCTGGACGACGACGGAGGTGCCGCTGGCGACCAGCACCCGGCCGGGCTCCGCCCACAGGCGCACCTGCCCCGCGAGCCCGCTCGCCTGCAACCCCGCTTCGATGGCGGCGAAATAGGCGGACAGCGGTGGTGGGGTCGTATCGGCGTAGCTGACCGGAAAGCCACCGCCCACATCGAGGATATCCAGGTCGACCTCGGCCGCGGCGGCGATCCGCCCCGCCTCGATCAGGGCATCGGTATAGGCCTGCGGCTTCAGGCACTGAGATCCCACGTGAAAGGCGATGCCGAGGCGCCGGGCCTTCGTGCGCGCGGCCCGCAGCAGCTCGACCGCCGTCTCGCCGGTGACCCCGAACTTGCCCGTCAACGCATAGCGGGCACCGTCGCCGCCGACGGCCATGCGGAGAATGAGGCCAACGGGCCGCCCGCCGGTCTCTTCCACGATCTTGTCCAACTCGGTGCCTGAGTCGAAGACGAAGTCGCTGACGCCGTGGCGGGCGAATGCCTCGCGAATCGCCGGACGGGCCTTGACCGGATGCATGAAGTGAATGGCCGCGTCCGGGAACATCTGCCGGACGAGCATCACCTCGGCGAGGGAAGCGCAGTCGAAGTGGCGGATGCCGCCCGCCCACAGCGCCCGGAGCACCCGTGGCTCCGGATTGCACTTGACGGCATAGAGCACGTCGCCCGCAAAGCCGGCGGCAAACAGCCGGGCGGTCGCGGCGATGCCGCGGGGTCGCAGGCAGTGGAGCGGCTCCGCCGGTCGTTCGGCCGCAACCGTGGCGTCGACCGTCGGCAGATTGCCGCGGACCGCGTCGAAGCGGCGCCCGAGCGCCGACACTGCTAGCTTGGGCAATGATCTCGCCATCGCAGGATCCGCCATTTCTCTCTGTTCGTACAAAACCATCGGATCGCCCGCCTTCGGCGAAGGTCAGGGATGAAGACACCCTTCCTCACGCACGTCGTGGCGAACGAGGCTAAATTCCGTTGATGACCGCTAAGGCGGAGCCGCTCAACGAGGCGGCCGCGTCAGCGGTCTAGGGTAACGAACGGGGGATTGGCGACACACCGTGCCGCAGCAAGGCGACCATATCCACTTCCCTTAAGATCACCGGCCCACTGTCGACCGGCCCGACCAAAAAGGACGCGTTACGTCGTTGCTTGACCCTGTCCCGGGCCGAGGGCACGTGCGATTAGCGTCTCGACGCATATGTACGTGATTTTCTCCGGGTTGCAATGATTTTGCGCACTGCCCGCAAAAAGACCACGCCTAGAATGCGTTGAAGTCGCAGGTGGGGCGTTTGCCGAATGGTTCTGCCCCTGATCCCGGAGGGGGCGATAGCGACCTTGTCTTCGCCCCGGAACGGGATCTTTCGGGGGTCAGCGCTTTCATGAATAGCGTAACGGCGGCGCTTCCTGCCGCTTGTGGAGCGTCGTGGCTTCGACGGGAGTGCTCGACACCGCTTGCCGGGCTGCCCACAATAAAGGGATGACAGACCAATCGACACGCTCCCGCCGGGTTATCCTCCTGCTCAATCTCGGGCATGCCCTTGATCACATGGGTATTCTCATCTTTCCGACCGCGGTGTTGGTGATGGGCGACGCGTTCGGCCGGTCATACGGCGAGTTGCTGACCCTGTCACTGGGCGGCTTTATCGCCTTCGGCGCCGGGTCGTTGCCGGCCGGCTGGCTCGGCGACCGCTGGAGCCGGCGCAACATGATGGTGGCATTCTTCTTCGGTATGGCTCTCGCCGCGGTGATCATCGGGCTCGCCGACAGTGCCTGGATGATAGCGGCCGGACTGACCCTGCTCGGTCTGTTTGCCGCCATCTATCATCCGGTGGGAATCGCCATGCTGGTCGCCCACGCCGGCAAGCTCGGGCGTGAGATTGGCGTCAACGGCGTCTGCGGCAACCTGGGAGTCGCCGCCGCCCCGCTCATCACCGCGACGATGGCGGCGACGTTCGGCTGGCGGAGCGCCTTTTTCCTCTTCGCCACCATCTCGGCACTGGCCGGCGTTCTCTTCCTCACTTACGTCCGCGATCAGCGGGGCGTCACGGCCAAGGGCGCCAGCCGCGGCCTTGCCGTGCTGCGGCCGGCTTTCGTTCGCGCCGTGCTCGTGATGATCCTCGTCAGCATCGCCGGCGGCGTCGTCTTTAATGCGACCACGGTTGCCATGCCGAAGGTCTTCGAGGAACGTCTCGCCGGGCTGAGCTTCGATGCATTCACCCTCGGCGCATTGGTCTCGGGTGTCTTTGTCTTCGGGGCGATGGCGCAACTCATCATCGGCTGGCTGATCGACCGCTATCCGCTGAAGCGAGTATTCGTCTCCCTGTCGGCCCTGCAGGCGCCGTGTCTGTTGCTGGCTGCCGGCGCTGCCGACTGGTCGATGGTGGGGGTGGCGGCGGTCGTGATGTTCGCGATCTTCGGCCAGATGACGATCAACGATTCCACCGTTGCCCGCTATACGACCGACGCTTGGCGAGCGCGGGCCTTTGCCGCCCGTTATCTGATCACCTTCGCCGCCAGTGCGACGGCGGTGCCGCTGGTCGCCTTCCTGCACGACGGGAGCGGCAACTTCCGGACGACGTTCATCGTCCTTGGCGTGTTCGGCGGCGTCGTCTTCCTCTCCTCGCTCTTGTTCCCGGCGGGGCGGCCGCAACGGGCGGCTGCCAACACACCGACACCGATGCCGGTCGCGGCGGAGTGACTTAGGCCGTTTCCCGCGGCTCACCGCGGGCGACGGCGACCAGCGCCAGATACTCCCAGACGAACGTTGCCGCTGCCAGCGCGGTGATCTCGGCCACATCGTGCGGTGGCGATACTTCGACCACGTCCATGCCGACGAACTGGATGGGGGTGAGTTGGCGCAGGATCGCCTGCGCCTGCCAGCTGGCGAGACCGCCGATCTCGGGCGTTCCCGTTCCCGGCGCGAAGGCGGGGTCGAGCGCGTCCACATCGAAGGTGAGATAGGCAGGCCCGTCGCCGACGACGTCGACGATGCGACGAGCGACGGCGAGCGGCCCATCGGTGTGGACGGTCATCGCCGGGATGACCGTCACTCCTTGCGCCACCGTCCAGTCATGAATGTGCTTTTGCATCGGCGATCGGATGCCGACCTGCACCATGCGCGCCGGATCGACCAGCCCCTCGTTGATGGCATGATAGAAGGGCGAGCCATGGCCATAGACCTGACCGAAGCTGTCGGGCCAGGTGTCCACGTGGGCGTCGAAATGAACGAGGCCGAGCCGGCCGGTGCGCCGGGACAGCGCGCGCAGCAGCGGCAAGGTGATCGAATGGTCGCCGCCGAGGACGACGAGATGGGGCACCGTCATCGCCTGGCGCTCGATCAGGCGCAGGCTTTCCTTCAGGTCGCCGAGGGCGATGCGGAAATCGCCGATGTCGGCCAGCGGCATCTCCGCCGGCGGCACCCAGTGCGTCGGGTGATCGCCGTCGAGCAGCATGCGGCTGGCCTGGCGAATGGCCTGCGGCCCGAACCGGGCGCCGGCGCGATTGGAGGTGCCGAGATCGAGTGGAATGCCGGCGACGCAGACAGCGGCGTCGGTGCCGTCTGTGCGCGGGAGGGCGAAAAATCCGGGCGGGGTGGCGAAGGTGGGGGGCATCGACATGGCAGAGCTTAGGTGGGAGGCGGCGGTGAAGGATGCCACCGATCACGGGACACCATAACGGAAGGCTTACGAGAAGAGGAAGCGGGCGGCGATCCCGGCCGCGGCGGTGCCGATGAGCGTCGCAGCCAGACCGGCGCGAAAACGAAGCACCACCAAGAGCGCCGCAAGGGTAAGGATCAGAGCCGCCGGATCGAGACTGGAGAGGTCGGGGACATAGACGCGGACGGGGCCGAGCCAGCGTTCGTCCATGTGGCCAAACACCACGTGGAGGCCGAACCAGAGGGCGAGGTTAAAAATGACACCGACGACGGCTGCGGTGATGGCGGCAAGCGCCGCCGATAACGGCCGGACGCGGCGGAGTCGTTCCAGGTAGGGGGCACCGAGAAAGATCCAGATAAAGCAGGGGACGAAGGTGACCCAGGTGGCGAGCAGGCCGCCCACAATCCCCGCGACCATGGGCTCGAACGGGCCTGGATGGCGATAGGTGGCGAGGAAGGCGACGAACTGAACGACCAGAATCAACGGCCCGGGGGTGGTTTCGGCGAGGCCGAGACCGGTCAGCATCTCCCCCGGCTGCAGCCATCCGTAGACGTTGACCGCTTGTTCCGCGACATAGGCGAGGACGGCATAAGCGCCGCCGAAGGTGACGACCGCGAGCTTCGCGAACAGAAGCCCGACCTGGCTGAAGGAGCTGTCCCACCCGAGCCGGATGACGAACACCAGCGTCGGGGCAAACCAGACGACGAGACCGACGAAGAGGATCGGCAAGGGGCGTGCGAAAGACGTGACCACGGGATCGACCGGTGGCGATGCTACTCCCGTCGGGCGAGGGGCATCGGCGGCTTCGTATCGGGCGGCGGCAGCACCTATGAGACCGGCGGCGAGAATGATCAGCGGAAAGGGGACGGCGAGCGCAAAGATGCCGAGGAACGAGAGGACGGCGATGGCTCGATGCAGGGGACGGACAAGGGCGCGGCGGCCGATGCGTATCAGAGCCTCGACGACGAGGGCAACGACGGCACAGCGGATGCCGTAGAAAATCCCATCGATGAGCGGCAACTGGCGATAGAGGACGAACAGGACGCTGAGCAGCATCATTACCGCCGCGCCCGGAAGGACGAAGAGGGTGCCGGCGATCAGGCCGCCTTTCCATCTGTGCAGCAGCCAGCCGACGTAGGTGGCCAACTGCTGGGCTTCCGGCCCCGGAAGCAGCATGCAGAAATTGAGGGCGTGCAGAAATCGCGCCTCGTCGATCCACCGCTGCTCATCGACGACGATCCGGTGCATCAACGCGATCTGGCCCGCCGGGCCGCCGAAACCGATGCAGCCGATCTTCAGCCAGACCCGGGACGCTTCGGCAAGCGACGGGGCAGGCTCAGGCCGACATTCCGCGTCCACCGCCGCCAGCGGGGGAGAATCAGCGGCGCGGGGGGACGTCATGCATGGCCTCGGATGCCTAGTGTCGCCGACGGTGGTGAGTTTTGGTAGGATACAGCCCTATCCCGGATTGGCGCGACAGGAAAGAGTCCTGAGCGTCCGCCGAATCGAATGCAACGAGCCGCCGGCCATGCGGTGTCGCCTTGCGCTTACGGCCGCCGCTTGCTGCCACGGCTCGCCTTGCCGCCAGCATGATGATTGAATCGGAAGCCGAGAGTAACCATTAGTTGCACCGAGCAGCGTTCACCGTAACCGGGAGGCAGAGACAGTGGCGAAGGGGATCGAGAAGGTAGAGGGTATCGGTCCGGCGCAGGCGGAGAAGCTGAGCGCCGCGGGCATTGGGACGGTGGAGGATTTGCTGGCTAAGTGCGCGACGGCGAAGGGCCGCGCGCAGGTGGCGGAGACGACCCAGATCTCGGAGAAGCAGTTGCTGCGATGGGTCAATATGGCCGATCTGATGCGCATCTCCGGTGTCGGCGAGGAGTTCTCGGAACTGCTGGAGGCGGCCGGCGTTGATACGGTGAAGGAGTTGCAGCACCGCAACGCCGACAATCTGGCTGCGAAGATGGTTGAAGTAAACGAAAAGAAGAAATTATGTCGGCGGACGCCCTCAGCAAGTGAGGTAACGAAATGGATCGAACAGGCTAAGGCGCTTGAGCCGATCATTACCCATTGATCAGCACGGCCCTTGGGGAATCTCGGGTTGGACTCAAGTAAGTCCGTGGTCTTGGCCGGTGTGCAAATGTGCCGGTACGGACAGCGATGACCCGCAGATGGCATGATGGAGGAGGAGAAGATGGGAATTATCGATTTTATCCGCGACGTGGGCGAGAAGCTGGGCATAGGTGGTGGATCCGGCCCCAGCGCCAGCGACCTGCAGGCGTCCCTGAACAAGCTGGGGCTGCCGAGCGATGGGCTCGATATTGGGGTATCGGGTGACACGGTCAAGGTATCGGGCAAGACTGCCAGCCAGGAACTGAAGGAGAAAATCATCCTTGCCCTTGGCAATGTCAATGGCGTTGGCAAAGTGGAGGAGTCGATCGACACTCCTGCCGGAGACGTGGCGACGCTCTACACGGTGCAAAAGGGTGATACCTTGTCGGCTATCGCCAAGAAGCACTATGGCGATGCGAGCAAGTACAACGCCATCTTCGAAGCGAACAAGCCGATGTTGACCCATCCGGACAAGATTTATCCCGGCCAGGTCCTGCGCATTCCCAAGGCCTAGTCTTCGGCGTCAGAGCGCGGCGGGTGGGCCATTCGCGTTCGCCCGCCGTCTCTTCGCGTCGGTGGTTCCGTTCGCTTTGCGGCGGCGGGAACCGGGCCGGCGACCCGTTGCAAGGACGCAAAAACCACCGCATGTCATGTAAGGCCTTTAGGGTCGATGAGCGGAGGTTCGGACGCGAAATGTCACGGGGATTGATTAAGGGCCTGGGGATCGTTCTGTTGCTGGTGACGGTGGGAGTTGTCAGCTGTCAGGCTTTATTCGCGGAAACGGCGAGCGTCGAGCGCCTGTCACCGCCGGCTGCCGAGCGACGCTAGCGAGATGAAGACGTCGAGCCGGGTCCGCTTGGGCCTGCGCGGGCGGTTGGTGGGCGTGCTCCTGTTCGCGCTGCCGCTGTTGCTGCTGGTGAAGGCGAGCGTGTCGCTGTGGACGGGCGATGCCGGGATGCTCGCGGCCACGGTGTTTGCCTATGGACTGTTTGCCCTCGGTGGGCTGCTCACGCGCCGCGGCGTACAGCAGGAACTTGTCGCTGCCGTTCGCCCCACCACCGCTCGCGGTCTGCCGTTGAAATCACTGGCCGCCGCCGCTGTCGGTGCCGGCGCCGGCTTTACCGCATTCGGTATTGTCGGTCATGACGTTCCGGCCGCCCTTGCCTATGCGATCGGCGCGGCGGCAGGGTATTTGATGCTCTACGGTGTCGACTCGCGTCCGGACCGGCTGCCGGCTTGGGCTGGCGGGCGTGCCGAAGCGGACGCGCGTACGGTGCTGGAACTCGCCTATCAGCGCCTCGACGCCCTGGACGCGGCGAGCCGGCAGATTGCCAACCGGGAATTCCGTCAACGCCTTGGCAGCATCTCGCTGGTCGTCAGCAACATCTTGCGGGCGATCGAGGAGAATCCGGCGGACGTGCGACGAACCCGCAAGTTCTTCAACGTCTATCTGGAGGGCGCGCAGAAGGTGACGCAGCAATATGCGCGGGCCGAGGCGCATGAGTCCTCCGCGGAGCGGGAGCATAATTTCCGGACGCTCCTCGTCGATGTGGAGAACACGTGCCACCAGCAATACGAGAAGCTGCTTCAACACGACGCGCTTGATCTCGATGTGCAGATCGAAGTGCTGACCACACGCTTGCGGCGGGAAGGGATCGCCTGATTCCCCTCGCCCTCGGGGGGCGCGAGCGCCGAGACGGGGAGATCGACGACGATGCCGGGTTACCAGACAACCGATGGAAACAAATCGCTTGCGGGTACCGCACTGAGCGCGGACCCAGGAGCGGTGACCGACGGGGAACTCGACTACCAAGGGTGCGACCCGGAGCTACGACGGCAGATCGACGCGGCTATTGCCGAGATCGATCTGAAGGACAGCAACTCGGTGTTGTTTTTCGGTACCCGTGCGCAGCAGGACCTGACGACGGTATCGGATGAAATGCTGGAAGGGGTCCGCAACAAGGACGTCGGTCCGGCGGGCTCGGCGCTCAGCGAAATGCTGGCGGCGATCCGCGGTTTCGACATGGGCGAGCTGGATCCCAACAAATCCCGCGGTTTCCTCGGCCGCATACTGGGAGCGGGCAAGCCCGTCGCCAAGATTCTGCAGCGCTATGAGGAGGTGCGGGGACAGATCGAAACCATCGGCGATCGATTGGAGACCCACAAGGGGTCGCTCCTTCGCGACGTGGCGCTTCTGGATCGCCTTTACGCAAAGACGCTGTCCTATTTCCATGGTCTGGCCACCTACATCGCCGCCGGCGACGAGCACCTGCGGCGATTGGACCAGGACGTGATCCCGGGCCTGGAAAAGCGGGTAACCGCAAGCGGTGACGTGGTTCAGGCGCAGGAACTCCGCGATCTGCGGACAATCCGCGACGATCTGGACCGACGGGTCCACGATCTCAGGCTTACCCGCCAGGTGGCCATGCAAAGCCTGCCCAGCATCCGGCTCGTCCAGGAGAACGATAAGGGGCTGATCGCGAAGATCACCTCGGTACTTGCCAATACCGTTCCCTTGTGGCGACAGCAGCTGGCTCAGGCGGTCACCATCTTCCGCTCCCGCGATGCCGGGCAAACCCTCAAGGAGGCAACGGACCTGACAAATACCCTGCTGCTGGCCAATGCCGAGAATCTACGCCAAGCCAATGCCGAGGTCCGGCAGCAGATGGAGCGCGGTGTCTTTGACATCGAGGCGGTGAAGAAGGCCAACGAGTTGCTCGTCGCCACCGTCGAGGACAGCCTGCGCATCGCCGACGAGGCCAAACAGCGGCGGGCAGCAGCGGAGATCGAGCTTGTCGCTTGCGAGACGAAGTTGCGGGAAACGCTGGCGACGGCAACATTGCGATCGGCGACCTCGCCCGCGGCGCGGCGATGAATCCGCCGCAACAGGACGCTGTCAGCCGTTTTTCCCTACAGAGGGGCGCATTCAGCCACTTCTGCGACGGGAAATTATCCGAATGGGGCTATGGGGATAGGGACGAGTAATCTACTATTCAGCGAGTGACACCCAATCATTACTCAACTTGTCCGGTGCGGTCGCTGTCACAATTAAACCGCATCGAGCGGCATGCTCGGGATTGTAGACGCACGTGGCCGCAGTCCGACGAACGAAAGCGACAGCGGGCAAGGCGCGTTCGATAGGGTAGCAGCAGGGCGGGCGGTCGATGCTCGATGTAAAGCGAATTCTCTCTCAGCATTTCCTCATGAAGCATCTGCCGTCGGCCGACCTCGACCGGCTGGCGCAACTCTCGGCCCCCCGGCGCTATCAAACCGGCGAGGCGGTCTTCATGAAGGGAGATGCGGGACACTCCATGATGGCGGTGCTCAGTGGTCGGGTGCGCATCTGCGCCTATTCGGCCGCCGGGCGTGAGGTCGTTCTCAACGTGATCGGACCGGGTGAGGTGTTCGGCGAAATCGCCATGATCGACGGTGGCGAAAGGACGGCGGACGCCTTCGCCATGGAACCTACGGAGTTGCTCGTCCTCAGCCGCCGGGACTTCATGCCTTTTCTCGAGCGCAACCCGCAGGTGTGCGTGAAGTTGCTGGAAGTGATGTGCCGGCGCCTGCGTTGGACCAGCGAGCAACTGGAGGATGTCAACTTTCTCGACCTCCGCTCACGCCTGGCGAAGCGGCTCCTCTATCTCGCCGATCATCACGGTGAACCGGAAGCGACCGGCGGCAACGTCGGCGTCCGCATCTCCCAGCACATGCTGGCCAGTATGATCGGCACCTCCCGCGAAGCGGTGAACAAGCAGCTCCGCTTTTGGGAGGAGGAGGGCGTCATCGACGTCCGCCGCGGCGCGATCACCGTTATCAAGCGTGAGCGCCTGCAACGGGTCGTAGCCGACGGCGCGCCGTAGCCGTTCTCGTCCTCAGCGTTTGCTGACCGCGGCGTTATTGAACCGGGGGTGGCGCGTCTTCCTCTTGCGCCGGCGGGGCCGGCGAGGCACCGGCCTGGTGGTGCACCAGACGCCAAACCTCGCTCTCCCGTACGAAGATGTTGGTTGCGGCCAGATGGCCGTTCTCGAGCACTTCGTAGCAGAGGACGTAGGCAACCTCGCCTTGTAGGATCGCTGTCGCATCGTGGCAGCGGATCTGCGGGGTAGACGGGTGGGCGAGGATCCCTTGCCAACTCTGCATGACCGCTTCGCGGCCAATGAGCGGTTGCCAGCCGGGATGGATGCAGGTGACGGGGTGCTGTCTCGACCACAGCCTGTCCATGGCCGCATAGTCACGATTGGCGAAGGCCGCATAGAACGCCTCGTTGGCAAAGAGGACGGCGACGCGGTCGGGTATGCTCATTGGTGACCCCGGTGAGTTCGATAGTGCCGACAACTGTAGCGATCCTGTCGCCGACGACAACGCGATTGAGACGCGGCGCGCACGCCAGCAGCGTCGGAAATAGGGAGGAGAGCGTTTTTGAGTCCCGATTACTACCCCTGGCTGGCGCGCCTGCTCTTCCAGGTGGAGGCCGAACGGGCGCACCGCTTGACCATCCGAGCCCTGCGAACCGGCTTGGTCCCGACGCCTGCGCAGGTGGCCGATCGGTGTCTCGCCGGCGAGATCGGCAGCCTTCGCTTCGCCAACCCGGTCGGTCTCGCCGCCGGCTTCGACAAGAACGCGGAAGCGGTGGATGCGCTCCTCGCCCTCGGCTTTGGGTTCGTGGAGGTGGGCACGGTGACCCCGCGGCCCCAGCGTGGGAATCCGCGTCCCCGACTGTTCCGGCTGGAGGCCGACCAGGCGGTCGTCAACCGGATGGGTTTCAACAATGACGGCGCCGACGTGGTCGGTCGTCGGCTGGCCCTTCGCCGCGAGCGGGGGCGGAAAGGCGTCGTCGGTGCCAACGTCGGTCCGAACCGCGATGCAGAGGATCCGGCGGCCGATTGCGCGACCGCTTTCGCCGCGCTGGCGCCGTTCGTCGACTACGTCGTCATCAACGTCTCGTCCCCCAACACGCCGGGGCTGCGCGATCTGCAGCGGCGGGAGGCACTGGAGCGGCTGGTCGATCGCGTGCTCGCGGCACGGGCGCGGAGTCCGGTCGCGACGCCCCTGTTCGTCAAGATTTCACCCGATACCACCCACGAGGAACGGGCGGCGATCGCCGAGGTGGCGCTCGCGTCCGGTCTCGACGGATTGATCGCCACCAACACGACGATCGCCCGGCCGTCAGGGCTGCGTTCTCCGCACCGTGACCAAACCGGCGGCCTGAGCGGAAAGCCGCTGTTCGCCGCTGCGACCGCTGTCCTCGCTGACCTTGCCCGGTTGACCGGCGGGCGGCTGCCCCTGATCGGTGTCGGAGGCATCGGGTCGGGGGACGACGCCTACGCCAAGATCGGCTCCGGCGCTTCCGCCGTTCAACTGTATACCGCTCTTGTCTATCGGGGACCCCGGCTGATCACGGCGATCAAGCATCGGTTGATCGAGCGTCTGCGCGGTGATGGCTTCTCGTCGCTGTCCCAGGCGGTTGGCCGCGACCTTGCTGAAACGCCTAGAGCAGGAACTGCTCCTTGACGATCCGCTCTTCGAGATTGTGCTCGGCGTCGAAGAGCAGGCGAAGCTTGACCGTCTGGTCCTCACGGACGACGACGCGAACGACGTCGCGCACCTCGGTGTAATCGGCGACGGCACTCACCGGGCGCAGTTCGGGTTGCAGGACGGTCATGGCGACAGAAACATCATGCGGGAGGATCGCCCCCCGCCAATGGCGCGGACGGAAGACGCTGATCGGCGTCAGCGCCAGCATATGGGCGCCGAGCGGCAAGATGGGACCATTAACGGAGAGGTTGTAGGCGGTGCTGCCGGCAGGGGTGCACAGAAGGACGCCGTCGCTGATCATCTCCGGCATGCGGACCACGCCATCGATCTCGAGACTCAGTTTGGCGGCGAGCCGCGTCGAGCGCAGCAGCGACACCTCGTTGATGGCGAGCGCCTCACGGATTGCCCCGTGGATGGTGGTCGCGGTCATGTGCAGCGGCTTCAGCTTGTACTCCTCGGCGCTGGCCAGCCGCTCGAACAACCGCTCTTCATCGTAGAGATTCATCAGGAAGCCGACCGATCCCCGATTCATGCCGTAGATGGGGACATTCCTGTCCATATAGCGGTGCAGGGTTTCCAGCATGAAGCCGTCGCCGCCGAGGGCGACGATGACGTCGGCCCGCTCCGGTGACGTGTGACGATAAGCGAGCTGCATCCGGTCCCGCGCGGTCCGCGCGTCGTCGTGTTCGGAGGCGACGAAGGCGACGGAACGGAAGGGCATCTTGTGAGGACCCGGCCAGGGGGCGAGGATGAGGGGCCCGAGTATAACCGACGTGCTCGTCCCCGCCAGTTGCCGATCACGCCTCTCGCCGGTCAGCCGCCCGTCATGTTCATGTGGCGGGCAACGGCGGGGCGGTGGTGCCGGGGATCGATGATGAAATCATGGCCTTTCGGCTTGCGGCCGATGCCATCGTCGATGGCGGCGAGCAACGGGATGTCGGAGCGGCTTGCGCGCAGTGGCGTTCTCAGGTCGACGGCGTCTTCCTGGCCGAGGCACGGAAACAGCGTTCCGGTGCAGGTGACGCGGACGCGATTGCAGCTCTCACAGAACGAATGGGACAGGGGGGTGATGAAGCCGAGCTGTCGGCCGGTTTCCTGAACGAACACGTATTTGGCCGGCCCTCCCGTCCGGTGGGTCGTCGGCAACAGCGTCCAGCGCTCGGCCAGCCGCTGTTGGACGCCCGAGAGGGGCAGATAGTGGCGGCTACGATCGCCGCCTACATCGCCAAGCGGCATCGTTTCGATCAGGCAGAGATCGAAACCCTCGCCACCGCACCATGCCACCAAGTTGTCGAACTCATCATCGTTGACGCCCTTCAAGGCCACCGTGTTGATGCGGATGGCCAGTCCGGCCCGCTTGGCGGCGGCGATGCCGGCCAGCACCTGTTGCAGGTGGCCCCGGCGGGTGATCGCCCGGAACCGATCGGGGTCCAGGCTGTCGAGGGAGACATTGATTCGGGCGACGCCGACCGCCGCCAGTTCGCTCGCGTGATCGGCCAACTGACTGCCGTTGGTGGTCAGCGTCAGTTCGTCCAGATCGCCCGCCGACACATGCCGGCCGAGTCGTCGAAAGATCTCAACGGCGTCGCGGCGGACGAGGGGTTCACCGCCGGTGATTCTGAGCTTGCGGACACCGCGTCGAATAAAGGCGCTGCACAGCCGATCGATCTCGTCTGGCGTCAGCACATCCGCCTTTGGCAGAAAGCGCATCGTCTCTGCCATGCAGTAGACGCAACGGAAGTCACAGCGGTCGGTAACCGACACCCGCAGGTAGCTGATGCCACGGCCGAAGGAATCGATCAGCTGCGGCCGTTGGTGCCTGTCCCGGATCAATGGGCGCTCGCGTTCGCCTGCGTGGATCGCTATACGCCGGCTATATGGCGCCGATCGGCGCGGACGCCAAGCGTCCATGGCGTCCGCGTGCGCCGAAGCGTGGAGGAGGTCATCGATTCATGCAGGTGTTGGCGATCCGCCACGTCGCGTTTGAAGACCTGGGATCCTTCGCGACGGTGCTCGCCGCTCGCGGCGGAACGATCACCTACCATGAAGCCGCGAACGGCTTCGCTGGCGTCGATCCTTTGGCTGCCGACGTGATGGTCGTCCTCGGCGGTCCGATCGGGGCCTATGAGGGAGCGGATTATCCGTTCCTTGCGGCGGAACAGCGCCTCATCGAGCGACGGATTGCCGCCGGCCGACCGCTCATCGGCATTTGCCTGGGCGCTCAGCTTCTCGCCCAGGCACTTGGCGCCCGGGTCTATCCGGGTGAGCGAAAGGAGATCGGCTGGGGTGAGCTTGCACTCTCCGAAGGTGGACGGCTGTCGCCGTTGGCGTGCCTTGCCGAAGGCCCGACGCCCGTTCTGCACTGGCACGGGGACACGTTCGACTTGCCGGAGGGGAGCGTGCGGCTGGCGTCGACCGCCGCCTATGAGAACCAGGCGTTCGCCGTCGGCGATGTGCTCCTCGGTCTTCAGTTCCACGCGGAGGTGACGGCGACCGGCCTTGAGCATTGGTTTGTGGGTCATGCGGCCGAGATAGCGGGTACCCCCGGTCTGCGGCTCGCCGATCTGCGCGCCGATACCCGACGCTACGGCGCCGCCCTGGAACAGGCCGGCCGGACCATGTTTGCGGACTGGCTCGACCGCAACGGGTTGTGCGGATCAGCTCCTGGCCGCTGACGCAGTCGGATATGCGCGTGCGCCTAGCCGATGAAGCCGGGCGATGACCCACAAGCCGTCGCCCGGTTCACGTTCGCAGACACACCACTCGCTTCGTTTTCGGTGATGGACTTTCGTGCCTCCTGCTCCGCTGTCGTCGTCGCCGGTGTGCTGTTGGCCGGTGTCGTCGCCGCGCTAGCGCCGGCGAGCGCCGACGAGAACGACCCCGAGGCCCCCGTCGGGGCATTGGCCTCGGACGTTGCCTATAGCTTCCGCCTGGAGGGGGTAAAGGACAGGGAACTGGCCGAGTTGCTCCGGCGGGGATCGCAGTTGGCTAGTCTTGCCGACCGCCCGGCCGTCTCCCAGGCGGCGCTCCTCAACCGGATCGAGAATGATCGGATGACGTTCAACGCCATTCTCCGCTCCGAGGGATGGTATGCGGGGACGATCGAGAGCAACTTCGATGACTCGACGACGCCGCCGACCGTCGTTTTCCGCGTCGATCCCGGGCCACGCTTTTTGCTGCGGTCGTTTGCGGCGGTGCGATTCGGCGAGGCGGAGACCGCCGTGCCGTTTCCGGGCGTGAACGAGGTCGGCCTGACGATGGGGGCGCCGGCCCGTGCCGCCGATGTTCTCGCCGCCGAGCGGCGTCTTCTCACTTGGCTCGGGGAGCGTGGATATCCCCTTGCCCGCATCGGCGATCGCGAGGTCATCGTCGATCATGGCGATCAGTCCATGCGCGTAACCGTCGCCGTCGATCCGGGGCCGGTTCTTGCCTTCGGGCCGGTCCAGATCACAGGGTTGCAATCTGTCGACGAGGACTATGTCCGGTTGCTGATCCCATGGACGGAGGGCGAGACATTCGACCGCAGAAAGATCGATGCCTTCCGCCAGAAGCTCGCTCGCACGGGGCTGTTCTCCGCGGTCGAAGTTACCCCGGCCGCGTTCGCCGATAGCGACGGACGTCTCCCCCTCACGATAACCACCGTCGAAGCAAAGCAGCGGTCTATCGGTGGTGGCTTCAAGTATTATACGACGGAAGGACCCGCAGGTGAGGTATTCTGGGAGCTGCGGAATTTTTGGGGGCGTGATCAAGACTTCCGGGTGACCGTTGAACTGGGGCGGATTGCTCAGCAAGCAACGGTAGACATTTTAGTCCCCAACTGGCGACTGACCGACCAGACAGTGGTCGGCCAAGCGGTGGCCCAGCGCGAAACTACAGACGCTTTTGACAAAAAAGGGGTCAAGACGTCTGCCCAAATCCGTCGGATCTTTAGAGAAGACTGGGCTGCCGGTTTTGGTCCATCTGTGGAGACGGCATGGATCACGGAGGATAGCAACACCAATAATTCCACGCTTTTCGGGCTGACGGGATTTTTTCTTCGTGACACGACCGACAATTCTCTCGATCCCAGCGAGGGATCGAAAGTGCGTTTTGCGACGACGCCGTACGTGGGCTGGTATCAGACAAGCCAGTTGTTCGTCACCAGTGAGCTGTCGGCATCCGCTTACTACAGTCTCGACAAGGAGCGCCGGTATGTCCTCGCCGGGCGGAGCAAGGTCGGCTCGCTCTTCGGCGAAAGTCGCGACACAGTTCCCGCCGACAAGCGATACTATGCGGGCGGCGGCAATTCGATTCGCGGCTATCCCTTCCAGAAGGTTGGTCCTTTGGATGACGGGCGAGATCCCATTGGCGGTCGCTCGTTGCTGGAATTGAGTGCCGAACTCAGGGCGCGGATCTGGGGCAACTTCGGGGTCGTGCCGTTCATCGACGGCGGCACCGTGTATGATTCCGTGGTTCCGGACCTGGCCGACACGATTCGCTGGGGTGCCGGGCTGGGCCTCCGTTATTACACGGCCATTGGTCCCGTCCGCGTCGATGTGGCAACCCCGCTCAATCCGAGGAATGACGTTGACGACCCGGTCCAGTTTTACATCAGCCTCGGCCAGTCCTTCTGAACCGGACCCGACTCCGGGGTGGCGGCGGCATTTCCGGCGCTGGCTCATCCGGGTGATGGGGGCCGCGGCCGGGCTGCTCGCTCTCATCGCGCTTGCTCTCGCGGGTTTATTGCTGGCCGCGCAGAGTGACGCGGGGCGTGAGCGCCTGGCCCAGTGGCTGACGCCGGTGCTGTCCATCGCCACCGGCTCGCAGGTTCAACTCCTCGGCGTCGGCGCCGGACTGCCGTCTCGCATCGCTATCGAAAGGTTGACGCTGGCTGACGGCGAAGGCGTATGGCTGGCCCTGGATGGGTTCGTCATGCGCTGGAAGCCGGCGGCGCTGCTGCAAGGTCGCCTCAAGGTGATCGACCTTGCGGTGTCCGCCCTCCATTTGGTTCGCTTGCCGATGGAGAAGGCGAGGACCGAGTTCGCCGTTCCGCATCTTCCCGTCGATACCAGCGTCGATCGATTCTCCATCGACACCCTGGTTCTCGGCGGCCCGCTGATTGGAACCTCGCCCGCCCGGCTGCGGGTGGATGGACGCTTGGCCGCCTCCACCGGCGAAGCCATAAGCACGAAGCTGACGATCGTCCGCACGGACGGCGGTCAGGGTCGGGTCGAAGCCGACGTCCGGCTCGAACCGGCGACCCGGCGGCTGAAGGTCGAGGTGATCGGTGAGGAGGCGGACGACGGGCTGATCGTGCGGAGCTTGGGCCTTGCCCCGTATCCGCCGCTGAGGTTCCGGCTGGTCGGCGATGGGGGGCTGGAGGACTGGCGCGGCATCGTCGAGGCAGAAGCGACCGGCTTCGCGTCGTTTGCCGGTAATCTGAGCGCTGCGGGTAGCGAGACCGGTCGGCAGATCGGGATCGAGGGGCGCGCCGAATGGCAGGGCGGGATGCCTCTCCCGCTGGGGCCGGCGATCGAGCCGGGGCTGCACATCGGTGCCACGTTGAACCTGGCGGCCGATGGACCGGCAAGCCTGGAGGCGTTGCGCATCGAGGGGCACGATCTGGTCGTCGAGGGCGGCGGCCGCTTCGATCCGGAAACGTCGGCGATGGCCGCCCAGGCCAACGTGACGCTCGGACCGGCCGCGTTTTCACCGCCGGCGCTGAACGGTTTTCGGATGGATGGGCTCGCCGCCGAGGCCAGCTTGTCCGGTCGCCTCGGTGCGGTCGAGATCGCCGTCGCCGGCACCATCAGCCATTTCTCCCGCCCCGCCGTCGCCTCCGCCAATCTCGCGTGGCAAGCGAGCCTGCAACCGGCCGCTGCCGGCGCCCGCGCGGTGCGGATCACCGTCGACGCATCGGAGGTGATGGCGGACAACGGGAGGCTGAGGGCAATCCTCGGCCCGGCACCGATGGCGCAGGTGGATGGTTTGCTGTCGGCAACCGGGGATGCCATCGACCTGCAGAGCGCTCGCGTTGACTTGCAGGCGGCGACAATCAACGGCAGCGGACACCTGGCACTGGACGAGCAGGCGAGCGACCTTGGCTTTGAAGCTTCATCGGCCGACCTTGCCGTTCTGCAGCCGTTGCTGGGCTTCGCCGGGTCGGGTGAAGTTCGGCTCGCAGCTCGGCTGCAGGGGCCGCTCCTCACCGGCCACGCCGACGTCCGCCTCGACGGGACCGCGAAGAACCTGAAGACGGGCATCCCGGTCGTCGATGCGGCGCTCGGGACTTCCCCATCGCTGTCCTCTCACCTCAGCAACGACCCAGCCTCTGGGCTCGCGGTTACCGATTTCAGCCTCGCCGGAGCGAATGTTCGGGTGGTGGGCGAGGGTCGGACGAATGCCGCGTATGGGAGCTTCGCCGCCGCTACCCGGTGGACAATCGCTGATCTCGCGCCACTGGCTGGCGCCGCTGGCGTCGAAGCGGATGGAACGCTGCAGATGGACGCGAGTGCGGCCGGTCCTTTCGCCGATCCGGATGCGCGATGGCAGATGAGCGCCGCCAAGGCTTCGATTGCCGGTTTCGAAGCCAGGATCGACGGCACGGTCTCCCACCTGGGATCCCGTCCAACGGGGGAGGTGCGAGGGACGCTGCGGTCGACTCAGTCCCCCATCCAGGTGGCGACACGGTTTGCCCTCGACAAGGATACCTTGTCGCTGACGGAAATATCCGCGGCCGGTCTTGGCGTGCGGGCGACCGGCACCCTCGGCCTAGATCGGACGACCGGACTGTGGCGCGGTGAGCTGCAAGCGGACCGGCCGGCGTCTCCGCCGACCGCCCTTGGCGCCCCCCGTCTCAGTGGTGCCGCAAACGCCCGGCTCAGTTTGACCCCGGCAGGTGGACGCCAGTCCCTGAATGCGCGGCTGCAGGCCAATTCCCTCGCCGTCGGCAGCGCGGACGGGGAAGCGATCCGCATCGGCGATCTCGCCGTGACGGCGAAGGTGGAGGATGCGTTGGCCGAAGCGCGCGTCGATGCAACCGTTCATGCGACGCAGGTTCACGTCGGCGGCGACGGTCCATTCGCGCTCGACTTGCGGGCGATGGGTCCCCGCACGGCGCTCGATGTGCGGCTGGATGTGGACGGACCCCGGGACCGCCTTGACCAACTGACCAGCCGTCTCCACGCCGATGTTTCTGGCGGCGGCGCGACCATCCTCGTCAGCGGCTTGAGTGCTCGTGCCGCCGGAACCCCGCTGTCGCTTGTAACGCCGGTGCGGATCGTCGTCGGCAGCGGCCGACTGCTGATCGGCGATCTCGATCTGCGTGTCGGCACCGGCCGCCTTGGCGGACGCCTGGCTCTACAGCCAGGGTCCACCTTCGCGGACGTGCACCTGCAATCGGTGCCTGTGTCCATTCTGCGCGGCTGGCTGGCGCATGCGCCGGCGGCGGGCACGCTGAGCGGAGGGGGCGGTGTCTCGACGACGGACGGAATCGTCGGTGGCGAGATGGCGCTTGCCGTTGATGGGCTCAGTTTTGTCGCCCCGGCGGGAAGCGCTGATCCGGCGATCAGTGGGGAGTTGCGGGCACGCTTTGGCGCCGCTGGAACGGACGTTCGCATGACCCTGGGCGACGCCGGTAATGGTGCGAGGTTGCTGTCGGCAGCGGTGGTGTTGCCCGTGCGCCCGGAACCCGGTTCCCTCCATGTTCGCGTTGCGCCCGACGGTGCGCTGGCCGGGGAGGCTCACGTCCAGGCCGATCTGGCGCACCTTGCCGAGGCATACGGGTTGCTGGACCAACGGCTTGGCGGTCTTCTTGCCGGCGATCTGGAGATCGGCGGCAGCCTGTCGCGCCCGGAGGTGGTCGGCGCGCTCGGCCTCCACGATGGTCTTTATGAGAACTTCGTCACCGGCACCCTGATCGGCGGCATCTCGGGTCGAGCCGAGGTTGACCCAGACCGCACCGTGCGGTTTACGGCCACAGGAATGCCGGCCGGGAGCGGCAGCATCGCGGGGCAGGGTCAGATCCGCTTTGTCGCTCTCGACGACCCACAGGTGGAATTCAGCTTCCATGTCCAGGACGCTCGGCTAGTCGCGCGCGACGATGTGAGCGCAACCTTCGCGGGGACGATTACCTATCGCGGCGGATTGGCTCGTGGGCAATTGGCCGGAGCGTTGGCGGTCACCCCTGTCCAGGTCCAATTGCGCGACCGACTGCCACCCGGCGTCGTGATCCTGCCGGTGATCGAGATCAACAGGGCGATCGGGCCGGCGGCGACATCGTCGGCGCCCGCCGCTTCGCGATCCGGCATCGACCTCGATATCGAACTTGATCTGCCTCGTCATGTCTTCGTCCGCGGGCGGGGGCTGGACTCCGAATGGGCCGGCGGTCTGCACGTGGGCGGCTCCACGGCCATCCCGACTGTAGCCGGTCAAGTGCACCTGGTCCGGGGGAGCTTCGCTTTCGCCAGCAAACGCCTGCAGTTGCAGAAGGGTGTCGTCCGTTTCACCGGCGGCCCCGTCATCGACCCGTTGCTCGACGTGGCTGCAGAGTACCGGAGCTCAGAGTTGACGGCGTTCATCGGGGTCACTGGCCCGGTCAGTGATCCTGCTCTCGTCGTTTCCTCGCAGCCGCCGCTGCCGGAGAGTGAGGTTCTGGCGCAGGTCATGTTCGGAAAAGGAACGACGCGTCTGACTGCCCTGGAATCCGTGCAGCTTGCCGCGGCATTGGACTCGCTCAACCGAGGAGACACGTTTACCGCGGATGCACTCGGTTCGATCCGGCAATTCCTGGGCCTCGATGCGCTGCTGGTCGGTCCAGTCGCGGGGGCGGAACGGGGAGCGGAGGTGGAAGTCGGACGGTACTTCGGCGATCCAATTTTTGTCGGCGCTCGGCGAGGGCTCGCGGATCAGGCCAGCGGTGGCCGGGTCGAAGTGGAGATCGTCCCGGGGCTGGCCCTTCAGAGCGACATCATCCAGGACGTACAGGGCATGTCGGGCAGCATCGGCTTCCAGTTCAAGCACGACTACTGACCGCCAGAAAAATCGCATTGATGCACGCATAGAGGGAACAAGTCCCGCAATACCCCTTTACAGGGCATATCGCCTATGCAACTATGAGCTGGAGATAATAGAGAATCATACATCTTAAAATAGCAATGCGGAGCGACGCCAATGTTGGCCGAAAGCCCCCTCACTCCCTCCCACCCACTGCCGTCTGCGGCGAGCTTGCGGAATCCGCCGGGCCCGAAGCGGTCCCGGTCGCAGGGGGATAACGCGGGGATCGGGGAGCAGGGGGTGGCGGATCCCCTAGGCCTGGCCCAGCTGCTGACCTCACGCATGTGCCATGATCTCAGCGGCGCCATCGGCGTCACCGCGAGCGCCGAGGATCTGATCGGTGTCGGTGCCGATGTGGAAGAGGACGCCGTTTCACTGGTGGCTGACGCCGGGCGGCGTGCCGCGGCGCGCTTGGCGTTTTTCCGGGCTGCCTTCGGATTCGAGAGAGCGTCGCGGAATATGCCCCTGGCGGAGTTGCGTGCCCTCGTCGAACCGGCTCTCGGCCGGCCGCGGCTGGGTTTCGCCTGGGATGTGGCGGCAGATGGCCCGACCGCTGATTCGTCAGAACTGCCGGCCGCTACCGGCCGACTCGCCCTCTGCCTGGTCTTGCTGGCGAGCGAGGCCTTGCCGAGGGGGGGCACGGTCCGCCTGAGCGAAGACCGCAGTTTGTCCCACCACCGGTTGTCGATTGAAGCCGAGGGCGTCGGCGCCCGGCTGACTCCGCAGGCGCTTGCGGCGCTGCGAGCGACCGATTGCCAGGACCTCACATCGGCCAACGTGGTCGGCTACTACGCCCAGGTGCTTGCCCGCTGCGTCGCTGCCGAAATTGCGTTCGACGTCGCTGAAGGGAAGGTTCGCCTGTCGCTGACGCCCATCGGCGCGGAGGGAAGTCAGCGGCATTAAGCCGAGGGAAAGCTTTTTCGTCGAAGCTGCGTTTGGCCGCGACACGTCGGCACATCGGGCGAGACGATCATGGATGACCTGCTTTCCGAATTCCTGACCGAGACCAGTGAGAACCTTGCGATCGTCGATGCCGAGCTCGTCGAGCTCGAGCGAAATCCCAGCGATAAGACGATCCTCGGCAGCATTTTCCGGCTTGTTCATACGATCAAGGGGACGTGCGGCTTCCTTGGCCTGCCGAGGCTGGAGGCGATCGCCCATGCGGGCGAGAGCGTGCTCGGCAAGTTGCGCGACGGATCACTGCCGGTGACACCTAAGGCGGTGACTGGTGTCCTCAAATGCATCGATACCATACGCGACCTGCTCGCCGAACTCGAAGCGAGGGGAGGCGAACCGGCGGGTGACGATGCGGTAATCATCGCCGAGTTGAACGCGCTGGCGGAGGGCAAGGATGGCTCAGAGCCGACGACCACGGCCTCTGCCCAGGCTGTGGCTTCGACGCAAGGGTCGGCTGCTGCGATAGAAATTCCCTCCGGACAGGATCTGAGTTCCCCGTTTCCCGTCGCAGACGAGCTGTTGGCGGAGGTCGAAGCTGCGGTAGCCTCCGGCGCCCGGGCGGCGACGGAGGCGGAGCTGGCGCTTTCCATGCAAGCAGAGCGGGCGCAGGAGCATGCAAACGGTCCCGAGGCTCGGGATACGGGAGATGCCGGTGCGACCGGCGGCGAGCAGGTCGGCACAGCCCGGGAACCCGCGATCGTCTCCCAGTCGATCCGGGTGGCCGTCGATACTCTGGATGCGTTGATGACGTTGGTCAGCGAACTGGTGCTGACCCGCAACCAGCTCCTGCAAATTGCCCGCGGACGCAAGGAGAGCGACTTCAGCGCGCCGTTACAGCGGCTGAGCCACATCACCACAGAGCTGCAAGAAGGGGTGATGAAGACGCGAATGCAGCCGATCGGCAACGCGTGGGCAAAACTGCCGCGGATTGTCCGTGATCTGGCGCAGGAGTCCGGCAAGAAGATCGAGTTGCAGATGCTGGGGTCGGAGACCGAGGTCGACCGGCAGGTGCTGGAGCTGATCAAGGATCCGCTCACCCACATGGTGCGCAATTCCGCCGATCACGGGATCGAAGCGCCCAACGAACGTCGGCGCGCCGGTAAGGCTGAGATCGGCACCATCTCCCTCAGCGCTCGCCACGAAGGTGGCCATATCATTATCGAAATCTCCGACGACGGGAAAGGACTGGATCACGAGCGTATCCGCCGCAAGGCGATCTCCTTAGGTGTGATCAGCGAGGCGGAAGCGGCGGCGATGTCGGAGCAGCAGCTCTACCAGTGCATCTTCCGGCCCGGTTTCTCCACCGCCGACAAAGTAACGACCGTTTCCGGCCGCGGCGTCGGCATGGACGTCGTGCGGACCAACGTCGATCGGATCGGCGGCAGCATCGATCTGCGGTCAAGTGCTGGTCTCGGTTCCACCTTTGTCATCCGCATTCCGCTGACCTTGGCAATCGTCTCGGCGTTGATCGTTTCCTGCGGTGGGCATCGCTTCGCGCTGCCGCAGGCCTGCGTGCTGGAACTGGTGCGCGCCGGCACCAGCGAGACCCGCATCGAGCGGATCAACTCCTCATTACTGCTGCGTTTGCGCGAGCGGCTGTTGCCGGTTGTGGAACTCGGCCGGCTTCTTCGGTTCGGCGACGAGTCTCGCTCGAACGGGAGCGAGAGAGGCTGTGCGAACCTGCGCGAATGCCTCGTCATCGTCGCCCAGGTGGGTGCGAAGCGTTTCGGCATTGTTGTCGATGAAGTCTTCGATACGGAAGAAATCGTCGTCAAGCCAGTGGCGCCCATGTTGCGCGACATCCCCGTCTACGCCGGAAATACCATTCTCGGCGATGGGGGGGTGATCATGATTCTCGACCCGAACGGCCTTGCCGCGACCATCGATCACGAGACCTGCTCGACCGACAACACCGCTCTGCGAGCGAGCGATGGCCAGGAAGAGAAGACGCGACTGCTCGTCTTCAGGACAGGAGAGGGCGATGCCCGCAAGGCGGTCCCACTCGAACTGGTGGCCCGGCTGGAGGAGATCGACGCAAGCCGGATCGAACACGCTCAGGCGCGTGCCATGCTGCAGTACCGCGGCCGCCTGATGCCGCTCGTTCCCTGCACACCTGGGACCGAATGGCCGAGCGAGGGTCCGGTCCAGGTCCTCGTCTTCAATGATCGGGATCGATGCATGGGCCTCGTCGTCGAAGAGATCGTCGATATCGTCGAGGATCACCTGAACGTCGAGGTGAAATCGCTTTGTGATGGGCTGATCGGCAGCGCCATCATCGATGGTAAAGCGACTGACGTTATCGATGCCGCTCCCTATCTGACCGCTGCGTTTCCCGATTGGTTTGATACGACCGTCGGCCAGTCTTTCGGCGAAACAACGACGGTCCGTCATGTGCTTCTGGTCGATGACAGTCCCTTTTTCCGCAATCTCCTGGTGCCCATGCTTGAGGCAGCGGGCTATGGGGTGACGGCGGTGGGGAACGCCACCGAGGCGCTGCGCCTGCGGGACAGCGGGCGCAGTTTCGATGCGATCATCAGCGATATCGAAATGCCGGGGATGAGCGGCTTCGACTTTGCCGCGCGCGTCCGAGAAGAGGGTCCGTGGAAGGACGTACCGCTCGTTGCCTTATCCTCCTTTACCAGCGACAGCGACTTCCAGCGTGGCCACGCCTGCGGCTTTTCCGACTACGTCGCCAAAGCCGACCGCGAAGGTTTGATGCAGAGCCTCGCCAATACCTTTGTCCAGCCCCGCGCAGCCTGAGTTCCCTTCCCTGGGGCGAACAGAACGAGACATACCATGACGGAATGCCTGATCGTCGACGACTCCCGCGTTATCCGCACCATTGCCCGTCGGATCCTGCAGGATTTGCGATTTGATGTGCGTGAGGCGGCAGACGGTGCCGAAGCCTTGAAGGCCTGCCTCGACCGGATGCCGGATGCCGTGCTCCTGGACTGGAACATGCCGGTGATGACCGGCATCGACTTCCTGAGGGCGCTGCGTCTGGTTCCCAACGGTACGACGCCGGTGGTCGTGTTCTGCACCACCGAGAACGACTTGGCGCGTATCCAGGAAGCAATCTCCCTCGGCGCTGATGAGTACATCATGAAGCCGTTCGACCGGGAGATTGTGGAGGCCAAGCTGACTCAAGTGGGGCTGCTCTAGAAAAGGATGGGGACGGTGAACCTCGCCGAGTCGAAGCCGCAAGGCGTGCCGCTGCGGGTGATGCTGGCCGACGACTCGGCCGTCGTTCGCGGATTGATCACCCGGATGCTGAGTTCGGAAAAAGACATCACCATCGTCGCCTCGGTGAGTGACGGCGCGCAGGCGGTCCGCCAGTTGCAGCGTGATCCGCAGATCGACGTTGTCGTCCTCGATGTGGAAATGCCGGTGATGGATGGTCTGACCGCCCTCAAGTATTTGCTGGCGGTTGACTCGTCGGCCCAGGTGATCATGGCGTCGACGTTGACCCAGCGGAACGCCGAGGTCAGCCTGCAGGCTTTGGCCGCCGGCGCTGCCGATTACGTTCCGAAACCCAGTAGCGAACGCCTCGGTAGCAGCGACGAGTTTCGCCGCGACCTGGTGACCAAGATTCATGCCCTCGGCCGTCGACGGCAGCGACTGCGGCCGCAGCGTCCGGGGATCCCCGCATCGAGCAGCGTGCCGCCAGCGACGCCTTCGCGTGCGGCTGCGGCAGTAACTCCCTTGCGCCCGGTGTCGGTGCGTCGCCGCGCCGCTCCCATCGCTCCGGACGTTATTGCCATCGGCTCATCCACCGGGGGGCCACAGGCGTTGACGGCGGTATTTCGCGGATTGCGTCGCGAGGACGTTCGCCAACCCATTCTGATCACGCAGCATATGCCGCGCACCTTCACCGCCATTCTCGCCGAACACCTCGGCCGGCTGAGCGGGTGGCCGTCGGCAGAGGCGCAAGACGGGGAACGGTTGCAGCCGGGACACATCTACGTTGCGCCAGGCGATCAGCATTTACTCGTTCAGGGCTCGCGCGAGGCCGCGAAGGTGCGTTTGACGCGTGATCCTCCCGAAAACTTTTGCCGGCCGGCCGTCGACCCCATGCTCAGAAGCCTGACAGAGGTGTTCGGCAATCGGGTTCTTGCCGTCATCCTGACCGGGATGGGCAGTGACGGGTGTGCCGGGGCGCAGCGGCTCGTCGCCGCCGGCGGTACCGTCCTCGCTCAAGACGAAGAAACGAGCGTCGTTTGGGGGATGCCAGGTGCCGTGGCCAATTTAGGGCTGTGCGCGGCCGTGCTGCCTCTGCCGGGGTTGGCACCCGCGATCACCAAAATAGCCGGTGGAGGAGCATTGTGACCCCCGAAGAGTTCGCTTATCTGGCCGGCTTCGTTCGCGAGCGATCGGGCATCGTGTTGCCGGCAGAGAAGGCATATCTGGTCGAGAGCAGGCTGAAGCCGCTCGCCAGCGAACACAACATTCGCTCCTTTGGCGAACTGGTGACCGCCCTCAAGCTCAAACGGAACGAGCAACTGGCGCGCAGTGTCGTCGACCTGATGACGACCAACGAAACTCTGTTTTTTCGCGATACCAAGCCATTCGACTTGTTGCGCGATGTGGTTCTGCCGCTGCTGGTCGAGTCACGGCCGAAGGGACGGCCGCTGCGCATCTGGTCGGCCGCGTGCTCGGCGGGCCAGGAGCCGTACTCAATCGCGATGACCATAAAGGAAAATGCCGCCCGGTTCGCGGGGTGGCCGGTGGAAATCGTTGCTACGGATATTTCTTCAAGCGTTCTGACGAAGGCCCGCGCAGGAGTTTATTCGCAGTTCGAGGTGCAACGCGGCCTGCCGATCCGTCTGCTCGTCAAGTACTTTGTCCAGAACGAGTCTCAATGGACAGTCCGCCCAGACATTCGGGACATGGTTCAGTTTCGAGAGCAGAACATTCTGGAAGACATGGTCAGGTTGGGATCGTTTGACATCGTGTTTTGTCGCAACGTTCTCATCTACTTTGACAGCAACACCAAGCGCACCGTATTTGAGCGGATTTCCCGCTGTCTTGCAGCGAACGGGGTACTCTTCCTTGGCGGAACAGAAACCGTCATCGGCATCACCGACCGCTTCGAGCCTATTTCCGGCCATCGTGGCATCTATCGGATGACGGCTTGCGGCAGCACCCGGTCGCGCAGTCAGGGCGGCTTGGCGAGCGGCTCCGATCGAGCGTCTTCCTGACGGAAGGCGGGCTTCCTCCCTCGGACCAGACTGGAAGCGACGGAGCCGAGCTAGGCCCGTTCCGTCGCAGCAGCCTGTTTTCGCTCATGCCGCGGCCATCGCCGCGATTGGCTGCGGATCGCGGAGCATGTAACCGCGGCCCCACACCGTCTCGATGTAGTGGTCACCAGTGGTGGCGCTTGCCAGCTTCTTGCGCAACTTGCAGATGAACACATCGATGATCTTCAGCTCGGGCTCGTCGAGACCGCCGTAGAGATGGTTGAGGAACATCTCTTTGGTCAGGGTGGTACCCTTGCGCAGGCTGAGCAGCTCCAGGATGCCGTACTCCTTGGTCGTCAGGTGCACCGGCTTGTCATCGACAGAGACCATGCGCGCCGCAAGATTGACGGCGAGGCGACCGGTGCGGATCACCGACTCGGCGTGGCCCTTGGAACGCCGGACGATGGCATGGATGCGCGCGACGAGTTCGTTGCGATCATAGGGCTTGGTCAGATAATCGTCGGCTCCGCTGCCGAACCCGCGCACCTTGCTGTCCGCCTGGGACACGCCCGACAGGATCAGCACCGGGGTTTCGATGCGCGCCTGTCGCAGGCGGCGAAGAACCTCCAGTCCATCCATGTCCGGCAGGCCGAGATCGAGCAGGATGATGTCGTAGTCGTAAATCTTGGCGATCTCCAGGCCATCTTCCCCAAGATCAGTGCGATCGACGACCATGCCCTGGTTCTTCAGCATCCGTTCGGTGGCGAGGGCGGCTGACTGATCGTCTTCGATGACGAGAACACGCATTGCCGGGGTTCCTTTTGCTCTTCTAAAGGGATTAACCTGTGTTAGATACCCGCATTAATAGTACCTCTTTCGGGTTAACGCAACTAAAAAATGCATTAAAATGCAAATTGATACACGTTAAAAGTGTAGTGAAATTTCGGGTTTGTTTACTGTGCCTTAAGGAGCGAGACCCAATGCTGCATCGATGGTGAGCCGGAGTGGGATCATGGAGCAAAGCCGAACGAAAGCCGCAATCGACGGCATGATCGCCGCCCTTGATGGACTCCCGGAGCATGTGATTCATGGAGAGGTGACGGGCGCCGTCGGCCTGCTGATTGAGGTCGAAGGACTGCCGAAGGACGTCTGCGTGGGCGATCACCTGCGTTTGAGCGGTCGGGACGGAAGCCGGCGAGAGGCTGAGGTCGTGGGCTTTCGCAACGGACGGGTGTTGGCGATGCCGTTTGGGGCGATGACCGGCCTTGCCTGCGGTGCGCGGGCAGAGATGGGCCGCGGCGCCGATGTCCTTTACCCCGATCACGCGTGGCTGGGTCGGGTCATCGATGCCTTCGGCAGACCGCTGGACGGGCAGGGTCCGCTCGTCATGGGCAGGCGACCGTGCCCCGTCCGGGCCGACGCCATTCCGGCGCATCAGCGGAGCCGCGTGGGGGCCAAGCTCGACGTAGGCGTTCGCACGCTGAACGCCTTCCTCACCTGCTGCCGCGGCCAAAGACTGGGCATTTTCGCCGGCTCGGGCGTTGGCAAGTCGACGCTGTTGTCAATGATGGCGAGGCAGACGGAAGCCGAGATTAACGTTATCGGTCTGATTGGCGAACGTGGCCGCGAAGCCCGGGAGTTCATCGAGGACGCGTTGGGAGAGGAGGGCTTGCGACGCAGCGTTGTCGTTGTCGCCACTTCCGACCAGGCTCCCCTCTTGCGCCGCCGCGCGGCCCAGGTGACGCTCGCCGTCGCCGAGTTCTTCCGGGACAGTGGTGCCGACGTCCTATTGATGGTGGACAGCGTCACTCGATTTGCCATGGCCGAGCGGGAGATTGGCTTGGCGGTGGGGGAACCGCCGACGACAAAGGGCTACACGCCTTCCGTGTTCGCGGAACTGCCTCGTTTGCTGGAACGTGCCGGCCCCGGCGTGCAGGGCGGCGGCAGTATCACCGCAATGTTTACGGTTCTCGTGGACGGAGACGATCACGACGAGCCGATCGCCGATGCGGTGCGGGGTATCCTCGACGGTCACGTCGTTCTCGACCGCAAGGTGGCGGAGCAGGGTCGCTACCCGCCCATCAACGTCCTGCGCAGCGTGTCCCGGTCGATGCCGGGGTGCAATACTGCGGAAGAGAATAAGCTGGTGGCGCGCGCGAGGCGGGCCATGGCGACCTACGACGAGATGGCCGACCTCATCCGCCTCGGCGCTTATCGAGCCGGCACCGACCCTGCGATCGATGAGGCCATCCGACTCCGGCCGGCGCTGGAGGAGTTCCTGGCGCAAGGAAAGGACGAACCGGGGCCGTTGCGTGACGTCTACGGTACGCTCGCCCGTATCCTGAATGGCGCTGATGCAGGCGGACGCGGAGCTTAGGCGGTGTCGCGAGCGATAGCGAACCTGATCCGGTTGCATGGGTGGCGCATCGACGAGCACCGGCGCGCCGTCGCCGCCGCCGGGCGTCGCGTCGAGGAGGTATCGGCGGCGATCGTAGCGCTCGATGAGGCCTTTCGAAGAGAGCAGGACCACCTGCGCGCGGGGGCGGATCACGATTTCTTCGGGTTTGCTTCCTACGCCGACCATGTGAGAACACAACACAGCGAGCTTCGTACGACGCTCGCTGCTGCGGAAGCCGAACTGGCGGACGCCCGCCAGAGACTGGCGGAAGCCTATCGGGAAGGCCGAAAGTTTGAGATGCTGAAGGCGGATCTCGATCGTGCGGCGGCGATCGCAGCGGCACGCCGTGAGCAGCGTCGCCTGGATGAAACGGCGGTGATCATGGGACGCGCAAAGGCGCTTCGCTGAGCCGCGAGCGGTTTCTCAGATGCGGACGCTGACCCGTCCCGGCGTCGGCGTTGCGGTCCCGAGTTCGACGAAGGCTCCCTGCGCCGTGTGAAAGTCAAGCCGTCCCGCCAGGTCGATAATGGCCGCCGTCTCGGCGAAGGCGAGGCTGACCGCATCGCGGACCGAGGGTTCCAACGGCGAAGCGGTCCGAATCAGCATGTCGCATCGCCTCGGCCTGCGACAGAGGGTGTCGACCTGGACTCGCCCGACGCGGCTGAACGTGCAATCGAAGATGACGCGCTGCATGGCCTGGGCGTCGCCTTCGCCGTTAGCATCTCGCTTCTCGCTCTGGCGACGATAAACACGTAGTGGGGTCACGCCATCTCCCGTCAACAATGGGATCGCCCAGCTCTGCCACTCCCCCTTCGTCTGCGCTTCGCTGGTCCCGGCGTTCATCCAGGCGTCCGATAGCCGGTCATGGAACGGGGCCCGGCCACAGGCGAACCGTTCGGAGGCGGCGCCGAGCCAGGCCCGAACGTCGCCATTCTTGAGGGCGCCGAGGAAGGCGGCAGCAAGGAGGGGCAGCGCTTTGTCCGGCCGCGGCAGGAGGCGGACGATCGATGCACGCGCCGCGAGGTTCCCGCCGCTCAACACCCGCATCAGCGCATCAATGACGTCGACCGGCATTTCCGCAGGGGACGCGTCGATCGCGGCGGGGGTCGGCTCGAAGCGATAGGTGATGCGCGTCCCTTCGCCGAGTTCGACGTTTGGTGGCAAGACGAGGGTCGGGCCGTCGTCAGACCGCACGACCCATCCGTCCGCATGCCTGGCGGCAACCACGGCCTGGAACGTCCTTGCCGAACCCGTCGACATGGTCTTGGGTCCGATGGCGTCCGTCGGAACCATGATGGCGAGGACGCGGATCTGAATCTCTCCGCACAGGGGAAGGGAATCTGCTGATGTAGCGGTGGTGGCGGCATCTGACGCCAGGATCCTGGCCGGCAGTCGATGCCCGACAAGGTCGACTGGAGCAGGAGAACTGGCGAAGTCGAGGGTGCCATCATCGGCCGCTGATCTGACCACTATCGCCACCTCGGGGGTGCTTTGGACCGACGCCGGCGCCCTATGCAATCGAACGATGCTGCCGTCGCCTGATTCGCTCGTAAGGATTACTTGCGTTCCGGGCGAAAGGCCGATCGGGCCGCGCAGCACAAAGACGCCTTTGTCGGTCGCGATCGCTGTCTGCTCATCGCCGCCGGCGATGACGATACCGGCGAGTCCGCCATCGAAAGGAGCGCTCAAGCCGGCTGGCGTCGTCATGACCTGGGCGATGGGAGCGGCCGTAGTCGCGGGGACGGCGACCGGAGGGAGGCTTTGGCCGATCCGCATGCCCCGTACGCCCTAACGATGATTCCGGCCTAGGCGGACAGCGCCCGTGCCACTGCGCTGACGTCGACGGCGGCCTCGGTGTTGGGATATCGGGTAAGTAGGGAGCACTGGTTGCGGATCGTCTCGCGGACGCGGGTGTCCCGCCTGACGATTCCCAACAGTGGCGGCGAGATTTTGAGAAACCCCTCGCAGGCCTTGCGCAGGGCGTGAAATGTGCGTTCGCCGTCCCGTCGGGAGGAAGCCATGTTGATGACCACGGCTATTTCGCCGTCCGGCCGGTCCAACTGGCTCAGCTTGATGAAGGCGTAAGCGTCGGTGAGAGCGGTCGGCTCATCGGTGGTTACAACGATGACCTTGCCGGCGGAGCGGACCAGATGACGCACCGTTCGCTCGACCCCCGCACCAAGGTCGAGGAGGATGTAGTCGTAGTCGCCGGCGACCGCCTGCAGTTCTTCCTTCAACTGGAACAAGCGCGTCTGAGGTACGGTTGCCAGCCGTCCGGAGCCGGAGCGACCGGCGATCACATCGAAGCCCCCCGCATCGAAGCGCAGCCGCACCTCGTGGAGGGCCAGCCGACCGGAGAGGACGTCACCCAGGTCCTGATCGGGCATCAGTCCCAGCTGAATATCGACGTTCGCCAGTCCCAGATCCCCGTCGAACAGCAACACCCGCTGTCCCGCATTGGCCAGCGCATGGGCGAGGGTGATGGCAAACCATGTCTTGCCGACACCTCCCTTTCCCGAGGCGATGGCGATCGTCTTCGCTCCGGCCGACATCGCGATCGGGTCGGATGGAAAAATCGCGGAGAGAGTCATCGCGGTGTCTCTTTCATCTGGGAGGGGGAGCCTTCGGGCTCGTCCAGGGGCAGGAGCAGTCGGGCAAGGGATACGGGGTTGATCGGGGCAAGGCCGTCGGCCACCTGTGGACCGATTCCCACGTCGGCGAGGGCCAATCCTGTTGCCTCAGCGGCAGCGAGCACCGAGCCAAGGCGACGTACCATGTCGATCCGGCTGACGACCATTCGCCGGCAGCCAATGCCGGCTGCGCGTTCGGCCATCTCGATCGACTCGCCGCTGTCGCCGCCGGCGGCGAGGACGAAGACCGGCTCAGCATCCGCCGCAAGCGCCAGCTCTTGCACGCTCGCGAGATCATCATCGTCAAACAGGTTGCAGCCGGCGGTATCGATAATGACCAGTTCCTCACCGGCGCGAGCGATGGCCGCTGCGACGGCGGTGGAACCGTCTGCCGCCGTCAGCGGCACCTGCGCGAGCCGAGTGAGGGCTTCGAGCTGCTCGACGCCGCCGGCTCGGATGACGTCGGTGGAGATGGCGGCTACCGATCGTTGGGCCCGGCAGGCGCGGACAATCAGCTTGGCGACGGTTAGGGTCTTGCCGGACCCCGGTGCGCCGAAAAGCAGCAGCGGTCTCTGCTGCGAGCGTTCACAGATGGGCTGGAACGACACGATGGTGTCGAGCGCGGCGGAAAGGGCGAGAAGCGGGTTCCCCGCGTCGTACGCCGCTGCTTCGGCTTCGATGACCTGCGTCAGCGGGGGCGGTGCATTATGGCGGAGGAGGGCGTGTTTGATCGTCGCGAAGGCAGAAGGGGGCTCGCCCGGTGCGGATTGAGGGGCTGCGTCGTCGGCCACAGGTCGCCGTGTTGCCTTATCACTGCCATTCGGTTCGTCGACCGCCGCAGTGACCCGCGCTCCCTGCCGCCCGCGCTCTCCTTGCGTCTGAATGATGATCGCACTGTCGCCGAGATCGCGCCGGATCATGTCCATCGCCTGGGCGATGGTCGGTGCCGTGTACGTCTTCAGGCGCATCGGATGGCTCGCATTAAATCTGTCCCACCGTCCGGATGCGGGCCTTCGGAGAGATTTCGCTTTGTGACATCACCTGTGTCATCGGCCGGAACCGCTCAAGGACCGACCTGACGTAAGGGCGAATGGCGGGCGAGGTGAGCAGGACCGGCGATTCCCCCGCCTGTGCCTGGCGCTCGAAGGCGTTGCGGGCGGCGACGACGAACTCCTGGATTTTCGAGGGGGCCAACGCGAGCTGACGGTCGTCGCCGTTTCCGGTCAGGGACTCGGCGAATGTCTGGTCCCAGGCGGTGCCCAGCACCAGCAGCGGCACAATGCCCTGGTCATTGGCATTGATGTCGCAGATCTGGCGGGCGAGGCGAGACCGTACGTGTTCGGTAATCTGGGTTGTGCTCCGGCTTATGTGGCAGGCCTCGGCGATACCCTCGAGGATGGTGGGCAGATCGCGGATGGAAACACGTTCAGCGAGAAGGTTCTGTAATACCCGTTGCACTCCACCCAACGAGATTTGTGACGGGATCAGGTCAGCAACCAGTTTCTGGTTGGCTTTTTCCAGTTGATCCAGGAGATTTCTTGTCTCCGCGTTGGAGAGCAGCTCCGGCATGTGCTCCTTGATGACTTCCGTGAGGTGGGTGGTCAGCACGGTGGACGCATCGACGACGGTAAAGCCGCGGAACAAGGCGTCTTCACGGTGGGCAACGTCGATCCAGGTTGCGGCCAGGCCGAACGTCGGTTCGCGGGTCTTCTCTCCCGGCAGCGGAATGGGTTCGCCGCGCGGGTCCATGACCAGGAGGAGGTTCGGTCGGACTTCGCCGCGGCCGGCAATCACGTCCTTGACGTAAATGGCGTAAGCCTGCGGCGCCAACTGCATGTTGTCCTGGATGCGGACACTCGGCACCACAAAGCCCAGTTCTGCGGCAAGCTGCCGGCGCACCGCCTTGATCTGATCCGTAAGCTTCGGCCCTTCGCCGCCGTTGCTGACCAGGCCCAGCAGGCCATAGCCGATCTCCAGGCGGATCTCGTCGATCCTGAGAACGGCTGAAATGGGTTCCTCGGCGGGGGGCGCCGGCTGGGCAGCCTCGGCGGCGGCCTCGGCGACGCGCGTCTCCTCACGCTTGAACATGAACCAGGTGAAGGTGCCGGTCAGCACTGCCAAAACAAGGAACGGGAGGGCCGGTACGTTTGGCAACAAGGCCAGCCCAACCAACAGGATGGTCGCGATCCCCATCGCTTTCGGCTGGCCACCCAACTGGCCGAACAAGGCCTTCTCGGTTCGGGTCGAGAGGCCCGCCTTGGTGACGACGATACCGCTGGCGGTGGCGACGATCAGCGCCGGAATCTGGGTGACCAGACCATCGCCGACCGTCAGCCGGACGAAGGTATCGGCGGCCTTTTCCAGCGACATGCTGTTTTGCGCGACACCGATGATCATGCCGGCAATGATGTTGATGAAGGTGATCAGAAGCCCTGCGATTGCGTCGCCCCGGACGAACTTCGACGCACCGTCCATAGCGCCGAAGAAGCTGCTTTCCTCTTCCAGTTCCTGCCGACGCTTGCGGGCCGTGTCTTCGTTGATCAGGCCGGACGACAGATCGGCATCGATGGCCATCTGCTTGCCCGGCATGGCATCGAGGGTAAATCTGGCCGAAACCTCGGCGATACGGGTCGAGCCCTTGGTAATGACCACGAAGTTGACGATCAGCAGGATCGCGAAAACGATGACGCCGATCACGAAATTGCCGCCCATGATGAAGCCGGCAAAGGCTTCGATGATCCTCCCGGCGGCGTCGGTTCCTTCGTGCCCGTGGGTCAGGATCAGGCGCGTCGACGCCATGTTGAGGGCGAGACGCACCATCGTCGAGAGCAGCAGAATTGTCGGAAACGCATTGAATTCCAATGGCTTTTCGACAAACAGACCTGTCAGCAGAATGAGCACCGAAAAGGTGATCGAGAATGCGAGGCTGATGTCGAGGAGCCAGCGGGGAAGCGGCAGGATGAGAACGACCAGGATGGCGACAACACCGAGGGCAAGGAGAATGTCACCCTGGCGCAGGCAGGAAACGATGCGTCGGCTGAGATCCGAAGCTGTCAGGGAAGGCGCGGCTGCCGCAGTGGCTCCGGTCATGGCGTCTATCAGTGCGGACAGTTAAGGGAAGGACGCTCGATCATCGGAGCGGATGCCGGAGCGGGCACCGCTACCCCTTCGTCGGCGTACTCGCGAAGCTTGTTGCGCAACGTCCGGATCGAGATCCCGAGGATGTTTGCGGCGTGGGTGCGATTGCCGAGGCAATGGGTCAGCGTATCAATGATGAGATCGCGTTCGACCGCTGCGACGGTGCGACCGACGAGGGTACTCCCGTTCGCGGTGACCCCCGGCGAGCTGTCACCACCGCCTCGAAGTGACGGCAGCAACCCATCTGCGGTCACGACCGAACCGATGGCGAGAACCACCGCTCGATGGATGACGTTTTCCAGTTCGCGGACGTTGCCCGGCCAGCGATAAGCGACCAGGGCGTTCTCCGCGTCGGGTGACAGAGACAAGCGGGGCAGAGCGTTCAATTCCGCGTACTTGTCGAGAAAGTGCCGGGCGAGAACAAGGATGTCGCCGCGCCGCTCGCGGAGGGGCGGCAGGCGCAAAGCGACGACGTTGAGACGAAAGAAGAGATCGTTGCGGAAGCGGCCACCAGCAACTTCGTCTTCGAGATCGCGGTTTGACGTTGCGATGATGCGGGCGTCGACCTTGACCGGGGATGTGCCGCCAACCCGGTCGATTTCCCGCTCCTGGATCGCTCGTAGCAGCTTGGGCTGCAACCGAAGGTCCATTTCGCTGATTTCGTCGAGCAGGAGGGTGCCGCCGTTGGCCTCCTCGAAACGACCAATGCGCCGTGCCGCCGCACCGGTAAAGGCGCCCTTCTCATGCCCGAACAGCTCGGATTCCATCAGCGTCTCGGGAATGGCGGCGCAGTTGACGGCAACGAAGCGGGCGTGCGCCCGCCGGCTCTTGCTATGAAGGTAGCGGGCGACGACCTCTTTGCCTGTTCCCGACTCGCCCACGATCAGGACGCTCGCCTCGGAGGCGGCAACCCGGTCGGCCATGGCGAAAATGTCTGCCATGCGCGGATCGGCATGCACGACCGCCGAACGGTTCTCGCCAACCGATGCCAAGATCGCGCCGATGAGCTCTGGATCGGGAGGAAGTGGCAGATATTCCTTGGCGCCCGCCTTCACCGCGGCGACGGCCGCCCTGGTGTCGGCTCCCACGCCGCAGGCGACGACGGGGAGGGTGATCCGCTCGCGAGCAAGCTCCAGGACCAATGTTGCCACATCGAGGGCGATGTCGATCAGGATGACGTCGATGGCATTGCCTGCGCGTACCACGCGCAGCGCCGCGGCGATACCGTCGGCCTGCAGGACCTCAGCGCCGCGGCGCATGGCGATCTGGCTTGCTGCGCCGAGCTGGCCAGAGAGAGTGCCGATGATCAGGAGCCGCATGTGGTCACCTGTGCAACAGTTTGTTCAGTCGAAGACCCGGACGCGGGCGAGGGGGGGAAGCACGCTGTTGAGGGCGGTTTCCAGCCGGCGCGGGTTTTCCTGCCGGCTTATGGATAGAACGCAAAGGATGCACATTTGATGAACGAGGGCTTCCGTAGCCGAACGGCGTTCGAGTTTTGTGGCAAGCGGCAGGAAGACCATGTGGCCGAGAACCGCTCCGTAGAGCGTCGTCAGCAGCGCGACCGCCATGCCCGGGCCGATCGCCGACGGCCGGTCAAGATTACGCAACATCTGAACCAGGCCGACGAGCGTCCCGATCAACCCCATCGTTGGCGCAACATCGGCCGCCTTGCGCAGAACGTCGGCGCTCTTGCGGTGCTCTTCTGCGGTGGCGAGCAGTTCCTGCTGCATCGTTGCTTCCACCTCCGGCTCGGCAACGCCGTCGGCCACGAGAGCGAGGGCCTTGTCGAGGAAGGGATTGCCGGCGATCGGGCGCGGCAGGGTCTGCATCGCGAGAATTCCGGCGTGTCGCGCGTAGTCGGCGACGGCGAGCAGACGGATTGCCATGTCCCCGGGGTCGGCATCCGCTGTGCCGACGGCAAGGCGAACGGCTCGTGCGGCCGCTACGATGTCCTTGAAGGAGTAACAGACGGCGACCGTTGAGATGGTTCCGCCAAATACGATGAGAATCGAAGGAACGTCGATGAACGATAAGGCCGAGCCCCCGAGTGCGATGGCTAACGCAAAAATAGTGAACGCGGCGGCAATTCCGCCAAGAGCGGAGCGGTCCAGGTGAATCCGGCGCGGTTCGATGGGCGGCATCAGCAAGTCGAGGTGGGAGAACACGCTCATATCCGCGTCTAGCTCCGGTCGCTCTTGACGATTTCGGTCATCGTCACGCCCAGGCGGTCCTCGACGACGACCACTTCGCCGCGCGCCACGAGCCGATTATTGACATAGATGTCAATTGGTTCCCCGACCTTGCGGTCCAGTTCGACGACCGCACCGCGGCCGAGCTTCAGCAGCTGGCTCACCTCCATGGTTGTGCGTCCCAGGACCGCCGATACCTGAACGGGAATGTCGTAAACGGCATCCAGATCCTGGCTGGAGCGGGTTGCGGAGCGCACATCGGCCGCCGTCGAGGCGCTGTCTCCGCCCGCAGGTGCCGGAGAAGCAGCGTCGCCGAAAGCGTCAAAGTTTGGCTGTCTAACGTCAGGCATCGGGGGAAACTCGCTTTAACGGGTTGTCGATACGGGAGGGCAAGGGCAAAGAGCCGGCGAAAATGCCGAGCGCGTCCTCGAACAGGGCGTCGACTTCTCGCCAGAGGACGGAGGCATCGCGAACGACACCCCCGTGGAGCCATTCGATCCGGCAGTTCCCAACAGCGACGTCCGGATCTGCGATGGTTTCTATGGTGCCAGCAAAGCCGCCAGCACGCGCCACGTCGCTCAATCGTTGGGCGAGAGGGTCGACCAGGCTCCCCGCGACGCGGACGACAATCTTCGGCATTTCGGTAATGCGTGGGAGCAGGGTCGCAAGCAGTGTGGCGATTTCATCGGCTGCCGTGTCCTGATACCGGGAGGGCAGGAACTTCCGGCAGATTGCGGCGGCGATGACGGCCAACTGACGGCCGAACTCTTCCTCCTGCCGCCGCAGGTCAGCGCCCAACTCGGCAAACATGCCCGTTAAGGTATCGAGAACCTGGGCTACGTGATGCTCGGTGGCGGCCTTGGCCTCAGCGACGCCTGATCGAAGGCCTTCGGCATACCCTCGGGCGTGTGCCTCAGCCAGCGCCTCCGCCGTCTGCGATGCACGCACGGCCTCTGCATCGGCAGAGGGGATGACGGCCATGTCCGATTGCTCGGTACTGAAATCCTGATCGAATAGGAACCGGGTAAGCGCAATAGAGGCAGTCATGGCTAGTAGACCAACTCGTCGCTGTCACCGCCGCCAGACAGGACGATTTCGTTGGCTTCGGCGAGCGCCTTGGCGGTCGCAACGATCGTGCCCTGGGCTTCGTCCACATCGCGCAGCCGCACCGGACCCATCGCCGCGATGTCTTCCCGAAGCATCTTTGCGGCCCGTTCCGACATGTTGCCGAAGAACATTTCCTTCAGCGGCTCGGACGCTCCTTTTAGGGCGATGGCCAACTGTTCCTTGGCGATGCGACGGATCAGCACCTGCGTTCCTGCCGAGTCCAGGCGCAACAGGTCTTCGAACGTGAACATGAGCTGCTTGATGCGCTCGGCAGATTCGCTGCTTCTTTCCTCAAGCGCGCTCATGAACCTGTATTCAGTATTGCGATCGAAGTTATTGAAGATTTCTGCCATCAATTCATAGGAGTCACGCCGGCTAGTGCGGGCGAGATTGGTCATGAACTCAGTGCGGAGCGTGCGCTCGACGTGATCCAGGATATCCTTTTGCACAGTTTGCATTCGAAGCATACGAACAACCACTTCCATGGCGAACGTCTCTGGAAACAGGCTCAAGACACGGGCGGCATGATTGGCCTTGATCTTTGTTAGGACGACGGCGACCGTCTGCGGATATTCATTCTTCAGATAATTGGCGAGAACGGCTTCATTGACGTTGCCCAGTTTGTCCCACATCGTTCGGCCGGATGGACCACGGATTTCTTCCATGATCTGTTGGGCGCGATCGGGCTCCAGGACTTTCGTCAGCAGCCGTTCGGTCGACTCCAGCGTGCCGATGAGTGACCCGGTCGAAGAGAGTTGGTCTGCAAACTGGGCGATCAGCTTCTCAACGACGGCGGCATTGACCGAGCCGAGATGAGCCATGTTCTGGGAAACCGCACGAATTTCTTCATGATCCATCATTGCGAAGAGCTTGGCGGCGTAGGTTTCACCGACGGCAAGCATGAAAAGGGCGGCCCGTTCCGGCCCGCTCAGGTCTTCGAGATTTTCCTTGATGGCTCCCATGAGTCCGGCCCTCCTATTCTTCGGTGTGGAGCCAGCTACGAACGATGGCGAGTGTTTCGTCGGGATGGCGTTCGACGATTTCTCCGACGCGCTTCAAGCTTGATGCCCGAACACGCCCTTCGATACGATTGACATTGATCATCTCTTCTTCGGATGCGTCCTCCAGTCGGAGGTGCTGTTCGCCGGATGCCAGCCCCGGCTCCGTCACAGCAAGCGCCCCAGCGTTGCCGGTCGTGCCGATAAGGCCTTTCGTGGCGACGGGCAGACCCGCGGCGGGCATCGCGGCGAAGGCCCGTTGAGTCAGTGGGCGGATAACAAGGACGAGAACAAGTACGGCAAAGAGAAAGATCGCCAGATATTTTGCTGCAAGGATAATGTCCTGGCGTTCGAAGCCGAAGAAGGAAGGTGCGGGTGCTTCGTCGGAAGTTGCATCGATTTCGGCAAAGCGCATGTTGACGACTTCTATCGTGTCGCCGCGGTCTTTATTGAAACCGACCGCATTGCGAACAAGCCCAGCCAACTGATCAAGCTCTTCTTGCGGGCGAGGATTGTACGTCCGTGTTCCGTCGGCGGCGACGGCGTAGGTGCCATCGACAAGAACGGCGACGGAGAGGCGTTTGACGATGCCAGCCTCGCGAACGTGATTGATCACCTTCTTCGAGATCTCGTAGTTGACCGTTTCCTCGCTGTGCTTGTCGGCACTGACCGTCGACGGCCCATTTCCGGCGTTTGCTGTGGCATCTGGCAGGTTGGTGGCGACGCTCACCGCAGACGACGCCTCCCTTTCACTGTTGGTTCCACTCTGATCCACCGTCTGGGTGGAACGAACCACTTGGCCGTCCGGGTTGAAGATCTCTTCGCTGGTGTTGATGAGGTCGAAGTCCATCTCGGCCGACACCTCCGAACGGACTCTGCCTGGCCCTACCGTCCGCTCGATCAGCTGATCGATGGTGCGGGCGAGTCGGCTCTCCACCTGGCGACGTCGCTCATCAGTCCTTCCGTCACCAGCGCTGCCGGCGTCTCCTTCGTCCTGACTGGAGCTGAGAAGAGTGCCTTGCGCATCCACAATCGAAATGCGGCCGACCGAGAGGCCAGGGACGGCGGTCGAGATGAGATGCTGAACGGCTGAGACCTGTGCGGGGGACAGACGCCCGGCGCCGCGCATCTGCAGCAACACCGAGGCGCTCGGCTCCTGACGCTCACGGGAGAAAAGATCGCGGCGAGGGATGACGAGGTGGACCCGCGCCGACTTAACGTTGGCAATGGATCGGATCGTTCGACCCAACTCCCCCTCGAGGGCACGGACGAGATTGACGTTTTGCTGAAAGTTGGTGCTACCCAACGCGTCGGATCGATCGAAGATCTCGTATCCCGTCGACCCTCCGGATGGCAGACCCTGTTCGGCGAGCGAAACCCGCAACCGTCCAACCTGGTCGCTCGGCACATAGACGGCCGTCCCGTCGTCGGCGAGACGGTAGGCGACCTTCGCCATTTCCAAGTGCTGTACGATGCGTGACGCCTCTCCCATGTCGAGATCGGCGTACAGCAGAGACTGGCTCGTGGTGTTCGAGCCGAGCATCAACCAGCCGAAGACGCCGATCATGAGCGCCGCCACGACGCCGATGAACGCCGAACGGGTCGGTCCGAGGGTCTGAAACAAGACGACGAGCTTCTGCATGTACGTCCCTTGCGTTACGTTCGCCCCAGCTTGATGTGTCGGGGTGGTGCGTTGGCAACAACGCTAGGGCCGGCCGATTGAAGAAGCGGTTAACGTTCGGTCGCGAATCGAAGCGAGCGGCATGCGCTGCCGCTCGCCGGAAAGGGTGGGCGCCGTGGCGCCCGGTCGCTCATCGCTTGATGTGCACCAGTTCCTCCAGCATTTCGTCTGCTGTCGAAATGATCTTGGTGGCTGCCGAGTAAGCACGCTGAACGACGATCATGTTTGTAAATTCCTGACCGATATCGACGGTCGAGGCTTCCAGGGCTGACTGCTCCACCTTCCCCGCGCCGCCGGTCGTCGCATAGCGAAGGGTCGGGTTGCCGGAGTCCTCGGTGGCGATCCAGGCGTTGCCCGACTTCCCAATCAGACCATCCGGATTCACGAATGTCGCCAGCGGCAGACGGTAAATGGGCCGTCGTTCGCCGTTATCGAAAAGTGCCGATATGAGTCCGTCCTCCGAGATGGAGATACCGCTGTAGACGCCAAACTGGGAGCCGTTCTGTTCGATGGTGCCGGGAGTGAATTCGCTCCCGAACTGGGTGAAACCGTTGGTTTCGTGGGGAGTGCCGAAATCGAGATCGATCGACGCCACATCGACCTGGCCGTCGCCGTCCAGATCGGCCGAGCCGTCCATGGGGGCAGCCCCGTTCTCGAAGCCGGTGATGCTCATAGAGTCGACGCGAAAAAGGTTGGGTAGACCGTCGGCGCTGAATTCAACGGCAGCCGCGCCGTCAGCGATATCGCGCTGGGAGACGGTAAAGGCCGAAGACTGAAGGGTGGCCGGTGTGCCGCCAGAGGACACGCCGTTGGGATCGACGGCGATGTCGGCCGTGCTGCCGGTGATCAACAGGACGGTGTTTTTGTCAGATTTGACCGAGGCCGCGTCTCCCAGATCAGCGTTGACTGCGTCCATCAGGTCGCTGACAACGTCAGCAATACTGCGTTTGTTGGTGCCGCTCGCGTCGGCCACCTGGATCTGCCGAGGCCCCGCGGGCGTACCATTGACGAATTCATAGGAGTTGCCGCCAACCGCGATGCTGGTCGTGGCATCGGGAACCGCGGTAAATTCCAACTGGCCGACGCTCCGAAATACGTCTTTGCCGTTCCGCAGAGTGGCGACAGCGGTCCCGGTCGGTGGTTCGACCGTCAGGTCCCACTGGTTAGGAGCGGTCTTGGTGAACATGAGACTGACGGCATTACTGGCACCAAGGGAATCAAAAAACTGAACATCCACGTTGCGCGTGGTGCCGATCGCATCGGCGGCCGGGAGATTGGCGCTGCTCGAAATCTCGCTCGTTGCTTCGGCGGTCCCGGTGACGCGATTGAGATTGACCGTCTCCAGGTAGTCGGTCGAAATGATGTTCGTATTCGGGAACGCGGAGTTGCTGCCTTCCGGCGTGATGACGTTACCGAGGGCATCAGTCGGCCACGCCTGCAGGTAATAACCACCCGTATTGCGCAAATATCCTTCGTTATCCTGTGTAAAGGCACCGGCACGGGTGAACATGAACTGATTAGAAGTGGTGGGATTGCTAACAGTATTGACGACGAGAAAACCATCTCCGGAGATAGCGATATGGGTGTCTGTGGACGATGACTGAACGACGCCCTGCATATCCGCTGTAACGTAAGGACGAGACTGTACGCCACCAGCAGAGTACTGTGTCTGCGTTGCTTGTTTGGTGACAAGGGTCTCGAAGTCCACATGCGCATTCTTGTAGCCAACGGTATTGACATTGCTAATGTTGTCGGCAATTGCGGCCATGGCGCTGGACTGTGCCGACAGGCCGGAAACGCCGGAACTCATTGCACCGTAGAGACTCATGAAGGTGTCCTTGTCGTAGCAGAGATGAAGTGGCTGGTTTGGCGGTGGTGAGTGTTGAATGGGCTAGGCTGCGGCCATCGCTATGGCGCGTTGACAGAAAGGATGTCCGCCAACGACACACGCCGACTGCCGAGGATCAATTCCGGCGTGCTGCCATCATTTGCGACACCCGTGACCGTATTGATGACGCTGGTTCCTACATCGAGCGATGTGCCGTCTTTTCGGACCGCGTTGACGAGCAGTGAATAGGTTCCGGCCGGCAGAGCATCGCCGTCATCGTCCAATCCGTCCCAAGTGAAGGTGTGGGAGCCGGCCGTCGTCTGGCCGCGAGTTGAGAACACGGCATTGCCTTTCTCGTCACGGACAACGATGCTCGTTTCGGTTGCCTGCTCGGGCAGCGTGTAATGAGCGGTTGCGCCGCTGGTGCCATTGAGGCTCAGCTCATTTCCTTCGGTCTCGACAGCGCTACCGATGTAGTTGATCAGATTGCTGGACTGAGCCGACTCCTGCACCGCCAGCATCTTTTCCAGATTGGCGTTCTGGTAGATCTGCTGCTCGACGCTCGCAAACTGGACGAGCTGTTGGGTAAACTCATTGGCGTCCATCGGCTGCAGCGGATCTTGGTGCTGCAACTGGGTGATCAACAGTGTGAGGAACTGGTTCAGGTTCTCGTTGAGTTTTGCGCCATCGGTTGCAGCCTGACTGGTGCTCTTGCTGGTGCTGGCGGTCGTGGTCGTGGCGCTGGTTGTCGCGTCGAGAAACACCTGCGGTCTCCTTGTCTAGGCCCGAATATCGAGGCGTCCGGCTGAGACCGGTCGCCAGTTTAGGCTCTTGAGCAGTGGGTCGTCGCTCGTCTCGACACCCTCTCCGTAAGGGGCGGATGCGCGTCCGAACTGTGTTTGCGGGAGAAACGACGAGCCTTGGTCGCTGTTCGAACTCAGATCGAAACTGAGATTGTCTTGACTTGCCTTGAAGCCGGCGTCGTTGAGCGAGTCTTCCAAGGCCTGCGCCTCGTTACGCAACATATTGAGCGTTTCCGGCCTGTCGGCGGTGATGGCAGCGGTGAGGCTGCCGTCGCGACCGAAGTCGAGGCGGATTTCGAGGCGTCCAAGGCTGTCGGGTTCCAGGGCGATGCGCACGTGGCTTAGCCCATCCTTGGCGCCACGCGCCATATGCACGGCGATCTGCTGGACCATCGGCCGAACCGAAGGTGACGTTTTTTCCCCGGTCGCCATGGAGGAGGGCACGTCGGGAACGGTCATCCGGGTAACAGCGGAAGGATCGCTGAGGGTGGTGCCTTGGCCTTTACCCTGGGACGGCGACGACCCTTCATTCGAAGGGACTTTTCCTTCGGACGCGGCCGCGACGGCGAGTGCACCGGACTTGCCATCACCCCCTGACAGCTTTGCGGCGGCTTCCTGACCGGGAGCGATTTTCGAGCCACCGTTTTCGGTCGATGCCGGCCCCACACGCCTATTGCCGCCCTGCACTGTCGGCGCCAGCGCCGAACCAACAGCATGGTCCGCCGCCGACGTTGCGGTTCCCTCGCCGGCGGTTCCCTCGCCGGCGGTTCCCTCCCCGGCGGTTCCCGCCGCTGGTGACAGCAGAAGCCCTAATGCAATGCTCGCTTGTGTTATGATCGGTTGTTGTCCGGAGGCGAACACGGCAGCGGTGGTTAGGCCTTCGGAGGCACCCGTTGGATCCGTGGAAATGGGGTCGGCTCCCACAGGTGTTCCGTCGCGGTCGCTGACGCCGATAACGCAGATAACACCTCTATGCTGCAAGGGGGGTACCGGGGGAACTCCGTCGTCGGCGCCGCCGCCCGCCGCGCTGTGGCCCTCTTCATTCGGGCGCGGATCGACGTCTTCATATGCCTGGGCAACCGGCTCCGACCTATCACGGGTAGAGGGAGTCGAGCGAGACGACGTTATCTCCGGATCTGCTCTGTCCCCGTCGTTCGACGGGGACAGTTCGCTATTCCGGTCCTCCCGCGTCACCTCGTCATCGGCGCGCTGGTCGTCCTGATGCCAATCATAGGTTCTTTCCGTCGCCCTTGACGTTTCCGCCTGTGCGAAGGTCTGGTCGGCTGCGGCCAATCGTTCCTGGTCCTTTACAAGGAGATCGAACGAGGACCACCGCTCATCCTGGTTTGATCCGCGGCGGATGGATTTGGCGGGGGAGAGGTTCGTCTGCTCGATGAGACTCGCTAACGGGTCGGTAAGCACGGGGCGTCTTCCTGTCGATTGGTCAACCCATCTGAGCAATCCCCAGGCCATGGCGACAAAAAATTACAATACCTTGAAAAACATAGATATTATCGATAAAGCAGCGCACGGCGTTGGGCCCGCGCCCTGCCTACCCGGCAAGTTTTTCCGGGAAAGGCGTGCGATCCTTGCCGGGACCGACCTGAAAAAATGCCAGCAATTTGCTACAATTATATATAGAAATAAATCTTTCGACACACACTTAATACGGGTATACAATCTGAGGATGTTGCGAGCGTTAGAATTACGCTCGATGTGATATCTCAGAAAGGAATCGTACGATGGTTGACAGCGTTACTCTTTCCGCAGCGTCTCGTTCCAATCTGCTGTCTTTGCAGCGGACTTCGAGCATGATCTCCACCACCCAGAACCGGTTGTCGACCGGTAAGGCGGTGAACTCCGCCATGGACGATGCGGTAAAGTATTTCCAGGCCAAGTCGCTCAACAGCCGGGCCAACGACCTGGGCGAGCGCAAGGACGCGATCGATCAGGGTGTCAGCGCTCTCGAAGCGACCCTGAAGGCTACCGATGGAATGGAAGACCTGGTAAAGCGGATGAAGGGTCTGATTGACGCCTCTCGCAGCCAGACCGACTCCCAGCGTACCGAAACGAAGAACCAGCTTTTCGAGCTTTACAAGCAGGTTGAAAATCTGGTGCAGGACGCCAGCTACAATGGGCTTAATCTGCTCAATGACAGCAACGCGAAATTGACCGTCCGCTTCAGCGACAAGGCGAACTCAAAGATCGAAGTCAATGGCGTCGACTTCCAGGATGGAGGTTACTTTGTTGCTAATGCAGATGGTAGTGCACTCCTAACAGGCGCTCCCGCAGACGCCGATGCCTTTCTCTCCGGCCTCGGCTTCACTGCCGACCTAGACGCCTACACCGATCAGTCGACGTTTGATTCGGACGCAAATACCGCGATTCTGAACCTGGAGGCCACGACCAACAACATCCGGGCGAAGACGGCGACAATGGCGACGAATGCTGACATCCTCAAGGTCCGTCTCGATTTCACCGAGGACTATGTCAACGTTCTGTCTGCAGGTGCGGACAAGCTGACGCTCGCCGATCTGAACGAGGAAGGCGCCAACCTGCTCGCTCTGCAGACTCGGCAGTCGATTGGTGTCCAGGCTCTCTCGTTTGCCGGCCAGTCGGAGCAGTCGGTTCTCTCGCTGTTCCGGTAAGAGGTTTCGACGGCAAATTCGAAGGCGGGGAGGTGATGAGCCTCCCCGTTTCGATTCCGCAACATCCCTTGCCGGCATTGGGGAACCCTTAACCTCCGCGGGTGCAGAATACGCTCCGGTTCCGAGACGGAAAAGGAGCTCCAGTGTGCCGCTCATAGTGCATCTTCGCAAAGGCCAGCAAGTCATCGTCAATGGGGCGGTTTTGGAGAATTCGAGTGATCGTACGGTCTCACTATCGCTGAAAAACAAAGCATCCGTTCTCAGATCAGACGACATACTGTCTCCGTCTGGCGCAGTGACCCCCGCCAGTCGAGCATACTATGCGCTGCAGTGTGCTTATTTATTCAGCGAGCATGCCACCGAGTATCTGGCGTCGTTTTCCGATCTGCTTGCCCGTTATGTTGAAGCTGCACCCAGTGCGCTCGAAATTGCGGACGGGATTCGCAGGGCGATGAACGCCAGCAATCTGTACGCCGCGCTGAAGGTGGCGCGCGAACTCATCCATCACGAAAGAAAGGTGTTGTCCCATGTCGAAGCCCGGCTTGCCGAAGAATTACATGGCTCCGCCGCCTGCGGGAAATCCCCGTCGGACGGAAGCGTGGGCGCTGACACAGGCAGCCAACCGCATGAAGTCGAGCAGTGAGACCGGCGATCGTGAGGCGATGCTGGCTGCCATACGTTTGAATTGGCGTCTTTGGACCATCATTCAGTCCGAACTGCTCGATCCCGCCTCGACGGTCCCGTCGGAGATCCGGCTGAACGTTCTTTCTCTGTCCCGGTTCGTGGATGCCACCACCGTCGATTTCCTCGCAGACCCGGTTTCGACCAAACTCCGCTCTCTTATCGCAATTAATCGCGAGCTTGCAGGCGGACTCTATGCGATTCCGGACGCAGCGGATGCCACGAGTGCAGTCGGTGTCGCCGGCGATCGTGGCGACAACAGGATCGCGTCGCAAGATCCCGCACCGGCGTCCCTTCGATTGACCATCTAAGAAAAAGGGCAACTGTTCCCGGATGCCGTAAATGTCCGGCACCGGCGGCTTCATCCGCGGGTGCGCGATCGGTGGACAAACACGGCGGATGGAACAAGCATCCATTGAACGCATTAGGGGGTGGGGGCCATGTCGCTGGGCCGCCGCCGACGCTAGGGGCGTGAGAAGGCGATGCTGGCGCCCGCGTATCATTGCGTATCTTGCCTGCTGGCCCGCTAGAAAGCGACTGGGTCTGCGACTGGTATTGGGGCATCTCGCTCAGCAAGAGAGTCGTCTTGTGGGGCCAAATTTGCCATCCCCACCCAACGTTGACCGTGGCCAGCGATCGCGCTAGTGGTTCCGCAGTTGGGGAACGCGGGTACTTCGCGTTAGCACAGCCGGCATTAGGATGCGAGGCTTCGATGGGTGAGGGACTCGGTCTGTGATGGGCCGCACTCACCTTGAGGGCGGTAGGGATTAGTCTGGCGCCGCCCTTGCAAAGCGGGTGGGCATGACCGATCGGCATCGCCGGAGGGCGTCGATGAGTCCGCTGAGGGACAGGACCTTCGACCGTCGCCACCAAACGTGGAGAAAGTGAATGCTTCCTAACCTGGTCATCACCGGGTTTCCCAAATGTGGGACGACATCTCTATTTACTTGGCTCGCGGATCATCCGCAGGTCACTGGATCAACAGTAAAAGAGACGAATTTTTTTGTTGATCCCGGCACGCATTCGTTCAGGTCTCACGCGAATTTTCGTGATCACGGTCTGGCCGGTTACAAAGCTTATTTTCCAGAAAGCTCAAGCGGAAAAATTATCATCGAGGCGACGCCTCAGTACGCTTACCAAGCCACGGCCCTCGCGGAAATTCCAGAACTGTCAACCAACCCGTCACTGATCTTTGTCATTCGCAATCCAGCAGATCAGATACTTTCTCTATATACATACTATAAGGGGAACTTCAATTTTTTCGATCCGTCGATTTCTTTTGCGGAGTTCTTGAAACTCGCCGAACAAAAGGACGTAAGGCTCAGCCGGAATGAACTTTTGCTGAACGCCCTTCAATACTGTGACTATGAGTTGTACTTAGATAAGTGGCGCCAGGCTGTCGGCGCCGAGCGGATAATGGTGTATATTTTTGAAGACATAAAGAAAAATACAAGAGCGTTCATGAAAGACATCGCTAGTAAGCTTGGTATAGACGCAGGTTTCTACGATGAGTATGGGTTTCCCCTGGAGAACTATAGTTACAAGTTGAAAAGCTATAAATTGCATCAAGTAAATATCAAAATTCGCAAGCTGCTTCCTATCCCACAGCGAAGCGGCTTGTGGCGGGCGCTTCGTTCTGTCTATCGCAAGGTAAATACGCAGCCCCACGATAAGACGATGCCAGCTGCGGATAGAGAAGCCTTCAATTTATTGAATGAGCATTGGGCGACTCGATACAGTAGCTTGGTCTGTCGCTACGGTTTGTTCCCGCAAGCGGAAAAAGGTGCGGCCACGGCCGTACGTGTCGGCGGGGATCTTAGCTTCAGTCGATAGGAAATAGTGGGGCGTCCGAAGCCCGCCACCTGCCAGTTTGGGGGCGAATCATGCTCGGCTTTGGGCAAGCATCAGGAAGCAATCCACGGATGTCTTCTGTTCGCAACGTAGTCGTTCTCTCTGACTACGCTTTTTTCAAGGGCGGTGCCGAGAAAATTGCTCTCACCAGCGCCGTTGGCCTTGCCGAGGCAGGTCTTAATGTAAGCCTCTTTTCGGCCGTCGGGCCGGTAGCAGACGGGATGGATCGTCTCAACTCGATCCATTGTCTTCGCCAGCTTGATATTGCGTCGGACCCGGAGAGAGTTCGCGCGATGACAAGAGGGCTGTGGAATGCCACTGCCAAGGCGAGTCTGGCAGAGGTCCTGTCCAATTTTTCGCCGGATGATACGGTCATCCATGCTCATCAGTGGAACAAGGCGCTGACCACGAGCGTATTCGATGCTGTCAGAAAAGGGGATTTTGAGTTTGTTCTGACCCTCCACGATTATTTTATTGCATGTCCGAACGGGGGGTTTCTCATCTATCCACGAAACGAAATATGTGAGCATAAGCCGCTTACGTTCGGGTGCGTCGTCTGTAACTGTGATGTTCGCCATTTCAGCCATAAGGTATGGCGAACAGCGCGGCACATGATCCAAAACAAGCTGTATGGATTGCCCAGTCATACGAAGCACTGCATTTATCTTTCCGAATTCAGCCGTAACGTACTCAAGCCGTATTTGCCGGCGCAGACACAATGGCATCACGTTCCCAATCCGTCAGACTTTGGAAATTCATCTCTAATCGACGTTGCAAAGAATGACACATTTCTATTTGTGGGGCGGCTGTCGGCTGAGAAAGGAGCGACAGTATTTGCCGAGGCGGCCAAGCAGGCAGGCGTCAAGGCGGTATTTGTTGGCGACGGCGAGGAGAAGGAAGCCATCCTTAGAGCAAACCCTGACGCAACGGTAACCGGCTGGCTCGAACGTCCGGCCGTCTTGGCCCGCTATCGCGAGTCCCGCGCCTTGGTCTTCCCGAGCTTATGGTACGAGTGCCAGCCACTGGCGGTCCTTGAGGCCCTTTCACTGGGGCTACCGGTGATTGTGACGGATCGTTGTGCTGCATCGGAAGCGGTGGTCGAAGGTGTAAACGGCTATTGCTTTGCTCGCGGAAGTGTTTCCGATTTAGCGGAACGGATCAGGCTTTTGCGAAATGACGATCACGTGAAGCATCTATCGAATGAGGCGTATCGCATGGCTCGTAGTCAAACTCCGGATATGAAAGAACATGTTCAAAAACTGATTGGGGTTTACGATCACATGCTGGCCATCAGAGGATGATGGTTAATGGTATTGTGGCGATAAATAAAGTTGAAGCTAGTGCGACTCTCGACCACGGATAAGAGGTAGATACAGAGCGTGTCATCACCTAAACGTATTGTGCTTGTCACGGGCTGTTCGCGATCGGGTACGACGGCGGTAGGATCCAACTTATCTCTGTCGCGAGGTACTCGCTATATTTATGAGCCTTTTAATTCGCAAACAGGGTTAACGTGCATAAATACACATTTTCCTGTTCCCGGATCGGATGAGTTTTCGCTCGAGCTATTTGATGACTGTGTAAGGAAGATTCAGGTCTTAGATCTGGATTTGAAGCCGGGCGTTCTCGCTCGTGACACGGGCTGGCGGCGGATTTTCAAGTCGCACATTGGAAGTCGCACACGCCTGTCGTATCTGATGTGCCGCTTCGACATGCTCTTGAAAACAATTGTGTGGAAGGATCCGTTGGCCGCCTTCGCTGCCGAAGCTCTCACGATCCGTCATAACATACCGGTTGTTGTCACCGTCCGGCCGCCCGTCGCCGTTGCTGCCAGTTTCAAGCGGATGGCGTGGACGCCGCGAGTTGCCGATCTCAGTCGCAGATTGAATGACGTGGGGCTGAATTTCGCCGGTAGCTATATCGATCGTTACCAGGACAGTTTGCATCAGTCGTCTGTTGCCGCCGCGATCTTGTGGCGAATGGTCTACAGCACGCTGTTACATGCGCGCCGGCGCTCCGATGCCCTGCATTTCGTGAATGTCCAGGATTTCGTTGAAAAGCCGGTGGCGCGATATCATCACCTTTATGACCTCTTAGGCCTATCGTGGTCTCCCAAGGTTGAAGCCGCCATTGGAAAACGGCATGTCGCCAAGAGTGCGAAAGCGAAAAATGCGGAACAAATGCCGCAGAGAGCCCATATCGCTCATCGGGACTTGCAACAAATCAATCAGTATGGGCGCAAGCTGTTGACACCGGAGGAAGTAAAAGTAATCGAAGACGTTTGTGCAGAACTGTGGCCAGAGGTTCAGGCGGCGTGCCTGACCTGGAACTAGATATGCGTGGAGCAGGTATTTTTGAGAACAGGCCAGTAACAACGGTAGCGACCGGTATGCAGTCAGCAGAACAGATCGATAATGGAAGCAACCTCGGACGCGTGCCGAATTTTTTCGTGGTCGGGGCGGCGAAATCGGCGACGACGACGCTGCATGCGATCTTGGATCGTCACTCGGAGGTCTATTGTCCGCCGTTGAAGGAGCCGGGATTCTTTGCCGATGACGATGCGCCGGGCATGTTCGATCCGTTTTCCGGGCGACCGCCGTTCGATGGGGCTTCGTACGTCCGAGGCGCGATGGCTCATCATGAGCAGGTCGCCTATATCACCGACCTCGACGTCTATCGGCAACTGTACCGCCGGGTTGGCGGTGAGAAAATTGTCGGTGATTTTTCGACCGCCTATCTCTGCTCGGTTCATGCGGCCGCACGTATCAAGGCGTTTGATCCAAAAGCCAAAATATTGATGATTTTGCGCGAGCCTATAGACCGCGCAATTTCTCATTATAAGATGGATCGAGCGATTGGTCTGGCCTCCTCTTCGTTCAGCGACTTGATTGCAGCGGAAATGGCAGCCCTTTTGGATCAGACAAAGGTGGCACATCGGTACATTCGACTGGGCCTTTATGCGGAGCAGGTAGAGCGTTACTTAAAAGAATTTCCCATTGGCCAAGTCAAGATTGTGTTGTTCGAGGATATCAAGAACGCGCGAGAGAAGACATTACGGGAGATCGAAGCCTTTCTCGGTGTATCGCATGAGGTGGCACAACTGGATCTGGTCGTCAATAAGTCGGAACAGCCGAGAAGCCGTCACCTTGTCGAGATCATAGATAAGCTCAACATTCGCCCGCTGATCCGCAGGTTGGTGCCGAAGTCAGTGATCGCTTTTGGTAAAAGCGCGTTGTACAAGCCATATGCAGGTGAAGTGATAGCCACGCCGGACGATGTAGCAAGACTCCAGGCGATTTTCGCCCCCGACGTGAAGCGGCTGAGCGCTGCAATCGATCGCGATCTGAGCGCCTGGCAGTCAGCCATATAGCTGCCAGAGTGGTATCGCCACCCGTCGTGGCCGCCTGTGTTGGCTGGGGCGGGAGGATTCGAACCTCCGGTGCCGGAACCAAAATCCGGTGCCTTACCGCTTGGCTACGCCCCATTAGACCCGCGGGCGGGACCTTAATCAGAATTGTCGGTGGCCGCAACCAGGGCCGGAGCCACCCACCAATCCGGATGACGCTGCTGTAACCGTTCGGCGCTCCGTTCAGCGGCTGCGGGCTCGGCAAAGAGGGCGAAGCAGGTGGCACCGGAACCGCTCATCCGAACGAGGAGCGCATCCTCCAGATTAGAAAGCGCAGCCAGCACCTGGGCGATGACAGGGCAAAGGCTCACCGCGGCCTCCGTAAGGTCGTTCCCCCGTTCAGCCAGAATTTGGGCAAAGTGGACGGCATCAGCCGGAGGCCGCGAAAAGCGCGCGGGTTTTGAAAAGGATGTCCGCCCGACGCCGAAGACCGCAGCGGTCGCCAGTTCTACGCCGGGATTGACAAGCACGAGGGAAAAGGCCGGCAACGACGGCGGCGGCTCGAGTTCTTCGCCGATTCCACCAACGAATGCGGATTGGCTCGCGATGCACATGGGAACATCGGCTCCAAGCCGGAGGGCCAGCGCTGCCACTCGCGTCGGCGGAAGATCGAGGTTCCAGTGAACCATAAGCGCGCGAAGTGTTGCCGCCGCATCGGCAGAGCCGCCACCGACGCCGGACGCTACCGGCAATAGCTTGGTCAGTCGAATGTCGGCACCGGTTGTTACCCGAGCCTCTTCCGCAAGAGCGTTCGCGGCGCGCATGAGGCTGTTGCTAGCGTCCAAGGGCACACCTTTGCCAAATGGCCCGTCAACGCTGAGCGACAAACCCTGTGCTCGCTTTCCAATATGGACTCTGTCGCCAATCTCTGGGAAGGCCACCAAGCTGTCGAGGATGTGGTAACCGTTGGGGCACCTGCCAATAACGTGAAGGTAAAGATTGACCTTGGCTCGAGCGAAGGAGTCCGTAAATGGGAAGGTTTCGGTATCAGTCACGGCTGAATGACGCTAGCTTCACGAACGAGCCCCTCACTCAGTTTTTTCTCGATGCTCGTTCGTAATTCCGGCTCAGGATCTCGGGCCAACGAGGCGCGCCACTGAAATCGAGCTTCTCGCTGCCGCCCGACATTCCAGTAAGCATCACCTAAGTGATCATTGATAACAGGATCCTCTGGCTTTAGCTCGACTGCGCGCTCCAGCGTTTCTACTGCACCTTCATAACGACCAAGGCGGTATAATACCCAGCCTAAACTGTCTACGATGTAACCATCATTGGGTCTTAGCTCTACGGCACGTGTGATCATTTCTTGCGCGCGATCAAGATTTTTTCCCTGTTCAACCCAGGAGTAGCCTAGATAGTTGAGGACAAAGGGCTGATCGCCTTCGAGCTCAAGAGCTCGTAAGAAATCAGCTTCGGCCCTATCCCAGGCCTTTGTTCGCTCCAAAGCAATTCCCCGTGCGTAGAGCAACCGCCAGTGACGCTGGTCCAGTGAGCCGATGCGAGCGGCTGCCTGATCATAAACCTGAACAGCCTCGGCGAACCGCTCCAACCGGCGGAATTCGTCACCCAACTGTATCAGCGGTTCCGGTGCCCGGGGGCTTTCCTTCGCCATTGCTCTCAGCAGCGCTTCTGACTCGTCAAAGCGCTCGAGGGCGTCAAGATTGCGTGCGGCGGCCAAGCGGGCAACCCAAGACAAGGGCGAGGTGCGGTCGATCGCCTGATACATCTTATTGGCATCGGCCAATCGGTCGACGCTTTCGATCAATTCGGCGACAACGAGCTTCAGCGCGGGGAAATCGGGCTTTAGATAAAGTCCGAGAAGACCGAAAGCGAGTGCCTGTTCGCGCTGATTTTGCCGAGATGACAGGGAGGCGACGTCAAATAACGCTTCGGCCGCTCCATCTCGGATACCTGTGACAAGCGACTTGGAAGACGCCTTTCCGGCCTGCGGCATTACGGAAGGAAGTATTGGCGCATCGAAACCGTGGGTAGCCCTATAGCGCTGGAGAATGTCGGCTGCCGCATCCGGTCTACCGGCGCGGTTGTAGACATTCCCCGCCAACTCGGCCAAGCGATACCAAACATCCCGCTGATCGGCGAGAACCGTCTGGAGTATGTCGGCCGCCTCTACGGGCGATCCCGCTGCATCCTTCATCCAAGCTTTATGCAAGGAAGCGATGTCGGCGACGGCAGGAATGGTCTGCAACGAGGAAAGCACCTCGCTTGCTCCGGCGGTGTCATGCTTAACCGAGAGAATCCAGGCCCGCATCAATTGAGCCGCCACGCCGGGGAGTGTCGAAGTGGGGATGTTGTCGAGGAGGGCCTCGGACTGCGTCAGTCGACCATCGCGCAGTCGGCCCACGGCAACCGCGAAAGCGGCCAGAGCATTATCGGGTTCAAGTTTTAGCAACTCTTCCGACAAGCGAATCCCTTCTTCAACACGCCCGGAAAGGATTGTCGCACTAATGGCACGCCGGTGCAGCACGATGTCATCGGGTGAAGATTTTAAGGCGGAGACGTAAAAGGAAGCAGCCGCTCCTTCTTCCCGCTCTGTACGCGCGTGTCGAGCCGCGAGATAACTTCCTACAACATTATCAAACTTACCGAACTTGGGATGACTAACGTCTACTTTTCCACGAACACTTTGCCATGCAAAGGAAGTAGATGCAGCCGTCAGTAGTAAAATGAGGCCAGCTCGGACACCACGGTTCGATAGCCGGTTTCGTAAAGACTTGGGTCCGCTACATATTGGGATAGTTGGGGCCACCGCCACCTTCCGGGACCACCCAGTTGATGTTCTGCGTGGGGTCCTTGATGTCACAGGTCTTACAATGGACGCAGTTTTGAGCGTTAATCTGTAATTTTTGGCCTCCGCTATCGTCGACAAATTCGTAAACGCCAGCTGGACAATATCGCTGCTCCGGGCCCGCGTAGATCGCCAGGTTTGTCTCCACCGGCACCCTATCGTCCTTAAGTCTCAAATGAATCGGTTGGTTTTCCTCATGGTTGGTCGATGATAAAAACACTGAGGACAGCTTGTCGAATGTGAGGACGCCGTCCGGCTTCGGATAACTGACAGTCGGGCAGTCTGAAGCCGGCTTTAATTGCTTGCAATCCTCGTGATGCTTAAAGGTCCAGGGTGCCCTGCCACGGAGAACGTAAGTATCGATGGCAGAATAGGCGATGCCAAGCCACATCCCGCGATGGAATGCTGGACGAACATTGCGCACTCGGTACAACTCATCCCACAGCCAACACTTCTTGAGTTGCTCGGGGTAGTCGTGAAGGAGTGCCGGGGGGTTGTCGTCCGCGAGGGCGTCAAAGACGACATCCGCGCAGACCATCCCCGATTTCATTGCCGTATGGGTGCCCTTGATCTTGGGAACGTTAAGGAAACCGGCGGCGTCGCCGATTATGGCACCTCCAGGAAACAGCAGTTTGGGGATCGCCTGAAATCCTCCCTCGGCTAACGCCCGTGCTCCATAAGCGATGCGCCGCCCCCCTTCGAAGAGGGGACGAATGGCAGGATGCAACTTGAACCGCTGCATTTCATCGAAGGGGCTAAGGTAGGGATTCCTGTAATCAAGCCCGATGACGAATCCCACGGCCACCTGATTGTCATCCATGTGGTAAAGAAAGGAGCCGCCATACGTATGGCCGTCCATTGGCCAACCAACGGTGTGTACGACATTCCCTGGCTTGTAATGGGTCGAATCGACTTCCCACAATTCCTTAATGCCGATGCCATAAGTCTGAGGTTGGACTCCTTCGCGAAGATTGAACCGGTCTAGTATCTGCTTCGTCAGGGAGCCACGGCAACCTTCGGCAAACAAGGTATAAGTCGCCTGGAGTTCGACCCCCGGCTGGTAGCCCTCGGTCGGCTTCCCATCGCGACCGACTCCCATATCACCGGTGGCCACTCCAGTGACGCGGCCGGATTGGTCGTAGAGAACCTCTGCAGCAGCGAAGCCTGGATAAATTTCCACACCAAGGTCTTCTGCCTGTGCGGCAAGCCACCGGCATACATTTCCAAGACTCACGATATAATTGCCGTGATTGTTCATCTGCGGCGGCGTCGGGAGCTGGATGGCGCGAGTCTCGGTGAGGAACAGAAACCGATCATCCGTCGCCGGGGTCTTGAGAGGAGCGTCGCGATCCCGCCAGTCGGGGATCAACTCGTCGAGAGCCCGCGTTTCGATCACGGCGCCGGAGAGGATATGGGCTCCGATTTCGCTGCCTTTTTCAACGAGGCAAACACTCAACTTACGGCCGGCCGCTGCCGCCGCCTGCTTCAGTCGGATCGAGGCCGCGAGGCCGGATGGGCCGCCGCCGACAATTACAACGTCAAATTGCATGCTGTCGCGTGCCATCGCATCACCCCGCATTCGTTTTCTCCCCACGACAGTCTAGCGTTATAAGATAGGCTTTCCGGTTTGCCACGCAAAACGTGGTGCCGGTCGGAGGCCACGGCGGCGTACGAGAAAGCTGGCGTGGATGATGGGGCCGTGGAAAACGGCGCATAGGTCCGGTGTCCTTGAGCGAAACTGTGATTGCAGATCTTCTGCGTTGGTATCTTGAAATGGGGGTTGATGAGACGATCGGTTTCACCCCATCCAATCGCTTTTCAAACGGTCAAGCGGAAGTAACTGCCGACGTGTCACCCCAACAGTCTGGCAATGGTGCTCGACAGCGCCCGTCGAAGCAGATACGGCCGCAGCCCGCCGTTCCGTCCTCGGACGCCTACGAGCGCGCGCGAGCGGTGTCTTCTCTCGCCGATCTTCGTGCCGTCCTTGCCGAGTTTGACGGCTGTGCGCTGAAAGCGACGGCAACCAATCTCGTGTTTGGCGACGGTGTTCCCACGGCTCGAGTGGTGTTCATTGGCGAGGCGCCGGGGGCCGAGGAAGATCGTCAAGGACTGCCGTTCGTCGGCGCCAGCGGGCGACTCCTTGATCGCATGCTGGCATCGGTTGGTCTAGACCGACGCAAGAATGTGTTCATATCGAACACAGTGTTCTGGAGACCCCCGGGCAACCGGCAGCCCACAAGCTGGGAGATCGCTGTCTGTCAGCCATTTTTAGCGCGAATAATCGAGTTGATTCGGCCGCAGCTTTTGGTCGCTCTCGGTGGACCTGCGGCAACGACGCTCGTCGGCCTGGCCGAAAGCGTCGGGCGGCTTCGCGGACGCTGGTTCTCGTATAAGTCTGAGTCTCTGCCTGCGGCAATTCCGCTGCGGGTGCTCTTCCATCCCGCATATCTGCTTCGTTCACCCTCGCAGAAGCGCTTGGCTTGGCACGATCTTCTGGCGATTCAAGAACAACTGGAGAGCAAGTCAAAAGAAGTGCCGTGACTCAAACCTCAGGGCTGGGGAGCCGGCACGATTGTCGGGCTTTTTCCTTGCCAGAAGCCAGACACGCTTGTTACAAGTGAGTGCCGTCGCTAGGGGAGATAATATTGCGCTCAGTTAGACGAGGCACGATCCTCTTATACTGCGCTGCGGCAGTCGCAATGTTTGGTGCGCCAGCCGTTGCCGATTTCCCAGGTCAATTTCCTGTCACCGTAACACCAACCAGAAGCAGCGAGCAGAAGCGGCTGCCGATGGTTCTTTCTGACCGCGACGCAGCGCTCTATCGCTCTCTTTTCGCCATGGCCAAGCAATACCAGAATGCGGATGTCGATGAGCAGATAACGGGACTGAGCGATCCGTTATTGGTCGGATACGTTACCGCTTTTCGCTATGTCGGATCAGGGGCAACGTCTGGTGATCCACAATTTGACGCGTGGCTCGCCAATTATGGGGATCTCCCCGTTGCCGCTCGCGTTGCTTCCGGTTTGTCCTTCGACCGCGGAAGCGACTATCCGGCCAGTAGCGAAATTGAAGGCTCCCAGTTGTGGGCCATGTTCAAGGCGGCGCAGTCAAGTTACCCGTCGAGCCGGATGACCCCGGAGGCTTGGGTCAATGGTTTAACGGCATGGCGAGCAGGTAACTACGCGCTCGCGACGACAGCATTCGAATCGATCGCGACACGCACCGATCTGTCCTCGTGGACACAGTCGGCCGGAGCATTTTGGGCGGCGCGAGCTTGTCTTTTTGCCGGTGATCCGGAAAAGGTCACGCCTTGGCTCCTCAAAGCAGCAGAACTGAAGCATACGTTTTACGGGCTGCTCGCTCGGCGTATCCTCGGCTTGCCGGCACCCTACGAGTGGTCTCTGGCAGAGCAAGATGTTGCCGCTCTTCAGAAACTGGTCGGCGTTGAAGGGGGGCGGAGAGCGATCGCTCTGATCGAAATCGGAGAATACGACCTTGCGGAGAGGGAGCTCGCGGCGCTTGTTTTGGCCGACGACGTCGAATTGGCACACGGCTCAATGATTGTCGCCGAGGCGGCCGGTTCCGCTGATCTGGCATTCAAGCTGCAGCGAATGCTTCGTTACTTCGGGATCGAAGTTGCCCGCGCATCGTACCCGGTGCCGCGGTGGATGCCGGCCGGAGGCTTTACCACCGATCCGGCCCTGGTCTATGCGCTGATTCGACAGGAGTCGAACTTCAACCCGAAAGCCGTCAGCTCAGCCGGCGCCCGAGGCGTGATGCAGCTCATGCCGGCGACGGCACGGTATGTGGCGCGGCGGACGGGAGTGGGCGATTCTTCGTTGCAGGAATTGTATCGGCCGGAAGCCAATATTCTATTGGGACAGCAATACCTCGATATGCTGTTGAATGACTCTAATGTCGGGCCGGATCTGTTTCGAATAGCGGCGGCTTGGAACGGCGGCCCCGGAAATCTAGGACGTTGGACCCGAGATTTCAGCTCGGCTGACGATCCGTTGCTGTTTATCGAAACGATTCCTCTGTCCGAGACACGGGACTTTGTCGAGCGAATACTTGCCAATATGTGGATTTATCGGCATCGTCTCGGCCAACCGACCCCGTCTCTCGACGCACTCGCCGAAGGGAGTTGGCCGGGTTGGGACGGTAATCAGGTCAACCCGGTTGAAGTCGCGGAGCATGGGCGGGATTGACGAGACAAGGCCCTTTCGCGCTCTCGCCATTGCAGTCCTCACCGTTTCGGATTCGCGATCGCCAGCTGAGGATCGGTCGGGCACTGTCCTCGCGGACGCAATTGTAGCCGCCGGCCATCGGCTCGCCGCCCGCGATCTGGTGCCAGACGAGGAGCAAGCGATTGTTGCCGTGCTGCGGGACTGGATCGCGGATCCCCGGATCTCGGTAATCCTGACGACGGGAGGAACCGGAGTGACCGCCCGGGATGTAACGCCGGAGGCCGTTCGCACGGTGCTCGAAAAGGAAATTCCCGGCTTTGGTGAGCTTTTTCGCTGGCAGAGCTACGCCAAGATCGGAACATCAACGATCCAATCGCGAGCTCTTGGCGGAATTGCCGGAGGCACTTACATCTTCGCGTTGCCAGGGTCGCCGAGCGCTTGCCGGGACGCGTGGGACGGCATCCTCGTCCATCAGTTGGATTCCCGCTACCGGCCATGCAACTTCGTGGAGTTGCTGCCGCGACTCGCGGGCAAATAGTTCATAAGAACACTCTGTTAGTGACGGACGAGAACGAGCGTGGACCACCCATCTATAGTTATCTTTTTCAATCGGCGAAACCCATAGCCGATATATACGGCGGCAACGGCGGTGGCGTCCTCTTCAAGAAAGCCTGCTAGCACCAGGACTGATCTTCTTTGACATACCCGACTAATGGCTAGAGCCATTTTCCGCAACGGTCGGGCCAAGATATTGGCAAGAACTAGGCGGAACGGTCGCAAGTCCCGGATCACGGAATGATTGGTTGCATTGGCTGTGACGGCGCGAACGAGCGCTCCAACACCATTGCGTCGGGCGTTGTTGGAGGTGATGCTTGCCGCGACACGGTCGACGTCGACCGCGAGGACCGGCCAATGCCAAAGCTTTGCGGCGGCGATGGCGAGAATTCCCGAGCCACACCCGAGATCGACAATTGGCCGACCGCTGGGGGAATAGGTCGATCCGATCCATCGCCGGAGCAAGGGATCGGACAAGGCCAGAAGACAACCTGCCGTCGATGCATGCCGTCCGGAGCCAAAGGCCAATCCGGCATCGATTCGGAGATGCACCGTACCCGCCGGGGCGGTTATCGTATCTGAAGTTTCAGAAATCAGGAACCGGTCAAGGCGAAAGGGCCGAAACGAGTCACGGTTCAGCGCCAGCCAGTCGCGGACCGGTTCCGGCTCAATTTCGGCCAGCGGCGGAGGGACCCCGGCGCTTACGGCGGCTGTCGCGAGCGCCACGGAAAGCTCCGCCCTATCGGGATGGTCGCGAGCGAAAGCGGTAATGCGAATCTCATCGCGCCCTGTTACTGCCGGCTCAGTGAGGATGGCTTGGCCGAATGCTTCGAGGACCGCCTCCACGGACGCTGCCGCCACGAGTGAAGTGGTGACGACGATGCGACAGCGGCGGACGGACGGAATGTTGTCAGCGCGGACGGTGGTCACGCTGCGGCTACGAACGATTGAATGACGGTCTTTCGTCCGGCCTTTTCGAACTCGATCTCAAGACGGTCGCCGTTGACGGCTTGGATTCGGCCGTAGCCAAACTTTTGATGAAACACGCGTTGCCCAGTGGAAAAGTCTGAACCAGCTTTTACGGTAAGTCGCACCGCTTTTCCTTCGATAAGCGGTCCAGACATGGGGCGGTTTCTCGCCGTATCTGAGAAATTATTGTTTGCGCCTGCCAAGAACGACCGGGAAAGGTCTGGGTTTTCGTTGCCTCTGGCTCTAATGTTGCTCGCGCCAAACAAGCCCGTTGGTGCCGTGTGGTCAATATGGTCGGATGGCAATTCGGCGATGAAACGGGATGGTAGCGCATGTTGCCAGAGCCCGTAGACAAGCCGGCTCGCCGCATAAGAAACAATGGCCCGACGTTTGGCGCGTGTCAGCCCGACATAAGCAAGCCGCCGCTCTTCTTCCAAAGCGGTCTCGCCTCCTTCTTCAAGTGCTCGCTGATTGGGAAAGATGCCTTCTTCCCAGCCAGGGAGAAACACCACATCAAATTCCAACCCTTTGGCAGCATGCAGCGTCATTAGCGTCAGCTTGTCATCTCCGGCCGCCTCGTCGTTCTCCATCACCAGAGCCACGTGTTCCAGAAATCCGGTCAGACTTTCGAACTCTGCGATGGCCGCAATCAGTTCCTTGAGGTTCTCGATGCGGCCTGCCGCCTCTGGGCTCCGATCCATCTGCCACATACGAGAATAGCCAGACTCATCGAGGATCAACCTGACCAGATCGGGATGGGGTATTTGCGCAAGCAGGCCTCGCCAGCGAGCGAAATCATCGAGGAGACGAGTGAGCGAAAGCCTCGCCTGCGGCTTTAACTCGTCCGTTTCGACAAGCGCCGCCGCTGATGCGAAAAGGGGCCGTTTCTGAAGGCGAGCTACAACGTGGATGTTGCGTAGGGCGGCAGCGCCGATTCCACGCTTGGGAAGATTGATGATTCGTTCGAAAGCGAGGTCATCGTCAGGCTGAATCAGAACCCGAATATAGGCGATTGCGTCACGGATTTCTTGCCGCTCGTAGAACCGTGCGCCCCCGACAATGCGATAAGGCAGGCCGATGGTCATCAGCCGTTCTTCGAACTCGCGGGTCTGGAACCCGGCGCGGACGAGAAATGCCATGCTACGCAACGGCTGGCCGTTCCGCTGGAGAGCGTCAGCTTGGTCACACAAGACCCGCGCTTCGTCTTGGCCGTCCCAGACACCATAGACGTTGACCAGGTCGCCGCCCGCTGCCGGGGTCCAGAGCGTCTTCCCAAGTCGATCGCGGTTGTGGGCGATCAGCGCGGAAGCAGCCGCCAGGATATGCACGGTCGACCGATAATTGCATTCCAGTCGGATTACGCGAGCGCCAGGGAAGTCATGCTCAAAGCGGAGAATGTTCGCGATTTCGGCTCCCCGCCATGAGTAAATTGACTGGTCGTCATCCCCGACACAGCAAAGATTGCGATGACCTTGCGCCAACATGCGCAACCAAAGGTATTGGGCAACGTTAGTATCTTGGTACTCATCAACCAATAAAAAGTGAAAACGCCGCTGGTAGTGCTCAAGAATGTCTATATGTTCACGGAACAATGTCAGCACATGCAGAATCAAATCTCCAAAATCAACAGCATTAACGGCGTTTAGGCGCTGTTGATATTCACAATACAGATCCTGTGCTAAACCATCAAAGGCGTCGGCCCCCTCCGCGGCAGTGACGTGGTCGGGAACCAGACCGCGATCCTTCCATCGCTGAATGGTAGCGAGAAAAATCTTTGAGGGATGTTTCTTGGCGTCAAGTCCTTTAGCAGCAATGAGCTGACTCAAGAGGCGAAGCTGGTCATCACTGTCAAGGATACTGAACGAGGCCTTTAATCCTACCCGTTCGGCATTCTCGCGCAGGATGCGGGCTCCCATCGCATGAAAAGTGCCGACCCACCATCCGTCGACCGACCTACCGAGATGATGAGCCACCCGCTCGCGCATCTCTCGCGCCGCCTTGTTTGTGAAGGTGACAGCGAGAAGTTGCGACGGTTTCGCTCGGCCGGTGAAAAGCAGGTGTACAAGGCGCGAAGTCAGCACCCGCGTCTTCCCGGTCCCGGCGCCGGCGAGAATCAGAACGGGACCGTCGACAGCCTCTACGGCTGCCCTCTGGCTTTCGTTGAGCGCGGAAAGATACGGCGGATCCCTCATCTGCCGAGGAGTGGGTCCGGAGCCACACAGGGTGGTGTTGACAACGTCGTCCATCGTCCATCTATAGCACCCTGGCCGAGGTGCGAAGCCAGAAATAGTCGGTGAAGGGAACCTTGTTTGGCACGACGGTTTCGTGACCGTTGCGCCCAACGTACCCGCGCAGGAGGGAACCCGATTCCCTCCGGATTCAAACCGAAAGACGATTAAACGAAGATCGCTAAAAACGTACCTGAAGGGGTGGAGCTACTTTGTATTTGCTTGTAAGCCAGCAGCATAAAACAAAACGGCGACTGTGGGACCATCTCTGGCCCCGACAATCGCCGTTGAGTCTGCTGTCGCTCAATATCCCTGGGGTATTACCCCCAAGACTTCAATTCAATAGCGGCACGACTACTTACGCAGTCCCTTCTGGAACATGCGGTCGGCGCGCTCTGCCGCGGCGTTGGCAGCAGCGGCGGCATTACGCGCTTCGGTGGCGGCGGCCTGCGCCTGCTGTGCTGCACGTGCCGATTCGGTCCTGGCGGCTGTTACGTCGGACTGAAGCTTAGCCACGTCGCTTTTGAGCTGGTTGACGTCCTTTTGCAGATTGTCGACGTCACCTTGGGACGCACAGGCACCAAGCGCCAGCGTGCCGGCGACGGCGATGATCGGCAATGCCTTGCCGTAGGTAACCTTCATATTATCCTCCGCGGTGAATCTCAGATCAGAAGGGATAGTTGTGACGCGGCATGCGCGCACATCGTTCGGGGGTTGTAGCCGACTGGCTTCATAAATCAAGTCCAAAGCTGCTGCAGCCGGGGGCGGGAGAATAAGAAAATGATTAAAACTCAGGCGCTTCAGGGAAGGATCTCGATGGGAGTTCCATCGTCCACGGCCATCCAGACCTCGTCCATCTCCCTGTTGGAGAGTGCAATACAGCCTTCTGTCCAGTCATAGTAAGGATTGGCTCCGGCGAACCCATCAAGGGGCTGGCCGTGGATCATGATTAGGCCGCCAGGCTGCCCTCCGAACCGCGCAGCGCGGTCGATATCTTCCTCATTGGGATAGGAAATATGAATGGCCCGATAAAATCGGCTGCCTATGTTGCGCCAATCCAGCGTGTAGAGGCCTTCCGGCGTCCGACCGTCACCCTGAAACACCTTATGCCCAACGGGATTGGAACCGAGCGCAATGCGGTAACTGCGCAAGACCTGCGACTCCTGAAGCAGGTAGAGTTGCCGCTCGGACTTGACAACAAGTACCTTGTCTGCTTTCTCCGACGTTCCCTGCGGCATGGCTGAGGTTGACAAGACCGTCAGCAGCGCCACTAGCATGAAGCGAATAAACGCACCCACTTGGGCCATTTACGTAAATCCGAGGTTGTATCTCTTCCCAGATTTACGCATAACCAAGAACAAAAGCAAGCAAGATAATGGACAGAATCAAAGATTGTGAAAGCGTAAGATTGTTAAGGTGGCTTCGGCCGAGTTTGGTTACTTAAGTACGCCAAACAACGCCAAAGGTCGACATACGTGGATAGTCAACCGCCTCAATGTGTATGTTCAGTTTAGTTTCCAGTGTAATTATAAAGGTTAAAAGTTAAATAGAGTCAAAATAGATTTGTTCGTGAAATATCCGCCTCCCATCTAAATAATCCACTTGCGCTTCGGGAGCAAGTTTACGAAGGCAATCCAGTACGATTAGTTTGATATCACTGATCGACTCGGCAAGCTGCCTGGAAAGAAGAGGATTCAATGTTCCTTACGAGGCAAATAAGGCTTCTGATATTGCATCACGTGACGGCCTGTTCGGGGCAACCAAGCTCTCGTGCCTTTAGCACCCGTCGCATGATTTTTGCCACTCCGTGTATTCGGTAGGAGCCTCGTGCACATGGACAGCCCCTTGGGGGGGCGGTTGTTCCGCTGGTGAAGTGTATGAGGGCAGGATCGCGGCGATCGGTCGGGGGAATCTTAAAGATGTTTGAGGACTGGGCCATTAAGGCGGCGTATGAACGCGTTCCTTCGATCGGTTCGCCGACCACGATGACGTGGCTGACAGACGTCAGTTCAGATCGCATCGGTGCGATACGGCGCCGATAGAGGGTATCGGTCGTGATAACACCTTAGGGCGGCCGGCATTGACCCGCAGGCGCAGCGGCTCCGGTCCGAAGTTGGCGAACAGCGCCGAGAACACCCCCTTGCCTTGAGTGTTCCTAGTGCCGCGATGTAAAGCTCGGGTATCCGGCTGGGGACGGCATAGATCCGGTCGCCCGGGGTTATGCCGATTTGGACCAAGGCATCGGCGAAGCGCGACGTTGCTTCGGCAAGATCACGGTAACGTAAGATCACGGTAAGGTAAGGGTGGTAACTCCACCGTCCCGTTTACGAAGCGCAGCGCAACTCTGTCACCGCGATGGCGCACGTGGCGGTCAACCGCCTCGTGCGCCATATTCAAGCCAGCACCGTCAGGCAGTCCGTCGAGGGATGTCCGTTCGCGCTCCCAGAGCACCATCTGTTCGCGGCCCTTCGTTCGTACCAAAGCGGCGTAATGCCGCAGCATGGGGAAGTTAGGATCGGAAAGGCATGAGCATCCGCAATCTCGACTTCCTGTTCAAGCCACGCTCCATCGCCCTCGTGGGAGCGAGCCGGGAGCCATTTTCCGTCGGCGCCGTAGTGGCTCGCAATCTCCTTAATTCAGGCTTTGCGGGTCCCGTTCTGCCCGTGGTTCCAAGACATAAAGCGGTGGAGGGGGTGCTCACCTATCCCGATGTGGCGGCGCTGCCGGTCGTGCCTGACCTTGCCGTGATCACGACGCCGCCGGAGACGGTGCCACCTCTCATCGACTCTCTCGGCCGAATGGGAACGCGCGCCGTCGTCGTGATCACCCCCAACTTTGACGCGGGTGGCAAGGGCGCCGGGGATTCGTTGAGGCGATCGCTGCTGGAAGCGGCGCAGCCTTACACGATGCGCGTTGTCGGGCCCAACTGCCTCGGCGTGATCGTCCCAGCAATCGGTCTTAATACTTCCGTTGCGCCACTGACACCGAGGAAGGGGCCTCTGGCCTTCATTGCCAGGTCGGGAGGCGTCGTCGCAACGGCCCTCGATTGGGCGAGCACTCGCGGCATCGGCTTTTCGCACTTCGCTGCGCTCGGTGACATGAGCGACGTCGATTACGGCGATCTTCTCGACTATCTCGCAGGTGATGTGGATGTACGGGCCATCCTTATGTACATGGAAGGCATTAGCGATGCCAGGAAGTTCATGTCAGCGGGACGCGCTGCTGCGCGTCTAAAGCCGGTAATAGTGATAAAACCTCGGCGATTTCGCTCTTCGCAAGTTAGCGAAGCCGGTCCTAATCATATCGCCAATGAGGACGCGGTCTTCAATGCTGCGTTTCGTCGCGCCGGGATGCTTCGTGTTTACGAGATCGGTGATCTTTTTGGGGCGGTAGAAACGCTCGGGATGGGGCGGATCGCGAAAGGGGATCGCTTGGCGATCCTCACGAATGGTGGGGGCATTGGTGACCTCGCCGCCGACGCTCTCATCGAACATGGTGGTCGCCTCGCCCGATTATCGGCTGAAACGCAGGATGCGCTCGCTGCTTTCTTGCCACTCCCGGGCTCTCTCGATAATCCCGTCGACATCACCGGCGACGTACCTGCATCCCATTATGGCCGTGCGCTGGCTATCCTCCTCGCTGATGGTGCGGCGGACGCAGTACTTGTGATGCACGCGCCCACCGGTATCGTCTCGCCAGTGGACGCTGCCCGCGCGGTGGTGGCGGCCCCCGCCAAGTCGAGCGCGTGTGTGTTGACCTGCTGGCTCGGGGAAGGGGGCCCCCGTGAGGCCAGAAAACTATTCACTGAACACCGACTACCGACATACGAGACGCCGGAGCGGGCTATTCGCGCCTTTATGCATATAATAACTTATCGTCGTAACCAACAAATACTTACCGAAACACCAATTTCCGTTCCCGAAACATTTGATGTCGATCTTGAAGAGGTCCGAGATACAGTCACTAAAGCCATGCAATCTGGAAAGTCTATGCTCGGAGAACGAGAGGTAAGCAGGATTCTGAATGCTTACCAGATAGGTACCACGAGGTATTTTATTGCGACTGACCCTGAGTCAGTCGCGTCAATGGCAGCTAGCCTCAGCCCACCACTAACGCTAAAACTAGCGGCGTCAAATCCTAATGGACCTATCAACGAGCAACATTTAGCGGTTGATCTCCGGTCATCTGATCAGGTCCGCGCGGCAGCTGAGAGTATGCTGTCAAAATTTAATGGGAATGGGTCTCCACGGGACAACGTTGAATTCTTGGTCCAGGAGAATGCAGAGCATACGGGAGCTTGTGAGCTTTTTCTTGGTGTTCGCAGTGATCCACAGTTTGGTCCCGTCATCTTGTTTGGAAGTGGTGGCCCAGCGTGGGATATCATTGACGATATCACCATCGCGCTTCCTCCGCTCAACATGCATCTCGCTCGCGATGCTATTCTCAACACCCGAATCTCGCCACAGCTACGTGGCCTGCTCGGCAGGAGGAATGTCGACATTGATGACTTGGCGTTAACCCTGATCAAGGTATCGCAACTTGTCGTCGATTGCCCCGAAATCAGTGCATTAACCATCAACCCGCTTCTTGCCGACCAGCGAGGGATTATTGCGGCTGCCGCCACCATCGAGATCAATCGGGATCCAGGGCAGGGGGTGAAGCGTTTGGCGATCCGACCCTATCCAAAGGAACTGGAAGAGACGCTGGCGCTTCCAGACGGTCGGGTCTTCCTACTCAGGCCCGTTTTGCCGGAGGATGAGCCAGCGTTTCAGGAACTGTTTCAGCGGCTCAGCCCAGAAGATGTGCGCATGCGTTTTTTCGCGCCAAAGAAGGCCTTGGTTCACCCCGTAGCTGCACGCATGACGCAAATAGACTACGATCGAGAGATGGCATTGGTTCTTGCCGAGCCAGGTACGCCGGGCCGGAGCCGAATTTTCGGCGCTGTTCATATTACGGCTGATCCTGATAATGAAACTGCAGAGTATGCGATTATGTTGCAGAGCGATATGAGCGGTATCGGGCTTGGCCCGTTGCTTATGCGACGAATTATCGATTACAGCCGTAAGCGTGGCATCAAGGAGATATTTGGCGAGGTCCTGCGCGAAAATCGGCCGATGCTAAAGGTGTGCGAGCTATTCCAGTTCAGCCGTTCGCGTAAGCCCGAGGACCCGGGAACCATTGAGGTGCGGCTCAAACTTTAGGTGGTCGCTGACGACCAGCAGCGGAGTAATAGCTGCTAGGTAGAGACACACCTAGAAAGGCTGCGCCTGTTCTGCGGTGCTGCTAAAAGGTCAAAAGCCAGACCAAAGCAAGGCGACATGAGTGCATTCAGTGGCTCGCATGCCTACCCCTGGGCATTTTCATATCCTTGTACATCCATTCCTCCAGGTTGTTGATTTTCAGCAGAGCCACCTCTGTCTCTGGCCGGTTTTCGCCCGTGCCGATCGTTGGCGAGGCTAGGTTTTGCCTTTGACATAACCCTGTTGGCGTGTCTATCGTCGATCCACGAAAAAGGCGCGCGAACGAAAATGAATCTCGAAACGCTGGTTTCGGGCAAAGGCAAACGAAGCGCTGCGGGGGGAGATACGGATCCATCCTGCAGGCAACAGGGACTAGGAACGCGCTCGGCCGGTGGTCGGCGATCGTGATCGGAGCCGCGAGGCAATCGTCTCGCGCTGGCCGAAGGGAACGGGTTAAGCCATGTCGCTTGATACAAAACTTCGGAAACGCCTGACTGAGCGTCGCGCGGCCGTCACTGGTGCGGGAGACAGCAAGAAGGTCAAGGATCGCCACGCGAAAGGCATAATGACGGCTCGAGAACGCCTCGACGCGCTGTTCCAGCCGGACACCTTTCAGCCCTACGGTGCACATATCAAACATACCTGCACCCATTTCGGGATGACGGGGAAGGATATCCCTGAGGACGGCGTCATTGTCGGCAATGGATTTGTCGCAGGGCGTCAAGTCTCGGCGTTCAGTCAGGATTTTCTGGTTGTGGCCGGCACCCTCGGCAAGATGCACGCCCGGAAAATGGTCTGGGCAATGGACTTTTGCCTGAAAAATGGAACGCCACTTGTTGGCTTTAAGGATTCCGGAGGGGCTCGAATCCAAGAAGGGGTCGATGCCCTTTCTGGGTACGGCGAGGTCTTTTATCGGAATGTGCAGCTGTCGGGCCTTGTTCCCCAGATTGCCGTTATTTGTGGGCCGTGTGCCGGAGGAGCCTCGTACTCTCCTGCACTGATGGACTTCATTATTATGACCCGCAGCAACGGGCAGATGTTCATCACCGGACCTCAGGTTATCAAGGCGGTCAGTGGACGGGAGGTTAAGGCGGAAGACGTCGGCGGGCCGGACATGCACGCGTCGGTGAGCGGCAATGCTCACTTCGTTGTCGATACCGATGCGGAAGCGGTGGCACTGGTGCAGAAGCTGCTGAGCTTCCTGCCATCCAACAACACCGAAGACCCACCGCACGACCCGCACGCGCAACTGGAAATGGGGGCCGACGATGGTTTGGATGCGCTGGTGCAGTCCGATCCAGGTGAGCCCATGGACATGCACGGGATCATCGGTCGCGTCGTGGATGGCGGCGACTTTCTTGAGGTGCATGCTGGATTTGCGCGAAATCTAATCGTCGGATTTGGTCGGGTTCAGGGACTGGTCGTCGGCATCCTTGCGAACAATTCGATGGAGCGCGCAGGTTGCCTGGATATTGACTCATCTGATAAGGGTGCGCGCTTCATCCGGTTCTGTAACGCCTTCAATATACCTATTGTCACTCTTGTCGACGTTCCGGGATTTTTGCCCGGTATCGAGCAGGAACGCGGAGGCATTATTCGTCACGGCGCGAAGATGCTTTTTGCATATGCGAGCGCAACTGTCCCAAAGGTGACGATTGTTTGCCGCAAGGCCTATGGTGGCTCTTACTTGGCCATGTGCAGTCAGGAGCTTGGGGCTGACTTGGTGTTTGCGTGGCCCACTGCAGAAATCGCAGTTATGGGTGCCGAGGGTGCGGTAAACATTCTGTATGCCAGAGAGCTCAAAGGGGTATCCGATCCGGATGAGCAAAGGGCAAAACGAAAGTCCTTTGTCGAGGAGTATCGGGCCGAATTTGCTTCACCCTATCTTGCTGCATCGAAGGGGTATATTACCGACATCATTGAGCCGGAAATGACTAGGTCGGTAATCTCGCTGTCGATACGTAAGTTGTTGACCAAGCGCGAACTTCGGCCGCCAAAAAAGCATGGTCTGATCCCGCTATAGGAGCGCCGGTATAGTCACAGCCAAGTTAGTGGTTAAGGAGGGTTGGCGCAATGGAACATGGTGGTAACGTTTTCTATTACGCTCTCTTCGCATTTGTGCTGATGGGGATCGTTTCTATGCTGTGCGCGGTCCTCATTCGTGGGATCGTTCTGGCGCTAGCTGCTGGCAAGGCCAGACACACAGCGAAGGCGGCGGCTGCGACGCCTGTTGTCGTCTCGGTCACGCCGGCACGGGATGAGAGTAAGGAAGTTGCGGCGGCGATCGCTGCGGCCGTATACGCGGTCCTAGGCGCTCATCGTCTCGTCTATCTTGGTGAAGCGCGCCCCACTTTCAGTTGGACGTCGGAGTTGCGGGCTCGTCTCCACACATCGCACGCGCCACGTATGGACCATCGCTAAGTTTACACCATTCCCGAACAGAGAATTGTCATGTTCAAACATCTGCGTATTACGGTTGACGGTAAGCCCTACGATGTCGTGGTCGAGGATGTGACCGAAGAACCGGGTGGCACTCTTTATCCATCCCCCGGAACGATGGCGCAGGCGGTCCATACTGCCGCTCCCCCTGCCACGACCCCGACTGCTGGAGCGGCTCCGGCTGCGTCTGCTCCCGCGCCGGCCGCCGGCGGGGGAGACAATGACAAGCTTGCACCACTCGGCGGCGTCGTGATCGAAATAGACGTAAGGATCGGCGATACGGTGAAAGCCGGTGACAAGATCATGACTATCGAGGCCATGAAGATGAAGACGGCGGTCTCTGCACATCGGGACGGCAGCGTCAAGAATATTCCGGTCAAGGTCGGCGATGCCGTGGATGCCGGGCAAGTTCTCATGACCATCGGTTAAGCCCTCATAAATAGGGGGAAGTGGGCCATGCCCGATATCTCGATTCTCGATCTCTTTCAAGGTGTCGCAACGCTGGTGGCCGCCGAGCCACATATTTTGTTCGCGCGTATATTTCTGATCTTTTTCGGCATGTTTCTGATGTACCTCGGCTACAAGGGAGTCCTTGAGGCTCTCTTGATGATACCGATGGGTCTCGGGATGGCGGTGGTAAATGCCGGCATCTTTTTCTTCGAAGGGCGGACGGACAATCTGATAATCGATCCTCTCGCCCAGGAAACAAATGAGTTGATGAACGTTCTGCAGATCGATTTTCTGCAGCCAATCTACACATTTATGTTTTCGAATGGTTTGATTGCGTGTCTGGTCTTTTTGGGCATTGGAACCCTGCTTGATGTGGGGTTCGTCATGCAACGGCCGTTCCGGTCCATGTTTCTGGCTATTTGTGGTGAGTTTGGGACCTTTATCACATTGCCGATTGGCGTTTGGGTGGGTCTTCCAGTCAACGAAGCAGCGGCAACAGCGACGATCGGTGGGGCTGATGGTCCGATGGTACTATTCGCGTCACTGATGCTCGCCAAGCAGATTTTTGTGCCGATCACCGTGGTAGGTTACCTGTACCTAGGTCTCACCTACGGCGGCTATCCGTTCATGATCAGAGCGCTCGTTCCTGCCAAGATCCGCGCGACCCGCATGCCGGTGGAGAAGTTGCCGACGATCAGCCCCGGTGAGAAGATGGTTTTTGCCGTCGTCGCCTGTGTTGCGCTGTGTCTTTTATTCCCGGTGGCGGCACCGTTGTTCCTCTCGTTGTTTCTCGGCGTGATCATACGGGAAAGCGGTCTCACCTATTTCTATGAGCTATTCTCGAACCAGGTTCTGTACGGCGCTACCTTTTTCCTTGGCTTACTGCTGGGGGTGCTCTGCGAAGCACAGACTATTTTGAATCCTACGGTGTTTGTGCTGTTGCTGCTCGGTCTGACCGCTTTGTTTTTCTCTGGCCTCGGGGGCCTGGCGGGTGGATATATCCTTTATTTCCTTTCGGGAAGGAAATACAATCCGGTTATCGGTATTGCAGCCGTCAGTTGCGTGCCGACTACAGCAAAGGTTGCTCAGAAAGAAGTGTCCAAGGTTGACGCGGAAAACATTATCCTTCCGCATGCTCTCGGTGCCAATATCTGCGGAGTTATTACGACGGCGGTTTTCGCGGCTGTGTACGTGACGCTGTTCCGGTCGATGTAGACACGTTTCGGACATGAACGGGAGGCTGACAAGAGGCGCATGCTGGGGAGCGGGGGGGACGCTCACCCTTGGTGGTGCGTTGGCTGGACGTCTTGGTGGGGATCTGTATCCCGAGTACCGAATGTTTATCTGGTTGGCCGCCTTGGCCGTTATATTTTTGGGGCTCGCCGTCGGCTCGCTTGGTACTCGCTGGCGGCATAACGCGGAGGAATCTCGGCTAAGTCGGGATGGAGCGGGCGAAGGGGATCGAACCCTCGTCTAAAGCTTGGGAAGCTTTCGTTCTACCATTGAACTACGCCCGCCGCGAACGCCGCAACTACAGTGCGTGCTTCCGCTGCTGAGATGATCCTAGTCTATAAGATTGGCCGAGAGGTGCAAGCGGCGATCCGGGAGGGGGAGCGGGCGTTGTGGGATGCTGTGGGCATCACTAGGTAAGATCTGAACCTACCCGTTTATCGAATGTCACCCTGCAATGGTAGCTTCCTGCGACAAACCGGACGCGGCCGGGTTCGAGAAGTTTAGGGACCCTGAACGGGTCGCTAGTGGAGCATCTCGCGCATTTGTGACTTTAGGGGCGCTCAAAACATTGTGGTTTAATACAGGCAGTGTGTGTAATATTGCCTGTAATAACTGCTACATTGAATCATCGCCGAGAAATGACCGGCTTAGTTACTTGATGGCAGCCGATGTAGCGCACTATCTCGACGAGATACAAAGGGAAGGATTACCAGTCGAGGAGGTAGGCTTTACCGGTGGAGAGCCGTTCATGAACGGCGAATTGCTGGCGATGGTGAGCGAGACATTGACTCGCGGGTTTCGAGCGTTGGTTCTCACCAATGCGATGAAACCGATGCAGCATCGCCAGGAGGTGCTACTTTCCCTTCGCGTCGCCCATGACGATGCGCTGACGCTGCGAGTATCGATTGATCATTATGAGCCTGCAAAACACGAAAGCGTTCGTGGCCCGGGCACCTGGGCGTCCATGTTGGCCGGGATGCGCTGGCTTTCCGATTGCGGGTTCCGCCTTCGTGCGGCCGGAAGAAAGATGTGGGGTGAATCAGAGGCAGAACTTCGCGGCGGCTTTCATCGCTTGTTTGAACGCGAGGGTATCGCCATCGATGCCCTTGATCCTGCTTCGCTGGTTTTATTTCCTGAGATGGACGCAGTTCGAGACGTACCAGAAATCACTACCGAATGCTGGAATGTACTGGGGAAGTCACCTGATGATTTGATGTGTGCTTCTTCGCGGATGGTTATTCGCCGCAAGGGCGAGACGGGTCCGACCGTTGTTCCTTGTACGCTATTACCCTATGATCGCCAGTTCGAACTCGGGCCGTCATTGGTCGGGGCTTCGACCCCAAAGGTTTACCTCAATCATCCGTACTGTGCGCAATTCTGTGTTCTGGGCGGTGCGTCTTGCTCCGGCCGGTGAGCCACAGGAAGACGGACGCTGCACATTTGCGACGAGGCTGTCGAGAGGAATGCCGCCACGTTATGAGTTATTAGTGATCTGCTATTTGCTATAGATATCGATTAATTCTGACAATGGAAAATAGCATGAATGGTCCTGTTCATGTGGAGCGCGCGATCGCAGAGGCGGCGAGAGGATCAAAGACAAACGACAGTGGCCTGAAGCCAGGACGTGAGGAAGTTGAGCGTGCGATCCGTACGTTGATTCGCTGGATCGGTGACGATCCGGATCGGGAAGGTCTCAAGGATACGCCGCGACGGGTCGTCGACTCCTTTCTGGAATTTTTCGCCGGCTATGAGGCCGACCCGGTGGAAATCTTGAGACGTACGTTCGAGGAGACCGACGGGTACGACGAGATCGTGCTTCTGCGGGACATTCGATTCGAATCGCATTGTGAACATCATCTGGCACCAATCATTGGAAGGGCGCACGTGGCGTATCTTCCGCATCGGCGAGTCGTCGGCATCTCCAAACTCGCCCGGGTCGTCGATATCTATGCGCACCGACTCCAGATCCAGGAAAAGATGACGGCGCAAATTGCCAACGCGATCAATGACATTCTGGAACCCAAAGGGGTTGCTGTCGTGATCGAAGCGGCTCACCAATGCATCACAACGCGGGGGATCCATAAACCGGGCGTCGTCATGACCACTAGTCGTATGCTCGGCGTGTTTCGCGAGAATGCGGTAACGCGTCGCGAGTTGCTAGCGATGATCGGTAAGTCCATGGGAACCGATAGGGCCTTGGCCTAAGGACAGAGGGTATGGATACCTAGGGTCGCTCAAGAGGCGCGTGGCGACAGTTTGAATCAGAATACATGTGGCCTTGCTGCAACGCTCCGGTCGAGTAGGATTAGGTGGCTTAGAGCGGGCTCACACTCTACTTGCCTATCGCTTGCAACTTTCGTAAGAGACTTCGATTCCACTCGACGACGCGATCGTGACTTCACAGGGAGGGGGAGTTGATCAGGCGTTCTTCTGCAACGTGTAGGGTAAGCTCGCAGGGCAGAAATCGGCTTGATCTTGTCTTCTCGTTTAAGCAGTACCAAAGAGGTGGTGGAAGTTAACTCACACCAAAGAAGCGTTGCCGTGCGAGGCCTCAAAAATTGAGGAAAGGATAAAATCAGGAACACGGGTGCGTCAATATAATGTGCTCGTCGCTCAACTCTTTCTCTTGCCAGAAGGCGGTCGCAATTCATGATACTTCGCTACATGGATAAGCTTTTTTCCCTTCAACCTCGTGCAAGTGCCATCGAACATGGCGTTATATGTGCGGTGATTGGGACGGCTGTTCTGACCGCATTATTGGCATTGAGAGAGCCTATGGCTGCGGTCCAGCCGACGGTTGGCTCAAGCGGAGTCAGCGCGAGTGGTTCCCCAGTAGGGCTACGGGCCAACTAGCCAGCAGTTTATCTGCGGCATTACTCCATTTAAGTGGACTTATCCCAGTTCCTTCCAAAAATGCTCAGGTCGTCTTCTGGCCTATCCTGGACCGTCGATGCGGGGGCGCGTGGCGTTGGCCGTGCTTGAAGTTACTACGTCAAGCTGAGCTGAGTCGGGAGGCTACTAAGCGAGACACCAAGCAAGGATGCCTTTCTGAGCATGCAGCCGATTTTCTGCCTCATCCCAGACAACCGACTGTGGGCCGTCAATCACGCTGGCAGAGACCTCCTGGCCTCGATGGGCCGGCAGGCAATGCATGAATAGCGCATCAGCATTCGCCCGGGTCATCAAGGCATCGTCGACGCGGAAAGGCAACAGCTGGTTGTGCCGTTTCTCCGCCTGCTCGATGCCCATTGAGAACCAAGTGTCGGTGACAACCAGATCGGCATTTTCGACCGCCTGTTGAGGGCTTTCCGTAACGCTTACATCGCCTCCTTCGGAGAGCGCCCACTCGATGAGCTTTGGTCGCGGCTGTAGAGGCGGCGGACACGCAAGCCGCAAGCGAAATCCAAACCTTACCGCGGCGTGAACCCACGACCGAGCGACGTTGCTGGCGTCGCCGCTCCAGGCCACCGTGCGATCTGCAATGCGACCTCGATGTTCCTCATAGGTCATTACATCGGCCATCAATTGGCACGGGTGAGACGCGTCTGTTAAGCCGTTGATCACCGGTACTGTCGCATGGCGGGCTAGCTCAAGAAGTTTGCGTTCATCGTTGGTGCGAATCATGATCGCATCGACATAGCGCGACAGGACGCGCGCCGTGTCCGCCATGGTTTCGCCGCGTCCGAGTTGCGACTCCTGATCGGTGAGAACGACCACGTCCCCACCGAGCTCGCGCATTGCTACTTCGAAGGAAACGCGCGTTCGGGTCGAAGGCCGCTCGAAAATCATTGCAAGCGTGCGACCATCCAGCAACTTGCGCTGCTTTTTTCGCATTGCCCCTGACTTGATTGCGCTTGCCAAGTCGAGAATCCGGCGAAGGGTAGGCAAGTCGAAGCGATCGATATCGAGAAAGTGGCGCGGCCCCGGCATCTCAGGCGGCCTCATGAACGAGGTCGTTGCATGCCACCATCAACGCTCGCATTGCTGCCTCGATTTCTTCTTCGCCGATGATCAGCGGCGGCAGCAGGCGGACAACGTTATCGCCGGCCGGTACACAGAGTAAGCCAGCCGCGTGCAACCGGTCGATCAGCTTGCGGTTGGGGACGATACATTTCAGGCCGAGCATTAAACCGGTCCCTCGGACTTCGCTGATGACAGTCGGAACACTGCCAGCGAGAGCATCGATACGTTTACGCAATAACGCGCCCATCTCGGCAACCCTGCTCAGGAAGCCTTTGGCCAGGACCACGTCCAATACGGAATTGGCGACGGCCATCGCCAGCGGGTTACCACCAAAAGTGCTTCCGTGACTTCCCGCAGTCATCGCCTCTCCGACCGCTTTCGTGGCGAGACAGCATCCGATGGGAAAGCCGCCGCCGAGCCCTTTTGCAATCGCCATGACATCCGGCGTAACTCCCGCCCATTCGTGTGCGAACAGTCTTCCGGTCCGGCCAACTCCGCACTGCACTTCGTCAAATGCCAATAGGAGACCATGGCGATCGGCCAGGCTACGAAGCCCTTGCAAATACTCAGCGGGGGCCGGCCGAACCCCTCCTTCCCCCTGAACCGGTTCTACCAGGATGGCTGCTGTCTCTTTTCCGATTGCCGCTTCGATGGCAGGAAGATCGGCGAACGGAACGTGATCAAACCCTTCCATAATCGGCTCGAAGCCGTCGCAATGTTTTGCCGACCCTCCGGCGGCGATCGTCGCCATCGTTCGACCGTGAAAAGAGTTTTCGCAGGTGATGACCCGGTAGCGCTCTGCCCGCCCTGCCGTATTCTGGAACTTGCGCACAAGTTTCAGCGTACATTCCACTGCCTCCGCGCCGGAGTTACAGAAAAAAGCGCGGTCGGCGAATGATGCGTCCGTAAGGCGGTCTGCCAGGCGTTCCTGCTCGGGAATGTGGTAGAGGTTGGAGCAGTGCCACAGGCGGCTGCCTTGGACCTTCAGCGCCTCAACGATGTGAGGATGGCAGTGACCCAGCACGGCAACGGCGATACCGGCGCCAAAGTCAAGATAACGGCGACCATCGGTTGCCGTGAGCCATGCGCCTTCTCCCCGCGCAAAGGCTATATCGAAGCGCTCATATGCCGGCATCAGCGCCTGCTGCCGGCCCGTTCCCTTGTTCATTGCTGGCTCGCCCGGTTGCAGAATCGATAGGGCCGGCGTGCGCCGGCCCGTACTCCGTCGGAAAAATCTAGAATCGGGCCAACAACATTGTCAACGCACGGAGGCCCGCTGTGTCTGCCGCCACGACTTTATTATCTCGCCCAAGCAAGCCGGGTTGTAAAGCGGCGGCGTGTTGGGGCTTGGCCTCGTCGGCTTATCTGGCTTATACGTCTCCCCGTCATTCCATCTGGGTCAGTCCGTGGTACCAGGTCGCAGTCGCCCCCGGCATACGTGCTCCCCAAATCGGAAGTTGATGTAGACGCCAGCAATCGTGCTGGCTCGTTCCTTTCTACGGAGAATGCGATGACGGTTGGCACCGTTAAGTGGTTCAATGCGACCAAAGGCTACGGTTTCATTCAGCCGGACGACGGCTCGAAGGACGTGTTCGTACACATCTCGGCGGTCGAGCGCTCGAGTCTCGGCAATCTCACCGAAGGCCAGCGCGTTCAATTTGACCTGGAGCGCGGTCAGCAGGGAAAGACCTCGGCCGTTAACCTCCGCGGCGCTTGAGTCGGCTCAAGACGTCGGGACCGCGTCATTGACCGGTCTCGACGTCTTCTTGAGCGAGCCCCTATGATCGGGGGTGGCGGGTTCGGCTGAAAGGGATCTAAAGGCGTCACGCCTTTAGGCGGTAGCCGGTCGCGAACATCCGATAGCACAGAGCCCACAACGCCGCGTTCGTCAGGGTCAGGAAAATTCCGCCGATCCATGGGCTCATGTCCGCATGGCCCAGAACGCCAAAGCGAAATCCATCTATCATGTAGAAGAATGGATCCAGATGAGCCAAGTGTTGCAATAGCACTGGAAGTCTTTCAATTGAAAAAAAGGTTCCAGACAATAAAGATAGAGGAATAATGATGTAGTTGGTGACTGAGGCAATATGGTCAAATTTTTCAGCCCATATGCCGGCGATAATCCCGAGCAAGGATAGCATTAAGGCAGCGTGTATTCCAAAAAATAGCATTATTCTCCAATCTGCAATGTGAATCCGCACGAAAAAAGCGATTATCGACAGCGCCACCGCCCCAACTGCCAAGCCCCGCGTCATCCCTCCAAGCGCAAGGCCGCAAGTCAGTTCATTGGCGGAAAGCGGAGGCATGAGAGTGTCGACGATATTACCCTGAACTTTAGCAATAATTAAAGAAGACGATGTATTGGCGAATGCGTTTTGCGCAATCGCCATAGCCACGAGTCCAGGTGCAAGGAATTCAAGGAACGATAGAGACTCTGCTGTTTTCGCAGTTTCGCCCAGGGCTAGGGCGAAAATGGCCAAATAAATGAGAATTGTTACTACAGGCGCTAGCACCGTCTGATTATATACCTTGATAAAGCGCCGAACCTCTCTCGTGTATAACGTCCACAGCCCGAGCCAGTTGGCGCCTTGACTGATTTTGGGTTCACCCATCGCTGCCATGGTGACGGTCTCTCCGATTCCGGCGCTGCCGACTACCCGCCCTGTGATTAGTGATGTCTGATTCAGCGCCAGTCCCAACAAGTTAACGTGAAGATTGTTAGCTGGCAAAAAACTCTTATAATGGTCGCAAAAATGAGCGGTGGTTGAAAATCTGCCGAAGTAAGAGCCTCACACGATGGGCGGCGCCTATGAGTTGGATAAGCCCCCGAGACGAGGTCGACCGCCCCGGCGGTCCAAGCATGGAGATCGTGGACAGGAGGCGGCGCCGATCATGGCGCCGCCTCTTTTTTTTGCGTGACTGCGGAAGAGGATGCCGGGCGGGTTGGAGTGTCATCGCCACTTCCGAAGTAGATGGTGCGATGCGGGTAGGGGAACTCGATGCCCAGCGTGTCGAAGCGCTGCTTCATCCGCTTATTGAATTCTCGGCCGACAAACCACTGTTTAATGGGACGGGTTTTGATGCGCGCTTTGATAACGATTGCCGACTCACCGAAGCTATCGAGGCCAAGCACGTCGAGCGGCTCAAGGATGATCGATCGAAATGAAGCTTCCTGACGCATTTCGGCAAGAATTGTTCTGCAGACGTCGGCAACTTGGTCCGGATCCTCGTCATAGGCGACTGCAATGTCGAGTACGTAGTACGAGAAATTCTTTGTCATATTGCTGACAGTGGTAACAGTGCTGAATGGTACGGTATGCAATGTACCGGCAGTGTCACGGAGTTTGAGCGCGCGCACACTCATGTCTTCGACCACGCCTGATATGCCGGCAACGGCGACCACATCCCCGACCGCAACCGCATCCTCCACCAACATGAAGAAGCCGGTGATAACGTCCTGCACCAATCTTTGTGCCCCGAACCCGATTGCGAGACCCGCCACACCAGCGCCAGCCAACAGAGGTGCAATGTCGATCCCGATCTCGGAGAAAGTGATCAACACCACCATTACGCTGAGAAACGCCAACAATGTCTTTTGCAGAAGAGGAAGCAGCGTTCGCCTTCGGGCGCTGAGAGCGGCAGCAGATTCGTCCAACCTTGCTGAGGCTAGGTAGCGTTGAATGGCGGTGCTGGCGGCCTCCCACGCCAAAATGGCAAATACGAGCGTCAGGGCGATGGATGCGAAAGCGCTGACCAGTTGTCTTCCCCGATCCTCTGCGAGCCACGTTAGTGCCTGGATACCCCACCCCTCGCAGGCGAGCACCGTAGCGCCCAGGATCAAAGCAGCCGCGACGATCCAGCGGAAAATAGGCGTGTAGGTCGCGAGTCGCTCCGTGAGCGACCTCGATGGTGAGGCCTGAGTAAGGATATGTGCCGATCCTCGGCGTCCACCGCGTGCAACGGCGATAGCAGCGAGCGTCAACGCGACGGCAGCCAGGGTTGCTGCCGTTCCGCGCGCCATCCTGACGAAGCCATTCTCGATGTCAAACGCGCTTACGGCAAAAAAGGCGATCACGTAGAGGATTGCCAGAATGTGCCAGATCGGCGCGAGTGTTGTCCGCAGGGGAGACAGAATCCTCCATTCGGAATCTGTTGTCGATCCGCGTAAATAATGCGCAGCTTGGTGACGGTTCGTAAGGATCATGGCTACAGCGAGGGCTGCCAACAGAAAGTACAGAATATCAAAAAGAAGAGATCCAGCTTGTCGCGGAATACCAAGCAAAATAATTGCCGCAATGAAAAAATACCCACCCACGCCAAGCTGAACAAAGCGGCGAACCCATGCCAATAATTTCTTTGCCGTAGCATCTGAAATGGGCAGCGGACGTGGTGCCTCGGGCCAAAGTAGCGCGCGGGCTAAGGCCATCAATCCTCTCCCGATTGCGTAGGCGTGGACGAAATTAAGAGCCATCGCCTGCACTGCGGGCGGTGGCGAGACAATGAGAGCGGCGAAATAGGCGGAGGCTGCAAAGACTGCGACCGAGACAAGGTCGAGCAGAACCCTGAGCGCCGCCCGCCCAAAGCGCTCTCCGTAACCGGCGGTGGCTTTCGCCTTGAGGCTTCGGCGGGCGCTCGCGAGAAGTTTCCAGCTCGCCCATTCGGCGAGCCACCCAACGACGAAAATGGCGATGAAGGCGGCCGTCGCTTGCGCATGGCGGGCCCGATGGCCCGGATCGGCGAGGGCGGCTTTCCATGCGGCTAGCTGTTGCGGCCAGAGCTTGGCTTTTTCGGCAAACTCGGCGACAGTTGCCCGACTGAAACTCCACGAGGCGGTCAGCGCCGAGGAGAGGCGCCCGCTTAGTGTCAAGGGGAGCTCTTCTGATTGGCTTCCCCTGTTTGCGGCAATCAGTGTCCGTAGCGTAGCGATGAGTTCTGCTCGCTTGCCGTCATTTTCGAGAGTGGAGACGAGCTGTTCCAGATCCGCTACCGAGTTGCCTGGTTTGTTCGGTGGCGGCTCGGGGGAAGACTGCCCGAAGGCGGGTATACAAAAAAATAGGCATAATATTGCGCTGAGCGCCGCGAGGAAGCGGATCATAGGCCGCCCTTTTTCTATAATCGGCGATAGCGTGAGCCATCCTTCTTCAAGCTACCGGTCATGCAGTCACCCTAATGGATGGGGGTATGGTGTCCGATGGCCTCGCAACCTACCGGGAAATTGGCTCGGTCCCTCGGCGCATGTTTGTGCCGGCTCGATGGGCCGCGTAGGGGCAGCCAGCTGCGACTCGCGAACCTGGGGTTGGTGGGGGTCTCGCTAGTAGCCGTTGCCGGCGCGATCCTGGCGGCGCCAGCGATCGATCGTCTCCTCAAGGAAGCTGCGATCGAATGAATCGTACTCCCACGCCTCCGCGAACGATGCGTTGCCGCTACGCGGTCTGCACTCCTGATCCAGGTCATCGAAGGTGATCCGCATTGGCACCGAGACGCCTTCTCCGACGACGATCGCCTCCCTGTTGTGCAATGCCGGCAACGCGGCAAGGAGACCACCTGCGCCCTCCGGCATTGCCTTTTTAACGAAGTCCTGGTCGCGATCGTTCGATAAACGGAGGGCGAAGATCGTATTGCACTGGGAAAGAATAGTGGCTGAAAGCTCGGACGGACGCTGGCTGACCAGGCACAGGGACAGCCCGTACTTGCGGCCCTCCTTGGCGATGCGCGCGATGCCCCGGCGGGCCAGTGCGAAGCTGTTGCGTTCATCCTCGGGAACGTAGCGATGGGCTTCTTCACATACCAGCAGCACCGGCACAGCCTGTGGCTCCGCGCTCCAGACGACGAAATCGAATGCCATTCGACAGATTAAGGAAACGACGGCATCCACGATCTCGGACGGGACGCCGGAAAGATCGAGAATCGTCGCCGGTCTCCCCTCGACCGGAACGCGAAGGATGCGGGCCAGGACATCGGCCATGGTGTCCTTGACCAATAGACCTTCAAACAAGAACCCAAATCGTGCATCGTTGCTGAGAGTCTCAAGGCGTCCCTGCAGCCTGAGATAGGGAAGGGAACTTTCCGCCTTGGTCAGGCGGCCCATGCCGTTGCTGAGGGTCCGCGCAAGGTCGCCCAGGCGAAAGGGGACCGGTGTGTCGACGGTGATCGAGGCTGGATCGGTCTCGGGGCCGGCAAAGGCCCGCCGGGCTTCAGTGACCGCTCGCTTGAGAATGTCCACCTCCGCATCTCGTTCCGGTCCGTCCTGGGCGACAAACAGGGCGACCAATTCGTCGGCATTCATCATCCAGTACGGCAGTCGGAGGTTGGTGGGATTGATCAATTCGGCGAGGTCCGGAAATGCTGATCCATACTCGTTATGGGGATCGAGAATGATTACGTGACCATTGGGATGGCGACCGAGAATCGATCGCAGGATCAAGGCAACGGCGCACGATTTGCCTGCCCCGGTGGTCCCGAGGACAGCAAAGTGCTTGCCGAGAAGACTATCGGTGATCAGAAAGGCGGGGAGGCCGCCGGCTTGGCGAATAGTGCCGAAGCGAACGTTGGAGGCGGTCGGGCGGGCGTATATAAGGGCGAGATCGTCCTGCGTCGTCTCTTCGATCGGATCGCCCAGTCGCGGATATCGGCAAACGCCGCGCTGAAATCGTCCGCCATGGATCGCATCCGTTGAATAGGGGATCTCGCCCAGAAGCTCGATCACCATCATCGGTGACGGGCGCTCTCCTTGGCCCGCCTCCATCCAGAAGCCGGCCACCACGCCAAAAACCTGAGAGTCGGTCGTGTGAATCTTGACGAGGCCGCCGAACTCGACGGCGTTGGCGTGGCGTCCTGGGCCGATCTCTAGCAGGCGGCCGGTTACCTTCGAGCCGGACACGGCGATAACCTCGCCGATCCCGACCATAACCTCCGCCCCCATATCGTCCATTGGCTCGATCCACGTTTGCGGTACCGAGGTTCGGTTGTATCACGCGAAACGTATACCCGCACTGAATTCGTGAGCCGATGTTCCTGGGGGGCTCAGTCGCGGGAGATCCAGCCTCCGCCCAGCAATCGGTCGTCGGCGTAGGCTACGCAAGCTTGGCCAGGGGCTACCCCGGAATAGGGCTCATCCAAAGTAACGGTAGCGGTGCCCGTCTCCCCATCGTCGCGGACGATGGTTGCTGCAACCGCAGGCATTGCCGAACGAACCTTCACCTCGACCCGTTCCTTCGTGCCTGCGGGCGTGGGGTAGAGCCAGTTGGCCTCGCGCAAACGAAAACCGCGGCGGCCGAGTCGAGCCCGTGAACCGACGACGACACGCGCCGTTGCCGGCTCGATCCGGGTAACGAATAGTGGTTCGCCACGACTCAAACCGAGCCCGCGGCGTTGGCCGACGGTAAAGCGGGCGATGCCTTCGTGGCGTCCCAGCACGTTGCCTCCCTCGTCAACGATATCACCCGGAACCATCGCTTCCGGCCGGAGCCGGGCCAACACGTCGGCGTAGCTTCCTTCCGGCACGAAGCAGATGTCCTGGCTGTCGCGCTTTTCCGCTACGTCGAGGCCATGACGGCGGGCTATCGCCCGCGTCTCCTCCTTGTTGAGACCACCGAGGGGGAAGCGAAGCTTGGCCAGTTGTGCCGTTGTCGTCTGAAAGAGGAAGTAGCTCTGGTCACGCGCGCGATCGGTACCACGCCAGATTCCTGGGCCGTCGGCAAGTTCGCGGCGCTCGACGTAATGGCCGGTGGCGAGCGCCTCGGCGCCGAGGTCCTCTGCGGTTGCCAGAAGGTCGGTGAACTTGATCCGCTGATTGCAGCGAACGCAAGGTACCGGCGTCTCCCCGGCGAGATAGGAATTGGCAAACTCGTCGATGACTCTCGTCCGGAACCTCTGCTCGTAGTCGAGCACAAAATGGGAAATCCCCAGCCGGTCAGCGACCCTTCGGGCGTCATGAATGTCCTGACCGGCGCAGCACGTTCCCGGCCTGCCAGCGGCGCGACCGTGATCGTAGAGCTGTAAGGTGATGCCGATGACGTCGAAACCGGCTTCGACCAGCAACGCTGCCGTAACGGCGGAATCGACGCCGCCCGACATGGCGACGACAATCCGGCCCGGAGAGACGACGGCATCGATGGAGTCAGTGGTCATTCGCCCCATATAGTAGAGTGGGCGCGGTGGGCGACAAGGGCCACCAATCATCTTATGGCACTTCGCTTGCAGTGAGGGAGCCGATTTTCAAAACGAGGGATTTCGAATGAAACTCAGCGCGCGCAACGTGTTCAAAGGCAAGATCGTCGATCTGACCACCGGGCCGATTGCGGCCAAGGTCCGTATCGATATTGGGGGCGGTAACGTCGTCACATCGACGATTACGGCCGAATCGGCGCAAGATCTCGGGCTTGCCGTCGGCAAGGAGGTATCTGTGGTGATCAAATCATCATCGGTGATGCTTGCCGTCGAATGAGGTATGCCATAGCTCCGGTTGGCAAGGCGCGTGTCGTTCATTTGACGTCGCCGCTTTGCCCCGGTGCGTCTCTAATGAGAGCTTGTCCTACCCCAAATACACCCGTTCGAGGGCTGACCGGGCGACGTTGCCTTGGCTGTCTTCGGCCTCGATGAAATAGCGGACATCGCCTAGGCCGACGGGAAGCTCAAAAGTGTAGTAGCTGGCGGTGCGTCCCGCACCGGTCTGACAGGGGTAGGGGCCGCGATCGGTCATCGCCTGCCGGGTCTCGCCCGCACCGTTGCGCACGATGATTTCGACGCGCTTCAGCCCGGCAACATCGGCGACGAAGGTATGAACGCGGCCCTCGCGCGGCGCATCGAGGAGGCAGTTGTTGCCCCAACGCTTGCCGCCCGGATTCTCCGGCGTCACCCATGGGGCGAAGATGGTGGGCGGCGTCCGGTCGCGCTCACCCTGGCTAATCGCGTCGACCGCGTCGCCGATCCACTTTAGCGCCTCGTTGGCAGCATTGGTTACCTGCTGATCCCAGATGTGCTGGCCGGTCCAGTACCAATAGCAGGACGTCTCGGCGGTCAGCATCAGCCGCACCGCCTCGGCAAGCCGATCATGGTCGGGCTCGGCATCCTCCAGGGTATGCACCGCGTTCTGGAAGGCGGTCAGCACTGCCCAAGAGTTGAGGTCGGGTGAATAATCCTGGTCGTAGCGACTGAACCATTTCATGAACTGTGGGTCGCCATTATCGGCGCCGGCCCAGGATCCGGGCTCAATGTGGACGGCCCGCTCAGGGTCGGGTGGGAAGCGCTCCAGGTAGTCGGCGATGGTGGAGAGTTCGAACCGCGGGTCGCCCTCCAGCCACTGTACCAGCCCTGCCGTATTATGTTTGTAGTAGCTGTCGGCACCGCCGCCATGATTATCGCCGTCGGAGTGGAGAAGGAAAAACGGCGGGTGCTTCGGATCGAAAGTGTCGGTGGTGACGATGTGGTCATAGACTTGACCGAGCACACTCGCGTACTGCAGCGCCCCGAAACCGCCGCGGGCGTCCTCGTTACCGATGTAGCGCTCGGCCGGTATAGCGATGATTTTGTGCTTGACGCCTTCCGGATCCGCGTATTCGACGTACTCGGGCTTGAGAAGTGAAGGCGAAATCTTTGATCCCGCCCAGATGTTGTGGAGCTGCAGCCAGTCGTCCACCGCCGGGTTGGTCTGCTCCGCCGCGTTCGGCGGCAGCATCCCCTCCTGGATACCAGCGTAGGGATATTCCTTGCAGGCGCGGAAGCGGTGGATCGAGTCGTAAATGACCGCCTGGACGCCGGCTTCGAGCAGGGCGGGGATCATCCGCACATGGAACGCCGTCTCCGGCGGAAACAGCGTGGACGAAGCGTCGGTGCCGAAGCGGCTGCGGATGATGTCTCGGTGCCAGCCAATCTGCTTGACGATGTTTCGATGAGGAATCAGCGCCATCAGCGGGTGGAAAAAGCCGAAAGCGGTGAAGCTGCAGCGCGGGTTGCCACGGACGGTCTTCGTCTGGGTGATGTCGCGCAGCGCCGAGTTCCAGCCGGCGAAGCGTCCACCGCAGAGACCATCCCGCGCGCAGCGGTCAAGTTGCTCGATCAACGATCCGCTCCAGCTGGTCGACAGGCCGGCGTGGGGGAGGCCGGCCGCGGCATATTGGCTGACTGCCGCCGGAATGAAGTCGGTGTAATTGCCGACTCGTGAGCCGAAAATGCCGTCCTTCTCGCCATCCCAGTAGTTGCGATCGGTGGTATTATAGTAGGGCTGGTGCATGTGCTTGTGGATGCCGAAGTACAGCTTCACCTGCGCCTGATCATCGCCGGCGGTCACGCGGGCGGGCTTGGGCGCGCGCGCCAGCGCCAGCGTATGGAACGCCTTGATCCAGTCACTGCCGCCCGCCTGGCGCCAGTCTGCCTTGCGGCATCCTTCGACCTGGATCCGCACATCGCCCGCCGGCACCAGCCCCGCCGGTACCGTAGCCTCATAGATGACATCCACCGGCCCGTGAGCGACGATGCGGATTGCGTCCTCCTTCAGAATATGCTGGCCATTGGCTGCATGCAGGATGACCTGCGGGAACGGAATATCGCCGTCGGCGGTGAAGTGGATCGAAAACGCCGGATTGCGGCCTTGCGGCCCGCAGACGAGATCGTTCGGGGCTTCAATTCGCGCCACCCGTGAAAACGTGGCCATGGCGATCTCCTGATGAAAAGCGAACGACACTCGGCGTTTGTCGTCGAGGCATGGTTGGCACAGATGCGATGGAAGGGCGTAGGCTGAAAGACGACGCGGAAACCACTCTCTTCCTCCCCGCGCCTCGGCCGCATCCTAAGCCGCCGTCGGTGAAGTGTCCATTCGAGACGACAGGTACGCGTCCTGGGCAAAGGAGGCCTCCCCAACGCCGGCTGGAGGTTAGGAGGCGGCGCAACTATCTCCTGCTGTGTGGGCTCCTTGCTGTCTAGGCGGCGTCGGGAGCCGCCGGGCATGGAGGGCCGTCAAGTGGCAGAGCAGTCGGAGTGGGTGGAGTTTTGTGAGGCTCTGGATCTCGGGCGATTGGTGCCCGAAAGCTATCGCCAGTACCAGCCGGCGGTCATCGACGGTTTGTCCTACTTCCTTGAAAACTTACCCGAAGAGCGCACCGAAGCGATCCTGGCCGATCAGCTTACGCTGCCGCCGAACGCGGATGTCGAGCAACGTCTGGTGGCGCTGGCACGTCACTGCCCGGTGCTGCACAAGCTGGGCCAAATACTGGCTCGCGACCACCGCTTACCGGAAAGCTTTCGCACGCTCCTTCAAACACTGGAGACGATGCCCTCTGATCTTGGAGTGGAAGCTGCGCGGGCGCTGGTGGAAGCAGAGTTGGGCCCGCTTGCGTCGCGTGGCATCACGATCGACGAGCCGCCGCTGGCAGAGGCGAGCGTTGCGGTGGTCATTCCTTTTCTCTGGCACGAAAGCGAGACTGAGCCGCCGCGGCACGGTGTTTTCAAGCTGCTAAAGGCGGGCGTTGAAGCAAGACTCGAGGAGGATCTGGACCTTTTGCAGCAGATCGGAGCCCTGCTCGACGAGCGGTGCCAAGCCTATCATCTGCCGCGCATCGAGTATGAACAGACCTTCATGCAGGTACGCGATCTCCTCGCCTGGGAGGTGCGGCTCGATCAGGAGCAGGCGCACTTAGCGGCCGCTCGATCGTTGTTTGCCGGTACTGCAGACGTCATCATTCCCGAGGTGCACTACCTGTCGACGCCCCGGCTGACGGCGATGGAGCGAGTATTCGGTCGCAAGGTGACCGACGTTGCCTCGCTAACAGCCGGCGAACGAAGGAGGTTGGCAACGGTCATCGTGAAGGCGCTGATCGCCCGGCCCCTATGGTCAAATGGGTCGGCGACGATGTTCCATGCCGATCCACATGCCGGAAATCTTTACGTGACCGAGGACGGTCGCATCGCTCTCCTCGACTGGAGTTTGGTCGGCTACTTGCGCAAAGACGATCAGGTTGGCCTGACCGAAATTCTGTTAGGCGCCATGACCCTCGACGGCGAGCGCATCGGTCGCGCGATTGCTGGTCTTGCCGATCAACGGATCGACCACGCGGCTCTTGCAGATGCCGTCCAAACGCGGATGCAGCGGCTTCGAGACGGCACCTGGCCCGGCTTCGACTGGGTGATGGGGCTGATGGATGCGGCTGCGACCGAAGCGGGGGCTCGTTTTGATGCGGGCCTTGTGATGTTTCGCAAGGTGCTGCAAACGCTCGATGGGGTGGTAAAGGACGTGTCGGCCGATTGCCGGCTTGGTCGGGTAATGGCTTTGTCTCTGACGAAGAGACTGGTCGGCGAGTGGCAGCGTCGCGCCTACGCGGAACCTCGGTCTCGGGATTTTTCAACGCACTTCTCGAACCTCGACATCACCCAACTCCTGGTATCATCGCCAATTATCGGCTCTCGCTATGCGCTGGCCCTGCAGGCCGGGCTTCTGGCGCGCGATGATACCCGTGGCGAATAGGACCGGTTGGACCGTTCATAGATAACGGCCAGCGGGTTTTCCTCCTGACGCGAACCTTGTAAGTGTCGCTGGATCGATAGGGCGAGGCGGAGATCATTATCATGTGGCGTGCGGGTGGGCTTGGGGCATTCCCAATGACGCGGCTGCGGCGCAACCGGAAGAGTGCATGGTCACGTCGAATGGTTGCCGAAAACCGGCTCACGCCAGCGGATCTGATATGGCCGGTGTTCGTCATCGAAGGTGAAGGAAGACGTGAGCCGGTCCCGACGATGCCGGGAGTGGAGAGACTATCGCTCGATCTCATGGTGGCGCAGGTCGTTGAAGCGACGGCGCTGGGTATTCCGGCCGTCGCCGTCTTCCCCTATGTTCCGGCCGAACTGCGGACGCTTGACGCGCTCGAGGCGCTCAATCCGGATAACCTCGTCTGTCGCGCGGTGCGGCAGATCAAGGCGGTCGCTCCGAGCATTGGCATCGTCTGTGACGTTGCGCTCGATCCGTTCAACAGCCTTGGCCATGACGGGTTGGTGCGTGACGGCGTCGTGCTAAACGACGAGACGGTGGACATTTTAGCGCAGCAGGCGGTGGTCCAGGCGCAGGCCGGGTGCGACATCGTTGCGCCGTCGGATATGATGGACGGCCGCATTGGGGCTATCCGCCGTGCGCTCGACGGCGCCGGACTGACCGAGACACAAATCCTTTCCTATGCCGCCAAGTATGCCTCGGCGCTTTACTCACCGTTCCGGGACGCGATTGGTTCCGGCGCGCTGCTGAAAGGAGACAAACGCTGCTACCAGATGGATCCGGCGAACGGCAAGGAGGCCTTGCGCGAAGTTGCTCAGGACTTAGCGGAAGGGGCAGACATGATCATGGTCAAGCCGGGTTTGCCGTATCTCGACGTATTGACACGGATCGCTGAGAGCTTTGCCGTGCCGACGTTCGCTTATCAAGTATCGGGAGAGTATGCGATGCTGAAGGCTGCCGAACGGGCCGGCTGCATAGACTACGAGGCGGCCCTGGTCGAGCTTTTGATCGCGTTCAAACGCGCCGGTGCTGCCGGTATCATTACCTATGCCGCACTGGACGCGGCGCGACTGATCCAATCAACCTAGTCTTCAGCTCAGTTTGAGAAAACGGTCGACGTCCATCACGACGACAACCGCTTCGTGCATCTTGATGATGCCGATCGCGATGTCGCGCCACTGACGATCTGGCATACTCATCATGTCGGCCCCCACGTCCTCCGGTAGATCGACGACATCGCCTACCTTATCCACAATGAGGGTATAGAGTCCGTAATTGTTCTCCACGGTCAGTCCCGTGGCCTGGTGTGGAGCATTGAGCGGCGGAAGATTGAGCCGGGTACGAACGTCGATGACGGTCACGATTTTGCCACGGACGTTGATGGCGCCCTCGACATGCGCCGGGGCAAGCGGGATCGGCGCGATCCGATCCGGAACCAGAATATCGATAACCTTATCGACGCTGATGCCGAATAGTTGGTCGGCTACGGTAAACGTGACCAGCTTTCTGATGTCGGCGATCGTCGTTCCTCTAAGCATTTCCGCATTCCTCGCACCACGGCCGCATCTTTTTCCGACCCCAGGTTAGCTCGCCGACGATTAAGGTTTGCCTAAGGGCGAGGGGTTGTGCGGCAAGCCCGTTCCCGTCCGTCCCTTGAACTGGCGTGACAGGGGCGGTTTCGGCTTTACGCGCAGCGTATTGCGCTAGAACTGATTGCCCTCGCCTGCCCTTGAGTTGCCTTGACACTTGCTTCCGTCGCCTGCGATGGTGCGCTGCGGCAAGTCGATCGCGCGGCGAGCGCAAGCGGCGGCGTCGCGGCTATTGGCCTGCATTAGGCGGCACTCGCGTTGACAAAAAAGACCACATCCGGAAGCGCCGACGCGGTTCGTTTGCAAAGCCAGCAGCCATCCTCAGCAACAGCACCCAAAGGGTAGGGCCTATGATCGACAAAAAACACATCGGGAGGACGACACCGCCGCACACGGTGGACGTCGAAAAGGGACGGCTAAAGTTCTTCGCCAAGGCGATCGGAGAGACCGACCCCATTTATTCCGACGAAGCAGCGGCCAAAGCCGCCGGCCACAAGACGATCCCGGCGCCACCAACCTTCGGGTTTTGCCTGGAGATGGAAACCAACTCCCTATGGGACAACATCGCGGCGATGGGGGTTCCGGTCGGGAAAATTCTGCATGGGTCGCAGACTTTCAAGTATCTAGCGCCCATCTATGCTGGCGACCAGATAACTTTTGTGACGAAAGTCTCCGATATCTATGACAAGAAGGGCGGAGCATTGGAATTCATCGTCGAGGACTCGACGGCAACCAATCAGGAAGGCGTGCTCGTGGCTGAGCTACAGCGCGTCATCGTCGTCCGCAATTAGAGGAGGGCGCGAACAGTGGTTCAGAAGTATTCAGAGATCAATGTCGGTGACGAGCCGATCCGCATCGAGATCGACCCTATTTCGCGGACGACCCTCGCTCTCTACGGTGGCGCTTCGGGCGACCACAATCCGATGCATATCGACATCGACTACGCGAAAGCCGCTGGCGAGAAGGATGTTTTCGCTCACGGTATGTTGGTGATGGCGTACCTTGGCCGTTCGCTGACATCTTGGGTACCACAGACGCAGGTACGCAGCTTCAACACCCGCTTCACCGCAATTACTCGCGTTGGCGAGAAGATCGTTTGCACGGGGAAAGTGGTTGAGAAGATGGAAGAGAATGGCGAAAAGCGAGTGAAGGTCGAACTTGCCGCCAACAACGAGAAAGGCGAAATGAAGGCTGCTGGCGAGGCAATCGTCGCGCTGGTCTGAATTGGTCGACAGCTCTGAGGCCGGCAGGATGGCCTGCTGGCCTTTTTCTTTGTATAATGGTACCCTTTTGGGGGTGTCTCGATCAATCTTTCCAGTCTGGGGGAATCGACCGCGTAGGAGGTCATTGCTGCAATGCAGTAATGTGGGTTGCGGCTCGGTTAACTTTCTTGTAACGTTCTCAATAGATATCGAGAGCCTTCTTTCCGCAGGACGTAATCAAGGTATGAGTGCGAAAAGGAGGGAAGGAGAAAGTGGGAAAGCGCGGCATCGCCGGCGAGCCGTCGATGCCTGTAAAGCAACAAAAATGAGCAGACCAATAAGAAAAGCGCCTTGATTAACGGAGGGCTACAGCGCCGAGCCGCTAAAGGGGGAAGCTCGCGGGCCGGCATCGACCGCTAGATTGACGATGCGTCCTTGGGTCAGGAGAAGAAGAAAGTGTACGCACTAGCGAAAGAGTTACCCGATCTCAGCGTCAACATGGGACGCTATATGGTTGCCCTGATGAGGGCGACGAGCCGTGAAGTCGCGGAGTTCTCTGATAGTTGCCTCATTGCCGGCCAAATTGCGATGAAGGCAGCGAGGGAAAATCCTCTCACGCTCATGCAAACCCTTGAGGTTTTGCAACATAATCAGCAATTAATGCTGAAAGGGATGATGAGCGCACAGGAGAAAATGCTTGGTTTCGTCTTCGATCAAATTGAGGAAGCACTAAAAGCGACTCTCAATACTGCCTTCAATTCGGGTGAGGGCGAGACGATTGGCGGCTTCATGGCGCGGGAAGCCGACATCATGGAGTCGGTCGCCAACTTCAATGAGCAGATCGAGGGGATTAAGGACGAATTTGGCTTCCAGTTCGATACCTCCCACTACAAGCTGATCCATGAGACTGATACATTTGAAATGTATCAGGTTCTTCCGATGAAGAAAGGGGTAACCACTCGCACAGACGTTAAGCCGGTACTATTAGTGCCGCCCTATATGCTTGGTGTTCATATTCTGTCCTTCCTTCCTTATGAGAACAAGAGCTACGCTCATTCGTTCGCTAATGAAGGCGTGCCGACCTACGTGCGCGTCGTCAAGGACATCATGACCAACGAAAAGGTCCAGAACACGACGCCGGAAGACGATTGCCTGCAGACACTTGAGCTTTGCAGCAAGCTTAAGGAAATCCATGGCAAGAAGGTGGTTCTGAATGGCACCTGCCAGGGTGGCTATATTTCGCTGATGAACGTTCTGTCCGGCAAACTGAAAGACGTGTGCGACACGCTGATCACCAATGTTGCGCCGATCGACGGGACCTATTCAGAAGCTATCTGTGGTATGCCGCGGATGCACCATGATTTCATCACAACGACACTGCCGAGCGGCAACAAGGTGGCGAACGGTTATCTGCTGAGTTTGGGCATGCGCTTCGTTGCCATCGATCGGGAGACGCCGCTGGTCAAGGTGCTGGATCAGGCCGCGCTTCAGAAGGCGACGAAGATGAACCCCGGCAAGACGCCGGCAGCGCTTTTCCGCTGGCTCCTGAAGGAGCGCGTGCATCTGCCGATCGGCATCGCATCGATGAGTTCCCACACCTTCCAGGAGCCCATCGGGGAAGACGGTACTCTTCCCGTCCAGCTGTTCGGTAAGCCTCTGAAACTCCAGGATCTCGCGAAACTGGGTGTTAAATGGTACCAGAACTTCGCGATCAAGGACGATCTGGTTACCCCCGCCTGTGCCACCGCTGGCAATAAGTTCCTGGAAGGCACGGACGTGGTGGAATCGGTGGCCTTCCATGGTGGTCACGTGGCAATCCTGACTAGCCCGTATTCCAAAAAGGCGCCGGTAAACGGGGAGTTTGTTGACGCCCTCGGTAAGAAGGTGCGCGGCCCCGTGAAGTTCATGCTCGATATGGCAGCCTGACCCGCCAGCCGAGCACGCTCAGGAAAGGGCACCCGCCGGGTGCCCTTTTTTTTGATGGGCTCAACTCCCATAAAGGCTATAACCGCGCCTCGGAAGCGAGTTCACCGTCGCCACATCGAGCGTACGGAATGAGATCGCCAGATTGAGCGGGCCGGTCGTCCCCATGCGTCGCCTCTCTGAGCGGCATGGAAACAACAGGCGCGGCAACGCATAAGGCCAACGCGGAGGAGAATGGAATGGACTGGAGCGAGCAAACCGATCAGCTCATGAAAACGTGGACGGATGCCCAGAAGCAGCTGTGGGGCGGCTGGATGAAGTGGGCGCAGAATGCCGGCGGTCTCGGCACTCCGGGGATGTTCGATCCGACCCAGTTATTCCGGACGGGGGTCGACACGTGGTCGGGGGCGCAAGACAACCCGGCGCAGCGCCTCGCGGGAAACATCTTCGGTACACCCGATATGATGATGCGGGCGATGAACTTGATCATGAAGGCGTGGCAGGTGGCTTCGCCGAAGATCGAGAGCGGCAAGGACTGGCAGCCGGAAATCAAGAAACTCATCGAACAATGGCGGGGAGACGTAGCAAAGCTGCCGGAGCGCACCGCTGCTATGTCGAATGAATTCGCCCAGTTGACAAAGTCGATGTTTGAGCGGTGGTCGCCGATGACCGCTCCTTGGCTTGCCATGTTGGGGCGGGCTGCGTCAGAGGGGCACCCCGGAGAGGCTTTTTTGTCGGGTTCGGCCGGTCTCGGCCAGATCGCCGGGTTCGCCGAAGCTTTCCAGTTGATGCGCGGCGGCGGCGAATTCGGCGTAAGTGAGATGCCGCGTGCGACCGTTGCCCGTGAAAAGATGGGCAAGTTTCTCCGTGTCGCTGACACGATCAGCGACCTGAAGAAGGCCCAGGATGAATATCACAAGAAGCTGGCCGACGGCATTGCTACCGCCGTCGAGCGCACCGTGGACCATCTCGCCAAGCTGGCTGAAAAGGGCGAAAAAATCACGAGCGCGCGTGATCTGATGCGGACGTTCTTTTCGATTGCGGACAAGACGTTGATGGAGTCCTTCAATACGAAGGAGTTCCTCGCCATTCAGGATAAGCTGACGCTGGCGCTCATGAATCATAAAATTGCCCAGCGGGAAGCACTTGAGATTATCTACAACAGCCTAGAAATCCCCACCCGTAGCGAGATCGATGAAGCCTACAAGGACATCCATGCATTGAAACGGGAAGTGAGGGCCTTGCGGAGGGCACTAAAAGACGCCACTGGCAGCAAGATGCCGGCGAGCAAGGGAAGCAAGAAGGCGGCGGCGAAAGAGGCCGAGAGCGCCGGGCCGGCAGCATCATGAGCGTGTAGAACGCAAGTCGTCGGACAAGGCAGCCTTCATTCTATTCGAGGAGACCTCCATAATGAGCAAGTTCCCCATTGAGTTCAGGCCGGACGACGTTGCGCGGGAAATGGCGCAAATAGAGAGCAAAATTTCAGCCGGCTTGGCGCAGTTGACGGCGATGAAGGATGATGATGTCGATATTGGGTCGACCCCCAAGGACATCGCCTACGAGCGGGAGATGTTCAAGGTTTACCACTATCATCCCGTCGTTCCGAAAGAGAAGCGGCTTCCGGTGCCGATGTTGATCTCGACCCCGCTGATCAACGGGTACGAGGTCGCGGATCTGCAGCCCGATCGTTCGCTGGTGCGTAACCTGCTGAACGAAGGCATCGATGTCTACATGATCAACTGGGGGTACCCAAAACGCTGCGATCGCTTCAATGACATTGATGACTACGTCACGGATTTTATCGACGATATTGTCGATGTTGTCATCGACGACAGTGGTGTCGACAAAATCAATCTCTTCGGTATTTGCATGGGGGGCACCCTTGCCACCTGCTACTCAACTTTGTTCCCGGAGAAGGTGCGTAATCTCGTCCTGACCGTTACCCCAATCGACTTCCATCAAACGCGGGTTCCGGGACAGCCGCATGTTGGTCTGTTGTTCGAGATGGGCAAGTCGGTGAACGTGGATGCGATGGTTAACGCGTTTGGCAACGTTCCCGCCGACGTTCTTAATGTCTCCTTCCTGATGGCGTCGCCGTTTACCCTCATGTTTGGTAAGTATGCGGACACCATCGATATCCTCGACAACAAAGACGCGCTTCTCAACTTCCTCCGCATGGAGAAGTGGTTGTTCGGCGGCCCTGAAGTCGCAGGCGAGGCCTATCGGCAGTTCGTCACCCAATTCCTGAGCAAGAATGCGCTCGTCAATGGCTCGTTGGTGCTTGGTGGTCGAAAGGTCGAACTGAAGAATCTAACCTGCCCCGTCCTCAATGTTTTTGCGGAGCGCGACCATCTTGTGCCGCCCCCGGGAACGACGGCCCTCGGTAAGCACATCGGCAATAAGAAGGACTACACCGAACTGCCGATCAAGACCGGGCATATCGGTATATACACGGGCGGTGCGTCTCAGAAGATCCTGGCGCCCGGCGTTGCCAAGTGGCTGCGCGAGCATTAATCGGCTGAAGTAAGACACTTGGTCGGGCGGCTTACAGGCTGCCCGACCAGGTATCTCCCCGGGAAGCCATGTCGTCCTCCCCGCCGCCTGCGTATGCCGTCGAGGTTGTCGATCTCGCCAAGATTTATGCAGGGAAACGCAACAAAAGGGGCATTGTTGCGCTCGACAAGATTACTCTTCGAATTCCGGTCGGAGCCTTCTTTGGGCTTATCGGGCCAAACGGGGCCGGAAAGTCGACGCTCATCAATATTCTAGCGGGTCTTGTCCTGCGGACAGCGGGTGCGGCGACCGTCTGGGGGTTTGACATTGAGCAAAACATGCGGGCGGCGCGGCGCGCGATCGGGGTCGTTCCGCAAGAACTGAATCTCGATCCTTTTTTTAGCCCTCGCGAGTTGCTGGAGGTGCAGGCCGGGCTCTACGGCGTCCCGAAGCACGCCCGACGTACCGACGCAATTCTGAATGCGGTCGGGCTCTCCGCTCAGGCAAACGCGTACGCGCGCCGACTTTCGGGCGGCATGCGTCGACGACTGCTGGTGGCGAAAGCCATGGTGCATAGTCCCAAGGTGCTGGTTCTCGACGAGCCGACCGCGGGAGTGGACGTTGAACTTCGTCGGCATCTTTGGGCGTACCTGAAGGCACTCAATGCCGCGGGGACCACCATCCTCTTGACCACCCACTATCTGGAAGAGGTGGAGGCGCTGTGCGATTCGGTCGCCATCATCAATCATGGACGCCTGGTCGCGTGCGATACGACGAAAGCCCTGCTTGCCCAACTCGACCACAAGACTTTAACGGTGACTCTCGCCGATCCGCTGACCGATATCCCGGCGGCCCTTGCGGGTTACGATGCCAAGCTAGCTGGCCCCGATCGGCTTATCGTCCAGTATCCTCCCAGCCGCATCCATGGCGGCGAGATTCTCTCACGGTTGGCTGCCGCCGGGCTCGTGATTGTCGAGGTGAGCACCCGAGAGAGCGAACTCGAAGACATCTTTCTAAAGCTGACGAGTGAGCCTGCGGAACCATCGTCGGCGTCGCTCTCTGCAATCGACATCGCTGAGATGGGATGAAGACCTGGCGTCGATTCCTGTCCGTTATCTGCGTCATCATCGTCAGCGCAGCGTGCGTTCCTTTGGTCATTCCGCCCGGGGAAGCGGCGACGCCGCCGGCAGTTTCAGGCGAAAAACTGGTTACCCGGGATGGCGTAGCCCTACCGCTCCGCTCGTGGAAGCCGGACGGTGCGCCGCCGAATGCCGTCCTCATCGCCTTGCATGGCTTCAATGAGTATTCGCGATTTTTTGAGGATGTCGGCCCCTGGCTTGCTGCCCGCTATGGCGTCGCCTCTTATGCCTATGATCAACGGGGATTTGGCGAGTCGCTAAATCGCGGTGTGTGGCCAGGCGAAGCCGCTTTCGCCGAAGACCTTGAAGCTGCCGTAACGGCGGTAAGAGCGCGGCATCCCGCTACCCCCTTGTTTCTTGTCGGCGAAAGCATGGGGGGAGCGGTCATCATGACCGCAATGGCAGGGCCGCGCCCACCGGCTGTGGACGGATTGGTGCTGCTTGCGCCCGCGGTCTGGGGGCGAAGTTCAATGCCTTGGTATCAGACTCTGGCCCTTTGGATGGCTGCCCATACCATTCCCGCTGTCGGAATTTCGGGGCGAGGGCTTGGCATTCGGCCTTCCGACAATGTGGAGATGTTGCGAGAGCGGGGGCGAGATCCGTTGATCATCAAGCAGACGCGCATCGATGCGGCGTACGGACTGGTCAATCTGATGGACAGGGCGATGGCGGCGAGCTCCCGCCTTCACGGACGAATACTGATCCTCTACGGGGAGAACGATCAACTGATTCCTCCCGGTGTAATTGCCGAGATGCTGACAAGGCTTCCTGGCGACACGAGCGATGATCGCCGCTTCGGTCTCTACGCGGCCGGCTACCACATGCTGCTCCACGATCTGCAGCGAGAGGTCGTATGGAACGATATCGGGACCTGGATAACGGATCCGACGGCGCCGCTGCCGTCTTTGGCAGACGCGTATGCCTCTGAAGCACGTCCTCTGCGCTAGGAATAACCGAGAACGGGAAACCCTAGTCGCCCAGCCCGGGAGGTTGATTTGCACACTATGAAGGGGGAAAGCGCGGTTTCAGAGAGGCAAGAACCGGCGACGATCATCGCTCACAGGGGCGCGAGTGCTTATCGGCCGGAGCACACCCTAGCCGCATATGACTTGGCGATCGAGCAGGGGGCGGACTTCATAGAGCCGGACCTCGTCCTTACCCGGGACGGGGTTCTCGTTGCCCGGCATGAGAACGAACTCTCGTTGACCACCGACGTGGCACTTCATCCAGAGTACGGCGCCCGTCGTACATGCAAGCGTATCGATGGCAAATATGTCGAGGGGTGGTTCACGGAAGACTTTCTTCTCGCCGAGCTTAAGAGTTTGAGGACGTTAGAGCCATTTCCGCGCGTGCGACCGCAAAGCACGGCTTTCAACAACTGCTTTGAAATTCCGACGCTGGAGGAAATACTCCACCTGCTGATTGTAGACACTGACTGTAATAGCCAGATGACAAATCATGAGCCAGATTCAATTATCTTGCGGTGCGGACTTTATCCAGAACTAAAGCATCCAACCTTTTATGCTGAGATGGGATTTGATATGGCACGTCTTCTGCTTGACACGCTCCGTGTATATGGGGTGGTACATGAGCGGGAGCGAATCTTTATTCAGTGCTTTGAGGTTGATACGCTTAAGCAACTCCGCCGATCAACGGATATTCCTCTTGTGCAGTTGATTGATACAAAAGGGAGCCCTTACGATAGTGAGCTTTCCGGGGGCCATACCTATAGAGAGATGATGATGCCGCGAGGGCTTGCGGAGATTGCAACCTACGCCGATGCCATCGGACCGGCGAAGGAGTTTGTTGCGCCCGCTCTCGTCGGCGATGCTGATCGATCTCCTGCGCTGCTCGAAGAGGCGCATCGTTTGGGCCTTCTCGTTCACGCGTGGACATTTCGAGCCGAGCCCTGGATGGGTTCTGTTGACGGTGAGATGCGAATTGCGTCTCAGGAACACCCGTTCACCGACGAGCTGCGACGTTACCTTTTGGCCGGCCTCGACGGCCTTTTCACAGATAATCCCGATATTGCGGTTCGGACCCGGGATGCGGTTGTTGCCGAATAAGGGAGTGAGGGGCCGCCTCTCCGACCTGGAGAAAAAGAAATGTGGGTGCCAAGTTGCCGCCGTATTCTTGGATCATTCTGCCAAATTGGGACGGTTCCAAGATCGTGGGTGGGGCTTACAAGACGGGTCCGGACCGGAAGAAATGAGCCAGATGGGTCAATTCGTGGGTAAACAATGATAAGCTCCTTTCACCGCGACGATAGAGCCGCGGGAAGAGTGGCCTCTCGGCGATGATCATTGCCATAGGAATACGGCTTGCCCTGTTGCGATGACAACATGGTGGTGGCTGCTGCTTCTTTGAGGCGCCTCTCGTAAAATGTGCTGAGGGATGCGCGCGAAGATCGTGTACATTTCCACTGGCTTCTCTAAGAGATCATAACGCTTCCCATGATTCACCTCCCTCAGGGCGACCGGACCCTCGTCAGCGGCCCTCGGAACCAGTCTCCTCTGGAACGCCCGCTGCTTTCCGTCGTCGTTCCAATGCTGGATGAAGCAGACAACCTTAAACCGTTGTTTGATCGTCTTTTTCCGGTGCTAGACCGGATTGGGATGGAAACCGAGGTCATCTGCGTTGACGACGGTAGTCGTGATCAGACCTTAGATCGCCTGAAGGCGATGCGGGCCCGGAACCCTCGCCTTAAGATCATCAGTTTCAGCCGCAACTTCGGGAAGGAGGTCGCGCTAGCGGCAGGGCTGCGCTATGCGCGCGGCGATGCCGTAATCCTGATGGATGGCGACCTCCAGCATCCGCCGGAAACCATCGAAGCCTTTGTCAATTGTTGGCGACAAGGCTACCAGATGGTTTACGGGCAACGCCGGCATACCGGTCGGGCAGGAATTCGCCATTTCTTTGCCCGAGGATTCTACCGCGCCTTCGCAGTGCTCGCCCAGACACCGTTGTCGGAGGGAGCTTGCGACTTCCGTTTGATCGATCGACGCGCCGTGGACTCGCTCAATCGTCTTACGGAACGAAGCCGGTTTACCAAGGGCTTGTATTCATGGATTGGATTCAAGCAAATCGGCGTCCCGTTTGACGTCGAGCGTCGTCAAAACGGCCGATCCGGCTGGAGTCATCTTGGTCTCTGGCGGTTTGCGCTCGACGCCATAACATCCTTCAGCATGATCCCACTCAGGATTTGGTCCTATGTCGGGGGGATCGTCTCTTTGTTTGCCCTGAGCTATGGCTTGTACTGTTCGCTGCGGGAAGCGATCTACGGCACCGATGTGCCGGAGTTTTCGTCGCTGATGATTGCCGTCACCTTCTTTGCGGGAATTCAACTCCTAAGCCTCGGGGTGATCGGCGAGTACCTTGGCCGGGTGTTTACGGAGGTGAAACAGCGCCCGCTCTTCCTGGTGGCCGAAGAGGTAGGCTTCGCCGACAGCGCGGAGGAGTTTGAAGAGAGCGACGTCGTTTTGCAGAGTTGCACTGCTGCCGGAGTCTTGCTGGTTCACCCGGGAAACGACACCAATCGAGTGCCAGTAAGCGGGCGAAATGAAGCCGGAAGGACTGCGCGTGGGTCCAAGTAGTAGCGTTTAGCGCATCCTCCCGTTCCATGTGTGGGATTTGGGCGCTTCGATACCTGAGGGGTAAGCGTGCTCAGGTATTAGGTCGTATAGGTTGTCTCGCTCTTGTCGCCACCGTCATGCTGATACCGGCATTATGGAACGGTTATCCAATCATTTATTTCGATACCGAAGATTATGTAAACATGTCGTTCGACGGCAATGTCGTCGTGTGGCGAACGATGCCGTATGCCACCTTTCTGATCCTTGCGCGACCTTTCGGAACTTTATTTGCTGCCGTGGTCGCCCAATCCCTCATCGTCACGTGGTTTCTGCATGAGTTTGTCGCCGCGTTTATCCGGCGCCGGCAGCAATCCATATTCGTCGGTATCGCGCTCTTAATCGCAGCATTGACCGGATTGCCGTGGGTCACATCCCAGATTTTGGCCGACGTCTTCGCGGGATTACCCGCACTCGGCCTGGCGGTGCTTGCTTTTGGCGAGCGATTGTCCGCGCCGCGCCGCGCTCTTCTCGGGCCACTCATCGCCATCGCTATCGCGACGCACATGTCGCATGTGGCGGTCGCGTCCGGGCTGCTGCTGTGCCTGGTCTTGTTGTGGGCGTGTGCGCGAAGATGGCAGGGCGTGCCCCGCCCCAGCCTAGTTCTGGTCGCATCTGCCGTTGTTGGCGGCGTAATCCTCGTTCCCATCATTCACAAGATCGCTACCGGTGAGGCGTTCTTTTCGCGAGCTGGTCGTGTCCTCCAACTCGCCTTGCTTGTGCAAGACGGCCTTGCGCAGCGTTACCTGAACCTCGTGTGCCCCGAACAACCGCAATTGGTGCTGTGCCCGTACGCTGACCAACTGCCGCGAACGGCGGACGCGTTCTTATGGGCCCCGTGGGAGTCGCCCATTGGCAAGATCGGAGATTGGTCCGCTCTGAAGCCAGATGCTGACATCATTGTCCCCAATGCGGTGATGACGTTTCCGATGGATGCGGCGAAAGCAGCGGCCATGAACACAATACAGCAACTCGCCTCGGTATCGTTGGGCGATGGCTTGGTCTCCATGGGGAAAGATACTTTTTCGCCGTTTCGTGCCTTGTACAAATGGTATCCGAAGGATGTGCAGGTGTTCGAGCAGGCGCGACAACAGGTGGGTGGTCTCGACCTCGCGGGGCTGGATGGAATTCAACGCCCGATCGCTCTGTTTTTTCAGGCCATCCTTCCGTTTCTTTGCGTCATCGCCTGGCGACGCCGAGACCGCAACGGAGCGGGGATGGCATTCATCATGTGTCTGGCGCTCTTGGGCAATGCGTTTGTTTGCGGGGCGCTGTCCAATCCGCACGACCGATATCAGAACCGAATTGTCTGGATTGCCGTTCTCACCTGCCTGGTCCTGCCGGTGCGATGGTTTCAGCTGAAGACACCGCCTTCTGAAATCGCCGCTGCCAGGCAGGAAGCGGTCTAAGACTTTACCGTGTAGTAGCTCTTGACGCCCTTGTAATAATAGCCGGAATCGCCGAAGCCATACTCGGCGTGGCGTTTCGCGTTAACGCGAGTAAGAACAACTCCGGTGAGGTGGGCGCCGGTCTCCATCAGCGTCTTGAGGCCGACACGTACGACCTCACGATGGGTTTTCCCCCAGCGGATGACGAAGACAGCTGTATCCACCTCCGGCGCGAGAATGCGCGCGTCGGCGACGGCCATGATCGGCGGCGTATCAATCAGAACGAGGTCGTATTGCTGCGCCAAGGATTTCAGAAGCTGCCGAACCTTAGCGGATCCCAGGACCTTGACCGGATCGACGACCAGTTTTCCCGACGGCAGGACATGTGCACCCGTGAACGCATCCTGGTGCACGATCTCCTCGATCGTGGCTTCTCCTCGTTGGAACTCGACCAAGCCTGGGACTTGGGATGTCGCCATCATCTTGTGGACCGAAGGTTTGCGGAGGTCGGCCTCGACGACCAGCGTTTTCAGCCCCGAGATAGCGCACATGCGAGCAAGGCAGACGGCAACCGTCGACTTGCCCTCCGATGGTTGCGAGGACGTGATCAGGACCAGCCTCGGTTTCGGGCGCGTGCCGGAAATCAGGATGCTGGTGTAGACGGAGCGAATGGACTCGCCGAAGAGCGATGACGGGTTTTCGACCAGTTCGCGCTCCGGTCCCGGCGAGGCCCTGCCTAGCCGCGCAACGTCGGGAACGAGTCCCAGTGTCCGTATGCCGATCGCGTCTTCGATTTGATCGCTGCTGCGGAAGCCACGATCGAGGCTTTCGATGGCAAATGCCAGCAAGATGGCGAAGGCGGAGGCGGCGACGAAGACGATGCCCAAGATCAGCTTCTTCTGCGGTGCCGATGGAATCTCGGGAACGATGGCGCGTGAGAGAATGCGCGCGTTAATGTCGTGTGCTGACAGGTCTGATTGGGCGCTAATCTCCTCAAAGCGGGAGAGGAAGCTTTCGAGGGTAGACTTGTTTGCCTCCGCCTCGCGCTCCAGCGCTCGTAGTTGCACTTCTGCGGTGTTCGCCTGGGCTAGCCGGGCTTCCATCACCGTCAGGCTTTTCTGCAACGAAGCCTCACGTGCGCGGGCAACGGCTGCGTCATTGTCGAGTTTTTGAACGACCTTGTTGATTTCGTTGCGAATCTTCGCGACGACGTTGTCAACCTCGGCGCGGGCGCTGACCATGCGCGGGTGTCGATCACCGAGCTCATCGGTGAGTTCTGCTACCCTGCGTTTAACCTCGGCTTCCTGGCGGAGCAGTTCGACAATGACCGGAGAGCCGAGAACATCGGCCGCCGCTTCCGCACCTGAAGGCGATTGCGCCAGTTGGCGCGCCTGCTGGAGGCGTGCCTCGGCGACAGTTCGATCGGCGCGTGCTGCGACCAATTGCGCATTGAGGTCGGTAACCTGCTGCGAAATCAAGGTTCCATCGCGGTTGCTGCTCTGAAGCAGGCCGGCTCGGCTGCGGTACTGTTCCACTGCGATTTCGGAATCCGCAACCTTCTGACGCATATCCTGGAGCTTGGTCGACAGCCATTGGTTGGCCCGCCGCGTCGCCTCGTACTTGGCATCAAGCTGCGCGAGCAGATAGGATTCGGCAACTGCGTTGGCCAATTGCGCGGCTTTCTTCGCCTCCTCGGAAGTGTACCGGATGGTAATGACGCGGGATTGCCCCTTCATTCCCACGTCGAGATTATCCAAGAACAGGTCGACGGCTTCGTTGCGCTCGCTGGTTTGCTGATCGATTTCGCCGTCCGACGATGACCAGTTGCTGATCAGATCTTCCGGCAGAATCCCTTGAAGCAGCGTCTCGACGCCGCTCAAGGCGGTGCCGATTGCGGTCAGCGGTTGCAGATTGCTGTTGAATTCCGGATCACGGGCGAGTTGAAAGTCGTCGACAATTCGCTCGACCAGCGCCCGCGACCGAATGACCTCGATCTCGCTGAGCAGGGCTTCCTTATCGGGGGTGGTCTCGGTTAGTACCTCTTCGAGGTCGGTGACCCGCGCCTCCTTGGTATCGATCAGAATGTCTGTCGTTGCGGTGTAAGTGGGTTTGATCGACAGCAAAACGACGGCAGCCGCAGCCAGCGATAGGACAACCAGGCCACTGATGAGACCCCGGCGGCGCCACAGCAGCGCAAACAGCTCGGCGAGCCCGAACTCGCGATCGAATTCGCGATTCTTGACGTTTTGGCGTTCGTAGGCCGGGGAGGTGTTTTCAGTGACGTAGTTCAAGAAAGTTTCCTATGGGCCCGTTCGAAAACGTCGGGCGACCCAGCCCGATCGAAAGGGGCAAAGAAGTGATCAGACGGTCGGCGCTGCACCGGAGATGATCACAGGCGAGACCAAGCCGCAAATTCCCGAAAGCACCCTTCTAAATGTTACACGGTCTTCCCGGCAGGGTCATGAGCAATCGCCGCGGCACCCTTGCAGAACCCGGCGAGATGAAACGAGTGTGCCTCAACGAAAGCGCTGCCTGGACAATCGGAACCTGGAACGCTAGCAGGCGAGGGAAACATCGTCTGTAAGCAACAGCACTGGAGTCCAGATGATCGCGATTGATGGTCCGGCTGGCGCAGGGAAGGGGACCTTGGCGCGACGGTTGGCTGAGCATCTTCAGTTTGCCTATCTCGATACCGGTCTTCTCTACCGGGCAGTCGGAGCGAAATGTTTGCAAGCAGAGGATGGCCATTTCGATCCCGATCTCGCGATCAATGCGGCGCGGGCGCTCACTCCAAAAGATCTCGAGGGCCAAGATCTGCGCTCCGAACCGGTCGCACAGGCGGCCTCCAGAGTCGCTGCCATCCCCGAGGTTCGTCAGGCTTTGCTACAGTTTCAGCGGCAGTTCGCGGCCATGCCACCGGCCGGATTTCGGGGGGCCGTGCTGGACGGTCGTGACATTGGAACCGTTGTCTGTCCCGACGCCGCCATCAAGCTGTTCATTACCGCGAGCCTTGAAATCCGCGCCGAGCGACGGGTTAAGGAGTTGCGGGAGCGCGGTCTGACAGCTATATATGCGCGCGTTCTGCGGGATATGCAGGAAAGGGACGCCCGTGACGCAGGGCGCATGGTATCTCCTTTGGAGCCCGCCGCCGACGCGTTCGTGATCGACACGAGTGACCTCGGCCCCGAAGCGGTCTTTGCCGCTGCGCTTGCTTACATCAAATCGGCTTCGCAGTTGGAACAATAGCAGTGAAGGGTGAGCTTCAGCGGTAGCGGTTTGACCGCAGAAGATGGCGACGGAAGTAATCGACTGCCAAATCGGCAGAATGGGTGATCGAGCAAGCGAGACAAGAGGGATTGCGGAAGAGATGATGGCGCCTGGACTGGAAACCTCAACAGACGTGGCCCTAACGACCAACAGAGAGAGCTTTGCATCGCTCCTAGAGGAGTCGCTGAGCGGGGCTGCGAGTTTCGAGGGACGGGTTGTCAGAGGCACTGTCGTCGCGATCGAGAACGACATGGTCATGGTCGACGTGGGTCTGAAGTCGGAAGGGCGCGTCCCGCTGAAGGAGTTCGTGTCGCCCGGCCAGGATGTTCAGTTGATGCCTGGTGACGCCGTGGAGGTCTATGTCGAGCGTTTCGAGGATAAGGATGGTGCGGTCATCCTCAGCCGGGAGAAGGCCCGGCGCGAAGAGGCCTGGAATCACCTCGAGCGGGCGTTCAAGAAAGGCGAGCGCATCACCGGCACGATCTTCGGTCGGGTGAAGGGTGGCTTCATCGTCGACCTGTCGGGTGCCGTCGCCTTTTTGCCCGGAAGTCAGGTGGACATCCGGCCGGTGCGCGACATAACGCCACTGATGAACACGCCGCAGCCGTTCCAGATTCTGAAGATGGACCGCAGCCGCAACAACATTGTGGTTTCGCGTCGTGCCGTCCTGGAGGAGACCCGCGCCGAGGCACGCTCCGAGCTGATCGCCAACCTGCGCGAGGGGCAGATCCTCGAAGGAATGGTGAAGAACATCACCGATTACGGTGCGTTCGTCGATCTCGGCGGAGTGGACGGGCTGCTTCACGTCACCGACATTTCCTGGAAGCGGATCAACCATCCCTCGGAGGCATTGCAGATCGGCGAAACCGTCAAGGTTCAGGTGATCCGCTTTAATCCGGAAACCCAGCGTATTTCCCTCGGCATGAAGCAGCTGGAGGCGGATCCCTGGGAGGGGGTCGCCCTCAAGTATCCGGTCGGTGCGCGATTCACCGGGCGGGTAACGAATATCACCGATTACGGCGCGTTCATCGAACTGGAGCCCGGGGTCGAAGGCTTGGTTCATGTCTCGGAGATGAGCTGGACCAAGAAGAACGTTCATCCGGGGAAGATCGTGTCGACCAGCCAGGAGGTCGAGGTCGTCGTCCTCGATGCGGACCGGGACAAGCGGCGCATAAGCCTCGGTCTCAAGCAGTGCATGCCCAATCCGTGGGATGACTTCCTCGAGAAGTACCCGGTTGGCTCAGTGGTGGAAGGCGAAGTCAAGAACATCACCGAGTTCGGCCTGTTCGTCGGCCTTAATGGCGATATCGACGGGATGATCCACCTGTCTGATCTTTCTTGGGAGCAGTCGGGTGAACAGGCGATGGCCGGCTTCAAGCGCGGAGACCACGTTCGCGCCAAAGTCCTTGATGTGGATGTGGAGAAGGAGCGCATCAGCCTCGGCATGAAGCAGCTGATCGATGATCCGTTTGAACTCGGCATCAATAAGCTGCGCAAGGGGGCGATCGTAACCTGCACGGTATCGGCCGTTCTCGACAACGCCGTCGAAGTCCGTCTGGCGGACGGCGTTCCCGGCGTCATCCGCAAGTCGGAGTTGTCACGGGATCGAATCGAACAGCGCCCCGACCGCTTCGCTCCCGGTGAAAAGGTCGATGCCAAGATCATTCAGGTCGATCACGGCGGCCGCAAGGTCCTGTTGTCCATCAAGGCACGGGAAATCGACGAGGAAAAGCAGGCGGTGGCGACCTACGGGTCGTCCGATTCCGGCGCCAGCCTCGGCGACATCCTCGGCGCGGCGATCAAGGAGAAGCGCGAGTCGGCGGAGCGGGCCGAACAGGCGGGCCGCACCGGCGGCGACGAGTCCGAGTCCAACAGAAGCTGATCTGCGCCACCGGCAGGGAGGCGCTGATTGGCAATGGCTATCGACAGTGACTTTCTCCTCGACCGACGGCGTCTCAAACGTCAGCTGACGTTCTGGCGACTGGCCGCCGTCGGGTTGTTCGTGGCGGCGGCGATCGCGATTATCGCGAGAACGGCGTTTTGGCCGGTAGGCCAGCATGTGGCTCGCATCGAGATCGATGGCGTCATTGGGAGTGATCGCGATCGCGACGCGGCATTCGACCGCATCGCCGAAGACGATCAAGTGAAGGCGCTTATCGTCGTCATCGATTCGCCGGGTGGAACCGTCGTCGGCGGGGAGACGCTCTACAGCAACCTGCGGGCCGTCGCCAAGCACAAGCCCGTCGTCGCCGTCATGGGGGACGTGGCAACATCCGCCGCCTACATGACGGCCCTGGGTAGCGACCGGATTTTTGCGCGAGAGGGGACGGTTACCGGCTCGATCGGTGTCATTCTGCAGACAGCCGACGTAACGGGGCTTCTCGATCGTATCGGCATCAAGCCGGAAACGATCAAGAGTTCAGCCCTGAAGGCGCAGCCTAATCCGTTCGAGACATTCACGCCGGAGGCTCGTGAGGCGACCCGTAAGGTTGTTCTCGACATTTACGATGGGTTCGTCAGGCTGGTGCAAGAACGCCGCGGTCTCACCCGGGAGCAGACGATGCGTCTGGCCGATGGTCGGGTGTTTTCCGGAAATCAGGCCTTGGCAAACGGCCTGGTCGACGAGCTGGGCGGAATCGAAGAGGCAAGATTGTGGTTGAAAACCAGCCACAATATCGACACCCGCCTGCCGTTACGCTTGATCGAAATCGAAGCGCCGGAAGACCGCTTAGCCGACATGTTCGGAGTCGTCTTTAGAAAACTTGTTTCTTATGAAAGGCTTAGTCTTGACGGGGTGGTCTCCCTCTGGCACGCTGGACAGTGAATGTCCCTTGCCAAACCGCTTGTGGATCACGTCTCGTGAGGGGGAGATCCAGGTTTTGGTCAGCATTGCGTAGGGAGGATTATCCTGGTGACCAAATCAGAGCTGATCGCACGATTGGCCGCCGCGAACCCGCATTTATATCAGCGAGATGTCGAGCGCATTGTCACCACCATAATCGAAGAGATCTCAACGGCGCTGGCGCGCGGTGATCGGGTTGAACTGCGCGGCTTCGGCGCCTTTTCGGTGAAGCAGCGGGGGTCCCGTGTCGGGCGGAATCCGCGTACCGGTGAAGCGGTCAGCGTCAGCTCCAAATACGTTCCCTACTTCAAGACCGGCAAGCAATTGCGCGAAAAACTAAACACTGATGGCTAGAAGTTCATCAGGAGGTGCCGAGCGGGGAGGAGCGGTATTGTGTTAAAGGTACTGTTTTGGCTCATTGCATTACCACTTTTCGTGTTCGTGGTGGTTTTTGCTGCCAGCAATCCGGGATTGGTCGGGTTGAATCTTTGGCCTTTCACAGAGCTTGAAGTGCCCTTGTACAGCATAGCGCTCGTTGGGGCGCTGGTCGGACTGATCCTGGGCACGATGGTCGGCTGGGCGCAAGGATCTGGCGCCCGCAGCCGGGCGCGTCGCTTGATGCACGAGTTGGAGGGGGAACGTCGCGAGTTGGTTGCTTTGCGGGAACGAGTGGCGAAGTTTGAGGCCGCCGAGCAGCAGGCGACCATTCCCGTGACCCCCGTCGCAGCCCTCTGATCTCACCAACATCTGTGAGTGACGGACTCCGACCATGTCGGTGGCGGTCAAGGTATGTGGTCTGACGGACCTTCCAGCGCTTGATGCCGCCCTCTCCGGAGGTGCTGCCTACGTTGGGTTCGTGTTCTTCCCGGCCTCACCGAGGGTGCTCGTTCCGGCACGCGCGGCTTTGCTTGCCGCCGCTGTTCCGCCGACAACGAAACGGATCGGGGTGATCGTGGATGCGGACGACGCGACACTGCAGGACATTCTGGCTAGCGTTGATCTCGATATGTTGCAGTGTCACGGGACCGAGTCGCCGGCTCGCGTGTCGGAAATCCGAGCCCAGTTCAGGCGACCGGTGATCAAGGCGATTGCGGTAGCCAGCGAGGAGGACGTCCTGGCCGCCCACCCGTATGAGGACGTGGCCGACATGCTGTTGTTCGATGGGCGGCCACCGCCGACGGCATCAAGACCGGGCGGTAACGCAACGAGTTTCGAATGGTCGTTACTGCGATCGAGGCATTGGCATCGTCCCTGGATTTTGGCGGGCGGCCTGAGCGTCGATAATCTGGCGACCGCGGTGGCAGAAAGTGGTGCCCGCACGGTCGACGTCTCGTCCAGCCTCGAAGTCGCTCCTGGTTGCAAGGATCCAGCGAGGATCACGGCCATCCTGGATCTGGCGCGGGATCTTTAACGGGCCTGTTCCGGCTGCCGTTGTCGGCGAAAAGGGGCTGTTCACCGCCGTTGTTCTGATCTAACTACGCAGCATCATGGACATTGCCAACACACTGCGAAGCGGACCCGACGAGCGCGGGCATTTCGGCATATACGGCGGCCGCTTCGTTGCCGAAACTCTGATGCCGCTGATTTTGTCGGTGGAGCAAGCCTACGAGGATGCCCGTCGTGATCCGGAGTTTGCGCAAGAGTTTGCGTTCCTCCTGGAGCACTATGTGGGGCGTCCGAGTCCGCTCTACTATGCTGAGCGTCTGACCTCGCGTCTGGGTGGAGCCAAGATCTACTTCAAGCGCGACGAGCTTAATCACACCGGCGCACACAAGATCAACAACACCTTGGGCCAGATCCTGCTGGCGCGCCGGATGGGGAAGACGCGGATCATTGCCGAGACGGGAGCGGGTCAGCACGGTGTTGCCACGGCAACGGTGTGCGCCCGCTTTGGTTTGCAGTGCGAGATTTTCATGGGCGAGACCGACATCGCCCGCCAGTCTCCGAACGTCTTCCGCATGAAGCTGCTGGGAGCGACGGTCCATCCAGTCAGATCCGGCAGCGGCACCTTGAAAGACGCGATGAATGAGGCGCTGCGCGACTGGGTCGCCAATGTGGCCAATACCTACTATCTGATCGGTACGGTCGCCGGTCCCCACCCGTATCCGGTCATGGTGCGCGATTTTCAGTCGGTGATTGGGGTCGAGGCGCGTAAGCAGATCCTTGCCCTGGAGGGCAGGCTGCCCGATATCCTGGTCGCATGCATTGGCGGTGGGTCCAATGCCATTGGCCTTTTTCATCCATTCCTGGACGATTCCGAGATTCGCATGGTCGGCGTGGAAGCAGCGGGCCATGGGATCGATACCGGCGCCCATTGTGCCTCTCTGACCGCCGGGCGTCCCGGTGTGCTGCATGGTAACCGCACCTATCTGCTGCAGGATGCCGATGGGCAGATCAAGGACGGCCACTCGCTCGCGGCCGGTCTCGATTATCCCGGCGTTGGTCCTGAGCACGCGTTTCTGAGGGACATCGGCCGGGTCGAGTATGTTTCGGTGACCGACCAGGAGGCGCTTGATGCGTTCCAGCTTTGCGCCGGAATCGAGGGGATCATCCCGGCCCTGGAGCCGGCGCACGCCCTTGCCTACGTGGCGCGAGCGGTCCCGGCGCTTCCGCGTGACCATATCGTGGTAATGAATATGTGCGGTCGTGGCGACAAGGACGTCTTCACCGCCGCCAAATACCTCGGGTTGGATCTGTGAGCACCACGTCCCGGATTGCGCGCTGCTTCAGCCGACTGCACGCAGCAGGGCGTGGCGGTCTGGTCACGTTTCTGACCGCCGGCGATCCCGATCCGGCCACCTCTGCGCAGCTCCTCTCTCGGCTCCCTGCCGCCGGCGCCGACGTCATCGAACTGGGAATGCCATTTAGCGATCCGATGGCGGACGGGCCGGCAATTCAGATGTCGTCCTTGCGAGCGCTGCGGACGGGCCAGACGCTGCGCCGAACACTTGCGCTGGTCGCGGAGTTCCGGCGTGACGACGACAAGACTCCGATCGTCCTCATGGGCTACTACAATCCCATCTATATCTACGGAGCGGATGCGTTCGTCCGGGATGCTCGGGAGGCAGGGGTCGATGGCCTGATCGTCGTCGATCTTCCGCCAGAGGAGGCTGACGAACTCCGGCTTCCTGCAGAGGCAGTCGGCCTCGACTTCGTATTCCTCACTGCGCCGACGACCGACGAGGATCGTCTCCCGGTGGTGTTGCGGCATGCCAAAGGGTTTGTTTACTACGTCTCGATAACGGGAGTGACCGGTACCGCTTCCGCTCGTGCGGTCGACGTGGAGGCGTCGGTCGCTCGCATTCGTGCGGCGACCGACCTCCCCATTGCCATCGGTTTTGGCATCAAGACCGCCGACCAGGTCGAGGCAATGACCCGCATCGGCGATGCGGCCGTCGTCGGCTCGGCACTCGTCAACGAGATTGCCGCTCACATTGATGAGGAAGGCCGACCCTCTCCCGATCTCATCGAGCATGTCACCGACTTTGTCGCCGAACTGGCCAACGGTGTGCGAGGGAGGGGTTGGGATAAGGAAACCCGAGCTTGAGTTGGCTGTCCGAGGTTGTCCGACCGAAGCTTCGCGAGCTCGTCGGTGGTCAGCGAGAGATCCCGGACAATCTTTGGCGCAAGTGTCCAGGTTGTGGCCAACTCGTTTTTCACCGGGATCTGGAAAAGCATCTGCAAGTTTGTCCCCACTGCGGCCATCATCTCAGGCTTGGTGTGGTTGAGCGGCTGCGCATGCTGTTTGACGGTGGCGCCTATCAGCAACTGGACATACCAAAGGCACCGGTAGACCCGCTCCGGTTTCGCGACGTTCGCCGATACACCGACCGACTGAAAGAAGCACAAACACGAACGGGTCATGGTGAGGCGCTGATGCTTGCCATCGGCACCATCAGCGGCGTCAGTTGTGTCGTCTGCTGTCTGAACTTCGAGTTCCTCGGTGGATCGATGGGCATTGGGGTTGGCGACGGCATCATTGCCGGTGCACGTGCCGCAGTGAGCGAAGCCATCCCGTTTATTGTGGTCTCCGCATCTGGCGGAGCCCGCATGCAGGAAGGCGTTCTCTCGCTGATGCAGATGGCGCGCACGACGATCGCCATTTCCGAGGTGCGGGAAAAGGGCCTGCCGGTCATCGTCGTTCTGACCGATCCCACTACCGGCGGGGTCTCGGCTTCGTTCGCCATGCTGGGGGATATCACGATTGCCGAGCCCGGAGCGGTCATCGGGTTTGCCGGTGCCCGGGTCATCGAGCAGACCATTCGCGAAAGTCTGCCGGAGGGATTTCAGAAGGCCGAATATCTCCTCGATCACGGTATCGTGGATATGGTGGTTCCTCGCCAGCACCTGCGCGAGACACTGGGCCGTCTTCTCGGCCTGATTGTTCGCTCTCGGCCGTTGGAAGATGATGCCGTTAGCGTCGCGATATCGCATGAGGACGTTCCTGCGGTCGATCAGCCGCAGCATTCCTGAACCATGGCGGCATCCGCCCCCCTCGCTTGTGCGCTCGACCGCCTGAAACTGCTGCACCCGAGAACGATCGATCTTTCCCTAGATCGGGTGCAGCGGCTGCTGCATCGGCTGGGTAATCCCGAGCAGTGCTTGCCACCGGTGATCCATGTGGCCGGAACCAACGGCAAGGGGTCGACGATCGCCTTTCTCAAGGCGCTGTTGAATGCACATGGGCGAACGACCCATGTGTACACGTCCCCTCATCTCGTCCGCTTCAGCGAACGGATTGTCGTCCGCGATGCGGAGATCGCCGACGCGCATCTGGTCGACTTGCTCGCCGAATGCGAGACCGCGAACGCCGGTGAGCCGATTACCTTTTTTGAGATCACCACCGTCGCTGCCTTTCTGGCTTTTGCTCGCACCCACGCGGATTTCGTCCTGCTGGAAACCGGGCTCGGAGGTCGCCTCGACGCCACCAATGTGGTTTCCTTCCCGGTTCTGACGGTCCTCACCCCCATCTCGATTGATCACCGCTCGTTTCTCGGCGAGACGCTTGAACAGATCGCCTCGGAAAAAGCGGGAATTCTCAAGAGGACGGTTGCGGCGATCTCCGCTCGCCAGCCATCGGCTGTGGCGACGATCGTTGAAAGGCGTGCGACTGCCCTTGGCTCACCTTTGCTGATGGAAAATCGGTGTTGGCGCGTCGACGCAGACGGCGACGGCTTCAGGTTCCTCAGCGGGACTACAAATTGGCGGCTGCCGTTGCCCGCGTTGCCCGGCTCACACCAGTTGGGTAATGCGGGTGTCGCCATCTTTGCCGCGTCGCAGATTCTGGAGCGTCTTCGTTTCGATGCGGTGGCCCATGCCCTGAGGCATACGGTATGGCTGGCAAGACTACAGCGGTTGCCGACGGGCCGGCTGGCCGCGATGATGCCAACGGGGTGGGAGCTCTGGGTGGACGGCGCCCATAATATCGGTGCTGCCGAGGTGCTGGCCGAGCACCTGCGGGGATGGCGCGATCGGCCGTGCTACCTCATCGTTGGCATGCTGCAGAGCAAGGACGCCGAAGTCTTTCTGCGGGTTCTGGCCCCGTGTGTTGACAGGATGGTGACTGTCGCGATTCCTGGTGAGGGAGCGGTCCATTCCCCACAGGCCCTCGCCGGCCTTGCAGCAGCCTCCGGTGTGGAAGCGAGTCCCGCCGGTGGCGTCGAGGCCGCGATCCAGCAGCTCGTTGACGGTGAACGGCCCGCCCGGGTGTTGGTTTGCGGATCCCTTTATCTGGCTGGCTATGTGCTCGCCCAGAATGGGTCGGGCAGGGGCTGACGGCCGCTACAAGACGGACTCGACCCACTCGAACAGCTTGCCTTTCGGCAATGCACCGATCCGAGTCGCCGCCACTTGGCCGTCCTTGAACAGCATGAGCGTCGGAATACCGCGAACGCCATACTTGGACGGTGTCATCGGATTTTCGTCGATGTTCAGCTTGGCGACGACGACGCGCCCGGCCATCTCGCTGTCCAAGGCCTCCAACGCCGGTGCAATCTGCTTGCACGGTCCGCACCATTCCGCCCAAAAGTCGACCAGGACCGGCGTCTCGTGATTGAGGACATCGGCGGAAAAGGAAGCGTCCGTGACGTTCTTTGGCATTGGGGTATCCCGGCAGGTTTTGTACGTGTTCGGCGCCGACCCGATTGGTCGCACGCGGAGGCGAATGTATGGGCCCCCCCTGGGCCGGTCAAGGTATGCACCGCTCGAGTTCTTCTTCCTCCAGCCGCATAATTGACGGAGTCTGCGTCCACAGCAGCAGGCAGTGGATGGGTCTGTCCGAATAGACGGCTTGCAAGACCCGGCGATACGCGGCCATTTGCCGGACGTAGCGACGAGGAACCTCTTGTGCGAGGCTTGGCGGGACAGCATCGGTCTTGTAGTCGACGATCGCGATCTGGGCATCGGTAACGACCAGGCGGTCGACGCGTCCGACCACAAGCCGGTCTCCGATCGTACCCGCCAACTCGACTTCCGGGAGACTGTTCTCCCCAAAAAGGGCGGCAAAGCGGGGGTCATCCATCACCGCAAGCACCTCCCGCAGCATTCCTTCCCGTTCCTCGGCGCCCAGATGATGGGTGTGCCGCGCGAGCCAACGGTGCGCGTGCGCGAAGTGCGCGCGACCGGGCGACGCCAAGGGCAGGCTCTGGAGCAGGCGATGGATGAGTCGTCCCCGCACCAGCGATTGTCCGCCAGTGGCCGTCGTCGAATGCCTGCCGGCATTCACATTCCCCCCATCTTCGCGCGAGGGGGCCAGGGGCCGGGACCCGGTGAGCTCCGGCGGCGGCGGTGTGAACATCCATGGCGGCGCCTCGGCGAGAGGCGATGGAAACATCGTATCGTGCAGGTGCCGACCCTGGGTCTGGGGACAGGTGATGCGAAGGACGGTTGGCTCGGCGTCGAGCTCTCCTCCTCTCGCCGCCTCGGCAAGAAAGGGATCCGTCGTCTTCTGCAAATCGACAGCCTCCGCAGCGGCGAGGAGGCCTTCGCGGATCAGCTCATACCAGCAGCCTTCGGCGGCTTTCTTCTTCCGTCGCCATCCGCAGACGTAAAGCCGATCCTCGGCGCGGGTCATCGCCACGTAGAGCAGCCGCCGGTATTCGGCCCGCTGCAGTTCGGCGGCGCGATCGCGTTCTTTAGCGGCAGAGGGGACCAGATGGGCGACGGCGGGGGGCCACAAAGGCACTCGATCTCCTTCCGGGCCTGCTCCTTCCGGACCCGCCGGCGTCCAGAGGATGGGAGGCGGGCCGCCCGATGCGTTTCCGCCAACCTGCATCGTATCGGGCAGAAACACGATTGGAGCTTGCAGGCCCTTCGCACCATGCACGGTCATGACGCGAACCGCGTTTCGCTCCGCTTGTTCCAGGTCTCGTTTGATCTCGATGTCGTCGCGCTCGAGCCAATGGAGAAAACCTTCTAGGGTTGGCGGATGCGTGCGTTGGTACTGCAAGCAAAGTTCCAGGAACTCAGCGATCGGCTCATCAGCCTCGGGGCCTAGGCGAGCGAGCAGCCGCCGTCTTCCTCCCAATGCGCCTAACACCTGACTGAAGAACTCGAAGGGAGGCGAAAAATCAGCCACACCCAGAAGATCATCCAGGTAGCGGCAGGCATTGGCCAAGCCGCCCAATTCTTCTGCGTGGAGTTGCAGGGCACGCCAGAGGGTATTTTTGCCCCTTGGTTGTGCCAGGGTGAACAGTTCCTCCTCGCTCAGTCCGACGAGGGGGCTTTTCAGCACGATCGCCAGATTGAGATCATCCTCAGGAAGTAAAACGAAGCGACCGAGCGCAATCAGATCCATGACGGCGATCTGTTGACCGAGCAGAAGGCGGTCGACACCGGAAACCGGAACGTTCAAATCTTTGCAGGCGCGGACGAATTCCTCAACGAATACCGTCCGTCGGCGGACCAGGATCATAATATCGCCGGGCCGGACGGACCGCCCCTTTGAAGCGAGCAGATCGCTTCCGTCGCACATGGCGCGAATGCGTCTGGCGAGCAGCTTGGCCAACCGGGCGTGGGGAGCGTCCATGGTCACCCGTTCGACCGGCGGCTTCCATGGCTCGGGTGGGTCTTCATCCCGGCCGGCAATCTCGGGCCAGATCTCCACCAGACCAGCGTCGCCCGCTCGCGATTCTGAGACTCGATGCTGAATGTCCTTGCCGTCGAGCGCCACGCCTTGGCGCGCCGGGAATTGGGCGAATACGGCGTCGACGGCGGCGAGAATCGCGGGAGTCGAGCGAAAGGAGACGTTCAGATCGATGGCCCGGAATGCGGACCCGACGGCACCCGCTCGCTCCGCGAATGCGTCTCGATTGAGGAGGAACTGCGCGGGATCAGCGCCTTGGAAGCTGAAGATCGACTGCTTGATGTCACCGACGGCGAACACCGTTCGGCCGCTCTCTTGGGTTGCCTGGCCGGCAAAAAACTCGGAGGTCAGCGCACGGATCACCCGCCACTGATGCGGGCTCGTGTCCTGCGCCTCGTCGATCAGCAGGTGGTCGATTCCGCCGTCCAGCTTATAGAGAACCCACGATGCGTATCCTTCCTGTTCCAGAAGGCGTGCGGTCGTTTCGATCAGATCATTGAAATCGAGAACCCCCCGCGCGAACTTCAGCCGGTCGTATCGCTCGTAGAGCGTCGCCGCGATCCGCAGAAGCGCGGCGGTAGCCCGTGCGGTGATCACCGCACGCAGTTGAGCGTCCACCTCTGCCAGACGTTCGCCTTCGCAGCGAAGAATATCGGCCGCTATGGGAAGCACCGACAGCACCCTCTTCGTCGCCAGCCGTTTCGGCTTGTTGTCGGAAAAGAATGTGCAACTGTAACCGTAGAACAGGCTTACTCGCTGTTCAACGGTCGCTTCCAGCCACTTGCGAAAGGTCTCTCCCCGCTTGTTGTCCGATCCGCAACTTTGTAGGAGCGCACCGGCGGCGAGGGCAAGGCTAGCACCATCGAACGCATGATCCGCGCAAGCGGCGGCGATGATCGTCTCGGGGCACTGGCCCATCGCCGTGCCAAGGTGACCATAGATGGCGTCGATGACGGCATCGATCGATCCGTAGGTGCGAATGAGGGCTTCGATCCGGGTCTTTTCTGAAACGAGCAGGTCGACAAGTTGAGGGAAGCGTGCCTCGGTCAGGCGCGTAACCAGTTCCGCTAGGGCGTCCGCGACTACATCATCCTTGCGGCCCGCTGCCCAGGTCAGCTCTTGCGTTGCCTGCGCCAGCAACTCCTTGCCGTCACGCGCATCGGCCACGGTGAAGTGGGGAGCAATCGCCGCTTCCAGGGGAAAGCGGCTGAGCAGCGACTGGCAGAAAGCGTGGATCGTCTGGATGTTCATTCCCCCCGGCGCATCCAGCACGCGGGCGAACAGCTGCCGTGCCCGGGAATGCTCGTCTTGCTCGGCCGGGCGTCCAAGCAGGGTTGCCAGCTCCCCGGACAGATCGGCATCGCTCATCGTCGCCCAGAGACTCAACTGGTCGGCGATGCGCTTGTTCATCTCCGCCGCCGCGGCGCGGGTAAACGTCAGGCAAAGGATCCGATGGGGCTTGGTTCCGGTCAGCATGAGGCTGAGGACCCGGTCGGTGAGCACTTTCGTCTTGCCGGTGCCGGCGGACGCACCGACCCAGGCGGACACTCGCGGGTCGGCCGCCTGTCGCTGGGGATCGAATGGACGGATCACCGCCGACGGGTTAGGACGTTCAAAGATCATTCGCCTCGGCCGGTCCGGCGGACCACTCCTTGACCCGTGCAAGATGCTCGTAGTCACTGAAGCGCGGGGCGACGGACGGCCGCGGTCTCGCGGCATAGGCCGTGTCCGCGCGATCGAAAGTGGCCACGAGGTCACGCAGCCCGGCGAGGGCGGTCTCCGCAATGTCCATGGGGTCCGACTTGCTGATTCTCCGCTCCCCGCCGGCGGCGTTGCCACATAGACGCCAGAATTCCAGGCTTTCAATACGAATACCGCCTCTGGTTGCCGCTAGGTTCGGAAACCCGTCGCTGATGGCGATCGCCGCTTCCAGCGGCAACTGTGGGGCAAATCCCTGCTCCAGCTCCTTGGCTTTGGGAATGCCACCGGTCTTATAGTCGATCAGGGCGAAGGCACCATTTCCCAGCCGATCGATGCGATCGGCCTTGGCGGTAAGATTAAATTTACCTGCTGGCGCGTCTATTTTCAGGCTGCCGGAAAGCTCTGCAAAACGGGTGTTGACCTCCGCCTGGCGGCTGCGCTCCTCCGCAACATACCAGCGCGAGATGTTGTTGAAGCGGGGCCACCAGAAGGCGCGCACCCCCGGCCGTTCCAGCATCGGGGCAAAAGCCTCCCGCCCGCACGCCAGAAGCAGGCGAAGAGCCTCATCGTCATCGAGCAACATGGCCTGGGGGTGGTGGTGGATGAACAGCTCCAGTGCTTTGTGGACGAAGTTCCCATAGTCGGCGAGCGTCGGGTCGGCATCTACTGGATCAAGGGCTTTCAGAGCCAGAATGTGTCGCGCGTAGATCGCGTAGGGATCACGCATCCATGTCTCGATCTGAGTGACCGAGAGTTGCCGCGGCCGGACGGCGACGGGCGGGCACGGCGCGGGCGGGGCAATGCGTCGGCGCTCGTTGTCGCTTGGCTTGTTCAGGATGGCCTGCCAAACGATCCACTGTTCGCTCCCACGCAAGCTATGCCCGCCGCCGTCGCCGCGCAGGATCGCCTCCAATTTAACCAGCCACCGCGCCGGAACCGTCGGCGAGCCTTCTTTGCGCAGCGATCGTGTCAGCCAGACCTGGGGCGACGAGAATGCCTGGCAAAAATCATGCGCCGAGAGACCGAGCCGCCGCTCGGGCAGGGGGAGCCCGAAGGCTTTCATCATCGGGCGGCTCATCCAGGGGCTCGCCTCGACCCGTGGCGGCCAGCTCTCTTCATTAAGGCCGCCGAGGATCATCACGTCGGCATGCTGCAGCCGGGCTTCGAGAGGTCCCCAGATCGCCAGTCGGGGATGTCGTCCCCAGCGCGGTCGAACAACGTGACCGCTGATCAGCGTATCGAAAAAGGCGGGATACCCTTCGGGGCGGACGAACTCGAACCCGGAAGCCGCCTCCGCCAAAGCGGCGACAAATTCAGCGAGGGCGTCCCCGTCATCTCCCTCCCACAGGCGATCGGCGCCTTTTGCGACATCGGTCGCCGCCAGCGCTTCGGCAGCGGCCACATGCATCTGAAGGATGTGATCGAGATCGACGCTGTCCCGGGCGATCAGTTCACTGAAAGGCTTGGTTGCGCGTGCCAATAGCTCCACGACCCTTTCGCCTTCGCCGCTGCCTTCTCCGCCGGCGTCGGCGAGCGCTTTCCGCAGCCCTGCAAGGCCAGGGGCCGGACGTGGACCGCGAAGCGCCCTGCGCTCAAGCCGGCGCACCGCGCTGCGAAACCGGCCGACGGCCATGCCACCCGCGGCCAACGGATGCTTCAGGGCGGCGAGGAGTGGCACCGGCGCAAAAGCCTCAGCGACCATGGAGGCGACCAGACGAAAGAACGCGCCAGGGGGGGTGTCGCCGAGGGGAATGCCGGCCGAATCATCGATGGCGATCTCCCAGCGCTGCAGCTCGGCTGCGACCCGTCGCGCGAGGATTCGATCCGGCGTGACGAGGGCCGCTGTGCGACCCGGTTCCTCCAAAGTTTGTCGCATGATGAGGGCGATGCACCGCGCCTCTTCCTCCGGGCGTTGAAGTTCGAGCTGAACGACGTCCCGGACCGCCAACGGCGAAATCGGTGCGGAGGAGGGAGATGTTGCGGCTGGACGCAGCGCTCGCGCGATCAGGGCGGAGCGTTCGGGCGGCGTCGCGGGCAAAGGCGGATGTGGCCACGGCAAGACATCGCTGCGGTCAATGCCCAATCGGTCCAGCAATTGCGACATGCCGAATTGGGGATGCCAGGGTTCCGTCTTGATGAGCTCCCAGGTTTCCGCATCAGCGTCCAGGTCGAGCCCCGGCAGCACAATCGCCCCTTGCGGCAGGGAGGCAACTACCTTCATCAGTTGGGCGCTCGCCGGAACGCTGCCGGTGGATCCGGCGGCAATGACCGGGGTCAAGGGCGGTGCCTGCCTCCACGCTTCGGCCTGCGCCGAGAGCAGCAGCGTTCGCCGTTCCACCACATCCGTGCGGCCCTCCTCGGCGAGGATCGCCGGCCACTGTTCGGTAACGATTTTCAGGAATTCCAGGGTGATCTGCCAGTGGTGGGAGAACTCTTCCGGGACCACGCTGGCGAGCTTCCGCCAATCGCACTCTTCGATCCGAACCTGGTCGACGAGCCTTGCCAACTCTTGGGCCAGCCTTGCCGCCTGATCGGCGGACGTCTCGTCTCCGCGCAATGCCAAGATCAGGCGGGTAAGCAACAGTTGCCGGCGCAGCGGGGTAATGGCTGGCGCCACCTCAAAGCCGCCGTCCTCTCCGACGGCATCGGCGTACTCCAGAGCGAGCTCGTCTTCATCGACATCGCCAATGGGGGACATTCGGGGCAGCAGTAACGGCTGCCGCAGGCGCAGGAACGCGAGGGCAAGGGCGCGACAGGCGCGTCGGGTCGGTAGAAGGATGCGGCAACGCGTCAGGGCAAGCGGATTGGAGCCGGTCTCCCGCAACATCTGCGATGCGAGGGCATCAACGAAGGAGACTCCGGGAGGGATGGTGAAGATTCGCGGCCGCGTCATCTCTGTGCCGGCGCTGATCCGGAGCCCGAGGGAAGCTGCGTCGGTGTTGGTGCGGTGTGGGCGATAAACATCTCTGCCTGCGGGATGTCGGCTGGAGTGCCAACATGGCACCAGCCGCCCTCGTGGATGACCCCGTGCAGTCGCTTTCCGGCGATCGCCCGGTCGAAGACGACGTTGAGGGAGAACGGGCCTGACGGCACATCGGCAAAGAGCCGGGGATGCAGGAGTTGAATGCCGGCAAAAACGAACGGTGCCACACGATCACCGCGCCGTTCGAGGCTGCCATCTGCCAATCGGAAGAAGTCGCCGGCACCATCGTAACCGATGGCGGTCGCCACCGGCTGCAACAGCAACAGCGCGTCCATCCGAGCGTCGTCCCAGGCTTCGGCGAGGGTGAGCAGCGCGGGTCGCGACCCGTTACGCCAGAGGGTGTCGCCATTGACGACGAAGAACGGTTGGTCTCCGAAGTGGGATACCGCGCGCGCGATACCACCGCCCGTATCGAGCAGACCATCTTCATGCGAAAGCAGAATCCGTGGCTGGCGGCGACCGAGAACGTGCCTCTCGATCATTGCCGCCCGGTAATGCGTGTTGATCACAACGCTGCTGACGCCAACGGCCACCAACTCGTCGAGGGCCCGGTCGAGCATCGTCCGACCACTGATGGGGATCAGCGGCTTCGGCAACGCATCGGTGATCGGCCGCATTCTGAGGCCGAGTCCGGCGGCGAGGACCATGGCCTGCTCGGGAACGAGCTTGGCCCGGGGAGGAGGAGACGGGAGACTTGTCATCTTTTTTCCGCGGTCAGAATCGGCCGCAGATCAGCCGGAACGTGCATCTCGAACCAGCGGGCGAGTGGGGCGAGGGCTCGGTGGTGCAATGCGCGGTCCAGCAGTCGCCAGACTCGCGGGATATGGGACAGGTAGGCCGGCTTCCCGTCTCTCCGATGAAGTCGGGTGAAGATGCCGATCACCTTGCAATGGCGTTGCGCCGCCAGGATGGTGAAGACCTCCTCGAACGGGGCTCGATCCGTCAGGCCGACCGCTGCCGCGTATCGCTCGATCATTGCGGCGGCGAGGTCATCCGACACATCGCGTCGCGCATCCTCCAACAGCGACAGCACGTCGTAGGCGGCCGGGCCGGCAACCGCGTCCTGAAAGTCGAGTAGGCCACACGCGGACATACCGTGGCGTCCCGGCAGCTGCATCAGATTGTCCACATGAAAGTCCCGAAGCACCAGGGTGGCCGGAGCAGCGAGCACCGGCGGAACAACCGTAGTCCAGGCTTCGATGAACGTCCCTCGGGATGCCGAAGCGGCAGCCGCGCCAAGGAGATCGGCAAGATACCAGTCAACAAACAGCAACGCCTCGTCGAGCAGACGATGGGCGTCATAGCGAGGCAGATCGGGCGGCAAGACACGACCGGCTGGCAGGCGATGCAGGTAGGTCAGCACGTCGATGGCGAGGGCGTAAAGTCCGCCTTCGTCGCCGCCAGCGGCAAGAAGACGGGAAAAGGTATCGTCGCCAAAATCCTCGAGGAGCAGAATTCCGTTCTGCTCGTCGGCGGCAAGAACGGCCGGAGCGCTCAGGCCGAGAGCAATGAGGTGTTCCGCCAACCGCATGAATGGGCGGACATTTTCGGTGGGCGGTGGGGCGTCCATGAGGATCGCGCGTCGCCCGTTGGCCATCAGCCTGCCGTAGCGCCGAAATGAGGCATCACCGGCAAGGGGGTGCAGGTCACGGCGCGACCAACCCGAATGCTGAAGAAACGCATCGATGATCTGCGGTCGTTCGCTCAAAGCGGCATGCTCCGCAACCGCATCTCCCAACTTGCCTCGCCGTAGAGAGTGATCTGCCGCTCTTCCGGCCGGTGAGCCGGCATCATGCGGATGTCCAGGCGTGGGGCGGGTAACAGCGCCCCCAATCGATCCGGCCACTCGACGAGGACGATTCCGTCAACGACAGCCTCTTCGAAACCGAGTTCCAGGATCTCTGTCGGATCCTGTATGCGATAGAGATCGAAATGGTGGAGAAGGCAGTCGATCCCCGCGAACGGCCCGTATGTTTGCAGCAAAGTGAAGGTGGGGCTCGGCACTTCGGTGTCTGGATCGCCGAGAGCGCGAATGAAGGCGCGCGCAAAGACCGTCTTCCCGATCCCGAGATCTCCCCAAAGGCAAATCAGGTCGCCCCGGTAACTCACGCTCGCGATGCGATTTGCGATGATGTTTGTTCCATGCTCGCCGATCACGTTCTTGTCGAGCAGCATCGTCAAGCGACTGGCGCTCCCTTGGCCAGCATCAAATGGCGGGAAGATCCGTCGCTCGTGCCGCAATCGGCGAGCGAAGCGCTTGATCCGTAGGTCCGCTGCTCCCATGGTACCGACCGTCGGGATGAAACAAGCAAATACGCAGGATAGGGGACCCTTGGTGGCGACATCTACGCTCACGACGGACGTTGCAGTCATCGGTGCTGGCCCGGTCGGTTTGTTCGCTGTGTTTGAGTGCGGCATGCTCGGCATGAAGTGCCATGTCATCGATGCCCTCGATATTGCGGGCGGCCAATGCGCCGCTCTCTACCCGGAGAAGCCCATTTACGACATTCCAGGTTATCCGAAAATCCTCGCCGCCGACCTCATCGAAAGACTGCAAAGCCAGGCCGAGCCATTCAAGCCTAACTATCATTTCGGTCAGCAAGTCGTTGCATTGCAAAGATATGGGGAGAGCCGCTGGCTGCTTCAGACTTCTGCCGGCACTCAGATCGATACCGGCGCAGTGATCATTGCCGCCGGCGTCGGTGCGTTCGGACCGAATCGCCCGCCGCTCGCTGGCATTGAGGAGTTCGAGAATCAATCGCCCGGCTCGGGCGTCTGCTACTTCGTACAGCGTCGCAATGACTTTCGTGATCGCCGGGTGGTGATCGCCGGCGGCGGCGACTCGGCGGTTGATTGGGCGCTGTCCCTGGCCGACGTTGCGGCCCACGTTGCCGTCGTCCATCGGCGGGACAAGTTCCGCGCCGCCCCTGAAAGCGTACGGCGATTGCGTGAACTGGTCGCGTCCGGACGCATCGAATTGGTCGTGCCCTATCAACTTGCTGCCGTCGAGGGCAGTGAGGGACAACTCCGCAAGGTCGTCGTCCGTGATCTTGATGGTCAGACCCGTGACTTGTCCTCAGATGCGCTCTTGCCCTTCTTCGGATTGACCCAAAATCTGGGTCCGATCGCCGAATGGGGGCTGAACCTGTTCCGTAATCATATCCATGTGGATCCGGCCACCTGTTCGGTGGGGTTAAGCGGTGTGTTCGCCATCGGCGATATCATCACCTATCCGGGAAAGTTAAAACTGATCTTGTCCGGTTTTGCCGAAGCTGCCGCAGCAGCCCATGCAATCTATCCGCTTCTCCACCCGGGAGAGGCCCTACATTTCGAGTATTCGACGACGAAAGGCATACCAGAGGTTGCGTAGGGCGGCAAGGAGTCCGTTTAGGCCGGGCAGCTGACTTGATTGAAATCGTCAAGCAGCAGCTGGATGCGCATGGGATCCGTCTCGTCCATGATCATCTGTGTCCGACGTTGCGCGGCGGCGAGATCGAGATCGAGGATTCGCCGCTTTACCCTCGGCACATTGCTCGCCGTCATCGATAAATCACGAAAGCCGAGGCCGAGCAGCAGCGGTGTAAAGCGGACATCGCCGGCGATCTCGCCGCAGGCGCAGATCGGGATGTGAGCGCGAAGCGCGGCTGCCACCGCAAACTGGATCATCCGCAACACGGCCGGGTGAAGGGGATTGTAGAGATGGGCGACCCTCTCGTCGGCGCGATCGATGGCGAGCGTATACATCGTCAGGTCGTTGGAGCCGATGGCAAAGAAATCGCTGACCAGCGCCAGCGCATCGGCGGTCAAGGCCGCTCCCGGAACCTCAATCATCGTGCCGAGCGGCGGCAGGGCGGTGGGAATCTCGACGCCGCGCCTGTGCAGACGCCGTGCGGCACGAGCAAGAATATCGCGCGCCGCCCGGACTTCTGAAACGGAGGTGACCATCGGCAGCAGGATGCGTACGGGACCGAAAACACTTGCCCGCAAGATGGCCCGGAACTGGGTGTCGAGGAGTTCCGAGCGGGCGAGAGAAAGGCGGATCCCGCGTATCCCGAGCGGTGAGGTGGCGCTGTCCCCGAAGTGACTGACGAAAGCGGCCTCACCTTTTTCGCCGCCCAGATCGAGTGTGCGGATGGTGACCATCTGACCCGCCGCCCGCTCGATGATGGATTGAAGGACAGCGCATTGTTCATCCTCGGTCGGCGGTGTGGTCCTGCTCATAAACTGGAACTCGGTACGAAGAAGCCCGATTCCGGCAGCACCGACGTCAAGAACATGGCCCATTTCGATCGGGAGCTCGACGTTCGCCTGTAGCTTGATGGGAACCCCGTCACGGGTAACCGCCGGCAGGCTGGCGATTCGTTTCAGGTCGCGCTCTTGCTGGCGAAGCTCGCCACGCCGCCGGCGGTAGAGGTTCAACGACGCCTGAGAGGGGTGGATGACGATCTGGCCGAGATCGCCATCGATGAGGATGGCGTCCCCCGTCTTCACCCGTTCCATCAATCCGGGCGCACCGAGCACACCCGGTAGCCCCAGGGCACGAGCCATGATTGCCGTGTGCCCCTGGGGGCCTCCCATTTGCGCGGCAACCCCCGCGACATGATCGGGATCAAGCTGTGCCGCTTCGGCGGGGGTGAGTTCCTCGGCGACGACGATGCTGCCGCGCGGGATCGAAAACAGTTGCTTGCCGGCGTTCTTGGTGAGCTGTGCCAGGATGCGGTTGCCGACTTCGCGAATATCGTCGACGCGCGCCGCGAGATAGGGGTCCTGGACGGCCCGAAAGCTATCGCAGATGATGGCCGTTTCCGCCTGAACGGCCGCTTCCGCGTTGATGCGATCGGCGGCGATGCGATCCCGGGCTCCGCGCACCAGCCGGGAATCTTTCAAGATCTGCTGATACGCGTCGAGGATATAGATGAGTTCCTTGCTGGCGAGAGCGGGGGTGGCCTCGCTTCGCAGCTTTGCTTTTGTCCGGATGCGCCCGATTTGCCGCCGCGCTTTGAGGATGGCCTCGCGCAGACGGTGCTGCTCCTGGCTCACGTCCGCGCTGCGGATGCGATATTCGGGAATGCGTAGCACGCCCGTCTCGCAGACGTAGGCAACACCGATCCCTATGCCGGGCGAGACGCCCAAGCCCTCGACGATCGTTTCCCTTGTGAAGGGTTCGCTATCGGCCATTTCCTCCCCTAGCGGCCGAAGTAACCGCTCTTTCTTGTATCCCCGGTCGGTGGCTCTCGGTGACCGAAAAGCCTTATCGCGACCGATCCTTAGTCTTCTTCAAATCTGGCTTCGATGATGTTCCCTAACGTTTGAATGGCTTCTTCGGCCTCCCGGCCAACGGCAGCAATCTCGATTTCCGTTCCGGGTCCTGCTGCCAGCATCATCAGCCCCAGAATCGATCGTCCCGATACTGTTTGCCCCCGCTTCGAAACGGTGATCTCGGCATCAAAACCAGCGGCGAGCTTCACAAACTTTGCCGCAGCTCTCGCATGAAGGCCGCGGCGGTTGGCAATTACGGCCGTGTATCTCAGAATGTTGCCGTCGCGACTATAATCAATCATCCGTCGCTCAGCTTTCCTCCTGAGTGAGCAGCCTGGACGCGATATTGATGTATTTGCGGCCTGCTTCCTGGGCGCTTTGCGCTGCTTCTTCGAGCGATTCCGTCTGACGAACACTGGCGAGCTTGATCAGCATCGGCAGATTGACGCCGGCGATCACCTCGACGCTGGCCCTATCCATGATGGAAATGGCCAGGTTCGAGGGCGTCCCGCCGAACATGTCGGTCAAGAGGATTACCCCGTTGCCTTCCTCCGCCTTACCAACACTCTCAAGAATATGGCCTCGACGTTGCTCCATATCATCGTCCGGTCCGATGCAGACGGCCGTAATGTTAGCTTGGCGACCGACGACATGCTCCAGAGCTGCGATCAGCTCGAGGGCCAGCCGGCCGTGGGTTACGATGACCATGCCAATCATGGTGTGAAGGTTTCCCGGTTACCGTCCTGCTTCGCGTCGCTGCCCTCGCGACCGGATCGACCCAGGTCCCGGTGGTTGATCTGAACGCTGGTGGCATGATGACTGAGCCACCCTGCGAGCCGTTCCGCTACGAACACCGACCGGTGGCGCCCGCCGGTGCAGCCGATCGCAATCGTGAGATAGCTCTTTCCCTCGGCGTGGTAACGTGGAAGCAGCGGCTCTAGCAAGCATGTTAAGTTGTGGAAAAAGGGATCGAAGGCTGGATCCGACGCGATGTGCCGCGCAACGGCCGAGTCCCGGCCGGTTAATCCCCTGAGATCCGATTGATAAAACGGATTGTCAAGGAAGCGTACGTCAAACACCAGGTCTGCTTGGCGCGGCAGCCCGGAGCGAAACGAAAACGACATCACATGGATGGCAAGCCCAGCAATTTCGGTATGCCCAAAATGTCCGGAAAGGATTTGCTTAAGCTCGGCCGGAGGCAATGCGGTCGTGTCAATGGTGATATCGGCGCAAGCACGAAGCGGCGATGTGATCTGGCGCTCGCTGATGATGCCATCCATCAACGGCTGTTGATCGGCTAAAGGATGTCGGTGCCGGCTCGTGGTGTACCGCCGCACCAGTTCATCATCATCGGAATAGAGAAAAACCAGGCGGACTTCGAAGCCACCGCTTGAAACGAGCCGATGAATTACGGAGGTGAACACATCGACATCGAAATCGCGCGTTCGCACGTCCACTCCGATGGCAAGTGGTCGCGAAAGCCTATCGATCTCGCCATCCAAAGGCTTCAGCAAGCGGGGAAGGAGGTAGAGAGGCAGATGATCGACGGCTTCGTAGCCCAAATCTTCGAGAGCCTTGAGCGCCGTCGTCTTCCCCGCACCGGATAGCCCGGTGACCAGCAAGACCCGTCGCCGGATCCCCTGGTGAGGACTCGGTCGGACACCTGGGGAGATGAAGCTCTCCCCGTCAATTGGTTCGCTTCGTTTCATTCGACCAGCATTATAGCGCCAGAAGCGAGCTTGACGATAAGACGGACCTTCGCCGCTGCTGAAGCCTCTGAGGCGGTTATCTGGAAAAGCGGTACCGTGACACCAAGGATCACTTCCGTTCTTACCGGTGGCATACGTTCTACCTGATCGGCGGCGAGGAGATCGACAACCGCGACGACCGGCGCCGCCGACCGTGCCGGCAGCCGGACGACCCCGAGACCACGCACTTCGATAAGGCCGTGAAGCGTTGCAGGTGCCGTCCCCATCAGTCGTCCGTCCTCGGCGGCGAGCTCCGTATAGTCATCGGAGATCAGCTCCCCACCAACGTCGATCAGTCGTAACGCGAGATCGGATTTGCCCGCCGACGACTCCCCGCGCAACAAGACGCCGTGCCCATCGATGGCGATGCAGGTTCCGCGGTAGCGAGGCATGGAGCAACGTTCCCTCTATTTGACCGTACAATCGTCTGGTTATTGCCCTATGGGCCTTTACCTATCGAGCCTGCTGGCCCTCGCTCCGTCATCATCGATTCATGTCGATGGGTGTGATCATGATTGTGGAAGGCGAACCGTGAAGCACGCTCCGGTAATGGTACCATCGGCACCGTGGCGGTTGCTGGCCTGGATGGAGCCCCCATGGGCTTCGACGATCTGCTTCGAGATGTTAAGTCCAAGCCCCGAATGGACACCAAATTTTTCCGTCTCCGGACGGAACGAGTAAAAGCGCCGGAAGATCTCTGTTTCCTTTCCTTCGGGAATGCCAGGTCCCTCGTCCACGACCTCGACGACGACCATTTTTTTTTCCCTGTGAGCCACTAACGAGATCGTTCCTCCCGCAGGGGAAAACGACATCGCGTTGGCGATCAGGTTACGGAAAACCTGGACCAGTCTTCCTTCGATGCCATTGACCCGCAGTTGTCCCCGCGCTTCGACGACGAGTCGGGTCTTGCGCTCGACAGCGGCGGACTCCGAAACTTCGGCAAGCGCTGCCAGCATCAGGCCGACATCGACGGGTTCGGACTTGGCGCGGGAGAGTTCGGCGTCGAGGCGCGATGCATCAGAGATGTCCGTAATCAGCCGATCAAGACGGCCGACATCTTCTTGGATGATATTCATGAGCCGCTGCCGCCGCTCGGGATCGTCGATGCGCAGCGCTGTTTCGACGGCACTGCGCAGCGAGGTCAGCGGATTCTTGATCTCATGGGCGACGTCGGCGGCAAACCGTTCGATGGCGTCCATCCTTAGCCACAGCGCTTCCGTCATTTCCTTCAGCGCCGCGGCGAGTTGACCGATTTCGTCGTCGCGACCGGCGAAATCGGGAATACGATGCCGGCCATGACGATCGCGGCGAACCCGTTCCGCCGCGACAGCGAGACGACGAATAGGACGGGCAATGGTGCCGGCCAGATAGAATGAGAGCAGCACGGTTACGGCGAGGGCGAGCCCGAACCATTTCAGAATATCAAGGCGCACGCGCACCATTGCCGCGTCGATGGGAGCCGAGTCCTTGCTCAGCATGAGCGCGCCGAGGACGTTGGTGTACCGCTGCACGGGAACCGCAACGCTAAGCACGAGACTGCCGGCCTTCCCGGATCGCACTTCACTTGCCGGCTTGCCGGAGAGGGCGAGATCCGCCTCAACAAAATCCCTGGCAGAGTTCGCCGGATTATCCACATAGACGGGCAGCGGCTCCGACGACCACAATCGCTGGACCACACGATCGTAAACGGCGAGCAGATCCTTCAGCACATCGCCCTTCTTCGGCGGCGGCGGCAGTTCCTCCGCTTCAACGAATCCGGCGGGTCCCTTAAAGGTCTGGCTATCGGCGACAGGCCGACCTTTCTCGTCAAAAAGGCGGGCCCGGATCCCGGATGCTTCGAACAATCGCCGCATCATTTGCTGCGCCAGCAGCGGGTTCAGCCTTTCTTCGCCAGGTGCATCGCCGGCGGTGGCACCCTCACCGATCGCTGCTGCGAACAGGTTGGCCTGGCCGCGGAGAGTCTGCAGTTCGTCGGCAATCAAGCCACGGCGGTGCTCTTCCAGGTAGAGCATCCCGGCGACGAGAAAAAACAGCGCGATAAGATTAACCGCCAGAATCCGCCGGGTTATCGGCGAGATGGCTCGACGGCGTGAAGACGGATGGCTCGGCCGGGGCGGCCGCTCCGCCTCAGGCGCCGCGATATCGGTAACCGACGCCGTAGAGGGTCTCAATCTGCGCAAAATCGGGATCGACATCCTTGAACTTCTTGCGCAGCCGCTTGATGTGGCTGTCGATTGTGCGATCGTCGACGTAAATATGCTCTCCGTAGGCGGCATCAATCAACTGGTCCCGGCTCTTGACGTGTCCCGGCCGCCGCGCGAGCGCCTGAACCAGCAGAAACTCGGTTACCGTGAGATTGACCGAGCAATCTTTCCACACGCACATGTGGCGGGTCGTATCGAGGGTCAGATCGCCGCGTCGGATCACTTCGTTTTCCGTGCTGGCTGCGCCGGTGGCGGCCCGACGTCGGAGGACAGCCCGGATGCGCTCGATCAGCAATCGCTGCGAAAACGGTTTGGTGATGTAATCATCCGCTCCCATGCGGAGCCCGAGGACTTCGTCCAGTTCGTCGTCTTTAGAGGTCAGGAAGATAACCGGAATATCCGTCTTCTGGCGAAGTCTGGATAGAAGTTCCATCCCGTCCATCCGCGGCATTTTGATATCGAGTACGGCGAGATCGACGGGATGACGGGAAATCCCCGACAATGCCTCTACCCCATCGGCGTAAGTGTGGACCCGAAAACCTTCTGCCTCCAACGCCATGGCGATAGATGCAAGGATGTTACGGTCGTCGTCGACCAGCGCAATCGTCTCTGACATACGGGAGGCTCTCCCGGCACATTTTCGATTTAATTTTCTTCAGGCGCTTCTGTCTCTTCGGTACAGCTCAATTCTACCGGTCCCGGGATCGCGACGCAAAGCGAAGACAGGACCGGGTACCGTCATCGGCCTTCATCGGTCTCTCGATCGGAGTTGAGGGGGACTGCCGACGATTCGTTCGGCAGCACGATTTGGGCAAAGATGGGTCGATGGTCCGTCCCCGTCGGTGGAAGGGCGCGGACGGAGGGAAGATCGGCACCCCTGACAAGAACGTGATCGATCGGAATGCCGAAGGCCCGCAGGTTTGCGGGAAAGCTGGCCGGGGTCCGGCCGGGCTCCAGGTCCGCGGCCTGAAGGAATTGTCGGAAAGCCGGTGTAAAGGGCGTGGCATTGAAGTCGCCGGCGACGATCACCGGTCCGCTCATTGCGGCGATAACCGGCGCGAGCGAGGCAAGGAACTCGTCGCGCAGGACCAGTCCTTGCGTCCGGATCGGATCGAGGGCGTGGACCAGGACGAGTGAAACGCTCCCCACGTCCGCCACGTCGAGACGGGTGATGAGGGCCGGCCAGACACGGGGGTTCGGTTGATACGGGGTCGAGGCGGTAACCGGGACGGTTGAGAGGAGAAGGAGACCTTCGCATCCGTTCAACCCGGCGCGGCTCGCGCCGTTCGCGGCCGGAACCCGGGCCGAGTAAGGGTAGACACGGGCAATAGCGGGAGCGGCGAGGGCGCGCTCCACATGAGGTGGAACTTCCTGCAATGCCACGATGTCCGCTGGCCGCGTCGCCAGCCATGCGCGGAGACCATCGGCGTTCCAATTGCCACAATAAACATTGTTGGTGATGAGGCTCAATGATCGTCCCGTTGTTTCACCACCGCCGACGAGAACTGCCGATCGCGCATAGGCGGCGGCGAAGAACAGGGCGAGCGCGGTTGCGACGACCGCGAGCCGCCTTGCCCGGAGGCACATCGCCAGTATTGCGAGGGTGATCCCGATGAGCGTGTACGCCATCAGGAAGTGATGGAAGAGCTCGAAAGGCCAGGATGTTGCGCCGGCCGAGTGGATAACGGCGATCACCGCCAGCGCGCCCGCACAGGCCCAAGCGAAGGCGCGGAAGGTGGCGAGCGTCGCATCGACGAGGCGACGGGCCAGTCTGGGCTGGACAGGAAGGGGACAGGATAGCGAATGGGTCAAAACAGCTCGCGTACGGATTGGAGTGAGGCTTGTGCAATTGGCGCGAAAAAACGGTCCCGGTCTTTGATCAGGATCACAAGTATGGCGGATCCTTGGTAAATTAGTTGCCTATGGGTTTGATCCGGGTTCCCAGGCGATTCATCAATGGAATGAAGCCGGGGAAGCTCGTTGCAATCGCGCTGACATCGTCGACGATCACGGGCGCCTTGCACGCGGCCCCGAGGGCGAGAAACGCCATCGCGATCCGGTGGTCAAAGCGTGCGACAACGGAGCCGCCGCCGGGTGGAGGGCCGCCGCATCCCGTTACCTCGATCCAGTCCTGGCCGGATGCCACCTCGACCCCGCACGCGGAGAGACCCTCTGCAATTGCGGTGAGTCGGTTGCTTTCCTTGACCCGAAGCTCCGCCAGTCCTTGCATCCGGGTGACGCCATCCGCACAGGCCGCGGCCGCGGCCAGAACGGGAAACTCATCGATCATGGACGGAACCCGGTGCTTCGGAACCTTTATTCCCTTCAGCGGCCTCATCTCGATGAGGAGATCGGCGACGGGCTCGCCCGCGACCTCTCGCTCCTCCACCGTGCCGATCTCGGCGCCCATTTCTTTCAGGGTGTCGATGAGCCCGGTTCGCAGGGGATTGATGCCGACCCCGTCGATGCGCAGGCTCGAACCGGGAATCATGCATGCTGCGGCGAGGGGAAAGGCGGCCGAGGAAACGTCGGCGGGAACGGTGACCGCGCGTCCGGATAACTCCGGTTGGCCGCGGAGCGTGATGCGACGGCCGCCGTCGGCGAGGTTCTCGACTTCGATGTCGGCGCCGAAGTACCGCAAGAGTCGCTCGGTGTGGTCACGGGACGCCAGTGGCTCGATCACGCTCGTCTCTCCTGCCGTGTTCAGTCCGGCAAGCAGGATCGCCGACTTGACCTGTGCAGAGGCGACCGGAAGTCGGTAACCGATCGGCAGCAGGTCGGCGCACCCCCGAACCGTGATCGGCAGCCGCCCTCCGTTGCGCGACCAGAACTGGGCCCCCATGCGTTCGAGGGGTTGCATGACCCGCAGCATCGGCCGCTCTCGCAAAGATGCATCGCCGGTAAACACGCTGGTGAACGGATGGGATGCAACCAGCCCCATCAGCAGCCGCGCCCCGGTGCCGGAATTGCCGAGATCAAGGACGGTAGCGGGTTCGGCCAGGGCTCCGACGCCTCGTCCCCGAACCCGCCACACGCCATCATCGCGGACGATGTCGGCTCCCAGGGAACGCAGCGCGTCGGCAGTGGCGAGCACATCTTCCCCCTCAAGGAGCCCTTCGATGACCGATTCGCCGACGCCACAAGCGCCCAACATCAGGGCGCGGTGAGAAATCGATTTGTCGCCGGGGACCGAGCAGCGTCCGCTCAGCGGCCCGGCCGGCTGCGAAATCAGTGGCTGCATCGGAGGGGGCTCCTGGCGAGGTCCGGTGAGATTGCCCAGTGTCGCGGGCACGACCACACATTTGACTTTGACACCGCACCGTCAAACTGGCAATTGCTCGCCACGCGCGTCGAAGAGCGGAGGGTGGCCTTGGCAAAGCCGGAGTGGGGATTGAAGCGCACCTGTTTCAGTTGCGGGGCGCGATTTTATGACCTGCGGCGAGAGCCGGTCGTCTGCCCTGTGTGCAGCGCCGTTCATGATCCAGCGCGTCAGCCGCGGCCTAAGCGTTCGGGAGGCGCCGCGCGCGACGAGCCCGCGGTGGCGCCGACGCCCGTCCGAGGTCGAGAAGCCGAGATCCCGGACGATCAGGCGGTGGAGACGGACGCTGACGAGCTCGATGAAGCCGCCGATGCCGGAGATGAGGGCGATCTCGACGATCTTGGCTCGGAGGAGAACGAGATGATCGAGGACGCATCCGAACTCGGGGAGGATGACGACGACATCGGTGAGGTCATGGAACACATCGATGATGAAATCGTGGATAAGGCTTGATTCGGCGTGCCACGCGCGTAAGGCTAGAGGCACCCGGGACAAAGCACGTTTTTTGTTGCCGGTGCCACATCAGCTTCATTAGTGTTCGCCCGTCCTTGCGGGCATCCAGGGTTTAATCCCGAAACGGGGCCGTAGCTCAGTCGGGAGAGCGCTACAATGGCATTGTAGAGGTCAGGGGTTCGATTCCCCTCGGCTCCACCACCAACCGAAGACGAACCGGCGAATCGAACGGAGGCGAGTCATCGAAACCCGCCTCTCGTCGTTAGTTTGTCGCTTGACGTTCTGTTCGGGTCTCAAGCCTGACGTTTGAATTTGGCCGCCAGGTCTTCCGAGCCGCGGGCGAGCATGGCCTGGTCCGAACCGACGGCGGTGAACAGGCAGCCAAGTTCGATGTAGTGCCGGGCCAACGGTTCGTCGCCGGTGAGGATCCCCGCCGGCTTTCCGGTCGACCGGATCCGCGTGATGGCGCTTTCGATCGCCGCCAGGACGTCCGGGTGTTTGGCATTGCCGGTGTGGCCGAGGGAGGCGGAGAGGTCTCCCGGACCGATGAAAACACCGTCGACGCCTTCCACACTGGCAATGGCTTCCAGATTATCGAGGCCAAGGCGGGTCTCGATCTGAACCAGAACGCAGATCTCGCTTTCGCAGACCTGTGGATAATTCTTGATCCGACCAAAGTAGGATGCCCTCGGTGCTGCCGAATAACCGCGGACACCCCGGGGCGGGTAGCGGGTATACGACACCGCATTGCGTGCCTGTTGTTCGGTCTCGATGTAGGGAATGAGGAGCGACTGAACGCCGATATCCAGAAAGCGCTTGATCGTCACCATGTCATTCCAGGGCATGCGAACCACCGGGTGCGCCGTGCCACCCTTGCAGGCCTGCAACTGGGCATAGACCATGGGCAGTTCATTGGGGGCGTGTTCGGTGTCCAGGACGAGCCAGTCAAAACCGGCTCCAGCCAGGATTTCCACCGTCACATGGCTGGATAGGATCGACCAGAATCCGATCTGAACCTGCCCGGAGTGAATGGCATTCTTGAACGAATTGGACGGGATTTGCATGGGGTTATCCGTTAACCAGAAGCGAGGTGTCCTCGTTTGAATGGCCGGCATTGCAACCTAGGCATTCGTCACCAGTCAGGGTTTCTGTCCGATCTGGAAATTCGCCATCACCTCCAGGGCTCGCACCAGCCCCGAGTGATCCCACGCTTTGCCGCCGTGGGCGGCGCAAGCATTGAACAACTCCTGGGTGGTTGCCGTGTTGGGCAACGACACGCCAAGCTGACGCGCGCTGCTCAGCGCCAGGTTGAGGTCCTTCTGGTGCAACTCGATGCGGAACCCGGGATCGAAGGTGCGCTTGACCATCCGATCCCCGTGAAGCTCCAGGATCTTGGATGACGCGAAGCCACCCATGAGCGCTTCGCGCACCTTCGCCGGATCGGCGCCGGCTTTTGCCGCGAACAACAGCGCCTCGGCCACCGCTTCGATGGTCAGGGCGACAATGATCTGGTTGGCGACCTTGGCGGTTTGGCCGTCACCATTCTCGCCGACGCGGGTGATGTTCTTTCCCATCAGGTCCAGCAGCGGCTTGACCTTCTCGAACGCACCTTGCGGGCCGCCGACCATGATCGACAAGGTGGCGTTGGTTGCGCCCACCTCGCCGCCGGAAACCGGCGCATCCAGATAGTCGCATCCGAGCTCGTTGATTTTTTTGGCGAAGTCCTTGGTCTCAAGTGGTGAAATCGAGCTCATGTCGATGACGATTTTGCCGGCGGCAAGTCCCTCGGCGATTCCGTTCTCGTCGAACAATGCGGAGCGGACATGAGGGGTGTCCGGCACCATGGTGATGATGACCTCGCTGCTTGCGGCAACCTCCTTGCCGTTCGCACAAGGCTTGCCGCCGGCCTCCACCAGCGCTTCGGGAACAGACGGCAAGTTATAGAGGAAGACGTCATGACCGGCCTTGATGAGATGCCCTGCCATCGGCTTGCCCATGATGCCGAGGCCAACGAATCCGATTTTGCTCATTCCCGCGTCCCTTTCTTTTCCGTCGTAATTCAGTCAGCGCCGTTTGCCGAATTCAGCTCGGTCCGTCGTCCAGGCCAGGGCTTGCTCGCTGAGGGTGAAACCGAGCCCGGGGCGATTTGGCACGATCATTCGGCCATCGCGGATCTCGAGTCGCTCGTTGAACAGCGGCTCCAGCCACTCGAAATGCTCGACCCAAGGCTCGTGGGGGTAAGCCGCCGAGAGGTGGAGATGGATTTCCATGGCGAAATGCGGGGCAAGGCGGAGGCGCTTGTGGCTGGCGAGGGCGCAGATTTGGAGGAAGCCGGTGATGCCGCCCACCCGCGGCGCATCGGGCTGGATGAAGTCGACCGAATCGTGACGGATCAGTTCGAAATGCTCGGCGACGCTGGTTAGCATTTCGCCGGTGGCGATGGGGGTTGCCAGTTCGGCGGCGAGCCGGGCATGACCCTCGGCGTCATAGGCGTCGAGTGGCTCCTCGATCCAGGTCAGGTTATATTGCTCGACGATGCGGCCGAATCGGTGGGCGGTCGGCCGATCCCACTGCTGATTGGCGTCGATCATCAGGGGTACGTTGCCGCCGATGTGGTCGCGGATGGCTTCGATCCGCTGCAAATCGATCATCGGATCAGGTTGCCCGACTTTCAGCTTAATGCCGCCGATTCCCGCCCCGATCGCCTTCGAGGTGCGCTCCTTGATCTCTTCGACGTCCATGGAGAGGAAGCCGCCGGAGGTATTGTAGCACTGCACCGAATCACGGTAGGCGCCGAGCAGCTTTGCCAGCGGCAACCCGGCGCGTTTAGCCTTCATGTCCCACAGGGCGATATCGAAGGCGGCGATGGCCTGGGTAGAAAGCCCGCTCCGGCCGACGGATGCTCCGGCCCAGACCAATTTCTCCCACAGACGCGCGATGTCGTTGGGATCTTCCCCGATCAACTCCTCGGCGACTTCCGTCGCGTGTGTGTATTGTCCAGGTCCTCCCGCCCGTTTCGAATAGCTGAAGCCAATCCCCGAATGGCCCGCCTCGCTCTCGATCTCGGCAAAAAGGAAGGCCACCTTGGTCATCGGCTTCTGCCGGCCGGTCAACACCTTGGCGTCGCTGATCGGCGCATGCAGCGGCAGGGTGACGGCGGAAAGCTTGATCCAGGCGATTCGGTCGGTGGTCGCTTCACCCGGCGGCAGGCCGGCGATCATCGGGTTGGCAGGCAACAATCGCTTTTGCATTGGTACGTCCACGGCAGATCCTCCCTATAGGCTGGCTTCAATCAGTCGGCGGCGACACGGACAAAGTGCTCAACGCACCAGAGAGGGGCGTTTGTTGTCAAATTTCCAGCCAGATATAAGAAACTGCATGGCAAGCCCGTCGTCGCGTGCGCCGAGTCCTTTCGCCTTATAGAGCTCGTGTGCCTTGTCGACTTCCACCATGTCCAGCTCGACACCAAGTCCTCCCTTATCGGGAACGCGGACCATGCCGCCGACGATTTGCAACGGATCCTTGGTCAGCCGCTGGCCATCCTGCCAGATCCAATGGGTATCAATGGCGGTGATCTTGCCGGGGGCAGCGGCGGCGGCATGGGTGAACATGGCGAGTGAGACGTCGAAGTGGTTGTTGGAGTGGGAGCCCCAGGTGAGACCCCACTCGTGGCACATTTGCGCCACGCGCACCGACCCCTGCATCGTCCAGAAGTGGGGGTCTGCCAGCGGAATATCGACCGATTGCAGGAGGATGGTGTGTCCCATTTGCCGCCAGTCGGTGGCGATCATGTTGGTGGCGGTCGGCAGCCCGGTCGCGCGGCGGAACTCGGCCATCACCTCCCGTCCAGAATAGCCGCCCTCGGCGCCGCATGGATCCTCGGCATAGGCCAGGACGTGGTGCTGATTCCGGCAGAGTTCGATCGCTTCCTTCAACGACCAAGCCCCGTTCGGATCCAGGGTGATGCGGGCATCCGGGAAGCGCTCGGCCAGAGCGGTGACGGCTTCGATCTCGGTCGCCCCCGGCAGGACCCCGCCTTTCAGCTTGAAGTCGTTGAAGCCGTAGCGGGCATGGGCAGCCTCCGCCAATCGCACCACCGCCTGCGACGTCAGCGCCTCCTCGTGGCGTAGGCGTAGCCAGTCATCCTTCGCATCAGGGGCGCTTTCATAGTCCAGGTCCGTTTTCTTGCGGTCGCCCACATAGAAAAGGTAGCCCAGCATCTCCACCTCGTGGCGCTGTTGGCCCTCGCCCAGCAGCGCCGCCACCGGAACCTCGAGAAACTGGCCGAGGAGGTCGAGCAGCGCCGCCTCCACCGCGGTAATCGCATGCACGGTGATGCGGAGATCAAAGGTCTGCAGCCCTCTGCCGCCCGCATCCCGATCGGCGAACTTCTTTCGCATGGTATTGAGGACGGCGTTGAACGCGCCGATCGAACGGCCAACGACGAGCGGTTTCGCGTCCTCAAGGGTCTGCCGGATGCGCTCGCCTCCGGGCACCTCTCCGACACCCTGACGGCCGGAGGCATCGGTCAGCACGACGAGGTTGCGGGTGAAGTAGGGCGCGTGGGCGCCGCTGAGGTTCAGGAGCATGCTGTCACGGCCGGCAACGGGAATGACCAGCATCTCCGTGACCGTGGGTGCACTGGTAGCGTTGCTTGTTGGGACGTGCAGATTCACCGTTTTTCTCCCAATGACTTGTTTTGGTTTTGCTCGGAGTAAGCCGACATCAGCCGGCGACTCGTCGTTGATCACACGCCTTCAGCGAGCGTGACCCTCATACCTTCAATTCCATCCGCTTGATTTCACCGACGACGACCAAATAGCTGATGATGGCTAGCAGCGCGTTGGCACCGACGAAGATCAGCGCGCCGTTGAACGATCCGGTCCCGCCGACGATGTAGCCGATGACGATCGGGGTGGTGATCGCCGCCGTGTTGCCGAAAGTGTTGAATAGGGCGCCACTCAGCCCGGCGATCTGCTTCGGCGAGGTATCGGAGACCACCGCCCAGCCCAACGCGCCCAGCCCCTTGCCGAAGAAGGCCAGCGCCATGATGGCGACGACGAGCCATTCGGTATCGACGTAGTTGCAGGCAATCATCGATGTCGCCAGCAGCATGCCGCAGACAATGGGGGTCTTGCGCGCGACGGTAAGCGAAAGGCCTTTCCGAAGCAGGTAATCCGAAATCACGCCACCCAGCACACCGCCGACGAAGCCGCAGATCGCCGGCAGCGAGGCGACGAATCCAGCCTTGAGGATCGACATGCCGCGCGCCTGAACCAGGTAGATCGGAAACCAAGTCAGGAAGAAATAGGTCAAGGTGGTAATGCAGTACTGGCCAATGTAGACGCCGATCAGCATCCGGCTCGACAGAAGCTGTTTGATGTAGCCGAGCTTCGGACCTTCCTTCATGCCGGAGGTCCTCACTTGATCCATGTCGACCAAGCCACCACCCGCCGCGATGTATTCCACCTCGGCCGCATTGGCGCGCGGATGCTCTCTCGGGCTGTAGATCACCTTCAGCCAGATCACGGTGAGAACGAGGCCGATGGCTCCCATGACATAGAACACGTACGGCCATCCAAAGCTGGTGGTGATCCAGCCCATCAGCGGCGCGAACAGCACCGTCGCGAAGTACTGCGCCGAATTGAAAACCGCCGACGCGGTGCCGCGTTCATTGGCCGGAAACCAGGCGGCGACGATTCGGCCGTTTCCCGGAAACGATGGAGCCTCGCACAGCCCCACCATCAGACGCAGGATGAACAGCACAACAACGGCGGTGGTCGCCGTAAGCATGTGCACGCCGCCCTGCAGCATGGTGAACACAGACCAAGTGGAGATGCTCAAGGCATAAGCTATCTTCGAGCCAAAGCGATCCAGTAGCCAGCCACCCGGAAGCTGCGCAATTACATAAGCCCAGCCGAATGCCGAGAATATGTATCCCATCTGCACTGCGTCGATGCCGAGTTCTTTCGAGATGGCGGGACCAGCAATGGATATCGTCGCCCTGTCGGCATAATTGATTGCCGTCATAACGAACAGCATCGCTACGATCATGTAGCGGACTCGTGTTGCCTTTTCTTCGTTTAGATTACTCGTGACAATACCGGCATCAGACGGTGCGGACGCCATCATCTCCTCCATTTTTCTCGCTCGCCTTTCGTCCGGATGTTTCTCCGGATCAGCGGTATGGAAAGGCGTGCGGTGCTATCTATACTAATATATTAGTAGCTGCCGGCAAGCCCTTTTTGTAAGGTGGCGGAGACGGAGAGGCGGAGAGATGTCGAGTGCCCGTTCCTAGGACCTACAGCGAGAGTCGGAAGGTGTTGGCTGTGCCCTTAGCGGCGCGTAGACCAGGAGACGAGGCAAACGATGCCTACGAGCTCGATCGCCGCCTCCCGGTGGTGCCGCAAATTTACGACCGCCTGCGGCAGTTGATCGTCGATCTCCACCTGGTGCCCGGTGACAATATTGCCAAATCGGAGCTGGCCCGGCGCTTCGGCGTCAGCGACACCCCAGTCCGGGAGGCCCTACTCCGGTTGGAAGAGGAGGGGCTGGTCGTCATCAAGCCACAGGCGGGCACGTATGTGGCGCCCATCGATGTCAATCGGGCGGCGGAGGCCCGCTTCCTCCGGCTCAGCATCGAAGTCGAGGTGGTAAAGCAGCTCTGCAAGACCGTGAGCGACGCGCAACTGGCGGAGCTTGCCTCAATCCTTGCACTTCAAAGGTTTCATTTCGAACGCGACCATCGTGATGACTTCTCGCGTGAAGACTCCGCTTTTCACATGGCGATGTATGGCATGGTCGGCGTCGGCGGCTTGTGGCGGAGCGTCCGCACGATGCGAGCGCATCTCACCAGGCTTCGCACGCTGGATATTCCGCAGCCGGGCACGATGGAGTCCATCCTCGCCGAACACGAGGCAGTGCTGGTAGCGGTTGGCCGTCGCGATCCGACGATGGCCGAGGCCGCTGTCCGCGCCCATCTCTCGGGCACGGTGATGCCGATTGAGACGCTGAAGGAACGCCATCCGCAGTTTTTCTAGGCTGCTACCTGCGGATGCCTCGATCGTCTCATTTTGCACCGAACATCGTGTCCGTCTTGTCGGGCGCCATGGAGAGGGCACGGTTGACCCGGCCGAACAACGCCGCCTCCGCTAGCGCCGATCCCCGCAACCCTTGCAAGGAGCGAAGGAAGGCAAGGCTGCTGCGCGCCTCGGCGCTGCTCATGGTCTGGCGCACCAGATCGGCCGCGGCATCCATCCGTCCCGAGATGGCATAGACGAGCGCCAGGGTTTGCCGGACGCGCGTGGCGGCGGCGGGCTCTTGTGCCAGTTCGCGCAAGATGCCGACGGCGTCGTCGCTCTGATTGGAAAGCGCCAGCGAGAGGGCCAGATTGTTGCGCAGGGCCATGTTATCGGGTGCCGCCTGCAGGCCGTCCAGATAGGCGGTTTGTGCGGCCGAGTGCGCTCCCGAGATATCCTGGGCGATGCCGAGACCGATGTAACCGCGCGGATCATCGGGGTTGGATGCGATGTAGCGGTCGAACTGCTCGATCGCGTGGGTCGTGTCTCCCACCATCAACGAGCTGCGTGCGTACCCGTACACCAAGTCCGCTCGTCCCGGCGCCAGGGCGATGGCCTTGCGGAACGCCTGCGCCGATTGCGCATAGTCGCCGGCAACGGCTGCCGCTTGGGCAAGGCCGATCTGCGGGTCCAGCTCATTGGGCTGCATGGCGGCCGCGCGCTCGTAAAACATGCGGGCGGCCGCGGGATCCCCGTTGCGTCCGATGTTTTCCGCCATCCGCAGGGTCTGCGCGTATTTGCTCTGCTGATCCTCGGCGGCGTTCTCCTCCGCCGTCTTCGGTAGTCCCCCGCATCCGCTCACGGACACGAGCGCAACGAGCGCCAACGGGATAAGGGTGAGAAGGCGAAAGCGGGTTGTGGGACGACGGAAAGTATGGGCGCTCATCGCGGGATCTCCTCGCGAGGGAAATCGGGGCAGGGGGACCGGCAATCTTTGACGACGTCCCCTCCACTGTCTCCGCAATTAAACACGCCGCAGCGTTAACGAGACGTTTGCATTTTTGTGGTGTTTTGTAGGCATCGAATGGCCTTGCAGTGATTGAGGACGATCACCGTGAAAAAAGAATATCTGGAGTTTACGCGGCTAATCGAACGCTTGCACCGACGTTACCTCGATATGCTGCGTGCGGAACTCACCCGCATCGGCATCCGGGATATCAACAGCGTTCAGGCTTTACTGTTGACTAATGTCGGAGGCGAAGAGATCGCCATCCGCGACCTCATTGAGCGGGGGTACTACCAGGGCTCGAACGTCTCGTACAACATCAAGAAGTTGGGCGAGATGGGGTATCTGGAACAAGAGCGGTCCGCCCATGACCGTCGGTCGGTCAGCATCCGGCTGACCGAGAAGGCGCTGGGTGTCGTCGAGGAAATCCGCCGGCTCGAACAGAAGATCGCGGGTCAACTCGATGAGCAGGAGTTCGGTCGCTCCGAGATCGAAAGCGTATGTCAGGCGCTTCGTCACGTCGAACGCACGTGGACGGACCATGTGCATTATGGTCGCAGCTGAGCGTAATCGTGACGTTCTCGGTAATCAGCGGGTGAACAGCGGGATATGCTCGGCGGCGTCGAGAAGGGAAGCGGCGCCGGCGACGCGATATCCCTCTCCCGCCAGAGCGATCGATCGCTGACGCTCGCCGTCGTGTCTTCCTTCCCCGGTCGCCACATGAACACCGCCGGCCAGCCCGGCGCGACGCCCGGCGAGGAGATCCCCCGCCCGGTCACCCACGATCCAGGATCGGGCCAGATCGATGCTCATCTGTGCCGCGGCTTTCAGCAGCATTCCGGGATTAGGCTTCCGCCAGGGGGCATCGGGGTGGGTGTAAGGGCGCGCGGCCAGACGATGGTGCGGGCAGGCGAGCACCGCATCGATACGGGCCGACGCCGCGGTGGCGAGAAGGCCCTCGATCTGCGTCTGCACGCGTGAAAACGTCGGCCAATCGAAAAGACCGCGACCGATACCCGATTGGTTGGACACGACGATCACCGGTAAATTCAGGCGATTGGCCCGGGCGATCACGTCGGCGGCTCCAGCTATGAGTTGGACATCCGTCTCGCGCCGCAGGTAGCCGGTGTCCTCGACGATCACCCCGTCCCGGTCAAGGAACAAGGCGGCGCGGGGACGACGATCAGGCCACCGGTATCGATCGGCGATCTCGATCCAGACGCCATCGTCGTCGATGGGAAAGCTGTTTGCGGTCATCTCCGATCACCGGCGTCGGTGTTCATCTCCAACTTTGAGTTCAGGCCGGCAAGCCGCTGGCGTGTCGACGTTGTTTCCGCCATACCCATATCGGTTCCGGCAGTGGGTCGCACTGCCTGCCAAGGGTCCGGACGGCGACGATCCTCATGGGCGAGTTTACCCCTGACTTCTACTCCATGCACCCCGATAGGCGTCTGGGGCCTGTTCTCGCTTCATTTCCGGCCGACCTTTTCAGCGACACGCTGTGGCGCAGCATCGCCTGGGCCGAGCTCTATGTCGATGCTCTCGTCGTCGAGGTTGTCGCTCGCCTCGACTTAGTTCCCCCCATCGCCAGCGGTCTGTCGGCTGAAGCATTGTGTGCGAGAGCTGGGCTGGTCTCCGGCTTTACTCCGCGTGCGGCGTGGTTGCTGGATCGGCTGGTGGCGCGGGGCTTGCTATTCACCGAGGGTGGCAGGGAAGCGCCACTCTATGGCGCCACACAGCCGTTGCCGACCATCGATCTGCCGGGGCTTCGCGCCAGCGGTGTGGCGATCGATCCCGGTAATCGGGCGACGGCCGCCTTGCTCGATGCGGCTTGTTCGGTGTGGCCGCGCGTTGCCCGCGGCGAAACGAACGGCGAGGACGCGTTGCTTGGCGCCGGCGAGATCGCTCTCTGGCTCGATTACTTCGCCAATAGCAATGCGCTTTACGCGGCCAACAATCGCTTGGCCGCCCACGTCGCCGCCGAGCGGCTCCAACGGTCGGCGGACTGGGCAATTCTCGAGCTTGGTGCCGGTGCAGGCAGCGGTACGGAAGCGCTGCTGGAGGAATTTGCCAATCGCGGCTGCAGCCCCCAGATCAAGCGCTATGTGGTCAGCGAGCCAAGCGCCTTCTTTCGCCGCCGCGGCGAGCGGCGCTTGGCTGGCCGTGTCGAGCGACCGACGCTGAGCTTCCGCAACCTCGACATCGATCATTCATGGGCGGAGCAGGGCTTCGTCGAATGCAACTTCGATCTGGTGTTTGCCGTCAACGTTCTCCACGTTGCCGATGATCTTGCCTTCAGCCTGAGGGAGGTGCGGCGCCATCTCCGCCCTGGCGGCTGGCTTGTCGCTGGCGAATGCCTTCGACCATTTCCCGGCTATCCCGTCTACATCGAGTTCGTGTTCCGCTTGCTGGACAGTTTTCTCAAGGTGAAGACCGATACTCAGGTTCGCCCGGAGGCCGGATTCCTGACGCCGGAAGCTTGGCAACAGGCGGCGTCATGCGCCGGCTTTACAGAGGTCGAGATTGTTCCAGACCACGTCCGGATACGCCAGATCGAGCCGCGCTTTAGCCTGGGAGCCATCTGTGCACGCTAGGGTCGGCGGAGGCAGTCCTCACAAGACTCCCCTCCTGCAGGGAATGGACGTGGATGCGCCCATCGCCTGGCGTCACGGGCAGCCCATCTCCCGAAGGCGATTTCTTGCCGATGTGTCGGCCGCCGCCGAAGGCCTTCCTGACCGATCGTTTGCGCTCAACCTTTGTTCCGATCGCTACGCCTTCCTCGTTGCCTTCGCGGCTGTTGCCGTTCGTGGCCAAACCAACCTTTTGCCGACCAGCCGGGTCGAAAAGGTGATCGATGAGACACGCGCCGCTTATCCCGACAGCTACTGCGTGAAAGATGGCCATATCGAAGCGCTGGTGAACGCGCCTGATCACGCGAGTGCTTTCGAACTTACGGTCGCCGCTGACCTTGCGGTGGTCGTTGCCTTTACCTCCGGCAGCACCGGTCGTTCAGAGCCCCATCTCAAACGGTGGGGAGAACTCGTCGCCGGCGGTTTGCTGGCCGAGCGGCGCTTCGGAACGTTCGTCACCCCAAGATCCAGCATCGTCGCCACGGTCCCGCCGCAGCATATGTACGGCTTGGAAACGACGATCATGCTGCCGCTGGTGACGGGCTGCGCCATGGATGCTGGCCGCCCCTTTTTCGCCGGCGACATTGCCGATGCGCTGGCACACCTCCCATCGCCGCGCCTCCTGGTGACCACACCCGCGCACCTTCGCGTCGCCGTGGAGTCCGGCGTCGGTTGGCCAGAGGTCACCCTGGTCTTGTCGGCAACGGCGCCGCTGTCACCGCGGTTGGCGGCGGCGGCCGAGAAGGTGTTCGCAGCGCCGGTGATGGAGATCTACGGGTGTACGGAAGCCGGCTCGATCGCCAGTCGGCGCACGACGGAAGATGATCTGTGGACTCTCTATGATGGCATGGTCATCAAGGATGGGCTCTTACTTGCGAGCCATCTCCCGGAGCCGGTACCCATAGCCGACGTGGTCGAGGTCCGCTCCGAGAATCGCTTCGCGTTGCTGGGGCGGCGCCAGGATATGGTCAACGTGGCCGGGAAGAGAGCGTCGTTGGCGTATCTCAACGCGGTTTTGGCCGATGTCGAGGGGGTGGCGGACGGCGCCTTCGTGGCCGCCGAGGATCCCGCCGATGGGTCGGCGCGCCTTATGGCACTGGTGGTGGCACCCGGTCTCGATCGGACTGCGGTCATGGCGGCGCTGGCGCGCCGGATCGATCCCTTGTTCCTGCCGCGTCCGCTGGTGCTTGTTGACAGATTACCCCGCAACGAGACGGGCAAGCTCACCCGCGAAGACGTGGTCGCCATGATTCGAACTGCTGGAATTGCATGAAGGAAATCGGCAACGGACGGTCGGCGAAGCACGCTGAAGTGGAGAGCGTCGTCGCCGGTGATCATCCGGCGATCGCGGGGCACTTTCCGGGCGAGCCGATTATTCCGGGAGTAGTGCTACTGGAATGTGTGGTCATGGCGGTGGAGAGGGCGTTTGGCACCGGCCGCCTGACCGCCATTCCGCTGGTTAAGTTTCTCGCTCCGCTGCGTCCGGATGAGCGGTTCCAGATTATGCTCGGCCAAAGCGAGGAGGGCGCTATCGCGTTCGAATGCCGGCGGGGGACGACGATTCTCGCCCGGGGCCGCCTTATCCACCAACGGCGAGAGGAGGGGGTCAGCGTCTCAGTGAGCGGATGAGACCCTGCACGTACATGCCGCGAGCGAGGAGCTTGCCGGCGACCATTGCGATGATGGCGAGGGTATCCGCGACGGGACGATAATGACTGGCACGCGACGTGCGCTCGTAGATCGCGTCAATGGGGACTTGATAGGGGCGGAAGCCGGCGCGAGCGGCATCGATGAGCACCTCGCTCTCGAACACAAAGCCGCGCCGGCGCTGGCGATAGGAAACGGCAGTGAGCCGCCTTAACAACGCGGCCGGATACAGGCGAAAGCCCGACTGGGTATCGGTGATGCGGCAGCCCGCCGCCCATGAGATCCAGAAGTCGGCCATCCCGTTGCCGAAGCGTCGGGCGCTTGGCATGCGATCCCGGCAATGGAGGCGGGCTGCCATGACCAAGCGTCGCTCATCGTCGGCCGCTGCTTCGAGCATCCGGGGGATGGCATCCGCCGGATGCTGACCATCTCCATCCATGGTAATCACCGCCGACGCACCCCGCGCCAATGCGGCCTCGATGCCGGTCCACAGGCTGGCTGCCTTGCCTTGGTTCCGCTCGTGGCGGAGGAGAGTGACAGGCAGCCCGGTCAGTTGATCGGCGGTGCCGTCCCGTGAGCCATCATCAACGACGATGACGCTCGGACAGTGGCGAAGCACATCGGTGGCGACGGCGGCGATGGTTGCCGCTTCTTCAAAGGCGGGAATAACAACGGCGACTGGTATTGCGACGTCGTCGGCTGAGCGCGATGGGCCGTTCCTCATCCTCTCAGGCCATGCAGCCATTGACGCTGATCACCTGACCCGAGATGTATCCGGCCGCGTCCGATGCGAGAAAGGTGACCAGCGCCGCGACCTCGTCGGGGGTACCGGGTCGCTGCATGGGCACCAGCCGCTTGATCATCGCCTCGTCGAACACCGCTTCCGTAATTCGGCCAGCGATCAGGCCTGGAGCCACGGCGTTGACGGTGACCCCGCGGGACGCAACCTCCAGCGCCAGAGCCTTGGTTGCGCCGTGCATTCCCGCTTTCGCCGCCGCGTAGTTGGCTTGGCCGCGGTTGCCGATGACGCCCGAGACAGACGTCACATTGATGATCCGGCCCCAGCGCGTGCGCAGCATCGGCAGCAGCAATGGCTGGGTGACATGGAAAAACCCGTTGAGATTGACATCGATAACCCGCTGCCAGGCGTGTTGCGGCATCCCGGCGAGCGGCGCGTCGTCATAGACGCCGGCATTGTTGATGAGGACCTGAATCGGACCGGTCGCGAGGAGACGTTCGAGGCCGGCGTGAGTGGCGTCGCGGTCGGTGACGTCGAATGCAATGGCTTCCGCCGAGCCGCCTTCTGCGCGAATGGCATCCGCCACCGCTTCCGCCCTCTGCGGGCGGCGGTTGCCGTGGACAACGACATGGAGACCATCTTGCGCCAAGCGGTGGCAGATGGCCTCGCCGATATCGCCGCTGCCGCCGGTGACCAACCCCCGCTTCAAAGGACTTCGTCTTCCGTTACCAGGGAGTGGACGACTAGATCGACCGACTGGGAGAGCCGGATGGTGCGGCTTTCGCCGCCGGCGACGGCGATCAGCAGTGGCAGGCTCCGCGCTGCCGGATTGGCGCGCAACAAGGCATCGAGGCACGGATCGGCCAGCCGGACCGCAGGCTCCAGACTCTTGCCAACGCCCAGGACAAACTCCGCCAAATGCGGCTTCGTCAGATCCGGGTCCAGGAGCAGAGCGACGGCGAAAGGCTCGGTGATGGCGCGATGCCCGTAAAAGGGCGCCGGCCCGGGCTGGTCGTAGGTGACGAGCAAGATAGGCGCGTTTTCGCTGTGAACCATCGTCATCGCCTCGGTGAGGCCGGTCACGAACGTATCGTCGTAGGCGGAGAGGCTGACCGAGGGTGTCATCCAGCCGGTGGCAATGGACCAGTAGCCGGACGCCGCGTTGTGGACGGAGTTGTGGAAGTGGGTGGGTGATACCGGCCGATCGGCTAAGGTCAGAGCGTCGCAGATGCGGTCGACGATGGCGAGATCACCGCTCGAGGAAGCGAAAACGGAACCCATCGGTGCTTGCTCGGCTCGCCCGCCGGCCATCGCGTCTTCCGCCGCGGCGAGCGTGAGCCGGACCAGCGACGTTGCTCGCCGCCGCTCGCCCGCCGGCAGGAGGGACGGCTTAAGCTGCGGCAGTTCTTGGGGCCGGTGCGGCACGAGACCTCGCAACACCGGCAGGCTCGCCGTCCAGCCGGGGAGGCCGGGCGCAACCAATCCGACTCCGGTCAGGCCTATCGGCTTCAGTGCAGCCATCCGAAGACCAGCGAACAGTTGGTCCCACCGAAGCCGAACGAGTTGCTGATCACCCGATCTAACGGTCGCGTCTCGGTCTCGCAGGCGATTTTGGCGACGAGCGCAGGATCGATGCGCGAGGTGTTCAGGTTCGCCGGCACCAAGCCGTGACGGAGGGCGAGCAGCGAAAACGCCGCTTCGATGATGCCCGCAGCTCCGAGGGTGTGTCCGGTCCATCCTTTGGTCGAACTGCACAAGGTATCGGCACCGAAGACTTGGACGATTGCCTTGTCCTCGGCGGCATCGTTGGACGGTGTGGCCGTGCCGTGCAGGTTGATGTAGTCGACGTCGGTTGCCTGCAGGCCGGCCCGGTCGAGCGCATCCCGCATGGCGAGGGCGGCGCCGGCGCCTTCGGGATGGGCCGCCGTCATATGGTAGGCGTCACTGCTTTCACCGTAGCCGAGGAGGGCCAGTTCCCCCCGGTCTTCGGGACCGGCTGGCTCGACGAGGGCGAAGCCCGCCGCTTCACCGAGGCTGAGACCGTTTCGTTCGGCGTCCCAGGGTCGGCACGGATCGGGAGAGGTGAGTTCCAGGGCGCGGAAGCCATAGAGCGTCGTCAGACACAGACTGTCGCAACCGCCGACGACCGCGGCATCGCAAAAGCCGGCCCGGATGTGGCGGTAGGCCGTTGCGAAGACCTTCGCACTGGATGAGCACGCGGTCGAGATGGCCGACGCCGGCCCGCTGAGGCCGAGCCAGGCCCGGGTGAAGGCGGCAACGGAGAAGACGTTGTGCGTGTGCTCGTAATCGAAGTCGGCGGGCAAGCGACCGCTGACCGGATCGAGCCGCTGATAGGCTCGCTCGGTCGCTTCGATACCCGACGTGCTGGTACCGATGAAGATCCCGACCCGGTCGGCCCCGTGCCGCGCGACCGCATCCGCCACCGCCCGGTCGAAACCATCGGCGATGAGACCGAGACGGCAGAGGCGATTGTTGCGGCAATCAAAGGCGGCCAGATCGCCCCGGATCGGCTCATCTTCGACCCCATCGACACGGCCGATCCAGGTTGGAATATCCGCATCACCAAAGTCGCACGCCCGCAACCCACTTCGGCCACTCCGCAGGGCGGCGAGTGACACGTCGAGTCCTCGGCCGAGCGCGTTGACGGTCGTAAACGCGCGGATCACCAGCGGCGAGAGACGGGGAACTCCCCCAGCCCGCTTGGGATCCGATGCCGCGCCGGGGTCAACCACGAACGGACCACCAAAACGGGCGCGAACGGCTATCCTGCTCCTTGCCTTGCGGTCGGGCGAGCAGCAGCGAAGCCAGGAAAGCGGTGACGACACCGACGGTAACGGTCTGGCCGATCGCGCTCAATATCGGGAGGGAGGAAAGCCAAAGCATGAAGAACCCCGCAACCGTGGAGCTACTACAGACCAGGAGTGCGTGCAAGGTGCGCCCGCTGCCATCGTTCTCGTCACCTAGGGTAAAGAAGAGCCCATAGTCCATGCCGATGCCGACGACGACCAGCAGTGAAACCAGGTGGAAGAGCGACAAGCGCTCATTCGTCCATGCAAGAACCACGAGGTCGAGGGCAACGGCGATGGCGACCGGTAGCAAGACGGCGACGGTTTGCCGCAGCGAGCGTACCCCATAGACGACGATGGCCGTCAACACGATCGCCCCGATGGACAGGCGAGCGAGGGCGCTGTCGCGAAAGCTGTTCAGCATCTCGTTGGTTTCCGCCCGCAGGTCGACAAACTCGACGCCCTTGACGGCGGCGATGGCTGTAGCGACCGCTTTTGGATCACGAATGCCCGTCAGCAGCACCACGCCCGCCCAGGCATCGCCGCTGGCGAAAAGCAGCGCGGCGAGGCGGGGTGCGATGGGGGTTTCGGCGAGATCGTCGGCGGTCACGAGGGGGCCGGTTCGGGCGGCCTCGATGTCGGCAAGAAAGGGGCGAAACAGGCCGGGGCGGAAGGGCATCCCGTCCGCGGCTGCGGCAAGGTTTCGTTCCAGTTGCTCGGAAGGGGGCAATGCCTGTTGCCGGGCTCGCTGCGTAATGGCGCTGGGCAGGTAGAGCGACGGCGCGTCGAATCCGGAAAGAGCCCCGGTCGCCATCAGGGGAGAGATGTGGGCAACAGCCGCTTCGCTGGTCTCGAGCACTTGTTCCGGGTCCTCGCCTTTGATCAGCAGCATTTGCCCCGCCTCCGGGGCACCGAGATCGGCGCGAAGACGGGCGTCGGCGTCCAGTTGCGCGCGTGGTACCGGACTGAAGGCCGCCAGATCCATCTGCCACACGGGCGGATTGCTGACGAGAGCGATCATAAGCGCGCCGAGTAGCAAGACCCCCAGGGGAATCACCGGCGACGGCTGTTGGCGGAACCGAAGAATCGGCGCCATCCACTGCGGATTTGCCGCTCGACGCGGCACCCAATCATCCGGCAGCAGAGACGGCAGCAGCCATCGCGTCGTCAGTGCGGCGGCGACAGAACCGGTGATGGAGAAAACCGCCAGTTGCGCCATTCCCTCGAAGCCGGTGCTCAACATGGCGGCGTAGCCGATGGACGTGGTCGCAACGCAAAGACGCATCGTCGGCCAGATGCGGCGGATCGTGTCCGCTGTGCTCCGATCCGTCCTGAGGTGGCTGAACAAGAGCACCGGATAATCGATGGCGACGCCAAGCAGAGTCGCGGCGAAGCCAAGGGTGATGCCGTGAATGCCGCCATAGATCGCACCGATGGCAGCGATGCCCACCAGCACGGCTGATAGCAGTGGCAGGGGGCTAAGGAGCAGGATGAGGGGAGATCGATAGGCGAGGACCAAGATCACGGCAATGAGGCCGGTCGATCCGAGGCTCAACAATGTTGCTTCTTCTCGGATCGAATGCTCGCTCTGCGCTGCCAGGGCTCCGGCTCCGGACAGCAGCAGACGAAGATCATGGGGACCTTTCGCGTCCTGGAAGGCGCCTTTGATGGTGGCGAGGATGCTTCCTTGCGCTTTCGGGTCGAATCCCGACTGAAAAGTCTCTACGAGCAGCAGGGCGCGTTCCCCATCTGGTGAGAACCAGACGCCGCGGCGGACGGCGGGCTGATGTATGCCGCCTAGCCACGTGCTGATCAGGGTGGCAACCTCGCCTGTCGGATCGCGCGGCAGGACCTCCTTGAGGGCGGGCGACATCGGCGAGTGCATTTCCCCCATTCGGCGGCTGAGCGCACGCCGGAGCCCTTCTTCGGAGAAATGCTCGGCATCGATGGCCGGGCTGAGCAGATAACGATGGGTGAACAGGACGCGCGCGTCTTTCGCCATCGATGCCGTCTCGCCGTTGGCCACCCGGACGAAATGGCCGTTGGCCCTGAGGATCGCCGCCAGTTGGCGACTGGTCTCCGCCCGCTCGGCCTCGCTGGCACCCTCGATCCCGATCAGGAGCAGTCGCGCGGCGACCGTCGACTGCAGGAGATCGAGACGGTCCCCGGCGGTGCCGGCCCTCGGCAACAGCCGAGTGACGTCGGTGATCATCGGCGTGGTCAGCGCCTGCCAACTGCAGACGAGAAGAATGCTGACCCAGGCGGCGACGAAGAGGATTCCCCGCGATTTTCCGCTCATCGCACCGTTGGCGAGATGGTCATCACACTGCGATCACCCCCGCTTTCCTGGGTTTCGACCTGGAGGACCTGGTTGGCGCGGCCATTGATGGTGATGGCGATCACGTGGCGGGCGATTTCGGGGTCGATCGGTTCCAGGTGCAGAGACCAGTCATCGACATCTCCGCTTAGGGCCACCCGGTAGTATGCTTCCAGCTTCGCCTGATCTCCGGCCAGCGTCGCCCGCATGGATTCGCTCAGGACGCGTAGGAGAGGGTAGCGATCGAGGGGAAACGTCTCTCGCTTGCCCCCCGGCTGGTCGATCACGATTTGGTCGCGCGTCACCGCATAGCGCATGGGCTCCGGGTAGAGCACTTCCTTTTCCATGTCATCGGGAGCGCGGTAGCGGAGCATGCCGCTACTTTCCAGTGGCGTCTCCAGGACAGACATCTCTTTTCGTTCGGAGAACGTGGCATCGACCTCTGTCACTGCCGCCAGGGCTTGCATCAATTGCGGAAGGGTCCAGGTTTCGTCCGCCGCCAGGCCGCGCGGCAAGAGAAAGGTGGCTATAAGCAGCCAAAGGAGAGTGAGTCCAAATCGCATGTCAGGTTCGCCGCACAATCACCAGCCTCGCCGAGGCGATGGCGATGCCAGTTGCCCCGACCCGGCAGCGATAGATCGCATTGCCGTTCTCGTTGAGCAAGAGGACGGCGACAATTTGGAGCGGGGTGGGGATGGTATCGAGACGACACGCACTTAGGTGGGCATCGCGAAGCGCTCCAAGCCACGCGCGCGGCATCGGCTGCCCCGTCTCCGCCGCCAGCAGCCCCCCGTGAATGGCGGCGGCCTGCGCACCGTATTCGAAGGCATGCAAGGCGGCGAGGCGGCCGTGACGACGGAGGGGATTGCCGGGGTCCCGGTGGCTGTGACTCGAGCACTCGATGTGCGATGCATCCCATGCGTGGACGGCGTCGATGAGGCACATCCCTCCCGCGTGCGGAACGAGCTGTCGGATCGCGGCCTTGTCGATCAGCACGGTGCATACTCAGCCGCCAGCCGCCTGTTGGCGACCAGCGGCAAGACGACGCGGCCCGCTTTCCGCTGAGCGCTCAATAGGAACAGCGGAAGCCCTCTTGCCGCCGGATTGTCGCGGCGAAGGGCTTCCAGTACCGGGTCGGTCAACTGATCTTCACGTTCGCCGGAAACAAGTTGAAGGTCGAGCCAAGCCCCGTCGACTCCCTGGGGTGGCGGGGGGGTCAGGATGAGGGAAGCACCGAAGACGGTCGTAACCGGCCGACAGTCGTGCAGGGCTGCCGGCGGCGGTACGTCGCAGGAAACGAACAGTACCGAGCAGCCATCGGTGACCACCTGGCTCGCCGCCTCGATCAGGCCGGCGGCGAAGCTGCCGTCAAAAGCGCCGAGACTGGTGGTGGGGGCGGGCCTTCCTTGGATGAGCGACCAATACCCGCTGGCCGCATTGTGGCCGAGGTGAGCGAATTGGTTCGGCGAGACCACGCCTTCCGAGAGGCTGCCAAGGACCTTGGCAAGAGCCTCGCTGTTGCCGCCCGAGCAAGCGAACACGGCGGCGAGACGAGCGGGGAGCTTTTCCTCATCCACCGCGGCGATGGCTTCAGCCGCCAGTTGAAGGGCGATCTTCACCGATACCGTGACTCGTCTGGCTTCATTCGGTGGCAGATCAATACGATCCATCGGCGGCAAGCCCCGATCCCGGTAACGCATGGTACCCCTGAGGATTTGGCGTCCTTCCGCCCAGCTCGCGATGCCGGGGGCGAACAGGCCGATGGCACTTATGCACACCCGCATGCTTGGAGCTACCGAACAGGATGGCGGCAAAGCGCCATCCTGTTGTGGGCCTCACGTAATTCGGGCAAGACTGCGCCGTGCGCCGATGAAACGCGTCCATGACCGACCGACGATATACCAGTGGAGAAACCAGGCCTCATGGCAAAGGCGAAGCAGGGTGAGGAGATCGTGATCGAGCCTATCCTCCGCCGGGCAAGGGATCGGGCGGAGTCCAAGGCCTTCCGCCAAGGATATGCTGCGCGCCAGATGATATCGGCTGGTGATAAGCAAAAACGCACGATGATCATTGCCCTCCATGGACGCCCTGGCGTGTCGCAGATTCTCCAGCGTGTGCCTCGAGTGCTCCTCGGTGAGGATGGCGCCTTCCGGGACATGGCGGTCGACGAGATAGTGGCTGCCGGCCGCGGCTTCGCTGAGCCGGCCGCTGCCGGTACGGCCGCCGACCACGAGGATGCGCTCCGTCATCCCCAGGAGATAGAGCGTGCGGGCCCGCTCCAGACGCCGGGCAAATTCGTCGCGGACGCGGTCATTGTCCAGTTGGAAGCCGAGCACTACCGCCATCTCGGCCTTGGCCGGGGCCACGTCGGAGCGGGCCACACGGTAGATCCGGCGCAGTTGCCAGAACCAGGAGAGGCCGCAGGTGGTGATGATAACGAGGTTGGACAGGACAAGGGTGAGGCATCCGTCCGCTCCGACCAATCGATAGAGGCCAGGGCGCATTTTCGATCAGCCATGACCCGCGGTCTGCGGGACGGACTTCGGGGATCGTTCGTTAGTGACGTCGTCCCCCCAGAAATCAAAAAAATTAAACCAGTTATACGGGAATAGGCGGGTGTAGTGGGCAAGCCGGTCGGCATACTGCTGCAGCCAGCCATGAATCGCCTCGGGCTGACCTCGATGTTTAGCCGCGACGTCGTCGGTTAGCCGTTCAAAATAAATCTCGTAGCGGTTCCCTCCGGCATAGAGCGCAAAAGCCAGAATCACCGGACACCGGGTTATCGCCGCGATCAGGATCGGCCCAACGGGGAACCGTGCGTCATCGCCGAGGAAGCGGCAGGACAATGATTTTTCCCGGTTAAGAACCCGATCGCCGAGGGTGCCGATAACATATCCCTCTTCCAGCCTTTCCTTGACCTCGATCAGTGTGTTCGGGCCGCGTACGGGGATGATCGTTTCCGCGATGTCCGGGTTCAGGGCGTTGAAAAAGCGGGTTATCGTCGGGTTGTGCCCCACATCCATCAACACGCGCAGCGGAAAATGCAGTTGATTGGTCCCAAGCACGCGCAGGGCCTCGAAGCTACCCAGGTGTGACCCCAAGAGAAGGCACCCCTTCTTGGAGCGCACTTGCTCCAGGACGATTTCACCGCCGTGGATCCGGAAGTCGAACTGCCCAAACTGGCCGCCGAGAAGGAAGGCACGATCGAGGATGGTCGCCGCGAAGGTATGGATATGGCGGAGGACCTCCGGCCAGCCGGCGCGCTCACCAAGGACTCGGCGAAGGTAGGCCCGTGACGCACGGCGCTGGGGAGCCGCAGTCAGGAGAAAGTAAAGGCTGATCGGATAGAGCAGGGCTCGTCCGGCCTGTCTCCCTATCGCCGTGGCAATCCAATGAATCAGCGATAGGGCGCGGAAGGATCCACGCTCCGACAACGCCGACCAATCCGGCTCACCCACATTCACCGCTGTCGCCCGCCTGAACCGTAGCCCGGCAGGCGAGAGAGTCCCCCCTGAAAGCCCGGCAGCCGCGGTGGTCTGCTCATTGCTTGTGGCGGTTCTGCTCGATATGGTCGCTCAACGAGGCAAGCGAAGTGAATATGCGAGTGTTGTTTGCGTCGTCTGAACGCAGTTGAAAGCCGTAGGTTTTGGAGATGGCAAGGGCGAGTTCGAGCGCATCCAGCGAGTCGAGCCCCAGTCCTTCCCCAAACAGGGGCGCGGCCGGATTGATCTCCTCCGGTTTGACATCCTCCAGTTCGAGGGTTCGCACGAGAAGCTGTGCCACTTCGAGTTGGAACGGCGTAAGTGCGGTCATTCCTCGGTCCTTGCATTCTACGGTCGCAGCCATTCACCTCACCGCGAGAAAGCTCCGCCGTCCTTGAGCAAATCGGATGCTCCATATCCGCGACCCGGAGACTTTCGGCCGCCGCGAAGCATAGGAACAGCCATGTACCCCATTCCAGCGTCCGAATCGGTAAGCGACGCAGTCGTGATCGGCGGTGGTCCTGCTGGTACCACCATCGCCATCTTGTTGAAAGAAAAAGGTTGGCGGGTCACCCTGATGGAGCAGGATCGCCATCCACGATTCCACATCGGCGAATCGTTGTTGCCGATGAATATGCCGATCCTTGAGAATCTCGGTGTTCTCGATGAGGTGCGAAGGTTAGGCGTGCCCAAATATGGTGCGGAGTTCTGCCCTGGAGATCACCCCGGAGAGCCGGAAATCATCTACTTCGCCAATGCCTTCGATAAGGCCCACCCCTTTGCCTATCAGGTCCGTCGCTCGGAGTTCGATCAAATCCTCTATCGTAATGCGCGGGCGAAGGGCGTCGAGGCCCACGAGGCGGTGCGTGTCAAGGACGTGTCATTCGGAGCCGGCGCGGACAACACCCACGTTGTCCACACCATCGACGACGGCGGTGTCGCGCGGGACTGGCGAACCCGCTTCGTCGTCGACGCCTCCGGTCGCAACACCTTCCTTTCCCGCAAGCTCAATCTGAAAAAGAAGAACCCGGACCATCAAAGCGCGGCGATCTTTGGTCATTTTGACAATGTTCTGCGCCGTCCGGGTCGCGACAGTGGAAACATCAGCATTTACTGGTTCGAGCACGGCTGGTTCTGGATGATTCCGCTATATGACGGAGTCATGAGCGTCGGCGCAGTGTGCTGGCCGGAATATCTGAAAAAACGCACCTGCAGTCCTGAGGAATTTCTGTGGCAGACAATTCGTCTGTGTCCTCAGGTGGCGGCAAGAATGCAAAATGCGGCATTTGTTGATAAGGCTCGGGCAACCGGCAACTACTCGTATACGTCGAAGCAGATGTATGGGGACGGCTATATTCTTGTCGGCGACGCATTTGCCTTCATCGATCCGGTGTTTTCTACCGGTGTCTTGCTTGCGATGACCGGTGCCGTTTTCGGTGCGGAGGCGGTCGATGCGTATCTTCGGGATCCCTCGGCGGCGGCGCCGCTGTTTCGCCGCTACGAGCGGAAGATGCGGCAAGGCATTGCGACCGTCTCGTGGTTTATTTACCGGTTCACCTCACCCGCCATGCAGGAGCTGTTCATGGCTCCCCGCAACGTGCTGCGTATGCAGGAGGCGATTACCTCGGTTCTGGCTGGCGACGTGTTTGGTTCGACACCGCTCAGGATGCCTCTCGCCGCTTTCAAGGCTATCTACTATTTCACCTACATGATGCGACTGTCGCAGGCTTGGCGGGCGCAGAAACGACGCCGGCAAAGCGTCGGCGTTCGGTATGACGGCGGCACGCTGCCCGAGGACAGGCTGGCCGGATGATGGGAGACGCACATTCCCTTGGACCCCAGGGGAAGGGTTTGGCGGCGGTCAGCGCAGGAACGACGATCCGCGTCTCGTACCGGCGGTCGGAATCGCCTCTCAGACCGGATGACGGTCATCCCCTCGCATCGATCGACTTCGGCGGGCAGGGGGGCGACGCAAGCCCGGAACGGATAATGGTGCCGCTGCCGTTGATCGGGGCCGAGCGATGGACGGAAGTCTGGTCCGTCGATCGCCCGGTAACGACTCTCCGTTCGGGAGATCTGGTGCTGCGCGGGAATGACGATGTCGTCTTCGGTGTCATTCACCTGCCGTCCGACGATGATATCGAAGGCGCCAGCTTCCACGCCTACGAGCGCATCCTTGAGGAGCTGCCATCGGATGGCGCGTTGCACATGATCCGGACGTGGAACTTCTTTTCCCGCATCCATGACAGGGTCGACGGCTTGGAACGCTACGGCTTGTTCTGCCGCGGTCGACACCGCGCGCTGGCCGACCACCTCGTCAGCTTCGAGAAGAGCCTACCCGCGGCGTCGGCCATCGGCACCCATGTTCCCGGACTGCTGGTTTGCTTCCTCGCGTGTCGCGGTGGCGGCGTCCAGATCGAGAATCCCCGGCAGATCAGCGCTTTCCATTATCCGCCGGCATACGCGCCGAAAAGCCCGTCATTCTCCCGTTCGATTCTCCGGCAAGGAGCCGACGGCCGATATCGGCTCTTTGTTTCGGGGACCGCCGCCATAGTCGGCCACCTTAGCCGTCATCCGAGCGACCTCATCCGCCAGTTGGAAGAGACGTGCGAGAATCTTAGCGCGTTGCTGGCCTCGGCCAGCGTGCGCGCCGGGGAGCGCCTCGTCTTCGAGTTGCTGCGGGTCTATCTGCGCACCCCACAGGATGCCGATCCATTGCGCGCAGTCCTCACTCGACGCCTTGGCACCGTGCCGCTGGTCTTTCTCCGTGGCGACATCTGCCGCCGCGACCTTTTGGTCGAGGTGGAGGGGGTGGCCGAAAGTGGGGCCGGCACGGACGCGTCGACCGCCGACCCCTAGAGCAACCGCTGCCGGTTGCAAAAGCGGATCGCGGCGGTTTCGGTGATGGCCGGTCCTCTTGCTGATGAACGCGGCTTCGTTCTGGCCGGGTTTGTTGTCGAGCCTACCGGAAGCGCCGTCATCGTCTAAAGTTTAACCAGATTGTGTCAGGAGCTGATCTGGCTGAAGCGACGGCGCACGCCTTTAATCTCAGGCATTGCGCAAGAGATACGTCGCGATCTCCGCCGGGCTCACCCGCTTCGCTTTCCGTTCACGGCCGGCGAGCGCACTTTCAATGAAAAAGTGATTTTCGGCGTTCGTCGGTTTGACCTTGAAGATCCCCCCGGCTCCCTTAATCTGCGGATAATAAAGGGGGTCGACGGCGGTCTCCCTGGTGCTGATTTTGGCAAGGGCTTCTTCTGGCGTTTTTTCGGTGGTTTCCGCCTTCAGGAGCGTCCAGTCCTGGCGTCCGCCGTGCCGATCGGCATTCATCCGGGCGACCATTGCGTCGGCCGTGTCTTCGGTAATGTCCACCTTGAACAGATGCTTGGTCAGACCGACATCGCTGCCCCACGCCTGCAGCGACTTGCTCGTCGCCACGAAAATCGTCGCCATCGCCCGCTCCGCACTTACCCCGGGGCGAACGCGTCCTCAAAAACGTCGGCTTGGCCTGCAATCCGCACAAGGTCCGGCAGCGTTCGCGCCTGCAGCTTCTCCATAACACGGCGACGATAGATTTCCACCGTGCGTGGACTGATGCCCAGGTTGCCGGCAACAACCTTGTTGGTGTCGCCGGCAACGACGCGTTCCATGACCTCGCGCTCACGTTGCGTTAGCATCCCGAGACGTCTGGCGATTTCAAACCGTCGATTGCGTTCGCGCGCCAGCCCGCGCGCCACCCCGAATGCGGTTTCCACCGCCGTCAACAGGACCGCCGCATCCACCGGCTTTTCGATGACGTCGATGACGCCGGCTTTGAAGGCCTGTCTTGCCAACGAGACGTCGGCATGTCCGGTAATGAGGATGATCGGCACCCCCGGTGCTTCCGTCCGCAAGCGTTGCTGCAGTTCCAGTCCAGTCATTCCCGGCAGCCGGACGTCCAGCAGCAGGCAATGTGGATGAGAGCCGTCGTAATCGACGAGGAGTTCCTCGGCGTTGGCAAAGCTGTAGACGCGGATCGCCGCAGTTTGCAGCACGACACTTACCGCGTCGCGGACGGCTTCGTCATCCTCGACCAGATAGACGGCGGGGGGAACCTCGGTCATACAGCTTCTTCCTTGTGTATGAAGCCCGGCAAGGTCGCGACGAAGCTGACATTGCTGGCGAACGGCTTCAGTTCGAGTCCTCCTTCGTAATCGCGCAGAAGTGAGCGGCACATGGTGAGACCGAGGCCGATATCGTCGCGGATGCTATCCAGGCCTTCGCCGGGACGGTGAAACGGGGTGATCCCCCCCTCGAGGGACAACACGATTTCGACGCCTGACTCTGCGGATGGCTGGGTGGCCAGGCGGAAACGGGCGGATGTCGTCTCGGTCGTCGCAAGAAATTCCAGACTGACCTGAGTCAGGGTGAACAGGATCAACTCAAGAATGCGACCGTTGATGGAAACAGTTGGCAGTTGTTGGGCAAGGCAGAGATCGACGGTAATCCCTCTTGCGTGAAACTCCGGCTCCAACAGCAAGACGATGTCAGTGACGATCTTGTTGACATCGACGGTATCGGCCGGCTGCGCTTCATTGCGAGGTCGGCTGCGCATCGACCGGGCAACGTCGGCGGCACGCCTTGCTTGCGCACACGCTTTGTCCAAATAGGTCGTAATCTCTTTCGCTTGTCTGGCGCCTTGGGTCAGCAGCCGCAGCGAGCCTTGAACGTAGGCGAGCACCGCCGACAGGGGCTGGCTGACCTCGTGCGACAGCGTGGTTGCCAATGTGGTCAGCATGTTGCGATACATATGACGGAGAAGTTCGGCATAGGGGCGGCCAGTGGCGCCGGGCCGTCCGTTGAGATCAATGCCGATGGCAAGGATATGATCTTCGGGTACCCAGTGCGCCGGCGGCGCCATCCTCCACTCAATCCGACGGTCGATGCCCGACGTGTGAGTGGTCGTTATCTCGGTGGGAGAGTGAAACCGTTCGCCACCTGCTCCGAGGATGTCGAGCAGATGTCGGCCAGCTACGTCTTCTCTCCGCCAACCCGTCAGTGCCCTGCACATCTTATTGAGAACGAGAATGCGGCCTTGAGAGTCGGCGATGATGATCAGCACCGGCGCATGTTCGATGGCGACTGCGAGCAAAGCGTCGTTTACTGGCGACGCTGGTGTCGTCTCAATACCCCAAAAACGGGTACTTTGCGACGCGGGGCAGGGCTCGGGTACGCGCATTGTCGCCTTTGGTTAAACGCGGACACTGCTGTATAGCGACCCAGGCGGCAAAAAACAAACCCAATTGGGGTAATACCTTAAAAAGTACCCTACAGCGCTAGGGGATAGGGAACCGATCAGTGGACGGCGACCAGGGACCGAATTCGGGCGGCCACCTGCGGGAGTTCATCCGCAGGGGAAGAAGGCGGGACGGTTGACGAGTCCTCGATCAGGGTGGCCAGTCCACGGTCGGTGAGTGCCCGATACAGGTCATCGAAATCGCGGGAGTGCAACACCAATCCGCGATCATAGAGCCAGTCCCCGATCGCTGCGGTCAACCGCGACTGCGAAGGGTTGCCGGAGGGCGGCTGCAGCCGGCTGGCGAGACGGCGCCGGAGAGCGAACACCCGGCTGGGCCGCACCGGCAAGGGATAGATAATGAGCGGCCGGCCAAGGCGAGCCACCTCCACCATCATCGAAGCGCTGTCACCGGTGACGACGAATGCGTCGGCAAGGCCCAGCAGAGCCTTGTATGGATTGTCGGAAGCGGCCTCGCTCCAGCGATAGAGGACGGCCTCTGGCGGCAGGGAACGTTCCAATCCCCGGATCACCGGTGGCGGGGTCCGCCGGCTGGTTGTGACAAACAGGGTCCCACGACTGCCGGTCCTGGCCAGAACGGAGTTCACCAGTTCGCCGGCGACCGTCTCATCAAAGATGAAGCGACCGGTAGGTCCTCCGACGAGGATGGCGGTCAATGGGCGGGGCAAGGATGAAAACCGTTCCCGCCAACAATCACTATCGCGGCGAATGGCATCGGCATCGGCCGCCAGCAGCGGCAGGGCAAGGCGGACGACGTTAGGCCGATCGGGTACCCGGTTTTGAGGCGGGGCAAGAACCAGGTCAAACCGGTCGTGGAAGCGGCGGGGGCGTCCGATAAGGACCAGTCGCGTCGCACCGCCCGATTGCTCCTTCACCCACAGCGCGGCCATGGATGGCCGACGGCCAATGGTCAGAACGAGATCCGGCCACGGCGGGACCAAAGGATCAGACGCGGCCTTGTCGATGTGGGAGAGCGAGACCCGGAAACGCGGTTTGCCGGTCTGATAGCGGGGGAGAAAACGAAGCCGCCGGATCTCGACCGGCCATTGGAGGGCGTCTGCGAGGAGCTCAATCTGCGCGTTATCCCCGGGCTTGTCGCCGATCATCAGCCAAACCCGAGGAAGGTTGGGCCCTCCACTCACCGTCGTCATGGGTCTTGGATTCCCCGCCGCCCCTAAAGGATCAACCTCAAATCGATCGTCCCTGGGTATAGCCGGATCGTGCCGTGATCTCACGGATGAAGAAGGCGCGATTCGGCTTTTGCCGCAACGCACGCGGATGGACCGCCGATTGGCACGAAGTTTTCCCCAGCATCCTCATCTTTAACGGGTGTCCGATGAACGTCCAGTAACATAGTGTTTCACGTCACTTAGGTCCTGCCCTGCCTCCGCTTGCAGACGACGACGGCCCTGTTGTCAGGGAGCATCTTGACGCTGCCGAGCGTCTGACCGCACCATATCGCCGATATCGGCCCCGGTGAATGCCTAAGCAATTTCAGAGGGTTGTCGCATATGGCTGGGAACCGCCGCGAGCATCGCGGATCCGCTTCTGGCTCGGTTCATCCGCCCTATTTGTCACTTCCACTTCGAGATACGCAGTTCCTGCCCAGCGGCGAAGTCGGGCAGTCATCGTGATTAGCGACCCAACGTAACGCGATCACGCCTTTCTGCGAGACGGGAGTCCACATGGCTGATCTCATCGAAATGAGCCGCGTTCTCTACGACCATCAGTGGGAATCTACCGAAGATTGGGTTCGTAGACTGGATCAGCTGGCCGACCTCAATGATGAGGAGATCGGCCGCTTGGTGCACTTGAGCACGGCCCGCATCCATTCGGCAACGCGCTGACGTGCGCCGCTTCCCTTCACCCGGCGCGTCCTTTCATGTCATCCCGACGACCGCCCTTATCCGTGGGTTTTGCACCCCGGTGGAAGAACGAAGCAGAAACAGGGCGACGCGCTCCGTCTACTAGTAGATAGCGGCGAGAAGTCGGCTCGACTTTCCCTAGCCGCCGGTCTCGAATCCGGGATAGAGGGTCATCCCGCCGTCCACATAAATGGTCGCGCCGGTGACATAGTCGGAGTCATCGGATGCCAGCCACACGGCGGCGCGGGCTATGTCGTCAGCCTCGCCGATCCGCTTGTAGGGCACCAGTTTCATCAGATCGGTATAGGCCTCGCGCGTGCTCCAGGCCGCCATGTTGATGGGGGTGCGAATGGCGCCTGGCGAGATGGCATTCACCCGGATCCGGTAGGGCGCCACTTCCTGGGCAATCGATTTCATCATCATGGATATCCCGCCCTTGGAGGCGGCATAGTTGACGTGGCCGGCCCACGGAATGACGTCGTGGACGGAACTGATGCAGATGATCTTGCCGGCCGAGCACGATACATCGGCCTTGACGCCCCGGCGCTTGAACTCGCGGACCGCTTCTCGCGCGCAGAGAAACTGGCCGGTGAGGTTAACGGAAATGACCTTGTTCCATTGCTGCAAGGTCATCTGGTCGAACGGAGCATCCTGCTGCAGGCCGGCGTTATTGACCAGAATATCGATCGTTCCGAACTCGTCGATGATCCGCGCGAAAAGGGAACGCACCTCGTCTTCGTCGGAAACGTCGCCGTGATGCGCGTACGCATTTGCTCCGCAACGCTTTATTTCTTCCACCACCTGAAGCGCTTCCTCTTCGCCGCTACGATAATTAACGACGACGTCCGCCCCGGCGTGACCGAGTCCCACCGCAATGCCGCGGCCGATGCCGGAACTGGCGCCGGTAACAAGCGCCTTCTGCCCCTTCAGCTTCTTGTCGATGGGGCAGGACGGCATGGTCACCTCAGGCAGGGCCGCGTCATGAAACTGCGAAACATCCACATCCATCCCAAACGGCTCCCTTCCGACTGGCGGCGCGCTCGCGCGCCCGGCGTTGATCCTGCATTTTCGATGTAGGAAGATGTAAGAAGGAGAAGCGGCGGCGACCAACGGCGTTTTCACGCGCATAGCCAATGACGCCCTGGGGCGGCACGATGGGCACGATGCCGAGACCATTGCGCAGCCGCCCGGGGAAAAGCGAGCACCTCGAGCCGCCGTTCTTGCCGGCGGCAGAGACAGCGAGTGTTTCTTGCGCAACGGCAATGACGACGAACAGGGTGGACCAATCATGGAACGACGTAGGTTTCTGAAGGCGGGGGGCGCTGGTCTCGCGGTGTCGGCGCTGGCTGGACCGGCGGTCGCGCAGTCGTTGCCGGAAATCAAATGGCGCTGTGCATCCAGCTTTCCCAAGAGTCTTGATACTCTCTTCGGAAGCGCCGAAATCGTTGCTTCCCGCGTCGCCGCTCTGACGGAAAATAAGTTTCAGATCCGCGTTTTCGCCGGAGGTGAAATCGTTCCCGGGCTGCAGGTGCTCGACGCTGTTCAGGCGGGAACGGTCGAGAGTGGTCATAGCGTCAGCTATTATTATGTGGGCAAAGATCCAACGCTCGCTTTCGACACCGCAGTTCCGTTTGGGCTTACCACCAGGATGCAGAACGCGTGGATGTACTACGGTGGTGGTCTCGATATTATGCGCGAGGTGTTCAAGCCCTTCAATATTATAAATATTCCCTGCGGAAATACAGGGACTCAAATGGGGGGTTGGTTTCGCAAGGAGATCAAGAGCGTTGATGATTTGAAGGGCCTGAAGATGCGCATCGCCGGTTTTGCCGGTCAGGTCATGGCTAGGCTTGGTGTCGTCCCGCAGCAACTCGCTGGCGCCGATGTCTACCCGGCGCTGGAAAAAGGCACCATCGATGCGGCGGAGTGGATCGGTCCCTATGACGACGAAAAGCTCGGTTTTTACAAGGTTGCCAAGTATTACTATTATCCCGGCTGGTGGGAGGCGGGACCGCAGCTTACGTTCTTCGTCAACATCCAATCCTGGGAGTCGCTCCCGAAAATATACCAGGACGCGCTGCTGACGGCCTGTGCCGAGGCGAACGTCCTGACGGTGGCCAAGTACGACACCCAGAACCCGCCGGCGTTACGGCGTCTCGTCGCCAACGGCGCAATCCTGAAGCCCTTCCCGCGCGATGTTCTGGAAGCCGCCTACAAGGCTACCTTTGAAGTGTTTGACGAGACGTCGGCGCAGAATGCCAATTTTAAGAAGGTGTACGGGGCCTGGAAGTCGTTTCGTGACACCCAGTATGAGTGGTTCTCGGTCGCCGAACATACCTTCGATCGCTTCGCTTTCGCGCAGGCGGCGAAGAAATAGGGCGGAGCCGAGACCAAAGAGGGGATCGCCCGCTTTCCCGTCGGGGATTGTTTGCTCATGGCCGATTGCGGCGACTAGCGAAAACCGGGTGGCTCGTCGTCAAACTGCGGGAGTTCGATCTGCAGAGGAGGGGCGGCGTCTTGTGCCGGCCCCTGGGGGAGGTGCCGGACCAAGCCTGGAAAACAGATGAGCAGGGCGACCATCACCAGTTGAATGCACACGAACGGGATTGCGCCCCAGTAAATTTGCGCCGTGGTGATGCCGGCCAACTTCCGGCCGGTGACACGATCCACGTACGCGCCGGCAGGGGCGACGCTCCGCAGGTAGAAGAGGGCGAAGCCGAAGGGGGGGTGCATGAACGACGTCTGCATATTGACGCCAAGCAGGACGCCAAACCAGACCAGGTCGATGCCGAGCTTGTCGGCAACGGGTGCCAGCAACGGCACGACAATAAAGGCAAGTTCGAAAAAATCGAGGAAGAAGGCCAGCAAAAAAACCAGAATATTGACGACGATGAGAAAGCCGACCTGTCCTCCCGGCAGGTTCAGGAGCAGGCGTTCGACCCAAAGGTCGCCGTCCACGGCGCGGAAGACGAGACTGAAAATGGTCGCGCCCAATAGGATGAAGACGACGAAAGCAGACAGTTTCGCTGTCTTATCCATTGCTTCCTTGAGCAAGTCCCAGATGAGTCGCCGTTTCAGCAAGGCGAGGACGATGGCCCCCGTCGCCCCCATCGCTCCCCCCTCGGTCGGTGTCGCGACGCCAAGAAAAATCGTTCCGAGAACGAGAAAGATGAGGAACAGCGGCGGAATCAGCGAGATGACGACACGGCGGACGAGGGCCGTGCCGCGGAGCATGCGCGCTTCCGGAGGCAGTGCCGGCACCGCTTCCCGCTTGCCGATCGAGACAAGAAAAATCCAGCCGGTGTAAAGGCTGGCGAGCAGCAGTCCGGGGACGATCGCGCCTTCGTACATGTCGCCAACCGAGCGACCCAACTGATCGGCGAGGACGATCAAGACCAAGCTCGGGGGGATAATCTGCGCCAGCGTCCCCGACGCGGCGATCACCCCCGATGCCAACGATCGGCTGTAGCCGTAGCGAAGCATGATCGGCAGCGAGATCAGGCCCATCGAGATGACCGAGGCGGCAACGACTCCGGTCGTCGCCGCCAGCAAGGCCCCGACAAAAACAACCGCATAGGCGAGGCCGCCTCGGATCGGACCAAAGAGCTGGCCGATGGTATCCAGCAGGTCCTCCGCCATACCGCTTCGTTCAAGGACGAGCCCCATGAAGGTGAAGAACGGGATCGCCAGCAGCGTCTCGTTGCGCATGATGCCGAAAATGCGCTCCGGCACCGCTTGAAACAGTTCCGGTTTGAGGAGACCAAGCTCGACGCCAAGGCTACCGAAAATCAGCCCGTGCGCCGCCAGGGCGAAGGCGATCGGGTAGCCGAAGAGGAGGAAAACGACGAGGGTGGCGAACATCAGCGGCGCCATGTTGGCGACGATGAAAGCGGTCATCGCCGCGCCTCCTTCGAGCGCACATCATCCGAGGTCAGGAGGTCGCTGATGGGCTCGTCGGGTGGTGCAAGCGGGTCCGTCGATCGCCCGCACAGAAAGGCGATGCGCTTGATCAGTTCGGAGATCCCCTGCAGCACCAGAAGAAGAAAACAACAAGGAATCAGAAGCTTGACCGGCCAGCGGACGAGACCGCCGGCATCAGTCGACATCTCTCCACGTTGAAAAGAATCGGTGAACACCGGCCAGGAAAGGACAAGGACGATCGCGGCGAACGGCAGCAGAAAGCAAATCGTACCAATAACGTCGATCCAGGCACGCGTTTGGTGCGACAAGCGATCGCTGAGCACATCAATGCGAATATGCTCATTGGTCAGCAGCGCATAGGGAGCGCTGAGGAGAAAGACGGCTGCAAAAAGATACCACTGCAGCTCCAGCCAAGCGTTGGAGCTGGTGTCAAAAAGATAACGAACGACCGCATTGCCCGCGCTGATCAGCACTGCCAGCAAAACCAACCAACGCACGATCCGCCCGACCCGCGCACTCAACTCATCAATGAGCCGAGAGAGACGCAGCAGTAAGGACATCATGCCCCCATGGGTTCCCGTCTGCAGGCTTGGCGGAACCGAAGCATGAAAAACTCCCTCGCTGCATCCTCCAACCGGCGAGGCTGACTATCCTACAAAAGCACGCTTCAATCAAACGCGCCCCGTTCAGGTGAAGTACCTCCCCCTCGCGACTGAGGTCCTGCACCAAAAAAAGACGAGAGGAAAAGCCCTTCCTCTCATGACAATCTAGGTTGAACCCGACTGCAGGTGGCCGTTTATCGTCGGCCTTGTCAGGACACAGCGGCCTGAGCTGCTAGGACCGCTTTGGGCAACTCGATGTTTACCTCGAGAATCGAAACGTTGTCGGCATTCTCCAAGTTGACGGCAATCTTATCATTATCAACGGCAACATATTTAGCGATCACCTGCAACAGTTCGTTCTTTAGGCGTGGCAAGTAGTCGGGACCAGCGATGTCGGCGCGCTCGTGAGCCAGAAGAATCTGCAGTCTTTCTTTAGCCTCGATGGCCGTCGGTTTAGGACGTGACCGAAAAAAGCTCAGAATGTTCATGCAGTCCTCCACAGCAGACGCTGGAAAAGGCTCCGCCGCTCGACCTGCATGAACCGATGTTCGATCTGTTCGCCTAGATAGCGACCGACCAGATCCGCATAAGCTTGGCCCGCCTTCGATGCGTCGTCAAAAATGACCGGCTGCCCGAGGTTGGAAGCCTTGAGAACGGACTCACTTTCCGGAATCACCCCAAGGAGCGGGATGGCCAGAATCTCAAGCACATCCTCGATCTTCAGCATGTCCCCGCGGACAACCCGCTTCGGATCGTAGCGAGTGAGGAGCAAGTGCTCCTTGACCGGCTCATGCCCCTGCTCGGCGCGTCGGGAACGGCTTTGCAGGACGCCAAGAATACGATCGGAATCACGGACGCTCGAGACCTCCGGGTTGGTCACGATGATCGCCTCATCGGCGAAATAGAGCGCCATGAGGGCCCCCCGCTCGATACCGGCGGGACTATCGCAGATGATGTAGTCGAATGTGTCCTTCAACTCATCGAGGACCTTCTCGACCCCTTCGCGCGTCAGCGCGTCCTTGTCGCGTGTCTGGCTAGTGGGCAGGATGTACAGATTATCGGCCCGCTTATCCTTGATGAGGGCCTGATTCAACCTGGCATCACCATGGATGACATTGATGAAGTCGAAAACAACCCGACGTTCGCAACCCATGATCAAGTCCAGATTGCGCAGCCCGACATCAAAGTCGATGACGACCGTCTTGTTGCCTCGTTGTGCCAGTCCTGCGGCAAATGCGGCGGCGGAGGTGGTCTTGCCGACTCCCCCTTTGCCCGACGTCATAACGATGACTTTACCCAACGCTTCCTCCAACGCTGCCTTCAACTCTTGCTCGGGGAGAGCCGTATAACTTGTTCCGTACGGGGCAGATCCCGTTCATGGGAGGGCCTCGACAGTCAAGCGTTCCCCTTCGAGGGCAATCTGCACCGCCTTGCCGATCAAGCCGTCCGGCAGGTCCTCGCGGACCCGCCAGTAGCCGGCGACCGAAACCAATTCCGCTTCCAGGCTGTGACAGAAGATGCGGGCCTTGATGTCTCCGGAAACGCCGGCGAGGGCGCGGCCGCGCAGCGTGCCATAGACATGGATGTGTCCGTCGGCGAGCAGTTCCGCGCCGGGGCTGATGGAGGTCAGCACGACCAGATCGGTGCCGTGGGCGTAAATTTGCTGTCCGGAGCGCACGGGCTGGGTGACCACAAGGGCCGAGCGGGTAGGTGCGGCAGAGGGTGCGGGTACGGGGGTGGTCGGCAGGTCCACGTGGCGGTCGGTAGGTGCTTGTGGGCTCCGCTCGCGAACCACCGGCGGGACCGCCTCGGTGGGGGTGGCCAATGCCGCTTTCCGCCCTTCCGGAAAAACGGACAGACCGGCGTTGGTGGCTGCCTTGATCTGATCCTCAGTCGCGTTCTGGACGCCGATCGGCACGAGTTGATGCTGGCGCAGCCGCCGGCCGAGCTCGGCAATATTGAACGGCGGGGATGCAGCCATGTCCTGCAGATCGATGACGACAGGCGCATTGCGAAAGAAGTTGGGCGCTTGCGCGACCTTGTCGGCGATGGACTGGAACATCGCCGCATCCTTTGGATCGGAAATTCGCAGGACGAGAACGGTAAACGAGCCGCCTCGTAGCTGAAAGCCGCTGGCGGGCGGCGGAAGAGCGGCACCCGCGGCAACGTCCGCCGCTGACGTCGCTGGATCGCGCTGTGGAGCGGCGGTTTCGCTGAGGAGATCCGGTTTCGGCATGCTGTCCTGAAGACTGATCGTGATCGGACGCCGATCATGCCCGAGCCGATGGCGGCTGTCACAGGCACCGGCCACGTCGCCGACTCGCCAGACGAAGAGGGTCGATAATGGATTGAACGGGAAGAGTCTTTGCGTGCGTTCGGCAAGGTCACGAAGGTTAACGGATCGAGGTAGCCCACGGCCGATCGCGACCGATTCGAAAAAACGATTCGCGGCATGATCCCACAAATAGAGGCCGAGCCGCCGCTGAACTACTATAACTGGTGAGAGTCTGGCGGAGCGCCTAGCTGCGCGGTCGAATCCAGGTCACGTGCCCCATCTTTCGACCGGGGCGTGCCGCATTCTTGCCATAGAGGTGCAGGTGCGCGGCCGGATCGACGAGAAGCTCCCGCCAGCGATCCACTTCGTCGCCGAGAAGATTTTCCATGAAGGCATCGGCGTGGCGTTCGGGACTTCCCAACGGCAGTCCGGCGACCGCCCTGATGCACTGCTCGAACTGGGAGACGACGCAGGCGTCGATGGTCCAGTGGCCGGAATTGTGGGGGCGCGGCGCCAGTTCGTTGACGAGGAGGCGGCCATCGCGGGTGACGAACATCTCGACGCAGAGAATCCCGATCAGCCCCAGTTCTTCGGCGATGCGGCGCGCGTAGGCTTCCGCGGCCACGGCGAGTCCCGGGTCGATGACGGCGGGCGCCCGAGTGTGACGCAGAACGTGGTTTTCGTGGACATTCTCGACGGGGATGTAGGCAGACGTGTCGCCGGCTTCACTGCGGGCAATGATGATCGAGATCTCGATGGCGAAATCGACCCATGCTTCGAGGATGCCGTCCGCCTCGCCGTCCTCGATCTTCATCTGTGCCCAAGCCTCGGCGGCCGATTGCTCGCCGATAGCCAGTTGGCCTTTGCCGTCGTAGCCGAGGCGCGCCAGCTTCAGTACGGCCGGGCGTCCGATGGTGCGGAGTGCTAGGTTCAGTTGAGCCGCATTGCCGACGGCGCAGGAGGCGGCGGTCGGCACGCCGATGCTCCTGAGGAAGGTCTTCTCGGCGATGCGATCCTGGCAGATCGCAAGCACCTGCGGACTGGGGCGAACGGGGACGACTTCGGCGACGATGGCGGCGGTGTGGCGTGGAATGTTCTCGAACTCGTAGGTGACCACATCCACCTGCCGGGCGAACCGCAACAGGGCGTCGCGATCCTCGTAGTCGGCAACCGTGTGGCGATCAGTCACCTGCATCGCCGGCGCATCCGGCTCCGGCGAGTAAATATGGCAGCGGTACCCCAGCCTCGCCGCTGCCAGCACCAACATTCGACCCAATTGGCCGCCGCCGATGATGCCGATGACCGAGCCGGGCGCTAGGGCGGGGTGAAGCCGATGGTTGTCGCTGGCGGTTCTCGCCGTCTGCATCGAGGTGGACATTTCCGCTCAGTTGCCATCACCCGCGGGGTGCTCGCCGACCGCCTCGGTCTGACTTCGCCGAAAGACATCGACCGCATCGGCGATCGCCGGGTCGGTAAGCGCCAGGACTTCTGCCGCCAAAAGAGCGGCGTTGACGGCACCTGCCTTGCCGATGGCGAGGGTACCAACGGGCACGCCGGCAGGCATCTGAACGATCGAAAGCAGGCTATCCAGTCCCCGCAAGGCGTGGCTTTCGACAGGAACACCGAATACCGGCAGCGGCGTCAGGGCGGCAATCATCCCCGGCAGATGGGCGGCGCCGCCGGCGCCGGCAATGATCACTTTCAGCCCGCGGTCGCGGGCGCCACTCGCATAGGTATAAAGACGAGACGGTGTGCGATGCGCCGACACGATCGCCGTCTCGTGCGCGACGTGCAGGCGGGTGAGCAGTTCCGCCGCGTGCTGGAGAGTTCCCCAGTCCGACTGACTGCCCATGACAATGCCCACGTCGACGGTGCTGCGGCCGCTCATTGCATCCTCGCCCATCCGCGAAAAAAGGCGGCGATTATTTGGGAAGCCCTGTTGAGATACAAGAACACTTCGCCGCGTTCAGGCACAAATCGAGGTGGTCGGCGCCGTTGACTCCGTTAGCCAGCGCGCCTACCACTGTCAACGATTAGAACAAAGGCGGTTGGGCTTGGGACACCAACGAGATAGCCGAGCTTTCCGACGCGTTGCCACCCCTGCCGGCGTTGCTTTGGCGGCGAGTCTCGCGCTGGCCGGATGTATGGTCGGACCCGACTATCAGCAGCCGGAGTCGGCAGTGTCCGCGACGTGGTACGACGGACAGGATCCCGCGGTCATCAGCGACCGGCAGTTGGATCAGGCCTGGTGGTCGGTCTTTGCCGATCCGACCCTCAACTCACTTGTCGAGTTGGCATACCAGCAGAATCCGGGCGTTCTGGAGGCGGGAGTGCGGGTGCTCGAGGCGCGCGCTCAACTCGGTGTCGCCATCGGCGAATTCTATCCGCAGCAACAGGCGGCGACCGGAGAACTCAACTATAATCGGGTGAGTGAAAGAGCACCGTTCACCCAGCCGGCCAGCGCATCGCTTTTCTCATTTACGCAGGCGTCAATCGGCGTTGGCCTGTCCTGGGAACTTGATTTCTGGGGCAAGTTTCGCCGGGCCATCCAGGCCGCCGACGCCAACTTTCTGGCCTCGGTCGCTACCTACGATGACGTTCTGGTAACCCTGACTGCCGACGTCGCGGCGACTTATGTCAGCATTCGCACCCTGCAACAACGGCTGACGATCGCCCAGGAAAACGTCCGCCTGCAGCGGGAATCCCTGAGCATCGCGCAGGCGCGCTTCCAAGGGGGAACGACGAGCGAGCGCGACGTTGCCCAGGCGGAGACGATCCTGGCTTCCACGGAAGCGACGATTCCGGCGCTCTCCCAGCAGTTGCAGCAGGCGAAAAACGCATTGTCGGTGCTTCTCGGCCTGCCTCCGTCGTCGTTGGCGGACCGCCTCCCCGGGCCGGAGAGTATCCCGGTTGCCCCGGCGGAGGTTGTGGTCGGGCTGCCGGTCGATCTGCTCTCCCGGCGCCCCGACGTCCGCCGCGCAGAACTGCTCGCCGCCGCCGAAAGCGCCCGCATCGGTTTCGAGAAAGCCGAGCTTTATCCGGCGGTCTCGGTTACCGGCAATTTTGGTTACCTTTCCAGCGACTGGGGCCAGTTTGATCTGAGCGACATGTTTACCGGGCGGGCGCGGACTTACGCGATCGGACCGGCCGTCCAGTGGAACATTCTCAATTATGGGCAGATCACCAACCGGATTCGGGCGCAGGACGCCCGCTATCAGGCAGCGATCTTCAATTACCAGGCGGTCGTGCTGTCGGCACAGCGGGAAGTGGAGGACGGTCTGGCTCAATTCCTGCAATCGCGGACTCGGGCGCAAGCTTTGGCGCGCAGCGCCGCCGCCGCCAAACGCTCATTCGAACTGTCGTTGCTGCAATACCGCGAGGGCATTGTTGACTTCACCACCGTTCTGACCGCCCAGCAGGATCTGCTGCAAGCACAGGACAACTTGGTCAGCGCCATGGGAGACATCCCTCAGGGTCTCATCCTCACCTATCGGGCCGTTGGGGGTGGGTGGCAGATTCGCGAGGGGCAGGATTTCGTGCCGCCTGCGGTTCAATCGATTATGGCGGAACGGACCGACTGGGGGAATCTGCTGACGCCGGTCAACCTGTTACAACCGACTGTTGCCGGCTTACCGGGAGCCAAGAATATCGGCCGAACCGTGCGGCCACCCGAATGGTAGGAGACCGGTCGTCAATGTGGGGAGTTGCTCGGATCGGCGTTGCTGTCGCGATCCTGACGGTTGCCGCCGCCTGCGAAGAGAAGAACACCTTCGTCGCGCCACCGCCGCCGAAAGTGACGGTTGCGGCGCCGCAGACCAAGGCGGTGACCGATTACCTCGAGTTCACCGGCAACGCCCAGGCGGTCTACACGGTGCAGTTGCCGGCGCGGATCGAGGGCTACCTCGTCGGTGTCCATTTTCAGGACGGCGCCGATGTCAAGAAGGGCGATCTCCTGTTCACCATCCAGCCGGAGCAATTCCAGGCGCAGTTGCAACAGGCCGAGGCGGATGTTCTGAACCAGAAGGCGGCACTGGAGCACGCCGACACCGAGTTCCAGCGCTATTCACGGCTCTTTCAGCAGAAGGCGGCCCCGCAGACGGAGGTCGATCGCTGGAAATACGAACGGGATTCGGCGCGGGCAGGGCTGCTCAACGCTCAGGCCCAGGTCGACTTGGCCAAGCTGAACGTTGGCTATACGCGGGTGACCGCACCGTTCGACGGGCGGATGGGACGCCGGCTGAAGGATCCGGGCAATCTGGTTGGCGTGGGGGGCGATACCATGCTCGCCGAGATCAACCAGATTGACCCGATCTACGTTTATTTCACCATCAACGAGCTCGATCTACTGCGGGTCAAGAAGCTGCAGCGGGACTCCGGCGTCCAGGATTATCGATCGACGCCAATCCCCGCCTTCGTCGGACTGGCGAATGAGCAGGGCTATCCTCACGAAGGGCGCATCGATTTTGCCGCGATCTCCATCGATCCCTCGACCGGCACACTGCTTCTCCGCGCAATTCTGCCGAACCCGAACCGTGCCGTTCTGCCCGGGCTTTTCACTCGTATCCGGGTGCCGGTCAGTCGGGAGGTGAATGCCCTGCTGATTCCGGAGGTCGCCCTCGGCACCGACCAACTCGGTCGTTATGTGCTGGTCGTCAACAACGACAACGTGGTCGAACGGCGAGGGGTCAAGCTGGGTCAGTTACACGACACGATGCGGGTGATCGAAGAGGGGTTAACCCCTCAGGATCGGGTCATCGTTAACGGTCTTCTACGGGCCATTCCCGGAAGGCAGGTTGTCCCCGAGACGCAACAGGCGGCGCAGTCACCGAATCCGGCGACGGCGCAGGGCGGTTAGCCGGCAAGGAATCGCCTGATGTCGAAGTTCTTCATCGAGCATCCGATTTTCGCCAACGTAATTGCGATCATCACCATCATTTTGGGTGCGGTTTGCATTATCAATCTGCCGATCGCCCAATACCCTGAGATAACGCCGCCTACCATTCAGGTTACGACGAGTTATCCGGGGGCCAGTGCCGAGCTTGTCGCCAAGACGATCGGTATTCCGATCGAACAGGCGGTAAACGGCGTTGAAGGCGCCATGTATATGTCGTCCACCAGCGGCAGTGACGGCAGCTATACCTTAACTATAAGTTTTAACGTTGGTAGTGACCAGAATACGGCTCTGTCTCTGGTGCAGAACTACGTCAATACGGCGCTCGCCCAACTGCCGGCTGGCGCCAGCGCGCAAGGAATAACGGTCCGGAAAGTCAGCACAAACATTCTTTTAGTTATTAACCTTTATTCTGATAATAACGAATACGATGAGACCTTTTTGGCGAATTATGCCATCATTAATATGCAATATCCTCTGGCCCGACTCCCTGGCGTCGGTCAGGTCTCCGTCCGCGGTGCCGGCAAATATGCGATGCGGGTTTGGCTCGATCCAAACAAGCTGCAGTATTATGGGCTGACGACGCTTGATGTCCAGGAAGCGATCAAGCAACAAAACGTGGAGGTCGCCTCGGGCCAACTGGGAGGGCCGCCGGTAGGAAAAGATCAGACTTTTCAGTTCACCGTCAATGCCCTCGGCAGGCTTTCCGACGCGGAGCAATTCGAAAACATCATTGTTAAGTCCGTTCGGGGAGAAACGGCCCAGATCGTTCGTATCAAGGATCTGGCCCGGGTCGAGCTAAGCCAGCAAACGTTTACGGGCTTTTCTCAGGTTTTCGGTAAACCCGCGGCGCACGTCCTCTTCTTCACACTGCCCGGTGCCAACGATCTCGATGTCGCCGATGCCGTGCTGAAAGAAGTCGAGCATATGAGCAAGATTTTTCCGCCCGGGATGAAGTACGCATCCGTCTACAATACGACCAAGTTTGTTCAACAGGCGATCAACTCCGTTTACCACACGCTGTTCGAGGCAGCGGTTCTCGTTCTCATCGTCATTACCGTATTTCTGCAAAACATGCGGGCAATGCTGGTTCCCGCAACAACCGTTCCCGTGACCATCATCGGTGCCTTCGCGGCGATGGCGGCGTTGGGGTTCAGCATCAACCTGATGACGCTGTTTGCGCTGATCCTCGCGATCGGCATCGTCGTTGATGACGCCATTATCATCGTCGAGAATGCATCTCACTACATAGAGAAAGGGCTTACTCCGAAAGACGCCGCCATCAAGGCGATGGGCGAGCTGACCGGCCCGGTCATCGGCATTACACTCGTGCTGACGGCCGTCTTCTTGCCGGCGGCGTTTCTGCCGGGAATTACGGGCCAGTTGTTCCGGCAGTTCGCCCTAGTTATCGCGGCGACGGCGATCATCAGTGCCATCAACGCGGTCACCCTGAAGCCGGCGCAGTGTGCGCTCTATCTTCGGCCGAAGCCACCCGGTAGCCGGCCAAACGCCTTTTATCGAGGCTTCAACAAGGTCTACGGCGTTGTTGAGGACTTTTACGTCGGTATCGTGAGTTGGATGGCGCATCGGGTCGGTTTGATGATGATTGCGTTCTTCATCATCATCGCTGTTGCGGCCTGGGGTTTCGCTCACCGCCCGACCGGCTTCCTGCCGACGGAAGACCAGGGATACTGTATCGTCGCGGCTAAGCTTCCTGAAGGCGCGGCTCAGCCGCGGGCGCGGGAAGTCGCCGATAAGATCAACGCCATCGTGTCGAAAGAGCCGGGTATTAGCGGCTGGGTGACCATAGGAGGCCTCTCCATCCTTGATAACGCCACGCTTTCCACGGCGTTGACGGTCTTTGTTACCTACAAGGATTGGAAGGAACGGGGGGCGGACCTCAGTCAGGACCACATCGTCGGCAACCTGCGCAAAAAGCTGGCGCAAATCCAGGACGCGGCTGTCTTCGTGCTGATTCCGCCGCCAATCCGCGGCCTCGGTCAAGCTGGCGGCTTTCAGATGATGGTGCAGGACCGGACCGACCATGGCCTCGGTGAGCTCGACAAAGCGACGCAGGAACTGATCCGGGCTGCCAGCGGTCAATCCGGTCTCGTGGGGCTGGCAACGACGTTTACCGCCCGGAGCCCCCAATATTTCCTCGACATCAATCGTACGAAGGCGGAGTCGCTCGGCGTCCGCATGGACGACGTGTTCAATACGCTCGGGGCTTACTTGGGTTCCGTCTACGTCAATCTGTTCAACAGGTTCAACCAGGTATTCCAGGTCTACATACAGGCGGACGCCAGCTTCCGTCTGCAGCCGGAGGACATCAAGAATCTCTATGTCCGCAACGACAAGGGCGCAGTTGTGCCGCTCGGTACGTTACTCACCGCCCACCCCGTCCTCAGTAGTGAACTGATCACGCGCTACAATCTCTATCCTGCGGCCCCGGTGTTCGGGGCCGCCGCGCCGGGCCGCAGTTCGGGAGAAGCCCTCAATCTCATGGCGCAGGTCGCGGACAACACGTTACCGGCCGGGATGTCGTACGAGTGGACGGCGACCGCCTTCCAGGAAAAGCAGATCGGCAATCAAGCGTACTTCATCTATGCGCTGAGCCTGACGCTCGTCTTTCTGGTTCTTGCCGCCCAGTACGAAAGCTGGACCAGCCCGGCCGCGGTGATTCTGACCGTCCCGATGGCCCTCGTCGGTGTCCTGTTGGCTCTGATGATCCGCAGCTTCGCCAATGATCTCTACACGCAGGTCGGCCTCGTCCTGATGATCGCTCTTGCCGCCAAGAACGCCATTCTCATCGTCGAGTTTGCGCGCGAGTTGCGCGGAGAGGGGATGTCGATCGTCGATGCCGCCGTCGAAGCCACCCGGCGCCGATTCCGGCCGATCATGATGACGTCGTTCGCGTTTATCCTGGGCGTCGTCCCTATGGCGACAGCAAGCGGAGCGGGTGCCGCCAGCCAGCAAGCGCTCGGTACCGTCGTCGTCGGCGGGATGCTGGCATCCACCTTGTTCGCCATTCCGTTCGTGCCGGTGTTCTACATCGTCATGCAAAGGATCAGCGAACGACGTGGCACCAAGCCTGCTCCCAAGACCCCGCAGCCGGCAGACACCTCACCGCCGCAGCATCCCGCCGAGTAGCGACCACCTCCGGACGAGCGCCGAAGTGTGGCGCTCGACAACGCTTGCGTAACGCAAGTCGGCTATACCCTTTCGGGAACTGCGGCGCCGGTCAGATCTCGAGATGTCCGGCTCGCCTCGACACTGAAATTTCACAGCCAAGGAAAGCTCATGCTCCGCCGCCTGTACGAGTGGGTAATGCGCATGTCCGAGAGACCGGGAGCCCTCAAGTGGCTGGCGGTAGTCTCCTTCGCCGAAAGCTCGTTCTTTCCGATTCCTCCCGATGCCATGCTGGTGCCGATGGTGCTGGCGCGACCGCGCGATGCGTGGCGGATCGCCGCGGTCTGTTCCTTGGCGTCCGTGATCGGCGGCTTTTTCGGCTATGCCATCGGCTATTTCCTGTTCGAATCAATAGGCCAGCCGATCGTGGACTTTTACGGGTACCAGGCGGCCTTCGATCGGTTCCGTGACGAATTCCAGCACTGGGGCCTTTGGATCATCCTGGTCAAAGGGCTGACGCCCATTCCCTACAAGATCGTCACCATTGCCAGCGGTGTTGCCCACTTCGATCTCGTCGTCTTCGGCCTGGCGTCGCTTGCCACCCGTGCCGCACGCTTCTTTCTGGTTGCCGCTCTTCTGAAGTATCTGGGCCCGCCGGTGCGCGTGTTTGTCGAGCGCTATCTGACCCTCATCACCACCGGCTTTGTTCTTGCCGTGGTCGCGGGGTTCCTCATCGTCGGATACCTCTGAGGTCTCGATCCGCCCCTGGCAGAGGATGGCGCATGGGTGCCCCGCGCACCGCGGTTTTGGCGTGATTTGTCGCTGGCGGCGGGTTAATGGGAAGGGAAGCAAGAGGGCGGAAACGGGTGAATGACCGGCCGCCGGCAGAGATCTCACTCAAAAGCGGCCGCGGGGTACAGATAATGAGCGAACGATCGTACGGCGTCCTTGATCGCCCCGAGGTCTTGAGCATCCTTTTTTATCCGCGGCGGGACGTCGGTGCCGGCGTAAGCGCCGTCGGGGTGCATCCGGTCCTCATCGAGGTGGCATCTGGCGTGGCGGTTGGCGGGCGCATCTACGCCGCCGGCAACAACGATCCGATGATTCTTTATTTTCATGGTAACGGCGAGATCGCGTCCGACTACGACAGCATCGCTCCACTCTATAATCGTCTCGGCGTGACTCTCTTTGTCGTCGACTACCGGGGCTATGGCAGCAGTGACGGGGCGCCGACGGCGACGGCCCTGATTGCCGATGCTCGCGTCTGCCACAGGCTCGCGCGCGAAACGGCCAAGAGCGCCGCGGGCCTGGAGCCCGGCAAGGTCTTCGTCATGGGCCGATCACTCGGCAGCGCCGCGGCGCTGGAGATCGCCCAGGTGGCAGGAACGTCCGGCGACATCGACGGTATCATTATTGAAAGCGGCTTTGCCTACACCTTTCCCCTGATCGAGCGCATCGGATACCTGCAGATCGCCGATGCCTATGAGCACAAGGACGGCTTCGGCAATCTGGAAAAGATGGCTGAAATCCGGGTGCCGACGCTGATCATCCATGGCGAGCGCGACTGGATTATTCCCGTCGGCGACGCGGAAGCCTTGTTTGAGGCCTGTCCGGCTTCGGACAAGCGCTTTGTCCGCGTTGCGGGAGCCGGCCACAACGACCTGATGCTGGTGGGTCGGCGGCCCTATTTCGAGGCTATCTCCCTATTTTGCGGGGGAGGACCCCTGGCGATGGCGGCAACCGAGGGCGGCGCCGTTTAGGCCGGCGAGATTCCCCTGCGCATCGACCGCGCACTCCCCATTCCCGGTCCTTTCCGACCACCGCGGAACTGCCGGAGTAGCCATCCGCGGGCTATACTGACCAAATGTACCACACCGGTTTTGCCGCCGCTCGCGCCCGGCTTCCTGACGCGCCTGCTCTCGTCGTCGGCCTGCGCGATGTGGCCTGGGCCGAGGGAGAGCGGCGCGTCGAGCGGCTGACCCGGGCGGCCGCCGTCGACCGGCTGACGGACGGGGCGATGCCGATCGTCTGTCATCGTCGCGCGGCGGCGGGCCGCCTCGGCATTGCGAACTTCGCGGCCTATGATCTTCTGGAGCTGTTCGCATTCGTCCGCCCGGCGCGGTTCTGCGTTCCGACTCCCCGCGGACTGAGCGAAGCGTTGTTGCTGTCATCCCCCGAGGCTCTCGATGACAATGCCTTGGCTCTCTTCGCCGCCGCTCGCGCCCTGCTCGGTGAACTGATCGCATCACCCGGCCCTGACGCGGCGAACATCGCCTATGCGATGGCGAGGGGGGGCTGGCCTTGGGCGCCGATCGTCACCGGTGCTCTGGGCGTGCGGGAGGATCCGGCGGAGACGGAGCACGTTATCGATGGCCTGAAGGCATGGACAAAGCTTCGCGACTGGGAGGACGGGCCTTTGCCGCCGCCGCCCGATTCCTGGCCGGTGGAGCCGGTAGAGGCGCGTGCGCGACTGGTCCGGTTGCTGGCGCCGGAAGCGGAGCCGCGGCCCCCGCAGTTGGAATATGCCTCCCAGGCAACCTTCGCCTTCAGCCCACGAGACGCGCCAAACACCCCCAATATCGCATTGATCGAGGCCGGGACCGGCATCGGCAAGACACTGGGCTATATCGCACCCGCCACCGTTTGGGCGGAAAAGAACAAGGGTCCGGTGTGGATCAGTACCCATACCCGCAACCTGCAGCGACAGCTTGATTGTGAACTGGACCGGGCGTTTGGGGACCGTCGCATCAAGTCGGAGCGAGTGGTCGTCCGCAAGGGCCGCGAAAACCTGGTCTGCCTGCTGAACTTCGAACAGGCGGTCGCCCGTGCGCAGATCAACCCGCAGGATCAGGTGGCTCTTGGCCTGATCGCCCGCTGGCTGCACGCCACCCGCGACGGCGACATGATCGGCGGCGATTTTCCCGCCTGGCTGGCCGATCTTCTCGGCAGCGCACTGACGCTCGACCTCACCGATCGACGAGGAGAGTGTATCTATTCGGCTTGCCGGCACTTCCGCCGCTGCTTCATCGAGCGAACGATAAGAAGGGCGAGGCGGGCCGACATCGTCGTTGCCAACCATGCGTTGGTGATGGTGCAGGCGACCCGGGCCGACGACCCGCTGCCACCGACCCGGTTCATTTTTGACGAGGGGCATCACCTTTTTGACGCGGCCGACAGCGCCTTTGCGCTGCAACTGACGGGCCGCGAGTTGCGGGAGCTGCGCGAGTGGATCGGTGGCGAGGAGCGGGCGGCACGATCGCGACGACGGGGCCTGCAGGAGCGCCTCGCGGACGCACCCGATGCGGACGGGCACATTGCCGCCGCGATCGGCGAAGCGGTACAGGCTGCGTTCGACCTACCCGGACGCGGCTGGCGGCAGCGACTGGCGGCGGCGAACCCGGAGGGGCCGGCCGAACGGTTCTTCGCCGAGGTGCGCCAACAGGTGCAAGCGCGCAGCACGCAGCCCGTCGATCTGCTGTATAGCCTCGAGAGCGCGATCAGGCCGCCCATTCCGGGCTTGCTCCCGGCCGCGGAGGCGTTGCACAGCGCGCTTGGGCGGCTGCTCGCTCCGTTGCGGCGGGTTGCGCACACATTATCCGCTCGCCTCGACGACGAAGCAGCGCGCCTCGATACGGCGACTCGCCAGCGCCTGGACGGCTTGCGGCGAGGCGTCGAGCGACGCGCCCTGCAGCCGTTGCAGGGATGGCGGGCGATGCTCTCCGCGTTGGCCGAGGGGCCCGCGGTTGAGTTCGCCGACTGGCTGGAGATTACCCGCTTGCGGGGCCAGGAGTTCGACGTCGGGGTGCACCGCCACTGGGTCGATCCGATGCTGCCGTTCGCTCGGGCGGTCCTGGAGCCCGCGCATGGCGTGCTTATCACCTCGGCTACGCTGCGGGAGCCGGCCGCCGCCGACGACGATTGGGAGACGGCTGAGTCGGTGTCGGGGGTGCGGCACCTCAAGGTCGCCGCTCATCACACCGCGATCGCCTCGCCGTTCGATTATCCGCAACGAACCTGCGTTCTCGTCGTCGACGATGTGGACCGCGACGATCCCCGCCAAGTGGCAGCGGCGCTGCGAGCACTGTTCATCGCCGCCGGCGGCGGCGCCCTCGGGCTGTTCACGGCGATCAGTCGCTTACGCAACGTTTGGCGGCTGCTGGCGGGACCGCTGGAGGACGCCGGTCTTCGCCTGCTCGCCCAGCACATGGATGCACTCGACACCGGCACGCTGGTCGATATCTTTCGCGCCGAAGAGAATGCCTGTCTCCTCGGCACCGATGCCCTGCGGGAGGGCATTGATGTTCCCGGGCGTTCCTTGCGCTTGGTCGTGCTTGATCGGGTTCCTTGGCCGCGCCCGACCATTCTGCACCGGGCCAGGCGCACGGCCTTCGGCGCCCGCGCCTACGACGATCGTCTCACCCGCCTGAGGCTGAAGCAGGCGTACGGCCGGCTCATTCGCCACGCCGACGACCGGGGTGCCTTCGTCGTCCTTGACCGGGCAATGCCGTCCAGGCTTGCGTCGGCGTTTCCTCCCGGCGTCACCGTTGTTCGTACCGGGTTGAGCCAAGCAGTTTCCACCGTGACGCGCATGCTACATGGCTAAAAGAGGCGGCGGTGTTATGGTGGAGCGAGCCCGCTTGACGGCGGCGGCCCTAACTGGCTAAAGCCGGAGCCTCGACCCGCCCCAGTGCCCGGCAAGATTGCAGAGCAAGAGCATGATCGACCACCACGCCGCGCTCATCTACACGATGGTTATGGTGTCTGCCTCCGACCGCGAAATGACCGACCGCGAACTGCGGCAGATCGGAGAGATTATTCGGGTGCTGCCGGTTTTCGAGGATTTTGCCGCTCCGTCTTTGCCGACGGTTTCGGCCGACTGCGCCGAAGTCCTCAACGAGGCGGACGGGCTTGAGAAGGCACTGGCGCTGATCGAGGCGGCGCTTCCCCACAAGCTGAGGGAAACGGCCTATGCGCTCGCTTGCGATGTGGCTGCTGCCGATGGCCACGTGCAGAAGGAAGAGGTGCGGATGCTGGAAATCATCCGCCACCGTCTGGATATCGAGCGTCTGGCGGCCGCCGCCATCGAACGCGCGGCCCGGGCGCGTTTCACCCGCCTTTAGGCGCATCCGTCCCAAAAAGAAGGGGCTGCGCCGGAGCGCAGCCCCTTCCATCTATCGGTCTGGGCAGACCAATTAGAAGTCCATGTCGCCCATGCCGCCCATGCCGCCCGGGCCACCCGGCATCGCGGGACCCTTCTTCTCCGGCTTCTCGGCGATCATCGCTTCGGTGGTGATCAACAGGCCGGCCACCGAGGCGGCATCCTGCAGAGCGGTCCGCACGACCTTGGTCGGGTCGATGATGCCCGCCTTGAACATGTCGACGTATTCCTCGCTCTGGGCGTCGAAGCCGATATTGACATCGGCCCGGTCCAGCAGCTTGCCGACGACCACCGCACCATCGACGCCGGCGTTCTCGGCGATCTGCCGAACCGGTGCCTGCAGCGACTTGCGGATGATCTCGACGCCGGCCCGCTGATCGGAATTACCCGTCTGCACTGACTCCAGGGCCTTCGCCGCATAGAGAAGAGCAACACCGCCGCCCGGCAGCACACCTTCCTCGACCGCCGCACGGGTGGCGTGCATGGCGTCCTCGACGCGGTCCTTCTTCTCCTTCACTTCCGTTTCCGTCGCACCGCCGACGCGGATGACGGCGACGCCGCCGGCGAGCTTGGCCAGCCGCTCCTGCAGCTTCTCACGGTCATAGTCGGAGGTGGTGTCCTCGATCTGGGCGCGGATCTGAGCGCAACGGCCCTGGATCTCGTCCTTCTTGCCGGCGCCTTCGATGATCGTCGTCTCTTCCTTGGTGATGACGATCCGCTTGGCGGTCCCCAGCATCTCGAGGGTGACGCTCTCCAGCTTGATTCCCAGATCCTCGGAGATCACCTGGCCCGCGGTCAGGATGGCGATGTCTTCCAGCATCGCCTTGCGACGATCACCGAAGCCCGGCGCCTTCACCGCAGCCACTTTCAGACCGCCGCGCAGCTTGTTGACGACGAGGGTCGCCAGCGCCTCACCTTCCACGTCCTCGGCAATGACGAGGAGCGGCCGGCCGGACTGGACCACCGCTTCCAGCACCGGAAGCAGCGGCTGCAGGCCGGAGAGCTTCTTCTCGTGGATCAGGATCCACGGGTTTTCCAGCTCGCAGGTCATCTTTTCGGCGTTAGTGATGAAGTAGGGGGAGGTGTAGCCGCGGTCGAACTGCATGCCCTCAACGATCTCGAGTTCGCTCGACAGGCTCTTCGCTTCCTCGGAGGTAATGACCCCTTCCTTGCCCACCTTCTCCATGGCGCGGGCGATCATGTCGCCGATCTCTTTCTCGCCGTTGGCGGAGATGGTGCCGACCTGGGCAATTTCGGCGTTGGTGGAAACGGGCTTGGAGCGAGCCTTCAGATCCTTGATGATCGCCTCGCAGGCGAGGTCGATGCCGCGCTTCAGGTCCATCGGGTTCATGCCCGCGGCGACCGACTTGGCGCCCTCGCGGACGATCGCCTGGGCGAGCACGGTCGCGGTGGTCGTGCCGTCGCCAGCCTCATCGGAGGTCTTCGAGGCAACCTCGCGCACCATCTGCGCGCCCATGTTCTCGAACTTGTCGGACAGCTCGACTTCCTTGGCGACGGTCACACCGTCCTTGGTAATCCGGGGGGCGCCGAAGCTCTTCTCCAACACGACGTTGCGACCTTTCGGTCCCAACGTAACCTTCACCGCATTGGCGAGCACGTCGACGCCGTTCAGCATACGTTGCCGCGCTTCGGTAGAAAATTTTACGTCCTTAGCAGCCATGCCATGGCACTCCGTAGATGATAGATAGGTATTAGGCTTCGATAATACCGAGGATGTCAGACTCCTTCATGATGAGGAGATCCTCGTTGTCGACTTTGACTTCGCTGCCGGACCATTTACCGAATAGGATGCGATCGCCCGCCTTAACATCGAGAGCAACAACTTGACCATCCTCGTTACGGGCGCCGGCACCAACCGCGATAACTTCGCCCTCCTGGGGCTTTTCCTTTGCCGTTTCCGGGATAATGATGCCGCCCTTGGTCTTGGCTTCCTGCTCGATGCGTTTGACAAGAACGCGATCGTGGAGTGGCCGGAATTTCATCGGTAGTTCTCCGTATGACTTTTGTATCTGAAACCCTGAGAGCCCGCACCAGCGTTGCTAGCACTCTCGACCCATGAGTGCCAATCAGCTAGTCGGATGGACGGCGGGTGTCAAGGGGAAGGGGTGCCGGAAAGGGGTTACCGCGCAGAGAAAAGGCTGGCGGCGGCTCATCCCCAAAAAGCGCGAACGCGGCTGCAGCTCCTGTGCAACCGCGTCCGAATATTCCTTGGGGAAACTCGCCCCAGGGTTGTCGTCTGGTCAGGCTAACGGGGACTCACGTCCTGTGGATGCTGCGGGGTAGCGATGTAGGGACTTTGATAGCTCTGCAGCACCTTGATGTAATTGGCCCGCTCGAAGGCCGAGGGGTCGGCGACTCGCTGCTGGCTCATAGAGCCTTTCATCTGCGCAACCGAACTGTAGTCGCGCTTTTCCATCCAGTCGGTCATCCCCTTGAGCATCAGCTTCAGGTGGCCGACGCCGTTGCGCAGCAGGGCCGAGGTCGTCATAACCGCATCGGCTCCCGCCATGACGTATTTGATCACCTCCATTCCCGTCTGGACGCCGCGGGTGGCGGCAAGCGAGCAGTTGAGGCGTCCGTAGAGCACGGCGATCCACAGGAGGGGAAGGCGGATCTCGCTGGGAGCGCTCAGTTCCAGGTCAGCGACGACCTCGAGCTCGTCGAGGTCGAAATCCGGCTGATAAAAGCGGTTGAAAAGCACCAACCCGTTCGCCCCGGCGTCGACGAAACGCTTCGCCATCTCTCCCATAGAGGAGAAGAAGGGATTGAGCTTAACCGCAATCGGCACCGAGACGGCACCACGAACCGCGCGAACGACGTCGACGTAGCGCTCCTCTACCTCCCGACCGCTCAGCGAGATATCGGCCGGAATATAGTAAATGTTGAGCTCGATGGCGTCGGCGCCGGCGGCTACCATCTCCTTCGCATACTCGGTCCAGCCCGTGTTGCTGATGCCGTTGAGGCTGGCGATGATCGGCACGTCGACGGCCGCTTTGGCGCGGCGAATGAGATCGAGGTAGTCGTCGGGGCCGATGCGGAAGTCGTCAGGAATCGGAAAATAGGTGAGCGACTCGGCGAAGCTCTCGGTACCGGCCTGGCTGAGATAGTCGAACGAGTCGTTTTCGTAGCGAATTTGTTCTTCGAACAGCGAGAACAGCACGATGGCCGAGGCGCCCGCATCGCTGATGCGCTTGATCCCGTCGAGTGTCTTTGACAGGGGCGAGGCCGAAGCGACCAACGGATGCTTCAGTTGCAGGCCCATGTAGTTTGTCGTGAGGTCCACTGCCTTTCCTCCCAATAGTGTCTTGGCCGCATTTCGACTGGCTGGAGGAAAAGGGCTTCCCGCCAGCCGGCCACCGCAGGGCGGCTTAGGCCATGGCTGCCATTTCCTCGTAAAGTTTCCAGCGCTTGTCGACGGCCTGCTGCGCCATCTGCATCAGCAGATCCGCCTCGCGCGGGTTGGTGACCTTCAGCATCCGATAGCGAAGTTCGTTGTCGGCATAGTCGCGGAACTTCATCGTTGGGCGCGGCGAGTCGATGACGAACGGATTTTCGCCCGATGTCCGAACCTCCGGGTTGTAGCGGACCAACGGCCAGTAGCCCGTGTGCACGGCACGCGACTGCTGGTCGAGGCCCTTTTGCATATTGATCCCGTGGGCGATGCAATGACTGTAGGCGATGATCAGCGACGGGCCGGCATACGCTTCCGCTTCCCGGAAGGCGAGCAACGCCTGCTGTGGGTTGGCGCCCATGGCGATCCGTGCCACGTAGACGTTGCCGTAGGAGATGGCCTGCAGGGCGACGTCCTTCTTGTTGACGTGCTTTCCGGCATTGGCGAACTTGGCAACAGCCCCAATCGGGGTGGATTTCGACGCCTGCCCCCCGGTGTTGGAGTAGACCTCGGTATCGAGGATGAGCAGGTTGACGTCACGTCCGGTTGCCAGGACGTGGTCGACGCCCGATGAGCCGATATCATACGCCCACCCGTCTCCGCCCATGATCCAGGTCGAGCGACGGACGAGATGATCGGCGACCGATAGCAACGCCTTGGCATCGTCGCTCTTGATCGCCGTCAGCTTCTCCTTCAGCGCCGCGACCCGCTGCCGCTGCTTGCGGATCTCCGATTCCGTCCGCTGCCGGGCGTTGATCAACTCGTCGACCAACTCGTCACCGACTTGCGCGCTCATCCGCTTCAGCAGCTGATGGGCGAGTCCCATGTGGCGGTCGGCGGCGAGCCGCATGCCGAGGCCGAATTCGGCGTTGTCCTCGAACAGCGAGTTCGCCCATGAGGGGCCTCGCCCCTCGGCATTGACCGTCCACGGCGTCGTCGGCAGGTTGCCGCCATAGATCGAGGAGCAGCCGGTGGCATTGGCCACCATCATCCTGTCGCCGAACAGCTGGGAGATCAGCTTGACGTAAGGCGTTTCGCCGCAGCCTGCGCAAGCACCGGAGAACTCGAACATCGGCTCCAGGAACTGTACGCCGCGGACGGTCGAGAACTCCACATAGGAGCGATCGTTGACCGGCAGCGTTTCGAAGAACGAAACATTGGTGCGTGCCGCTTCCAGAACCGGCGCCTTCGGCGCCATGTTGATCGCCTTCTTCCCGGTTTCCTCCTTGCTCTTGGCCGGGCAGACCTCGACGCAAAGGGTGCAACCGGTGCAATCCTCGGCGTAAATCTGCAAGGTGTAACGGGTATCCGGGAAGCCGCGGGCATCGATCGCCGCCGACTTGAAGGTGTCTGGTGCCTTATCCAGCTCGGCCTTGTTGTAAAGCTTCGAGCGGATGACGCCATGCGGGCAGACAAAGCTGCAATTGCCGCACTGGATGCAGATCTCCGGCTCCCAGACGGGGACGAAATCGGAGATGTTGCGCTTCTCCCAACGGGTCGTCCCGCTGGGATAGGTTCCGTCGATGGGCAAGGCGCTGACCGGTAGATCGTCGCCGCGGCCGGCCATCATCATCGCCGTCACGTTCTGCACGAACTCGGGCGCTGCCGCCGGCACCACCGCCTTCAGATCGAAGATGCTGGTGACTGCGCTCGGCACCTTCACTTCGGCCAGGCGCGACATCGTGTGATCGACTGCGTCGAAGTTTTTGCGGACGATCTCCTCACCCTTCTTGCCGTACGTCTTCTTGATCGAATACTTGATTTTCTCGATCGCCTGCTCCCGGGGCAAAACGCCGGAGATGCCGAAGAAACAGGTCTGCATGATCGTATTGGTTCGCGTCCCCATGCCGGTGTCGCGCGCCACCTTGTTCGCATCGATGACGAACATCTTCAGCTTCTTGCTGACGATCTCGCCCTGAATGACGCTGGGGAGCCGATCCCAGACCTCGTCGGGTCCATAGGGACTGTTGAGGAGGAAGGTGGCGCCGGGGGCGGCGAGGGCAAGAACGTTGGTCTTTTCGACGAAGTTGAACTGATGGCAGCCCACGAAGTTCGCCGAGCGGATCAGGTAGGCGGAACGGATCGGGCTGCGGCCGAAGCGCACGTGGCTCACCGTCTGCGAGCCGGATTTCTTTGAGTCGTAGACGAAGTAGCCCTGGGCGTAGAACTCCGGATCCTCGCCGATGATCTTGATGGTGTTCTTGTTGGCTCCGACCGTCCCGTCGGCACCAAGGCCGAAGAAAAGGGCCCGATGAACGCTGTCCGGCTCGATCATGAAGTCGAGATCGTATTCGAGGCTGGTGTGGGCGACGTCATCGACGATGCCGATGGTGAAGTGATTCTTCGGTCGATCCTTCGAAAGTTCATCGAAGATGGCCTTGACCATCGCCGGCGAAAACTCCTTCGACGACAGACCGTAACGACCCCCGATGATCGTCGGTAATGCCGCGGCGTCTCGGTTGCCGTCGGCGATGTCCTCGAGGAAGCAGGTGAGCACGTCATTGTAGAGCGGCTCGCCCGTTCCCCCGGGTTCCTTGGTCCGATCGAGGACGGCGATCGCCTTCGCACTCGCCGGCACCGCGGCGAGGAAATGCTTGGCGGAAAAGGGACGGAAGAGATGAACCTGGAGAACGCCGACCTTTTCTCCCTGTGCGATCAGGTAATCGACCGTTTCGCGTGCCGTTTCGGCACCGGATCCCATGACGACAATGACGCGGTCGGCGTCAGCGGCGCCGAAGTAGTCGAAAAGGTTGTATTGGCGTCCCGTCAGTTCGCCGAACTTCCGCATCTGCGCTTCGACGACGGCCGGGCAACGATTGTAGAACACATTCACCGTTTCCCGGGACTGGAAGTAGGTGTCCGGATTCTGCGCCGTGCCCCGGATGAACGGATTGTCGGGATTGAGGGCCCGGCGCCGGTGAGCGATCACCAGGTCTTCGTCGATCATCGCCCGGATATGGGAATCGGGAAGCACCTCGATTTTGTTGACTTCGTGCGAGGTGCGGAAGCCATCGAAGAAATGGATGAACGGGATGCGGGACTCGAGCGTGGACGCATGGGCGATCAGCGCCATGTCGTGCGCTTCCTGCACGGAACTGGCGGCGAGCTGGGCGAAGCCGGTCGCCCGGACCGCCATCACGTCCTGATGATCGCCGAAGATGGACAGCCCCTGGGTCGCCAGCGACCGGGCGGCAACATGGATGACGCACGGGGTGAGTTCGCCCGCGATCTTATACATGTTGGGGATCATCAGCATCAGGCCTTGCGACGCCGTGAAGGTCGTGGTCAGGGCGCCTCCCTGCAGCGAGCCGTGAACGGTGCCGGCGGCACCCGCCTCGCTCTGCATCTCGACGACATCGGGGATACCGCCCCAGAGGTTGACCTTGCCCTCGCTCGCCCACTGGTCGGCCAACTCGGCCATGGTCGAAGAGGGGGTGATCGGATAGATGGCGCAGACCTCGTTGACCCTATAGGCAACGTAGGCGGCGGCCTCGTTGCCGTCGATTGTGGCGACGTTGGATTCCTCAGCCATTGGCTTCCTCCCGATGCGGGTACGTAAGGGCAGCGGGTCGCCCCCGGCGCCCGCGCCCGACGCATTTGTTGCGCGACATTGCGGTCATGGTCGAAATCGGATCCGGTCGCCTAGGCGCCGGCGCCCGGTTCCGGGATCATGGTGATGGCGTGGCAGGGACACTGCTCGAAGCAAACGGCGCAACCGGTACAAAGGTCATAGTCGTACCGGTAGCGCTTCCCGGGTCCGAGCTTGATGATCGCGTCTTCGGGGCACGCACCGTAGCAACCGTCGCACTCGAAGCAGTTGCCGCAGGAGAGGCAGCGCTTCGCCTCATACACGGCCTCCGCTTCCGTCAGCCCTTTCAACACCTCCTCAAACGTGCTCTTGCGCCGTTTGATGTCGAGGTGACCCTGCGGCCGCTGCATGGCCTCGGTATAATACCACAGATGCAGTTTCTCGAAGTCGGCGACCGCCTTCTTGTCGGGCGGCGAGTACGGCTGATCGCGAAGGAAGCCATCGATGTTGCGTGCCGCCTTCTTGCCGTGACCGACGCCAATGGTGACGGTCCGGTCGGAAGGCACCATGTCGCCGCCGGCGAAGATGCCGGGATGACCGGTCATCATTTGCGGCGACACCAGCACCGTGCCGTCACTCTTGAATTCGACGCCGGGAACCCGGCGCAGGAAGCCGGTGTCGGTATCCTGTCCGAGGGCGAGGATCAGATCGTCCGCCTCAATGGTTTCCATTTCCCCGGTCGGCTGCGGCCGTCCGTTCTCGTCCACCTTCATCACCTCGACGGTGAACCGTGTCTCGTCGATCGACTTAATGGTTCGCAGCCAGTGAATCTTCACCCCCTCCTCGATGGCCTCCGTCGCTTCGAAGTCATGCGCCGGCATGTGCTCCCGGTCTCGACGATAGATGATCATCGGCTCGTGGCCGAGGCGCTTGGCGACGCGCGCCGCATCCATCGCCGTATTGCCGCCACCGTAAATGGCGACGCGGCGGCCAAGCTTGGGCGCCTCGCCGGTTTCGACGTCACGCAGGAAGGCAACTGCGTCCAGCATCTTTCCGGCATCCCGCGAGGGGATCTCGGTCCGCTTCGAAAGATGTGCGCCGACGGCGGTGAAGACGGCATCGAACCCGCCTTCCTCCTTCTCGGCGAGTACGTCCTCGACCTTGTGGTTGAGGACAATCTTGACGCCCATCCGCTCGATGCGGCGGACCTCTCCGTCCAGGACATCGCGCGGCAGGCGATAGGCGGGGATGCCGAAATGCATCATGCCGCCGGCCATCGGGCCGGCGTCCCGGATCTCGACGTCATGGCCCATCAAGCGCAAATGATGCGCACACGACAGACCGCTCGGACCGGCCCCGATGACGAGGATGCGCTTTCCCGTCGGCTCAGCGGTCAGATCGGGAAGCCAGCCTTCGGCCAGCGCCATATCCCCAAGAAATCGCTCGACCGCGTGAATGGAGACGGCGCCGTCCAGGGCGTCGCGATTACAGTTCGACTCGCACGGATGGTAGCAAACCCGCCCGTGCACCGCCGGCAGCGGGTTATCTTTGACGAGATGCTTCCAGGCATCGAAAAAACGGCCCGCCTGGGCGTGCGCCAACCAACCCTGGATATCCTCTCCGGCCGGACAGGCGTTGTTGCACGGTGGCAGCAGGTCCAGATAGATCGGCCGTTGAATGCGGACCGCGACGGTGTGCCGCTTGGTCGCAAGGTCAGGTGGGCGGGTCAGATCGGCGGGCTGCTGACTCATCAGGCTGTTCCTCCTCCTATTTGCTCCGGTGGGCGACCTCAGGTCATATAGCTGCGGGCCGATGCCGCGCCGGGTTCGTTGTCGCACGCGTTTTGTTTAATCACCTTGCGAACCGCCGCCCTCACGAACGGGTACGCTCCCACAAGCGACTGCTGAAAACCGCGAAAAGACGGAAACGCAGATTAGCCGCCCCTGCTTCGTTTATTGTTTGACCCTGCGGCCTCCGCCAACTGGATGGCATGCCAGATCGGTGGGGCCGCAAGAAAGCCTCGAATGGCTTTCAACTTACTCGCCTTCAGCCGGGCAAACAAGGCTCAGGGCGCCCCCGTGCGCGGCACTCGCCGCGTTAGCGCGGCCCGCCGTCGCCGCCGGCTCCGGGCCTCGAATGCGTCATGACCGACGGCACAAACACCTCTTGCGCGACACGGACGCCGCGCAGCGGGTAGACCCCGAGCGAAACGAAAGGGGCCGGTACCGCGCGGGCCAACGCGGCCGAAACTAGGATCGGGCGGTTGAGGACCTTGCACAAGGCTGCAAGACGGGCGACCTCGTTGGCGGCCGGCCCGATGACGGTAAAATCGAGCCGCTGTTCAACGCCGATGTTCCCGTAGCTGACGTCGCCGAGGTGAAGGGCGATGCCGAAGGCAAGCGGCGACTGGCCGAACTGCTGTCGCCCGGCGTTGAGGACGGCGAGACGGGCGATGGCGTTTTCCGCCGCGGCCATGGCGGCAGCGCTGGCGTGGGCGTACCCCGGATTGTCTTCCACCGCCCGGGAACTGGAGCCGATCGGAAAGATGGCGAACACCGCATCGCCCAGGAAACTCAGCACCTGCCCGCCCCGATCGACGACGGCACCGGCCGTGCAGTCGAAATAGTCGTTCAGCAGCTTGAGATAGGTTTCCCGCGGCAGGCGATCGGCAAAGCCGGTGGAATCCCGCAGATCCGAATACCAGAGCACAGCATAGATATCTTCGGCGTCACCGCGGCGGATCAGGCCCTTGAGCACTCGTTCGCCGGATGCGGGCCCGAGGAAGGTGTCGAGGATGGTCTGCATGGTCATCCGCAGGGCATGCGCCTCGCAGATGCGGGCCAGCACGGGCAATGCCTCATAGATCAGCGCCAGCTCGTCCACATAGAAGCCTCGAGGCCGGTCGCTGGCGAGGGTGAGGGCACTGATCCGGCCATCGGAGAAATTCAGCGGCATGGCGACGTAATCGGTGGCACCCTCCGCCTTGAGATCGGCGAGAACGGGATAGTCCAGGCGCGGGTGCGGCGTGTCGAGGCGGCGACGGATGGCTCCCGCCCCCTCATAGATCGCCGCTAGCGGCGATCTCATGTAGGCCTCCTCGAAAAGGATGGCGTGCGGTGGCTGAAAGACCTCGACCGCATCGGTGGCGCGACGCCAAGTGTAGGCGATCCCGATGAACTGGGGGTGCAGCGTCCGCAGGCTGATCCGCACGCGCGCGACCGACATCCCGGCGCGATTCATGGTCCGAGCCAGTTGGGCGACCAGTTCAGCTGGTTCGGGAATTTCCCAGCCGACGGTGATCAGCCAGTCGATCAGCGGGTTGACGTGGATGGCCGAGGACTCAGAGGGCTCAGTCAACGCCACGGTCGCGTCCGGCGCGTTCGTGCTCATACTGGATTCCGCTGGCTGCCGATCAATATGGGACTCGGTTGCGCCACCTTCGCCCTCCGCGACGCAACTTCGGTCCCCTTATGTAGTTGGGACTTGATGCAGTTGGGACATGGCACGAGAAGGACTCCCGTGAGGAACCTTGTCCAGCAGACTGCCGCAGGCAATGAGGCCTTGGCACAGCCTGAACCGGAACAGAGCGTCATGCCCCTCATCGGTGACATCGCAACCTCCCAGGATCAACTGACCCGCTGGCGCCGGAAACTCCATGCCCACCCGGAGACGGCGTTTGAAGAGCACGAGACGGCCCGGTTTGTCGCCGATCGATTGCGGGCGTTCGGGGTGGACGTTTGCGAAGGGCTCGCCGGAACCGGTGTCGTCGGCACCCTTGTCAACGGTGACGGGCCCGCCATCGGCCTCCGCGCCGATCTCGATGCCCTGGAGATCGCCGAGCGCAACACCTTTGCGCATCGCTCGACCCGCGAAGGGAAGATGCATGCGTGCGGCCACGACGGACACACGGTGATGCTGCTGGGGGCGGCCAGGCATCTCGCTCGGACAAAGGCCTTCCACGGTACCGTTCACTTTATTTTTCAGCCAGCCGAGGAAAACGAGGCTGGGGGACGGGCGATGGTGGAAGACGGCCTCTTTCGCCGCTTTCCCGTCGAGGCCGTCTATGGACTGCATAATTGGCCGGCGCTCGACGAAGGGAAGATCGCGGTGCGCGCGGGCCCGATCATGGCCGCGTGCGATCTGTTCGAGATCGAGCTCACCGGGCGCGGCTGCCACGGCGCCATGCCGCATCTGGGATCTGACGTGATCGTCGCGGCAGGCTCATTGCTGACGGCGCTGCAAACGGTGGTCAGCCGGACCATCGATCCGCAGAGGTCGGCGGTGCTTTCGGTGACCCAGATCCATGCGGGCGAGACCTGGAACGTCCTTCCCGAGCGCGCCGTCCTGCGAGGCACAACACGGGCGTTTCAGTCGGCCGTTCAGGAAGCGCTGGAAGCCGGGATCCGGGCAATGGCGACCCATGTCGCCGAGGCACACCGGTGCACCGCCCGGGTCGAATATCAACGGCGGTATCCGCCGACGATCAACAGCGGCGAGGAAACCGAGCGCGCCGCTCGTGCGGCGAGTGCCGTCGTCGGTGCCGAAAAGGTGGTGCGAACCGCCGATCCGTCCATGGGGGCCGAGGATTTCGCCTTCATGCTGGCCGAGCGGCCGGGCTGTTACGTCTGGCTCGGAAGCAGACGCGGCGACTCGGAGCCGGGCCTGCACAATCCTCGGTACGACTTCAATGACCGCATTCTTCCCATTGGCGCCAGCTACTGGGTGGCCTTGGTGGAACAGGAACTGGCGTAGGCGAGAGCCGCACCCTACCCGGGATCGTGTGTGCGCAAATAATAGGCAGCTGCGCCGCCTCAAGTCAGGCATGCGCAGCAAACGGTCTTCGCAGTTGCAAAAATACGGTGCGTCAGGGTAATCTTAGATGGAGGGATGGGTCCCTGACTGAGCTTTGGGCGAGACGTAACGCAATGCGCTCCTGCCAGAGGACACTCCCTACGCGGGTCTTCTGCGGCAGGAAAGGGAAGCGCAATGCAGCTTGCGATAGCGTCCGGCACGACAACGGAAGCAACCTATGCCGCTGATGCGAAAGAGGATTGGCATGAGCTTCCCATCGGTAATCTCCGCGCATTGTTGAAGGCGGGCGATATCTGGGCGCGCGGCGTGCGAATGCTGAACACGGCGTGCCTCGGAAGTCTGTTGATGGGGATTGACGACTCGATCGCCGAGTTGCAAGCGCGGATGAGTTGCGGCAGCCTGTCGAATCTCGTCAAGCTGGAGGCGGACATCACGTCTCGTGCTTTGAGCCGCACCTTTGCCCGGTTCTGCGTGTTGGGCCGCATGACCGGTCAGCTGACGGACGATGCGCTGGTGCCCCTGCAGCGGCGAGTCGGAGCGGTCTTCGATAGCGTCAGCAAGCTCGCCGCCTGATCGCGCCTTTTCAGGCCGTCACGGCTTTCCGCACCAGAACGGAAGTCTCTCAGCGACTCGATTCCACAGAAAACGCATCCGGGAATGCCTCGGGTGTGGTGTTCGGCGCGGCCCGGGCCTGGCGTATGCGTCCCTTCCACGCACCGTTGGCGACGTCCATTTTGTTGGCCATTTCGCAGGGCTTTCTTAAGCCGTCAGATGCAATATATTAGGGGTGCGGGTTGAGACGACAGCGGCCCAGTAATTGCATCGTACTGGCGGCCCCTTGCAAAGGGATTACGGGCACTGATGAGTCGACCAGATAAACGGACCGGAGAAGGTACCCCGTCCACGGGTGTGGCGACCAAGCCACGGGCGCGGACCAAGAAACCTTCGATGTACCGGGTGCTTATGCTCAACGATGACTACACGCCGATGGAGTTCGTTGTGCATGTTCTCGAGCGCTTTTTTGGGAAGATCCATGAGGATGCTGTCAGAATCATGCTGCACGTTCATCATCGTGGCGTCGGGGTCTGCGGCATCTTCACTTATGAAGTTGCGGAGACAAAGGTGAATCAAGTCATGGACTTGGCGCGACAACATCAGCACCCTCTACAGTGCACGATTGAGAAAGACGGCAGCGAATAGGGACAACCCGTATGCTTTCACGCAATCTGGAGCAGACTCTGCATCGCGCCTTGGCCTTCGCCAATGAGCGGCGACACGAATATGCGACGTTGGAGCATTTACTTCTCTCGTTGACCGAAGATCAGGACGCCGTGCCGGTGTTCAAGGCTTGTGGCGTCGACCTGCCGCAACTGCGGCAGGAGTTGACCAATTTTGTCGACAATGAGCTTCAGAGCCTGAAATCCGCGGGCACCAGTGATCCCAAACCCACCGCCGGTTTTCAGCGGGTGGTCCAGCGTTCCGTTATCCACGTTCAGTCTTCCGGTCGGGAAGAGGTAACCGGTGCCAACGTGCTGGTGGCCCTCTTTTCCGAGCGTGAGTCCCATGCGGTCTACTTCTTGCAAATGCAGGAAATGAGTCGTCTGGACGCCGTGAACTTCATTGCTCACGGCATTGCGAAAGTTCCAGGCGAGGCGCGTCGCCGCTCGGTTCAGGGCGCCGACGAGGAGACGAGCGGCGAGAAAGTAGTTCGCAAGGGACACGAAGCTTTGGAAACCTACTGCGTTGATCTCAATCGGAAAGCATCGGAAGGGCGGACGGATCCGCTGATCGGACGTGAGGCGGAGATCGAGCGGACCATTCAAATCCTTTGCCGGCGTAACAAGAACAATCCGCTGTTCGTCGGCGATCCGGGCGTCGGCAAGACGGCCCTCGCGGAAGGCCTGGCGTGGCGGATCGTCCGCGCCGAGGTTCCGGAAGTCCTGAAAAGCGCGGTGATCTTCAGCCTCGACATGGGCACGTTGCTGGCGGGCACCCGGTATCGCGGCGACTTCGAGGAGCGGCTGAAGAACGTCATCTCCGAGCTGGAAGCGACCCCCGGCGCCATCCTGTTCATCGACGAGATCCATACCGTCGTCGGCGCTGGCGCTACCTCCGGCGGTTCGATGGATGCCTCCAACATCCTGAAGCCGTCGCTCGCCTCGGGGACGCTTCGCTGCATGGGCTCGACCACCTACAAGGAGTACCGAAACCACTTCGAGAAGGATCGGGCGCTGGTTCGGCGTTTCCAGAAGATCGACATCTACGAGCCGTCGGTCGAGGACAGCGTCAAGATCCTTCAGGGCCTCAAGCCGTGCTTCGAACAGCATCACCGGGTCCGGTACACGACGGAAGCGCTTCGCGCCGCGGTCGAACTGTCCAATCGCTACATCAATGACCGGAAGCTGCCGGACAAGGCGATCGACGTCATCGACGAGGTGGGCGCCGCCCGCATGTTGCTGCCGACCAACCGGCGGCGGATGACGGTGACCGTCCGCGACGTGGAGGAGGTGGTCGCCAAAATCGCTCGCATTCCTCCGAAGAGCGTTTCGAGCGACGACCGGAAGGCCCTGCTCACCCTTGAGCGGGACCTGAAGACGGTGGTGTTCGGTCAGGATGCGGCGATCGGTGCCCTCGCCAGCGCCATCAAGCTCGCCCGCGCCGGGCTGCGTGAAGCCGAGAAGCCCATCGGCTCCTACCTTTTCTCGGGCCCCACGGGCGTCGGCAAGACCGAGGTCGCCCGCCAGCTCTCGCAGATCCTGGGGATCGATCTGGTCCGCTTCGATATGTCCGAGTACATGGAGCGGCACAGCGTTTCGCGGCTGATCGGCGCTCCCCCGGGCTACGTCGGCTTCGATCAGGGCGGCCTGCTCACCGACGCCATCGACAAGCAGCCGCACGCGGTCCTCCTCCTCGACGAAATCGAGAAGGCGCACCCCGATCTGTTCAATATCCTGCTGCAGGTGATGGACCACGGGCGGTTGACCGACCACAACGGCAAGAGCGTCGACTTTCGCAACGTCATCCTGATCATGACCACCAACGCCGGTGCCGCCGAACTGGCGAAACCGGCCATCGGCTTCGAGCGGGAGACGCGGGTGGGTGATGACACGGAGGCGGTCGAGCGGCTGTTCTCGCCCGAGTTCCGCAATCGCCTGGACTCCATCATTCCCTTCACCGGCCTCACCCCCGAAATCGTCGAGCGGGTGGTCGACAAGTTCGTCATGCAGCTCGAGGCCCAGCTGGCCGATCGGCAGGTGGCGATCGAGCTGACCGACGAGGCACGCAAGTGGCTGGCGGAGAAGGGGTATGATCAGCGCTTCGGCGCTAGGCCGCTGGCCCGGATGATCCAGGAGCACATCAAGAAGCCGCTGGCCGAGGAGTTGCTGTTCGGCAAGCTGGAGAAGGGCGGTATCGTCCGCGTCAGCATCGACGACGGCAAGCCGGCGTTCTCCTTCCTGGATCCCACGCCGCCGGTCGTCGGCAAGAAGCGCAAGAAGCCGGAACTCGCACGGGTCTGAGCGCCACCCCGGACACTGGCCACGAGCCCCTGTCCGCTCTAATCTCGGCACACAGCGGCGCCGTCCACAAACCGGACGGCGCCGTTTTGCTGAGGTGGCAGGGGAGAGGGCGATGCTGGAGACGTTTCTGAAGGACCTGCGGGTCCTCGATCTCGGTCAATATCTGCCGGGGCCGTTCGCCGCACGCGTCTTCGCCGATCTCGGCGCCGATGTGGTCAAGGTGGAGCCTCCGGCCGGTGATCCGGGGCGTTACTTCAACGCTGACGGCCGGCCAGGCCAATCTCCCTTCTATGCCCTGCTCAATGCGGGCAAGCGCATCATCAATCTCGACCTGAAGTCGGCCGACGGTCGTTCCCGGTTCGAAGCGCTGATCGGCGGCGCCGATGTCCTGCTCGAATCCTTCCGTCCCGGTGTCCTCGATCGCCTCGGGCTCGGCAACGATCGCTTGGCGGCGATGAATCCGAGGCTCGTTCATTGCGCCTTGTCGGGATACGGGCAGACCGGACCTTTTCGGCTGCACGCCGACCACGACCTGGGCTACGTGGCGATGACCGGCATGCTGAGCGCCTGCCACAACGAGGCGGGGTCGGTCATTCCCTACCCACCGATGGCCGACCATGCCGGCTCGTCGCAGACGGTGATGACGGTGCTGGCCGCCCTGTTGGCGCGCGAGCGAACCGGCCGTGGCTGTTTCATCGACGTCAGCATCATGGAATCGCTCCTGTTCCTGCAGCCGTTGCCGCTGACGTTGCCACCACCGCCGGAAGGCGGCATCCTCAACGGTGGTGCCGCCTGCTACAACGTCTATCGAACCGCCGATGCTCGTTTCGTCACCCTGTCCGCGGTCGAGCCGAAATTTTGGGCGCGCCTGTGCACGGCGATGGGACATCCGGAGTGGGTCGCCCGCCATTACGAGCCGTTGCCGCAGGCGACCCTTATCGCCGATGTGGCGGCCGCCTTCCGTCAGCATCCACTTCAACACTGGAACGAGCTGCTGGTACCGGCCGACTGCTGCTACCAGGCGGCGCTCGACTATCGGGAGGTCCCGGAGCACCCGCATATCCGTGCACGTGGCCTCGTCCGCGACGAAAGCGGTGCCATCGACGTGGCCTTTCCTGCCTTCGTTGACGGGATCCCGCCGGCTCCGCGCCGGCCCCTGATCGAGACCTCCGTCGACGACGTCCTGAACGGCTGGACCTGAACCGCCGCCCCTGACTCAGAGAGTGTCGGTTCACTCAGGGGGTTTCAGTGTTGCGATAGGGTGAATGGGCCGTCAAAGCGGCGACGGCCGCACGTACCTGTGCCTCTTCCCGAACCAGGAACCCATGGATGGCGCGGCGAAATGCCGGGTCGGCGATCCAGTGCGCGCTTAAGGTGGTGACCGGCAGGTAGCCGCGCTGGACCTTGTGTTCGCCCTGCGCTCCGGCTTCGACCCGCACAAGCCGGTGCTCGATGGCGAACTCGATCGCCCGGTAATAGCAGATCTCGAAATGGAGGAAGCGAAAGCTATCGTCACACCCCCAGTAGCGGCCATAGAGGGTATCGGTGCCGAGAAGATTGAGGGCGCCGGCGACAGGGCGCCCATTGGCGGTCTGCGCAAGCACCAGGACGACGCGGTCGGCCATCGTTTCGCCGAGGTGGAAGAAGAACGCCCGGTTCAGGTAAGCGTGCGCCCATTTGCGGGAAACGGTGTCCAGGTAGAATCGCCAGAACGCATCCCAATGCCGCTCTTTGAGATCGGCGCCGGTGAGGGTCTCGATGACAAGATCGCTGCCCGCCACCTGGCCACGTTCCTTGCGCACAGCCTTGCGCTTGCGGGATGCGAGTTCGACGAGGAAATCGTCGAACGACCGATAGCCCCGGTTCGACCAGTGGTATTGAAGGCCCTGCCGCGTCAGGAAGTCGGCCCGATCCAGGACCTGCTGATCATCCGGCGGGATAAAGGTGACGTGGGCCGACGACACCCCCGACTGTCGGCCGAGCGCGATGAGACCTTTGGCTAGCGCTGGCGCCGCTGCCGGTGGCGCATCCCGATGGAGGAGCAGCCGGGGGCCGGTGACCGGCGTAAACGGGATCGATGCCTGAAGCTTGGGATAATAACGGCCTCCCGCCCGCTCATAGGCTTCGGCCCAGCCCCAGTCGAAGACGTACTCGCCGTAGGAATGCGTCTTGAGATAGAGAGGGAGAGCGGCGAGAACCGTCCCATCCTCCCGTTGCAGGATGAGATGCCGCGGCAGCCAGCCCGTTTCGGGGGAGGCCGCCCCGGATTCTTCGAGGGCGCGCAAAAACGCGTGACTGACGAACGGGTTGGCGGTCCGGGCGCAGGCATCCCACGCAACGGGAGCGATATCGCCGATCGAATCGAGGACCTTGAGGGTAGTCTTCGCGTTGCCATCGGGCATTCGGGGCGCGTGTCCCATTGGTCGTGGGGCCGAAGAAGGCCCCGGGTCGAAAGAACAATGATGGGATCGGGGCGGGACATTGCCAAGGCTGAGGAGGAGGCGGAATGCCAGGCTGGGCTGATGACTTCGGAGCGTTTGATGGCAACGTCTGGCTGAATGCGGCGCACCAGGGAGCGTTACCAAAGCTGGCCGCCTCGGCGGCGGCGGAGGCTGTCGCCTGGAAGCGCCAACCCTGGCAACTGACGACGGAGCGCTTCTCCGGTGTACCGCAGCGGGTGCGCACGGGGATCGGCCGCCTGATCGGGGCCCGGGCGGAGGACGTCATCCTCGCCAACAGCGCATCGTATGGCCTGCACCTGATCGCCAATGGCATTCCCTGGCAGCCCGGCGACGAAGTCTTGACCATGCGCGGCGACTTTCCGTCCGACATCCTGCCGTGGCTGGGTCTCGCCGACCGGGGGGTCACCGTCACTCAGCTTCGCCCCTCCGGGCGCGTACTCTCGGCAGCGGAAATCGACCGTGCCATCGGGCCGCGGACGCGGCTGCTCTGCTTGACTTGGGTTCACTCGTTGTCCGGCTTCGCCATCGACCTGGAAGGCGTGGGGCGGCTTTGCCGGGAAAGGGGGGTGATTTTCGTCGTCAATGGCTCCCAGGCGGTGGGGGTCCGTTCCCTATCGGTCGCCGATGCCCCCATCGATGCGCTGGTTTCGGTTGGTTTCAAGTGGTTGTGCGGGCCATACGGGACCGGCTTCTGCTGGATTCGCCCCGACCTCCGGGAGACGCTTCGCTGCCCGAAGACCTATTGGCTCTCCATGCTGACCTCGGACGATCTCGCCAAAGACGACCTCGATCTGATCCTGCGCGAGGATGCGGGTGCGCGCCGCTGGGACATCTTCGGCACCGCCAACTTCTTCAACTTTCATGCCTGGGGCGTCTGCCTGGATTATCTCGACCACGTCGGCCTGGCGGCCATCGCCGCCCATGACTCCGCCCTCGTCGATCGCTTCGTGGCCGGTCTCGACCGCACCCACTACCAGCTGCTGAGCCCCGAAGAGGGGCCGGCGCGCTCGACGTTGACCTTCTTTGCCCCAAACGATCGTCGGCAAACGGCTGCCTGTCATCAAGCCCTGCGGACGGCAGGGGTCCACGTGGCGATGCGGGCAGGCGCCTTGCGGCTGGCGCCGCATCTCTACAATACCGACGAGGATATCGACCGGGCCCTTGACTGTCTGGCTCAGGCCAGCTCGAAAAGCCCCTCTACCTCGACGGCGGCGCCGAGGGGGAGCGATGACGCGCCGACGGCGCAACGGGCGTGACGGCCAGCGGCGCTGAACACATCTTGCATCAGATCGGAGGCTCCGTTCAGGACTTTCGGATGGTCGACGAACCCCGGGGCGGCGAGAACGAAGCCGCCGAGACGGATGACGCGCCGCAATCGCTCCAGCCGGCCGCCGCAGGCATCACGCGCCTGGGCAAGCAGGTTGAGCCCGCACAAGCGGGCAGCGGCATATCCGTCTTCGACGGTGATCTCGCTGGCGACACGCCCATGATAACGCAGTTGGCCGTTCCAGATCGGCAGCTGTCCGGAGACGAAGAGCAGCGAGCCGGTGACGACCCAGGGCACATAAGCGCCCGCGGGAGGTGCGGGGCTCGGCAGTTCGATGGCGAGCTGCCGGAGCCGGTTTTCTAAGGGTGAGGTCAAGGATGGGGTTCCTTTCCTGATCTGGACGATGGCGTAAGCGCCGACGGGTTTTCGGTGCGAGATCTCTCGCGAGGGACTTCAGGCTTGCGGGATGGCGGCGCGGAGCGCTTCCTCCATCACCCGGAGATCGGGGGTTTCTCCCGTGTAGAGCCGGAACTGCAGCGCCGCCTGATGCAATTGCATGCGGATTCCTGGCAGCGTAATGCAGCCGGCGGTCCGGGCGGCGCGCAGCAAGGCGGTTTCGATCGGCATCGGCACCGCATCGAAGACGACCAGCGGCGGCCGCAGCACCGTCGTCGGGATCAGGCAATCGTCCGGGGCGTGAAAGCCGACCGGCGTCACGTGCACCAGGAGTTCGAAGGGGGCTGCCGCGAGCAAGGCTTCCGGCGGTCCGGCATAGGGGAGACCCAGGTCACGGGCCAAGGCGGCGCCTCGTTCGCGGCTACGGTTGAAGAGGGTTACGCGCGCACCCTCGCGGCTCAATCCGTAAGCGATCGCCCGCGCGCCGCCGCCGGCTCCGACCACGGCCGCTCGCCGGCCGGCCGGGTCGATGACCTCGCGCAGGGCGGTGATCGCGCCTTGCCAGTCGACGTTATGGCCGGTCAGGCGCCCACCCTCGTTTACCACCGTGTTGACCGCGCCGATTGCTCTCACGTCGTCGTCGATGGCGTCGAGATAGTCGATGATGCGGATCTTGTGCGGCATGGTGACGCCCAGGCCGCGCAGGCCGAGGGTCCGCATGGCGGCGACGGCGCCCGCCGTGTCCTCGCTGCCGAACGCCACATAGACGTAATCGAGGCCGAGGGCGCGATAAGCCGCGGTGTGCATGGCGACACCGAAGCGGCCGGGTCGACCGGCAATCGATCCGCAAACGACGGGATGGGTGGTCGGCATCAGGCGCACTCGCTCTGCAGAGGCAGCAGCATCAAGGGCCCCGGTATAATTGCAAGCCGGCGCCGGCGCGACAAGCGATCCGCCTCGGGTATCCTCGCGCCCGCCCGCCATCCCGATTGACTTTATGAGCCGAGCCGCCACTTTCTGCCCCAGCATCATGACCGGTATAGTGTGCGTTACCCCAAATCTGGCTCTCGACCGCGCCCTGTTGGTACCCGGCTTCGAGTGCGGCGGCGTCTGGCGGGCAGAAGAGGTGCGGATCACCGCTGGCGGCAAAGGTTTGAACGTCGCCCGCATGCTCGCGCGCCTGGATCGACCGTCGTCCGTTGTCGGGCTTCTCGGCGGCTCCACCGGCGAGCGGATCACCGCCTTGACCGCTGCCGCCGGGGTCCGCGCTCACTGGACCCGCATCCGTGGCGAAACCCGGACCAGCGTCATCCTCGCCGATGGCCGGGGCGGCAGCACGGTAATCAACGAACCGGGACCGACGATCGGGGAAGAGGAGTGGGGCCGGTTCGTCGGCGACGTGGGGCGCCTCGCGGTGGATGCCGCTTGTGTCGTTATCAGCGGCAGCCTGCCGCCCGGAACACCTCCCGGCGCTATCCGCTGCCTGATCGCAGCGGCGAAGACGGTTCCGGTTTGGGTGGACAGCAGCAGCAACGCCCTGGCCGACGCCATCGCCGCTCGCGTTCATGGCCTGAAGGTCAACGCGACCGAGGTGGCGGCCGTGGTCGGCGGCCGCGTCTCTGGCACCGCCGACGCCCTTCGCGCCGCGGCCGCCGTGCGGCAACGGGGCGTGGGGCGGGTGGCGATTACTCTCGGCGCGGCGGGTGCGGTTCTGCTCGATGGCGATGGTGCCTGGGAGGCCATGTCGCCGACGGTCGAGGTCCGCAACGCCGTCGGCAGCGGCGATTGCTTCCTCGCCGGCCTTGTCGCCGCCTTCGATCGGGGTGAAGGGGCGGAGACGGCGCTTCGCCTAGCCACGGCATGCGGCAGCGCCAACGCGACGAGCATCGGCGTCGTCGATGTCGATCCGGCCCTGGTCCGCGCCCTCATGCCGCAGGTCACCTTACGGCGAGTCGCATTCCCATCCGCCTGAAGCGTTCGCCATCGGGAGCCGCGATGGCATCCGGGGCCTGTCCGGGTCACCCGGCCGTCGTCGGCCGGCGATCGTCTCCTTCGCCGATGGCCAAGCCGAAGAGTTCCCGCCATTGGCCGAGGGCGGCCAGCGATTGATTGTCGCGCTCCAGATCGGCGGCCCGCGCCGCCGTGGTGTGGGCGGCGGCAGCCGCGTCCCGCCATGCATCACCCAGCGGCAGGGGCTCGCCGGTGCCCGGCACGGTGAGCACTTTGCCCGCCTGCAGGGTGAGCCAGAAGAAGAAGTCGCGCACCATCCAGTCGTAAAAAAGCAGGCTGCGCCGTCGGTAGAGCCAAACCGACAGGAACTCGGCGGCCAGCAGTTCGATGGCGAAGCCGCCGATTGGCGCCTTTACCGCGCGCCGCCAGGCCTTGACGATGCGGATCAGGTGCCGGGCCTTTCCGTCCGTCAGCCGATCCATGAGATCGAGATGTGCCGCCTCCGCCGCCGGATCGAGGTGCATCCAGGCGATCCCGGGCCGGCGCGGCGATGACACATCGACACGGGCGCCGCCTGCGGCCGAAGCCGTCGCCGGGAGCACCCGCACCTTGATGCGGCCGCAGTCGGCGAGGGCGCACCGGGGCTCGACCATCAGCCAGCCGGGCGGGGCGACCTGGACAGCGCCATAGCGTTCGCCCAGCAGGTCGATGACTTCGGTCGTCCGTGCAGACGCTGAGGCGGTTTCCGGCGCGCCGGTCACATGCAACAGATCGATGGTGCCCGTGCCGCCGATGGCGGTGCCCTTGGCGTGGCCCCCGATCACCCGGATCTGTTCGGCCGCACTTTCGCTCGTCGCCGATCCCCGGCGGAGCCGCCGCTTCGGCTGCCGGATCCCGAAACGTCGCTCCAGCAGCGCCGCCACGTCGCGGCCGGTCGCCTCGATCGCCTTCGTTTCCGCCGGGTCCGGTTGGATGGCCAAAAGGAAGCGGGCGAAACGCGGCGGCACATGCTTCCAGGCGATCTCGGTGGCGGAAGCCTCAGCCCCCATCATCGGTTCTCCCGTTTGGTCGTCGAGCCGTTCATCCGCCATGGTTCTCCGTGGCAAAGATCGGTCGTGTCCGGGGAGGGGTTTCCGGACACGACCGGAGTTGGTCTCGGAGGGACACCGGGAGAACAGAGATCACGAGCAGCCGGTGGTCGCACCACAGGTAACGCATTTCCGGCAGGTACCGTTGCGGACGAGGGTAAAATTGCCGCACTCGTCGCAGGAGTCGCCCTCGTAGCCCTGCAACTTGGCGACGTGCGACAGCTCCGCATAGGCGGTGACCGCCTCGGCGAAAACGCCGCCGACGGCGGCACTCGTGCGGGAGACCGCGTCGCCGGAGGCGATTTCGTAGGCGGCAACCTCGGAGGCGTGGACGACGGCGCTGGACACCCGCTGGGAGGCGGTGGCTTCACGCGATCCCTGATAGACGCGCAGCCGGCTACGCACGTAGCCGCGGCTGGCCAGTCGGGTGACCGCCGGATAATCGTCGCCGTCATCTGCGTCGTCGCCTTGGCCGGTGTCGGCGCGGGCCGGTCCGCCCAGCGCATCCGTGGCCAGATCGCGGGGCTCGGCGTGGGCGAGGTCGAAGCGGCCGAGATAAGACACGGCAAGCTCCCGGAACATGTAGTCAAGGATGGACGTCGCCATCTTGATGGAATCGTTGCCTTCGACGAGGCCCGCCGGCTCGAAGCGGGTAAAGGTGAACGCCTCGACGAACTCTTCCAGCGGCACCCCGTACTGGAGGCCGATGGAGATGGCGATGGCGAAGTTGTTCATCAGGCTGCGGAAAGCGGCGCCCTCCTTGTGCATGTCGATGAAGATTTCGCCGAGACGGCCGTCCTCGTACTCGCCGGTACGAAGATAGATCTTGTGGCCGCCGACCTTGGCCTTCTGGGTGTAGCCCTTGCGTCGGTTGGGCAGGCCGTGCCGCTGCGAGCGGCCCAGGTTGTCGGCAACCGGCTCGGTGAGCCGTTCGGTGAAGCGGGCGACGGCAAGCTCGGCCACCCGCTCGGCGCGCACCGCCGCCGGCTGCTCGACGATCTCTTCCTCCGCATCCGCGATATCGTCGATGGCATCGAACGCGCTGGACGACAGCGGCTGCGAAAGCTTCGAGCCGTCCCGGTAAAGGGCGGTTGCCTTTAGCCCCAGCTGCCAGGAAAGGAGATAGGCATCCTTGCAATCGGCGATCGAGGCGCTGTGGGGCATATTGATCGTCTTCGAGATGGCGCCGCTGATGAACGGTTGCGCCGCTGCCATCATTCGAATGTGACTCTCGATCGACAGGGAGCGCCGGCCGATCCGACCGCAGGCGGTTGCACAGTCGAACACCGGCAGATGCTCGGCCCGCAGCCCCGGCGCCCCTTCCACCGTCATCGCCCCGCAGGCCCAGGTGTTCGCCTGCTCGATCTCGCTTGCCGAGAAGCCGAGCACGGACAGGAGACAGAAGGACGGCTGCTCCAGCTGGGCAAGCGGAATGCCCAGCCGATCGACGCAGAACCGCTCGCCGAGCGAATATTTGTTGAAGACGAAGCGGATATCGAAAGCGTCCCGCAGTGCCGCCTCGACGGTGGCCAGGGCCTGCTCGTCGAAGCCTTTTTCAGCCAGGGAGCGGTGATTGATGGCGGGCGCCGTCCGCAAGGTCCCATGTCCGACCGCATGGCGGACGATGCCGTCCACGGCCACGGCATCATAGCCGAGGCGGGACAGGGCCAGGGGCACCATCCGGTTGATGATCTTGAAATAGCCGCCCCCCGCGAGCTTCTTGAACTTGACGAGGGCGAAATCCGGCTCGATCCCGGTGGTATCGCAGTCCATCACCAGGCCAATCGTCCCGGTGGGCGCGATGACCGTCGTCTGGGCATTGCGGAAGCCGTGCGCTTCTCCGCCGCGCAGGGCTTCGTCCCAGGCTTCGCCAGCGGCGGCGGCGAGGGCCGGGTCGGGTACCTTCGATGCATCGAGGGGCACCGGCGAGACGGCAAGGCCTTCGTAGCCCGTGGTCTCCCCATGGGCGGCGCGACGATGATTGCGGATCACCCGCAGCATCGCCTCCCGGTTGTCTCCGTAGCGGGCGAACGCGCCCAGCTCCGCCGCCATCTCGGCCGACGCGGCATAGGAAGCGCCGGTCATCAGTGCGCTGATCGCCCCGCAGAGGTGGCGTGCGGTCTCCGAGTCATACGCAAGGCCCGCTGCCATCAGGTAGCCGCCGATATTGGCGAACCCCAGTCCCAGGGTGCGGAACTCGTGCGATCGCTTGGCGATCCGCTGCGACGGATACTGGGCCATCGTCACCGAGATCTCGAGGACGACGGTCCACAGGCGGACGGCATGACGAAAGGCGGCGATGTCGAGGGTGCCATCCTCCCGCTGGAAGGCGAACAGGTTGAGCGACGCCAGATTGCAGGCCGTGTCGTCGAGGAACATGTACTCCGAGCACGGATTGGATGCGTTGATGCGGCCGCTGGCGGGGCAGGTGTGCCAGTCGTTGATGGTGGTGTCGAACTGCAGGCCCGGATCGGCGCAGCTCCAGGCGGCGTGGGCAATGTCGTCCCATAGCCGCGTCGCCGAGACGCGACGGGCGACCGTCTTGTCGGTGCGGCGGATGAGTTCCCACTCCCCATCGGCGGCAACGCGGTCGAGGAAGGCGTTGGAAACCCGCACGCTGTTGTTGGCGTTCTGGCCGGCGACGGTGCGATACGCCTCCGATTCCCAATCGGTGTCGAACTCGGGGAAGGACGCGTCGCGGCGGCCCTCCCGCGCCAGCTCGATGGCCCTGCGGATGGAGGCTTCCGGCAGCATGGCCCGGCGTGCCGCGCGGATGGCCCGCCGCAGCGCCGGGTTGCGGATGGGATCGAGACGCGCCTCCTCTTCATCGTCCTTGCCGATGCTCGCCGCATCGCTGCGGTCGGATTCGAGGGCGTGACAGGCGTCGACCACCTCCTGCAGGTGCTTGCGGGCGGCACGGGAGCCGGCGACCAGCGCCGCCACCTTCTGCTCCTCCCGCAGCTTCCAGACGATGAACGACTCGATATCTGGGTGGTCGATATCGACGACGACCATCTTCGCCGCTCGCCGCGTGGTGCCGCCCGACTTGATGGCACCGGCGGCGCGGTCCCCGATCTTCAGGAAGCTCATCAACCCCGAAGAGCGGCCACCACCGGACAAGCGCTCGTTCTCGCCGCGCAGGGGGGAGAAGTTGGTTCCGGAGCCCGATCCGTACTTGAACAGCCGCGCCTCGCGGACCCACAGGTCCATGATGCCGCCGGAATTGACCAAGTCATCGTCGATGCTCTGGATAAAACACGCATGCGGCTGCGGTCGCTCGTAGGCGGACTTGGATGCGGCGACGCGACCAGTGCGGGCGTCGGTGTAGTAATGTCCCTGTGCCGGACCGTCGATGCCGTAGGCCCAGTGCAGGCCGGTATTGAACCACTGCGGCGAATTGGGCGCCGCCCGCTGGGTCGCCAGCATGTAGCGCAGCTCGTCGAAGAAGGCGCGGGCGTCCGCCTCGGTGTCGAAGTGGCCGCTTTTCCAGCCCCAGTAGGTCCAGGTGCCGGCGAGGCGGTCGAAGACCTCGCGGGCGCTGGTTTCCCCGCGATGGCGGTCGGCCGTCGGCAGCGTCGCCAGGGCCGCCCGATCGGCCTGCGACCGCCAAAGCCAGGCCGGCACGTCCGGCTCTTCAACTGGTTGCAGATGGACAGGAATCCCGGCTTTCCGAAAATACTTTTGGGCCAGAACGTCGCTCGCGACCTGTGACCATCCCGCCGGGATCTCGACGCCGTCCTGACGAAAGACGACGGACCCATCGGGATTGCGGATTTCGCTGGCGACAGTGCGAAATTCGACGGTTGCGTAAGGGGAACGGTCAGGCTCGGTAAACAACCGGGAGATCTTCATACGCCGTTTCGCCTCCGTGTTTAGGGTCCTGCCACCGATCATGGCTTCTCAAGGCTTGGCTATTGCGCGGTGCCGCCGCGATGGGGGCCGCAAAGGGAACGCCGGTCCCCCGATGTTGTGCCGTCCTCTGCTGTCTGACTGTCGCTCAGATTGACGAACCGTCAGGGGCCGAACGCGGTTTCTTGTATAAGGCGTCCGCGTGCCGCGCAACAACATTTAGTGTCGGGCTGTGCGAATCGACCACATCATGTATGGAGAGGACGGCAATGGGAGTCGACGGTGTTGCGGGCAGGCGTTGACTTTTTCGAGCGCCGTCGCCAACTGTGGCCCCTTTGTCGTCTCTGGACGCGCCGGAGTTGCGGTGCCATAGTCCGGCCCGTTGGCGATGTCATGAATAGCGATGTGCCGCCGACAGGATGATGGACTTGCAACAGCCTCGGCCCCAAGGCGGATGCGTTTGAAATGATCGATGTCGGCACCTGGCTATACACTCTCCTTTGCGGCGAAAGGGTCGGTACCGACGACTTCGGCAATCGATACTATCGCAACCGGCGGCAGGCGCGGTTCGGGCGCGAGCGGCGATGGGTCGTGTTCAGGGGACGCGTCGAGGCCAGCAAGGTGCCGCCGGAATGGCATGCGTGGCTCCACCATATGGTCAAGGAGCCGCTGACCGAGGCCAAGGCACGGCCGTGGCAGCAGCAGCATCTTCCCAACTTGTCCGGCACGCCCCACGCGTACCGGCCCCGTGGCCACGATCTTCGCGGCGGCAAGCGGGCGCCGGCGACGGGCGACTATGAGCCGTGGACGCCCGGCTGAGAGACGTGGAGGACGATCGCGACGCAGCGATGAGCCGAGATGAACTCTGGCAGGTGCTGGCCGGAGCCGCTGCCCTCATCATCGTCCTGGGGCTGTTCTTCTTCACCTATCGGGCGAATCGCGAGAGTGCCCGCATTTCCGCGGGTGGCTACCGTATCGACGCGCTGTTCACGCGCGTGGGTGGCATCGGTCCCGGCAGCCCGGTCGAAGTGGCGGGAATTCCCGTCGGCGCCGTCGAATCAATGACCCTCCAGCCCGATTATCGGGCGCGGGTGACGATGCGGATCGATCCCGGGATCGTCCTGCCGCGCGATACCGCCGCGGCCATTCATACCGATGGCCTGTTCGGCGGCCGATTCCTCGTCCTCGATCCGGGCGGGGAGGAAACGCCGCTCGGCGACGGCGCAACCATCGCCTATACCCAGGACGCCGTGGTCATCAGCGAGCTTCTTGACCTGATCATCTCCGAGGGGCGTGCCGCACGGGCCACCGGCCCTGAGACCGGTCCTACGACCGGCCGCGAGAAAGGATCCTGATGCGTCGCAACGTTCTCGAAACCATCATTGGCGCGGGCGTGCTTGCCGTTGCCGTGATCTTCGGAATTTTCGTCTTCCGAACCGTCGGCCTGAACGGGGATCCGGGCTATCCGATCCGCGCCGTCTTCACCAAGATCGGCGGCCTCAATGTCGGCAGCGATGTACGCATCAATGGCATCAAGGTCGGCACCGTAGCCGACCGCTCCCTTGATCCCCACACGTTCGATGCAGTTGTCATGCTGAACGTGGAAAGGTCCGTTCGTCTGCCGAGTGATACGGTTGCCGTGGTTGCCAGCGAAGGACCGCTTGGCGGCAAATACATCCAGCTCGAACCCGGGAAATCGTCGGAGATGATCGCCGATGGCGGTGCCATCACCGAAACCCGCAGTTATCGGTCGCTGGAAGATCAGGTTGGCGAGATCATCTTCCTGGCGACGAGCAAGCCGCCGGAGGCGCGCTGACGGTGCCGATCGGCAAGACGAGGCTTGCCCGCGCGGCGCTGCTGACCCTCGCTTTCTGCTCGCCAGGGGGAGGAGCGCGCGCCGATAGCTATCCGATCGTCCTCCTCCGCGCGCTCGACAAGGTGACGACACGATCAAGTACGTTGGAAGCGCCCATTGATCAGCCGGTGCATTTCCGCACCCTGACCATTACCGCCCGCGTGTGCGACAAGAAGCCGCCCGAGGAACAACCGGAGGCCGCCGCGTTTCTCGACATCGTCGAGGCGCGCCCAGGGATGGCGGCACGAGATGTCTTCCGCGGCTGGATGTTCGCGTCCAGCCCCGGCCTGTCGCCGATGCAGCATCCGGTTTACGATGTCTGGGTGCTGGACTGCATCATGACCGACGACACGGCGGCTGCCAGGGATTCCACATCGGGAGCCGACAAAAACTGAGCCCGCACCGGTAATGCCTCCTCCAGGTCCTGGAGGTAATGCGCTGCGGGAACTTCGATCGCTCCAAACTGGCGCAGGTGCTCGGTGACAAACTGGATGTCGAGCAGCACGAAGCCGCCGAGGGCGAGCAGGGCGACGAGGTAGACGAGCGCCACCTTGCTGGCGTCCCGTTCCTGCGAAAACATGCTCTCGCCGAAAAAGGCGCCGCCGAGAGCAAGGCCATAGAGCCCCCCGACGAGATGATCGTCATCCCAGGTCTCGACGCTGTGCGCATAGCCAAGCTCATGCAGGTCACAGAAAACCTGAGCGATGTTGGCGTTGATCCATGTTTCGGGGTGTTCCGGACGCGGCGCGGCGCAGGACTCGATCACGCGGGCGAACGCCGTATCGACGCGAACCTGAAACCGTCCATCCCGAATGACGCGCCGCAACCGTCGGGGCGTGTGAAAAGCGGCAAGGGGGAGAACGCCGCGCATCGCCGGCGCGACCCAATGCACGGTGGCGTCGTCACGATGACTCGCCATCGGGAAGATGCCGATTGAATATGCGCGGAGGATGACATCCGGTGAGAGTGCCCCGCCGCGCTCAAATCGTCTAATGGTCGCCTCGCATCAGTCGCTCGAGCCAATGAATGTCGTAATTGCCGTCGAGAAAATCCGCTTCCTCCAGCAGGCGCTGGTGGAGGGGGATCGTCGTCTGGATGCCGTCGACCACGCACTCGGCGAGCGCCCGCCGCAAACGCATCAGGCAAACATCACGGTCGGGGCCATGGGCGATGATCTTGGCGACCATGCTGTCGTAGTTGGGAGGCACCTTGTAGCCGCCGAACAAGGCCGAATCGACCCGAATGCCAAGACCACCCGGGGCATGGTACTCGTTGACCCGGCCGGGGGCGGGCATGAAAGTCTCCGGATTTTCCGCATTGATCCGGCATTCGATCGCATGACCGGTGAAGCGAATGTCGTCCTGGGTGAAGCCGAGCGGCGCGCCCGCCGCCACCCGGATCATCTCGCGAACCAGATCAAGGCCGCAGATCATTTCGGTGACGGGATGCTCCACCTGTAAGCGGGTGTTCATTTCGATGAAATAGAACTCCCCGTCTTCGTAAAGGAACTCGAACGTACCGACGTTGGTATAGCCGAGCTGTCTGGCCGCATCGGTGGCCAGCTTGCCGATCTCGGCCCGTTGCCGCGCCGTCAGGATGGGCGACGGTGCCTCCTCGATCACCTTCTGGTGGCGGCGCTGCATGGAGCAATCGCGCTCGCCCAGATGGACAACCGAACCATGGCCGTCGGCGAGGATCTGCACCTCGATGTGACGTGGGCGGGTGAGATATTTCTCCATGTAGAGTTCGCCGTTGCCGAAAGCGGCAGTTGCTTCGATGCGCGCCACCGTCATCGCCGCTTCCAGCTCGTCGGCCTGATGGACGACCTTCATCCCGCGCCCGCCGCCGCCTGCCGCCGCTTTGACCAGCACCGGATACCCCAGCGCATCGGCGAGGCGGCGTGCCTCCTCTTCGTCGCTGATGGGACCGTCGGAGCCGGGGACCACGGGAATGCCGGCGGCCTGAACGGCCCGCTTCGCCGCCACCTTGTCGCCCATGATCCGGATATGCGCCGGCGAGGGGCCGATGAAGGTAATGCCGTGCTCTTCCACCATGGCGGCGAAGTCGGCATTTTCCGACAGGAACCCGTAACCGGGGTGAATGGCCTCGGCGTTACAGATGGTCGCCGCGGTCAAGACCGCGACCTGATTGAGATAGCTCTGCGCCGCTGGCGGCGGGCCGATACAGATGGATTCGTCGGCCAGACGCACATGCATGGCGTCCGCATCGGCGGTGGAGTGGACCGCGACCGAGCGAATACCCATTTCCCGACAGGCGCGCAGGATGCGGAGGGCGATTTCCCCGCGATTGGCGATCAGCACCTTGTTGAACACAGGGGGAGGCTCACTCGATGATGAGCAGCGGCTCGCCGAACTCCACCGGTTGCCCGCTGTTGACGAAGAGGCGGACGACCCGGCCGGCCCTTGGTGCTGCGATCGTATTGAACACCTTCATCGCCTCGATGAGCAGCACCGGATCGCCCGCCTGTACCGTATCGCCGACGCGGACGTAGGGGGGCGCCTCGGGCTCCGGAGAGGTGTAGACGACGCCGACCATGGGCGAAGTGAGAAGTCCCGGGTGGGCGAGCAGCGCACTCTCTTCCGCCGCCTCGGCGCTGGCGGCCGACGTCAGAGTGACAGGCGCCGCGCCCAAGGGCGCGGTCGCCAGCTGACGCGCCACGCGGATGCGCCAAGTTCCGGAATCGTATTCGATTTCCGAAAGGCTGTGCTCGCTGAGAAGCTCCGCTAGCTCACGTACCAGTCCCACGTTGAGTTCGCTGCGTTTCCGAGTCTGGACCATGGTTATCCTGTCATCCCCGCAGGCCGGTCATCCCGGCTGCTGAGCCGTGATCGCGGCCGACCGCTGCAGGGCGTGCGCGGCCGCCTCGACGGCAAGCTCGTAGCCGTAGACGCCGAGGCCGCAGATGACGCCCCGGGCGGCACTGGACACATACGAGTGCTGCCGAAAAGCCTCTCTTCGGAAAATGTTGGAAATGTGCACTTCGAAAATTGGAATGGTGAGCGCCAGAAGCGCATCGAGGAGGGCGATCGAGGTATGAGAGTAGGCACCGGGATTGATAATGAGTGCGTCCGCCGACTGCCGCGCCTCCTGGACCCAGTCCACCAGTTCTCCCTCGTGATTGCTTTGGTGAAAGCGGAGTTCGCCACCATGCGCCTCCGCTCGTTGCCGACACATCGATTCCACGTCTGCGAGGGTGGCAGCGCCGTAGATGTGGGGCTCCCGCTCCCCGAGAAGATTGAGATTGGGCCCGTTGAGGACGAGAAAGCGAGGTCGCATGGACGTCCGGTTCCTGGCGAAGCCCGGCTTATAGCACGGGGGCAGGCTTGTGTAACCCGATGCTGCCACTATGTTAGCAGACGCCGCACAGGCGTACCCTGGCGGGCTCGGGGAAGACGGGAGGCACCGAACGAGGCATGCAGGTTACCATCAACGGCGAGGCAAAATCGCTCCCAGCACCGCTGAATATCCGTGCGCTGTTGACCGCCTGTGGGGTGGACCCGCGCAAGGTAGCCGTTGAACGGAATCTCGAGATCGTTCCGCGGTCCAGTTACGAGATGGTCGAAGTTGCCGACGGGGATCGCATCGAGATCGTTCACTTTATCGGCGGCGGCGCTCCCGACTCCGCGTCGACGGCTGATGTCGCCGTCGACGCGGCAGACGATCCGCTGGTCATCGCCGGCAAGCCCTATCGGTCGCGACTGCTTGTCGGTACCGGCAAGTATAAGGATTTCGTGGAGACGGCCCGCGCCATCGAAGCGTCCGGCGCAGAGATCGTGACGGTAGCCGTTCGTCGGGTCAATGTCAGCGACCCGAAGCAACCGATGCTTGTCGATTATGTGGATCCGAAGCGGTTCACCTATCTGCCCAACACCGCCGGTTGTTACAATGCCGGCGATGCCGTGCGCACACTCAGGCTGGCGCGCGAGGCGGGGGACTGGGATCTCGTCAAGCTGGAGGTTCTGGGCGATCAGAAGACCCTGTTTCCTAACATGATCGAGACGTTGGCAGCGGCCGAACAACTGATCGCCGAGGGTTTCAAGGTGATGGTTTATTGCTCCGACGATCCGATCCTGGCCAAGCGGCTGGAGGAAATGGGCTGCGTGGCGATCATGCCGTTGGCGGCGCCCATCGGCTCGGGACTCGGTATTCAGAACCCGGTACACATTCGCCTGATTGTCGAGCAGAGCCGGGTTCCGGTGTTGGTGGACGCCGGCGTGGGCACGGCATCCGACGCAGCGGTGGCCATGGAACTGGGCTGCGACGGGGTCCTGATGAATACGGCCATCGCCGAGGCCCGTGACCCGATCCAGATGGCGCATGCCATGCGACTGGCGGTGGACGCGGGCCGGCGGGCTTATCTCGCGGGCCGGATGCCGAAAAAGCGCTACGCCGATCCGTCGTCGCCCCTGGCGGGACTGATCTGAAAGAACTTCAGGGCTCTGGCATCCGGCGGCGGTGCTTAAATTGCGGGCGATTAATCGATTCTGATCAGTTTGTGGGCAGATCCCGTAGCGAGGCGTGCACCATGCGCACCCGACATCGGGGTTTACGGCTGCTTTCCCTTTATGCAGCCGGCACGTAGCTCCCATCGACGGGTTTCGGGCCCTTGTGGCACGGCGCTTGCTGGCATGGCGGCTACGGGACGGACGGGTCAGCAGCGAAACGAAACCAAGAACATGAACGTGTGCAACGATGACGCTCAATAACGCCTTCGACGAAATGCACGGCCTGGGAGACCAGGAGGTACGGAACGCCTATCGCAGCTATCGCGAGTGGTTGCGCACGACCTCCTGTGAAAAGTTGATGGAGAAGCATCAACAGGCGGACCTTATTTTTCGCCGGCTGGGCATCACGTTTTCGGTCTACGGATCGGAGGAGGGGGTCGAGCGACTGATCCCTTTCGATATCATTCCTCGTATGCTGGATGCCGACGAGTGGCGGATCATTGGGACCGGTGCCTGCCAGCGGGTGCGCGCCATCAACGCCTTTCTCGACGACATCTATCATGAGCAGCACATTTTGAAGGCCGGACGAGTTCCGGCGTCGATGGTCCTCAACAATCCAAGCTTCCGGCCGGAGGTGCTCGGTCTCGACCTGCCGCGCCGGACCTACGTGCACGTGGCCGGGATCGACGTCGTGCGCGTGTCGGCGGACGACTTCTACGTGCTGGAGGACAATGTGAGGGTGCCGTCCGGTGTCTCCTACATGCTGGAGAACCGGGAAACGATGATGCGGCTCTTCCCCGACCTGTTTGCGTCGCACTCGGTCGCGCCGGTCAATCACTATCCGGAAGTGCTGTTGCGGACGCTCCGTTCCGCAGCGCCCCCTGGAAACGTGGATCCGACGGTCGTTGTCCTCACGCCGGGTCATTTCAACAGCGCCTACTTCGAACACGCTTTTCTCGCCATGCAGATGGGCGTCGAACTGGTCGAGGGCCAGGACCTGTTCGTTGAGGACGATACGGTTTTCATGCGGACGACGAGCGGCCCGCGCCGCGTCGATGTCATCTACCGGCGCGTCGACGACGAATATCTGGACCCGCTTTCCTTCGATGCCAATTCGCTGCTGGGCGTTTCGGGGCTGCTGTCGGTGGTGCGTACGGGTCGCGTCAGCCTTGCCAACGCCATCGGCACCGGCATCGCCGACGACAAGGCGATTTACTGCTTCGTTCCCGAGATGATCGATTTCTACCTGGGCGAGAAGCCAATCCTGAAAAATGTGCCGACGTATCGGTGTTCGGTGGAAGAAGACCGTGCCTATGTTCTTGACCACCTGGCTGAGTTGGTGGTGAAGGAGGTTGGCGGATCGGGGGGGTACGGAATGCTGGTGGGGCCGGCGAGCACGATCGAGGAGCAGCGGGCGTATGGGGAGAAGGTCAGGGCGATGCCGGACAACTTCATTGCTCAGCCGACCCTGAGCCTGTCGACGGTTCCAACCCTGATCGATAGCCGCATCGAACCCCGCCACGTGGATCTGCGGCCCTACGTCCTGTCGGGAGAGACGACGACCGTTGTCCCCGGTGGCTTGACCAGGGTGGCGTTGCGAAAGGACTCGCTCGTCGTCAATTCCTCGCAAGGCGGGGGGACCAAGGACACTTGGGTCCTGGAGGCCTGACGATGCTGGGTCGGACCGCCAACAACGTCTATTGGATGGCCCGCTACGTCGAGCGGGCGGAGAATTTGGCCCGGCTTCTTGCCAGCACCTACCATATGTCCTTGCTGCCGGCGTCGGGAGCAAGTGGCTTGCCCCAGTGGGAAGCGCCGCTGACGCTGGCGCGCGATCGCAAGGACTTTATCGATCGCTATGTTGAAGCGTCACCGGGCAATGTCCTCAAGTACATGGCGCTCGATGCGGACAATCCGGCGAGCATCCGCTCCTGCGTTCGGCTCGCCCGCGAAAATGCCCGCGCCACACGACCGGAGTTGACCACGGAGGTGTGGGAGGGCATCAACCAGACTTACATCGAGTTGGAGGGGATGTCCTTCGATCATCTGATCGAAACCGGCTTCCGCGAGTTTTTCGACTGGGTGAAGGAACGCTCTCATCTGTTCCGCGGCGCTATTTACGGAACCATGCGGCGCGGCGATGCCTTCACCTTCTCCCGCCTCGGCACCTTTATCGAACGCGCCGACAACACGGCGCGCTTCCTGGCCGTGAAGTGGGATTTCCTGGCGCCGACCGGACGGGCGATGGCGGCCGAGGACTATTACCGCTGGGGCGCGGTGCTACGGGCCTTCAGTGCGTTCAAAGCCTATCGTGAGGTCTACTCCGGTATCATCGAGCCGCGCCGCGTCGCCGAACTGCTGGTGCTTCGCGGTGACATGCCGCGATCCCTTTTCGCTTGCACCTTTGAAGTCATGGAGATCCTCAAAGCAATGCGCAGCCAGGCGACCTGTACCCGTCTCGCGGTGCAGATTCACGAACGGCTGCAGCGCAACCGCATCGATGGCATTCTACGCTCCGGTCTCCCGCGGTTTCTTAACGGCTTTATCGTCCGCAATACCGAGTTGCACGGAATGATCGGCCAGGAGTTTATGTTAGTCCTATGAGATTAATCATAGAGCACGAAACACATTATCGGTTCGGGGCGCCGGCCCAACACAGCATCCAATATCTGCGGCTGACGCCGCGCGGTGATCCCTGTCAATTGGTGCGCACTTGGCAAGTGCTGACACCCGGCAAACTGAAGCGATGGATCGACGGCTTCGGCAATATCGCCCACGTGTCGGTCCAAAACGGCCTCCACGATGAGGTCCCGGTCCTCATTCGCGGCGAAGTGGAGACCTTCGATACCTTTGGCGTCCTGCCGGCCGATGATGGACTGCCGCCACTGATGTTTCTCCGTCCGACCCGGTACACCAAGGTGGAGGGGGGGATAGAGGCGCTGGCCCAGCCGTATGTGGAACGATTGCGTGAGGAAGGCGAGATCGCCGCCCTGCACGCCCTCATGTTCGAATTGCATTCGGCCGTCACCTATGAGACTGGCAGCACCGATGTCAACTCGACGGCATCCGAAGCATTAGAGCGCGGCCGTGGGGTTTGCCAGGATCAGGCGCACCTCTTCATCGCCTGCTGCCGCGTCCTCGACATTCCGGCGCGGTATGTCAGTGGCTACCTCTATGCGCAGACGGACCAGAAGGGCTCCCTCGCCAGTCACGCCTGGGCGGAGGCCTATGTGGACGAGTTGGGCTGGGTTTCGTTCGATCCGGTCAACAGCAAGTCGGCGACCGATGCCTATGTTCGGCTTTCAGTGGCGTTCGACTACGCCGGCGCTTCCCCCGTTCGTGGTGTACGCAAGGGCGGCGGTATCGAAGAGCTGACCGTCCGCGTCGATGTATCGGAAGGTCAGTAACGGCGCGGCGACGACCGTTTGCCCTGAAAAATCGCCGGTGAGGCGACGGCGAGCACCGGATCTGCCGATGCCCGCCGCGTCCCGCAGGGTTATTCGAATTCGAGGATGATCTGACCCACGGACAGCGTGTCCCCCGCTTTCGCGTGGACCTTGCCGACCTTTCCGGGTCGGATGGCACGAAGGATGTTCTCCATCTTCATAGCTTGGACGATCGCCAGTTCGTCGCCGGAGTCGACCTTCTCACCTGGCTCGACGGCGACCGATTGCAGCAGTCCCGGCATCGGCGAGATCAGGAACTTGGACATGTCCGGCGGCTTGCGCTCGGGCATCATCTTCGCCAGCTCTGCCACCTTCGAGGTGTAGACGACGACGTCGACTTCGGCGCCCATGTGATAGATGCGATAGCCGATGCCGACCCGCTCGACCTTGAACGATTGCGGCACCGCGTTGACGGTGCACCGAAGGACCGGCTCGCCGATCTCCCAGTCGCTGCGCACCGACAACAGATGGCCATCGCGGGTGATGTCAAAGCCTTCCTCTGATCCGCGGCCGCTATGCTCTTCGATGGTGACCGGGAAGTAGCTGTTGCCGATGACCGCGACCTGTTCCCGATCCATCTTGCGACCGTAGCCGGGCATCTGTCCGGAGACATTTTTTGCCCGATACATGTAGCGAAGGTGCATGAGGATGGCGACGCCGATGATGTTGTCGAGCTCGTCCGTCTCCAGCGGCGCCGGGGAGAATCCGTCCGGGTATTCCTCGGCAATGAAGTTGGTGGTCAGGCGGCCCTGCAGGAACCGTGGATTGGCCATCAACGCCGTCAGGAAGGCGATATTATGATGGACGCCCTTGATGTAGAACTCGTCGAGGGCCCGTCGCATCAGGGCGACGGCGGCGTCACGATCCCGACCCCAGGTGGTCACCTTGGCGATCATCGGATCGTAGAACATGCTGATCTCGCCGCCTTCGTACACGCCCGAGTCGACGCGCACTTCATCGCTCTCCACCGGTTCGCGGTAGCGGATCAATCGTCCGGTGGACGGCATGAACTTGCGGTTCGGATCCTCGGCATAGATGCGCGACTCGATCGCCCAGCCGTGCGGGACCAGGTCCTCCTGGCGCAGAGTCAGCGGTTGGCCCGCGGCAACCCGGATCATCTGTTCGACCAGGTCGACCCCATGGACGAACTCGGTCACCGAGTGTTCGACCTGGAGCCGCGTGTTCATCTCCAGGAAGAAGAAGTTGCGCCGTTGGTCGACGATAAACTCACAGGTGCCGGCTGAATCGTAGCCGCAGCGGCGAGCGAGGTCGACGGCGCGCCGTCCCATCTCCTGCCGGGTGGCAGAGTCGAGAAACGGCGAGGGGGCTTCCTCGATGACCTTCTGGTGGCGGCGCTGAATGGAACACTCCCGTTCATTCAGATGCACGACGTTACCGTGCTTGTCGCCGAGGATCTGGATCTCGATGTGCCGGGGCTGTTCGACGAACTTCTCGATGAACACCCGATCGTCACCAAAGGCCGAGCGGGCTTCCGAGGTTGCGAGTCGGAACGCATCCTTGAGGTCCGCCGGGTCGCGGGCAATGCGGATACCCTTACCGCCGCCGCCAGCCGCCGCCTTCAGCATGACCGGGAAGCCGATGCCCTCCGCGATCGCCACCGCCGAGTCGGGATCAGGGATCACGTCCCAGTGGCCGGGCACCGTCGGCACGCCCGCTTGCTTCGCCGCGCGGTTGGCCTCGATCTTGTCACCCATCAGCTTGATGACTTGCGGATTCGGGCCGATGAAGGTGATGCCGTGATCGGCGAGCGCCTGCGCGAAGATCGTGTTCTCGGAAAGGAACCCGTAGCCCGGATGAACCGCGTCGGCGCCGATGCGCCGGCATGCGTTCACCACTTTCTCGATATCGAGGTAGCTTTCTTTGGCTATCGAGCCGCCGAGATAGACGGCTTCGTCGCACATGCGCACATGTCGGCCGTACTTGTCGGCATCCGAATAGACGGCAACGGTCGGGATGTTCAGCCGTTTCGCTGTCCGCGCGATCCGACAGGCGATTTCACCCCGGTTGGCAATGAGGATTTTCTTGAACATTTCCTGTTGCTCCGGCTCACAGGGGGGGATTGGGGTGTTTTCTCTTCGGCAGATCGACCTGCTTGTTCCGCAGCATCGTCAGCGCCTTGGAAATGCGCCGGCGTGTCGAATGCGGATGGATCACATCGTCGATAAATCCGCGCCGGCCCGCGGCAAACGGGTTGGCGAACTTCGCGCGATAGGAGGCCTCTCGTTCGCTGATCTTTTCCCGGTCGCCGAGTTCGCTGCGGAAGATGATCTCGACCGCGCCTTTTGGCCCCATCACCGCGATTTCAGCGGTCGGCCAGGCAAAGTTCACGTCGGCGCGCATGTGCTTCGAGCCCATGACGTCGTAGGCACCGCCGTAGGCCTTGCGGGTAATGACCGTAATTTTCGGAACGGTCGCCTCGGTGAAGGCGTAAAGGAGTTTCGCCCCATGGCGAATGATGCCGCTGTGCTCCTGATTGACGCCGGGAAGGAAGCCGGGGACATCGACGAAGGTGATGACCGGGATATTGAAGCAGTCGCAGAAGCGGACGAAGCGTGCGCCTTTGATGGAAGCATCGATGTCGAGACAGCCGGCGAGGACCATCGGCTGATTGGCGACGATGCCGACGGTCTGGCCGTTGATCCGACCGAAACCGGTGAGAATATTGCCGGCAAAATCGGGCTTCAGCTCGAAGAACATCCCCTCGTCGACAACCTTATAGATGAGTTCCTTCATGTCGTAGGGGAGGTTGGGGTTCGACGGAATCAGCGTATCGAGAGACATCTCCACCCGTTCGATGGGATCGAAGTTCGGGCGGATCGGTGGCATCTCGCGATTGGAGGACGGCAGGAAATTGATCAGCCGCCGCACGTACAGCATCGCCTCGACGTCGTTCTCAAAGGCGAGGTCGGCGACACCGGACTTGGTGGTGTGGATGCTGGCTCCACCTAGACCCTCGTGGTCGATCTCCTCATGCGTCACCGTCTTCACCACTTCCGGACCGGTGACGAACATGTGGCTTTCCTCCTTCACCATGAAGATGAAGTCGGTCAGGGCCGGTGAATAAACGGCGCCGCCGGCGCAGGGACCCATAATCACCGAAATCTGCGGGATGACACCCGACGCATCGACGTTGCGGGCGAAGACGTCGGCGTATCCGGCGAGCGAGGCGATCCCTTCTTGGATGCGAGCGCCACCGGAATCGTTAAGACCGACCACGGGCGCGCCGATCTTCATGGCGGCATCCATGATCTTCGAGATCTTTTCGGCGTGGGCCTCCGAGAGGCTGCCCCCGAATACGGTAAAGTCCTGACTAAAGACGAACACGGGCCGGCCGTTGACCGTCCCGTAGCCGGTGACCACGCCGTCACCTGGGATCTGCGTCTTTTCCATGCCGAAGTCGATGCAGCGATGCTCGACGAACATGTCCCACTCTTCGAAGGAGTCGGGGTCGAACAGCACCTCGATCCGTTCGCGTGCGGTCAGCTTGCCGCGCTTATGTTGCGCATCGATTCGTGGCTGGCCGCCACCTAGCCTGGCTTGCGCCCGCTTTTGTTCAAGCGCCTCAACGATTTCTCGCATTCCCGATTCTCCCTCTTCGCAACCGCAACATTCTAACGCGGATGCGGGAAAGTGCAACGCGCACGCAACGGTTCGGACACGTTTGCCACATTTTTGTCGCCAGACGGCGGAACCGCGGAAACCCTCAGACCCGGCGAGGGTTGTGAGATTCCATTTGCCTTCCGCGCATTTGCGGGGTGAGTCCGGACCGTTCTGTCGCATATAAGCAGAGCGAATGCCGCCGCACCAGCGCTACCCGCGTCGGCCAGACGTGTCCCCATCGCCGGTGAGTGGAAGGTGTCTCCATGTCCAGGTTCCGCGCCGTGTTCGGCGTTGTTGCCGCTTTCGGCCTGTCGTTCGCCGGGGTAATTGCCTGTGCACCCGCCGGGGCCGCCGATACCGCCGCCGCCGCGATCGCCACGCAGCCGTCGAGAGTTCAGGAACCGCTAGCGGTCGTGACTCCGCAAGGCCGGTCCATCCTTCGTGTCGAGGTGGTCGACGATGCGGCGGGGCGGCAAAAGGGGTTGATGGGACGAACCGAGCTGGCGCCCGACGCCGGCATGCTGTTCGACTATCATCGACCGGTCGAGGCGACGATGTGGATGAAAAACACGCCGTTGTCCCTCGATATGATCTTCATCGCGGAGGATGGTCGTGTCGTCCGCGTCGCAGAACACACCGAGCCCTTCTCGGAGGCGTTGATCCCGTCGTTCGTCGAGGTACGTGCGGTGCTGGAGGTCGCTGCCGGCACGTCCCATCGGTTGGGTATCGTTTCCGGCAGCCGCATCGAGTATCCGATCTTCGCTGGCGGTTCGTCCGCCTCCGCGCCGCGGTGAGGTGCCGGCGGTGCACGGAACAGGGGATCCCTAAGCGGTGTTGTCGGACGCGGCCCTGGCAGCGCCGTCTGCTGGAGACCGACAGACGCTTTTGCAATCTAATGAGGACTATCCATGGCGGGGGAACAGGCGTCGATGATGATATCGCCGACCACGACGGGTCATGGGACGTTGCCGGCGGGAGGAGGCCGATCCCTTTCCCCGTGGCTGCTGGCTTGCCTGGCCCTCTTCGCCATCGTTCACGGGGCGCTGCTCGCCTACGATATGCGCAATCCAGAGGCGTTTTACGGCGGCGACCGCGGCGATAAGCGGGCCAATAAGATTTACGTGTTCCTTGACATTCCCGATATGCGCAAGGTTTCGTCGCCGACTTGGTCCTCGATCCCGGCTCAGCCATTCGGATCGACGGTGCCGAAGCTGAGCACCACCGAGAAGCTGCTGAACCTCGGCCCGCCCGGCGACTATCTGGTGCACGCGGTGCCTTACCGCTTGGGTGGCTCCTTCGCCGTCATCGCGGTGCAACTGGTGCTAGGATTGCTCGCCGTCATCTGCGTCTTCCGCTTGGGGGAACGCCTGGGGCTGACGAGCGCCTACGCCTTTGTCGCCACCGCGCTTTACCTGCTGCTGCCAGGCGCCTTGTATCAGGCGCATCAGCTGGTGACGGAGGGGCTGTTCAATCCGCTGCTGGCGATCGTCACCTTTTTGCTCGTGCGCACCGTCGAGGAGCCATTGCGCTGGCGGGTGTTCCTTTCCGCGCTTGTCTTGCTGGCGCTGGCCATGGAGATTCGCACCCAGCTTCTTCTCTATCCGTTGGTGCTTGTTGCCATCTTTGTGGCATGGCAGCGCCATCGGTGGACGAAACTGGTGATACCTACTCTCGTCATCTGTTTCGCCATTCCGGTGGCTTGGTCGATCTTCGTTTCGTTGCAGCCGCCGGATCTGGTCATCACGCCGACAGAACTCAGCCCGTTACGGAATTTGTCGGGGATTGTCGAGAGAATGGCGATCCGGGGCGGCTTTCCGTTCGATCGCGCCGCCTATCCGGGTGAACAAATCCCCATCTGGGATTTCCTCGGCTATGTCGTTCGCTACCCGATTGCCTTCCTCGAGGCGAAGGTGACGGATGTGGTCGAAGTCGTGCTGAACCCGGGAATCACCGGTTTCGGCAAATACCTCGGTCTCGACCTCTTTACATTTCGCACCGAAAGCGGCCGTTTGTTCTGGTCGCAGGTGAAGTGGAACGCCGGAGTCGTCGGGGTCGTCCGTGAGCTATGGCGACAAGATCTCGCCTTTCTCCTTCCTTTCCTTGCTGCCTGCGCCGTTTGGGCTCTGATCCTGGCGTTTGCCCTCTGGGGCGTGTGGTGCATGCTCCGTGACCGGCGGATCGGAGCGGCGGCGAAGGCGATCCTGATCTCGGTCGTCGTTTACAATCTCGCCATTGTCCAGGTGGGGGAAATGACGCGGGTCACCCATCGTTCGCCCGTCGAGTTCATCATCGCCATCTGGTTCGCCATGGGTCTCAGCCGACTGTTGCGGAGAACAGACCCGGCAACTGCCACCGATCGGTCCGCTTACGGCAACGGCGGCTACCATCAACCGATCCGGTGAATGGTAGCCGACCGCCCCGGACCGTTGGGCCCGGTCTCGGCTCAGCCGTTAGGCGGCCGAAGGCGAAGTGCGGTGTACAGGGTCAGCCACGGCATCGGCCATCGGATCTGCCGTTCCTGCCGGAAGCGCGAGAGGAGTGTTGGGATGACTGCCTCGCGTCCTCCCTCAAAATCGTCCTCCGCTTTCTTGCCGGTCAGCAGCCATAAGCCGGCGTCTGCCAAAGGCGATCGGGCGGGGGTGACGACCACGAGCACGCCGCCGGGGGCGAGCACGCGCACAAACTCGCCGGCGGCGGCCGACAGGTCATCGATGAACTCAAGGGCGCTGACGGCGACAACGGCGTTAAACCAGCCAGAGTCGAACGGCAGCCGTTCGCAAGTGCCTTGATAGAGTCGGGCCTGCACGCCCGTGTTGGCGAGAGTCCGTGCGACCTCGACGTTGTGGGGATGGATGTCGATGCCATAAACCTCCTCGGCCTTTGACGCGAGGGCAGGCATGAAAATGCCACTCCCGTAGCCGATTTCCAGCAGTCGTCCGCTCGATGGAGGAAGCAGCGATAGCGCCATGCGGAAGCGCTGTTTCATGATCCAACCAAGCACAGGGCGACTGTTCCATTCAGCAAAATCAACCGGACCTGTCTTGATTAGGGCGTCTCGTGTGAGAAGGCGTAGATGAGAAGCGTGAGCTGTCATAGCCGTTCTTTGTCCCTGTTGCGCGGGATACGCGCTATTATTTTTGAACACGAAGACGAAATAGTAAGTTTTATTATATGCCAGTAAAAGAGGTGGCATGGCAACGGGTAACGTGTTGGCGGGCGGGTTTCTCACTCCGGCCGGTCTCGCCGGCCATCTTGTCGTCCTTTCGCAAAGCCGTTACCCTCACGGGCGCCGGGGAGTAGCGCAGCTTGGTAGCGCATCTGCTTTGGGAGCAGAGGGTCGCTGGTTCGAATCCAGTCTCCCCGACCATTGATTTCCCGACAATCGATTTATGGACCTGCGCCAGTTGTCCGGAACCCATTTGGCTAACATAACGCCGGAATGGGGCCCGCCGATCCCCCTTTGCGAAAAAAAGTCGGCGTGTAACGGACGGGAGACCGGCAGTTCCTCTGCAACGCAAGAGCCATGCCGCGTCAGAGGCACGTTGGGAGCGCTTGGTCCTTAATTGGGGGTTATGCTCCGCTCGCGTCTGCCCAAAGATAGCAGGACGCGCAATGTTCTCGTTATGCGAGTGTGACCGTGGGCACGCCAGCAGGGTACAATCCATGCTAGAAATAGGGGGTGGTCGGTTGCTCCCCCAAGCCTGGCCACAGCCTCGCTTCGGACAGCCGGGTCGTTCTGGCCCGGCTGCTCCGACCTGCCAACACTCGCGACCAAGCGCGACAATCGGCCTACAAGTAGGGCGATGCCAGCCAGGCGGTTCCGTCACGGAGACGGGTGAACAGGGGGAGAGCAAGCGACTCGATAAATGTGAGGGCTTGCGCTCGAGCGATGCGGAGCTCGATGAGGCCGTCGATCGCCCGTGCCATGGCTTCACCGTAACATTCAACGTTGAACTCGAAATTGAGTCGCAGGCTGCGCGCATCCCAGTTGCTGGACCCGATCAGGGCCCAGGCGCTGTCCACCGTCATCAGCTTGGCATGATCGAATGGCTGCGGCGTCAACCAGACACGGCAGCCGCTGGCGAGTAGGTGACTGAGCTTGGCACGGGAGGCCCAGCGCACGAGACGAAGGTTGCCTTTCTTGGGGATGATGATATCGACGGCAACACCTCGGAGGGCGGCGAGCGACAGGGCCGTCATCAGCGTCTGGTCGGGAACGAAGTAGGGGGTAACGATGCGCACCCGGCGCTCGGCCAAAGCCAGCGCCGCCAGGATCGTCCATCGGATGCGTTCGAACGCCTCATCCGGGCCGGCAGCGATTCCGCGCGCGGCAACGTCGTCCGTTGGGTGCCACGCGTCGCCCAGACCTTTCGGGTTCAGCAGGTCGTCATTGGTCTCCGGCGGTTGAAACCATTCCCCCCCCAGGGTTTCGCCGGCGGCGAACAGCCAGTCCTCGAGAAAAGTCACCACCAGATGGTCAACGACGGGACCGTCGATGCGAAAGTGTACGTCGGCGATGGCGTCCGGGGCGTCCTCGGCCGCGTGGCTGTGGCGAATGTTCATGCCGCCGGTGAAGCCGACGGCGCCGTCGATGACGAGAATCTTGCGATGATTCCGTAGGTTGGCATAGGGCATGACAAGGGGGAAACCGGTGGGGAGAAACTCCGCCGCCTTCACCTTGCGGCGGCTAAGCTCCCGGATGACCGGCGGGCGCGTATAGCGGGCGCCGACGCCATCGATGAGAACCCGCACCCGGACACCGCGCGCCTGCGCTCGCTCCAGTGCCTCGATGAACGCGCGCCCGCTCACGTCGACGTCGAAGATATAGGTCATCAGGCCGATGGTTCGTCGGGCGGCGTCGATGGCGGCGATCATCGCCGCATAAGCGTCGGCGCCACGGGTGAAGGCGGCAATCCGATTGCCTTCCGTCAGCGGCGCATCGTTGATGCGGTCGTGAAGTTGTCCCAAGGCCGCAAGGTGTCGTGCGGTGTCGGGAAGGAGCGCCGGCAAGCGGACCGCGGCAACCGGACCCATGGCGACCGGCCGTCCCGCCGGACGCGGACCTCGCAAGCCGTGCGCGCGACGGCGGATCCGGTTGATACCAAACAGGAAATAGAGGACGGAGCCTCCAAACGGGACAAACCAGATGAGGCCGACCCAGCCGATGGCGGCCCGAACATCCCGCTTGTGCAAAATGACATGGCCGGACGTGATGACGGCAACCATCATCTGGGCTGCGGTCAGCAGCCAAGCCCAAAGCGCAGGCCACAGGGAACTGGTTGCTTCTGTCACATGCTTTCGCTCGGCGACGCCTCTTCGGGTCCCTCTTCTTAATTAGTCCATTCCCGTCCGCCTGGCGACGTGACAGGAAGTTCGTCCGCGTCCTTGCAGAATATCGCAATCTGAGTAAGGTGCGGACGGACAGTCGAGCCGACGCCGCTCGGCATGCGACCCGTGGACTTGACTTTGAACGCGCGAGGCGGTGGTGACGGACGTTCGCATCTATCGACCGACGAAAACGGCGATGCAATCTGGGATGCGGAAAACCCGCGAATGGGTCGTCGAGTTTGAACCTGAGTCACCGCGGTTGGCCGACCCGTTGATGGGGTGGATCGGCTCCGCCGATACGCGGACCCAGGTCCGTCTCCGCTTCGTCAACCGTGACGAAGCCATCGCTTATGCGTCTCGCAACGGCCTGAGCTATCGGGTGATCGAACCGCATCAGCACGTCGTCCGGCCGAAAAGCTACGCCGAGAACTTCCGCGCCTGACGGCAATGGCGGGGCGGTACGGGACCCGCGGCGCGTTGGGGGAGCCGGGACCAGGGAAGGAAACGGCCTCGTTGATCCATGAGCGCCAGCCCTGATACCCTTCCCGATCGGCAAGTCCATTTCATCGGCGTGATGGGCGATGCGCCCGTAGCTCAGCGGATAGAGCAACTGCCTTCTAAGCAGTAGGTCGCAGGTTCGATCCCTGCCGGGCGCGCCAATTGCCGTGACGGCTCTGTTTGCGTTGGCTGCTGACAGAGGAGGCTGCGGTCTCGGAGCAACCCGGACCCTCAGCGAGGGCGATGGGTACGCGGGGCATCCGAGGCGAGGTAATGGTCTCACGATTGCATTGATGCCGACAGCGAAAACCAGGGGTCGGCTTCATGCGAAGATCAAGACAAACGAAGATCATTGCCACCATCGGTCCCGCCAGCGGCACCGACGACATGCTTGAGCGCCTGTTCCGGGCGGGTGCGGACGTTTTCCGGTTCAACTTCAGTCACGGCACCCATGAGGAACACGCAGCACAGCTAAGGCGCGTTCGGGCCCTCGAGGAGCACGTCAACCGTCCCATCGGCGTTCTCGCCGACCTGCAAGGGCCAAAGCTGCGCGTGGGCCGCTTCGCCGATGGCAAGGTCGGCCTCGAAACCGGCGGCTCGTTTCGCCTGGACCTGTGCGAAGAGCCGGGGTGCGTCGAGCGGGTCCAGTTGCCGCATCCCGAAATCTTCGCCGCCCTTCGTCCCGGAGCCCAACTGCTTCTGGACGATGGGCGCCTCTGCCTCAGCGTGACCGCCTGCGGTCCGGATTTCGCCGATACGAACATTGTGGCGGGTGGCACGCTCTCCAACAACAAGGGCGTCAACCTGCCCAATGTCGTGCTCGACGTTTCGCCGCTCACGGCAAAGGATCGGCGAGATCTGGAGTTCGCGCTGGAAATCGGCATCAGCCTCATCGCGTTGTCGTTCGTTCAGCGTCCCGAAGACGTGGAGGAGGCCATGCGCCTGATCGACGGGCGGGCGCACCTGATCTCCAAGCTGGAAAAACCGTCGGCCATTGAGAAGCTCGATGAAATTGTCGATCTGACCGACGGCGTCATGGTTGCCCGGGGAGATCTGGGTGTCGAACTTCCCCCAGAAAGGGTGCCGGCCATCCAGAAGCGGATCATTCGCTCCTGTCGGCAGGCCGGCAAGCCGGTGATCGTCGCCACGCAGATGCTGGATTCGATGATCACATCGCCGACGCCGACACGGGCAGAGGCCTCGGACGTGGCGAACGCCGTCTACGAAGGCGCCGATGCGGTGATGCTTTCGGGCGAAACTGCGGTTGGAAAGTATCCCGCGGCGGCGGTGAGCATAATGGATCGGATCATCAAGCACAGCGAATCCGATCCGGCCTACGCGGAGTTGTTGAACGCAGGTCAGGCCAAACCCCGGCGAACGACGGCGGACATGATCACCGACTCGGCCAGCCGGGCGTCGGCCACGCTTCCGGCTGCCGCCATCGTCACGTTTACTGTCTCAGGGGTGACCGCGCTCAGGGCCTCACGTCGCCGCCCACTGGTTCCCATCCTCGCCTTCACACCAACCCTCTGGGTCGCCCGCAACCTGTCGGGCGTATGGGGAATTCACCCGATCCTCGCAGACATGATGGACGACCACGTCAACATGGACGCACTGGCGGTGAAGGTGGCCCTGGAGGAGGACTTCGCAAAAGGCGGCGACCATCTGGTCATTACCGCGGGATTGCCCCTGGACATCCTGTGCCCCACCAATGTCATGCGCCTCGTCCAGATCCAGCCGGTCAAAGCGGAGCTTTGCGAGGAAACGCGCGCGAGCGATCGAGGGAACGGGGCGGCATCGGCGCCGCAATTGAGCGACCAGGGGTCGGGACTCAGGATTAGCGCCGCTCCGGAACACTGAAGCGGGCCGACAGCCGTGTGCATTGCTCAGGCGATGATCCGCAACAGCGGCGGGGCCTGATGGCATCGGGCCGGGGACCGCTTCAGGCGACGTTCGCCGTGTCGGAGCCCGTTCGCCAATCGGCGACGAAACGGCGGAATAGATCGGGCGGCAACGGATGGCTGAAATAGAAGCCCTGTGCCGCATCGCACCCCCGTGTCCGAAGAAAGGCGGCTTGCCCGGGTTCTTCGACACCTTCGGCGACGACGCGAAGGGAAAGCCGATGGGCCATGAGGATCATTGCTTCAACCAGGGCCGCCTGCGCCGGATCGACACAGACACCGGCGGTGAACGAGCGGCCGATCTTCAGGGTGTCGAGCGGAAAACGGCTGAGACAGGTGAGGGAGGATCGGCCGGTGGCAAAGTCGTCGACGGTGAGGCGAACCCCCCAGCGCTCCAACCGGTCGAGCGTCTGTCCCAACTCAACCGCGTCCTCCATCAACAGGCTCTCGGTGATTTCCAACTCCAGGGTGTCCGCGGCGAGTCGGTTTTCGTCGAGGGCGGTGCGCACCGCCCGCGCCAGCGTCGCACCGCGGAACTGCCGGCTTGAGACGTTGACCGCGAAGCGCAGGGGAGGCAGGCCCGCATCCAGCCACTGGCGCGCCTCGGTACAGACGGTATCGAGAACCCACTCGCCGATGGGAACGATCAAACCGGTCTCCTCGGCGACAAGAATGCACTCCTCGGTCGCCACATCGCCCAGAGTCTCGCTGCGCCAGCGCAGAAGCGCTTCCGCACCGACGATGCAACCGCTCGCCAAATCGACGATCGGCTGGTAGACGAGACTGAACTCGCCCCCAGGGAGGGCACGGCGCAGAGCCGCCTCTACCCGGGCGCGACGATGGCGTTGCGCGCTCAGCTCCGGCGTATAGAAGCCGAACGTGCCACGTTCCCGTCCTTTGGCAACGTACATGGCGGCATCGGCGTGCCGCAGGAGGATCTCGGCGTCGGCGGCATCGTCCGGATAGAGGCAGATGCCGACGCTCACACTGACACACAGTTCCTGGCCGTCGATCTCGAACGGCAAGGCTCCCGCCTTGATGATCTTACCTGCGACCTGCTCGGCGTCCCTGCGATCGATGATTTCCGGCAATATGATGAAGAATTCGTCGCCACCCAGCCTGGCGACGGTGTCCTCCTCCCGCACCTGCTGGGTCAGTCGAGCCGTCAACAGCACCAGGAAGCGGTCGCCGGCGTCGTGGCCAAGCGTATCGTTGATCGTCTTGAAGCGGTCGACGTCGACGAAGAGGGCTGCCACCTTCCGCTGTCGCCGGCGAGCCTGGGCAATGGCGTTGCGCAGGCGATCCATGGCGACGACGCGGTTCGGTAGATCGGTCAGCGGATCGTAGTTTGCCTGGCGGCAAAGCCGCTCCTCGTAAAGCTTGCGCAGCGTGATATCGATGACGATCATCTGGGTGGCCGCGCCGTCGCTGGTCCAACTGGTCGGCTGGATCTGGGTCAGGACCCAGAACGGGCTACCATCGCGGCGCGTACAGCGAAACTCGCTGCGCATGAGCTCGTCACTGACTTCGCCGCTCTTGGCACTTCGCCGCAGCCGCGCCAGCCGCAACCTCTCCTCGTCGGGAAACAGGCTATCGATGGAGGCGAGGGAGAAAATCTCTTGAGGATCGCTGTAACCAAAGAGCATGGCGAAGGTCCGGTTGGCGAAAACCGGCTTGCCCTCGTGCTCGATGGCGAGCCCGAGCAGGGATGATTCGACAACCGACCGGAAGCGCGCCTCACTGGCGCGAAGCTGGTGTTCTGCCCGCTTTTGCTCGGTAATGTCCACCTGAACGCCGATATAGTGGGAGATGCGGTTCTTTTCATCCTTGACCGGCGAAATCAGCGCGTTCGCCCAGTAGTGCTCGCCGCTGCGCCGGCAGTTGCAGATCTCCCCCTCCCACGGCTCACCGGCGGCAATGGTCGCCCATAGCCGCGCATGCGTGTCGGGCGGTGTTCGCTCCGACTTGAGGATGCGTGGGGTTTGACCGATGGCATCTTCGCGGGAGAAGCCGGTGATTTGGACAAAAGCCTGGTTGACGTAGGTGATCCGGCCTTCGATGTCGGTGACGATGACCGCGGCCCGGCTCTGTTCGACCGCCTGCGAGAGCGTTTTCAACTCGCATCCCGTTTGCACCACGGCTTCCGGCAGTGACAGGTGCTGATCGTCCGGCAGGCCGGCCGGTGGCCTATGCCCCGTGCCTTCGGCCGGGACGTCGTCGGAAAAAATCGCCATGCAGGTAAGTGCCGCGTCCTGACTATGCCATCTGGCCCCGTCCGGCGGGGCTTGGCGGCAAGATTAGTCCGGAGGCGTTAACGTCCCGTTGTCGACGCGGCGTTCGTCGCGGAGAGCCGGGAAAAACCCGCCTCCAGGTCGGCCATCAGATCTTCTGCGGTTTCGAGACCGATATGCAGGCGCAGGCACGGGCCGTCGAGCGGCCAGCGGGTTGCCGTGCGGCTGGCTTGCGGATCAAATGGAATGATCAGGCTCTCGTAGCCGCCCCAGCTATAGCCGAGCCCGAATAACCACATTTCGTCCAGCATCGCCGCCAGCGCCGGCTTGCTTACCGGATGCAGGACAATGGAAAGAAGGCCGTTGCTGCCGGCGAAGTCGCGGGTAAAAACCGCGTGTCCAGGGCATGACGGGAGCGCCGGATGCAGGACGTGCGCCACCTCCGGCCGCTCGGCCAGCCAAGCGGCGACGGCGAGGGCGGTTTCGGCGTGGCGGGCGAGGCGGACGGCGAGCGTCCGGATGCCGCGCAATCCGAGATAGCAGTCGTCCGGCCCGACACCGGTGCCAAGCATTGCCGTTGCCCGGCGAACGCGGAGATAGGTCGGCTCGTTGGTCGTGATGACGCCGAGCATCGCATCGGCGTGTCCCACCAGGTACTTGGTTGCCGCTTGAATGGACACGTCGACGCCATGGCGGAGCGGCTGGAAGAGCAGTCCCGCCGCCCAGGTGTTGTCGATCACGGAGATGGCGCCATGGGCCCGCGCCGCGTCGGCGATGCGGGGAACATCCTGCACCTCGAACGTGAGCGAGCCGGGGCTTTCCATGTAGACGACCCGGGTCTCCGGGCGAAGGAGGGAGGCGATGTCGGCGAGCGGATCGTAGTAGGTGGTCTCGATGCCGAGCCCCTTGAGGATGGTGTCGCAAAAGCGGCGGACCGGACCATAGGTCGTGTCCACCATCAACAGATGATCGCCCGTCTTGAGGAAGGCGAGGAGGGTGGCGGTGATGGCCATCAGCCCGGACGACACGGCGATGCTGCGGTACCCGCCCTCCAGTTCGGTGACGGCCTCTTCCAACGCGAAGGTGGTCGGCGTGCCGCGACGGCCATATCGGGTACCGACAAAGGGCGTGTGATCGGCTTCTTCCAACGCGGCGAGGGTCGGATAAACGATGGTCGAAGCATGGTAGACGGGGGGATTGACCACCCCGTGGTTGGCGTGTGGTGCGCGCCCCACGTGGGCCAGTCGCGTCAGCCGACCGAGGTTCACCTTCCCTTCGTTGTCGGCCATGCTCAGCCCCGCTCGATGGGGGTGTCGTCGCAATTCCCCCATTCTGCCCACGAACCATCGTAGATGCGCGCGCGATCATGGCCGAGGAGATAGGCGGCGAAAGCGGGAACGCAGGCGGTCACGCCCGAGCCGCAGTAGGCGATGAACGGCTGGGACGGATCGACGCCGGCGGTGGCGAAACGGCCGGCGATTTCGTCTGGCGAGCGCCAGCCGCCATGACGATCGGGGTCCAGAAAGTCCATGAACGGGAGATTGCGAGCACCGGGAACGTGGCCGCATCGCTTTGCCGGCCGCGGTTCCGGTTCGTCGCCGCGGAAGCGGCCCGGCCCGCGCGCGTCGACGACGGTCTCGATGCCGATGCACTGCACCAATTCACCGCGGGTGATGACCCGCTCGGACTGCAGCCGGGCGCGGAACGGCCGCCTCGACGGCGACGGCATGCCATCTTCCACCGGCCGGCCTTCCGCCAGCCAGCGGGCAAGACCGCCGTCGAGGATGGCCACCTCGTTGTGACCGAAGACCCGGAATGTCCACCAGATCCGGGCCGCCGCGGCCGAGCCCGGCGCATCATAGGCGACGATCGTGTCGGAACTGCCGATGCCGAGCGCGCCGACCCGCTCGGCGAAGGTGTCCGCTGACGGCAGCATGTGAGGAAGATGGGAGGTCCCGTCGGCAATGGCGTCGATGTCGAAGAAGACGGCGCCAGGGATGTGCCGTTGGACGAATTCCTCCTTGGGATTGCGGCCGGCCGTCGGCAGATGGAAACTGCCGTCGACGATGCGGAGGGTTGGGTCACCGAGACGGTCGGCGAGCCAGGCGGTCGACCGCAGGGGCCCTGTCTCGTCAGTCACGACCGTCATTCCAGCCAGGACGGCACCGGCAGCGCCTTCGACCGCAGGAAATCCGGATTGAACAGCTTGCTCTGATAGCGGGTGCCGTAATCGCACAAGATGGTCACGATGACGTGGCCCGGCCCGAGGTCGCGCGCCAGGCGCAGCGCGCCGGCGACGTTGATGCCGGAGGAGCCGCCGAGGCAAAGCCCTTCGTACCGCAGCAGGTCGAAGAGGATCGGCAGCGCTTCCTCGTCGGTGATCTGCCAGGCGCGATCGACCGGTGCTCCCTCCAGGTTGGCGGTGATTCGCCCCTGGCCAATGCCTTCGGTGATCGACTCGCCCTCCGCCTTCAACTCGCCGTGCGTGTAGTGATGGTAGAGGGCTGCACCCATGGGATCGGCGAGGCCGATGATGACACCGGGGCGCTGCTCCTTGAGGAAAAGCCCGACACCGGCGAGCGTACCGCCGGTGCCGACGGCGCAGACGAATCCATCGACCCGGCCATCGGTTTGTCGCCAGATTTCTGGCCCGGTGGTCTGGTAATGGCCCTGACGGTTAGCCACATTGTCGAACTGGTTGGCCCAGATGGCGCCATTCGGCTCTGTTTTCGCCAGCTCCGCGGCGAGGCGACCGGACACTTTCACGTAGTTTTCCGGATCGCGATACGGCACGGCCGGCACCTCGCGCACCTCGGCGCCGCACAGCCGGAGCATGTCCTTCTTCTCCTGGCTCTGCGTCTCGGGAATGACGATCACCGTCCGATAGCCGCGGGCGTTGCCGACCAGCGCCAGCCCGATGCCGGTATTGCCGGCGGTGCCTTCGACGATCACTCCGCCGGGGCGCAGCAACTGCTTGCGCTCCGCGTCCTCGATGATGGCGAGGGCCGCCCGGTCCTTCACCGAACTGCCGGGGTTGAGAAACTCCGCCTTGCCCAGAATCTCGCAGCCGGTCTCGGCCGACGCCCGGTCGAGGCGGATCAGCGGCGTATTGCCGATTGCGCCGATAAAGCCGTTTCGCACGTCCATCGATGGCCCGCCTTGTCTCCCGCTGCGCCGTTAAGTCTCAGACCTTGTGGGGAACGCCGGGGCCGATCCGAGCTCAGCGAGGGAGGCTGGCCGGGCGGAAGCGCGCGCCGTTGATCTGAAACCACTGCAGGCCGACGATCGACGGCCCGTTGACGATACGTCCCTCCTCGATCCACGAGAACGCCACCTCCGGCGGCACCACCAACACCCGAATATCCTCGTTCTCATGGTCGAGGCCGTGCAAAGCGCCGGCTGCCGGCGCTTTGCAGGTCGCGAAGAAGATCTCGACCGTCTCGCTCGATGCGCCGGGGCTGGCGAAAATCCGGCAGACACGCACGAGGTCTCCGACCTCGCAGCCGGCTTCCTCCATCGCTTCCCGCCGCGCCACCTCTTCCGAAGCCTCGCCCTCACCGATGATGCCGGCGATGATTTCGATCAGCCACGGGCTGGCCACGCCGCCGATCTCCCCACCGCTGCCCGCGGCATACACGCCTGCCCGGAACTGCTCGATGAGGATCAACGCGTCGGCGTCGGGATCGTACAGGAGGACCGCGACCGCCTGCCCGCGCTCGAAAACCTCACGGCCCATCGGTCCCGACCAGCCGCCGGCGAAAAGGCGGTGGCGGAGACGATAGCGGTCGATGCGGAAATAGCCGGTGTAGGCGGTCTCGCGGCTCTCGACGGCGACGTCGTCGAAGCCGAAATCGCCGCCGACGGGAAACTCGCTCATCTACTTGCGCTGGGCTTTGATCGCGTCGCGGATTTCCTCCAGAAGCAGCTGCTCGCGCGGCGGCGTCGGCACCGGTGCTTCTTCGGCAGCCCCGGCCATCTCCTTCAGGTGGTTGATCCAGCGGATCAGCATGAACACCGCGAAAGCGACGATAACGAAATGCAGAATATTGTTGATGAAGGCGCCATAGCCGATGACCGGCGCGCCGGCTTGCTTGGCGGCGGCGAGCGACGGGTAGTGCTCCGGCGTCAGGTTCACGAACAGGTCGGAAAAGTCGACCTTGCCCAGCACCCATCCGATCGGCGGCATGATCACATCTTCGACCAGGGACGAAACGATCTTGCCGAATGCGGCGCCGATGATGATGCCGACGGCCATGTCGACCACGTTGCCACGGACCGCGAAATCACGAAACTCTTTCATCAAGGACAAGGTAAAGCCCCTTCCCGCGCTGCTGGAACACCGGCCGCATCCGGTCCAACGGCAATAGTCGGTCGGTATTGTGAGGTCAATCCCTAGCGCCATCGGACCCCATCGGACCTTGGCCGCTCGCCTTCGAGCGCGGCGGCGATGGCCCCGGAACGGTGGCGTCTGCGCTGTTGAGCACCGCCCAACGGGCGGGCGCCGGTTTGGATTGCCCGCGCGAGCCTCTGCCCCCAACGCCGCCCTGTCGAGAGCGGCTATTCCGCCTATACGAGAAGCTGTAATATAACCCAAGCGGGTTGTTTTGTGCTGGGCCAAGCGAGGCACCATGCAGGGGCAGGGGCAAGACCAGGTAACGGTGCGGCGGCAGCAAGCCTGGCGCTGGCCGCTCGCCGCCGTGGTCGCGGCAACTGCGATCCCCATCTTGCTGTTTGCGGCTGCCGCCGCCGTTGTTGTCGTTCAGCACAGCCGGGACAACATCGAGCAGCGTTTCGCCGCGACCGCCAGGGCGCTGGTCGTAGCCATCGACACCTACGTTCTTGGTCAGCTTTCATCGACCCGTCTTCTGGCCGATCTGGTCGGACGCGACGATGCGGGCGACGACCGCGACCTGGTGTCCGCCGTCCGGCTGTTCGCGGCCGAACAGCGGGGGGCTTGGCTCGCCGTCGTCGTCTCCGACGTCGACGGCATCTCGAATACGGTCACCTTCGAGGCACACCCAAGAACGGCGCGCGCGCTCATCGATCCCGAAGCGATCCGCGCCGTCGCCGAACAGCATTCCCAGACCATCGAGCCGATTGTGCAAGCCACGGAGGTAATTCCGCTGCCGTATCTGGCGGTTCGCACACCGATGCTGCGTGACGGGCGGGTCATCGGTGTGTTGTCCGTTGCCCTTGCCCCGACCGAGATCACCGCGATCGCCGAGCGTCAGCAGGTCTCCGCCGATACCCTGATCACGGTTTTCGATCGCAGTCGTCGCATCGTCGGCCGCTCGCCGCGCACCACGTTCATCGGTCACCAGGCATCGCCCTCCGTCGCGAGTGATCTTGCCGACGGGGACCACGGGCTTTTGCTCAATGCCATCCTGGAAGGGGAGCGATATCTGCGGGCGTTTGAAACCTCTCCGATTACCGGCTGGCAGGTGGCCGTTGGCGCCAGCAACGCGTCCATTTTACATGTCCTGCAACGGACCGGGCTCGAAGTTGCCGCCGCCGGCCTCGTCGCTCTCCTCGCTTCCATTGCCGGCGCGCTGGCCACCGGTGCCGGCTTCGGCCGCCGCCTCATTGCCCGCGAACGACAGATGTCGGCGGCGGTGCGGGCGAGCGAAGCCCGCTATCGCGGGGTCGTCGAAGCCTCTCAGCAGCTGGTATGGACCTGCCGGGCGGATGGAAGCGTCTTCGAGGATTCGCCCACCTGGCGATCGTATACCGGGCAATCGTTTACCCAGTTGCGGGGCTTCGGCTGGTTGAACGCGATTCATTTTGAGGATCGCGAGGCGACCCTGAAGCGATGGCGGGCGACTCAGGATACGGGCGCGGCCTATCAGGCCGAGTATCGCCTGTTTCACCGCCCCAGCGGCACCTACCGCTGGGTCCTGTCCCGGGCGCGGCCACTTCGCGGAGATGATGGACACGGCACCTCATGGATCGGCACCAATATCGACATCAATGAGCGAAAAACCATCGAGGAGCGACAGCAGCTGCTGATGCGGGAGGTGGATCATCGGGCCAAGAATGCGCTGACCGTTGCGCAGGCGGTGGTTCAGATGACGCGGGCGGACGACATCGACACCTTCGTTGCCGCCGTGGTCGGCCGGATTACCGCTCTGGTTCGTGCCCACTCGCTGCTTGCCTCCAATCGCTGGGACGGCACGCCGCTGCATCGGCTGGTGGAAGCGGCGCTGCTGCCGTTCGGTGGCGGGAAGGCGGGCGAGGGACAGCGGATCAAGGTTACCGGTCCCGACGTCTCAGTGGCGCCGGAAAGCGTCCAGCCGCTCGCCATGCTGCTCCATGAGTTCGCAACCAATGCCGCCAAGTACGGCAGCCTGTCGCGGCGATCGGGCTCGGTTGCGGTCGGCTGGTCGAGCGTCGAGGCGACCGGTGAGCTTCGCCTCACCTGGCAGGAGCGGGGAGGGCCACCGGTGGTCCCCCCGAAACAGGCCGGATTTGGCTCGACCCTTGTCCGCAACCTGGCGCAGCGGCAACTGGAAGGAAGAATTCGCTTCGAATGGCACCCTCGTGGCCTTCGCAGCATCCTGGAACTTCCGCCCGCCTGCATCTCCTCGCCGGCGACGAAGCCGATCGACCCTTGTTTGGTGCCGTTGCCCATACCGCCTTTACGTCCGCAAGGGCGGGTCAGCGTGCTGATCGTCGAGGATGAGGTGCTGGTGGCGCTGTCCTTGCAACGGACGCTAGGTGATCTGGGGTATACGGTGGTCGGACCGGCGGTGAGCATGGAGGAAGCATGGTCGTTGGCGCGGACGGCGCCGATCGATGTTGCGCTGCTCGACGTCAACATTCACGGAGAAAGCGCGCTGCCCCTTGCCGAAAGCCTAGTGGCGACCGGCCGTCCGGTTGTTTTTTGTTCCGGATACGGCACATTACCGGCAATGGAAGGCGCTCTCGCCGGCGTCCAGACCGTCGGCAAGCCGCCGGCGCCCTTGGATCTAGCCAGAGCTCTCAGCGACGCGCTGAAGAGGAACGCCGCCGAGCCGTATGGGAGGTGCACGTCGGAGGTGGAGATGCTCACCTTGGCAGAGGCGGGAATACAGAAGGGCACCCGACTTGACCTCGGCGACAAAGGATGCGATAATACTTCATCTGTAACGGATAATGGAGGGTGCGAAGGCTGCATGACTCCACCGGACCAGCAATCGGTTGCCGGCCCCTTGGCACCGGCGATCAACTTAGAAGCCCAAGCTAGTGTCCGATGTGTTCGGGCCCAGGGGACAGAAATCCCCATGAGAAGGTCTTCGGCGCTGCCTGAATAGGGCGCTTGTCCGAAGGCCTTCGCTCGATTCAGCGTCCTCTTTTTTCCAATCCTTCCGCCGTCCAGTTTCGTTGCCTGCCATTCCTCCTCCCGATCTGGGGGCGACGTTGTCGCGTCCAGGGCGTTATGCCCGCGCATATAGGATCGGGTGAACCAGCTTCGAGGGGTGCCGCTAACCTCACCACGATCGGCGCCGAAAGCGATCGACGAGGGAACACCGGCGCGACGAAATCGTTCGGCTTCTCGATCGTGGCCACCCATTTCTCCGACTTGAAGCGGGACCGCGACCAAGAGCCGTCGGGAGGGGTAATCGATGCTGGACTCATCGTTGTCCGAGGGCGTGACGTTGCACGCCGCCCACATGGCCGGGCGCACCACCCCCAGCATCAGCGCTGCGTTCAAGGCGACACGACGGTTGACGGAATCGATCGTCGAGGGGCTGACGCCCGAGGATCAAGCTCTGCAGTCAATGCCGGACGCCAGTCCGACCAAGTGGCATCTGGCTCACACCACCTGGTTTTTCGAGACCTTCATCTTGCTTCCGTATGCCAGCGGTTATCGGGCCTATGACGAGCGTTGGGGATACTTGTTCAATTCCTATTATGAGACGGTCGGTGCCCGTCATCCGCGGCCGGAGCGTGGCCTGCTATCGCGGCCGGGTCTCGCGGAGATGCTGAGCTACCGCCACCACGTGGACGTCGCGATGGCCGAGTTTCTCGCCGGCGGCGGAGGCGGGGAAATCGAAGCCCTGACCCGGCTCGGCATTCATCACGAGCAGCAGCACCAGGAATTGATCCTGACCGATCTCTTGCACCTGTTCTCACGCAATGCGTTGGCGCCGGCTTATCGCCCGCTGCAACCCGATGCCGTCGCCGGACAGCCGCCGGCGTTGAGCTGGGTCGAGTACCCCGAGGGGTTATACGAAATCGGTCATCAAGGCAGCGGCTTTGCTTTCGATAACGAGGGGCCCCGACATCGGCAGTTCCTCCGGCGGTTTGGCCTGGGATCCCGCCTGGTGACCAACGGCGAATGGCGGGAGTTCATGGCCGACGAGGGGTATCGGCGGCCGAGCCTGTGGCTTGCCGACGGATGGACGTGGGTCTGCGAGCACAATCTGCAGACACCCCTCTACTGGCGGCCGGCAGCCGGTGGCGGCTTCGTTACGATGACGCTGCACGGCCTGACGCCGGTCGAGGATACGGCGCCGGCCTGCCACGTCAGTTTCTACGAAGCCGACGCTTACGCGCGCTGGGCGGGCGTCCGGCTGCCGACGGAAGCCGAATGGGAGGTTGCGGCAGCGGCGCGGCCCAATACCTTCGGCAATACCCTCGGCTCCGGCGCCTTGCGGCCTCTGCCGGCGCTTATGGAGAGCGACGAGGTGCAGCCGGCGCAGATGTTCGGCGATGTCTGGGAGTGGACCGCCAGTCCCTACACACCTTACCCCGGTTATCGCGCTCCCGCCGGTGCGGTCGGCGAATACAACGGCAAGTTCATGTGCAACCAGATGGTCCTGCGCGGTGGATCGTGCGTAACCCCGGACGGTCACATCCGGGCCAGCTACCGGAATTTTTTCTACCCTCACCAGCGCTGGCAGTTCACCGGCGTACGTCTGGCGAAGGATTGCCAAGAGTGAGCCCGTCCGTCCAGGCAGCGCCGGCGCCGCTGCCGCCGGCGCAGGAAAGCGACGATTTCGCGACGGCGGTTCTGGCCGGCCTCGCGTCCGAACAAAAGTCCATCCCCTGCAAGTATTTGTACGACAAGCGGGGAGCGCGGCTGTTCACCATGATCTGCCGGCTGCCCGAGTACTACCCGACCCGCACCGAGTTTGCGATGCTGCGTCGCTATGGTCGTGACATCGCCAACCGGCTGCCGGCGCGGTCGGTCCTCGTCGAATTCGGCAGCGGCACCAGCCGTAAGGTCGATCTGATCCTGGGGCAGATGGCGGAGCCGGCGGCTTATGTTCCCCTGGACGTATCGGCGCCGTGTCTCGCCGCTGCTGTGCAGCGTCTCGCCGGGCAATTCCCCGCCCTTCGCATCGCTCCGGCGGTTGCCGACTTCAGCCAGCCGTTTCAACTGCCGCCAGGGTTGCCCAGTGGGCCGAGGGTCGGTTTCTTTCCCGGCTCGACGATCGGCAATTTCGATCCGCCTGCCGCCGTCCGCCTGCTCGCGCGCTTTGGCGCGGTGCTCGGTCCCCGCTGTCGCCTCATCGTCGGCGTCGATTTGCGCAAGGATACGCATGTGCTTCACACCGCCTACAACGACGGCGCGGGCATTACCGCCGCTTTCAATCTCAATCTTCTTCTGCGCGCAAACCGCGAGCTTGGTGCCAACTTCGATCTCGATGGGTTCTTCCATCGCGCCGATGTCAATCGCCGACTGGGCCGCGTCGAGATGCACTTGGTCAGCCGCCGTCGGCAAAGCGTGGTAATCGCCGGTCATCGGTTCGAATTCGCTCCCGGCGAAACTATCCACACCGAGAATTCGTATAAATATAGCTTGGCAGGGTTCAGGCGGCTCGCCGAGGCGGCGGGCTTCGCGGTGAAGGCCAGCTGGACCGATGATCGGCAGCTGTTCAGCCTTCATTTGCTTTTCGCGGGTGAGCGCCCCGCTGGCATCGACCTGTTGCCGAGCGAGTGACGAGGGCGGATTTCCCGGAACAACTGCCGGTGATGGGCGTAGTAGAGGTAGTGTTACCCAAAGGAGAACGTGAAATGGATGCGCCTGCAGAACTGATGCAGAAAAGCACTGACGCATTGCGCAGCGAACTCGGACAGCTGCGCAAGGAACTGTCCGCGATGGCGGCGAAGATGAAGGATACGGCGGCGGAAAAGGGAGAGGATACGGCTTCCAGGGCCCGGGCATCCGCCGCTGCCATGCGTGAGAAGGCGGACCATGCGTCCGAATCGGCGTCACGGGCGATCGAGGAGCGCCCTCTCATCAGCGTGGTTGCCGCGTTCTTTATCGGCGTCGTCGTCGGCGCCACGGTTCTGGCGACGGTGCCGACCCGGCGCGACGGTCGCTGAGCAGTCAGAGGCTGGGCAGTCAGAAATAACGCCCTTCACGCGCCCTCCCAGCGCGGCACGGTGTCGTCGACGACACCGATCAGATCGAGGGCGCGAAAGACCGTCTGCCGGACCAGATCGAGCACGGTTTGCGGCCGCGTGTAGAATGCAGGCATCGGTGGCAGCAAGATGGCGCCGGCTTCCGTTGCCTGCATCATCAGCCGCAGATGGCCCTGATGCAGGGGTGTCTCTCGGAACAGCAGAACCAGCGGCCGCCTCTCCTTCAGGGTCACGTCGGCGGCACGGAGAAGGAGATTCTGCGAAAAGCTGTTGGCGATGCCCGAAAGCGTTTTGACCGAACACGGGGCGACGATCATCCCCTGAGTCCGGAAGGAGCCGCTGGCGGGCGCTGCCGCCAGATTTTTGACGCTATAAACGACATCGGCCAGCGACCGAACCTCGTCTAGCCGCAGATCGGTTTCTAACGCCAGGGTTCGTCCGGCCATCTCCGTCATCACCAAGTGCGATGGCCAACCGATGCGGCGCAATGCCCTGAGGAGTTCGACCCCGTAAAGGACACCGGTTGCACCGCTGATTCCAACGACGACGGGGAGCGGGGACAAGGGCGGCGCGCCTTTTCCATAAACTGGGACGGTGGCTATCCTGCAAGCTCAGGGATGAAGCGACAAGACGCACGATCGTTCTGGGTATAGTGGAGTTATGCTGCTCTGCCTGCGGGAGTGCTCGCTTCGATGACGATCCCGGACGACCGTTCCGCCATCCGTCGACTCGCCTTGGCCCCGGAGGATAGCTGCCTCGCACCCTTGATCGTCGAAGCGGACTGGGGCGAGGCGGCGACTCAACGCATCACCGCGACGGCGACCGGCTTGGTCGAAGGCGTCCGTCGGCACGCCGCCGACGCCGGCGCGCTCGACAACTTCCTCGCTGCCTACGATCTCGGCAGTCGGGAAGGGGTCATGCTGATGTGCCTGGCCGAAGCATTGCTTCGCATCCCCGACGCCACGACCGCTGATCGGCTGATCGCCGAAAAAATTGGTGGTGCTGACTGGGCGACGCACCTGGGCCACAGCGATTCGTTGTTCGTCAATGCGTCGACCTGGGCGTTGATGCTCACTGGCCGCTTCGTTCGCCTGAGCGGCGAGGACATTGGACGACCCCAGTCGTTGGTGCGCCGCCTCGTCGCCCGAAGCGGTGACCGGGTGATCCGCCAGGCCCTTGCTCAGGGCATGCGTATCATTGGCCGGCAGTTCGTCTTCGCTCGCACCATTGGTGACGCGCTTCAACGAGCGAAGGCGGGAGAGGCCGAGGGGGATCTGCATTCCTTCGATATGTTGGGGGAGCAAGCCCTCACCCGTGCCGCCGCCGAACATTACCGGGACGCCTACCGCGATGCCATTGTCGCCATAGGCGCCGCTGCGGCGGGCCGCGGGCCTTACGAGGGACCTGGCATCTCCATCAAGCTTTCGGCCCTCCACCCGCGATTCGCGTTCTCCCAGCGGGAGCGGGTGCTGAAGGAACTGGTACCGGATCTCCTGGAACTCCTGCGTCTCGCCAAGGCCAGCGACATCGGGGTCTGCATCGACTCCGAGGAGGCCGATCGGTTCGAACTGACCCTCGACGTGCTGGCCGCAGTGGTGGCCGATTCGTCGCTCACCGGCTGGGACGGGCTGGGTTTTGCCTTGCAGGCCTATCAGAAGCGGGCCCGGCCGGCGATCGATTGGCTTGCCGACCTCGCCCGACGCTGTCGGCGACGTCTTGCCCTTCGCCTGGTCAAGGGTGCCTATTGGGACGCCGAGATCAAGCATGCCCAAGAGCGAGGTCTCGCGGGCTATCCGGTCTTCACCCGCAAGAACAACACCGACGTTTCGTATCTGGCCGCGGCGCGTGCCATCCTCTCCGCTGCGGACGCCTTTCGTCCGGCGTTTGCCACCCATAACGCTCATACCGTCGCCGCCGTGCTCGAACTGGCCGGGTCGCGTCGCGACCTTGAGTTCCAGCGCCTACACGGGATGGGGGTGCCGCTGTACGCCGAACTGCGGACGCTTCGTCCCGATCGGCGCTGCCGCGTTTATTCTCCCGTCGGCGGCCACCGCGAACTCCTCGCCTACCTCGTTCGTCGCCTGCTCGAAAACGGTTCGAACACGTCGTTCGTGAACAGGTTGGTGGATGCGACCCTGCCGGTGGAGCGGATCGTCGCCGACCCGGTGGCGCGCGCGAGAGCGCTCAAGCACAAGGCTCACCCGGCGATCCCGCTCCCGACGGCAATCTTCGGCGCGGAACGGCTGGCGGCGCGCGGGCTGGATCTCGCCGATCCGGATGTGGTCTCCCGGCTGGCCTCGGACATGGCTGCGGCCGGTTTGGACTGGCATGCGGCGCCGCTGTTGGCGGGGGGCCGCGTCGGCAGCGCCGAGCGCTCGCGCCCCATCAGCAGTCCGGCGGATCGGGGCCGGATCGTCGGTCATGTGGAAGATGCCAGCGCCACTCATATCGCCAACGCTCTCGGGGATGCTCGCGCCTTCGCCGCCGCCTGGGATGCGACCCCGGTCGTCGAGCGGGCCGCCTGCCTTGATCGCGCCGCGTCGCTGCTGGAGGAGCGGACGCCGACGCTGGCGGCGTTGGTGATTGCCGAAGCGGGGAAGACCATCCCCGACAGCCTCGCCGACATCACCGAGGCGGTGGATTTCTGTCGCTACTATGCGGCGCGCGGCCGTGCCGATTTCGGGGCGCCGCTGTCGTTGCCGGGACCAGCCGGAGAGGACAATCGCCTGACCCGCCACGGCCGGGGCGTCTTCGTCTGCATCAGCCCGTGGAATTTCCCCGTCGCCATCTTCATCGGCCAGATCGCGGCCGCCCTTGTCGCCGGCAACGTCGTCGTCGCCAAACCCGCCGAGCAGACCTGCCTGGTCGCCCAGGCCTGTAGCGAGATCCTGCATGAGGCAGGAGTCCCCGTCGCGGCCTTGCAGGTCTTGCCGGGTGACGGAAGGATTGGTGAGGCGCTGGTTTCCGATCCGGGGATCGCCGGGGTCGCCTTCACCGGCGGGACCGCAACCGCCCAGGCCATCGGCCGCCGTCTCGCCGGACGGGCCGGTCCGATCGTACCGTTCATCGCCGAGACCGGCGGTCAGAACGTCATGCTGGTGGATTCGTCGGCGCTGCCCGAGCAGGTGGTGGCGGATGTTCTCGTCTCCGCCTTTCAGAGCGCAGGGCAACGCTGTTCCGCGCTGCGGGTCCTCTGCCTGCAGCGCGACGTGGCGACACCGATCAAGGCGATGCTGGCGGGCGCCATGGAGCAGCTGGCCATCGGCGATCCGGCGCGGCTCGCGACCGACGTGGGGCCGGTGATCGATGCGGCGGCGCTCGACCGGCTCACCGCCCACGCGACCCGGATGGAGACCGAGAGCCGCCTCCTGTTCCGCTGCCGCTTGCCGCCGGAGTGCGCATCCGGAACCTTCTTTGCCCCCGCGGCGTACGAAATCGACCGTTTCGATGTGCTGACGGAGGAGGTGTTCGGTCCGGTTTTGCATGTCCTCGAGTATGACGCGCACCGGCTGGACGCGTTGCTCGATACCATCGACGCTAGCGGCTACGGGCTGACGTTGGGCATTCACAGTCGGATCGAAAGCTTTGTCCGCCGCGTTGAAGCGCGGATGCGCGTCGGGAACATGTATGTCAACCGAACGATGATCGGCGCCCGCGTTGGCTGTCAGCCGTTCGGCGGCGAGCGGATGTCCGGGACGGGACCGAAGGCGGGAGGCCCCTGGTATCTGCCGCGCTTCGCCACCGAGCGGGTGATTGCGGTCGACACCACGGCCAGCGGTGGCAATGCGGCGCTTCTTGCCCTCGACGAAGCCGCCGATGCCTAATGTCGCCTAATGTCGTTGGACCATGCTAGACCTGTACGTCAGGACGATCGGGGAGCCTCACATGCGCGGAGCGAAGACCGCGGCAGCTTTTTTTCCGCGAGGGAACGGTTTGACATTCGGCCGTGCGGCAGTCGTCGCGCTATGGGCCGCCGCCGCCGCCGGCTGCGGACTGACGACGCCGTATGTTTTCAAGGCCGATGAGTTCAACCGGGAATTGCCCACCTTCAATAAGCCGCGCGCGGACGGGGAACCGGTCAGCATCTGCTTCAACGGCATCGGGACGACGGACTATCAGTTGCAGAAGATGGCGGACACCGAATGCGCCCCGTTCGGCAAGCGGGCGCAACTGGTTGATCAAAACGTCCAACGTTGCCCGCTGTTGGTGCCGCAGGAAGCGGTCTTTATCTGCGTCGCCCAAGCGAGTTAGGCGACGGCGCTGACCTCTTCGACAGTTTGCTCGATCGTCATCCCATTGGCCACCGCCTGCAGAAGACGGCCGCCCAGGCCGCAGAAGACGGGGGCATCATGGACGCTTGCCGGCAGCCCGGCGATTGGTAGATAGCGCTCCTCGCCGATGTCGAATGCCGTCGGCCTGGTGATCGTCACCATCGGCCAGGAGCGGCAAACGAGGACGGTGCGGATTCGTGCCGCCTCAGTGGCGTGAGCGAGGGCGCGGGTCAGGGTATCCACGAGAGTGGCGTCGCTCTCGTCTCCCGCTCGCCGTAAGCCCGCGTAGGTACACACCGCCGCCGGGGCCTTTGCCGGCTGTTCCGCGGCGGCGAGGGCAATCAATACAAGGGCGACGTCTCTCCCGTCCAGGGGGCGCGCGCCGCGACCCCGCCGGCTTGCGGGCAATATCGCTGCCGCGCGTAGCGCCCGTGTGGTCTGGTCCAGGTGCGCCTGGCCAAAGCCGGTCCGCAGGGCGAGCAGCCGCTCCAGTTCCTTGGCGGTCATAGACTGTTGTGTAGATTTTTCGCAAAGTTTCGGCAAGAGAATTCCCCATTAGGGGTATTCTCAGGTTAGACCTTCTTGCCGAGCTTGGGTTCACGCAGCATGAAGGCCGGAACGTGATCCCCCATGCCGACGATGGCGGGTTCGGAATCGCGCGGATTGCGCGAGTTTCGCGGCACGCGGGGAGAACCACGATCGACCGCTGCCGCGCTCCGGACCCGCGGTTCGGTCTCCCGGTTCTTCGCTGACCGACTCCCGGCCGCCCGCTTCTCCGCACCCTGGCGGTCGGGGTTGCGCGCGGGCACCGCCTTTGCCTCCACCGTCTGCTGTGGGGGACGTTCGGTTGATTTGTCCGGTCGTCGGCTCCGCTCGCCGCGCCCGGTTCGGGTGCCGGTCCGGCGCCGACGTCGGTCGTCACCGAGGGTGAGATCGGCGGTGGAAATGCCGCTGAACTCCAGACGCGGGATGGTGCCGCCGATCAGCGATTCAATGGCGGCGATGTTCTTGCCGTCCTCCGGAACGGCGACGGTGAGCGCCCGCCCCGACCGGCCGGCGCGACCGGTGCGGCCGATGCGGTGCACATAGTCCTCGGCATGGGAGGGAACATCGAAGTTGAAAACGTGGCTGACCGCCTCGATGTCGAGGCCGCGTGCCGCCACGTCGGAGCAGACGAGCAGTCGCGTCTCACCACGCTTGAACCGATCCAGTACCTCCGTTCGCGTGGCCTGGGCGAGATCACCATGAAGCATGCCGGCGTCGTAGCCATGGCGCAGCAGCGAGCGGTGGACGACGCCGACGTCGCGCTTGCGATTGCAGAAAATCAGCGCGCTCGTCACCTCCTCGCCCTCGATGAGGGTGCGCAGCGCCGCGCGCTTCTCCTTCAATCCGCCGGCATCGTCATGGGCGACGACGATCAGCGACTGCGATACTGTCGCCGCCGGTGTCGCCGGCGGCGCGATGATGATCGACTTTGGATTGCTCAGGAAGGCATCGGCCAAGCGGCGGATCGCCGGTGGCATCGTGGCCGAGAAAAAAAGCGTCTGCCGATTGCGAGCAACCAGGGAGACGATCCGCTCCACGTCGGGGATGAATCCCATGTCGAGCATCCGGTCCGCCTCGTCGATCACCAGGATGCGCACGTCGTTCAGCAGCAACTTGCCGCGGTCGAAGACGTCGAGGAGGCGGCCGGGTGTCGCGATCAGCACGTCGACGCCCCGCTCCAACACCCGCAACTGATCGGCCATCGACTCACCGCCGATGAGCAACGCCTTCGACAGCTTATGGTACTTGCCGTAGAGATCGAATGCGTCAGCGACCTGAGCGGCCAGTTCGCGGGTCGGCTCGATGATCAGTGATCGCGGCATGCGCGCCTTCGCGCGCCCAGCCGCGAGAATATCGATCATCGGCAGCGTGAACGAGGCGGTCTTGCCGGTGCCGGTCTGGGCGCAACCCAGCAGATCCCGCCCCATCAGGATGTAGGGGATGGCCTGTTCCTGGATTGGCGTCGGCTGGCTGTAACCGGCGTCGGTGACTGCACGCAGGACATCGTCGCTGAGTTGCAGGTCGGTAAAGTGCATGGAGCCGTGCTACGATGAAAAGAGCAAATGCCCGCCTGAGGCAAATCACCCGCGGGTCGCGGGATCATAGGGACACGCAGGGACGAGCGCAATGGCGCTCGCACCCATGAGCGGGGAAACGAGGGAGATGCGACCGCTTGGCGCGGCTGCCGTCGTCAATTACGCTTGCTCCTCGCGCGAATGAAGGTGGAAAGGGGCGAACATGCTGCTCGCCGCAGATCGCTCGGCGCTGCTCATCATCGACATTCAGGAGCGGCTGGCGCCGGCGACGCAAGACCATGAAGGTGTGATCCATCGCACCGGGTCGTTGATCGCCGCCGCTAGGTCGCTGGCGGTTCCGCTGCTGGCCTCCCAACAGTATCCGAAGGGGCTGGGGCCCCTGGTTCCGTCGCTGGCCTCGCAATTGACAACCAACGAGTGCGTCGACAAGACGCATTTTTCCTGCCTGAAGGAAAGCGTGTGGGCGGGGCGGTTTCGACAGCTCGGGCGCGGGCAGGCGGTCGTCACCGGGATGGAAGCGCACGTCTGCGTTCTGCAGACCGTTATCGATCTGCTCAGCAACCGGTTCGAGGTGTTCGTCGTCGCCGACGCCATCTCCTCCCGCGCGGCGACCAGTCACGCACTGGCGCTGCGCCGGATGGAGGCGGCCGGGGCTCGCACCGTCAGCACCGAGATGGTGATCTTCGAATGGCTGGAACGCGCCGATCGGCCCGAGTTTCGACCGCTCAGCCAGCTCATTCGATAAGCTGTCGTCTGCGGGCGCCTCGGCGACGCCGGCCGGGCGATAGGCCCTTGTCTGGTCGGCCGGCAACGACTAACCCTGCATCAATGGCGTGAAGCCCACAAGGAGCGGGGCGATGGGAATGAGCAGCGAAGGACCGGAGCAAACCTTAAAATCGTCCGGCAACCTAATGTCCTACAAGGGGATTACGCCGAAGCTGGGGGCACGCGTGTTTATCGCGCCAAACGCGGTGGTCATCGGCGATGTCGTCATCGAAGACGACGCCAGCGTCTGGTTCGGCTGCATCTTGCGCGGGGACGTCAATGTCATCCGTGTCGGCGCGCGAACCAACATCCAGGACGGCACGGTGGTCCACGTCGCCAAGGACACGGTCGGCACGTTCATCGGCAGCGATATCACCATCGGCCACATGGCGTTGCTGCACGCCTGCACGCTGGAAGACGGCGCGTTTATCGGCATGCGGGCGACGGTGATGGACGAGTGCGTGGTGGAGACGGGCGGCATGTTGGCCGCGGGGGCGCTGTTGACGCCGGGCAAGCGGGTGGGGAGCGGTCAGCTCTGGGCCGGCCAGCCGGCTAAGTATATCCGCGACCTGAACGACGGCGACCGGGCGATGATGCGCAAGCTGGCGCCCCGTTACGTCGGCCTTGCCGCCGATTATCTTGAGGACGCCCCCTGCTCGCGACGGGGCGGCGATGCTTGAGCAGACGACGGGGGCGCTGGCGCCCCCCTCCCGGTTGATCGACGAGGTGCTCGCCGGCCGGCGCAAGGGCATTGCCCGCGCCATGTCCGTTGCCGAAGGCGCAGTGACGGCGGCCGGCCGAGAGCTGCTGGCACAGATCCATCGGGCGGCCGGGCGAGCCCATATCGTCGGCATCACCGGCGTTCCCGGTTCCGGTAAATCGACGATGGTGCGGGCGCTGACGCAGCGATTGCGCGCGAGACAACGCAGCGTCGGGATCGTCGCCATCGATCCGTCCAGCCCGTTTTCCGGCGGTGCCATCCTCGGCGACCGCATTCGCATGCTAGAGCTGACCGGCGATCCCGGCGTTTTTATCCGCAGCCTGGCGACGCGAGGGGCCCTCGGCGGGCTTGCCCGCGCCACCCACGACGTCGTTGATGTGCTCGATGCGGGCGGATTTGATCTGATCCTCATCGAGACGGTCGGCGTTGGCCAAGATGAGGTGGATATCGTGCAGGCGGCGCACACGGTGATCGTCGTTTCGGCGCCGGGGCTGGGCGATCAGGTGCAAGCGATCAAGGCCGGGGTTCTTGAGATTGCGGACATTCACGCCGTCTCCAAATGCGATCGGACCGATGCACCGGAAACCATCGCCAATCTGCGCTCGATGGTGCGGCTGGGTGGCCTCGGTCGCGATCCCACGTCCTGGGGCGTGCCGGTCGTCGGGACCAGTGCCCAAAAGCGGGAAGGAATCGACGATCTCGTCGAGGCCATCGACGACCATGGCCGGCATCTCGCCGCGACTGGCGAGCTGTTGCAGCGACGGCGGCGAATTCTTGAATTGCGCATTTTGAAGACGGCCGAAGATCTCATTCGCGATCGCCTGCTGCGGCGGAGCCGAGGTTTGTTCGACGACCTGCTTGACCGGTCCCTGAGCCGTGACCTGGATCCGGTGACCGCGGCCGAGACTTTGCTCGGACGGGTGGGCGACCTCGCCTGAGCACGGGGCGCCGCCCTATTCCCTTGCGTTCATTTGCGGGAAATGGAGCGGACCCATTTTGAGCCTTCGCGGCTTCGGGAAGGGTTGCGCTGGCGCGCAGCCAGCGACTGAGCCTCCGACACAACCCCGATAGCGACCTACGCATCGCGAGGCACGCCTAAAGCGTGAAACGTGCACTTCACGTGATACGTCAGGCGCGGAGGCGAACATATTCACCCGGCGCGTTGCCCATTGACGGCAGCCGCTGAGATCCCGGGCGGCTCGCCGCAACCCGGCCCGTATCTGCGTTTCGGCTCAGCCACTCGTGCCAGTCGGGCCACCAGGAGCCTTCCACCTGTCGGGCGCTGGCCAGCCATTCGTCGGGGTTGGCAGGGGAACGCTGGTTGACCCAATAGCAGTATTTACGGGCGCTCGGGGGATTGACGACACCGGCGATGTGGCCGGAGGCGGTCAGAGTGAAGCGACTGGGGCCCCCCAGAACCTGCGTCGCTTTGTAAATAGATTTCCACGGACCCAGGTGGTCTTCGCGGGCGGCCAGGAAATAGCTGGGGACCAGGATGCGCCGCAGGTCGATGGCTTCGCCGCCGATGTTGATGCCGCCCGGCTCGACCAACTTGTTCTTCTGATAGAAATTGCGCAGGTAATAGCTGTGCATCGCGATCGGCATCCGGGTGGCGTCGGCATTCCAGCGCAGAAGGTCGAACGGAAACGAGTCGCGGCCGAGCAGGTAGTTATTGACGACAAACGCCCATAGCAGGTCCTGTTCGCGCAACAGATTGAACAGGAGAGCAATCTCGGCCGCGTCGTTTGCGTCGGATCGATCCCGCTGCTGCTCCAGATAGGAAAGGGTGGCCTCGTCGACGAACACACCCAAGTCGCCGGGCTGGGAAAAATCGAGCATCGTCGTCAAAAAGGTGGCGGTCGCGATGCGGGTGTCGCCCCGTTTGGCAAGATAGGCGGCGGTGGCGGCGAGCAGGGTGCCGCCGATGCAGTAACCGACAGCGTTGATCCGGGATTCACCGGTGGAGCGTTCGACGATGTCGATGGCCTGCAGCGTGCCGTTCAAGACGTAATCTTCGAAGCTGCGTCGACACACCTCTTCGTCGGGGTCGACCCACGAGATCATGAACACCGTGTGCCCTTCGGCGATCGCCCACGCAACCAGTGAGTTACGGGCATTGAGATCGAACAGATAATACTTGTTGATCCAGGCGGGGATAAACAGCAGCGGCCGCTTCCAGACGGTTCGCGTCGCCGGTGCGTAGCGGATTACCTCCATCAACTCGTTACGGAAGATAACTTTGCCGGGCGTCGGCGCCGCGGTTCCCGAATCAGAAGGCCAACCACCTTTCTCGCCGCCTCGCCAGATCACATGCTGCATGGATTCAAGGTCATGCAGGAGGTTATTCAACCCATTCAACAGATTCTCGCCGCGGGTTTCGATGGTCGTGCGGATCACTTCCGGATTGGTCAATGCGAAGTTGGTGGGTGAAAGCGCGCTGATGAACTGCCGGGTGTAGAACTGCACGGTTTCACGTGTCCGTGCATCCATCCCATTGACATCGCGCACCAACCATTCCAGCCACCGTGTCGTCAGCAGATAGGACTGCTTGATGTAATTAAAGATGTTGTTCTCTTCCCAGATCTCATCGCGGAAACGGGGATCGGCGCCGCCCTCCGTCGTCGTGGTCACCGCCTGCCCGAGCAGCCGGCTGGTGGTGTTCTGCCACAACTCGAGATAGTCCTGCCAAAGCGAGACCTGGGCTTTCACCAGCTTGGCCGGATCGGACATCATCTTCGAGGTAAGATCGAGAAAGCTGGACGTTACATCCAGCGGGTCGGCGGAAGCAGCGCGAACGCCCGGAAGATCGCAACGGGTCATCCAATCGACCAACAGTCGCCGGCTGCGCTCCGCGATTCCGACAAAGGACAGGGGCAAATTCAACAGATCGAAGGAGTTAGGCTCCGTTTTTGGCGGATCGTCCATCATGCTCCTCGCCAAGTATGCGCAGTCTTTTCCCACCCGAACGCTTCTGCGTTCCCGAGCAGATCGCCAACGCCTGCACACGAATGATGCGACCTGCACAAGAATAACGCATCAGGCCGCGCGCTGTTGAGGTTCTTTTAACCGCGCGCGCGGCATGTTGGGACAGATCCAATCCGGTGGACGCGAATCCCAGACGGGATAGGCGGAGAGACACGTGATGCACAGGAGCCGGGGCGACCGGTCCCGAATCGGGTCGATCCTGATCGCATTGATCAGCGTGCTTATCTTTGCCGGTTGCGCCGCCCCCGAGGGTGTTACCGGGCATGAGCATCCGCTTGTTGCGTCGGCTTCGGTTGCATCCGATGCGCAGTCCTCCCTGCATCCCGGCGCCGAAGGAAGGATTGCCGCCGTCAGTGACGGATCCAGCCCCCTGAGCGCACGGCCAACGGCGATTCATCCGCTCGTTAGCAGAACAACTCCCCAGGCGACGGGATGGAGCCGTTCCCCGGGGACCCGGCCAGGGGCGATCATCGAGCGCCTCCCTGTGGCGACGCTCCAGTTCGGCCGCGGGTCCGCCGCCTTGGCTCGCGAGGAGTACGTCATCCTCCGCGCCGTCGCCGCGCTGCGGGCGCGCAAGGGCGGAACGGTGCAGGTGGTGGGTCATGCCGATAGCCGCGCGATTCACGACGGGGCGCCGCACCATGTCAACGAGTTGATGGCCCGCCGACGGTCAGCCGCCGTTGCCGACACGCTCGCCGCCCTCGGCCTGCCGCGCGGAGCAATCTCCGCGGAGAGCCGCGGCGACCGGGAGCCTCGCTACGATGAGGCAATGTCCGGGGGGGTCGCCGGCAATCGTCGGGTCGAGATATTTCTGCTGCAGGAAAGGCCTGCTCCGGACGCCGCCGCATCGTCGACCACGCCCGGCCGCTCGCCGCATGATGAGAGTTCGCCGGCGATGAGTACTGTCTCGGACCAGCCATCGACCCCGCCTGCCCAGCGGGCGGAGGAGGAGGCGATTGCTTCCGAGCGTGCTCCCGATCCGAAGGAGATGGAGCTGCCGGCCGTCGAAGTAGCCCATGCAGGCGGGAGTGTCTCCCAGCGCGTCCGCATCGGGACCCTGTATTTTCCGCACGGGTCCAGCCGGATGGGCAAGCGAGAGCGAGCGATTATCCAGGCGACGGCTCTATTCCAGCGTCAACACCAGGGTAACGTGGTGATCGTCGGTCATGCCAGCACAGCCGGCGTCTCTGGTGATGAAGAAGCCCGCGAGCGAGCGAATCGATCGGTGTCACTGGCGCGTGCCGACAAGGTGGCCCGGGCGCTGGCAGCGACGGGGATCGCCGCGACGGACATGAGCGTGGTCGGCCGCGGTGCCGACGAGCCGGCGTTTGCCGAAGCGGATGCGGCGAGCGAGGCGGCGAACCGCCGCGTCGAGATTTACATTGACTTGCCGGCCACGGTTAGATTAGCGGATCGTCAACAGGGCCTGCCTCGCTGAGGGATTCGTTTGCCGACCGGGCGTGGTCGCATGCGACGCGGGCGATCTGTGTTGGAGATCCCCATGGACAACGAATTCTTCAAGATCAGGCGGTTACCGCCCTACGTTTTCGCCGAAGTCAACGCCATGAAGGCGCGCGCCCGCGCTTGCGGTGAGGACATCATCGATTTCGGGATGGGTAATCCGGACTTTCCGACGCCGCCTCATATCGTCGCCAAGCTGACGGAGACGGTTAAGGATCCGCGCACGCATCGCTACTCCGAATCGCGCGGGATCAAGGGATTACGGCGCGCCCTTGCTGCCTACTATGAGCGTCGGTTCAACGTCTCGATCGATCCGGAGACGGAAGCGGTGGTGACGCTCGGCTCGAAGGAGGGGTTGGCCAATCTCGCCTCGGCGATTTCCAGTCCCGGCGACGTCATCCTCGTTCCCAACCCCAGCTATCCCATCCATCAGTTCGGCTTCATCATCGCCGGCGCCGCCGTTCGCAACGTGCCGGTAACGCCCGATGGCGATTTCCTCGCCGCCCTGGCGCGCGCCGTGCAGCACAGCGTGCCGAAACCGGTCGCGGTCGTGCTGAACTATCCGAATAATCCCACGGCGGAAATTGCCACCCTCGACTTCTATGGCCAGGTCGTCGACTTCTGCCGCCATCACGGCATCTACATCCTGTCCGACGTGGCCTACGCCGAAATCTACTTCGATGGTAATCCACCGCCGTCGATCCTGCAGATCCCGGGCGCCAAGGATCTCGCCGTCGAGTTCACCTCAATGAGCAAGACGTACTCCATGCCCGGCTGGCGGATCGGCTTCGCCTGTGGCAATGCGAAGATGATCGCGGCGTTGGCGCGGGTGAAATCGTACCTGGATTATGGCGCGTTTACGCCGGTTCAGGTGGCGGCTGCCGCCGCGCTCAATGGTCCGCAGGACTGCGTGGACGAGATGCGCGAGCGCTACCGTCAGCGCCGCGACGTGCTGATCACCGGTCTCGCCGGCGCGGGCTGGGAGGTGCCATCGCCGCCGGCGACGATGTTCGCCTGGGCGCCGATCCCGCCCGCTTTCCGTCATCTCGGCTCGCTGGAGTTCTCCAAGCTGGTGATGCGCGAGGCGAAAGTGGCAGTTTCACCCGGTCTCGGCTTCGGCGAGCATGGCGATGGCTTCGTCCGCTTCGCCTTGGTGGAGAACCGTCACCGGACCCGACAGGCGGTGCGCAATCTGAAGTCATTTCTCAGCCGCTACCACAACATCGTCGAACTGACGGAAAAACGCCTTTCGGTGGCCGAATAGATCGGGCCGCGACAGTGACAGATGCGCTGAAGGTGGCGGTTGCCGGTCTCGGTACCGTCGGCGGGGGAACCGTCAAACTGCTGCAGGCGAACGGGGATCTGCTTGCCCGCCGCCTCGGTCGTCCCATCGTCATCACCGCCGTCGCCGATCGCGATCGGCGCGATCGAGGTTTTTCGGTCGATGGTTACCGCTGGTTCGATGATCCGCTGGCGATGGCTCGCGAGGCCGATGCCGATGTGGTCGTTGAACTGATCGGCGGCCACGACGGGATTGCCCGCCGGCTTTGCGAGACGGCGATTGCCAACGGCCGACATATCGTCACCGCCAACAAGGCGCTGATCGCCCACCACGGCCTCGCTCTCGCAAGCGCCGCCGAGGCGAAGGGTGTGGCCTTGGGCTGCGAGGCGGCGGTTGCCGGCGGGATCCCCATCCTGAAGAGCCTGCGCGAAGGCCTGATCGGCAACCGGTTCGACCGGGTTTTCGGCATCCTCAACGGCACCTGTAACTACATTCTGACCCAGATGCGCGAGACCGGGCGGGAATTCGCCGATGTCCTTGCCGAGGCGCAGGCGCTGGGCTATGCGGAGGCCGACCCATCACTCGACGTCGACGGCATCGATACCGCCCATAAGCTGGCCATCCTCGCCACCGTTGCCTTCGGCTGCTCGCTCGATCTGGACGCGGTGCACGTGGAAGGCATCCGCCACATCTCCGCCGTCGACATCGGCTTCGCCGAAGAGTTGGGATACCGGATCAAGCTGCTCGGCATCGCCAAGCGGACCCCCAGCGGTGTGGAGCGGCGGGTTCATCCCTGCATGGTGCCGCTGGGGGCGCCGGTCGCCCACGTCGATGGGGTGTTCAACGCGGTCGTCGTCGATGGTGACTTTGTCGACACCATCGTCCAGGTGGGCCGCGGCGCCGGCGATCGGCCGACCGCGTCCGCCGTCGTCGCCGACCTCGCCGATATTGCGTCCGGTCGCATCGGTCACGCCTTCGGTTGCCCGATCCAGCAACTCGACCCCCTTCCCCCGGCGCCGATGGCGCGGCATCGAGGCGCCTGCTATGTCCGGTTGATGGTTCTCGACCGACCGGGGGTCTTCGCCGACGTCGCCGCGATCCTGCGCGACCATGCGGTTTCCATGGAGGCCATTCTGCAGCGGGCGCGAGCCCCGGGCGACCCGGTGCCGGTGGTCATGACCCTGCATGACACCGAGGAGGCGGCGCTTGTCGCCTCGTTGCAGCAGATTGCGGCCTTGCCCGCGTCGGTGGAGCCGCCGCGGATGATTCGCATTGAGCCTTTCTGATGCCGCGCTTTTCGGCGTTGAACGATCGCTGACCGGCCGGCGGTGGTTGGCATCGGCTGCCGACGAAGAGGTGGTCGGCCGCCTCGTCGCTCAGCACGCGCTTCCTGAGTTAATTTGCCGGCTGCTCGCCGAACGCGGCATCGACCACGCGCGGGTGCCCGACTATCTGACGCCGACGCTGCGCACGCTGCTTCCCGATCCGTCGTCCCTCATCGACATGGATCGGGCCGCGGAGCGCCTGTGTGCGGCGATCGTTGCCGGCGAGAGCATTACGGTATTTGCCGATTACGACGTGGACGGCGCGACCTCCGCCGCTCTGCTCCGACGCTTCCTGGCGGCGGTCGGCTGTCAGGCCGGGCTCTACGTCCCGGACCGGGCCCGCGAGGGCTACGGACCGAGCGCGCAGGCGTTCCTGAAGCTGCGGGAGGAGGGGGCGACGCTGGTCGTTACCGTCGATTGCGGGACCAGCGCCCACCAAGCCATTGCCGCCGCTGCGGCGGTTGGGCTCGACGTGATCGTCATCGATCATCACCAGGCTCCGGAGATGCCGCCGCCGGCGGTCGCCGTCGTCAATCCCAACCGAGCGGACGATCGGTCGGGATCGGGCAACCTGGCCGCCGTTGGCGTGACCTTCCTCCTCGTCGTCGCCTTGAACCGGGTCTTGCGTCGACATGGCTGGTATGGGGAGCGGCCGGAGCCGGATCTCCGCCGCTGGCTCGATCTGGTCGCCCTCGGCACTGTCTGCGACATGGTGCCGCTTGCCGGCGTCAACCGCGCGTTCGTCGTCCAGGGGCTCAAGGTGGCGGCGGCGGGGAACAATCCAGGGTTGGCGGCGATCCGTTCCGTTGCCGGATTGCGCGGGCCGCCCATCGTCCACGATCTCGGTTTCGCCATCGGTCCGCGCATCAATGCCGGGGGCCGGGTGGGCGAGTCCGATCTGGGCGCGCGCCTGCTCTCCAGCGACGACCCCGGCGAGGTCGCCAGCTTGGCCGGGCGTCTCGATGCCCTCAACCGGCAGCGACAGCGGATCGAGGCCGGCGTGCTCGAGCGCGCGTTGCAGGAAGTCCCGGCCGCCGCGGCCGCCGCCCCTTTGATCTGGGTCGCCGGCGAGCAATGGCACCCGGGCGTCATCGGGATCGTCGCCAGCCGCCTCGTCGAGCGGTTCCACAAGCCGGCCGTCGTCCTCGCCGTTGCCGACGACGAGGCCGTCGCGTCGTGTCGCTCGGTGATCGGCATCGATCTCGGCCGGGCGATCCGCGAGGCTCTCGCCGAAGGATTGCTGAGGAAAGGCGGCGGTCACGTCATGGCGGGCGGATTCACCGTCGCCCGCGAGCGGCTGATGGATGCCGGGCGGTTTCTTGCCGGTGCTGTTGCCGGGCAGATCGCCGACGGGGCGGGCGTCGCCCCGACGCTCCGCATCACCGCCAGCCTCGGGCTGGCCGGTCTCGGCAGCGGCTGGATGGCCGGCCTCGATCGATTGGCGCCCTTCGGTACCGGCAATCCGGAGCCGCTGTTCGTGGTCGAGGCGGCGCGTCTGCAATGGACGGCCAAAACCACCGGCCCCCATCTGAGTTGCAGCCTCGTGGATCAGCGGGGCGGGCGGATGAGCGCCATGCTGTTCCGCGCCGCCGGTTCGCCGTTGGGAAAGGCGTTGACCACCCTCGACGGGGCGACGGTGCATGTCGCCGGCCGTGTCCGCCGACGACGAGACGGCGCCCCCTTCTTTGCCATCGAGGACGCCGCCATGCCGGTCTAGCGGCGACCGGGACGAGAGAAGCTCCTTCGCATTCCCCCGCGCCCGGCGATCGCAGGATTGGAAACGATCCCGGGGGGACTAAACCTTGAGGATCTTCGCCACCTTGTTCAGGCGCAGCCGGGAAACCTCCGGCATTCCTGATCCCAGCAGCGGCCGTAGATAGAGCAGGAACTTGTCGGTCACGTCGTGGTTGTTGGCGGCGATGAACTCGTCCGGCATCACCTTGGTCTTGGCGGCGATATCCTCCAGCGGCGTCAGGTGATAGTCGACCGAGTAGAAGCCGGTACGGTGAATGGTGACCGAGCCCGAGTGGTTGCCGTTGTGATCGCCGAAGTGGGCGTACTGCACCGCCTTCTCACCCACCTCGCGAGCCTCCCGCTGATCCACGTCGGAAACGCAGCCGAGGAAGGAGCGCTGCAGATAGCCGAAGGTATCGCCGCGGACGCGGGTGATGTTGGTGTTGGTCTTGATGTAATCGGTGAGCAGGTCGGCAAGGGCGCCGGTGCCGGAGAGCTGGACGTTGCCGTGGGCGTCGCGTTCCACCTCTTTCGCCAGCTTTGCCGCAATCGGCTCGCCCGACTCATCGTGGATCCCTTCCGAAGCGGCGACGATGCAGCGGCCGTACTTGGCATAGACCTCGCGCACGTCCTTGGCGAACTGCTCAAGATTGAAGGCGCGTTCCGGCATGTAGATCAGGTGCGGGCCGTCGTCTTCGAACTTTCGCCCGAGAGCGGCGGCGGCGGTCAGGAAGCCGGCATGGCGGCCCATGACGACGGCGACGTAGACGCCGGGCAGCGCCCGGTTATCCAGGTTGGCGCCGGCGAAGGCGAGGGCAACGAAGCGGGCCGCCGACGGAAAGCCGGGGGTGTGATCGTTGATCACCAGGTCGTTGTCGATCGTCTTCGGAACGTGGACGCAGGTGAGCGGATAGTCGGCGGCACGCGCCTGATCGCGCAGAATGCGGGCGGTATCCGAAGAGTCGTTGCCGCCGATGTAGAAGAAGGTCTCGATGCCGTGCGCACGCAGTACCTTGAAGATTTCGGCACAGTACTTCTCATCCGGCTTGTCGCGGGTGGAGCCGAGCGCGGATGTCGGTGTATTTCCCACCATCTCCAGGTTGTGGGTGGTCTCCCGCGTCAGGTCGATGAAGTCCTCATTGATGATGCCGCGAACGCCGTGATAGGCGCCGTAAACTCGTTCGACCGCCGGAATTTTCCGCGATTCGATGACGGTGCCCACCATCGACTCGTTGATGACCGCGGTCGGCCCGCCGCCTTGGGCGACCAAAACTTTCCCGTGCAACATGGTCCGCTGGCTCCACTAACCGATAAAATGAAATCCGGAGAGTTCTCGTTTTGCGTGCGATCCGCCCGGTTACGGCGACGCGTTTGCCTGGACGGCGGCAGACGGTAGCACAGTCGCCGGACGCCGCAAAAGCCGAAATGGCGGCGGGGATCGGGGCCGGCGGTGACTGACCGTCGGTCTTGATTTATCCCCGCGCCGCCGCTACCAGAAGCCTTGGCGGCGTTGCGACCCCATCGTCTAGAGGCCTAGGACACCACCCTTTCAAGGTGGTAACACGGGTTCGAATCCCGTTGGGGTCGCCAACCTGCCACTACCTTGTTGTTCCTGCTAGACCTTTGAGTTTATTGCCTTCTCCTGGCCGTCGGATGTCCACATGGATGCCCACAATGAGCGGTGGCGAGGGCGATGCGCAGGCTCCCGTATCTTCGGCGACGAGGCAACAGGTTCCATTTTCGCGCGAGGGTACCGCGCGACCTGCGGGGCAGGTTCCGAACGGTTGAGCTTTCCTATCCACTCGCAACCGAGGACTTCGCCGTGGCCAGACGGCGCGCTATGGTGTGCGCGTGTGCCGCCGATGAGTTATTCAACGATGTCCGAAGGCGTCCCGCCATGACACCTGATGAAGCCGCCGACTTGGTGCGAGTGTTCTTCCGTGAGGGCCTCGAAAAGGACGAGAAGGAGCGAGGGGACGGCCGTGGGCGGGACCCGTACGAGGCCGACCAGATGGCTGACGCCCTTGAGTGCGTCGCCGATGATTGGCGTGCGTACCTTCAAGAGAACGATATGCGCGAGGCTGAAGACATCGCCGACAGGTTCCTTAAGGGGCGCGGGCAAGTGGTCGACAAGGGCACGGACGGTTACCGGGATTTCCTGCGGTTCGTCTGCCGGGCGATGATCGAAGTCTCCAAGATCGGCGCTGCGAGAACGCTGGGCCACTATGAGGTCCTACCTCAAGACCCCCTGTTTGCGCCTGTGGCGGCCGGGCGGCCGGGCGACCAGGTGAAGAAAGGCCCCGCTCTCTCCAATCTGGTCGACCAGTGGTGCAAGGAAACAGCGCGGGCGACGAAGACGGAGAAGGAGTTCCGGACCAGCATCCGGCGCTTTATCGAGGTCAACGGCGATCTGCCGGTCGAGAAGATTGGGAAGGAGCACGTGAGGCAGCTTAAGGAGGCCCTCATTCAGCTTCCCGCAAGGTCGAGCCGGGTAGAACGCGCCCTTTCCATCCCGATGCTGTTGACACAACTCGGAGAGGACCACGGCAGGGAGACGCTTGCTCCCGCCACGGTGAACAAGACGCTGGGAGCCATTAGCGCTGTATTACAGTGGGGCGTGGTCAATGGATACCTCGAAACCAACGCGGCCGCGGGCGTTAAGGTAAAAGACCCGCAAGCCGACAGGGACAAGCGACTGCCCTTCGACGATGACGACTTACGAAACATCTTCCGGTCACCCGTGTTTAGCCTGGAAGAGCGTCCGAAGGCCGGTTGCGGCGATGCGGCTTATTGGTTGCCGGTGCTGGCGCTCTACACAGGGGCGCGGCTGAATGAACTCGGGCAGGCGCTCGTTGTGGACGTGAAGAAAGAGGGCGATACCGCCTACCTCGACCTCAATACTGAGGGCGAGGACAAGCGCTTAAAGACGCGCGGATCGAAGCGGAAAATACCAGTGCACCGCGAGGTCATTAGACTGGAGTTCGCTGAATACATTGCCACCTTGGACCCGAACGGCCGTCTGTTTCCTGACCTGCAAAGGGACGTTAACGGGACATGGACCGGGAATTGGTCGAAGTGGTTTGGCAGGTATCTGCGGAGCACGGTGGCGATTGGCGACGGGCGCAAGGTCTTTCATTCATTCCGGCACACCTTCAAAGATGCCTGTCGGCGTGCGCGCATACCCACCGACGTGCACAATGCCCTCACAGGGCATGCGGACGGTACGGTGGCGGCCAACTACGGCGGGGCGTATCCGATCGAGGTCCTCACAGAGGCAGTCGCCAAGATCAGCTATGAGCGCCTTGAGATTGCTCCGTGGGGTAGCGCCCAATGCGTAGAGGGAAAGAAAGTGCGGGCCGAACAGCGACGTATCGGAAGTGAACGGACAGTAACATACCAATAGGACGATAGTGGAAGCTTAGTGATGTTACCTAAAGCGTGGCTATTACTCTGAGCGTGGTGGTAGACAGCATGCCGTTTCCTATAGATACGTACGAAATATGACGGAAATGCTGTGGCACATCTGTCCGACAATAAACCCGCGGTATTGAGCATATAAACGCTCACTGAAGGCCGGTCTTTACGATCGGCGTAGCCCACAACTCGGCATCGGGTTGCGTAGCGGTACGCACGCGCGCGCCCGTGTTTTTTCGCGAACCGTCTGCCAAGCGCCAATATCGACGAGGTGAAAGCGGCCGATCGGTAAGGGCTCGAAAGGCCGTGCGGCTTTTCAGCCGGGGCGCCAGGCGGACAGCAATCTGAAAGGACAACCATGAGTTACGATCGGCGGATCACCTTCCGCGTCGGGATGCTTGACAGAGCGGCGATCAACTTCATCGGCGAGGTATTCTATCGAGAGCGGGGCCAGAACCCCAGCGACAGCGACGTGATCCGATGGGCGCTGCACAGGTTCGTGGGGCATTTGAGAGAGGACCGTCGGGAAACTGCCGGTAGCGGGACGGTTCAGAAACATCGGCCGAGATCATCTGGAGGGGGCCGTGAGTAGTATTGCCGCGCTCCAGTCCGGGACGGGCGAGCTTAGGGTAAAGACGCTGAGAGGCCTACTCGATGAGGTCTGTCAGGCGCGCGCCGAGCTACTCAGCCCGTGGCTCCATGAGAAGCACCTTAGCTTGCTCTATGCGCAAGCGGGCGCGGGAAAGACGTTCATGTCGCTGTCAATCGCGCTGGCGGTGGCGGCCGGCGGGAACCTCTTCGGGTGGAAGGCAGAGAAGCCGAGGAAGGTGCTGTTTGTGGACGGCGAAATGGACGTGGAGGACCTTAAGGAGCGCTGTGGGATACTCTTGAAGAGCATCGGCGGTGATCCTGAAGAGGCTAAAAATAACCTAGTGTTCCTCGCTCAGCAAGCCCAGGGCGCCAAAACAACATTTCCAGACCTCGCCAAAGCTGATGGACAGAATAGGTTGAATGAAGTCATCGATAAGCAGCGCCCGGCACTTATTATTCTTGATAACTTTAGTACGCTCTGCGATGTGGAAGACGAAAATGACGCTTCCAGCTTCAATCCAGTTATAAACATGCTGCGAGAACTGAAGTTAAGGCGAATAGCGACCATACTTGTCCATCATAGCCGCAAAGATGGCGGGTCATAGGCTGATCACGGAGAAGGAATGGGCAGAGTGTTTGAAGATGGCGGGGCAGCATGCAGAGACCGCGAATGACGACTTTTGACCGGCGAGGATTCCGCTAATAGGCTGCCGAAGGACGAAACGATCCGTGACCTGAAAGACCACTAGACACGCACGTAGAGAGACTTTCGTCTACGTGCCGTGGTCACAGATCGTTCCGTTGTTGCCCGCGAGGTCAGTGGAAGGACTTCATTCCACTAGTGAAGTTCAGTATTCCATATTTCTCTCTTAATATGGTGGAATATGGAATACGCCTGCAATATCAACGCGCTACTGGCTTGTGGAGGAGAGGCGTGGAATATGCATTTTTCGACACCCGCCTGGAAGGGGCGCGCACAGGAACGGAGACATTAGCCGCCGATTTCCGGGCCTGTGGTGAGCGTTTAGGGGCCGGCCGCCACAATTTTTAAGGGGGATGCTTCCGTTGCCTCTGTGAGGCCACCATTCGGGCGCGTGCGGGGTCGGTGATGGATGAGATCGGTGAGGGGCCTCGCGTGGTTCCTACGCTGCCGGCTTGAAAATTCCCACCGGATTACACACACATATCTATTCCGCGCGATGCCCAAAAAACCCCCCGTGCCCCGGTCAGACTCACATGCGCCGAAAAAAGCGGAAGTGGCAGGCGGGGGGCCTCGTCAGGCGCTCGTTGAGGCCTCGTAGAGGGCCACGCCAGAGCGTGGCAACATCTCTCACCGCGTCGTGTCGGCAGTGGCATGCCTGAACGACGGCGGGTGAGGCCGATGGTGGCCTCAACAGGATATCAAACCGCCGCAGGAAGATGCGGAACTACTGATTGGAGGATGCCGGCTAGTGAGGGAACTTTGGCAAGGATGTCGCCGGAGTCGTTCAGCACACCATAGCCCTCCGCGTTCTTGTGAACAAAGATGGAGCGGCCATCGAAGAGGGCTATAGCGAAGGAGCGGTCGCCTTCGTCGGAACCGATACTCTCGCCAACTACGCCGTGGGCGTAGCACAACTATAGCAGGTCCTGAATGTCGCGCTCGGAAAGGCTGTCCGACCGGCGCGACCTACCAAGCGGAGGAAACTGGAGGATTGCCATTGGTCTACCATATGGTGAGTCTCTAGATACCACGCAGCCTTATATCGCGCGTGCTTGGTCTGGCTTAATCGCCGGCGCGACCTCTGTTTGGGTACAGTACAGCGTTGACGGCTTCAGCGCTAGCCAGCCCTATTTCATATTCGGCGCGCCGCAGCCTTGTCTCATCAATTTTTCCTTCGATGATCCATCTTTGCGTGATTAGTTCATGGTGATCAGGCTGATAACCGATGGGTATTGCCTGACCATGAGCACTGCGAGTTCTTGCGGGGTCAGCCCGGCGTGTAGTCCGGCTAGCATCATCCCTCGACGGTAGGTGCTGTTGAAAGCTCTGGCAGCGCCTAGCTCTGCGAGCGCTTTGTTGACGGCAACAATGTAACGCTCTCTCTTGAACATCTTCGCTTTGTCCTAAAATTCATGTCTAGCCCCACACTCTCCAGCGCAAAGCGGATGTGATTAACGGCACACCTGCCGAGCGCCGTGCGCCGGTTGCTCTTGACGCCCCCATGGCGTCCCACATAGGATCATAGGGGACACGGCGATTACCAGAAAAGTCATTGATCTCACAAGCAAATCGGGAGCGGTTGTAGAAACCGGCAGCGGCTCCCGTTGGGGTCGCCAATCACCGAATTAGAGTCGGCCGCATCTCCTGCACGCTACTCTCTCCGTAAGTGGCGGATGGGGGCGGGCGCCAAGCCCTGGTCGGCGCCGTCGCCCAGAGAATTGCAAGCGCATCGATCGTCCCCATCGGCAATCCGAATTGAGCCGCATTTCGGGGCGAGAGGCTGCGGTGCCGTGGAACAATGATCGACGGCAGCCGTTTGCCCGATAGCTCGACACGCTCGTCCCCCGTGGCGCTAAGCAGCCGCGGACGAGCATCCGGCGTGGCGCAGCATTTTCCATGATTCCGAGGACGATCCATGAAGGCCTTCAAGTGCACCTGCGGTCAGCCGCTGTTTTTTGACAATCTTGAATGCTTAAGCTGCGGGGCGCAGGTCGCCTACGATCCCCTCAACCGCACGCTGGCCACCGTGCAGCCGACGAGCGATGGCCTGTGGATGGTCGCCGGCGGCGGAAAGCAGGCAACGGCTGCCCAGTTCCGCTTGTGCGCCCATCGGACCACCCAGGCCGCCTGCAACTGGCTGGTGCCGGCCGACGAACCGCAGGCGATCTGCCTTTCCTGTCGCCTCACCCGCACCGTCCCCCTCCTGGACGACCCGAAGGACGAGGGGCGTTTGCGGGATCTGGAGGCAGCGAAGCGCCTGGTTCTCTATGCGCTGCAGGAGATGGATCTGCCGCTGGTTCCGAAATCGCAGGATGCGGCGAGGGGCTTGGCGTTCGACTTCCTGGAACCGCTACCGGGAGGGCCGCCGGTTCTGACCGGTCACGATGAGGGCGTGATCACCCTCAACGTGGCGGAAGCCGATGACGACTATCGCGAGAAGAACCGGGAGAACCTGCGGGAGCCATACCGTACTCTCGTCGGCCATATACGGCATGAAATCGGACACTATTACTGGGACGTGTTGATTCGGGACACACCTTGGCTTTCTCGCTACCGTGAGGTTTTCGGTGATGAGCGCGCGGATTACGGCGAGGCCCTGAACAAGCATTACGCCGAGGGGCCGCCGCCCAATTGGCGCGACAACTTCATCAGTGCCTATGCGGCCTCCCACCCCTGGGAGGACTGGGCGGAGTCGTGGGCCCATTACCTGCACATGCAGGCGACCCTGGAGACGGTTGCCAGCTTTCGGGTGCAGGTGACCGACGCCCCGCTGAGACTGACGCCGTTTTCAGCCGACGACCTCTACGATCCGAACGCCGATACGACCTTTCTCGACTGGGTCAACAGCTGGGTCATCCTGACCGCGACCCTGAATGAGGTCGCGCGCAGCATGGGCCAGCCCGATATCTACCCGTTCGTGCTCAGTCGCCCGGCGGTGAAGAAGATCCACTTCGTCCACTGCCTGATCAGCGACTATCGGGTCGCGAGCACGCCGCTGGTGCCGGAAACGCTCGTCGCTTCCACCGCGTGAGGCAGGCCGCTCGAGACAGGTCGCAAGCGATGATGATCGGCGGCCCGGTTATTCGTTGAGCCGGCTCCACCGCAGATCGAGGGTGTGGGCGAACTCGGGATTGACGGAGGGCGGTGGCAACTCGAAGTGGCCCGCGGTGTGGCCGATGGGGAAAAAGCGCGCGCAACGGCGGCTCTCTGCCTCATAGGCGTTGACCGGAAAGGTGTCATAGTTGCGTCCGCCGGGATGGGCGACGTGGTAGGTGCAGCCGCCGACCGACCGGCCCGACCATATGTCGTAGAGGTCAAAGACCAGCGGGGTGTCGACCGGAATGGTCGGGTGCAGGCACAGGGCCGGCTGCCACGCCCGGTAGCGCACACCGGCAACGAACTCTCCGGGCGCATCGGTGGGACGTAACGGCACCGATCGTCGGTTGCAGGCGAGCACATGCCGTCCCTCGGTCATCCCGTCGACCCTGACCTGCACCCGCTCGACTGAGGAGTCCACGTAGCGGACAGTGCCGCCGATCATCCCTTCTTCTCCCATCACGTGCCATGGCTCCAGCGCTTGGCGCAACTCGATAGTGGCTCCCCCTTGCTCGACCTCGCCGTAGAGCGGAAACCGGAATTCGAAATGGGGAGCGAACCACTCCGTTTCGATCGCGATGCCGGCGTGATTGATATCGGTCACCACATCGCAGAAATCCTTCCACACGTAGTGAGGAAGCATGAAGCGGTCGTGCAAGGCGGTACGCCAGCGGACCAACGGCTGTTTGTAGGGCTGGCGCCAGAACCACGCGATCAACGAGCGCAGCAGAAGGTGCTGGGCGACGCTCATCCGGGCGTGCGGCGGCATCTCGAAGGCGCGGAATTCGACCAGTCCCAGCCGCCCCGTCGGCCCTTCCGGCGCGAACAGCTTGTCGATGCAGATTTCGGTCCGGTGGGTATTGCCGGTCACGTCAATCAGCAGGTTGCGGAGAATCCGATCTATCAGCCAGGAGGGAACCGGTGTGTCGCCGGGATCGGGAATCTGCCGAAAGGCCAGCTCGAGCTCGTAAAGCTGGTCGTTGCGCGCCTCATCAATGCGAGGCGCCTGACTGGTGGGACCGATGCACAGGCCCGAGAACAGGTATGACAGCGACGGGTGGTTCTGCCAGTAGGTGATCAGACTGCGTAAGAGATCGGGGCGGCGGAGGAAGGGGCTGTCGGTGGGCGTCAGGCCGCCGACGACGATGTGGTTGCCGCCGCCGGTCCCGGTATGCCGGCCATCAAGCATGAACTTTTCGGTGCCGAGGCGGGTCTCGTGGGCGTCCTCGTAGAGGCCGGTGGTGGTGGCAACCAGTTCGGACCACGTCCTGGCCGGATGGACATTGACCTCGATCACCCCGGGATCGGGCGTCACCTTGATGACGCCGATGCGGGGATCGGGTGGCGGCATGTAGCCCTCCAACCGGACCGGCTGGCCGAGCGCCATCGCCGTTTCTTCGATCGATCCGATCAGATCGACGTAGTCGTCGACGTTTTCAAGCGGCGGCACGAAGACGCAAAGATAGCCATCGCGCGGTTCGACGGAGATGGCGGTCCGAACCGCGCCACCGATCTCGGTCGGTAGCTGCTGCTCAACGATGTTCTGCCGCGGCCGCTGGCCGCCGGCCGGTCCGGCGGTGGACGCCACCCGTTGCTGCGGTCCGCGCGGCTCGGGAAGCTCGGGGCGCTCCTCGAACGGATCCGCGGGCGTGTAATAGGGATAGGTCTCGGGTGGCACCCAAGGCAGCGCCCCCAAGGGAAGCCGAAAGCCGGCCGGAGAATCGCCCGGGACCAGGAACAACCGACCGCGGCGGGTCGCCCATCGCTCGCTCGTCCAGTGCGCGCTGTCGGCGCGGGCGTTCCAGCGCTGAATCGGCAACGTCCACCCGATGGCATTGCCAAGCCCACGCTCGAACACGCGGGCGAGGCGGGCACGCTCTTCCGGGTCCTCCAGCTTGGAGTCGAACGGATCGACGTTCTCGGGAAGGGTCTGTTCGCGGGCGATATGAGGAACGGGGTCCTCGTAGGTCGGCAAAGCAAAACCCGGATCGATGCCGAGGTTGTCGGCCAGCGTGGTGAGAAAGCGTTCCGCATCGCCCACGGTCGCGGGACGCTCCGCGTCCTCGATCGCCAACAGGGCGGGGTCGCTCCACAGCGGCTTCCCGTCGCGTCGCCAATAGAGGGCATACGCCCAGCGGGGCAGTGACTCGCCCGGATACCATTTACCCTGGCCGAAGTGCAGCAGGCCGCCCGGGGCAAAGCGATCGCGAAGGCGGCCGATCAGTTCGGCGGCCAGTTTTCGCTTCGCCGGACCATCGGCGGCGCTGTTCCATTCCTCGCCGTCCATGTCGTCGACCGAGACGAAGGTTGGCTCACCGCCTACCGTCAGCCGGACGTCGCCTGCGCGCAGCGCCTCGTCCACCTGATCGCCGATGGCAACGATGCGATCCCATTGCGCGTCGGAGTAGGGCTTGGTGACCCGCGGCGTCTCACGGATGCGCTCGATCGACATCTCGAACGAGAAGTCGACCTGCTCCACATCGACGCTGCCGGTAATGGGTGAGGCGCTCCCCGGATCCGGCGTGCAGGCAAGCGGCAGGTGTCCCTCACCGGCCAGCAACCCGGACGTGGGATCGAAGCCGATCCAGCCGGCGCCCGGCAGATAGACCTCCGCCCACGCATGCAGGTCGGTGAAATCCTCCGCGGCTCCGACCGGACCTTCCAGCGGCTTCACGTCCGGCTTGAGCTGAATCAAATAGCCGGAGACGAAGCGGGCGGCTAAGCCCAGGTGGCGGAGAATCTGCACCAGCAACCAGCCGGTGTCCCGACAGGAGCCGCGCCCTAGCGCCAGCGTCTCCTCGCAGGTCTGGACGCCGGGCTCCATGCGGATGGTGTAGCTGATCTCCTGCTGCAGGCGATGGTTGAGGCCGACGAGAAAGTCGATGGTGCGCATCTCGTCGCGCGGTACGGAGGCAAGCCACTGGGTCAGCAGCGGGCCGGCGGGCAGCGTCATCAGGTAAGGCGCCAGTTCCTTCGCCAGCCAGGGCGAGTAGGTGAACGGGATGGTTTCCGCATCCGGTTCCAGGAAGAAGTCGAACGGATTGAACACCGCCATTTCGGCGACGAGATCGACGTCGATGACGAACTCTTGCGTCCGCTCCGGAAAGACGAGGCGGGCCAAGTAGTTTCCCTGCGGATCCTGTTGCCAGTTGAGAAAGTGCAGCTTCGGTTCGACCGTCAGCGAATAGGAAAGAACCTTGGTCCGGCAGTGGGGCACCGGTCGCAACCGGATCACCTGCGGACCAAGCTGCGCGAGCTCCTGATACCGGTAAGCGGTGCGGTGTCGAAGGGCCACATCGATCGCCATAACCTCTCTCTGCCCCTTTTTTCACGTCTACCCTGGCTTCGGCGCGTTGAGAGGGAGGGTAAGAAGGGCGGGCGCGATAGGCAACATAACAATCCCCGCATCCCACTGCGTGCTCGATATTGCCGGGTGGCACCTATGGCCGCAGTTGACGCACCTCGCGCAAAAGGAGAAGAGAGTGTGCCGTCCCCTCGTCGCGCCGGGCTGGTGGCCGCATTGCCTGACGAGAGCGGGGGACGTGGAACGCGAATGGGGCGTCCGCGGATGGCGCGTACCCTGCATGGAAGCTGGCGCCTGATGGCAAAGCGTATCGGAACGGAGGGTGGCATGCGGGCGACTGCGGGGCAGGTGCTGTTGGCTTTTACCATCGCCATCCTCGCTGCCTGCGATGCCGAGCCACCGGCGGTGCCCGAGCAGATGCGACCCATCAGAACCTTTACCGTCACCGAGGTTGCCGGCGGCCAGGTGCGGAGGTTTTCCGGTGTTATCGAAGCGATCGACTCCTCTGGCCTGAGCTTCGAGGTTCCGGGCGCTGTCCAGCGGGTGCTGGTTCATCAAGGAGACGTCGTCAGACGGGGACAAGTTCTGGCCTCCCTGGATGAGGAGCCCTATCGCCTCAACGTTCAGGCCGCGCAGGCGGAGCTGCAACGGGCGCGGGCGTTCCTGACGCAGGCGCGTGCGGACTATGATCGCAACACCCGTCTGCTGGAGCAGCGCGCCGTCGCCCGGGTCCAGTTCGAGGTGGCGGAACGGGATTTTCAGTCGGCGCAAAGCCAGGTGGACCTGGCGGTTGCGAGAGTGAACCTGGCCCAGCGGGACCTGCGCAACACAACTCTCGTCGCTCCCTTTGATGGCTCCATCGCGCAGCGACTGGTGGACCCATTCGTTCAGGTGCAGGCCGGCCAGCTGTTGTTCCGCATCGATGCCAAGGGCGGTCTGCAAGCGGCTGTCGGCGTTCCTGAAACGATCATCGGTCGGCTTTCCCTGGGAATGCCGACCATTGTCACCTTGCCGCAGAACGGGCCCCCCATCGAAGCCCGCATCTCGGAGATCGGTAGCGCGGCCGGAACGGGAAATGTGTTCCCGGTCAAGGCGGCCCTGATTGCACCGCCGGCTACCGTTCGCCCGGGGATGACGGCGGAGGTCAGCCTGGTGGTGAGCGGCTCGCAGGCTGAGACCACGTTCTTCGTTCCATTGTCTGCCATTGCCGCCGGAGATGGTCCGGGCGAAGGCTTCGTTTTCGTGTTCGATCCCGGCACATCGACGGTGCGCCGTACCCTGGTTCGCTCACCTGGGGCGCTGATTGAGAACATGGTCGCGGTGTCCGGTTTGAACGTTGGCGATATCGTCGCCGATGCGGGCGTCAGCTTTCTCGTCGATGGCCAGAAGGTCAGGCTGATGCAAGCGGTCCCCGAAGCCCCCCGCAGCTAATCCGGAAGAGAGTGCCGCGCCGCATGTTCGGACGCATTACCCAGTTTGCCATCGAGACGAACAGGATCACGCTCCTCGTCCTGATCGGCATCCCATTGATCGGGCTTCTGATTTTCTTTGACTATCCGCGACAGGAAGATCCCTCGATCGAAATCCGGCAAGCGATCGTGACGGTCGTTCATCCGGGCATGGACCCGGTGCTGTTTGAGGACCTGATTACCCGCAGGCTGGAGGAAACGATCAGGGAAATCGGCGAGGTCGATGACATTTGGTCGTCGACCAAGGATGGGATGGCGATCATTTATGCGGAGGTGGGAGACTGGGTGGCCGGCCCGGATATCCCCCACGTCTGGCAGACGCTCCGCAACAAGACGTCCGACGTGGCGCCGGAGCTTCCGGCCGGCACCCTCGGCCCCTTCATCAATGACGAATTCGGCCTGACCGCGGTAGCGACGATCGCGTTGTGGAGCGATGGGTTCTCGCTGGAAGAGATGCGCCGCGTTGCCCGTGAGACGCGCCGCCAATTGGACACCCTGGACGGGGTGGAAAAGATCGAGCTGTTCGGCGTCCAGCCGGAGCGCGTCTTTCTCACCGCGGCCAACACCCGGCTGGCCAGCCTAGGCATCTCGCCCCAGGTGATTATCGATACGCTGCAGCGGCAGAACATCATTCTGCCCGGCGGCAAGATCAACGCCGACGGCCGCAACGTCACCGTCGAGGCGTCCGGCACCTTCACCGACGTGACCGAGATCGAGAACACCCTGGTGGCCATCCCGGGATCGGCGAAGACGATTCCGCTCAAGGACATCGTCCAGGTGACGCGAGACTATGCGGATCCCGCCGTGCGGCCCGTTTTCTTCAATGGCCACCCGGCGATCGTGATCAGCGTCTCCATCCTTGATGGCGTCAACTCGGTGGAATTCGGCAAGCGGCTGACCCAGCGGATCAGCGACATCGAGCGGCGGCTGCCGATCGGCTACGTCCTGGAGTACGCGACGTTTCAGCCGCAACTGGTGGAGCGCGCGGTCAACGGCGCCATCAGCAACCTGGGCCAGACGCTCGTCATTGTCACCCTTGTCGTCGTGCTGTTCCTGGGGATGCGGGCCGGTCTGATCGTCGGCGCCTTTATCCCGGCGACCATCTTGCTGGCGTTGATCGGCATGTCGGCCTGGCACGTGGAACTGCAGCGGATGTCCATCGCGGCGACGATCATCGCCCTCGGCATCATGGTCGATAACGGCATCGTCGTCGCCGAGGGCATCCGCAATCGCTATGCGCGAGGGGAGGATCGCAAGCGGGCGGCGGTAGAAACGGCGAACACGCTGGCACTGCCGCTGTTGATTTCCACCCTGACGACCATTCTTGCCTTCATGCCCATTGCGCTTGCCGAAGGTTCCACCGGCGAATACACGCTGTCGCTGGGGCAGGTGGTGATCCTGGTCCTCCTCGGGTCCTGGTTCATGTCCATGTACATGACGCCGGCCATGTGTTACTGGTTTCTCAAAGCAAAACCGGAAGGAGAAGGACAAAAAGAAAAATCAGAATACGACTCTAAGTCCTATCTATACTATCGTGCCTTTCTTGATGCGCTGCTGCGCCGGCGGCTTTTATGTATAATTATCGTTCTAATTCTCTCAGCGCTGATTGTCTTTGCTGCCCGGTTCGTGGTTAGCGAATTCTTCCCGGCAAACGATCGTAACCAGTTCCTTCTCTATGTCGATCTGGAGGCCGGCTCCAGCATCGACGAGACGACGCGCGTGGTTCAGGGTGTAGGGAACTGGCTGCGGGACAAGTCGATCAATCCCGAGGTCACCGGCACCGTCGCCTATGTCGGCAGCGGCGGTCCGCGCTTCTTCCTTTCGCTGGCGCCGATCGATCCGGATCCGCATCTGGCCTTTATGCTCGTCGAGACCGAAACCAACACCCAGGTGCCGGAACTGATCGAGCGCACTCGTCGGTTCATCGACTCGACCTATCCGGAAGCGCGCGGCAAGCCGAAGGCGATGTGGTTCGGGCCCACCGAAGCGGGCCTGGTGGAAATCCGCATCAGTGGGCCGGACGAGGCGGTGCTGGCGGCCAAGGCGGAGCACCTTCTCTCGGCGTTGCGCGCGGTGCCGGGAACGATCGAGGTGGAGCAGGACTGGGAGAACAGGGTTCTCAAGGTCGAGATCGCCGTCGATCAGACGCGGGCGCGCCGTGCCGGGATCACCTCCCGTGATATCGCAACCTCGCTGAACGCATTCGTCAGCGGCGGCGCCATTACCGATTACCGGGAAGGGGACGCGATCATCCCCATCGTTCTGCGCGGCACGGCGGACGAACGTGACCAGTTATCGACGCTGTTCAGTCTCAATGTATATTCCGGTGCCACCGGCGAAAGCGTACCCCTGTCACAGATCGCCGATATTACAAGCCGATGGGAACCGTACCGGATCAATCGCCGCAATCTTGAGCGCACCGTCACCATCAGTGCCAAGCATGTGCATCTGAAGGCCGGGCAGCTCGTCAGCGAAATCCAGCCGGCGATCGACTCCCTCGATCTGCCGCCCGGCTATCGGTGGGAGATGGGGGGTGAACTGGAGAGCGCGGAGACGGCGCAGGAGCGATTGTTCGCCAATTTCCCCATTGCCGGCTTCTTGATCGTGTTCCTGCTGGTCTGGCAGTTCAACTCGTTCCGCCGCGCCGGGATCATTCTGCTCACCATCCCGATGGCGTTTCTGGGAGCGATCGTCGGCTTGCTGGTGATGGGCGCCCCGTTTGGGTTCATGTCGCTCCTCGGCCTCCTCAGCCTGGCCGGAATCATTACCAACAACGGCATCATCATGATCGACAGCATCGAGGCGGAACGCCATGCCGGGGTTGCCACTTACGATGCCATCGTCAATGCAGCCTTGTCCCGATTCCGACCGATCCTGATGACCTCAATCACCACCATTCCGGGCCTCTTGCCGCTGATCGTCTGGAAGGACCCGCTGTTCTACAGTCTGGCGATCGTCATCTCATTCGGGGTCGCCCTGGGAACGGTGCTGACCCTTGGCGTCCTGCCGGTCATCTACAGCCTGCTGTTCAACGCGCCGGCCCCCGGCAAGTCCTGAAAGGATGGTGTCGTCGTCCCGACCGCCGGTAAGCGTTTGTTCGCCCGCCTTGGCGGTGGAAGTGGGGATACGCCGATCCCAAATGCCTGGAGGCGATCGCGGCGCCAAGACGCCGAACGAGAAGAACAATTGAGGGGTCCATGAAAATCGTCGTTGCACCCAATGCCTTCAAGGGATGCCTGAGCGCGAGCGAAGCGGCGCAGGCGATGGCCACAGGCATTCGACGGGCGTTTCCACATGTCGAAATCGTGGCGGTTCCGGTCGCGGACGGCGGCGACGGTCTGGTGGATGTGGCAGTCGAGGCGTTGGGCGGTACGCTGCGGACGGTGAGCGTCACCGGACCGTTGTTCGAACCGCGCGATGCCTCATTCTGTTACGTGGAAGCCGATCGCTTCGCGGCGGTCGAGATGGCGCTGGCGAGCGGTCTCGCCCTGGTGCCGCCCGACGGCCGGGATCCGACGCGGACGACGACGCGCGGTACCGGCGAGTTGATAGCGGCCGCCCTCGACCTGGGCGTCTCTCGTATCGGCGTCGGCATCGGCGGCAGTGCCACCAATGACGGTGGGATCGGGATGGCGAGCGCACTGGGCGTGCGCTTTCTGGACGCTGCGGGTTCTGAGGTGGCGCCCGTCGGTGGGGAGCTTACGCGCATCCGCCGGATCGACGTGGAGGGGCTCGACCCCCGCGTGCGCCAGGTGCGGATCGAGGCGGTTTGCGACGTGGATAATCCCCTGTGTGGACCCCGCGGCGCGGCCCACGTCTACGGTCCGCAGAAAGGGGCCTCGGCGGAGCAGGTCCGTTCCCTGGACGATGGTCTGGGTCACCTGGCAGACCTTATCGAGCGCGATCTCGGGATCAAGGTGCGGGAGATGGCGGGTGCCGGTGCCGCCGGGGGCCTGGGGGCGGGACTTCACGCCTTTCTCGGGGCCGAGATCCGCCGCGGTGTCGATCTGGTCCTGGATCTGGTCGCACTGGATGCGAAGCTGGAGGGGGCCGATCTGGTACTGACCGGCGAGGGGCAGATCGACTTTCAGACGGCGTTCGGCAAGGCGCCGGCAGGGGTGGGGACGGCCGCGAGCCGCCGCCGCATCCCGTGCGTCGCCATCGCCGGCGGGGTCGGCGAGGGGACCGCATCCCTTACCGACGTCGGGATCGTCGCCGTTTTCAGTCTCTGTTCGCGGCCGATGACCCTGGACGACGCCATGACGCAAGCGGAAACGCTGCTCGCATCGGCGGCGGAACAGGTCGTTCGCGTCTTTGCCGCCGCTCCCGGTGGTCGGACCTGATCAGGGAGGGATCTGACTATGTTGCTGATGATCTTGCTGGTTGTCGCCATCCTCTTCATCATCGTGACCACCGCCAAGTTCGAACTCCACCCCTTCCTCGCCCTGCTGATCACCGCCTTCGGCTTCGGCATTGCGGCCGGCATGCCGCTGCAGGATGTGGTCAAGGCGGTCAATGACGGTTTCGGCGGCACCATCGGCTATATCGGCATCGTCATCCTCGCCGGCTCGATCATCGGCACCTTTCTGGAGAAGACCGGCGGCGCCATGACGTTGGCCGAACGGACCCTCAGGCTCACCGGCGAGAAGAACGTACCGGCGGCCATGAGCCTCGTCGGCTACATCGTCTCCATTCCGGTGTTCTGCGATTCCGGCTTTGTCCTCCTGTCGCCGTTGAACAAGGCGCTTGCCCGCAAGGCCGGCATCACGCTCGCCAGCAGCGCCATCGCCCTCAGCCTCGGCCTTTACGCCACCCACACCATGGTGCCGCCGACGCCGGGACCGGTGGCGGCCGCCGGTATCCTCAAGGCCGACCTGGGGCTGGTGATTTTCTGGGGAATGGTGGTCGCATTTTTCGCGCTGATCGCCGGCTGGCTGTTCGCCGTTCTTGTCGCCTCTCGCACCTTCATTTCACCCGATGCGGAGGGAGACGCGGTGACCACCGCCGCATCTCCCCCGTCGTTCCCATCACAGCCCGGTTTCACCAAGTCGGTGCTGCCAATCGTCACCCCGATCCTCCTGATCGTGCTGCGCTCGGTCGCCGAGTTGCCCACGAAGCCCTTGGGCGAGGGCGCGATCATCACCTTCATCAGCTTTCTGGGTCAGCCGGTGGTGGCATTGCTGATCGGCGTGGCGCTGGCCATGCTGCTGCCGAAGCGGCTGGACAAGCAGATGATCTCGTCGACCGGCTGGGTCGGCGAGGCGGTGGTCGCCGCGGCGACCATCATCATCATTACCGGCGCCGGCGGCGCCTTCGGCAAAATTCTGCAGAATTCGGGCATCGCCAAGGTCATCGGCGATTCCCTGGCCGGGGTGCCACTCGGCATCTGGCTGCCGTTCATCGTTGCCGCCGGCATCAAGACGGCCCAGGGGTCATCGACAGTCTCGCTCATCACCACCGCCAGCCTGATGGCTCCCTTGCTGCCGTCACTGGGGTTGGAGAGCGAAACCGCCAAGGCGCTGGCGGTGGTGGCCATCGGTGCCGGTGCGATGGTCGTGTCCCATGCCAACGACAGCTACTTCTGGGTAGTCACCCGCTTTTCGAACATGGACGTGCCGACCGGCTATCGTTTGCACACGGTCGGCACCTTCCTGGAAGGCATGGCGGCTGCGGTGACCCTGTGGATATTGAGCCAGGTACTCTTGTAGCGGTCACCGACATCGACAAGCGGTGAGGGGGTAGCTCGGGAGGCGGACAGGCTTGAAGGCTGGCCTGCCTCCCCTGTAGGGTCGGTCGCGACGAGATGAAACGAGGGGCTAGGATGCGTAACCCGCAGCGATGGCAGATGAATTCCGGATCTCGACGAGCAACGCTGTCATTAGTGATGGTGCTGATGGTGGCGTTCCTCGTCGCGGGCACGATACGGCAGGCGGCGGCCCAGGCAGCGGGAGAGTGGGTGGCGACGGTTCGCGGCGAGAGCAGGGCGCCGTTGCCGCCTCACAGCACGCTGACGGTGACCGCGGAAGACGCCGACGACCTGAGCATGCGACTGCAATCGGTAATCGAGCAGGGATTGCGCGCGACGGGCTATGGCGTCGGCGATGATGGGTCCGGACTGCAGCTTTGGTTCGACACCGAACTCTCCAGAGCGACCGCCGATCCCGGGTTGGCACGGCCGGAGAATGCCACCGAGGTTGGTGCGCTCCCTGTCGACGAAGAGATGTTTGGCTCTGATGGGGACGACTCGGACGATGTGGCGGACGTCGAGGTGCTCCCGCGGGCGAACGTTCCGTTCGGGGCAAAAGGAAAGGCGGCGGGCACCCCCTATTCGCTGACCTTCATCGTCGGACGGCCAGGGGAAACGCCCATCTGGCAGGGTTCGATGAGAACGCGCATCGGCGCTGCCGATCCCTTCGACGTCGCTCAGGCGATGGTTCCGGTTCTCATCGGCCAGCTTGGCAAGTCCGTCGATGGAGAGATGAGCTTCCCTTGAGCGTTGTCAGAAGCTGACGGCACCGAGCTCAGGTTGTTCTCATGGTACAGGCGGGCTCAGGCGCCAGTTCGGCCGCGCAGCGGGCGAACGCAGCGGGAAAGGGGACGACGTTGCCGTAGCTGTTGTCGGCGACGTTCTCGATTTCGCCCGCCGCTGCCAGGGATTCCGCCGGTTTCACCCGGTACTCGGTGCGATAGATGGCCCACGGCTCCGCTTCCGCATGCACGGTCATCGTCTGGGTGATCTCAAGGCAGGCCGAGGCGCCGGCGCGATGCGCACGGATGAAAGCCTGGAACCGTTCCTCCACCGCCGCCTCCACCGCGGCATAGGAGTCGCCACGCATGCGCTGGAGCAGCCGGGTGAGGTCGGCGTAAAGCGCGCTTTCGGCATCATTCGGCGGCGTCATGGGGCTCTTCCTTTTTGCGGCGGCGTTCATGCCGATGGCAGATGAGAACAAAACGAGAATAAACCCAATTGGAGCCAGCGGCAAGGGAAGGTTCGCGGCCGGCGATGGGGTCAGGCGCAGACCTGGATGAGGGCGGCCGGGTCGAGGTGGCTTTCCCGGGCATGACCGGCCGCAGCCCGGCGGGCGACGGCGAACGGACCGGCATAGGTGAAGATGCGGCCCCCCGGCATCTGGAAGTACCAAAGCCCCAGACCTTGCGGCGCATGGCCATGAATGGTGCGATAACGACGGGTGCTGATCTTGAACTTCGCTGTGTTCATCGCCGTGACCCCTCACGTGTTGAGAGCATAAGATTCAATCAAATCCCTTAATGAGAGCATAACGGCGATGACACGCATTGCAAGCAATTTACGGAATATATTCCCGTAATACGGGAAGCTACCGCAGAATCATCTACTAGTAGATAAGCGGCCGTGCTTATTCGCTTTTTGTTCCGAATGGGATGGCCTGTGCGCGTGGGCCTGTGCGCGTGGCGCTTGCCCGGGTGATGCTCTCAGGCGGGGTGGAGCAGGCGACAGATAAAGACGGCGGCGGCAAGGCCGGCGGCGTCGGCGATCAAGCCGGCGAGCAGCGCGTGACGCATCCGCCGTACGCCCACGGCGCCGCAGTAGACGGCAAGCACATAGAAGGTCGTCTCGGTGGAGCCCTGGATCGTCGAGACGAGATAGCCGGTAAAACTGTCCGGGCCGATCGCCGGATCATTGATGATGCTCGCCAGATAGGCATAAGCGCCCGAGCCGGACAAGCTACGAAGAACGGCCATCACCAACGCCTCCGCAGGCAGGCCGACGGGGGTACCGAGGCGCGCCACGGGGGCGAGCAGCGCATCCACGGCGCCACTCGCCCGGAACATGCCGATCGCCACCAGGATCGCCACCAGATAGGGGATAATTCGCACCGCCACCCGGAAGCCCTCGCCGGCCCCATCGACGAGCGTCTCGTAGACACGGACCCGGCGCAACGCTCCGAACACCACCAACGCGGTCACCAGCGCCGGGATCAACCACGGTCCCACCGCGCGGCCGTAAAGGAGGGTGAGCGCCACCAGCAGGACAACCCCGGCGGCACCGGCGCAACTCTCCCAGAGCGCCGCAGAGCCGGGGTCGGCATCGGTTGGGCTGGTGGTTCCGCCATTGCCGGTATGGGTGGCGGGGGCGACGGCCAGGGACGGAGACCCCTCGGCACGCAGCGCATCCGGCGGTAACGGCGAGAGCCGCTGGCCGAGGCGGGCGACGACGATGGCAACCGCGGTAGAACACAGGGTCGCAAACAGGGTCGTGGGCACGATCCCCGCCGGATCGGCCGATCCCGCCGCGGCCCTGAGGGCGATGACGCTGGTTGGCAGGATGGTGACGCTGGCTGTGTTGATGGCGAGAAACAGAACCATCGGGTTGCTCGCCCATCCCTTGTGGGCGTTCAGCGTATCGAGATCCTGCATCGCCTTCAGCCCGAAAGGCGTCGCGGCGTTGCCGAGACCGAGGACATTGGCGGCGATGTTGAGGACCATCGCCCCCATCGCCGGGTGCTCACTTGGCACATCGGGAAACAAGCGTTGGAGTGGCCGACGCAGCAGGCGGGCGACCGTCGCCAGCAAGCCGGCCTCTTCCGCCACCTTCATCAGCCCGAGAAACAGCGCCATCACCCCGATGAGACTGATGGCCAGGGTTACCCCGCGGCTCGCCTCATCGAGAACCGCCTGCGACAACGTCGCCATGACCGGCGCACCGGAACCGACGATGTCGCGGAGCGCGGCAACGACAAAGGCGACGACAACAAGGGCGAGAAAGACGCTGTTCACGCTGCGACGCGGGCGAGCGGGCCTCCGGCGCTAGACAGCTTCAGTTATCGGCGTCCGCGAAGGCGAGGATTCGGACAAGCTGGAACAGCCGCTTGCGGACGACCGGATCGGGAATCCGGTAATAGTTGTGCATCAGTTCGAAGGCTTCGCGCGAATTCATCGGATTGACGTCCAGCGGCTGTTGCGGGGCGTCGGCGAGGCCGGCGACATGGGGAGACATGGCCGGAACCGGGTCGTTGACGGCCCCTTCGAAAAAGAAGGAAACGTCCACGCCAAGTGCTTTGGCTATCTTGAACAGATTGCTGGCGCCGACGCGATTGGTTCCGCTTTCGTATTTCTGGATCTGCTGAAAGGTGACCCCGATCGCCTGGCCCAGTTTGGTCTGGCTGATGCGTAGCCCGACACGCCGGCCCCGAATGCGGGTGCCCACATGGCGATCGATAGGATCAGGACTGTCGTCGGTGGCGAGTTTGCTCATAACGCAAAACGTTACCTAAGAGGTTTCCACTTGTCGAGACACCCTCGACGATACACGCCATTCATACCCGCATGGGGCTCGCCCGCGACTTGAGTGAACCGGGCCTGTCCGTTGGATCCGGCAGGTGGTGGACTGCACCTAGCACCCGAGCAACTGCGCATGGTCGATCTTGATACATCGATCCATGACGAAGACGAGACCAGCGGTGCGTGCGCGTTCCCCTGCGGCCGAGTCGCGGACGCCCAGCTGCAGCCACACCGCGACGACGCCGAGACGGTCGCCCACGGCAATGGCGTCATCGACGGCGCTGCCGGCGTAACGGCTGCTGCGAAAGACATCGACGATGTCGACGGGCGGCTCCAAGTCGGCGAGGGAAGCGACCACGGGCTCGCCAAGAATGAGGGTACCGGCCGCGTTCGGGTTAACCGGTCGGATGCGGTAGCCGTGTCCTTGCAGATAGGCCATGACCTGGAAAGAGGCCCGTGACGGATTGGGGGACGCTCCGACGACGGCAATCGTCCGCGCATTGGCCAGCAGCCGACGCAGATCGACCGCCGCGTCCGCGCCCGCATTCGAGCTCAGGCGGTCGCTCACCAACCCTTCCATTTTGGCAGCGGCCGCTTCGCCAGGAACGAATCGATGCCTTCCTGGGCATCTTCGGTCAGCATGTTGCAGACCATGGTTTCGCTGGCGAGCTCATAGGCGGCCTCCAGGCCGGCTTCCAGCTGCCGATAGAACAGTCGCTTGCCGAAAGCGATGGCGGCCGGCGACTTGGCGGCGATTCGCCGGGCGAGGCCGAGGGTGGCCGCATCCAGCTCCGCTTCCGGCACCAGCTCATTGACCAGCCCGTAAGCGCGCGCGCTCGGTGCATCCATGAATTCGCCGGTCAGCAGCAGTTGCATGGCCTGCTTGCGCGGCAGATTGCGCGACAAGGCGACCATCGGTGTCGAACAGAACAGTCCGAGATTGACCCCGGAGACGGCAAAACGGGCCGTATCGGCGGCCACGGCGAGATCGCAGGCGGCAACCAGCTGACAGCCGGCGGCGGTCGCCGTCCCCTGGACGCGAGCGATCACCGGTTGCGGCAGGCGGGCGATGGACAGCATCATCCGCGAGCATTCGTCGAAAATCGCCCGAATCGCCTGCTCGCCGGGATCGGCGCGCAGCTCGGCCAAATCGTGACCGGCACAAAAAGCCTCACCGGCGGCGCCGATGACCACAACCCGGGTTTCCCCGTCATCGGCGATCGTCGCGAACGCATCCTCCATCGCCGTCATCAACGAGACCGACAGGGCGTTGTACTTGTCCGGTCGATTGAGGGTGAGGCCAAGGATACCTTCGTCCAGCGGCTCGATCGTCAGCCCGGCCTCGCGGGCGCGCGCATCAAGGAGAGGCGGTGTCATCGTGATTATCCCCGTTGTTCCCTCTTAATTCTCTCGGGGCGATTTGGCGCCCGGTCGTTTGCCAGACCCGAAATGCCCGGTCGAGCGAATCCGCTTAGCGGGCGGCCGCGTTGGGTTCTTCGGTCGCCCCGAATGACCTGTCGGCGGCGGCGACTGCCTCCGGTTTGTCGGCCATATACGGCATATAGAGATGGTCACGGCCAAGGATATGCGTCGACAGCCAATTCTTGAGGAAAGAGAGCACTTCCCGCGAATGAATGGATTCGGGGCTGCGGCCGTAGCGGTCGCGGATGTCTGCGACCTGGGCGCGTAATGTTGCGTGGGTGCGGGCATGCGCCTCAATGTCGGGATAACCGCAGGCGCGCATCAGCGCTTCCTCGCGACTGAAGTGATAGACCGTGTAATCGTAGAGGGCATCAAGGACCCGCTGCACCGTGCTCCGGGGGTTTCCTGCAGCTATTGCATCGTCAAGTTGATTGATCAGGCTGACGAGCACCTTATGGTCGGTGTCCAGGGATTCGACGCCGACGGCAAGGGCGGGGGTCCATTCGATGAGCGGCATTGACGGTTTCCGAAGCTAGAGTCGACCGTGGGCAGACGCCCTTTATATACAAACGGTTGCAAAGTCCGATACTCCTTATTTGGGTCTGGCTTCGCGCAGCGGAAGGACGTCGGCTGCGAAATCCGGGGCGGGGGCGACGGTTGACACGCGGGCGACTTGTGGCATACTCCCGCGCTTTCCGCGTCGGTCGTACCGCGGTATCGCGTCTAACCGGCCACTAATCCGAAGGAATGACGATGAAAACCTACTCCGCTCGACCGGCGGATGTGACGCACAATTGGCTGATGATAGACGCCGATGGAGTCGTTCTCGGCCGTCTCGCCGCCTATGTTGCGCTGCGCTTGCGTGGCAAGCACAAGCCGATGTTCACGCCTCACATCGATTGCGGCGATCACATCGTCGTCGTCAATGCAGAGAAGGTGAAGCTCACCGGTCGCAAGAGGACCGACAAGGTTTTCTATTGGCATACCGGCCATCCCGGCGGCATCAAGCAGCGGACGATGGAGCAGATTCTCGATGGGCGCTATCCGGAGCGGGCGATCGTCAAAGCCGTCGAGCGGATGATCACACGTGGACCGCTGGGCCGGGCGCAGATGAAAAAGCTCCACGTCTATAAGGGCCCGGAGCATCCCCATGGAGCGCAGCAGCCGCTCGCGGTCGACCTTGCTGCGATCAACGCAAAGAACAAAAGGCAGGGCTGAGATACATGGCCGGGATGACAGGCACGCTTGAGGATCTGAAGCGGATGACGGGTCAGCGCGAGTCCGCTGCTGCCGACGCGGAGGTGGCGCGACAAGAACTGGACCCGTTCGGCCGCGCCTATGCCACCGGTCGACGGAAGGATGCCGTTGCCCGGGTTTGGCTGAAGCCGGGTCGCGGCGTCATCGTCGTCAACGGTCGCGACGTCACCGTCTTCTTTGCACGGCCGACATTGCGAATGCTGATCGGCCAGCCGTTCGTTACCGCCAATCGCGTCGGCCAATATGATGTCATGGCGAGTGTGAACGGGGGCGGCCTTTCCGGTCAGGCGGGTGCCTTGCGACACGGCATCAGCCGGGCGTTGATCCGTTACGAGCCGGCGTTGCGAACGACGCTGAAGGGGGGAGGGTTCCTCACCCGCGATCCTCGTGTGGTCGAGCGGAAGAAGTACGGCCGTGCCAAGGCGAGGCGCAGCTTCCAGTTCTCCAAACGCTAGGCATTACGGCCGCCTTCGTGCCCGCATCCGCCGGCTCGCGGGCGGCGGGACAGAGCGATGAAAATCACCTCCGAAGACAATGTCTTCCGTGTCGCCATCGTCGGCGCCAGTGGCTACACCGGGGCCGAACTGGTGCGGTTGCTGGTCGGGCATCCGGTGACCCGGATCACCGCGCTCACGGCCGACCGTAAGGCGGGGCAAACACTGGCTGCCGTCTTTCCTCATCTGGCGGCGGGCGGGGGTGAGCTACCGCTGCCGGCGTTGTCCTCGGTCGAAGGGGTGGACTGGTCGGCGATCGACATCGCGTTCTTCGGTCTGCCGCACGGCGCCGCCCAGAAGGTCATCGCCGGTCTGCCGGGTCACGTCAGGGCGATCGATCTGTCGCCGGATTTCCGCTTCGCCGACCCTGCCGTCTATGCCACGACCTACGGTCTGCCGCACGCCGCGGTCGCCTGCCAGGCGGAGGCCGTCTACGGCCTAACCGAGTTGGCGCGGGAGCGGATCAGGGGAGCGCGGATCATCGGCTGCCCGGGCTGTTATCCGACGGCGTCGCTGCTGCCGCTGGTGCCGCTGGTCGAAGCCGGACTGATCGATGCCGACGACATCATCATTGATGCCAAGTCGGGGGTGAGTGGGGCTGGCCGGGCGGCCAAGGAGGGATCCCTCTACGCCGAAGTGGCGGAGGGCATCCATGCCTACGGCGTCGCTTCCCATCGTCACGCGCCGGAGATTGAGCAGGCGGTATCAGCCGCCGCGGGGCGGCCGGTGGTCGTCAATTTCACTCCACATCTGATGCCGATGAACCGCGGCATCCTGGCGTCCATTTATGTCCGCTTGCGGCCGGGAGCGACCGCCGCTTCGCTGCGGGGTGCACTGGCCGAACGTTACCGGGACGAGCCGTTCGCTCGCGTCCTCGCCGAGGGTGAGGTTCCGGCCACTCGCCATGTGCGGGGCTCCAATCAGTGTCGGATCGCCGTGTTCGCCGACCGGGTTCCGGGCCGTGCCATTCTCCTGTCGGTGATCGATAATCTGGTCAAAGGAGCGTCCGGGCAGGCGGTTCAGAACATGAACGTGGCACTCGGTCTTGCCGAAACCACAGGCTTGGCACAGGCGCCGCTGTTCCCTTGAGGGTCCCGCCACGCAGGGTGCCGCCGCGCCGAAATAACCATTGAGGCGATCCCGGAAACCGCCTACACACGCAGCCGCGACAAAGGTCGCGGCCACCAACATCGGCAATGTCGTCGGGTCGAAACGGGAGAACGATAATGATCGTAGAGCGGGTTCTGCAAACGCATCCCCGGGACGTTCTCGCCGTTCGGCCGACCGATACGGTCCAGGACGTGGCGCGGCAGTTTGAGCAGAAGCGAAGCGGCATCGCCATGGTCTGTGCCGAAGATGACCGACTGATCGGCGTCGTCTCCCTGGGCGACATCGTCCATGCCATCGGCCATCAGGGTGGCGCGGCACTCAATCTGCCGGTCGATTCCATTATGAGCAAGGTGGTCAGCACCTGCGCGCTGAGTGAGAACATCGACTCTGCCCTGAACAAGATGACCGAGAAGCGCATTCGCCACTTACCGGTTGTCGAAAAGGAAAGACTGGTCGGTCTCATTGAAAAGCCGGCGGCGTTAGAGACTCTCTACGAGGAAGCGGCTCTCGATTTCTCGCAATTGCGCAGCCACGTTTTCAAGGCCGGCGACGCCTACTAGTCCGGCCCGTCCTTCCCAGGCTTTCGTTTCCCTCTCTCCGTTTGGCCAGCGTCCGTAGGGCGACCGCTAAGCCGTGCGGATTAATAACATATTACAATTGTAATATATATTATTGTACACATTGGTGTACACAGACCCCACATCATTCACCAATCGACTATGTGTTACCCGGGCAGCCCATAACGCCCGTTGCTTCGCTCACGGCGAGGATGCAGACCGCCATGGATCACCTGCCGATCTTCATGACCTTGAACGGACGGAGCGCGCTCATCGTCGGCGGCAGCGAGGCTGCGGCGAGAAAAGCGACTCTCGTCGCCGAGTGCGGGGCTTTCGTTACCATTCTCGCGCCGGCACCCAGTGCCGAAATGCGACGGGTGGGGGACCGATCCGGCGTTGTCATTCACCGGCGACGGTTCGAGGCGGCGGATGTGGCCGGAGCGGCGATGGCGATCGTCGACACCGGGGACCGCAGCGAGGATGCACGCATCGCAGCCATCGTTCGCGAAGCGGGAGTTCCGGTGAATGTCATCGATGCCCCGGCGCTGTCCACCTTTATCGTGCCGGCGATCGTCGACCGCTCGCCCCTCGTCGTCGCCATTTCCAGCGGCGGCATCGCGCCGATCCTGGCAAGGCGGGTGCGGGCGGCGATCGAAGATCTGCTGCCGAGCAACCTTGGCCGTCTCGCGGTCTTTGCCGGCCGCTTTCGCGCCGCGGTGACCGCCGTACGCCTCACCGGCCGCAGCCGGCGGCGCTTCTGGGAGCGTTTCTTCGCCGGGCCGGTGGCGGCCCGGGTCCTCACGGGCGACGAACAGGGGGCGACCGAACAGATGCTGTCGCTGATCAACCGGCCCGCCGCCGACGACGAGAACGCGGTGGTCGGCCGGGTGACCATCGTCGGTGCCGGCCCCGGCGACCCTGATTTGCTCACGGTGAAGGCGGTGCGGGCCCTGCAGGAGGCCGACGTCATCGTCTACGACCGGCTGGTCGGATCGGCGATCCTCGACCGGGGCCGCCGCGATGCAGAGCGGGTCTATGTGGGCAAGGCGAAGGATTTTCATTCCACGACCCAGGACGAGATCAACGCGCTCCTGGCCGTGCGGGCGCGGGCGGGGCAGAACGTCGTTCGCCTGAAAGGCGGCGATCCCTATGTCTTCGGTCGCGGTGGCGAGGAACGGCGCCATCTCCGCATGGAAGGCATCCCACACGAGGTTGTTCCCGGAATCACCGCCGCCCTCGGCTGCGCCGCAGCGGCCGGTATCCCACTGACCGACCGGGAACATGCCCAGGCGGTGACCCTGTTGACGGGGCAGGGCCAGGACGGGGAGCCGGATCTGGAGTGGGGGCCACTGGCCCGGCAGACGCTGGTGATCTACATGGGGGCCACCGTTGCCGACCGGATCACCCGCCGCCTGCTTGCCGCGGGCGCAGATCCGGGTCTGCCGGCGGCGGTTATCATCAACGGAACCCGCGTCGACGGACGGGTCCGCACCGGACGTCTCGACGAACTTCCGGCATTGGCCGCGAACGCGGGCGATGAACCGGCGCTGCTCATCATCGGCGAGGTGGTGCGCGAGGCCATCGCTTGGCACGAGGCACCGGTGGTACGGCACGCCGCAGGGTGACCCGAGAGAACGGATAGAGGATCGAGGGAGACGAGGCTTTGGCGATCATCCAGGACGGAAAGAAGATCAAGGGCGGCAAAGGGGCGGTCGGCCCGCAGGCGGTGACCGCCAATCGTCTGGTCGACGGCGTCGTTGTCTTCCTTGCCGTCGACGGTCACTGGTCGGAGCGGATAGGCGACGCGACCGTCGCCCCGGACAAGGTATCGGCCGATGCGCTGATGGCGGTGGGCGAGGGCGCCGCCGAGCAACGCATCGTGGTCGGGCCGTATCTGATGGAAGTTATCGAGGGGCCTGCCGGCCCACAGCCGCTGACGCTTCGCGAGCGCATCCGCGCCGAGGGGCCGACGGTGCGGCTCGACCTCGGCAAGCAGGCCGAATAGAGGACAGCCGATGTATCGCTATGATGAATTCGACCAGACGTTCGTTCGCGAGCGGGTCGCCCAGTTTCGCGGCCAGGTGGCCCGCCGCATTGCCGGCGAACTGAGCGAAGAGGAGTTCCGGCCGCTTCGGCTGATGAACGGGCTCTATCTGCAGCTCCACGCCTATATGCTGCGCATTGCCGTTCCGTACGGGACTCTTTCGTCCCGCCAGCTGCGCATGCTCGCCCACATCGCCCGCACCTACGACAAGGGATACGGGCACTTCACCACCCGCCAGAATCTTCAGTTCAACTGGCCGGCGTTGGAGGATGTCCCCGATATCCTCAACGATCTCGCCCGGGTGGAGATGCACGCGTTGCAGACGAGTGGCAACTGCATCCGCAATATCACCTGCGACCCTTACGCCGGGGCGGCCGCCGACGAACTGGAAGACCCGCGGGTTTGGTGCGAGATCATCCGTCAGTGGTCGACTCTGCATCCGGAATTCTCGTTCCTGCCGCGCAAGTTCAAGATCGCGGTGACGGCGGCACCGAACGACCGCGCCGCCATCGCCGTTCATGATATCGGCGTCACCCTCGTCAGGAATGAGGCTGGAGAGGTGGGGTTTTCCATCCTGGTCGGCGGCGGCCAGGGTCGCACCCCCTTCATCGGCAAGACGATCCGGCCGTTCCTGCCGAAGGAGCACCTGCTCTCCTATCTGGAGGCGGTTCTCCGCGTCTACAACGTGCTGGGCCGGCGCGACAATTTATTCAAGGCCCGCATCAAGATTCTCGTCCATGAGGTTGGCGTCGAACGCTTTACCGAGATGGTTGAGGAAGAGTGGGAGCAGCTTCGCGGGGGGCCGGTGGAACTGCCGCCGGGTGAACTGGAGCGGATCGAAGCCTACTTCGCGCCGCCCTCTTTCGAGGCGCTGCCGGGGACCTCGGCCGGTTACCAGCGGTCGCTGGAAGACCCGGCGTTCGCGACCTGGGCGCGAACCAATCTGTTTGCGCACCGAGTCCCGGGCTACGTGATCGTCAATCTCTCGCTGAAGCCGATCGGCGGCGTACCGGGCGACGCGACGGACGCCCAGATGGATGCGGTCGCCGATCTCGCCGATCGCTTCAGCATGGGCGAAATCCGCATCACCCATGAGCAGAACCTGACGCTGCCGCATGTCAAGCAGGACGACCTGCATGCCTTGTGGCAGGCCCTGCAGCCTCTGCGACTGGCGACGCCCAACATCGGCCAGGTCACCGATATCATCGCCTGTCCCGGCCTTGATTACTGCAGTCTCGCCAATGCGCGGGCGATCCCCATCGCTCAGGGGATCAGCGAGCGGTTCGCCGACGCGGCCCGCAGCCACGCCATCGGCGAGCTGAAGATCAAGATCTCCGGCTGCATCAATGCGTGCGGCCACCACCACGTGGGCCACATCGGTATCCTCGGCGTCGACAAGAAGGGCGAGGAGTTCTACCAGATCACCCTCGGCGGCGACGCCACCGAGACCGCATCATTGGGTGCGATCATCGGTCCGGCGTTCTCCGGTGACCAGGTGGCCGGTGCCGTTGAAACCCTGGTCGACCGCTATCTGGAATTGCGCCAGAACGGCGAGCGTTTCCTCGACACCTATCGCCGTGTTGGCCTCGATGCCTTCAAGGAGAGGCTCTATGCCGCTCATTAAGAACGGACAGATCACCGCCGATCCCTATGTGAACCTCGGCGACGACGACCCGTTGCCGGACGGTGCGCCGGTGATCGTTTCCCTGGCCCGCTGGCACGGCGAGCGGCAGGCGCTGCTCGGCCGCGGCGTCGGGGTTGGCGTCCGGCTCGCCTCCAACCAGCAAGCGGCGGAGATCGCCGACGATCTCGGCGATCTGGCGCTTGTCGCCCTGGAATTCCCGATCTTTCGTGACGGCCGGCACTACACCACCGCGCGTCTGTTGCGCGAGCGCCATGGCTTTCGGGGCGAGGTGCGGGCCGTCGGCAATGTCCTGCGCGATCAGTACCTGTTCATGCAGCGTTGCGGCTTCGATGCCTTCGAGGTGAAGGACGACGGCGCGCTTGCCGCCTGGCGAGAGGCGATCCATGAATTCAGCGTCTTCTATCAGCCCACCGGAGACGGACGACTGACCGCGCCGCTGGCGCGTCGGCTGTCGAGGGCAGCACAATGAGTGCCGGCGGGCAGGCGACGGCGGTCGCGAGCGAGGCGGTCGAATCCGTTGAGGCTGCCGGCCGCGCCCGCGGCCTGGCGCTGGCCGGCGTGCTGAGCGCCCGCTATGCTCATGCGGACGCACAGACCTTGCTGCAGGCGATGATCGAGGACGAATTCCCCGGCCGCATCGCCCTCGTCTCCTCGTTCGGGGCGGAAGCGGCGGTGCTCCTGCACATGGTGGCGCAGATCGCGCCGGCGACGCCGGTGATTTTCCTCAATACCGGCAAGCTATTCGGGGAAACCCTGCGCTATCGTGACCAACTCGTTCGCCTGTGCGGCCTGACCGACGTCCGTAGCATCCAGCCGGATCTGCGCCAGGTGGACGCGGTCGATCCCGACGGTGTCCTCTGGTACGGCAACCCGGACATGTGCTGCTTCGTGCGCAAGGTGGAGCCGCTGCGCCGGGCTCTGGAGGGGTTCGATGCCCAGATTACCGGTCGCAAACGCTTCCAGGGCGGCGACCGGGCGGGTCTGGCGGCGGTCGAAGCCGCCGACGACGGGCGGCTCAAGATCAACCCGCTCGCCGGCTGGGACAAGGCCGCCCTTGATGCGTACTTCGAGCGCCAAGACCTGCCGCGTCACCCGTTGGAGGCCGACGGCTTCCTGTCCATCGGCTGCATGCCGTGCACCGACCGGGTCAAGCCGGGCGAGAACGCCCGCGCCGGTCGCTGGCGACACGCCGACAAGACCGAGTGCGGCATCCATCTGTCCCGCGCCCACTGGAAGATGAACGGCATCGACTGACAACGCCAGCCGCGAAGCGGCCCGGGCCCTGCGAACGGCCGTCGGTCAGCGCTCCGCTGGGAACCGCCCTCTGCAAGCCGGCGGCTTTCGCCATGAAGAGACAGGCCGGTCGGCCGGAACCTGGCACCTCTGGCGTCCGAAATCGGGGGAGGAGCGGAAGCGAGCAACACACCGCGCATCAACGCAATCTGGTCCACTCTCTAACGGCTGCGCCCCATGCGGCGCGAAATTAAGATTTAAGATGCTGCCTCCGGCTGAGCACTCTCCTCGACAAGCCGCCGCCAACGATCATCACCTGGGCGAAAAACCACGACATTCCAGTATAGCTCATTCGGCGCTCCCCTCACCCCGGGCACAAGTAGTCCGTCGAACTTCGCCGCGATGATCTCACCAACGCGTTGGCCTAGCAGCGGTGGAAGCGACGCGCGATTTCGTCCAGACTCAATGAGCCAGAACACTGCTGCGGCGAGGGAATCCATGGGGAGCTCCCGGGCGTCGGCCATACGGAACTCAGGCGGAACCCGAAACCGTTGTATCCAAAGTTTGTCTCCCCGCTCGGGCGGCCCGAGTTCTCTCGCCACGCCGTTCACGGATGAGCAGAGATAGAGCGCAGGACTACCTCGGTGCTGTACCGTCCTCGCTTCGCTTGGTTCGATGGCGGTGGGCCGAAGTCTTCGAATGATGCAGGGGGGAAACTGAAAAACCGTCCTCTAAAGAGCGGAGCCTCGAACGACCCAGCCTGTGCGGGTCCAAGGCAGTCAACCAACTCCAGTTCAAGCTCGGATTCTTGTTGTGAACATTCGTAGTTCTCGACCCAATTCTTGGCCTCAGGATATCTGCCCTCAACCTCAATCGACCGACCAGTGTACGTGGCACCGAGGATGCCTCGTGCTCGGGATACCTTTAGCTCGTGTCGTGCTGGTTCGGCGTGCAGCGTGTAGTTTCGTTTCACCATGGCCTGAGATTGAGTTGAAGCATCGTAAGAATGTTCATTCAATCTGATCGCCGTCCATCAAGCGGCCAAAAGCGATCTACCAATTGACAAGTAGTAGCACCGCAAGTAGCCCGATTTCGACCCAAGAAAGAATGCGTTGCCGGCTATGAGCGTTTTTCAACGCGGCGAGTTCAGCCTCCATGGAGGCCACCGCTTCCGACGTCTTCTGTGCTACGGTCGCGTGTGCACTCGCCTCGCCGAACGCCCCTGCGATCTTATCTTCAAGCTCGCCGCGCGCCGCGGCTAGAAGATCGGACAGCTTATTTGCAACCCGATCCGCAAGTCGCTTCGTATCGTCGATATCCTCTGCCTCAATAGGATTAACTTCGTTCTCGCCGGCTTCTGGGATTTTAGGTAGGTGTTTTTCTAACCTCTTCCATTGGGGATGCCATTTCTCGGAGAAGGCCATGAACGTTGCCCAAGTATCGCCTTCCACGACCGCCGCTTGGAGGGATGCCAATTCCCCGGATGGGGGATAGCCCTCTTTTTTCTTATCCCATGGGACGGCCTGCACCGCTAACCTGTACAGCTTCAGTTCTCGCAGTTCTCTTTCACGTTGCCAGTCCTTAAGACCTTCCAACTTGTGCTGAAAGGCGCGCCGAGCATCATCAATGTGGCCCCCCGAACTCCATAGGGAATTGCCGTGTTCGGACACCTTCATGACATTGCCGATCGCGTCAAACAGGCAGAGCCGCAAGTCCTTAGCCCAAACCAAATCGCTAAGGTCGCGGTATAATTCCCGATCCGACTTGGCGAGTACGGCGCCGAACTCCTCGTTGGTCAGGTCGAAGTTGTGGGAGATGGCGACGCTACGTAAGCTATTGTGAGATGTGTGCTCGTCGTCATCTTGCCTGGGCTCGAAAAACTTCTGCTTACGAAGCTCCTTTAGATCGATATCGGGGCGCGACAATAGGGTCACTAGCTGGTGGTCGGTCATGCCGTCGAGTACCTGCTTCGGGAGTTCGATGCTCAGTCCGGCCCCCTCCGGCAAGTGCTCAATAAGGATATACGATATGTTCTCGGGAACTGTCAGCACTAACTGCCAAAGAGTCTCAAGTTTTTGACCGACCAAGAACGCCCCATAGCCATCGTAACTAGGTATGTAATCGACGTGTCGAGCCTTGAATTCGGGCTGGTTTAGATAATCCGCCAGTATCTCGAAAATCTCTAATTGTGATATCCTGCCATCTTTCAGATGGTGGTCGACAGCATGGGAGATCAGGTTCGCGAAGAGTGTTCCGCCGTCAGCGAGCCTCCTCACCTTGGCCAGCCGGGCCTCGTGCGGCAGAGCGAAAAACTTCTCAGGGTCTTCCAACTCACTCCTTTCCGGTCCGGCAACAACAACAAAAGGATTTTCCAGGTGTGCGTATTTGACCAACGGCTCAGGATCGTTCTCTACCTGTTTTATGAGGTTCTTTTCCCAGTTATCACGGCAGTGGATCTCTCGGGCGACCATGTAGCGCACGAAGGCGTTTTCGCTTGTCAAGGCTTTTTCGATGATCCGATTATAGAGATAGGCAGGTCCCGGATGCTTTTTTTTCGCGGTTAGCATCAACATCTGGCTTTCCGCCGTCAGCCCATCCCAGGCAGCGATCAGCTTCGCCGTCCCGCTGGGTGTTGGTTCGACTAATTCTTGGAGGTGCGGCGGCACCAGGATCTCGATTTGATCCGTCATCGGCCCTCCGTTCTCTCGCCCTCATTCGGGCGTCCGTTGGCTCTTCGGAGAGTACCCGCACAACGAGCATCTAGCCAATTCGCCAGCAGTTTAGTTTACGCCAAACCGACTTCTTGTGGCATGCGAGAGGGGCGAGCAAACCGACTCGCGTGGTTCAGCCTGATGGACAAAGGCTGAGGAGTTGAATTGCCCGCCCTCTCAGCCATTCCGCCTCAACGCGTTTTGGCGCTTTGCGCGGTATAGCGGACGCAAGCGTCACCAAGGCTGGAAACGTCGTGAATGGGATAAACCAGACTCGCGTCGACAGGAGGGGGCGGTTGCGGGCAATGGAGAGAGAGGCGGACTGAGCCCGCGGATGCTGGCCGGGTGGCGCGTCGGCGATTTTATGTTTTGCAGGATCGACCTGCCAATCGAGGTCCGCGGCCGGCCCGGGCCCTCACCGATGGCCGCTGATGGCGGAGAAAATCCCCCGCCGGCGGGCGGCGGGGGATTTGAGTTGCGAAGGGACCCAAGGACGCGCGTCGACTACGACGAGTAGTACATCTGGAACTCGACCGGGTGGGGGGTGTGCTCGAAGTTGTAGACCTCTTCCCACTTCAGCTCGATGTAGCTGTCGATCAGATCGTCGGTGAACACGTCACCCTTCTTCAGGAAGTCACGGCCCGAATCCAGTTGCGCGAGGGCTTCCCTGAGCGAGCCGCAGACGGTCGGAACGGTCGCCAGTTCCTCCGGCGGCAGGTCGTACAGGTTCTTGTCGATGGCGTCGCCCGGGTGGATCTTGTTCTGGATGCCATCGAGGCCGGCCATCAGCATGGCAGCGAAACCCAGGTACGGGTTGCAGGTCGGATCGGGGAACCGCACCTCCACCCGCTTCGCCTTCGGGTTCGACGAGAAGGGGATACGGCATGACGCCGAGCGGTTGCGGGCGGAGTACGCCAGCAGCACCGGCGCTTCGAAGCCAGGAATCAGCCGCTTGTAGCTGTTGGTGGAGGGATTGGTGAAGGCGTTCAGCGACTTGGCGTGTTTGATGATGCCGCCGATGTAGTAGAGCGCCAGTTCCGACAGATCGGCGTAGCCCGAGCCGGCAAACAAGGGCTTGCCGTCCTTCCAGATGGACTGGTGGGTGTGCATGCCGGAGCCGTTGTCGCCCGTCACCGGCTTCGGCATGAACGTCGCCGTCTTGCCGTACGTTTGCGCCACCATATGGGTGACATACTTGTAAATCTGGATGTCGTCGGCGGCCCTGACCAGGGTGGAGTACATCAGGCCGAGTTCGTGCTGGGAGGGCGCCACCTCGTGGTGGTGCTTGTCCATGCGCAGGCCCATCTCCATCATCACCGAGACCATCTCGGAGCGGAGATCTTGCGCCGAATCGACCGGCGGCACCGGGAAGTAACCGCCCTTGATCGGCGGCCGGTGACCGGCGTTTCCTTCGGGCAGGATGCGACCGGTGACGTACGGGCCTTCGTCCGAACTGAACTCATAGAAGCATTTGTTCATCTGGACGTCGTAGCGGACGTCGTCGAAGACGAAGAATTCGGCCTCGGGGCCCATGTAGACCGTGTCGCCGATGCCGCTCGCGGCGACGTAGGCTTCGGCCTTCTTGGCCACGGAGCGCGGGTCGCGCAGGTAAGGCTCACCGGTGGACGGCTCGGCGATGTCGCAGAACACGATCAGCGTCGGTTGCGCCGCGAACGGATCCATCACCGCGCTCGCCACATCCGGGATCAGGGACATGTCGGAATCGTTGATCGCCTTCCAGCCGGCGATCGAAGATCCGTCGAACATGACGCCGTCGGTGAAATAGTCTTCGCTGACGTATTCCGCGGTCATGCTCAGGTGCTGCCACTTGCCGCGCGGATCGGTGAAGCGAAGATCGACGTACTTCACCTCATTTTCTTTGATCGCGGCCATGACGTCGTCCGGCGTCTTGCAATTTAATGCCATCGTTGATGTTCCTTGGTCCCTTTGCGTTGAAAAGTTAGGAGAAAAAGGCTGGCGGAAGGCGCCGGGCGCCGGTGAAAACGGCTGTGAGCCGGCTTATATCGCCTCGACGCCCCGCTCGCCAGTGCGGACGCGGATGGCGTCTTCTATGGTTGAAATGAAAATTTTGCCGTCGCCGATGCGGCCGGTGCGGGCCGCTTGTTGAATGGCCTCGACCGCCCGTTCGACAAGATTGTCCTCGACGATGAGTTCAATCTTCACCTTCGGCAGGAAGTCGACGACATACTCGGCGCCACGATAGAGCTCCGTATGGCCCTTCTGGCGGCCAAATCCTTTCGCCTCAAGAACGGTAATGCCCTGCAAACCCAGTTCGTGCAGCGCTTCTTTGACGTCGTCCAGCTTGAACGGTTTGATGATCGCTTCGATTTTTTTCATCCACTATGCCTCGGTCCCGATTCTGAGCCGACTGCCGCGTCCCGCTGCGCCGCACGCACCGCGATGTGGGGCACCCGCCAGTGATGTTGAGCGGAGCTTTAGCATGACGCGTGCCAAAGCGCCGCGGGCGGCTTTCCGGGGCAGAGGGGACCCCCAGGGTTGCTTTTCGCCCGTCGACTGCAGCCGGCTGCTGCAGCGATCTGCCTACTCTGTAGGCGATAGAGCACAAAAAAGGCAAACGATCTTCCCCTCTCCATTGACAATCGGAGAGGCGTAGCCTTGCCACGGATCGGAAGGATCGAGGCGATTGACAGAAGGGCGACGAGCGATCTTGCTGTCCGCCTTACACCCCATTGCCCGGCATCTCGTTCCATCGATCGGATCATGAAAGCAACCAATCCCGTCTTCGCCGCCTGCGGGACGACCATCTTCACGGTGATGAGTGCTCTCGCGCGCGAGCACGATGCCATCAACCTGGGGCAGGGGTTCCCTGATGAGGACGGCCCGCTCGCCATGCGCCAGGTCGCGGCCGCTGCCGGCATAGAAGGTCCGAACCAGTACCCGCCCATGCAAGGGCTGCCGGTGTTGCGCCAGGCGGTTGCCCGCCACGACGAACGCCATTACGGCCTCCAACTCGACTGGCAGACGGAGGTCTTGATCACGTCGGGTGCCACCGAAGCGCTGGCTGCCGCGTGTTTCGGGCTGCTGGCGCCCGGGGACGAAGTCGTGCTGATGGAGCCCCTCTACGACGCCTATCTGCCGCTCGTTCGGCGGGCCGGCGCCATCCCGCGTCTTGTCAGACTGCGGCCGCCCGGTTGGGACTTGCCGAAGGACGCGCTGCAAGCCGCATTCTCGTCCCGGACCAAGCTCCTCATCCTTAATTCACCCCATAATCCGACGGGGAAGGTCTTCGATGCCGACGAATTGTCGTTCATCGCCGGCCTCCTCACGGCCAACGACGCCATCGCCGTCTGCGACGAGGTCTACGAACACATCGTCTTTAATCGCAAGGCCCACCGGCCACTGATGACGCTTCCCGGCATGCGCGAGCGCTGCCTGCGCATCGGCTCCGCCGGCAAGACGTTTTCAATGACCGGCTGGAAGGTCGGTTACGTCGCCGGTCCGCCACCCTTGCTGGAGGCCGTCGCCAAGGCACACCAGTTTCTCACCTTCACCACCCCACCCAACCTGCAAGCCGCCGTCGCCCACGGCCTCGATCACGAGACGGTGTGGATCGAAGGGCTGGCGCCGGCGCAACAGGCGAAGCGCGACCGGCTGAGTTCCGGGTTGCGGGCGGCGGGATTGGATGTGTTAGCGAGCGGAGGCACCTACTTTCTGACCGCCGCCATCCCTCCCGGCTGGAATGGGAGCGACGAGGCCTTCTGCCGGTATCTAACCATCCAGGCCGGCGTCACCTGCATCCCGCTCGGCGCCTTCTACGAGCACGCAGAGGATCAGGGCCATGTCCGCTTCTGCTTCTGTAAGAAGGACGAAGTGCTCGACCAAGCAACCACTCGCCTGAAGCGGCACTTCGGCGATCGAGCACAGGGGAAGAAGGCGATGAGGGACGCCTGGTGATTTCTGCCCTTCACCGCCATTTTCGCCACCATGCCCGCTTCTACGCGGCGGCGGTGCTGGGTGCGGTGGCATGGGCGGCCGCTCAGGCTCGCTTTCCGGCAATGGCGGTGGTCGTCGGCGGCACCACCTTTTTCTGCTTCTACCTGACCACAACGGCGATCTTCGCCCTGGGGGCTACCGCTGATGACTTGCGTGATCGCGCCCGCTACGAAGATGAGGGGATGGTCGTCATCGTCTTCATCACCGTGGCCGCCATCGTCCTCAGCCTCGCATCCATCTTTTCATTGCTCAGCCAGAAAGGGCAGCGGGACACCCTGCACGTTGTCCTCGCGGCGGGCGGGGTCCTGCTGGGCTGGCTGACTCTGCACACCATTGCGGCGTTCCACTATGCCCACACCTATTACACCCGCTCCCCATTGACGAAAGAGCGACCGGACGCGGGCGGCCTCGCGTTTCCCGATACCCGCGAGCCGGCCACCTGGGACTTCCTCTATTACTCCTTCGTGATCGGGATGACGGCCCAGGTCTCGGACGTGGATGTGACGACGGTGCAGATGCGCAAGTTGACCCTCGCTCACGGCATTGCCTCGTTCTTCTTCAACACCGTTCTTCTCGCACTCGCCGTCAATGTGGCCGCCGGTTAGCACGGGAAGGGACCCATACGTCGCAAGGGACCCCGGCACGTGAGCGCCGCTGGTGGCTGCTCAAAGGGTCACCGCGTCGACCATCCGATCGTGGCTGGCGTCAATGACGCGCCGGTCGAGGGCGCCACGCCATAGGCCTGTCACGAACTGGAGAAGGGCGAACAATGGCCGGGTTCCGTGGGGCCCACGCGCGTCCTCTTCCCGCTCATTCAGGATAACGGTGGCAAACGCCTGTGCACGCAGCGTATCGGCGTCGTTATCTTTGTAGTCCTGTGTCATCACAATTCATCCTTGTTCGGTTGCATTCCTCTCCTGGCCGATCCTCACAAGGAGCTGTTTCTGTGTCGTCGCCGGCGGAGATTTGCTTGCCGCCGCGTCGCCCATGACATCGTGCGACCCCGAAAGACAATCAAGGGTTTTGCTGCAACGCAATAATACTGGTGCCTGGTTGTGGCAATCCCGCAACGCTCGGACCGCCCACGACGGACGGAATATCGGGCGGGGACCATGCAACGCGTCGCAGGCTTCCATCGGAAGGCCCCGTGCTGGCCACGCGCAGGGGCGGGAGTTTAGATTGGTGGTCGTCATTGCCGCCCTCCCAGAAGCGCGACGGCACCATCGGTGGAGCGGGATCCAGGACCAGGGCCGGGCATCCCGTGAGGCGAGAAAGGACGCCGTCATGGCGAGATTGCTGCAGATCAGCCAACTGGGTCATCCGGTTCTGCGGGACCGGGCGAAGGAGGTGGAGGATGTGGCCGATCCAGCCATGCAGGCGCTTATCGACGACATGATCGAAACGTGTCGCGATGTGGACGGCGTCGGTATCGCCGCGCCGCAGGTCTACCGGTCGCTGCGGCTGTTCATCGTCGCGTCGCGGCCCAATCCCCGCTACCCGCAGGCGCCGCAGATGAAACCGCTGGCGATGATCAACCCGGTCCTCCTGTCGGTCGGGGAGGAAGCGGTGAAAGACTGGGAAGGCTGCCTGAGCATTCCCGGCATCCGCGGACACGTACCCCGCCATCGCACCGTCACCGTCTCCTTCACCCACCGCGACGGTCGGCGCGAAGAACGAACCTTCGACGGCTTCCTCGCCCGCATCGTTGAGCACGAGTTCGACCATATCGAAGGACGCGTCTTCTTGGATCGCACGGCGTCCACGGACCTGGCGACAGAAAAGGAATTCCAAAAGTGGCTTCGCGTCCGGCCGCCGGCGGACTGATGATCGGACGTCCGGGGTGTCCGCCCGGAACCGCCGGGAAAGGCGCGCGCGCTCGATCTTTGCCTGCCGTGCTTGACGGTTTCGGCGGCTGGGGGCTACATGGTCCCTGTGTGGCGGGAGTAGCTCAGTTGGCAGAGCACCGGGTTGTGGTCCCGGTTGTCGTGGGTTCGAATCCCATCTCTCGCCCCAACTTTATTTCGGGTCCCCCGTCGGCAAGACGGTCGGCCGGGAAAACGATATCCTGTAAACGAATCGCCTGTTGCCCCTAAATGTTGGGGCGAGTGGGGTGGTGGGGCAGCGGGAACGCCGACCAACGGCGAAGCCGCCGGTTATGGGGCTGTTGCGCTTTGTAGCAACTCGTGACCCGAGCGGGACTTCCATACCTACCGCTTGAAGGGTATGTATCACCCGAGATTTGGATTGCCGAGCGCCAGCATCGAGGCCGGCCAGCGGATGCGAACTTCCGAAATGCAGAATAAGATGCACTCTCGTCCGGTCATCATCGGCATCGTCGGCGATTCCGGTGCCGGCAAATCGACGATGGCGCTGGGGCTCGCCGATGTATTGGGGCCGGATCGGACGCTGATTATCTGTTCCGACGACTACATCAAGTACTCCCGCAAGCGGCGCGGCGAGCTGGGGATTACTGCCCATGATCCCGCCGCCAACTATATGGATATCCTCGAGCAGCATGTGGCGCTGCTTCGGCGCGGACAGCCGGTGCTCAAGCCCGTCTACAACCACAACGGCGGGGTGTTGGAGCCGGCCGAGTACGTGCGTCCGAAGGAGTTCATCATCCTTGAGGGACTGCTGGGATACGCAACGCCGACCCTGCGCGACGCGTTTGACGTCAAGTTCTTCCTCGAACCCCAGGAACCGCTGCGCCTCCGCTGGAAGTTCCAGCGTGACACGCAGACGAGTGGCTATACGCTGGAGCAGGTTATGGCCTCGCTCGACCGGCTGAATCGCGACAGCGCCCGTTTCGTACTGCCCCAACGCGCGTGTGCCGATATGGTCATCGGCTTCTATCCGTCCGACGACTCCCCGGAGGAAACGGGCGCGCGGCTCAACGTCCGCCACATCCTGCGGCCGACGCTGCCGCAAATCGACATCGCCGCCCTGTTCGACGGTGCTGCCGACTTTGGCTTCGAGATGGAGCTGGCGCGTGACGTCGACGGCCGACCCGCGGACGCGCTGCACATCTTCGGTGCGCTGGAGGAGGTGGAGGCGAAATCGTTGCAGGACCGTCTGTGGCGCTTCGTCGCCAATGGCCGGCGAGAGCATCCGGCTCTCGGTGCCTTTCACGATGCCCGCAACGTCGTTCGCCACAGTCCGCCGCTGGCGCTGTCTCAACTCCTGTTGACCCATTACCTGTTGACCGCGGCGTCCGATCAACATGCGAACTGAAGGAACCCCGCCGATGCCAGTCGCCGGCCATGCCGCCACCGTCCGCCAGGAACCGGCCGAGGAAACTGCCCAGGCGCCCCATGAAGAGATGGTGAATGCCATCCGCATTCTCGCCGCCGATGCGGTGCAGCGGGCGAAGTCGGGACACCCGGGGATGCCCATGGGGATGGCGAACGCGGCGACGGTGCTCTGGACCCGCTTCCTCAAATTCGATCCGGCAAAGCCCGAGTGGCCCGACCGCGACCGGTTCATCCTGTCCGCCGGTCACGGCTCGATGCTGCTCTATTCGCTTCTCTATCTCACCGGCTACGCCGAGATCACCATCGATGAGCTGAAGAACTTCCGCCAGCTCGGCTCGAAGACCCCGGGCCACCCGGAATACGAGATTGCGTCGGGGATAGAGACCACGACCGGCCCGCTGGCGCAGGGGCTGGGGAATGCGGTCGGCATGGCGCTGGCCGAGCGACTGCGCAACCAGCGCTGGGGCGACGACATCGTCGATCACTATACCTACTGCGTTGTCGGTGACGGCTGCCTGATGGAAGGCCTGAGCCAGGAGGCCATCTCGCTGGCGGGCTTCCTTGGCCTCTCTAAACTGATCGTGCTTTGGGACGACAACCGGATATCCATCGACGGTCCGACCACGCTATCCACGTGCGACAACCAACTCGCTCGCTTCGAGGCCTGCGGCTGGGATGCGCTGGTGGTCGACGGCGACGATCCGGAGGCGGTCGCCGCCGCCATCGCCAAGGCCCGGGTGACCGACAAGCCGTCCCTCATCGACTGCCGGACGACCATCGGCAAGGGTGCACCCACCAAGGCCGGAACCTCCGCCACCCACGGCGCCCCCCTCGGCGACGAGGAGGTGGCGGGTGTCCGCCGGACCCTCGGCTGGCCATACCCACCCTTCGTCATTCCACCCCATATCGTCGCCCGCTGGCGCGACTTCGGCCGCCGCTCGGCGGATGAGCGGGAGGCCTGGGAGCGTCGTTTTGCTGCCCTGTCGCCGGAGCGGCAGGAGGAGTTTCAGCGCACCAGCGCCGGCAAGTTGGCCCCCGGCTGGCAGACGCCCCTGAACACCTTCAAGCGGGAGCTCGCGGTCGAACAGCCCAAGTGGCCGACCCGCAAAGCGTCGGGCCAGGCGCTGGAAATCCTCACAGCCACCTTCCCGGAGATGATCGGCGGCTCGGCCGATCTCACCGAATCCGTCTTTACCTTGACCCGCCACACCCGGGACATCACACCCGGCGACTTCAGCGGTCGCTACGTCCATTACGGCGTTCGTGAGCACGCGATGGCCTCCGTCATGAACGGCATGGCACTGCATGGCGGCTTCATCCCGTACGGCGGCACCTTCCTCGTCTTCGCCGATTACATGCGCGGCGGGATGCGCATGTCGGCGCTGATGCGGCAGCGGGTGATCTACGTCCTCACCCACGATTCCATCGGCGTCGGCGAGGATGGTCCCACCCACCATCCGGTCGAGACTCTGGCGGGGCTGCGGGTGATGCCGAACATGCTGGTGTTCCGCCCGGCGGATGCGGTCGAGACGCTGGAGTGCTGGATCATCGCCTTGACCGAGTTCGACATGCCGTCGTGCCTCGTCCTCAGCCGTCAGGCGGTGCCGGCGGTCCGCCTCGAGCACGTGAGCAACAACCTTTCGGCCCGCGGCGCCTATGTCCTTTACGAGGCCGAGGGCGGCGAGCGGGAAGCGACCTTGTTCGCCACCGGCACCGAGGTGCATCTCGCGGTCGAGGCGCGCGCCCGGCTGCAGGCGGATGGCATCCCGACCGCCGTCGTCTCCATGCCGTGTTGGAAGCTGTTCGATGCGCAGCCGGAAAAGTATCGGCGCGAGGTGATGGGGCCGGCCTGGCCGGCGTGCGTCCGCGTCGCCGTCGAGGCGGCGATTTCGCCCGGCTGGGACCGCTACATCGGCGAAAACGGCGTCTTCGTCGGTCTCAAGGGCTTCGGACTGTCGGGACCGGCGGAGGTGCTGTTCCAGCATTTCGGCATCACCGCTGAAAACGTCGTCACCCAGACCAAGGCGGCGCTCGCTCACCGCTCCGATCTGGGTCGACGCCGCAGACGCTTCGGGATCGACGTGGTCGGCTAGGGGATAAAGACCGCCGGATGTCCCGCCGCCCAGTCAAGATCCCGCTCAAGATCGCGCCATCGATCCTGTCGGCCGACTTCGCCCGCCTCGGCGAGGAAGTGCGGGCGATCGACGCCGCCGGCTGCGACTGGATCCATGTCGACGTCATGGACGGACACTTCGTCCCCAATTTGACGATCGGGCCGCTGGTGATCCGGGCCTTGCGCCCACATTCACCAAAGCCGTTCGACGTCCACCTGATGATCGATCCGGCGCAACCGTATCTCGCCCAGTACGCCGAAGCGGGGGCGGACATCATCACCGTCCATGCCGAGGCCGACCGCCATCTCGACCGCAGCCTGCAGATGATCCGCTCGCTGGGCAAGTTGGCCGGCGTCTCGCTCAATCCGGCGACATCGCCGGCGGTCCTGGAGCATGTCCTCGACCGGCTTGACCTGATCCTGGTGATGACCGTCAACCCCGGCTTTGGCGGCCAGGCGTTCATTCCGGCTCAACTGGACAAGATCCGCCTGATCCGTCGGATGATCGGCGAGCGGCCGATCGAACTGGAGGTGGACGGCGGCGTCAATGCGGAGACGGCACCCGCCGTCGTCGAGGCGGGGGCCAGCGTGCTGGTCGCCGGCAGCGCGGTTTTTGCCGGCGACGACTACGCCCGCACCATCGCCGGGCTGCGGCCGCAGGGGAACCGGGCCAACCTCACCGTTTCGGTCTAGCTGATGGCGTCGATCTGCTCGTCCGAGAGACCGCCGGGGACGATGGTGACCGGGATCGGCAAACGGGCGATCCGCTTCATCACGTAGCCGATCACCTTGCCCATTCCCTCCGCGCCCAACGACGCGCCGAGGACGAGAACCGACAGGTCAGGCTCGGCCTCCACCAGCGCCATCAACTCGTCGGTCAGCGTTCCTTCACGGATGAAGACGACCGGGATGGCGCCGGAGAGTTTCTGCACCACCGTCGCAACCACCTGCAGCATCTCTTCCGCCTGCTCGCGGCGCTCTTCCGCCATCAGGTCGCCAACCGCCATCCAGTGCTGGAATTCCACTGGCTCGATGACATAGAGGAGGGCGACCCGGCCGCCGGTACTCTTCGCCCGCCGGCACGCATAGCGCAGCGCCTGGTGGAGCTCTTCGCTCTCGTCGACGACGCAGAGAAACGTCCGTTGCGAGACCGCCGGCGGTGCGGCCGCTTTCGTTCCGAAGTCGCTGTCCTCTGCCTCAGTCACGGCCGTTCGTGCGCTCCCGGGATTCATCCCTTGCGGAACAAGACATTAACCACCCAACCGGCGGCGGCGGCGATGAGAATGGCAAGGATACCATAGGCGGCACTGTACCGATGGGCGAAATCGAAAACCCGCGCCTCGAAACCGACGCGGCTGACGACCAGGGGCGTGATCTCGGCGCTCACCACGTCGCCGTCCCGCACCAGGTAGACGCTGACCGAATAGGTTCCGACCGGTGCGTTCGCCGGTATCCACATGTCGGTGCGGAACAGGCGGTTGCCGAGGAATCGGATGTCCCCGGCGGTGCTGCCGTAAAGGCGATCGCGTTGCTTGCTGCGGATCAGCGCTTCGCGCAGGCGCACCGCCGCCTCGGGCGGGGCGGTGGTCGGGCGCGGGATGAGCCGAAGATTGTTGACCCCGATCTGATGCACGGCGGCGAGGGACTCGGGCACGACCGCCGGCAGCGGCTGGCTGCTGGCGACCGCATAGAAACCGGGAACATTATCGAAAACGGCCTCGCGGTCGTTCATCCAGATCCCGAACCGGCGGGCCTTGCGGCGCACGACCTCTGAGGCCTCGGGGCCGCGGACAACGACGACAACATCACCGTCGCCGTCGGTGGCACCGAACAGAAGCACGCTCGATCCGGTGAAGCCGGTCGTGATAGCGACGAGATGGTTGGAGAGCGAGGCGACGAGTTCGGCGGCATTTCCCGGCCGCGCCCAGGCCACCAGCGTGACCATCAGCAGAGCGAGGGGAATCCACCGGTACCGCATCAGCCGGACCCGCGGGACGGCGGAGAAACGGCGAGCCGTCGCCGGCCGAGGGTGATGATCCGCATCGTTTCCGACCATAGCCCCAGGTCGTTCACCTCAGCCTCGTCGAACCAGTCGCAGGCCGCGGCATCGCTGGCCGCCAGCGGGTCGCCGCTCAGCCATTCGGCGACCACGTCGATGAGGGTGTAGTGGTAGCGGATTCGGCCATCTGTCGGATCGCGGTCGATCAGGTCGATGACATCGATCAGGCCGCTGACCGCGATATGGACGCCGGTTTCCTCGGCCACCTCGCGGCGAGCGGTTTCGGCGACGGTCTCGCCCAGGTGCTGCAGACCGCCCGGCAGGCTCCATTGCCCGGCGCGCGGCGGGTTGCGCCGGCGCACCAGCAGCACCCGGTCGCCGCGGAAGACGACGACTCCGACGCCGATCAGGGGACGTGCGGGGTAGGTGCGCTCGGAATGGCGTTCAGACGGGATTTGAGAAGAAAGAGCGGGATCGCGGTCTATCGGCATCGCATCTATGGCTATGGCGGGTCGGGCGGATGATGGCCGATCCGGACCGAAAGGAACACCGGAAAGGGGGAGTGTCCGCTCCCTCCCGGCGATTGAGCGGGGCGGGCGCCGGGCGGCATAGTGAACGGCGCCACCGGTTGCGGAAAGGTCGGAGGAATGTTCGAGGGATTCGCAGAGTACGATGTCCGCGTCGGCCAGACGACCATCCACGCGCGGGTCAAGGGTAGCGGCCCACCGTTGCTGCTGCTCCACGGCTATCCCCAGACGCACGTCATGTGGCAGAAGATCGCGCCGCGCCTGGCCGAGAGATTTACCGTCGTCTGCAGCGACCTGCGGGGCTACGGCGCCAGCGGCAAGCCGCCGGCGGACGCGAGCCACGCCGCCTACGCGAAGCGGGCCATGGCTGCGGACCAGGTCGAGCTCATGGCCGCCCTCGGCTTCCACCGCTTTCGGCTCGTCGGCCACGACCGCGGGGCGCGGGTGGCGCACCGCATGGCGCTCGACCACCCGGCGCAGGTGGCGCGCCTGGCGCTCCTCGACATCGTGCCGACCCGTACCGTCTTCGCCACCGTCAACCAGGCGGTCGCCACCGGCTACTATCACTGGTTCTTCCTGATCCAGGCGAACGGCCTGCCCGAGCGGCTGATCGGCGCCGACCCCGACTATTATCTTCGCCACAAGCTCAATCAGTGGAGCGGCCCGGACAAGTCCGCGTTCGGCGACGAGGCGATCGAGGCTTATCTCGAAGCCTTCCGCAATCCGGAAACCATCCATGCCTCGTGCGAGGACTATCGTGCCGCTGCGTCCATCGATCTGGAGCACGACGCCGCCGACATCGATAGTCGCATCCGGTGCCCGGTGCTCGTGCTGTGGGGGGAACACGGCCTCGTTCACCGCAACTACGATGTGCTCGCGGTCTGGCGCGAGCGGGCGAACGACGTGCGGGGAAGGCCCCTGCCGTGCGGCCATTACCTGCCGGAGGAATGCCCGGAGGAGACGCTGGCGGAGCTGCTTGCCTTTCTCTCGGAAGGTGACGCGGGCGATCAGCCGGAACGCAGGTAGCGGATTGCCGCATCCCGCTCGAAGAGATAGAGCATCGTCCGCAGCGCCCGCCCACGGGGCGTGGTGAGATCCGGGTCGCTTCCCAGGGTCAGTTGGGCGTCATCGCGGGCCATCGGCAGCAAATCCGCATGCAGAGCCAGATCGGCGATCCGGAAGTCCGGCAGACCCGACTGGCGCACCCCCAGAAGTTCGCCGGCACCCCGCAGTCGCAAATCCTCCTCGGCGATGAGGAATCCATCATCGGTCTCCCGAAGGATGCGCAGGCGGGCACGGGCCGTCTCCGTGAGCGGTGCGGCATAGAGCAGGATGCACGAGGAGGCGGCCCGGCCTCGACCGATCCGTCCGCGCAACTGATGGAGTTGGGCGAGGCCGAACCGCTCGGCGTGTTCGATCACCATCACCGTCGCCTGCGGCACGTCGACCCCCACCTCGACAACGGTGGTGGCAACGAGGATATCGATGCTGCCGTCGGCAAACCCCCGCATCACCCGGTCTTTTTCGGCTCCGCCCAGACGGCCGTGAACGAGGCCGACCCGCGCCCCGAACCGCTCGGCGAGGGCGGCGAAGCGGGATTCCGCGGCGGCCGCGTCGATCGCTTCGGAGGCGGTCACCAGCGGACAGATCCAGTAGGCCTTCGCCCCTTCGTCGAGAGCCCGGCCGAGCGCATCCACCACCTCGTCGAGGCGGTCGAGCGGAACCGCTCGCGTCGTCACCGGTCGTCGTCCGGGCGGCTTTTCGGTGATCCGCGACGAGTCCAGATCGCCGTAAGCCGCCAGCATCAGCGTTCGCGGAATCGGCGTCGCCGTCATCACCAGCACGTCGGCGGCGGCTCCCTTGGCGGTGAGCGTCAGCCGCTGATGGACCCCGAAGCGGTGCTGCTCGTCGATGACGACAAGGGCGAGGTCGGCGAAGATGACCGCTTCCTGGACGAGGGCATGGGTGCCGACCACCAGTCCGATCTCGCCGGCGGCGAGGGCGGCAAGCGTCTCCTGCCGCTCCGCACCCTTGGCACGACCCGTCAGCAGCGCGAGGCGCACGCCGGCCGCATCGGCCATGGGCGCCAGCGTTTTCGCGTGCTGGCGGGCGAGCAGTTCCGTGGGCGCCATCAACGCCGCTTGATGCCCGGCGGCGACCGCCGCCAGCATGGCGAGACCGGCGACGACCGTCTTGCCGCTGCCCACATCGCCTTGCAGCAGGCGGAGCATGCGTTTGGCCTCCGCCATGTCAGCGGTGATTTCAGCGAGCGCCTTGCGCTGGGACGCGGTGAGGCGGAAGGGAAGGGCGGCCAGATGACGCTCGCGGGTTGCGGGACTGAGGGTGATCGCCCGGCCTGCTTCCCGCCTGTTGTGCGCACGGGTGAGCGACAGGGCCAGTTGGTTGGCGAGCAGCTCATCGTAGGCGAGGCGGCACCTGGCGGGGGAGACGCCTGAGACCGTTGCCGCATCGGTGGGCGTATGGGCGGCAGAGAGGGCATCGCGCCACGCGGGCCAGCCGCGCCGGGCCAACAACGTCGGGTCGAGCCACTCGGCAAGCGGGGGGGCCTTGTCCACGGCGGCGGCGATCAGTCGCCGTAGCTGCTTGTTGGTCAATCCCGTGGTCAGCGGATAGATGGGCTCGAAGGCGGGGATCGACGCCGCCTCTTCCGCGGCGACGATATAGTCGGGGTGGGTCATCTGCGCTTCGCCGCCGTAGTCGTCGATGACGCCGCTGACCACACGCATGGAACCAATCGGAAGCATTCGCTCCAGGTAGTCGCCCCTGGCGTGGAAGAAGACCAGCGCGAGCCGACCCGTACCTGCCGCATCCCGACACTGCACGCGATAGGGCTGGCGTGGCGAGCGGGCCGGCTGGTGGGCTTCGACGCGAACCGCCACCGTTATCATTGTCCCCGGTTCAACGGCGCAGAGGGTCGGAACCGGACGCCGGTCGATGGTTCCCGTCGGCAGATGCCAGAGAAGATCGATCACCCTCGCCCCTGCCAGGCGCTCCAGCAGGACGGCCACCTGTGCCCCGACCCCGGGCAGCGTGCGGACGGAGGCAAACAAGGAGAAGAGCGGCTGCGGACGCATGGGGGCGGCGGGGGCCTCGGTGGAACGGACGAAGACGAAACGGCTGACACGCGGAGGACGCCTGTCTATATCCTAGCCCCGGCTTCCGGGAGTGAGATATGGACGATTCCAACGAGACGCGGCGCAAGCGGGTGATTTTCCGCAGCCATCATACCGGAATGAAGGAGAACGACCTGCTGTTCGGCTCCTTCGTCGATGCCCACATCGCCGCCCTGACCGATGAAGAGGTCGCTTGGCTGGAATGGCTGCTGATGAGCCACGACGACATCGATCTCAACGCGTGGATCACCGGCCGCGTCGATTATCCGCCGGAGCTGGATCATCCGGTCATGCACCGCTTGCTGAGTTTCCAGTTCAAGCCATAAGCAGAACCCGTTGAAGACGATCGTTTCCGTCTTATCCGGCCGAGGCCGGCTGCGGCTGGTCGGAGCGCCGCCCGGTGAGGACGCCCGCCTCATCGGCCGCCTCGCCGAGGGCATGCCAACCGGCGTTCTCGTCGTTGCCCGCGACGACGTCAGGCTCAGCCAGTTGGTTGAAGCGCTTGCCTTCTTCGCGCCGCATGTTTGCGTCTTCCAGTTCCCCGCCTGGGACTGCCTGCCTTATGACCGGGTGTCACCCAATCCGGAGATCGTCAGTCGGCGCATCCAGACGCTGGTTGACCTCGCCGCCGACCCGACGGCCGGACCGCGTGTCGTGCTGACGACGGTTGCCGCCGCCCTGCAGCGGGTACCACCGCGCGAGGCTTGGCTCGGTGCGCGCCGACGCCTCGTTGCCGGCGACCGGCTCGATGCCGAGGAGCTGTCACGCTTCTTGCAAACCAACGGCTACGTGCGGGTGGAAGCGGTCACCGAAGCGGGTGACTGCGCCGTCCGCGGCGGCATCATCGACGTTTTTCCTCCCGGACGTGACGAGCCCTTGCGGATCGATCTGTTCGGGGACGAGATCGAGACTCTCCGCAGCTTCGATCCGACCACCCAGCGCTCCCTCGGCCGTGTCGACGCGGCGGAATTGATGCCGGTCAGCGAGGTCGTCCTCGACGAGGACAGCGTCCGGCGCTTCCGAGCCGGCTTCCGGGCGCTGGCGGGTGCCCGGGCCGGAGATGATGCGCTTTACGCCGCGATCTCCGCCGGCCGCCGCCACGCCGGGATGGAGCACTGGCTGCCGCTGTTTCACGATCGGCTGGAAACGGTGTTCTCGTACGTGCCGGGGGCGCCGGTCATCCTCGACCACATGGCGGACGAGGCCATCGAGGCGCGGCTGGAGACCATCGAAGACTACTTTACCGCCCGCCGAGACGTGGACACCGGCCGATTCGGGGCAACCGCACCCTACTGGCCGGTCCCGGTGGCATCCATGTTCGTCGTCGCCGACGAGCTCGAAGCGGTCCTTGCCGATCGCCCGGTGAGTCTTCTCTCGCCCTTCACCGCCGAAGGCGGGGAGACGCAGGTGTTCGATGCCGGCGGCCGCACCTCCCTCGACTTTGCCGAAGCCCGCAAGCGGACCGACGTCAGCCTGTTCGAGTTGGTGATCCAGCGGATCCGCGAGCATCAGGCGGCCGGGCGTAAGGTGCTGATCGCCACCGTCAGTCGCGGCTCGCGCGAACGCCTTGCCACGCTCCTGCGCGAACACGGTTTTGCGGATGCGGTGCCGGTGGCGACCGGTGCGGAGATGCAGTCGCTCGGGGCGAAGCGGGTGGGGATGGCGGTTCTTGGCATCGACCGCGGCTTCGTCGCCCCCGATCTCGTCGTCCTGACGGAAGAGGACATCCTCGGCGACCGGCTGGCGCGGCGGTCGGCCCGGCGGATCCGTCCCGAGAACTTTCTCACCGAGGCCACGTCCCTGGCGGCGGGCGATCTGGTCGTCCATGTGGATCACGGCATCGGCCGTTACGAGGGCCTGGAAACGCTGGCCGTCGGCGGTGCGCCCCATGATTGCTTGCGTCTGATCTACGCCCAGGGCGACAAGCTTTATCTGCCGGTCGAAAACATCGAGATGATCAGCCGCTTCGGCTCGGAAGCCGAGGGCGTCGTCCTCGACCGGCTGGGCGGTGCTGCCTGGCAGTCGCGAAAGGCGAAGCTGAAGCAGCGGATCCGCGAGATCGCCGCCGAGTTGATCCGCACCGCCGCGTTGAGGGCGATCAAGGAAGCGCCGGAAGTGGTGCCGCCGCACGGCGCGTTCGACGAGTTCTGCGCCCGTTTTCCCTATGACGAGACCGATGACCAATTGCGCGCCGTCGACGATGTCCTCAGGGATCTGGCCAGCGGGCGGCCGGCCGACCGGCTGATCTGCGGCGATGTGGGATTCGGCAAGACCGAGATCGCCCTGCGCGCCGCCTTCGCCGTCGCCCTGGAAGGGCGGCAGGTTGCCGTCGTCGTGCCGACGACGCTGCTGTGCCGCCAGCATCTTCGCACCTTTGCCCAACGGTTCCACGGCATGCCGGTACGGATCGAGGAGCTCTCCCGCCTGGTGACACCGGCGGCGGCGCGAGCGACCAAGGCCGGTCTCGCCAACGGCACCGTCGACATCGTCGTCGGCACCCACGCACTGCTGGCCAAAGACATCCGCTTTCGCGACCTCGGGCTGTTGGTCATCGACGAGGAGCAGCACTTCGGGGTTGCCCACAAGGAGCGGCTGAAGCAGCTCCGATCCGACGTGCACGTATTGACGCTGACGGCGACGCCGATCCCGCGGACCCTGCAGATGGCACTGGCCGGCGTTCGTGACATGAGCCTGATCACCACCCCGCCGGTGGACCGCCTGGCGGTCCGCACCTTCGTCATGGAGTTCGATCCGGTCGTCACCCGCGAGGCGATCCTCCGCGAGCAGATGCGTGGCGGCCAATCGTTCTATGTTTGCCCGCGGATCGAAGATTTGGCCGAGGTGGCCACCATGCTGGCGAGCCTCGTTCCGGAGGTTCGCCTCGTCCAGGCGCACGGCCGCATGGCGCCCCGCGATCTGGAAGCCGCCGTGGCCGCCTTCTACGAGCGCAACTTCGACGTCCTGCTTTCCACCAACATCATCGAATCCGGGCTCGACCTGCCGGCGGTCAACACCATCGTCATTCACCGCGCCGACATGTTCGGCCTGGCGCAACTCTACCAGCTCCGTGGCCGCGTCGGCCGCTCGAAGCTCCGCGCCTATGCCTACCTCACTCTGCCGCCGCGCAAGAAGCTGACGCCGACGGCGTCGAAACGGCTCTCGGTGATGCAGGCGCTCGACGCGCTCGGCGCCGGCTTCACCCTGGCCAGCCATGATCTGGATATCCGCGGCGCCGGCAATCTGCTGGGTGACGAGCAGTCCGGGCATATCCGGGAAGTCGGCATCGAGCTCTATCAGCAGATGCTGGAGGATGCCGTTGCCGAAGCGCGCGGTGGCGAAGGGGAGGACGGCGCAACCGACGACTGGAGCCCGCAGATCACCATCGGCCTCAGCGTCCTGATCCCGGAATCGTACGTGCCGGACCTGGGTCTCCGCCTCGGCCTCTATCGCCGCCTCGCCTCGGTGGCCGATCGTCCCGACATCGACGCCTTCGCGGCCGAGCTCATCGATCGCTTCGGGCCGCTCCCGGAAGAGGTGAACAACCTGCTGGAAGTGGTTGGCATCAAGGCACTTTGCCGACGGGCGGGGATCGAGCGGGTGGAGGCGGGGCCGAAGGGCGCCGTCATCGGCTTTCGCGAGAACGCCTTCGTCAATCCGAGCGGTCTCGTCGCCTTCATCGGCCGCCACGGCGCCGCGTGCAAGCTGCGGCCGGACCACAAGCTGGTTTTCCGCCGCGATTTGGAGACGCCCGGCGACCGGTTGATTGGCGTTCGCGCTCTGGTCTCCGACCTTGCCCGCATTGCTGCCGGCCAAAAGGACGGTCCGTGGGCGCTCAGCGTAGCCGCGCCACAACCTCCTCCGCCAACGCCAGTGAAGAAGTTAGCCCGGGCGACTCGATTCCGAAGAGGTTGACGAGGCCGGCGATGCCATGGGTCTGCGGACCCTGGATGGAAAAGTCGAGGGGAGGCGTCCCCGGCCTTTGCAGTTTGGGGCGGATCCCGGCGTAACCGGGCTGCAGGGCGTTGTCGGGCAATCCTGGCCAGAAGCGACGGATGGCGGCGTAGAACTGCTGGGCGCGAGCGCCGTCGACGTCGTAATTGATCGCCTCCACCCATTCCACGTCCGGGCCGAACCGACCCTGGCCGGCAAGATCGCGGGTGTAATGCAGCCCCACGCTGGCTTCGTCCGGCACCGGATAGACCAGCCGTTGGAAAGGCGGTCGGCCGAAGTAGGAGAAGTAGCTTCCCTTGGCATAAAAGAGCGGCGGTACCAGGGTCGAAGGCAGGCCCATGGCCGAGGCGACCTGCTGGGCGCCCAGCCCCGCGGCGTTAACGACGATGCGGCAGGAGAGGGAGGCCGGTGCCGTGCCGCCCACGTCGAGGCGGATCGGGTTGCCATCGCCGGCGCTGACGATGGCGCCGCCGACGACGGGCGCATTGAAGGCGAAGACGGCGCCTGCCGCCTCCGCATCCCCTTGCAGGGACAGCATATAGGCATGGCTGTCGAAGATGCCGGTCGAGGGGGACAATAGGGCGGCGACGCAGGCGACTTCTGGCTCCATGGCGACCGCCTCGTCCGCCGCAAGCCAGCGGAGATCCTCGACACCGTTGGCCCGCGCCCGATCCTCGATGTTCCTGAGGACGGCAATCTCCTCCGCCGAGGTGGCGACCACCAGCTTCTCGCAGCGCAGGTATTCGATGCCCCGCTCGGTCAGGTAGGCATAAAGCAGATCGCGGCCGCGCCGGCAAAGCCGGGCCTTCAGACTGCCTTGCGGATAGTAGAGGGCAGCGTGGATGACCTCGGAATTGCGGGAGCTGGTCCCGGAGCCGATTTCCCCCGCCGCCTCGACGACGACCACTTCCCGGCCGGCGGCGGCGAGGGCGCGCGCCACCGCCAGGCCGACCACGCCCGCTCCGATGACCACACATTCGCAGGTTTCGCTCATCGGAGCGGACATGCCGGCAGGGTTAACCGCCTGTCAAGCGGCCGACGGGTAGAACGCGGATCCTGCGCCGGATTTCTTCCGGCGGGGAGGTGCGGATGCAAGCACCAGCCCATATAATCTTTGGGTGATTTTGTCCGGGTTGGCGCCGTCGGGCGCGGAAAGTAGCGGTCATGGACGAGGAGAGAAGGCTGCCTGCCGAACCGGCCTCCGAACGGGAGGTGCGGGCCTTTCTCGATGAAGTCGGACGCATTCGCTCCCGCGATCGGGAGACGGCGGCGGGCCGGCTAATGTTCGCGCTCGACGCGACCGGCAGCCGCCAGCCCACCTGGGATCGGGCGACGCAGATCCAGGGCGAGATGTTCATGGCCACCCGTGATCTCGGGGGGCTGGCCGTCCAGCTCTGCTTTTATCGCGGGTTCGGCGAATTCAAGGTGGCGCCGTGGTCGTCGCGAGCGGCCGACGTGGTCAGGCTGATGACGTCCGTCGCTTGCCGCGCCGGACAGACGCAGATCGGCAAGGTTCTGCAACACGCCATCAACGAGACGCAGCAACAAAGGGTGACGGCACTCGTCTTCGTCGGCGATTGCATGGAGGAGAACGTCGACCGGCTGGCCCACCAAGCCGGGCAACTGGGGATGCTGAAGGTACCGGCGTTCATGTTTCATGAGGGTGGCGATACCGCCGCCGCGTTCGCCTTCAAGGAAATCGCCCGCCTGAGCGGCGGCGCCTATTGCCCCTTCGATGCCTCCAGCCCCTCCCAATTGCGCGATCTCTTGCGGGCGGTCGCGGTCTATGCCGCCGGCGGTCGCAAGGCGTTGCAGCAGTTGGCGGCGCGCCAGGGGGGCGAGGTCCGGTTGCTCGCCGGCCAGGTGCGGGGTTCCTAGCCCGGTGTTCGTTTCCCTCCTGCTGGGGCTTGCCCTGCTGCTGGTGCTGGGACTGGCCCTTCGCGGCTTCGTCTCCGTCGAGCCGCGACAGCTTATGCGAATCGGTCGTTGGCTGCTGCTCGCTCTCGGCGGCTGCGTGTTCATCTACCTGGCGCTGAGCGGACGCCTGTCGCTGGCGATCGGCGCCGGGTTCCTGCTGCTGCCGTTTCTCGGTCGCCTCTGGCGAGGTCTCGATCTGGCGGCCGTCTTTAATCGGCTGGGCGGCAACGGCGGTGCGTCGCAACTGGAAACGAAGTCGCTGAAGATGTCGCTCGATCACGCGACCGGCGACCTGGACGGTGAGGTCCTGATCGGCGCTTACGCCGGGCGGCGGCTGAGCGATTTGAGCTTCGATGAAGTCATCGATCTGTTCCGGCTCTGTGCGACCGTCGACAGCGCCAGCGTCGCCCTGCTGGAAAGCTTTCTCGACCAGCGTTGGCCCGATTGGCGCGAGACGCACGCCGCCAGTGCCGCAGGCGGACACGCCGGTGCCGACGATCGGACCGGCACCACCGCTGCCGCCGCAGAGGCTGGCGGGCCGATGACCGCCGAACAGGCCCGCCGCATCCTCGGGCTCGATGCCGGTGCCAGCGAGGACGACATTCGCGCCGCTTATCACCGGCTGATCGCCCTCGTGCATCCCGATCGGGGAGGTTCCGGTTTTCTCGCCGCACAGGTCAATCGCGCGCGCGATATCCTGCTCGGCTCCTCCCACCGCGGCTGAGCGGCGCAAAAAGGACCCATACGTGTCCCAGATCACTGTCGTCCACCGGTAACGACGACACAATTCCCAAGCGATTCCAAACGTTCAGCTTCAACGACTGGCTCGCGCCATCCGGTTGTGCAGCGCGGCATTGCGGCCGTGGTAGCGCTCTCGGTATAAGAGCGTGTTTCTCGATCTCTGCAATCGATCCCGTGATCTCTCCAGGAAGGACCTCCATGCCGAAACCCGTGCGCAAAGCTGTGTTTCCGGTTGCGGGGCTTGGAACCCGCTTTTTGCCGGCGACCAAGGCCCTGCCCAAGGAAATGCTGCCGATTGTCGATAAGCCCCTCATTCAGTATGCGGTGGAGGAGGCGCAGCAGGCGGGAATCGAGGAGTTCGTCTTCGTAACCGGTCGCGCCAAGAGCGCCATCGAAGACCACTTCGACCATTCCATCGAATTGGAAAGCGTCCTGCGTGAACGGGGTCGCGAGGATACGTTGCACTCGGTGCTCGACTGGATGCCAGCGCCAGGGCACATCTCTTATACGCGCCAACAGGTCCCGCTCGGGCTCGGACACGCCGTGTGGTGCGCCCGCAACTTCATTGCCGACGAGCCTTTTGCCATCCTCCTCGCCGATGACCTGATTTTGGGTCACCCCGGCTGCCTGAAGCAGATGGTCGATGCCCACAGGCAGGTCGGCGGCAACCTGGTCGCCGTCGAGGAGGTGTCGCCGGAAAGCACCGATCAGTATGGCATCCTCGACATTGAGAAGGATTCCGGGCGACTGGTGCGGGCGAGGGGCGTGGTGGAGAAGCCGGCCCCCAGCAAGGCCCCGTCGACGCTCGCCGTCATCGGCCGCTACATCCTGGAGCCGATCGTGCTCACCGTCCTCGAACACCAGGAGCAGGGGACGGGCAACGAAATTCAGCTCACCGACGCCATGGCGAAGACCATCGGCCTGCTGCCGTTCCACGGCTTCCGGTTCGAGGGCACCCGCTTCGACTGTGGCAGCAAGGTGGGCTATCTGGAAGCCAACCTCGCCTTCGCACTGCAACGGGAAGACATGGGCGACCGGGTCCGCTCAATGATCTCCCGCTATAGCAAGAGCGCTCGGGTCGACGCCGCGACGGCGCAAGCCGGGAGCTGAGCAGCATGAGCACCCTTGAACGGCTGCACCCGACCATCCTCCGTGAATACGACATCCGTGGCATCGTCGGTGACATGCTGACCCTCGGCGGCATGCGATCCATTGGTCGTGCCTTCGGCGCGATGGTGGCGGAGGCGGCGGAGAGCGGCGGCCGGCAGGTCGTCGTCGGCTATGACGGTCGGCTGAGTTCACCGTCGCTGGAGGCCGAGCTGGTGGAGGGGCTGCTGGAAAGCGGCGTCGATGTCGTCCGCATCGGGCTCGGTCCGTCGCCGATGCTCTATTTCGCCGCCCATCATCTGCGGGCGGATGGCGGGATGATGATCACCGGCTCTCACAATCCGCCGGACTACAACGGCATCAAGATGGTGAAGGGTGGCAAGCCGTTTTTCGGCGACCAGATCCAGGCCCTCGGCCGGATGATCGACAGCGGTGTGTTTCCAGGCGCGGGCAAGGGGAGGGGCCGCGTCACCCTTCAGGACATCAAGCCGGCCTATCTCGATCGCCTTGTGGTGGATATGACGAAGGCGGGAAGGCCGCAGACGGTGGTCTGGGATCCCGGCAACGGGGCCGCCGCCGCCGTGATCGAGGGCCTTTGCGATCGGCTGCCTGGACGGCATGTGCTGATCAATGCAGAGGTCGACGGGACCTTCCCCAGTCACCACCCGGACCCGACGGTGCCGGAGAACCTGGTGCAGCTCCAGGATGCGGTGGCCCGCGAGCGCGCCGACCTGGGAATCGCCTTCGACGGCGATGGCGACCGTATCGGCGTCATCGATGGCGACGGTCGCATCGTCTGGGGCGATCAGCTGCTGACGATCCTCGCCCGTTCCGTCCTGGCGGAGGTTCCAGGGGCGACGATCATCGCCGACGTCAAATCGTCGAAGGTGTTTTTCGACGAGATTGCCCGCATGGGCGGGACGGCGCTGATGAGCCGAACCGGCCATTCGCTCATCAAGACGATGATGGTTGAGACGGGCGCCGCCTTGGCGGGGGAGATGAGCGGCCATATCTTCTTTGCACACCGGTACTACGGCTTCGATGACGCGCTTTATGCGGCGGTGCGCCTGCTCGATCTGCTCGCCCGCTCGGACGAGAGCATGGCCGCGATGCGCGATGCGATGCCGTCGATGCTGAACACGCCCGAGTTGCGCATCGACTGCGAGGAAGAGCGCAAGTTCGGAGTGATCGAGGAGGTCAAGTCCCGACTGCGCGACGCCCCCGACCTCGCCGTCGATGACATCGACGGAGTCCGGGTCACCAACGGGGACGGCTGGTGGCTGTTGCGGGCGTCGAACACGCAACCGGTGCTGGTGGGCCGCTGCGAGGCCACGACGGAGTCGGGGCTCGCGGCGTTGCGCCAGGAACTGGCAAGGCAGTTGACGGCGAGCGGGATCGACCCGGTCGCCGTCTTGTAAGCGCGCCGCTCACCCCGCGAGGCGGAGCGCAAGGAGGCGGGATGAGCGATGCGACCCATGCGCTGTTGGCGCAGATCACCGAGACGCTGCCGGTGACACCGGAAGCAATTGCCTTGGCCGGCAGTCGGGTAGGGCTGATCATCGTCGACGTAATCAACGGCTTCGCCCGGGTCGGCGGCGGCGCCCTGGCGCCGCAAGCCCCCGATGCGCGAGTTGCCTCGACCGTTGCCGAGACCAACCGGCTGGCGCGCTGGTTCGCCGAGCGGCAGCTTCCCATCGCCGTGTTCCTAGATACCCACGAGCCCGGCCGCCCCGAGCATCCTTATCCCCCTCACTGCGAAGAGGGCTCGGGCGAGGAAGAGTTGGTCGATGAACTCAAATGGCTGGAAACATCTCCGCAGGCGACGCTCATCCGCAAGGACTGCATCAACGCCTTCGTCGGCGCCCACGATCACGAGACGGGCGAGAACCGCATCGTCTCCTGGCTGAATGACCAGGCGGTAGGGACGGTGGTCGTCGTCGGCCTATGCACCGACATTTGCGTCATGGACTTCGTCCTCACCATGCTCTCGGCCCGCAACCACGGTCACACGGCAACCCTGCACGACGTCATCGTCTACGAACCCGGATGCGCCACCTACGACCTTCCGCGCGCCACCGCGGAGGCGGTCGGGTTGCCGCCGTCGGCGGCCCACCCGCAGGCGCTGACCCATCATCTCGGCCTCTACTTCATGGCATCGCGGGGGGCTCGCATTGCGTCCGCCATCCTCTGAGCTGTTTTTCTACGGCACGCTGATGGATGGATTGGTGCGGGCGGCGGTCCTTGGCCGCGAACTGCCCGTCGACACCCTCATCCCGGCCACGCTTGCCGGTTGGCGGCGTATGTGTTGCTCGATGAGGACGTATCCAGTGTTGGTGCAAGCCGGCGGCGGGCGGGTGAACGGGCTCGTCGCGCGCGATTTGACGCCGGAAGACATACGAAAGCTCAGCCGTTTTGAAGGCCCCGACTATCGCCTCCGGCGGGTGATCGTCGCTCTCGAGACGGGTGGGGCGGCGTCGGTACGGACGTTCCTGCCGGCATCGCCGCTGCTAGCCGGCGAACGTCCCTGGGATTACCGGCTTTGGCGGCAACGACATCGCCGCGCGTTCCTCATCCACATCGAAAGGCGGGGAACGGCTGCCTAATTCGCGTGGTCGATCGCGCTCAGCGGCGTGCCAGCTTGGCGTCGGCCTGCGGACGCCGGGCCGCCACCTTGACCACGGATGCCTTCGCTGCCGACGCCTTGACACTCGTCTTTGCCTTGGCGACGGCAACGGGCTTCGCTTTGGCGACGGGTGAAGCGGTCACAGTGGCCGATTTGGAAGCGATCCTAGAGCTTGCCACGGTTGTCTGCTTCGCGGAGCGGGCTGCAACCTCTCCCCCTCGCGCCTTGCCGGATGCCGCCCGGACCGAACTCCGCGACGACGAGTTGCGTGCCACGACCGCACGCGAACCACCCCGCGAAGCGCTGCGCAGGGCTTTCGATCCCGACCGTGAGCGCGAGGCAAAGGCGAGAGCACCCGCGTAGCCGATCTGCGTGCGTGCCTCGGCGATGGCATCATCGAGCCGGTCGGACGACGAGCCGCGGCCGAGATAGCCCTCGATGCCGGCGATCTGGATGTCCGGTGTGCCCGCATAGGCCTGGTCAAACAGATCGGTCATGATGGCACTGCGGGTCGTCGACGAGGGAGCCCCCATGACGACTCCGATCAGCCGCTGATTGCCGCGCAGCGCCGATGCCACGAGATTGTAGCCGGATGCGCGGGTGTAGCCGGTCTTGATGCCGTCGACGCCGGCGTAGACGCCAAGCATATGGTTGTGATTGGCGATCGCACGGCCCTTATAGTAAAAACGCTCCGTCGAGAAGTAATGGTAGTAGTGCGGATAGTGATGAATTAGCGCCAGAGCCAACGTGCTCATGTCGCGAGCGGTCGTAACCTGGTACGGGTCGGGCAAACCTGAGGCATTGTGGAACGTCGTGTCGCTCATGCCGAGGCCACGAGCCTTCGTCGTCATTCGCCGCGCAAAGTCGTCCTCGGTTCCGGCGAGATTCTCTGCAATTACCGCGGCGGCATCATTGGCCGACTTGGTCACCAGCGCCAGGATGGCATCCTCGACGGCGATCGACTGACCGGGGCGCAGGCCGAGCTTGGTGGGTGGCTGCTCGGCGGCGTGGGCGGAGATCCAGAGCGGCTGATCCAGCGTCCAGCGGCCATCGTCGAGAGCCTGGAACGCCAGATAGAGCGTCATCATCTTGGTGAGGGATGCGGGATAGCGGGGCAGGTCGGCATTGCTCTGCTGCAGGATCCGGCCGTTGGTCACGTCGATGAGGATCGACGCGAACCGGCTCTCCGCTGAGGCTGGCGAGGCCATCATCAAGAGAACGGCGGCGAAGAGGGCAAGCGCGCTCGGTGGGCGGTCCACGCAGCGGGTCCAGGCGCGCGCCCAGCGCGTGAGACAGATCGCGGTCTTGGGAGCAAACTTGGGCTCGTGTCGCATAGATTGGACCCACCCTGTTTGAACGCCCGGCGCGTCGGGAGAGACCTCCGGGCGGCGGACCTGGTGCGATACCGCCGCAACCCGCACACCCTTAAACGTGTGCACCGGCTCTGCCGTCCGCTCCTTCGATCCTTGGCGCGCTTGTATAACAAATGACTAACACACGCGCAGCAAATTTGCCGGTCCTGGGTTATCGGTGCCTGCCCTTTTGCAGTCGGTTGTTGCAATTAAGTTTTCTTCGTAGAACGCCGGGCTTTCGGAAGCGGTGGCGATTGGCGGCGACGGCGGTTCCTGATAACGTCCGCGCCAACAGCATCGACGCGATTCGGCGCCGACGAAGGGAAGGGGACCGATCATGATAAAAACCGTCGCAACCAAGCCGTTCGAAGGGCAACGACCCGGAACCTCCGGTCTCCGCAAGAAGGTAGCGGTCTTTCAGCAGCCAAACTATTTGGAGAACTTCGTCCAATCCATTTTCGATAGCTTGTCGGGTCGCGAAGGGCAGACGTTGGTGGTCGGTGGCGATGGCCGCTACTACAATCGTCAGGCGATCCAGACGATCTTGCGGATGGCGGCCGCGAACGGCTTCGGCCGGGTTCTCGTCGGCGCCGGTGGCATCCTGTCGACGCCAGCGGCGTCCTGCGTCATCCGCAAGCACGGCGCTTTCGGCGGCATCATCCTCTCCGCCAGTCACAATCCCGGCGGCCCCGACAACGATTTCGGCATCAAGTACAACGCCACCAACGGCGGCCCGGCACCGGAAGCACTGACCGAGGCCATGTTCGCCCGCAGCCGCGAGATCACCCAGTATCACATCTCCGATGCGCCGCCCGTCGACCTGGACAACGTCGGCGCGCAGGTCCTCGACGGGATGACGGTGGAGGTCATCGATCCGATCGCCGATTACGCGGAGCTGATGGAATCGCTGTTCGACTTCCCGGCGATCCGGGCGTTGCTGAGCGGCGGCAACTTCCGCATGTGCTTCGATGCCATGCATGCGGTGACCGGCCCCTATGCCCGCGCCATCATCGAGGGACGGCTAGGCGCACCGGCGGGGACGGTGATCAACGGCGAGCCCCTGGAGGATTTCGGCGGCGGCCATCCCGATCCCAATCTGGTCTATGCCCACGATCTGGTGGAGATCCTGTTCGATCCCGCCGGTCCGGACTTCGGTGCCGCGTCGGACGGCGACGGCGACCGCAACATGATCCTCGGTAACCGGTTCTTCGTCACCCCCTCCGACAGCGTGGCGCTGCTGGCCGCCAACGCCACCCTGACGCCCGGATATGCGCGGGGACTGGCGGGGGTTGCCCGCTCGATGCCGACCAGTCAGGCCGCCGACCGGGTGGCGGCGGCGCTCGGCATCGACTGCTACGAAACGCCGACCGGCTGGAAATTCTTCGGCTCGCTCCTCGACGCCGGCCGGGCGACGCTGTGCGGGGAGGAAAGCTTTGGTACCGGCTCCGACCACGTCCGTGAGAAAGACGGCCTGTGGGCGGTGATCTTCTGGTTGAACGTCCTCGCCGTCCGCAAGCAGCCGGTGGCGGAGATCGTCGCCGATCATTGGCGCCGCTACGGCCGCAACTACTACTCCCGACACGATTACGAAGCGATCGACGCGGACGCCGCCAACGGCCTGGTCGACCGGTTGCGGGGGATGCTGCCGACGCTGCCCGGCAAGACGCTGGGAGCCTACGAGGTCTCCTACGCCGACGACTTCAGCTATACCGATCCGGTCGATGGCAGCGTCACCACCAAGCAGGGGATTCGGATCGGTTTCACCGACGGCTCGCGCATCGTCTATCGCCTGTCCGGCACCGGCACCGAAGGGGCGACGCTGCGCATCTATATCGAGAAGTTCGAGCCCGATCCGGCCAGGCACGGCGAAGACACGCAAGCGACGCTCGCCGATCTGATCGTCATCGCCCGCGAGGCGGCGGAGGTGGTTGCGCGGACCGGGCGCACCGAGCCGACGGTGATCACCTGATCCCATAAAGGCAGGGCAAGCGGGAAGGCGGGCGAGGGTGAGCCGCGCTCACGTTTCCCGCTTCGCCCGCTGCCAAAGCTGTTCCAGTACGTCGAGGGACACCGGCGCTTTGCCTTCACTCTCGGCATTCAGAAACACCTCTAACTTTCTGAACCGGCGCTCGAATTTGCTGTTAGCCTGGCGCAGGGCCTGGTCCGGATCGAGCCCCAGCTTGCGGGCAAGGTTGGCGCAGCTGAACAGGACGTCGCCCAGTTCGTCGGCAATTGCCGCCGTGTCCGTCGCGGTCTCCAGCTCACTTTCCAGCTCGGCGATTTCCTCGCTCAACTTCGCCAGCGCGCCAGCGGCGTCCGGCCAGTCGAAGCCGATGAGGGTGGCGCGCTTTTGCAGTTTGACCGCCCGTATCATCGCCGGCATCGCCGTCGGAATGCCGTCGAGGAGGCTCTCCGGAGGAGCAACGGCAACCGTGCCGCCGGCCGCCGGTCCTCCATCCTCAGTCGATCCATCCTCAGTGGGCGATCCATCCTCAGCCGGCGTGGTTATCGAGCGGGCGGCGGCACGCTCGGCGGCCTTATGCCGTTCCCAGGCCGCCGTCTGCGCCGTGGCGTCGGTCCGGTCCCCATCGGCGAAGACGTGCGGGTGGCGTCGCAGCATCTTGTCGCAGATGGCATCGACCACGGCGGCGAACGAAAAGGCGCCGGCTTCCTTCGCCATCTGCGCGTGAAAGACGACCTGCAGCAACAGATCGCCCAGTTCGTCACGCAGGTCGGCCATGTGGTTGCGGCTGACGGCGTCGGCGACTTCGTACGCTTCCTCGACCGTGTAGGGGGCGATGGTCGCGAACGTCTGCACGATGTCCCACGGGCAGCCACCGTCGGGATCGCGCAGACGCTCCATGATTGCAAGCAGTTGGTCGATGTTGCTCATCGGTCGCCACCAGGGGAAGAGCGTTGCGCATGGCTGTCAGTGGTCAGCGCCCAGCTCAGGATTACCGCCTGCCGCCCTCCGCACCACGCTCTGGTCGCATAATGGATATTATGAAAAATAATAGACCTGTTGCGGTGACAAAGGGTTGCCGGATGATCCTCACGTTTGCAGGCAAGCATGACCCAAATCAGCCATCGAAGACCGCCGTCACGACGGAACACGACGGCCACCACGATCGCGGTCGGGTACCTCGATCACCATGCCGTCAAACCCCGGCTCCACCCCCGGCGGCAGCTCGGCCGCGAGCGTCGCATGATCCAGATCGAGGCCGAGATGGGTGAGCACCGCCCGCTTCGGCTTCAGGCGCTCGATCCAGTCGAGCGCCTTGCCGACGTGGCAATGGGTCGGGTGCGGTGTGTCGGTCAGCGTGCCGATGATCCACAGCTCGATGCCCGCCAGCAGTGTAAACGCCTGTTCGCCCAGTTCGACCACGTCGGTCGAATACGCGACCGGGCCGAAGCGGTAACCCAGCGTCGAGCCGAACCCATGGTCCTGCTCGAACGCAACGACCTCGGTATCGCCCAACCGAAAGGCCTCTCCGCTGCTGACCTCATGGGGCACCAGCACCGGCTTGTAGAAAAAATCCGCCCCGGCATCGAGCGGCTCAAAGACATAAGGAAAGCGCCGCCGGATGACGTCCAGCGTCCTGCGGTCGCCATAAATGTCGAGCGCTGCCCCCATTGCCCGATTGACCGCGCGCAGATCGTCGATGCCGTGCAGGTGGTCGGCGTGCGCGTGGGTGTAGAGGACAGCGCTCAGTTCCGATACCCGGGCGGCAATCAATTGTTGCCGCAGGTCCGGCGAGGTGTCGACCAGCAGCCGGGTTCGACCTTCCTCGACGAGGATCGACGGCCGGCGGCGCCGATTCTTCGGGTTGGTGGGGTCGCCGCGTCCCCAGCCGCGGTCGATGGCCGGTGTCCCGGTCGAGCTGCCACTCCCGAGGATGGTCACCCGCAAGGCGGACCGGCCTTGGCGAACAAGCGAAAGAAGTTGGCGGTGGTCGCCTCGGCCAGCGCAGCCGCCTCGACGCCGCGCACGCTTGCCAGCTTACGCCCGGTCACCGCGGTGTGCGCCGGCTCGTTACGGCGGCCGCGATGCGGCACCGGTGCCAGGTACGGCGCATCGGTCTCGACCAGCAGCCGATCCTCGGCCAGTCCAGCGGCAATGGCTTGCAAGGCGTCCGCCTTCTTGAAGGTGACGATGCCCGAGAACGAAATGTACAGGCCGAGCCCGATGGCATGGTGTGCCAGCCGTTCGGACGAGCTGAAACAGTGCAGGACGCCGGTGAACGCGCCGGCCGCCATTTCCTCGTCCAGGATGCGCATCGTCGCCTCGTCGGCGTTGCGGGTGTGGATGACGACCGGCAGTCCACACCGACGTGCCGCCCTGATGTGGCCGCGAAAGCTCGCTTCCTGCAGATCGCGCGGGCTGTGGTCGTAGTGGAAATCGAGGCCAGTCTCACCGAGCCCGACGACCTTCGGGTGCTGGGCAAGCTGGACCAGCCGGTCGGGAACGGCAACGCCCTCCCCGGCGACCTCGTGCGGATGGATGCCGAGGGTGGCAAACACCTGGGGAAATCGGTCGGCGACCGCCAGCACTCCATCCGCTCTCGAAAGATGGGTGCAGATGGTCAGCATGGTGGTGACCCCCGCCGCCGCGGCGCGTTCGACGGTCGCGTCCAGGTCATCGGCGAAGTCGGGAAAGTCCAGATGGCAGTGGCTATCCACCCACACGGGCCCGCCCCTCGCCCGCCTTGCCGGTGTGGGCGGCGGGCTCCTGCTCGTCGGCATAGCGGGGAAACAGCCCTTGTGGAGCCGGCAGCGGGGTGCCGGCGGCGAGCGGCCGGAATGCGGCGAACGAGCGGGCGGTGGCCTCGACCGCCAGCTGGTCAAGCAGCCGCGCCGCGGCTTCCGGCATGAACGGCTGGGTCAGCAGCGCCAGGCGGCGCAACGTCTCGGCCAGCACCCACAGCACCGTCTGCATCCGGGCCAAGTCGGTTTTCTTCAGCGCCCACGGAGCCTGCCGATCGACGTAGCCGTTGGCCGCGCTCACCACCTGCCAGATGGCGACCAGCGCCAGATGATACTGCTGCTGGTCGAGATGGCTGCGAACGGTCTCCATCACCCCTTCGGCCTCACCCAGCAACGCCTCGTCCTCGTCCACGAGCGGCCCCGGCGTCGGCACCCGGCCGGCGCAGGTACGGGCGATCATCGACAGCACCCGTTGCGCCAGATTGCCGAAGTCGTTGGCCAGATCACCGTTGATGCGGCCGACCATGGCCCGGTGGGAGAAGTCGCCATCGGCGCCGAACGGCACCTCGCGCAGCATGAAGTAGCGCACCTGGTCGACGCCGTAACGCTCGACGAGCGCATGCGGGTCGATGACATTGCCCAGCGACTTGGAGATTTTCTGGCCCTCGTTGGTCCACCACCCGTGGGCGAACACCCGCCGCGGTGGCGGGATATCGGCGGCCATGAGCATCGCCGGCCAGTAGACGGTGTGGAAGCGAAGGATGTCCTTGCCGACCATGTGCAGATCGGCCGGCCACCAACGGCGATAACCGTCTTCATTCGATGGGAAGCCGGCGGCGGTGAGGTAGTTGGTCAGCGCGTCGAACCACACGTACATGATGTGTGCCGGATCGCCCGGCACGGGGATGCCCCAGTCGAACGTCGTGCGCGACACGGAGAGATCCTGGAGGCCGCCGCGGACGAAGCTGATCACCTCGTTGCGGCGGGTTTCCGGCGCAATGAAATCCGGATGAGTGTCGTAGAATTCGAGCAGCCGCTCCTGCCAGTCGGATAGCCGGAAGAAGTAGCTGGGCTCCTCCACCCATTCCACCGGCGCGCCGGTGGGGGCGAGGCGGCTGCCGTCCGCCCCCCGTATCAACTCGCTTTCGGCGTAGTACGCCTCATCACGCACCGCGTACCAGCCGGCGTAGCTGCCGAGATAGATCTGTCCGCGATCGGCGAGTTGTTGCCAGAGGGCGGTACAGGCGGCGGCGTGGCGGGGTTCCGTGGTGCGGATGAAATCATCGTTGGAGAAGTTCATCGCACGGGCGAGATCGCGAAAGTTCTGCGAGACCCGGTCAGTGAACGCCTGCGGCGGCACCCCGGCCAGCGCCGCCGCTTTCTGCACCTTTTCCCCGTGCTCGTCGGTGCCGGTCAGGAACTTGACGTCGTAACCGTCCAGTCGCTTGAAACGGGCGAGCGCGTCGCAGGCCAGCGTCGTGTACATATGCCCGATGTGGGGCACATCGTTCACGTAGTAGATCGGCGTGGTCACGTAAAAGGTGCCGCGTCCAGCCATGTGTCGTCCTGGTCCTGTCTAAGCGCCGGATCTTAACAAATCGGGCGATGCCTCCGGCCGCATCGCGCTGCCGATGATGAAAGCGGCAGAGAGCACCAACTGCTTTCGATCGAGTCGGGCGCTGTCGGCATGGGCGAGCAAGTCGCCGACGTTGTCCCATACCGCCAACCAGCGATCAAGGGGCGCCGCCCCTGCGATCCGCCGCAACTGGACAGCAACCCCGGGCGGGGCGGCTGAGGCGATCCCGTCCCCACCATCCCCATCGGGAGATGCGCCCGCCGCGACGTGCACCACCCGCGAGATAAACTCTCTGAGCAGATCGAGCGTTTCCGTGAAGGCGGCATCGGCGGCTGCTGCCTTGTCGCAAAACGCATGCAAGGCCGCCGGATCCGATTGGGGCAGGGCGAGCAGCAGCCGATGGAGTTCACCGTGCAGAGCGACGCCGTCCGAGGCGGCGAAGGCCAGGGCGCGACCGATGCTGCCATCGTTGAGCGCCGCGATGCGTCCGGCGGCCTCGGTGGCCAGGTCGGGCGTGTAGCGCCCCAATAGCGCCTCGACGGTCGCCCGGGGCAGCGGTCGAAGCGGCAGCCGTCGGCAGCGCGAGCGCACGGTTGCCGGCAGCACGCCTGGGCGATCGGCCACCAGCAGCAGCAACGAGCGCGGTGGCGGCTCCTCCAGGCACTTGAGCAGCGCATTGGCGGCGTTGCGGTTCATCTGGTCGGCGCCATCGACCACCACCACTCGCCACGCCCCTTCCGCCGGCGTCCCGGCAAAGAACGCCGGGATACGGCGAATGTCATCGACCGGGATCTCGCTCTTCAGTCGGCCGCGCGCCTCATCGAAGGCGCGCTCGATCGTCAACAGGTCGGCGTGCCCACCGCTGGCGATACGGCGAAAGACCGGATGCGCCGGGTCCACATGCAATCCATCCCATCCACCGGCCCCAGCCCCGGCGGGGAGCAATCCGTCGACGAGCGACCCCCAGGAGAGGAGCCAGCGCGCAAAGCGATAGGCGAGCGTCGCCTTGCCGATGCCGGCGGGTCCGGAGATCAGCCACCCATGCGGCAGACGGTCCGCACGGGCGAGGGCGAGAAGCAGCCGTTCCGCCTCCTCGTGCCCGCTCAGATAGCAGTTGGCCCGCGGCGGCGGCGGCCGTCCGTAGCGGGCAAACTCGGCTGCATCATCGTTCATTCCGGCGCCCCTGCGTCGCCACCAAGCCGCTCGCGGACGGCGGCAACGACCCGGGCATGGACCGCATCCCGGCTGCCGTCCGCATCGATCACCACGCACCGGTCCGGGTGCGCCGCGGCGATGTGGGCAAAACCCTCGCGTACCCGGCGGTGGAACGCCCGGTCGAGGCGCTCATAGCGATCATCGGACGCTTCCTCGCGCTCGGCGAGCCGTCTGGCGACCGCGTCCATCCCCAGATCGAAAACGAGGGTCAGGTCTGGTCGGTCGTCGGCGATGAGAAGGTCCTCCAAACTATCGAGCCAGGTGAGGTCGAGCCCCTGTCCATAGCCTTGATAGGCCCTGGTGGAATCGGCGAAGCGGTCACAGACCACCCACGACCCCGCCGCCAACGCCGGCCTAATCACCCGCTCAAGATGATCGATGCGCGCGGCATAATGAAGGAGCGCCTCCGTCGTCGGCGCCCAATCGATCTCGGTCGCGGCCTTGATGAAAGAGCGAATGGCCTCGCCGCCGGTGGACCCGCCCGGTTCCCGGGTCAGGACGACGGCAAGGCCCATGCGGCGGAGCGCGTCAGCAAGGAGACCGGCCTGCGTCGATTTGCCGGTCCCCTCCCCCCCTTCGAAGGTGATGAAGCGCCCTCGGATCATGGTCACGCCTGTCCACGACCCCGCGAGGTTGCGTGCCGGCCGCAGACCCGGACTTAGAACAGATTCCCCAGGCGATGGCCAATCCCTGCGAAGATGCGTCCGAAAAAGCCCTTCTGCTCCACCGCCTGTCCGGCGACGAGCGGAAACTCCTGCGCTGCCACGCCGGGAGCGGTCACCACCAGCTTGGCGACCGGCGCGCCCTTGGCGATCGGCGCCGGGATGGGCGCATCGAAGGCGACCGTGGCCTTCATCTCCGGTCTCGCTTTACGCGGCAAGGTAACGGCGATGTCGCCGGGGGCGACGATCGGGACCGTGTCGGCGGTGCCGAGCCACACGCTGCCGGTCGTCACCTCCTCGCCTGCCTTGAACAGGGCGTAGCTGTCGAATTCGCGGAAACCGTAGGCGATCAGCCGCTCGGATTCCTCCGATCGCGCCTGCATGCTGGGGAGCCCGGTGACGACGAGGATCAACCGGCGGCCACCCTGCACCGCGGACGCGGTGAGGCAATAGCCCGCCGCCTGCGTATGGCCGGTCTTCAGACCATCGGCGCCGATGTTCCGATAGAGAAGCGGGTTGCGGTTGCCTTGCTTGATCCCGCCGTGAACGAAATCGCGCTCGCTGTAGTAATGATAATACTCAGGGAAGTCGGCGATGGTTCGCTTCGCCAGCGTCGCTAGGTCGCGCACCGTCGTCATCTCCTCCGGATCGGGAAGCCCGGTGGCGTTGCGGAAGGTGGTGCTGGTCATGCCGATCTCGCGGGCAACCTTGGTCATCAGCTCGGCGAACGCCGTCTCGCTGCCGGCCAGGCCTTCGGCGACGACAATCGATGCGTCGTTGCCGGATTGAATGATGATGCCGCGGATGAGGTCTTCCACCGCAACGTGATCGCCCAGGTTGAGGAACATGGTCGAACCACCGCTGGCGCTTCCCCCGGTCCGCCAGGCATTCTCGCTGACCGGCAGCGTGTCGGTGAGCTTGAGCTGACCGTCCCGCAGGTGCTGGAAGAGGATGTATGCGGTCATCATCTTGCTCATGGACGCGGGCGGCATCCGCACATCCGGATCCTTCTCGTAGAGAACCGCGCCCGTCGTCGCATCGATGAGGATCGCCTCCCGTGCCGGTGTCGTCATCGTCCCGGCGGCAGGTTGAGCGGTCGCAGCCGGTGCCGGGGCGGCTGCTGGCGCCTTTTTCGCGGTGGCTGCCAGGGTGGGGGATGATGTCGCCGTCATCAGGACAAGAAGGCAGGCGGCCAAGCCGAAGAGCAGCAGGCAGCGGGCGCGGAGAGCCGGCCGACGAAATCTGGAGGTCATACCCTTCTTGTCTCCTTGGTTGCGAACGATGACCGCTTGAGTTCTGGCGTCACTCCACCACCACGTGCGAGCCGGGGTATCCGGAACGGAGCACCGTGCCCACCAGCCGCTCGGCCTCATCCGGAGAGGGGAGCGGACCGAGGCGGACCCGCCAGAGATCGCGACCGGGACTCCCGATATTCGTCACGTGGACCGGTCCCAGGCGCGCGAGCTGGACGCGCGCTTTCTGGACATTGGCCAGTTGACTGAACGCACCGGCTTGCACGTAGGCTCGACCGTCGGCGGCATGACCACCCGTCGGATTGGGGAACCGAACCTCGCCGATGACGGGCGGGGAAGCGGGCTTGTGGGCCGGCACCGATGGCGGTGGGGCCGGGCTGAAGGACGCCACCGGCCCGGGCGTGGATGCATGGAGCGGGGGCAATGCCAGAGGGGGCAATGGCGGCGGTTCGCCCGTGGCGAAGGACGCGGCGGGGTCTGCGGGAAGAGCTTCCGGGACCGCGCCGACGATGCCCTCAGGCGCTTCCGTGGCCGCCACGATCGGCTCCGGCTCGGCCAGCGCCGACTCGGCGAATGCCGGGGTCGTCGGTAGGGGCGCCACGATCGGGGCTTCTTCCGGGGGTGGCTCGCGGAACGCCACCGGATAGGCGGGCGGCGGTGATGACTGCCGCTTCGCCACCAGCGTCCCGCCGCTGCCGTCCGGATAATCGGTCCCCGTCAGCGCAATCGCCAGCTGCCGGCTTTCTTCGGCATCGATTTCGACGCGCACTGGCGCGGTGCCGGCGTTGTAGATGCCGAGAAGCTGGGCGGCGCGCCGCGACAGGTCGATGATGCGACTTTGGGCGAACGGCCCGCGGTCATTCACCCTCAGCTTGATGGATCGCCCGTTTTCCAGATTGGTCACCCGGACAATGCTGGGCAGCGGCAACGTCCGGTGGGCGGCTGTCATGTCGTTCTGGTCGTAGGTCTCGCCGTTGGCAGTCGCCTTGCCGTGAAACCCCGGCCCATACCAGGAGGCGACCCCCTCCTCCACATAATCGTAGTCGATCTGTGGATAGTACCAGATCCCTTTGATCTGGTAGGGCTTGCCTACCTTATAGAGGCCGGAGCCGGGCTGCGCCGTGGTGACGGGCGCGGCGGTCTGGGGGGCGGTCGAGCCGCAGGCGGCAAGCGTTCCCGCAAGGCCGAAAACGACGGTCGGCGTCAACAGCCAGCGGCTGATCATTGCCCCTCCCCGCCTTGCTCTTGTCCGCCGCCGCTCTCGTATCCCGTTCCCGTCACCTCAGGCTGCACCAAACGCAGCTGATCCAGGAGCGCCACCGTCGGATAGCCGTCTGCCGGCAACGCCTGCCGCTGCTGGAAGCCCATGATCGCATCCCGCGTCTTCGGGCCCACCCGGCCGTCGGCGCCGCCGGTATCGAAGCCGAGGCCCTGCAGCCGTTCCTGCATTTCAATCGTCTGGGTCCGGGACATCGGCACCTCATCCAGCAGCCGTGGCGTGGCGAAAGGCGATCCGCCGGCGAACCGGTCGGCAAGATGGCCAACGCTGACGGCATAGAGAAGCGAGTTGTTCCAGTTCATGATCTTGCGAAAATTGCGGTAAACGAGCAGCGCGGGGCCGCCGTTTCTCCCGCCCGGCAGCAACAGCGAGGCATGCAGGTTGGCGGACGGCAGCACGCTCCCGTCGACGGTGCCGACACCGCGGGCGGACCATTCGGCGAGCGTGGCGTCCCGCTCCAACCCGGACACCGTGTAATCGAAGTCGATCGGTAGCACCACCTCGCGGCCCCAGGTGCTTTCCCCGTCCCAACCGATGCTGGCGAGATAATTGGCAGCGGACGCGAAGATGTCGGGAAGGCTATTCCACAAGTCACGACGGCCGTCGCCGTCGAAATCGACCGCGTAGGCGCGAAAGGTCGACGGCATGAACTGCATCTGACCGAAGGCACCGGCCCATGAGCCCCGCGCATCCTCCGGGATGTCGCCGAGCGCGATCAACTGCAACAGATCGAGCAGCTGTTCACGAAAGAAGGCGCTGCGCCGTCCTTCCCAGGCAAGGGTGGCAAGGGCGGTGACCAGGGGAAAATCGCCGACGTTATCGCCGTAGCTGCTCTCCAGCCCCCAGAAGGCGACGATGAAACGGGGCTGAACGTGGTAGCGCCGTTGCACGGCGGCAAGGAGCTGGCCATTGTCCGCCAGCAGGGTGCGACCCTGTTCGATCCGATCCGGGGTCACCCGCGCATCCAGATAGCGCCAGAACGTCTGGCTGAACTCGGGCTGCCGCCGGTCCAGCTCGACGACCCGGTCGATCGGCTGCACTCCATGGAAAATGCGATTGAACTGTTCATCCTCGACGCCGCGCGCCCGGGCCTCGAACCTGAGGCTTTCGACCCAGTCGTCGAACGCCGCCGTCGCCGCTTGAGCCGGCGGGACCAGCGTCGTTGCGACCAGCAACAGCGCTGACGCGACAAGGGCGAGAATGGCCAAGGGCAGTTCCCGTTTGGAGCTAAGCCGTATCACCAGACTTTGCTGACATCCTCGTTGTGCGCGGATCTCGCCTTGTGCCACAAGGGCGTGGCAGACACAATCGACCTCCACCCCGGCCCCGAATTTCCCCTGTCATTGCAATTGATAGCGATTGCGGAGGCAACACCGCGCAGGAAAACTGCCGTCGGTTCGGTAGAATCGGGAGTGCAGCTATGGGCGGGGATCGATCCTCAACTACCCCGACCGGGCGCCGCCTCCCTCCGAGTTACGCTTCGCCATCCAAATCCAGAGACCTCTCTTGTCTCCGCCACCAACCGGGACGGGCTTCCATCCGAGGTCAGGATACCGTTTCCAGCATCGCGAAGCGGACCGGCAGAATATCGCGCGTTGATAGCCGACCGTTCGCCCCCTTCTCGACCAGCATCAGCGTTTGTTGCTCGGGCATCCCGGTGGGAATGACCATGCGGCCGCCGGGCGCCAGTTGCATCAGCAGCGTCGTCGGAATCAACTCGACGCCGGCGCAGACGAGGATGCGGTCGAACGGTGCATGCTGCGCCCAGCCGTTCTCGCCGTTGCCGATGCGGGTGACGATATTGTGGAACTGGTACTCTGCGAGGCGTTTTTCCGCCTGTTCCGCCAATTCTTCGATGATTTCGACCGTGTATACGGTGCCGGCGAGAGCGGCGAGAATCGCCGTGTGATAGCCGAGGCCGGTGCCGATCTCGAGCACCCTGTCGGCTTCCCGCACCTGCAGAAGATCGGTCATCAGCGCGATCATGAACGGCTGAGAGATGGTTTTCTCGTAGCCGATCGGCAGCGGCTGGTCCGCATAAGCGTAGGGCGCGAGTTCAAGCGGAACGAAATCATGACGAGAAATGCGCCCCATGACCTCGAGGACGCGGCGGTCGATGGTTTCCTTGCCGATTTGGTCGCGCGCATAGAACGCATGCGCGGCGATGATTTCAACCATCTGCTGGTGCAACACGCTCAACAGATTTTCCATCGCCCGGAAGTCCGCCTTCAGAGATGTGCCGGCCGAATACTAGCGCACTTTGCGCCGGTGCAACATGCCGACGCGATAGAAACAAAGACCGGCGAAGCATGACCACGGCTCCGTGCAGGGCCCCCGTCGCCCTGTTTTGCGCAAGGAACCGACCCTACCCAGGGGCGTTGCTTTCTTGAACTCACTCACAATCGACCGGGGTAACGCATCATGGGACGGTGGCTCCGCTGGTTTGCCACGGCGGTCGGGATCATTTTCGGTCTGTTGATCGTCATCCCCGGATTGATCATTGCGGTTTTCGCCCTCTTTTATGAGTGGGATGACGCGCGTCCGCTGATCGGACGCGTGGCCAGCTCCGCTCTCGGTCGTCAGGTGACCATCACCGACGCTCTCCACGTGGATCTTGGCCGGGTGACGCGGATCGAGATGCGGGGCCTCACCATTGCCAATGCCGTGGGCGGCAAGGCACCTCATTTGCTGCGCATCGGTGATCTCGATCTTTCCGTCGCCCTGCGGCCTCTTCTGTCGGGAAATGTCGTGCTGCCGGAAGTTCGCCTCGCCGACATCGATGCGGCCCTGGAGCGCAACCGAAAAGGCGAGGCAAACTGGGAGCTCGCTTCCGGGGGCAAGTCGGCCGAACCGGAACCATCAGGCAAGCCGGGACGATTGCCGCTGATCGAATCGCTGAAGGTACGGGGCGCAACCATCCGCTTCGACGACGAAAAGCTCGACAAGCATGCAACCTTCGCCATCCATACCCTCAATGCCGGCGAAAACCAGCAGCGGACGCAAATGACCGCCGAGGGTGACGGGGCTTATCAGGGCCGGCCGGCGAGCCTAAAGGCATTGATGGGGTCGTTGACCGTTCTCCGGGAAGCGAAGGAGCCCTATCCGGTCGACGTGAGCCTGGTCGCCGGTGACTTTCAGACCCGCATCGACGGGACGATGGCCGATCCCCTGGCCGTCGAGGGATTGGACCTCAATCTCGACGTCAGCGGCGATGACCTCTCCAACCTCTATCCCATAACCGGAATCCCGATCCCGCCGTCACCACCCTATCGCCTCACCGGTCGGCTCGAGCGAAAGGGGAACGCGTTCGTTTTCAAGAATTTCGCCGGATTGCTCGGCAGCAGCGACATGCGGGGCACGGTCTCAGCCGACCTCAGCGGAGCGCGTCCCCGCATCGAGGGCGATGTCACCTCCAAGCTTCTCGATCTGAAAGATCTTGCCGGATTCATCGGCGCCAGCGAAGGCGGCGCCAATCCGCCGCCGAAGCCGGATACGGGCCGGGTCCTTCCCGACACGGACGTGGATCTCTCCAAGCTGCGTGCGGTCGACGCGAAGATCGCCTTCAAGGGGACACGGATCAATACGCCCCAGGTTCCCATCGATCGCATGGAGGCAAAGGTCTCTCTCGACAATGGGACATTTCGCGCGCAGCCGGTCTCCTTTGCCGTCGGCCAGGGAGAACTGCGGGTGTTTTTCTCCCTCTATGGCGGGAGCGACCCGGTGCACAGCGACGTCGATGCGGTGATCTCCAACGTCGATCTCAAGCGGCTGCTGCAAGGCACCGCGATGGGAGATGAGATGGCAGGATCGTTCAATGGGCGCATCAAGCTGACGTCAAACGGGACATCCATCGCCGACATCGCGGGCAGTGCGACCGGCGAAACGATGATCGTCTTGGCCGGTGGCCGTTTCAGCAGCCTTCTCGTGGAGCTGATCGGGCTCGACATCGCCGAGTCGTTAGGCTTCCTCGTCGAGGGGGACCGCCCCCAACCGATCCGCTGCGTTGTCGCTGACCTCGCGGCCGAGCAGGGCGTCTTCGATGTCCGGACCCTCGTCTTCGATACCACCGACACCAATGTCGTCGGCACCGGCAAGATCAACATGCGCGACGAAACCCTCGACCTGCGGCTGCGGGCCTATCCGAAGGACTTCAGCCCGTTTACGCTGCGCACACCCCTTTCGGTGCAGGGGACCTTCGCCTCGCCCCAGGCTTTTCCCGACCCCGCCCACATCGGCGTCGAGTCGACGGCGCAGAAAATCCTCAACGGCATCTTGACCGTGCTCACCGGTGTGCTGCCGCCGGTCGATGTGGGGCCGGGCAAGGACGCTCCCTGCGACCAGCTGATAAAGCAAGTGCGGGAAAAGCTGAAATCGGATGGGGCACCCGCCTCCAAAGGAAAGCCGCAGCAATAGCCCTGGGGAACTCGCCCGCGGCGCGAAGGACGCGGGTTCCGGAAATGAGAAGCGGAGCGTCAGGCGACCGATTTGTTGCGGGGCTCGGCGGTTTCGCCGTCGACCATCTCCGCCAACTTGGTCCGGCCGCGATTGACCCGGCTCTTGATGGTGCCGACGGCACAGCCGGCAATCGCTGCGGCCTCCTCGTAGGAGAAGCCGGCCGGGCCGACGAGGATCAGGGCCTCGCGCTGCTCGGTGGGTAGCTTCAGCAGCGCTCTGCGGAAGTCGCGGAACTCGACCGCACCGACCTGGGCCGGATGTACCGTCAATTGCGCCGCATATTTGCCGTCCACATCGGCGATCTCTCGCCGTTGCTTGCGCAACTCCGAAAAGAACGAGTTGCGCAGAATCGTGAACAGCCAGGCGCGAATGTTGGTTCCGATCTGAAAGCGATGGAGATTGCTGAGAGCCTTGACGATGGCTTCCTGCACCAAATCATCCGCTCTATCCCGATCATTGGCGAGAGCCCGGGCAAATGCCCGCAGGCTGGGGATATTCTCGACAATGAGGTCTCGGACGTCCGACGCACCGGAATCCGTCAAGCTTTTCGTCCCTCGTTCTCGTCCTCGCCGTCGCTTAGCTTTGTCAGCAAGTCTTTGAGCCGGTCGGGAATCGGCTCGTTCAAGGTCTCGTCGAAGACCTTGCGGAGCTCACGCCCGATCCAATCGGCCTTCTCGCCCGAGTGAGCGTCGTTACGGGGTGCTTGCTGTTTTCTGAGAGCTGTCGGCATTTGCTTTTCCGGCGGGTCGCGCTCTTGCTCGCCCATATAATTGGCCTCAGTTCTCTTGTGTCCTCCTGGACGACACCCGGGGAACGGTGGGTCAACGCCTTCGCGGGAAAAATGGTTCCCAGGATTAATGCGCTTATCGTATAAGCGTGCGCTATAACATAAATCTAACAGGCAGGCACGCCTGGGTTGCCGTCAGGGCGGTCAAGGGAAGGAGAGAGGAAGGGACAATGCAGCGGCTGTCCGAGCGGATCGCGCCGCTCCTCCCCTATCTGCGTCGTCACGCTCGCGCGCTGACCGGAAGCCAGGAGGCCGGGGACGCTTATGTCGCGGCGACACTGGAGAGCATCATCGCCGCTCCCAACGAGTTTCCCGCGGGCGATACCCGGATTGGCATCTATCGCACCTTTCATGCCATCTGGATTTCCTCCTCGGCCGCGGTGGACGTGCCATCGCGCGAGTTGGAGAATCCGGAAGAAGTCATCGCTGGCCGACGCCTGGCTCGGCTGACGCCGCTCAACCGTCAGGCACTGCTTCTCACCGTCGTCGAAGGGTTCAGTCACCAAGATGCCGCTACGGTGCTGAACCTGGATCCCTCCGAGGTCTCCAACCTTGTCGCCGAGGCGGCGCTCGACATCCATCAGCAGACGGCGACAACGGTGCTGATCATCGAAGATGAGCCGCTAATCGCGATGGATCTGGAGCACATCGTCAGCAGTCTCGGCCATCAGGTCGTCGGCATCGCTCCCACCCGCGACGCTGCCGTCGATGCCGCCCGCAAGCAACGCCCCGGCCTGGTCCTTGCCGATATTCAGCTCGCCGACGGCTCGTCGGGGATTGATGCGGTGCGCGATATCCTCGCCAGCTTCGAGGTACCGGTGATCTTCATCACCGCTTATCCGGAGCGGTTGCTGGCCGGGCGGCGACTGGAGCCCACCTTCCTCATCACCAAGCCGTTCGGCCCGGACCAGGTGAAAGCCGCCGTCAGTCAGGCGTTATTTTTCGAACGCGCGGCTCGCCTCACCGAGCCGGAAGGCAGCCAGCGCTCGGCCTTCTATTAGAGGGGCTCGCTGCGGTCCGCCAAGTGACACAGCGGGCAAGTTGCCGGGCAACCCACCCGCCGCGTCCTGGCAATGCTATCTTTCGCGCTCCGCTTTCACCTTGTCGGCTTGCTTCGCCGCACCCTTGGCCTCTGCCGCGCGCAACTGATCGCCTTCCGGACCATCGACGGCGTCCTTCGCCTCCCGGGCGGCTTCTTCCACGTCGCCGGAGGCGACAAACTCTTCTGCGTGTTTGTTGTATGCGCGGGCAGCCGTGCGGTTGCCCTCCCCCTCGTCTTGTCGGCGGTGTGATCGTGGTCGCTCATTGCCAATGCCTTTCCGTTTGCTGTTGCCGGTAAACGTCGTCGGCTCACCCGCAGTTCCCGCTGCGGATTGCCTATGGGGAACGGAACCGGAGGAGGAGCGGAACCGGACGGTAAGGCCGGCGTTGTTGAGGCAAGGCGTGCCTCGCGGATTCGCTCAGCCAGGGGCAAGATGCGCTTGCTAGCCTGTTATCGGCTTGTCGTCGTCCGCACCTCTGCGTGCATCAACGAAAAACATCGGCGGAGACCTCATCATCATGCGCGTATGGCCTGGCCTACCTTATCCCCTCGGCAGCACCTGGGACGGTCGGGGTGTGAACTTCGCGCTGTTCTCCGAGAACGCGGAGCGGGTGGAGCTATGCCTGTTCAGCGAGGACGGGAACAAGGAGATCGAGCGGATCACCTTCACTGAATACACGGACGAGGTGTGGCACGCATATTTGCCGGATGTACGGCCAGGGCAGCTTTACGGCTATCGGGTAGCGGGACCTTACGCGCCGTTGAGGGGCCACCGATTCAATCACCACAAACTGCTGCTTGACCCTTACGCGAAGAGCGTCGTCGGCGACCTCGTCTGGAAGGACGCCCACTTCGGCTACAAGATCGGCCACAAGGACGCCGACCTCAGCTTCGATACCCGCAACAACGCGCGCTGGATGCCCAAGTGCCGGGTGGTCGATACCGCCTTTACCTGGGGCGAGGATCGGCCGCTGCGCACCGACTGGCATGCGACCATCGTCTACGAGATGCACGTCAAGGGCTTCACCCGCCGGCATCCGCAGGTCCCCGAGCCCCTGCGCGGCACCTTCGCCGGCCTGTCGCAGCCGGCCGCGGTCGATCATCTGGTGAAGCTGGGGGTGACCGCCATCGAGTTGCTGCCGATCCAGCTTTTCCTCGACGATCGTCACTTGGTCGATCGCGGCGTCTGTAACTACTGGGGCTACAACACACTCGGGTTTTTTGCTCCCGATCCCCGTTACCTCAACTCAACGCACCTGGGCGAAATCAAGACCTTCGTGCAAGTCATGCACGACGCCGGCATCGAAGTGATCATGGACGTGGTTTACAATCACACGGCGGAAGGCAACCAGATGGGGCCGACGCTATCGTTTCGGGGCATCGATAACGCCTCCTATTATCACCTCGTCCACGACAATCCCCGCTATTACATGGACTTTACCGGCTGCGGGAACGTCTTCGACCTGCGCCACCCGCGCGTCCTTCAGCTCGTCATGGATTCCCTGCGCTACTGGGTCAGCGAGATGCACATCGACGGCTTCCGCTTCGACCTGGCGTCGACGCTGGCGCGCGAGGCGCACGGCGTCTTCGACTCCCACTGCGGCTTTCTCGACGCCATGCGACAGGATCCGGTGCTGACCGTCGTCAAGCTGATCGCCGAACCCTGGGACGTGGGCGACGGCGGCTATCGGGTCGGCGGCTTCCCCGCCGGCTGGTCGGAATGGAACGACCGCTATCGCGATACGGTACGCCGCTTCTGGAAGGGGGACGGGGCGCAGATTTCCGATCTTGCCACCCGTTTGACCGGGTCCGCCGATCTGTTCGACAGCCACGGTCGCTGTCCTTGGGCGTCGGTCAACTTCGTGACCGCGCACGATGGATTCACCCTCGCCGACACCGTCAGTTACAACGGCAAGCACAACGAAGCAAACCTCGAAGAAAACCGGGACGGCACCGACAACAACAACAGTTGGAATTGCGGTGCCGAAGGACCGACCGATGATCCCGCGGTGCAAACGCTCAGATTGCGTCAGCGCCGCAACCTGATGGCCACTCTGCTTTTGTCGCAGGGCGTGCCGATGCTGGTGATGGGTGACGAGGTTGGTCGTTCCCAGGGCGGCAATAACAACGCCTATTGCCAGGATAGCGAGATCAGCTGGGTCGACTGGGAGGGCATCGGCGACGACGATCGTGACTTCTTCGCCTTCGTCAGCCGGATGATCGGGCTGCGGCGAAAGCACATCGTTCTCCACCGCTCCAAGTTTTTCCACGCCGAGTTCATTCCCGGCACCGAGATCAGAGATGTGACGTGGCTGAAGCCGGACGGCAGCGAGGTGACCGGCGACGACTGGAAGGACGGGGACGCCCGGTGCCTCGGCTATCTGATCCGAGGCGAGGCCGGCGAATTGCACCTGACGCCCCTCGGCGATGTACAGCCGGACGACAGCTTCTTCATGGCCTTTAATTCGTTTCACGAGAAGGTCGACTGGAAACTGCCGGCGGTGGAGGTCGAGGTAAAGTGGCGGCTGGTCATGGACACCGCCAACGATGACAACATCGGCAACGGCGGCCCGGTCTATGAGGCGGGCGACACCTACGAGGTACAGCCGCGCTCGCTCGTCCTTTTCATCCGCCATCTGCCGCCGGAAACCGAAAATGGGGCCCAGATCGCCTGAGCCCAGAAGAGTGGGCCGAAGCGCCCTCCTCCCGTTATCGAGGAGATCGGGAAAGGAGGCCTGACCGATTGCGGGGCTCGACGAATATCGGCGCAAGCGGCGGTTCGATCGCACGGCTGAACCGTCGGATGGGACGTTCGGTCAGCAGACCGGCCGGCTCTTTGTCGTGCAGAAGCACGCGGCGCGGCGCCTGCACTATGATCTGCGACTGCAGTTCGGCGATGCCCTGAAGAGCTGGGCGGTTACCCGGAGACCGAGTTTCGATCCGCGGGTGCGGCGTCTGGCGGTGCATGTGGAAGACCATCCGCTCGCTTACGCCGGTTTCGAAGGTGCGATCCCGGCCGGGGAATATGGCGCCGGTCATGTCCTGGTCTGGGACCGAGGCACCTGGGCACCGATGGGCGATCCCGAGGAGGGATACGCGCGGGGCGTGCTGAAATTCCGTCTCTTCGGCGAGAAGCTGGTCGGCGGCTGGACCCTGGTTCGACTGCAACGGCGGGAAAAGCGGGACAACTGGCTGCTGATCAAGGAACGGGACGAGGACGCCCGCGATGCGCCCGACGGCGAAGAAGACGACGAAGAACGCCCGGGCCGTCCCGATGATCTCAGCGTCGTCTCCGGGCGGACCCTCGCCGACCTCGGCATCCCCGCAGCCAAAATGGTGGCGTCGCTTCCTGGTGCCCGGCCGGCGGCCATGGCGGATTTCGTCGCACCGCAACTGGCGATGGCCGGCGATCGGCCTCCCGAGGGGGAAGGCTGGGTGCACGAAATCAAGCTGGACGGCTACCGGACCCTGGCCCGCGTCGAAGACGGCGGGGTCCGCTTTCTCACCCGCACCGGGCTCGACTGGACCGCGCGGTACCGGGACCTGGCCGCGGCGTTCAAGCCATTGCCCTGTCGACGGGCGATGATCGACGGCGAGATCATCGTTCAGGACGAGAAGGGCCTGTCCAGCTTTTCCCGGCTGCAGGACGCGCTCGCCCGCGAAGAGTCGGCGCCGCTTTTGTTCTTTGCCTTCGACCTCCTGCACCTAGACGACCACGACATCCGCGAGGCGCCGCTCGTTCAGCGAAAAGAAGTGCTGGCGAAACTGCTTGCCGCCGTCGGCCGCAATCACGCGCTGCAATTGAGCGAGGACATGGGCGGTAGCGGCCAGCCGCTGCTCGCCGAGGCCTGTCGCATGGGCATCGAGGGAATCATTTCCAAGCGCGGCGATGCCCCCTATCGCTCCGGCCGGGGGCGTAGCTGGCGGAAAAGCAAATGCGTCAACGCCGACGAGTTCGTCATCATCGGCTATACGCGAACCGAAGCCGCGGGCGGACTGGCGGCGCTGCTCCTGGCCAGGGCCGACGAAGCCGGCACCGCTGTCGCTTACGTCGGTAAGTCCGGCACCGGCTTCACCCGCGCCGCGGCCGCCGATCTGGAGAGCCGGCTGGACGCCATCCGCACGGAGCGGCCGGCGGTTGCGGTCCCGGACGACGTCGTACGGGAACGACCGATCTGGGTGGAACCGCGGCTGATGGCGGAGGTGCACTTTGCCAGCCTCACCGCCGACGGCCGGCTGCGCCAGGCGGCGTTCAAGGGCCTGCGCCTCGATAAGCCCGCGGTCGCGGCGACACCTGCAGCTTCCGAGCCCTACTCCGCGACGCCCCCTGCCCCCGTCGGCGCGACCCCGGTCGGCCCTGCTCGGCGTTGGGTGAGCGACGCCGATCTGGCCTCGGTGTGGGTCACCAATCCCGAGCGGGTGATGTTCGAGACCGCCAGCAAGCTGGATGTGGCGCTCTATTACGCCCGTGTAGGCGACTGGCTGTTGACCGAGGTCGCCGGACGGCCGCTTTCCCTCGTCCGCTGTCCGTCGGGTCGCGTCGAGGACTGCTTCTACCAGCGAAACGCCACCGCCGGCATGCCGGAGGCGATCGCGCGTTCGGAACTGCCCGCGGTCGACGGCGAGCCGGCGGAGACGGTGATCCATGTGGATGATGCCGCCGGCCTGCTGTCGCTGGCCCAATTCGGGGTCGTCGAGTTGCACTGCCGCGGCTGCCGGGTCGACGATCCGGAGCGCCCCGACCGGATCGTTTTCGACCTCGATCCGGACGAGGGTCTCGCCTGGTCGGCGGTCAAAGCGGCAGCATCGCACCTGCGCGAGCGGCTGACGGCGATCGGGTTGGTTCCCTTCCTCAAGACGACCGGCGGCAAGGGACTGCACGTGGTGGTGCCCATCGTTCGCCGCGGCGGCTGGGCGCAGGTCCTGGGATTCGCCGAAGGCTTCGCCGCCGCCCTCGTCGACGCCGAGCCGTCTCGCTTCACCAAGAACATGGCCAAGCGCGCGCGTAAGGAAAAAATCTTCATCGACTATCTGCGCAACGGCCGCTCGGCGACGGCCGTCGCCGCCTATTCGCTGCGCGCGAGGCCGGGCTTGCCCGTGTCGACGCCGCTTTCCTGGGACGAACTTGATGACCTGGATGATCCGCGGATGTTGGATTATCGCAGTGTTCCGCTGCGCCTTTCCCATATGATGATGGATCCGTGGCGGGACCTGGAGGCTTCCGCCCGCGTTCTGTCGAAAAAGGCACGGCGATTCGCCGGCCTCAGTGAATAAAGGAAAACAGGAAAATGGCTGCGCCGCGGGCAAGTTGGAAAGGTCATCTGAGACTGTCGCTGGTGTCGTGTCCGGTGCGTCTGTACACCGCCGTCAGCGAGAGCAACCGCGTCTCGTTTCACCTCCTGCACAAAGACACCCACAATCGCATTCGTATGCAGCCGCGCGACCCGGAGATCGGCGATGTGGATCGCGCCGACCTGGTCAAGGGGTACGAATACGACAAGGACCGCTATGTGGTCCTCGCGGATGAGGACTTCGACAAGGTCCGCATCGAGTCCAGCGAGACTCTCGTCATCGAGTCCTTCGCCGACGAGAGTGATGTGGACGAGTTGTACCTGGATCGTCCCTACTATCTGGCACCGGACGGCAAGGTCGCACAGGAGACCTTCCGGGTGATCCAGCAGGCGATGCGGGAGAAAGGCAAGGTGGCTCTGTCCCGGCTGGTCCTGGCCGGCCGCGAACGGCTGGTCCTCCTCTATCCCCGCGAGAAGGGTTTCGTCGTCACCACCTTGCGCACCCAGGACGAGGTGCGGGACGCAGGAGTCTACTTCACCGATATCGAAGACGGCCCGGTCGACAAGGAGATGCTGACCCTCGCCGGTCAACTGATCGAGCAGAAGGCCGGGGCGTTCGATCCGGCCGCCTTCCGCGATCGTTACCAGGACGCGGTGCGGGAGATGGTGGAGGCAAAATTGAAGGGCGAAGCCCCGGTGATCGCGCGGGCGCCCGAACGCGGCAAGGTGATCAACCTGATGGATGCATTGCGCGAGAGCCTGCAGCGTCAGGACGAGGCAAGCGCCCCGAAACCCGCGGCGACGGAACGCAAGCCAAGCCGTCCCGCGGCTTCACGTCCGGCGGCGGCGCGGAAGAAGAAGACCGCCTAGCCTGTCCGCCTGCATGGCGATGACCACGGTCATCGGCGGATGGCCGCCGTCATCTTTTTACGCGCACGGATGTTTGAAGACCCGCCGACAATCAAACGGGCCTCTCCGAAAGGAGAGGAGGTATGAATGACTGGATCAAAAGCCGGTAAGCAAGCCTTTCGATAAAGAGAATGCGTTCAGCATTTTTGGAACCGGCCTCCCCCGTCTTGCGTTTGTTTATCATAACCGCAACTCTGAGGAACACGGGAGCCTTGAAATGGCGAGCGCACAGGAAACGAGTCGATTGATTTCGGCCGAAAAGGTCGAGGGTACCTCCGTTTACGACCCCTCGGGCGAGAACGTCGGCACGATCAAGAACGTGATGATCGACAAGACCTCAGGTCAGGTCGTCTACGCGACGATGGCGTCGGGTGGAGTGATGGGTATCGGCAGCGACTACTACGCCCTGCCGTGGAATGTCCTCAAGTACAACACCAGCCTCGGCGGCTACGAGATCGGTATCAACCGGGACAGGCTGCAAGGCGCCCCCGCGGCCAGCGAGTCCGAGGTGATCGACAAACTGGAAGACCAGGATTTCGGAAGCCGGGTGCACGACTTCTACGGCACCAAGCCCTTCTGGCAATAACCGACACAGGGGGCGTCGCGCCAAGGCGCCCCACCCTCTGCCGGTGGCCGCCAGCACGAATGCCGCTCATTCCCGCCAGCTTTGACGACGAACGGGTGGCCAACTTCGGCAAGAAGCAGCCACTGGGGCGTGCCGGGCAGCCGAACGAGCTTGCCTCGTGCCACTTATTTCTTGCCTGCGACGACTCCTATATGTCGGGACAAATCCTGCACCCGAATGGACTGGTCGGCAGCTGACACGGAAAAACTGCAGTCCATTAAAAAGGCGCCCTTGGGGCGCCTTTCGCCTTGGAGATTGCGGAGCGGCTATTCTGCCGCCGCCAGCTTTTTCGATGCCCGATACTGAGAAGCCAATTTCTCGGCTTTCGTCTTTGCCACCTTCTCCCGCGCCTGGGGGAAGAGTTCGTCCTCTTCTTCAGAGACATGATGCTTGATGGCTGCCTGCAGCTCCTTTAGCTGGCCAATCCAGCCCTCGTCGCCCTTATCGATGGTCTTGCGCAGTGCTTTCAATAACTGCCTTGCTTCCCGGTGCTCTTTCACCGCGTGCTTAAGCTCCCCCTCCTCCCCCATCGCCTTTTGAATGGCCGGGTACACCTCGGCTTCCTCGAAATGCATGTGCTTTTCGAGATCCTGATACACTTCCTCCAGCAACGCGCTCCTCTTGCTGGCGTCGTTCTTGCTGGAACCAATCCTCTTGAGAAGCTTGTCCACATGCTGGTGATCTTCCTCCAGCAGGTCGAAGATCGTAGTCATGGCAGGTGTTCTCCATTTCAGAATAATAATGTCTACAGTGAAATGAATAGAGAGTCTTTTTGTTCCTGAAAGAGATGGCTGATCATTATTGAAAAAAATAGGCCGGCGCCCGCGAAGATGTTTGCAGGGTCATCTTCCCTGGAGGGGAAACAGGGGAGATGGTTCGCAGGAGCGCCGGCCTTAACTCAGCGCAGACCGAGAAACGACAGGACGGCAAGGACAACCACAACGACGCCGATCAGCCAGAAGAAGTTATCCATGCCTTATCCTCCGCTCGAATTGCTGCCCCGACCTGCCCCTTCCTTTCGCCTGTCGTCGGCAGACTGGTCGGAAGTCGGCATCATTGGCGTCGCCACCATTTCACGTTCCGGCTCTCCCGCCTCGTTGGCCGGACGGATGGCCTCGGCGCTGAGATCGCCGGCGGCAAAAACCGGCTCCTCCTCTTCGGGCGTCACCGGCGTCGTCGGGTTGCGGTGCAGATCGTCGCTGCTCGCCACCGGGCCCGATTGGGCGGCAACGCGATCGTCCACGGACCCCAGGGCTTCCTCCCTTGTGCCGCGACGGGCTATCAGCAAGGCGAGGGTGGCGCCGCCAAGAACCAGGACCGCCCCCAGCGCCAGGGGGTGTTCGCGCGCGTAGCCGACGGGGCGGCGGCTGGCGTGACGCATTCGGCCGCCGACGTCGCTCGCGGTATCCCGGGTGAACTCATAGGCGGTGCCGACTCCACGGCGGACGCGGTGGGAGGCGCGGCCGGCGGCGCCGCGCACCCGATCGGCGGTATCCTCGGCGAAGTGACGGGCCGAGGCCTTCGCCTTTTCCATCGTCTCGCCGACCCGATGTTTCGCCTCTTCGGCGGTCTCGGCGAGCCGTCGCTTCGCCTCCTCCGCGGTTTCACCCACCCGCTGCTTCAAGTCCTCGGCTGTCTCCGCCGCACGGTGCTTCCCTTCGTCCACCGCTTCCCCGGCACGCCGGAGAGTCTCATCAAGGCGCGCACCCGCCCGCTCCTTGAGCGACGGTTCGGCGGGCTCGTACAGCCCCCGCACCTCGTCATTGCGGGGAAGAGCGGCGACGGGACGGGAGCGCTGGCTCAGCAGCAGCCAGCCGAGGCCGACGGCGGTCAGTCCCAGCGGCAAAGGGTTGGCCCGTACCGTATCGGCAAAGATATGGCCAAACTCCACCGCAGTCGTCTTCGCCGGGACCAGATACTGTTGCGCCAGCCTTTCGACCGAGGCGCGTTCGGAGATCTCGCCGATGGTGGCGCGGATCTCGTCCCGTGTCCGATCCATCTCTTCCATGATCTGAGAGCTTTTCGTCATCGTACCGTCTCCATGACTAAATCCTTGTCGCGCTTCAGTGATTCCGTGGTCTTCGGCAGCGCCAGGTTTTTCGCTTCCAGGGCGGCCTTGCCGCTGCGGATGAGGATGAAGGCGATCACCGCCAGCGAGACGCCGACGACCAGGGCGGCATATTCCGGCCGCATGTAGGCGGCGAGGGCGACGACAACCGCCTGCACCAGCACCAACAGCGCGGCCAGCGCGACGAGCATTCCGCTCAGGATGCCGATGAGGCCGAGGATCGCTTCATTCAGCTTCTCCGACCCTTCGACCCGCGCCAGCTCCAGTTCCTGGTGAATCAGCCGGCTGACGGAATCGGCCAAATCCGTCATCAGCCGCGACATCGGCTTCTGTTCCGGGCTCATCCAGCCGCCCTCCTAGATCGCTGACCCGGGAGGCACGTCGTCGACCCTTTCCGCTGCGACGTATTCGCGGGACCGGCTGAAGTAGCGGACGAGAGCGAAACTCAACAGGAACGCACCGCCGAGGAAGAGCGCCGGGCGGTGACGGGCGAAGTCCTCGACGGTGTGGAGGACGCCGTTGACGTCCTGCCCTTCGACCCGCTGGCCGAGTCCGCCGATCTCCTCGGCGGCGCGCCGGGCGAGGCGGGCGGCGGAGTCACGACCCCGCTCCCGTAGGATGTCGGAGGCACCCTGAAAGGCGTCGGCGACGTCATGGGCATAGCTGGCTAGGCCATCACGGCGCTCGACGGCGAGCCGTTCCGCTTCCGTCTTGACCGACTCGTAAGCGTGTTCGCCAGTTGTACGGATCTGTCGCTCGACGGTTTTGGCGGCGTCCTTGACGGCGCGCGCTGCATCGTCCTTCGTTGTATTTACCAGACTCATGGCCGTCTCCTAAATAAACGGTCGCGAATTTCCATTCGTTCAAAAGAACGAACCAAAACCTACCTTAGTTCCCATCGAGATGCCTCAGCCGACGGCATCCCCTGCGCAGAGACGACAGGCGCGCAGGAGTTCGGCGACGCTCCAGGCTTGCGCAATACAGCCGCGTGGGGCGAAGGGCTTTTCCGCATCGAAGATCTCGCTGACGGAACCGATGCAGGCCTCGTCGAGATGGGCCCAGAAGCCCGCGAAGAAGTCGGCGGCGTCGCCGCGCCCGCCCGGATGCAGCTTCAACCAGGCATCGAGAAATGGCCCGATAAGCCAGCCCCAGACCGTTCCCTGGTGGTAGGCCGCATCACGCGCCCGCAAGTCTCCCCAATAGCGGGGCTTGTAATCCGCCTCCCCCGGCGCCAGCGAGCGGAGGCCCACCGGCGTCAGCAACTGTCGCTCGACGGCATCCATCACCCGTTGCCAGCGGGAAGGGTCCAGCACCGGATGCCGCAGCGAGATGGCGAACACCTGGTTGGGGCGCAGGCTGGGATCGTCTCCCTGCTCGCCGTCGACCACGTCCAGCAGATAGCCGCGCTCCTCGGACCAGAAGCGGGCATTGAAGGAGAGGCGTGCCTGCTCGGCCATGGCCGCCAGCGGCGGTACGTCCGTTACCCCGCCCTCCTCCTCCGTCCATGCCGCCAGTAAACGCAACGCGTTATACCACAGCGCGTTGATCTCCACCGCCTTGCCGCGCCGCGGGGTGACGACCCAGCCATCGACCTTGGCGTCCATCCAGGTGAGCTGATAGCCCTCCTCGCCTTGGCGAAGCAGCCCGTCGGCGGGATCGACGCCAATCCCGAAGCGGGTGCCGGCAAGATGATGGCGAACGATATCCACCAGCTTCGGCAGCAACTCGCGCAGCAACGGCCGGTCACCCGTCGCTTCCACATAGCGATCGAGGGCGTGGAAAAACCAGAGGGTGGCGTCAGCGGTGTTGTAGACACCTTCGCTCTCGTGCTCGGGGAACAGGTTCGGTATCAGGCCATCGCGGATGTGGGCGGCGAAATTGCGGAGAATGCCTCGCGCTTCGGCCTGGCGGCCGGTGACAAGGGTCAGCCCTTCCAGGCTGATCATGGTGTCCCGGCCCCAGTCGGTGAACCAGTGGTAGCCGGCGATTACCGTCCGGTAGGGATCGTCGCCAACGGCGATGGCGCGCGGTTCGCGCCGCGGCGGCTCGATGACGAAGCTGTCGGCGGCGAGGACCAGTTCGGCCGCCGGGCCCTCGCGCAGCGAGGGATGGGCCGCCGCGATCAGACCGCGCCGGCGGGCGCGCTCCTGGGTGGCGATCTCGGTCGGCGCGATCGCCGTTGCGGTTTCCCAGTCTTCGGTCGAGAGGAGGAGAACGGCATCCCGGTCAGGGGTGAGGGTCACCCCGAACGAGCCAGGGCACCAGATCCGGCCGCGACAGTCGTACCCGCGCCGCGCTTCCCAGGCATAGAACACCTCCCGTCGTGTCCCGCCGTCCAGCAGCAGGGATGTCGCCTCGCCCTTCAGCTGCATCTTGATGCCGGGCAGGTCGTCGCCCACCGCAAGCTCATGCCGCTGGCCTTCGCTGATCATCCGATAGGTGCGTCCGCTCGGGTCGCTCACCCGCGCGTCCAGCGGACGAACATGGGCGAAGGGGCAAAGATTGAGGCGGACCGGCGCTCGTCCCTCGACCAGTCGCCAGAAAAGTAGCACCGTATTCTGGCCATGGACCATCACCAGCCGCCGCTCCAGGACGAGGCCGTCCGTTGCGAAGCGCCAGACCGGCAGCGCGAGTTCCAGACGGAATTGCTGGAGCGAACCGGGATCGGCGATCGCGTCCTCGTCGCTGACCTGGTCGGCGCCGAGGGGGACCGAGCGGCCGTCAGCCAGGGTCACCGTCTCGGCGAGCGAGTCCAGCATCACCATGCGTCCCAGCGGCACCGGCAGCGCCGCGATCAGCAACCCGTGATAGCGGCGGGTGATTACCCCGCTCACCGTGCCGGACGCAAAGCCGCCGAGCCCATTACCGACCAGCCACTCGGGCGTATCGGTGGGATCGATCCCCGCGCACTCGAGGATACGGAGCGGATCGGCCATGATTGAAATCCCTCAGTTGCCAGGCTGCGCCTTGGATTTGGCTTCGGACGGGGATCCGGCTGCAGACGGTTCCGGTATGTCGGTCGTCGGTCCCATGACGACGCACGAAGCGCCCGGCAGCAGCCAGTTCTCGGCGGAATAGACGGCCGGGGTCCCGCCGCCGCCGTAGGCCGGGTCCTCGCTGGACCACAGCAATTCCCAGGTGCAGCCGTCCGGCGGTGCCAGCAGGGGTTCAGGCGCCGGATCCAAATGCAGATCCACCTCCAGGTTGACCAGCATCAACCTGTCCTCGCTCTCGCCGAAAAAGCGCAGCATGAATGCTCCCGGTCCGAGACACGCACCATCGACGGTGCCCGGCAGTTGGCGACGGAACACCGGGTCCTGTCGACGGAGCCGCAGCAGATCCGTGTGCAACTGCACCGCCTCCGCGTGGCGGGTGCGTTCGGCCGGATTCAGCTTGCAGCGCTGGAAGGTCTCCGCATCGGCCGGCCGCGGCATCGCCTCTTGCATCTGCGGGGTTGCCATGCTGCGAAACTGCTGCATGAATTCCTTGCGCCCGGCATCGACCGTATCCGCCAGGTCCGGTGGATGATCGGCGAAATAGAGGAAGGGTGACGAGGCGGCGAACTCCTGGCCCATGAACAGCATCGGCGTCCCCGGCAGGAGCAGTGTGTAAGCGGTCATCGCCCGCAGTTTGCCGGGGCTGGCCTGTTTATGGACACGCTGGCCGAGCCCGGAATTGGCGATCTGGTCGTGGTTCTGCAGGAAGTTGACGAAAGCGGCCGGCGGCAACCCGAAGGTCGGCGTTCCCCGGGGCTTCTGCTGCCACTTGTAGCGCTGCCCCTGGTAGAGAAAGCCGTATTTGGCCGTCGACACGAACTCCTGCGGGTTGCCGTGATAGTCGGTGTAATAGGCCTCCTTGCGGCCGGTGAGTGCCACCATCGCCGCGTGATGAAAGTCGTCGTTCCACATGGCGTCCATGCCGAAGCCGCCCCTGGCCGCCGGTCGCAGGAGACGAACGTCCTGCGGCTCGTTCTCGGCGACAACGACGACGCGGCGGCTGCCGGCGGCCTCCCGCACGGCGCCGGTCACCGCGGCGAGAATGTGCTCGTGCGTCTCATCCTCGTCATAGATGTTCTGGGTAGCGTCCACCCGCAGCCCATCGAAATGAAACTCCTCGATCCAGTAGCGGGCGTTGGAGATGACGAAGGTCCGCGCGCCCTCGCAACCGGGCTGATCGAAGTTCGGCGGTTTTCCCCAGTCCGTTTCGTAGGCATCGGTAAAGTAGTCATTGGCGAAGGCCGGCAAGACATTCCCGATCGGGCCCAAGTGGTTGTAAACCACGTCGAGAATGACGGCGAGGCCATGGGCGTGCGCCGCATCGACGAAGGCACGCACATCATCCGGTCGGCCGTAAAGCCGCGTCGGCGCAAACAGGTCGACCCCGTCGTAACCCCAGCCAAAGGCGCCGACAAAGTCTCCGATCGGCATTACTTCGAGGATGGTCACCCCCAGCGCCGCCAGTGCCGGGAGTTCGGCGATCGCCGCCCGCCAGGTTCCGGCCGGAGTGAAGGTGCCGATGTGCATCTCGTAGATGACCTGACCGCCGATGCCCACCCCCGGCCAATCGCCATCTGTCCAGGCGAATCCCGGATCGATGACCTCCGACCAACCCTCGGGGCCATCCGGCTGGAATCGCGAAACCGGATCGGCGAGGATCTTGTCCTCCCCATCGAGGCGAAAGCCGTAGAGGCTGCCGGCGACCCCGTCGGCCACCAGTCCGGAAAAATAGCCGTTGCCCTCAGCCTCCAGACGAAACCTCGAGGCGGCGGCCGGCTCGCCATCAGGGCGCGCTTGCCGGTTTGCAATGACTACCTCGACACTGCGGCGATCGGGAGCCCAGACGCGCACATGCACGCCGTCATCCACCGGCTCCGCTCCGATTGGCAACCGACGCGATTGCGCAACGGCGGTCTGCTGCCGGCTCTCACCCGACCGCGGTTGCTGTCCGCTCGCCCCTTCGGCGCGCGCCACGACCAGAGCGTCGGTTTGTGTCCGGTTCAGGATTTCTCCGAGCATGGGTTCTCCTTTGTCGGCCGTTCGCGCATTCCAGCTTCGGCAATTCAGGGCGCATCCCCCAGGCCGCCACGATTAACAACGGCAGCGACGAATGGTTCCTCGATGGGACCTGGAAGCCCCGCACGGCACCGAACCGAAACGGAACCTCTCCCCGCCTCGCTCGTTGGTGAGCCGGGAACAAACAATGGCGAGATGAACCGATGACTGTCTCCGAGCGCATCGCCACCGCCGCGGCGACCATCGACGCCTCGATTTCTCTCGTCGAGGCCGCGCATATGATGCAACAACGGGACACGGGCTTTCTGGCGGTCGTGGAAGGCGAACGCTTGGTCGGCGTAGTGACCGATCACGACATTGTCGTCCGGGGACTCGCCCAGAGCCGAAGCCCCTTCGAAACTCCGGTCAGTGCCGTGATGTCGATCGAAGTGGTCTGCTGCTTCGGCAAGCAATCGGTGGACGAGGCGAAGGCCCTGATGGACGAGCGCGACATCCGCCGGCTGCCGATCATTGATGACCAGCATGCGGTCCTCGGCGTGCTGACGCGGGAGGATCTGGGGATTCCGGGGACGCCAAAGAAAACTCCGATGAAGGTTACTTTCAGCAAACAGAAGACGGACAGCTACGGCCGGCCGCGCAAGGTGCAGATCAAATCCGTCTACATTACGAGCACCACCGAGAAGGAGGCGGCTGTCTCAGCGGCGGTCAAGCATTTCGAAGACGAGGAAGGCACGGCGTGGAGCAACGTCGCCGATGAAGTGGATGTCAATGATGAAAAAGGGACGCCCGGGGGCCAGCCCTGATGTCCAGTCTGGGGTCGACACATTTTTCGTACGGGCGACTTGAAAAGTGTGGCATTTTTTGATGCGGATGCCCCGCCCACATTTTCACTGTTCTGGTTGCGGGTTTTCGGAAAGCGTCCCCTTGCCGCCCAACCGGGCGTCGACATCATTCACCAAGGCACGGAGTTAGTGGCACTGGACCGATCGAGCCCATCAGCCAGCTCAGAGACTTCGGTGCGCCCACCGCGCGTCGTCACCGCGCCATCGCCAACTGCTGCAGCGCAGACGAGCAAGCAACAGCAAGAAGAAGTGACCGTGTCGATCCGCGTCGTCTTGGTGCGGTTGGTCCTCGGCGTCCTTGCTCCGATGCTAGTGGTGGTGGCCGCATTCGGCATTTGGAACATTCAGCTACAACGCGAGACCGTGAACAGCAACCTGCTGGACACGGCCCGCTCCCTGGCGCTGAACATTGATCGCGACCTCGACACGGTGCAGGCGTCGCTGCGGACGCTCGCCCTCTCGGCCAACCTACAGGCAGGCGACTTGGCTGCCTTCCACGGTCAAGCGATCGAGGCCGCGAAGCCGTTCGGCGGCTGGATCATCCTGGTCGAACGAGGAGGGCGTCAGCTCGTCAACACGCGCCTACCGTACGGGTCAACGTTGCCAGACGTCCAGCTCCCGCAACTGACTGAACATGCCTTCACGACCGGAGAGCCTCAGGTATCGCCACTGTTCATCGGAGGGGTGACGAAAAAACCGGTCATCGCCGTCAGCGTCCCTGTCTTCCTCAATGGTAAGGTCGCCTACGATTTGCGAATAGGCTTTCTTCCTGAGCGTTTCGCTCATCTATTAAGTCTCGCCGGCAAGCCAGCCGGTTGGGCGGCCTTCCTGTTTGACGGAGAACGCCAGATCATCGGTCAGTGGGGCCCGGACGAGGAAAAAATCGGCCCCAGTCTCGGGGCGTTGCTTCCGCCCAGGGAGGGGGAAGGCGGCGAAAGCGAAGGCATCTATCACCCTCTCGACCTGGGATCCGAGTCCGTCGCCGCCTATCACCATTCACTCGTGTCCGGGTGGACAATTCTGGCTACGGCGCCAATCCGACTGGTGGATCGGCCCGTCACCGGTGCGGCGGCAGTCTTTGTTGGCGGCGCGGCTCTTTCTCTCCTGCTGGCGATCACCGCCGCGTTGCTGATCGGCCGCCGCATCGCCTCCCCCCTGCAGGCTCTCGCCAGCCACGCCGAGGAGGTTTTCGGCGGCAAGGCTATCCCCACGCCGGGAAAGACGCTCGCCGAGATCGACAACGTGCAGCGGGCCCTGACGAAGGCGGGCGAAATACACCGTCGGCATTTCCAGACCCAGCTCGACCTGGATCGGGAGACGCGGGCGCGCGAGTTGGCGGAATACAGCCGCAGGGAAATCGAAAAGCGGGAGAAGAAGGCCCGTCGTCTCATCGATTCCAACCTGATCGGGATTGTTCTTGCCGATGAACAGCGGGTGATCGAAGCCAACAACGTGTTCCTGTCGATGGTTGGCTACACCCGTGCCGAACTGGACGAAGGAGCGGTGAACTGGCGGGCAGTCACGCCGCCGGAACATCTGCCGCTGGGCACCCGCGCCGTCAAGTGGCTGCAGGACCAGGAAGAAGTTGCGCCGTTTGAGAAAAAGTTCGTTCGCAAGGATGGCTCGCTGGTGCCGGTGCTGGTGGGTGCGGCGCGCATCGACAGCGAAACCCCCGACTTGAACTGGGTTTGTTTCGTCGTCGATCTGACGCCTCAGAAGCAGGCGGCCGCGGAACTGAGGCAGAGTGAGAAGCGGTATCGCGGCCTGACCGAGGCGATTTCCTCGGTCGTCTGGACGGCGGCCGCCAATGGCGCCATCGTTGAGATGCAGCACTGGAGCGAGTTGACCGGGCAGACGCAGAACCAGTACCAGGGGTACGGCTGGCTGGATGTGTTGCATCCCGACGATCGCGAAACGACCCGCGCCACCTGGGTGCAGGCGATGGACAATCGGCAGGTGCTGGACGTCGAATACCGCGTTCGCAACCGCAATGGCCGCTATCGGTGGTATCACGCTCGCGGCGCCCCCGTCGTCGATGAGGACGGCAGTGTCCGCGAGTGGATCGGCATCTGTATCGATATTGACGAGCGCAAAGCCGCCGCCGCCCGGCAGCTTCTCCTGATGGCGGAACTGGATCATCGAGTTCGCAACATTCTCGCCGCCATTCAATCCATGGTCTCGCTGACCGGAGCCGGGGTCGAATCCAAGGAAGAGTACGCGGCGCTGCTGCAAGGTCGGATCGCGGCAATGGCGCGGGCGCACGGACTGCTCAGTCGGCAGACGTGGCAAGGGGCGTCGCTGATGGAGATCATCCGTGACGAGATCGCCCCCTATGTCACCAGTAGCGACAGTGTCAGCGTCGACGGCGATCCGGAGTTCACCCTGCGACCGAAGGACGCCCTGGATTTTGCGCTCGTCATTCATGAGCTGATCACCAACGCGGCCAAGTATGGCGCGCTGTCCGTCCCGGCCGGCCGGGTACGCATCTCCTGGCATGAGGATCAGCACACGGGAATGCTGGTGTTCACCTGGCAAGAGAGCAGCGGCCCGCCGGTGCAGCGGCCCGATCGGCGGGGTTTCGGCTCACGCCTGATCGCCAACGTATTCAGCTCCAGCATCGGTCGCAGCGCGCGCTGCGATTTTCTACCGGACGGCCTGTCGTGCCTGTTGATGATGCCGCTCCGCTCGGCTTCGCTGATCAGGCTGCGGCAGGACGTGCCTGTTGGCGGCGCCTCTCCGGAAAAGCCCATGCCGGAAGGCCGAATCCTCATCGTCGAGGATGAACCGCTGATCGCCATGGAAATGCACCGGCTCATCTCGCAGGCGGGGTTGGAGGTCAGTGGGCCGGTTGGCACACTCGACCGCGCGCTCGACCTCGCCAATGACCAGACGCTCACCGGCGCCATCATCGACATCAACCTCGGCTCCGAACCCAGCTATCCGGTCGCCGATCGTCTGGGCGAAAACGGCGTTCCCGTCATCTTCGTCACCGGTTACGACGCGGCCACGATGCCAGCGCGCTTCGCGGCGAGTCCCGTTCTGCAGAAGCCGATCGAACCTCACGTGCTGCTGGCGACCCTGCGCCGCATCCTCCCGGTGGCACCTGCCGCCCGTCCCCCGCAGGAGCGGGCGGATCTGGCATGATCCTTCGTTTACCGCCGAGGGGGTGCCCGCACCCCCTCGCTCGCCTTCCCCTCTCGCCTTAGTTGGCTACATCCAGTGTCTCACTATACCGATGCGGTGCGCCGGAGTAGTTTGGTCGGAATAGGCGGAGGATCGACTCCAACCATGGACACTGACCACGATTCCCTGCTGGAGACGTTGCGGTTGACGCCGTTTCTGGCCCACGTTCCGCCTGATGACCTCGCCCGAATCGCCGGACGCGCGCATCGCATAACCTTTTTGGGTCATTACCCCTTGTTTCGACAGGGTGATCCGGGCCATTCCTTCTTTATCGTTACCTCCGGCCACGTCATCCTTTACCTCGATGGGGACAGCGATCCCTCTCACATCGCCCGCATCTGTGGTCCGGGAGATAGCTTCGGTGAATGGTGTATATGCGCCGGGGAGCCCTGCCGGGTAACCGCGCGGGCGTTCGGAACCGCCGAACTGATCGCCATTCCCGGCGATGAGCTCGCCATCCAGTTCAAGGAAAGTCCGGCGCTGGCCCTCGCCCTTATCGGCGAACTCTCGGCCCGGCTCCGCGTCCTCGTGCGCCAGATCATGACTCTCAAGATGAAGTCGGCTGCGCAACGTCTCGGCGGTTATCTGCTGGAACTGGCGCCTGGCAACGAGGGAGCGTGCGAGGTTCACCTTCCGTTTGAGAAGAAGCTGCTCGCCAGCCATCTGGGGATGCAGCCAGAAACGCTCTCTCGTGTTCTCCTTAAGCTGCAGGGGATCGGCGTCCACTATCACCGGTCCATTGACGCATTTCGCATCCGCGATATCAGCGAACTGCGCGCATTTTGCAATGAGGGCGGCAACCTCGACCAGCCGCAAATGGAAGATCATGCTGCCGACTGGTGAAGACCTCGCGATCATCGGGGCGACCCCCCTGTTTTCCGGGCTGACGGGGGAGCACGCGGCGCCGATTCTGCGAAACACATCCGTGCGATCCTTTGACGAGGACACCTTGCTCTTTTCGGCCGGCGATCCTGCTGATCGCTTCTACGTGGCCCTCAAAGGCTCGGTGCGGTTGTTCGCGCTGACGCCGGATGGAGATGAGGCGATCATCGAGATCGTTGGCGCCGGCCACACCTTTGCCGAGGCCGCCGTCTTCGGTCTCGCCTGGTATCCGGTGAATGGAGAGGCGATGGCCGGTGCCCGCGTGGCCGCCGTCAGCGTCGCCCCGTTGCTGGAAACACTTCGCACCGACAGCACCCTCGCCACCCACATGCTGTCGTCCCTCTACCGCTGGCAACTCCATCTTCTCGCCGAGATCCGCCGGCTGAAGGGGCAGTCGCCGGCGCAGCGTCTCGCCTGGTTTCTGGTATCGCTCGCCGAGGGAGCAGAGCGCACCGCGCATGTGCGCCTGCCCTATCGCAAATCGATCCTCGCCGGTCGCATCGGCATAACCCCTGAGAGCCTGTCGCGGGCACTGGCCCGGCTGGCCGACCTCGGCGTCGAAAGCAAGGGCGACGAGGTCGTCTTGCACGACATCCCGGCCCTGCGGCAGTTTTGCCGGAGCTGACGCCGAACCCTGATTGACGCCCGTCAAGGTCATCGCCGCGCCGTTGTCCGACAGTCGCCGGTCTGGCGAGAAGCGGTGGTGCGTTGCCTCGCCACCCCCAGGAGGCGCTTGCGGACGGGCAAGAAAAATGGCCCAAACCCCCGAAGAAGACTGTGCCTGCGGCCCATTCGACACGGCGCAATCATCTGCTGTGCCTGGAGCGAAGGTCTGGCCCGATGCCGATGGCGTTCACGTCGATGTCCGATCGCTGCCGGCGCCGTGGCCCCTCGTCGAAATCCTCCGCCTTATGGACAGCAATCGCCACGACGGCGTGATCATCGCCCACCTGCCGCGCGATCCGGTCCACCTTTATCCGCACCTGGCCGAACGCGGTTGGACGGCGACACAGATCGATGGCGATCCTGGTGAATTTCGCGTCCGGCTGCAGGGGCATGGGGCGTCATGCTCGCGCCGGTCAACCTAGGCGGGGCGAAGCAACGCCTTCTGCCTGAGCGGATCCCCGCCCTGTTTTTCGGAACCGCCGTGCTGGCGCAGATTGCCGCCTGGCTGGCACTGGTCCTCGTCGCCGATGCGTGGTCCTCGTATGCGGGCGGTCCGGGACCGGTGCTGGCGGCGGTTCACATCCTGACGCTGGGGGTTCTCCTTTGCACCGCCATCGGCGCGTCCCTGCAGATGTTGCCGGTGATCCTCGCCCGCCCCGCGCCCGGCGAACGCATCTGCCTTTGCCTGTTCTCGGCACTGGCCGCCGGCGCCAGCGCCCTCGTCTTCGGCTTCGCAACCTCCGACACCGCCGCCATCGCCCTCGGCGCCACCCTCCTTCTCGTTGTCGTTCTCCTTTATGGGTGGGAACTCGGGCGGTTGCTGGCGGCAGCGGGCACCAGTGCACCGACTCTCCGACAGCATGTGGGAGCCGCCCTCCTATCCCTCACCGGCGGGATCGCTCTCGCCCTCGCGCTGGTGGGCAATTACAGCTTCGCATTTCTGCCCGATCACGGCCGGGTCGCCGTCGCCCACGCAACGCTGGTCGCGTTCGGCTTCATGGGGATGCTGGCGCTTGGCCTCAGTCAGGTCCTGATTCCCATGTTTGCCGTCGCCGAGCCGGCGTCGGATACGGCGCTCGCCTTGACCTTCAGGCTTGCGGCATTCGCCCTCGCGCTCGCCGTAACCGGCGAACTGAGGGGTCTTCCCGTCGTCACCGCGGCAGCGGCGCTGCTCGCGCTTGCCGCCGCCGCCGCGCACATCCGGGCGATGATGCGCACCGTCGCCGGCCGCATGCGCCGTCGCCTCGGACCAGAGTTCATCCTTATTTACGTTTCCTGGGGCGCCTTGCTCCTCGGCCTTGTCATCGCCGGCTTGCTGTCCCTCGGCCTGCCGCCAGCGAGCGGGGCGCTGCTGATCGCCGTTGTCCTTTACGGCTGGTTGTTGTCGCTGCTGACCGGCGTCCTGCAGCGGGTGTTGCCGTTCCTCGCTTCGATGCAGGTGGCGCGCCTGAAGGCAAGACCGCTGGCGCCAGGCAAGCTGGTCACCGATCTGCCGCTGAAAATGCACCTTTGCGGCCATCTCGTCGGCCTCGCGGCGCTGGTGGCGGGAACGCTCCTCGCCGCTCCGCTGCTGATCGTCTTCGCCGGTAGCATCGGAGCCATCGGTGCCGGCGCCTTCGCGTGGTTCGCCGCCATCGTGCTGCTGCGCACCCGCACGCATCTCAAGACATATCCTGCCGGGTGGAAGGAAACGATCGCATGAGGACGACGGCCATGACCGACACGCACGAGATCGGCGAGATGCTGCACGACGAGCATCTGCACACGCTTGCGTTCGCCAACGCCCTCGAGACGCGGATCTTCGAGGGCCGGGGGCGGCCACTCGATCCGGCCAATGCCGCGGATGCCGCCTTCATCGATACTTTGCTCGCCGTTATCGATGAAGATATTGAGGGACACTTCAGGTTTGAGGAAGAGGTGCTGTTCCCCAAGGTGAACGACGCCGGCCTGAACGATGTGACGGCCATGCTGGCCGACGAGCACCAGCTGATCCGGACGATGGCCGACGACCTGCGATCGCTGGCCATCGCCGCGCGTGCGGGAGAACGCGATCCGGCGCAGTGGACCCAGTTCCGCGACGTCGCCATGGACTTTATCCACGCGACGATGTTCCACATCCAGAAGGAGGAAATGGGCATCATCAGAAGCTTGTCAGTGACGCTCGGTGCCGAGACCGGACGCAGCATGGCGGCGGACTACGCGACCCGCAAAGGAAGCCCGCCGGCAGGCCCTTGATCAGCATCAAGGTTGCAGGAAAGTGAAACTCCGACCATGGGGCCGGGATTAAAACTGGATCAGGCGGGGCACACGATGGCGGACGGTGGCCGCCCGTGAACGCGGTTGGAGGGTCAGCGAGGCCGGCGGCCTCTCTGCTCGAGTGGACGGATGCATGCCGGATCGGTATCGACATGCTGGACTACGAGCATCAGGATCTGTTTGCACGGTTGAACGAGCTACACCAAGAACTCTTGAATCCTGCGGAGCGTGAGTCGCTGGAGGCCTGCCTCGGCGAAATTCATGCGCGCATGGCGGCTCACTTCGCCCTCGAAGAAAGGTTCATGCGGGACAAGGGCTACAGCGACTACGAAGCGCACAAGTCGGAGCATGACGATCTGCTCGGGGAGTTTATCGAGTTCATGATGCGCTTTCTGCACGACCCTTACCTCAGGTATGGGGAAGCGGAACAGCGCACGCTCAGCCGCTGGATCCTCGATCACGTGCTGACGACCGACCGACGCATGAGCGAACTCACGGGCGCGCCGTCGACCCGTTGATATGGACGGCTGGAACGAAGGCTGGTTGCCGTGGCGCTGATCACTTGGAAAGCCGCCTATAGCGTCGGGGTCGAGAGCCTCGATACCGATCACGTCATCATCACCAGCCTGATCAATCATGTGGACGACGCGAAGCTCGCCGGCAGCGATGAGGCATCCATCGCGATGATTCTCCGCGCCCTGATCGGGTATTCGCTGCGCCACTTCCGGCGCGAGGAAGCGATGATGCGGGCGGCGGGATATGGGGATCTTCCCGCCCATATCGCACAGCACCAACTCGTCCAGGATCAATTAACCGAGATGTATGACGAATATCGCCGAACACCCGACCCTGACCTCAGCCAGGAGATTATGCAGTTGCTCAATTTTTGGATCGTTGATCATATTCTAAAGGTGGACATGAAGTACAAATCTATTCTTATTAAAGAATAATCTGGTATATTTATTGCGTCAATAAGACGGGATGAATTATGGAAGCTGTTTATTTTATTTGTGTTTCTGTTGCTCTATATTTTGTAGCGAGCCGCATTCTGAGCTTGCTGGAAGCGCGGCGAGGAAAAATCCTGGAGCATCGGTCCCTGATTTTCTTCGCCATCCTGCTCAGCCTCGCCCTGCTCACCTTCTGGCTCATTCGTCGTTTCACACCGCCTCTGTGATGGCTTGACGAACGTCAAGGTCACCCGTGCTTTGCGGGGCCCACCATCGAAGAAAATACCAGACTGGGGCGGTGCTTCTTGGCCGCCCCATGGGGGCCCAGGAAGGCGAGAGGCACAATGACAAATACGCACGGACCAGCTGCCCACGATGTGAGTAGGCCGCCGGAATCGGGTGAGCGACCTCCGGTGATGCAGACCGTCTGCGACAATCCGTTTCTGCTTCTCTTTGTCGGCATCGCCGTTCCGGCCGTTTTTTACCTGATTTGGGGGATCATGGACATCGTTCTGATCCCGATCGCTCGGTAGACCGGGAGGCATCTCATGGCTCTGACATCCCCCGAAAACCGGCTCTGGTGGAAAGAACCGCTGCACCGGATGGAAATCATCTGGATCAGCATCGCCTTCCTCTGGGGCCTGGTCATGTTCTTCACGATGATCTTCTGGCACATGACCGGCGAGCAGAACCTGTCGAACGAAGCTTACCGGGTCAATCCAGAGGCCTATGGGCAACGGGTCGAAGCCTGGGCGGAAGAGCACACCATCCGAGAGGAAGGAGACACCGGCATCCCGGTCGTCCGCCCGGTAGCCGGCGGCGACGCCTACATGCTGGCGCGTCTGTGGCAGTGGTGGCCGATCCTCGAACTGCAGAAAGGAAAATCGTACCGCCTGCACCTGTCGTCGATGGATTGGCTGCACGGCTGGTCGTTGCAACCGACGAACATCAACATCGAAGTCCATCCCAACTACGAGATGGTCATAAACATCACACCGACAAAGACCGGAACTTTCGGTGTGGTCTGCAACGAATATTGCGGCGTCGGCCATTCGACTATGATCGGCCGCATCTACGTCGTCGATTAGCGCGGGGGAGGAGATAATGGCTGTGCCGGTCGATTTCCGCATTTGTCCAGAAACCGGTCTGAAGGTTCACAACTCCGCGGAATCGCTAATCAAGATCAATGCGGTCGCTGCCGTCGTCTTTCTTGCCTTCGGTGGCACCCTCGGCCTGCTTGTCGCCATGACCCGGTGGCCGGCGGTCCATTTGCTGTCAGTGGACTGGTTCTATCTCGTCCTGACCGCCCACGGCATCAACGTGCTCATCTTCTGGATCATATTTTTTGAGGTCGCCGTTTTATACTTTGCGTCGGCGGTACTCCTGAACTGCCGGCTGGCGACGCCGAGAATTGCCTGGGCTGCGTTCGCTTTGATGATGATCGGAGCGGTGATGAACAACATCGCCGTCTTCCAGGGCGAGTCCAGCGTGATGTTCACGTCCTACATGCCGATGCCGGCGAAGCCGCACTTTTACCTGGGACTGATCCTGTTCGCGGTCGGCGCCCTGGTCGCGGTGTTCGTCTTTTTCGGGACTCTCGTCGTTGCCCGTCAGGAGCGGACCTACACCGGGTCCGTGCCCCTCGTCACCTTCGGCGCCATTACCGCCGCGATCATCGCCGTGTTCTCGATCACCTCGGGAGCGATCGCTCTGGTGCCCGCGTTCCTTTGGTCGGTGGGCCTCGTCAACTATGTCGATTCCCTGATGTATCGGGTGATCTGGTGGGGCCTCGGCCACTCGTCGCAGCAGATCAACGTCGCCGCCCACGTGGCGGTCTGGTACGCGATCGCCGCCCTCATCCTCGGTGCCAAGCCGCTCTCCGAAAAGGTCAGCCGGTCGGCGTTCCTGCTCTACATCGCCTTCCTGCAGCTCGCGTCCGCTCACCACATTCTCGTCGATCCCGGCATCACCTCGGAATGGAAGATCTTCAACACCAGCTACGCCATGTATCTCGCCGTGCTCGGCAGCATGATCCACGGTCTCAGCATCCCGGGAGCGATCGAGGCGGCGCAGCGGCGCAACGGCTTTACCCACGGCGTCTTCGAGTGGCTGCGTAAGGGCCCCTGGGGTAACCCCGCCTTCGCCGCCCTGGTACTTTCGGTCGCCATGTTTGGTATCGCCGGCGGCATCACCGGGGTCGTCCTCGGCGCCGAGCAGCTCAACCTCCTCATGCACAATACCTTGTATGTTCCGGGCCACTTCCACGCCACTGTTGTCGCCGGCACCACCCTCGCCTTCATGGGGATCACCTATCCCCTCGTTCCCCTGATCTTCCAACGGGAGATCGTGATGAAAAAAGTGGCGCAATGGCAGCCGTACCTGTTCGGTATCGGCGCGCTCGGCATTTCCCTGTTCATGATGGGAGCGGGCACCCTCGGCGTGTCCCGGCGGAACTGGGACATCACCTTCACGGATGCGCCTGTTCCGTACGACTATCCGCCCGCCGCTTATCTGATGCTGGGTCTGAACGGCATCTTCGCCATCATGGCGACCATCGGCGGCATCATGTTCGTCGTCGTCATCGTCTCCTCGATCCTGTTCGGAGCCAAGCGGGGCGAAGCGGAAATCCGCAGCAACCCGGTGGTCTTCCGGGGCACAACGGCTGTTTCCAGCTATGGCGGCGAGGCGACGCTGAAGCTGCCGGGGACAGTCGTCCTCGTTACCCTCTTCTTCGTCTCGTTCGTGCTCTACTACTACATCAACTGGAAATACCTGTCGGAGGTGTGGCCTCTTCACTGATCAAACGACGCGGCAAGGCGGATTCGCTCCGGTGAAGACGTGGCTCAACCGATTGCTCGGGCATTGGGGGCCGGCCTGCCGACGTGGGGGCGTCGGCGGCTGCGCCGTGGCGCTGGCTGGGATGGTCGTCCTCCTCGCCGGCACCACGGCGGCAGCCGCGGCCCCTCAGCGTCTCGATGCAGCGAAGGCTTTTGCCACCAGTCAGGCGGCGATCGGCCGCACCGTGGGCGACCATGCCTTCACCAACACCGACAACCGCACGGTGCGACTGAGCGATTTCCGGGGACAGCCGCTGATCGTCAACATGGTGTATACCGGCTGCACCGATATCTGCCCCACCGTCTCCGAAGCGCTGGCCCGTGCCGTCGACGTGGCCCGCGAGGCGCTCGGCATCGGCAGCTTCCACGTCGTCACCATCGGCTTCGACACCCGCAGCGACACCCCCGATCGCATGCGGTCCTATGCACGCAGCCACGGACTGGACGTCGCCGGCTGGGAATTCCTCAGCGGCACCGGCGATACCGCCGGCCGTCTCGCCGACGAGCTGGGCTTTCCCTACTTCGCGGCACCCCAGGGCTTCGATCACGTGGCGCAAACGACGATCATAGATGGTGACGGCCGGGTCTATCGCCAGATTTACGGCGCCGCTTTCGAGCCGCCGGCACTGGTCGAGCCGCTGAAGGAGCTGATCTGGGGAAAGCCCATCACCGGCGCGCCCGCCACCGCGGTTCTCCTCGACCGCATCCGGCTGATCTGCACCGTCTACGACGCCACCAGCGGTCGCTACCGGTTCAGCTACGCCATTTTTATCAGCATCGGTCTGAGCGGATTAACGTTGGCCGCAACCGGCTTCGTCATCGTCCGCGCTTGGCTGAAAACGCGCCGCCACGAGGCCGAGCTCACCGCGGCAAGACGGCAAGAACCGCGGGCCCTCTGAATGATCATGCGACAATCCATACGTGGCGCCTTCTCCTGGCTCGAGGGATGGCTCGACCACGCCTTCGGCAGCCGCAATAACCCATTCTACTGGCTGGGGGGGCTGGGGTTCTTCCTCTACTGGATCGTCGCCGTCAGCGGCATCTACCTCTATGCCTTTTTCGACACTGGCTTGATCGCTGCTTACCAGTCGGTCGAGCAGCTAACCCATGCCCAGTGGTGGCTGGGCGGGGTCATGCGTAGTCTGCATCGCTACGCTTCGGACGGCTTGATCCTGGTGATGGCGACTCACCTTCTCAGGGTGTTCGCCTATGACCAATATCGGGGAAAGCGCTGGTACTCCTGGCTTCTCGGCGTGCCGACGATCGCGCTCGCCTTCGCTGCCGGCATCACCGGCTATTGGCTGGTCTGGGACCGGCTCGCCCAGTACGTGGCGGAAGCGACCGCCGAGTTGCTGGACTGGCTGCCGATCTTCGGATCGCCGATCGCCCGCAACTTCCTGGCGCCAAGCTATGTGGATGACCGCTTCTTCACCCTGATGCTGTTCATCCACATCGCCCTGCCGCTGGTGATGCTGTTCATCATGTGGTTTCACGTCAACCGGGTGACCCGGCCCCACATCAACCCGCCGCGCCAACTGGCCATCACCACCCTCGCCGCCCTGCTCGTCCTCAGCATCGCCTACCCGGCGGTCAGCCAGGGGCTGGCCGACCTGGGGCGCATCCCGGCACCCGTCGGTCTCGACTGGTTCTACCTGTGGTTCTATCCGATCGCCGATGTCTGGGGTGCCGGCGGGGTCTGGCTCATGTTCTTTGCCGGTGCTCTGCTGTTGATGCTAATGCCGTGGCTGCCGCCGCTGGCAAAGGCACTGCCCGCGGTCGTTGATCTCGACAACTGCAACGGCTGTACCCGCTGCGCCGCCGATTGCCCTTATGGCGCCATTCGTATGGGCGCGCGCACCGACGGCAAACCGTTCGAGCGGCAAGCCGTGGTCGATCCGTCGCTCTGTGTGTCGTGTGGGATCTGCACGGGATCGTGCCCGACGGCGACCCCGTTCCGACGGGCATCGGCCCTGGTGCCCGGCATCGATCTGGGCGGCCTCCCGCTGACCGAGGTGCGGGCGCGGACGGAACGGGCAGCGGCGGCGCTGACCGGGTCGGCTCGCATCATCGTCTTCGGCTGCGATCACGCGATCCCGTCCGCGGCACTGACGGGACAGGCGATTGCCGGCGTCGGCCTCCCCTGCACCGGCATGCTGCCGCCACCGATGATCGATTTCGTCCTCAGCCGCGGCTTGGCGGACGGGGTCGTCATCACCGGCTGCCGGGTCGGCGGCTGCCGCTTCCGCTACGGTCCGCAGTGGACCGATGCTCGCATCGATGGCCAGCGCGATCCCAATCTCCGATCCCGGGTGCCGCGCGAGCGCATCCTGCGTGTGTGGGCGGCGCCGCTCGACCGGCGGCGGCTGAACGCTGAAATCGAAGCCTTCCGGCGACGCCTGCAGGCGATGGCGCAGCACCCGGACGTCGCCCAGGCCTCCGACCTCGAGGAGGCGGCAGTGGAATGAACGTGCTGCGCTACCTCGGCCAGGGCCTCTTCCTCGCCGCCGTCCTCGTGGTCATCGGCTGGTTTTCCGTGCGCCCCCCCTACGCCCGGGTCGCGCCCGACAGCGCCCTGATCAAGCTGAGTTTCGCGCATGGCGCGGAAAAGAAGGGCGAGTGCCGGAAGCTTTCGCAAGAGGAACTGGCGCAAATGGCCCCCAACATGCGGCGGCCGACGATTTGTCCACGCGAACGCCTTCCGGTGGATGTCGAGGTGGTTATGGACGGTGCTGTCGTCTATGCGGACCGCCTGCCACCGACGGGCTTGGCCGGCGACGGCCCGTCACGCATGTACAAGCGATTCGTCGTCCCGGCCGGCGAGCACCATCTCATCTTGAGCCTGCGGGACACCGATCGCACGGAGGGCTTCGATCACATAACGGAGCGACGGGTGACCCTGGCGGCGGGGCAAAGCCTCGCCATCGATTTCGACCCGGTCCACGGAGGATTCCGCTTTGAGTGAGTCACTGGCGCGGGTTCACTGGCGGGACGAATTCTCGGTGGGAATTGCCTCCATCGACCATGAGCACCGGGAGCTTATCGATCTCATCAACCGCATCTTCGAGCATCTCGACATCGGCGACCGGGATACGGTCGCCGACGAACTGGGCGAAACCTACACCCGGATCAGCGCCCATTTCGCACTGGAGGAACAGATGATGCGCGATGCCACCTATGATCAACTCCCGGACCACAAGACGGATCACGAGCGGTTGCTGGACGATATCCGTGCAATCATGGATGCTTTCGAAGCAGGGACCTATGAGCGGAACAAGACGGCATTTGCCGACCGTCTCCAGCACTGGTTTGTCGATCACTTCAAGACCAAGGATGCGCGGTTGCACCGGCATATGAAGGCGTAGCCGCTCTGCCAATTTCTCCGCTTCGGTTAAGATGTCATCCGCATTTTACAACGATGCTTATTCGCGCGAATAATGAAATAATTCGTCATTTGCGATGATGCGATCGTGTCTGTTAGCCAAGCTCCCGTGCCGGCCTCGTTGAGGACCAACGTTATTACCGTCAGACGTCGGGTATATCGAGCGGGAGTGGTTGATTTATGGACTGCGCCATCTGTCCCGTGCGCGTTCGCACCGAATGGTTCGATCTGGACGAAAGCGGTGTCGAGAGCCTGAACAGTGCCAAAGTTCGCCGCGAGTATGCGCCGGGGACGCATGTCTTTACGGTCGGCGAACCATGTCGGGGGCTCTACTACATCGCGGCCGGGTTGATCGCCAATCTGCGGCGCTACCGCGACGGGGCGACGGGGGGCCTGCTCACCTTCCGCCATCCGGGTGACGTCCTCGGTCTGCGGTCATTTCTGAGCGACGGCCCTCACCTGGCGACCGCCAAGGCCGTGCAGCCCTCCGTCGTTTGTTTCATCGACGGCGAGACCGTGCATTCGCTGCTGGGCCGCGCCCCACGGACGATGCTTCAGTTTGTCCGGCGGCTGGCAGGCAGTCTCGAATGTGCCGAGGAGAAACTCGCCGATCCAGGCGCGGATGGCATGCGCCGACGCGTCCTCCGGTTGATCGCCGCCCTGCGCCTCGCCTGTGGTCGGACCGACCGGACCGGCGACGGCACCATCGAGCTGCCACTACCGCGGGCCGACATCGCCGCCGCCGTCGGTGCCAGTCCTCGTGCGCTCACCAACGTCTTAGCCCGACTGGAGGGGGAAGGCCTCATCGCCTCAGGGCCGGAGAGCCTGCGAGTCCTTGACCCGCGCCGGTTGCACGCCGCCGTGCGCGACGATCCCTCAACCCGCTGATGCCCGCCTGACCTCACCGGAGACATCGGTCAGATAGGCGCTCGTCCCCGGAACCCGGCTGAGTACGGAAGCGATCCGTTCCGGCGGTAGCACGTAAAGCGCCGTCGACAAGGCATCGGCGGTGGTCGCCCGCGGTGCGGTGACCGTAATCGAGGCGAAACTGCCGGCGCTCCGGCCCGTCTGCGGCGAAAAGAGATGGTGCGCCCGACCGCTCCACTCGAAGACGGTGGCATAGCCGGCGGAGGTGGCGACAGCGCCGTCGATGATCTCCACGCGGGTTGGCTGACGCTGCACTCCGGGCGGCACCCGGATGGCGACCGGCCACGGCGACCCGTCCGGCGCGGATCCTAGCGTCCGCATCTCTCCCAGGTCCGCGAGAACATGCCGCCAGCCGCGCGCCCGCAACAGATCCGCCACCCGATCGGTAATATAGCCCTGGGCGATCCCGTTGAGGGTGACCGCCATCCCATCCGCAAGCGTGATCCGCTCGGACGAGATGCCGAGCCGACGGAAGTCCACGCGGGCAAGTGCCGCCCGCACCGACGTTTCCGGCGGGCCGGCGGGCGAGGCCGCCTCCCCGGCGAAGTAATCGGCATAGGCCCGCCACAGCGGCTGAACCGTGATATCGAACGCGCCATCGGTCAGGTGGCCGAAGCGAACGCTGAGGTCGAACAGGTGCAACAGATCGAGCGGCGGCCGCTCCAGCGATCCCAACCGGTTGAGCAGCGACAGCGCCGAGTCCGGCCGGTAGAGGCTGAACTGGCGTTCAAGCCGCTCCACCTCGCCCAGGCAGGCGATCGCCGCCGATCGGGCCTCTTCCCGGCTGGCGCCACAGAGAACGAGACGGGCGGGAGCGCCCAGCGCCGTCCCCTCCCACACGTAAGGATCGGCGTCGGCGTGGGCGCGCTTGCCGGCAAGCAGCGCCGTTGCGCCGCCGGCAGCGATGGAAAGCATCCGGCGGCGACTGATGGGCCGATCCGCCATCGGCCGGCCGGCGGCGATGGCGTTCATCCAGTTTCCTCGGTCATGGTGACCGGGCTCCCCGCGCTCAAGGCTTCCCGTCGTTCCCGCCGTTTGCGCCGAGCCGCCAGTGGCGGACACATGTGGTCATCGGCGTAGATCCGCTGGCAGAGCAGGCAGTGAATGCACTCATTGGGGTTGATCTGTCCCTCCGGATGAATGGCTTGCACCGGACAATGGTGGAAGCAGATCTGGCATTCGCGCCCGCATTGGGGACGCCGCTTTAGCCATTCGAACATCCGCAAGCGGGCGGGAATCGCCAACGCCGCACCAAGGGGGCAGAGATAGCGGCAGAAGAAGCGCTCGACGAACAGTCCTGCCACCAGCAGACCGGCGGCATACAGCACGAACGGCCAGGCACGGACGAACTTCAGCGAGATGGCCGTTTTGAACGGCTCCACCTCGGCACCGATGAAGGCGAACTCGGTCGACGTCAGCGACACCGCGAACAGGCCGAGGAACAGGGTGTACTTGAGCGGCCACAGGCGTTCGTGCAGGGAGAACGGCAGCCGCAGCTGTGGTATCCGCAATCGGCGCGCCACCTCGTTGAGCAGCTCCTGCAGGGCGCCGAACGGACACAGCCAACCGCAGTAAACGCCGCGTCCCCAGAACAGCAGGACTACCGCCACGTAGCTCCAAAGGATGAAGATGAGCGGATCGAGCAGAAAGAACTCCCACTGGAAATCCGTCATCAGCGAATGGGCGAAGGTCAGCACGTTGACGACCGAGAGCTGGCCGCCGGCAACCCAGCCGAGCCAGCCGAGGGTCGCGGCAAGGAAGGCAAGGCGAAATCGGCGATAGAGGCGTGGACGTTGGATGACCGCATCCTGAAAAACCAGGATTGTGGTCAGTGCCGCCAGCATCCCTGAGACAGCGATGACGGCCGGCAAGCGACTGCGCCAGTTCTGCTGCCAAAGGGGAACGGCGCTGGCCGGTGATCGGTCGCCGATGGACGGCGTCAGCCGATAGCGTTCCGGCAATACATAGTCGACCGTGAGCAAGGCCGGCGTACCGGCCGGAGACGCCTCCGCCGACACCAGGATGTCCAGCCGCCACGGCGCAATGGGATCGAAGGAAGTCCCGGCCGGCACCACGAAGATGCCCGCCTCCCGGAATGCCGGCGCGTCGCCCGTGCGCAGCGTCTCGACGTTGGCATAGCCCTCGGTCGTCAGGGGAATGGTGTGTTCCCCCTGCACGATCTGCAGCCGCTCGAAGCGCTTCGAGCGGGTGAAGGCGGTGCCCTTGACCGAAAACAGACCGTTGGCGGCGATCAGCAGCGCTTGGTCATCCACAGCGAGGCGAGCGACGAGGCGGCTGAAAGCGAGCTTGCCGAGAAGATTCTCGCCAACGCGCGGCGGCGCCAGCAATGAAATGCAGACCTCCGCCAACCGATCATCGCCGCCGCTTGTCGCCACTTGCGCCGCGTCGGCCAGATCGCGGCGAGAAAACGAGCGACAGACGACTGAGCCATCCGCCGCGAGTTCCACCCAACTGGCGGGAGCGAATGTCGCCGTGTCGATGCCGGTGGCGACGCCGCCCGAGACGCCCAGGCCGCGCGATGCCGCCACCGCCCGCGCCGAACGAACAACCGCATCGCGGATGACCGCACTGCTGATGGTCGCACCGGAAATCGGTTGCGGGTATCGCGTCCCGTCGGTGGAGCGGGTAAGGCTGCCCCGCAGCCCGATATCGATGCCGGCGAAGCCACCCACATAGTCGCGGATTTGCTGTTCGCTGATCCCGATGACGAGAATCGGCTCGGTCTGGCGCACCAGTCGCGCCCCGGTGATCATCCCTTGCAGATCGAGGCCGACGAGCACGTCGAGCGGCTTGCCCGAGTAGCCGGTCGAACGAACCGTCGCGTAGGTGGAAAAAGCATAGCCGACCAGACGTCCATCCCGTCGGAGTTCGGCCGCGGGCGGTTCGCCTTGGAATGGACCGGCCACATCCGCGCCGGGTAGCAGGGCTACACGATCGTCCCCGGTCAGCGGTCGCGCGTCCGCATCCGCGCTGACTGGACGGACCAAGCCGAGGACAACCGTAAGAAAAATACCAACGGCGACGAGTAACGTCCTGATGCATCCGGCAGCGGATTCGGCTTGCTGGTCTTGTCTCATGACTGCGGCATATGCGCGGGCTTAAGCCCCCTGCAATCTGCACAGTATATGCGGCCCCGGCCTTGACGCCGGTTAAGCAGCGGAAACTTGACCAAGGTTAAGGCATTCCCGCCCGCCGCTTTCCTAAGCTGCTCAGTTCGGGTCTGGAGGGCAAGAATGCGAAAAACCATAATAAAGATGTTGGTTCCGACGGCGCTCTGTGTGGCCGCAACCACATCCTACGCACAGCAACAGCCGCAGCAGCCGCCTGCGACCGAGATCAAGAAGCACGAGACCACTCCAGGAGGCAAGTATGAGCCGAGCCTGGATGTGCTCAAGGATAAACAACTGGAAGCACCGGGCGCCAAACCGGGCGTCCCGTCCTTGACGCAAGACGAGTTCAATTTGGCGAACCAAATTTACTTCCAGCGTTGTGCCGGATGTCACGGCGTTCTGCGCAAGGGAGCAACCGGAAAGCCGTTAACGCCGAATATTACCAGGGAAAAAGGCTTCGAATATTTACGCGATTTCATCAATTATGGCTCACCCGCGGGCATGCCCAACTGGGGAACGTCGGGCGAGCTGAAGGACAATGAAATCGAGCTGATGGCAAAATACCTGCTGAACGATCCGGCGCAGCCGCCGGAGTTCGGCATGGAACAGATGAAGGCAACGTGGAAGGTGCTTGTTCCGGTCGACAAGCGTCCCACCAAGCAGATGAACAAGCTCGACCTGGACAACCTGTTCTCAGTCACGCTCCGAGACAGCGGCCAGGTGGCCCTGATCGACGGCAACACGAAGAAGATCGTCGAGATCATTCCCACCGGCTACGCGGTGCATATCTCCCGGGTATCCGCCTCCGGCCGTTACCTTTACGTCATTGGCCGCGACGGCAAGATCGACCTGATCGACCTGTGGATGGAAAAGCCGACGACGGTGGCCGAACTCAAGATTGGGGCGGAGGCACGGTCGGTGGAAACCTCCAAGGCGAAGGGCTGGGAGGACAAGTACGCCATCGCCGGCGCCTACTGGCCGCCGCAGTACGTCATCATGGACGGTGCCACCCTTGAGCCGCTGAAGATCGTCTCCACCCGCGGGATGACCGTCGATACGCAGGAATACCATCCTGAGCCGCGTGTCGCTTCCATCGTCGCCTCCCACTTCAAGCCGGAGTTTCTGGTCAACGTCAAGGAGACCGGCAAGACCTTGATGGTCGACTATTCGGACATCAAGAACCTGAAGCAGATCGAAATCGGGTCCGCCCGCTTCTTGCACGATGGTGGGTTCGATTCAACCAAGCGTTACTTCCTGGTCGCCGCCAACGCCTCCAACAAGGTCGCGGTGATCGATACCAAGGACGACAAGCTGGTCGCCGTCATCGAAACCGGAGACAGGCCGCATCCGGGACGTGGCGCCAACTTCATCCATCCCAAGTTCGGTCCGGTATGGGCGACAAGCCATCTCGGCGACGAGACCATCGTTTTGATTGGCACCGATCCGGTCAAGCATCCGAAGGAAGCCTGGAAGGTCGTCCAGACGCTGAAGGGTCAGGGCGGCGGTTCCCTGTTCGTGAAGACGCATCCGAAATCGAAGTATCTCTACGTGGATACGCCCCTCAACCCGGAGGCGTCGATCGCGTCCTCGGTGGCCGTCTTCGACATCACCAATCTGGACAAGGAGCCCGTCATCCTCGACGTCGGCGCCATGTCAGGGATACCGGAAGGCGTCCGCCGCGTCGTCCAGGGTGAGTTCAACAAGGCTGGCGACGAAATCTGGTTCTCGGTCTGGAATACCAAGAGTCAGGAGTCGGCGATCGTCGTCATCGACGACAAGACCCTGAAACTGAAAGACGTCATCAAAGGGAAGGACGTCATCACCCCGACTGGCAAGTTCAACGTCTACAATACCCGCAACGACGTCTACTAAACCGTGTCGGCAATAAACAGGAGTGGGCCGGGTACCGTGGTGGTATCCGGCCCGCAGGAAGAACGCGAGTTCCCGACATGGTAAGCGGACCGGGTATCGTCTACCTCGTCGGCGCCGGCCCCGGTGATCCGGATCTGCTGACGATCAAGGCACGGCGGCTCCTCGATGAGGCCGACGTTATCGTCTATGACCGGCTGGTCTCGCGGGAGGTTCTTGCGCTGATCCCGGCCGGAACGGCGCGGATCTGCGTCGGCAAGCAGCCGAAGTGCCATCCGGTGCCGCAGTCGGAGATCAATACGCTGCTGGTCCGCCTGGCGGAAAGTGGCCGATGCGTCGTTCGCCTGAAGGGCGGCGATCCGTATCTGTTCGGCCGCGGCAGCGAGGAAGCGGCCCATCTCGTCGCTCGGGGCATCCGCTTCGACGTGGTGCCGGGCGTTACCTCGGCGTCCGGCGCCGCCGCCGCGGCAGGAATCCCGCTCACCCATCGCGGATTGGCCTCCGGCGTCCGCTTCATGACCGGACATTGCCGCGACGATGTGGCACTCGATTTCGATTGGCGCGGGCTCGTGGATGGCGACACCACCCTCGTGATCTACATGGGTATGGCGAACATTCCGCAGATCGCCGTACGGCTCATCTCACACGGACTGGCGGAGACGACTCCCGTCGCTGCCGTCTGCAACGGCACCCGGCCGGAGCAGCGATGCCTGATCTCCACCATCGGTGAGATCGCCGAAGTGGTCTCCAATGCCGACCTCGACGGCCCCACCCTGTTCTACATCGGTCGGGTGGTCGAACTGGCATCTGTCCTCGCGCCAGGCCGGATGACCGACGCCCGTCCGCGGTCGGTTGCCGATGCGCGGCGTGTTTAGCCTCGTGGCAGCCCTGGCCGTCGCGCCAATGGTCGTGACCGCCGCCGCGGCGGGGCAGTCGGGAGCCATCGACGCCACTCGCGAAGCCTACCTGGCCAATCTGCTCGTCCAGGACTGCGGATCGTGTCACGGGATGACGATGAAGGGCGGGCTCGGCCCTCCCCTGTTGCCGGAGGCTCTCGCCGGCATGGGCGACGATGTCCTTGTCGAGGCCATCCTCGATGGGCGCCCCGGCACCCCCATGCCGCCCTGGCGATTCGAGCTGACGCGGGAAGATGCCGAATGGCTGGTGGTGATGCTCAGAGCCGGACGGCAGTGAGGGAACGGCGATGAGAGACAGCTGCAGCCGCCGGTTCATCGGCCTGCTCGTCGGGGTACTGATCGCCTGCTGGGCCTTGACTGCGGCAGCGGAGACGGCCGTCCGCGGCAGCGGCGATCTGGGCATCATCATCGAACGCGCCTCGGGGCGGGTGTTGATCGTCGAGCACACCGGCCGCACCAGCATCGGCGCCGTCGATGGCTTGGGCGACCTCAGTCACGCATCGGCGGTTTTCTCTCGCGATGGCCGTTATGCCTTCGTCTTCGGCCGCGATGGTGGCCTCAGCAAGGTGGACCTGCTGCAAGGCCGCCTCGTCAAGCGGATCGTCCAGGCCGGCAATGCCATCGGTGGCGCCATCTCCGCCAACGGACGACTAATCGCCGTCTCCAACTACGAACCGGGGGGCGTCCGGATCTTCGATGCAGACAGCCTGGAACTCGTCGCCGACCTGCCGGCGGTGAGCGATGGCGTCGCCAGCAAGGTCGTCGGCCTGGTCGAAACCGCGGACGACCGCTTCATCTATGCCCTCTACGATACGGGCGAGATCTGGCTCGCCGATCTCGCCAACCGCGCTCAACCGACGATCCGCAAATACACCGGCATCGGCCGGCAGCCCTACGACGGCGTGACCGTCGACAGCGGGCGCTACTACGTGGCCGGGTTATTCGGCGAGGATGGCCTCGCGGTGCTGGATCTCTGGAATCTGGATGCCGGCGTGCATCGGGTCCTGGACGGCTATGGCAAGGGTGAGGAGCCGCTGCCGGTTTACAAGATGCCGCATCTGGAAGGGGTGGCGGTGGCCGGTGGCCTCGTCTTCCTGCCGGCGGTGGGGCGACACGAACTCCTCGTCGCCGATGTGCGCACCTGGCAGGAGGTCGCGCGCATCCCCGTTCACGGTCAACCGGTCTTTGCCGTTGCCCGCCCCGACGGGCGGCAGGTGTGGGTGAATTTCGCCCATCCGTTGAACGACACGGTGCAAGTCATTGACGTGCCCTCGCTCGCCGTGACGGCCAGCCTCACCCCGGGACATGCGGTGATGCATCTCGAGTTTACGCCGAAGGGCGATCAGGTATGGATCTCGGCTCGCGACGATGATCGCGTGCGCATCTACGACCCGCGCACGCTCCTGGAGTTGGGCTCGATCGTCGCCGAGAAGCCGAGCGGGATTTTCTTCGCCGCCCGCGCCAACCGGCTGGGTCTGTGACGATGCCGACCGACCCCCTCGCCCACCGATTGCTGGACGGATACCAGCGGGACTTTCCCCTGGAAGACCGGCCGTTCGCGCGGATCGCTGCCGATCTCGGGCTGTCGGAAGCGGAGGTGCTGGATCGGCTCGCCGATCTTAGCGAAGCCGGCAAGATCAGTCGGATCGGTGCCGTCGTTCGACCGAACGCCATCGGCGCCAGCACCCTTGCCGCGTTGGCGGTGCCGGACGAAGACCTCGCCCGGATCGCTGCCCTTGTCTGCAGGCGCCCCGAGGTCAACCACTGCTATGAGCGGGAGCATGCCGTCAATCTCTGGTTTGTCGTAACGGCGGCGGACGGCGACGCCGTTGAGGCGGCGCTGCGGGCGATCGAAGCCGACACCGGCCTTCCCTGTCTCGACCTGCCGCTCGTCGAGGCCTACCACATCGATCTGGGGTTCCCGCTGGCATGAGCATCGATGGCATCGATCTCCACCTGCTTGCCGCGCTGGAGCCAGGCCTGCCGCTCGTTCCGCGACCGTTCGCGGCACTGGGCGATGGGATCGGGCTCGATGAAGGCGAAGTCATCGATCGCCTCCGACGGCTGCTGGCAGCGGGCATCGTCAAACGCTTTGGGATCGTCGTTCATCACCGCGCCCTCGGCTACCGGGATAACGCCATGGTCGTCTGGGATATTCCGGACGAGCGGGTGGCCAGCGCCGCCCGCAGCCTCTCGGCGTTGCCGTTCGTCAATCTGTGCTACCGCCGGCCGCGGCGGCCCGGCTGGCAATACAACCTCTTCTGCATGATTCACGGCAAAGATCGGCCGACCGTTCGCCAGCAAATTGCGCACGCGAACGAGGCAGCCGGCATCGGTGCCCTTCCTCAGGCGGTGTTGTTCAGCACCCGCGCCTTCAAGCAACGGGGCGCCCGCTACAGGTCGCAGCCGGCAGCGGAGCTCGTCCATGGATGACATCGACCGGCGCATCATCAACGGCTTGCAGGGCGGATTTCCCATCGCCGAGTATCCGTTCGCCGCGGCCGCCGCTGCCCTTGCCATCTCCGAGGCGACCTTGATCGAGCGCATCGACCGCCTCTTGCGCAACGGCTGGCTCAGCCGCTTCGGGCCGATGTTCAACGCCGATCGTCTGGGCGGCGCAACGACCCTCGCCGCCATGGCCGTACCGGCCGCCGACTTCGAGGGGATCGCCGCCATCGTCAATGCCTTCCCCGAGGTGGCGCATAACTACGCGCGCGAGCACGCGCTGAACATGTGGTTCGTCGTCGCCACCGAGACGCCGGAACGGATCCCGGAGGTCCTTGCCGCCATCGAGACCGCCACCGGACTTCCGGTCTACGGGATGCCGAAGCTGGAAGAATACTTCGTGGAAGCGAGGTTCGTCGCGTGAGTGCCCCCCTGCCCCCTGCGCCGATCGATGCCATCGATCGTCGGGTGATCAAGGCGACCCAGGAGGGGCTTCCGCTGGCTCGCCGGCCTTACCACCACATCGGCGACGCCATCGGCATCGATGGCGAAGAGGTAATGGCACGGCTCGGATGGATGCTGGACGCCGGCGTTGTCCGCCGGATCGGCTGCGTCCCCAACCATTACCGCCTGGGCTACGCCGCCAACGGCATGTCCGTGTGGGAGGTGGACGACGCCGAGATTGCGGCGGTGGGACCGGCGGTCGGACGGCTTGAGTTCGTGAGCCACTGCTATCACCGGCCGCGGCACCCGCCCATCTGGCCTTACAACCTGTTTGCCATGGTGCACGGCCGCTCGCGCGACGAGGTCACCGCCAAGGTCGCCGAGATCGCCCACCTGTTGGGCTCGCGGGCACGCGGCCACGATGTTCTCTATTCGTCCCGGATCCTGAAGAAAGCCGGCCTGCGGCTGGTCGATTAGGAGGCAAGCGTCCATGTTCCGGATCAGCCAGTTCATGCACGAAATACTCCGGCCGACGCCGCTCGGACCACGGCGGCCCCCACCCGGGCCGGTGGTCATCTGGAACCTGATCCGCCGCTGCAACCTGACCTGCAAGCACTGTTACTCCATCTCCGCCGATACGGATTTTCCGGGCGAGCTTTCCAGCGCCGAGGTCTTCCAGGTGATGGACGATCTGCGCGCCTTCCGGGTGCCGGTGCTGATCCTCTCCGGCGGCGAACCGCTGCTGCGCCCGGATATCTTCGAGATTTCGGCCCGCGCGAAATCTCTTGGCTTCTATGTGGGCCTGTCCAGCAATGGCACGCTGATCGACGAGACCAACATCGAAGCCATTGCCGCCGCCGAATATGACTATGTGGGCATCAGCCTCGACGGCATCGGCGCCACCCACGACGCGTTCCGCCGTAAGGAGGGTGCTTTCGCCGCCAGCCTGCGTGGCGTCCGCCTCTGCCGACAGCGCGGCATCAAGGTCGGGCTGCGGTTCACCATGACCGTCGACAATGCCCGCCAGTTGCCGGATCTGCTGCGACTCGCCGAGGTCGAGGGAGTGGACAAGTTCTATTTCTCCCATCTCAACTATGCCGGCCGGGGCAACAAGAACCGTCGCGATGACGCCACCTTCGCCGAGACCCGCAGGGCGATGGATATCTTGTTCGAGGCGGCGCTGGAGAGTGCCCGCCGCGGCGACGGCAAGGAGTTCGTCACCGGCAACAACGACGCCGACGGCGTCTATCTCCTGCACTGGACGCATCGCCGCTTCCCCGAGTGTGTCGACCATATCCGGGCCAAGCTGGCGCAGTGGGGCGGTAACTCGTCTGGCGTCAACATCGCCAACATCGACAATCTCGGCAACGTCCATCCCGACACCTTCTGGTGGCATTATTCCCTCGGCAACGTGCGGAAGCGGCCGTTCTCCCAGATCTGGCACGACCTCTCCGATCCGATCATGGCCGGCTTGAAGCGCATGCCGCGCCGGATCAAGGGCCGGTGCGGCGCCTGTGCCCATTTCGACATCTGCGGCGGCAACACCCGCATCCGCGCTCTGCAACTGACCGGCAACCCCTGGGAGGCCGATCCCGGCTGTTATCTGGACGACGACGAGATCGGCCTCGGTGATGCCCCGGCCGCGAGACATGCCCATGTCGCGGCACCTGCCTGAGCTCGCGCTCATCGTCGTGTTGCTGTTGGCCGCGGAGGGAACCGCCGCCGCAACATCCCTCGATGCTTCCGCCCTTTTCCAGCAGCACTGCGCATCCTGCCACGGCGCCGATCGGCTCGGTGGCACCGGTCCGGCCTTGCTGTCGGAGAACCTGCAGCGGCTGCGCAAGGATGAGGCGGCGAAAGCGATCGCCAACGGCAGGGCGGCGACGCAGATGCCCGCCTTTGCCGACGTTCTCTCGGCCGAGGAGACGGCGGCGCTCACCGATCTGATCTACCAGCCGCTGTCGCCGTCGCCGTCATGGTCCATCGAGCAGATGGAAGCCAGCCGCATCGTTCATACGCCCCTGGCCGAACTGCCGGCGAGGCCGGTCCATGATGCCGATCCGCTCAATCTGTTCACCGTCGTCGAAGCCGGCGACCATCACGTCACCATCCTCAATGGCGATCGCTTCCAGCCCTTGTGGCGGTTCCAGTCCCGCTTCGCGCTGCACGGCGGCGCCAAGTACTCGCCCGACGGCCGCTTCGTCTACCTGGGCTCGCGCGACGGCTGGGTCAGCAAGTACGACCTCTACGCCCTGAAGCCGGTGGCGGAGGTCCGCGTCGGGATCAACCTCCGCAACATCGCCGTGTCGGCGGATGGCCGCTACGTTGCCGCCGGCAACACCTTGCCGCCGTCGGTCGTCATTCTTGACAGCCGTGAGTTGTCGCCGCTGAAGCTGTTGCCGGCCATAGACCGGGAGGGCAAGCCCTCGCGGGTCAGCGCCGTCTATACGGCCCCTCCCCGCAACAGCTTCATCGTCGCGCTGAAGGATGCGCACGAAATGTGGGAGATCTCCTACGCCGATCGCCCGGCGCCGGTTGCCGCCAGCCTTGTCCACAACTACGACCCGGACATGCTTGAGGGCGCTTTCGACCACGGCCCGTTTCCGATCCGCCGGATCGTCCTCGATGACGTCCTCGACGACTTCTTCTTCGACCTCGACTACCGGAACGCCATCGGCGCCGCCCGCGACGCCCGCGTGGGCCAGGTGATCAACCTCAACGTCGGCCGCAAGATCGCCGACATCGCCGTCGAAGGGATGCCGCATCTCGCGTCCGGCATCACCTTCGAATACCAGGGCCGCCCCGTCATGGCGACGCCGGTGCTGAACCAGGCGGTGATCGCCGTGTTCGACATGCAGACCTGGCAGCCGATCAAGCGGATCGCCACCGGTGGGCCTGGCTTTTTCCTGCGCAGCCACGAGAACACCCCCTTCGCCTGGACCGACACCTCCCTCGGTCCCGAGCGGGACCAGATCCAGATCATCGACAAGCGCACCCTGGAAGTTGTTCGCACGCTGCGGCCGGCGCCCGGCCGGCTCACCTCCCACGTGGAGTTCACCCGTGACGGCCGCTACGCGCTGGTCAGCGTCGCCGAGACCGACGGTGCGCTGATCGTTTTTGATGCCGAATCGTTCACCGAGGTGAAGCGACTGCCGATGCAGAAGCCCTCCGGGAAGTACAATGTTTATAACAAGATCAACCTGTCAGCGGGAACCAGCCACTGAGCCGCGCGCGCGGGCGCTCGCCGAGGCCGCGATCGTTCTCGTCGGCCACGGAACCACGAGTGACGCGGCGCAGATGGGCGGCCTCGCCGGCCATGCGGCGGCGCTAATCGGCCGCCAAGGCGTGGCGGAGGTGCACTTGGCGATGCTGCACGGCCCCGGTCCGCGGCCGGACGAGGTCCTCCTCCGAATCACCCGTCGGCCGATCATCATCGTCCCGGTGATGATGTGCGACGGTATCGCCGCCGGCCGTGCCGTCATCGCCGCGTTCGGTGCCGGCCACGGCGACGTGCGTTTCTGTCCCCCGGTGGGGATCCACGCGCGCCTGACGTCGCTCATTGCCCAACGCGCCGGCCGCGCGGCCGACCGGATGCAAAGGCGGCTTGCGGATGCAGCCCTGCTGCTGATCGCCCATGGGTCGCTCCGTAATCCCGCATCGGCGGATGCCGCCTGCCATCAGGCGGCCGCGTTGCGCGACACCCGAATGTTCGCCAATGTGGCCGTCGCCTTTCTTGCACAGCCGCCGCATCTTTCCATGGCGTTACGCCGACTGAACGGTCCGATCATCGCCGTTGGTCTGTTCGTGGCCACGGGTCACCACGGGATGAGCGATGTCAACGGCGCGCTCGCCGACGCGAGCCGCTCCGACGTGACCTACCTCGGCCCCATCGGTGCCGATCCCGGGATGGCCTCGGTGATCGCGTCGATGATCGGCGATGCGGCCCGATAACTCCGGGTGCGCGACCCGTCACCCTTCGAGTTGGAGCGAATGCGCCGCGCTCCCATCCTCCGATCGGCGCCTGATGAGGGAGAGCAAGACATGCAAAAGACGAAGCTGGCGATGCTGGCCACAGCCGCCATCCTTCTCGGCGCCGGCCATGCCGCCGCCGCGGGCGACGCCGAGGCGGGCAAGAAGGTCTTCAATAAATGCGCGGCTTGCCATTCGATCGAAGCAGGCAAGAACAAGGTCGGCCCGTCGTTGTTCGGCATCTTCGGGAGAAAGGCGGGCACCGAGCCAAGCTATAATTACTCGGAAGTCATGAAGAACTCCGGCCTGACCTGGGACGAAGCGACCCTCAACACCTACCTCGAGAATCCGCAGGGGATGGTCAAGGGCAGCAAGATGGCGTTCGTCGGAATCAAGGATTCGGTTGAGCGGGCGAATCTGATCGCCTACCTGCAGACCTTGAAGTGAGCCGACCGCTCTCGGGTGTCATCGGACGCGCGTGGGGAGCCGGCATTTGATACCGGCTCCTGTCGCGCCTGGCCCGGCCAGTCTTTAGGAGTGGCAGGGCAGCGAAAAAATCCGCAACCGTTGTTCCGAACCTCGACGGCGCGCTAAGGTCGCCGCCTCGGATCGCGGCCGACGCGCCGGATGGGTGGCCGAGCGGTTGAAGGCACCGGTCTTGAAAACCGGCAGGCCCGTAAGGGTCTCGTGGGTTCGAATCCCACCCCATCCGCCATTTCATTTGCGCATCCTATTGGTACAACACGAAAAACAGCTCACGGCGAAAAGCTATTCCCACGTTTGTCCCCACACCGCGGAACCGCAGACATTGTGATGATCAACTTTTGGACGCCGATTGACGCGCAGCGACACGGAATCACACCACGCCGCTCGGCACCATCGGTTCTTCGAGGTCTCCAACTGACGCTATTTCTGACCGGAGGAAAACTGGCTCCGATCAGTCAACGTTCACGATAGGAACGACCTGTGTGAAGTAGAATTTCGCCTCCGGCGCACCCGAGGTAGGCTGGTAGCCCGTCCAGACCAGATAGTCTTTCCGAACCGGGATCATCGCTGAGGAATGCGATATCCATCTGTCATCTTGGTGAAAAACGTGCACTGCGGCCGACGCTATCGGAATACCATGGAGGCCATACGGTGGTTTTGGGCGTTCTTTGACGCAATCCAACCTGATGGTGCCCCGAGGTCCGTTAACGGGTGGCGGTACCATTAAAATGCCATTCACGAAACCGTCCGCGCTCACCCTAGTATAGGTGTTCGGGGTGATCAACTCAGGTTTCTTGAACATCCAGGCCTGCGAGGTGTACGGTAGATGCCAGACGCTCAGTGACAATGTGCCACTTGTCGGTGTTATTTTGACCTCGACAGAGCTTCCCTTCGCGAAGGGCACACAAAAACTTGCGTATTTGATCCAATTGTCACTGCGCGCATAGTTATGCACCGAGGCCGCCGCCATGACAACTTTGTCCACCGTACATGTAGCATAGCCACGGTTCCCGTCGTTGCTCGCTTCGATGCAGCAGAACACGAACCCGTCCGTGTCCGCCATGAAGCTGCGGTAGTCCTCGGAACCCGCATGATCGAGGCGACGCCAACTGCCGAACGTCAGGTTCGTTTCCGCGATCGCAAACCGGGATATCGCATTACTCGAAGTGTCTGGCGTCGCGGTCGTGTAGTTGAGTCCGGCCGGAACCGGCAGGCATACGCTCGCCGTATCGATCCAAACGTCGCTGCTGCGATAGCGGTGGAAGCTCGCCCGGCCTCCGACCGCGTCCCCTTGACCCAATTGCGGTGTCGTGGCGCTGCCGCAGATGAGTTGCACGGCACCGCGGGCCCCGTCCCGATCGTCATGAACAATCCGTCCTCCGAGGACGAACTGAGCCTGCGCCGCCTTGCCGTTGTGGTCCTGCACAATCGTCTCTTGCAGGTCCCAGATCGCCGGCAGTAGCGGCACCTTCGGCCACACCGCCAGCACCCGGCTGCGAAGGTCATCCGGAAGCCACTCGACGATCGAGGTCAGTTTTGAGCGGCCAATGACGGCCCACTGGCTCGGCGGCTTGACGGTGCTGGGCCAATTCTGCGGATCGCTCGCCTTGGTCGAGTCCCCGCCTTTGACCGTGAACGTCGTCGCCTTGTTCACACTGTCGCCGGAGACCTTATTGCCCTGGGCATTCTGGAAGCTGGCGCCGATCGAGCCCTCCGCCTTAGTCGTCTTGATGGACACGGCGGCCGAGATCACGTTCTCGACCTCTTGCTCGTTCACCGAGCCTTCGTAATCCTCCGTGTGGACAAGAAGCATCTGCCCACCGAGGATCACCTCGCTCGGGACCGCGGTTCCGAACTCCTTGAAGACCTTGAGTAGAAGCTTGATGTCGGCGTTCTTGTCATAGGCGTCGAGAGCGGTCCGGACGGCGGTCTTGAACCGATCCGACGCTGTGGCGCAATCTTTTAAGTTCAGTTGCACGCGCGGATAATACCAGCGGCCGATCATTTGCAGCTGCTTCTTATACGAAGCTCCCGCTTCTTTTTCTTTGTGTTCCCGTTCAAACGATGCGGAGGCTAAAGGAAAGCCGACACTTGCCTGTTGCTTGTCGAAGCCGGCCCGCACGTAGCTGGCCGTTTCGGCCGTGTAGGTCACTTTCGACAGCACGCTGGCGCTAAGTTCCCGGGGCACCATGAAATCCGTGGAATCGGGCACCATCCAATCCAACGCGGCCTTCCCAGCCTGCGGCGGTTCGTCGTCGTCGGAAATACTTCCCATCGTATAGGCGTAGAGGATCCGGGAATTGCGGGCGATGATCAGCCAGTCGCCCTGGGTCAGATTGCCCGGGTGGGTGACGGCGACCGAGTCTGCCGCCACACTCAAGACCGCCGGGATCTTGAACTCGGGTATGTCGGGCGCATTCACCTCAGGTTGCGAGAGGTCCAGCTTGGTCTTCGGCGGCAGAGTGGGGATTCCGGCCCCGGGTCGAACTCCGGGCTGGGAGGTAGGCTTCCAAGCCGCAATGTCCGGGTCGCTGTCGAAATCGAGAACGTCTTCCTCGTCTGCCAACTCTTCCGCTATTTCCGCGAGCTGGCCGAGTCTATCGCTGGCGAGCTTCAGTTGGTCCCGAATCTCTTTCGGATCTTTCTGTGGCATGTCCCCGGCCCCCGCTATTGGTTACGATCCCTACTTCGACATCTTACTACTGCAAAACGCAAGTTTGTCCTGAAGTGAGTTCCCTATATACATACATTGGTGTGCCACATTCGCCAGCTCGGACCTTGCCTGCACCACAAAGGCAGTATGTCTTTCTAAACTTTTCTTCTTCAAGTCGGTCCAGTCGTTTTTATGGTCAGTATCCTTTTTTTTGAGAAATTTCTCGAAAGTTACGAGGGGGGTATCAGTGTTGTCAATTAGGGGATAGACTTTTGAAAGCTTGTCCTTAACCATTTTAGACCCATATTGCACAAAATTATAGTCGCTCTCAAGGGCATTGCTCGGTTTTGTACTCGCTGCAGCTAGAAAACTTGGCACGTAATCGTCGCAGAAGCTACCGAACAATACCTCGAGCTCCCGGCACTCTTTCTTGAGTTTTTGCATTGCGGTGGCCACATCTCGGTTCATTTTATTCGATTTATCACCCATTTTTTATCCCTTTCTCGACATATTTCAGATGCGCTCTTCTTCCGGATGCCTTGGCCGCCGTCATTGCGCAATTATTAGGCCGATATTCCCCAGACAATCCGGCCGCACCCAAAAAAGGTGCTCGTGGGGCCGACACTTGGCCAATCGAAAGCAACCGACGCTGTTACGTGTCGTTCGATGAGGCAAACAGCCCCTCCGTTCTAGGCCGGTAGCGGATGCCTTAGGCGACGTTCGATCGGAACCAGATCGTCCGCGCCGGAAAGAATGAAGACGTCTGTGGCGTCGTCGTAGCGGGGAACACCTCTCCAAGTCTTGCGGTTGACACCCGAAATGCTCAATCCCCAGCCGAGGCCAAACGGCCCGTTCCCGTTGCCGGTGCTGTAAACGAGATTAAGCTGTAGTTGAAAGCTGTTGCAGTCTCGCGGGAGCGTAATTGGTACGGTGACGTTGCCCGTGCCTGTTTGCAGGCTGAGCGCAAGCTTTTCGTCAATGCTCCTCTGTACGCCGCCACCCTTAGGGAAATGATTACTTTCTGAGCAGCGCCTGCGCTGTTGCCCACCTGTCTCCTCCCGCCAAGCTTGTCAGCTTGGTCGCGCTATTTTCTTTCTTGTTTCAGCGCGCCATAGTCCGGAGAGATTGATCCCTCGGGGCGCTATTGTCGAGCGGAAAGAGACTCTTTCGTGTTAGTGTCCTGCGGCCGAGCCGGGTGAAAACTGGACTGGGCGGATGCACGGTGAACGCCGGGACCAAGCCGGCGGGGATGGGACGGTAGCGGCATGAGTAGGCGATGCTTCAGCAGGTCCGGCAGCGTCTCGGGCTGACGGCTGAGGCTCTCGTAAGCGACGGGACGGACCTCGGCCAGGATCGTGACCCGCGGTCCGCCACGCCCGGTGACGACCTCGCCGCCCTCTTCGGTACGGGTCGGAGAGAGCCGGGCCCGACGGGCCCCCTACTCCTCGCCGCCGCGCCGAAGGGGACCGGCACGATCCAGCTCAGCCACCTCGGCGTCGGTGAACACGCGCGAGCGGGTGATAAAGCGGACTCCCTCCGGGCTCTCGAGGGAAAAGCCGGCGCCGCGGCCGGGAACCACGTCGATCACCAGCTGGCTGTTGGCGAAGAAGGCGTACTGCTCGCCCCACATCCAGAACGAGCAATCCCGGATGCTGCCCAGGCAAACATCGACGGCGCCGACCTTGAACTCGCCGGCGGGATAACACATGGGTGAGCTGCCGTCACAGCAGCCACCCGACTGATGAAACATCAGCGGCCCATGCATCCGCTTCAGTCGTTCGACGACCTCGGCGGCCTCGTCGGTGACGATGACCCGCTCAACCACCGGATACCTCCGCTCCTCGCCGATCAAAGGAACTCGGCCGACGGGGCGGACCCCGCCGGCCACGGCTCCCCGGAAGCGGGAGGAACCTCCGGGGAATCGGTTGCCACGTGTCTAGAAGAACCCGAGGGCCTTCGGATCGTAGCTGACCAGCATGTTTTTGACCTGCTGGTAGTGGTCGAGCATCATCTTGTGGTTCTCGCGCCCGATGCCGGACTGCTTGTAGCCGCCGAACGCCGCATGCGCCGGATAGAGATGATAGCAGTTGACCCATACCCGGCCCGCCTGCAGGCCACGGGCGACGCGGAAGGAGCGGTTGCAATCCCGCGTCCACATCCCCGCCCCCAGCCCGTAGAGGGTGTCGTTGGCGATCGCCAGCGCCTCCTCCTCGGTCTTGAACGTGGTCACCGAAACGCACGGGCCGAAGATTTCCTCCTGGAACACCCGCATTCTGTTGTGGCCCTCGAAGACGGTCGGCTGGACGTAATAGCCGCCGGCCAGTTCACCATCGAGCCTGACCTGGGTGCCGCCGGTCAGCACCTTCGCGCCTTCCTTCTTGCCGATGTCGATATAGGAAAGGATCTTCTCCAGCTGATCGTTGGAGGCTTGCGCGCCGACCATGGTATCCGGATCGAGCGGGTTGCCTTGCTTCATCTTCTTCACCCGCGCCACCGCCTTCTCCATGAAGCGATCGTAGATGCTCTCCTGGATCAGCGCCCGCGACGGACAGGTACAGACTTCGCCCTGGTTGAGGGCGAACATGGCGAAACCTTCCAGCGCCTTGTCCTGGAAGTCGTCATCCTCCCGCATCACGTCTTCGAAGAAGATGTTGGGCGACTTGCCACCCAGCTCCAGCGTCACCGGGATAATGTTCTCGGTGGCGTACTGCATGATCAGCCGGCCGGTGGTGGTTTCGCCGGTAAAAGCGATCTTCGCGATTCGCTTGTTGCTGGCAAGCGGCTTGCCCGCCTCCACGCCAAAGCCGTTGACGATGTTGAGGACGCCGGGCGGCAGCAGGTCGGCGATAAGTTCGGCCCAGACGAGGATGCCCATCGGCGTCTGCTCCGCCGGCTTCAGGACCACGCAGTTGCCGGCGGCGAGCGCCGGCGCAAGCTTCCACGCCGCCATCAACAGCGGAAAATTCCAAGGGATGATCTGGCCGACGACGCCCAACGGCTCATGAAAGTGATAGGCGAACGTGGTGTGGTCGATCTCGCAGACCGATCCTTCCTGGGCGCGGATACAGCCGGCAAAGTAGCGGAAGTGATCGATGGCGAGCGGCAGATCGGCCGCCGTCGTCTCCCGAATGGGCTTGCCGTTGTCGAGCGTCTCGACCATCGCCAGTACGCGCAGCTGCTCTTCCATCCGGTCGGCGATCTTGTTGAGAACACGCGACCGCTCGGCGGGCGAGGTCTTGCCCCAGGCCGTCTTGGCGGCGTGGGCGGCATCGAGCGCCTTCTCGATGTCCTCGGCGGTGGAGCGAGCGATTTCGCACAGCGGCTGGCCGGATACGGGAGTCACATTGCTAAAGTATTGACCGCGCACGGGGGCCACCCATTGCCCACCGATGAAGTTGTCGTACCGCGGTCGGATGACAACGGATTTGTTCAGTTCTTCAATAGCCTGATGGATCATTGGAGCACACCCTCCCAAGGCTTTTCGATGGCACCGGCTGAGCGCTCGGACGGGGCCACACATGGTTATGTCGATTTCTACAATCGCGCCCGAGTTTGACAGAGTAAATGGGACCTTGGTCGAGTGATGCCGCCACCGGAAGGAGGGCTCGTCTCAACGGCGAGGCGTTGTGAGGTCCGGCATCTACGACATTTCGCCAATATACGTGGGCGAAAACCGCCTTACTCTACAGTGGCCCGGATCAACGGCCCCTACCCGTCGCATCGGCGACGCGTGAGTCAGACTTGAACCGATGCGAGATCCGTAGGCTGGACGGGTGGGAGTTGGTTGGCGGTTCGGCGCAGGAGCTGGCCTGACGATGTTCACGGTGTTGATCGCCGACGATCATCCGCTGTTCCGTGCGGCGCTTTGCCACGTCATCGGCAGCATGTTTGCCGAGCACCGCATCTACGAAGCCAGCACGCTAGACGAGGTACGTCAGTTGATCGGCGCCGGCACCATCGACGGCGACCTGGACATGATCTTGCTCGATCTGCAGATGCCGGGGTCGGTCGGGTTCTCCGGCTTGGTGGAGCTTCGCAATCTGGCCCCGGAGGTTCCGATCATCGTCGTCTCGGCCGCGACCGCGCCTTCGATCAGCCGCGACGCCATCACCTACGGGGCGGCCGGATTCATCCCCAAGTCGTTTTCTCCCGAGCAGATCGGCGACGGGTTGCGTCACGTCCTGAACGGCGATGTCTTTCTGCCGCCCGAACTGGTCGAGGTGAATGGCGCCGACAGTGCGCCGTCGGCGAAGTTGCACGACCGGGTGGCGGCGCTGACCCAAGGCGAGTTGCGAGTTTTCGAACTGCTCGCCAAGGGCAAGTCGAACAAAATTATCGCCTATGAACTCGGCATCAAGGAATCGACGGTCAAGGCGCACATCACCGCCATCTTGCGCAAGCTACATGTCTTCAGCCGCACCCAGGCGGTGATCGCCTCCCGCGAGTTGAACGAGCCCTGAACCCCCATCAAGTCCACGCCGATAGAGAGGGTGCGAGCCCTCGACGGCGGCGGCGCTCGTATTCGTCCGCCGCAGCATCAGGTGCGAGAGCAGCGCCCGCAGCTTCGCCGGCTTCACCGGCTTACGCAGCAAATGGAAGCCGTGCCGGCGGACGATCTCGGTAACCTTGGGGCTATGGTCGGCGGTGATGATCAGGCCGGGGACGTCTTGGCCATATACCTCGCGCAGCGCCTCCACCGCGTCCACTCCGGTGGCACCGGCGTCCAGGTGAAAGTCGGCAATGACGATGTCCGGACGGCGCCCGCTACGAGCGAGATCAAGCGCCGCCGTCCGCCCGTCGACGGCGACGACGGCGGTGCATCCCCACCCCTGCAAAAGCTCGCGCATCCCGGAGAGGATGCTCTCCTGATCATCGATGACGGCAATCAAGGCCGACGACAGCGTGTCGAGGGCGATCGGGGCCGTCTCCCGTCGGGGCAGCGCCTGCGGCAGGATGCCCACCGGCACATCGATCCAAAAGGCCGAGCCCTTGCCGACCTCCGAACGGACGCCGATGGCATGGTCGAGGACGCGGGCGATCCGCTTGACGATGGCAAGTCCGAGACCGAAGCTCTTGCCCTCGTCGCGACCGCGGTGCAACTGGCGAAACTCCTCGAAAATCTCCCCCATCGACGCTTCCGGAATGCCGCAACCGGTATCGAGCACCTCGATGCGAACCAGCTTGCCCCGTCGCCGGCAGCCCAGCAGCACATGGCCGGCAGAGGTATAGCGTATGGCGTTGGTCAGCAGATTGCGGACGACGCGACCGAGTAGCGTCAGATCGCTGCGAACCACCTTGGAGCAGGACACCACCCGCAAGCTGAGCCCCTGCCTGGCGGCGAGCGGCTGGTATTCGTCCGCCAGTTGCCGCAACAGGTCGCCGATGACGAAATCGCTCGTCTCCGCCACGATGGCGCCAGCATCCAGCTTGGAGATGTGGAGGAGCGTTTCCAGCAAGCCTTCGACGCAGCCAAGTGCGCGGTCGATGTTGGCTACCAGTTCGTTTTCCTTGCCCGGCAGCGGCCGGTCGGCAAGCGCGGTGGCGAACAGCCGTGCCGCATTCAGCGGCTGCAGCAGATCGTGGCTCGCTGCCGCAAGGAACCGGGTCTTGCTCAGGTTGGCTTCTTCGGCTTCCGCTTTGGCCAGGCGCAACGCCTCTTCGATCTTCGCCCGCTCAAGGATTTCCTGCCGCAGCTTGGCGTTGACCGCCGTCAATTCGGCGGTGCGTTCGCGCACCCGCCGCTCGAGGGTTTCGTTTGCCTCCTTAAGCTGCCTCGCGGCGAGTTTACGATCGGTGATGTCGGTATAGGTGGAGACGAAACCACCTCCCGGCATGGAGTCGCAGCGGACTTCCAGGACCGAGCCGTTGGGGAGGATCTGCTCGCTTTTCATGGGCAACCGGCCGCGTCCGTGATCGACGCCCAGCGCGGCACTCCCCTCTGATCGCTCGGGATTGTCCCCGCGCGAGGCGCGGTAGCGGGCATAATCCCTGAACGACGATCCGGGCCCCACCAGCCAGTCGGGCAGATCGAGGAGTTCGAGGAAACGCTCGTTCCAGACGACCAGCTGATCATGCTTGTCGAAAACCGAAACCCCCTGCATGAGATGATCGAGGGTCGACTGCAACAGAATCGACTTTTCCGCCAGTTCCTGCTCGCGGCGGCGCTGCTCGTCCAGCTTGACCTCGGTGATGTCGGTGTAAATGCCGACGATGCCGCCGTCTTCGGTCGGCCTCTCCCGAATCTGCAGCCAGCGTCCGCCGGTCAGGCGGAGAACCATGGGATCGGAAGGATTGCTGTGGCGGTAAAGGCGGTCCTGCAGCCAGGCCTCGGGATCATCTTCGACATCGGCAACGATGCCGTTCTCCACCATCCACCGCGAGAGCTCGCGGAAAGAGGTGCCAGGTCTTACCACATCGCGGACGTCGCGCCGGTCGGACCAGAGGTCGATGAAGCGGCTATTGCAGAGGACGAGCGCATCGTCGCGGTCGAAAAGAGCGAACCCTTCCGAAATGCTTTCGATCGCTTCCATCAGCCGCGTCTGCGCCGTCTCCGTCTGCAGCTTCGCGGCACTCAGTTCGTGATTGGTCTGCTCCAGCTCACGCAGCGCATTCTCCAGCCGCCGCGTTCGCTCCCGCACCTTGTCTTCGAGAACGATCGCCGTCTGGAACAGGGAATAGGCGTTGCCCTGAAAATCGATGCCGCGCTCCACCTGCTCCATCAACACCCGGACGATCTTCCGCAGCTTTTCCGCATCGCGCGGCAGGCTGATGTCGAGCATGGAAGCGGTTCCGCTCAGCCGGGGTCGGATCCAAAGCCGATCGCAACGCCGGTGAACGTATGATTGACGTGCATGGCGTGATACTGCTCGCCGAACGTCCCAAAGCCGATCACATTGTTGCGGGCGAACAGTTCACCGACCGCGTCCTTCAGGCGCTTCTCGTCCAGCTCCAAGCCGCGCAGAATGCATTCGCAGCCAATGACGAGCTGCGGGACGCCGATTTCATTTGAGATCTCATCGAAAAGATTCTGCGTGTTTTCGAGGAGATCGGTGCCGACGGCGACGGTCAGAACAATTCCTTTGTCGATGGCACAGAAAAACGTCAGGCTTTCGTCTTCGTTTACCTTCTGGATCGAGCGGGTATAGTAACGGCCGCCCACTTTCACCACCACCGGGTGGGTCGCAAAGATCATCGGCGTCAAATTCTTGACGTTAAGGCCGAGAAGGCGGGCATATTCCTGGCTGGCCGGCTCGGCATTGATCTCGCTGACGATCCGAGCCAGCGGATCGGCGTCGGTCACCACCATTTTCATCCCCGAACTGACGAAGTGGTCTTTGGTGAACAACGTGAACGGCAGCCGCGTCCGCACCAGCGCCAGCACCGCGGCATCGCTGCTGAAGCGGCCGTCATGGAACACGTAGCTGCGCTGGAACGTCAACCCGCCACCGGCCGAACCGCCGAACATGGGGATTTCGTCCAGGGCGGACGTGATGGCGCTCAGCACCATCTCCTCGCACTTCGACAGTCCGTCGATCATCAGGAAGGCAAAGGTCTTGTCGGACGGCAGGCCTGCCGCCGCCTCGTCCAGTTCCGCCCGCAGGTCGCGAACGATGTCGCGCCCCTCGGCGATGGAGAAGTTGCGCAGGCTCCGGATCGGCGCCGCAACGGAGACGAAATCGCGCTTCGGCAGTGAAAATCCCACAATGCCGCCGGTCATGTAGCCCGCGGGGGTAATCTCGCCGGCGCTGGTGCAACCGATCAACGGGATATGGGCGAAGCGATCGTTCAGCTCCCGTTCGAGAGCGGGCAGGTCGTAATCCGACGAACAGAAGAAAACCGTCAGCCCCGCCTCGTGATCATAAATCTGCTCGTAGAGCTGTCGTGCGGCCTCGGTGGCGCCGGGCGCCCGCGAATAGCCTCGCCGGACACCGCGGCCGGAATCCGTCTCCATGGCCCCTCCCTAACGTCCGTCGCGTTTGCCACGGGTGCCCGCGAGTGACGTTCGATGTGCGGTTTGTTCGCTTTTGCTGGAGTATAGCACCCGCGCTCGGACCGGTGCAAAGAGAGAACCGTCCAATTAAGATAACGTCACAGACATTTGGTTCATGGCGTTGTAGTGCGAGTAATTCTGAGTTGTTTTCACGTGAAGCCATGGCAGGATCTTCAATTCAAAAAATTGCCCTGCTGCGGCCTGTGATCCGACAAGTGATACCTGATTGCGGCCCTCCAGATTTATAGGTCAGCTCATCCACGCGACCTGCGCGCCAAATACGCCGGCGGGTTATCCGCCGCCATTTCCTGATCGAGTCGCTCACGGATAAATCGGCCGGCGCGAAAATCCCGTGCCGTACAACCGAAGGTCGCGCGAAAGCAGCGGCTGAAGTGAGAAGAATCGCTGAAGCCCCAGCGATACGCGATCTCGGTCATCGGCAACGGACGAAGCCGCGGATCCGCCAGGTCGTCCCGGCAGCGCTCCAGTCGACGACGGCGGACGAACGCACCAAAGGGCGTGCCGGACTCCTTGAATAGCCGATGCAGTTGACGGGTGGAGATACCGTGCTCCGCGGCGATGCCGGCCGGGCAAAGTCGCGGATCGGACAAGCGGTTTTCCACACTCTCCTGTAACAGGGCCAGTCGGCCCGGCCCGGGCGGTCGCCGCCCCGCCTCGTCATCGATCTCGTGGGCGGCACCCGCTACTGCCAGATCGAACAAGGCGTTCGCCAGCCGCAGCTGTTCCTGCGGTGTCGCATGTGCGAGCACGCCGCGCATGGCGAGGATCAGGCACCGCAGACCGACCGCAAGCGCGTCGTTACCACAAATGGCGGCGATCGCGCGGGTAGGCTGCGCCGACGACCGATGCCAGACCGGTGCATCCCGAAAATAGACATGGAGCTGGCGCGACCGGGTCACGGCGCTGATCCGTCCGCAGATGCGCATGTTCAGGAGCAACAGGTCGTGGGCGCGCAGCGATACCCGCGTGCTGCCGTGGTCGACCTCGCTCCTGCCATCGAGCTGCAGGATCAAGAGATACCGGTATTTGCCCCGGCTGCGAGCCGGCAGCGGTCGATCGGAAGCGCCGGAAACGACAGTATCGCCGACGATGACGACATCGACGATGGCGACCGGATCGCGCGGACCCGGTTCCACCGGCGGCCCTGCGTCCGGAGCGCCGGCGCCACAGGATATCGCAGATCGAGGTGCACACATTGTCTGCATCGAGTGCCCGCGTCGTCTTCCACCTGAACGCCACGGTCTTGATCGTCCGCCGGTAGTGGCCGGTTGCCGGTCGCGTCCTCGGTCATCTACGGTCGCACAGACACACTCCCGCAGCAAGCAGCGGATCATACAAAGGTCGTACGACTCGACTAAAGTCTAGACGACGTTGGCGTCGTCGGACAATTCACGGCACCCGCAGACAAGAGCAGCGAGCAAGCTGCCGCTACTGTGCTTCTATCTCCGTAAACATCACAAATCACAGGGGAGGAAGCACTTATGTTCAACCAGAAATCACTGACCATGATTGCCGCCATTTTGGCTGTCGGATCAACTATCTTGACCCTTCCGCCGCCGCCGGCGTGCGCGCTCGATGTGGATCCGGGAGACTACGAGGCGGCTCCCCCCGGAACCAGTCTCGCTATCGGTTACGCGCTGTTCGGCTGGAACAACAGATTCAAGGACAAGTCCGGAGATCGGGTGCCCAACAGTAGTGTCAATTCACAGGTCGGCATCCTGCGTCTCGTCCATTACTTCGATATCGGCATCACCACCGACCCGCAGATCTTCATTCCCTTTGGTGCCCTAAACAACGGCAAGCTCGACGGCACCAATCTCGACAGCTCGTTTGGCCTCGGCGACATCATCGTCGCCAGTACCTTCTGGCTCGTCAATCAACCGGAAGAGAGGCGTTGGCTCGGCTTCACGCCCTTTATATTTTTCCCGACCGGGCAGTATCGCAGCGGCCAAGTCCTCAACGTCGGTGAGAACCGCTTCAAGGAGGTCCTGCAACTGGGCTTTGTCCAGGGCTTTCTCGACAAATGGACGGTGGACCTGATCGCCGATACCACCTTCTACCAGGACAACGACGACGGTCCGCCCGACGGCAACACCACGCTCTCCCAGAAAAACTCGTACCAAGCGCAGGCTTGGCTGCGCTACGCGATCCAGCCCGACTGGCAGGTCGGCGCCGGCTGGTCCGGGACCTGGGGCGGCAGCGTCGAATTCGGCGGCGACAGCACCGAGCTGGCGACCCGTACCCAGCAGCTGCGCCTGATCACCCAATACTGGCCGCTCCCAGACCTGCAGCTTCAGGCTCAGGTGACCACCGACGTCTGGGTGGAGGGCGGCTATCAGGAGGTGTTCGGTCTGAACCTGAAACTGATGAAGGTGTTCTGAGAACACCTCGATCTCATCTCCCGCCTACATCTCTGGCCGACGCTTCCTGGTGCGTCGGCCCTTCCCTTCGCGCGGAGCTGTCGTTCGGGTTCAGTCCGGCAGCTCACCAGCCGTCCGAACCACCACCGCGAAGAGGTCGCGGATACCGGCGAGCGTCGCCGCCTTGATGACCGATGCCGGGACGACGCCGCCGTCCACGCCGGGCAGGTCACGGGTTGCTGTCGCATCGCCGACGATGGTCGTCCTATAGCCGAGGTTGAAGGCTGCGCGCGCGGTCGAGTTGACGCAGACGTGGGTCATGAATCCGCAAAGGACGAGGTTCTCGATGCCCAACGCCCGCAGCCGGTCATCAAGATCGGTCTCCCAGAATGAGCTTGGCTTGGTCTTGACGATCACCGGCTCACCCGGGAGCGGCTTGACCGGGTCGCTGATCTGGCCGATCGGCGCGCGCACGTCGTAGGGCGTTCCAGGCCCGGCGTCATGCATGATGTGAAAGACCGGCGATCCGACGGAGCGGGCAGAGGCGAGGAGACGGGCGACTTCCACCAGGGCCGGCTCCACGCCCACCAGCTGCATGACGCCCTCCCGGTAGGTGTTCTGGCAGTCGATGACCACCAGCGCCGAGCGGCCGAGCGGCGTCGGCTGATGGCCCATGCCGGCCACGTCACGCAGCGTCGTCAGATTGCCCATCCCAGTCCTTCCTGTCGGGTCCGTCCAGCAAGACCGCAATATTCAAGCAGCGTCACCAACGAGACGCAATCACCATCCGCCCCATACGACGAAAGTCGGGCGACCAAAGTCCAGGCGTTCCTTCCCGAGTACTCGTGTCATCCTCAACTACGTTCACAGGAGGGGATGAGCCGGAAAGAGAACAATTCCTGCGCGAGGCTCAAGCTCCACAAAACTCAGAATGCAGGAACGGACTGAGGAGGAAGCTCGTCATGCAGGTGGAAAAGCTTTGGCAATTCCCAATCAAGGAATTTCACCGGATGCCCCGTGGCATTCTCGGGCCCGGTGCGTACGAAATGGTCGGCGTGGAGGCGAAAAAGCTGGGGTTCAAGCGTTCGCTGCTTGCCACCTCCGGGCTCAGGGGCACCGGTATCGTCGAAGATATTGAAGGAAAAATTAAGTATCAGGGCGTTGATGTCGTTCTCTACGATAAGATCGAGTCAAATCCAAAAGACTATAACTGTATGGAGATGGCCGATCTGTACGTAAAGGAAAAGTGCGACAGCTTTATTTCGGTCGGCGGCGGCAGCGTCACCGATGCCACCAAGGGGGCTCGCATCGTCATCGCCCACGATGGCCGCAACGTGAACGAGTTCGACGGGTTCAACAAGTCGGAGAACCCCAACAATCCACCTCATATCGCCATTAACACCACCGCTGGAACCGGCTCCGAGACCAGCTGGGCCTATGTCATTACCGATACGACATCGGAAAAGGCGCCCTACAAATGGCTGGGCTTCGATGACAACTGCCCGGTGACGCTGGGGATCAATGATCCGGTCCTGTTCTTCTCGATGCCGCAGGATCTGACCGCGTTCTGCGGGTTTGATGTCCTCGCCCATGCCTCCGAGCCCTATGTCTCGCGCATCGATTTCCTTCCCAGCCTCGGCAGTGCCCTCAAGACCATCGAACTGGTCGCACAGAATCTCCGGCGCACGGTGCTCGAACCGCTGAATTACGAGGCGCGGTACAACATGATGTACGCGTCGTACATGGCGGCACAGTCGTTCAACAGCGGCGGCCTCGGCATCATTCACGCCATGTCGCACGCGATCAGCGCCTTCTACGACACCCACCATGGCCTGAACAACGCGATCGCGCTGACGCGGGTCTGGGAATACAACATGCCGACCAATTACAAGCGGTTCCGCGACATCGCCCGCGCCATGGGAGAGAACGTGGACGGCTTGACCGACATCTCGGCGGCGGAACGCGCGCTGGAAGCGGCGATCCGGCTCAGCAAGGATGTGGGCGTTCCCCCCAACTTCTGCGCCACCCCCAACTACACCAAGTCCCGCATGGGCCTCGGCAAGTATGCGGACTGGGGCGGCAAGAAAATCGTCGGCGACGACCGCGATGTCGATCGCATCACCAAGCACCTGCTCGGCGACGGTTCCACCCCCGGCAACGCCCGGGAGGTGACCTATGACGCGGTGGCACCGGTGGTCCGCCACGCCCTGACCGGTTCCTACTACTGACGCAACGTCCGGCGACGAAAGACCGGCAGCGACACAACAAACAATCCATGCCGGCCCGCCTCCCCGGAGGAGGCGGGTCGGGCGATGGGGAGAGGACATGTTCGAGAGCATCGAGCAGACGGTCGATCTGCTTGCCACCCACCGCTACATCTGCGATCGCAAGTTGGCGACGGTCGCCTTCCTAGCCCTGCGTATGCAGAAGCCGATCCTGGTCGAAGGGCCGGCGGGGGTCGGCAAGACGGAACTGGCGAAGGCGACGGCCGATGCGCTCGGTCGCCCGCTGATCCGCCTGCAATGCTACGGCGGCCTCGACGAGACGCGGGCGCTCTACGAATGGGAGTACGGCAAGCAACTCCTCTATACCCAGATCCTCCGCGACAAGATCAGCAGCTTCTTTGCCGACGTTGACAATCTGCACGATGCGGTCGGCCGTCTCCGCCGCCACGACGACGTGTTCTTTTCCGAGCATTTCATCGTCCGCCGGCCGGTGCTCCAGGCGATCACCGCGCCGGAACCGGTCGTTCTGCTGATCGACGAGATCGACCGCGCCGAGGAACAGTTCGAGGCGTTCTTGCTGGAAGTCCTGAGCGACTTCCAGGTGACGGTGCCCGAAATCGGCACCGTCAAGGCGACGATCCCGCCTTACGTCGTCATCACCAGCAACAACACCCGCGATCTGAGCGATGCCCTCAAACGGCGCTGCCTCCACCTGTTCATCGACTACCCCGGCGAGCAACGGGAGCTGGAGATCGTCCGTCTGAAGGTGCCGGGGATCGGCGACGAGCTCGCGGCGCAGGTGGTTGCCTTCATCCGCCGCCTGCGCGGCCTCGATCTGCGCAAGGCACCCAGCATCAGCGAGACGCTGGACTGGGCTCAGGCGCTGCTGCTGCTGAACGCCCAGCACCTGACCCGCGAACTGGTCGAGGAAACGCTGCAGCTTCTGGTCAAGTATGAGCGGGACACCAGCCAGGTCAGCGACCACGTGAGCTGGCTGCTCGCCGGCGGCGAGCATACCCACGATCATCATCATGGCCCCGGACATGCGCATGGCCCCGGACATGCGCATGGGCATGGACATGGGCACGATCACCACCATCACGCCGACCCCGACCCCGAGCCCGACCGGCAACACCACGACCAGCGCCACGATCGGAGCCGAGAGGCCGCGCCGCGGCCGCCGCTCCGCCCGGCCGACCCCGACCGGCAGGAGATGGAGGCCAAGAAGACCGAGCACACGGCGCGCTACTTCAGCACCTATGGCGGCCGCGTCGACGGAACCACCGGGGCGTAACCATGGACGCCGCCTTCAATCGCTTCGTCCACGTCCTCAAGCGCAACGGCGTCCGCATCTCGCCGTCCGAAAGCATCGATGGGATGCAAGCACTGCGCTGGGTCTCCCCCGTCGACCGGGAGACGGTGAAGACGGCCCTGCGCACGTCCCTGATCAAGGACCTGCATGACCTCGCCGTCTTCGACGAGCTGTTCGAGCTCTTCTTCGCCATGCCGACCCGGACTGCGCAGCCGCCGGGCCACGGCCACGACCATCATCACGGGGGAGAGCAGGCAGAACCGGATCGGGTCGTCTTCGACGAAGAGGAACGGGGCATTCCCGCCGGCGACGGGGAGCATGCCCACGGAGAGCCAGTGCCGATCCGCGACTACTTCGAGCCCGAGATGATGGTGACCCGCTTCAATCCCCATCAGGATCCCAATCAACTCAGCCTGGAGGCATTGAGCCAGGGACTGATCCTCAATCGCAGCAAAGGACTCCTCGAGCGGGCGATGCAGCGTGTCACCCACCAGATCAACGTCCGGCGGGTGAAAAATATCGGCAATCCCGGCGACCTCAACTTCGGGGACGGCTTCCTGCATCTGGACGAGGATCTGGTGGTCAACGCCGCGGAAGCGTTGCTGGACGATCTGCGCGAGATGGAGGTGGATGAGGGCCTGATCGCGGAACTGGCTCGCCGGATCGACGGCATTATCGTCAATCTGCCGGAGCTGCTGAAGCGCTACATCGAGCGGGAGATGGCGCTCCGCGGCCGCGACCCGCAACCGGAGCCGGTGGTCTCGGCCTATGGGTACCGGTTCAGCGAGAGCGAACGGCGGCAGATGGAAGAGATCATCCGCCGTCTCGGCCGCCGGATGCGCGGCGCCCGCTCCTACCGCTCCGTCGTCACCCACCGGGGTCGCATCCAAGTGGCGCGCACGCTGTGCAGCAGCATGGTCTACGACGGCATCCCGTTCAAACCGGTGCTGACCGGCCATCGCAACGACCGGCCGCGCATGGTTCTCATCTGCGACGTCAGCCTGTCGGTCCGCAACACCGCCCGCTTCACCCTGCACCTCGTCTACAGGCTGCAGTCCCTGTTCGAACAGGTGCGCAGCTTCGTCTTCGTCAGCGACTTGGCGGACGCCAGTGCCTGTTTCGAGCGGCAAAGCATCGACGATGCGATCGCCACCATTTTTTCCGGCGAGTTCGTCGACTGCGATGCCAACAGCAACTACGGCCGGGCGTTGCAGATCTTCACCCAGCATCATCTCAGCGCGATTACCAGCCAGACGACGGTGATCATCCTCGGCGACGGCCGCGGCAATCGCAATCCGCCCCATGTCGCCGCGCTGGAGGAGATCCGGCGCCGGGCGAAGCAACTGATCTGGTTGTCGCCCGAACCGCGCGGCAGCTGGGGCCTGGGCAGCTCCGACATGCCCCTTTATGCGCCGGTCTGCCACCGGGCGGAGGTGGTGCGCAATCTCGCCCAGTTGGGCGAGGTGGTGGACTCGTTGATCCGCCGCCACAAGGCGGCGGCCCATGCCTGAGCGCGCAGGGATCGCCATGAGCCCGCTCACCCTCTCCCGCCATCGCCACTGGATGCTGATCCGCAATCTTACGGTTGAGGGCGTGGTGGCGCCGCTTGGCCGCAGCGATCACTTCACCGTTTTTGGATTGTCTGCGTCCTCGAGCGACGGGGGCGACGACATCGTCGTCGTCCACGACTTCCTGCCGGAGCAGGTCGACAACAACATCGGCAGCTACGTGGCCGATGAGTTGCTGCCGCTGCTCGCCCGCGCCCGTCCCGCCGCGTCCGTCGCCGCCGATCCCTATGCGTACTCGGAGCACGAGATGTTCGAGCGCTACGTGGGATCGATCGTCCGCTCCATCGACGGCAACGAGCGCCGGGCGTGGCACCGGTTCTACGACAACACGCTCGCCGCCTTGCGGGCCGAAGCGCGGCTCAACGGCGGCAGCGGCACCGACTTCATCCGCAGCTTTCGCGCCATCTACGCCCGGGTGGAGACGCTCGTGGCGGAGATCGGCGACGCAACAGGAAGCGTCAACCTTCTCGACGTGGCCACCTGCTTCGGCTTCCTGCCGCTGTTCCTCGCCGGCCGGGACAGTGGCGATGGTTCAGGCGCCCGTCGCCGGATCACCGGCTGCGATCTCAACCCCGCGCTCATCGCCCTGGCCGACGACTACCGGCGGCAACGCGACATCGATGGCGTCACCTTCCTGCACGCCGATTTCCTGGCCGCGGAGGCCGAGGCCGACCTGCGCGCGCTCGGCGGCACCTTCCAGGTGGTCACCGCCATCCATTTCCTCGAGCACATCGCGCCGGAGGACACGGCGGCGGCGGTGGAACGGCTGTGGGCCCTCACCGGACGACGGCTGATCATCGCCGTCCCGCTGGAAAGCGAGCCCGATCGCCGTTTTGGTCACCGCCAGGTATTCGACCGGGAACGGCTCGCCGCCCTTGGCCGGCAGACAGGCGGCTCTTGCGAAATCTTCGAACACCACGGCGGCTGGCTGGTGGCAGATTGCCGATAGGAAGAACCGATCCAACGGGAGGAGCATCGATGGGCAGCTACGACGTTTTCCGCTCCGGTCTGCACGCGCCGATCTGCCTGACCTGGGAGGTGACCTACGGTTGCAATCTCCGTTGCCTCCATTGCCTGTCGTCATCGGGAAAACGGCGGAAGGGCGAACTCACGACCGCCGAGGCGAAGCAGCTGATCGACGAATGGGCGGAGATGCGGGTCTTCTACATCAACGTCGGCGGCGGCGAGCCCATGAGCCGGCCCGACTTCTTCACCTTGATGGACTACGCCCTCGATCGCAGCATCGGCGTCAAGTTCAGCACCAACGGGACGCTGATCGACGAGGCCGCCGCCCGCTGGATCGCCTCGCGCGACTATCTCGATCTGCAGATCAGCATCGACGGCGCCAATGCGGAAACCAATGACCCTGTTCGCGGCGAGGGATCCTACGCACGGGCACGCCGGGCGATGGAGCTCCTGTTCGCGCACGGGGTGCGGTTCAAGATCAACGCCACCGTCACCCGCGCCAACTACGACCAGCTCGACGCCCTTTATGCCATCGCCCAATCCTACGAGGCCGAGTTGCGCCTCACCCGCCTCCGTCCCACCGGGCGCGGCGGCAATGTCTGGCATGACCTGCGGCCGACGCACGCCCAGAACCGCGGACTGTACGACTGGCTGCGTAACCATCGCGATGTGCTGACCGGCGACTCCTTCTTCCATCTCTCCGCCTACGGCGAGCCCATGGATGGACTGAACATGTGTGGGGCCGGCCGCATCGTCTGCTGCGTCGATCCGGTCGGCGACGTTTATGCCTGTCCGTTCACCCTCGCCCCCGAGTTCAGGGCCGGCAACGTGCGCGCTCCGGGCGGCTTTGCTTCTGTCTGGAGGGAGGCACCGCTGTTCGCGCACCTGCGGACCTGGCAGGTAGGCGGCGGCTGCCAGAGCTGCGGCGCCTACGACCGCTGTCATGGCGGCTGCATGGCGGTGAAGCATTTCGTCGGCTGGTCGCTGGACGCGCCGGACCCGGACTGCGTGTTCGGGAACACCGATCCAGCCCAGGCCCCAGACGAGGCCCCAGACGAGGACATAGGCCGGCCGATGGCGGCCGAGTAGCCGGGACCGGCGCATGCAGAGCGGGACGCGACGATGAGCCTGCGACAGGACGACTACCAGTGTCTTTTCGCTCCCCTCGACCTCGGCGGTCGGCGGTCGATCAACCGGCTGGTCTTCGCCGCCCATCAAACCAATTTCGCCACCCACAACCGCTTCGAGAAGCGGCACGCCGCCTACTACGGCGCCCGCGCCGCCGGTGGGGTCGGGCTCATCGTCCTCGAAGGCAGCGTCGTCCACCCGTCCGACTGGCCCTACGAGTACGCCATCTTCGGCTACGACGAGCGAGTGACCGAGGGGTATCGGCTGGTGGCGGACGCCATCCACCGCCACGGCGCCTTGGCGTTGGCCCAGCTCACCCATGCAGGCATGCAGGGCACCAGCCATTATTCGCAACTGCCGCTGTGGGCGCCGTCGCCGGTGCCCGAGGTCAACAGCCGCGAAATGCCGAAGGAGATGGAAGAAGAAGACATCGACGCGGTGATCGAGGGGTTTGCAACCGCGGCGAGCCATGCCATGGCGGCCGAACTTGACGGCGTCGAGATCAACGCCGGCCAGGACAGCCTCGTCCGCCAGTTCCTTTCGCCCCTGACCAACCAGCGGCGCGACCGCTACGGCGGCGACCTGGACAACAGGCTGCGTTTCGCCCGCGCTGTCCTGCAACGGGTGCGGGACGCCATCGGCGCGGCGGCGATCGTCGGACTGCGGCTGTCGGGGGACGAATACGCGCCGTGGGCGGGGATCAAGCCGGAGGACGCGGCCGAGATCGCCGGCCTGCTGGCCGCCGACGGCACCATCGACTTCATCAGCGTCACCAGCGGCAGCATCTACAGCGGCCACATGACGCGGCCGGGGTTCTACGCCCCGCCCGGTTCCGGCGCTCACCTGGCGGGCGTGGTCAAGGCGGCGGTTGAGGTGCCGGTGTTCGCGCAAGGCAGCATCGCCGATGCGGACACCGCCGCAAACCTGGTCCTGCACCATCAGGCGGATGCGGTGGAGATGACCCGCGCCCTCATCGCCGATCCGGACCTGCCGGCCAAGGTCCGCGGCGGCAATCTGGAGGGGGTGCGACCGTGCCTGTTGTCCAACCAGGACAACGTCATCGCCATGGTGCAGAACCCTCGGCTGAGCTGCGTCAACAATCCGGCGGCTGGTTACGAGGGGATGCCGGAATTCGCCCCCCTCACCCGGGCGCCCATGCACTATCGGGTGATGGTGGCGGGCGGCGGTCCGGCCGGCCTGGAAGCGGCGCGGGTAGCGGCCCAGCGCGGGCATGCGGTGACCATCTGCGAGCGCGGCGAGCGGCTGGGCGGCGCGCTGCGCCTGGCGGCCCAGGCACCCGGCCGGGAGCGGCTGGCGTTGGCGATCGACTGGCTGGAGACGCAGGTTCGCAAGCTCCACGTCACCATCCGGACGGGGGTCGAGGTCACCCCGTCGTTGGTCGAGGAGGAGCAGCCGGACGCGGTGATCGTCGCCGTCGGCGCCAAACCGGGCACGTTGTCCCGCGTTCGGTTCGGGAATGGCCTGCACGTCCTCAACCCCCGGCAGATCATGGGCGGCGAGGCGCCGGCCGCTCCCGGCAAAGCCGTGGTCCTGGATGCGATCGGGGATCAGGTGGGCATGGGGGTGGCCGAGTGGCTGGCCGACCACGGCTGGCAGGTGGAGGTGGTCACCCGTGACATGTTCGTCGGCCAACGGCTGACCGCATCGATGGAACTGACGCCCTGGAACCAGCGCGCCGCCGCCAAGGGGATCGCCTTTCGACCGCAGGTGACGGTCGAGACGGTGGCGGAGCGGTCGGTGCGCGGCGTCGATTACTTCGACCGCCGGCAGATCTGCATCGACGATGTCGAACTGGTGGTTCCGGTCGTCCACGACGTTCCCGACGAGGACCTTTATCTCGCCCTGAAGCAGGGGAGCCAGCGCGTCTTCCGGGCGGGCGACTGCGTCGCCCCCCGCTATCTCGGCCACGCCATCCTCGAAGGCTATCGCGCGGGACGGGAGGTTTGAGATGACAGGTCCGTCGCGCCTCCTCTTCACGCCGCTCAAGGTCGGCACGATGACGGTCCAGAACCGGATCGTGTTCTCGGCGCATCTGACCAACTTCGCCGAAGACTACATGCCCACCGACCGCCACGCCTATTACTACCGGGAGCGGGCGCGGGGCGGTGTCGGACTGATCATCACCGAGGAGCACTCGGTCCACCCCACCGACCACCCCTACGAGAAGCTCATCCACGCCTTCAATCCCGCCGTTCTCCCCGGCTACCGGCGGATGACCGAGATGGTGCATGCGCAAGGGGTGCCGATCCTGGCGCAGATCAACCACAACGGCGGCCAGGGCAGCGGCATGTTCACCCGGCTGCCGGCGTGGGCGCCCTCGGCGATCGCCGACCCGCTGTTCCGCGAAGTGCCGAAGGCGGTCGAGTACGAGGACATCCAGCAGATCATCGAAGGCTATGCCACCGTCGCCGGCTATACGAAGCGCGGCGGCTTCGACGGCGTCGAGCTGCAGTGTTCCCACTCCTCCATCGTCCGCCAGTTCCTCTCCCGCAGCACCAACGCGCGCACCGACGAATACGGCGGCAGCCTGGAGAACCGGGCGAGGCTGCTGCGCGAGATCATCGCCGCCATCCGCCTCGCCGTCGGCCGGGATTACGTCCTCAGCGTGCGGCTGTGCGGTGACGAGCTGATCCGCGACGGCATCACCATCGACGAGACCGTCGATCTCGCCCGCATCCTGGAGCGGGACCGGCTGATCGATTGCATCAACACCAGCATCGGCACCGCCACCCAGACGCTCTACATGATCGAAGCGTCGATGCGGATCCCGCCCAACTACGCCATGTTCATCCCGTCGGCGATCCGCAAGGCGGTGCAACTGCCGGTGATCGGGGTCGGACGGGTCAAGGATCCGATCCAGGCCGAGCGCATCCTCTCCGAAGGCCACGCCGACCTGGTCGGCGTCGTCCGGGCGCAGATCGCCGATCCGCAGTTCGCCCTGAAGGCGCGCGAAAACAGGGCCGAAGACATCCGGCTCTGCCTGTCGTGCAATCAGGAATGCGTCGGCCGCATGGGCCTCAATCGCTGGCTCGGCTGCATCGAAACGCCGGCCACCGGCCGCGAGCAGGTCCTGGGCGACGGCACCCTGCACAAGGTGACGGCGCCGAAGCGGGTGCTGGTCGTCGGTGGCGGCCCGGCCGGGCTCAAGGCCGCCAGCGTCGCCGCCCGCCGCGGCCACAAGGTGACGCTGGTCGAGAAGGAAGAGCGCCTGGGCGGCCAGATCGTCGCCGCGATGCGGGTCACCAATCGCGCGGAGTTCGGCGACATCGTCCGCAACCTCCTGCACGAGATCGAGCAACTGGAGGTGGAGGTGCGCACCGGTGTCGCCGCCACGCCGGAGTCGATCCTTGGCGAGAAAGCGGACGCGGTCATCGTCGCCACCGGCTCGTCGCCCGATCCCAGCGCCATTCCCGGCGCCGACGGCCCGGACGTCGTCGATGTCACCGACATCCTCTCTGGCCGAGTGACGCCCGGCAAGCGGGTGCTGCTCATCGACCGGCTCGGCTTTCACGAAGCGACCAGCACCGCCGAGTTCATGGCGGAACAGGGCTGCGATGTGGAGGTGGTGACGCAGACGCTTTACGTGGGGCAGGACCTGGGCGTCACCCTCGACCTGGAGAACTGGTATCGCCAGGCGCGACGCCTCGGCATCCGCTGCACCCCCAATCACTCGGTGCTCGGCATCGAGGACCGGGTGGTCACCGCCCTGCACAACTACACCTCGCAAATCGTTCAGTTCCCGGCCGTGGACACCATCGTCCTTGCGGTGCACCGCCGCCCCAACTGCGACATTTACCGGGGGCTGAAAGGCCGGGTGCCGGAGCTTCATCGCATTGGCGACTGTGTCGCCCCGCGCCGGGCCCATGCGGCGATCATCGAGGGCGAGAAAGCAGGGAGGGCGGTCTGATGGGCGCGCCCCTGGTGGTCATCGCCGAAACCGGCTACGGCGCGCTCACTGAGGCGAGTCTCGAGTGTGTCGAAGAGGCTCGCGACGTGGCCGACGGCCTTGCCACCCACGTCCATGCCCTGCTGTGTGGAAACGATATCGCGGCGATGGCGGACGATCTCGTCGCCCATGGGGCCGACCAGGTGACCATCGTCGAGCACGAGGCGCTGTCCCAGTTCACCGCCGACGGCTGGCTGGCGGCGCTGGCCCCCCTTCTCGAGGCGGCGAAGCCGATCATCACCCTGACACCCGACAGCGATTACCAGCGCGCCTGGTTGCCACGCCTGTCCGCCCGCTGGCGGATCCCCATGACAACTGGTGGCATCCGGGTGAAGATCACCGACGACGGCTATCCCGAGGTGTTCCGGGTCAGCCACAACGGCAAGCTGCACGAACGCCAGATCTGGGCCCGCGGAACCTCGGTGATGGTGATGCTGTGCCCCGGTGTCCGTGGCGTCGGTCCCGGGCAACAGGGGAAGACGGCCAACGTCACCGTCGTCAGGCCGGACCTCGATCCGTCGTCGTTCCGGGACAGAACCTACCGCACCCTGCCCCCCAACCCGCAGGACGTGGACCTGAGCGAGGCCGAGCGGATCATCTCCGGCGGGCTTGGCGTCGGCGGTCCCGACGGCATGGCCGCGCTGCAAGAATTGGCGGACGCGCTGAAGGCGTCACTCGGCGGCACGCGGGTGGTCGCCGATCGCGGCTGGCTCGCCTCCGATCGGTTCATCGGCATCACCGGCAAGATCGTGACCCCCCGGCTCTACATGGCGCTCGGCGTCTCCGGCGCGGGCCAGCATCTCGCCGGCATCGGCGGCAGCGAGATGGTGATCGCCATCAACACCGACCGCACCGCGCCGATGCTGAAGATGGCGGACCTCGCTATCGTCGGCGACCTGCATCAGATCGTGCCGATCCTGATCCGCAAGCTCAACGAGCGCGCCGGACCGGCGGGCCTCGCCCGCGCCGTCGGGTCGGGACTGATGGATTCGGCCGACATCACCCCCCTGGCCGCAGAAGCGAGCCCGCAGATCGCGGCTTCGAGCCCACTGATGAGTGTCTGCGATGAAGGCTCCTAAGGTTACCGATCATTTCGACGTCATCGTCGTCGGCGCCGGTCCCGCCGGCAGCGCCGCCGCCCTGGCGAGCGCACGCGCCGGCCTGACCGTCCTTCTCATCGAGCGGGGCGAATATCCGGGCGCCAAGAATGTCTCCGGGGCGGCGTTCTACGGCAGCGCCATCCTCAACAAGCTGATTCCCAACTGGTGGGAGCAGGCGCCGGTCGAACGCTACATCTGTCGCCGCGATCTGTTGCTGATGTCGCCGACGACGGCGGTCTCCCTCGACTTCCGCTCGGCCAGTCCCGCCTATGTGGAACCGCCGTTCAACGCCTTCACCATCCTGCGGCCCAAATTCGACCGCTGGTTCGCGGGCCAAGCGGAGGCCGCCGGCGCCTTCCTCCTCACCTCGACCGTCGTCGACAACCTCATCATCGAGCGGGGTCAGGTGGTGGGGGTCAAGGTCCGCCGCGAGGAGGGCGAAATCCGGGCCAACGTCGTCATCGCCTGTGACGGCGTCAATTCGTTCCTTGCACAGCGGGCGGGATTGCAGCGACGGCTGAAAACGCACGAGCTGTCACTGGGGGTGAAGGAAGTCCTCGGGCTTGACGAGGAGATCATCCGGGAGCGGTTCCACCTGTCCGGCAACGAGGGAATGGTTCTCGAATATGTCGGCGCGGTGACCGAGAACGTCCGCGGCGGGGCGTTCCTCTATACCAACCGCAACTCGCTCTCGCTGGGCGTCATCGGCCAGGTCTCCTCCCTGGTCGAGGCCAAGAAGCGACCCTACGACATCCTGGAAACGTTCAAGGCCCATCCGGCGGTGGCGCCCCTCGTCCGCGGCGCCAAGCTGCGGGAGTATTCGGCCCACCTGATTCCCGAAAGCGGCTGGCACATGATGCCGAAGCTGGTCGCCTCGGGGATGCTGGTCGCGGGGGATGCGGCGGGCTTTTGCCTCGCCACCGGCCTCTATATCGAAGGCATCAACTACGCGATGCAGTCGGGTCTGGCCGCGGCCGAGGCAGCGATCGAAGCTCACCGGCTCCGCGACTTCACCCGAGAGACCCTCAGCCGCTACACAGAATTGTTGTGGCCGTACAACGTCTTCACCGATTTCCGGGCTTACCGGCACGCCCCGCACCTGATCAACAGCGAGCGGGTGCAGAACCTCTATCCGGAGATGCTGGCGCAAGGCTTCGAGCGGCTGTTTCAGGTGGACGGTAAGCCCAAGCAGAAACTCGTTCCGCTTTCCTTCAGGCGGCTCCGCCAGTTCAAGACCAAGCCGCGCCACCTGCTGAGCGACTTGTACCATGCGGCCAGGAGTTACCTGTGGTGAGGATCCGCCCATGGCGATGACGACTCATGAAGAGAAGATGCGGACGGTACGCTTCAAGGTCGACGATCAACCGCACATCGTCGTCGACCCGGACAAGTGCAGGACATGCTCGGTCCAGGCGTGCGTCTACGTTTGCCCGGCCAATCTGTTTGTCCCTCTCGACGATGGCAGCGTGCTGTTCAACTACGAGCAATGCTTCGAGTGCGGCACCTGTTTCCTGGTCTGCAGTAAGGAAGGGGCGTTGCGGTGGACGTATCCGAGTGGCGGCTACGGCGTCACCTTCCGCGAGTCATGAGCGGGAGCGGTTCAATGCGCTGGGCGCGTCGGTCGCCCACGGTTCGCCGGGCCTGCTGGCGCGGCAAAGGTAATGGGAACTTAGGCCGATGCGTTTCGCCGTCTGTCTGACCCTGGTTCCTGACCCCGACACCATCGAGGTCGATCCGCTGACCGGTGAAATCGACCGGGAACGCACGCTTTACATCCTCAATCCGGCCGACGCGGTGGCCCTGGAAATGGCCCTGCGCCTGCGGTCGCGCGCGGATGTGGTCACCGCGTTGACGGTCGGCCCGGAGGAGACGGACACGGTGCTGCGGGACGCGCTCGCGGTCGGCGCTGACCACGCCATCCGCGTCTGGGACGACACCCGGACGGGGACCAAGCCGGCGGTCACCTCCGTGCTCCTCGCCGCCGCACTGAGGACGGAAGGCCTGCCCGACCTCATCTTCTGCGGCTGGCGAAGCCTGGGACGTGGATCGGGGAAGATGCCGGCGCTGCTGGGCGAATACCTGGACTGGCCGGTGGTCACCGCCATCACGCAGCTGGATATTCAGGCGGCACGGGTCACTTTCCGGCGACGTCTCGCCCGCGGCGGCCAGTCGGAAGGCGAAGTGACGATGCCGGCGGTCCTCGCCATCGCGGCAGAGAACGTGCGGCTGCGCTACGCCAGCCTCCCCGGACTGATGCAGGCGCGGCGGGCAACCATCCCTGTTCGCCATCTCCCCGACCTCGGCCTGTCGCCCCAGGACCTGCGCTTTCCCGCTTCGACCGTACATGTGGCGACCCCCCCACGTCCACGGCCGCGCACCATCTTCGTCCCCGACAGCCATCTGCCGCCCCACGAGCGGGTTGGTCAGATCCTGTCCGCCGGGGCCGCGCAAAAGGTCACCGAACCGGTCACCGGCACGCCCGAGGAGATGGCCGATGTCATCGTCGATTTCCTCGACGAGCGGGGCTTTCTGGAACCGCCGGCATGAACCGCGTCCTCGCCGAGATGCTCGCACCGGAGGTTGAGCGGGCGGTGGCCGCCGGGATGACGACGGTGATCCTTCCCCTCGGCGCAACCGAACAGCACGGACCGCACCTGCCGCTGGGCACCGATAGCATCCGCGCCACGTCCCTTGCCGCCGATCTGAACCGGGCGCTGGCCGAGACCCTGCTCGCGCCGACGCTGCCGATCGGCTGTTCCGACGAGCACACGGGGTTTGCCGGTCTGCTCAGCCTCGACCACGAGACCCTCGCCCGGCTGATCGTGGATTGCGGCCGGCGCATCGTCGCCTGGGGAATCACCCGCCTCGTGCTCCTCTCCGCCCATGGCGGCAACGCGCAGGCGTTGGAACTGGCCCGGCAGCGCCTGCGCCAGGAGACCCCCGCCCTCCGGGTCCTGATCCTCGCCCCGACATCGGCGCAGCAGCGATCGGTGCGGCGGATCGCCGATGCCGCCGGCATCCCGTCGGCGGTGGTCGGACTGCATGCGGGCGAAGGTGAAACCTCGGAGATGCTCAACCTTCGCCCCGATCTGGTCCGCATGGACCTGGCGGTTGCCGGTCACACCGGGCCGATGGGCGACCTCATGCCCCGGCTGCGCCGGGTCGGCCTGCGCGGGGTCACCGCGGGCGGAATCCTGGGCGATCCCTGCGGCGCCCACCCGTCGCGCGGCGCCGCCTATCTCGCGGCCCAGGTCGATGGCTTCCTGCGGGCATTGGCCGACGACGACGAGAGCGGCGAGCCGAATGGCATGGACGCGGCGGGGTGATGATGATGGATACGGCATTGCATCCGCCGCCGCTTCCCGTCGCATCGCAGGCAGGGCTAGGATCGGCAACCCGCGCCCATGATGCTCACCCGATGCCCGGTCATCCGGGCGCGGCCAGCTACAAGCTGCAGCCGGGACTTCTGCTGCTGCCGACGCCGAGCGGAGCCGGAACGACGGACGGTGGCGGCGTTCTTCTCTCCCCTTGGCCGCTGATGGCCATGGCGCTGAACCGCAATGCCTTTGCCCTGCTGGCGGCGTTGTCCATCCCCCACGGGCCGACGAGGGGGATGACCGCCGAGGCCGCGGCTGCCGCGGCGGGGCTGCCACCCGCCGACGCCTCGGCGTTTCTCGATCGCCTCGCGCACCGCCGGCTTCTCGTGTGCACTCCCTTGCCGCCCCGGCAATGGCCGGACGTTTCGATCATCGTCCCCGCCCGCGGCCGCCACCGGGCGACGAGGGCCTGCGTCCAATCCCTGCTGGCGCTGGATTATCCGGCCGAGGCCTGCGAGATCATCGTCGTCGACGACGCCTCGGAGCCACCGCTGGCCCCGGCGTTGGATGGGTTGCCGATCCGCACGATCCGACTGCAGCGGAACGCCGGCCAATCCGTGGCACGCAATCTCGCCGCGGTGGAGGCCAGAGGCGAGTTGCTGGCGTTCATCGACAACGACTGCATTGCCGCGGCCGACTGGCTACGCGTTCTCGTGCCCCATTTCGGCGACGCGCAACTGGCGATCGTCGGCGGTCGGGTCGTCGCCCCGCCGCCGACCGGCGGCACCGTCGGGGCCTTCGAAGCCGTCCGCTCGCCTCTCGACATGGGGGCGATGGCCGCCCCCGTCGGCCCCACGGAGCCGGTCGCCTATCTCGCCACCTGCAATTTCATCGTCCGTCGCGACGTGCTGCTGGCCGAAGGCGGCTTTGTCGAGGAGATGCGACTGGGCGAGGACGTGGATTTCACCTGGCGGGTGCTGCGCGCCGGCCACGCCGCCCGGTACGTCCCGGCCGGGCAGGTCACCCATTGCCACCGGGAAGGCCTGCTCCAACTGCTGCAGCGGCGGGCGGACTACGCGTCCTCGGAGGCGGACCTGCAACGCCGGCACCCCGAAGGCCGCCGCGTGCTGCCGGTGCCCCGCCTCGGCCTCCTTGCCTTGACGGCGCTGACCGTCCTTTTCCCGGCGCCGACGGCGGTCATCGCCCTTGGACTGCTGATCGCCGTCCTCGCGGGGGTCGAAATCGGCAGCAAACAGCGGCGGCTGCGCCGGCTCGGTGTTGCGTTGCCGATCGCGCGGGTGGCCGCCGCGGTCGCGCGTGAACACCTGGCCTCCCTCCACCGGCTCAGCGCCAACGTGCTGCGCTACTACGGCCTACCGCTGCTTGCCCTTGGCCTCCTGTGGCCAGGGCTTTGGCCGGCGATCGCCGTCGTCTTCGTGCTGGCGCCGCTGCTGGACCATGGACGGCTGAAGCCGGCGTGTGGGCTCCCGGCGTTCGCCCTTCTCTCCTGGCTTGAGATGGCGGCCTACCAATGGGGCGTCTGGCGCGGATGCATTGTCGGACGCACCGTTCGTCCGCTGCTGCCGATCTTGCACTGGAAAAGGTGAGCCCATGAAGCACCCGTGACCTCGATGCAACCCCCGCGGCAATGAACGCAATCTGGAAGAGGAAGAAGCCATGCGAAGCGAATACGAGGCGAGTTTGTCCCCGCGAGACGGCGATTGGACGACCGACGGAGAGCCGGCGGGTGCGGCGCTCTCCCCAGTGGCGGGCAACGAGAACGCGAAAGCGGGCAAGCCTGCCATCGTCGAAGAGATCTTGATCGAGGAGGTCAGCATCGACGGCATGTGCGGCGTCTATTAGGCCGCACGGGCCGGGATCATACGCAGCCGCCGCCGGTTGCCGCGGAACCCGCGTGCACCGGCGCGGCCATCCGTTCCCGGCCCTTCCCTTGTGCCTGGCCCTTGTTCCGGGAGGATCGGCCATTGGGCAAACTGGACGCAAAGGTCGCATTGATCACCGGCGCCGCCCGCGGCCAGGGTCGCGCCCACGCGATCACCATGGCAGCGGAAGGCGCCGACATCGCTGCGCTCGACATCTGCCACGACCTCCCCTACCCGCGCTACGGCCTCGCCACCGACGCGGACCTGCAGGAAACCGTCCGCCAGGTGGAGGCGCTGGGGCGGCAAGCCCTCGCCCTCGGCGCCGATGTCCGCAGCGCCGCGGAGATGGAGCGGGCGATCCGGGCCACCCTCCAGCAGTTCGGCCATATCGACATCCTCATCTGCAACGCCGGCATTGCCGACATGGCGCTGACCTGGGACATCACCGAGGAGTGGTGGGACATCATGCTCGATGTCAATCTCAAGGGGGTGTGGCTGGCGATCAAGTACGCGGTGCCGGGGATGATCGCGCGCAACCAGGGCGGGCGCATCCTCATCACCTCGTCGGTGGCGGGCCTGCGGGGCGAGCCGGGCATGGCCCATTATTGCGCCTCGAAATGGGGCGTCGTCGGTTTGGCAAAGACGCTCGCCCACGAACTCTCCCTCTATGGCATCACCGTCAACACCTTGCATCCCACCGCCGTCGACACCGCCATCATCAGCGGCATGGCCAAGGCGGCCGGCATGGAAAGAGACGAACTGATCGACTTCATCCATGCCGGCCACGCGTTGCCGGTGAAGCTGATCGAAGCCACGGACGTGGCCAGCGCCGCGCTGTGGCTAGCCTCCGACGAAGCCCGCTATGTCACCGGCCACACGTTGAAAGTGGACGCAGGAAGGATGCTGAAATGAACCTCACCCAACGCTATCGCCTGGCGGATCGGGTCGCCATCCGCCCGGAACGCTTCGGTGGCCTCGTCTACAACTACGGCAACCGGCGGCTTTTCTTTCTGCATTCGCACGATCTCACCGAGTTCGTCAGCGGCATGACCGGCACCGAGCCGCTCGCGGACGCGATCGCTCGCTTTCGCGCCCGCCGGGGGTTGCCCCCGTCGGACGAGGCGTTTCTCGAACCGCTGGCAGCGCTGGAAAGGATCGGGCTGATCGTCGCCACCGATAACGAGAAAACCGACCCTTAAACGGCCTATTCTGCGCGAGCCGTTGGCAAGCTGGCGGCTGCGTCGAGCAGTGCGCGGCCGCTGAGTGGCTTGCCCTGCGAGATATCGTCCTGGGGGAGCGAGATCCTCGCCGGCGCTCTGCCGCCTCAGTGTCGCATCACAGGGATGAATCTCAACACTTGGTTGATCAACTCAGCAGGCTCAAGGGATAGACGCCACCAGAAGGCAGACATCCACCCATTCCCATCGTCATTACACCGCGAATCTCACAACAAAATTCGTAGGAATTAATCATTTCGATACACTTGACCGAGAGTGTTATAGTTACAGCTCGTATTGCTTTAATGACGGTGACCGTAACGGTCTTCGTCAACATACTCTGTCGCCCTGTGTCCGGCGGTTCTTTATCGCCAGTACGGCGGCCCCAAGCTTTGTGGCGTTACGGGTGGTGGAATGACGACTTTTGCAAACAACGCGACAGCGGCAGTTTCCGGCGACGCAACGGCGACACGGGCAGGAGATGGTCCAGACGCGGCCGTCAAGAGCTCGATGCCGTCTGCCGCCCGCTTTCCCGGTATGCAGGTTATCGTCTGTTCGGCACAGAAGGGCGGCTCCGGAAAAACGACCCTATGCGGCCATCTCGCGGTTCAGGCGGAACGGGCCGGAGCCGGGCCGGTGGCCCTGATCGACACCGATCCCCAAGGCAGCCTGGCCCAATGGTGGAACGCGCGCGAAGCGGAAACTCCCGTCTTCATGAAGGCACAGGTGGATTTTCTACACGAAGACCTGCGGCAACTGGGCCGCGCCGGCATCCGCCTTGTCTTCGTCGATACGCCGCCGGCCGTCACCGAGATGATTCGCCGCATCGTCGGCTTCGCCGATCTGGTCGTCGTTCCCACCAAGCCGTCGCCCCATGACCTGCGCGCCGTGGGAGCCACCCTCGACATCGTCGAAGGCCTGGGCAAGCCGCTGGTGTTCGCCGTCAACGACGCGACCCCTCGCGCCCGCATCACCGGCGACACCGCGGTGGCGCTGTCCCAGCACGGCACGGTGGCGCCGGTCATCATCGGCCATCGCACCAGCTTCGCCACCAGCATGATCTACGGGCAGACGGTCGTGGAGACGGAACCGGATTCCCCCGGCGCCGGCGAGATCGTCGCCCTTTGGGATTACCTGGCCTCGCGTCTGGTTCGCTCGGAGGTGCGCCCTACCCGTCCCGTCGGCGTGTTCAGTGCCGCCCCGGCCCAGGGCTTCGGCCGCCGGCGGGCAGCGAAGCCGGAGTTGGGCACGTGGTAGATCCCGCCCTGTCTGTGGCTACGGGCGAGTCGTTGCGCGCCCTGTTGGCGCGTAAGGGAGAGGCGGTTCCTGCCGTGCCCGCGCCGGCCACGTCGCCCACCGGGACCGTTCGCCGGCCGGCCGGCGCTGCCACGCGATCGCAACGGTCGGACACGAATCCGCCGCTTGCCTTTCTCATCGCTCGTCGGCCGGCCGCGGCGATGGGAGAATCCGAGAGCGGCCTTCGCCGGGAAGCGGTTGCAACCGAGATCGATCCACGGCTGATCGAAATTGCCACCGCCCGGCGCCGGTCGCTAACGGTCCGCCTCCACCTGGAGGACTTTCTGCGTCTGCGCGCCCTCAGCGAGGCATCGGCAACAACCTACCAGAGCCTGATCGAAGCGGGCGTCCTCGCCGTGCTGTCCGGAACCGGCGGTTCGCCAACCGCACCGGCTCAGACGCCGACCCAGATCTCCATGCGGAAGCGGCATTCGCTCGGTCGATAGGTTCAGCCTGGGATCAGGGCGGGAAGCCCTGTCGCGCTAGCCTAAAGCTTCTTCTCTTCAGAGATCTGGTTTCGTAGTGCTCGACGGCCGGCCGCGCGCATGGGCGAGCCCGAAAGGGGCCCTACATCCGGCCCATCGTATCCATGACGCGGATGATGCCGGGGCCGATCAGCACGATCAGCAAGGTCGGCAGGATGAAGATGATCATCGGCACGGTGAGGATCGCCGGCAACCGCGCCGCCTTCTCCTCCGCCTTCATCATCCGCTCGTTGCGAAACTCTGATGAAAGCACCCGCAGGGAGTTGGCCAACGGCGTGCCGTACTTCTCGGTCTGCAACAAGGTGGTGACGATGCCGCGGACCGAAGGCAGGTCCGCCCGGCGGGCAAGGTTCTCCAGCGCTTTGCGCCGCTCGGGCAAGAAGCCCAGTTCGACGGCGGTCAGGCCGAACTCGTCGGCAACTTCGGGACAGCTCCGCCCCATTTCCTGGGACACCCGGGTCAGCGCCGCATCCAGGGACAGGCCCGCCTCGGCACAGATAACCAGCAGGTCGAGCGTATCCGGCAGCCCTTTGACGATGGCCTGTTCCCGCTTTTGAATGGCGTTTCTTAGGAATACGTCAGGGGCATAGGCGCCGAGAGCGACGCCGACGATCGGCGCCAGGGTCTGCGCCACCGGCGGCAAGTTGAACATTTTCAAAAGATTGAAGCAGACGTAGGCGGCGATGCCGAAGACGAACGGCATGCAGAGCTTGCCGAACAGGTAGACGACGACGCTGTCGCGGCTTCGCCAGCCGGCGCGCGCCAGCTTTTCGGACATCTTCGAGGTGGTTTTGGTCCGCAACAGATTGAGGCGCTGAACGAGCGTCCGCATCGCCGACTTCGTCGATTTCATGCGGAGTTTGTGCCCCTTCGGCCGCACCCAGCCGGCCTTGAGTTCGTGCCGGCGCCGGTTCATCCGCTTCAGCCGGCCGTCCATCGGATCGTGGGCGAGCAGCGTATTCCAGAGGACGATGACGATCGCGAAGGCCACCAGCGAGGCGAGCGCGGTAATCGCCCGTTCCGGCTCAAGTCCGAACGGCAGCATGTCCGTGAAGTTCATATCTCGAACCGTACCATTTTCGCCATGACGAGGGTGCCGACGAGCAAGGATCCGATGCCGCCCGCCAACATCATGTGGCCGCGGGGGTCGGTCAGCATCGCCGTCTCGTAATCGGGATTCATCCCATAGAGGACGCCGAACATGACCACCGGCAAGGCGCCCAGGATCATGGCGCTCGCCTTCGCTTCCGAAGACAGCGCTTTAATCTTGAGCCGCATCTGCTTGCGTTTTCTCAGGATATCCGAAAGGTTGTTCAGCGTCTCGGCGAGATTACCGCCGGTTTCCTGCTGAATTGAGATGGTGATGACGAAGAAGTTGAACTCGGGCGTCGCCAGCCGCTGGGCGGTATCCCAGAGGACGACATCCAACGGCTGACCGAAGCGAATGCCGTCGCTGATGCGGCGGAACTCCTCGCCCACCGGCGCTTCCAGCTCGCGACCGACAACGGCCATGGATTCCGTCACCGGCAGACCGGACTTGACGCCGCGGACGATGAGATCGATGGCGTCGGGGAACAGGTTGAGGAACTTTTTCCGCCGCCGGCCGATGAGGAACCCAATCAACATGTGTGGCAACAGAAGGCCCGCGATGACACCGACGGGGATCGACGGCGCGACCGACAACCCTGCTATCACCGCCGCCACACCCCCCACGACGGCAAAAGCGATCGAGATCAACAGATATCCGCCGATGGAGAGCGCCAGCCCTGTCCGGGCCAGGCGGTCGCGCAGGACCGATTGTTTCGGAAGGAAGCGTTTGGCGAACGCCTCGATGATGGGAAGGGTGCCGCCAGAGGATTTCTTGACGCTGACCGCCTGGGTCGCCTGGGTCTTGGCCTTGCGGTTCTTCCGTTCGCCCCGACGCAGGCCGCGCGCCCGCTTGCTCAAGGCGTCCCGGCTACCGCCGTACAGGCCGAAGGCAAAGCCGGCGGTGATCAGGACGAAGAAGGCGGCGGCGGCGATCAGGGCAACCATCATCGGAGCATCTCCGGTGCCGACGCCATGGCCTCCAGCAGCATCTTGTGCAGGCCGAAATACTCGGCGCTCGGGGTGAAGAAGGGACGCAGACCCGAGCACTTGAAGGCGCCGATCAGCCGACCGTCCTTGTCCTCGCCGCGGAACTCGAAGGTGAACAGGTCCTGGGTGGTGATGACGTCGCCTTCCATGCCGACGACCTCGGTGATGTGGGTGATGCGTCGGACGCCGTCGCGCATGCGGGCGATCTGGACGATCATGTTGACGGCGCCGGCGATCTGCGCTCGCACCGCCTCGTTCGGCAGCTTGACGCCGGTCATCGCCACCATGTTTTCGAGCCGGGTCAAGGCTTCCCGGGGCCGGTTGGCGTGGATGGTCCCCATGGAGCCGTCATGGCCGGTGTTCATCGCCTGCAGCATGTCCAGCGCCTCGCCCGCCCGAATCTCGCCGAGGATGATCCGGTCGGGGCGCATCCGCAGCGCGTTCTTCACCAGTTCGCGCTGGGTGATCTCGCCCTGGCCTTCCAGGTTCGGCGGCCGGGTCTCCAGACGGACGACATGAGGCTGCTGCAGCTGGAGCTCCGCCGCATCCTCGATGGTGACGATCCGTTCGCCGTTATCGATCATCCGCGACAGGGCGTTGAGCAGGGTCGTCTTGCCGGAACCGGTGCCGCCCGAGACGATGATGTTGAGGCGGGCGCGCGACGCAATGCGCAGCACCGTCGCCATCGGCGTTGAGAGGTTGCCCTGGCGCTCCATGATGTCGAGGGTGATCTTCTGCTTGGCGAATTTGCGGATGGAAATGGACGGACCATCGATCGCCAGCGGCGGGATGATGATGTTGACCCGCGAGCCGTCCTGAAGGCGGGCGTCGCACAGGGGCGACGTCTCGTCCACCCGGCGGCCGACACGGGTGACGATGCGGGTGGCGATCCCCATTACGTGCGCATCGTCGCGAAACTTGATGTGGGTGAGTTCCAGCTTGCCCTTGCGTTCGACGTAAACCTGCTTCGGTCCGTTGACCATGATGTCGGTGACCGCCTCCTCGGCGAGCAGCACCTCCAGCGGGCCGAGACCCAGCATGTCGTTGAGCAGCATGGTCACCAGGTCGCGCTGTTCGGCCTGGTTGAGCTGAATCTTCTCTTCGCCCAGGATCTCGCCGACGATTTCCGAAATCTGCTTCGCCAGCTCGTCCGGCGGCAAGGTCACCGCCTTCGAAACGTCGATGCGCTCCAGCAGGTTGGGCTGGATCCGCAGCTTGGTCGTTTCGACGATCGAGCCTTCGCGCGGGGTCTTGGCGACGGCATCGATCGCCGCCTCACCCTGAACGTGCCGTTTCGCTTCGGCAAGCAGCCGGTTCAGCGTCGTCGTCACCAGCCGTCGGCGCTCGTGATCGGTGAGCGCCCGGCCCTCCGTCCGGCACAGTTCATCGATAGCGGAGGCAACCCGGGTCGCGAGGTTGCCACGGGAGATACGCATCGCCTCGCCTGCCGGCAGGTCCTTGCGCAAGATGGGCAGCAGCCTCTCCCCCAGCGCCTCGAAGGCGCCGTCGTCGGCCGGGGCGGCCGGACGCGGCTGTTCCTCCTGCGCCGGCGCGAGCGGTTCGCCGGTTCCGGGCTCTGGCGTCTTGGGCTGCGGAGCCGGAGCCGGAGCTACCCCACCATGTCTGCGACCGAACTGCATCTTCTATCTCTTCAAAAACCGGCTCAAGATCGATGCCTTGTCGTCCTTGCGGACCTGCCCGGCGACAATCTGGGTCAGATCGCGCAAGGTCTTGCTTGCCTTGGCTCGCGAAGCGGCGGCGGTGGCGGCTTTGCCCGCTCCCGCGGCGGCGGCGAACGGCGCCGGATCGAACGGCACGCTCATTACCACCTTGCATTCGGCCCCCTTCTCGAAGTCGGCGCGGGAGAGCTCCCCCACCTTGCTCGCGCCCACCCGGTTCAGGACGACGGAAACATCGGTGTTGGCGGCCGATTTCTTCGCCAGCTCAACGAGCCGGCCGGTATCGCGCATGCCGGCCAGGGTCGGATCGGAAACGATGACCAAGGACGACGGCGGCGCCAGCATGAACAGCTGGGTGCGGGCGGCAAACCGCGGCAGATCGACGACCACGTAAGGAAAATCGTGGCGCAGGTGCTCCACCAGCAACTCCACCGCGCCCGGATCGAGGGTGGCATGATGATCGAGCGGCTCTTCGGTCGAGAGCACGAACAGATTGTCGCCCTCCCGCGCCATCGCCCGCTCGATGAACAAGCCATCGATGCGCGACGGGTTCTCCAGGGCCTCGCGGAAGCCGCGCCCCACATCCAGATCGAGGGCGAGGCCGCAGGTGCCGAAGAAGATATCCAGATCGACGAGGGCCACCCGCCGCTTCAGCTCCTGGGCGATCAGCCAGGCGACGTTGACCGCAACCGAGGTGGCGCCGACGCCGCCATGGGCACCGACGACACCGATCAGCCGGCCGATGTTCGCCGCCTTGGGATCGCCGTCGCCGTTCACGGTGCGCGCGATCGCCCCCTTCAGCTCGTCGGTGGACACCGGCTTCACCAAATAGTCGCGGATGCCGAGGCCGATGAGGTTGCGGTAGACGGAGATGTCGTTGACGTCGCCGATGGTCAGCACGATCGTCCCCTCGTCGCAGACATCGGCCAGCGAGGCGAGCCCGGCGATCGGATCCTCCGCCCCCGACAGATCGATGAGGAGGACGTTCGGGGTCGGCATCTTGCTGAGGCGCTTGTGCGCATCGGCGATCGTTCCCTGGACGACCAGGGCGTTGTCCATGGCGAGCTCGCCGACGGCCTGCTTTACCGCGGCAACCGTCACCTCGTCGGTGATGAAGCAGGCAAGCGGCTTGGCGTTCGCGGCGGCGGATTTGGCAGCGGGTCTGGCCGACATGGCGTTGTTCCTACTGTGTTCCTACTGTCCGGAGTCGCTGCTGCCGCCGCCGCCGGAGAAGGTGTCGGCGGTCGAGACATCGCGCATGATCGGCGTCGTCTTGCCCTTGCGGTAATTCTCGATGGAACGGGCCATCACCGTACCGTCGGCGTCACCGGGGGTGCGGCCGCGGACCAGATCGCTGGGGTCGGCCACCATCATCCCGAAGTTGACCGCGGTGGCGCAGCTCCAGTTGCTGGACGGCAGGTTGTGGAACGTGGAGTAGTTGGGCCAGCCGCTCCAATCAGGGCACGCCGGCAACTCGACGACGCTGCGGCGAACGATCACCGCCACCGTGTCAGGCGAAACCGGTCGGCTGAGCGCGTCGGCAGGAACCGGTTCGGCGACGATGCCATTGGCGGCGAGAAGATCGGCGACCGCCCGGTTGCGCCGGTCGATCAGGCGTGCCGTCTGCTCGGGGGCGCCGACAACGCTGGCGGCACCGACGACGAACACTCTCGCCTCGTTGCCGTCGGCCGATGAATGGACCGTGGCCAGGAAAGCGCCGAGCCGGCCGGCCTCCGCTGCGGAAAGGGAGGCGCTGCCGGTGGCAAAGGCGACATCCTCGCGACTGTCGGCGACGGTGACCTTCGGCTGGCGGTACTCGAAGCCGCTGGCGCAGGCGGCGATCAGCGCCGGGAGCATCAGCAGCGTCAGGACGCGCGAGGCATTGATGCGGCGGGCGGTGCTCATTGCAAGTCTCCCTATTCGAGGGCGAAGCCGGTCGGCCCGACGCGGGTGCCATCGGGGCCCACCCGTGAGGCCTGGCCCTGTGGCTGCCGCTTCCAGGTGCCGCTCGGGAACACGCGATCCAGATCGGTCGGCGGCGCGAAGCCGTCGGTCGGCGCCGCCGGCATGCTGGAGGACGGGCGGACGACGTAAGGGGTGACGATGATGACGAGTTCGGATTCCTTCCGACGGAAGTTGTCCGACTGGAACAGCCGACCCAGCACCGGGATGTCGCCCAGCCCCGGCAGTGACTTGAAATCGTGGACCGAGTCGTTCGACAGCAGTCCGGCGATGGCGAAGCTCTGGCCGCTGCCGAGCTCGATCGTCGTCTCGGCGCGGCGAGTCCGCAGTGCCGGCACCTTCAGGGTGCCGCCAACGAAGGGAACGTCGATCGCCCCCTCCTCCGACAACTGGCTGACCTCCGGCCGCACGTGCAGATTGATGCGGTCGGATTGCAGAATGGTCGGGGTGAACGCCAACGAGACGCCGAATTTCTTGAACTCGATGGTCACCTGGTCGTCGCCCTGCGGCACCATGATCGGGAACTCACCGCCGGCGAGGAAGCTGGCCGTTTCGCCGGAAAGGGCCGTCAGATTCGGCTCGGCGAGGACGCTCGCCAGACCCTCCTGGTCGAGGATATCGAGGAGGATGTTGATGTCGGTGTTGCCGACGCTGGTGTTGACGGCGAGGGTGTCGCTGAGGACGCCGGCGATCGCCAGCGGATTGAAGGTGGAGAAGGCGAAGCCGGTCTTGCCGGCGGTGTTGATGATGCTCCAGTTGATGCCGAGCGCCTTCTCGGTCTCGCGGTTGATCTCGGCGAAGCGGACCCGCAGGTTGATCTGGGTCGGCGCATCCACCCCGAGCCGGTTGATGATGTCCGTTTCCTTGCCGACGAACTGGGCGGCCAGCCGGCGCACATCCTCGGAGACGGTCGGCGAGCCGACGATGCCGTCGAGCACCACCGACTGCTCGACGCTGGAAACGTTGATGCCGGAGTCCGGATAGAGGGCGTTGATCGCCTGATTGAGGCGACCGAGATCCTGGGTGACGGTCACGTCCATGTTGGCCAGGACGTTTTCGTTCTCGTCGACGGCGATCAGGGTGGTCTGCCCCGGCTTCTTGCCCATCAGGTAGATGAGCTTCGGCGACTTGACCTGAACGTCGCAGACCTCCGGGTCGGCGATGAAGACGGTGCTCGCCGGCTGGTTGAGGCGGACCAGCGTCCCTTTCTTGGCCTCGACGGTGACCGACTTGCCGCCGCTGTTGAGGACCTGTGCGGCTTGCAAGGGGGACTGTGCGCCGGGGACAAGGACGAGGGCGAGAGCGATCGCGCCGATCGCCGTAGCGGTCCGCGCCTGGCGCGGGAAGAAGGACATGTACGGCATCGCTTCCGGCTCCTCAGGCTCAGTACTTGACGTCTTTGGGATCTTCGCTGCCGCGCAGCACGGTCACCTTGCGGCGAACCGCCGACGGCGGCTCGAGACCCCACGGATCGCCGATCATCGACATCACGTCGGTGTCGCGGGTGTAGCTTTTGCCGGCGGGCGCCGCCTTCGGCGTCGCCTTCTCTTCGGCGAGGGTGTCGAGGCGGGATGCATCCACCTCGTTGCGCTGCAGGCTGCGCAGGCTGAGACCCAGATCGCCCAGCTCCAGGCCAAGCGCCAGCTTCTCCGCCTGCTTCGGTGTCACCTCCAGGGTCGCCGTCTTGCCCACCTTGGCCTGCCCGCCGGCGTTGTCGACGGTCTGGTCGATGGCCAGCACCCGCACCTGGGTCAGCAGCGTCTCCGCAAATGCGCGCTTCTCCGAGCCACCGTCACCCGACTGCTCGCGCTGAATGGTCAGGATGACGTCCACCTCATCGCCCGGTAGAACAAAGCCGCCGACACCGGTGGCGCCATCCACCGGGACCGCGACCGCCCGTTTGCCGGGATCGAGGACGGCGGCGAGAAAACCCTTCTCGCCCGGATGGACGACCCGCGCCTTGGTGATCGGCTCGCCCTTGGTCAGTCGGGTGCGCACCACCGCGCCCTCGAACTCCTTGAGCGCATTTGGATTTTCCATGACGTAGCCGTCGTTCAGACCGGCTTCCGGCCAGACCTGCCAATCGAGATCGCCGGACTTGAGGAAGGTTCCGGTCGCCAGTTCCTTCTTGGCGACGAGGACTCGCGTCTCCGGCGCTGGCGGAGGCGGCAGCGCTGCCGCCGCGGGTGCCGGCTGTTTCTGGCCGAGCATGCCGTCGACGAACCACGCCGTGCCGCCGGCGCAGCCGAGGGCGACGAGAAGGAGAATGATGCCTTTCGGGTTGATCATCGCATTCCTCGCTCAGCCAGCCCCGTGGAGGAGTTCAGGGCCGATGCTGCCGGCGGCACCGATGGCGATGGCGACGGCATAGGGGATCGATCGTCCAAGGACGGCGTCGCGCAGCGCGCCGGCTCCCACCACTTCCAGTGTCCGAGCGAGGACAAACCGGGTCGGGGCCAGCATGACCAGGGCGCAGGCGCCGCCGGCGACGGCGGTCAGCAGCAGGAAATCCCCGATCAGCGTCGGCCCGGCCCACAGCGCCGTCACCGCTAGCAGCTTGACGTCGCCGCCGCCCATCCAGCCGAAGCCGAAGGGGACGAAGCCGGCAACGAAGACGAGGGCGGCGAGCCCCAACGCTGGCAGCCAAGCGACGGTACCGCCGGTGAGGATGTGGGCTGGATAGAGCAGGAGAAGGGCGATGCAGATCTCGTTCGGGATCTTCAGCGACCTGACATCGGTGATGACGGCGGCGCCGAGAACCGCGAAAAAGAGAAGACCGGTGAGGTGGTGGAGGACGCTGACGAAGGGCACGACACTTGTCCTTGATGCTTTCGCACGCCCTTCGTTTTAGCGGGATAGTCTTAAATTCGGCTTAATGCCCTTGGGCCCCCTTGAAAGGGGCCTTTTTCCTGCGGGTCGAGGCGACTGCATCCGCAGCCGCCTGTCTCGGTTCACCCGAGGTCGACCCAAAAAGGAAGACTTACCCTGCTATGGACCGCCGAAGATGATTCGGCCGGCTGCAGGTTGAGATAGAAGACTAGCTGCCAGCGATGCCCGCGTTAACGTCCACGAAAGCCTTCTTGACCGTGCCACCGAGGGTGGAGACAGCGCCGACGATGACGGCGGCAATCAGGGCGGCGATCAGGCCATATTCGATGGCAGTAGCACCGGACTCGTCTTTGAACAACTTGCTAACGAACTGCATTGGATCCTCCTAGGCTTGAACCAATCCCGTCGTCGGGATTAATGAACAGTACATAGTTATTACCCAATTGTCAAAATTTTTATTTGATGTCTATTTACGACTATATTCAATTCATTTTAATATTAAAATACTTAAAATTGTTTGCTTTCGAAAACGCCCCTCCTGATCTTTGATCGCGCACTCGGTGCCAAACGAAAGGACGCCCCCGGCCTGAGCCGGCGGTTGACGACGGCCGCTGAGCAGCGCGGCGCTGACTTGCGTGGGGACCGGCGGGAAAGGTTACTGGCGCCTCAGTTGGCCTGGAGCTGCGTCAGCAGGCCGAGGCGGGGCCGGAAATAGGCGACGTGACGCAGCAACCGCGCCGGGATAACCCCCAGCAGCCACGGCTCGTACTGGTAGAACGCCTCGGAGACGACCATCGTCTGGTCGGCGCCCACATCAATGGTGTCAGGCATGGTGGCGGCGCTTCCCGCCGCTCCCACCTCGCTCGTCGGGTCCAGGTCGCCGGCCCCCCGCCGTTGCCAGCTCACAGTCATCGCATGGGCGCTGTTTTCGGTAACCCCGCTGACGATGACGACGCCCTCGGCGTTGAAGGGAAACGGCCTGATCAAGTACTGGACAGCATTGAACAGGTTGTCGAGGGTCGTGACCGAAAGTTCCCGCTCCCGCGTCGCCAGATCGGCCATCGATGTGGCGACGTGGCTCAGCTTGAGATTGAGCAACAAGAAACGCGACGTCTCGATCATCACCAGCGAAAATAGCACCAACACCGGCAGAATGATGGCGAACTCCACGGCTCCAAGTCCGCGGATGTCTCTCCGCAGTCGGTGAATGAAGTTTATCATTCGCCGAACGGCTCATTGCGGACGGCGACCGCCGCGTGGTGATGGATCTCGCCGATAATCGGCTCGAACATGCCGGTCAGCGCGGTGCCGATATACTCGACCGTATAGAGGACGACGTCACCGGGACCACCGAGACCGGCCGCTCCCATGTCGTCGTCCCAGACGCCGTTGCCATTGACGTCGGTGAACGGTTCCCCGTCCTGGTGCGCCCCATCGTGATTGGTGTCGGTGAACGGCTCCGGCTGACCGATCTGGCCGAAGTTCTGGTAGACCTTGGTGTCGATGGTCAGCTTTTCGGCCGGGATGAGATTGTGAATCCGCTGGAGAATGATGTCGCGGATGACGTCCTCCCGGCTCACCCCCTCTTCGGTCGACCCGGTGATGCCGTAGCGAGACGCAACCAGCACCGCCGACTCCAGGGTTCCATCGACGAACATGACGAACGCGTATTCGAAGATGCCGATGAGAAAGAGCATCAGGACGGTGCCGATCAGGGCGAATTCGACGGCGGCTGCGCCGGCGTCGGACCCGACCAGGTCCCGAGGATGATGACGCGTGCCCATGTCAGTGGGAGATCCGCAGGTTGCCCAACTGGCGGCCGACCTTCTTGAACACCGCCTTCATCGTCGCCCCGTCGGGGGCATGAAAGTAGTAGTCGGGACTGGTGGCGCAGTTCTGAAACAGGGTTTTGGTCGCTTTATCCGGCGTTGCGCCATAGGTGATCGTGTACATGATGATCCCCTCGGCTTTGATCTTGGTGCAGAGGGTTGCCATGCGCGTATCGAGCAGATCGTTGCCGGCGGCAATCGTGCTAACGCCAAGGTCGTTGAGCCGCCCGTAGGCGGTGTAGTCGGACCCCCGCGGCCCGTCCGGCGAACTCTTTCCGTCGGGCTGATCCCAGTCGTAGAACTGGTTGTTGCCGTCGGTGAGCAGGACGATGACCTTGTCGCTCAACGCGTTGTTGTAGTCGAGCGGCCGGTCGGCGGGCGTGTTGCCGCCCCACAGTCCGCGCCAGCGCGGCGATAGCACCCGCCAGCCCCAGGCGAGACCCAGATTGCTCGTGGTCCCTCCCCGGTGCCAAGCCCCCATCTTGTCGATGGCGGCGATGACCTTCGATTTCTCGTGGGTGAGCGGCAGGATCGACGGCGTCCCGCAGCCGAGGTTGGGGCCGGTCCCATTGTTCTCGTCGGTCACCTTGGCCTTCACCGGTGGAAAGGCGTTGTCCACGTCCTTGGGATAGAGGTAGCTGTCGAACTTCTTGACGCTCGGTGGATCGTCCGACTGGTCGTAGGGAGCGGTCCGCGCCATCACGCAGCCCTTCCACGCCTTGCCGTTGACCGTGTCGTCCGCGAACGGGCTCGGCGTTTTCAGCGCCTGGTCGGTGGCGGGAAGCCAGTCCGTGTGTTGTGGCCCGACGTTCACCGCCGCGGTGAACGGAACGAGCGCAACCAGCAGATTATCGTGGGTCTCCTCGCTGCCGTAGACGTTGGCGATCAGGTCCTTGGCACCGGCGATCTCGTCCTTGATCGGCTGCCCCAGCATGGAGCCGGTGTTGTCCATCACCAGCGCCAGTTCCATCTGCCGGATCTCGCGGTTGATGACCGTCGAGGCGTGCACGTCCACCGAGTCATGGCCCAGCACGCGCATGAACACCGTCGGCACCACCGCGTCGGCCGAAAGGCTGATCGTCCCCTCGTCCTCGTTGATGTTGATGGTGATGTCGCCGACGGACGCGTAACCGCGCGCGTCCGCAAAGTTGGCGTCGAAGACCTGCTGCGCCTCGCCGGAAAGATTGGTCGTATCGGTCACCCGACCTGCCGCCAAACCGGCCGCATCCAGCGATTTCTGCAGCTCATCTTCGAGCATATAGGCGCGCAAGGAATCGACGGCGAGACCGACGGCGCCGATCAAGGGAATCAACAGCAGCCCCAACATCATGGCGACGTTGCCGTCTTCCCGGCGCCATCCCCGCCCGAGCAACCGAGCGAACGATCGTAACCACCGATGCCTCATGGGGACTCTCCCGTCGCAGCCGCCCCTAGCAAGGGGACAAGAATGCACGCGGGATAAGTGTACCTTATGTTCGAATTATCGCAATAAGAGAATATACGTGTAATTTACACGCATTTTTATATATTGGGAGCCTGCAATGGCGGCGACCCGGTCAACTGCGAAACCGGATCCCTCTAGGGAAACAGGCTGGCGACGAGGCCGTACTTCTCGAGAAGACGACTGCCGATGGCGGAGACCGATGCGGTAATCACCGCGGCGATGAACGCCCCGAGAAGTGCATACTCGATGGCGGTGGCGCCCGCCTCGTCAAATCGAAGTCGACGTAGAACTCGCTTTAACATGCGCATGACGCCAAGCAGTCGTTAACGAAGCGTTAGATCACACGCTATCCTAGGCTTAGCCAAGTGTCAAAATAATCTATTGTAGAAACATTGTGCGCAATTTTTACATACTCTGTACTTACTCTAGGCAATTGCATCAATCGAGGGTCGCCTTCCGTCGGCGCCGCCGCGCCTTGCTGGCAACGAGATTGAGGGTTTCAACGCCGATGGAAAAGGCGATCGCAAAGTACAGATATCCCCGCGGAATATGGAAATGCAGCCCGTCGGCGATTAACGCCACCCCGACGAGGAGCAGGAAGCCGAGCGCCAGCATCTTCACCGACGGGTGGCGATGAATGAAGTCGCTGATCGGCTTCGCCGCCAGCAGCATGACCCCGACGGCAATCAACACCGCGGCGATCATCACCGGCAGGTGTTGCGCCATGCCGACGGCGGTGATGACGCTGTCGAGGGAAAACACGATATCGAGCATGACGATCTGGACGATCGCCATGGCGAAGGAGTCACCGGCGCGGACCTGGCCCTCCTCTTCGTCTTCGAGCCCCTCGGTCATCCGGTGGATCTCCATCGTGCCCTTGACGAGGAGGAACAGGCCACCCGCTATCAACACCAGGTCGCGCCAGGAGATGACATAGCCCCAAATCGTCGCCAGCGGTTGCGTCAGGCCGATGATCCAGGTGATCGACACCAGCAGGCCGACGCGCATGATCGCGGCCAGGCCAAGGCCGAGGCGGCGCGCGGCCGGCTGCTGCGCCGCCGGCAGGCGGCCGGTGACGATGGACAGGAAGATGACATTGTCGATGCCGAGGACGATCTCGAGGACAGTGAGCGTCAACAGGCTCGCCCAGGCCTGGGGGTCGGATAGGAGTGCCAGCAGTTCGTGCATCGGAGCCCCCGGATCACTGGAACGAGCGTGACGTAGAAGCCCGAGATATCAGCGCCGGTTCCGCAGGTCCACGTGGCATTCGCGGGACTTGTCCCCCGCGCCGGGTGGCGATTGACGCCGACAAAGGGCACGCTAGTCTGGCAGCCGCGGTTTACGCTCAGCGGGGCGACCGCCGGTCGGGAGGCATGCCAATGAAGCTGGTGCGGTACGGTGCGAAGGATGATGAACGGCCGGGACTGATCGACGCAGATGGTCACATTCGCGATCTCTCCGATCACGTTCCGGACCTGCGCGGCGAAATTCTCGGACGGGAGCGCCTGCGGCGGCTCGCCACCCTTGATGAACGGTCGCTCCCCCGCGTCGAAGGCTCCCCCCGCCTCGGCACCCCCGTCGGCGGCATCGGCAAGATCCTCGGCATCGGTCTCAACTACCGCAGCCATGCGGAAGAAACGGGCGCCAAGCCCGGGGAAGAGCCGCTGTTGTTCTCGAAGGCGATCACCTCGCTGAACGGGCCGTTCGACCCGATCGTCCTGCCGAAGCGCGGCGACAAGACCGACTGGGAGGTGGAGCTGGCGGTCATCATCGGCACCCGTGCCCAGTACGTCGACGAGGCAGACGCCCTCGATTACGTCGCCGGTTATGCCTGCATCAACGACATCTCCGAGCGCGCCTTTCAGAAGGAGCGCGGCGGCCAGTTCGTCAAGGGCAAGAGCGCCGATTCCTTCGCCCCCATCGGCCCGTGGCTGGTCACCGCCGATGAGGTCGCCGACCCGCAAGACCTGGATCTGTGGTGCGACGTCAACGGCGAGCGCAAGCAGGCGGGCAATACCCGCAACATGATCTTTCCGGTCGCCTTCCTGATCAGCCACCTCAGCCAGTTCATGACGCTGCTGCCGGGCGATGTGATCGCCACCGGCACTCCGGCGGGCGTCGGCGCCGGCCGCAAGCCGCCCGAGTTCCTGAAACCGGCCGATCTGCTGGAATGCGGCGTGGAAGGGCTTGGCCAGCAGCGGCACGCCGTCGTCGCCTACACCGATCCGTCCTGATCCGGCCGACCGCATGCTGATCGCGCAGATCTCCGACACCCACCTCCGCGCGTCCGGGCGCCTGCTGCATGGCCAGATCGATACCGCACGGGCACTCGACGCCTGCATCGCCCATCTGCGCCGCCTCGATCCGGCACCGGACCTCGTCCTCGCGACCGGAGACCTGGCCGACGGCGGCTTGCCCGAGGAGTACGCCCGCCTGCGGGCGGCGTTCGACCAGCTACCGATGCCGGTCTATGTCATCCCCGGCAACCACGACGACCGCGAGGCGCTTCGAAGCTCGTTTGCCGACCATGGCTATCTCCCCGCCCACGGAGAGTTCCTGCATTACACCATCGAGGATTTCCCGCTCCGCCTGATCGGCCTCGACACCGTCATTCCGGGAGAGGTCGGCGGTGCCCTCTGCCCTGCCCGCCTCGCCTGGCTGGGCGAGCGGCTGGACGAACAGCCGAAGCGGCCGACTCTCATCTTCATGCACCATCCGCCGTTTCCCACCGGCATCGGCTTCATGGATTGGCCGCCCCTCTACGGCGCCAGCGAGTTGCAGGAACTGGTCCGGCGCCATCCCCAGGTCCGGCAGGTTGTTTGCGGACACATCCATCGCGCCATCCACGTGAGCTGGGCCGGGACGACCGCGGCGGTGGCGCCGTCCGTCGTCTATCAGATGAACCTGGCGCTGCGGCCCGATGACGGCTTTTTGCTGATCGATCAGCCGCCGGCGATCGCGCTTTACCTGTGGCGCCGTGAGTTCGCCTCCGGCCCGGTGGGCTACGTCAGCCTGATCGGACGACGCGAGAACAAGGCGAGCCTCGATGCCGGCCCTTCCGTCGGCGGCACCGGCATCTTACGATCCGGCATCCTATGATGACGCAACAGCGCGTTCCTCCCGTCCGCCGATGACCGTCGATCTCGCCCGCAAATACGATCTTCGCGTTCCCCGTTACACCAGCTATCCGACCGCGCCCCATTTCGGCCCTTCGGTGGACGCCGGACGCTATGGGGACTGGTTGTCGGCGCTTGATCCCGCCACGCCCCTGTCGCTTTACCTGCACATCCCGTTCTGCGACGAGATGTGCTGGTTCTGCGGCTGCTATACCAAGATCGTTCAGCGCTACCAGCCGATCCGCGCTTATCTCGATGCGCTGATGGCCGAGGTGACGCTGGTGGCGGCGTCACTCCCCGGCCGCTTGCCGGTGCGCCACGTTCATTGGGGCGGCGGCAGCCCGACGATGCTGGCTCCCGCCGACTGGCTGGAACTGGTCGGCTGTTTGCGCCGTCATTTCGATGTCGTCGCCGATGCCGAACTCGCGGTCGAGGTCGACCCGCGGGACGCCACCGAAGACTACGTGGCGGCGTTGGCCACCGCCGGCGTCAATCGGGTCAGCATCGGTGTCCAAGACTTCGACGCCGTGGTCCAGGAGGCGATCAACCGCCGGCAACCGTACGAGGTCGTCGCCCGGGTGTGCGGCTGGCTGCGCACCCACGGCATCACCCGCATCAACCTTGATCTGATGTACGGGTTGCCGAAGCAGACGACCGACGGCGTCGTCCGCATGGTCAACCGGGCGCTGACCCTCGATCCCGGTCGGGTGGCGCTGTTCGGCTATGCGCATGTCCCGTGGATGAAGAGCCATCAGAAGCAGATCGACGAGGCGGCACTGCCCGACGCCGGGGAGCGCTATCGCCAGGCGTCGGCCGCCGCGTCGGCGTTGCAGGCGGGGGGATTGGTTCCGGTCGGGCTCGACCATTTCGCCCATCCCGACGACGAGCTGGCGAGGGCGCTGGCAGGCGATCGATTGCACCGCAACTTTCAGGGCTACACCACCGACGAGGCACCGGTCCTCCTCGGCCTCGGCGCATCGGCCATCGGCTCCCTACCCGCAGGTTATGTCCAGAACATCGCGCCGCTCAAGCAGTACGGAGAGGCCATCGCCGCCGGCCGGCTGCCGATCGCCCGCGGCATTGCCCTCACCGCCGATGACCGGCCGCGCCGCGAAATCATCGAGCGGCTCATGTGCGCCCTTGGTGTCGATATCGGCGCCGTATGCCGCCGCCATCACCTGCCGCCCGACACCTTCGCCAGGGAACTGGCGGCACTGGCGCCGCTTGTCGACGACGGTCTCGTCATTCTCGCCGGCGATCAGGTGGAGATCACGGCGGCCGGCCGGCCTTTCGCCCGCATCGTCGCCGCCGCCTTCGATTCCTACCTCGACCGGACCGAAATCCGTCATTCCCGTGCCGTCTGAATCATCCCCAGCGATGAGGCTTCCGATGCACCGCCTGCCCCTGGCGCTCCTTCTCGTTCTGAGCATCCTGCTACCGGTCACCGCCGCCGCGATCGAGCCCGCCGGCACCGTCACCCGTCTGCAAGGGTCGGCGACGGCGACGATGCCTTCCGGGTTTGCGCGCTCCCTCTACGTGGGATCGACCATTCTCGTCGGCGACGCCTTGCAGACGTCAGAGGGCGCGCGCCTACAGGTGCGGATGAGCGATGGCGGCATGCTCACCTTGGGTGAGAACAGCCAGATGACCGTCGAGATCTATGACCGGGCCGAAACGGAGGGCAGCGGGCTGCTGAAGGCGGTCAGCGGCGTTTTCCTGGCCACCAGCGGCGCGCTCGCCAAGATGGCGCCGGACCGTTTCACCATCGAGACGCCGTCCGCCGTTCTTGGCGTCCGCGGCACGGAGGTGTGGGGCCGGCTCGCCGACGACACCTCGACCCAGGTGGCATTCCTCTCCGGCACCAGTGTGCTGGTGCAGACGGTCGAGGGATCGGTTGAAATGACCGAGCCCGGGACCGGCCTGACCGTTGTCGCCGGCTCGGCGCCGCCGCCACCGAAGATGTGGTCAGCGGAACGGCTTGCCGGGGCGGCAGCAGCCGTCGCGTTCGACGGAGACTAACCAAACGGAAAGGTCACCGTTTCAGGGCGAGGGTGACGCCGTCACCGATCGGCACCAGGCTCAGATCGATCCGCGGGTCCGTCGCCAGGAATTGGTTGAAGGCGCGAATCCCTCGGGTGGAAGCCGACCGGTTCGTGTCGTCGATGACGCGGCCGCCCCAGAGCGTGTTGTCGGCGACCACCAGCCCGCCCGAGCGAAGAAGGGTGAGCGCGCGCTCGTAATATTCGATGTAGTTTTCCTTGTCGGCATCGATGAACGCCATGTCCCACGACCCCGCCTCGCCCGCATCCAGCAGGCCGTCGAGGGTGGCCAACGCCGGCCCGAGGCGCAGCGTCACCTTGTCGGCGACGCCCGCCTCCTGCCAGTAGCGCTTCGCAATCGCCGTCCACTCCTCGTTGACGTCACAGGCAACAATGCGCCCCGCCTCCGGCAGCGCCAGCGCCATGACGAGCGAGCTGTAGCCGGTAAAGGTGCCGATCTCGATGATCCGCTTCACTCCACCCAGCCGAACGAGCAGCGCCAGGAACTGCCCCTGCTCGGCGGCGATTTGCATGCCGCCCTCGGGCAGCGCCGCCGTTTCACTGCGCAGGTGGGCAAGCAACGGCGACTCGCGCAACGACACATCGAGCAGATAGGCATGCAGCGCATCGGTTAACGGCAGGGTTTTCCTGGTCATGGTTTCACACCTCGGCCTGATCCGGAATGAGAACGAGCGCCCCCGTCACTTTGCCGGCCCGCAAGCGATCGAGTGCCTCGTTGGCGCGGGCAAGCGGCATCGTCTCCACCTCGGTGCGCACGGGAACCTGGGGGGCGAGCGCCAGAAATGCCTCGCCGTCCCGCCGTGTCAGGTTGGCGACCGACACCAGCCGCTTCTCCCGCCAGAGCAGGTCGTAAGCGAACGACGGAATATCCGACATATGGATGCCGCCGCAGACGACGACACCGCCCGGACGCACCGCCGCCAGCGCCGCCGGCACCAGCGCGCCGACGGGGGCGAACAGGATCGCCGCGTCGAGGGGCTCCGGCGGCAGGCGGGTCGCGTCCCCCGCCCAGGCACAGCCGAGCCGGCGCGCGAACGTCTGGGCGTCCTCGTCCCCCTCACGGGTAAAGGCGAAAATGCGGCGGCCCTGGTGGCGTGCCACCTGCGCCACGATATGGGCGGCGGCACCGAAGCCGTAGATGCCGAGCACGGCCGCATCGTCGCCGGCCATGGCCAGGGAACGCCAGCCGATCAAGCCCGCGCATAACAGCGGCGCCGCCTCGGCATCGCCCATCGGGCCCGGCAGCGCGAAACAATAGCGGGCATCGGCGACCGCGTATTCCGCATAGCCGCCGTCGATCTGATAGCCGGTGAAGCGGGCCTCCGTGCACAGGTTCTCCCGCCCCGTCCGGCAATAGCGGCACTCGCCGCAGGTCCAGCCGAGCCAAGGAATCCCCACCCGCTCGCCGACGTGTAATTCGCCCACACCAGCGCCGCAGGCGACGATGCGACCGACGATCTCGTGGCCGGGAATCACCGGTCGCCCTAAGTCCGGCAGGTCGCCGTCGACGACGTGCAGATCGGTGCGGCAGACGGCGCAGGCGGTGATTCGCACCAGCACCTGTCCGGATCCCGGCTGCGGTCGCGGCTGGGTGCGGAGGACCAGCGGTCGGCCGGGGGCATCGAGCACCATCGCGCGCATTTCCGGCATCGCCGTCGTTCCCGTTTTCCGCTTTCTCGCGATGGTTCACGCTAGGCGAGGCGGCAACGGGGAGCAAGCCCGCGTCAGCGGCGGGCTTCCGCCGACACCTCGGCCACCGTCTGCCGCGTCGTTAGTTGCCGTGGATCGCACTTGAGATGGATCACTGCGGCGCGGCCGCAGTTGAGCGCCCGGTCGAGGGCTGGCCCGAATTGCGCGGTTTTGATGACCGTCTCCGCTTCGGCGCCGAACGCGCGGGCGAACTCCGCGTAATCGACCGAGCCGAGCGAGGTTGCGATCGGCCGGCCCGGATAGCGGCGCTCCTGGTGCATGCGGATGGTGCCGTACATACCGTTGTCGAACACGAGCACGATCGGTCGCGCGCCTGCATTCACCGCCGTCGCCAGCTCCGCGCCGGTCATCCCGAAGCCGCCGTCGCCGACGCAGGCGACGACGATGCGCTGAGGCGCCGCCAGGCTCGCGGCCACCGCGGCCGGTACCGCATAGCCCATCGCACCGTTGGTGGCGCCGAGCAGTCGGCGGTCGCCGCCGAACGACAGGAAGCGCTGCGGCCATCCCGAGAAGTTACCGGCATCGACGGTGACGATCGCATCCTTCGGCAGGGCCAGGTCGAGCGTCGCCATCACCGCGTGGAGGTCGAGCGGCGCCGCCATCGACTCGCCCAGCCTGTCCCGCTCAAAATCGTGACGGGCGGCCTGCGTCCACTCAAGCCACCGTTCGCCCCACAAGGGTGGCAGCCGGCACGCGGCCGACGCAAAGCCGGCGACATCACAGGGAATCGCCAGCGCCGCCGGGAAGACCCGGCCAATCTCCTTGCCATCGGGATGCACGTGAACCAGCGTCGGCGGCTCATCGGTGTCAAACAGCGTGTATGCTTGCGACGTGGCCTCTCCTAAGCGGGCACCGACGACAAGGAGCACGTCGGCCGCGCGAATGCGCTCGATCAGCGACGGTCGGGCGCCCATGCCCAGTTCGCCGATCCAATGGGGATCGCTGTTGGGGAACAGATCATTGCGGCGGAAGCTCGATACCACCGGCAGCTGGGTGTTGATGGCAAAGCGGGCGATGTCCTGGCGGGCGCGGTCGGTCCAGCCGCTGCCGCCGAGCAGCATCACCGGCCGTTCGGCCTCACCCAGGATTTGATGCAGGCGCTCCATCTGCCCCGCCGCCGGCGTGCGGGAACCAACCGGCAGCGCAATCCGCGGCGCACTTTCCGCAGGGGCGCGGAGGACATCCTCGGGAACGACGAGCACGACCGGCCCGGCGCGTCCCGACTGGGCTAGCTGCATGGCGCGGATGACCGCGCTCGCCATGCTGGAAGCGTCCTGCACCTGCTCCACATGCTTGGCGATCGGCCGGAACATGGCGACGACGTCGATCTCCTGGAACGCCTCACGCCCCAGATAGGCGCTCGCCACCTGGCCGACGATCAGCAGCATCGGCGTCGAATCCTGAAAGGCGGTATGGACGCCGATGGCGGCATTGCAGGCGCCGGGGCCACGGGTGACGGCGCAGATGCCGGGACGCCCGCGAAGTTTGCCGGTGGCCTCCGCCATCATCGAAGCCCCGTGTTCGTGCCGGCAGGCAATGACACGGATGCGGCCGTCCAGTTGGTAGAGGGCATCCAGCAGGCCGAGGAAACTCTCGCCCGGGACACAGTAGAGGGTTTCGACCTCATGGGCGACGAGCGCGTCCGCAAGCAGCGTGCCACCGGTCGGTGCTTCATCCATCGACGTGACTCATCCCGTTCGTCCTCCGGCATCTTGCGGCGCGGCCGGATGCTAGCACCGCTCCCCCGGCCTCCGCACGCTTCACATGGATTTCTTTCGCCGCACCCGGCAGAATGACGTCCCGCCTCGCCGCGGCCCGGCGGCCGATTTCCTTCGCTCATTCGTGCGCTTTTCGCCGATGTCGGTTTCGAACCGCTTCCGCCGCCTCGGTCGGCTGCTCCGTGCCCTCGTTCGAGACTTGGGTCCGCTCGTCGCCGTTGTCTTCGTGTTCCAGGCGTTGGTGCTGCAACAGCCGATGCCGCAGCTGCCACGGCTGCTGACCGGCCTCGTCTGCGTCGGCTTCGGCCTGCTCCTGTTCGTCCGCGGCCTGCAGATCGGCCTGTTTCCGCTGGGAGAGACGATGGCGGCCGCCTTCACCCGCAAGGGCAGCGTTTTCGCCCTGCTCGCCTTCGCCTTCCTGCTGGGGTTCAGCACCACCGTCGCCGAGCCGGCGCTGATCGCGGTCGCCGAGGAGGCGGCGCGCACCGCTGCCGCCCTGCGCGGCACCACGGACGAGCAGGCGATCGCCGGTCAGGCCCTGCGTCTTCGCCTGTGGGTGGCGGTGGCGGTGGGCACGGCGCTGGTCATCGGCGTCCTTCGCACCATCAAAGGCTGGCCTGTTCACCGGCTGATTCTCGGCGGCTACGCCCTCGTCCTCGGTCTGGCGCCGTTCGCCCCCGCCGGAATCGTCGGCATCGCCTTCGATTCCGGGGGGGTTACCACCTCGACGGTCACCGTTCCCCTCGTCACCGCGCTCGGTGTCGGTCTCGCCTCCAGCATCCGCGGCCGCACGCCCCTCGTCGACGGCTTCGGGATGATCGCGCTCGCCAGCCTGGTGCCGATCTTGTTCCTGCTCCTTCTCGGTGCCGCCGGCCTCATCGACGGGGGAGGCTGATGGGCGTCGTCGATCTGCTGATCAGCACCGGCGCCGATACCCTCATCGATGTCGCCCCCATCGTCGCCGTCCTCGTCGGCTTCCAGCTTGCGGTGCTGCGGCGGCCGATCCCCAATCTTCGGCGCATCGTGACCGGCCTCGTCTGCGTCGTTCTCGGGCTGACCCTGTTCCTCGTCGGGCTGCAGGAGGCGCTGTTTCCCCTTGGGCGGACGATGGCACAACAACTGGTCGCCGAGGCCTTTGCCGACACCTCGGGAGCCCCGCCGGACTGGACCGGCTACGCCATCGTCTACCTGTTCGCCGCCAGCATCGGCTTCGCTACCTCGATCGCCGAGCCAGCGGTGTTGGCGGTGGCAATGAAGGCGAACCAGGCATCGGGCGGCACCGTTCCCGTTTTCGGGCTTCGCGTCGCCGTTGCCCTAGGCGTCGCCATCGGTGTCGCCGTTGGCTGCCTGCGCATCGTCACCGGCGGCCCGCTCGTTTTGTACCTTTGCGCCAGCTACGCGGTGGTCGCGCTGCAGACGCTGCTGGCGCCGCGGCGAATCATCCCCCTCGCTTATGACGTGGGCGGGGTGACCACGTCGACGGTCACCGTCCCCGTCGTTGCCTCCCTCGGCCTCGGCCTCGCCTCCACCATCCCCGGCCGCAACCCGCTGGTGGACGGCTTCGGCCTGATTGCATTCGCCTGTCTGTTCCCCATTATGGCGGTGCTAGCCTACGCATCGCTTGCCGACCGCATTACGCGGCGGAAGCTCGCGAGCGGGAAGACGCGCAGATGAACTTGAAGCTGATCGTCGCCTTGGTCGCCGAAGAGCGCACCGATGAGGTGCTTGAGGCGGCGCGCCAAGCCGGCGCCACCGGCGCCACGGTGATCACCCACTGCCGGGGCGAGGGATTGCACCCGGAACCGACGTTTCTCGGTCTCGAAATCACCGCCCAGCGCGATATGCTGCTGTTTCTCGTGGCCGAGCCCAAGGCGCGCGAGATTCTCGAAACCGTCGCCCAGGCCGGCAAACTGGACGCCCAGCCGGGCGCCGGCATCGCCTTCCAACTCGCCATCGAGGATGCGGTCGGGCTTCGAACCCAGTCGCAGGCCCTGATGAGCGTGATCGCGGAGCGGATCTGATGGAAACCGAAGCTCCGGTGACCGTCGGCGGTGTGATGAGCCCCGATGTTCGCCGCATCGAACGCACCGCCACGGTGGCGGAAGCCCTGTCTTCGATGCGGGCGGAGGGGGTGTCGTCCCTCGTCGTCGAACGCCGCGATGCGCGAGACGAATACGGCCTCATCGGCATCACCGACATTGCCCGCGAGGTCATCGCCCGCGACCGTCCGGTCGAGCGGGTCAACGTCTATGAAGTGATGTCGAAGCCGGTGCTGACCGTGCCGGTGGACATGCAGACCCGGTATGCCGTGCGCCTCCTCGTCCGTTTCGGCCTGTCGCGCGCGCTCGTCGTCGACCAGACGCGCACCCCCGTCGGCATCGTCACCCTGCGTGACCTGCTGTTGCGTCCAGGGCACGACGTCCCATGAGACGCCCCATGGAGCGAGACAACATGAAGCGGGAGGCGGCAGCGCTCTTGCGGCGGGCGCGCTCGGGAGCCCTGGCGACTGCCCTCACCTCCGATCAGGGGCGGCCCTATGCGTCGCTCGTCACCGTCGCCCTCGATGTGGACGGCAGTCCCGTCTTTCTCTTCTCCGAGCTTTCCGACCATACGAAGAATTTGGCGGTCGACGGCCGGGCATCGTTGTTGATCGAGGAAGCGTCGCGCCACACGAACCCGCAGACGGGCCCCAGGATTACTCTCGTCGGTCGCGTCGACCGCGATGCGGAGCCGCGCCTTCGCCGCCGCTATCTCGCCCGTCATCCGAGCGCGTCCCTCTACGCCGGCTTTGCCGACTTTCATGTCTTCCGGATGACGGTCGAGCACGTTCACTTCGTCGGCGGCTTCGGCCGGGCCCGCTGGCTCGGCGCGGCCGATCTCCTCGCCGACCGCGCTGCCGCCGACGCGATCGCCGGTTGCGAGGAGAACCTGCTGCTGCGGATGAATGGTGAATGCGCCGCCGACGTCACCCTGCTGGCGCTGCATCTGCTCAATCGGCGCGGCAACGGCTGGCAGATAGTCGGCGTCGATCCGGCCGGCGCCGACCTTCGCCGCGGCGCAGCGTTTGCCCGCCTCCAATTTCCCCACCCCGCGACCGACGGCGACGGTCTTGCGACCTTGCTCGCCGAGCAGGTGGATGCGGCGCGGCGCCGATCCACAGGAACGGGATAACTTGCCGAACCTTCCCGGTCCGCCGGCCGCTTGCCCCGCGATCACCCGTGCGGCAGCAACGGCCAGAACCTCATGTGCAATCTTCGCATATCTTCCTATATAGCTATTTTAATTGAATAATACTGGCGGTCAGCAAAGACTGACGGGCGTGGTTCCGTCCGATCGGCGAAGCAGGCGCCCCGACACCTATCCCCGGCCTCGATCGAGCGGATAACCTGCGGCGGACGAGGATGCCGCGGTGGTCAGCAGCGCTGCGAACGGGCGCTTTCTCGCACCTGCCCTGTTTACCTTGAAAGGCTGTGGGAATTGCTTAATCTAGGTTATACGAATACCAATCTGCGAAATAACACACGGCAGTGACGGCTTCCGTCCGCACGTTTGATGCTCCTGGGAAGGATCATCGGCGGAGCGTCAACACCAAATATGCTGCGAGGGACCATTATGACATCTGGACCAACCAATAACGCGAAACTGCTCGCGTGGGTTAAGGAGTGGGAAGCCCTGTGCAAGCCCGAGCGGGTGCACTGGGCGGACGGTTCGCAAGCGGAATACGACCAATTGTGCGAGGAGATGGTGCAGAGCGGCACCTTCATCCGACTGAACCCGGAGAAGCGGCCCAACTCGTTCCTGGCCCGCTCCCACCCCTCTGACGTCGCCCGCGTCGAGGATCGGACCTACATCTGCACCGACGATGCGGAAGAGGTGGGGCCGACCAACAACTGGGAAAGCCCGGAGAAGATGAAGGCCATTCTCCGCTCCCAGTACGACGGCTGCATGCGCGGCCGCACCATGTACGTCATTCCGTTTTCGATGGGACCATTGGGCTCCCCCATCGCCAAGATCGGCGTCCAGATCTCCGACAGCGCCTATGTCGTCACCAACATGCGGATCATGACCCGCATGGGACAGGCGGTGCTCGACGTGCTGGGCGACGACGATTTCATTCCGTGCGTGCATTCGATTGGCGCGCCGCTCGCGCCCGGCCAGAAGGATGTGGCTTGGCCGTGCGAGCCCGACATCAGCCGCAAGTACATCTGCCATTTCCCGGCGACCCGCGAGATTTGGTCCTACGGTTCCGGTTACGGCGGCAATGCGCTCCTCGGCAAGAAGTGCTTGGCGCTGCGCATCGCCTCGACGATGGCGCGCGACGAGGGTTGGCTCGCCGAGCACATGCTGATCTTGGGCCTGGAATCGCCCCAGGGTGAAAAGACCTACGTGGCGGCGGCGTTCCCGTCGGCATGCGGCAAGACCAACCTGGCAATGATTTTGCCGCCGGGTGGCTTCGAGGGCTGGAAGGCCTACACCGTCGGTGACGACATCGCCTGGATCAAGCCGGGACCCGACGGCACCTTGCGCGCCATCAATCCGGAGTACGGCTTCTTCGGCGTCGCCCCGGGCACGTCGTACGACTCCAACCCGATGGCCATGGACACCATGAAGCCGGGCAATTGCATCTTCACCAACGTCGTGTTGACGGACGACGGTGACGTCTGGTGGGAAGGCATGGGCCCCGCGCCGAAGCACGGCATCGACTGGAAAGGCAACGACTGGACGCCGGAGTCGGGTCAGCCGGGTGCGCATCCCAACGCCCGCTTCACCGCCCCCGCCGGCCAGTGCCCGACCATCGATCCGTCGTGGGAAGATCCGGCCGGGGTGCCGATTTCGGCATTCCTGTTCGGCGGCCGCCTCTCGAAGACCTTCCCGCTGGTCTATGAGGCCCTCAACTGGAACCATGGCGTCTTCATGGCGGCAACCATGGGGTCGGAAGCGACGGCCGCAGCCATCGGCCAGGCGGCCATTCGTCGCGATCCGTTCGCCATGCTGCCATTCATCGGCTACAACATGGCGGACTACTGGAACCATTGGGTAAAGACGGGAACCCGCGGCGACCTGAAGCTGCCCAAGATTTTCCGCGTCAATTGGTTCCGTAAGGACGAGAACGGTAAGTTCATCTGGCCCGGTTATGGCCAGAACATGCGCGTCCTGAAGTGGATCGTCGACCGGGTGCGCGGGCGTTCGGGTGCGGTCGAAAGCCCGTTCGGGCTGAGCCCCCGCTACGAGGACATCACCTGGGCCGGCCTCGACTTCTCCACCGACAAGTACGCCCACATCATGGACATCAGCCGTGACGGCGCACTGGCCGAAGCCGCTGAGATCAAAGGCTACTTCGACAAGTTCGGCAACCATCTGCCGCCGGAACTGGAGAAGCAGCGGCAGGAACTGGATGCTCGCGCCGCCAAGTCGCCCGAAGTATGGACGATCTCCTCGGCCGCCTAGACAAACCACCGCGTAAACTACGGAAAAGCCGGCCTTCGGGCCGGCTTTTTTCTGTTCAGCCTTGGGCTGGACTGGAGTTTGATTGAACTCGGGGCCGCTCCGTAGGCGGCTCCGTTTACCTGCCTTGGCGAAAGCCGCGTACCGCCTCGATCATCAGGCACAACCATCCGGCCATCAGCAAGAAGCCGCCCGCCGGCGCGCTACCGGCAAACGGCAGCGTGCGGGTGACGCCGAAATAGTAGAGGGTGCCGGAGAACAGGGCGATGCCGAGGGCAAACGCAAGCCCCGCCGTCATAGTCAGCCGGCGACAGCTCTCGGGCCGGCTCGCCAGCCAGGCAACGGCGATCAGCGCCAGCGCATGCGTCAACTGGTACTGGACGCCGATGGCGAACATTTCGCGGCTATAGTCGTCGAACGGCCCATGCCGGCCGTAGGCGCCGGCGGCGACGGCGATCAGCCCGTTCAGGGCGCCGAGGAACAGAAAAAGTTGCAGCATCGGATCAGGCGAATGCGGCGACGGGATCGGTCAACCGTCCAGCATCGCGCAGCCGCCGGCGCTGCAGGCGGGCATGCCGCACGGAGTTGCCGGGGCCGATGCCCCGCCGTTGACGTGCGGCGCCATCAGGCCCTTTTCGATGTGGGTATCGCCACATTCGGGACAGGCGATCGCCGCCGCCTCGCGCTTCGCCTCGAAGTCGGAGGAACTGGCGAACCATTCCTCGAAGCCATGCCCCTTCTCGCACTTCAGATCAAAAACGATCATCGGCTATGCGTCTCCATCAACCGGCACCTCCGCCGCGACGCTACCGCGGCAGATCCGAAGTGCCCATCAGAAACTGATCGACGGAGCGGGCGCACTGGCGCCCCTCCCGGATCGCCCACACCACCAGCGACTGGCCGCGCCGCATGTCGCCGCAGGCGAACACCTTCGGCTGGCTGCTACGGTAAGCCCCCGGCTCCGCGTCGGTTTCCGCCTTTACATTGCCGCGTTCATCCAGGGCGACGCCCATGTCCTTCAGCAGCCCTTCATGCACCGGATGAACGAAGCCCATGGCCAGCAGCACCAGATCGGCCTCGATGGTGAACTGGCTGTTCGGCCGTTCGACGGGCCGCATGCCGCCTTTGTCGTCTTGCTGCCAGTCGATCCGGACCAGTTCCAACGCCTCCACCCGACCGTTGCCGATGGCGCGACGCGTCGAGACCGACCAGTCCCGGTCACAACCCTCTTCCTGGGAGGTGGAGGTGCGCATTTTCAGCGGCCAGTTGGGCCAGGTCAGGTCCTTCTCCTCCTTCTCCGGCGGACGTCCCAAGATCTCCAGCTGGGTGACCGACGTCGCACCCTGGCGGATCGAGGTGCCGATGCAGTCGGAGCCCGTATCCCCGCCGCCGATCACCACCACCTTGCGATCGGTGGCGAGGATGGCGTGTCCGTTATCGGCGGCCAGCCCGGCGACCCGGGCATTCTGCTGGGTGAGGAAATCCATCGCGAAGTGGATGCCGTCCAGTTCCCGCCCCGGCACCGGCAGATCGCGCGGCTGCTCGGAGCCTCCGGCCAGCACCACCGCATCATGTTCGCGCAGCAGCCGCGCCGCCGGAATGGTGACGCCGACATGGCTGTTAGGACGGAACTCGACGCCTTCCGCCTGCATCTGCCCCATCCGCCGGTCGATCCACTGCTTCTCCATCTTGAAGTCGGGAATGCCGTAGCGGAGCAGGCCGCCGATGCGGTTGCGCTTCTCGTAAACGATGACCGTATGGCCGGCGCGGGCCAGTTGCTGGGCACAGGCGAGCCCGGACGGTCCCGAGCCGACCACGGCAACCCGTTTGCCGGTCCGCGCCGCCGGGATCTGGGGGCGGACCCACCCCTCTTCCCAGCCCTTGTCGATGATGGCGCACTCGATCGACTTGATGGTCACCGGCTGGTCGAGAATGTTGAGGGTGCAGGAGGCCTCGCACGGGGCCGGGCAGACACGTCCGGTGAACTCCGGAAAATTGTTGGTCGAATGGAGGACTTCCAGGGCGCCCCGCCAGTCACCGTGGAAGACCAGATCGTTCCAGTCGGGGATGATGTTGTTGATCGGGCATCCGCTGTGACAGAACGGGATCCCGCAATCCATGCAGCGGGCGCCCTGGCGACTGAGCTCGGCGTCGGCAAGCGGCAGGACAAACTCCCGATAGTGCTTGATCCGCTGGCTGATCGGCTCGTAAGGCCGGTCACGCCGGGCGATCTCCTTGAATCCGGTCGGCTTGCCCACTGGTCTAGTACCCCACCGCGATGCTGATGTCCGAACGTTCGGTCGCCCGCCAGCGCGCCTGCATCTGCTCCAGCGCCCGCTTGTAATCCACCGGCATCACTTTCACGAACTTCGGCAGGTAGTCGTTCCAATTTTCCAAGATGAGCGTCGCCCTCCGGCTCCCCGTGTAGCGTCGATGTTCATCGATCAGTTGGTAGACCCGCTGGGCGTCGAAGCGGGTCATATCGCGCATCAGTTCCACCTTGCCATGCCCTTCCAGATCACCGCCCTGGTGATAGCGGGTCTCCATCTGCGCATCCTCGTCGGCGATGGGCTGCAGCTCCACCATGGCGAGGTTGCACCGCTGGGCGAACGTGCCGTCCTCATCGAGGACGTAGGCGATACCCCCCGACATGCCGGCGGCGAAGTTGCGGCCGGTGGTGCCGATGACGACGACGCAGCCACCGGTCATGTACTCGCAGCCGTGGTCACCGACGCCCTCGACGACGGCGACCACCCCTGAATTGCGCACCGCGAACCGCTCCCCGGCCACGCCGCGGAAGTACGCCTCACCGGCGATAGCGCCGTAAAGGACGGTATTACCGATGACGATGTTCTCGTGCGGATCGAATTTGGCCAGATGCGACGGATAGACGATGATCCGGCCGCCCGACATGCCCTTGCCCACGTAGTCGTTGGCGTCGCCCTCCAGCTCCAGGGTGATGCCGCGGGCGAGGAAGCCGCCGAAGCTCTGGCCGGCGTTGCCGGTGCATTTGATCCAGATGGTGTCGTCCGGCAGACCTTCGTGACCGTAGCGCCGGGCCACCTGGCCCGACAGCATGGCGCCGACGATCCGGTTGGTATTCTTCACCGGCACCTCGATCCGCACCGGCTTCCGCTGCTCGAGGGCATCGGCGGCGGCGGCGATCAGCTGATGGTCAAGCACATGCTCGAGCCCATGATTCTGCCGCTGGCAATTGTAGCGGGCAACCTCGGGGCCGACCTCCGGCTGGTGGAAGATGCGGGTGAAGTCGAGGCCGTTGGCTTTCCAGTGCTCGACGGCCGGCCGCATCTCCAGGCATTCGGTCCGACCGATCATCTCCTGCATCGTCCGGAAACCGAGGCTGGCCATGATCTCGCGCACATCCTCAGCAAGGAAGGTGACGAAGTTGACCACGTGCTCGGGTTGGCCGGTGAACCGCTTGCGCAGTTCGGGATCCTGGGTGGCGACGCCGACCGGGCAGGTGTTGAGATGACATTTCCGCATCATGATGCAGCCGGCGGTGATCAGGGCCGCGGTGGAGAAGCCGAACTCGTCGGCACCGAGCATGGCGCCGATGACGATATCACGGCCGGTCCGCAATCCGCCGTCCACCTGCACGGCGATCCGGCCGCGCAGATCGTTCAGCACCAGCGTCTGGTGGGTCTCAGCAAGGCCGACCTCCCACGGCAGGCCCGCATGCTGGATGGAGGTGATGGGACTGGCGCCGGTTCCACCTTCGAACCCGGAAATAGTGACGTGGTCGGCATGGGCCTTGGAGACGCCGGCGGCAACCGTGCCGACTCCCACTTCGGAGACCAGTTTGACGCTGACCCGGGCCTCCGGATTGATGTTCTTCAGATCGAAGATGAGCTGCGCCAGGTCCTCGATGGAATAGATGTCGTGGTGCGGCGGCGGCGAGATCAGGCCGACCCCTGGGGTCGAATGGCGCACCTTGGCGATCCATTCGTCCACCTTGTGGCCGGGTAACTGGCCGCCCTCGCCGGGCTTCGCCCCTTGCGCGATCTTGATCTGCAAATCGTCGGCGTTGACCAGATACTCGGCGGTCACCCCGAACCGTCCCGACGCCACCTGCTTGATCGCCGAGCGCATGGAGTCGCCATTGGGGAGCGGCTTGAACCGGGACGATTCCTCGCCGCCCTCGCCGGTGTTGGACTTGCCGCCGAGCCTGTTCATGGCGATGGCCAGCGTCGTGTGCGCCTCGAACGAGATCGACCCGAAGGACATGGCGCCGGTGGCGAAGCGTTTGACGATCGCCGATACCGGCTCCACCTCGTCCAGCGGAACTGGCTCACCAATGGGCTTCAGTTCGAACAGGCCGCGCAGGTTCTTCAGCTTGCGGCCCTGATCGTTGATCTTGCGGGTGTAGGCCTTGAACTTGCCGAAGTCGCCGGACCGCGTCGCGTGCTGCAGCAGCGCGATCGTCTCCGGCGTCCACATGTGCTCTTCGCCGCGGAGCCGGTATTGAATCTCGCCGCCCACATCCAGCGCGTTCCTCAGGATCGGCGCCTCTCCGAAGGCCAGCCGGTGCCGGCGCACAGTTTCCTCGGCGATCTCATCGAGGCCGACACCCTCGACCGGCGTCTTGGTGCCGGAGAAGTATTCGGCGACAAAGCCCCGTGACAGGCCAATGGCATCGAAGATTTGGGCACCGCAGTAGGACTGGTAGGTGGAGATGCCCATCTTCGACATCACCTTGAGGATGCCCTTGGAGACGGCCTTCATATAGCGTTTGTGCAGCTCGGCCTCGCTCACCTCCGTCCCCAGTTCGCTCCGCAGGTTCGACAGCGTATCGAAGGCGAGGTAGGGGTTGATCGCCTCCGCCCCGTAGCCGGCGAGGAGGCAGAAGTCGTGGACCTGGCGTGCTTCGCCGGTTTCGACGACGAGCCCCACCGACGTGCGCAGGCCGGCGCGGATCAGGTGATGATGGATGCCGGCGGTCGCCAGCAAGGCCGGAATGGCGATGCGGTCGGCGCCGATCGCCCGGTCGGAGAGGATGATGATGTTGTAGCCATCCTCAACCGCATCGGCCGCCGCGGCGAGCAGGCGATCGAGCGCATCCTCCATGCCGAGGGCGCCCGCCGATGACGGGTAGGTGATATCGAGGGTATAGGTGCGGAAGGCGTGATCCACGTGGTTCTCGATCCGCCGGACCCGCTCCAGATCGACGTTGGACAGGATCGGCGTCCGCACCTCCAGCCGCTTATGGCCGGCCGCGCCCTGCGGCGCCAGCAGGTTGGGCCTGGGTCCGATCAGGGACACCAGCGACATCACCAGTTCTTCGCGGATCGGATCGATCGGCGGGTTGGTCACCTGGGCGAAGCACTGCTTGAAGTAGTCGTACAGCATCTTCGGCCGATCGGAGAGGACGGCGATGGGAATATCGCGACCCATGGAGCCGATCGGGTCTTCGCCGGTCAGCCCCATGGGCTGCAGGAAGAAGCGAATGTCCTCCTGGGTGTAGCCAAAGGCCTGCTGCCGGTCGAGCAGCGTCTTCGGGTCGGGGGGCATCGGCCCCACCTCGGGCGGAAGCTGTTCGACCCGGATCTGGGTGGCGTCCAACCACTGCTGGTACGGCCGCGCCGCCGTCAGCTGCTCCTTGAGCTCGGCATCGTCGATGATCCGGCCCTGCTCCAGGTCGATCAGAAACATCTTGCCCGGCTGCAGCCGCCACTTGGTGACGATCTTGTCCTCGGCGAACTTGAGGACGCCCGCTTCCGACGACATGACGCAGAGGTCGTCATCGGTGATGACGTAGCGAGCCGGCCGCAGGCCATTGCGATCGAGGGTGGCGCCGATCATCCGGCCGTCGGTGAACGCCAGCGCCGCCGGGCCGTCCCACGGTTCCATGAGCGCCGCGTGGTACTCGTAGAAGGCGCGTCGCCCCTCGTCCATCAGCGGATTGTCGTCCCACGCCTCCGGCACCATCATCATCATCGCGTGCGGCAGGGAATAACCGCCGGCGAGGAGCAGTTCGAGGGCATTGTCGAAGGTGGCCGAATCCGACGCCCCGTCACCGATCAGCGGCCACAGCTTCTGCAGATCGTCGCCCAGCAGATCCGACTTCATGGAGTGGCGGCGGGCCAGCATCCAGTTGATGTTGCCGCGCAGGGTGTTGATTTCGCCGTTGTGGCAAAGATAGCGGAACGGATGCGCCAGCTTCCACGATGGAAACGTATTGGTGGAGAACCGCTGGTGGACCAGAGCCAGCGCCGAGACCAGGTTCGGCGCCTGCAGGTCGAGATAGTACTTGGAGAGATTCTCCGCGAGAATCATTCCTTTGTAAACGATCGTCCGCGGCGAGAGCGAACAGACGTAGAACTGATCCTCGTCCGGTAGGCCTTCCCCCCAAATGACGTGGTGAACCTGTTTGCGGATGACGAACAGCTTGCGCTGAAAGGCCTCGGGCGAACCGGTGCGCGGTCCGCGCTTGATGAACACCTGACGGATGACTGGTTCGATCGGTTTGACGCTGAAGCCCAGCACGCTGTTATCGGTCGGCACATCCCGCCAGCCCAACAGGATCTGCCCTTCTTCGGGAACCACCCGATAGAAAGCGTCGATGCATTTCTGCCGGGTGCCGGGATCGCGCGGCAGAAAGACCATCCCAACGGCATACTGTTCGGCCGCTGGCAAGCCGAAGCCCAGGCGGTCGCACTCTTCGCGAAAGAAGGCATCAGGGATCTGGATCATGATCCCGGCGCCGTCACCGGCGAGCGGATCGGCGCCGACGGCACCCCGATGCTCAAGGTTGCAGAGGATGCTCAGCCCTTGGTCGATAATGTCGTGGCTCTTGCGGTTCTTGATGTGAGCAAGGAAGCCGATCCCGCAAGCGTCGTGCTCCTGGCTCGGATCGTAAAGCCCCTGCGCTGGTGGCGAGGCATGTGATCTCATATGGCGCATCCTCGTTTATGATCGCCGTTCAATTGTGGTCAGCCCTGAGAGACCCGGCTCTGGCCCAACTTGTCCCCGTTGCCTCCGCGTTGATCGCGGCTGGCATCATTATCGCCATGCTGTCCGCCCGGCTGCGTCGCGATCGACGCCGCGGCGAACAGCGATCCTTTGCCCGATCGGCGCACCCGATCGGGAGGCGCCCAAACCGTGCAAGATGCGCGCCTGAACATGGGCCGACCCCTAAAGATTACAAGCTTGTCGGTCGCCCGCAAGGATTTCTTTGGCGATATCCCACCGGCACATCGCGTTCCTGGGCGTGGGGATGGTCGCCAACGGCCACACCTTCGCCTCTGCATAATATATACTTAGTAACATATCCCGCACCGTGACATTAAGTCGAAATCTTTCTCCGTATCTATCGAAGAATATACATGTACAATACAATTATCACCTGTTCTCGATGAAAAGCGTTAGTAGAATTTTTCGTCTGTTTTTGAAACGTTCACTGTCCTCCTTCCGACACGAAAATCCACCCATTCTTGTTTTGTCGCTGCTTTTTTGCCGCCGGCGACGCCGCGGCGCGCCACCCATAGGATGAAAATGGCGACGAAGAATGGCACCAGCTGCGCCACCTTGTCATTTGTGCTATTTTTTTAGGCACTGTTCGTGGACCATGACCGCATCCCGAAGCGCGCCGGTCGACCACCGGAGGAAGGGGCCGAAAGAAATTCGGACGGGCGACCCCGTGGTCCATCGGCTTGCAGCTCTTCGCCCAGCACGCGATCCCTGCAGGGCAACGAGAACTTCGCCACCTACGGCGGCCTTGCCGGCCTTCGATTCGGCTATTAACGAATTTGGATTTCCGATCTCGGCGCGCGCCCCATCGCCGGGATCTCTCCCGCACGCGGTGACGCCCAGCTATCGCCAGCGTGAAGAGGCCGACGGACGCCCTTCCATCGTTCCGTAGACATCGGAACGCGAACCGGCTAGAGGGTGCCCGCCCTATCCAGGGTAGAGTCGCCTCGCATCCCCATCTCATCCACTGTCGGGGTCATACGCCCGTGTCGCTGACGCAGATCATCGTTCTTGCGGTCGTCCAGGGTATCACGGAGTTCCTGCCTATCAGTTCCTCCGGACACCTGATCCTCGTCCCGGTGCTGATGGGCTGGCCCGATCAAGGGCTTGCGCTCGACGTCGCCAACCACGTCGGCTCGCTCTCGGCGGTCATCGTCTACTTCTGGCGCGACGTGCGCGACATGGCGCTCGGTCTCGTCGCTCTCGCCCGTGGCCATCTCACCGCCGGTGCCAAGCTGGCGTTCCTGCTCATCATTGGCACCATCCCCGCGGTGCTCTTCGGCCTCGTCATCAAGCATTTCTTCCCGGACGGTATCCGCAACATCACCGTCATCGGCGTGCAGACCATCATCTTTGCCATCCTGCTCTACGTCGCCGACCGCGTCAGCGCGTCCGACCGTGGCGTCGCCGATTTCCGTATCCGCGATGCGCTGTTGATGGGCCTAGCACAGTGCCTCGCCTTGATCCCCGGCACCAGCCGTTCGGGAGTGACGATGACCTGCGGCCGCTTCCTCGGCCTCGAACGCCGGGAGGCGGCCCGGTTCTCCTTCCTCCTTGCCATTCCGGCAATCTCCGGCGCCGGCGTGCTGGAAGGCAAGGAGATGCTGGAAACGGCCGACGCGTCGATGCTGCACGATGCGGCGGTCATCGCCGGCTTTTCGTTCCTCTCCTCCTTCGCCGCCATCTGGTTCCTGATGGCTTGGCTCCGCCGCTCGGCCTTCACCCCCTTCGTCATCTATCGCCTGATCCTGGGGGTTGCGGTGCTCGCCTTTGCCTTCGGCCTGATCGGATAGACGCTCGGCCATCTGCGGCCGGCAAGGTGGCCATTTCCTTGCACCAGCGATCGCAATAGTCTGGCACCTTGCGCGCCCAGCCGCGTTGGGTCGAAATGCCGAACGACAGTTCCCCAGGCCATCAGGCAAAGCAGTTCGCACCCTCCTTCCTCTACGGCGACGGGTGGGGACGCCACGGCGCGCGCCGCGTCTACTTCGTCGTTTACGCCGTCACCCGCGACTTCATCCAGGGCCTGCTGCCCCTGCATGCCTCCAGCCTCGTCTACACGACGCTGCTTTCCGTGGTGCCGCTGCTGGCCCTGGCGTTTTCCGTGGTCAGAGGCCTCGGCGGTCACAACCAGCTCGCACCCCTGTTGAAGGAGGCGCTGGCCCCCATCGGGCCGATGGCAAAGGAGGTGACCGAACGCACCATCGCCTTCGTCGACAATGTCAATGTGGGGGTGCTGGGAGCCATCGGCGTCGTTTTCCTGATCTACACCTCCGTCTCCGTCGTTCGGAAGCTGGAGGACGCCGCCAACGCCATCTGGCACGTGAGCGAGAGCCGTTCCATCGGCCAGTCCTTCACCCGTTACCTCACCGTCATCGTCGTCGGACCGATCCTCCTGTTCTCCGCCTTCGCGCTGACCGGATCGATCATGAGCTCCGCCTTCGTCGCCAAGATGGCGGCGATCGGGCGCGTCGGCGAGGTCATCTCCGTCGCCACCGAGCTGACGCCGGTGGGAATCGTCACCGTCGGCTCCGTGCTGCTCTACTGGCTGGTCCCCAACGCCCCGGTGCGCTTTCGCGCCGCCCTGGTCGGCGGCGTCGTCGCCGGGCTGGCATGGGGATTGGCCGCCTGGGGGTTTTCCCGGTTCGTCGCCGGATCGACCAGCTATACCGCCATCTACTCGGCCTTCGCGGCGCTGATTTTGCTGCTGATCTGGCTAAACGTGAACTGGCTGATTCTCCTCGTCGGCTGCGCGGTGTCGTTCTACGTGCAGTATCCGCGGGCGGCGTTGGTCAGTCGCTCCGCCCATGCGACCGGCCGCATGCAGGAACGGGTCGCCTTTTCCATTATGCAGGCGATCGGCGAGGCCCAATATCAGGGCGACCGGCCGCCCACCATCGACGAGGTGGTCCGTCGGATAGGCTTTACCCGCGGGACCGTCTGTACCACGTTAGAGCGGCTGGAGAAGTCGGGCCTCATCGCCCAGACCGGGGATCATCCGCCGCGGCTGGTGGCGACGAAGCCTCTGGAGGAGACCCCGCTCACCGCGGTTTGGGAGGCGGTGCGAATGTCTTCGTACGGGGTCGAAACACAGGATATGGCTCCACCCCAGGTCCGGATGTACGAACAGCGGATCGAAGCGGCGGTCACGCGAGCGCTGGATACGGTGACGCTGAAGGACCTGGCGATCGCCAAGCCCAATCCGGGCGCGGATGAGGAACCATAGGGCGGAGGGGGAACGGTGACAGGCAAAATGTCATCAGACGAAACGTCCTCCCCGACGAACGTCCCCCTGCGCAAGAAGCGCCGGCTTCGGCGTATCCTTCTGGTCGTCGGCGGCATCGTCCTCGTTCTCGCCGGCCTGCTCGTCGTCGCCCCCCGCTACGTTGGACGCCTCATCCTCGCCCATTACGTCGAAGGCCTCGGCATCGACGTGGAGGGCACCCGGACGCTGGACATCGAGCTCTGGCGCGGCCGCATCAGCTTCGGCCCGGCCCGGTTCAGCCTGGGGGAAGCGGACCCGGGACAGGTGACGCGGATGGCGCTCCAGTTCTCGCTGCCGCCGGTATTCCAGCGCCGCGCCCTGCTCACCACCCTCGTCATCGAAGGCCTGCAGTTGCGCGTCGCCGAGGATGCCGAAGGCAAGCTCACCATCAACGGCGTGCCGCTGAAGACCCTGCTGCCGCCGCCGGAGGAAGCGGCAGCGAACAAGGAAAAGCAGGAAAAGGGCTGGGGCGCTGGACTGGACTCCTTCGAACTCCGGGATTCGCAGGTCGTCTACGCCATCCCCGATGGGGGAGAGGCACGGCTGGTGGTGGACCGCCTCGACCTGATCGGCTTTCGCACCTGGCAACCGGACAACCCCGGAACGTTTGCCGCCGAGGGCAGGCTGAACGACATTGCGCTGCGCATGGACGGGGAAGCCTGGCCGTTCGCGGAAGAGACCCACGTCCGCCTCGCCTTCTCCCTCGCCGACGTGGAATGGGGCAAGATCGAGCGGTTCACCGGCGATCTCCACCTGCAGCCGAAGGCCGGCCGGCTGAACGTCAGTGGCGCCGGCGAGCTCAAGCACCACCCCGATACCGGCGCCGATTTCTCGGTGACGGGCGAGATGTCGGTGGCCGGCCTCGACGTGGCACGGGCCGACATGGGCCACCTGGCCATGGCGCAGGCTTCTGGCACCTATTCCCTGCGCAGCCGGATTTCGCCGGCGAACGAGGCCGGAACCGCCGGTGCGATCAGCTTCCAGGCGGCAAACGGCCAGGCGGCACTGCCTGATGGCCTGGCCGTCACCTTCGATCGCTTCACCGTGTCGCCAACCGATCTCAAGCTGGAGGTCGCCGCCGATGACAGCGTGACCCTGCAGGCCGTGCCCGCGGTGCAGGTGGCCGGCGTCGCCTTGAGCGGTCCGGCAGCGGCTTCGGCGGCCACCCTCGATCTCGCGCTCAATCCGCTCGATCTGGCGATCTCGCCGAAAGGGGCGCTGGCCCTGGAGACCGCCGGCACCCTCAAGGGAACCGAGATCAAGGCGACCCCTTCAGGCGGAGATGGCGGCGCCACCTCGGTCCATTCGTCGGCAGTCACCACCGAGATCGGCGCGCTCACCGTCAAGACGGAAGGCGATCGCCTGAACCTGGGCGGGCGGCTCACTCTGGCCAGCCCGGCGCTCGGCGCCAGCCTCGGCGGCGGCCCGCAACGGGCGCCGGCGCAAACGATCGAGCTGAGCGCGCTCAAGGCCGACCTCCCGCACATCGGCGTCGACGGCGATACCCATGGCCGCACCATCGCCATCCAGGGCAATCTCGCCGCCGACACGCTCACCCTGGCCCAGGCCGGATCACAGCCGGCCCAGGCGACGCTGAACGGCCCCGGCATCGACATCGGCGACCTGTCGTTGCGGCTGGGGGGCGACACCATGCAACTGGCAACGACGCTCACCGCCTCGGCCGCGTCGGTGAAGGCCGCGCAACGGGCGGCCACGGGACAGGGCGGCGGCGATGCCGCCGCCCTCGCCGCCGACAAGGTCGCCGTTTCGCTGCAGAACCTGGGGCTCGGCACCCGGCAGGCGGCGACGACCCTGTCGGGGGCGGCGAGCCTCAGCCTCGGCAACGCGGATCTGAACCTGCCGGCGGTGACCGCGCAGCCGACCGTTCGCATGGCCGGCCTGTCGCTTGAGGCCGCCGACCTCAATGGCTCGCTAAAGCCCGATGGCATACAGGTGAAGACGCGGGTCAGCGGCCAGATCAAGCAGCCGAACGCCGGCTGGCGGACCATTTTGCCGGGAGCCAGCGGCAAGCCCACCGGCAGCACCGCCACCGCCGATAGTGTTCGCATCGAGCCGTCGCCGCTGGGCTTGCGGTTGGCGAGCGGCACCCTCGACCTGGATGGCAATCTCTCCGTCGTTGCCGACCGGCTGGCCATGCGATCGCCGGCCCTCGACGCCATGGCCGGCGGGGCCATCGATCTGGGCAAAGGACAGGTGCTCCTGCGCGAGGTGCGACAGGGCAAACCGAAGCCGGAAAGCTGGCGTGTCGGGCTCGATGCCAACCTGAGCGACCTGCATGTGGGCGGTGAGCAACCGATCCCTCGCTTCAAGATCGCCCAGCTGGCGACGGAAGGCTTTTCCACCGACGACCGGGGCGCCATCGACCTGGGCGATCTGCTGATCGGCAACGCCGTGGTGGCGATTTCGACCGCGTGGATCGCCCGCCTTGGCGGCGATCCGGCGGCAAAGGAGGTGGCGCAAACGGTCGAGAAGACCGCCGAGACGAAACCGGTGCGGATCGGCAGTGTCCGGGTGGAAGACGGCGCCACCGTCGATTTTACCGATACGTCAATGAATCCGCCGGCGCACTTCAAGCTGCAGGTTAAGACCCTGGATCTGGGCACCCTCGATACGACCAAGCCGCAGGGCCGTACCGACATCTACCTCCGGGCAACCCTGAACGAGTTCACGCCGATCGAGATTCAGGGCTGGGCGACGCCGATGGCGAGCAAGCCCGACTTCGCCCTCGCCGTCCGGGTGCAGGAACTGCAGTTGCCGTCGCTATCGCCCTACACGCGGCGGGCGGCCGGCCTCAACATCGAGAGCGGCAGCCTGAAGGTGGATGCGGAGGCCACCGCCAATGCCGGCCAACTTGCCGGCGTCGTCCGGCTGAATGTGGGCAGCCTCGCCGTACAATCGGCGTCGGCCGAGGATGCGGCCCGGGTCGAGCAGACCATCGGGCTGCCGGTTTCCGCCGCCATCGGACTCATCCAGGACGACGAGGGCCGGATCCGCCTCGACATCCCGCTTGCCGGCGATCTCGCGTCGCCGTCCTTCGATTTCAGCGATGCCATCGGCCAGGCGGTCACCAATGTGCTGAAGGGCGCGGTGCTGGCCCCCTTCCGGCTCGCCCTGCTGCCGGTGACGATGATCGCCGGCGCCGCCGCCGGTGGTACGCCAACGCTGCCGCCCATCCCGTTCACCGCCGGGCAAGCCACCCTCGACAGCCAGGCGAACGCCGCGCTGGCGGGGCTGGCGAAGGTGCTGGGCGAGCACGGCAAGGTACGGGTCAAAGTCTGTGGCCGGGCCACCGCTGCCGACCGCGACGCCCTCACCGCCACCGACCCAAGCGCGGCGGAAGAGGCGCTGCGAGGCCTCGCCGCAGGAAGGACGCTCGCCGTCCGACGCGCGTTGATCGAAAACTATGGCGTCGCCGGCGATCAGGTCCTCGATTGCCGGGCAACCTATTCGGCAACGGATACCGGCCAGCCGCGAGTCGACATCGAGTTCTAACGTCGCGACCGGGATCTAAAACAGCGACACCCTATTGGGAGAGCGCCAGTTGGTCGGCGAGATCGTCGACACCGCCGACGATCAGCGTCGGCTCGATTCCCCACGGATCGAAGATTTGGGTGGGCGACCGGCGCACCCAGGCGGCATCGAGCCCGGCGGCGCGGGCCCCGATGACGTCCCAGGCGTTGCCGGAGACGAGCCAGCAGGGGTTGGACCAGGCACCGGTCGCCCGGCGCACATGGGCATAGACGGCGGGGGCCGGCTTGAAGGTCTTCACGTCGTCGACGCTGACCACCCCTTCCAGCAGATCGAGGAGGCCCGCGTAGTTGAGCACCGTCTGCACGTGGCCGGCGGTACCGTTGGAAAAGGCGAACAGCCGGTGGCCGGCCTCGGCCAGACGGGCCAACCCCGGCGCCGCATCGGCGAACGCCGGCAACCACTCGTAGGCCTCCATCAACTCGGCGCGCCGCTGCGGCGACAGGTCGGCCCGAAAGTGCGCGCAGCAGTATTCCAGCGCATCGGCAATGCAGACGAAAAACGTCGCATAATGCTGCATCAGCCCGCGCCGGAAGGCGTACTCAAGCTGCTTCTCCCGCCACAGGGTCGCAAAGGCCTTCGCCTCATCGCCCACGTCGGCACGCAGATGCTCGGCGATGCCAGCGGGATCGACCAACGTTCCATAGACATCGAATGCAAGGGTGAGCGCCTTACTCATCCCACCTCCTTTTTCGCCTCTTCGCGGTTTAAGTCGGTTCCCGATCAGCCGGCTACGGTCGATTCCGTCTCCTTCGCCTCCAGGTCGAACGCCGCCGCCATCAGGGCGCGGGTATAGGCCTCCCGTGGGCGGGCGAAGATGGCATCGGCCGGCCCCTGCTCCACCATCCGACCCCCCCGCATCACCAGAACATCGTGGGCAAGGGCACGAATGACCCGCAGATCGTGGCTGATAAAGAGATAGGTCAGACCGTGGGCTCGCTGTAGCCGGCGCAACAACTCGACGATCTGCGCCTGCACGGAAACATCGAGCGCGCTGGTCGGCTCGTCGAGGACGATGAACTCCGGCTCAAGGACAAGGGCGCGGGCAATGGCAATGCGCTGTCGTTGGCCGCCCGAGAACTCGTGCGGGTAACGGTCCACACAGCCCGGATCGAGGCCGACTTCGCTCAAAACACCCTCCACCAGCCGCCGACGGGCCGCCGCGTCACCGCCGAGGCGATGCACCTTCAGGCCTTCCTCGACGATCTCGCCGACCGAAAGGCGTGGACTGAGGCTGCCGAAGGGATCCTGGAAGACGATCTGCATGCGCCGGCGTAGCGGCCGCAGCGCCTTGCCGTGGAGCCCCTGCAACTCGCGGCCGTCGAAGACGATGGAACCGCGGCTCTCGTTGAGGCGCAGCAGCGCCCGGCCGAGGGTGCTCTTGCCGGAGCCGGATTCGCCGACCACCCCCAGCGTGTGGCCGCGGCGGACGCTCAGCGACAGTCCGTCCACCGCCTTGACGTGGCCGACGGTGCGCCGGAGCACCCCCCGCTTGATGGGAAACCAGACGCGGGCCTCGTTGGCCCGCACCACCACCGGCGCATCGGCGGCGGCCGGATCGGGTCGGCCTTTCGGTTCGCTTGCCAACAGTCGACGGGTGTAGGGATGCCCCGGCCGCGCAAATACTTCGGCGACCGGCCCCTGCTCGACGATCAAGCCGTCGTGCATCACGCAGACCCGGTCGGCCATCTTGCGGACGATGCCGAGATCATGGGTGATGAGCAGAAGCGCCATATTCATTCGTTCGCGCAAGTCTCTGAGCAAGCTTAGGATCTGCGCCTGAACGGTCACGTCGAGGGCGGTCGTCGGCTCGTCGGCAATGAGCAGATCGGGGGCGTTGGCCAGTGCCATCGCAATCATCACCCGTTGCTGCTGGCCGCCGGAAAATTCGTGCGGCAGCGAGCCCATCCGCTCGGCCGCGTCGTCCATGCCAACCAGTCCCAACAGCTCGACGACCCGCGCTCGTGCCGCTCTCGGGGTCATCCGTCGGTGCAGCAGCAGCACCTCGGCGATCTGCCGCTCGATGGAATGCAGCGGATTGAGCGAGGTCAGCGGCTCCTGGAAGATCATCGCCATCCGGTCGCCGCGCAGGCCCCGCATCCTCTCCTGGGTGGCTCCCAGCACGTCTTGATCGGCGAAGCGGATGTGTCCCGCCGGATGCCAGGCGAGCGGTTGCGGCAGCAGCCGCATGATGGAGAGCGCCGTCACCGACTTGCCGGAGCCGCTTTCCCCAACCAGGGCGACGGTTTCTCCCCGGTTCACCTCGAACGAGATGCCGTTGACCGCCTTCACCTCTCGCGCGCCGCGACCGAACGACACGGCCAGACCACGCACGCTGAGCAGCGGCGTTGGTCCGCCGGTCGGCGGGATACGATCATTCATCGCCACCCTCCGCCGAGGACCCCGGCAAAAGCCATGGAAACCCTTGCGAAACTTTTTTCGGCGACACTCGTTTCCCGACGGCTCCATGGAGAAACCAACTGCAGCCCGGCCGAGAAAAGGAGAACCGAAGCCATGGTGACGGAGATCAGTTCGTTGACCGACCAGCAGCTCCACCAGCTCGTCAGCCTGTTGGCGACCCGGGCCACGGTGCCGTCCATGGATTGCGCTGCCGCCGACATCGACGCCATCGGCACGGAATTGTGGCGGCGATCCCACCGGCAGCCGGCGACCGCCGCGCTCGTCGAGGCGTGCTGAGTCTCCCTCGGACTCGCTGCCAGCGGTTTCATCGCCCTACTCCGTCGGCTTGGCGACGGGTTGCGCCGGGCGCGGCGCGCCGGCGGTAAACCCCGGACTGGGCGGCGCGGCGGTCAGCGCCTTGCGGGGGTCGAAGGCATCGCGCACCGCCTCACCGACAAAGATCAGCAGCGACAGCATCAGCGCGATGACGACGAAGCCGGTGATCCCGAGCCATGGGGCCTGCAGATTGGCCTTGCCCTGGGCCAGCAGCTCGCCGAGGGAGGGCGAGCCGGGCGGCAGGCCGATGCCGAGGAAGTCGAGGCCGGTGAGCGCGGTGACCGACCCGGCGAGGATGAACGGCAGGAAGGTCATCGTCGCCACCATGGCGTTGGGGAGCACATGGCGGACGATGATCGTCCGATCGGGGGCGCCGAGGGCGCGGGCGGCGCGCACGTAATCGAAATTGCGGGCGCGCAGGAATTCGGCGCGGACGACGCCGACGAAGCCCATCCACTGGAACAACAGCAGAATGACCAGCAGCCACCAGAACGTCGGCTCGACGATGCTGGCGAGGATGATCAGCACGTAAAGGGTCGGCACCGACGACCACACCTCCATGAACCTTTGGAAGGCGAGATCGATCAGGCCGCCGAAGTAGCCCTGCACCGCGCCGGCGGCGACACCGATGACGGCGGAGACGAGGGTCAGGCTGAAGCCGAACAGCACCGACAGCCGAAAGCCGTAAAGGGTCCGCGCCAGGACGTCGCGCGCCTGGTCATCGGTGCCGAGCCAATGCACGGCGTCGGGTGGCGACGGCGCCGGAACCGGCAGGTTCCAGGCCACCGTCCGGTAGTCGTAAGGGATCAGCGGCAAGATCATCCAGCCGTGAGCCTCGATCAGCCGCCGCACGTACGGATCGCTGAAATCGGTTTCGGTCTCCAACGAGCCGCCGAACGTCGTTTCCGGGTAGCGGTGGGCGATGGGAAAGTAAAAGCCCCCGTCGTAAAAGACGAGAATCGGCCGGTCGTTGGCGATGAACTCGGCGAACAGCGAAACGAGGAACAGGGCGAGAAAGATCCACAGCGACCAGACGCCGCGGCGGTTGCCGTTGAAGTTGTCGATGCGCCGCCGTGTCAGCGGCGTGATCCGGAAGCCGAGAACGCGGTCGCCCGGCGAGGTGGGAGTCCTCACATCTGCCTCGCTTCGAAATCGATGCGGGGATCGACGACGGTGTACATCACGTCGCCGACCAAATTGAGGACGAGGCCGATCAGCGAGAAGACGTAGAGGGTCCCGAACATCAGCGGATAGTCGCGGGCGAAAGCCGCCTCGAAGCCCAGGAGGCCGAGCCCGTCCAGCGAAAAGATGATCTCGATGAAGACGGTCCCGGTGAACAGGATGCTGACCAGCGCCCCCGGAAAGCCGGCGATGACGATCAGCATGGCATTGCGGAAGACGTGGCCGTAGAGCACGCGTCGCTCCGACAGGCCCTTGGCGCGGGCGGTCAGTACGTACTGCTGATTGATCTGGTCGAGAAACGAGTTCTTGGTGAGCATGGTCAAGGTGGCGAAGCCGCCGATCACCATCGCCGCCACCGGCAGCACCAGGTGCCAGCCGTAGTCGACGATACGCGCCGGCCAGGAGAGATCCGCCCAGTTCTCCGAGACGAGACCGCGCAAGGGAAACCACTGCACGTAGCTGCCGCCCGCGAACAGCACCAGCAGCAGCACCGCGAACAGAAAGGCAGGGACGGCGTTGCCGACGACGATGACGACCGACGTCCAGACATCGAAGCGCGAGCCGTCGCGCACCGCCTTCGCCACCCCCAGCGGGATGGAGATCAGGTAGGTGATCAGGGTGGTCCACAGGCCGAGCGAGATGGAAACCGGCATTTTTTCCAGCACCAGGTCGATGACCGGCCGATTGCGGAAAAAGCTCTCGCCGAAGTCGAAGACGATGTACTTGCCCATCATGGTGAGGAACCGCTCCCATAGCGGCTTGTCGAACCCGAACTGTTTCTCCAGCTCCTTGATGAACTCCGGATCGAGGCCCTGGGCGCCGCGGTAACGACTGTTCGTCGCCTGGCTACCCGGCGCCGCCGCCTGGCCGGCGACCGTCTCGCCGCCACCGCCGCGGCTGACCCGCTCGGTCATCGCCTGGCCCTCGCCGGTGACGCGGGCGATCATCTGCTCCACCGGGCCGCCCGGCGCCGTCTGGATGATCAGGAAGTTGATCAGCATGATAGCCAGCAGCGTCGGCACGATCAGCAGCAGCCGGCGGACGATGTAGGCGCCCATCAGCGGGATCCCGCTTCCGGTGCCGCCGTCGGTGCGACGGTGTCGGCGGTGGGCCTTGCCGTCACCCGGGCGGCCAGCCGCGCCGCCTTCTCCGCGTCGTACCACCAGGTGCCGACGATGACCCCGCGATCGGGAGAAACGGCGGGATAGTCAAACTTGTCCCAGTAAAGCACGCGATCCATGTTGGAGTACCAGGCCGGGATGACATAGAAGCCCCAGGTCAGGGCGCGATCGAGGGCGCGGCTGCGGGCGACCAGGCTGTCCCGATCGGGAGCGGTGACCAACAGCTCGATCAACTGATCGATGACCGGGTCGTGGATGCCCGCATAGTTGCGGCTGCCCTCCTGTTCCGCGGCGGCCGAACTCCAGAAGTCCCGCTGTTCGTTGCCGGGCGACTCCGATTGCCCCCAGACCAGCATCGCCATGTCGAAATCGAACGACCGCATGCGGTTGACGTACTGCGAATCATCGACGAGGCGGATCCGCGCATCGATGCCGAGCCGCTTCAGGTTGCGCACGAACGGCAGCATGATGCGCTCGAACGCCGGCGCATCAAGGAGGATCTCGAATGTCATCGGCTCGCCCGTCTCCTTGTTGACGAGCCGCATGTCGCGCACCACCCACCCCGCCTCCCGCAGCAGTCGAACCGCCTGCTCCAGGTTGTCGCGCGGCCAGCCGGAGCCGTCGGTCATCGGCGGTTGGTAGGCGGGGCCGAACACCCGGTCGGGCAACTGTCCGCGCAACGGCTCGAGGATGGCCCGTTCCGCCTCCCCCGGCGCACCGCTGGCGGCGAGTTCCGAGTTGTTGAAGAAGCTGGTCGCACGGGTGTACTGGCCGAAGAACAGGATACGGTTGGTCCATTCGAAATCGAACGCGTAGCCCAGCGCTTCGCGGACACGGGGATCGACGAACACCGGCCGGCGGGTGTTGTAGACGAACGCCTGCAACCCGGCGGGTCGCTTATGGGGAAACGCCACCTTCTTCAGCCAGCCATCGCGCACCGCGGGAATGTCGTAGTCGAGGGCCCAGGCCTTTGCCTGGTTCTCGATCCGGAAGTCGAGCGCGCCTGCCTTCAGCGCCTGCCGCAGCACCGTCTCGTCGCGGTAATATTCGTAGCGAATGCGATCGAAGTTGTTCTGGCCGACGTTGACCGGCAGATCCTTGCCCCAGTAATCCTCGACCCGGTCGACGACCACGTTACGGCCGGCATCGAAGGATGAAATGCGGTAGGGACCGCTCCCCAAGGGTGGCTCCAGGCTCGACCGCTCGAAGTCGCGCCCTTCCCAGTAATGCTTCGGCAGGATGGGGATCTGACCGGCGATCAGCGGCAGTTCCCGGTTACCGGACTCGCTGAAGACGAACCTCACCGTTCGCTCGCCCGTCTTCTCGGCGCGGGCGAAGTTGCGGTAGTAAAAGCGGTAGAAGGGCTGGCCCTTGGCCTTCAGGGTCTCCAGCGAGAAAATCACGTCGTCGACGGTGATCGGCTGGCCATCATGCCAACGCGCCTCCGGCCGCAGGGTGAACGCCACCCACGAGCGATCTTCCGGCCACTCGATCCGTTCGGCAATCAGCCCGTACTGGGTGAACGGTTCGTCCTGGCTGTCGACGGTCAGCGTCTCGTTGGCCACGCCGACGGCGGGATTGCCACGGACGATGTAGGGATTGAACGAATCGAAGGTGCCGGCGGCGCCGAGCCGCATCAGGCCGCCTCTCGGCGCATCCGGGTTGACGTAATCGAAATGGCGGAAGTCGGGACCATATTTCGGCTCGCCGAACATGGCGATGGCGTGACCGGAATGGATGGCCTGTGCCGACGGAGCGGTTTCGAGGTTCCGTTGTGGTGCCGCCGCCGCGGCGACGGGCGTCAGGCCGGGAACGACGGCCAGCGTCAGCAGTAGCAGCTGGATTCTCAGCCGATGCCGACGCCGCAATCCGATCACCCGGCGAGCGCCGCCAGCGCCGCCTCGTGCGTCTTCCGGTCACCGGCGGCGAGGACACGGCCGCCGGAGCGAACGTGCAGCGGCTGGCCGTCCCAATCCGTCATCACGCCGCCGGCGCCGACGACGACCGGCGCCAGAGCGCAATAGTCATAGGGCTGCAGCGAGGCCTCGCAGACAAGGTCGACGCGACCCCGCGCAAGCAACCCGTAGGCGTACAGATCGGCACCCCAGACGGCGGCGTAGCAACGCTGCCGTAACCGTTCGAAGGCGGCAACGTCGCCCCCCTCGAACATCTGCGGCGACGTGGCGTACAGCCAGGCATCGGCCACCGCCTCACAGGCACGCACGGAAACGACCTTGCCGTTGTGTGTGGTGGGCCGATCCGCTACCCCGATCCATCGCTCGCCCAGCGCCGGCATGTCGATGACGCCGACGATCGGAACCCCATCCCGCGTCAGGGCGATCAGGGTACCGAACAGCGGCTTGCCGGTGACGAACGACTTGGTGCCGTCGATGGGATCGAGCACCCAGACGTACGACGCGTCGCTGCGGTCCGGGCCGTACTCCTCGCCGAGGATGCCGTGATCCGGCCAGGCCGCCTCGATCATCCGCCGCATCGCCGCTTCCGCCGCCCGATCGGCCGCCGTCACCGGTGTATTGTCGGCCTTCTTCTGGAAGGCCACCGCATCGGCGAACAGCGGCAGAACGAGCGGGCGAACGGTGTCGGCCATCGCCGCGGCGAGGCCGACAAACGCGTCGAGACCGCTCACGGCAACGGGATCGGGCTGCTGGCCTGGCTCCGCAGGTAAGCGATGACGGCGGCACGCTCTTCCGGCTTCTTCAAGCCGGCGAACGTCATCTTGGTGCCGGGTATGGCAGTCTTCGGCGACGCGAGGAACGCGTCCAGTTCCTCGTACGACCACTTCTTGTCGTGCATGCCGGTCATTCCCGCCGAATAGGCGAAGCCGTCCATGTGGGCGTGGGGGCCGCCCACCACGTTCCACAGGTTGGGCCCGACGCCGGCCGGACCGCCCTGGGCGATCGTATGGCACGCCTTGCACTTGCCGAAGACCTTCTCGCCCGCGGCCGGATCGGCGGCCGCGATCAGCGGCCGGATGTCGACGGGCGCCGCCGGCGCTTCCGCTGCCGTTTCGCCGCCCCCGGCGGCCTTGCCGGCGACCTCCATCGAGGATGCGTGCTGTTGCACGTAGACGAGGGTGTTGCCGAGGAAGTTTGCCCCGTAGATCAGCCAGGCGACGATCAGGACCGACGCCCCGACCTTTTCGATCACAGAGAAGTGCATTCCCGTATCCTTTTTCGTGGCCCGATGCCCATGCTCGGACGGGTGCCACGGTGCCCCTTACCGCGCCCGCACATTAGCGGTAAGACGCGGGCGGCTTCAATGCCCAGCCGAGCACGGCTGGCGAGCGAAGCCCATATGTGCTATGGGAGTACGCAATGAGCACGCCTCAGAACGCGATCGTGCTGGTACCGGCGCGGATGGCGTCGACACGTTTGCCCGGCAAACCGCTTGCCGACATTGCCGGGGAGCCGATGATTGTGCACGTCTGGCGACGGGCGATGGAAGCAAACGTCGGGCCAGTTGTCGTCGCTTGCGCCGAGCAGGAAATCATCGACGCCGTGACCAGCGCCGGTGGCCAGGCGATCGCCACCGCCCCCGACCATCCGTCTGGCTCGGACCGTATCTTCGAAGCCCTGCAAATCGTAGACGGCAACGGCCGTTACGACGTGATTGTGAACCTGCAAGGTGATCTGCCGACGCTGGATCCGGAGTTGGTCAAGGCGGCACTTACTCCCCTCGCCGATCCAGACGTCGATATCGCCACCCTGGTCGCGCCGGTTGCCGACGCGGCGGAGGCCGATGATCCCAACGTCGTCAAGGCGGCGGTTGCCTTCGCCGAAGGCAACTCCGTCGGACGTGCCCTTTATTTCAGCCGCAGCAGGGTGCCGTGGGGCGACGGACCGGTGTGGCACCACATCGGGCTTTATGCCTATCGGCGTGCGGCGCTCAGCCGCTTCGTCGGCCTGCCGAGCGGCATTCTCGAGCAGCGCGAGCGCCTGGAGCAACTGCGCGCCCTCGAAAACGGCATGCGCATCAATGTCGCCCGGGTGAACACGGTCCCGCTCGGCGTTGATACGGAAGCGGACCTATCCCGCGCCCGTACCCTGCTTGGCGGCGGGTAGGCATTTGCCATGGGGCCACGGTGGCTTGTCACGTTTACCTTGGCATCCGCCGTCGCCGGCCCGCTGACCGCCATGAGCTCCGCCGGGGCGGCTCCCGCCTGCTTCGGCTACGCGCCGGAATCCATTGAAGTCATCGGTGCCCTGGGCCGCCAGAGCTTCTGGCCCGAGCCGATCTCCGACCTGTTCGTCGATCCGAAAGACGTGGAGGTGGACGGGGTGCCGCCGCCGGGACTCGCCAGTGGCGAAAATCTGACCATCGGCGCCACCGCACTGCCACAAGAAGCGGCGCCGGGAAGCCCACCCCCGCCGCTGACGTCGGCGATTTCGGTCTCGGGCGCCAACCCGGCTAATCCCGCCGATTTCATCGGACCGCCGATCCCAGCCGCGCTGCTGGCGCCGGACCCGGTGCTGTTGCAGGCCCGTCCGGTGCCAAAACCGCCCCTGCCGGATTCGGTGTGGGTGCTCACCCTGCCGAAGCCCGTCTGCGTCCAGATCGAAGCCGGCGACATGATCAACCAACCGGAAAAAAATGTCCGCCAGTTGCAGTTGATCATGGACAAGGAACTCGAGCCCGGCTTACGTCCGCTGCTCAAGAAACGGGTCGTCGTCCGCGGTCAGCTTTTCCATGCCACGTCGCGCCGCCACTACCTGCCCGTTCTGGTTAACGTCGAGGATCTGAGATCGCCGGAATGGGTGCAGGATACGACGCAACGCCCGCGGCCGCCGCCGCAATAGCAACATCGGCCGCGAAGCCGGTCCCGGAAACCGCCGCGGCTACGGGCGATCCCGGCCATACGATCGCCTTTCAAGGCGCACCGGGAGCCTACTCGGATTTGGCGTGTCGGGCCGCCCGGCCAGAGCTGGCGACGCTGCCCTGCCGATCGTTCGAGGACACCATCGGCGCGGTGCATGGCGGGCGCGCGGCGCTGGCGATGATCCCGATCGAGAACTCGGTCGCCGGTCGCGTCGCCGACATCCACCACCTGCTGCCGGCTTTCGGCCTGCACATCATCGGTGAGCATTATCAGCGGGTTAATCACTTCCTGCTGGGGGTTCCCGGGGCCCGTATCTCCGATATCACCCACGTTCACAGCCATATCCATGCCCTCAACCAGTGCCGGAAGCTGATCCGCGAGCTCGGCCTGGAAACGGTCGTCCGCATCGATACCGCGGGGGCGGCCGCGGAGATCGCCGCCGCCGGCGATCCCAGCCAGGCGGTGATCGCGTCGGAACTGGCCGGCGCCATCAATGGGCTCATCAGCCTGAAGGCCAACATCGAAGACGCCGAACACAACACCACCCGCTTTTTGATCATGGCGAGGACACCGCTGATCCCCCATCCCAAGTCGGGACCGGTGATGACCAGCTTCATCTTCCGCGTGCGCAACGTTCCGGCGGCGCTCTACAAGGCGCTGGGCGGTTTCGCCACCAATGGCGTCAACATGACCAAGCTGGAAAGCTATCTGGTCGGCGGTCGGTTCAATGCGGCCCAGTTCTACGCGGAGGTGGAGGGCCACCCGGACGATCCGCATCTGCGCCTCGCTCTGGAAGAGCTGGACTTCTTCACCCGCGAGGTGCGCATCCTCGGCGTCTACCCCCAGCATTCCTATCGCTTCGACAGCCGCAGCATCGGCGACGACGGCGACTGACATCGGCGCAACCGACATGACAGGCCGCGACTTAGCTATCGTCCGGGTGCGAGCGGGGATCGAGGAGCCGCACGTCATCCCAGGCGTAGGCGGCCTGCGGGACGAGGGTGTTCCACAGGTGCTCCTCCCGCTCGGCGACGCGCCGCCCGCCCATCGCCTCATAGAAGAACCGGGCCGGGTTCTCCTTCAGCACCCAGACCAGCGCCGAGGTCAGGCCCCGGTCGGCGAGCCCTTCGAACAGGCCCAGCAGCAGGGCACGGCCGACGCCGCAGTCCTGATGTTCCGGCGACACGTAGAGGGTGTAGATTTCCGCCGCCCAGGCGAGGTTGCTCGGTCTCGCCCGGCCGCAACTGCCGAAGCCGATGACGCCGCGGCCGGTGAGATCGGCGACGAGCACCCCCGCCGGATAACCCCGGCGAGCGATCTGCTGCGCCCATTCCCGCGTCTGCACCCGCTTCGACAGCCGGACGAGGACGACCGTCGGCACCAGTCCGGGATAGGCCGAGCGCCAGGAGTCGATGTGGACCTCGGCGATCGCCTCGGCGTCGCTCGGCCGCGCCGGCCGGATGCGTACGGTGGCCGCCATCATCGCCCGACCTCCATGCGGGAACCGAGTTCCATGCCGCTCAGCATCCGATCGGGTTCGCTGTCCGCTTCGGCGAGCCAGTCCTCGATCAGCCGGCGAGCGATCGAATCCGCCGTCGGCAGCTTGAGGCCCAGCTCCCCGAGCCGGACCACCTCGTCGCGGCTGAACCAGCGGCCGGACTCCAGCTCGCGAGGATCGAGGGTCAGCTCGGCACCGGGGGGCGCCACGGCGCGAAACGCCAGCATCAACGACGACGGAAACGGCCACGGCTGCGAGCCGGCATAGCGCACGCAGCCGACGTCGATGCCCACCTCCTCCCGGACCTCGCGGACGACGGCGGCCTCCGCCGTCTCACCCGGCTCGACGAAACCGGCGAGCGTGGAGACCAGTCCTTGCGGCCAGCCGGCCTGACGGGCGAGCAGGCACGCCTCCCCTTGCGGTCCATTGCGGGTGACGAGGACGATCATCGCCGGATCGGTCCGGGGAAAATGCTGGGTGCCGCAGCCGGGATCCAGGCAGAGACGGCTGTGACCGCCGTCGCGGACCGCGGTCGCCCTGCCGCAGACTCCGCAAAAGCGATGCCGCCGATGCCAGTGCATCAGCGCCCGGGCGTAGGCGAGGACGGCCGCCTCGCCCGCCGGCAGTTGCCCGCTGACCCGCCTGAGCTCGGTAAAGGCTCCGCCCGTTGCCTGGGTCAGCGGCCGGGCAAGCTGGGCGTCCGCCTCGACCGCGAACCAGGCCGCACCGTCGAAGGGGCCAGACCGGGAGACGCCGAGGAAAGCGAACGCCGCCTCGCTGGCGACGAGCGGCGACACGCCCTCCGAATCTCCCCGCAACAGCAGCGCCCGTGGCGGCTCGCCGGTGATCAGGTTGCGATCGCGGCAGACGGCGACGAAGACGCTGCCCCGATCGCGCCGCCGCGCCTCGACCCACCCCGGATCGGCGCGGAGATGGGTGGCGCGGTCGAGCGGGCAGTCCGTATACGGCAGCGGTGCGATCATCGGCGATGAGCGTGCCATAGCGCCCGTCCTTCGGCAACGTGCGACGGCGACGGCGAAGCCCTTGCGCCGATAGGCCGCGCAGCGGATATTGGGGAGTGGGAGGCTGACGGCGGACGGACCCCTCGCCAACCCGGTCAGGTCCGGAAGGAAGCAGCCGTAACGAGTTTCGGTCCGGGTCGCTTGCTCAGTCTCCCGCACCTCGCCACCGCCGGACCGGATCGATTCGTTGACAGGCGATACCCCTCTCGCCCCCGCGCCCGCCGCGCCTCCGTCCTCGCCCTACCGGGTTCTCGCCCGCAAGTATCGGCCGACGACCTTCGAGGCGTTGATCGGCCAGGACGTCCTGGTGCGGACGCTGACCAACGCCTTCCGCCGCGAGCGCATCGCCCATGCCTACATGCTGGCCGGCGTCCGCGGCATCGGCAAGACGACCACCGCCCGCATCATCGCCCGCGCGCTCAACTGTCTGGGTCTCGACGGCAACGGCGGCATCACCCTGCAGCCCTGCGGCGCCTGCGAGCCGTGCGTCGCCATCGCCCAGGACCGCCATCTGGACGTCATCGAGATCGACGCCGCCAGTCGCACCGGCGTCGACGCCATGCGCGAGTTGCTGGACGGCGTCCGCTATCGGCCGGCTTCGGCACGGTTCAAGGTCTACATCATCGACGAAGTGCACATGCTGTCGACCCAGGCCTTCAACGCGCTGCTGAAGACCCTGGAAGAGCCGCCGGAACACGTGAAGTTCATCTTCGCCACCACCGAGATCCGCAAGGTGCCGGTGACCGTCCTGTCCCGCTGCCAGCGCTTCGATTTGCGCCGTGTCGATCAGGCGACGCTCGCCGCCCATCTCGACCGCGTCGCCGCCGCCGAGGGGGTGGTGGTCGCGGCACCGGCTTTGCAACTGATCGCCCGCGCCGCCGACGGCAGCGTTCGCGACGCGCTGTCGCTGCTGGATCAGGCGATCGCCCATGCCGGCGCCGACATCGGCGAGGCGGCGGTGCGGGACATGCTGGGCCTTGCCGACCGCACCGCGTCCTTCGATCTGTTCGAGGCGGTCATGCGTGGGGAGCCGGCGGCAGGGCTGGCGCTGCTGCGGAGCCAGTACGATGCCGGCGCCGATCCGGCGGCGGTGCTGGAGGACATCCTCGAACTCACCCACTGGCTGACGCGGATCAAAGTCACCCCCGAGATCGCCCAGGCGGCCGGGGTGCCAGAGGCGGAGCGCGTGCGCGGCCTGGCGCTTGCCGGTGGCCTCAGTGTCCCCCAACTGGCGCGCGCCTGGCAGATGCTGCTGAAGGGCCTGACGGAAACGCGGATGGCCACCTCTCCCATCAAAGCGGCGGACATGGTGCTGATTCGCCTCGCCTACACCGCACCGTTGCCGACACCGGCGGAAGCCCTGGCCGGAGCGCCGCTCGCCGCGCCAACGGGATCAACCCCGACACCTGGACCGGCATCGGATCCCGCACCGAGGGCAGCTTCTCCGGTAAACATGGGGCTAAACACGGGAGTGAACACTAGAAGCACGCCCCCCCTGGCGACCCCGCCGTCGCCTGCCGGCGCCCTCGCGCCCTCGCGCCGCCCCACATCGTTCGCCGAACCGCTGGCCGCGCCGCCCGCCCGCTCGCCGGCTCCGCCACAGGTCGATGTGTCGCCGCCGCCACCGACGCCGCTGCCCACCAGCTTCGCACAAGTGATCGCGCTGGCGGAATCCCAACGCGAGATGCTGCTGCACGGTCACCTTGTCGGCAGCGTCCGCCTCGTCCGCTTCGAGATCGGCACCCTGGAACTGGCGCTGGAGCCGGATGCGCCCGCCGACCTCCCGCAACGGCTCAGCCGCTTTCTTGCCGCCTGCACCGGACGGCAGTGGCTGGTGTCGCTGTCGACGAAGACGGGCGCGCCGTCGGTGCTGGAGCAACGACGGCAGGAAGCCGCCGCGCTGCGCGAGCGGGTGACGGCGACGCCGTTGATCGCCGCCATCCTCGCCGCGTTTCCGGGTGCCACCATCGACAGCATCCGCCGCCTCGATGCCCCCGACGCGGCCGCGGAGGCCGGTGAGCCTGCGCGCGGCGAGCCGGCGGAAAACAATGAGATGATGGACGATGCGGCGATGGACCTGGGTGACGATGACCTTGAGGACTGAGCGATGACCGAACAGCGGCGTCATCTGGGCGAGTGGTGGATGACGGGTTGACGATGGCGGTCGAGACCGAGCGCAAGTTTCTCGTTGATGGCGACGGCTGGCGTGACGGCGCCGCCGCTCGGACCATCCGTCAGGGATACCTCTGTCACGGTGACGAGAACGCCGCGTCCATGCGGGTGCGCATCTTCGGCAACGACGCGTTCGTTACCATCAAGGGCGGCAAGTCCGGCATCAGCCGGTTCGAGTACGAGTACCCGATCCCGCCCGCCGATGCCGAGGAACTGCTGGCAAACCTCTGTCAGCGGCCGTTGATCGAGAAGGTCCGTCACACCCTCGACTACGGCGGGATCGAGTGGGTCGTCGATGTCTTCGAGGGCGACAATGCCGGCCTGGTGGTCGCCGAGGTCGAGCTGGAGCATGCCGATCAGCGCTTCGACCTGCCGCCCTGGGCCGGCCGCGAGGTCACCCACGATCCCCGCTATCTCAACGTCAACCTCGCCCGCCACCCTTTCCGCCGGTGGAACTCTCGGGGGTAACGCGGTCCCAGATTGTGCTCCGCTCTACCCGAAACTTCGATGCAGCTTTCCGGCAAAGCAGCTAGAGTTGGGAGTTATCGTGAGGAACCTGCAGATGGCCGATCGAGCACCGATGCGTGACGAGACGATCGCCAGGCTTCGCCGTCACGCGCCATCGTTACGGCGGCGGGGAGTCCTGCATTTAGCCCTCATTGGTTCCCTGGCACGGGACGAAGCGCGGCCGGACAGCGACATCGACGTCCTCGTCGATATCGACCGAGAAGCCCGGTTTTCACTCATCGACCACGCAGGGTTACGGCATCTGCTCTGCGATCTGCTTGATCGGGATACCGACGTTCTCCTTCGGGACGCGTTCGAACCGCCGCATCTCGCCCGCCTCGAACGGGACGCGGTAGAAGTGTTCTGACGATGGATCGGCGCGTCCGCGATCGGCTGCGGCATATACAGCTCGCCATCGCAGCCATTGAAGACTACGTCTCCGGACATGACGAACGTTCCTTTGCCGACAATCGGCTCCTCATCGATGCGGTCGAACGTAATCTTGAACGTATTTCCGAAGCCAGCCGCCACATCCCGGAACCCTTAAAGGTGGCGAACCCGACGGTCCCCTGGCGCGACATCGCAGGAATCGGCAATGTCCTCCGCCATGACTATCCACGTGTAAACGCCCTGGAAATCTGGTGGACGGTGGTCCGCGATCTTGGACCTCTCAAGGACGTGATCGCTGCCATGCTGCGAGACGCCGAACGTAGCCACCCAGGCGCGGATTGACCGGGCGGCGGCGATGGGTATCATCGGGCGGCCGGGCGGAGGGTTCCCGGCGTTCCCCGGAAAGCCGCGAAACGATCATGCAGCATCAGACGACGACACCGGAATACCCCGCTGCCGCGGGCGAACATGACGAGACCATTTTCGTCGACAGCCGCTCCATCGGCTGCGACGGCGGCGGCGGGCCCCTCGGTCATCCGCTGGTCTACCTGAAGATCGGCGCTCCCGGCGACGCGGTTTGTCCCTACTGCTCGCGCCACTTCGTCTTTACCGGCGGCGACGGCGCCGCGGCCGACCACTGATCGACCCCGAAGCGCCGGCGGTCGCAGCAGGCGGCCCGTCCCCTCACCCGCCGCCGCGGCACGTCTATCTGGTCGACGGCTCCGGCTTCATTTTTCGCGCCTACCACAAGCTGCCGCCGATGACCCGGCCGGACGGCACGCCGGTGAACGCCGTCTTCGGCTTCACCACCATGCTGATCAAGCTGTTGAAGGAGACGGACGCCGACCACATCGCCGTCGTCTTCGATGCCGCCCGCCACACCTTCCGCGACACCCTCTATCCCGCCTACAAGGCCAACCGGCCGGAGCCGCCGGACGCCCTCGTTCCACAATTCCCGCTGATCCGCGACGCGGTGCGCGCCTTCAATGTCGCTTGTGTCGAATCCGAAGGCTTCGAGGCGGACGACCTGATCGCCACCTACACTCGGCTCGCTCGCCAAGCCGGCGCCCTGGTGACCATCGTCTCCTCCGACAAGGACCTGATGCAGTTGGTCGGCGAAGGCGTCGGGATGTGGGATCCGGTGAACAATCGCCCCCTCGGCACCGCCGAGGTGGAGGAAAAGTTCGGCGTTGGCCCCGAGCGGGTCATCGACGTGCAGGCACTGGCCGGCGATCCCACCGACAATGTCCCCGGCGTTCCCGGCATCGGCGTCAAGACCGCGGCGCAGCTCATCCGCCAGTTCGGCGATCTGGAGGCGCTGCTCGCCGGCGCCGCCTCGATCCCGCAGCCGAAGCGGCGGGAAGCGCTGATCACCCACGCGGACAACGCACGGCTCTCCAAGCGATTGGTCACCCTCGCCGACGACGTGGAAGTCCCGGAGCCGCTTTCGGCCCTGGCGAAGCGCGAGCCGGACCGGGCGGCGCTCAGAGCCTTCCTGCAGGCGCAGGCTTTCCGCTCACTGATCACCCGCCTCGATCTCGGTGACGGTGCCCCGGCGACGCCGACCACCGCCGTACAGACGCAACTCGCCTTCGAGATCACGCCCCCGGCCACGGCGGCCGTCGCCGAGGTCACATACCGGCTGATCACCGACGACGCCGAACTCGCCCGCTTGATCGCCCGCGCGCTAAAAACCGGCTCCGTCGCCATCTCGACGGAGACGGCCACCCTCGGGGCACGGGGGTCGGCACTGGTAGGCCTGTCGTTCGCCATCGAGGCGGCTGAGGCGTTTTATGTTCCGCTCGCCCACACCGATGCTGATGGTGTCCGCCTTTCCCCCCAACTGGAGCGGGAACCGACGCTCCAGCGGTTGAAACCGCTGCTGGAAGATGCGTCGGTGCTGAAGATCGGCCACGACATCAAGCATCACGCCCACGTCCTCGCCGGCTACGGCATCGCCGTGCAGCCATTCGACGACACCATGCTGCTCTCCTACGTGCTGGCCGGCGGGCTGCACGGCCACGGCCTCAACGAGCTGGCTTCGCTGCACCTCGGCCGGTCGCCCATCGCGCAGACCGAGGTCGTCGGCACCGGCCGGACCCGCCTTGGCTTCGACCAGGTGGCCCTCGACCGGGCCCTTGCCTATGGGGCCGAAAACATCGACGCCACCCTCGCCGTGTACGCCACCCTAAAGCCGCGGCTGTTGGCGGAAAGGCTGGTCACCGTCTACGAGACCCTGGAACGACCGCTGGCGCCGGTGCTGGCGACCATGGAGCGGGCCGGCATTCTCGTCGACCGAGCCGCCCTGCATCGCCTGAGCGAGGACTTCGCCGTTCGCCTGCGCATGCTGGAAGGCGAGATCCACGACCTCGCCGGTCATCCGTTCAATATTGGCTCGCCGAAGCAGCTGGGCGAGGTGCTGTTCGATGAGATGAGCCTCGGGGTCGGCAAGAAGGGCAAGACGGGAGCGTACGCCACCGGTGCCGACATCCTGGAGCAACTGGCGGTGGAGGGCCACGCCCTGCCCGGCAAGGTGCTCGATTGGCGTCAGCTCGCCAAGTTGAAGAGCACCTACGCGGACGCGCTGCTGGACCAGATCGATGGGAGCACCGGGCGCGTCCACACCTTGTACCAGCAGGCCGTCGCCTCCACCGGCCGGCTGTCATCCACCGATCCCAACCTGCAGAACATCCCCGTCCGCTCGGAAGAGGGACGCAAGATCCGCGGCGCCTTCGTCGCCCCGCCCGGCCAGGTGCTCCTCAGCGCCGACTACTCGCAGATCGAGCTCCGCCTCGTCGCCCACGTCGCCGACATCACGGCGCTGAAGGACGCGTTCCGCGACGGCCAGGACATCCACGCGATGACCGCCAGTCAGGTCTTCGGGGTGCCGGTCGCCGGCATGGACCCGTTCGTCCGCCGCAAGGCGAAGGCCATCAACTTCGGCATCATCTACGGCATCTCCGCCTTCGGTCTCGCCCGCCAGCTGGGCATCGGCCGGGCGGAAGCGGGTGCCTACATCAACGCCTACTTCGATCGCTACCCGGGCATCCGCGACTACATGGAACGCACCAAGCGCGAGGCGCGCGCCAGGGGGTACGTCACCACGCCCTTCGGCCGCCGCTGCCATACCAAGGGGATCGCCGACAAGAACCCGGCGGCGCGCGCGTTCGCCGAACGGGCGGCGATCAACGCACCGATCCAGGGCGGCGCCGCCGACATCATCAAGCGGGCGATGATTCGCCTGCCAGGGGCGCTCGCGGACGCCGGGCTGGCGGCGAAGATGCTCCTGCAGGTGCACGACGAGCTGATCTTCGAGGTGCCCGCCGCCGAAGTCGAGCCAACCCGTGAGCTGGTTGTGCGAACGATGCAGTCGGTGGCCGAGTTATCGGTGCCGCTGGTCGTCGATACCGGCACCGGTCGCGACTGGGGCGCGGCCCACTGAGGCGGGACCTCGTCCCCGACACCGATGCACACGCGGGCGGGAACCCCGCTTGACCGCGCCGTGCCGGCGCTTTATGTTCGCTTTATGTTCTGCGTCCTCGGGATCCGTGGGCGAAACGCCGCGCCGTTCCGCTCATTGACGACATTCTGTGACACGTGACGACATATGACGACAAATTTCGCTTCGATTCTGGTTTTATTCGTTCTATATCAATATGTTAGGCAAGACTTTCGGCATCTGATCCGGCTGCTTCGGGCACCGACCGGCCCTCTGCCGCGTTCAGGGAGGCACCGCGTCCGACCGGGGACCTCGCCCGCCGCGGCTGGACAGCACGCCGGACCGCTTGTTATAAGCGGCGGATCGCGGGCGGAGGCCGATCTACCGCCGTTTCGACCCGCGGGCGGCGCCCAGGTAGCTCAGTTGGTAGAGCAGCGGACTGAAAATCCGCGTGTCGGTGGTTCAAATCCGCCCCTGGGCACCATCGCCCCCGTTCCTCTCTTCTGCGGCTCGCTGCGTCCCATGCGTCATCGGGGCATACCGGCGCCATTCCCCCATTCGGTGTGGGTAAGGACTTGTCCGCAGGACGATCGCCCGTTACACGACTTCTCCATAAGTCCATCTATTACAACGATACGGAGGAACGGACATGAAACTCTCGAGGTGGGTGGCGGTTTTTGTGGTCCTGCTGCTGGCGGCGGCGCCAGCGCGAGCGGCCGACACCGGAACAGCGGCGGAAGCGAAGGCGGTGCTGGAGAAGGTCGTCGCCGCCATCAAGGCGGACAAGGCGACCGCCCTGGCGGAGATCAACGCCGGCAAGTTCAACGTCAAGGACCTCTATCCGTTTTGCGGCGGCCCCGACGGCAACTTCACCGCCCACGGTTCCAATCCGAGCCTGGTCGGCCAGAGCATGAAGGATCGCAAGGACCCCACCGGCAAGGCCTACGGCGAGGAGTTCTACAAGATCGCCCAGGAAGGCAAGTTCGCCGAGGCGTCCTACTCGATCAACAAACCGGGAGAAACCGTCGCGGTCCCGAAGGAATCTTACATCACCAAGATCGGCGACCAGGTTTGCGGCGTCGGCTTCTACAAGTAGGCCCAGCCCCCATACGCGAATGCAAAGGCAACGCCCCGTCGCTCGCTGGCGGGGCGTCACTCTTCTCTTCGTCGCCCTCACGGCGGCAACCATGGCGGTCGAGATGAGTGACTCTGCCGAGCCGCCCCTGACCGACTTTGCCCGGCTTTCCCTTCCCGCCAGTCCCAACCGCTGGCTGATCGCGCCGCAGGGGATCACCCCGGGCGCCGCAGACGAGCCGGCCGCCGTTTACGATGTTTCGCCGGACCGACTGGCGACGGCATGGATCGCCGTCGTCCGGGAGCAACCGCGGACACGGATCGTCGCCGTTTCCACCGATGGCCTGCGGATCGCGGCCGAGCAGAAATCGGCGGTGTTCGGCTTCGTCGACCGCATCAGTTTCCAGGCCATGGCCCTGCCCGCCCTCCCCGGCTCGACCCTCGCCGCCTACAGCCGCGCCGAGACCGGCTATTGGGACCTGGGCGTCAACCGTCGACGGTTGCGGGCATGGCTCGCCGAGTTGAAGGCGAAGCTCGATGCCGACCCTTCCCCCTCCACGATCCGCTAGCAGGGGAAGCCACCGATGGAGAAATGTTCATTCGCCGGCACGCCATCGCCGCTTGCGGTTATGAGCGGAGAAGCCGAATAATCGAGAGCATACGCACTTAAACCGGGACCGCCGGTCTACCTCACGTAAAGGCAGCAAGTCAGATGACCAAGAGACGCGCCATTCCCTTAGCCGCGGTATTGCTGATCGTCGCCGGCACTGCTTTTGCCCAGCAGCCGCCACCTCCAGGAGCGCCACCGCCGCCGCCAGGGTCGATGAAGGGACATGGTCCGATGGGACCGGGCATGATGGGCCACGGCGCGTGGGCGCCCTGGATGATGGGCGGCATGGGCGGCCCCCATGGGATGATGGCCCCGGACATGATGCCGGCGTTCGTCGAGGGCAAGCTTGCCTTCCTGAAAACCTGGCTCGGCATCACCGAAGCGCAGAACGGGCCGTGGAATACGTTCGCCGATGCTGTCCGCACCCAGGCGAAGGCGATGGCCGAGCCGAAGCCGCCACCGGCGCCGAGTGAGGGGGATTCGCTGCCCCAGTGGATCGACCAGCACATCCAGATGACGGAACAGCATCTCGCGGCGATGAAGAAAGTGAAGCCGACCCTGGACGCCCTCTACCAGGCGCTGACCCCGGAGCAGAAACAGAAGGCCGACCAGCTCATCCGCATGCCCTGACACGCGAGTTTGCACCTGACCCTAGGAATCATTGATAATGCCAGATGGCAATAGATCTGGGTTTGCAGTTCTTTTTAAGTTCGGGCAGAGACAGCATCTAGAACAGCTAAGAAGCGGTCGTCTATACTGTAATAATCAATCGTATTTTTACTCTATTGATGACAATAATATTGCGAGGAACGATCGCTATGAAAACATGGACTATCTGGTTCAGGCCAATCAGATAAGACGATTTTGGCTCACTTATAAAGATGGTTCAGAGTATGACCTACAAGCTGCCGGCCCTGTCCGAATAACTCTTGGGGGACATCATCGCAACATATTCTGTTGTTATGCAGTGTCGGACATAACGCATATTAAATGTGATGCGCGGAACTTTGCTTTTGGTGACTCATTTGTAATGATCACTCACACTCAGGAGTTTTTAGATCGTTGTGCCGCGGCAGCCCGATCGGCAGGCTTCATTCCTACCTGGGGCCCCGTGACTTATTTCGATTATACTACTTACACGGGTGATACTGGGCCCCACTACAAAATAAATGACTTGTCGTATCAAAATGAATTCAGGCTGGTGATTACTCCAGGAAAAAGAACTCCTGTCATTTTAGATATTGGTGATGCGACAGACATCACCAGCAAGATTGGGGAGCTAGCGCAAATCAATAACTTGGTCGAGTTTGCATTCGACAACGAATCGTGAGGAGGAGCTCGCTTTCTTCGGTTTCAGGCGAGCTCTGCTCCCAGCTTGGCTGAGAGTGCTTTAGCGTTACTTCTTGGTAATGTGAAGGCTTGCGCTGTGATTGCCGGGCGCGTGGCCGAGTTATTCGCGAAGTGGTTAACCGCCATCGCCAGCTCTTAGATGACTACTCGGTCCGGCTTCGATACCGACTCGGACGCGGATAAGGAACCGCTCAAACGACCGCGGTGGCGGGCAGGTCCTTGAGGTCGCGGATGCGCTCGTCCAGCGTCTCCACCTGACGGAGCAGGTCCGTCTTCATGGCGCCGACCTTCTTGACGATGGTCTCGCCGTTGTTCCTGATCGTCGTCGCCCAGGTGGAGATTTGATCCAGATCCTGCGCCTTCTTCTCGATGTTGCGGATGGCGCTCTCGATGGCGTCGAAGTCGGCGGTGGCGGCCTGGCGCTGGGTCGCGGCGCGGGTGCTGATCGCCTTGGCGACGGTCAGGCCGGCGGCCAGCACGATATCGCTCGCCCGATCCTCCGGGTCCCACACCACCACCACGTCGTTGCCGTAGCGGCGCATGCAATCGATGCCGCGGGGGGCGGTGCGCGCCGACAGCACTACCAGGCCGACGGCGGCGCCGCGGTTCTTGCGGGCGATGTCGATTTCAGCCAGCGCGTCTTTCAGGGAGAACGAGGCCTGCTCCTTGGCTTCGACGGCGATGCAGGCGCCGGCGGCGGCATGCTCGGCGCCCAGTTCGACGATGGCGTCGCCCTTCTTGCAGTTCTTGATCAGGCCGGGGGTACTGCCGGTGTGGGTGGCGATGTCGCCGGCCGCCTGGCAGGCGGCTTCCAGGTGGGCGAACACGGCCGCCTCGAAGTCGAGGCCGTGCCGGGTCGACCGTAACGCCTCCTCTTTGCGGGCGGCGGCGTCGGTCAGCTTCTGCAGCACCTGTTCCTGGAACTGGGCGTTCGTCGCCTGCAGCGCTTCGATGACCGCCAGCAGTTCGCGGCGCATCCGCGCCAGCGCCGAGTTCTGTTCATCAAGGGAGAATTCGGCGCTGATCTGCTTCTGCGCCTGCTCGACCCTGCGGACGAGGCGGGAGAGGGCCGAATCCTCCCGATCCAGCGAGAACTCGGAGACCACCGTCTGCACCCGCTCGGCGAGCGAGCCGGTGACCCGGTCCTGCTGCTGGGTCAACTCGCCCACCAGGCGCGCCAGCGCCCCGGCCTTGTTGTCCAGGGAGAATTCCTGGAGAAGGCGGTCGCGCTGGGTGGTCAGCATCGCCGCCACCGTCGCGTCGATGGAGGACAAGAGGCCATCGGGCGCCGATGGTTTGAGTATCTGCATCAGCGGACTATGGTCGCCGATGTGGGTGCTGAGCGTCCGCACCAGCTCCGAGCTGTCGGCCCCGATCTGCCGGCGCAACACCTGCTCCAGTTCCCCATCCTGGCGGATCAGCCGTTCGATGCGCTCGTTGAAACGACCGCTCTGCGGATCGAAGTATTCCTTGAGGTTCGAGGCGAGCTGATGGGAGAGTTCACGCTGATGCTCGGCCAGCCTGACGGCGAGGCCGTGGATCAGCCGGTCACCCTCCTCGCGGATGCGCTCGGCGTCGATGCGACCCCGCGCGTGCCTGAGCGCCAGGGTCCCGATCTTCAGCGCGCTGACGGCGAAGTCGTGACGGGGCGCCCCCTCCTCCAGCTCCTCCAGCTCGGCGCACAGCTCCGCATCCGAAATGCGCAGGGTGAGGACGAGACCCGCCCGATCTGCCGGCGCCTGGGATTGAACGTCCTGGTATTGAAGCAACGGGTGACGCCCCTCATCCATCGTGATCTGCCCCCCAAGATCCGGCGGCGCTTGTCGCCGCGCTGCCACGCCCGATGCCCACTCTAAACCACCCTCCTCGTCGGCACTGTGATCGTCGACCGGATCCAGGGTAGGATGGTCCGACCGGGGACAGGCTACGCAACCGCGGCAGCGATGTCAGGAGCGCGAACAAGCGGCGAACGGCGCCCCCACCGACCGGCTGCCCAAGCCTCTGCTATATCTGGGGAATTTTCTATGTTTACCGACGCAGATCTTGATCTCGCCGCCCATATTCTCGGTCGCTGCCGGGAGCGGGGCTTACGGCTGGCGGTCGCCGAGTCGTGCACCGGCGGCCTGATCGCCGGCCTTCTGACCACGATCGCCGGCTCATCCGATGTCTTCGAGCGGGGCTTCGTCACCTATTCCAATGTGGCGAAGGAGGAGCTGCTGGGGGTTCCGGCGGAAGTGCTGCGGACGAACGGCGCCGTTTCCGAGGAGACGGCGCGCGCGATGGCGGAAGGCGCCCTCGCCCATTCACCGGCCGATGCCAGCCTCGCCGTCACCGGCATCGCCGGACCCGGCGGCGGCTCACCCGGCCGGCCGGTCGGCCTCGTCCACATGGCCGCCGGCATCAGGGGGAGTGCCATCCATCACGCGAAGGAGGTCTTTCCCGGCGATCGCCAAGCCATCCGCCTCGCCGCCGTGCGGCGCGCGCTGGTTCTGCTGCGCGAAGCTCTCGCCGGCTGAAGGCTCGTCCTGGCCGTCAGGACAGCCGCGGCGCGTCCGGTTCGGCCGGCACCGTCTGCGGAGATGCCGCGCCGCCGTAAAGAGCGGCCGCCCGGTGCTCGAAGGCGTTGACCATCCGCTGCACCGCCTCGTTGAAAAGAGAGCCGATCATCTTCTGCAGGGTTTTCGACTTGAACTCGAAGTCGATGTAGAAGTCGATGGCGCAGCCGCCGTCCTCGGTCTCCTCGAACCGCCAGTGATTGTTGAGGTAGCGGAAGGGACCCTGCTGGTAGGACACATCGACCCGGCCCGGCCGGTCGAGGCCGACCCGCGAGGTGAAGCGCTCGCGGAACATCTTGAAGCCGATGATCAGGTCGGCGGTAAAGGCAACCGGCGATTCCCGCCGCTTGATCCGGCAGGCGACGCACCACGGCAGGAATTCAGGGTATCGCTCCACATCGGCGACCAGATCGAACATCTGCTCCCGGCTGTAGGGAAGGCGCCGCACCTCCGCATGGGTGGGCATCGCCCTCAGCCGGCGGCGATGCCGGCAACGCGCGCCGCCTTCAGTTCGGCGAAGTCGCGGTCGGCGTGATAGGAGGAGCGGGTGAGCGGCGTCGCCGCCACCATCAGGAAGCCCTTGGCCAGCGCCACCTGCTTGAAGTCGGCGAATTCGTCCGGCGGCACGAAACGGGCCACCGCCGCGTGTTTGGGCGTCGGCTGCAGGTACTGGCCGATGGTGAGGAAATCGACGCCGGCGGAGCGCAGATCATCCATGACCGCCAGCACCTCCGCCCGCTCCTCACCGAGGCCGACCATGATCCCGGACTTGGTGAACAGGGCCGGGTTCGCCTCCTTCGCCCGGTCCAACAGCTTCAGCGACAGGAAATAGCGGGCGCCCGGACGAATGCCCGGATAGAGCCGCGGCACCGTCTCCAGGTTGTGGTTGAACACGTCGGGAGCGGCGGCGAACACCTGCTCGGCGGCGCCGTTCTTGCCTCGGAAATCCGGTGTCAGCACCTCGATCGTCGTCCCCGGCGACATGGCGCGAATGCCCTCGATGCAGCGCACGAACTGGGCGGCGCCTCCGTCGGCGAGATCGTCCCGATCCACGGAGGTGATCACCACATGCTTCAGTCCGAGAGCGCCCACCGATTGGGCCAGTCGCTCCGGCTCCCGCGGATCGACCGGTCCTGGCTTACCCGTGGCGACGTTGCAGAAGGCGCACGCCCGGGTGCAGATAGCGCCCAGGATCATGTAGGTCGCGTGCTTGCGGGCCCAGCACTCGCCAATGTTGGGACAAGCCGCCTCTTCGCAGACGGTATGCAGGCCATGGGTCCGCATCACCGCCCGCGTCTCGCCGTAACCGGCCGAGGCGGCGGGCACCCGGACGCGGATCCAATCGGGCTTGCGGGGGGACGGCTGGTCGGGACGGCCGGCCTTCTCGGGATGCCTCAGGGAAGCGCTATCAGACATGGGTGGGATGTGGCTCCCCTTCGGCCCGACATCAATGTCGCAGATGGACGGTGCGCCGGTCGACCGGCATCAGATGTGAATAGCCCGCCCCAGCGCACTGAGCACCGACTCGTGCATCATCTCCGACAGGGTCGGGTGAGGGAAGACGGCATGGATCAGGTCCTCCTCCGTCGTCTCCAAGGAGCGGGCGACGCCATAGCCCTGGATCAACTCCGTCACCTCGGCGCCGATCATGTGGGCGCCCAGCAACTCCCCGGTCTTCTTGTCGAAGATGGTTTTCACCAGCCCTTCCGGCTCGCCCAGCGCAATCGCCTTGCCGTTGCCGATGAAGGGGAAGCGGCCGACCCGGATGTCGTACCCCGCATCCTTCGCCGCCTTCTCGGTGAGGCCCACGCTCGCGATCTGCGGCCGCGAATAGGTGCAGCCGGGGATGCGCGATGTGTCCAGCGGATGCAGGCCCTGCAGGCCGGCGATCTTCTCGACGCAGAGCACCCCTTCATGGCTCGCCTTGTGGGCCAACCACGGCGGACCGCAAACGTCGCCGATGGCATAGACGCCGGGCTCGCCCGTCCGGCACCATTCGTCGATGACGATGTGGCCGCGGTCGACCTTCACCTTCGTCCCTTCGATGCCGATGTCCTCGGTGTTGCCGGTGATGCCGACCGCGCTCAGCACCCGCTCGACGGTCATCTGGGTCTCCTTGCCGTCCTTGTCGGCAATGGTGACGGTGACGTCGTTGGCACCCTTCTGCAGCGCCTTCACCGTCGACGAGGTGAGGATCTTGAACCCCTGCTTCTCGAACGCCTTGCGGGCCAGATCGGAGATCTCGGCGTCTTCCACCGGCAGGATGCGGTCGAGGATCTCGACCACCGTCACCTCTGAGCCGAGGGAGCGGAAGAAGCTGGCGAACTCGATGCCAATGGCGCCGGAGCCGATCACCAGCAGCGATTTCGGCAGCGCCTGCGGGACCATGGCCTCGAAATAGGTCCAGACCAGCTTGCCGTCCGCTTCCAGCCCCGGCAACTGCCGCGGCCGGGCGCCAGTGGCGAGGACGATGTGCTTGGCGGTGAGATCGGCGACCGGCTTCCCGTCCTTGGTCACCGCCACCTTGCCGGGGCCATTCAGCCGCCCGCGACCATCGAAGACGGTGACCTTGTTCTTCTTCAGGAGAAACGCCACCCCCTTCGACAGCTGCCCGGCGACGCCGCGCGAGCGCTCCACCACCTTCTTGATGTCGAAGGCGACGTTGCCGACGCTGAGCCCGAATGACGCGGCATGCTTGATGTTCTCGAACACCTCCGCCGTCCGCAGCAGCGCCTTGGTGGGAATGCAGCCCCAGTTCAGACAGATGCCGCCCAGGTGCTTCTCCTCGACGACGGCGGTCTTCATCCCCAGCTGAGCACCACGGATGGCGGTGACGTAGCCGCCAGGCCCGGTGCCGATGACAATGAGATCAAAGGATTGTTCGGCCATTGGCTCCGGTCCTTACAGCATCATGCGCAGCGGATCTTCCACCAGCGTCTTCAGCACCTGCAGATATTCGGCGCCCTTGGCCCCGTCCACCGAGCGATGGTCGATGGAGAGGGTGCAGCTCATCATCGTCGCGATGGCGAGCGCATTGTCCTTGACGATCGGCCGCTTCTCGGCGGCGCCGACCGCAAGCAGGCAGGACTGGGGCGGGTTGATCACCGCGGCAAAGTCGCTGATGCCATACATGCCAAGATTGGAGATGGTGAAACCGCCGCCCTGATAATCCTCGGGCGCCAGCTTGCCCTCCCGCGCCCGTTTCGCCAGCTGCCGGACCTCATTGGAAATCTGCGCCAGACCCTTCTGATCGGCGTTGCGGACGACGGGGGTGATCAGGCCGGTGGGGGTGGAGACGGCCACCGAGACATCCACGGTCTGGTAGTAGCGGATCGCTTCGTCGGTCCATGAGCAGTTCACGTCCGGGAAGGCGCGCATGGAGAGGGCGACCGCGCGAACAACGAAGTCGTTGACCGAGATCTTGAACCCCCCCTCGCCCGCCGGCGCCCGGGCATTCAGCTCCTCGCGCATCGCCATCAACGCATCGATGTTGCAGTTGATGGACAGGTAGAAGTGGGGAGCCTCTCGTTTCGACTGGGTCAACCGCTGCGCAATCACCTTGCGCATGGTCGAGTTGGGCACCTCGATGTAGGCCGCGCCTGCCGGCGCCGGTGCCGGTGCGGCAGCGGCCGGCTTCGGAGCGGGTGCCGCCGGGGCGGGTGCCGCGGCACGGGCGGCGATCGCCTTTTCCACGTCGGCCTTGATGATCCGCCCCCGAGGGCCGGAGCCGGCGACGGCGGCGAGATCCAGCTTCGCTTCGCCGGCGATGCGACGGGCGAGCGGGCTGGCGAAGAGCCGCTTGCCCGACGAAGCCTGGCCCGACGGGGCCTGGGGCGCCGCGGCGGCAGCCGGAGCGGATGCGGCCGGAGGAGCCGATGGCGCGGGCGCGGCTTCCGCCGGGGCGGCCGGCTTCTGCGCCCCGCCCGCGGCCGGGGCGGCGGCCATGGCATCGATCGCCGACGCGTCCTCGCCCTCGGCGAGGATCACCGCGATCGGCGTGTTGACGGCGATCCCTTCGCTGCCGCCGGGCACCAGGATCTTGCCGAGGGTGCCCTCGTCAACGGCTTCGACCTCCATCGTCGCCTTATCGGTCTCGATCTCGGCGATGACATCACCGGACCGGATCTCGTCTCCCTCGTTCTTCAGCCACTTCGCCAGCTTGCCCTCGGTCATCGTCGGCGAGAGCGCCGGCATCAACACCTGTGTCGGCATGGACCCGCTCCCCGGTCAGCGATAACAGACGGATTTCGCCGCGGCGACGATATGGTCGACGCTCGGCAGGGCGAGACGCTCCAGGTTCGCGGCGTACGGCATCGGCACGTCGGCGCCGGTGACGCGAACCACCGGTGCATCCAGGTGATCGAAGGCGTGCTCCATCATCAGGGCGGCGATCTCCGAACCCATGCCGGCGACCGGCCATCCCTCCTCGACACTGACGATGCGGTTGGTCTTGATCACCGAGTTGGTGATCGTTTCCACATCCAGCGGTCGCAGCGAGCGGAGATTGATCACCTCGGCATCGATGCCCTCGCCCGCCAGCTTGTCCGCCGCCTCCAGCGAAAGGCCGACCATGCGCGAGAAGGCGACGATGGTGACGTCCTTGCCCGGCCGTTCGATCTTCGCCCGGCCGATGGGGAGGACGAACTCGGGGTCGGTCGGCACGTCGAAGCTGAGGCCGTAGAGGAGTTCGTTCTCCAGGAAGACGATGGGATTGGGATCACGGATCGCCGCCTTCAACAGGCCTTTCGCATCCTCTCCCGAATAAGGGGCGACCACCTTCAGTCCGGGACAGTGGGCGTACCACGATCCGTAGCATTGGGAGTGCTGCGCGCCCACCCGGGCCGCCGCACCGTTGGGCCCGCGGAAGACGATCGGCGCCCCCATCTTGCCGCCGGCCATGTAGAGGGTCTTGGCGGCGGAGTTGAGGATCTGGTCGATGGCCTGCATAGCGAAGTTGAAGGTCATGAACTCGACGATCGGCCGCATGCCGGCGAACGCCGCACCGGTGGCGATGCCGGCGAACCCCATCTCGGTGATCGGCGTGTCGATCACCCGCTTGTCGCCGAATTCCTCGAGCAAACCCTGGCTGACCTTGTAGGCGCCCTGGAACTGGGCGACTTCCTCGCCCATCAGAAACACTTCCGGATCGCGGCGCATTTCCTCGGCCATGGCGTCACGCAGCGCCTCGCGTACCGTCTGCTTGGCGCGCGGCCCGGTGTACTCGGACTCCGCCGGCGCCGAGGCAACGGCCGCCGGAGCGGCCTCGGCGGCAGGGGCAGCAGCGGCGGCAGCAACGGGCTCCGCCTTCGCATCGGGCGGCGGTGCCGCCGCCTTGATGTCGTCCACCGTTTCCCCATCGGCGAGGACAATGGCGATCGGCGTATTGACCGCCACGTGATCGCTCCCGGCAGCGACAAGGATCTTTCCGAGCGTTCCCTCGTCCACCGCCTCGACTTCCATCGTCGCCTTGTCGGTTTCGATCTCGGCGACGATGTCGCCCGAAGAAACCTTATCGCCTTCGTTCTTCAGCCATTTCGCCAGCTTGCCCTCGGTCATCGTCGGCGAGAGCGCCGGCATCAGAATCTCAACAGGCATCAACCACCCTCCTCGGCACCCGACTTCTTATTTTGCAGCGATCAGACTTCGATCAGGACGTCTGTCCACAGCTCCGACGGATCGGGTTCGGGGCTCGTCTGGGCGAATTCCGCCGCTTCGTTGACGATGTCCTTTGCCTGGCGGTCCATCTCCTTGAACGCGGCCTCGTCGGCCAGTCCTTCGTCCAGCATGAACTGGCGAAGCTGGTCGATCGGATCGTGCTCCTTACGCATCGAGGACACTTCTTCCTTCGACCGGTACTTGGCCGGATCCGACATCGAGTGACCGCGATAGCGGTAGGTATTCATTTCCATCACGTAGGGGCCCTCGCCGCCCCGCACGTGGGCGACCACCTCGGCGCCCGCCCGCTTCACCTCGAGGACGTTCATGCCATCGACGCGGACGCCCGGGATGCCAAACGCTTCGCCACGGCGATAGAACTCGGTCGAGGCCGATGCCCGCTGGATCGAGGTGCCCATGCCGTAGCGGTTGTTCTCGATGACGAAAATCACCGGCAGCTTCCACAGCGACGCCATGTTGAACGCCTCGTAGACCTGCCCCTGGTTGGCCGCGCCGTCGCCGAAGTAGCAGAAGTTGACTCCGTTATCGCCGCGATACTTGTGGGCAAAGGCGAGGCCGGCGCCGAGCGGCACCGAGGCACCGACGATGCCGTGACCGCCGTAGAACTTCTTCTCGCGGCTGAACATGTGCATCGAGCCGCCCTTGCCTCTGGAGTAGCCGCCGATGCGTCCGGTCAGCTCGGCCATGACGCCCCTGGCCTCCATGCCGCAGGCAAGCATGTGACCGTGATCCCGATAGGTTGTGATGACGGAATCGGCCTCGGTGGCGTTTGCCTGCAGGCCGACGACCACCGCTTCCTGACCGATGTACAGGTGGCAAAAGCCGGCGATCAGACCCATGCCGTAAAGCTGGCCGGCCTTTTCCTCGAACCGGCGGATCAACAGCATCTGCCGGTAATAACCGAGCAGCTCGTCGCGATCGTACGCCGACGCGGCGCCCGCCGCCGACTCGGTACGACTGTCGGCAGCCTTTGCGGCCTTCACGTCCGTCACCGCCTCATCTCCTCATCTGGAAGCACAGAAAAATCGTCGGCTTTGCGCCTTCTTCCGACGTCCCTGGTGGCGTCGGGCCCAAGCCGATGCTATTGCGAGCAACTCTGAAAAACAAGGACTACGGCGCCGTCATCACACAGTTTATGCCCCGGCTATGCCTCGGGCGGAGTCCCTTTCGCCGCCGCCATCGGGCGTGCCGTCCGCGGTTCCTGGAGAACCATCAAACGGGTTAACCAATCAACAAGCCGATCCGGCCTAAAACATGCGGTGGCCGTCGTTCCGGCCGCAGACCGGTCCCATCCGGTGCTTCGACGCATAGGCAGACATGCTTGTCCTGATCGGTATCGTTGTTGTCCTCGGTTGTGTCGCGGGCGGTTTCCTCGCCGGTGGGGGTCATGTTGCCGTCCTTTGGCAACCGTTTGAGTTTCTGATCATTTTCGGCGCCATGCTGGGCGGCATGATCACCGGCACACCGGGGCCGGTGCTGAAATCCCTGCTCGGTTCCCTGCCGCTGATCGTCAAGGGAGGATCGGCCAGCAAGTCCACCTATGTGGAGCTGCTGTCGGCGCTCTTTTCCCTGTTCAAGATCGCCAAGAGCAAGGGCGACATCGCGCTCGAGGCGCACATCGAAAAACCGGGGGAAAGCCCGATTTTCCAGGCCTATGGCGAGATCGCCAAGCGCGGCGTGCTGATGGAGTTCATCTGCGACAATCTTCGGCTGCTGACCCTCGGCTCCCACAATCCCTATGAGCTGGAAGCGATCATGGACGCCGAGATCGACGCCCACCGCCACCACCACGGCGCCGTCGTCGGCGCGGTGACCACCGCCGCCGACGGCCTGCCGGCGCTGGGGATCGTCGCCGCCGTCCTCGGCGTCATTCACACCATGGGCTCCATCACCGAACCACCCGAGGTGCTCGGCCACCTGATCGGCGCTGCCCTCGTCGGCACCTTTTCCGGTGTGCTCGCCGCCTATGGATTCGTCGCTCCCATCGGCAAGGCGCTGGAGGCCCGCCTCGGCACCGACGAGCAGGTTCTCGAAGCGACGAAGGCGGCGCTCATCGCCCACACCCAAGGCTACGCGCCGCAGATTTCCGTCGAGTTCGCGAGGAAGACGATCGCCACCAAACTGCGGCCGACCTTCAACGAACTCGACGAAAAGCTTTCAACCATTCAGGTCTGAGCCCGCAGCATGTCCGGCGGCGGCCCCCATCGGCGACGAAATGGCAAGGGTCACGGCGGTGGCCATCACGGCGGCGCCTGGAAGGTCGCCTACGCCGACTTCGTGACCGCGATGATGGCGTTCTTCTTGTTGCTGTGGCTACTGAACGCCGTCAGCCAGGAGCAACTGGAAGGCATCTCCGACTACTTCTCGCCCATCAACAAGCACACGTCGACCAGCGGCGGCGGCGGCCTCCTTGCCGGCAACGTCGTCGCCGCCAAGGGCGTCTTCGAGAGCCGCGACCCGTCCGTGGCACACCGCCGGTCGCACCCGGTGCGTAACGACGGTTTGAACCCCAATCCCGACGCCGCGGACATGGAGGAGGAAGACACGGAGGAGGCGGAACCGCTCCCCCAGCCATCTCCGCCGGCGAAGCAGAAAGGGCCGGCGATCTCCGATCAGGCCCAATTTGCCGAGGTCGAGAACGCCATTCGCAAGGGGCTGGAGCGGAACCCGGAGATGAAGACGCTCGCCAAGAGTCTGATCGTCGAGGAGACGCCCGAGGGCCTGCGCATCCAGATTGTCGATCAGGACGGAGTGCCGATGTTTCCCAGCGGCGAGGCCGTCATGTACCAGTACACGCGCAAGATTTTAGAACTGGTCGTCAACGCCATCCGGACGATGCCGCAGCACATCGAGGTGGCGGGCCACACCGACGCCAAGCCGTTCGCCAACCCTTCCGGGTATGGAAACTGGGAGCTTTCGTCGGACCGGGCCAACGCCGCTCGCCGGGCGCTGGTTGAAATGGGACTGGCCGAAGGACGCATCGACAAGGTGGTCGGTCAGGCGGCGACCGTGCCGCTGTTCCCGGAGGCGCCGGAGGCGCCCGGAAACCGCCGGCTGTCGATTACGCTTCTGCGCGGAACCGGAGTGAGTTAGCATGCGAAGGTTCGATCGTTTGTAAACAGCAATGGCGATTTCGACGTCCTTGCCCCGGCAAGGCAACAGTCAAGAGGCACGAGAGCCGGCATATGAATTCCCTGCTCGCCCCTGCCCCGCTCGCCTTTTTCGCCACATCGCCGCAACCCTGTCCCTATCTGCCCGATCGACATGAGCGTCGGCTGGTCACCGACCTCTCGCGACGGGATGCGGTGGCCGTCCATGACGCCCTGTCGCAGGCCGGCTTTCGGCGCTCCCATACCCTGGCCTACGCCCCCATCTGCCATGGCTGCCAGGCCTGCGTTCCGGTGCGCGTCGAGGCCGCCCATTTCCAACCGGGCCGGGGCCATCGGCGAGTCATCGCCCGCAATGCCGATCTCGTCGTCGCCGAACGGGCGGCGATCGCCACCAAGGAACAGTATCGGCTATTCGTCGCCTATCAGAACCTTCGCCACGACCAGGGCGAGATGGCAAAGATGGCGTTTACCGACTACCAGTCGCTGATCGAGCAAACGCCGGTTCGCACCGGCATCCTTGAGGCGCGCGACGGCAGCGGCAAGCTGATGGGCTGCGCCATCTTCGATGTGGTCTGTGACGGCCTTTCCGCCGTCTACAGCTTCTTTGCCGCCGACCAGCCACGGCGCAGCCTGGGAACCTTCCTGATCCTCCAGCTCATCAACAAGACGCGGGCGATGCCGCTCGGTTATCTCTATCTCGGCTTCTGGATCGCCGAAACGACGAAGATGGCCTACAAGACCCGGTTTCGGCCGCTCCAGCACTTTACCGGGCAGGGGTGGGAATTGGCCGGAGCGGATGCCGCGGCGGCGGAATGAGCGACTTTTCCCATTTGGATACGGCCGGCCGGGTCAGGATGGTCGATGTCTCGGCGAAGCCGGTCAGTGACCGTCAGGCCGTCGCCGGAGCGTCCCTGCACATGGCCGAGGCGACCTTCCGGGCGATCGCCAACGGCGAGACGGCGAAGGGCGACATCTTCGCCACCGCCCGTATCGCCGGGATCTTGGCGGCGAAGCGCACCCACGAACTGATCCCGCTTTGTCATCCGCTGGCGCTCAGCGACATCTCCGTCGACTTCGAGGCCGATGCGGCCGGTCCGGCCATCCACATTCGCTCCGCGTGTCGGGTTGCCGGGCGCACCGGCGTTGAGATGGAAGCACTGACCGCGGCTTCGGTCGCCGCCCTCACCCTCTACGACATGTGCAAGGCGCTCGACCGGGAGATGCGGATCACCGACGTTCATCTGATCGAGAAGGCAGGAGGCCGCTCGGGCCCGTTCCGGGCCAGCCGGTGATCGACGTCGAAACGGCGCTGCGGCTGATGCGGTCCAGCGTCACCTCCCTTTCCGGGGAAATGGTCAGTCTCAGTAACGCCTTCGAGCGCGTCCTTGCCGAAGGGGTTTTCGCGCGCCGGGATCAACCGCCCGCGGCGGTGTCGGCCATGGACGGATACGCGGTCCGCGCCGCGGACGTGACCGGTCTGCCGGTGCGTCTGCGCATCGTCGCCGTCGCCCAGGCCGGTGGCGAGGCGTCCCCCGCCGTTGGTCCGGGCGAGGCGGTGCGAATCTTTACCGGCGCTGCGGTACCGCCGGACGCCGATACGATCGTGATCCAGGAGGATACCGAGGCGGGAGAAGGCTGGGTCCAGATCCGTGCCGCACCACGGCCCGGACGCTACATCCGCGCGGCGGGGGGGGATTTTCGTGCGGGCGAACCCCTCCTTGCTGTCGGCTCGCGGCTCACGGCACGGGCCATCGCCCTCTGCGCCGCCGCCGGCGTCGTCTGGTTGAAGGTGCGGAGACGACCCCGCATCGCCATCCTCGCCACCGGTGATGAACTGGTATCTCCCGGCGAAGGAGACGGCGACCGTCGGCTCGTCAATGCCAACTCGCTCCTCCTTGCCGGCGAGATCGCGCGCGCCGGTGGGGTCCCGGTGGACCTGGGCCTGGTCGGCGACGGCCGTCAGGTCATCAGCCGGGCGCTCGCCGAGGCCACGGGAGCGGATGCCATCGTCACCATTGGCGGTGCGTCCGTCGGCGACTTCGATCTCGTCCGGGTCGCCCTCGCCGACAACGATTACCAACCGGTGTTCGACCGGGTGGCGATGCGCCCCGGAAAGCCCCTCGGCTTCGGCCATCTCCGCCGGGCTGGGTCGCCAACACCGGTCCTCGTGCTGCCGGGGAATCCGGTTTCTGCCGGCGTCACCGCCCGTCTCTTTCTCGTTCCGCTCATCGAATCGCTGCTGGGCCTCGCCGAATCGGATCGGGCCGGCCATCTCGTCCCTCAACCGGCCGAACTGACGGTGGACCTCGCTGCCAATGATTTTCGTCAGGACTACCTGCGGGCAACCGTCTCCCTGCGTCCCGACCGCCTGCCGCTGGTGACGCCGTTTTTCCGTCAGGACAGCGCCCTCCTCCACCTGTATGCCTCGGCCGGCGCGCTGATCGTCCGACCACCGTTCGCACCCGCCACCACCGCCGGCGACACGGTGCCGATCCTCCGCCTCGACTGACGCATTCTCACCGCTGGGAACGGTCAGGGATCGCCAATTCCCCGACTTCCGAAACCGGGTGCATCGCGGCAAAATAACCGTCAGCTTGCACGCATACGCGGAACCAAAATAGAACATTGCGCTGGGTTTGGTTTTTGTTCTAGATTCTGCGCAACATGGCCCGGATGCAATCGACGGGGCCGAGGGGAATTTGGGTTGGCAGGAGAGGTCGATGCTCACACGCAAACAGCATGAGCTCTTGATGTTCATCAGTCGCCGTTTGCAGGAGGCCGGGGTTCCTCCCTCATTCGACGAGATGAAGGAGGCGCTGGGTTTGCGCTCGAAGTCGGGGATTCATCGGCTGATCACCGGACTGGAAGAGCGAGGCTTCATTCGCCGGCTGCCCCATCGGGCACGCGCGCTGGAAATCATCCGCATGCCAAGCAACGCCGGCGATGGCGCGCTTGCCGGCACGCCAGGCCCGGTTCCCGCTTCGAAGACCGCCGTCCTCGCCGAACAATTGCCCTCGAACGTGATTCGCCACGATTTTCGCTCGTACGAGCCGGAACCGGATTCGACACCGTCGCCCGGCATCGTCACCCTGCCCCTCTATGGCAAGATCGCCGCCGGCACCCCCATCGCCGCCCTGCGCGACCAGTCGCGAACGATCGACGTTTCGCAGGATCTGCTCTCCCGCAAGGACCATTACGCCCTCGTGGTCGAAGGCGATTCGATGATCGAGGCCGGGATCTTCGATGGCGATACGGTGATTATCGAACGTACCGACAATGCCGATAACGGCACCATCGTTGTCGCTCTCGTCGACAATGAAGAAGTCACGCTGAAGCGTTTGCGTCGCCGGGGAAATTCGATCGCGCTCGAACCGGCCAATCCCAAATACGAGCCACGGATCTGCGGACCGGAGCAGGTCAAGGTGCAGGGCCGGCTCGTTGCCCTCATCCGCACCTACTAAAGCGCCGGACCGGACGGTCCCTTGCGATCCCGACTCGCTGACCCGGGCGAAGTCGCCCCTGGCGAGGGTACTGACGACTCTGCTGCCGCTTCTCCTCAACGGTTGCGACGATATGCCGATCACGTCGGTCACCTTCCGCATCGAGGACCCTTGGGCCATCGCGCAAGGCGCCATGCCGCTGCCGGTGGTGGTTGCCGGGCACCCCTTCGAGCTGCCGGGGGGTCGCTTTCCCGAACTGGTTGTCCGCACCATGGGGGAGGCGATCACCTGGAACCGCGGCGCCCGCTTCGTTCTGGTTCCGGCGGAAAGTGCGGGACGGGGCCTGCGATTGGTGGTCGTCTTCAACGGCAGCGGCAGGGGTAGTTGCGGCGACGTGGAGGCAGGGGGTCCGCCGGAGGCTGCAGGGAAGATCCGCATGCAGGCGACGTTCTGTGACGGCGACAGGCTCCTGGCGGACGTCAGCGGTCGCCTCAATCGCAGTGACGGCCCCAGCGACCGCGCGGTGCTGTCCTTGATCCGTCAGGTCACGGCGGAATTGTTACGACCGCCGCCGGCGCCGCGTCCGTAAGACGCGGCCACGCCGCGCTGGCACGCCACCTCGCCTGAACGCCAGCCGGGGACCCGCCTTCGGCGGCTCCCCTCGCGTCGGAGCTACAGCTTCGCTTTCTGCGCCAGGGCGGCGAGGAAGCGATCGGTCGAGCCCCCCGCCCGCAGGAACGACAGGGCGCAACCCAGCTCGCGGTCCTTCGCGTCGCCGATTTCCGGACACTTGGAGACCTCGACGGTTGCCCGCGAGATGTGCCGGTTCTGGCTCTGCGGCGGCAACGCATGGGGGAGATCGGCCTCGTGGGATTCTTCCTCGCCCGTCGGTGCGCCAACGAGCTGGATATCCGGAACCACCCCCTGCGCCTGGATGGCTTCCCCGGACGGCGCATAATAAAGCGCCGTCGTCAGCTTCAGTGCGCCTTCGATCGGCAACCGCATCACCGTTTGCACCGAGCCTTTGCCGAAGGTCCGCGCGCCCATCACCGTCGCCCGGCCATGGTCCTGCAGGGCCGCGGCGACGATCTCCGAGGCGGAGGCGGAGCCGGCGTTCACCAGCACGACGAGCGGGATTTCCCGTGCCAGATCGCCGGAGCTTGCCCAGAAGGTACGGTCGCTCCCATGTTCACGGCCGCGAATGGTGACGATCACCCCGTCCTCAATAAAATCATCGGCGACCGCCAGCGACTGATCGAGCAGACCGCCCGGATTGTTGCGGAGATCGAGGACGATGCCTCGCAGGTCGCCGCCCTGACGGTTGCGGATATCCTTGAGGGCAGCCTCCACCGCTTCCGCCGTCCGCTCGTTGAAGCTGACGACCCGCAGATAGGCGATGTCCGATTCCATCCGCCAGCGCACCGGCTCGATGGTGATTACCGCGCGAGTGATGGCGACATCGAAGGGCGGCGCCTGGTCCCGCTGGATGGTCAGCTTGACCGTGCTCCCCGGCTTGCCGCGCATGGCGTTAACCGCGTTGCGCAAGCTCATGCCTTCCACCGGCTTGCCGTCCAGATGGCTGATCACGTCGCCCGGCTTCAGGCCGGCCCGGTCGGCGGGCGTGCCCTCGATCGGCGAGATGACCTTCAGCTTGCCGTCCTCTTGCGTCACCTGCAGGCCAAGGCCGCCGAACTCGCCGGAGGTGACCAGCTCGGATTCGCGCAGTTCGTCGGGGTTGAGGTAAGCCGAGTGGGGATCCAGTGACGCCGTCACCGCGTCGAGCGCCGCTTCCACCAACTCCGTCGCCTTCACGGAATGGGGCTGAGCGTTTTGCGCCTTGATCCCTTCAAGGGCGGCATCGATCAGCTTGGAGTCGGCGACATCCTCCACATACGAGGTGCGGATGCGCTTGAAGGCGTCACGAAACTGCTTGAGTTGGCGGGTGTTCTGCGGATCGGACGCGTAGAGGGCGAAACTGTCGTTGAAACGGTTGAGTTCGCGATTGGTATCGGACGACACGCGGTACGGATCGATACCGACCGCCTCGGCAATCCTCTGGAACGACGGTGTCTCATCGGCACAGCCTGACAGCGCCGGCAGCAGCCCGGCCGCGAAGGCGACAACCGCCGTGAAGGCGAGAAGGCCACGCCTTATGGGCTTATGGCGAGAAAGTTGTCGGCTTGAAGCGGATCGTCGATCTGCGGCCACGTTACACCCGAACTCAGTCATCCTCGCTTGCGTCTCGGCGGTCCGGTTCTCTGCCGGCAAACCCATTTACGAAAGCGTCGAATTGCACGCCGATCGCATGGCATATCCGCTCAGTTCACATGAGTATAGGCCAAATCTTGGGTACAACCAGTTCTCTGCGCGCGCGAGGCGGAAAAATCAGCGGTAATGCCTCCTCCAGCCTCAGGCTGGACGCGATATCCGAGCCGCGAGTTCGGAACCGGCGACACCAACCGGCCGAGAACCGGACAAACCGCGAGATTCGAACACAACCCACACCGCCAGCGCCCAGACGAGCACCCCGTTTGCCTGATGCCACGCCGCGATCGCAATCGGCATGTGGAGGAGGAGCGTGGAGATGCCGAGCCCCACCTGAAGAAGCAGCGCCGCGAGCAGAAGATTCGCCGCCAGTAGCAGGCCGCCTCCCGCTGCCGCCAAGCTGGAGGCCGCTACCGCTCGCCAGACGATCACCGCGGCGAGGGTCGAGAGCGCCAGAGCCCGGTGGATGAACTGGACGAGCGCCGGGTTCTCGAACGCATTGCGCCAGGCGGGCACCAGGTCGAACGCATCCTCGGGGACCACCTGGCCGTCCATCAGCGGAAAGGTGTTGAACAGGAAGCCGGCATCGGTGCCGGCGACGAACGCGCCGGAACTCAGGGTCGTCAGGATGAGCAAGGCCAGCACGAGGGGACCCGCCCGCACCCGTCCGCGACTAGCGGCCGCCGAGGGAGAGAGGGTCATAGGATGGAGGACGGTCAGCGCGGTCCAGACGAGGGCGGCGAGCAGAAGCAATGCCATGACGAAGTGAATGGCCAGCCGGTATGCGCTGACATCGGGGTTATCGACCAGCCCGCTCTGCACCATCAGCCAGCCCAACAATCCCTGCAGGGCGCCGAGGGCGAAGAGGACGGCGCAGCCCACGGCCAGACGGCCGCGGATCCGGCCACGGATCAGAAAAACGAGAAACGGCACGAAAAAGGCCAGTCCGATGAGCCGGCCCCACAGGCGATGGACGAACTCCAGCCAAAAGATGGACTTGAACCCGTCCACCGTCATCTCGGGATTGAGCAGCCGGAACTCCGGATAGCGCTGATAGGCGGCGAACTGCGCCTGCCAAGCAGCGTCCGAAAGCGGCGGCAGCCAGCCGGTGAGCGGCTTCCACTCCACCATCGACAATCCCGAGTGGGTCAGCCGGGTGAGACCGCCGAGCACGACCATGACGAGAACCATCACCGCCACCGTCAGCAACCAGCCAGCGGTCAGCCGATCCGGCTCTGGGGCCTGTCTTCCGTTCTCGGTCACCTCTCCGATCCTCAATCTGCCCATGCCCTCACCTGCCCATGTCCTCGGGGCAACGATTATCCCTTCCTTCGGGTCGCGCTCAAGCGCGCAGGTGTCCGGCCGGGTCGACGGCGGCCCTTGTTCCGGGCTTTCGCTTCGCTTAAGAGCATTGGGCGACGCATTTGGCGTTGACCACCCCGTCGGCAGCAGGACGGGAACGGAGTTCGCGGCCGGTGACGGAAACCATCCATCCGGTAGCGCTGGTCGGGGCTGGCCCGGGCGATCCCGATCTGCTGACCCTGAAGGCGCTCCGCCTGATGCGCGAGGCTGATGTCGTTGTCTACGACCGGTTGGTTTCACCGCCCATCCTCGCCCTAATCCCGGTGGGGACCTCGCGGATTTTCGCCGGCAAGATTGCTCGCCACCACCACGTGCCGCAACCGGAGATCAATGCCCTCCTCGTCGGTCTCGCCCGCAGCGGTCGCAAGGTCGTGCGCCTCAAGGGCGGCGATCCGTTCCTGTTCGGCCGCGGAGGCGAAGAGGCGGAGTGCCTCGCCGCGCATGGCATCCCGTTCGAGATCGTACCGGGTGTCACCTCGGCCTCCGGGTGCACCGCCTATGCCGGCATCCCGCTGACCCATCGCGGCCTCGCCCACGGCGTTCGTTTCATTACCGGCCACGCCAAGGACGATGCCGATCTGACCCTCGACTGGCGGGCACTCGCCGATCCGGACACGACGCTCGTCCTCTACATGGGGCGCATCCACGTGGAGCGGATCGCGCGGAACCTCATGCAGCATGGGCTTCCGGCAACGACGCCGGCGGCGATCATCGTCAACGGCACCCGGCCGGATCAGCTGACGCTGACGACCACTCTCGACGAACTGTCGGCCCGCGTCACCGGTCTCGACATGGCGGCGCCGACGCTGATCATCATCGGCAAAGTGGTCGCCCTCGGCCAGCGGCTCGCGTGGTTCAATCCACTCGGAGACGCCGAAAGCACCTCCCGCCTCGGCGGCCGGAGCGAGCCCTGAAGCCCGCCGGAGCCCGTACCGACGGATGGCTCCGGACTGTCGTCTGCCTGTCTTACCTTTGCCTCCTCGGCACCTGTCTCCTGGGCATGGTGACAACGTCGACTGCCGCCGCCGAGCCTGCGTCCGGCGGGACATCGGCAGCGGCCGAAGCGTGGACGAAAGAGCGCGTCTGCGACGGCGATGTGGCCGATCTCGCCTCGCTGCCCGACCGGCGGCTGGGATCCGTCTTCCTCGCCGACCTTGTCTTCGGACGGCTGTGCACGCTGCCGCCTCGTGGCGTGCATATCGTCAATGCCAGGTTCACCGAGCCAATCGATCTGCAGGGCACCAACATTGCGGTGCAGTTCCGCCTGCGCCACTCGCACTTCGACAAACCTGTATCCCTGGAACGGCTGCGCGCCGATAAGGTGTTGTCGTTCGCCGGTTCCCACTTCGCCCAGCCGCTGCTCATGAATGAGATCGATGTCCGGGGATCGATGTTCCTCGGCGGCGGCGCCACTTACGCCGGGCCGGTTCTGCTGCAGGATGCGCACGTGGGCGGCCAAGCCAGCTTCGCCAGCGACAGCCTCGACCATCCGGATGTCGTCCTCCCGACTTCGCCGCCGTCTCCGAACCGCCCACCAGCCGCCGAGGCGACGACCCGGTTCTCGGGCTCTCTCGACATGTCCGACATCCGCGTCGACGGCTCGCTCGATCTGAGCGGTATCGCCGCGTTAACCGATGTCTCGCTGGATCGGGCCCGCATCGCCGGCGATCTGCGGCTGACCGGCGCCCGCTTTTGCGCCGATCTCAACACCGCAACGGTGCGGGTCGGCGAATCCCTGGAAGCGTGGGGGATCGCCTGGCCGGGACCGCCCGCCTGTCCTGAGCCCGCGGCAGCGGCCGCCGGCGACGATGCCGGCGATGGGGCTCCAGCACCTGCGGGCGCACCCTCGACTCGCTGGAATTTCTATAATTCCGATGTCCGCGGCAACCTGTTCCTCAGCGGCGCCGACCTGGTCCACCTGGGGCTGGTCAACCTGAGCGGCACCCGCATCGGCGGCCAGTTTTTCCTCGGCTCGATCGATCACATGCCGCCGAACGCCTGGGGCGATCGCACCGTTCTCATGCTGAGAAACGTTTCGGTCGGCAAGATCCAGGACCTCGGGACCCTTTATCTCAGCCGGCCGGCAACTGCGCCCAACGGCGATGGGGGCGGCACGTCCCGACGGGAGTCCTGGGCGCCGCTGCTCGTCCTCGATGGGTTCACCTACGGCGCCTGGGACGGCCTTGGTCGTGAGGAGCGGAGCTATGGCGATGAGCGCCGCATCGTTCGCGCGCGGAACGACGCCTGGCTGATCGCCTGGCTCGCCCGCGACCGCAGCTATACCCGCCAGCCGTATGAACAGCTGGCGTCGGTGATGGACGCGCAGGGGCGGCGGGAAACGCGCGACGCCATCTTGTTCACCAGCCGCAACATCGAGCGCTGCATCGCCGCCGACGGGGAAACCGCACACGCCATCGAAGCCTGTATCCTGCGCAAGAGTGATCTCCCCTCACCGACGACGGTGTCCACACGCGGCACGACCGCCGGGGGGGACGATGCTCCCGTCGCCGGAACCCTGGAGCGGACCATGAACGCGGCGGTGTTAACCGCCATCTGGCTGGTTAACGGCTATGGCTACCGGCCGGCGCGCGCCCTCGCCTGGTTTTTCCTGATCATGATCATCGGCGCCTGCCTGTTTCGTTACCGGACCGCCGAAGGGCGGGGACGCTCTTTCTGGTTCGCCGCCGAATACACCATGCACACGATGCTGCCGGCGGTCACCTTGCGCCAGGAGTTCGAGGCGATCAGCATCAGCAACGGCGTCCGCTATTACTTCGTCGCTTTGAAGGTGATGGGATACGTCTTCGTCGCCACCCTCCTCCAGGTCTTCTATCAGCTCGTCGGCCAATCGAGTGGATGACCGGCCGAGTGGATGACCGGCCGGAAACCGGCTCCTCTACTAGTAGAGATGCTGGCCGCCGGTGACCCAGAGCTCGGTGCCGGTGACGTAGCCCGCCTCCGGCGAGCACAGGTAGAAGATGGCATTGGCCACGTCGGCGGGCGCTCCCATGCGTTCGAGGGGAATGCGCGGGATCAGCACCTCATAGTCCGGTTGGATCATGTCGGTCTCGATCTCGCCCGGGGCGACGGCGTTGACCCGGACGCCGAGGGCGGCGCACTCGTGCGCCAGCTCACGGGTAAGCGCCGACAAGGCCGCCTTCGAGATGGAATAGGCGGAGCCGGCGAACGGATGCACCGCGTGGCCGGCGATGGAGGTGATGTTGACCACCGCCCCCTTGCCCCGATGCAAGGCGGCGGCGAAACCGCGGACGAGGCGCAATGGCGCAAAGAAGTTGACCTCGAGGACCTCGTGCCAGGCATCGAGATCGCCGTTGAGGCAGCCGAGCCGTTCCTTGTAGGGCGTCTTCGGCGAGCGGCCGGCATTGTTGACCAGCGCGGCGAGCGGTCCGCCCGCCAGCGCATCGTTGGCGGTCCTGACGAACGCGGCGACGCTGGCAGCGTCCCCCAGATCGGTGGGAATGTGCAGCGTCCAGTTGGGATCGCGCTTGCATTCCGCCGGCACGTCGTCGCGCGAGCAGGTGATGATCCGCCAATTGCGGTCGAGAAAGGCCTTTGCCGTAGCATGGCCAATGCCGCGGCTGGCACCGGTAATGATGACCGTCGGCCGGGGATCCGTCACCGCTTCAGTGCGCCATGAAGAGGGCGAGCGGCGCCTGTTCCAGCATCTGTCGGGTGACGCCGCCGAGGATGAGTTGCCACAGCCGGCTGTGGGTGTAGGCACCCATCACCATCAGATCGAAGCCCACCGCCGCGTCGAGCAGCGCCTCGCCGACGGCGTGGTGCTCAGGAAGCTGGTGCACGCCGGCGACAACCGAATGGAGCCCGAGGTACTCGATGAGGGGTTCCGCCGCCGCCTCGTCGTCGGGATCGGCCGCGGACGCGGCGATGGCCACCGTCTCCGCCTCGACCAGCAGCGGCAGCGCGCAACTGACCGCGCGCGCCGCCTCGGCGCTGCCGTTCCAGGCGATCAGGACGTGCCGGAAGGGAACCTCGGTCCCTGTCTTCGCCGGGACAAGCACCGGGTGACCGGACTCGAACAACGACGCGTTCAGGGTCGACTGGGTGGCCGGATCGAGATGAGCCGCCGGCCGCGAAACGACCGTAAGATCGGCCAGCCGGCCGAGACGAACCACCGCCTCCTCTTCTCGCGCCAACTCTTCGATGTAGCGGGCCGACGCACCAGCCGCCGCTGGCGGCCCCTCGCTGATCCCCCCCTGGGCGCATGCCGCTTCGAACATGGCGCGGGCCGCCGACGCCCGCGTCACCGACTGCTGCGCCGTCAGATCGATCAGTTCCTGGATGACCTCCCCCGACATCCCCTCGGCCACGAACGAGGCCGCTTCCGTCGGGTCGATCCGTGCGTGCAGGACATCGACCGCAGCGGCGTAGCGCCCGGCCAGGGCAAAGGCCAAGCTCAGGGGAGCACGCTGAATATCCGAGCCATCGATCGGTACGAGAATCTTGCGAAACGCCATCGATCCGCTCCCGCCGTCCCCAAGCGTCCCATCATGGCCTTCCGCCCGGAGGAAGCAAAGACCCTAAGTTTTTCCTGTCATCCATTTTAGCGCAGCCCCAGCCGGGCGCACACATCGGCAAGCACCGCATCGGTGGCATCCTGGGTGTTGAGCCGTGGCCAGTCGATGGGACCGAGATCGTAGAACAACTGCAGGCGCACCACCTCCGCCGTCGCATCCGACGCATTCATCCGGCGGCGGGTGACCCGCTCTTCGAGGACCCCGGGCGGAGCCTGCAGCCACAGCCCGTGAAAGGGGACCCCGGCCTCCTCCGCGACGTGGGCGATGGCCGCCCGCTCCTCGGGCTTGCCGAAGACCGCATCGGCGATCACCGCGTAGCCGGCCGCGAGCGCCGCTTTTGCCTCGGCATAGACCGCCTCGTACGTCTTACGGGTCATCGCGTCGCCGTAAAGAGCGGGAGCGAGCCGGGTGTTGAAGCCGACCCCGGCCAGGCGCTTGCGGGTGGTATCGGTGCGCACGATCCGCGCGCCGGGCGCCAGGCCAATCAAGGGAGCAAGGTCACGGGCGAGGCGCGACTTACCCGAACCGGATAATCCGCCGACGGCGATCAGCCGCGGCGATTGCGGCGTCAGGAACGCCTCCGCCTGGGAAAGGTAGCGCGCCGCGGCCGTCAACGCCGTCCTCTCGCCATCGCTCGTCATCGCCTCCACATGACTGCGGATCGCCGCGCGGACCGACAGGAACAAGGGCATTGCCGCCAGGCCGGCGGTGTCGCCGGTGGCATCCAGGTAGCGGTTGAGGAGGAGAGAGGCGAGATGGCGCCCGCACCGCTCGCCGACATCCATGACCAGGAACGCCAGGTCATAGAGGACGTCGATCTCGGCGAGCGCGTCCGAGAATTCGATGGCATCGAAGAGCACCGGCAGACCGTTCCAGGCGACGATGTTGCGGAGGTGAAGGTCGCCGTGGCAGCGGCGGACGAATCCCCCGGCGCTGCGTCGTTCAAGAACGGGAGAGAGGCGCTCCAGCGTGGAGGTGGTGTGCGCATGGAGACGGCCAACGGCGTCCCGGTCGAGGACGCCCTCAACGCACTGCGCGAAGCATTCCCGGTTGCCCGCGACGACCCGGGCCAGCGCCGCCGGCCCGCCATGATGGGGTCTCGGCTCCGCGGATGCATGGAAGCGGGCGACTACGTCGGCGAGCACCTCCACCGCGTAGCGATCGAGGCGGCCGGCGGCGGCGAGCCGGTCGAAGACGGCGTCGGAGGGAAAGCGGGTCATGACGACGAGCCAATCGACCGCTTGCCCCTCGCCGCCGATGCTGAGGCCGTTTTCGCTGCGGACCACCGGCACGCAGCCCTGGTAGAGCATGGGCGCCGTCCGCCGGTTGATTTCGACCTCCCGTTCGCACCAGCGCCGTCGCAGGCCTGGGCTGGAGAAGTCGAGATAGGGCAGCCGGACGGCCCGCTTCAGCTTGTAGGCATGGTCACCCGCAAGAAAGATGTGGGAGATGTGGGTATCGAGACGCTCGACGCGATCGACCGGCCCCGAGTCGGCCGCGGCCGCGGTGGTGGCTCCGGTCAGCGACGGCGCATACGCTTCGGGTCGCGCTAGAAATGCGATGATTTCCGTCTGGTCTTCGACGATCACGGACGTCCTCCGTCGATGGCCGCGGTTGCAGGCTGCACCACGAGTTTAGGGGATCAAATCGCGCCAAGGCGAGGCGAGATCGCGCACAAGGCTGCGTTGCTCCTCGACGGCCCCCGCCACAGCGGACCCCCCGCAGGCTTGACAAGTCGGTACCGCAAACGAGATAAAATCGGGCAGGTGGACGGTGGCGAAGGGTTGGCGCAATATCGCAATAGTGATCTTCGTCGCTGTGCTCCGGCCCAGCATGCGGCATACGGATCAGAAAAGGCCCTGCCGCGGTGCTAAACCTGTTAGACCGGAGACGTTTTGCACACTGTGGCTCCCTTCGTTTCGAAGAGGTATGCCTTGGCGCAATGCGGTACCGTGTGACACTTGTCCGAGCGAATTCCGAAGTTGGATTGGTTGGAGGGCTGGGCCGTCGAAACCGGCGTCGGCAGGTGTCGGGGTGTGACCCGCGGCGGGGGTCTGTCTTATTGTCGTCAGAAACAACACCTAGCGTCGCCGAGATGCCGGCAGGAACGGATTCTGGCGGTTATCGATTTTTTTGCGGCTTGTTCGCCTGTAATGCATTCTCCTATCAGAAGTATTGATTAAGTTGTAGAGTTCGGGAGTTGTAGATGCGCGTTGCGCTGGTGAATGAGTGGCTGGAGATGGTTGGAGGCGCCGAAAAAGTGTTCGAGCGCATCATCAACCTGTTTCCGGATTCCGATATATTTTCTCTTGTCGATTTTCTTCCGCCCGGTCAGCGGCAATTGGTTCTGGATAAGCCGGTATGTACCAGCTTCATTCAACGGCTACCATTCGCCAAGACGAAGTTTCGTTCTTACCTGCCGCTGTTTCCGCTGGCAGCAGAAGCGCTCGATGTTTCCGGCTATGATGTGGTGATCTCCAATTCACACGCCGTTGCCAAAGGCGTCCTGACCGGGCCAGAGCAGGTCCACATCTGCTATTGTCATACACCGATGCGGTACGCCTGGGATCTCCGGGAGCAGTACCTGCAGGAGCGTAACCTGGACAAGGGCGTCAAGCAGTGGGTGGCTCGCTACGTATTGCAGCAGCTCAGGCTTTGGGACATCGCCAGTTCCCGCAATGTGGACTACTTCATCGCCAACTCTCACTATATTGCCGGGCGTATCCGGAAGTTTTATGGGCGCGAGGCAACGGTTATTTATCCGCCGGTCAACATTGAGGATTACGATCCGCAAATAAAGAAAGAAGATTTTTACCTGACGGTCTCCCGGATGGTGCCATACAAGCGCATCGCCTTGATTGCGGAGGCCTTCCGCAATTTACCGGGAAAGCAGCTCGTCATCATCGGCGACGGCCCGGAAATGGGAAAAGTTCAAAAGGCGGCCGCCGGCGCCGATAACATCAAGGTACTGGGGTATCAGCCGGACGATGTCATGCGCGACCACATGAAGCGGGCGCGTGCCTTCATCTTCGCGGCGAAGGAAGACTTCGGAATCGTCCCCGTCGAGGCTCAGGCCTTCGGTACCCCCGTCATCGCCTACGGAGAAGGCGGCGCCCAGGAAACGGTGCGGGGTCTCGGTGAGGATGACGCGCCGACGGGAGTCTTCTTCGAAGAACAGTCAGTTGCGTCCCTGGTCGCTGCCATCCAGCGCTTCGAAGCCAACAAGGACGCCTTTTGCGCCGACTTCTGCCGCAACAATGCCCTGCGGTTCGCGCCCGAGCGGTTCTCGAAGGAATTCGAGGCTTTTTTCGAGTCCTGCGTCGCCAAGTCGAAGCGAGGACGCGACGTTGCCCCGAAGCCGCGGCGACTGGCCCTCGCGCAAAACGAGTAGCCCCTTTTTCAGGACGGCACCCCTGCCCGCCCCCGGCAATGACTCGGGGGCGCGAAACCTGCTATGGAGCGAGCGGCCGGAGAACGAGAAGCCGGCACTCAGGCGGCGTAAGGAGATGCGGAGACGATGAAGAATCTCGGGCAGATGATGAAACAGGCGCAGAAGCTACAGGCCAAGGTCGCCGAGATGCAGGGGCAGCTCGCCTCGATCGAGGTGACCGGTGCCGCCGGTGGCGGCATGCTGCAGGTCACGATGAACGGCAAGGGCGAAGTCCGGAAGGTCAAGATCGATCCGTCGCTGGTCGATCCGGAAGAGATCGAAGTCCTGGAAGATTTGATCGCCGCCGCCTGCAACGATGCGAAGCAGAAAGTTGAGGCGCATGTCGCCGAGCGGATGGCGGAACTGACCGGCGGCTTGCAGCTGCCTCCGGGAATTCAGCTGCCGTTCTAGGGCGGTCCTCCTGTTCCGGCCCGGCGGCCGGACTCCGCCATGTCCGATATCGAACGCCTGATCCAAAGCTTTGCCCGGTTACCCGGACTGGGACCGCGTTCGGCGCGGCGTGCCGTTCTGCACGTGCTCAAACGGCGGGAGACCGTCCTCGCACCGCTGCTGAAGGCACTGACCGCCGCCGCCGAGAGCGTTCGCGTCTGCGACATCTGCGGTAATCTCGATGATCGGCTTCCCTGTCGAATCTGCACCGATCCCCATCGCGACCCCTCGGTGATCTGTGTCGTCGAGGACGTGAGCGACCTGTGGGCGCTGGAGCGATCCGGCGCCTTCCGCGGCGGTTATCACGTTCTCGGTGGCGTGCTGTCGGCCCTCGACGGAATCGGTCCCGAGGACCTGCGCATTCCCCGCCTGCTGGAACGGGCCCGCCGGCCACAGGTAGAGGAGATCATCGTCGCCCTAAGCTTCACGGTCGACGGCCAGACGACCGGCTTCTATATCGGCGACGCCCTGGCGGGAACGGGCGTCCGGATCACTGGAATCGCGCACGGAGTCCCTCTGGGTGGCGAATTGCACCACCTGGACGATGCGACCTTGTCGACCGCGCTGCAGGCCCGGCGCCGCCTCGGCTAAGGCCTTCAGCCCTCTGCCGTACACCGGATCCCGTCGACAGTCGTTCCCGGTACCGTCCCTGCAGCGATGCTCAGAAGCGCATGGCCGCGACGTGCTCGATCACGAACCCGTCTTCGGGAGGAAACCGCTCGGCAATCAATGCCAGCGCCTCACTCTCATCGCGGGCGACGACATCGCGCACCTGAATCTCCGCCCAGTGATTGTCAAAATACGAATGCTGGCTTTTCCGCTCGACGAGATTACGAACCTGCGAGTTGTAAAGCTCAACCTCGTAAATCTTGTAACCGTTGTTTGGCAGGTTAAGCATTTTCTCCCGCCTTCCTCCCGGGATAGCACTTCCCCCAAGCGACCCCGTCGAGCCTCGCGCTATCCGCGCATCGACACAGGGAGGGTCGATGAGGTTGTATTTATCTGCCTAATTTTACAGCACATCTCGGCATAGTTTAACAAGCAAATTTTGCGTCTGCGAATGCAACTGACAGGCATTTTTGAAACAAGCTCAAAAACAATGGGTTATCTGTTCATCTGACCTCAGCGGCGCTCCATTTTTTGGCCATGGCCGACGACCGTGACCTCGACCGTCCGCCGGCGCGGACGGGTGTCGTGATTGATCAAGATGATCTGCTGCCAGGTGCCCAGTCGCAGCCGCCCATCGCGGATCGGCACCGCCAGCGACGGACCGAGCAAAGCCGCCTGCACGTGGCTGTGACCGTTACCGTCATGCCAAGCCAACTCGTGCTGGTAGGCAAGGTCGGCAGGAGCCAACCGTCCGATGGCCCGCTTCAGGTCGGCCACGGCCCCCGGCTCGAACTCGATAGCGCTGAGCGATGCGGTTGAACCGATCGCCGTCAACTGGGCGCCCCCATCGCGCACGCCGGACTGGCGGACGATCGCCGCCACGTGATCGGTCACGTCGACGATGTCCGGGCCGACGGCCAACAGCACATCGAAGTTGGCGCAGTGCACGCTCACGCCGTTGCCGTCGCCCATCGCCTCTCCTCCCTTCGTGACCGTCCGCCAGGGCGATATTCGGCCCGACGCGGGTGGCTTTTGCCAGGAGATATGCTAAACCAATTTGCCCAATCCCCCGCGTTTTCCGGACACAAAGTCGAGAGCCGATGCCGGTCGTTTGTCGTTTTGCGCCCTCCCCCACCGGGTATCTACATATCGGCGGCGCACGGACCGCGCTGTTCAACTGGCTGTATTCCCGCCACCACGGCGGCCGCTTCTTGCTGAGAATAGAAGACACGGACCGGGTCCGCTCGACGCCGGCCGCCATCGACGCCATCTTTGCCGGACTGCGTTGGCTCGGGCTGGGCTGGGACGACGAGCCGGTCTTTCAGTCCGCCCGCACCGAGCGGCACGTGGAGGCCGCCGAAGCTTTGCTGGCGGCGGGATGCGCCTACCGATGTTATGCGAGCGCCGAGGAACTGGCGGAGATGCGCGACGCGGCGCGGGTCGCTGGACGACCGGTCCGCTACGACGGACGCTGGCGCGACCGCGATCCCGGCGACGCGCCAGCGGGCGTCGCGCCGGTCATCCGTCTGAAGGCGCCGCAGTCCGGCGAAACGACCATCAACGATCTGGTCCAGGGTCCGGTGACCGTCGGCAATGATCAACTGGACGACATGATCCTGCTTCGCGCCGACGGCACACCCACTTATATGCTGGCCGTCGTCGTCGATGACCATGACATGGGCATAACCCATGTCATCCGTGGCGATGATCACCTCACCAACGCGTTTCGCCAGCAGCAAATCTACGAGGCATTGGCTTGGCGGTCGCCGCTGTTCGCCCACATCCCCCTGATCCATGGGCCGGACGGGGCCAAGCTCTCCAAACGGCACGGTGCACTCGGTGTCGAAGCGTACCGGGAGATGGGCTTCCTGCCCGAGGCCACCTGCAACTACCTGCTGCGTCTCGGCTGGAGTCACGGCGATGACGAGATAATCAGCCGGGACGAGGCCATCCGCTGGTTCGATCTGGATGCCGTGGGACGCGCCGCGGCGCGTTTCGACCTTGCCAAGTTGACGAGCCTCAATGCGCACTATATTCGTGTTTCGGACAAACGAGTGCTCGCGGACGACATATTGCACCGGTTGCAGAAAAAACTCGACGGACGGATGGATGCTGCCGCCCGAGAGCGAATCGTCGGGGGCTTGCCTGGCCTTCGCGAGCGCGCCCGAACCCTCGTCGAACTGGCGGATAACGCCGCCTTCTATGCGATGTCCGGTCCCCTTCCGCTGAACGCCGAGGCCGAGCGGGTGCTGACCGAGGATGCCCGGCGGCTGCTCACCGAGGTCGCGACCGCCCTGACCGATGCCGCGGACTGGACCGACGACGCTCTCGAAGATCGCGTGCGCCGGTTCGTTGCCGAGCGGCCGCCGTTGAAACTGCGCGATGTCGCCCAGCCGTTGCGGGCTGCCCTGACCGGCTCCACGGTGTCACCCCCCATCTTCAACGTCATGACCGTGCTCGGTCGCGCGGAGACCCTCGACCGGCTGGCCGCGATCAAGAACCCCGCGGGCCATCGACAATGAACCGTTCCGATCGTGGCCCCGTCGCCGGTATCGGAACGACCAATCTTGAGCTGCGGCCCCCCGAACGATCTTGCAGAGGATATCCACCATGACCGAAACGGTGAAACCGCAGGCTGGTAATCGCACCGTCACCTTGATCGACAACGCGACCGGCAAAAAGATCGAACTGCCGGTGATCAGCGGCACCACGGGTCCCGACGTCATCGATGTCCGGCGATTGTACCAGGACACCGGTTACTTCACCTTCGATCCCGGCTACACGTCGACCGGGAGTTGCGAGTCGTCGATCACCTACATCGATGGCGACCAGGGGGTTCTGCTCTACCGCGGCTATCCCATCGAACAGCTCGCCGAACACACCGACTTCATGGAGGTGTGTTACCTCCTCCTGTACGGGGATCTGCCGACGCAGGAACAAAAGAAGAAGTTTGAGCACGACATCACCTACCACACGATGGTGCATGAACAGATGCACGCCTTCATCGAGGGATTCCGCCGGGACTCCCATCCGATGGCGGTCATGGTCGGGATGGTCGGTGCCTTGTCGGCCTTCTATCACGACTCGACCGACATCACCAATCCGCGTCACCGGATGATCGCGTCCTACCGGATGATCGCCAAGATGCCGACGCTGGCAACCTGGGCGTTCAAGTACTCGATCGGACAGCCGTTCATGTATCCGCAGAACGCACTCGGATACTCGAAGAACTTCCTCAACATGATGTTCTCCAATCCGTGCGAGCCGTACGAGGTCAATCCGGTCCTGGCCCGCGCGATGGATCGCATCTTGATCCTCCACGCCGATCACGAGCAGAACGCGTCCACCTCGACCGTCCGTCTCGCCGGCTCCAGCGGTGCCAACCCCTTCGCCTGCATCGCCGCCGGTATCGCGTCGCTCTGGGGCCCCGCCCACGGCGGCGCCAACGAGGCGGTGCTGAAGATGCTGGAGGAAATCGGCGACAAGAGCCGGGTCGGCGATTACATCAAACGCGCCAAGGACAAGGACGACCCGTTCCGTCTGATGGGGTTCGGTCACCGCGTCTATCGCAACTACGATCCGCGGGCACGGATCATGCGCCAGTCATGCAATGAAGTGCTGGACGCCCTGGGCGTCCGCGACGAGCCGTTGCTGGATCTCGCAATGGAGTTGGAACGGATCGCGCTGGAGGATGACTACTTCGTCAGCCACAAGCTCTATCCGAACGTCGACTTCTACTCTGGCATCATCTTCCGCGCCATGGGCATCCCGACGTCGATGTTCACCGTGCTGTTCGCCGTCGCCCGCACCGTCGGCTGGGTCGCCCAGTGGAACGAGATGATCGAAGACCCGACGCAGAAGATCGGCCGTCCGCGCCAGCTCTATCGGGGGCCGACCCCGCGGGAGTTCGTGCCGCTCGCCGATCGCGGCTAACCAAAAAAGCGGAGGGCGCGGGGCAACGCCGCCCCACGCCCTCCCGTTTCTCGCCGGTAATCGCCTTCAGTTGATACGGACGTCGCCGCCGGCACCGAACACGCGTGCCTTACGCACCCGCATGAAAACCGACTTGCCGACCTCCAGGTGCAGCTTGCGGAACTCGTCCCGTGAAAGATCGACTTCCACCACCTTCTCCGAATTGGTCACCGCCAGTTCGACCTTTACGAACGGGCCAGCGGTCGAGACATAGCGAACGACCGCCTCGGTACCGACCATCACCGCGCTGCCGAAGACCTCCACGTCGTGGGGCCGGACATAGGCGACGGCGTTGGCCGCGGCGCCATTGGTGGAAGGCGGCACCACCAGTTCGCCTCCCGGGAACACCACCTTGCCGTCGTCCAGGTGGCACGGAAGCCGGTTGACGTGACCAAGGAACTCGTACGCGAACGCCGTCGCCGGATGCTCGTACACCTCGTCCGGCGGGCCCATCTGCTCGATGCGGCCCCGGTTCATCAGCACCACCCGGTCGGCCAGTTCAAGGGCCTCCTCCTGGTCGTGGGTCACGAACAGGCTGGTCAGCTGCATCTCATCGTGGAGCTGCCGCAGCCACCGGCGCAGTTCTTTCCGCACCTTGGCATCCAGTGCCCCAAACGGCTCGTCGAGGAGCAGCACCGCCGGCTCGATCGCCAGCGCCCGCGCCAGCGCCACCCGCTGCCGCTGACCGCCGGAGAGCTGAGTGGGATAGCGATCGACGAAGGGCTCGAGCTGGACGAGTTGCAGCAGGCGCAGCACCCGATCCCGGATCACCTCTTTCGATGGCCGCTCCGCCCGCGGCTTGACCCGCAGGCCGAAGGCTACGTTGTCGAAGACCGTCATATGCTTGAACAGCGCGTAATGCTGGAAGCAGAACCCCACCCGGCGATGACGGATGCTGGTCTGATTGACGCTGGCGCCGCCGAAGCGAACCTCCCCGTCCGTCGCCTGTTCGAGACCGGCGATGATCCGCAAGAGCGTCGTTTTGCCGGAGCCGGACGGCCCGAGCAGGGCGACGAGTTCGCCTTTCTTGACCGCGAGACTGACGTCGTCGACGGCAACGAAGGATTTGAAGCGCTTGGAAACGTTGATGACTTCGAGATTCATGGCAAGCCTTTCAGGCAGCGTGTTTGGCGCCGCCGAAGCGCATTTCGACGAGCTTTTTCAGAACCAGCGTGACCAGGGCCAGACAGGCCAGGAGGGAAGCCACCGCAAAGGCAGCGACAAAGTTGTATTCGTTGTATAGAATTTCAACGTGAAGGGGCATCGTGTTGGTCTCGCCGCGAATGTGGCCGGAGACCACCGAAACGGCGCCGAATTCGCCCATTGCCCGGGCGTTGCAAAGGAGAATGCCGTACAGCAAGCCCCACTTGATATTGGGCAGGGTCACCCGGAAGAACGTATTGAGGCCGGACGCCCCCAGGGATAGGGCCGCTTCCTCCTCGTCCGTCCCCTGCTCCTCCATCAGCGGGATGAGCTCCCGGGCGACAAAAGGAAAGGTGACGAAGATCGTCGCCAGGACGATGCCGGGGACCGCGAAAATCACCTGCAGGTTGTGATCCACCAGCCAGCCGCCGAACCACCCGTTGATGCCGAACACAAGCACGTAGACAAGGCCGGCAACGACCGGGGAAACGGAAAATGGCAGGTCGATCAGGGTGACGAGCAGGCTCTTGCCATGAAACTCGAACTTGGCGATGGCCCAGGAGGCGACAACGCCGAAGATCGTATTGACCGGCACCGCGATCGCGGCAACCAGCAGCGTCAGCCGCACCGCCGCCAGCGCGTCAGGTTCCATCAGCGAGTGCAGGTAGGGCATCACCCCACGCCGGAACGCTTCGACGAAGACGACGGCGAGGGGCAGGACGACGAACAGGACGAGAAAGTTGATGGCAGCAAGCGTCAGCAGAACCCGCACCCACCTCGGTTCGGTGACGGTAATACGGGTGGAGCCGGAGGCCGATTTCACCATGATGGCGTTCCTTCCGGCTCAGATTGTGTGCCTGCGGCCCCAGCGCTGCAGCAGATTGATCAGCAGCAGGAGCACGAAGCCGGCGAGAAGAATGACCGTGGCGATGGCGGTGGCGCCCGCGTAGTCATACTGCTCAAGTTTGATGATGATGAGCAGCGGCGCGATTTCGGAAACCATGGGCAGATTGCCGGCAATGAAGATCACCGAGCCGTACTCGCCGAGACCGCGGGCGAACGCCAGGGCAAAGCCCGTCATCACCGCCGGCAGGATGGTCGGCAGAATAACCTTGACGATCGTCTGCAGCCGACCGGCGCCGAGGCTGGCGGCCGCTTCTTCCACCTCCGCGTCGATCTCCTGCAGCACCGGCTCTACGGTCCGAACGACGAACGGCAGCCCGACGAACAGGAGGGCCATGACCACCCCAATGGGCGTGAACGCCACCTTGATGCCGAGGATAGACAGCGGTTCGCCAAGCCAGCCGTTCTGGGCATAGATGGTCGCCAGCGCTATGCCGGCAACGGCCGTCGGCAGGGCGAAGGGCAGATCGACGATAGCGTCGATCAGCCGCTTGCCCGGAAAATCATAACGAACGAGCGCCCAGGCGACCAGAACCCCGGAAACGGCGTTGATGGCCGCGGCGACCAGGGCCGCCCCGAAGCTGAGCTTGTACGCCGCAAGCGCCCGCGGAGTCAGCGCAGCATCAAGGAAACCGGACCATCCCAGGCCCGCTGCCTTCAGGATCAGCGCCGACAACGGCAAGAGAACGATGGCGACGAGATAAAAGATGGTCAGGCCGAGGGTCAGGCTGAAGCCGGGGAGGACGCTTGCGCGTCGCCCCCACCCGATCTGCTGGGCTATGCTGGTCATCGCCTACCTCGCCGGCGCATAGATCTTGTCGAACACACCCCCGTCGGCGAAGAACTGCGACTGCGCCTTCTGCCAGCCACCAAAAACGTCGTCGATGGTGAAGAGTTCCAGTTTGGAGAAACGGGCGAGTTCCTCCGCCGGCACTCCGGCCGGTCGTGACGGACGGAAGAAGTGCTTGGCCGCCAGCCGCTGGCCTTCCGGTGAGTACAGGTGCTCGAGGTAGGCTTGCGCAACCGCGCGCGTGCCGTGCTTGTCGACCCAGCCGTCGACGAGGGCGACCGTCGGCTCGGCACGGATGCTAAGCGAGGGAACAACCACCTCGAACGCGTCCTTGCCGAACTCTTCCTTGGCGAGGAAGGCTTCATTTTCCCAGGTAATCAACACATCGCCCAATCCGCGCTGGGCAAAGGTGGTGGTGGCGCCGCGCGCCCCGGTTTCCAGCACCGGCACATTCTTGAAAATGTTGGCGACGAATTCCTGGGCCTTGGCCTCGTCACCCGGCCACCGCTTCAGCGCGTAGCCCCAGGCGGCAAGGAAATTCCAGCGGGCACCGCCGGACGTCTTCGGATTGGGGGTGATGACCGAAACACCCTCACGGATCAGGTCGTCCCAGTCCTTGATCGCCTTGGGATTGCCTTTCCGGGTAAGGAAAATGATGGTCGAGGTGTAGGGCGCGCTGTTTTCGGGAAGTCGCTTTTGCCAGTCAGCCGGGATCAAACCGCTTCTGGCCGCGATCTCGTCGATGTCGTAGGCGAGGGCCAGGGTGACCACGTCCGCCTGCAAGCCGTCGATGACCGATCGGGCCTGCTTGCCGGAGCCGCCGTGCGACATGCGGACCGTGAGATCATCACCGGTCTTCGCCTTCCAGACCTTGGCGAAGGCTGGATTGAACTCCTGGTAGAACTCTCGCGTCGGATCATACGACACGTTAAGCAAAGACTGCTCGGCAGCCTTCACCGGGTTCCATTGACCAAGGGCAACGAGCGCAGTCGCGCCGAGTCCGACAGAAGCAAAAAATGCACGACGGGAACGCAAGCTAGGCCTCCTCTATCACGTCATTGTTCATCGCATGATACCTGAGTTTGTGCATCATGTCGATCCAGTCTATAGAGATTATGATGAAAAAAAATCAACCGGTGACACCGACCTGATTCAATAGGCGGACCGCATCCTCGGCACCGACGTCGACCAGCGTCCGCGAATCGAGGATCTTGGCGACGGCATCCCGAACCTCGCGCATCACCACCCGGACGGCACAGGCCTCTTCGCTGACGCAGTCGTTACAAGGGCGGTAGCCGCTGAGGCTGGCACAGGGGATCGGTGCCAGCGGTCCATCCATCAGCCGGATCACCTGCCCCAGGGTGATATGGGCGGCGGGCCGCGCCAGAGCGTAGCCACCATTGCGGCCGCGTACGCTGTAGACGATCCCGTTGCGCTTCAGTTCGAGCAGGATCAACTCCAGGAACTTCTTCGGTGCGTTCTCTTTCTCCGCAATCTCGGCAACCAACATCGTCGTGCCCGGCGGCACGCTTGCCAGCTGGAACAGCGCCTTGAGTGCGTATTTTGCCTTATGGGACAGCATGTCGGGCTTGTTTATCGATATAGTCGTCTTTCCCACAAAATCTTCCGCCCGTCAACCAGAGAGTGTGGGCATGCCAATAGCGACGGTGACCGATGGCCACCGCCGCGTCGGGCGAAACCGAATATGGGGGAGACGGGACTTCTAGAAGAGCGCGACAGCCAGCCCCGTGAAGGCCGACACGCTGAAGACGCCCGTCAGCACACAGGTCAGCGTCCCCAAGGCGACCAACTCGCCGTCAGACGCCAGCCGGAAATCGCAGGGGTCCACCGGCGCCGCCACCGGCGGTTCATGATCGGTGGCCATCGCCACGACCGGTGGCTCGATTCGGTCAGCATTCGGTTCGGCAACCGCCGGTGGCGTCCACTCGCCCAGGAATCGGAGGTGATCGACATCGATGACCCGAGGCTGTTCCAGCAAATCGACCGCCGCATTGCCATGGAAGGCAGGCCGGAACCCACTGCCATTGGCCGCCTCACGGGCATGCAACGGCAACACCGACCAGGCACCGATGCGGCTGCCACCGATGCTGTAATAGCGTCCTACGCCCTCATGCGAGCTCTGGTCCTGCAACGCCCTCATGGCTTTCTCCGTCGCTGCTAAACCTTCAATCCCTGTCTTCGTATCTCGATGCATTCGATAGGGTTTATCGTAAAACCACTCTCTCCTGGCGTCAACTCATTTGGGGTCCGAACCGTTCCCTCAAATCCGCTTTTGACCGAGCCGATGCAAACCCCTCCGACGCTGGCAGAATCTGATGAATCTTTGTCAAAAAAGCGGCGAACAGGGTCGATGCCCCAAGGACGGTGGTTGATCGGCAAAAAGGGGGCCTGGAAAACCAGACCCCCTCGTCTTCCGCCTCCCCGCAATGCGGGCACGAAGCCTGCCTTATCCCTGCCCTACATCACACCGAGGGTCCGCGGCAGCCACAACGTCATCGTCGGCCAGTAAGTAACGAGGACCAGGAAAACCAGCATCGTCAGCAGCCAAGGCCAGACCGCCACCGTCAACTCGGTGATGCCCATTTTGGTGATGCCACTCGCCACGTAGAGATTGAGCCCCACCGGCGGATGGCACATGCCCACCTCCATGTTCACCGTGATCAGAATGCCGAAGTGAATCGGATCGATGCCCATCCGGGTGGCGATCGGAAACAGCAGGGGCGCCATGATCAGCGTAATCGACGACGGCTCCATGACGTTGCCGGCCAGCAGCAGCAGGATGTTCACGCCGAGCAGGAAAAGGATGACGCTGAAATTCTGCGCAATCATCCAGTTCGCCATCGCCTGCGGAATGTTTTCATTGGTCATCAGGAATGAAAACAGAATCGCGTTGGCGATGATGAACAGCAACATGGAGCTCATGTTGGCCGAATCCAGCAGGATCTTCGGCACCTGGAGCAGTGTCATGTCCTTATAGATGAAGACGGCAACGATGAAGGCATAGACGGCGCTCATCGCCGCCGCTTCCGTCGGCGTAAACATGCCGGCGTAGATGCCGCCGATCACGATGACGATCAGCAGCAACCCCCACACGCTTTCCCGGAAGGTGGAGAGCACGGTCTTGAAGGGCGCGCGCGGCAGTCGCGGATACCCACCGCGCCAGGCCCGGTACCAGGTGACGGCGGCGAGCATACTGGCGAGGACGATGCCGGGAATGATGCCGGCGATGAACAGGGTGCCGATGGAGGTGTTGGTGGCAACCGCATACATCACCATGATGATCGAGGGTGGGATGAGGATGCCGAGCGCGCCCGAGGTGGTAATGACACCGGCGCCGAACTTGCGGGGGAAACCGAACTTCACCATCGCCGGCAGCAGGATCGAGCCGATGGCCACCACCGTGGCCGGGCTCGACCCGGAGACCGCGGCGAACAGGGCGCAGGCCATGACGCCGGCGATGCCGAGGCCGCCGTGCAGATGGCCGACGCAGGCGGTGGCGAAGTTGATCATCCGTCGGGCGACACCGCCGTGGGTCAGGAAGTTACCGGCGAGAATGAAGAACGGGATCGCCATGATCTCGAACTTCTCGATGCCGGTGAACAGCTTCTGAGCGACAATCTCAACCGGGACGTGAGTAAAGAGAAAGAGAAATGCGAGCACCGTCAAGCCGAGCGAGACGGCAATCGGCATGCCCGTCAGCATCAGCGTGACGAGCAGCCCGAAGAGAAATGCTGCGGTCAATCTTTGCCTCCCATGCGGATGTTTTTGTCTGACTCGATGGCCGCCGTTATCGGCTCATCCGCTTCTAGTTCTACGCCTTCCACCTTGCCGTGATCGACCCGTTGCAGATGGCCCGTCCGCAGGAAAATGGCCGTCGCTTGCAGGAAGCGAAAACACATCAGCGCCGAGCCGAGGGGAATGCAGAGATAGACAAACCACATCGGGATCTCGAGATCCGAGGAAACTTGCTCGGTGTCATAGAGGCCGAGGACGAAGGTGGCGCCGAAATACGCGATCAGCCCGGTGAACAGAGCCCCCGCCAGCAGCCCGAAGACGACGAAGATCCGTCGCCACTCGGTGTTCATGGCGTTGACGACCACGTCGACGCCCACATGGATGCCGGTGCGCACCCCGTAAGCCGCACCGAATTTGGCCATCCAGATAAATAGGAAGATGCATAGCTCCTGGGCCCACGACATGTGCATCTTCAGGAGAAAATCCTGCAGAACGGCAACCCCTGAGCCGTAGCGATGAAGGACGGCGGCAAAGATAATCAGCGTTGCCGCCGCCATGAGGGTGGCAATAAGCCATTCCTCGAGGCGATCAAGTATTCTGAGAAGCATTGATCCCACCCGCGAAGGGTGCCCCGTCCCACCAAGGGCACCCTGTGTCATGGTTTTATTTAATTCTTGCTTTCGGCAATACTGCCCGCCTTTGCACGAATTGCTGCGATCAGGTCTTTGCCGATCCGATCCTGCATTTCCGTGTAAACGGGCTCGAGTGCGGTGCAAAGATCCTTCCGTTGTTCGGCTGTCGGCGTAAAGAAGTCGGTCTTGCCCGACGCCTTCATCGCGGCAAGCGCATCATCATTGTCTTTTTTTGCAATTTCATTGTTGTACGCGGTCGCCTCAGTCATCGCCTTTGCAAGTTGCGTGCGAATGTCCGCAGGGAGACCCTCCCAGAACTTCTTGTTCACAATCACCGCGTAGCCGAGGTAGCCGTGATTGGAGACCATCCCGTACTTCTGCACCTCGAACATCTTCTGAGTGTACATGTTGGACGGTGGATTTTCGGTGCCATCGACGACGCCGGTCTGCAACCCCTGATAGACTTCAGAGAACGGCATCGACTGGGGGATCGCGCCGAGGGCACGCATCTGCGCTTCGAGAACCTTCGAGGACTGCACCCGCATCTTGAGACCCTTGAAATCGGCGACCGCCTTGAGCGGCGTGTTGGCGCTGAAGACCTTGAAGCCGTTATCCCAGTAATCGAGGCCGATGATCCCGCGGGATTCCAACTTCTTCAGCAACTCGGCACCAATTTCCCCATCGGTGATCCGATGCAAGCCGGCATAGTCCGGAAACAGGCACGGCAGATCGAACGCTTCGAACTCTTTGGCGCCCAGCGGCCCGAACTTTGCCAGCGACGGTGCCAGCATCTGAACGGAGCCGAGTTGGAGGGATTCCAGTTCTTCCTTGTCCTTGTAGAGCTGGCTGTTCGGGTAGATTTCGATCTTGACCTTGTTGTCCGTGTATTTCTCCGCCAATTCCTTGAACCGTTCGGCGGCCTGGCCCTTCGGCGTGTCGGGCGCAACAACGTGGCTGAACTTGATCACGATCGGATCAGCCAAGGCGGCCGTCGCCCACAGGCAGACGACGCCCAGCCCCACTACCAAGGCTCTTTTCATACTGGAAACCTCCCAAAAGGTGTAAAGCGGACGGATGAACTTTAGTCATAACTCATCCATCACACCGGTTAGCTATTGTTAAACAGTCTCTTACGCCTCGTCGTCAAGTCGCAAATGGGAGCGCTGGATTCACCGCAATTACCAGTTCACTGCATTTACATTGTGCGTTGCAGCATGACGCCTTGCAACCCAATGAGATCTTCTCCCCCTTGTCGGGACAGTCTTGAGGCAAAGTCCGCCGTCTGCGGGCCAGGTGAGATGATGATCCTGGTCGGTGTGCGGCGCGAACGGCCCCGCACACGGACCCGCTCGCCGCGGCTGAACCCGGGTGTCGGCCCCGGCGTCCTCGCCCGCACCCACCCGTTGAATGGAGGCTCCATCGCCTCGCCGCTCGCCATGCCTTGCCGCGAGATCTGGTGCTTATGAGGTATGCACGGGCGATGACGCTTTGATCAGGCCGGTCGACGCTCTTTGCGACACCCCCAAGTAAGGTACTGACGCACCAGCAAATCGTGCGGCGCGCAGGATGGCACGCGCTTTGCTTTGTTAGCCAGAGACAGAAGGCGCCCGGTCACGTTGCGCCCCAATTTTGGTGTGCCTGCGCTTCGCCCAGGAGTTGAAGGATCGCTGTTGAATTCGCGACCCGTAGCCAATTGTCCGAGGCCAGCCATGAATGTTGAACGCCAGCGCAACCTCGCTTCGCTGTCGCTCGTCAGCCTCTACGAAATATCCAAGATCCTGAGCTCATCCACCAACCTGGCAGCGGCGCTCCGGGCGGTGCTCAATCTCATGTCGTCCTATCTGCAGATGCGGCGGGGCGTCGTCGCCATCGTCGACGATGCGGGGGCGCTGGAGATCGTTGCCTCGTGTCCCGGCCGCGCCATCGGCGAGGCCGGCTCCGCCGACCTGCCGGAGGAGGTGGCGCGGCGCATCCTCGCCGGGCAGATGCCGTTCGTCACCGAGAATGTCGCCGAGCATCCGCTGCTCGTGGACTACGTGGGCAACTCGGGAGCCCTGGATGGCGAGCGCGTGTCGCTGATCGGCGTCCCGATCAAGACGTTCGGCCGCCCGTTCGGCGTGCTGGCGGTCGCCCGCGTCTGGACCGATGCCAACGAGATCAGTTTCGGAGACGACGTCCGACTGCTCACCATGGTCGCCAATCTGATCGCGCAGACGGTCCGTCTGCATCAGCGGGTGAGTGAGCGCACCATCGCCGCGACCCGCCCAGCGACGCCGAGCGGCGTGCCGCTCAGGCCGGTTGTTCGCAACACCCTGAAGGCGCTCAGCGACGGCTCCGTTATCGGCCTGTCGAAGGCGATGCAGGAGGTGTACGCCCAGATCCATCTGGTGGCGCCCACCCGCTCCACCGTCATCCTCCGCGGCGAAAGCGGCACCGGCAAGGAACTGCTGGCTCGCGCCGTCCACATGCTCAGCCCCCGCAAAGATAAGCCGTTCATCAAGGTCAACTGCGCCGCCCTCCCCGACACCTTGCTGGAGTCCGAACTCTTCGGTCACGAGAAAGGCGCATTCACCGGCGCCACCACCGACCGCAAGGGACGCTTCGAACTGGCCGACGGCGGAACTCTGTTCCTCGATGAGATCGGCGACGTTTCGGCACCGTTCCAGGCGAAGCTGCTGCGTGTCCTGCAGGAGCGGGAATTCGAGCGGGTGGGCGGAACCAAAACGCTCAAGGTAGACGTCCGCTTCGTTTTCGCCACCAATCGCAATCTGGAAGAGGCGGTGGCGAAGGGCGACTTCCGGGCCGACCTCTACTATCGGATCAACGTCGTCCCGGTTTTCGTTCCGGCGCTGCGCGAACGCCGCGAAGACATTCCGGCGCTAGCCGAACACTTTCTCCACCTGTTCAACCAGGAGAACAACCGCTCCATGCGGTTCGCCGATACCGCCCTGTCGGTGTTGGGTAAGTGCACCTTCCCCGGCAACGTCCGCGAACTGGAGAACTGCGTCCAGCGGGTGGCGACGATGACGGTGGGCGAGGTCATCCAGGACCTGAGCATGCCCTGCCAGACGGGTCAGTGTCATTGCCAGGTGCTGGCACCCCAGCTCGCCGTCCCCCTTGCGCCCGCCTCATCGCTGCGGACCGCTCCGGACGTCGGCCAGGACGGTCGTCACGGCAGTGGCGGTGGCAGGATTGGCAGAGACGCCCGGGACGACGTGGGGGACACCGGGGAGGATGCCGGCACCGACGATGTCGACAGCGAGCCCCACGCCGACTGGAGCGACATCGACGATCCCGCCGACCTGCACGCGCTGCCGCAGCGGGACCGCCTGATCCGGGTCATGGAGAAGGCCGGTTGGGTGCAGGCAAAGGCCGCCCGCATCCTCGGCCTGACGCCGCGGCAGGTCGGGTACGCCCTGCGCAAGCACAACATTCCGATCAAGCGACTGTAGGATTCAAACGACTCTAGGACTGCGGCTGTCGGATTGCGGCTGTCGGCTTTGCGACAGCCTGTCGCGGACGGAACAGCGACCAGATCTCGAAATATCGGCTCATTTCAATGAGATAACCAACTGGCCCGGCGCTTGCAATGTTCGCTCCCGATGACGCCGCGACGGTCGCGGCAAGGGACGGAATGAAAAGGAGACGCCGGTGGGCCGCACAGTCATCTCGCTCGACGATGTGCTCAACAGCAAGTCTCCCGTCGCCCCCCTCGTCGCCCCGGCGGCGTCCGCCAAGCGCACCGGCTGTCCTTCCTCCCAGGGTTGCGGCGCGGCGCCGAAAGGTGGCGATGTGCCGCCCGAGATCCTCGCTCGCATCCAGGATCACCCCTGCTACAACGAAGAAGCGCACCATTATTTCGCCCGCATGCACGTCGCGGTCGCGCCGGCTTGCAACATCCAGTGCCACTACTGCAATCGCAAGTACGACTGCGCCAACGAGAGCCGACCGGGTGTCGTCAGTGAGCGGCTGAGCCCGGACGACGGGGTCAGGAAGGTGCTGGCGGTGGCGGCGAAGATGCCGGAACTGTCGGTCGTCGGCATCGCGGGACCCGGCGATGCGCTCGCCGATCACCGCAACACCTTCGCCACCTTCCGCCGGCTGCGTCAGGAACTTCCCGACCTCAAGCTCTGCCTGTCGACCAATGGCCTCGCCCTCCTCGATCATGTGGAGACGATCAAGGACCTCGGCATCGATCACGTCACCATCACCATCAATGCCATCGATCCCGACATCGGCGCCCGCATCTATGCCTGGGTCTTCTTCGACCATCGCCGGCTGACCGGGCTGGAGGCGGCAACGGTCCTGCGCGACCGGCAGTTGGCGGGGCTGGACGCGCTGGTCGCCGCCGGTGTTCTCGTCAAGGTCAATTCGGTGCTGATCCCCGGCATCAACGACCGGCACCTGGAAGATGTGAACGCCGAGGTGCGGCGGCGCGGCGCCTTCCTCCACAACATCATGCCGCTGATCTCCGATCCGCGGCACGGCACCCACTACGGCCTCACCGGCCAGCGCGGACCGTCGCCGGCGGAATTGCAGGCGCTGCAGGAGCGCCTGGGCGGCGATGCGCGACTGATGCGCCATTGCCGCCAGTGTCGCGCCGATGCCGTTGGTCTCCTCGGCGAGGATCGTGGCGGCGAGTTCATGCTCGATGCCCTGCCGGTGATCGACGCGGACGCCGTCCGCGCCGGCGAGGAGGAACGCCGGGCCTATCGCGCGGTGATTGCCCGCGAACGGGAAGACAAGGGTGGCGAGGCTGCCGAGGCCGGCGAGGCGCTGCGCCGGCTCGAACTGACGGAGCCGGTCCTGATCGCCGTCTGCAGCAAGGGCGGTGGCCGCATCAACCAGCACTTCGGCCATGCCAACGAGTTCAAGGTGTTCACCGCCGATGCGGATGGCATCCGCTTCGTCGGTCATCGCCGCATCGATCGCTACTGCAGTGGCGGCGATGGTGACGACGATGTGCTGGCGACCACCATCGCCGCGCTGGAAGGAATTTCCACCGTCCTCTGCGCCAAGATCGGGCGCTGCCCATCGGAGGGGCTGGCGGCGGCGGGGATCACCGTCAGCGAGGCATACGCCTTCGAATACATCGAATCCGCGATCAGCCGTCATCTCGAAGCGACGGTGGCGAGCGCCTCCCCGTGTTCGGTCGGACGTTGTGCATGAGATCCGAACCCGGACCTACCGGGCCCGGCCGCGCAAGGTCGGGCGACCACCTACCCCTCGGCCTGCCGCTGGCCGGCCAATCAGACGACTGGGAGAACGACGATGGCCTACAAGATTGATCCATCCGGATGCACAGGCTGCGGTTCGTGCGAGTTCGCCTGTCCGAACCGGGCCATTACCATGAAGGGCGACGTTTGTGTCATCAACGCCGCCAAGTGCACGGAATGCGCCGGCCTGTTCGACGAGCCGCAGTGCGTTGCCTCCTGCCCGGCCGACACCGTCGTCCGTGGTTGATCCGACCGACCCACCCCTGCCCCGGCCGACACCGCGGCCTTCCACGGCCGCGGGAAGGCCGGCGGCAGGAACTCCGGCGGCGGTGACGCCGGTCCCGATCGAGACGTACGATCCGCCGGTGTTCGAGCCGGGACAGAAGGTCCGGGCGCTGCAGGGCGTTCGCAACGATGGAACCTATCCCGGCCTCGCCCGCGGCACGGTCCTGATCGAAGCGGGTGACATCGGCTACATCCAGTCGGTCGGCGAGTTCCTGCAGCGCTACTACATCTATCGGGTCGACTTCTACGAACGGGGTCGCATCGTCGGCATGCGACAGGGCGAATTGGAAGTGGTGGAACCACCGGAGGGGGCAAAGTGAAAGTCACATTGGCGCGACGCGGCGATCGCTACTCGATCTACGTCGCCAAGAAGGATCTGGAACAGCCCGTCGTGGCCTGCGAGCGTGAAGACCTGTGGGGAGGCTGGATCGAACTGGCCAACGGCTGGCGTCTTGCCATGCCGGACATGGCCGCCGGGACCAGGCTGCCGGTGACGGTGGAGGCACGCCGCCTGTCCGGCGACTGAGGCCACCGGCACATCGTTCGCCTGCACCGTTCGCCGTGCACCCATTGACCTTGGCACCGGGCCCCGCCATCTGTCGGAAACCATGACTCAGCCGCCGGGGAGCCTCCATGTCGAACAACGTTTTTAAAAAAGTCGAACTCGTCGGGACATCGTCGAGCAGCATTTCCGATGCCATCGACAACGCCATCCACGCGGCGAGTTCCACCCTCGAGCAGGTCACCTGGTTCGAGGTTCAGGAGATCCGGGGCCACGTCGAGAACGGCAAGGTCAGTTCCTATCAGGTGGTGGTAAAGGTCGGCTTCCGCGTCAAGACCTGAGCAAGCCGGATCGCGACCCGTCGACGCAGCACCGCACATTTCCCCCTGCACGGTCGGCGAGCGGGCCGGTCGCCCGCCGTGACGCGGGCCTCCGCCCTATCTCGCGCGCTGCTCGGCAATCCCCAGCAGCTTCGGTACCTGTGCGGCGATTTCCTGGCTGACCGCCGGATCGAGCCGCCGCAGCCAGCCTTCCGGCAGGCTCGCCGCCCCGTAGGTGGCGCCGGCCAACATTCCGGCCAGGGCGCCGGCGGTGTCGGCGTCGCCGCCGACATTGACCGTCTCGGTGACGCACGAGCGGATGGAGTCGGTCAGAAAGTAGTTCTTCAGCACGACGCGCACGGTGTCGACGATGTAGGCGGAGCAGGGTCCGCGATAGCGCTCGAAGCGGAAGTTCGGATACGCCGCCACCAGGCTTTTCGCCTCTTCCCGGCAGGCGGTGACGCCGCCTCCCAGCACCAGGCGCTGCGTCATCCGCCCGAACGCAAGCGTCGCCGCATCGGACAGCGGGTGATTATGGGTGACGTGGCACTGCTGCAGCGTCCACGGCTCGAACTCGTCCGGACGGCCGAGGGTCGCCAGGGCCACCGGCAGATTGCGCATGCATGCCCCGTTGCCGGCGTCGCCCTCGTGATAGGGAGTGGTCATCGTCCCGTCGACGATATACCGGCGAATGCCACGGCGAACGGTATTGCCCACGTCCACCGGCACTTTCTTCAGCCAGAGGGCGAACTCCTCGCACACCCCCTTCAGGTACCAGCCACCGGCGCCAACGACCGCCCGCCCGACACAGAGCGCCATCTCGGTGTCGTCGGTGACCTGGCCCGCTTCCAGCTTCAACCAGCCGCCGCCAACCATCCGCGTATGCACCCCGTACTTTTGGGCGATTTCGCCCGGTGTCATGAATTCGACGGTGGCGCCGAGGGCATCGCCGATGGCGAATCCCAAGTATGCCCCGAGCGCCCGATCAAGAATGGCGGCATCGCTCGCAAAAGAAGAACGAGACTCCATAGGCCAGATTCTTCAATAATAGGACGCGGTGACGAGATAATCGCCGCCGATCACCAGCACTTCGCCCTCACCCTTCAGCGCATGCCGCGGAAGCATCGGATTGAAGAAGAGGATCTTTGCTGCCGGCACCTCGGCTTCGAGGATGTAGTCGCCGAACCACGTCGCCATGTCCCGCTCGCAGGTGAACGAGACGAGGTTGTTGAGCCGGACCACCACCTGCCGATTTGTCCGCCGCTCAACGATCGGATGCTCGTCGAAGTCGTTGACGCCCCGGTAGAGGCGGAACTGCCGCTCCTGCGGATAGAACCGACCGCACATCCACTGGGCGTATTCATAGAGAAGGTCGATCTGGCTCGCGATCGCATTGTTGTGGAACCGGCTGCCCATCTTCTCTTCCACGTAGTTGGCCCAGGCGGGGGAGGTGAAATGGGTGAGCGGTTGCTTGTGGAAGGTCGGCAACAGCCCGAACCGGCTCTCCACCCATCCCTTCAGCACGGCCCCTTCCGGACTGTTGGAATCGTACGCCCAGCCGCGCAGCAGCCGCAGGTAGCCGGTGTGATAGCGGCGAAGGGCGCCTCCCGCGGGCTGATCCCGCCGCGGCTCGGCACCGAGGCCGAACAGGGCCGTCGTGTACGCGACAAAAATGTCGGACGCCTCGCCAACGGTCGCCGCATCGGCGAGGAGGTGGAACAGGTCGGTGTTCGTCTCGCGAACACCGGCGATGTGAACGGGTGAAGCGTCGGAATTGAAGGCCGTGCTGGCGAAGTATGCGCTCGGGATGCCGATCAGATTACCGCCACCACCCCGCTGCCAGACGCCCCGTCCTTCCCTGGTCGCTTCCATTTCCGTCCCGGCTTCTTCCCCTCGCAAAGAAATAAGCAAGGTCCGGGCCAGCTTCCGCCGGTCTGCGCCGCCTTCAGTCCGGCGAAGCCCACCCGGCGTCCCCGGGGAATCGATCCGAAGCTGTCCCGGTTCGGACAGAGTGTCGCGGTTTGTCGGGTTAGCAACACCCCTCGCGGGACGTCCAACGACCATCCGCTAATCTCTTAACCACTTGTTAAATATTGTCGATTCCGTCTCCAAAGGCGGTGGCACGAGCCTTGCAGTTCACTCGGCAAGGGCGCAACGCCCACAGTTGTTCGAAAGCGAGAGGAGTGCATCATGACCGCCCTACGCCAGATAGCTTTTTATGGAAAAGGTGGCATCGGCAAGTCGACGACATCCCAGAACACCCTGGTCGCCCTGGCCGAGATGGGCCAGAAAATTCTCATCGTCGGCTGCGACCCGAAGGCGGACTCCACCCGGCTGATCCTCAATTCCAAGGCCCAGCTCTCCGTGCTGCAGATGGCCGCCGAAAAAGGCTCGGTCGAGGATCTGGAGCCCGAAGAGGTGGTCCGCGTCGGGTATGGCGGCATCCATTGCGTGGAATCCGGCGGTCCGGAGCCGGGCGTCGGCTGCGCCGGCCGCGGCGTCATCACCGCCATCAACTTCCTGGAAGAGAACGGCGCCTACGACGACATGGACTACATCTCCTACGACGTTCTGGGCGACGTGGTCTGCGGCGGCTTCGCCATGCCGATCCGTGAGAACAAGGCTCAGGAAATCTACATCGTCATGTCCGGCGAGATGATGGCGCTCTACGCCTGCAACAACATCTCGAAGGGCATTCTCAAGTACGCGACGACCGGCAGCGTCCGCCTCGGCGGCCTGATCTGCAACTCGCGGATGACCGATCGCGAGATCGACCTGTCGGAGGCGATGGCGAAGAAGCTGGGCACCAAGCTGATCCACTTCGTGCCCCGCGACAACGTCGTCCAGCACGCGGAACTGCGCCGGATGACGGTGATCCAGTATCAGCCCGACCATCCGCAGGCGGAAGAATACCGCATCCTCGCCAAGAAGATTCACGAAAACTGCGGCAAGGGCGTGATCCCGACCCCGGTGAGCATGGAAGAGCTCGAGGACATGCTGATGGACTTCGGCATCATCAAGTCCGACGAGCAGATGATCGCCGAACTCGAAGCCAAAGAGGCGGCGCAGAAACGGGTAGCCGCAGCGTAACCCCGTCAACCGCCCGGATGCGGAGGATCGGCGCCATGAGCGTCATCAAGACCATCGACTACCAGAACGACAGGGAATTCAACGAGAACCTGATCAAGGAGGTGCTGGAGGCATACCCGGAGAAGACGGCGAAGAAGCGCGCCAAGCATCTCACCGTCGCCAAGGAAGGCACCTCCGACTGCGGCGTGAAATCCAACATCAAGTCGATCCCGGGCGTGATGTCGGTCCGTGGCTGTGCCTACGCCGGTTCAAAGGGCGTGGTGTGGGGACCGGTCAAGGACATGGTCCACATCTCCCACGGCCCGGTCGGCTGCGGTCAGTACTCCTGGTCGCAGCGGCGCAACTACTATGTGGGCAACACCGGCGTCGACTCCTTCGGGACGATGCAGTTCACCTCCGACTTTCAGGAGAAGGATATCGTTTTCGGCGGCGACAAGAAGCTGAAGGCGATGATCGACGAGATCGAGGTGCTGTTTCCCCTGAACAAGGGCATCTCGGTGATGTCCGAATGCCCGGTCGGCCTGATCGGCGACGACATCGAAGCGGTTGCCAAGGAGAAGGCGGCGAAGCTGGACAAGCCGGTGGTTCCCGTCCGCTGCGAGGGCTTCCGCGGCGTCTCCCAGTCGCTCGGCCACCACATCGCCAACGATGCCGTTCGCGACTTCATCTTCGAGCGCGGCAAGACGGACGAGCAGTTTCAGACGACCCCCTACGACGTAGTCATCATCGGTGACTACAACATCGGCGGCGATGCCTGGGCTTCACGCCGGCTTCTCGAAGAGATGGGGCTGCGGGTCATCGCCCAGTGGACCGGCGACTCGACCCTCGCCGAGCTGGAGCGGGCGCCCCAGGGCAAGCTCAATCTCATCCACTGCTACCGGTCGATGAACTACATCGCCCGCCACATGGAAGAGAAGTACGCGACGCCCTGGTTCGAGTTCAACTTCTTCGGACCGTCGCGGATCGAGGCCTCGTTGCGGGCCATCGCCGAGTACTTCGACGACACGATCAAGGAAGGTGCCGAGAGGGTCATCGAGAAGTACACGCCGATGGCCAAGGCGGTGATCGAAACCTACAAGCCCCGCCTCGAAGGCAAGAAGGTCATGCTCTATGTGGGCGGCCTGCGGCCACGGCACATGGTCAACGCCTACGAAGACCTGGGCATGCAGATCGTCGGCGCCGGTTACGAGTTCGCCCACAAGGACGACTATCAGCGGACGATGGACTACGTGAAGGACGGCACGCTGATCTACGACGACGCGACCGCCTACGAACTCGAAAAGTTCATCGAGCGCATCCGGCCCGATCTGGTCGGCTCCGGCATCAAGGAGAAGTACTCGACGCAAAAGGCCGGCGTGCCATTCCGGCAGCTCCACTCTTGGGACTATTCCGGTCCTTACCACGGCTACGACGGCTTCGCTGTTTTCGCCCGCGACATGGACATGGCGGTGAACAGCCCGACCTGGGGCCTCTACAAGGCGCCCTGGAAGACGACCCCCGCCGCCGCCTGAGCCCACGCCCCTGTCACCTCTTTCCGCTGCTCTCCCGGCTTGCGGAGGGGGTGGCGGGAAGCAGGGCCGCCAAGACCCCGACGCACGCGAGTAGCAGTACCGCTTTGCGCGAAATGCCGGCGAAATGCCGGAAGGAGCCATCGATGCCCCAGTCCGCCAGTAAGATCAAAGATCACGTTGCCCTATTCAAGGAACCCGAATATCAGGAGATGTTCGCGCGCAAGCGTGAAGAATTCGAGTGCCGGGTCCCCGAAGAAAAGATCGCCGAAGTCGCCGAGTGGACCAAGTCCTGGGACTATCGGGAGAAGAACCTCGCCCGTGAGGCGCTGACCGTTAATCCGGCGAAGGCCTGTCAGCCGCTGGGCGCCGTCTTCTGCGCCGCCGGCTTCGCCGACACGCTGTCGTTCGTGCACGGCTCCCAGGGCTGCGCCGCCTACTACCGGTCGCACCTGTCGCGGCATTTCAAGGAGCCGGCATCGGCGGTGTCCTCCAACATGACCGAGGACGCGGCGGTGTTCGGCGGCCTCGCCAACATGATCGAGGGGCTGTCCAACTCCTATACCCTCTACAAGCCGAAGGCGATCGCCGTCTCCACCACCTGCATGGCGGAAGTCATCGGCGACGACCTGCAGGCGTTCATCGCCAAGGCCAAGCAGCAGGGCTCGGTGCCGGAAGACTTCGACGTTCCATACGCCCATACCCCGGCGTTCCAGGGCAGCCACGTCGACGGCTATGACAACATGCTGGCCGGTATCCTCAGCCATTTCTGGCAGGGCCTCGAACGCCAGGAGGGCGGTGAGAGCATCAACATCATCCCCGGCTTCGACGGCTACTGCGTCGGCAACAACCGGGAACTGAAACGGATGCTGGCGCTGATGGGGATCACGTCGACCATCGTCAGCGATGCGTCCGATACCTACGATTCGCCGGCCGACGGCACCTTCCGCATGTATTCGGGCGGGACGACCGCCGATGCGACCAAGGCGGCGATCAACGCCAAGGCCACCCTTTCGCTGCAGCAGTACTGCACGAAGAAGAGCTTGGCGATGTTCAAGGACAAAGGTCAGGAGACGGCATCGTTCCATTATCCCATGGGGGTCGGTGCCACCGACGAATTGCTGATGAAGCTCTCGGATCTGACCGGCAAGCCGATCCCGGAGCCGCTGGAACTGGAGCGCGGCCGCCTGGTCGACGCGATGACCGATTCCCAGAGCTACCTGCACGGGAAGACCTTCGCCATCTTCGGCGATCCGGACTTCTGTCTCGGCATGACCCGCTTCCTGCTCGAGCTGGGGGCCGAGCCGCTGCACGTGCTCGCCACCAACGGCTCCAAGCTGTGGGCGAAGAAGACGAAGGCGCTGTTGGACTCCTCGCCGTTCGGCAAGCGCGGCCAGGTGTGGCCGGGCAAGGACCTCTGGCACCTGCGCTCGCTCCTCTACACCGAGCCGGCCGACCTGATGATCGGCTCCAGCTATGGCAAGTATCTGGAACGGGACTGTGGCGTGCCGCTGATCCGGCTGACTTTCCCGATCTTCGATCGGCACCACCACCACCGCTTCCCGACCTGGGGCTACCAGGGTGGTCTGCAGGTGCTGGTGCGCATTCTCGACCGGATCTTCGATGATCTGGATCGGGCGACGGACAAGGCGGGCGAAACAGACATCTCGTTTGACCTCACCCGTTAGGGGCCGCGTGGCCCCGCATCCCCGCGTGCCCGCCGTTCTTCCTCTCCTCTCGCGCCCGGACGGCGCCGTCACGCGGGGATCCTGTCGCGGCTAAGGCCCCGTCGCGGCTTAAGGCATGGAGAGCCGGATGCTGACCGACAAGCTTGCCAACGCGTTCAACGAGCCCGGTTGCGCCGTCAATCAGGCGAAGACGACGAAGGAACGGCGGCAGGGCTGCTCGGCGAAGACGCTGACCCCCGGCGCCGCGGCGGGAGGCTGCGCCTTCGACGGGGCGAAGATCGCCCTGCAGCCGATCACCGATGCGGCGCATCTTGTCCACGGCCCCATTGCCTGTGAGGGGAATTCCTGGAACAGCCGCAACGTCGGCTCCACCGGGCCGGTGCTCTATCGGTCCGGCTTTACGACCGATCTATCCGAGCTGGACATCATCCACGGCGGCGAGAAGAAGCTCTACCGGGCGATCAAGGAGATTGTCGAGCGGTACCATCCCCCAGCCATCTTCGTCTATGTCACCTGCGTGCCGGCGCTGACCGGCGAACACGTGGAAGCGGTCTGCGCCGAAGCGGCTAAGCGGCTGGCGACACCGGTGATCCCGGTGATGGCGCCCGGCTTTGCCGGCTCGAAGAACTTCGGCAACAAGCTCGCCGGCGACGCACTGCTCGATCATGTCATCGGCAGCCGCGAGCCGGGTACGTCCACTCCCTTCGATATCAACCTCTTGGGCGAATACAACGTCGCCGGCGAGATCGAACAGGTTCGCCCGCTGCTCGCCCGCATCGGCATCCGCATCCTCGCGTCGATCACCGGCGACGCCCGCTACGCCGACGTCTGCACCGCGCATCGGGCGCGGGTGAACATGGTCGTCTGCAGCCAGGCGCTGATCTCGCTCGCCCGCAAGATGGAAACGCGCTTCGGTATCCCGTTCTTCGAGGGCTCGTTCTACGGGATCGGCGGGACGACCACCTCGCTGATCACCCTCGCCCGCATGCTGGTCGACCGCGGCGCGCCGACCGAGCTTCTTGCCCGCGCTGAACAGGTCACCGCCGAGGAGGCGGCAAAGGCGTCGACTGCCCTCGCCCCCTATCGCGGCCGCCTGGAAGGCAGGCGGGTGCTGCTCTACACCGGCGGCGTCAAGTCATGGGCGATGATCGGCGCCCTGCACGAGCTGGGGATGGTGGTCGTCTCCACCTCCGTCCGCAAGTCCACCGACGAGGACAAGGACCGCATCCGCCGGATCATGGGCGACGACGCGCCAATGGTCGACCAGATCCCGCCGAAGGAGCTGTGGCGGATGCTGGCGAGCGGTGAGGCCGACATCCTGATGTCGGGCGGCCGCACCCAGTTCGTCGCCCTGAAGACCCGCACCCCCTGGCTCGACATCAACCAGGAGCGCCACCACGCCTACGCCGGCTACGACGGCATGCTGACCTTCGCCGAAAGCATCGATGCGGAGTTCGCCAACCCGGTGTGGCGCCTAACGCGGCAGGCGGCCCCGTGGGAGGCAGAGCGATGACGACGGCCGGCTTCATCTCTCCCCGCGACGAGACCGCCGTCGCCGAGATCGTCGGCAACGGCAAGGCCTGCACGGTCAATCCGCTGAAAAGCAGCCCCGCCCTCGGTGCGGCGCTGGCCTTCCTCGGCCTCGATCGGGCGATCCCGCTGTTTCACGGCAGCCAGGGCTGCACCGCGTTCGCGCTGGTGCTGATGGTGCGCCATTTCCGCGAGGCGATCCCGCTGCAGACGACGGCGATGAACGAGATCTCGACGATCCTCGGCGGCGTCGACCACGTGGAAGAGGCGATCGGCAACCTGTTCGCCCGGGCCAGGCCGCAGATCATCGGCCTGTGCTCCACCGCGTTGACCGAGACCCGTGGCGAGGACATGGCGGGTGATCTGAAGCTCATCCGCGAGCGTCATCCGGAATGGGCGGACCTGGCCGTCGTCTCCGTCTCGACCCCCGACTATGCCGGCAGCATCGAGGCCGGCTGGGGTGCGGCAGCAAAGGAGATTGTCACCACGCTGGTGCCGCCAGGCGCCGGCAAGCGGACGCTGCGCCAGGTCAATCTGCTTCCCGGCAGCCACCTGACGCCGGGCGACGTGGAGGAGCTGCGCGATCTGATCGAAGGCTTCGGCCTGCGCACCGCCGTCGTCCCCGATCTGTCCCGTTCGCTGGACGGCTGGGTCCCGCCGCAGCACGTGCCGACCTCGCTCGGCGGCGCCTCCCGCACCGAAATCGAGTCCCTCGGCCGCGCGGTGCTGACCATTGCCGTCGGCGAACACATGCGCGACGCCGCCGAGGCGCTGCAGGCCCGCACCGGCGTTCCCTACCGGCTGTTCCGCTCGGCGACCGGGCTGGAGGCGGTCGACGCGCTGGTGGCGACCCTGATGGAGGTCTCCGGCCGGGCGCCCTCCGAGCGGTTGAAGCGCGACCGCAGCCGCCTCGTCGATGCGATGCTGGATGCGCACTTCCCCTTCAATCGCGCTGCCGTCGCCATCGCCGCCGAACCGGATCTGCTGCTGGCGATCTCGGCTTTGGTAACGGGTGTCGGTGCCCGCATCGCTGCGGCGGTGACGACGGCCAAATCGCCCGCCGCCGGGCTGATCTCTGCGGCCCGCGTCATCATCGGCGACTTGGACGACCTGGAGCAGGCATCGCAGGATGCCGATCTCATCCTCGCCAGCTCCCACGCCGCCCCGGTCGCCCGCAACCTCGGCCGCCCCCTCTACCGCATCGGCTTTCCCATCGTCGATCGGATCGGCAGCGCGCATGCCGTGTCCGTCGGCTACGGCGGCTCGCGCCGCCTGTTGTTCGCTCTCGCCAACGTCCTCCTCGATCACCACGGCGATGATCACCCGGCCCTTGCCGACGAGGCCCAACACACGCCGGAACGAGAGACGCCGACACCAGAGTCGCCGGAACGACGGATGGCCCGCCATGCTTAGATTGCGATTGATCGAGGCCGCGCCGCCGGCTTCGGCCCCGAACGAGGGAGAAGGACACATGAAGGTCGCCTTCGCCACCCAGGACATGCGCACCCTCGATGCGCACTTCGCCGGTGCGCGCAACCTTGCCATCTACGATGTGACCGCGGAGGGCTACCGCTTCCTGGAAGCGATCCGCTTCGATGCCGCCAGCAACCAGGACGGCAGCCACGACGAGAACGGCCACGACCGCCTGGAGCCGCGCATCGGCGCCCTCGAAGGCTGTACCTTGCTGTTCGTGCTGGCGATCGGCGGGCCGGCGGCGGCGAAGGTCGTCGCCCGCCGCGTCCACCCGGTGAAGCTGCCGAAGCCGGAGCCGATCACCGACGTCCTCGATCGGGTGCGGACGATGCTGAACGGCGCGCCGCCGCCGTGGCTGCGCAAGGCGCTCCACGACGAAAACGCCCCGCCCCCCGCCTTCGCCGAAGAGGATGAGTGAGATGACGGTCGATAAGACGGCGACAGCCGCGGCCCCGGCACCGACGCCGGTGCGCGAACTGCCGGACTCGCCGTTTCTCACCGTCCTCGTCCGCCAGATGCGGGCCCATGATCTGAATAACGTCTGGGAGAAGAAGAGCGACGCAGAACTGCTCGATCCGTTCGTACTCAGCCGTGAACAGCGCCGCCGGATTCCCATCATCGCTGATCCGGACCGGCGGGTCGTATGGCGGCTCGAGCAGTTCTAAAACGCCATCGGTCTCTCCATCGAGCAGCGCGCCGGGGTGATGCCGCAGCCGATGATGCAGCTCTCCCACGAGGGGTACGGGCGGATCGTGCTGATCGCCGGCCGCCTGGTCATCCTCAGCCGCAATGTCCGCGACATCCATCGCTTCGGCTTCGAGTCACTGGAGGCCCTGGTCGGCGAAGCCGAGGGGATGATCGCCGACGCCCTTTCCATGGTCGAGCGCTACCGCGAGGTGGCCGAGCTTTGAGCCTCACATCACCCAAGACCCAAGAGACGGAGGAGACAGAGATGTCCGCGCCACCCAGCTTGACCCGGGACGGAACCCCGTGGGAACCGCTGTATCTCGACAAAATCAACATCGTGACCTGCATCGGCTGCGGCCGCTGCTTCAAGGTTTGCGGCCAGGGCGTGCTTGAGCCGTGCGCCGTCAACGAAGACGGCGAGATCGTCGATCCGGACGAGGAAGAGAGCGAAAAGACGGTTATGGTCGTCGCCAACAAGGGCGCCTGCATCGGCTGCAAGGCCTGCTTGCGCGTTTGCACCGCGAAAGGAGCGCAGGTCCACGTCTCTGCTTAAGGCTGCCGCCATCGCTGCGGCGACCGAGCGGTCGTCGCAGCCAGCGGCCGGTCCCGACGGGGGACCGGATGTCTATCATTGGCTCATCAACGGCGGCCGGGGCGATGCCTTCGACCGCCATCTCTTCGCCTGTACCGTCACGATCGTCGCCGCCGGGGCGAAGGCCGGCGATACGCCCTCCCTCAGCGACGCGACCGGGCTCGGCCGCGATGCTCTCGCCGCTCTGTTTGCCGCCTATTTCCCCCATGCCCTCGCCCTCCTCGAAGGCATTCCGGCCAGCGCCGCGCCGGTCGAGGACGCCATCGAGGAGCCGGACCTGCGACAGTTGCTGCTCGACCACCGGACGCACGGAACCCGTGCGGAGGCGTGGCTGGCCGCCATCGTCGCCAGGCGTTCGTTGGGACCCAACCACCTGTGGCAGGATCTGGGGCTGAACGACCGCTCGGAGCTCGGCCGGCTGCTGCATCGGCATTTCGCGCCGCTGGCGTCGGAAAACGTTCACGATATGAAGTGGAAGAAGTTTTTCTATCGCCGGCTCTGCCAGCTGGACGGCGTCCTCGTCTGCAAGGCGCCCAACTGCGAGGTCTGCACCGACAAGGCGGTCTGTTTCGGCGATGAAAACGGCGAGCCGCTGGCCCGCGCCCGTCGCTCCGTGTTGTAAAGCCGACATCGCCGCAGCCCTGTCCGACAACCGACAGCGCCTTTTCTCAAGTGTTAACAGTTAGTTAAGGTATGGCACGGAGCTTGCTCAACCGTGTTCGACGGGGCCTTGCTGGCCCTCACGGACAAAGGACGGACATCCATGCTCGCACTCACCGACAATGCAAAGGCGGTCATCCGACGCCTGATCGAGCGATCGGACAGCGACGACGCCGGTTTGCGGATTTCGGTTCAGGAAGGTGGCTGCTCGGGCCTGAAGTATATGCTCGGCCTTGATGCAGCGGCCGCCGCGGTGGATCAGGTCTTCGATTTCGACGGCGTTCGCGTGTTCGTCGATCCCTACAGCCTGCCGATCATCGACGGGCTCGAGATCGACTACGTCGAGGACGTCGAACAGTCCGGGTTCGTCTTCGACAATCCGAACATCGGCGATCGCTGCGCCTGCGGCAAATCGTTCGCGCCTTGAGGTCCGGGGCCCCTTCCGATGCCTCCAACCGAGCTGCCGCCGCCGACCCCGCCAACGGCTCCGCCCACCGTGATCGTCAACGACACGACGCTGCGTGACGGCGAACAGACCGCCGGGGTTGCCTTCACCCATGGCGAGAAGGCCGCCATCTTCGAGGCGCTGGCGCAAGCCGGCGTCGGCGAGATGGAGGTCGGCATCCCGGCGATGGGAGAGGACGAGCGCGACGGCATTCGCCGCATCCTCGCCCTCGGCCGACCGGTGCGGGCGATCGGCTGGTGTCGGGCAAGCGAAGGCGACATCGACGCCGCCCTCGCCTGCGGCCTGAAGGCGATCAACCTGTCGATCCCGGTGTCCGAGCAGCAGATCCGCCGCAAGTTGGACCGCGATCCGCAATGGGTGCTCACGCGCCTGGCGGAGCTTCTTCCCTACGCCAGGGCACGCGGGCTGGGGGTGGCCGTAGGCGGTGAGGATTCCTCCCGCGCCGATCCGGCGTTCCTGGCCGCGGTGGTCGCCGTGGTTGCCTCCAGTGGCGGCCGCCGCTTCCGCTTCGCCGATACCCTCGGCATCCTCGATCCGTTCGTCGCCTACGAACGGTTTCGGGCGGTACGGGCGGCGACCAATCTGGAACTGGAGATCCACGCCCACGACGACCTCGGGCTGGCCACCGCCGTCTCGCTCGCCGCGGTGCGCGGCGGCGCCACCCATGTCAGCACGACGGTGAACGGATTGGGGGAACGCGCCGGCAATGCACCCCTGGAAGAGATCGTCACCGCGCTGGCGTACCTTTACGGCTGTGAAACCGGCATCGACCGCCGGCAGTTGCCGCACATCTCCACCCTGGTCGCTTCCGCATCGCGCCGACCGGTGCCCGCCGGCAAGAGTATCGTCGGCGACGCCGTGTTCACCCATGAAGCCGGCATCCACGTCCATGGCCTGCTGCGCGATCGCCGTAATTATCAGGCGATCGACCCGGCGGACTTCGGCCGCGACCACCGGGTTGTGCTGGGCAAACACTCTGGTGCCGCCGCCGTCATCCACGTTTATGCCGAACTCGGGCTCGCCGTCGATCGTGCCCGCGCGGAGGAGATCCTCCATCACATCCGCATCTTCGCCACGCGCAACAAGGCGGCACCGTCTCCCGCACTGCTGCGGCACTTCTACGAACGAACCCGGGATAAAAAGGAGTGTGCCGCGTGATCAACCTGCCCAACAGCGTCAAGGAGTTGGACACCGCCGAGGCCTTCCTCGATCACTTCGGCATCGCCTACGACGAGGCCGTCGTCCGGCGCTCCCGCCTGCACATCCTGCAGCGCTTTCACGACTACCTGCGAACGACCGAGGCGGATTTGGCGAACGACACCGATCCCGTCCGTGATTGCCTTGCCCGCGCCTATGACGATTTCGTTCGCTCCGATCCGCTGACCGAGCGGGTGTTCAAGGTTCTGCGCGACGCCAAGGCGTCGTCCTCGGCGCCCGCGGGTCGCATCTTCATCCCGCTCGATGCGATCACCGGAACCGGGCTGCCGCCCCGCTCGGACAACGGGAGCTGACGCCCGTCGCGTGTCTCGTCCCGCTTGACTGCCGGCGGCGCGGCGTTCCAATTGGCCTTATCGGCCTGGGGGGTACCCGCGCCCTTATCAGAAGAACAGGTCCGCCATGTATGAGATTACCCGCCGCGAGGCGTTCTCCGATACCACCTTCCTTTGGGATGTCCTGGCGCCCGATGTGGCCAATTCCGCCGAGCCCGGCCATTTCGTCATGGTTCGGCTGCACGAGGGGTCGGAGCGCATCCCGCTCACCGTCGCCGACTACGATCGCGACGCCGGCACGGTGACGCTGGTCGTCCAGGCGCTCGGCAAGACGACCGTCGAGATGCGCGACCGCTACCGGGAAGGAGACGCCTTCGCCGACTTCGTCGGTCCCCTCGGCCTCCCCCAGCACGTGGGCAAGGTCGGCCATGTCGTCCTCGTCGGCGGCGGTCTCGGGGTGGCGCCCGTCTATCCGCAGCTGCGCGCGTTCAAGGCGGCCGGCAATCGGACCACCGGCATCATCGGGTTCCGCAACCGCGACCTGGTCTTCTGGGAGGACCGGTTTTCCCGTTACTGCGACGAGCTCATCGTCTGTACCGACGATGGCAGCTACGGCAAGGCCGGGTTCGTCACCGCCGCATTGCAGGAGGTCCTGGAGACGGAGCGCCCCGATCTCGTCGTCGCCATCGGGCCGCTGCCGATGATGAACGCCTGTGTCGAGACCACCCGCCCCTTCGGCGTCAAGACGATGGTTTCCCTCAATGCGATCATGGTCGACGGCACCGGTATGTGCGGTTCCTGCCGGGTCACCGTCAATGGCGAGGTTCGCTTCGCCTGCGTCGACGGTCCCGATTTCGACGGCCACCAGGTCGATTTCGTCGAGCTGATCGCCCGCCAGAAGCGGTTCAAGTCCCAGGAAGCCAAGGCGAACACCGCCTACGCCCACATCTGCAACCTGGAAAAGCAGCTCTTCGAGGACGGCAAGCGCAGCTACAAGAAACTGAAGGAGCTCGCCCCCCACCAGGTCCGCATGCCCGAGCGGGATCCGCTGGAACGAGCCGCCAATTTCAAGGAGGTGAACCTGGGATATGCGCTCGCCGACGCCTTCGAGGAGGCGGAGCGATGCATCCAGTGCGCCAAGCCCACCTGCATCTCCGGCTGTCCGGTCGGCATCGATATTCCCCGCTTCATCCGCCACCTCCTCGTTCGCGACCTCGACGGCGCGCTTGGCGTCATCAACGAGTCGAACCTGTTTCCCTCCATCTGCGGGCGCGTCTGTCCACAGGAGACCCAGTGCGAAAGCCAGTGCGTCATCAACAAGAAGATGGACGCGGTCGCCATCGGCCGGCTGGAGCGCTTCGTCGGCGATAACGCCCGGCCAACGAAGGCGGTGCCTCCCCGCTTCGCCGCCTCCCTCGGCCGGGTCGCCATCATTGGCTCCGGTCCGGCCGGCCTCGCCTGTGCCGCCGACCTCGTCCGCTACGGCTGCGAGGTGACCGTCTATGAGGCGCTGCATGTCGTCGGCGGTGTGCTCCGCTACGGCATTCCGTCCTTCCGCCTGCCCCGCGATATCATCGAGCGCGAGGTGCAGCGGCTGAAGGACATGGGCGTCCGTTTCGAGACCAACAAGGTGGTCGGCAAGACCTTCACCGTTTCCCAGCTCACCGGCAGCATGGGCTACGACGCGGTGTTCGTCGGCGCCGGGGCCGGCGCGCCGTCGTTCCTCGGCATTCCCGGCGAGTTCGCCGGCCAGGTGTTCTCCGCCAACGAGTTCCTGACCCGGGTCAACCTGATGGGCGGCGAGAAGTTTCCCTATCTCGACACCCCGGTGGGGATGGGCGACAGCGTCGTCGTCATCGGCGCCGGCAACACCGCCATGGACTGCCTGCGCGTCGCCCGGCGCGCCGGCGCGAAGACGGTCCGCTGCGTCTATCGGCGATCGGAGGCGGAAGCGCCGGCACGCATCGAGGAGCTGCGGCACGCCAGGGAGGAAGGCATCGACTTTTTCTTCCTGCACACGCCGGTGGAGATTCACGTCGACGCCGACGGCAACGTCGCCGGCATGCGGGTGCAGAAGATGGCGCTCGGCGATCCGGACGAGAAGGGCCGGCGCAAACCGGTGCCCCTCGATGAATTCGTCGAGCTGGAGTGCGACACCGTCATCTATGCGCTGGGCACCACCGCCAACCCCATCGTCGCCAAGGCGACGCCGGGACTGGGCCTTAATAAGTGGGGCTACATCATCGCCGACGAGACGACGCAGGCGACCAATCTGCCGGGTGTGTTCGCCGGCGGCGACATCGTCACCGGTGGCGCCACGGTGATCCTCGCCATGGGTGCGGGCCGGCGGGCCGCGAAAGCGATCGCCCACTACCTGCAGGGCGCCAAGCAGACGTGGCCGATTACCGCCGCCCATGTGGAACACTTCGTGCCGCCGGTGCCGCTCGACTCGGCCGCGGCCTGAAATCAGAGGACCACACCCATGCTTTGTCCGAAATGCCACCAGCCGCTCGAAGGCGATGAAGCGTACATCTGCTGCGCCAACACCACGCTGCAGTGGCGATGCCGCGACTGCGCCAAGGTGAGTGAAGGGTTCGCCTTTCCATACGGGCTTTGTCCCTATTGCAGCGGCAAGCTGGAGACGGTGTCGGCGCGCGATGTGGATGATGACGAAGCGCTCGCCGCCATCCGCCGTGCGTTCGAAATTGAGCTGGGCGGGCAAGCCTTTTACCGCCGCGCCGCCGTCGACGCCGGTGAGGCTTCCATGAGAACCCTGTTCAGCCATTTCGCCGAGATGGAAGAGGAGCACATGGCCACCCTCGCCCTCCGTTATCACGCGCAGGTCGAAGAGCCTTCGGCGGCATTCTCGGTAGAGCGGGCGGCTATCTTCGCCGGACTCGACACCCGTCCGGACGACCCCGGCGATCTCTTCCGCATCGCCATCCAGTTCGAGGAGCGGGCGGTGGCCTTCTTCTCCGAACGCAGCGATGCCGCCCCGGAAGGGTCGCCCGAGCGTCAGCTCTATCGCGAGCTGGCGGCGGAAGAGCGCGAGCACGTGGCCCTGCTGTCGACCGAGTATGCCCGCTGGCAGGCCGGTAAACCGGGCATTCTCTAACCCCTGATCCCCTTCCTTCCAGCATCCCCACCGTCGCCCGGCCCCCAGCGCTCCGAAGAGCGCTGGTCGCACCCGATCCGCCAGTGTCACTATGCCGGCGGGCTGATCGAAGAGGGTGACGGATGCCGGCTCTGATGCGGCGCGTGCGGGATCGAGTGCTGGATCTCTGGGCCGGCCGACTGCCTCTCGCCGACGCCTTCTGGACCTACAATGTATTTTGGGGCGTGTTACTCAATCTCGGGGCGACGATCACCGCGTTCGCGGTGCTGGTCGTCGGCAAAGACACCCGGCCCGAACTGGCGGCGAGCGTGTCGCTGGCGCTGCATGTGCTGCCGATCCCATACAATATCGTCGTCTTGGTCGGGCTCTGGCGCAGTGCCGCCCGCTCGGCGGCACCGGCTTTCATCAAAGGTATCGCCCGCGCCGCCGGGGTCGTCCTATTCGCTGTGTTCATCTTCGTCTGACCAGCGCGGGACGATGGGCCGGGCATCGATCACCCCTCCTGACGCTCCTTAAAAACCGATCGTTTCCACACCAACTCTGAGATATTGCAGACACCTTAGACGTATCGGAGGGGGACGCCCGGGCCTGTCCGACCCACCCTTCAGCAATCGCTGCGGCGGAGACAACCGATGCTGTGTCGTGACGTCATGACGCCCAATCCGCCGACGCTGTTGCGGGACGATACGATCGCGACCGCCGTGGAGATGTTGCTGCTGCACCGAACACTGGCGCTGCCGGTGGTCGAGGCCGGCAACACGTATGTAGGTGTCTTCGCCAAGAGCCGGCTGCTCGGTCTGTTGCTTCCCGCCATCGTCGCCGCCGAACAGCCGTTGCTCCAGTTCGGACCCGACACGCTGTCGAACCTCAGCGAGTTGGAGGATCAGCTTCCCCAGATGCGCAAGCGCCTGGCGGCCATTTCCGATTACCTGGTCGAACCCTGCGCCGATACGACGGTCCCCGTCGTCGCCCCCGATTGGCCCGTGGTGACCGCGGTGCTAATGGTATTCCGCACCCGCAACTTCGTGCCCGTTGTCGAGCCGACCTCGGGCGAACTGGTCGGCATGATCTCGACCTGGGACGCCATCGCGAACATCCGCGCCGGCATTTAGCCTGCCGATAACAGGCTTGCGGCACCGGGATGCAGTCTTTAGGTTTGCGCCAATTGCGTCCGCGTAAGCGCCAAACAAAGTCAGGGGGAGACGCGCTCATGGCTGAGTCTAGCCGCTGTTGCGTTTGCGGGTGTCGCCGGTGATGGAGCCCACCTGCGGCTCGCTGATGAGCACCCAACCGGTCACCGTCGCGCCGGCTGATCCGGTCTCGGCCGCCCTCGCTCTGCTGCTGAAACATCGCCAGCTAGCCCTCCCGGTCGTCGATGCAGACGGTACCTATCGGGGAATGTTCCTGCGCAGTCTGCTGTTGATGCACCTGCTGCCGCGCATCACCCAGATGGAAGAACAGCTGGACAACGTGTCGCGCATTGTCGAGGCGATGGCGGCGAGCGAGACCGTCGAGACCCTTCAGGCGCGCTACCGAGAGCTTGCCGGCGAGCCGGTCGCTCGGTTCTCGGATGCGGCAGGGCCGGTGCTCAATCCGGAGACACCCTTGATGCACACGGTTCATCTCCTCCACCGCTCACGGACGATCTTGCCGGTCGTGGACGAGAAAACAAACAAACTGGTGGGCGTCGTCTCGGCCTGGGACCTCTTGTCCAGACTATCCGGCCAGTCTTAGTCAGAAAAGCCAGGGAGGTTTCGTCGTGGAAGGGCACGCGATGACGGCGCCACACACGCTCTTTGGACTGGATCCCTTGTGGCTGGCCACAACGATCCTCATCCTCACCTATGCGGTGATCATAAGCGAAAAGCTCAACCGTGCGGTCATCGCACTGTTGGGGGCGATGCTGATGATCATGACCGGGCTTCTCAATCAAGAACTGGCGATCGCCGGTATTGACTTCAACACCATCGGCCTCCTGGTTGGGATGATGATCATTGTTTCGATCACCAGGAAATCCGGTGTTTTCGAATACATGGCAATCTGGTCGGCGAAGCTGGTCAAAGCCAATCCCGCCGGGATTCTCGCCATGCTGGCGGCGGTGACCGCGGTTGTCTCATCGCTTCTCGACAATGTAACGACGGTCTTGCTGGTGGTCCCGGTGACGCTGGCGATCACCGAGGCCCTCAAGGTCAATCCCTACCCGTTTCTGTTCTCCCAGATCCTCGCCTCAAACATCGGCGGCACCGCAACCCTGATCGGCGATCCGCCCAACATTCTCATCGGCACCCTCGTCAATCTCTCATTCAACCAGTTCGTCGTGAACCTGACGCCAGTCATCGTCGTCATCCTCATCGTCCACCTGCTCTCCATCCACCTGATCTGGGGCCGTCGCATGCAGGCCAGCGACGAGGCGCGGCGGCATGTGATGGGCTTTGACGAGCGCAAGGCGATCACCGATCCGGTGCTTCTCAAGAAGGCGTTGATCGTCGTCACCGCCGTCATCGCCGCTTTCGTCGGCGCCCGCTTCATCGGCCTCGAGGCCGGAACCATCGGCATGGCGGGCGCCGCGGTGCTGCTGCTGCTGGACAACATCGGCAAGCCGGCGGAGAAGCAGTCGGAGAATGTGACCCACGTGTTCAACGAGGTGGAGTGGATCACCATCTTCTTCTTCATCGGCCTTTTCATGGTGATCGCCGGCGTCGAACACGCAGGCGTGCTCAGCCTTCTTGCCCACAAGCTGGTCGAACTGACCGGGGGTGACATGAAGGTGACCGGCGTCGCCGTCCTTTGGGCGTCCGCCGTCCTGTCGGCGATCGTCGACAACATTCCGTTCGTGGCCACGATGATCCCGCTCATCAAGTCGATGGCGCCGTCATTCGGCGGCCCGCAGGCGATCGAACCCCTGTGGTGGGCTCTTTCCCTCGGTGCGTGCCTGGGCGGCAACGGGACGCTGATCGGGGCCTCGGCCAACCTGACCGTCGCCGGCATCGCCGAGCGCAACGGCATCCCGTTCCGCTTCATGACCTACACCAAGGTGGCGTTTCCCCTGATGCTGATCCACGTTGCCATCAGCCAAGTGTACATCATCTGGCGCTATTTCTAGACGCCGCGGGTTAGGACGGCCGAGCCGACCGCGGCGCCGCTTCAGAACGGATCCCGGTGGGCCTGACTTGCACGAACGGAAGGAGACGCCCCATCTCTCTACAACCGATCATTCAACGCCGGATCTGGAGAGCGACCTGGGCGACGTGGCAACGGGACTGGAGAAAGCGCTCGAAGGGCCGCTAACCGGACCGATAGTCGAGGCCCGGCCGCGCGCATCCGATCTCCTTCTGCAGATTGCCAACGGCCCCGACGAGCGTCTCGGCTTCGGCGAGCTTCTGGATGGGCTGGGCGACCGGACATTCGGCTTGGTCTTGCTGGTGTTGGCAATCATCAACGTGATGCCGCAACCGCCCGGCGGAAGCACCGTGTTCGGCCTGCTGCTCGCGCTCATCGCCTTGCAGCTGCTGATCGGCTTGGCTCAGCCGTGGGTGCCGGCTTTTGTTCGGCGGCGCAGCATCTCCCGAGCAATGTTTCGCTCCGGTATCGAGAAGGTGGTGCCGACGCTGCGGCGGATCGAACGCCTGTGCAAGCCGCGGGTGAGCTGGCTCACCACCGGGCTGTTCGAGCGGCTCGCCGGCCTCGCCATCTTCGTCTTCGCCGTCGTTATCGCGGCGCCGATCCCGGTCATCGGCAATGTATTGCCCGGCATCGCCGTCGCCATCGTCGCCGTTGGCCTGATCGAGCGCGACGGCCTGGCGCTGCTGATCGGCGTCGGCAGCGGGATCGGCGCCCTGGCGTTGATCGCCGGACTGTTTACCGCCGCCGTCGCCATCTACTGAGCAACGGATCGGCGGCGGCATTCACGATCGGCCAGGATTTCGCCGCCGTCGCCTCGGGTCGAGAAAGATCGGCTCGCCGCTGGTCTTGTCGCCGTTGCGCAAAAACTCCTCGGCGGTGGTGTTCGCGACGAAGGAAATCATCGACGCGATCAAGCCGGTCCAGCCCGTTTGGTGACTGGCGCCGAGACCGCGACCCGTATCGCCGTCGAAATACTGATGGAAAAGGATGTGATCGCGCCAAAAGGGATCGGTCTGGAAGGCGTCGGATGCTCCGTTGAACGGACGGCGCCCCTGGGCATCGCCGAGGAAAATCGACGTCAGGCGCCGGCAGAGATCGACCGCAACCTCGTAGAGCGTTTTCAGCTGGCCGGAGCCGGTCGGGCATTCGACCTTGAAGGAGTTTCCATAGTAGAGGTAGTGGGTCAATAAGCCGCGGATAATCAGGGCATTAACCGACAACCAGATTGGCCCGCGCCAGTTGGTGTTGCCGCCGGACACGGCCTCCGCCGGCTCGTAGGCGAACCGATGCGTCTGCGAACCGATGGTGACCACGCAAGGGTCGTCCTGGTGGGCCTTGGACAGCGAGCGCAATCCATAATCGCTCAGAAACTCGTTCTCATCGAGCATCCTCGCCAGGATGCGCCGCAACTTCGTCTCGTCGAGCAGTGCGATAAGACGTCGGCCGTTGACGCCCGGCTGCGCCGGGGAAACCAGATGCTTGACCGCTTCCGGCCGCTTCTCGAAGAAGGTCCGTCCCATGGCGACCAGGGCGGGAAAGCGATCGATGGCTTCGGCCTGAATCACCGCGGTGGCAGTGATGGGCAGCAAGCCGATCATCGAGCGGACCTTGACGCGGGTCGCTTGGCCGTCGGCAAGACGCAGCAGGTCATAGAAGAAGCCGTCATCTTCGTCCCACGAGGCGTACGCGCGATCACGGGGGCGGTTGATGGCCAGGGCGATCGAAAGGAAGTGCTCGATGAACTTCAGCGCCATCTCCTCGTAGACCGGCTCATGGCGGACGAGTTCGAAGGCGATGCGCAGCATCTGGGCCGCGTAGAAGGCCATCCAGACCAACCCGTCGACCTGCTCCAGCGCCGGTCCTTCGGCGAGCGGTCCCGCCTCATCCAGCACACCGATATTGTCGAGGCCGGGGAACCCGGCGCCGAAGACGGAGCCTCCGTGCGCCGTCGTGCGGTTCATCCACCAGGTGAAGTTGATCAGCAGCTTCTGGAAGATCAGTTTGAGAAACTCGATATCGCCGCGGCCGCCACGCTGTTTCGCATCGGCAATGTAGACCGAGTGGGTCGCCCAGGCATGGACGGGCGGCGTGACCTCGCTGAAGTTCCATTCGCAGGCGGGAAGCTGGCCATTGGGGTGCAGATAGTCTTCCCGAAGCATGAGCTGGAGCTGGCCCTTGGCGAACTCGGGATCGACGATGGCGAAGGGAACGGCATTAAATGCCAGATCCCAGGCAGTGTACCACGGGTATTCCCATTTGTCCGGGGTCGAGACGACATCGGCATTGAGCAGGTGAGACCAGTCGCGGTTGCGGAACTGGCGATCGGACGCGGCTTGGCCGTCGCACCCGTGCTCCCTCAACCAGGCGTCAACGTCGTAGTAAAAGAACTGCTTCGACCACAGCATGCCGGCCAGCGCCTGCCGAAAAACCGACCTTTCGTCCTCACCGACATCGTCCGGCAGCAGTGTCTGATAGAAGCCATCCGCTTCGGAACGACGCTGGGTGAGTGTCTTCTCGAATACGGCACCGAACAGGCCCGATCGCCCGGTGAGGGCGGAATCGGTCAGGCGAAGGCGGATCACGTGGCTGCCGCCGGCCGCCACGCTGACGAAATAGTGGGCCGCGGCCTTGGTGCCGATGAGGGCGGGATTGACCGCCCCCCGTGCCCCTTTCGTCAGATACTCGTTGAAGGAGTCCTTGACGAAGGGGCTTGGGTTGGCCTCGCCAAACAGGCGCGCGCGGCTGGTTTCGTTCTCGGTAAACAGGAGTTCCGGCGATCCCTCGCAGAAAAGGAAGCGATCACCGAGAACCGCGTGGCGTGCGGCGATGGTCCGACACCCCAGCCTCGCCTCGCCCTGCTTCAGGCCGGGCTTGGCGGCGCCCGCTTCCCAGGACCAGGTGTTACGAAACCACAGAGTCGGTAGCAGGTGCAGATCCGCGGCGCGCGCACTGCGGTTGACGAGACTGATTTTGATCAGAATATTCTCTGGGTTTGCTTTTGCATACTCGACGGTGATATCAAAATAACTATTACAGCTAAATACTCCTGTATCCAGGAGCTCATACTCTGGCTCGAACTTGTTCCGTTTCTTATTATTTTGTAAAATATCATCGTATGGGAAACTGTGTTGTGTATACTTATACACATACTTCATATAAGAGTGGGTTGGCGTGCCATCTGCGTAAAAGTAGCATTCCTTGACATCCTCCCCGTGGTTGCCTTCCGTACTGCTCAGCCCGAACAATCGCTCCTTGATGATGGGGTCGTTGCCGTTCCACAGGGCGAGGGCAAAGCATAGATACTGCCCATCGTCGCTGATCCCGGCGAGGCCGTCCTCACCCCAGTGATAGGCGCGGGATCGCGCCTGATCGTGGGTGAGGTAACCCCACGCATCGCCGCTCGCGCTGTAATCCTCGCGCACCGTCCCCCACTGCCGCTCGCTGAGGTATGGGCCCCATTTTTTCCAGGCGATGGCCCTGTCACGCTCTTCATCCAGCCGCTGCCGCTCCGGATCCTTCGTCACCGACCCCTTCCTCTACAGCCACCGGCGCGCGGGACGCCGCCGCCCCCTTTTTCGCGTCCAGCAGGAGTTTGGCCCCAATCCGGCGGCGGGTGCAAGCGGCGGCGCGCGAGCCGCCGACCGATCACCCACAAGCACAGGTAGCGGTGATTTGGAAGTATCTCAGAGGAGGTTGCGAGCCGCCAGGTCACGCTCGATCGCAGCGAGCATCGTCTGTGCCACCTTATCGGTAATCACATCCGAGGCGACGGCGCGGATCACCCGGCCGATCAGCCGCCGGTCGGTGATCCCCAGCCGCGACAGCAGACTGCGCACCGCCCCCGGAACGATCGCCCGCGAACGTGCCGCGATCAGCGGCACCAACGGTCGGATCGCGTCCTTCTTCGTTATCTTTGGCCAATCACGGGGCACCACCGGCGTTCGCGCCCGCCCGATCAGCGGCACCACCTGAACGAACTCCTCCCCCGGCTCACAGGTGCCGTAGCTGGTCGCGACCATGGGCTGGTAGCGGGCAAGCACATCCGGGTGCGCGCGCATCCGCTCCGCCCACGGGCGGATGATCGGGTTGTCCAGGTGCAGGTAGAAGTGGTCGCGGAGGAAACGCTGACAGTTCTGCCGGCCCAGTTGGAAATCGTGCATGCGAAACTGCTGATTGAGGAACCCGGCGAAGCCGGAAAGGCCGCTGGAGGCGAGATTGGCCTCGCCGCCCGTTCCTTCCTCGCGCGACGGTGCGATCAGACAGCGGGTCCGCACGTCGTCGTCCACCGCCTTCAGCACCTCATCGGGCTTGAACTGAGCATGGGCGCGCAGGATCGACAGCAGAGACACGACGGAGGAGAGCATGTCCGGCGGGTCACTGGCGCCGTAAGCGAACGACGCCTCGTCGCCCGGAAACGGATCGATGAGCAACATCGATCGATCCGCCCCCCTGGCATCAGCCGCGGGCTTCGGGCCGCGAGCCAATTCGATGGCGGCGCGCGCATACTCCAACGGCTCGTTGTTGATCAGTCCGCCGTCAACACACCAGAAGGCGGGGCTGTCGGCGCCGGCACGGGTCAGCATCGGTGCGATATCGGCCGCATCGACGGGAATCGGCAACGTTCCCGGTCCGAACCAGTGCTGGCCCTCGCGGTAGGCTCGCTTGTGGCGGAACGGCCTGGCGGGGAGGCCGCCTGGAAATGCCGATGTCGCCAGCGCCGCATCACGCAGCCAGCCCCAGCCGTCCAGATCGGCAAAGCCCATGGTATCCGGGCTGTTGACGACGATCGCGCCCGGCGGCCTGTCTTCCTGCGGCCGGTTTCCCGCCCCGTACACCGCGAAGTGAGCGCAGCCCGCATGACTGGTCACCCAGTGGCCGCGGACGCCGCAGGCGGAGGTCATGCGGATGACGTAGGGAACCCCTTGCATGTTGGTGAAGCAGAGAAACAGCTGCAACGGATTGGCGAGAAACCGGGGCGGCGACGGCAGCGGCCGCTGCAATGCGGCACGGACGGTGGCAATGGCGGCGTCGGCGACGGCGACGATGGCCTCGCCGTTCAGCAGCGACGGAACGTGACCGGTTTCCTTGTTGATGTCGCTGGGAGCGAGCAGACCGCGGATATCGATGTCGCGGACCCAGCTGCGATAGAGAAGGTTTCGATCGGCGTTGGCCGGCTCGTCGGCGGTGCGGGCAGTCGCTAGATCATCGATCGGCTGATGGCCGGCGAAAGGCAACATGCCGACCAGTGCCGCCACGATGCCGCCGGCGGAGGTGCCGGCCGCGGCCCGGATCATCACGTCGTGATCGGGGACCGTCGGGTCGTCGCCCGCCTTCGCCTCCTCCCAGGCCGTCAGCGCCTCAAATAGGAAATCGATGACCCCGGCGGTGTAAGCACCGGCCGAGCAGGCCCCGGCCATCACCAGGGCGAGTTCGAATGTTCGCGCGTGATCCGACATCGACTGCGGCAACCCGTGCCTGTCAACACACAACGATGCCGTTTTATCATAGGATGATTTTCTTACACAAGCGAAAGGAACAAAAGTCGAACATGCCCTATGCGGCTCGGTTTCCCTCGCCTCGCCCAACCTCAGCGTCGCTGGGGCAAAGCAAGGCTGCCGCGATCGATGGCGACCGACTTGATCACCACGAAAAGCCGGCGGCCACGGGCGACGTCGAGGCGCGACGCCGAATGGCGGGTGATCCGGGCGACCAGCGGCACCGTGCCGACACGCACCTGAACCTCGGCGAACGGGCTGGGTTCGAGACGAACGCCGCTCACCTCCGCCGGCAGCACATTGATGGCACTGATCCCGTTGGGCCGATCGAGCGCCAGCATGACGTCGCGGGCACGGATGCGAGCCCGCAGCCTGTCGCCGACGGCGGCCGCAATGCGGGGCACCACCAGTTCTCCCCCGGCGAAGCGGAGCCGGGTGAGCTGAAACCGCTCGTCGTGGCCGGTGACCTCGACGGCAACGACGGCACCGCCTTCGAAGGCGTCCACGTGATCGAGAAGATCGAGATCGGCCATGATGTCGACGACCGGACCGGCAGCGGTCACCCGTCCCCGGTCGAGGAGAACCAGATGATCGGCGAGCCGCGCCACCTCCTCGATGGCGTGACTAACGTAAATGACCGGTAGACCGAACCCATCGCGAAGCCGCTCGATGTAGGGAATGATCTCCGCCTTGCGATCCTGGTCGAGGGCCGCGAGCGGCTCGTCCATCAGCAAGAGCCGGGGTTGTGCCAGCAGTGCCCGGCCGAGGCCGACCCGTTGCTTCTCGCCGCCGGAGAGGGTCGCCGGACGGCGGGTGAGCAGCGACGCGAGGCCGAGAAGATCGATGACGCTGTCACGGTCGATGCGAGGGTCGCGGGTGCGAACCCGCCGCCAACCGTAGAGCAGATTGTTTTCCACCGACAGGTGCGGAAAGAGCCGCGGCTCCTGGAAGACATAACCGATCCGCCGGCGCCGCGCCGGCAGATTGATCCGCCGCGTGGCATCGAAGAGCACCTCGCCGCCGAAGGCGATGCGGCCCGCTTCCGCCCGCAGCAACCCGGCGATGGCATTGACGATGGTCGTCTTGCCGCATCCGGATGCGCCGAAGAGGGCGGTGATCCCCGACAAAGGACCGGTGAACGCCACATCGAGGCGGAACCCCGAAAAACGATGATGAAGCTCGACCTCCAGCATCAGTGGCCGATGCGCCTTTGCATCCGCCGGCGAACGACCTCCGAGAGGATCAGTCCGCCGAGGGCGAGGATGATCGACAGGCTGGCCAACCGCGCCGCCGCCATCTCGCCGCCCGGCGACTGGATCGCGGTGTAGATGGCGAGAGTGAGGGTGCGCGTCTCGCCCGGAATGTTGGAGACAAAGGTGATGATCGCTCCGAATTCGCCCAGCGCCGCGGCGAAGGCGGTGATCGCCCCGGCCAGGATCCCCGGCAGGATCAGCGGCAGGGTGATGGTGAAAAAGATGTCGAACCGGCCGGCGCCGAGGGATCGTGCCGCGGCCTCCAGTCCGGGATCGACCGCATCGAGGGAGACGCGGATCGCCCGCACCTGGAATGGAAAGGTGAGCACCGCCGAAGCCAGCACCGCGCCCGTCCAACTGAAGGCGAAGCGAATGCCGAACGTCTCCAAAAGCCAGGCACCCACCGGCGCCCGGGTGCCAAAGGTGAGCAAGAGAAGGTAGCCAAGGACCACCGGCGGCAGGACCAGCGGCACATGGATCAGGCCGTCGAGAAGAAGGCGTCCCGGAAACCGGCCGCGGGCGAGGACGAAAGCGGCGACGATGGCCAGCGGCAAACTGAAGGCCACGGCAGCAGCGCCGATCCGCAGGCTCAGCAGCAACGCCTCGACCTCAGCCGCGGTCAGCAGCGTCGGCAGCATCCGCTCACCCCCTCAGTTGGGCGACGAACGATGGAACACGCGCCACGAGCCAAGCCATCGTCGTCTGCATCGGAAGATCATGGCGTTATCGGCGCAAGCACGCCTCATGCCACTTTCAGGCAGCCTGCATCTTCCCGAAACGGGTTAAATATAGCCCCTGTTTGGGGAACATTAGTCGCCAAAAGTGCCACTTTAATCAGATCGTTTCCAACAAACGGCGGATGGCACTCATGTATTAGCGAAAAAGTGGTAGACCTGTTACGAAAATTTCATTACCACGTTCATTGTTCAAGACGCGTCCGACAACGATCGAAGGTGCGCCGCATCGTGGCGCTGCATTCGACGGAAGAATCAGGGAGGAAGACGTCCAACGGGCGGTTATCTGGATTGATTAGCGAAAGCAATACCTTGGCTGACAAGGTTTTCCGTTCGCTCTATCAGTTAAATCCGGTGCCGTCACGGTGTTGACCCAGCGCACTCCCGGCCCGATCACGGGTCGCTGTTTGCACATCCCCAGGGAGTGCACTGGGTCGTAAAGAGCGTCTCAACACTGTATGGCGGGGGTTCCAGGCCCCCGCTTTTTTCTTGCCTGCGATCACGCGGCGGTTGGGCAACGGCAAGATCTCAGAAAGTACGCAGGAGACGCCCCGCTGGATGTGTGGGGACCTAAAATCCGATCCGGGCCTGCAGGCTGATGATGTCGACCGAAGCCTCCATCGTGCCGCTCAGGTTGCCCCGGCTAGAGTTGTTGGCCTCGTTCGCGGCCAGGTCGATGTCGGCATCTTGAAAAAACAGATGGGCATAGCCGAAGTCAAAGGCGACGTTGGGAAACGGCTGATAGCCGGCGCCGACCGAGAACCAGGCACGATCGCCTGTCGGAACGCGTGGCGTTCGCTTTTTCCCCGGGATCGGGCTTTCGTCGTAAGCGAAGCCGGTCCGTAGGGACCAAGCCTCGGTCGGCCGGTAGGTCACGCCAACAGCTCCGAACCAGCTATTGTTCCAATCCTCGTCGGTTACGCTATCGGGTTGCGCCGGATTGCGGAACTTGACGCGAATTTCATCGAAGCTGTTCCAACCGGTCCGCTCAACCGTTCCCATCACCGACCACTGCTCGCTGACGTCATGATGAAAACTGAAACTGGCGCTCCAGGGGGTGGTCACCCGGGCGGAGGCCTTGCCATCGACGAACCTGCCCGAATTGGCCGAGATCAGAGCGCCGATGCCCGAGTTCCCCAGCCCGAAATCGGCATCGCCCCTCAGGTTGTGATCGATCTCGGAGCGGAACGCGGCGCCGAAGCGGGTGCCGGTCCAGGGCTCGTACAAGATCCCAAAGTTATACCCATACCCCACGTCGTCGCCGTCGAGACTGGCTCTGCCGTCCTGTTGTCCGGGGCGGGCAATTCGGGATAGGAGCGGACTGGTAAGGGCCAAGGACCCAAAATCGACGGCATTGCTCAGGCGCGCGTCGGCGTACTGAACCTGCAAGCCGGCGGCGACGGACAGACTGTCGATCACCTCGTAAGCGACAACCGGGTTGACGTTGACGGTCAGGATCCGTGAATGCAAGGCGTGGTAACGGCCCATCCAGCCGTCCGCGTAGTCGGATTCCAGCGCGAAGGGGACGTTGACGCCGATCCCTGCCTTGATGTTCTGATCCAGGTCGAATGAGCGTTGCACATCCCACAGCGCATAAAACACGGGCACCGCGTTCTCGGGCACCACGCTATTGCCTCCGTCGCCGCCGGTGATCGGAGCCCCGGATGCGGTGCTGGCACTGCCGTTCTTGAATTCCGCCTGCGGAAGAATGACCGACATCCCCGCCAGCGCCTGGTCGCCGGAAAGACGGGTGATGCCGGCTGGATTGAAAAACATGTAGCTGAGATCGGCGGCGCTTGCGCCACTGCCAGCGAACGCATTGCCAAGGGCGGACGGGCTCTGCTCGCGGAGCGCAAAACCCGACGCGACGGCGTCGCGGACCCCACCGATCCATAGCAAGGCCGCACCAGTCACTACTACGGCCCGCAATCCCGTAGGCGACAGCCGCCAAACGGGTCGGGTATCGACAGTCCCGGGGCCGGCGATACGCGGCATCGTTCCCCCCTTCGCTTCGCCCCGGCGTTTTGGGTGATCGCCGATGGTTACCCGGCGATTTCTTGGCCAATTGGGGCACGGTTCTTTTTGCCACAAATTGGCTAGAGCGCAACGACATTCCAGTCTGGCTCGCGTCGGCGCGAACGCGCCGCGGCGGGATCCGCCCGCCAACCCTTTCATGACGCAATGTTAATCGTGGCGTCAGGACGGCGTAAGGCTTCCACCGCAATTGTCTCATGGTCAGTCAACGCGACTGTAGCGAAACACTAGGCAGCTTACAGATGATCGAACCACCCCGACCGGAACCCTCCTTTCTGCAGACACGCGCCCTTCCCCTGGCGCTGGCCGCCGGCCTTTCCTTCGTCCCCCTTCTGCCCGCGCCTGAGGCAGCGGCGCGTCCGGCGCCCGACAGCTTTGCGGATCTGGTCGAACAGGTGTCTCCGGCGGTGGTTCAGATTGCATCCCGCATGGACGATGGTCCCCGCCAACAGACCTCGGCCGAGGGCAAGGCGGCGCCATTTGCGGGAGACCCTTTCAGCGAGCGTTCGCAGCGGGATTTTCTCGAGCGATTTTTCGGCCAAGGGCGTGAGCTGCCCCAGGCAGAGGGACCGCGGATCGGGATCGGCTCCGGCTTCATCATTTCTGCCGACGGAGTCATCGTCACCAACAACCACGTCGTCGGCGACGCCAAGCGCATCGACGTGCGCCTGCGTGACGGCCGGGAATATCCGGCGGAGCTTCTCGGCACCGATCCGCAGACCGACCTCGCCGTCCTGCGCATCCACGCCGACGAGCCGCTTTCGGTGCTCTCCTGGGGCAATTCGGAAACGACACGGGTCGGTGACTGGGTGCTCGCGGTGGGCAATCCCTACGGGCTCACCGGAACGGTGACCGCGGGCATCGTCTCCTCTCGTGGCCGCGATACCGATGCCACTCCCTATGTGGACTTCCTGCAGATCGATGCCCCGCTCAACAGCGGCAATTCCGGTGGCCCCCTCTTCGACAATGCCGGCCATGTCATCGGCGTCAACACGGCGATCCTGACTCCCAACGGGGGGAGCGTCGGCATCGGATTCGCCATTCCGTCGGAGATTGCCCAAAAGGTGGTCGCCGAACTGCAGGACAGCGGCAAGGTGGAGCGCGGCTGGCTCGGCGTCGCCATTCAGCCGGTCACCCCCGATATCGCCGAAAGCCTCGGCATGAAAGCACCGAAGGGGGCACTCGTTGCCACTGTCAGCGCCGGCAGCCCGGCGGCGCGGTCGGGGATTCGGCAAGGCGATGTGGTGCTGGCGATGGATGGGCACGTGATTGCGGCTCCCCGCGATCTGACCCGCGTCGTCGCCGACAGCAAGGCCGGCTCGCAGGCGGCACTGACCGTATGGCGGAGTAACCGCGAGGTGCCGCTGAAGATCGCGATTGGTGCCATGCCGGATACGGGCAAGACCCTTGCCGCCAACAGCACCGATCGCCGGGGCTCCTCCGCCAAGTCCGCCAACGATGGCAGCATCGACCTGGCAGCGTTGGGCTTGCGTCTCGGTCAAGCACAGACGAGCGGGACAGGCAAACGGGTGGTTGTCACCGCGGTCAATGACGAGGCCGACGCCGCAGAAAAGGGCATTCGTCCCGGCGACTACATCCTGAAGGTCAATGGCTTCGACGTCGCCTCACCCTCCGAGGTCGCCAAGGCACTGGCCCAGGCTCAGTCCGATCGCCGCAGCAGCGTGCTTCTCTTGATCGAAAACCAAGAAGGGCAACGTTTCATACCTGTGAAAGTCGCATCCGCTTAAAGAATCCGACCGCCGCGCGTGTCCCCCCCTAGCCTCCAACCCTACGCGTGGCGGTCACCGGCAGGGATCGCCAATAAACGATCGCTTGCCATCGGGCTCCGTTCCTCTGACTCCCGGGGGACGGAGCCCTTTTTTTTATTGCGGTATGGTCATCCGTTTCTCTTGCCGGTAGCCTGCATTCATGCGCGTGCTCATTATCGAAGACGATGACGAAACCGCCGGCTACCTGACCAAGGGCCTGACGGAGAGCGGTCACCTGGCGGACCGCGCCGCCAATGGCACCGATGGGTTGGGGATGGCGCTGAGCGGATCGTACCATGCCCTCGTCGTCGACCGGATGCTGCCCGGAATGGACGGTCTGACCCTCGTCCGCGTCCTGCGGGAGGAAGGCGTGGTCACACCGGTGCTGATCCTGAGCGCGCTCGGCCAGGTGAACGACCGGGTTCGCGGTCTCAAGGCGGGCGGCGACGACTACCTGGTTAAGCCGTTCGCCTTCTCCGAATTGCTCGCCCGCCTGGAAGCTCTGGATCGGAGGGCCATTTCGGCGACGCGGCCGGTGACGCGGCTGCAGCTCGCCGACCTGGAACTGGACCTTCTCGCCCGGACCGTCATCCGCGCCGGTCGGCGTATTGACTTACAGCCGCGCGAGTTCAGTATCCTCGAATATTTGTTGCGCCATGCTGGGCAGGTAGTGACGCGGACGATGCTCCTGGAAGCGGTGTGGAACTACCATTTCGATCCGCAGACCAACGTCATCGACGTGCATATCAGTCGTCTCCGCGGCAAGATCGACAAAGGGTTCTCGCCACCGCTGCTGCACACCGTGCGCAATGCCGGATACACGCTTCGTGCGCCTTCGTAATGCCGTTCGCACGTCCGCCTTTCGCCTCACCCTCCTTTACACCGCGGTGTTTGCGGCATCGGTCCTGGTCCTGCTCGGGTTCCTGTACTGGCGGACCGTCGCCCTGATCGACCGCCAGGCGCGCGACACCATCGAAGCGGAAATTCGCGGCCTCGCCGAGCAGTATGACCAGCGCGGATTGCCCGGACTTGTCGAACTGATTCGCCAGCGCGCCGCGCTGGTCGGCAACGATGATCACGTCTACTTGCTGACCACGCCGTCGCTGTTACCCCTCGCCGGCAATCTGGAACGATGGCCGGACGAGCAGACGAAAAACGGCTGGCTGTCGCTCTCCTTGTCGAAGATGGACGAGGGACGGTTGATGCCGCATCCGGTCGAAGCGCGCAGCTTCCTCCTTCCCGGCGGCTTTCGCCTTCTCGTCGGCCGCGACGTGCTCGAGCGCGGCAAGTTCCGGCTGATCGTCCTCGAAGCCTTCGCCTGGTCGCTGGCGGCCACCCTCATCCTCGGCCTGATCGGTGGGCTGCTCCTCAGCCGGCGCATCCTCGGGCGGGTCGAACAGGTGGCAGGCACCGCCCGGCGGATCATGGCGGGAGACCTGACCCAGCGTCTCACCCGAAACGGCAGCGGTGACGAGTTCGATCGCCTGGCAGCGATTCTCAACGGCATGCTCGATCGCATCGAGCGGCTGATGGCGGGGATGCGGCTCGCCACCGACAGCCTCGCCCACGACCTCCGGCGTCCCCTCACCCGCCTGAAAGCGCGCGTCGAGCTAGCGTTGCTGCAACCGGCGGACGCGGAACGAGATCGGCGGGCCCTTGCCGATGTGCTCGAACAGTCGGATTCCGCATTGCTGCTTTTCGAGAGCCTGCTCAAGATCGCCATGGCGGAATCCGGCGCCGCCGTCACCGAACTCAGGCCGCTCGATCTGGCGGCTCTGACCCGGGACGCAACCGAACTCTATGAGCCGCTCGCCGACGACAACGGCATCACCATCGAAGTGAAGGCGGACCAGCCGGCGATGCTCTACGGCCAGGGCGAGCTTCTCGCCCAGTCCATCGCCAATCTTCTCGACAATGCGGTGAAATACACGCCCCAGGGCGGCCGGATCGGGGTCGCCGTCACCACTCAGGACGACCGGGTCGCACTCACGATTGCCGACAGCGGCCCCGGCATCAACGCAGCGGACCGGCTGCGCGTTCTCGATCGCTTCGTTCGCCTGGAGGAATCCCGCTCAAGCCCCGGCTCGGGCCTGGGGCTCAGCCTGGTCAATGCCGTCGCCCGCTTGCACGGGGCGGACCTTTCACTGGATGACAATAACCCCGGCCTGCGGGTTTGCCTGATGTTTCCCGCGGCTCCTGCCACGGCGTAACGGCTACCCCGCCGAGGCGAGCCTGTGAGGAATACGCGGGGGATGACGACCAAGCCGTCAGGGAGCCGGCTGACGGATCGCCTCGAATTCCAGCATGATGTCGACTTCATCGCCCACCAGATTGCCCTCCACCCCGTAGGTCATGCCGAAGTCGCTGCGCTTGATGGTCGTCCGTGCCGAGATGCCGGTGGCGTAGTGACCGTCACCGAAGGGATAGGTGCCGCTCTTGTTCCACACCACCTCCAGGTCGACCGGCTTGGTGACGCCCCGCAAGGTGAGATCGCCGGTGACCCGGCCGCTACGAGGACCCGTCTTGACGGCAGAGACTCCCTTGAAGGTGATCGTCGGATACTGCTGAACGGCGAGGAAATCGTTGCCGCGCAGATGCTCATCGCGCTTTTCGTGATCGGTGAAAACGCTGGCAGCATCGATGGTCGCCCGAATATCGCGAACGGATGGCTCGCTCTCGTCGAAGACGAACGACCCCTCGGCCTTTCTGAAGACGCCGAGTGTCTTGGCGAAGCCCATGTGCATGACCATGAACGCCACACTCGTATGTTGGGTGTCGAGCACATAGCTTTGCGGCGCCGCCCGCGCCGAGCCAGCCAAACCGAACCCGGCCGCGGCGAGGATCACCACCACCCCCATCCGCATCAGTTCTTTCCGCACACTCGATCTCGGCACGATCCGTCCTCTCTTCCCATCGCTCCATTCCCTGCAGATGGGATACATTGGCGATGATTGCAGCCGACGCCAGAGGAATGCCGGCGGGCTGCCGACAGGAAACGCAACCGATGGCCGACGGCAACGGGCGGACGGCCCGCGCTTTCTGGGTCTGCGAGCCCGGTCACGGCGAGATCCGGGAACAGCCGCTCCCCCCGGCGGGCGACGGGGATCTGCGCATCCGCACCCTGTGGAGCGGCATCAGCCGCGGTACCGAACTCCTGGTCTACACCGGACACGTGCCGGTCAGCCAGCACCGGGCCATGCGCTGCCCGTTTCAAGAGGGCGAGTTCCCGGCTCCGGTCAAGTACGGCTATGCAGCGGTCGGCGTCGTCGAGGCGGGCGCCCCGTCCCTCGCCGGCCGCACCGTCTTCTGCCTGCATCCGCACCAGGACGTCTTCGTCGTACCCGCCGATCAAGTGAGACCATTGCCCGCAGGTCTGCCGGCCGCGCGGGCGGTTCTTGCCGCCAACCTGGAAACAGCGCTGAACGGGGTCTGGGACGGGAGGATCGGGCCGGGTGACCGGGTCGCCGTCGTCGGTGGCGGGGTGATCGGCCTCCTGGTCGGCTGGCTGGCCGGCGGTATCCCGGGAACCGAAGTGGTGGTCATCGACCCTGATCCCGGGCGGGCGACGATCGCCACCCGGCTCGGCGTCGGTTTCGCCCTGCAACCACCCGCAGGTGACGATTTCGACGTCGTCGTTCACGCCAGTGGTCAGCCGTCGGGGCTGGCCACGGCGCTCGCCATCGCCGGCTTCGAGGCAACGATCATCGAACTCAGCTGGTACGGCGACCGGCCGGTGGCCGTCCCCCTCGGCGAGCACTTTCATGCCAAGCGACTGATTCTTCGCTCCTCGCAGGTGGGCGCGGTCGCCGGCGACCGGCGCGCCCGCTGGAGCCATGCCAGGCGCCTCGACAAGGCGCTCTCCCTGCTGAGCGATGATCGGCTCGATGCGCTGATCTCCGGCGAAAGCGACTTCGCTCAGCTTCCCTCCGTCATGGCGGGGCTTGCCGATGGCTCGCTTCCGGCCCTATGCCATCGCATCCGCTACTGAGAGCGAGGGTGCCCCGCATGTTCACCGTCACCGTGCGCGACCACATGATGATCGCCCATAGCCTCCGCGGTACCGTGTTCGGGCCGGCGCAGCGCCTGCACGGGGCCACCTATGTGGTGGCGGTGGAATTCGCCCGCGAGGACCTGGATGCCGACGGCATCGTCGTCGACATCGGCGCCGCGAGCGCCGCCCTGAAGCAGGTGCTGAGCGAGTTCCGCTACCACAATCTCGATGAGGTACCGTCACTCGCCGGCGTCAACACGACGACCGAGAGGCTGGCACGCATCATCTTCGAGCGGATGGCGGCCCAGATAGGCGCCGGCCGTCTGGGCGAAACGGCCCGCGGCGTCTCGGCGATGAAGGTGACCTTGAGCGAAACGCCGACCGCCGAAGCGGCCTATGGTGGACCGATGCCATCGACCGGCGGTCAATGAGCGGCAAGGGGTTCTATTTCATCGTGCCGGGCTCCCTGGCGACGCCGACCGGGGGCTATGTCTACGACCGGGAGATGGTCACCGCCCTGGCAACCAGCCATCGGCTCGCCGGCCTCATCAATCTTCCCGGCCACTATCCCTTTCCCTCGGCAGCCGCGATCCGCGCCGCCGACCAGGCGCTGCAAAGCCTGCCCGACGGGGCAGCCGCCATCGTCGACGGGCTCGCACTGGCGCCGCTGCTTCCCGAGTTCAGGACACATGCGGGGCGGCTGCGGCTGACGGCCGTCGTCCACCACCCGCTCTGCGACGAAGCCGGCCTCGCCGCCGAGCGCCGGGCCGTCCTTTTCGACGCCGAAAGGGATGCGCTGGCGCTGGTCGACGCGGTGATCACGACGAGCGCGGCGACGGCGCTCAGGCTCGGCGATTTCGGCATCGGCCGCGAGCGGATCGCCGTCGTCCGGCCGGCGGCGATCGCCGATCGGCCGCTTCCCCGCAGGCGACACCCGGACGGGCCGCCGCAGATCCTTTGCGTCGGCAGCCTGATCCCCCGCAAGGCCCAGGATGAGCTGTTGCGGGCCCTGTCGCCGCTAAGGCGGACCCCTTGGCGGCTAACGCTGGTCGGACCGCCGCGAGACCCGGCCTTCGCCCGGCGAATCCGCCTGCTCGCTCGCGCCCTGGGCCTGGCGCCCCGGGTCGCGATGCTGGGACCGGCCGCCCCCTCCCGCATGCCGCACCACTATGCAGCCGCTGATCTGTTCATCCTGCCGTCACGATACGAAGGGTTCGGCATCGCCTTTGCCGAGGCATTGGCGCATGGTCTGCCGGTGGTGGCCCGTCGGACGGACGCGGTAGCCGAGGCCTTGCCGGCAGCGGCGGCCTGGTTGCCGGAGCAGGGCGGGCCGCGGGACCTCACGGCCCTGGTGCGCCCGCTGCTGGCGCGGCGGGCCGCCCGGGTGGCCGCTGCAGCGCACGCGCGGACGGCGATGCGGCGGCTGCGCTCGTGGCGAACGGCCAGGCGGGAATTTCTGAGCGCACTCGACAGGATCAGTGGATGAACGACTTTACTCTTGAATGGCTGGCACTGCGTGAACCGGTCGACCATCGCTCCCGCTCGCCACGAATCACCCAGGCCGTGCGCGATTGGGCCCAGGCTCGCTGGTCGCGGACCGGCCGACCGCTGACCATCGTCGACCTCGGTGCCGGCTCCGGCTCCAATTGCCGTTATCTCGCCGAACGCCTGCCCTTTCCGCAACGCTGGCACTTGGTCGACCGTGACCCGGACCTCCTCGAAGCCGCAGCGGAGCGCCTCGATCGCCGCCGCTCGCCGCGGGGGCTGCCGACGACGACCGTCGCCATTCAGTTACACACCTTGGATCTCGCCGTCGCCGATGTGGGCCGACTGGTTGCCGGTGCCGACCTGGTGACCTGTTCGGCTTTGCTCGATCTCGTCTCGGACGGCTGGTGCCGGCGCCTGGTCGAAATCGCGGCCCGCCCCGGCCACGCTTTGCTGGCGGCACTGACCTACGATGGCCGAATGCGGTGGGCGATGGCCGATGCGGCCGACGCCGCGATCGTCCGCCTTGTCAACCTGCACCATCGCTCCGACAAGGGGTTCGGGCCGGCGCTGGGCCCGGAGGCCCTCCCCTGCTTCGAGAGTCTGGTGGCCGAGACCAATGGTAGCGGTGTCACCGCCGACAGCGACTGGGTGCTGGGCCCGGACGAGGCGGCGCTGCAGGCCACCTTGCTGCCCATGTGGGCGCGGGCCGCCAAGGAGATGGCGCCACAGGATGCGCAAGAGATCGACGCCTGGCTGGCCCGGCGGCTGGAGGCGGTGACGACGATCGGCAGCCTTCTCGCGGTTGGCCACCGCGACGAATTCGTCACCTGGTAGGGGGACATCCCGGCGGCCTCCCGTCGGCATCCGGTCGCGGCGGCAGCACACAGTCGAAGATCACCTCACGGCCCAGGCGATAAGGCCGCATGGTGAAGCGGATGGCCTCGTCGAGGCGAGCGATCGGAGGCAGGCGAACGGCGGCTGTTCCCGATCCGATCAGCATCGGCGCCACGGCGACGAGCATGCGATCGATGCACCCCTCGACGAGAAACGCCGAGAGGGTGTTGGCGCCGCCTTCGATGAGGACGGTCGCCATCCCTCTTTGCCGGAGACAAACGAGAATGGCGGCCGGAGACATCCGACGCCCCATTCGGCCGTCGATCGTCGGCAAGGACACCACCGGAACCCCACGGGCGGCGGCCGGGTGCGGAATGGACGCCGCCGCGGGCGCCGGTTCAACGGCGGCGGTGATCACCAGCGACGGCGCGCTCGCATCGAAGACGTTGGCATCGGCATCGAGGCGGCCACGCGGATCGATGACGACGCGGGTGGGACTGCGCCCCCGGACCCGCCGCGTCGTCAGCCGTGGATTGTCCAGGGCAACGGTGGTGGCACCGACGACGACCGCATCGGCGAGAGCCCGCAACCGATGCAGGTGATCCAGGCTCACGTCGCCGTTGATATACTGGGAGTGGCCACTTTCGGTGGCGATGCGACCGTCGAGGCTTTGCCCGAGTTGGGCGATCGATAGGGGACCGCGCCCGATCGCCGCGATCAGATCGAGGTAGAGCGAGGCCAGCTCGCAATCGCTATCGGCCGCCAGTTCATTGCCGGCGGCGGCGAGGTCCGTCGCGTCCGCCTCGGCGATCCCGCCGCCGTGCGTCGTCGCCCTGCGCAACCGGCGAGCCCGCTCCGCGAAGGCGAGAAGGCGCGTCCACGCGGCATCGGTCAGGGTGTCGCCCATTCCAAATCACCCTTCCGTCGGCGGCCCTTCTCCCATCGTGGGTAGTGGCTGCGGCCAGGCGAGACGCTGCACCTCCCCGATCAGGGTCGCTAGCTGGCCTGCGTAATGGGCCAGCAGCACCTCTCCCAGTTCGGCCGTCGCCGCCGCCGCATCGCCGGTCACCCCCGCGGGATTGAGGTCCTCGGCCAGCCAGCCCATGCCCGCCGCCCCCTCGACGGCAAGCACCCGATGCCGGTCGGCGATCGATGCCGCGGCGGAGGCAAACCGGCGGACGTGCTCGCGTCGCACCAGCTCGGGAGCGATGTGCAGCATCAGCGAGGTCTCCAGCGTTCCCCCGTGCCAGCCAAAACGGGCCTCGGCCTCGTCCAGCAGGCCGTCCGGAAGTGGCAGATGGAAGTAACTGGCGCGAACGACAAGAAGTCTCGCTTCCCGCCGCAGCCGCTGGGCGACGATATCGACGAGCGCGACCTGGCCGCCGTGGGCATTGAAGAGGATGAGCTTGCGCAGGCCGGCGGCCGCCACGTGCCGACCGATATCGGTCCACAACGACACCGCCGCTTCCGCCGACAGCGTCAGCGTTCCGGGATAGCTCGCGTGCTCGGTACTGCAGCCGATCCCTTGCGTCGGCAGCCGCAGCACCGGGCCGACCAACGGCGGCAGCCGGGCAAGCCCGGCGTCGAGGATGGCATCGCAGATGATCCGGTCGGTGCCCAGTGGCAGGTGCGGACCATGCTGTTCGATGGCGGCGACGGGAAGGATGACCACGGTCGTTGCCGGATCGAGGCCGGCAGCCTCGTCCGTCGTCAAATGCTCCCACCACCACCATCCGATCATCCGCCGCTCATCCCCGTTCCGGTTCGAAGAGCGAGGCGCCAGCGGGTATCGGCACGGCGGGCGGCGCGTTCCGCCACCGGGGACAAACGGCGGCGATCTCGGGAGTCGGGGCGAGTTCCTCCGGCATGGCGCCGATCCCCAGCCGATGCAGCAGGCGGCCGACCACCGGACGCGAGGTGACGACGGCGAGAGGAATGGCGAGGACAAGTCCGGCCAGGACCGGCGCCGCCCACGGCAGCGTGGCAGGAGCAAGCACCATCAGCATCGCGGCCCAGACCAGCCCCAGTGTCGTTTGCGGCCACAGGTAGCGGGCGGCGGTCGCCCAGCCGACGGACCGCGGGAAGCGCATCTGCGGCCGCCATTGGGGCCGCCACTGCAGCCGCCGCTTCGTCATCAGGCCGGCGATGAAAACCGTCTGCGCGACGCTCATCACCGGCGCCAGCAACATCGAGAACAGCACTTCCGCCACCGCCCCGGCCACAAGGCGAAGACCACCGCCGAATGCCTGCCGCTGCCGCCCGTTGGTCAGGGCATAGACCAGTCCGAAGATCTTTGGCGCCAGCGACAAGGCGAGCACCGTCGCGAAGATGCCGATACCGAGAACCGTCCCCGATACGGCGTGGCCCGCCAGGACGAGGACGTTCGGCTTTGCAACGACGGGACCGCCACCGACAAACAAGCCCAGGGTGCCGAGCGCGAGGAAGGCGAGCCAGGCGGGCGATCCCGCGTACATGAGGATGGCGAGGCCGATCTGAACCCGCCCCATGAGATGCAGGCCCGGCAGCCGCAGCCGCAGATACTGCAGGTTGCCATGGCACCAGCGGAGATCCCGTCTGATGTAGTCCGGCAGCGTCGGCGGCGTCGCCTCCCAGCTACCCTCTTCTATGGGCAGGACGCGCACCGCCCAGCCGGCTTTCCGCATCAGCACCGCCTCCACCTGATCGTGGCTGAGGATGTCGCCGCCGAGGGGCGGCTCGCCGGCCAGCCGCGGCAGCCGGCAATGGTGGATGAACGGCGCCAGCCGGACGATGGCATTGTGCCCCCAGTACGGTCCGCAGTCGCCCTGCCACCAGGCGCTGCCGACGGTATAGGTGCGCATGCCGTGACGCATGCCGAACTGGAAGAGGCGGGCGAAGGGGCTGTCGGTCGGCAGGCCGACGACCAGTGTTTGCAGAATGCCGAGATCGGGATTGGCCTGCATCAGCCGGACGCAGTGGAGCATGGCCGGGCCCAACATCAGGCTGTCGGCATCAAGGACGACCATCAGATCGAACTGATCGCCCCATCGGTCGCAGAACCTGCGGATGTTGCCCGCCTTGAAGCCCGCATTGATTCGGCGCCGGCGATAGTTCAGGAGCGGATCCGCATCGCCCTCGTCGGCCCGCCAAGCCTGGAACAGCGCCTTCTCGCGCGCCGCAACGGCATCGTCGCGGGTGTCGCTCAACACGAAGACCTCGAAGGCGCGGGCGACCCCGGTTTCACGCAGGCTGTCGACGATGGTCCGCAGATTGCGGAAGACCAGGTCCGGATCCTCATCGTGGATCGGCATGACGATGGCGGTACGAATCGCAATCGCCGCCTCTGCCAGCGGCTGCGCGATGGGCAAGATGCGATCGAGACGACCCCGGTCACGGACGAGGATGAACAGCCCGATGGCGCCGTTCCAGAACCCCACCACCAGCCACGGCAGCGTCACCGCGAACAGGCCGAGCAGGCCGACGTCCAGCCAGCCGAGGCCGTCTCCCGCCAGGAGCAAGGCGAACGCGGCGATGAGCGTCGCCATCGTCGCCCCCACCAGCCCCGCAAAGATCCACCGCCGTAACCGCAGGCCGGGTTGCGGTGTCAGGATGGACGAAAGGTTGTAACAAGGCTCGGCCGACGTGTTCCGGTGGTCACGAGGCATACAGAGTTCTCGCTCCGGTTTTCCATAAGCTCGTGGAACACGGAGTGCGGGTCAACGGCTTCTTTGCAAGGACACCCTCTGTCTGCGGCAACACACAGAAACGTGTTCGGCCGCGCCCTCCGGCATCGGAGACGACCGGGAATGCGGGTGCGGTCCCTTCAGGTCAGCTGAGATCGAGCGCCAGCGCCTTCAGATCGGCGAGCTCGACGACGGCGAGCGATGCCATATTGGTCGACCTCAGGACCACCCGCGGCGCCATCCCCGCCTCGTAAGCCTCCTGCCAACGCGCCGCGCACAGACACCAGCGGTCACCGGGAACCAAGCCCGGAAAACCGAACTCGGGCCGCGGCGTCGACAGATCGTTGCCCCTCATTTTGCTGAAGGCGAGAAAGTCCTTTGTCACCTCCACGCAGACGGTATGCAGGCCCAGGTCTTGGGGTCCTGTTTCGCAGCAGCCAGTGCGGAAAAAGCCGGTGAGCGGTGCCAAGCTGCAGTCCGCCAGCGGCTCGCCGAGGACATTGCGTTGCTCGCCACCACCACCACCGCCGCCTCGTCCCCCAGCATCGGGTGCCATGTCATCCTCCCTCGTTGCTTACGTCATAGCAGGCCTTACGTCACGTCATAGCAGGGACGCAATCGGCCGGCATACCTTGCGCAGCCGCGAGCGCACTGCCTAGACTTGGTGTGCGCCGGCGTCGCGTTGATGTCGATGTCGCCCTGGAATGGGAACCAGAGACGGAAGAAGCGCCTTTACGGTTCGCTTCCGACTCCAAGAAACAGCGGGACACATGCAGATGCCGACAACAGGTCGCTCACTGGCGACAGATGGGGGATTCGGCCGCGTCGACGGCGAAGAACCACCGATGCTCGGGTCCGAAAGACGACGGTTCACCCTGCCCTTCGGTGCCGAGATCGAGGATGGCGGTGTCCGCTTCCGCCTGTGGGCGCCCGATGCCGATCGCGTCGAGCTTTGCCTCGAAGGTCCGGCGTCGGCCACCGAGATTGCCCTGCCGCGGGGCGATCGCGGCTGGCGCGAGGTGGTCGTGCCCGGCTGCGGCGCCGGCACCCGCTACCGGTTTCGCATCGACGGCGGCCTCCTGGTCCCCGATGCCGCGTCGCGTGCGCAGCCGGACGACGTCCACGCAGCGAGCGAGGTCATCGATCCCACCGCCTACCGCTGGCGCAAGCCGGATTGGCGCGGCCGGCCGTGGGAGGAGGTCGTCCTCTACGAGTTGCACGTCGGCACCTTCACGCCCGCTGGCACCTTTGCCGGCTGCATCGAAAAGCTGGACGAACTGGTGGATCTCGGGATCACCGCCATCGAGCTGATGCCGGTGGCCGATTTTCCCGGCGCTGGCGACTGGGGTTACAACGGCGCGGCCCTGTTTGCGCCGGACTCCGTCTATGGCCGACCCGACGAACTGAAGGCGCTGGTCGACGCGGCCCATGAACGCGGACTGATGGTGTTCCTCGACGTGGTCTACAACCACTTCGGTCCGGAGGGGAATTACATCAGCGTCTACGACAAGTCGTTCTTCCAGACCGATGTCGACACGCCCTGGGGTGCTGCGATCGCCTTCGACGGTCCGGATGGGGACATCGTACGCAGCTTCTTCATCGCCAACGCTCTCTACTGGCTCGAAGAGTATTTCATCGACGGCCTACGGTTCGATGCGGTGCATGCCATCAGCGGTGACGTCCGGTCGCTGTTCCTGGCCGAATTGGCGGGCGCGGTGAAGAGGAGCATCGGCGACGGCCGGCATGTGCATCTGGTCCTCGAGAACGATGCCAACGAGGCCGCCCCCCTGGAGCGCGACGCCGCCGGCCAGCCGGCCCACTACACCGCCCAGTGGAACGATGACATCCATCACGCGCTGCACGTCCTGACCACCGGCGAGCACGACGGCTATTACAGCGACTACGCCGACCGGCCGGTGGCCCATCTCGGGAGATGCCTCGCCGAGGGGTTCGCCTATCAGGGTGACGCGTCGCCCTTCCGCGACGGGGAACGGCGAGGCGAACCGAGCGACCACCTGCCGCCGACCGCCTTCGTCAGCTTCCTGCAGAACCACGATCAGATCGGCAATCGCGCCCTCGGCGAGCGGATCGGCCGCTTGGCGCCCTGGCCGAAGGTGCGCGCGGCAATGGCGGTCTATTTGCTCGCACCTTCAATCCCGCTCCTGTTCATGGGCGAGGAATGGGCGGCAACGGAACCGTTCCTGTTCTTCTGCGACCTGGGGCCGGACTTGGCTGAGTCCGTGCGCGAGGGACGGCGCCGGGAGTTCGGCCGCTTTCCCGAATTTGCCACCCCGGCCGGCCGCGCCCGCATCCCGGACCCGACGATTGCGGCGACCCGCGAAGCCAGCCGCCTAGACTGGCAGAAGCGGAACAGGTCACCTCACGCGGAGGCGCTGGCGCTCGTCCGCGAACTGCTGGCGATCCGCCGCCGATCCATCGTTCCCCGCCTCACCGGGATGAGCCGGGCGGATTCCCGGTGGGAGCAGCGCGGCGATCGCGGCCTCGCCGTGAGGTGGCGCTTGACCGACGGCGCGCACCTATCCCTGATCGCCAACTTTGGCGAGTACCGCATCGACGGCGAACTGCCGCCGGGCACCTGTCTCTATGGGACGCCGGGACGGCCGGGCGACCCCTGGACCGTCCACTGGTACCTAGCGCCGGGCGAGGAGGAGCGCGGCCGATGACGGACATCCCCTCGACGCCGCGGGCGACCTACCGGGTGCAGTTCGGCCCCGACTTCGGCTTCACGCAGGCGGAAGCCATCGTCCCCTACCTGGCGGCACTCGGCATCAGCCATCTCTACGCTTCGCCTTATCTCAAGGCGCGCCCCGGCAGCAGCCACGGCTACGACATCACCGACCACAACGCCTTCAACCCCGAGGTCGGCGACGCCGTGAGCTTCGATTCCCTTGCCGCCGCTCTCGCCCATCACCAGATGGGCCAGATCCTCGATTTCGTGCCGAACCATATGGGCATCGGCAAGGCGGACACGCCCTGGTGGCTGGATGTCCTCGAATGGGGCGAGGAATCGCCTTACGCCCATTACTTCGATATCGATTGGACACCGGCCAAGCCCGAGTTGCGCGGCAAGGTGCTGGTTCCCTCCCTCGGCGACCATTACGGCAAGATCCTGCCAACGGGCGACCTGCGCCTCGTCTTCGATGGCGAGACGGGTACGTTCAGCATCTGGTATTTCGACAACCGCTTTCCGGTAACGCCCACTCAATACGGCAAGATCCTGTCGCTGGCTCACGCCCAGGTGAAAGCCGACCCGGCCTTTCCCGGCGAACTCCTGGTGGAGTTCGAACTGATCCTCGCCGGCTTTACCAACCTCGCGCGCGGCGGACGCGCTGTGCGGCAGCGGGCGGTTCGACGCGGTAAGGCCGATCGCCTGAAAGCCCAGCTCGCCACTCTCGTGGCAGCGAACCCGCGGCTCGCCGCCGCCATTGACGTCGCGCTGGTGGAGATCAACGGCCGGCCCGGCGACGCCGCCAGCTTCACCCGTCTGCACCGCATCCTTGAAGGGCAATCCTGGCGCCTCGCCTATTGGCGGGTTGCGGCGGAAGAGATCAATTACCGCCGCTTCTTTCAGATCAACGATCTCGCCGGCATCCGCATCGAGGTTCCGGAAGTCTTCGAGGCGGCTCACAACCTGGTATTCCGGCTGATCGGCGAGGGGAAGCTGCATGGGTTGCGGATCGACCACATCGACGGCCTCTTCGATCCCGAGCAATACCTTGTTCGCCTGCAAAAGCGGATCGGCGAAATTCGCGCCGCCGCCGGACGGACCGATGGCGATCAGCCGTTCTACGTCGTCGTCGAGAAAATCCTGGCCGCCCACGAACGCCTGCGCGACAGCTGGCCCATCGCCGGCACCACCGGCTACGACTCCCTGGTGCGCACCAACAGTCTCTTCGTCGAGTCCGCCGCCGAGGTCGAACTCGATCGCTGTTACCGGGATTTCACCGGCAGCAACATCCCCTTCGAGGAACTGGTCTATCGGTGCAAGACGCTGGCAATGGACCAGGAACTGGCCAGCGAGCTCAGGGTTCTCGCCAACGAGTTCAACAAGCTCACCGAGACCAACTGGCTCACCCGCGACTACACCCTGGTCGGCCTCCGCCAAGCGATGCGGGAAATCGTCGCCTGCTTCCCGGTCTACCGCACCTACGTCAGTCGCGGCGGCGCCCATGCGGAGGACCGGCGCGACCTGGACTGGGCCATCCTCCGCGGCCGCCGTCGCAGCCTCCGGGCCGACACCACCATCTTCGATTTCATCCAAGGAGTGTTGACCACCGATCTGGGACGGGGACGCCCTCCTCAGTTCAACCGCGCCGAGGTGCAGCGGCTGGCGAAAAAGTTCCAGCAGTACACCGGCCCGGTGATGGCGAAGGGCGTCGAGGACACGGCCTTTTATCGGTTCAACCGCCTCGTCTCCCTGAACGAGGTGGGCGGCGACCCGCTCCGCTTCGGGCAGTCGGTCTCCGCCTGCCACAAGAGCATTCAGGCGCAGGCAAAGGCCTGGCCGCTGGCCATGCTGGCGTCGGCCACCCATGACACCAAGCGGGGCGAGGATTGCCGCGCGCGCATCAACGTGCTTTCCGAACGGGCCGAGGAATGGTCGGCCCGGGTTCAGCGGTGGGCGACCCTGAACGCACGCCTGAAGGCGACCGTCGAGGACCGCCCGGCGCCGACGGCGAACGATGAGTACCTGTTCTATCAGACGATGGTCGGCGCCTGGCCGCTGGAGTGCAGCGGCGAAGCCGATCTCGATCCCACCGTCCTCGCCGCGTTCCGGGATCGGGTGGTCGCCTATATGACGAAGGCGGTGCGCGAGGCGAAAGCCAATTCGTCGTGGACGGCGCCCCAGGCCGCCTACGAAGATGCGCTCGCCACCTTTGTCGGCAAAGCACTCTCCGTCGGCCAGACAAACCCGTTCCTCGCCGATTTCCGCACCTTCCATGCTTCCATCGAGCGAGCGGGCGCCCTCAACGGTCTGGCGCAAACCGTCCTCAAGCTGACGTTGCCGGGAGTTCCGGACATCTATCAAGGCTGCGAGTTGTGGGATCTGAGCCTTGTCGATCCCGACAATCGCCGTCCCGTCGATTACGAGACCAGGCGGCAGATGCTGGCGTCAATCGAGGAACGGTTCGCCGACGGCGGCGACGTAGCTGCTGCCCGATCGCTGCTCGATCGCTGGCAGGATGGAGCGATCAAGCTGTTCGTCGTCTGGCGCCTGCTGGCGCTGCGCCGCCGGCATCCGGAACTGTTCACCGGGGGTCGTTATATCAATCTTACCGTTCGCGGCGCTGCCGCCGACCATATCTTCGCCTTTGCCCGGCGCAATCGGGAGGAAGCGATCGTCGTCGCCGTGCCCCGGTTGAGCACGCGTCTCTCGACGTCCGGCGGCTGGCCTTTGGGTGCGGCCGCCTGGGGTGACACCCGGGTGATCCTGCCCAACCCCCTCGGGCTGAACGGCGGACGCGATATCCTGACCGCGGAGCCGATCGAGACGTCGGCGCGTCTCAACGGTAGCGGGGTCCGCCTGGCAGCGGCAGAGCTGTTCAAGGATCTCCCGGTCGCGATCGTCAGCTTTCCCCTCGGCGGCTGACGAAGGCGTCGCCCAGCTCAAGGGGAGCCGGCTTGAGGACGACGCCACTCAGCGCCGGCAGCGGCAGTGACACCGACGCCGGCCGGCCGTGCGCCCAGATGCGTTCGCTGTGAACGAACGAGCCGACGCGGCCTTTCGTATCCCTGCCGCCATAGCGGGCCTCGTTGCTATCGAACACCACCTCGTACGCAACCGGATAGGGAACGCCGAACCGGTGCTCCGGCCGCGACACGTTTGAGAAATTGAAGACGAAAAGCAGCGCGTTGCGCGGATCGGCCGCCCGCCGCTGGAACGCGATGATGCATTCCTCCGCGTTATCCGCTTCGAGCCATTCGAACCCGGAAACATGGAAATCGGCCTCGAACAAGGCCTGCTCCGACCGATAAAGAGTGTTGAGGGCGGTGACGAATGCTTTGGTCTGCCGGTGCGCCGTCTCGCCGAGGAGGGCCCAGTCGAGGCTACGGGCGTGGTTCCATTCTCCCTTCTGAGCGAACTCCCCGCCCATGAACAACAGCTTCTTGCCCGGATGCGCGTACATGAACAGGTACAGCAGCCGCAAGTTGGCGAACTTTTCGGCATCGTTCATCCCCGCCATTTTCGCCCACAGCGAGCCCTTCAGATGCACGACCTCGTCGTGTGACAACGACAGGACGAAGTTCTCATCGAACGCGTAGACGATGCCGAAGGTTAGCTTGTGGTGATGGTGGCGGCGTTCGCCGGTCGGAGTCGCGAAATAGGCGAGCGTGTCGTGCATCCAGCCCATATTCCACTTGAAGCCGAAGCCGAGGCCGCCCTGATCGGTGGGACGGGACACCCGCGGCCAGGAGGTCGACTCCTCGGCAATCATCATCGCACCGGGAAATCGCTCGTGGACGATGGCGTTGGTGTGCTTGAGGAACTCGATCGCCTCCAGATTCTCGCGGCCGCCGTAGCGGTTGGGGATCCAGTCACCAGCGGGTCGCGAGTAGTCGAGATAGAGCATCGACGCCACCGCATCGACGCGAAGGCCGTCGAAATGGTAGTGCTCGAGCCAGAACAGGGCGTTGGCGATCAGGAAGTTTTCGACCTCGTGCCGGCCGTAGTTGAAGATCAGCGTGCCCCAGTCGCGGTGCTCGCCCTGTCGCGGGTCGGAATGCTCATAGAGATGGCTGCCGTCGAACCAGGCGAGCGCGAACGCATCCTTCGGGAAGTGCCCAGGGACCCAGTCGAGGATGACGCCGATGCCGGCGCAGTGGCACCGGTCCACCAGATACATCAGCTCTTCCGGTCGGCCGAAACGGGCTGAAGGGGCGTAGTAGTTGGTCACCTGGTAGCCCCACGACGGCTCGAACGGATGTTCGGCCACCGGCAGCAGCTCCACGTGGGTGAATCCCATCTCGCTCACATAGGCGACGAGGCGGTCGGCGAGCGCCCGATAGGAAAGGTGCCGGTTCTGGGCCTCCCTCGCCCATGATCCCAGGTGCACCTCGTAGATGGCGATCGGCAGCGACCACGCATCCGTTCGCCCACGGGCTGCCATCCAAGCCCCGTCTTCCCAGCGGTAGCGATGTTGGGGATCGTAGACGATGCTGGCGCTGGCGGGGGGAACCTCGGTGAGGAACGCGTAGGGATCGGCCTTGAGATAGACGTGGCCATTGCCGGCCCTGATCTCGAACTTGTAGAGGCTCCCTTCGGCCAGACCGGGGATGAACAGCTCCCAGATGCCCGAGACCCCATGCCGCTTCATCTGGTGGCTACGCCCGTCCCAGGCGTTGAACGGCCCGACGACGCTGACGCCGGCGGCGTTCGGCGCCCAGACGGCGAAGCCGACGCCGGCGATGCCGTCGACGCTGCGTGCGTGCGAACCGAGCCTGTCGTAGATGCGGTAGTGGTTGCCGGAGTTGAACAGGTGCTGATCGAGCGCGCCGACCATGAAGTCGCAAAACGCATAGGGGTCGGCGAGAACCCGCGGCGGCAGGGCGGCTTCCTTGACGTGGTAACGATAGGCGGCGCCTGACAGCGGCGGGTTGCTCTCGCCAGCGGCGCCGGCCGGCAGCACGGTTTCCCATAGTCCTGCCGGCTGGGTACGGGTGAGGCCGTAGGCCACATCCGTGCGGTCACCCAGGATGAGGTAGACCTGTTCCGCGTTCGGCAGCAGCGCCCGCAGAATCACCGAACCCTCCGACCCCGGATGCGGACCGAGGACGGCAAAGGGATCGTCGTGCATGGCTTTCGCCAGACGGGCCGCCGCCGGTTCGATCGTCGCAGCGGCCTCGCCGCCTGCCGGGACCACCGGCGGCGCCAGATCGACGATCATGTGCAGGCCGCGCCATGCGTCCGGCTCCACGATCGCCAGCGTCGCCATCACCTCCCGCGTCTCGGAAGTGACGCGCAGGGCATCGGCGTGATAGCGCTCGATCCAGAACAACGCGTGCGAGAGGAACAAGCTCCTGACCTCGCCGCGCTGCAGATCGAAGTACGCCGCCCCGTCGTCCCCTCCGCCCTCCGCCGTATCCGCCCGTTCGAACAAACGGGTGCCGTCGAACCAGGTGAACGCGGACGAAGGCTGTGGCAGCCGTGGTTCCAACGCCGGCATGGCGACGGCCAGGCGATGGGCATGGCAGGTATCGACGAACTCTTTCAGCTCGTCGCAGACCGCATGGCTATCGCCGGGGGCGAAGACGCCGGACCGGTGCCAGCAGTCGGCAGCGCCGGCGCCCAGTTCGAGGTGGCTGTAGCCGGCCCGGGCAATCGGGGCGAGCTCCTCATAAAGGCCCGTGAATCCCATCGGCCCGTCGTTTCCGTGATCGATGCGGGCCACCGCGAACGGACGATCGCTCGCAACGTGCCGGCGCTCGGCGAGCCAGGGCGTGTCCAGCCACGGATAGCCCCAGTCCGGATCGCCGACGATCGCCGCCAGGCCCGGCGGCCCCTCGCGCAGAAACGCGAAGGGATCGCTCCTGATGACGATGGCGCCATCGGCGGTCCGAATCTCATATTTGTAATAGTCGCCCTCTTTGGCCGCCGGGATGAACAGCCGCCAGAAGCCGCCGGCCGGCAGGCGGACCATGGGATGGCAACGCCCGTCCCATCGATTGAACGAGCCGACGACGCTGACCCGGGCGGCGTGCGGCGCCCACAGGGTGAACTCAACCCCCCGAACGCCGTCGCGCGCCGACGGGCGAGCGCCCAGCAGCTCGAACAGGCGTGCGTGCGTCCCTTCGGCGAACTTCCGGATATGCACGTCGGAAATCGGCGCCACCGGAAATGCATAAGGATCGGCGACGGTTGCCAGCGTGCCATCATCGAAACCGACGATGAGATCGTAAGTGAAGGACGACGACGCATCGACAGCCATGACCGCTTCGAACAAGCCGTCGTCTCGCCGGTGCATCGGCTGCTGCCGCTCCTTTCCATCGCGGGATCGCACGCTGGCCGTTACCGCGTGCGGGAGGAGCGCGCGAACCGTCATCCATGCGCCGTCCGGATGCGGGCCGAGAACTCGGGTCGGCACATCGTGGCGGAATTCCAGCAGTCGCGTCAGATCCTCGGCGTCCATCGGCAGCGGCTCCGGAACCGCCGCCGGTGGCGGTGCAGAGCGCGGCTCGGCAAGCGGCCCGGAGGGCAGCGGGGCCACCGGGCACGGGTCGTCTCCGCTGTGGTCGCCGGTGATCTCAGGAGCCTTGATGGTGGGGGCGCTGTCGGTCGACGAGGCAATAGAGGTTCCAGACGGGCTTTCGGAACTGCTCATAGGCACGCCCTCCGGTGCAGTGAGAGAGGCGCACGCCACCGAAGCCGTGCGGGTGCGACTACTATCAGCAGGATCAAAGTATTGAGGCGGGACGAACGGGCCGTTCGCACCTGCACAAAAAAAGTTAAAGGTCGCGCTCGCCGCGGTCAAGCGGAAGCGCAAACCGGAGCCAAGCCCCGCCTCCGGCCCGGCTCACCGGCAACAGCCTATTTTTTGATCAACACCACAAATCTGCCTATTCATTCCGCAGGTATCCGCCACGTCATCCCGCCGACCCATTTCGGTCTGCTCTCCGGGGTGTCTTTCGACCCCCTCAGCAGCCCCTTATCACCCTCGAATGTGGCCTTTGCGTTGCCATGGCCTTGCCCTTGCATGATGGCCGCGAATCGTAACCCGGGCGCACGTCTGCAGGGAGGATGCTTATGCGGAAACTGTTGAGGATGGCCGCTTTGCTGGCGGTTTTTTCGGGCGTGGTCGCCCTGGGCTTTCCGGCGCAAGCACAAACCAAGGGAGAGGATGTCATCAAGGTCGGCATCCTGCACTCGCTCTCCGGCACCATGGCCATCAGTGAGACGACATTGAAGGACGTCATGCTGATGCTGATCGAAGAGCAAAACAAGAAGGGTGGTTTGCTCGGCAAGAAACTGGTTCCCGTCGTCGTCGATCCGGCCTCCAACTGGCCGCTGTTCGCGGAAAAGATGCGCGAACTTCTGCAGAAGGATAAGGTCGATGTGGTTTTCTGCTGCTGGACATCCGTTTCCCGTAAGTCAGTTCTGCCTGTCGTCGAAGAACTGAATGGCGTTGTCTTCTATCCTGTCCAGTATGAAGGTGAAGAGTGTTCCAGGAATATCTTCTACACCGGGGCGGCACCGAATCAGCAGGCGATTCCCGCCGTTGATTACATGCTGAGTGAAGAGGGCGGTGGTGCCAAGCGCATCGTCCTGCTGGGCACCGACTACGTCTATCCGCGGACGACGAACAAAATTCTGCGCTCATACCTGAACGGCAAGGGCATCACCGATGCCGATATCATGGAGAACTACACGCCCTTCGGCCATTCGGACTGGCAGACAATCGTCGCCGAGGTGAAGAAATTTGCCGGCCAGGGCAAGAAAACGGCGGTGATCTCCACCATCAACGGCGATGCCAACGTCCCCTTCTACAAGGAGCTGGCTAACCAGGGGATCAAGGCCGAGGACATTCCGGTGATCGCCTTCTCGGTGGGCGAAGAGGAACTCGCCGGCATCGACACCAAGCCGCTGGTCGGCCACCTCGCCGCCTGGAACTACTTCCAGAGTGTCGAATCGCCGGAGAACAAGCTGTTCATCAACAACTGGCACGCCTTCACCAAGAATCCGAAGCGGGTCACCAACGATCCCATGGAGGCCCACTACATCGGCTTCAACATGTGGGTGCAGGCGGTCGAGCAGGCCGGCACCACCGATAGCGACGCCGTGCGTCAGGCAATGATCGGCCAGGAGGTGAAGAACCTGACCGGCGGCACGGCGCTGATGAACGTCAACCATCACCTCTCGAAGCCGGTGCTGATCGGCGAGGTCGAGCCGGACGGCCAGTTCCAGGTGGTCTGGAAGACCAAGGACCTGGTCAAGGGCGACGCCTGGTCCGACTACATCAAGGAAAGCGCCAAGCTGACCTGCGACTGGACCTTCCCCTGGGTCTGCGGCAATTGCGAGAAGCCGCGGTTCCAGAGCAAGCCGGCAGGCCTGTAAGCGGTGAGCGGCGCGGCTGGCGCCAACGAAAGGTGAGGAACCAGACGTGACCGCCCCCTTTCCTTCCCTCATCGGTCGGCTTCTGTTCGCGGCGGTGCTCATGTGGCTGTTGCCCGGAGCCGCCGCGGCGGAGGCAACCGATTTCGCCGCACAGGTGCAGGCGCTGGCCCAGGGCGGCTTCCAGCAGAAGATCGACGCCGTCGGCGCCCTCGCCGGCAGCGGCGATGACCACGCAGAGGCGGTGCTGGCGGCGATGCTCGATGGCCGCCTGTACGTCCGCCGCGATGACGGCCGGGTGCTGATCGGTCGTGAACAGGGTTCGGTCGTCGTCCTGACCGACCCGCTCACCGGCAGCGAGATCGGCCAGACGCCGGCGGCGGATCTGGACTCCATCGGGGTCAACAACCGCCTGCGCGGCGTGCTGCGCGGCGCACTCGGTAGCCTGACCCTGGCCAGTAGCGATCCCGGCAAGCGAGCCGCGGCGGCGGACGCCATGTTTCGGACCCGCGATTCGCAGCAGCTGCCATTACTGGAGCAGGCTCTGGCCAGGGAAACCGATCACGCTACCCGGACCCGGATGCTGCGAACGCAGGCGGCGATCGTGCTGACGACCGATCGGCCGGCCGAGGAACGGGTCGCGGCCGCGGAGACCCTCGCCCGGTTCGCCGACCGGGAGGTGGCATCGCACCTGGCCAGCGTCCTCGCGGGTACGGCAGAGCCGGCGGTAGCGACCGCCATCAAGGCATCGCTGACGACGATCGAAGGCAAGCTGGCCGTCTGGTCGGCCGTCGGCAATCTCTTTCAGGGCATCAGCCTCGGCTCGGTGCTGCTGCTGGCCGCCGTCGGTCTTGCCATCACCTTCGGGGTGATGGGCGTCATCAACATGGCGCACGGCGAGCTGGTGATGATCGGCGCATACGTCACCTTCGTCGTCCAGGACTGGTTTCGTGGCCACGCCCCGGGCGGGCTCGACTACGCACTCGCCATCGCCGTCCCGCTGGCGTTCGTGGTGACCGGTCTCGTCGGCATCGCCATCGAGCGCGGCATCATCCGCTTCCTCTACGGCCGGCCGCTGGAGACGCTGCTCGCCACCTGGGGGCTCAGCCTGATCCTGCAGCAGGCGGTGCGGACCCTTTTCGGGCCCACCAACCGGGAGGTGAGCAATCCGTCGTGGATGAGCGGCGCCATCGAGGTCGCCGGCGGCTTGACCCTCACCTACAACCGCGTCTGGATCATCGTCTTCAGCCTCGTCGTCTTCGCCGGGCTGATGCTGCTGATCCGCGGCACCTCGTTCGGACTGCGCATGCGGGCGGTGACCCAGAACCGCCGCATGGCCGCCTCCATGGGCATTCCGACCGGGCGCATCGACGCCCTGACCTTCGGCCTCGGATCGGGCATCGCCGGTATCGCCGGCGTCGCCCTCAGCCAGATCGACAACGTCAGCCCCAACCTCGGCCAGTCCTACATCATCGATTCTTTCATGGTCGTCGTCTTCGGCGGCGTCGGCAATCTGTGGGGCACTTTGATCGGCGCCTTTTCCTTGGGCATCGTCAATAAGCTGCTGGAGCCGTACGCCGGGGCCGTGCTCGGCAAGATCTTCATCCTCGTCGCCATCATCCTCTTCATCCAGAGGCGCCCGCGGGGTCTGTTCGCGCTCAAGGGCCGGGCGGTGGAACAGTGAGTGCGGCACCCGGACGGACCTCGATCCTTTTTGGCTCGGGTCGAACGGCCGCCCTCCTCACCACCCTCCTCCTCATCGCCGCCGCGGTGCTCGTCCCGCTGCTCAACCAGGCGCTACCCTCCGACTCGCCGTTCCACGTGCCGAGCTATCTGATCAGCCTTCTCGGCAAGTATCTGTGCTTCGCGCTCCTTGCCCTGTCGGTCGATCTGATCTGGGGCTTCTGCGGCATCCTCAGCCTCGGCCACGGTGCCTTCTTCGCCCTCGGCGGCTATGCCATGGGCATGTACCTGATGCGCCAGATCGGCGCCCGCGGGGTGTACGGCAATCCCGTCCTCCCCGACTTCATGGTCTTCCTCAACTGGCAGGAGCTGCCCTGGTACTGGTACGGGTTCGATCAGTTCTGGTTTGCGGCGGCGATGGTGGTCCTGGTGCCGGGACTGCTCGCCTTCGCCTTCGGCTGGCTCGCCTTCCGTTCGCGGGTCTCCGGCGTCTATTTCTCCATCATCAGCCAGGCGCTGACCTTCGCCCTGATGCTTGCCTTTTTCCGCAATAACATGGGCTTCGGCGGCAACAACGGTTTGACCGACTTCAAGACCATCTTGGGCTTCGACATCCAGGCTGAAGAGACGCGGCGGGCGCTGTTCACCATCTCGGCGCTGGCCCTGGCCGCCGCCTACCTTCTTTGCCGCGCCATCGTCGCGTCCCGCCTCGGCAACGTCCTCGTCGCCATTCGCGATGCGGAGAGCCGGACCCGCTTCCTCGGCTATCGGGTCGAGCACTACAAGCTGTTCGTGTTCGTCGTCTCCGCCGTCCTCGCCGGTGTCGCCGGCGCGCTGTACGTGCCGCAGGTGGGCATCATCAATCCCAGCGAGTTCGCCCCCGCCGGCTCCATCGAGATCGTCATCTGGGTCGCTGTCGGTGGACGCGGCACCTTGCACGGCGCCATCCTCGGCGCCTTCCTCGTCAACTACGCCAAGAGCTGGCTGACCGGTGCCATCCCCGAGCTCTGGCTGTTCGCTCTCGGCGGGCTGTTCATTTTCGTTACCCTCTTCCTGCCGAAAGGCATCGTCGGCACCCTCGGCGACGGGTTCGGCCGCCTGGGACGAATGAAGGCCCGCGAGGATGTACCGGCCAGCGGCTCCTCCATCGCCGAAGGACGATCGGCGGAATGACCGCGCCCCCACCGACGGGCCCGACACAGCGCAGCCATGCCCGCCCCGAGCGCAACGACACCATCCTCTATCTGGACGGCGTCACCGTCTCCTTCGACGGCTTCAAGGCCCTCAACAATCTCAGTCTCTACATCCTCGCCGGTGAACTCAGGGCGATCATCGGACCCAATGGTGCCGGCAAGACGACGATGATGGACGTTGTCACCGGCAAGACCCGCCCGCAGTCGGGTCAGGTCGTCTTCAACGGCGGCGTCGACCTCACCAAGCTCGACGAGGCGCGCATCGCCAATCTCGGCATCGGTCGCAAGTTCCAGAAGCCCACCGTCTGCGAGAGCCAGCGGGTGAGCGACAACCTGAAGCTGGCGCTTGCCGGGCAGCGCTCCGTCTGGGACTCGCTGTTCTTTCGCCTGAGCGGCGAGCAGCGTGATCAAATCGACCACATCCTGGAGACCGTGTCCCTGGCCTCGCAGCGCTCCCGCCTGGCGGGCTCACTCTCCCACGGCCAGAAGCAGTGGCTGGAGCTGGGGATGCTGCTAATGCAGGAGCCGGAGGTGCTGCTGGTGGACGAGCCGGCCGCCGGAATGACCGACGCGGAAACGGCGCAGACGGCCGAGTTGCTGAAGGAGATCAACAAGCGGCACACGGTGATCGTTGTCGAGCACGACATGACCTTCGTCCGCGCGCTGGCCGCCCACGTCACCGTCCTCCACGAAGGCTCCGTGCTGGCGGAAGGCTCCCTCGACAGCGTGCAGGCCAATCAGAAGGTCATCGAAGTCTATCTCGGGCGTTGAGACGATGCTGAAGGTGGAAGGAATCGATCTGTTCTATGGCGCCAGCCAGGTGCTCAAGGGCATCAGCCTGGAGGCCGGCGCCAATGCCATCACCTGCGTCCTCGGCCGCAACGGCGTCGGCAAGACCAGCCTCCTGCGCGCCATCGTCGGCCAGCACGCCATCCGCCGCGGCCGCATCCGCTTCGACGGCGAAGACATCACGGCGCTGCCGCCTTACAAACGGGCGGCTCGTGGCATCGCCTACGTCCCCCAGGGCCGGGAGATCTTTCCGCTGCTCACCGTCGAGGAGAACCTGCAGACCGGATTTGCCGCGGTTGCGCGACCGCTGCGCCACGTCCCCGACGAGATCTTCGAGCTGTTTCCGGTGCTGCGCGACATGCTCAGCCGCCGCGGCGGCGACCTGTCCGGCGGCCAGCAGCAGCAGCTGGCCATCGCCCGGGCGCTGGTCACCCGACCGAAGCTGCTCGTCCTCGACGAGCCGACGGAGGGCATCCAGCCCTCCATCATCAAGGACATCGAGCGGGTGATCCGTCACCTGGCAGATCGCGGCTCGATGGCGATCCTGCTGGTCGAACAGTATTTCGAATTCGCCCGCGACCTCGCCGACACCTATGCGGTCCTCGATCGCGGCGAGGTGGTGGCGGCCGGACGCGGTGCCGACATGGTCGAGGCGGACGTGCGCCGCCATCTCACCGTCTAGGACCACCCCGGTGCAGGGAGCGGTTGCGCTGACATTTCGGGCGGATGGCGGCCAAACCCGCCTCGCCGATCTGCACCAGCGGGCGCCTCTGCGTGCCCTCTTCCCCGATGAGCCGGCGACCGGCATCCCGACGGCGGTGCTGCTGACAACCTCGGGCGGAATGGTGGGCGGCGACGGCTTCACCGTCGCGGTCAATGCCGGCGAGACGGCGCGGGCCTGCGTCACCACCCAGGCGGCGGAAAAGATCTACCGCTCGCTCGGCGCCGATGTCCGCATCGACGTCTCGCTGCGGGCGGCCGCGGACGCCTGGCTGGAGTGGATGCCGCAGGAGACGATCCTTTTCGACGCCAGCCGCCTCTCGCGGACGACGACCGTCGATCTGGCGCCGGGCGCCCGGCTCCTTGCCGGCGAGATACTGGTCTTCGGCCGCATCGCCCGCGGCGAGCGGTTCCGTCAGGGCCGGTTGCGCGACACCTGGCGGATCTCGCGGGCCGGCCGCCTCCTCTGGCACGATGCCCTTGCCCTCGAAGACGATATTCCGCGGCTGATCGACGCCAGGGCCGGCTTCGCTGGCGCCGCTGCCGCCGCCACCGTGCTCTACGCCGGCGACGACGATCCCGAACGGCATCTGCCGCCGCTTCGCGCTCTAATCGCTTTCGATGCGGTGCGATCCGCGGCCACCTGCGTCAACGGAGTCCTCGTCGTCCGCGGGCTCGCCGAGGATGCGAGACGCCTGCGCGACTGGCTGATGCGGGTCTGGCGGAGCGCCCGCGCCGAGCTCGCCGCCCTTCCCCCCGTCCTGCCGCGGGTGTGGTTGACCTAGTCGTGGGCCGATCCTGTTCGCCGACTGGGATGAGCAAGCTCTGGCGCAGGGGCCGAACCGCCGGTAAGACTTAGCCCGTCTTGTTATCCGGGAGGCGCCATCCATGTATCTGACGCCGCGAGAGAAGGACAAGCTGATCGTCGCCATGGCGGCCGAGGTGGCGCGCAAGCGGTTGGCGCGCGGGGTCAGGCTCAACTATCCGGAGGCGGTGGCGCTAATCACCGATTTCGTCGTCGAGGGAGCGCGCGACGGCGTCTCCGTCGCCGACCTGATGCGTGCCGGCGCCCACGTGCTCAGTCGCGACCAGGTGATGGAGGGCATCGCCGAGATGATCGACGAGATCCAGGTGGAGGCCACCTTCCCCGACGGCACCAAGCTGGTAACCGTCCATCAGCCGATCCGCTGAAAAGGAGGATCATGTGGTTGAACATCGGCTACAAACGAGGGGAGCCGCCATAACTATTCAGGGTCAAAAGGCCGATCTGACGGCGATACGACTCGTGCCTCTCGACCACGCGATCCATAAATCTATTGGCAAGCTGGTCACAGACGCAGGCCTTCTAGAGCACCTTATGGACAAGACAATATGGAAACTATTGGGTGTAAATGAGAAAGCGGGGTGCAGCGTAACAAGTAGCATCCAGGGACCCACCCGACGCGTGGGCGCTATAATAAACCTTTGCAAAGCAAAAGGCCTCAGCAGCAAGGCACTAATTAAGGAACTTGAGAAATTTAAAAGAGCTATTGTGGATGTGACTGAACCTAGGAATCGTATTGTGCACGACCCGTGGTACCTTCTCGATGGGGACCCAGAGAGGCCGTGTCAGTATAGCACAAAAAAACCCCACGCATCTGGTTATGAAGAAAAAACACTAGAGTACATTAACGAGAAAATTGCTGCTCTAGAACAAAAAATCGTAGACCTTGGAGGGCTTGTGAACATGATAGATGAGGAACTCAGTCGGATAGCTTCCGCTAGGTGAGCGCGCGAATGATCCCGGGCGAGATCATGCCGGCGGAAGGGACGATCGAGCTGAACGCCGGGCGGCCGGCGATCACCCTCGTCGTCGCCAATGCGGGCGACCGGCCGATCCAGGTCGGCTCCCACTACCACTTCTTCGAGACCAACGAGGCGCTCGTCTTCGATCGGGCCAGGGCACGTGGCCATCGCCTCGACATTGCCGCCGGCACCGCGGTGCGGTTCGAGCCGGGACAGAGCCGCGAGGTGCGCCTGGTACCCTACGCCGGCCGTCGCCGCGTCTTCGGCTTCAACGCGCTGATCTCGGGCGATCTCTAGGACAGGACGGGCCGTCTATGCCGATCCCCATCGACCGCCACGCCTACGCGCACATGTTCGGGCCGACGACCGGCGACCGGGTGCGTCTCGCCGACACCGAGCTGATCCTGGAAGTCGAGGAGGATCGAACGATCTACGGCGAGGAGGTGAAGTTCGGCGGCGGCAAGGTGATCCGCGACGGCATGGGCCAGAGCCAGGTCAGCCGCGGCGAGGGCGCGGTCGATACGGTCATCACCAACGCGCTGATCGTCGACGCGAGTGGCATCATCAAGGCCGATATCGGCATCAAGGATGGCCGCATCGTCGGCATCGGCAAGGCCGGTAATCCCGACACCCAGCCCGGCGTCGACATCGTCATCGGTCCCGGCACCGAGGCGATTGCCGGCGAGAAGCGCATCGTCACCGCCGGCGGCATCGACGCGCACATTCACTGGATCTGCCCGCAACAGGCGGAAGACGCCCTCTATTCCGGCATCACCACCATGCTCGGCGGCGGCACCGGTCCCGCCGACGGTACCAACGCCACCACCTGCACCCCCGGACCGTGGCATATCGCCCGCATGCTGCAGGCCGCCGACGGCCTGCCGCTCAACATCGGGCTGTTCGGCAAGGGCAATGCGTCGCGGCCGGAGGCGCTGATCGAGCAGGTGGTGGCCGGCGCCTGCGGCCTCAAGCTGCACGAGGATTGGGGGACGACGCCCGCCGCCATCGACACCTGCCTCGCCGTCGCCGACCAGACCGACGTGCAGGTGGCGATCCACACCGATACCCTGAACGAGTCGGGCTTCGTGGAGCGCACCATCGCCGCCTTCAAGAACCGCACCATCCATGCCTTCCACACCGAAGGTGCCGGCGGCGGCCACGCGCCCGACATCATCAAGGTCTGCGGCCTCGCCAACGTCCTGCCGTCGTCGACCAATCCGACCCGGCCCTACACGGTGAATACCCTCGACGAACACCTGGACATGCTGATGGTCTGCCACCATCTGGATGCCGGCATTCCGGAAGATGTGGCCTTCGCCGAAAGCCGCATCCGTCGGGAGACGATCGCCGCCGAAGACATCCTGCACGACTTAGGCGCGCTCTCCATGCTCTCGTCCGACAGCCAGGCGATGGGCCGGGTCGGCGAGGTGATCATCCGTACCTGGCAGACCGCCGACAAGATGAAGCGTCAGCGCGGCCAGCTTCCGGGCGAGTGGCCCGGCAACGACAACCTCAGGATCCGCCGCTATATCGCCAAGTACACCATCAATCCGGCGATCACCCACGGCATCGCCCACGACGTGGGCTCGGTCGCCGTCGGCAAGCTCGCCGACCTGGTGATCTGGAAGCCGATGTTCTTCGGGGTGAAGCCGGATCTCGTGCTCAAGTGCGGCACCATCGTCGCCGCCGCCATGGGCGATCCCAACGCCTCGATCCCGACCCCGCAGCCGGTGCACTATCGGCCCATGTTCGGCGCCTTCGGCAGCGCACGGCGGGCCTCGTCCGTCACATTCGTCTCGCAAGCGGCGATCGAAGCCGGGATCGGTGGTGAGTTGCGGCTGGCCAAGCCGCTGGTCGCCGTCACCGGCACCCGGACGCTGGCGAAGCGGGACATGGTGCTCAACGACGCGACGCCGGTGATCGAGGTCGATCCCGAGACCTACCAGGTGCGCGCCGACGGCGAACTGCTCACCTGTGAACCGGCCACCGTATTACCGATGGCGCAGCGCTACTTCCTGTTCTGATGCGACGCGCCATCGCCGTCCTCGCGGCGGGTGCTTGGCCGGACGATCGCGCCGTCGCCCAGGTCAGCCTTGCCTTCGACGACCGGCATCGCCGTCGGTTGCGCCTGCTGGACGACGACGGTCAACCCTTCCTCCTCGACCTCTCGGTACCGGCCCGGCTGCGGGACGGCGACGGCCTCGCCCTGGAGGACGGCGGCTGCATCCGCGTCGTCGCGGCGGCGGAGGCGGTCGCCGACATTACCCCGGCCGACGCGGCGGCGGCGGCCCGCCTCGCCTGGCACATCGGCAACCGCCACGCCGCCCTGCAGGTACTGGCGGATGGCCACCTGCGCATCCGCGACGATCCGGTACTGATCGCCATGGCGGAAGGCCTCGGCGCCCGCGTCCTCCGCCGAATGGCTCCGTTCGCGCCGGAAGCCGGCGCCTACGCGGCCACCAGCCACGCCGATCAGACGGGCTCCTCCCCTGACCACGATCATCGATGATCCCGGCCTCTGCCGGTTGATGACCTGGCTGTCGCCGGCGTTTCCGGTCGGCGGCTTCAGCTATTCCCACGGCCTCGAACTCGCCGTCGATGCCGGGCTGGTGGGAAACGCCCACGACCTGGCAGAGTGGACGGCGATGTTGCTCACCGTCGGGAGTGGCCGCGTCGACGCGATCCTGCTTTCCCACGCCTGGCGGGCCGAGCGAGACGGCGATGACGCCGCTGCCGCCGAGACCGCCACCCTCGCCGATGCCTGCCGCGGCACCGCGGAGTTGGCGCTGGAAAGCCGTGCCCAGGGTGAGGCCTTCCTCGCCGCCGTCCGAGACGGATGGCCCGACCCGGCGCTGGATGCATACGCACAATTGCTCGCCCGCATCGGACGGCCGCCGGCCTACGCGTGCGTCGTCGGTGTCGCCGCCGCCATCGCCGACATCCCGGAGCACGTCGTCCGCGTCGCCTTTCTGCACGCGTTCGCGGCCGCGATGGTGACCGCCGGCGTCAAGCTGATCCCCCTCGGCCAGCGCGCCGGGCTCGCCGTCCTCGCCGGCCTGGAGCCGGCGATCCTGACCACGGCCCGCGCGGCCGGCGAATCCTCGCTCGGCGACATCGCCAGTTCCACCTGGATGATCGACTGGGCGTCGGCCGCCCACGAGAGCCTTTACACGAGGTTGTTCCGCTCATGAGCAAGCCCTTTCGCGTCGGCATCGGCGGCCCCGTCGGCTCCGGCAAGACGGCACTGGTCGATGCGCTCTGCAAGCGTCTGCGCGATCGCTATCCCATCGCCGCGATCACCAACGACATCTACACCCGCGAGGACGCCGAGTTCCTGACCCGCTCCGGCGCGCTGCCGTCGGACCGTATTCTCGGCGTCGAGACCGGCGGCTGCCCGCATACGGCGATCCGTGAGGATGCGTCCATCAACCTGGCCGCCGTCCAGCAGATGATCGGCCGGTTCCCCGACCTGGAGATCGTCTTCATCGAGTCGGGCGGCGACAACCTCGCGGCCACCTTCTCTCCCGATCTCGCCGACATCACCCTCTACGTCATCGACGTCGCCGCCGGCGACAAGATCCCGCGCAAGGGCGGCCCCGGCATCACCCGTTCCGATCTTCTGGTGATCAACAAGACCGATCTGGCGCCGCTGGTCGGTGCCAGCCTGGAGGTAATGGCACGGGATGCCGCCCGCATGCGAGGCCGGCGCCCGTTCGTGTTTACCAACCTCAAGGCGAGCGAGGGAACCGACGCCGTGGAGGCCTTCCTCCTGCAAGCGGGGGGATTCATCGCCGACAGCCCAGGATCCGACAGGCGTTAGCCGGCTGTTAAGCCGGAGGCGTTTTGATCAACCGGCTGGGAAGGGTGTTGCACGGCAACCCCGTCGAGCCGGGAGCAGATCCATGCGCGTCATCGCGTTCGTGTCGGAAGACGCCGGTGTGGGCAAGAGCCTGCTTGGCTGCCATGTGGCAGGCGAAGCCGCGCGGGTGTCGGGACGACCGGCGGTCCTGATCGAAGTCGGCAGCGCCGGCGCCCTTTCCCTCTGGCGCAGCCGCCGCACCGCGCCGACCCCACGGGTTATCCGGGTCGAACCGGCCGAACTGGGCGCGACGTTGGAGCGCCTGCACGGCGAAGGTGTCGGCATCGCCGTCGTCGACACCCCTTCGCCGCCCTCGGCGCTGCACGGGGAGGTGCTCTCCTGGGCCGACCTGGCTGTCCTGCCGGTGACGCCGCGCCGGGAATCGTTGGAAAGCGTCGGCCGCATCGTCCGCTTCGTCGAAGGACAGGGCGCGCCCTTCATCTTCATTGTCAATCGCGCTGGAGCCGCCCACAGGTTCACCGCCGCCTATGCCATGGCGCTCGCCCAGCACGGCACCGTCTGCCCGATCGCCATGGCCAAACGACCGGAATTTGCCGAGGCGTTCGCTGCCGGGCTCGTCGTTGGCGAAGCGCCGCAGGCAAACGCGGACGACGGGCCGACGCCGGGCGACAAAGCGGACGCCGCGATGATGATCAGCGATCTCTGGCGATTCCTCGACACCATGCTGACCCGCCTGTGCGGCGCCGACACCCCACCCCGTTCGGCCGACCCAAGCGAACAGCGAAAGTTCCACCGCTGGTCCCTCGACTGGAGCGTCGTCGTTACCCGCGGCAGCGAACGCTTCCCGTGTCGCCTCAGCGATCTTTCAGGAGCCGGAGCGGGACTGGAGATGGACAGCGTCCTCGCTGTCGGCGACGCGATCACCCTGGCACTCCCCAGCCTCGGCGAATTCGACGCGATCGTCGTTCGCGTCGGCGAGCGGCGGACCGGCGTCCGCTTGGCCCTCGATGCGGAGCGGCAGTGGCGGCTGGCCGAAACGCTCGCCGCGCGAATGCAGGGGCCGACCGCAAGCCCGGGAACGGAAGCAGTCACGCCGGAGCCAACCGTGTCTCCAGCCGACGACGCACCGTCTCCCTCCCCAGTCTCGCCCGCGAGCGAGCGCGCAACCCGGCTGGCCGCGCTTCTCGCCCGCTTGAGTACCGCGCCGCGACCGGTTCCTGGAACGGTGGCGCCGCCCGCACCCTCCCGGCCAAGGCGCGGGCGGATCATCGTCACCGGCAACGAAAAAGGCGGCTGCGGCAAGTCGACGCTCGCCGTTCACCTGGCGATCGCCCTCATCAAGGAGGGGTTGGCCGTCGCCACCATCGATCTCGACAGCCGGCAGGCGACGCTGGCCCGCTATCTGGAGAACCGCCGCACATTCGCCGCCGCCAAAGGCGTCCCCCTGGCGATGCCGGCAACGCATGCGAAGCCGGACGAATGCGACAGCGATCTCGATTTCTCGGATCTGCTCGCCGATCTCGCCCGCCGCCACGACTTCGTCATCATCGACACACCCGGACGAGATGGTCGTCTTCCCCGCCTCGCTCACGTTCGTGCCGATGTGATCGTGACGCCGATCAATGACAGTTTTCTCGATCTCGACCTGGTAGCACGCCTCGACCCTGAAACCTCGACGCTGATCGAAGCCGGGCCTTACGGTCAGATCGTGCATGCCGTCCGTACCGCACGCGCCGCTGCCGACGACGGCTCACCCGACTGGATCGTCGTTCGCAACCGTCTGACCACGGTGCTCGCCCGCAACAAGGCCGATATGGCCAAGGCGATCGAGCGCTTGGCAGCGGTGATGGGGTTTCGCGTCGGTGCCGGCCTCACCGAACGGGTGATCTATCGGGAACTGTTCCCGTTCGGCTTGACCCTGCTCGATCTGCGCGATGACGGGGTGGGGATGCCGATGACACTGTCGCATGTGGCCGCCCGGCAGGAGCTGCGCGCGCTCATGCAGGTGGTGCTGCGTGCTGAACCGGAGGTCCTCGCGGTCGCGAGCTAGAGCATTCTCGGATTGAGTGGAATCGCTGAGAGGGATTCCCGAGGTGCCAAATGTGTGATTCTCTTTGTCAGGATCCACAAGATGCGGTGTCGAAGGATGTGGCGGCGGGGGCGGAGCTACGCGCAGGACCTGCGCAGCCGGGTGCTGGCGGCGGTCGATGGCGGGATGGCGGTGCGGCAGGCGGCGCCGCTGTTTCGGGTGAGCGTTTCGTATATCTACAAGGCCCTGATCCGCAGGCGGGCGACCGGCGACAGCGGCGCCAACCGGAACCGCGGGCATCGACCGCGCAAGCTGTCTGCGCGCCAGGAGTTGGCGCTTGCCGCCCGCATCCGGGCGGAGCCGGACATCACGCTGGCCCGCCTGCAGGACTGGCTCGGTGACCGGCACGGCGTCCGGCTGAGCAATGGCGGCCTGTGGGCGGCGGTGAAGCGGCTCGGCTTCACGTTCAAAAAAAACACTGCTGGCGAGCGAACAGGAACGGCCGGACGTTGCCGCGCGCAGGGCTGGGTGGAACGCGGCCCGGCCGTTCATTGATCCCGAGCGCCTGGTCTTCATCGATGAAACGGGCGTCAATACCAAGATGACCCGCCTCTACGGGCGTGCCCGCCGCGGCGAGCGGGTGAAGGGGGCGGCGCCGTTCGGGCACTGGAAAACCATGACCTTCGTCGCCGCCCTCAGGCTCGACGGCATCACGGCTCCCTGGCTGCTCGACGGCGCCATGGGCGGCGACGCCTTCCGGACTTACGTCGAGCGCGTCCTCGCACCCACGCTCAAGCCTGGCGACATCGTCGTCATGGACAACCTGCCGGCGCATAAGATCACGGCTGTCCGCGAGGCCTTTGCCCGAGCCGGTGCGCAGGTCTTCTACCTGCCGCCCTATTCGCCGGATATGAACCCGATCGAGCTCGCCTTCAGCAAACTGAAGGCGCTCCTCCGCCACAACCCGGCCCGCACCATCGACGCCCTATGGCAACGGCTCGGCACCATCCTCGACACCTTCACCGCCACCGAATGCGCCAACTTCTTCCGCCACGCCAAATATCAACACTCAATGTGAAAATGCTCTAGGTGGCCTCCTCGACCCAGACGGCGACACTGCGGCCGTTACAGCGAAAGACCGCATCGCCGCTGGCATCGGCGGTCACCGTTTCACGGATGCCGCCGGTGATGTCTCGAAAGCGTCGGCTCGGCCGGCTCACCGCCATCCGCTTGCTCCCGCCCGATTGCGCGCTCAGCAAGACGGCGATGGCGCGCGGATGGGTCGCGTCGCCCTGCCGCGTCCAGCCCACCAAGTCCGCCTCGTCGAAGTAGTCGCGCTGCTCGCCGTAAGCATAGTCGCGACGAACCTCCATCAACTGATCGAGGGTAGCGCGATGGGAGGCCCGGCCGGGTCCCCCGTAGTAGTCGCCGTAGAAAACGCACGGATAGCCTTCGACCCGCAGCAGGATCAGGGCATAGGCAAGCGGCTTAAACCAGTCCTGGATCGTCCGTTCCCGCCACGTGTCGTGGTTTTCGACAAAGGGCACCGCCTGCACCGGCGCCCGTTCCACCAGCGTGCCACGCAGGATGGGACGAAGATCGGGCGCGCTGGCCTCGGACGCGGTACGCATGTTGAAGTAGAGCGGAAAGTCGAACAGCGACATCCGTGCCGCCGTTTGTCCGATGAACCACGTCAGTGTCGCGACGTCGCCGGTAAAGTGCTCGCCGACGGCGAACAGGCTGCGCTCCGGATAACGGGCGCGTACGGAATCGAGCCATTCGTTGAACAGGCTGAAGCGGATGTGCTTCGCGGCATCGATGCGGAAACCGTCCACGTTGAGGGTGGAGACGATCCACTCGCCCCAGGCGCGCAGATCGCGCCGGACTTCCTCGTTGCTCGAATCGATGTCGGCGAAAGCGAGGTAGTCGAAGTTGCCGTACTCGTCCGAGACCTGGGTTTCGAACTGCTTGTCCCGCAGCCGGAAGATGGTGCCGGCTTGCCGTGTCAACTGGTCGAAGTCGACGGAATCGAAATGCGATGCGTTCCAGCGCAGGCGTGAGTAGCGATCACCCCGGCCGGGAAAATCAAAGCGAGTCCACGTTTCGATCTCGCGTGGCGGACCGATCTCGATGTTGCGGTTTTCCCGGCTGACCGGGGTGGCGGTGACCCGATCCGTCCCGTCGGCCCCGCCTTTGTGGTTGAAGACGACATCGATATAGACCTGCATCCCGGCGGCGTGGACGGCGGTGACGGCCGCCTCCAGCTCCGAGCGGGTGCCGTACTTGGTGCGAATGCCACCCTTCTGATCGAATTCGCCCAGATCCCAGAGGTCATAGCTGCCGTAGCCGGCGTCCTCTTGGTTCTGCGCCTTGTAGGGGGGCGGCAGCCACAACGCGGTGAAACCGGTCCGGGCAAGGGCGCTGGCGTTCCCGGCTATTTCCGTCCACAGCACGCCGTCGGCGGGATAGTCCCAGTGAAACGACTGCAGCATCGTTCCGTTCATCGCCGGTGCACCTTTGTTGTCCGATCAGACAGACGGCCCATGGTGGCGCGGCCGTGGCCAGGCAAGGATATCAACCCGCGCGCTTGGCCGCACCGGGTTGCTGCAAGATAGCGAGCCTGTCAACTTCCCAGCGGATTTTCCGGTTATTGCCGTTGCAGCACGATGATGCTGTTGGCGGCGATGTGCGGTGAGATGCTGCCACCCGAGGAGACGACCGTTTCTTCCGCAATCTGACCGCCGCCACCATACGCCGCCGCGTCCGAGTTCAGCACCTCCCGCCAGTCGCCATCGATGATGCGCGAGTCGCGGATCTGGTAGCCGCTGGAGAACGCCCAGTTGCTCAAGCTGGCAACGACGATGAATTCGCCCGTCCGATCCCAGCGGCGAAACGCGATGAGACGGTTGCCGTCGTGGACGTGCAGGATTTCGATGTTCGGCGAGCGCAGGGCCGGCCGGCCCAGGCGCAGTCGGATGACATCCTGATAGAACCGGAACAGCTGCGCCCCCGCCCCTCGCCGCAGCGCCGGATAATCCTCACGATTGGCGAGGAAGTCGTCGTATCGGTACGGTCGCGACGCGCCGACCTCCTCTCCCATGAAGAACATCGGTACGGCGGCGGCTAGCAAGGTGATCCCGGCAACGACCCGTGTCCGCGCCTCCGCGTAGCGACGGGTTTGGCCCACCAGTGACGCATTGTTCACCGCGACGCTGATCGTGCGGGCGGAGTAAACCCGCTGCCCGCCCTCCTCGTAGTAGGAGTTGCCGGCCTCATCGTGCGACTCGTGATAGATGATCCGGCGGCTGCCGCTACCAGCAAGCTCGCCGGCAAACCATGTCATGTTGAGCGCCCGGTCATCGCCATAGCCGGCGAATTTCAGGAGCCGGGCCCGGCGGGGATCGTTCTGCGCATCGCCGATCAGGTGGTGATAGTAGTCGGCATACCACACCGCCTGGAAACCGAGGCCGGCATCGTCGTTGGGCTCCGTCACCACCGACCAACCGGAATGATCCTCGGCGATGAGGAACACCCGCGGCGAAATCAGTTGCAGGGTGCGCGTCCATTCCCGCAGGAACTTGGCACCGAAGACTCGCGCGTTGTCGGCCGGCCGGCCATCGGCGTGGAGAACGGCATAGGAATGGATTGAGGTGGTCTGGTCGACGCGGAAGCCGTCGACGTGAAACTCAGCGACGAGCTGGGCCGCGCTGGAGACGAACAGCTTGCGGACCATCTCTTCCGAATAGCGGGGCGCATAGCCGGTCGACATGTTGTCGACATAGCCGCCGTGGCCGGCCGGAATCTGTTGCGGGTTGCGCCGGGCGGCGTCCTCGTAGGCGGGGTAATCGCCGGGACGGCCCTCGTACCAGTACCAGATGTTGCGTTCCGGTGCCGGTGAATCATAGGCCCACTGGGCCCGCTCGCCGTCATGGGTGTAGTGGTTGTAGACGACGTCGAGGAGAACGGCGATGCCGCGGCGATGGCAGGCGCGGACGAAGTGCTTGAACTGGTCACGGCCGCCGCCGGCGTATTCCATCGACAGATAGTGGGAGGTGGCATACCCCCAGTTGGCCCAGCCCTCGTATTCCGAGAACGGCATCAACTCGACGCAGTTGACGCCGAGGTCGGCCAGATAATCCAGCAGATCGATGGCGTCTTCCAGCATCCCCCGGTCGTGAACGCCGACGCCGAGGCCATCCACGTGCAACTCGTAGATCACCAGATCGGAAAGCCGCTCCGGCAGCGGCCGCGCCGGATCAAACTCGTTCGCCCAGAATTCGTCTTCCGTCTGCCACTCCGTCTCCGGCCAGACCACTCGGCCGTTGGCATCAACCTCCCGGAACTGACGGGCGACTCGCTCCGGGTCAACCACCACGGAGCAGCTCTTGACGCCATCGAGATCCTCCCGGGTTCCGTTCCAGGGAGGGTCGCCAGGCCGCGGCGCGTCCGGATTCTTCCGACCGGACCCGATCTGGCAGCGGGAGAAAAGGTCGCTGCGGTAAGCGATCGACCCGTCGTCACGGGTGATCCTGTACATGTAAGGGGTGTGGTCGAACGCGGCGAAGCTGGCAAGATCGGCGGCGGTCGCAACCTCCGTCTCCCAAACTCCGTCCGCACGCCGCCGCATGGGGATCGTGACCACGGTGCCCCGTCCGTCGTTCCAGATATAACCGCTGGCTCGATCCCCCCGCACCAGTTCGACCGCACGGGCGTTGGGCGCCCAGACCGCGAAGCGCACCGCCGGCTCGCTCCGCCCCTGCACGGTCAGCTTGTTCGCTCCCATCAGCCGGCAGTGGGTCAGATCGTACCGCTCGGTCTGGTCGGCACGCTCCAGGGTGAAGCTTCGGTAACGTTCGCGGCTCGCCGGATCGCCAATCTCCGTCGGGATTCCCCAGCGGTCGGGCGCCGGTGCCGTATCGATGCGCACCCCCCAGCGGAAGACGCGACCGATCTGACTGTCGTCCAGCTGAACCGTCGCCCGGAAGGCGGGGCACCCGTCATCGGCGGTAAATGCCTGCATCGGCGTCGTCGTCCAGGCGTCGGCGGTCAGGCCGTTGGCAGTCCAATTGCCGGTAAGCCGGGCGCTTTGGATGAACGGCCGGCGCAAGCCGGTCCGGTACTCGAAATGAACGGGAATCAGTGCCATCGCACCACCGTCTCCTGGCGTGTGTCGCGTTTATTTTAGGGGCTAGGCGGATGCCGGCGGTGGCGGTGGGCAGCGATCGTCGCAGAACCCTTGAGTGATCTGCACCAGCCGGCCATCGGGATCGCGCAGCCAAGCCGATTTCCAGCCGGGAATGAAGGCATCGAACGCCAGCGGTCCAAACGCGACGACGGCGCCTGCCCCCATCTCGGCCAGCTTGCGATCGACGTCGTCGACCATGAACGAGATGTTGCGCACGCTCGGCCAGGGATAACCGTCGCCCTCGGCCGGTGCGACCGGTGCGTCCGCCGTCGCCTGAAAGAGTTCCAGGTACATTTCGCGATTGCGGAGGAAGACGATCTGTCCGCCCGCGCCCAGATCGACGACGCGCGCTCGCATGAAGCCGAAATGGGTCGAATAGAAGCGCTCCACCGCCAACGGATCGCGGCAAGTGAGCGAGATGTGGTGGAAGCGAACCTCTGCCATCTCTCCTCCTTGAAAGTGTCTGATCCGGCCGGCCGGCTGCTCAGCCCTTTCGATCGGCCTTGATCATATCGGCGGCCTTCTCGGCGACCATGACGATGCCGGCATGGCAATTACCGGACGGCACCGCCGGCATGATGCTGGCGTCAGCGACGCGAAGCCCCTCGATGCCGTGAACGCGCAAGCGCGGATCGACCACCGCCGTCGCGTCGAGCCCCATCCGGCACGACCCTGCCTGATGATGGTAGGAATCGGCGGCCTGACGGACGTAGTCCACGAGACCGGCGTCGCCGACCGCCGGTCCCGGCGCCACCTCCTGGCCGACCCACGATCCCAGCGCCTGGGTTGCGTAGATGCGCCTCGCCATCCGCACCGCATCGGTCATCCGCCGCAGGTCGGACTCGCAGCCGAGATAGTTGGTATGGATGAGCGGCCTCGCCAGCGGATCGGCGCTCGCCAGCCGGACCCAGCCGCGGGACAGCGGGCGGACCACCCCCGGCAGCATGATCATCACATTCCCCGGCTGCGCACTGCCGACCTGGCTCGGGTCCCATGGCACGAACGCCATCTGGATGTCGGGGGCCGGCCAGCCCGGCTCCGAGGCATAAAACAAAGCCGCTTCGCTCAAATTGTTGCGCGGCGCCGGGATGTCCTTGTTGGCGATACAGACGACGGGGACGAGGACATGGTTGTGGAAATTCTCGCCGACCCCCGGTGCATGCAGCAACACCGGGATGCCGACGCCGGCGAGGCGCTCGCCGGCGCCGATGCCCGACAACAACAGCAGCTTCGGCGAGTCGATGGCGCCGGCACAGACGACGACCTCGCGGCGGGCGGCCACACGCACCCTCTCGCTCCCCCGCGCATACTCAACGCCCGTGCAGCGCCGCCCTTGAAAGAGCAACCGCGTCGCCGGTGCGCCGTCGATCAGGGTCAAGTTCTGCCGCGTCGACAGCGCCGGGTAGAGATAGGCCTCTTCCATGCTGTGGCGACGGCCGTCCTTGATGTTGACGTGGTGCCAGCCGGTCCCGAACATGGAGGGACCGTTGAAGTCGTCGGTGCGGGAATATCCCAGTTCGGCACAAGCCTCGATGAACGCCGCCGACACCGGGCTGGGCTCATGGCGCGAGACGTTTTCGAGGCGAAGGGGCCCTCCTTGCCCGACGAGCGGGCTGGTGGCGTCCTCCTGGTCCTCGAGCTTCTTGAAGTACGGCAGGACGTCGGCGAAGGCCCAGCCGGGGCAGCCCTGGTAGGCCCAGGCATCGAAATCGGACGGATGCCCGCGGATGTGCATCAGGGCGTAGAGATTGCTCGTCCCGCCCGGCATCCGGCCGCGCGGCTCGGGCACCCGCCGGCCGCCCAGCGCCGGCTGCGGGATGCTCTCGTACTCCCAGTCGGCGACCGTGTGCTGCACCCGCCCCCAGTGCGACGGCGTGTCGATGTGAGCCTGAACGTCGGCGGGAATCGTCCGGCTGCCGGCCTCGACAACCGCCACCGTCACGTCCGCATCCTCGCTCAGCCGGGCGGCGACGCAGCATCCGGCCGATCCGGCGCCGACGACAACGTAATCGAAGGTGTCCATGCTGTTCTCGCCCCGGGCGCCGGTCAGGCAGGCCGCGATTGCGACGTGAAGGGCGCGAACGGCAGGCTGTCGTGGATGGTCCGCATGTAGACGATCTTTCCCGCCTGCACCTGAAAGTAGTTGGCGCCAACCACCTGCCGCCCCGGTGCATCGGGATAACCGATGGGAACGCCGGCCGCGTTGGCGGCGACGCATCGCCAGATGACCACCGCCGCATCGCCGTCAACGACGATGCGCTGCGGCAGCATGTTGAAGCGCGAGTAGCCGGTGGAGATGGCGTTGATCGCCCCCTGCAGGACGTCGATGCCGGCGAAGTGGCCGGCGAGCTGCTCGTCGCCGACCACGTCGTCGGAGAACAGCGTCAGCCACTCGTCCCAGGCGCCGCGGTTGACACAATCGTAGTAGCGGTCGATCACCTCGCGGGTGCTCATTTCCACGTCCCCACAGTGATTAAACAGGCCGGGATTGACCAGGCTGGGTAACTTCGCCGCCGCATCGTCAGCTCCCGCCCTGCGGTTTTGGCGGCGCATCCGGGCCGCGCGGGCGCCGACGCGGCACCTTGTAGACCTTCGAGAACTCGTCCGCGGCGTCCTCGAAGATCGGCACCAGGTCGTTGATGAGGAAGTCGGGATCGGGTAGCGGGTGCCCGGCAAGACCCCATTTGCCCTGAGGAACTTCCTCGACCAACACGTAGACGTAAGGGCGGGCCGCCTCAATCGTCGTCGCGCAGAAGGCATCGGTGAGCGACTTGATCAGATTGGTCCGCTGTTCGTCGGTGAAAAAGTCCTTGATGACCTTGACGCTGATGAGCGGCATGGCCCTCCTCCCTCGTTACGCCAGAACGCGTTATGACCAGAACGCGTCGTACTGGGCGGTCCCGTCGCCAAAAATGGCGCCTCGCGCCTCATACACCCGGCCATCGCGCCAGCGCATCCAGTGGATGACGTCGATGTTGAGGCGCCGTTCCGGCTCTCCCGCGCGATAGCCGGTATTGTTTGTTACGTCCGCGGAACTGTCGTCGGTCAGGTTGACGACGACAGTGTCCATCCGAAAGCTGTTGTCCGACAGGCGACCGACGTCGGCCATGAATTGCATGAACTCGTCGACGTTGTTCTTCCAGCCCGAAAGCCGGTTGTGGCCCGGGACCAGCCAGTGCATGTCCTCGTGCCACATCTCCAGCATCCGCGTCCGATCGCCGGTGGCCAGTGCCGCATAGGCGGCTGCCACTTGCCCTCCAGTGATGAGCGCCATCTTTGTGTTCCTCCTCTGGGTCTGCGCGTTCAGGCCAGCCGGTCGGGGATCGGCTTCAACGGGTAAACCGCATTGAAGAACATGTCGGCGGCGTGCTGATCGCTCATGTAGACCTGCACCCGGGCAATGCGACCGTTCTCGATGCGGTAATGGGTGCAGTTGAGGGCGTTCAGCACCAGCGTTTGCGGATTGCCGCTGGCATCCCGAACCGTCACCTCTCCCTGGCCCCGATGGACCTCGACGACGGTGCTGTCGCCGAAGGTGTCGATACCCGTCGCCGGATCGGCCGCCGGGTCGAGGGTCACGCGGATATTGGCGCGCCGCAGCGCAAGAAAGAATTGGATCACCTCCTCGGCGCCGTTCTTGGTCCCGGCGACCGGGTTGTGACCCGGCAGGTTCCAGACAAGGTCCGGAGCGAAAATTTCGCGCCGGATGCTGTCCATGTCGTCGCGGTTGAAGCAGTCGTACATCCGGGTGACCAGCGCCAGATTGGCATCGCGGGCACTGCCGTTGCTCATCAGTTTCTCCCTCTTAAGATCCGAAGTCCGCTCGTCACTCCCCCTGGATCAGCTCAAACCTGGGTCAGGGCGTCGACAAGGTAGCGGGCGATCAACGGCCTGCCGTCGACGGCAGGCACCAACTCCCATCGCTGGGTGGCATCGAAGGCGAGCCGCTCGCTGCGCGCCGCCGGCGGCCGCCAGATGCGCGCCTGCCAGTTGACGACCACGTCCACCTGCACCCGATCGCCGGCGGGCGGCGCCGCGACGACGCTCCTCAGGGTGTGCACTTCGTCGAAGAAAACGTTGATTACGCCGGCGAAGCTGCCGCCGCCCGCGTACCACTGGCCCACCTGTTGAGCAGTAACGAGGGTTGCCTCCGGCAGCCGGAACTCCACCTCGCCGGGCGCCACCATGGCCACCACCTGTTCCACCGGCACATGTTCATCGAGACGCCGATACCACTCGGCAGCAAACGCTTCGACGTCGGCCTGGGTCAGGGTCGTCGCCATGCTATCTCCTATCTGCTCACCGGCTGCATCGGCCTGTTCATCGGCGCACCTCCGATTCCAACGTCAGATCGAGGAGGAACGGACCGTCGTGGTCGAGCATCGCCCGGATGCCGGGCGCAATCTCCTCATGGGTCGCCACCCGCACCCCCGGCACCCCCATTCCCCGCGCCAAGGAGATGAAATCGAGCTCGGGATCGCCCAGGTCGAAGGATGGGGGAAAGCGGGTCTCGTTACTGTTTTGATCGCGCCAGTACTGGACGAGGTTTTCCTTCAGCAGCCGGTAGCTGCGGTTGTTGCAGACGACGAACTTGGCGGCGATGCGATGGTGCGCCGCCGTCCACAGCGCCTGCAGCGTGTACATCGTCCCGCCATCGCCACCGAAGCCGACGACGGTGCGCTCCGGATGCGCCAGCTTGGCGCCCACCGCACCCGGGAAGGCGATACCGAGGGTTCCACCGGGGGTCTGGTAGAAGTGGCCGGGCGCGGATGGCGTCAGGTAGCGCGTGAGCTCCGGCGTGTGGGTAATGGATTCATCGTAGAGAATGGCGTCGGCCGGCAACTGGCGGGCTAGCTCGGCCGCGAAGACCGACATCCGCAGCGGCATCGCATCCCGGGCGGCGACGTCGCCGTCACGGGCGGCGGCGCGGGCGGCCGCCGTCTCGCTGGCGATTCGGTCGGCGCGGGTCGCCGCGGCGCTCCTCTCGTCGCTGCTCATCCGCTCGGCGAGAGTCTCGGCGAGCCGGCCGAGCGTCGTTTTCGGATCGGCCCACAGGCCGAGCGTCACCGGATGATTCTTGCCGATGGCATAGCTGTCCAGATCGATATGGACGATGCGGGCGCCGGCCCGGAACGGGCTTTCGACCAGCGGGAAGACATCGGGAAATACGTAGGTGCCGCAGATCAGCACCGCATCCGCATCGGCCACCGTGCGCCGGCTGTTGGGTCCGAACATGTGGCCGGTCATCCCCCGGTACAGAGGGTGCGACCACGGAATGTTTACCTCCGAGACCATCGCCCCATAGACGCTGGCGCCGAGCAGTTCCGCAACCCGCGCCAGTTCCGCCTCGGCACCGGAGTGGGTGACGCCGTCACCGATGACGATCACCGGATTAGCGGCCCCCATCAACAACTCGGCCGCGCGGGAGAGCACCGCCGGTTCCGGCGCCACCCGCGTGTCCGGGATCGTCGTCGGCACCACCGGCTCGTCGTTGGCTTGGTCGAGGATATCCTGCGGCACGGAAAGGAAGGTCGGCCCGTAAGGTGGGGTCGCGGCGATGCGGATGCAACGGCGCAACAGCCGGAGCAGGCTGCCGGGGTGGATGGCACGGGCCGCGTACTTGGTCGCCGGCCGGGCAAAGCCCACCAGATCCAGTGCCATGTGCGCATCCAACGCGTCATAGGCGACACCCGCTTCGCCGGCGATGACCACCAGCGGTGAGCGTTGCTTGCGGAACGTGTGATAGAGGCTGCCGAGGCCGTTGCCGACGCCGACGCTGCAATGAAGCTGGACCACCGTCGGCCGCCGCATCGCCTGCGCATAGCCGGCGGCCATCAGGATGACGGTGGCCTCTTGCAGCCCCAGGATGTAGCGGATCGAGGGCGTGCGCGCGATCTCGTCGAGCAGCCCTTCCTCGCTCGAACCGGGATTGCCGAACATCGTCGTCAGCCCATCGGCCTCCAACTGCTCCAGCAGCTTGCGATGTCCGGTCGCTGTCGCCATCGCCGTCATTCCCTCCCGGCCTATCGTCTTGCCCGCGCAGCTCAACTCAGCCAAGCACCACCGTCGTTCGTCGTCACCACCCCCAGCGGCGGAGCGGCGGATCGCCGTCCAGACATTCGATCATCTTCTGGCCGGTCAGGACGCTGTCCGGCGTCGACCGCCCGGTGACGAACGGATAATCGACGATGACGCTGGTCGGATGCCCGAAGTTGCCATGGAAGGCGCCGCCCGGCTGCGTCGCATCGGCGAGGATGAACTCCAGCGGATAAGGCGGCGGCCCCATGTTGAAGTTGAGGAATTGGCCACGCGCCTCGACGAACGCAGTGCCATCCTTGTAGTCGTACTCGAGGCAGTGCCCGGTCACGTGCTTGCCGCGAAGCAGGCTCCTGCGCTCGTTCATGTCGCGGGCGAACGCGAGGCAGGGAACGCCGTAGCACTCGGCCCCGATCAGCTTGTCGGCGCGATGGAAGGCGATGATCAGGTCGTGCAGGCGCTGGTTATTGCACAGATCCACCAGCGGCCCGGAGCCGCCCACGATCAGCATCGCGTCGTACGTCTCGATGCACCGGGTGGCGTCCACCAGCAGCCGGTTGTAGGCCTCCAGTCCGCGGACGAAAGCGGTGGCGGAATAGTAGGGCCGCTCCGGGAACCAGGCGGAAAGATTGATCGGGTTGTCGAGCCGCTTCCCCTGCGCCGTCGATGGATCGTCGATTTCGCGCACCCGCGCCGCCATCGCCTCCGTCGTCACCGGACGCTGCAGCGGCGGATCGAAGAAGTCGGCGTCCATGCTCACCGGGATCGCGTTGGGGCGACGGCCGGTCGGTGTACAGAAGTCCACGTCGTAGCCGACGCGATCGAACTCGCCCAGGGGACCAACCAGCTCCTCGCCCCAGTAGCCCCATTCGGAGAGAACGATCAGGATCCGCCGCCTGGTCGGCTTCACCGGCACCGCCGGCGACGACTCGCTCTGCAACGGCGCCGGCGGATTGAGGATCAGATCGCGGATCTTATCGACCAGCGCTTCCGAGGCGTGCCAGGAGTTGTTGGTGACCAGGTCGTGATCGACCACCACCTGCTGCTCCGGCGGGGTGCCGGCCGGCACCGGCGTAAAGATGGCACCGGCGTTGATGACATCCGCCAGCACCACCTGATTGCAGATCACCTTGCGGCCGGCGAGGACGTCGGGCGACGGCGTCAGCAGCCACAGGGCATGGCACGGCGCCCCCTTGATGATCTTCGGATTTTCCATCGCTCGTCGGAAGAACCGCGCCGCCGGCGTATTGCGAGCGAATTCGGCGGCATTGCCGGCATTGACGGCGACATCGCCGATCCAACGCAGGCGGACGCTGGTGTAGTTGGCGGCGACGACGACGGCGGCATAGTCGCCGGGATCGACCTTTTCGATGTCGACCGAAACGTCGAGCCACTCGATCGGCGGCACGTTGCCGTGCGCGTCCGGCTCGACGGTGGAATAGAAGCGCTGCGATGGCGCGCCCCAAAGCCGCGAGACCAGATCGACGGTCGCACCGTAAGACGCAAACCGGTCCTGGTAGATTTTGATCTCTCCAGGAATGTACTGGCTCTCCAGGACGACGGCGATCTTCTTGCCTTTGAGTGGCTGATCAGCCATTGCAGCTCATTCCTGAACCATGGACAAAACGAGTCTCTCCCCGACCGCCGCGGTGGCTCAGGCGGTCGCGGCCAGTCCGCGAAACTCGACGACGAGTTCGATGAGATCGGTCCCGGGGCTGGGCTTCAGGTCCTTGAGCGAGATCTGGAAGTCGTTGGGATTGCCCGGCTTGCGCGCATCGGTCACGTCCATACCGTTGGCGCGAATGCGGGCGATCTCCAGCTTTCCCGGCGGCATGAAGTCGGGAAGCACATTGATCGAGGTTAGGTCCGGATCGCTGTGCACCTTGAAATAGAGGCAGAAACCGTTGTCGCTGCCGCCGCCGGCGGCAACGAAGGTCCGCGTGTAGACGTGCGACAGATAGGCTAGCTCGAAGGCATGATAGCCGATGGCGTGGCCACCCTTGCGCCCATACTCGCCCTCCAGGACCGGGATCCCGTTTTCGGTGGTGCGGAAGTAATAGCCCTGCCGCTCGCGATCGAGGAAGAAGACGTTCCAGAAAGCGGAACTTTCGCGCGCCAGATCCAGATACTGGCGATCGTCGGAAGTCGCCCCGTGCAGGATTAGGTAGGCGAGAATGCCCTGCTCCTGCTGCCAGAAGTCCTTGGTGGCACCCCATACGAATTGCGTCGGCATCCCATTGTCCGGCTGCCGCTCGACGCAGTCGAAGATGCCGCCGCGGATCTTGTCGACGCCGACCTCGCCCATGCGCGTCGCCAGCCGGCGCGCCAGATCGAGGGCCTTGGCCGAGCGCTGCTCGAACCCTTTCGCTTCCCCCGCCTTCCCCGCATCACCGAGCCTCTTGGCGCGGCTCTGGAAGTAGAAGGCGCAGCGAGTGAGGTTCCAGGCGATCTTCAGGTTGTGGCCGACGACCGCCCGATTCTGCTGCCACCTGAAACCGTGATCGGGTGACCAGTCGGCATGGAACCGCTCGTTGACGTAATCGGACTGGGGATCGGGAAACTTGTCGACGATGAGCGACGACGTCTCCTCGAGAATCTTCCAACACGTCTTCAGCAGTTCATCGAGGCTGGCGCGCAGCTGTGGATCGCCCTGTGGCAGCGGATCGAGACAAAGAATGAGATTGACCAGGTAAGCCGGGATATGATCGCCGATGGAGTTCCAGTTCTTGCGCGCGCAATTGGGTCCAAGGACCGGTGCATCTGGACGCATGGTCACAAAGTCGAGGTGGGAGTAGTAGCCTCCCGTCCCGGCAAAACCTTTCTGCTTTGCCTCTTCGTTGTCATAGTAGAAGGCCTGGAAGGTATTGATGCTCCGCCGGATGTCCTCCAGGACCTCCCACTCCTGGGTGATGCGGAAGTACTGCGTCAGCCCGGCCAACGCATAGATCTGCTCGTAGAGAGGGATCGCTCCCAGATCGTCGGCGTTCTGCGAGGGAACAATCAGCACCTCGCCCCGCTCGCCTTCGTGAAAGCGGCGGCGACCATAGGCCCAGAAGATGTATTGCCCATCGTGACTGAGACTGCGGAACGCTTCCCGCAGATACGAGCAGGCCGCCCGCGCCGCGAGGAAGTATCGCTCGGCACCGGTAAGCAGATAGGCGGAAGACAGATCATAGAGCAGTCGCGACAGCGTCGCGCACTCCTGCACGTTCTCGTCGACTGGCTGCCCCAGGATGTTGAGCTGCGTCCGATAGAAACGGGAGAAGTCATCGATAGTATAGCTGCGCCTGGCGTCAAACAGATGATCGAGGATACGATCGGCCATCTGCGTCGTCTGCACGATCCACCAGTGGGTTTCCTCGAAGACATACCGGTCGATCGCCGAATGCATCAGCTTGACGGCGCGTGCCTCATAACGCTCTTGATTGCCGTTTTGCTGGTAGATGCCCTGGACGGTTACCGGCCGATCGACCTGAATGAACTTCATGAAGTCGAACCGGATGGGATCGTCGCTCCACTGCATCCCCTCCGGATCCGGCAGCCGACCGCGATCGATGCCGTCGAGATTGGTCACCACCTCGTAGTACGTCGAGGGACCGACAAACGCCTCGAAAACATCGCCGCTGCGCGCCTTGATCGTGAATGAAGGCTTGCCAGCGTCAATAGATATGACCCTACCGCGGACCGTCAGAAACTGACTGAAGGCATTCAGCGCCATAGCTCACCGTTCCCCACTGTATAAAAACGTAGGCAAGCTTCCACGACCAACCGTTCCACTCTACCGGCTGTCGCGCCTTATATGACTTATTATTGCTGTTCTAGAGTAAACTACTTCTGTTTCGAAGCTAGCGTCTACCCGGCCTCCTGTACTTGATAACGCTACCCAATCGCGGTGCGCTTTGCAAGTGACTTCGCCGTAACACACTTTTTCGTGAAACGATCGGCGGCTAGGGATGGCTTGCGGTCAGATGCAGGTCGACGCGCGTCGCCGCTTCGCCATGGCCGACGACGACTTCGCGGAAACTGGCCTGCACCAATCCGACGCCGGGGGCGAACCATTCCTCGCCGGACACCTCGACCCGCTCCGGGCTGCCATTGATCACCACCGACCCGCCGCCGGCAATGGCAAGGCGCAGCGCGTTGGTGAAGCGGCCGGCGCCAACCTCGACGATGCCTTCCGTGGTCTCAACCATCTTTTGCATCGGCACCAGGACAGGCTGGCCCGACTGCATGGTCTCCCACGTCGCCGACCACGACGCGCCGGGCACCAGCGGCCGGAGAAGGATCAGATTTGGCTGCGGCCGGGCGACCTCCGCGCCGTCCGGCTCCCTGACCTCGCCCACCTCCGCCACACGGATCCCGTCGTCGCGGATCAGGCGGATACGCGCGCTTCCAAACGCGTCCTGCCGTTGCGGCACCACCCGCTGGCCGGCCAACTGGCGACCGGGCAGATTGGTGACCACCGACTGGGCCTCGGTGACACGCTCGCTCCCCTCGGCGCCCTGACGAATGAGCATCCGATAGGTCCAGGTGCGCCCTGCATCGAGCGGGTAGTCGTCCTTCCGGGCGTCGGCACAGCCGGTGACCGATAAAGCCAGTGCCAGCAGCCAGACGGGTGCCTTCGGACGCATCACCGCTCCTCCTCCGTCAACCCGCCGAGGGCCAAACGACGAGGGTTGAACCTACGTCGGCCGGTCGCGGACAGCGAGAAGATACAACAGCGACGGGACGACCAGGGGAGACAAAAAAAGAGGGGCCGGATTGACCGGCCCCAGGTCTTGCTCTTGAGGGAAGGGAGAACGGGATGAAACCATCCGCGATCATTCTCGCTATTTCCACACGTCAAGGATGTGATGTGGGTCACAAGTGGGGAATTTTTGCTCCCGCTTGGATTATGGCTGCGTCATCGCGTCAGGCGGACAGTTTCCATGAGAGGACAGCCCCGGCGAGGGCGGGTACGGCCATGACGAAGTAGGCATCGGCACCGGCGAGCTCAAACAGGTAACCGGCGGCGAGCAAGCCGCCACCGAGGAATAACCCCCAGACAACCCCGGTGTAGAGGCTCTGCGCCGTCGCCGACAGCGCAGGTGCAACGCTACCGGCGATGTGGGTCATTGCCGCCAGATGGGCGGCGCCGAAACTGAACGCGTGCAGGAGCTGCAATGCGATCAGCGCCGGCAAAGAGTCGGTGATTCCCAGACCGAGCCAGCGAACCGTCGTCGCCGCTCCCGCCACCGCCATCAGCGGCAGAGGCGAGATGCGGCATAGCAGGCGCGACCCGAAGGCAAACAAGACGATCTCGGCGATCACCGCTTCCGCCCACAGGAGTCCGATCACTGCCTCGGAATATCCCGCGGCCTTCCAGGCGAGCGCGCCAAAGCCGTAGTAGACGGCATGACTGCCTTGGATCAGTCCGCAGGCGACGAGAAAGCCGACAAACCGGCCATCGGCCAGCACCTCGATCAGCGGCAACCGGTGCGATCGGCTCGCTTCGTCGCGCAGCGCCGGCATCGGCAGGCAACTGAAAAGCACGATCACCTGCAGAGCGAGGATCATCCAGTAGACGGCATCGGCGGGGGCGACGGCCAGCACCTGGCCGGCGACAATGGCGCAGGCAATGAAGCTGAAGGATCCCCACAGGCGCACCCGTCCATAATCGGCGAGACCCATCCGCGCCGCTTGAACAGTAACGCTCTCGGTCAGGCTGACGATCGGTGGCCAGGCGCCGAAGTAGACGAGGCTGACGAGCAGAATCGACCCGAGGCCGCCCGCGAACGCGAAGAGACTGAAGGCAAAGGCGGCGATCAATGCGAGCAGGACGATGAGCCGCTTCCGTTCGCCCGAGCGATCGGCCGCATGGGCCACCGCCGGCGCGCTCAAGACCTTGATGCCGATGCTCACGGAGAGGACGAGGCCAATGTCGGCCGCCGACAGGCCCGCCGCCTGCAGCCACACCGGCCAGAATGGCTGCTGCACCCCGGTGACGGCAAAGAATGCCGCGTAAAGAAGCGACAGGCGAAACGCCATCAACGGGCGCCCACCACGTCGAGAAGCTCAAGCCCGAGCAGCCTCAGGCCTTTCGTTCCCACGCGCCCTTGTCGTTCTGCTGCCAATAGGTGACGGTGTGGCCGGCCGTCTTTTCTGCCTGCCAGCGCTGGCGTGCCGCCGCCACCGCGTCGGCATCGTTGCCGTCGAACAGATCGAAGCAGCGTTCGAACCGGTCGACGTGGGCCGAGTGCGCCCCGTCGGTGAGGAAGAGGAAGGTCGCCCGGTTGGGGTTCTCGTCCGCCTCAGCGAGCCAGATCGGCTGGAGATGGGCGTTACCATCCTGCGCGGTGCCGTGCGGCAGCCAGCCGCCGGGATCATAGGTCCACAGCACCGTCGCCAGCGCTTCCGTCCGCTCCGACGACCCGGAGAGGACGACGGCGCGTTTGCCCGCCGCCAGGGTCTTTTCCAACAGCTTCGGCAGCACCTTCTCCACCGGCGATTGCTGCAGATGATAGAAGGCAACGTCCGTCATTCGGCGATCATCCGCATTCGCCGTCGGTCCCTAGTCGGCCTCGCAGGTGTCGGCGATCCAGCGATCGAGGAGCCGCAGACCGAACGCCGATGCGCCCTTCGGGACCACCGCCAGGTCCTTCTTCGCCCAGGCGACGCCGGCGATGTCCAGGTGGGCCCACGGCGTCTTGCCGACGAACCGCTGCAGGAACTGCGCGGCGGTGATGCTGCCGGCGCCGCGATTGCCGACGTTCTTCATGTCCGCGATATCGGATTTGATCTGCTTGTCGTATTCGTCGCCGAGCGGCATCCGCCACAGCGGCTCACCAACGGCGGCACCGGCCCGGATCAGCTGCTTCGCCAGGTCATCGTCGTTGGCGAACAGTCCCGCCTGTTCATGACCGAGAGCGATGATGATGGCACCTGTCAGCGTCGCCATGTCGATCACCGCCCGCGGATGGAACCGGTCGATGGTGTAGTGAAGGACATCCGCGAGAACGAGCCGTCCTTCCGCATCGGTGTTGATCACCTCGACCGTTTGCCCCGACATGGTGGTGACCACGTCCCCCGGCCGCTGCGCACTCCCGGAAGGCATGTTTTCGACGAGGCCGACGACACCGACCACATTGGCCTTCGCCTTGCGCAAAGCCAGGGCCCGCATCAGGCCGAGGGTGGCAGCGGCGCCGGCCATGTCCCATTTCATCTCCTCCATGTTGCCGGACGGCTTGATGGAGATACCGCCTGAATCGAAGGTGACGCCCTTACCGACGACGGCGAGCGGACGCCGCGCATCGTCATCCTTGCGAGCCTCGCCCGATGCCGGCTTGCCGAGGCCCCACCACTGCGCGACGACGAGCTGCGATTCCCGATCGCTCCCTTGGCCGACGGCAAGAAGCGTGTTCATGCCGAGGCGCTTCATCTCCTTTTCGCCGAGAACGTCCACCTCGAGACCGAGATGATCCAGCTTCCGGGCAGCCTCGGCAAAGGATTCGGGATAGACGACATTCGCCGGCTCGGAGACCAGATCGCGGGTGAACTCAACGCTCTCCGCCACCTGCTCCCTGGGCTCGAACAACCGCCGCGCGCGCTCGGCGTCGGCACTGCCGAACGTGACCTCGGTCAGCGTCGGCTTGTCTTCATCCTTTTGCTTGGTGAAGTACTTGTCGAACCGGTAGGAGCGAAGACGCAGGCCGAGCGCCATCTCCGCCGCCATCTCGGCCGACGCAAGGGGTGCGCCTTCCAGATCATCGACGGCAACGAACGCCTCGGTATCGGTCGTTCCCGCGATCGCCGCCGCGATCGTCCCGCCGATGCCCTGCACCTTGACCGCATCGAGCTCGCCCGCCTTGCCGAAGCCGATGAGGACGATCCGCCCATAGTCGCAACCGGCCGGCGCCAGCAGGGACAGGGTTTGATCCCGCTTGCCGACAAAGCGGCTCGCCTCGATGGCCCGGACCAGGCCGCCTTTCAGCAGCGCATCGAGATTGCGGGCGCTCGGGCTGAGGTCCCGGTCGGCAAGAACGCCGGCAACGACGACACCCTTGGCCGGCAGATCCGGTGCAGCAAACGAGATTTTCATTCAGGGTCCTTTCGGGGAGGCGGGCATGCCCGGCGACAACGCGCCAATATGGGTGCCCGCGGGACGGAAAGCAAAAGGTTGGTGACAAGGAGTGCCGGGGTGGTCAGGCCGTCTCCGACGCGGCGGACACGGTGCCGGACGGGACGGAAGACGAGGCGATTTCCTCCGCCAACGCCGCCGTCATCGCCTCGTCGACCCGTTCGAGGAAGCGAAAGGAGAGCGCGTCGCGGGCACCGGCCGGGACATCCTCCAGGTCCTTCTTGTTGCGCATCGGCAGCAGCACGGTGCGGATGCCGGCGCGGGCGGCGGCCACCACCTTCTCCTTGATGCCGCCGACCGGAAGCACGAGCCCGCGCAGGCTGATCTCGCCGGTCATCGCCACGTCGCTGCGCACCGGCCGATCGGCGAGCAGCGAGGCGAGCGCGATGAACATGGCGACGCCGGCGCTGGGTCCGTCCTTGGGAATCGCCCCCGCCGGGACGTGCACGTGGATATCGCTCTTCTCGAACAGATCCGGGGCGAAGCCGATCTGTGCCGCACGGGACTTGACGAGGCTGAGGGCGGCCTGAGCGCTCTCCTTCATGACGTCGCCCAGCTGACCGGTGAGGATCAGACGCCCGTTGCCGGGGATGCGGGTCGCCTCGATGAACAGGATATCGCCGCCGGCGGGCGTCCAGGCCAGGCCGGTGGCGACGCCGGCGACGCTGGTCCGTTCGGCGACCTCGTTCTCGAACCGCGCCGGCCCCAGCATCGATTCCACATCCGCCGGACCAATGGGGATCGGTCCTGGCTCTCCCTCGGCGATGCGGACGGCGATGCGCCGGAAGACACCACCGATCTGGCGCTCCAGGTTGCGGCAGCCGGCTTCGCGGGTATAGGAGCGGATGATCGTGCGCAGCGCTTCGTCGTCGATCGAGCACATCTCCGGGGTCAGGCCGTTGGCGGTCAACTGGCGGCGGACCAGGTACCGCCTGGCGATCTCCAGTTTTTCGTCCTCGGTGTAGCCCGGCAGCTCGATCACCTCCATCCGGTCGCGCAAGGGGCCGGGGATGGCATCGAGAACGTTGGCGGTACCGATGAACATCACATGGCTGAGATCGAACGGCAGGCCGAGGTAGTTGTCGCGGAAGCTGCCATTCTGCTCCGGGTCGAGCACCTCCAGCAGCGCCGACGACGGATCGCCGTGGAAGCCCGAGCCCAGCTTGTCCATCTCATCCAGCATAAAGACGCAGTCCCGGGTGCCGGCCTTGCGGAGCTGCTGAATGATCACCCCCGGCAGGGCGCCGATATAGGTGCGGCGGTGGCCGCGGATCTCCGCCTCGTCATGGACACCGCCGAGGCTGGCGCGGACGAAGCGGCGACCCGTCGCCCGGGCAATGGACTGGCCGAGGGAGGTCTTGCCGACGCCGGGCGGCCCGACGAAGCAGAGGATCGGGCTGCGGCCGCCGGCGCTCAGCTTCTGCACGGCGAGGAACTCGAGGATCCGCCGCTTCACCTTTTCCAGGCCGTAGTGGTCGGCATCGAGCATCTTGCGCGCCTCGCCGATATCGATGCTGCCGGCGCTTTCCTTCTGCCACGGCAGTTCGATCAGCCAGTCGAGGTAGGTGCGGAGCATGGAATACTCACCCGACGCGTCCGGCATCCGCTCCAGCCGTTTCAGCTCCTTCTGCGCCTGTTTCTCCGCCTCTTCCGGCATTTTGGCGTCGGCAATCGCCTTCGCCAGCTCCGCGATCTCGCCCGCCCGCTCGTCGTCGCCCTCGCCCAGCTGGTCCTGGATCGTCTTCAGTTGTTCGCGCAGCATGTACTCGCGCTGGCGCTGATCCATCTGCTCGCGCGTCTTGTCGCCGATTTCCCGCGACAGCCGCATGACGTCGATGCGGTGGCCGACCAGGGTCAGGACCTTGTCGAACCTGGCCTCCAGATCGACGGTCTCTAGGATCTCCTGTCGTTCGGCCGGTTGCAGATCGATGAAGCTCGCGACCATGTCGACGAGCATGGACGGCTGGTTGATGGACTGTACGGCGCTGATGAGCTCGCTCGGCACTTGCGGCAGCAACTGCAGCGCTTCCTCCGCCCGCGCCCGCAACTGATGCGCCCGTGCTTCGATGGCGGTGGTGGCCGGCTGATCGTCGCTGATCAGCTGATGGCGTGCCACCAGATAGGGGGTCGTCTGTTCGATGCCGACGATCCGGAACCGCTGCACGCCCTGGCAGACCAGGTGGTGCGATCCGTCCTGAGCGGTAATGAAGCGGAGGATGTTGGCGATGGTGCCGACCGCGTACAGGTCGCCGACGTCCGGCACCTCCACCTGCGGATCGCGCTGCAAGATGACACCGATGGGCGTCTCGGCGCGGACCGCTTCCTGCGCCGCCGCGACTGATCCGCCGCGACCGATCGCGATCGGCAGGACAATGCCGGGAAACAACACGACATTGCGGACCGGCAGCAAGATCAGTTGATCGGTCGGAATGGCGTTCATCTCACTCTACTCGCTCGGACGGCCGCCGCGGCTCCGACGTGGCCGGGCAGGACCCGTCTGCTCAGGGGAGTTTATGAAAGATAAGCAGCAGGCACCCGTCGCGGTTCTCGCGGTGGGTGAGTTCGAGCCGGCCGGACTGCAGCCTGATCTGCCGCTCGAAGCGGCCTTGCGGGATTTCGAGCCGATGAATGCGGATCGGGTCGGCGAAACTCGGCAATGTCCGCGAACCGCTCACCAGCAAGGTGTCGCCCTCGATGCGAACGCTGATGTGGCCCGGCTCGACCCCCGGAAGGGCGACCATGACCGCCAGTTCGCCCGCCGTCTCATAGATATCGACGGGCGGCTCCCAGCTGGCGCCGCGGTGAGCCTCGCGCCCCAACTGAAAAAATTGTCGATGCAGCCGGTCCGCGCGGTCGAGCATCTCGCAGGCCTCTGCCCACATCCACGCGGCTGGATCACGTCCTGACATGCTAGAGCCCTAATCCTGCCAATACCCATATAGAGCGGCTGCGGCGTGACGCTAAGCCCTGCCCGCCTCCGCCTTCATGGAATGAGCAGAATCTTACCGAAATGCTCGGCTTCCTGCATCAGCCGATGCCCCTCGGCGGCGTCGGCCAGCGGCAGGCGGGCGAAGACGACCGGGCGCATGCGTCCTTCCGTGATCAGCGGCCAGACGCGCTTCCGCAACGCCTGCGCAATCTCTCCCTTGCGTTCGATCGTCTGCACCCGCAGCGTCGAGCCGGTGATCGTCAGCCGCTTCAGCATCACCGGCATCAGGTCGATCTCGACCTTGCTTCCCTTCAGGAAGGCGATCTGCACCAGGCGACCGTCACGGGCGAGGCAGGCAATGTTGCGGGAGATGTAGTCGCCGCCGACGATGTCGAGGATGACGTCGACGCCCTTGCCGCCGGTGACGTCCTTGACGACGGCGACAAAGTCCTCGGCCGCAAAGTCGATCGCCCGCGACGCCCCCAGCGCTTCCAGGTGCGGACATTGCGCCTTGCCCGCCGTGGTCAGGACCGTGTGACCGAAGGCCGCCGCCATCTGCACCGCCGTGGTGCCGATACCGCCGCCGCCGCCATGTACCAGCAGCCGCTCGCCGGTCGCCAGACGCGCCCGCTCGAAGATGTTCGACCACACGGTGAAGCAGGTCTCCGGCAAGGCCGCCGCGTCGATCAGGTCGAGGCCGTGGGGGATCGGCAGGCACTGCGCCGCCGGTGCCGTGCAGTAGCGGGCATAGCCGCCGCCCGCCGTCAGGGCGCAGACCGTGTCGCCCTCCCGCCAGTCGGAAACGCCATCGCCGACGGCGACGATCGTGCCAGAGACTTCGAGGCCGGGAAGATCGGTCGTCCCGGGAGGCGCCGGGTAAAGACCCCGCCGCTGATAGACATCGGGACCGTTGATGCCGGCAGCGGCGACCTCGATCAGCACCTCCCCCGGCCCCGCTTGCGGCGTCGGCCGTTCCGCCGGCTGCAACACCTCCGGCCCGCCGGGCCGGGTGATCTCGACACACGCCATCTGCTCCGGAAGGTTCGGGTTCATGGTCGACATCCTCCCTTGTGCCGGACCGCCCTTCGCGAGATTTAAAGCCCGAGCCCAGCGATGATTTAGGATCAGGAGATACACAGAAGTTCGCGACAGAACCAGCGTGAAACCCGCACACCGACGCCAAAAACACCGTCACGCCAGTGGCTTCAGCGTTCCCCAGCTACCGCCCCACTCAAACCGAATCAACTTGCACGTGTGTTCTGCATTCTCGGCAGTGACAACAATCCTCAACTCGAACGTACCTGGGCTACCCCACACTCTCTCCAATCTGATTGCCTCTCTCGGTGTATTTGGTATCAACCTGTTTGCTGCACTTTTCTTCGTGTAACAAATTCCAGAAAACTGATTTACACCTTTCGGAAGATCGATCACCGTCTCGTTTATGATGGCCCATCGTATTATCAAGGCGTCTTGATTATCCATACGCTCAACTGTACCATCTCTATTAATCCTGGATAGTTGAGTAATATGAGCACGGCATGTGCGTGCGATGTTTTTGCCGTCGTTTGTAACCTTTATTCTCAGCCAATAAGCTTCATCGGTTTGGATGAATTTTCCATCTGGATGGATTTCTCCCTGCGGCGTATTTGAGATCCCTCTTCCTTTGAAAATCTTAATGAGTAGATGCAGAAAAAACTCGTGGAAAAGCGGCTGTCCCCCTCCAAACGGATACGTAGCTACGTTCACGTGAAGGCGGATATGCGCACCGGCAGGCGGCGGCGCCCCCAGGTCCCGGGTGGCCCGGCAAAGACGCCGGCGCAGCGGGCGCCGCAGGTCCGGCAATGGCCGTCGTCGGTGAGGTTCCATGCCGTGAGTTCGTACCAGTCGCGGCCGACCAGCGGACTGCCGCAGCCATGACAGGAGGTGGATCCTCCCTCGGGATCGTGGACGTTGCCGGTGTAGACGTAGCGGAGGCCGTTCGCCTGCGCGATCTGCCGGGCGCGGGTCAGGGTGGAGGCGGGTGTCCGTGGCGTATCCAGCATCTTCCAGTCGGGATGGAAGGCGGAGAAATGCACCGGCACCTCCGGTCCCAACTCGCCCACGATCCAGCGGGTCATCGCGTCCAGCTCCCGGTCGCTGTCGTTTTCTCCCGGAATGATCAGGTTGGTGATCTCCAGCCAGCACTCGGTCTCGTGCTTCAGGTAGATCAGCGTGTCCAGCACCGGCCGCAATTGCGCCGAACAGAGCCGGCCATAGAACGCCTCCGAGAATCCCTTCAGATCGACGTTCGCCGCATCCATGTGGCGGAAGAACTCGACCCGCGGTTCCTCGCAGATGTAGCCTGCGGTCACCGCCACCGTCTTCAGGCCGGCGGCATGGCACGCCTCGGCCGTATCGATGGCGTACTCGAGGAAGATCACCGGATCGTTGTAGGTGAAAGCGACGCTGCGGCAGCCGGTCGCGAGCGCCGCCTCGGCGATCATCCCGGGCGTCGCCCGGGCGGTCAGCGTATCCGTCTCCCGCGACTTGGAGATGTCCCAGTTCTGGCAGAACTTGCAGGTGAGGTTGCAGCCGGCGGTGCCGAACGACAGCACCGGTGTCCCCGCCAGGAAGTGGTTGAGCGGCTTCTTTTCGATCGGATCGACGCAGAAGCCGCTGGACCGGCCGTAGGTGGTCAGCACCATCCGCTTGCCCGAACGGGCGCGCACGAAGCAGAGTCCCCGCTGGCCCTCGTGCAGGCGACACAGGCGCGGACACACATCGCACTGGATGCGCCCGTCATCCAGGAAGTGCCAGTATCGGCCGGAGAAGCTCGAACCATCATCCGGCGCACCATCCGCAAGCGAACCCGACGCACCCATCGTCATCACCCCGTGCCAACGCGGCATTCGGCAGCGCCCTCAATCATCCCCGTGCGGGTGGGTCGCCGACCGGCCTTTGCCGTATTATCTCTCCATAATATAGTCGATCGGAGGCGGTGTGATGAACGCAGTGATGAGCGAAGTCCGGCCAGCCGCCGTCGCCGGAATGTTTTATCCGCAAGCTGCATCCGACCTGCGTGACGAGATCGCCGGCCTGCTCGCCGAGGCCGCTCCGCGTGTTGCCACCGGACCGGTCCCGAAGGCGATCATCGCGCCCCACGCCGGTTACATCTACTCCGGAGCCGTTGCGGCGTCCGCATACGCGCGGCTGGTCCCCGCCGGCGAGCAAACCCGGCGGGTGGTTGTCATCGGGCCGGCCCATCGGCTCGCCTTCCGCGGCCTGGCGGTGCCGGGCACCGAGGCCTTTGCAACTCCCCTCGGAGTCGTGCCGGTCGACAAAGAGGCGATCCAGCGGATCGCCTCGCTGCCGGACGTCCAGGTGCTGGATGCCGCGCACGCCGATGAGCATGCGATCGAGGTTCATCTGCCGTTTCTGCAGACACTCTTCGCCGATTTCTCGCTGGTGCCGATCGTCGTCGGTGACGCCGCCCCGGACTCTGTCGCCCGCCTTCTCGATGCGCTCTGGGGCGGCGACGAAACGGCCATCGTCATCAGCTCCGATCTCAGTCACTACCTCCCCTACGATCGGGCGAACGCGGTCGACGCCCGCACCAGCCGGGCCATCGAAAGCCTCGATGGGAGAGCCATCGGCTACGAGCAAGCCTGCGGCCGGCTCCCCGTCGCCGGTCTCCTCGCCGTCGCCAAACGCCGCGGCCTTTCCGTCAGCCGGCTCGATCTGCGCAACTCGGGCGATACCGCCGGCGGACGGACACGGGTCGTCGGCTACGGCGCCTGGGCGTTCGAGGAACCGGTCGGTGCCTGACCCGGCGATGGTGTCCTCGGACCGAGAGGTCCCGCGGCGGCTGCTCGACCGTTATGGGGCGACGTTGCTGGCGACGGCGGCGGCCGCCATCGACCACGGTCTCCGTGAGGGCGAACCGCTGGATGTCGTCGCCGCCGACTACGACGAGCCGCTGCGGCCGCCGATGGCGAGCTTCGTTACGCTCGAAGGCCACGGCCTCCTCAGGGGCTGCGTCGGTTCCGCCGAGGCTCACCGGCCGCTGATCGAAGACGTGGCCGCCAACGGCTTCGCCGCCGCCTTTCGCGACAGCCGCTTTCCGCCGTTGACCTTCGCCGAGCGGGACGGTCTCGCCATCTCCCTGTCGCTGCTCTCGCCGGCGGAGCCGCTGCACTTCGTCGACGACGAGGATCTGGTCCGGCAACTCCGTCCGGGCGTCGACGGGCTGGTTCTCCGATGCGGCCGGCGCCGGGGGTTGTTCTTGCCGCAGGTATGGGCGGTGCTGGCGGACCCGTGGGATTTCCTCGCCCAGCTCAGGCACAAGGCCGGAATCGATCCGTCCGATATGGCCGAGATGGAGGCATCGCGGTTTCGCGCCTGGTCGCTGTCGTCCGCCGCCGCGCCCGACGGGGAGGGTCCGCATCAATCATAGGGCGGAGACCGGCGTTGCCTTCTGCCGGGATCCGTCCCACCTCGGATCTAGCCGCAGCCGCCGGAGCCTCGTCCCCATGCATCGCGCCTCGTTTGCACCCGGCCAGCCGGTCCCGCGCCGCGAGGATCATCGCTTCCTCACCGGCACCGGGCGGTACGTGGCCGATATCGCGGTCGACAACGAGACGGTCGCCGATTTCTTGCGCTCGCCGTACGCTCATGCGGAGATCGTCCGCATCGAGACCGCCGAGGTATTGGCGCTGCCGGGGGTGCTCGCCATCTTTACCGCCGCCGATACGGCCGCCGATGGCCTTGGCGACGTGCCGTGCGCCATTCCGGTCAAGGGACAGAACGGCGAGCAGATGCCGCGCCCCGGCCGCCCCCTTCTCGCCCGCTCGCGCGTCCGCTTCGTCGGCGAACCGTTGGCGATGGTGGTCGCCACATCCCGCGACGCCGCTTTGGACGCGCTCGAACGGATCGCCGTTTCGTACCGGGAGTTGCCGGCGGTGGTGACCTTCGAGGACGCGATGGCCGCGGACGCCTCTCCCATCTGGGCCGATGCTCCCGGCAACGTCGCCTTCTTCTGGCAGCGCGGCGATCGAGCGAGGGTCGACACCGCGCTCGCCGCCGCTCCGCACCTCGTCCAACTGGAATTAGTCAACAACCGGCTGATCCCGTCGCCGATGGAACCACGGGCCGCCCTCGGCCTGTTCGATGTAACCTCCGGCCGCTACACCCTCTACACATCGAGCCAGGGCGCGCACGCGATCCGCGATCAGCTCAGCCAAGCAACGCTGAAAGTCCCGGCGGAGTTGATCCGGGTGATCGTTCCGGACGTCGGCGGCGGCTTCGGCAGCAAGATCTTCCACTATCCGGAAGAAGCGCTGGTGCTGTGGGCGGCGCGGCGGGTGGGCCGGCCGGTGAAGTGGGTCGGCGAGCGGATGGAGGCCTGTGCCGCCGATACCCACGGCCGTGATCAGCAGAACCGCATCGTCGCCGGCTTCGACGACGACGGGCGCTGCCTCGCCCTGCGCGTCGACACCCTCGCCAACATGGGCGCCTTCCTCAATGCATTTGGCCCCGCGGTGCCGAGCCAGATGACCGGCTGCATGCTTTCGGGCGCCTATGCCATTCCCGCCATCCATGCCACCTGTCGCGGGGTCTACACCAACACGGTGCCGGTCGATGCCTATCGCGGCGCCGGCCGCCCGGAAGCCGCCTACATGCTGGAACGGCTGATGGACCGGGCCGCTCGGACGCTCGGCCTGGATACGGCCGAAATCCGCCGGCGCAACTTCATCCGGCCGGAAGCGATGCCGTACAAGACGGCCAGCGGGCCGACCTACGACGACGGACGGTTCGCCGAGACGCTGGATGCGGCGCTCGCCGCCGCCGACTGGGACGGCTTCGCCCGCCGCCGCCAGGATGCGGCGATGGTCGGCCGACTGCGTGGGATCGGCCTTTCCACCTACGTCGAGATCTGTGCCTTCGAGGCGGAAGAGGCTCACCTGCTGTTTCCCGAGGCCGGGGGCGTCGAGCTGCGGATCGGCACCCAGTCCACCGGCCAGGGTCACGAAACGGCGTACGCGCAGCTAGTCGCCGGGCGGCTCGGGGTGCCATTCGATGCCATCCGGGTCATTCAGGGGGATACCGACCTGATCCCGACCGGCAACGGCACCAGCGGCTCCCGCTCCATTCCGGTCGGCGGCCCCGCCGTCAATGCCGCCTGCGATGCGGTGCTCGCCCGCGGCCGGCGGTTCGCCGCCCACCTGCTGCAGGCGGACGCGGCGGCGATCGAACTTGGAGAGGACGGCTTTCGCGTCGCCGGGTCCGGGCGCCGGATCGGCTTGCTCGACCTTGCCGCGGCGGCGCGCAGCGCAGAGAACCTTCCCGCCGGGGAAACGCCTGGCCTCGATGCATCCGGCACTTACGACTGCGAGGCGTCGACCTTTCCCTACGGCTGTCACGTGGCCGAGGTGGAGATCGACCCCGACACCGGCGCCGTCACCGTCGTTCGCTACACGCCGGCGGACGACTTCGGGGTGATCATCAATCCGCTCTTGGTGGCGGGCCAGGTTCAAGGGGGCGTCGCCCAGGGCATCGGCCAGGCGCTGCTGGAAGAGGCCGTCTACGATCGCGGTTCCGGCCAGTTGGTGACCGCGTCGTTCCTCGACTATGCCCTGCCCCATGCCTCCGACGTGCCAGCCATCCGACCCGCGTTCACGACGGTTCCCTGCCGCACCAATCCCCTCGGCAGCAAGGGTGCCGGCGAGGCGGGAGCGATCGCCGCCTGCCCGGCGGTGATCAACGCCCTTCTCGACGCATTGGCCGCGCGGGGGGTGACGCACATTGACATGCCGGCCACCCCTGAGCGAGTTTGGCGAGCCCTGAACGACAGCCGCGGGGGCGATTGAGTCGGTTTTCCCGCAAAGCGACAACCGAGGAGACACGCTGCGTGACCTTTACCTTCGATACCGCCTATGTGGACACGGTGCGCGAGATCGCCGAGCGCGCCGGCAAGGCCATCCTCGAAGTTTACAACTCGCCGTTCGCCGTCGAGCACAAGGACGACAAGTCGCCGGTCACCGAGGCCGACCGCCGCGCCGAAACCCTGATCATCGACGCCCTGGTCAACGAACTGGGCTCGCCGTTCCCGATCGTCGCCGAGGAGGAGGCTGCCGCCGGACGCCTGCCGGACCTGACCGGGGGACCTTTCTGGCTGGTCGATCCCCTCGACGGAACCAAGGAGTTCATCGGCCGCCGCGGCGAGTTCACCGTCAACATCGCGCTGATCGAGGATGGAGAGCCGATCCTAGGGGTGGTCCATGCGCCCGCCACCGGCCTCACCTACTGGGGAAGCCCGCACGGGGCGTTCATGAGCGAAGGTGGCGACACCCGACCGATTGCCTGCCGACCGGTTCCCACCAAGGGGCTGATCGCCGTTGCCAGTCGCAACCATCGCAACCCCGAGACCGACGCCTTCCTCGCCCAGTACGACATCGCCGAGGCCATCTCCTCCGGCAGTTCCATCAAGTTCTGCCTGGTTGCCATCGGCCGCGCCGATCTCTACCCGCGCACCGGCCGGACGATGGAATGGGATACCGCCGCCGGTCACGGTGTCGTCCGCTATGCAGGAGGGTCGGTCACCCGCCTCGACGGCACGCCTTTGACCTACGGCAAGCCCGGTTTCGATAACCCGCACTTCGTCGTCCGCGGGGCGCCCGCGGCGGTGTGAGCAGCGACTGGCGCGTTTATCCGGCGAGCGACGCGGCGATCGCCGAGGCGGGGGCGGCGATCGCCGCCGGTAAGCTTGTCGCCTTCCCCACCGAGACGGTTTACGGCCTCGGCGGCGATGCCGGCAGCGAAACCGCCGTCGCCGCCATTTTCGCCGCCAAGAACCGGCCGACGTTCAATCCGCTGATCGTTCACGTCGGCGATGCCGCGGCGGCGGCGGATCTCACCCATTTCGACGAGCGCGCCGAAGCCCTGGCTCGCCGACACTGGCCGGGACCGCTCACCCTCGTCCTGCGCCGCCGGGAAGGGGCGCCGCTGGCACACCTGGTGAGCGCCGGCCTGCCGACGGTGGCGGTGCGGGTGCCGGCACATCCCCTCGCCCTGGCACTGATCCGCGCCGCTGGGCGGCCGATCGCGGCACCTTCCGCCAACCCATCGGGCGCGGTCAGCCCGACCCGGGCCGAGCATGTGGCCGCCGACCTGGCCGGCAAGGTGGCGATGATCCTCGACGGGGGACCTTGCCGCATCGGCCTCGAATCCACCGTCATCGACCTCAGCGAGCCGGCGCCGGTCCTGCTGCGTCCGGGAGGTTTGCCCACGGAGACCGTCGAGGCCACCATCGGTCCCCTCGAACGACCCGGCAGATCGGCCACCCCGCGCGCGCCCGGCATGCTCAGCCGCCACTACGCGCCCGGTCGGCCACTCCGCCTCAATGCCGTCACCACTAGGCCCGGCGAGGCCCTGCTGGGTTTTGGTGCTGCCGCTGCTGGCGCCGCACTCAATCTTAGCGAGCGGGGCGATCTGGAGGAAGCGGCGGCCAATCTGTTCCAGATGCTCAGGGCGCTCGACCGCGAGGGGGTGGAGGCAATCGCCGTCGCCCCCATTCCCGAGGTAGGGCTTGGCCGGGCGATCAATGACCGCTTGCGTCGGGCCGCGGCGGCGGACGATGGTTCCTGCTCGGGCTGAGGCGACACGCCCGCATTGTCCCGACGCCCTCGGCGGCCCACGTAGAGGCCATGACGATGAACCCTCTTATCATCCGCCCCGCAGCGGACGCGGACTCCCTTCCGGCGGACGCGCGTGATGCGTTGATCGGCATCGTCGGCGAGAGCGGCTGGATCGACGACGCCGAGCGTCTGGCCCCCTTCCTGATCGACGAGCGCAAGCGCTATCGCGGCCACTGCGCCGGCGTCGTTCGACCGGCGGCCACCGGGGAGGTTGCCGCCGTGGTGCGCGTCTGCGCCCACCACCGGATCCCCATTTCGATTCAGGGCGGCAACACCGGCCTCGTTGGCGGCGCGGTTCCCGCCGGCGGCATCATCTTGTCGACCAGCCGGCTCAACCGGGTGCGGGCCATCGATGCGGTCAACCGGACGATCACCGCCGAAGCGGGGGTTATCCTTTCCGACCTGCAGGCAGCGGCCGAAACGGTCGACGCCCTGTTTCCCCTCAGTCTCGCCGCCGAGGGGAGCTGCCAGATCGGCGGCAACCTTTCGACCAATGCCGGCGGCGTCGCCGTGCTTCGCTACGGCAATGCCCGCAGCCTTGTGCTGGGTCTCGAGGTCGTCCTCGCCGATGGCCGCATCTGGGACGGCTTGAAGGGACTGAGAAAGGACAACACCGGCTACGATCTGAAGCAGCTTTTCTTGGGATCCGAGGGGACACTCGGGATCATCACCGCCGCCGTCCTCAGGTTGTTCCCACGGCCACGAGTCAGCGAGACGGTAATCGCCGCGGTCAACGATGCGGAAGCCGCGGTCGCGCTGTTTCATCACGCCGGCCACGGCCTCGGCGACGCTCTGTCGGCCTTCGAGCTCATCCCCCGCATCGCCCTCGACTTCTGCCTTCGTCACGTTCCGGGTTTGGTCGACCCCTTCCCGTCACCGCATCCCTTCTACGCGCTGATGACGCTCACCAGCCAGCGACCGGACGATCCTCTGCGCACGGCGGTGGAGACCATGCTGGCGGCGGCACTTGAAGATGGCATCGTCACCGATGCGGTAATCGCTGCGTCGACGGCACAAGCGGACGCCTTGTGGCGGCTGCGCGAATCCATCCCGCAGGGGCAGAAACCGGAGGGGGGCAGCATCAAGAACGACGTCTCCGTGCCCATCTCCCAGGTCGCCAGCTTCATTAGCCGGGCGACGGCCACCTGCGAGGCGGCGTTACCGGGAATCCGCGTCGTGCCCTTCGGCCATATCGGCGACGGCAACATCCACTTCAACCTCAGTCAACCGGTCGGCATGGAGGCGGCGGCGTTCCTTGCCCTCTGGGACAAGATGGAGCACCTGGTCTCCGATATCGCGCAAGGGATGGGCGGCAGCTTCTCGGCCGAGCACGGCATCGGCCGCATGAAGCGAGACGCCCTCGGTCGCTACAAATCCGACGTCGAGCTGTCGCTGATGCGGTCCCTGAAGCAGACATTCGATCCGGGCAATATCCTCAACCCGGGAAAAGTCGTCGATCCGGAGTAGTCATGGTGGCTCGTCGGCGGCGCCGGTAACACCTCCAGGATCCCTCCTGGGAACGCAAAAAGAGCCACGCAAGGTGGCTCTTTTTTTTTCGTCACGTCCTGGGTGGCGGCACCAGGGGTGCCGGACCGCGTCAGGGGGGTTTTCGACGCGGCCCGGCTCCTGGAGCGGTGGGGCGGGCCGTCCCTCGATGGGGGGTTAGGAACGGCCCCCGCAACCAGGACTACGAAGCATCGGAGCGAACTCCGAGCGGAACCGGAACCATCGCCTCGACACGCTTGCCGAAGCTACCGAGCCGATCCTGGTACCGTTCGATCGCTACCATCAGGGCCGCAGCGAGGAACGGAATACTCTGGATTGCCAGCGTCACCGCGAAAATCGTCATTTCGGTGACGTGGGTTGCGTTAAAGTAGAATAGCGCTACCGCCGACAGAGCAAGAGCGACGCCGAGAATGGTTTCCCAAAACGCCGGGTTGTCGTCGGTCCGCTTGGCGTTGCCGCCCTTCTCGGTGCGGAAGAACGGCAGCCGATCCTTCAAGAGGCCGACGGCGACGGCACGCGCAACCGTCCACTGCAGGCTCATCGCAGCCACCGCCGCGCCCGGGATGTGACGCCAAGATCCATTCACCCGCTTGCCGTAGAGAAGCGCGCAGTGAAGGATGTTGACCACGAAGGCGGCAATGATCGGCACCGTGAACGGCATCGTCGGGATCACCATGCCGACCAAAAGGATGACCGGGACCCACAGCAGGTTGAGGATGGCCGCCAGCGCACCGATCGCGTCGGCGAGCCACAAGGTCCAGCCGACGATGAAGTGGAACTTCTGCGCCGGCTTCAGGGTCCGCGACCCCGAGACCATGTGGGCACCGTGCTTGCGGATCAGCTGCATGGCACCATACGCCCACCGGAACCGCTGGGTCTTGAAGGCCCGGTAGGTGTCGGGCAGTAGACCACGGCCGTAGCGGGTGTTGGTGTAGAGGGCCTGATAGCCAGCCTGATAAAGCCGAAGCCCGAGATCCGTGTCCTCAACAATGGTGTCGGTTCCCCACCCACCGATCGCATCAAAGGCAGAACGCCTGACGATGCACATTGTTCCATGCTGAATGATCGCATCGTCTTCGTTGCGCTGAACCATGCCGATGTCGAAGAACCCAGCATACTCGCTGTTCATCATCCGCTTCAGCAGCGAGGTGTCGCCGTCGCGGTGATCCTGCGGCGCCTGAACCAGGGCGACGTTGGGATCGTCAAAAGCGGGGATCAGATCCTTCAGCCAGTTGGGTTCGACCGCGTAGTCGGCATCGAGCACCGCCAGATATTCCGCATCGGGCGCGGTGTGCTGCATGGCGACATTCAGCGCGCCGGCCTTGAAGCCGGTGCAGGTGATGTTAAGGAACTTGAAGCGCTCGCCCAGTTCCTCGCACCGCGCCGCCACCGAGGCCGAGAAACGGGCTTCCGGTGTGTTGTTGATGATGACGAGCGCCTCGAAATTCGGGTAGTCGAGGGCGGCAATGCTGTCGAGCGTCTGGATCAGCATCTCTGGCGGCTCGCGATAGGCCGGGATCTGGATCGACACCTTCGGATAGTGACCGCGCGCAGGCGCCGAGGGATCGACCCGGATCAGCCGCTTCGGCCGCCGGCCCAGCAGCACCTCGCTGATCTCGTAGACCTTGGCCAGGGTCAGCACGGTCAGCGGAATGATGGTCAGCACGCCGACGACCCACATCACGCCGATGCCGATGTTGAGGTAGTTCTCGACCGGATAGACGAGCGCCAGGGCGACGCTAGCGGCGATGCCGTTCGCGGCCAGGGCGAACACCAGGGCCTGGCCGAGCCTGGGACGACGGCCGGCAAGGCCGAGCACGGTCAGCAGCGTGCCAATGGCGATGGCAAGCGCCGCTTTCCACTGGATATCGTGGTTCTCGACCGAGCCGGTCAGCGGGAATTTGAGCTGCCGGTCGGCATTGAACATGCCCCAGTAGGCACCGACGCTGCCTTCGTTGGTCTTCCACTCCTGGTCGAAGGCTTCGACGATGTTGTATTCGATGCCGCGACGCTTCGCCTCGGCGATGAAATCACGCAGCACCTTCGCCTGCACGAGCGGGTCGGGAACCGCGCCGAAGCGGTTGTAACCCTGGCTCGGCCAGCCGAATTCGCCGACGATGATCCGCTTGCCGGGGTACGCCTTGCGCAGCAGATCGAGTTTCTCGAAGACGTAGTCTTGCGCTCCTTCCGCCGTCACACCGTCCCAGTACGGCAAGAAGTGGGCGGTAATGAAGTCGACGGAATTGACCAGCTTCGGATTTTCTAGCCACAGCTGCCAGATTTCACCTGTAGACACCGGGACCCGTACCTGTCGCTTCACTTCGCGGATCTGGCTGATCAGCTCGTCGACGGTGCGCTCATCTCGGAACAGCACTTCGTTACCGACGAGCACTGCCTTGACGCTGCGGTGCTGCTTGGCGAGTTGGACCACCGAGTCGATTTCGGCCTGATCGCGCTGCGGCGTATCGCCCACCCACGCGCCGAGGATGACGTTGAGACCCGCCTTGTCAGCGGCGGCAGGAACCTGATCGACGCCGTCCACCACGGAGTAGGTGCGAACACCGCTCGCGACCTCGCTGACGACCTTCATGTCGTGCTCGATCTGCTCGACGGGAACCACCCGCTGATCCTTCGGATCGTGGCGACCGACGTAGGGACTGTAGGACATGTAATCGATGGACCCACGCACGTCGGCGGGCGTGGTCGTCTTCTGGGCTGCATACCATACGGTGGCATGGAGAGCGGCTGCGGCCATGACCGCAGTCAGTACAGCTTTCATTGAGGTGAACACCGATGTCGGATGTGGATATGAGCGGTGACTGTTCCGTCAGGGCCCCGGACATACGCGCTATGCGTCGTCGCATGCGGAAGGGAAATAGTTCTCATTTGTGGCGCCATTAGGGCGTCATATGGATTTTTTTGCGCATGCTCAGTTGCCGCCTGGATTCGCTGGCTTGGCGGGCGCCGAGGGGGACTCGGCCGCAGGCTCTTTCGGCGGCTTGGGAATGACAATGCTGGGGTCGGCCCAGCACAGTTCGACACGCTCCGGCGTCGCCTCGCCATTGCGAACGACGCACCCGAAGGTCTTCCCGATCCGCTCCTCGGGACAATGAAAGCGAAGGTAAAACGGCAGGAAATCGCCTGCCGCCATGGCGTCGTCGCGGACCAGGAGACTGACGATGCGCTTGCCGATCCAAGCACACTCGGCAGCCATGGCCGGCTCCCCGTCCTGAGCGCCGGTCGGCGGCGGCTGTTCCGGCCGACGCTGAGGGGTCACCCGCTCCTTGTTGCGGTTTTCCGTCAGCGGTGCCGTCGGCGACGGCGCGGGAGTCGGCACCGGCGGCGCGGCCGTCGGCGGCGACGACTGACCACCTTGCGCCTGAGCGACGGTCGGGTCGATCAACCCCACCGATCCCAGGACGCTCGCCAATACCGCAACGCGGAACCATGAGATTCCCATTTTGCTCCCGAGCGACCAACAGACCCACATGGCGCGGTGTTTAGCGGAATGCGCGCGACGTTGCAATCGCCGGCCCCTGGCACTTTCCGCAGGCGCTCCGCCGTTCTCCGAACGTAACGCCGAGGGGCCGGTTCCGACCGTTCACGGAAACGTCCTTTGCAACGGAGCGATTGGCCTCCCATACTCCCACCACAGAAGACAGGCGCGAAGTCCCAGCGGCAACGCGAAGATGGGATTTCCTTACATAAGACAACGATCACTCTCGCACATCGTCGCATAAAGAGAAAGGGCGATAAAAGCCGCCCTTTCCGTGCGGGGAGTTACGTAGCAGTTTTCTAGCATCCAGCTCAGGACCCGATGAGACCGCCTGATTTTTTTGTGATGACCTGGATGGTAGGCCGCGGCGGCATCTCCGATTGGAAATCCGGCCAGCGGGTCGATGGCGCCTCGAAGGTGGAGCCATCCGTTGCGCCCGGGTGCTGCACCGCGGCGAAGTAAGCGGTGTCGTCGCTATTGAATTCCGGGCCGCAGAGCTCGGCACCGATCGGCGTCCGATAAAAATGGCGAGGCAATGCTCGTCCCAGCCCTTGGCTGTCGCTCGCCCAGAGACCGTCGGCGATCCCGAAATTCTGCGCCCCATCGGTGGCGATCCAGATCCGCCCTTGCCCGTCGAATGCCAGGTTGTCGGGCGACGAGAGCCAACCGTCGGCACTGACGGCGGGATGATAGCGGGCACCGTCCTCGGGACGACCCGGGTTGCCAGCAAGGAGGAATATATCCCAAGTGAACGCGGTTGAGGCGTGCTGACGCGCCCCCTCGACAACCGGCGGGCTCAGCTCAAGGATATGGCCGTGCGGGTTCGGCCCCCGTGGGTTGGCCGCGTCGGTCGCCGCGGCGCTGCGGCGGCTGTTGTTGGTCAACACCACATACACCAGACCCGTTTTTGGGTTTGCCTCCATATCTTCCGGGCGATCCATGGGGGTTGCGCCAAGAAGTTCTGCCGCCCGCCGCGCCCCGATGAGCACATCCGCCTGACTGTGGAAGCCGTTGGCCTCGGTCAGGGGTCCGGCCCCGAAGCTAAGCGGCAACCATGAAAGCTTTCCGTCTTCGTCGAACTTCGCGACGTAAAGTGTTCCGGAATCGAGAAGATCCCTGTTGGATGCGCGACGTCCGCGACCCAATTTGCCGCTGGTGACGAATTTGTAGACGAACTGAAATCGCTCGTCGTCGCCGGAGTAGACGATCACCCGCCCGTCGGCATCGACCACCGTCGTCGCCGCTTCGTGTTTGAAGCGACCGAGGGCCGTCCGCTTGATCGGAGTCGAATTGGGATCATAGGGATCGACCTCAACGATCCAGCCGAACCGATTGGATTCATTTGGTTCCTTCTCGATGTCAAACCGGTCGAAGAAACGCGACCAGCCAAAAACAGGCCGACCGGTGATCCCGTAGCGCCGCAAGTGCGCCTCTGTTTGCGTCTTAGCCGGATCACCGCCGAAGTAGTAGTTGAAGTTCTCCTCCGCGATCAGGACGGTCCCCCACGGCGTCTTGCCGCCCGCACAGTTGTTGAGGGTGCCGATGACCCGGGTCCCGGTGGGGTCGGCGCTCGTCCGCAGCCGCGCGTCCCCCGCCGCCGGCCCGGCGAGCTGGCACTGACTGGCAAGCGCCGTGATCCGCCGGTTGTATGGACTGTCGCCGACGACGTGCCATCGGCCGTCGCCGTCGCGCCGGATCTCGACGATCCCATGCCCGTGCGCCGCCATTTCGATCTCGCATTGCTCACGGGTGACGCCCGCCGGATCATTCGCCTGCAGGCCCGGGAACATCAGATGCGCAAGGGTATGCTCGAAATTGACGCAAAGTAGCCCGCGGTCCGGGCTAGCCGATCCCATCGGCAATGGCATGTAGGCGACGAAGTCATTGTTGAAACCCCACTGCTTCGCCTGCGCCGCCGCCGACTGTTTCAGGGGATCGAAAGCGGGGGCTCCCGCCTCGAGTGGATCACCCCACCGAATCAGGGTTGTCGCCTCGTAGCCGGTGGCGACGGCGTGAGTCTCCGACAGACCGTGCGGGAGTTCGGCAAAACCCAAGGTAGATGGAGGCGTGGACGCCGCCGCCGTCGGCGGCGTTGCCAGCACGGCGGCGAGCGAGGGAGCTCCCGCCGTCGCCGTCAGTGTCGCTGCCGCAAGCCCCGTCAGTGCCTGCCGGCGGGTCAGACGGGCCTCGATCATCTCCCCGATCGAAGCCGGCCGCTGCTCTTGCCCGCCATCGAGCGGCCTTTTCTCCCGCGCTTGCTGGGAATCCATCGCGGGCGCCCTCCCCTTGCCTTTAAACGCGATCGCTGCCGAGACCGATATTAGGGCAACCTGTGCCGCCCGGCGTCCGGTGATTTTCTTGTCACGCCGAACGGCGGTTCGCCGGTCGCACCACGTTCCGTGCCGGGGAGGCCGCCGGCGGCAAATTGACGGCCGGAGGCGGGTCGGCTAGCCTGCGCTGCCAATACGCAAGCTTGGCCGACGGGGCCCCGCGGGGGGCTTGCCCCGGAGGCCTGCACATCACATCCCCGCCCGCCGGGACCTCAGCCGGGATCTCAGGAAGCCGATGACGATTGCCGAAACGTTGCGCGACATCCTTCTCGGGCAGCGCAAGGTCGTGGTCACGGCGGCCGGTGACCGGCCGGCGGCCGTTGTACGATCCACGCCCGCCATGAGCATCGTCTTGGCCGGCCTTGGCCAGGGCCGAAGCCGCTGTTGAGGTGGCGGTGCATCTGAGTCGGCGCATTTGGCGGCGACTGTTTGCGGGCGCCCTTGACCGGGCTGCCGGTTTTCCGGCTAGGTTGCCGCCATCACCGACGTTGGACGAATTGGGCGTTCCTCTGGCAATCATTCCGCGATTCCACCGAACCACGCGCAAAGCCGCGAGCGCCACGGCCCGCTGGCGACAGGTCGCGTTGTGCCTCTTCGTTACCGTCGTAACGGCGGCCTTCCCTCTCTTCACCGCCGCCTCGGCCCTGGCCGACGAGCCTAGCTCCAAGGACGCGCCGATCCAGTTCGAATCGGATCTCGTCACTTACGACAAGGAACGCAAGATCATCGAGGCGACCGGCAACGTCGTCGCTCACCAGACCGGCCGAACCCTCTACGCCGACGTCCTTATCTACGACCAACTGGAGAACCGGATCACCGGCCGCGGCAACGTCCGTCTGGTCGAGCCGTCGGGCGACGTGACCGAGGCCGACACCATGGAGTTGACCGGCGACTTCAAGGACGGTGTCGCCGACAACCTCAAGCGGATCTTCGCCGACGGCTCCACGGTCACCGGCAAGACGGGGGAACGTAAGGGCGGCGTGATAAACACCCTTAACGACGCAACCTATACCGCTTGTCTGCCTTGCAAAAAGGATCCGACCGCCGCCCCGCTGTGGCAGGTGAAGGCGGTCAAGGTCGTTCACGACGAGGAGGGACAGGTCGTCGAGTTCCAGAATGCATGGGTCGAGATCGAAGGCGTACCGGTCGCCTACACCCCCTACTTCTCTCGTCCCGATCCCAGCGTACGACGGAAGAGCGGCTTCCTGATGCCGACGTTCGGGTCCCAGTCCGATCTGGGATTGCTGGTCCGCATTCCCTACTACTACGTCCTTGCCGACAATCAGGACATAACGGTCACACCTTGGGTTACCAGCGCGCAGTATCCCGTCTTGCAGGCCGAATACCGGGGCGTGTTCACCCATGGCGATGTTCGCGGCGACGGCAGCATCACCCAGGACGTGGACGGCGAAACCGGCGGGCACATTTTCGGTGCCGCCCGCTACGATATCAGCGAGAGCTGGCGTGCCGGCCTCGATGCGCAGCGGACTCTCTATCGTACCTACCTGCGCCGCTACGGCTTCGGTGGCGAGCGCACGCTGGTGAGCCGGTTGTTCGCCGAGAATTTTGCCGAACGCAACTATTTCGTCGCCAACGCCTACTCCTTTCAGAACCTGGATACCGGCAGCAAGCAGGAGACCATCCCGTTCGTTGCCCCCATGCTCGATTATTACCATTCGGGCGAGGAGGATACGCTCGGTGGTCGCTCGAACCTGCATCTCAATACCGCCATCCTCACCCGCGAGAATGGCCAGGACACGCGACGGATTTCGGCGCGCGGCCAATGGAACCGCCCTTTCATCGGTCCCCTCGGCGACTTGCTGACGGTTTCCGCGGCCGTCTGGGGTGATGGCTATCAGGCGGAAGACCTGCCCCTGAACAACGGCGACAACTATTCCGGCTTCCAGGGGCGGATTTTCCCGACCGGCAGCCTGACCTGGAGCTTGCCGCTCGTCAGCGACCACGGCTGGATCCAGCAGACGATCGAGCCTGTCGCCGAGTTTGTCGCCGCCCCGCGCTACGGCAACCGCAACAAGATCCCGGACGAGGACTCGCTCGATTTCGACTTGCAGTCGACCAATCTTTTCGGTCTCAATCCTTCACCGGGTCTCGACCGGGTGCTGGAGGGACCGAGAGCCAACTATGGAATCAACTGGCGCGGCTATGGGGTGAGCGACGCCAGCGCCTCCGTATTCGTCGGCCAAGCCTACCAATTGTACGACGACAACCCCTTTGGCCCCAACACCGGCTATCATGGCGGATTGTCCGACATCGTGTCATCCGTCGAACTTTCTCCCAAGCGTTATCTTTCAGTCAATTACCGGAACCGGTTTTCGCCCGACGACCTCACCCTGCAGACCAACGAAGTGAACGCCTGGTTCGGCAACGAAGCCATCAGCATGTCGACCGGCTATGTCAGTCTGGAGCCGCAGCCGAGCAAAAACCTGGTTTCCCGCGAGGAACTGGTCGGCATAGTCAACGCCAAGCTTTCCCGCTACTGGCGCACCCAGTTGTCGGGGGTGCGGGACATCAAAACCGGCAGCAACCGGACGCTGGGGATCCAGCTAACCTACGAGGATGAGTGTTTCCTGTTCACGGGCGGCTTCATTCGCCGCAACTATGAAGACCAGGGCCTTGATCCGCAGAACGTCTTTCTGGTCAGGTTCTGGCTGAAGACTCTCGGCGACATCAGCACCGGCTTCAAGCCGGGCGGCGGCTGAGCCGGGCCACTTCTGGGAGGCGCAGGACGAAACCATGGACAGGAACCGACACCGAAACGGTCTGGATTCGGATCGAGCGCCGTGATGGGGGCGATCCGTCATTGGGGGATTGTTCTGGGGGTGGTTGTTCTGGCGCTCTTGACGGCCATGACGGCGACCTCGTCATCGAGGGCGGCCAGCTCGGCCGGCGATCAGGCCATCGTTGCCGTCGTCAATGACGACGTCATTTCCAAGCGCGATCTCGAGGCGCGCATCAATCTGGTGGTGGCAACGGGTAATATGGAGAACCAGCCCGATGTCCGTCAGAAAATCGCCCCCGAGGTCCTCCGTCTGTTGATTGATGACCGGCTGAAGCAGCAAGAGGCCCGGCGTGTCAACGTCACCGTGTCTCAACGTGAACTGGATCGGGCGCTGACCGATATCAGCCGGCAGTTGAACGTCGAGCCGGCGCGACTCCCCGACTACCTGCAGGCGCGGGGTGCCACCATGACCGCCCTCCTCGCCCAGGTCGAGACCGAGATCGCCTGGATCAAGACGATCACCAAGATCACTGGTGATCGCACTGCCGTTTCCGAGGAGGAGGTCGAAGAAGAGATGGCCCGGCTGCGGGGTACGGCCGGTGGATTGGAATACCGGGTCACCGAGGTCTTCCTTCCCGTCGACGACAGCGCCAACGAGGTGCAGGTGCAGGAACTCGCCGATCGCATCGTCCGCGAAGCCCGGGGCGGCGCCAGCTTCGCCGCCCTCGCCCGGACATTTTCGCAGAGCGCCTCGGCAGAATCGGGAGGCGATCTCGGCTGGATTCGGGCGGGGCAGCTCGACGGGCGACTGGACCAAGTCGTCCAGCAGCTCAACCCCGGTGACGTATCCGCCCCCATCCGCACCGAAACCGGCATCTACATTCTGCAACTAGCGAACCGGCGGACCGCATCGGCGCTGGACACTGGCGTGACCATCCTCACCCTGCACCAGGTGGTGCTGCCACTGTCGCCGCAGGCGCCGCCGGCGACCGTTGCCGAGCAACTCGGCAAGGCGAACCAACTGCGTGCAAACCCGGGCACCTGTGCCGAATTCAGCAGTCGGGGACGAGAACTCGGCGCCGTCTCCGCGGGCGATCTCGGCCGCGTCGATCTCGACAAGCTGCCGCCACCGATCCGGCAGATCGTCTCCCCGCTGAAGGGGGGGCAGGTCAGCGAACCGGTGCGAACCGGCGACGGGATCATGCTGCTGATGGTCTGCGATCGCCAGGAGCAGGCCCTCAGTCCCGATGTGCGCGCGCAGGTCGAGCGGCGCATCTTCGAGCAGCGGATGTCGGCGGCGGCCCGCCAGCACCTGCGCGATTTGCGACGGTCGGCGCTGCTGGATATCCGGATGTGAACCGGGGCGGCGGACCGCTGGCGTTGACGATGGGCGATCCCGCCGGCATCGGCGGTGAGCTCACCCTCAAGGCCTGGCTGGGCCGGACCGCCGACACCGGTTGTTTCTTCGTCCTTGACGATCCGGCCCGCCTCACCGCCCTTGCCCATCGGCTCGGTTGGCCGGTGCCGATTGCCGTCATCGATGGCCCGCAAGAAGCGGTGGCCGCATTCGACGACGCACTGCCGGTGCTGCCGATCCAGCTTCCCTTTGCAAGCATCCCCGGCCGTGCCGATCCACGCAATGCTCCCGCCGTTATCGGCTCCATCGAAACCGCGGTCCGGCTGGTGGAAAGCGGTATGGCGAGCGGCGTCGTCACCAATCCCATCAGCAAGAGCGTGCTTTACGCCGCCGGCTTCCCCTTTCCCGGACACACCGAGTACCTAGCGGACCTGGCCGGCGGAAAGGCGGTGCCGGTGATGATGCTCGCCGGGCCATCCCTGCGGGTGGTCCCGGTCACCGTCCACCTCGCCCTCGCCGCCGCGCTGCGATCCCTCGACCAGCCCACCATCATCACCGCCGCGCAGATCACCATCGCCGCGCTGTGCCAGGATTTCGGCATCGCCCGGCCGCGACTGGCGATCGCCGGCGTCAATCCACACGCCGGCGAGTCCGGCGCCATGGGCTCGGAAGAGCGGGACATCATCGCCCCGGCGGTGGCCGCCCTGCGCGGCGAGGGAATCGACGCCATCGGTCCGCTGCCGCCCGATACCCTGTTCACGCCGACGGCGCGCGCCGGGTATGACGCGGCGCTTTGTATGTATCACGACCAGGCTCTGATCCCGATCAAGGCGCTCGACTTCGACCGCGCCGTCAACGTGACCCTCGGCCTGCCGTTCGTCCGCACCTCACCCGACCACGGCACCGCCTTCGACATCGCCGGCAGCGGCCGGGCGAATGCGACCAGCCTGATCGCAGCCATCCACATGGCACGAGCCATTGCCGGCCGGCGAGCGGGCGCCACGGCGGCGACATGAATGTCGCCGCATCGTCGCCGCCGCCTGACCTGCCACCGCTGCGCGACGTCATCCGCCGCCACGGCCTCGATGCCCGGCGAAGCCTCGGCCAGCACTTTCTCCTCGATCACAACCTCACCGACCGCATCGCTCGCGTCGCCGGGAATCTGACCGAGACCACCGTCATCGAAATCGGACCCGGCCCCGGCGGCCTCACCCGAAGCTTGCTCGCCGCCGGGACCGCCCGCGTCATCGCTGTGGAAAAGGACCAGCGCTCGGTCGCCGCCCTCGCCGAATTGGCCGAGATCTATCCGCACCGGCTGCAGGTGATCGAGGCGGACGCGCTGACCATCGACTGCCGGACCCTGGGGCCGGCGCCGCGGGCGATCGTCGCCAACCTCCCCTACAATATCGCGACACCCCTTCTGCTGGGTTGGTTGCGCCAGATCACCGCTTACCGGCGACTGGTGCTGATGTTCCAGAAGGAGGTGGCGCACCGCGTCTGCGCCCGTCCGGGCGATGGGGATTATGGCCGGCTCGCCGTCATCACCCGCTGGGTCGCCGAGGCCGCCGTCGAGTTCACCATCGACCCCCGCGCCTTCACGCCCCCGCCCCGGGTCACCTCGGCGGTGGTTAGCCTCGTCCCCCGGCCGGCGCCGCTGGCCCCGGCCGACTGCCATGCACTGGAGCGGGTCACCGCCGCCGCCTTCGGTCAGCGGCGGAAGATGCTCCGACGAAGTCTGGCGTCCCTCGGCATCGATCCCGCAGCCGCCGGACTCGACCCGACGCGGCGCGCCGAGCATCTTGCGGTCGAGGACTTCTGCGCGCTGGCACGCCTTCTCGCCGCCAGCGTGGGGCCCGACCAACACCGATGAGCACCCGGTGGCGCGGGTTTATCCCCTATCTCATTCTCGTCGTGCCGCCGCTCTGCTGGGCGGGCAACTTCATCGTCGGCCGTGCCGTGCATGGCGATCTCCCGCCAGTGGCACTGACCTTCTGGCGATGGGTCGTCGCAGCGGCGGTCCTGGCGCCGTTCGCCGCCACCGGCCTCTGGCGAAGACGAACCGATGTTCGCCCATGCCTGGGCAGGATCGCGCTCCTCGCCTTCACCGGGGTCGCCTTGTTCCAGTACGCCGTCTATCAGGGACTGCATACGACGACGGCGATCACCGGCACCCTGATCATCGCCACCATTCCCATCGTCATCCCCATCTTTGCCTACCTGCTCGACGGCAGCCGCGTCAGCCTGCCGCAGGCAACCGGGATTGCCGTCTCGCTGGCGGGGGTGGCAATCATCATCCTCAAGGGCGACATCGGCGCCATCGCCGGCTTCGCCTTTTCACCGGGCGATCTGTGGATGATCGTCGCCGTCGTCGCCTGGTCCCTCTATTCGGTGCTGATCCGTAAACGGCCTGCCGATCTGCCGCCGGCGCAGTTCCTCTTCGCCATCATCCTCGTCGGCCTGGCGCTGCTTGCACCGGCCTATGCTTGGGAGATTCTGACCGTCGGCGGCTTCCGGCTGACGACGGCCGCTGTCCTGGCGATCGGTTACGTGGGCGTTTTTGCCTCGGTGATCGCCTTTATCTGCTGGAACGAGGGCATCGCCCGCGTTGGCGCCGCCCGCGCCGGGCTGTTCATTCACCTTATGCCGGTGTTCGCCACCGGCCTCGCCATGCTCTTTCTCGGGGAGCGGCTGCACAGGTATCACGCGGCCGGCATGGTCCTCGTCGCCGGCGGGCTCGCCCTCTCCTCGCTCACCCGTGCCCAACCGTCGCCGGACGCCCGCTCCCGATGAGGCGGGCGACGAATTCGCTCAGTCCCGTCTGACGAACCCGGCGCACACGCTCGGCCGCCAGGATGGCGGCGGCCGCTTCCACCGCCGCATCCACCTGGTGATTGACGATGATGTAGTCGTACTCGTGCCAGTGGCTCATCTCGTCGGCGGCGCGCGCCATCCGCCCGCGGACCACATCCTCCGGGTCCTGAGCTCGCGCCCACAACCGCCGCTCCAGTTCCGCGTGCGAGGGCGGCAGCACGAAAACGCTGACCAGATCGGCGCCGGCGTTGCGACGCAACTGTTGCGTTCCCTGCCAGTCCACATCGAAAAGCACGTCGCGACCCTCGGCGAGCGCCGCCTCCACCGTCGCCCGCAGCGTCCCGTAGCGGTTGCCGAACACGGTCGCGTACTCCAGCAACTGATCCTCGGCGACCAGCCGGTCGAACGCCTGCTGATCGATGAAGGAATAGTCGTGCCCATGGACCTCACCCGGCCGGGGTGGCCGTGTGGTCACCGAGACGGACATGTGCAAGTCAGCGTGACGGGCGAGCAGGGCCCGGGCAATCGTCGTCTTCCCTGCACCCGACGGCGACGACAGCACCAGCATCAGCCCGCGCCGCGGGACCGCCACCACATCGTCAAAAGACGTCGCTTCGGTCATTCGATGTTCTGCACCTGTTCGCGAACCTGGTCGATGACGGCTTTCAGATCCAAGCCGACCCTGGTCAACTCGATGTCGACCGACTTGGAGCAAAGGGTGTTTGCCTCACGGTTGAACTCCTGGCAGAGAAAGTCCAACTGTCGGCCGACCGGCACCGCGCCCCCGAGCAATCCCGTCGCCTGCGCATGATGGGCCCGCAGCCGGTCCAGCTCCTCGCGCACATCGGCGCGGGTGGCGAGCAGGGCCACCTCCTGAGCCAGGCGATCGGCCGGCAGCGTCGATTGACCGGCGAGGAGCGAGGCGAGTTGCTCCTCCAGTCGCGCCTGGATGGCCGCCGGCTGCGTCGGCGCCAGTTCCGCCGCCCGCTGACACAACTGGTCGATGCGGATGAGGTGCTGATCGAAGACCACCCGCAAGCGTTCCCCTTCCGTCTGTCGCTGCAGAAAGAGGGCGTCGATCGCCGGGTCGAGGGAAGCGAGCAGCGCCGCATCAAGGGCAGTTCGCTCATCGCCCGTCGGCAGCGCATCGGTCGTCTCGATGACGCCGCGCAGTGCCAGCAGGCCCTCGATCGTCGGCGGCGGCGATTGCGGCAATCGCTGCTGCAAGGCCGAACTGATCGCCAGGACCTGATCGAGAACGTCGGGATTGATGCGAATTTCCGAACCGCCGCTGCGATGCTGCAGGTTCAGCGTCGCCGACACGTTGCCACGCTTCAGCCGGGCGGCGATCCGCTGGCGGACGGACGGTTCCAGGGCCTCGAACCCGTTCGGCAGCCGACAGCGAACATCGAGGCCGCGGGCGTTGACGCTACGAACCTCCCATACCCAGCCGTGGGCATCGAGCGAGCCTTCCCCCCGACCAAACCCGGTCATCGAACTGATCGCCACCGCTCGTCCCCCCCTCCGCTCCCTGCTGGGTTGCCTTACTGACCTTGCGCCGCGCCGCCGGTCTCGTTAACCGGGGCATTCTGATCGTCGCGTGTGCGATCGCGAACGAGCGCCCGCCAGCGGCTCACGTTGTCCTTATGCTCCTCGTAGGTGCGAGCAAAGGCATGGCCGCCGGCACCGTCGGCGACAAAGTACAGCTCATCGGACTTGATCGGCTGCAGAACCGCGGCCAGCGCCGCCTTGCCGGGATTGGCGATGGGTCCGGGCGGAAGACCGGCGATCACATAGGTGTTGTAGGGATGCGCCCTCCGCAGATCGGTGCGGGTCAACGGCCGGCCGAGCGGCGCAGTGTCGCCGCCGACCCCGTAGGCAACGGTCGGGTCCGCCTCCAGCCGCATGCCGAGCCGCAGGCGGTTGAGAAAGACGGCGGCGATCCGCGGGCGCTCCGACGGGATCGCCGTCTCCTTCTCGACGATGGATGCGAGAATAACCGCCTCCTCCGGGGATTTCAGCGGCAGATCCGGCTGCCGTTCCGCCCACAGCGTGTCGACCGTCCGATGCATTCCCCGGGACATCCAGTTGAGCAGCCCCTGGCGCCCGTCTCCCCAGCTATAGGTGTAGGTTGCCGGCAACAGGGTGCCTTCCGCCGGCATCTCGGCAATCTCGCCGACAAGACCATAGGCGGCCTGCAGCCGGGTGATCACCTGCGCCGTCGTCAGCCCTTCCGGGATGATCAACTTATGGACGACGGTTCGCCCGTCCTGCAGCATGTCAAGAACGTCGCGCTGGCTGATGTGGGCCGGAAACGCGTACTCCCCCGACTTCAGAGGCCGGACCGGGTCGGAGAAGCGAACCGCCAGTTCGAAGAGATAGGGGCTGGCGATGACGTGGGCGGCGGCTAGTTGCGCAGCAATCTCCGGGGAGGCCGCACCTTTTTCGATGATCAAGGTGGTATCGTGCCGGAGCGGGCCGGGCGAAACCGTTCGCGACCACCATAAACCGGCGGCGGCGACTACCAGGATGGACGAAAACGCAAAGAGGGCGAGGACGACCCGAGTGCCACGGCCCACTCCTCAGTCGGCCCGCTTGAAGATCACCGAGGCGTTGGTGCCACCGAATCCGAACGAGTTGGACATCACCACGTCCACCCGGCGCTCCTTGGCGGTGTGAGGAACGAGGTCGATATCGCAGCCTTCCGACGGGTTGTCCAGATTGAGCGTCGGAGGAACGACGCCATCACGGAGGGCGAGGATCGAGTAGATGGACTCTGCCGCACCGGCCGCCCCCAGAAGGTGGCCGATGGAGGACTTGGTGGAAGACATGGACAGCCTGTAGGCGGCATCACCGAACAAACGCTTGACCGCCCCCAGTTCGATCTCGTCGCCCAGCGGCGTTGAGGTCCCGTGGGCATTGATGTAGTCCACCTGGTCGGGACTCATCTTCGCATGCCGAAACGCCATTTGCATGCAGCGGAAGGCGCCGTCGCCGGACTCCGCCGGCGCGGTGATGTGGTGAGCATCGCCGGACAGCCCATAGCCCACGATTTCCGCATAGATCTTGGCGCCGCGTTTCTTGGCGTGCTCGTATTCCTCGAGGACGAGGACGCCCGCCCCCTCGCCCATCACGAATCCGTCGCGATCACGATCCCAGGGCCGTGATGCCTTCTCGGGCGTGTCATTGAACTTGGTGGAGAGCGCCCGGGCAGCCGCAAAACCGGCGATGCCGAGCCGGCAGATGGCAGCCTCGGCGCCGCCGGCAACCATCACGTCGGCGTCTTCCCACATGATCAGCCGCGCCGCATCGCCAATGGCGTGAGCGCCGGTGGCGCAGGCAGTCACCACCGAATGGTTGGGGCCACGGAAACCATATTTGATCGAGACGTGGCCGCTGGCCAGGTTGATCAGTGCCGCCGGAATAAAGAAGGGGCTGACCTTACGCGTCTGTCCCTTGTCGACCAGGATGGCGTTGCGGGCAATTTCCGACAGGCCGCCAATTCCGGAGCCGATGAGAACACCGGTCCGGCAGGACTCCTCGTCGGTCTGCGGGACCCAGCCGGAATCGGAGACCGCTTCCGCCGCCGCCGCCACCGCGAAGACGATGAAAGCATCCATCCGCCGCTGCTCTTTCGGCGGCACCCAGTCATCGGCATTAAACCGGCCTTCGGCGGTTTCCCCAAGCGGGACCTGCGCCGCAACCTTCGCCGGCAGATCACTCACGTCGAATGATTGGATGGCCCCGAGGCCGGATTCGCCCTTGATCAGCCGGTCCCAGTTGACACCAACGCCACAGCCAAGAGGCGACACCAAGCCCACACCGGTCACTACCACGCGTCGCATCATCGCCTCGTACGTCGTCCCGCTTGATATCTTGGTTATCTTACCCGTCCGACGACCCCGTGCGACCCATGACCGGGCCGCCAGACCCAGTCGCCGGCAGCAATCAGCCGATGGTCGTCTTGATGTAATCCACGGCGTCCTTGACAGTCAGGATCTTTTCCGCCGCCTCATCCGGAATTTCGATCCCGAACTCCTCCTCGAACGCCATGACCAGTTCCACCGTGTCAAGACTGTCCGCGCCCAGGTCATCGATAAAACTGGCGCTTTCGACTACCTTTGCTTCCTCGACTCCCAAGTGCTCAACGATGATTTTCTTCACCCGCTCGGCGACGTCGTTCATTGTTACTTTCCCTCGATGTGACTGGCTGATTGGCATGGGCGGGCTGGCTTGCCCCTTCTCCCCCTCGTCCGCGGAGCGTCCGGCTGCCAAAAAACGGCGTTTGCTAACACACTTTCCGGGGGTTGGCCAGCGGACAACGGCAAACAGCGGGTGCCTACGGCGATCATGAGAGCATCGCCATCCCGCCGTTCACATGGATCGTCTGGCCGGTGATGTAGGCAGCCTCATCACTGGCCAGGTAGGCGACGGCGGGCGCAATGTCGGCCGGCTGGCCGAGGCGGCCGGCTGGAACGGTGGCGAGGATCGCCTGCCGTCGCGCTTCCGGCAACGCAGCCGTCATGTCGGTTTCGATAAACCCCGGCGCGACGCAGTTGACGGTGATGCCGCGGCTGGCGACCTCCTGGGCGAGGGCTTTCACCATCCCGGTAAGGCCCGCTTTCGAGGCGACGTAATTGGCTTGGCCCGCGTTGCCGGTGGCAGCGACGACGGAGGTCACCGCGATCAGGCGGCCGAACCGCTTTTTCATCATGCCGCGCAGGGCAGACCGCATCAGCCGGAAGCCGGCAAACAGATTGACGTCGAGGACTTTCGCCCAATCGTCGTCCGACATCCTGAGCGTGAGCCCGTCGCGGGTGATGCCGGCGTTGTGAACGAGAATATCCAAGCCCCCGAGACCGGCGATGGCGGCCTCGACAAGCCGTTCCGCCCCACCGGGTGCCGCGAGATCGGCGGGCAGCACGACCGATTGGCCGCCAATTGCAGCGGAAAGGTCCTCAAGAGCGGCAACGCGCGTCCCCGATAGACCGACGCGGGCGCCTTGAGCGGCGAGCGCGCGGGCGACGGCCTGCCCGATTCCGCCCGATGCCCCGGTCACCAGGGCGGTTCTTCCCGCCAGATCGAACATCTCCGCTCCCCGCCTGCGTCGCTTAGCGCGCCGACATATTGCGTGCCCCACCAAAGAGTGGCGGAACTGATACAAGCGATGTGGGGAGTGTCAAGTCTCGCCAACAAGGACGGATCCTCGAGGAGCGGGGCTTGAACGCCCTATGCGAGCGTGCTTTAACCGCCCCCCACGCTCCTTGCCGGAGCATTGCCGGCTATGCCGGGTCCCACCGGCTGAGATAATCCGAAAGGAGAGCATCGCCTTGCCTTACTACGAGTGCGTCTTTATCGCGCGCCAAGATATCTCCGGCCCCCAGGTCGAAGCCCTCGCCGATCACTTTGCCAAGGTCATCGAAGACCTGGGCGGCACCATCGGCAAGAGGGAGTATTGGGGCCTACGCACCCTCTCATACCGCATCAGAAAGAACCGGAAGGGGCATTACGTCCTGTTCAATATCGACGGGCCGCCGGCCGCCGTCGCCGAGATCGACCGCCAGATGCGGATCAACGAGGACGTCATTCGTCACCTCACGGTGCGCGTCGATGCCCTCAACGCCGGCCCCAGCCAGATCATGCTGAGCCGTTCGTCTCGCGGCGACGAGCGCGATCGTGACCGTGATCGTGATCGCCCCCGGCGCGATGACCGCGACCGCGGCGAACGGCGTGATCGTGAGGATCGGGACCGCTTTCGTGATCGCGGACGCAGTTCCGGCGACGACGAGGGACGCAGCGATGATGGAGCGTTGGTAGGCGTGCGCGAGAGCGAGGGAGAGCGCTGAGATGAGCACAGGACGCAGGCCTTTTTTCCGTCGCCGCAAGAGCTGTCCGTTTTCCGGGCCCAACGCCCCGAAGATCGACTACAAGGACATTAAGCTCCTGCAACGATTCGTCTCCGAGCGCGGAAAGATCGTCCCCAGCCGGATCACCGCCGTCTCCGCGAAGAAGCAGCGGGAACTCGCGCAATCGATCAAGCGGGCGCGGTTTCTTGCCCTTCTCCCCTACGTCATCAAGTAGCGGTATTCACAGCCGCGGTGACGCATACACCCGCCACTTCCGCCGGGCTGAGGTGCGGACGGTTCATTGACGGGGAATTGATGGGCAAAACGGCGCTGATCGTTATCGGCGGCGGCCTGCTTGCGGCGTCGATGGCCAATGCGGCCTTCAGCGGCACGCTAGGCGTGTTCGTCGCCTATTTTGCATCGCTGCCGCTCTTTCTCGTCGGCCTTTCCCTCGGCGCCAATGCCTTGGGACTGGCCGCCGCCTGGGGAATCGTCATCTGCGCCCTGTCCGGCGGCTTGGCCGGGGCGGCGGTGTTCACCGCCCTCAACGCCCTGCCCAGTTGGCTCGTCACCCGCCTCGCGACCCGGCACGCGATGATTGCCTCCGGACACCGGGGCTGGCCCCCCATCGGGCGGGTACTGGCGCTCCTCACCTGCCTGGTCGCATTCACCATGACGGCCGTCGGGGTGATGACCGCGGGCGGCGACGATCTGGATGTCGCTGTTCGGACCCACCTCACCGAAGTCTTCGCGGCTTCCCTGTCGAGCCTCGATGATGCGGCGCGCGGGGACTTGGTGGCGACCGTCGCGCCATTGTTCCTGGGTTTTTCGGCCGCCATCTGGCTGTTGATGATCGCCCTCAACGGGGTCCTGGCGGAAAACTTGCTGGCGGGCCGGGGCCAGGCGTTGCGGCCGCGACCGACGTGGTCGGCGCTGGCGCTCCCCGAGTGGTTCGCCTGGCCGCTGGTGGCGGCAGCCGTCGTGGGATTGCTCGCGTCCGGCGATGCCGCCTTCCTCGGCCGGAATATCGTTCTTGTCTTCGGTGCGGCTTATCTCTTGCAAGGATTGGCGGCAATTCACACCATGCTGAGTGGTCGCCGGGCAAAGCGGCAGATGCTCGCGTTGCTTTATCTGATGCTGGGCATGTTTTTCATCTTTGCCGCGCCGGTCATTGCCGGTGTGGGCATGGTGGATCAGTGGGCCGGGCTCCGGCCCTCACCGCCTGAGCCGCCTCAATTGAAGGAGTAGTTCGGATTATGGACGTGATCTTGCTGGAGCGGATCGAGCACTTGGGACAAATGGGAGACGTCGTTCACGTCAAGCCCGGCTATGCCCGCAACTACCTGTTGCCGCGGGGTAAGGCGGCGCGGGCGACGGAGGAAAACCGCAAACGCTTCGAGGCACAAAGGGCGCAGCTGGAGGCGACGAACCTGCAGCGACGCAGCGAAGCGGAAGTGGTCGCCGGCAAACTGGACGGCATCAGCGTCTCTCTCATCCGGCAGGCGGGTGAATCGGGCCAGCTGTACGGCTCCGTCGCCGCGCGGGACATCGCAACGGCGGTCACCGAGGCCGGCTTTACCGTCGCCCGCGACCAGATCCGTCTCAAGCAGCCCATCAAGACTCTCGGTCTCCACCGGGTCCAGGTGTCCTTGCACCCGGAGGTCTTCGTGACGGTCGTCGTCAACGTCGCCCGTTCCAGCGAGGAAGCCGGCGTCCAGCTGCGAACCGGTGGCGCTGTCACCAGCAGCACGGAAATAGAAGAAGATGAGGCCGAGACCGAGGCGACATGGGAGGAAGAGATCGAGGTCGCGATCGAGGAGACCGACGACGAGAATGCGACGAAGACAGGCGGCGCCTGAGATCACGGGCGCGCCTGCCGGCGGTTATCCGGTGAATCGAAAGCCGAAATCGGTTTATACTTTGGCTCGTGGGAGTTGACACCGGCGCCAGGCCCATCGATGGCTGAAATAATCGCAGCCACCCGCGGTTTCATCTCAGGTTTGGCGTTGGGCGCCAAGTCGGGAGGAGACCATGCTGTTTGGGCGCTTTCTGGAAGCCATTGTCAAATCAGGCGATCTTAGGGTCGTCGACGCGCGTGGCCGCGATCACCGCTTCGGCAATGGAACGCCCCCGGCGCTGACCATTCGCCTGCATCGGCCCGATCTGCATTGGAGGCTTTTCTTTCAACCGGACCTGTACGCCGGAGAGGCCTATTGCGACGGGACCTTTACCGTCGAAGGAGGTTCGCTCTACGACGTACTGGCCCTTATTGCCCGCAATGCCGATGCGGCCGGGCGCCCGCCACGGCAGATCTGGGCCGATCGCTTTCTTCGCCTGCTCAATCGCCTCGATCGTAGCAACGATGCGACGCGCTCGCGCCGCAATGCGAGCCATCACTATGATCTTTCCCGCCAGCTCTATGCATTGTTCCTGGATGCGGACTGGCAGTACTCATGCGCCTACTTTCGATCCGATGCCGACGATCTGGAGGCGGCGCAGCAGCAAAAGCGCCGTCACATCGCCGCCAAGCTGTTGCTGCATCCGGGAATGCGCGTCCTTGATGTCGGTTGTGGCTGGGGCGGTCTCGCCCTCTATCTGGCCGATCGCTTCGCCGCCCGGGTGACCGGCATTACCGTTGCCGACGAGCAACTCGCCGTCGCCCAGGCGCGCGCCCGCGAGGCCGGTCTCGCCGATCGAACCCGGTTTTTCCTCCGCGACTACCGCGAACTCGACGGCAGCTTCGAGCGGATCGTCTCGGTCGGCATGTTCGAACACGTGGGGACCGCCCACTTCCGGCAGTACTTCGATTGCCTGCGCGACCGACTGACCGACGACGGTGTTGCGCTGCTGCATACCATCGGCCACATGGGACCACCCGGGCCCACCAACCCTTGGATCACCCGCTATATCTTTCCCGGCGGTTACGTGCCCAGCCTGTCGGAAATCGCCAAGGCGATCGAAGAAAGTGGCTTGTGGATTACCGATATCGAAGTCTGGCGGTTGCATTACGCCGAGACGCTGCGTTGCTGGCGACACCGTTTCCTCGCCCGACGCGACGAGGCAAAAGCACTTTATGATGAACGTTTCTGTCGCATGTGGGAGTTCTATTTGGCTTTGTCTGAGATTTCCTTTCGCTATATGCGACAGTGTGTGTACCAGATCCAACTGGCCAAGCGCCGCGACGGCGCACCGATCATTCGCGATTACATGATGAACGAAGAACAAGCCTTGGATCGACGCGAAAGCGGCCACTTCCGGGCCGCCTGAAGAACCCGGCTGACGAAACCCCGATCAACGAACGCAGCCGGGCGAGCCGTCGCCCATGGGGGCCGACGGGGGTCGATCGCGGCTTATCCACAAGCAACGCCGGATCATCCCCGGGATTCTCGCAAAACGGCGGACCGGCCCGGCCGTCCCCACCTTTCTCGCCGACGCCCCTGACCGGCATCGCCTATGCCGCATCACATCTGGCACACTGTGCGACCATCTCAAATGGCGCAAGGAGCGGGCACGGCGATGACACTGACCTTTTCCGCGCCGGACCACGGCTCCCGAGGACTCGCCGACTTCGTTCCGCCGGGGCGCAAGCTTCCCCACTCCATCGAGGCAGAAATGGCGCTGCTCGGCGCCATCCTCATCAACAACAACGCTTTCGAGCGGGTGTCGGACTACCTTTGCGCCGAGCATTTCGCGCTAGCCGAACACCGCCAGATCTTCGAATCGTGCCGGCGGCTGATCGAGCGTGGCCAGATCGCCGATCCGATAACGCTGAAACACCATCTTGAGCAGACCGAGGCGCTGACCGAGGCGGGTGGCGTCGCCTACCTGCTCCGCCTTGCCGATGCGGCGGTCACCGTGATCAACGCCGGCGAATATGGTCGCCTCATCCATGACCTTTATTTGCGCCGAGAACTGATCGCCCTCGGCGAGGACATGGTCAATCGCGCCTACGCCGGTGACATCGACGAAACGGGCAACCAGCAGATCGAGATGGCCGAGCAGGGCCTCTATGATCTGGCCACCCGGGGTTCGTACGAGGGCGGCTTCGAAGCCTTCCACCAGAGCATGGCCGGCGCCCTGGAAATCGCCGAGGCGGCCCACAAGCGTCAAGGCTTGCTGAGTGGGGTCCCATCGGGATTTCGCGATCTCGACGGCCGGCTGGGCGGCTTGCATCCCTCGGATCTGGTCATCCTGGCCGGGCGACCGTCGATGGGAAAGACCGCCCTGGCCACCAACATCGCCTTCAATGCCGCCCGCGCCTATCGCCGTGAACAGGTCAATGGCCAGGACAAGGCTGTCGACGGCGCCATCGTCGGGTTCTTCTCCCTCGAAATGTCTCGCGAACAACTGGCGACTCGCATCCTCGCCGAACAGACGCAGATATCCTCCGACAAGATTCGCCGCGGCCTCGTTCCGGCCGACAGGTTTGCCGACCTGGTGGCGGCCAGCCGCGAACTGCAGCGCCTGCCCATCTACATCGACGACACGCCGGCGCTGACCATCAGCGCCATGCGGACGCGAGCGAGGCGCTTGAAACGGCAGCGCGACCTGGGGCTCATCGTCATCGACTACCTGCAGCTGATCGCCCCCTCTCCCGGTTCCCGCCACGACAACCGCGTTCAGGAACTCTCGGAAATTACCCGTGGCCTGAAGGCGTTGGCGAAGGAACTGAACGTGCCGGTGATGGCGCTTTCGCAGCTCTCGCGGGCGGTCGAGCAGCGGGAAGACAAGCGACCGCAGCTGGCAGACCTGCGAGAGTCGGGGACGATCGAACAGGATGCCGACGTGGTCATGTTCATCTACCGCGAGGAGTATTACCTGCAGCGGGCGGAACCGACGCAGCGACCGGATGAATCGGATGACAAATTCGATACCCGGCATCAAGACTGGCAGCGACGGTGCGAAAAAATCCACAACCTCGCGGAGGTCATGATCGCAAAGCAACGGCACGGACCGATCGGCAACATCAAGCTGTTGTTCGAGGGTGAGTTCACCCGCTTCGGCGATCTCGACCCGCGCGACCTTGCGGATGTGCGCGAGTGAGCGACGACGCCCGCGTCGCCGGCGGCATCCTCTGGATCGATGTCGGTGCCGTCGTCGCCAACTGGCGGGCGCTGGCCGCCCGCGTCCGCCCGGCAGAGTGCGCCGCCGTCGTCAAGGCCGATGCCTACGGGCTGGGCGTCGAGCGAGTGGTCCCGGCGCTGGCGGCGGCCGGCTGCCGGACATTTTTCGTCGCCGGCGTCGACGAGGCAATCGTCGTCGCCCGCCTGCTGAACGGTCCTGGCGAGGCATTCGAAGCGGCGGCGGGGGCGCCTGCGGTCATCTACGTGCTGAACGGATTGATTCCCGGCAGCGAGGCGGAGTTTCTCGACCATGGGCTAAGGCCGGTGCTCAACAGTCTCGCCGACGTTGACCGCTGGTCGGCACGCGCCCGGTCGCTGGGGCGACAGCTGCCGGCGGCCCTCCACGTCGACACCGGCATGTCCCGCCTCGGACTGCCGCCCACGGAACTCGCCGATTTAGCCGCCGACCCGTCACGCCTGCGAGGGCTGCAGATCACCCTTATTCTCAGCCATCTGGCCTGCGCCGACACGCCCACTCACCCCCTAAATGCCGATCAACTGGCGCTTTTTCGCCGTGGGCTTGCCGGCCTGCCGCCGGCACCGACGTCGCTCGCCAACTCAGGCGGCGTTTTTCTCGGCCCGCCCTTCCACGGCCACCTGGTGCGCCCCGGCATCGCTCTTTACGGGGGGGCGCCCTCGAAAGACCATGTGTCTCCCAATCCGATGCAGCTGGTCGTCCGCCTCGACGGTCGCATTCTGCAGGTTCGTGAGATTGACGCTGGAACAACCGTTGGCTACGGTGCTGTGCACAAAAGTGCGCAACGCGCGCGGATTGCCACCGTTGCCGTCGGTTACGCCGATGGCTTCTTGAGGTCGCTTAGCAACCGCGGAACCGGCTACGTCGGGGAGCAGGCGGTACCGCTGGTCGGACGGGTTTCCATGGATCTCGTGACATTCGACGTCACCCAAGTGCCGGAGCCGTTGGCACGTCCCGGCGGGTTCATCGAACTGATCGGCCCGCATCATCCCATTGACGCGGTGGCGGATGCGGCCGGGACCATCGCTTACGAGATCCTGACGTCCCTCGGCCGGCGCTATCACCGGGTTTACACCGGCGGCGGTGGCTGACCGCCATGGGCATGCTGGAAGGCCTGGGCCGGTTCACCCTCAGCTCTCTCTCCGGGGCCGGGCGGCTCGTGCTCTTCGCCGGATCGTCCCTCGGCCACTGCGCCCGTCCGCCTATCTACTGGCGGATCATCGTCCGCCAGCTGATCGAGATCGGGTTCTACTCGCTGCCGGTGGTCGGCCTCACCGCAATCTTCACCGGCATGGTGCTGGCGCTGCAGAGCTATACGGGGTTCGCCCGCTTCTCGGCCGAAGGCGCCGTCGCCAAGGTGGTGGTGATCTCCATTACCCGAGAACTGGGGCCGGTGCTCGCCGGACTGATGGTCGCCGGCCGCGTCGGCGCCGCTATGGCGGCGGAAATCGGCACCATGCGGGTCACCGAGCAGATCGACGCCCTGTCGACCCTGTCGACCAACCCGATGAAGTATCTGGTGGCGCCACGGCTGATCGCCGGCGTTGTCGTCATGCCGTTGCTGGTGCTGGTCGCCGACGCCATCGGTGTTTTCGGCGGCTATCTCGTTTCTGTCTACAAGCTCGGGTTCAATTCGGCGACCTATCTGCAGAGTTCCATCCAGGCGTTGACCACCGAGGATGTGGTTTCCGGCCTGGTGAAGGCGGCCGTGTTCGGATTCATCATCGCGCTGATGGGCTGCTACAACGGCTACGTTTCCCGAGGCGGCGCCCAAGGCGTCGGCGCGGCAACCACCAACGCGGTGGTCTCTGCCTCGATCCTGATTCTCTCCGTCGATTACATTCTCACCGAAATGTTCTTTGCCCGATGAACATCGATTCGCCGGTCAAGCTCAGCATCCGCGGGCTCTGCAAGTCGTTCGACGACAAGAAGGTGCTGGCGGGAGTGGACCTCGACGTCAACGAGGGTGAGTCGCTGGTCGTCATCGGCGGCTCCGGTACGGGTAAGTCGGTGCTGATCAAGTGTATCCTCGGCCTGATGCAGCCGGACGAGGGCAGCATCCTCATCGACAACGAGGAAACCGTCGGCTTGCGGGGTGAGCGCCGCGAGGAGATCAACCGCCGCTGTGGCATGTTGTTTCAAGGCGCGGCGCTGTTCGACAGCTTGCCGGTCTGGGAAAACGTCGCCTTCGGACTGCTCGCCCAGGGACGGGTCGATCGGGCCGATGCGGAGGAAGTCGCCATCCGCAAACTGGCGCAGGTGGGCCTGGAACGATCGGTCGCCCGCCACTTTCCGAGCGAACTTTCCGGAGGCATGCAGAAGCGGGTGGCGCTGGCCCGCGCCATCGCCGCCGATCCGGAGATCGTCTTCTTCGACGAGCCGACCACCGGCCTCGACCCGATCATGGCCGACGTGATCAACAACCTGATCGTCACCGCCACCCGCGAGGTGGGCGCCACCGCCCTCTCGATCACCCATGACATGGCCAGCGCCCGCAAGATTGCCCATCGGATCGCCATGCTTTATCAGGGACGCATCATCTGGCACGGACCGGTGGCGGAGATCGACCAAGCCAACGATGCGCGCGTCGAGCAGTTCATCCATGGCCGTGCCGAGGGCCCGATCCAGATGGCGATCGAGCTCTGACATGCGCCGCTTTCCCGTGCGTTGAGCCTCGCCCATGGCCCGTACGGCAAATCTTTATGTCTGTCAGTCCTGCGGCGCCGTTCATCCCAAATGGAGTGGACGCTGTGACGCCTGCGCCGCGTGGAACTCCCTGGTGGAGGAAAGCGCCGCCCCGCCATCGCAAGCAGGCGGACGACGCGGCCATGCTCGTCGCCTGGGCGTCGTTCCCCTCGCCGGTGAGGGCACTCCCCTGATGCGGCGAACCACCGGCATCGCCGAGTTCGACCGCGTCGCCGGTGGCGGCCTCGTCCCCGGCTCGGCGGTCTTGATCGGCGGCGATCCGGGGATCGGCAAGTCGACACTGCTCCTGCAGGTGGCGGCAGCGCTCTCGTCGGACCTGAAGGTGGTCTATATTTCCGGCGAGGAGGCGATCGACCAGTTGCGTCTGCGCGCCGGTCGCCTGGGGGTCGCCGGCAGCCCCCTCAGCCTGGCAACGGCGACGGCGGTGAGCGAGATTGCCGCCGGCCTCGACAGCGCCGGCGCCGCCGACCTGGTGATCGTCGATTCGATCCAGACCCTCTTCTGCGACGAACTGGAATCGGCGCCCGGAACGGTCGCCCAGGTTCGTGGCTCCGCCCAGGCTCTGATCCGGCTGGCCAAGCGTCGCGGCTTCGTTCTCCTTCTCGTCGGCCACGTCACCAAGGAGGGCATGATTGCCGGCCCCCGGGTGCTCGAGCACATGGTCGATGCCGTCCTCTATTTCGAAGGCGAACGCGGTCACCAGTTCCGCATTCTGCGCGCGGTCAAGAACCGATACGGCGCCACCGATGAAATCGGCGTCTTCGAGATGACCGACGCCGGCCTGCGGGAGGTTCCTAATCCGTCGCTGCTTTTCCTCGCCGAGCGCGAGAGCGGCGTCGCCGGCAGTGCCGTCTTCGCCGGCATGGAAGGAACCCGCCCGCTTCTCGTGGAGATCCAGTCGCTGATCGCCCCATCGCCATTTGCCACCCCGAGGCGAACCGTCGTCGGCTGGGACGGCGGCCGTCTGGCAATGCTGCTCGCCGTGCTCGAAGCGCGGTGTGGTATGGGAGTCGGCGTCTCCGACGTCTTCCTCAACGTGGCCGGAGGCCTGAAGATCACCGAGCCGGCCGCCGATCTCGCTGTCTGCGCGGCACTGGCCTCGTCGGCCGCGGAACGTGCGCTGCCGGCCGATACCGTCGTCTTCGGCGAGGTCGGTCTCGCCGGCGAGGTGCGCGCGGTTGCCCGCAGCGAGGCGCGCCTCAAGGAGGCCGCCAAGCTCGGCTTCCGTCAGGCAATCATCCCGGCGAGACGAGCCAGCGGCGCCGCGGCCGGCTTGCGGTTGCATGAGATCGGCCACGTTGCCGATCTGCTGGCGCTGGTGCGGTCGGCATCGCCGCCGGCAACCGGCAACTCCGTCCATCGCGCCGAAGAAGAGGTAGGCCATGGATAGCTTTCCCTTGACCCTGATCGACGTGGTGCTGATTGCCGTGGTGCTGATCTCGGCGATCTTCGCCTTCGGTCGCGGCTTCGTTCATGAGGCGCTGTCGATCGTCGGCTGGATCGGCGCCGCGCTGGCGGTCATCTTCGGCTTACCGCTGGTCCGTCCCTATGTTCGCGATGTGATCCAACCGCCCCTGCTCGCCGACTTCGCCGCCGGCGCCACCATCTTCATCCTGGCGATGATCATCTTGTCGATCTTTACGCGCGCCATCGCGTCTCGCGTGCATGGCTCCAAGCTGAGCGCCATCGACAGATCGCTGGGATTCGTTTTCGGCCTCGTCCGGGGCGCGGTGCTCATTTGCCTCGCTTACATTCCGGTGCAATGGCTGATGACGCCGCAGGAGCAACCGGTGTGGATCAGGGAAGCCAGGCTGCAGCCCCTCGTCGAATGGGGATCGGCAAAGCTGGTTTCCTTCGTTGATAGCGGCACGGTTTCGTCGGGGCCGGCCCGATCCTCACAGGATCAGCAGCGCAAAGCTCTTGAAACCGAACGAATCGTGCGCGACATGATAAATCCCGAACCGAAAACGCCGGAGACGCGCCCCGAGCACGAGCCGAAGGGCTACGATGAGCGGGAGCGGCGGGCGATCGATCGGCTTCTCGAAGGCAATCGCTGACCGAGAGCGGGGCCATGGACGAAACAGGGACGTCACCCACGGGTCATTCGTCACAGGCGGGTCACTCGCCATGGGCGGATGACCATTTTCACGACGAATGTGGCGTCTTCGGGATATTCGGTCCCGACGATGCGGCGGCAACGACGGCGCTTGGCCTCCACGCGTTGCAGCACCGTGGCCAGGAGGCCGCCGGGATCGTCTCCTGCGACAGGGAGCATTTCCACGCCCACCGGGCCCTCGGTCTGGTCGGCGACAACTTCAGCTCGGAACGGATCATCAAGCGCCTACCGGGGAATATCGCCGTCGGCCACGTCCGCTATTCCACCACCGGCGAGACGGTGCTCCGCAACGTTCAGCCCCTCTTCGCCGATTTCGAGTTCGGCGGCCTGACCATCGCCCACAATGGCAATCTGACCAACGCACGGGCGATCCGGAAGGACCTGGTCCGCCGTGGCGCGATTTTTCAATCCACCACCGATACCGAAACGATCATCCACCTGGTCGCCACCAGCCACTACTCCACCGTCGTTGACCGCTTGATCGACGCCTTGCGCCAGCTTGAAGGCACCTACTCCCTGGTGGCCATCACCCGGCGCAAACTGATCGGCATGCGCGATCCTTACGGAATTCGACCCCTCGTCCTTGGCCGCTTGGACGGGGCCTGGATCCTGTGTTCGGAAACCTGCGCCCTCGACATCATCGGCGCCGACTTCGTTCGCGACGTGGAGCCGGGCGAGATCGTCGTCATCGACGATCACGGACTGCGATCCATCAAGCCGTTTGCCAGGGTGCATCGGCGGTTCTGCATTTTCGAGTACATCTACTTCGCGAGGCCCGACTCGACGGTGGACGGCCGCAACGTCTACACCGTCCGCTGGCGCATCGGCCAGGAATTGGCCCGCGAGAGCGGTGTCGAGGCCGACCTGGTGGTGCCGGTCCCTGATTCCGGTGTGCCCGCCGCCATCGGCTATTCCATCGCCTCCGGCATTCCATTTGAACTCGGGATCATCCGCAACCACTACGTCGGACGTACCTTCATCGAACCCAGCCAGCACATCCGGCTCCTGGGCGTGCGCCTCAAGCACAATGCCAACGTTGCCCGGCTGAAGGGCAAACGGGTGATCCTCGTCGACGACTCCATCGTTCGCGGCACCACCTCGGTCAAGATCGTCCAGATGGTCCGCAATGCCGGCGCCAAGGAGGTGCACTTGCGCGTCTCCAGCCCGCCGACGACCCATTCCTGCTTCTACGGCATCGACACCCCGGAGCGGGCGGAGCTCCTCGCCTCGACGCGTAACCTGGAGGAGATGGTCCGTTACATCGGCGTCGACTCGCTGGCCTATATCTCCATCGACGGGCTCTATCGGGCCCTGGGCGAGAGCGGCCGGGAGCCGGAGCGGCCGCAGTACTGTGATGCCTGCTTCACCGGCGACTATCCGATCCGGCTGGTCGATCACGACGCCGTCGATCCCCTCAACGCCCAGTTGTCGCTGTTGGAAGAATGAGCGCCGCCCCAAGCGGGGCGTCCGGTCGCCTCGTCGGCCGGCTCGCCCTTGTCACCGGCGCGTCCCACGGCATCGGTCGTGCCGTCGCCCTTCGCTTTGCCGAAGAAGGAGCGGACCTGATTCTCGTCGGACGCACGCAAGGTGCACTCGAGGAGGTGGACGATGCGATCCGACGGATGGGTCGGCAGGCGTCACTGGTACCCGTCGACCTGACCGCCGCCGAGGTCATCGAGCGAATGGCGGTGGCCGTATGGGAGCGGTGGCATCGGCTCGACATCCTGTGCGGCATCGCCGGCGAGCTAGGCGTTCTCTCCCCGCTCGGCCACGTGCCCGCCGCCGTCTGGGAGAAGGTCTTCGCGCTGAATGTGGTGGCCAACTGGCGGCTGCTGCGGGTTTTCGATCCGCTGTTGCGCGAATCAGCAGCCGGACGCGCCGTGTTCGTAACCGACGAGGTGGCCGACGGCCGCGCGTATTGGGGTGCTTACGCCGCCAGCAAGGCAGCGCTGGAATCCGTCGTCAGAAGCTACGCCGAGGAAATCGGGCGGACCACCGCCGTCCGCGCCAATCTCGTCCGGCCGGCGCCGACACGCACCAAGCTCCGCGCCCAGGCGTTCCCGGGTGAGGATCCGAAATCGGTGAGGGAACCGGCGAGCATCACCGATGTCTTCGTTCGCCTGGCGGAAGCGACATCGGACCTCAATGGCGCGACCGTCGATGTCTAAGAGGCGGCGTCGATCTCGATCTGCGAGACTTCCCCCGTCGGGTCTTTCTCCACTAGGTCGGCGACGCGGTCGAACAGCTTACTGAATGTTTCGACCCGCTCCTTGATCTCCGCGTCTGGCCAACTCATCGTCCGAAAGATCGCCGCCGCTTCCTTAAGAAGCCGCGCGGCCAGTTCCGCATGTGTGGTCATCCTATCCTTCATTACCGATTGTCCGGATTTGTCGATCGTCGGGGCGGGCGCCTTGGCATGCGCCAACGCCCTGCGGGAATCGGGTCCCAGTGTGATGGATGGCGTGGCGCATGAAGCAGCAGTGCCGCACCATCGGCGAATATCGGCGACGTGTCGAGCATAAGATGAATGCCCCCATTGCCACCGGAACGCGGCTTTACCTGAACGCGGCCGATCGCTTAGGGTGCACACCGCTTCGGTGCAGACCGGGGCAGTTCATAGGGGAGCGGGAACGTTCGTGAGTTGGGAAACCCTGCAGATCGTCATTGTGCTGGCTTTGACGGTGATCGTCTTCGGCGGGATGATCAAGGAGCTGATCGCCCCGGACATCCTTGCCTTGTGCGGCGTCGCCGTCCTCCTCGCGCTGGGCATCCTGAGCTCGAAAGAGGTGCTCAGCGTCTTCTCCAACTCCGCTCCCTTCACCGTCGCCTGTCTGTTCATCCTATCGGCCGCGCTCGAGCGCACCGGCGTCATCGACGCCATGGCGCAACAGATCGCCCGGGTGAACTGGCGATCTCCCCTGCACGCCCTCGGCGCCATCATGCTGGCGGCGATCATCATGTCGGCCTTCGTCAACAACACGCCGATCGTGGTCATCCTGACGCCGGTCGTGATCGCCCTCGCTCACTCGCTCAAGCAATCGCCCTCGAAGATGCTGATCCCGCTATCCTTCGCGACCATCCTCGGCGGCACCTGCACCCTCATCGGCACCTCCACCAACATCCTTGTCGATGGCGTCGTCCAGCATTTGGGGCTGCCGGCGTTCGGCCTGTTCGAGATTACCCCTTTCGGGATCCTCTACTCGCTGATCGGCTTCCTCTATCTTTTCTTCTTCGGTTATCGCCTGCTGCCTGATCGGCAGACGCTGTCCGACACCCTGATCGACACCTCGCAGCGGAAGTTTCTCACCGAGGTGCTCGTCCCCCAGGACTCTCCCCTGATCGGCAAGACGCTGTCGGAAGCGGGGCTTAGCCGCAAACGGGGCCATCACGTGGTCGATCTGATCCGCGGCGGCGGCTCGTTCGATCCCGAGCACGGCGAACCCCGGCTCACCGCTGGCGATCGGTTGGTGCTCCGCACCAGCGTCGCCGAATTCGTCGGCCTGCGTTCGGGACGTGACGTTCAATTTGATGGCAACGCCTTAGCTGACGTTGACCAGCACATGGTGGAGCCGATCGGCTCCCGGGGCGTGCGGATGATGGAAGGAATCGTCGGCCCCCGCTCCAGCCTGGTCGGACAGCGAGTCGCCGATCTCAATCTGCGCCGGCTCTATGACACCTATATTTTTGCCATTCACCGGCAGAACGAGAACCTCCACACCAACTTCGAAAACGTTCGCCTGCAGTTCGGGGACACCCTGCTGCTGGAAGGCCCGAGTGAAAGCCTGAAACGACTGTTTGACCACCAGGAGCTGATCAACCTGACGGAAATCACCGCCCGCCCGTTCAGGCGCGACAAGGCGTGGATTGCCGTCGCCGCGACCGTTGCCGTTGTCGGCCTCTCTGCCTTCGAAATGTTGCCGATCACCTCGACCGCGCTGATTGCCGCGGCCATCGTCGTCGTCTTTGGCTGTCTCGATGCGGACGAAGCCTACAAGGCGATCCACTGGCCGATCCTGATGCTGATCTTCGGCATGCTCGCCATCGGTATCGCCATGGAAAAGACTGGTGCGGCGGAACTTGTCGTCGCCATGTTGGTGCGAACGGTGGGTAGTCTGGGTCCGCTCTTCGTGCTCTCGGTCGTTTACCTGATCACATCCACGCTCACGGAGTTCATCAGCAATAACGCCGCGGCGATCTTGCTGACGCCCATCGCCATCGGTCTTGCCAACCAGATGGGGGTCGATTCCCGTCCCTTCATCGTCGCGGTGATGTTCGCCGCCTCCGCCAGCTTTGCGACGCCCATCGGCTATCAGACCAATACGTTCGTCTACGGTGCCGGCGGCTACAAGTTCCTCGACTTCACGAAGGTCGGCCTGCCGCTCAATATCCTCCTCTGGATCATCGCCAGCTTCCTGTTGCCCGTGTTCTGGCCGCTCAACCCAGTGCCCTGAGCGGACAAAAGCAACGCCGTCGTCCGGCGCGCGCATCCCGTTACGAGAGGACGTGCTAACCCGAACGCGGCGCGGTCTGGGACGACGGAGGAACCGCGCGCTCCTCGATCGCCGTCTGGTAGGCGTAGAGGAAATAAAGGAACCCGGCGACGACGATGCCGGCGACGATCAGTCGCCACAGCGGTGGTGGCGGCAGCGTCGGGGGGGGACCCCGGTGCTGGTTCGACGGCATCGTCCTACACCGTTCAGCCGTTGCCGCTTGCCGGCAGGATCTCTGCGCCCATCTTCGTGCCGTTGGAAATTTCCAGCTGGAAGGTGACCGGGCCCCGGTAGGTCACGCCGTCCGCCCCCTTGAAGCGACCGTTTACGCGCCACTTCTCGGCGTAGGGACTGGTCAGGATGCCAACGTGGCCGGTGGGAAGCGGCACGCTTTCCAACACGCCGGTATCCGCCAGGAAGCGATTGCCGGCGGTCGCGCAAGGAGGCGTCACCAAGCCATCCTTCAAGGCGTAATCCTGGTACCACCTCACCCCCAGGGTGGCGAGGTCGCCGATGCGCAGCGGCTTGCCGAACAGGGCAACCGGCAACGCGCCATCGTCGCCGATCGGTTGCTGGAATGAGATCGTGCTCATCTGGGCGATCGCCGGCGGCAGATGCACCCGCTCCTTGCGCAGCCAGCGGAACAGCGCCGCGGTGGTCTTGCCGGGATGGAGGTTGGTTTTTTCCTGCAGCCGTGCCTGGCTCAGCACCTGGATCAGCGGGGTTTCGCTCTCGATGGCGACGAGACGCATGCCGAGGCTCAACAGGTAGCCATTGGCCACGAAGTTGCCGTTCGGCAACTCGGACAGGCTCAGATCCTGGCTGACCTGCGGCTGGCCAGCGATGGCCGGACTGTAGGTTCCGTCAACCGGGGTGACGTTGCTGATCAAGGTATCGCAGACATCCGTGAACTGGCCCGACAGCAGGTTCATCAGGCAGACGTAGCCGCCCTGACAGGTGCCGTTCAGGGTCACCTTCTGGCCGTGGCGCTCGACCAGCTTGGCGCAAAGCTGATGGGTCTGCAGACAATCGTCCTCGGGCGTCATCGTCTGCACTGCTTCCGTTTCCCAGATGTCCTTGACGACACGCACATAGGTGGGAATGCCTTCGTTGGCGAAGGCATGGGCATAGCTCTTATCTTCGCCCGGAAGGAAGGCAAGGATGTCCTCCCCCAGCATGTAGGGAGGAACCAGGAGGACGGGCTTGAGGTCGTCGCGGACGCGCGCGCCCGAGCGGATCGGCAAGACCTGGTACATGAGAAACGCGTCGGTCTCGTGCACCAACTTGTAATTGGACCATCGAAAGTGAAAACCGAAATCGTCCGCCACCTTCTCGATCTGTTCCGAGAAGTTGGCCACCGCCTCCATCACCTCCGCCTGCCGGTGAGCAAACTCAGGAAATGTCTCTCCCGGCAGCGCGAACACAGAATTATACCAGGCGCTCCACGCTTTTTCTCCCTCATCCAGCAAGTACTTGGTCAATTGCTCCTGATTGGCCCATGTCGCCTTGCTGATCAGAGCGAAGTTGTTCTGCAAGAGCTGACCCCATAGCTGCGGCGTCGGCGGATGCTGTTGGGCGGCCCGAAAGGCGATGACGGCAGCAACGCGAAACGGATCGAAGAATTCGAGGCGCTCACGATCGAGGGCGCGCCACAGCGATAGGCTGTATCGCATCAGGCTGGTGGAAACGTCGGGAACCTTGTCCACCAAGTCATCAGTGATCGGATCAAAGCGCGCGTCGACGTCATTCATTGGTTTCGATCCCTCTGAGAATTACCGTCCCGATGAATTTAGGTGTCTGGCGCAACTTTCGCCCCCTGCGACGAACGGGAAGCAGGGTTGCAGCTTACGAAACACCTACTCCCGCTCCAACGCGAAGGTGAGCGAGTCGTGCGGAGCCACGCCCCCGCTGATCGACAGCCCCATGTTCAGCCCCCCCTCGGCGGTGAGGACGCCGATGTATCGGTTCACCGCCTCCCGCTCGCTCTTGCCGTCCGTCTCGGTCCAGCGGACGACGAAACGAACGCCCTTTCCATCGACCGCCCCCTCATCGATGGCGCGCGGCCGGCCGAGGAAGCCGGCGGTGCCGGTGAGCACCCCGGCAATGACACGAAACTCGAACGTCTCCCTGTACTCGCCACCCCAGCCGTAAACGACCTTGCCCTGCCAGCGGCCATCGATCCAACTGCCCACCTCCCCCGGTGAGGCAGACGGAACCGCGGCGAAGCGCCAAACCAGGCCGGTGACAATCGCCACCACGGCGAGACCGACAAGACCGGCAATCGCCCAACGCCGGCGACAGGGACCGCAGGAAGCCGGCGTGGACACATCAGATCCCGCCGGGCTCGCCTGGTCGGGGCGGGGCGCGGGATGGGACGCGGCGGAAGCCGCCAGGACAGCGTCGATGTCGACGAGAAGGCGCTGCAGCCCTGGATGGGCGTCGTCTCCGTCCCAGCCGACCAGGTCGGCGGCCTGGATGCGACGAAACCCCAAAGGCGGGTCCACCGGCTCGATCATCGCCGGGATCAGCAGGCCGCGTTCGCGCGCCTCCTCCGCCTCTTCGCCCACCCACTCGGACGCATTCGCCGCCGTTGACCACAGGACGACGACGCACCGCGCGCTGGCCAGGTTCTCGCCGATGACCTCGTCGAACCGCTTGCCGGCAGGAACGTGCCGGTCCCACCAGACCGATCGGCCGTGGCGCTCAAGGGTGCGGGCGAGGCGTTCGGCGGTCGCCCGGTCCTCCCGGGCATAGGAGAGAAAGACGTCCATTCAGGCCGATCCCTCCGCAATGCCCGCCGGCGTGGGAACCGATCCGGCACAGACGACAACGGGCGGGAAGACCGAGGTCTCCCCGCCCGCCATTACGGTCGGTTCGTGACGCAACGCTGCGGTCAGGCGGTGGTCGAGATCGTCCCCGCACCGAGGGCGGCATGGGCCGCCGCCAGGCGCGCGATCGGCACCCGGTAAGGTGAGCAGGAAACGTAGCTCAGTCCCACCGAGTGGCAGAAATGGACGGACGCCGGATCACCACCGTGCTCGCCGCAGATGCCGAGCTTGATGTCGGGGCGTGTCTTGCGGCCGCGCTCTGCGGCAATCTGCACCAACTGGCCGACGCCCTCCTGATCCAGGGTAACGAACGGATCGTTGGGGATGACGCCCAGCTCCTGGTACGGGACCAGGAAGTTACCGGCATCGTCACGGCTGAGCCCGTAGGTCGTCTGAGTCAGATCGTTGGTGCCGAAGCTGAAGAACTGCGCCCCTTCGGCGATCTTGTCGGCGATCAGCGCTGCGCGCGGCAGCTCGATCATCGTCCCGACCAGATAGTCGAACTTGGCGCCGGTCTTCTCCATCACCTCGCTCGCCACCCGTTTCACCATCGCCGACAGGCGATCGAACTCGGTCTTCACCGCGATCAGCGGCAGCATCACCTCCGGCAGCACCGTCTCGCCCTTCATCTTGACGTCGGCGACCGCCTCGAAGATGGCGCGGCACTGCATCTCGTAGATTTCCGGATAGGTGATGCCGAGCCGGCAACCGCGATGGCCCAGCATCGGGTTGGCTTCATGGAGCTGCGACGCCTTCGCCTTGACGTCCTCGACCGTCTTGCCGGCGGCCCTGGCCACTTCCGCCATATCGGTGTCGGTATGAGGCAGGAACTCGTGCAGCGGCGGATCCAGCAGACGGATGGTCACCGGCAGCCCGGCCATGATGGTGAACAGCTTGATGAAGTCGTCCCGCTGGTAGGGCAGCAGCTTGTCCAGCGCGGTGCGCCGCTCGGCTTCGGTGTTGGCGACGATCATCTCGCGGACGTGGATGATCCGCTGCGGATCGAAGAACATGTGCTCGGTGCGGCACAGACCGATGCCCTCGCAACCGAAGTTGCGCGCCGTCGACGCGTCCAGCGGCGTCTCGGCGTTGGCACGGACCTTCAGGGTGCGGATTTCGTCGACCCACTCCATCAGCTTGCCGAAGTTACCGGTCAGCTCCGGCTGAATCTTCGGCACCTCGCCCATCAGCACCTGACCGTTGGAGCCGTCGATGGTGATCATGTCACCCTCGCGAAGCACCCTGTCGCCCGCGCTCAGCGTCTTCGCCCCGTAGTCGATGCGCAGGCTACCGGCACCCGCCACGCACGGCGTGCCCATGCCGCGGGCGACCACCGCCGCGTGGCTGGTCATGCCGCCGCGGGTGGTAAGAATGCCCTGGGCCACGTGCATGCCGCCGATGTCCTCGGGCGACGTTTCGACGCGGGTCAGGATCACCTTCTTTCCCGCCTTCGCCCACGCCTCCGCCTCTTCGGCGGAAAAGACGATCTGCCCCGACGCGGCGCCCGGTGACGCCGGCAGGCCCTTGCTCAGCACGTCCTTCTTCGCTTTCGGGTCGATCATCGGATGCAGGAGCTGGTCGATCTGCGCCGGATCGACACGACGGACCGCTTCCGTCTTGTCGATCAGCCCTTCCTCGCACATCTCGACGGCGATCCGCAGCGCCGCCTGTGCGGTCCGCTTGCCGTTGCGGGTCTGCAGCATCCAGAGCTTACCCTTCTGAATGGTAAACTCCATGTCCTGCATGTCGTGGTAGTGCTTCTCGAGATTGTTGCGGAAGCCAACGAGCTCTTGGTAGAGCGGCGGCAGTACCTCTTCCATCGCCGCCAGGTCGGAGCCGATGGCGGCCTTCTCGGCCAGCGACAGCGGCTGCGGGGTGCGGATGCCGGCGACCACGTCCTCGCCCTGGGCGTTGACCAGGTACTCGCCGTAGAACAGGTTCTCGCCGGTGGACGGATTGCGCGAGAAGCAGACGCCGGTCGCGGAATCGTTGCCCATGTTGCCGAACACCATCGCCTGCACGTTGACGGCGGTGCCCCAATGGTCCGGCAGGTTGTTGAGCTTCCGGTAGGTAATGGCGCGCTTGTTCATCCAGCTGCCGAACACGGCGCCGATGGCGCCCCACAACTGCTCGTGCGGATCCTGCGGGAACGGCCGCCCCAGGTGCTTAATCACCTCGGCCTTGTAGGCGTCGATCACCTGCCGCCAGTCGTCGGCGGTCAGTTCGACGTCAAACTGCTTGTCGACCTTCTCCTTGTGCTGCTCCAGCAGGTGCTCGAAGTTATGGCTGGAGACATTGAGGACGACGTTGGAATACATCTGGATGAAGCGGCGGTAGCTATCGAAGGCGAACCGCTCGTCGTTGGTATTCGCGGTCAACGTCTTCACCGTCACGTCGTTAAGACCGAGGTTGAGGACGGTGTCCATCATCCCCGGCATCGACGCCCGGGCGCCGGAACGCACCGAGACCAGCAGCAGCGGCCCAGAAGTCGCGCCGAACTTGGCGCCCATGATCTTTTCGACGTGGCTAAGCGCCGTCTCGACCTGGCCCTTCAGATCGTCGGGATAGGTGTTGCTGTTCTCGGTGAAATAGGTGCAGACCTCGGTCGAGATGGTGAAGCCGGCGGGCACCGGAATGCCGAGGCTGGACATCTCCGCCAGGTTGGCGCCTTTGCCGCCGAGGAGGTTTTTGTCCTTGGCGCCACCTTCGGCTTTGCCGTCCCCGAACGTATAGACCCATTTCGTCATCGCTTGCTTTTCCTACCCCTCGATTTGTGAAAAATCCGCCACGCCGCCCAGGGCCGACCGGATCTGCGACAGCAGCCTGAGCCGGTTAGCGCGGAGGTGCGGATCTCGACAATTTACTTGGACGTGGTCGAAGAAGGCATCGACGGGCGATCGCAACCGGGCGAGACTCGCCATCGCTTCGCCGAAACGTTCATGGCGAAGGGCTTCGGATATACGCCCGCGTGCTTCGCCCAGCGCCTGATGCAACTCGACTTCCTGTGGTTCGGACAGAAGCCTTGGATCGGCTTGCCCCTCGTACCCTGTGGCGTCTTTCGATTCTTCGATACGAACGATGTTGGACGCCCGCCTGTAGGCGATGAGCAAGTTAGCACCGTCATCGGTATCGAGAAAGTCTCTTAACACGTCGACCCGGGCGAGCAGCCTGACGATGTCGTCCTCGCCGCCACCGGCGAACACGGCGGCGATCAGGTCGTGCCGGACCCCTTGCTCACGCAGGTGCACCTTCAGCCGGTCGGCGAAGAAGGCGAGGAGGATATTAGCCAAATCATCGGCAAATCGTATGACTTCTTGGCTCGCCCAATCATAATTTTTCTCGATTTTCTCTTTCAACTGAAGAGCGGAGAAAATCTCTTTTAAACCTTGCCGCAGATCTTCCTCGACCTGTTTCCTTTGGATAAAACAAAAGCATACTTTAATTCTTTGCCCAAGCTCTTTTAAGTCTTTCAGATCACCAAGCTCAGCAACGTCCTCAGCAATGCTCTCTATGGATGACTCACATCTGGACAAAAGCCCATCATAATCTAACAATATTGTTGCATTTGTTTTTCTTGCAATTGTGATTATTGCATCAATGTGATCGACAGGCGCATTAGAATAATCACCGGCCGACTCTATAATTTTATGTAGGGCGTCATATGCCTTTACTGTCATTTCGTTGTCAGAAACAAATATGTATTGATTATATGCTTCACAAACAACCTGCCTTAACGAGATTCTAAGTTTATTTTCGACAATAAGACGGATCAGGCCTAACGCCGCACGGCGTAATGCGAATGGGTCTCTCGATCCTGTGGGCTTCTCATTAATGGCAAAGAACCCGGCCAGCGTGTCGATCTTGTCGGCGAGGGCCACGGCAACCGAAACGGGCGCGGTCGGGCAACGGTCGTTCGGACCCTGGGGGGCGTAGTGATCGCGGATGGCATCGGCTACCTCGGGTAGTTCGGGTAGTTCGCCGTCATGGAGCGCGTAATATCGGCCCATGACGCCCTGCAGCTCCGGGAACTCGCCCACCATCTGCGTGGTGAGATCTGCCTTGCACAGCCGCGCCGCCTGCTCCGCCAGATCCGGATCGGCGCCAACGGTCGGTGCTAGATAACGTGCCAGCGCCTGTAGCCGCTCAGTCCGCTTCAGGTCTGATCCGAGTTTCGCATGAAAGACGCGTTCGGCGAGCTTGGGGACCCGGCTTTCGAGGCTCTGCTTGCGGTCCTGGTCCCAGAAGTACTTGGCATCGGACAGGCGGGCGCGAAGAACGCGCTCGTTGCCGGCGACGACGGAGGCGCCACCGTCGGCGGTTTCGGTGTTGGCGACGACGAGGAACCGCGGCGCCAGCGCGCCTTCCGCCGTCGTCAGCGCGAAATACTTCTGATGCATCCGCATGGCGGTGATCAGCACTTCCGAGGGCACGTCCATGAACGCAGCGTCGATGCGGCCGATGTGGACGACCGGCCATTCCACCAGTCCGGTCACCTCGTCCAGCAACCCCGGATCATCGCGGACGCTGAGGCCTTCTGTCGCCGCCAGCCGCGCCGCGTCGCCGGCGATGACCCGCCGGCGCTCGTCCGGATCGAGGATCACCTTGCCCGCGCGCAGCTTCGCCTGGTAGTCGGCAAAGTCGGCGACACGCAACGGCGCCGGCGCCAGGAACCTGTGGCCGACGGTCGTATCGCCAGCGGCGAGCGCGGGTGCCGGGCCTCCCTGAAGATCCAGCGTCAGCGGCACGACGTTCCCCGCGAACACGGCGAGGATGCCCTGCAGCGGCCGCACCCACGTCATCTGCGTGTCGGCCCAGCGCATCGACTTCGGCCAGGGAAACCCCCTGATCATCGCGCCGATGCTCTCGGCCAGCACCTCGGCGGTCGGCCGCCCGGCCTTCACCGATGCGGCGAAGTAGAAGCGGCCCTTGTCGGTCTCGCGCACCTCCGCCTGCTCGACGCTGTCGAGCCCGGCGGCGCGAAGGAAGCCTTCGACCGCCTTCGCCGGCGATCCGACCCGCGGCCCCTTGCGCTCCTCGCGCACATCCGGCTGTCGCTCCGGCAAGCCGTCGACGACGAGGACGAGCCGCCGCGGCGTCACCAACCCGCGTGCGGCGGTGTAGGTCAGGCCGGCCTTGTCCAATCCCTGGCAAAAGAGCCGCTGCAGGTCCTCGGCGGCCCTGGCCTGCATCCGCGCCGGAATCTCTTCGGAGAGCAGTTCGAGGAGGAACTCCGCCATCTCAGGCGCCGACCCGATCGGCGGTGCCGCGGCTTTTCAGCCACGCCTCGCAGCAGCCGCGGGCCAGCGCCCGCACCCGGCCGATGTAGGCGGCCCGCTCGGTGACACTGATGACGCCGCGCGCATCCAGCAGATTGAACCGGTGACTGGCCTTGATGCACTGGTCATAGGCGGGAAGCGCCAGGGGCGGATCGAGCGCCAGCAGCGCCCCGCACTCCGCCTCGGCATCCTCGAATTGACGGAACAGTCGTCCGGTGTCGGCATGCTCGAAGTTGTAGGCGGATTGCTCGCGCTCGTTCTGCAGGAAGACGTCGCCGTAGGTGGTGCCGCAGCCGTCCCAGTCCAGGTCGTAGACGTTCTCGACCCCCTGGACGTACATGGCGAGCCGCTCCAGTCCGTAGGTCAACTCCACCGCGACCGGATTGCACTCGATGCCGCCCACCTGCTGGAAGTAGGTGAACTGGGTGACCTCCATGCCGTCGCACCAGACCTCCCAGCCGAGCCCCCAGGCGCCCAGGGTCGGGCTTTCCCAGTCGTCCTCGACGAAGCGGATGTCGTGCGCCAACTGATCGATGCCCAGGTTCCGCAGGCTGTCCAGATAGAGCTCCTGGCTGTTGAGCGGCGACGGCTTCAGCAGCACCTGGAATTGGTAATAGTGCTGCAGCCGGTTGGGATTTTCGCCGTAACGGCCGTCGGTCGGCCGGCGAGACGGCTGCACGTACGCGCAGCGCCACGGCTCAGGCCCCAGCGCCCGCAGCGTGGTCGCCGGATGGAAGGTGCCGGCGCCCACCTCCATGTCGTAGGGCTGCAGGATCACGCACTGACGCTCCGCCCAGAACCGCTGCAGCGACAAGATCAGCGATTGAAACGTGGGAGCGTCCGAAGCCATGGGCGGAAACGGTCTCAGGCGGAGGATGGAAAACCTCCGACGCTCGATCGAGCCGGAGCGCGGGGACCTTACCCGCGCGGTGCGGCGACGGTCAAGGCGACCGGGGCCACGGACCTGCGTCCGCGTCCGTCGCGTCGCTTCGTCCCTCGGCCGCTTCGACCCGACAGCGATGGCCGCGCGCCATGTGGGCTTGGCATGTGGGACACCAGGGGAGCGTCCGTGTCGGCCGGCCGGTTCCCACACCCGGGCCGTCGCCGGCGGCAACCGCGGCCTCGCTCTTGCCCCGTTGCCGCGCCAGCCCGCGACCGAGCCAGCCGACGGCAAGCCCGGCAGCGCCGACGACGATCAGGGGAAGCGCCGGAAAAACCATGGTTCAGATGTAGGAAAGGTCGGGTCCGGCGGTCAAGATCGAACGGACCGCTCTCCCCGTTCCTCCTGCCGTCGCAGCGGCACGCGCTGGCGGCCGTCGGCATCAAAATTTTCCGGTTGCAGCCAAGCGTCCAGCGCGGCGCGCCGCTCCGGCCATTCGTCGGCGAGGATGGAAAACCAGGCGGTATCGCGGTTTCGCCCCTTGACGATCATGTGGCGAAAAAAGATCCCCTCGAAAACAAAGCCGAAGCGCAGGGCTGCGTGCCGCGAAGCGAGGTTGCAGGCGTTGCACTTCCACTCGATACGCCGATAGCCGAGATCGTCGAATCCGTGGCGAAGCAGCAGCGCGATCGCCTCCGTCGCCGCCGTCGTCCGCTGCAGTCGCGGCGCCAGCCAGATGTGGCCGATCTCGAGCACCGCGTCGCCGGGACGGATGTTCAGCAGGCTGACAAAGCCGGACACCCGTGCCGGTGCCCGTTCGCGAACGGCGTAGAAGAGCGGATCGCTGCTGCCGGCGGCCTGGCCGATCCAAGCCGTGAGCGCCGGGGCGTCCGGGAATGGCCCATAGGGGAGCCAGGCCCAGCTGGCGCCGGACGCGCCTTCTTCCTCGGCCGCTTGCCAGAGGTCGGCGCCGTGCCGCACCGCATCGAGGGGTTCCAGGTCGACGTAGCGGCCAGCCATCGGCCGCCGAGCGGGCCGCTGGCGCGCAGACGGATCCTCCGCAGGCGCGCTCGAAACGACCCGATCGCCAATCCGCTCGTTCACAGCCCGAACCGGCTCCACCAAGCGCGCTCCTCGATCCCCGCGATCAGTTCGCCCGCCAGTTCCGACGCCATCCCCGGCGCCGTTCCCCGCCCCGCTCCCGTCCAGGTACGTGGCAGCCCGAACCGGCGCTGCCACCAGCGGCGGCCGTCCTCCATCAGGCGCAACCGCACCTTTTCGCCGAAACGATGGCGCAGGACGCCGCGGAGATCGCCGATGCCATCGATCAGTCCCCGCTCCAACGCCGCCTTGCCGCTCCAGAAGCGGCCGCTGAAGATCTCCTCGTCGCCTTGCAGGCGATCGCCGCGGCGGGCGCGGACCTGGCGACAAAAAGCCTCGTGCACGTCCGCCTGCAGTCGCTTCAGATGATCGAGTTCGTCCGGCTGCTCCGGCAAAAACGGGTCGAGCGGGTTCTTGTGCTCGCCCGCGGTGTACACCCGCCGCTCGATGCCGAGGCGCTTCAAGGCCTCGGGAAAGCCGAAGCCGGCGGAGATGACGCCGATGGAGCCGATGATCGAGCTTTCGTCGGCATAGATTTCGTCGGCAGCGGTGGCCAACCAGTAGCCTCCGGAGGCGGCGACGTCCTCGGCGAAGGCCAGCACCGGCACCTTGTGCTCCTCGGCGAGCGCCCGGATCCGGGTGGCGATCAGCGCCGACTGCACCGCCGCCCCGCCGGGCGAGTTGATGGCCAGTGCCACCGCCTTGACGTCACTGAGGCGGAAGGCCCGTTCGAGCAGTCCGGCCAGCGTCGGCAGCGTCAGCCCCCGACGGAAAGGACCGACACCGCCGATGACGCCGCGCAGGGACACCACGGCGACGACGGGTGGCGGATTGCGGAAGCGCTCGATCGGCAGCCGCGACAGCAGGGCGCGCAGTTTCTTGTTCATGACCCGCTCTTTTCAGGGATGGCTGGCGCCGTTACGACGCGTCGCCGGTGAGCGACAGAGCCTCGGCACCGCGCAGCACCGCGTCGGCCTGCGGTGTGTAGCTGCCGTCCGGTCGGTGGAGCACCAGTCCCGGCATCAGGGCCAGCGGTGCCTGGGAACTGCGCCGACCGCAGACCAGCACCCGCTTCGCCGGCTTGCCGCCGACACCCGGCCAGAGGGGATAGACGACCAGCCCGCCCAGGCGGCCGGAGACCGCCGTCAGCAGTTCATCGAGGCGATCGGCCGCATAGATCAAGGTGATCGTCGCCTGGGGTCGCGCCATGATCATGCAGAAGCGAAGCCAGTGATCGAGCTTCGCCTTGTCCTCGATCGTCGCCCGGGCCCGGCCGGCGTTTGCCGGCACCCGCCCGCTGCCGGCCGGACGATAAGGCGGGTTGGCCATGACGTGGTCGAACGATGCGGCCGCAAAGCGGATCGGCGGATGGATGAGGTCGCCGAGGAAAAACTCGGCGCGGCCGGTCATCCCGTTCGCTTCCGCGTTGGCATTGGCCAGCCGGACCAGGGCACGGTCGGCGTCGATGCCAGCGACCGCCACCTCGGCGAGACGCGCGGCGAGACAGAGGGATGCGGCGCCGGTGCCGGAGCCCACGTCCAGCACCTTGTCGCCCGGGCGCGCCGGGACGGCGGCGGCCAGGAAGACCGCATCGATGCCGGTGCGAAAGCCGGTCGTCGGTTGTTTGAGCCGAACCCGCCCGTTGAGAAGCCGGTCCTCGGTGACGTCGGCCTCCGTCGAGCTCTCGGTCGGACCGCGCGGCGCCCCGGCAGCAGCGGTTCCCGATCCGAATTCACTCATCGTCGGCCAGTCCTTCCGCCTGGTGAAGGATCTGCCGAGCGATGTCCAGGTCGCCCTCGTCGACCACGATCCGGCGCGAAATGAGGGAAAGCGCGCCGCCATAGGCGGTGCTAGTGTGCTCGTCGAATACGACCATCTTGATGCCGCGTTGCCGGAAGATCATGTCTAGCCAAGAAACAAGGACGGGATCGCCGGTTCGGACGAGTTCGATCATGGCGCCCCCGGGACCCGCCGGCCCGGCGCGCTCCAAATGGGAGCGGCAGCGGGCTTGACCGGACAAATTTCGCGTCTTTATGCTCTCCTTTCAACAGGCGGGCGTCAAGTCATTGCCAAGTTGGGAGGAGTGGCCGCGTGGGAGCAGCCGTCGGCGTGAGCAATCGAAGCAGCGGAATGGCGTCTCTCGACGGCCTGATCGAGCTGGTTGCCGATGATCTGACCGCGGTCAACGCCGTCATTCTGGCGCGCATGGCCAGCCCGGTCGCCCTGATTCCCCAACTGGCCGGACATGTTATCGCCGCCGGGGGAAAACGCCTGCGGCCGATGCTGACCCTCGCCGCGGCAAAGCTCTGTCATCATGGCGGTAGCCGTCACATCGGCCTCGCCGCCTGCGTCGAGTTCATCCACACGGCGACCCTGCTTCACGACGACGTCGTCGACGATTCGGCACTGCGACGGGGGCTTGCCTCCGCCAATTCCGTCTGGGGAAACAAGCCCAGCGTCCTCGTCGGCGATTTCCTTTTCAGCCGTGCCTTCGAGCTGATGGTCGAAGACGGCTCGCTGGAGGTGCTGGCGATCCTGTCACGGGCGTCCTCGGTGATCGCCGAAGGCGAGGTGATGCAGTTGATCACCAGCAACGACGTAGACACGGACGAGACCGCCTATCTCGAGGTCATCCGGGCGAAGACGGCGCAGCTTTTCGCCGCCGCCTGCCGCATCGGCGCCGTCGTCGCCGATCGACCGAAAGCCGAGGCGGATGCCCTCGAGCGCTTCGGCATGAACTTGGGCATCGCCTTTCAGCTCGTCGACGATGTCCTTGACTATTCGGCGATCCAGGCGACGCTGGGTAAAACCATCGGCGATGATTTTCGGGACGGCAAGATGACCCTGCCGGTGGTCCTCGCCTTCGCCCGCGGCGATGCCTCCGAGCACGCGTTCTGGCGGCGCACCATCGAAAGCCTGGAACAGAACGAGGGCGACTTCGGCCACGCCATCGCCATCCTCGAGCAGCGACGGGCGCTGGCCGATACGCTGGCGCGGGCGCGGGACTACGGCAATGTCGCCATCGAAGCGCTGAGCGTTTTCCCCGACAGCATCATCCGCCGCGCCCTCACCGACGTCGTTTCCTTCTGCGTCGATCGCGCCTACTGACCGGCTCGTCCGGCCGCTCGGCCGTCTCCAGGCCGACATACGGAGCGGCGGCTTCAACGGTGGCGAGAACCGCCACCGTGCCGGCAATACCGGCGATCAGTGCGAGACGAATGCGTGACAGGGAGGGTCAGCAACGGTTATACAGCGCGAACGGCCCGGTCGGAGTGTAGCTCAGCCTGGTAGAGCACTGTCTTCGGGAGGCAGGGGTCGGTGGTTCGAATCCACTCACTCCGACCAATAACGCAAGGCCTCAGCCCCCTATAGCCAGATCGGGTAACGTCAGGGATAACACGTGCCGAGGCACGTGCTGCACTCCTTTGCGGCGAGTCCCGATCGGGCCGGCTCCCACCCTCAGGATGACGGCTCATCCGAGCCGGGTGCCTCCTCCTCGACGGGAACCGTCGACGCCTCGTCTCTCGCCCATGAGGACTCCGCCGCCGCGTTATCAGCGGTCGGCTCCTCGGTCGTCCAATAGGCTGCCTCCCGGCCATACCCGTCGCCGCTGTCATAGGCGAGATCCGCGGACGACACCTCTGGGTAACGCTCGCTGGATCGGCGCAAACGGCCTGCGGCGAGGTTGACCGCGGCACGGGCGTCGTAGAAGCGATGGTCGCGAATCTCCGCGATCGGCGGGGTGCCACCGAAGTCGACGAGATAGGACGAACCGCTGCCGGCCGCCGCCCGCGCGGCGACGATCCTTGCATTCTGGAAGAACAGGGCGCCGTTCGTCGGATCGGGAAGACGACTGGCGAGGATCAGCTTGAGGATCGTCTCGTACTGGATCCGCTGACTCAGCGTTAACGGCGGGAGATAGCGCCAGCCTCCCGCCCGCGTCGCCGGCTCAAACTGGTTCGGCGCATCGATGACGCCCTGAATGGTGCTTTGGAACTGGCCGGAGGAGACACGGTTGAGGATGGTGTAGATGACCGCCGCAATTCCCTCCTCGCCCTGATTACCCGCTTCGGCATAGGCAATCCGGCCGATGGCTTCGCGATCGTCAGCGGCAAGGCAGCTGGCGACGCCGCTTTGCAGCCCGGCGCCCGAGGCCGTCCCTGCCTCGGCCTCTTCGGCGTACACCCCCTCGGTGGCGACATCGACCGACGTGGTGTCAGACTCCTCGACCACAACCGAATCTGCCTCAAGAACGCTGGTCTCGCCGTCCGCCTCGGCAGGCAGCCAAACCGCCCCATCGTCGGCGGCGGTCGCATTGCCCGCTTGGCAAAGCAGGAACATCAGGGCCGGAAGAGAAAGTCCACGGACACGTCGTCGCATCCTTGCCCGCTCCTACGATTTTCCCCATTGGAATACTGGCACGAAGGCATGGGGTACGCAAACAGGCCAGCCTCGATGCCGTTCGCCGGCGCTGTCTGCTTACGGAAAAGCAACATTTTCCCGCCGATAATCGGCCTAAGGTTAAGCGGTAGTAGCCCACTCCCTACCGTCTTCTTCATCCGCACGACCGTCATCGGCCGAATCCATAGGAGGTGCCGCCATGCTCGCCACGCTGAACGTCGTCGTCCTTCTGGCTTGGCTGCTGGCCGAGATCGTACCGGCAGCGGCAGACCACATGGCCGGCCTGGAGGCGGTACTGCGCCGCGGCAAGGACCGCGAGCCCTGATGCCTACCCCTGGAGCCTGCTTCTGAAACCTGCTGCCGGACTCGGGTCGCGCGACGCACCTCAGATGGCGGCAACCTGGTTGGGGATGTCCGTTTCCAGATAGTGAATCCACGAGTTGTAGCTGGGGTGGATGTTCGTCCCGTCGTAGTTCAGATTCTCGCTATCGACGTAACTGATCGAGTAGCTCTTCAGGTCGTAGCGGATGTCGATGGTGGCGGAGTGTCCCCGCCGGGCATAGGTCGCCTGGATCAGTCCCGGTTCTTTCGGCGTCATCTGCCAGCCACGAGCGGCGCCCGCCCGAATGATCGCCCGCTGGACATCGGCCATGGTTGCTTTCGGCGGCGGATTGAGCGGCGCGGACTGGACGGTGTACATGGGATCCGACCGGCAAGCCGCGATCAGCAGCACGGCGCAGATCATCAGAACGCTGTAGAGCTTTTTCATGACTCCCCCTTGGTGAGCACACCGGGGCGGTAGCGATGGCGGTTCGCCTCACCCGCCTCCTGTCGGCAGCAGGATATTGCTGTCCCGGTCTTACAAACGCAATTCCCCGACTGGACCCCGACTGGGGGCCCATAACGACGGCAACTCGTCGCCAGGACGGCACGTTCAGCCGGGACGACCGTCGAGACGCGGCCCGGTCAGGATCGGCCAGTAGGCCACGGTGAAGACGGCGTAGCCCAGTGACCACAGCAGGCCCGCGACGATAATCGCCCCGCCGTCCGGCCCGCCGACCCGGATCAGTCCGCCCGCGATGACGAGAAGGTAGGCGGCCACCGTCGCCCGGCCCACCCGCAAGGGCCGGCCGCTGTGACCAAGAGCGGCGCGCGACGCCACGGCGAGGACCATGATGCCGATGGCATTGGCGGTCAGCGCGTGCAGGGCGCGATAGCCGTCGCCATCGGTGACATCGGCAAGACCCACGAGGAGGAAGCCGATCGGCACCCAGACGTAGCCCACGTGCAGGATCCAGACGATCGGCATCCGGCGTGTCGCCCAGCTTCGCCATCCGCTCATGCCCCACCCCAGGATGGCAGTGGCAATGAGGGCGGCAAAGCCGGAGAGATGCGTCTCTGGAAGAAGGACCTGGGCAACGACAACGGCGATGACCGAGGGCACCGCCAGGCGCTGCGCCAGGGCCGGCGTGCTGCAGGCGGCGTTCCGATCGCCGGCGGCGCGGAGCGCATTCTGGGTAAACGCCGGAATGATGCGGCCGCCGATCAGCGCGATGAGGGCGACGATGAGAAAGGTCGCTGCCCGTAACGCGGTCAGTTCGTCACCGAAATGGAAAAGAGCGTTCAGGCCGGCCAGCCCCAGCACCATCAGGACGACCACGTAGTTACGGGTATTTCGGGCGGCCAGGATGTCCCGACCAACGACGGTGGCGAGCACCGGCAAGAACAGCAGATCGAGCCAAGCAAACCCCGACGTCAGCATGGCAACCCGGCCCAACAGCCAAAGCAGCCCGAGGCCGAGCAGCGGCAGTCCCGAAGGTCCGGGCTTGCCGGTCCAGTTGGGCACCGCGGTCAGCAGAAAGCCGGCGATGGCGGCGACCGCGAAGCCGAAGATCATCTCGTGGCCGTGCCACCCGGGGGTCATCGCCGCACCCCCCTCCAGGGCCAGCAGCCAGACGCCCGTGGCCAGGGAGGCGTAGAGGCCGGCCGCGAGGAAAAACAGCCGAAACCCGGCCGCGAACAGCAGCGGCAGGCGGCCGGAGTTCCGCGGTTCGATGCGCAGTGCGTCAGTGCTCATTCGCCAGGACCCGTTTCACCGTTACGTTTGCTTTGCTCCCCAAGCACATTTGGGGCAGCGGGAACGCGATCGGTCTCCGCAAGTGTCGGTACCGCCTCTCCATCATCGGCGACAAGCCGCGACAGATCGAGTCGGGCGGCCCGTACCATCGCCTTTTCGGTTGAAATGAACACCTGACGGACGTCCTCGCTCGCCTGGTCGAAGTGCCGCTGCAGATTGAGCACCCGCTGGTTGAGGCGATTGAGGTCGCCGATCAGCCCCTGCAACGCCGCCTGCAGGGCGTGAGCGTCCTCCCGCAGCCGCACGTCACGGAGGACCGCCCGCAGGGTGTTGAGCGTCGCCCACAGCGTCGTCGGCGAGACGATCCAGACCTTGCGGCGGAAGGCATCCTCGACAACGTTGGGAAAGTTGGCGTGCAGTTCCGCGTAGACGGCCTCCGACGGCAGGAACAACATGGCCGAATCGGCGGTCTCGCCCGGCACCAGGTACTTTTCCTGAATGTCGCGCACGTGCCGGCCCACGTCCTGGGCGAAGCTGCGCGCCGCCCGCGTTCGGCTCGCCTCGTCGGCTGCCCGCCGGAGCACCCGGTAGCTCTCCAGCGGAAACTTGGCGTCGACGGCGATCGGTCCCGGTGGCTCTGGCAGGCGCAGGAGGCAGTCGACACGGGTGCCGTTGCCGAGGGTGACCTGGAAGGCGTAGGCGGCGCTGGGCAGCACCGCTCGCACTAGGTCGTAAAGCTGAATCTCGCCGAAAGCGCCGCGGGCTTGCTTGTTGGAGAGGATTTCGGCGAGACCGCCAACCTGCAAGGTGAGTTCGCCGATGCTCTTGCCGGCCGAATCGATCACCGCCAGGCGTTCGTGCAAAACACGCAGGTGCTCGGCGGTGCGTTCGGTCTGCTGCAGCAGGCCATCGCCCACCCGGCGCCCGAGGGCATCAATGCGTTCATCGAGACCGCGATGGCCCTGATCCAGTCGACCGGCCAGCTCGGCCTGGGCGAGCGCCAGCCGATCCGCCATGTCGCCGACGCGGGCGAGTTGCACCGCCGCCTCACCGCGCGCCCGCTCGCCGCGCAGCAAGACAACGACAAGAACGAAAAACACGGCGACGGTAAAGCCGGCGCTAACGCCCAAGAGAAGCTCACCGCCAATCGTCCCCAACGGCGAATGTAACGACAGATCGATCATCGGCGGCAGCTTGCATGGCTACCCCATCCGACGCAAACTTGATGATGAAGGAATGCTTTGCGGAGACATGGAATGCGCTTGTTTTTTCCGGTGATCGGACTTGTCATCGCGACGACAACGACAATGGCGACGATGATGACGACGACGGCGCTCGCCAGCGAAATATCGTCTCCCGCATCGGCCCGCAGCCGCTTGCTGCTCACCGTCTACGCGGACGGACTGGCGCTCGTTGAGGAGACACGCGGCGTCTCGCTGCCGACGGGCTCTTCTAGCGTAGCCATCGAGGATATCTCGCCCCGTCTGCAGCCGGCCAGCGTCGTCGTGACGGCAAGCGACACCGAAATCAGTGGCGTTCGTTACGATTCGCTGGTGCTCAGTGCGGAAACGCTCCTCAATCGCCATCTCGGCAAGGAAGTGACGCTGATCCGCACCAACCCCAAGACCGGCGAGGAAACGGCGGTAAAGGCAACCCTCCTCGCCATCAACGGCAGGCCGGTGCTCCGCGTCGGCGACCTGATCGAAACCAACAGTCCCGGACGGATCGCGTTCTCGGACATCCCGGAGGGGCTGCGAACACGGCCGGCCCTTCTCGTCGACCTCAACGCCGGAGCCGGCGGGCGACGGGACATGGACATCCGCTACACGCTCCCCGGCGTCGACTGGACGGCCGACTACGTGATCGTTCTCGATCGATCCAATGAACGGGCGAGCGTGACCGGGCGGGCCATCGTCACCAACCGCAGCGGCACCGCATTTCCGGACGCGACCCTCTCCCTCGTCGCCGGCCAGATCAACCGCGAGCCAACCCCCGCGACACCGAACCCGCGCGTGGTCCGCGCCGAGGCGATGGCGGCAGCGGCGCCGGCGGCAGCCCCGAAGCGGCAGGAGGTGGGCGATGTCCATCTCTACACGCTGCCGAAACCGGTCAGCCTGGGGGATCAGGAGGTTCGCCTAGTCCCGCTGATGGAGACCGCCGACATTCCGGTCACCGTCGAGTACGTCAGCACCGCCTCTGTCAATCCCTTCAGGACCGATCAGGAACGCAGTCGAAGCAATCCCGATGTACGCATCAGCTTCGTCAACGCCACCGGCGGCACGCCGGGGGTCCCGTTGCCAGCCGGGCTCGCCCGCGTCTTCACCGCCGACGATCAGGGAGTGTCACGCCTGCTGGGAGAGGACCGTCTGCAGGCGACGCCGGTGGGTGAGCGGGTCTCGATCGAGCCGGGCAAGGCCTTCGACATCAGCGTCGACCGGCGGCAGACCGCCTTCTCCCGGATCGATGCGCAAGGCAACGTGTTCGAGGCTGCCTACGAGATCGCCGTCCGCAACGCCCGCAGCCGGCCGGCGGTCGTCCGCATCGTCGAGGACATTCCCGGCGACTGGCAGGTGCTGCAGGAAAGCAGCAAGCACGAACAGATCAACGCCGGTCGCATCGCCTGGCCGCTTACGGTCCCGGCCGGTGGCAACGCCGCCCTCACCTATCGCGTCCGCTCACGCCAGTGATGGGGAAGCGCCCGCCCTGGCAGCCGGCGGGCGGCAACGGTTCTTGACGCGGCACCGGCCCCGTTCTTATTTCAGTTCCACCCCACGAACGATCGAGATCCCGTCGCGATGCCGGCCCTATCCATCATTGTTGCCCCCGACCCGCGCCTGAAACGGCGGGCGAGCCCCGTCGGCGAGGTCGATTCCGCCGTGCACCGGCTAATGGACGAGATGCTTGAGGTCATGCATCAGTCCCATGGCATCGGCTTGGCGGCGCCGCAGGTCGGGGTGCTGAAGCGGATCATCGTCGTCGACGTCTCCGCGCCGGACGAACCGGCCTCCCCTTATCGGATGGGCGACCCGGAGCTGGTCTGGTGCGACCAGAAGTTGGTGTCGGGTGAGGAAGGCTGCCTTTCGCTTCCCGACCACTATGCCGACGTCACCCGGCCCGAACGGGTGCGCGTCCGCTACCGCGACGAGCACAACGAGGTTCGCGAACTGGAGGCGGATGGCATCCTCGCCAAGTGCATCCAGCATGAAATCGATCACCTCGACGGACTGCTGTTCGTCGATCACCTCTCGTCGCTGAAGCGGGGGATCATCTTGCGCAAGCTGGCCAAGGCGAAACGCCTCGAGCCCCTTGCCGACTAGAACCGAGCCCCGGTCGAACCCAGGACTCGGATGCCAGGACCGGATGCCAGGACTGATCCGCTCGTCGCCACGGATGGCGGAGCCTCCGCCGCCCCGCACCCGACTGCGCCTGGCCTTTATGGGGAGTGCGGCCTTCTCGGTGCCGACGCTGTCGGCGCTGGTGACCGCGGGGCACGAACTCGCAGCGGTCTACAGCCGGCCGCCGAAGCCGGCCGGCCGGGGTCAACGGCCGCGACCGACGCCGGTACAGGCGTTTGCCGAGGCGAACGGCCTTCCCGTCATGACTCCTGTGACGCTCAAGACGGAAGAGGCGCAAGCCGCGTTTGCCGGGCTCGGCCTCGATGCGGCCATCGTCGCCGCCTACGGCCTGCTCCTGCCCTCACCGGTGCTGGAGGCGCCCCGCCTCGGCTGCCTCAACGTCCATGCCTCGCTGCTGCCGCGCTGGCGCGGGGCGGCGCCGATCGAACGGGCGATCCTTGCCGGTGACACCGAGACCGGCGTGACCATCATGCGCGTCGACGAGGGGCTGGACACCGGACCGATGCTGCTGTCCGACCGGCTACCGATCGGCGAACGGACCACGGCGACCGAGCTACACGACGCGCTGGCGGCCATGGGCGCCCGGCTGATGGTCGTTGCCCTCGACGGTGTCGCCGCGGGAACGCTCTTCGCCCACCCGCAACCGGACGAGGGAACAACCTACGCCCAGAAGCTGGAGCGGAGTCAGGGTCGGCTTGACTGGAACCGCCCGGCCGTCGAGCTGGATCGGATGGTGCGGGCGTTCACCCCGGACCCGGGTGCATGGTTCGAATATGCCGGGGAACGGCTGAAGGTTTTGCGCGCGGCGGTGATCGACACCGGCTCGGCGGCAGATTCCGTCCCTTGGATGTCGGGGACCGTAGTCGATGACCGGCTGACGGTCGCCTGCGGCGCCGATCACCTGCGGTTGGAGACGATTCAGCGTCCCGGCCGGGCGGCGATGCCGGCGGATGCCTTCCTGCGAGGGTACCCGCTGCCCGCCGGGACCCGCCTCGGCTAACCCTAACCGGTGCGAAGCTCGGCCAGCATCGGGGCCGCCACCTCGATCTTGCGGATCTTCTCGATCCCCTGCCGCATTTCCGACATCAGATACTCGGCGCGGCGGGCGGGACTGCCGCTGCTCTTGTCGGGGAAAGCCCGATCCCAGTTTTCGATCTTCACCGTCAGCGCGCAGAGAATGCCGCCGATGAAGGCATGGTGGCCCTTGATCAACCGCTCGACCTTGGCGAACCGGTCAGGGGTCAGGTTCTGCCAAAGATCCTGGGCGCTGCGGTCGAAGTTTTCGAAGCAACCGGTGATCGCGGCCAGCCGGTCGTTCAAGGTCTCTTGAATGATCCGGCACGTACTGAGGAGATCGGGATCGCGGCGGAGGACCTGATTGGTTTGCACCTGCCGCAGCCAATCGAGGAACTCACCAATGATCGGCGTAATCTGATCAAGGCAATTTCTATAGTACGAGAAAGATAGAAATATATCTCCGTAATTTTCCAGGAACCGTGGGATATACTCCATTTCAATCTCGAGTTTCTCCGCCATGATGCGCAGATTTTCGATCGATTTCTTTCTATCCGGATTGCGGAACAGCGATATGATGTCGTCGAAAGTGGAAATCGCGAGGTTTTGCTCGCCATAGATATTGACGATGAGCGGCCGCGTGAAGGTCGCCATGTAGCTGGTCAGGTCGCGGTTCTTTGCCTGGGACAGGCGTAGGGCTTCGTGGCTGTTGACGGCGATCCCGTGATCGCGGAGGAGAATGCGCAGGCTGTAAACGTCGAAGCTCGGCATCATCGCGAGCTTGCGCATCGTCACCAGATCCGGATGGATGTTGCCGTCCGGCCAGTCAAAGACGTGCGGCAGGCTCTCCACCAGCAACTGGCCAGAGCCGGCGCTGGGATCGGAGAAGATCTCGACGACACTGTCGAGCCGCACGTTCTTAATCAGGCGCGCCCGGCGCAGCGCTGGTGTCTCCAGCGGGATGATCGATAGTGGCAGGGTATAGAGGGAGTCGCGATCGATGTCGGATATCGCGTTGGAGAACGTTGCGCCCATGTCGCTGATCATCCCCTTCCTGCCACCGTCGCCGCCCCCCTGTCAGCGCTGGACAGACGCGAGGCTGCGGCAGCGTAGCGTCGATCTGGTTTCACCTTCGTTTATGTCCGCAGGCGATTGCCGCCTTCGACGCTGTCGATGCCGCGCTACCGGCTGACCCTCGAATACGACGGCGGACCGTTCGTCGGCTGGCAGCGCCAGGACAACGGCCCGTCGGTGCAGCAGGCGGTCGAGGCGGCCATCTGCCGCTTCACCGGCGGCGCGGTAACGCTGGTCGGAGCGGGCCGTACGGATGCGGGTGTCCACGCTCTCGGTCAGGTCGCCCATGTGGATCTGCCGCGACCGTTCGAGCCTGCGACCATCCGCGATGCGACCAACTTCCATCTGAAGCCGGCGCCGATCAGCGTGCTGGCGGTGGCGGCGGTCGACGACGACTTTCATGCGCGGTTTTCCGCCTGCCGGCGCCGTTATCGCTACCTTATCGTCAATCGACCGGCACCTCTCGCCGTCGACGCCGGCCGGGCCTGGTGGGTACGCTCAACGCTCGATCACGCGGCGATGGCGGCCGCCGGCCGGCTGCTCATCGGCCGCCATGACTTTTCCAGCTTCCGGTCTTCCATGTGCCAGGCGGCGTCGGCGACAAAGACGCTCGACGGGTTGGCCGTCGATGTCGAGGGCGACGGGATCCGGATCGAGGTCTGGGCGCGATCGTTCCTGCACAATCAGGTACGGATCATCGTCGGCTCATTGAAGCGGGTGGGAGAGGGTGGATGGCCGGTGGAGCGGGTGGCCGCGGCGCTGGCTGCCCGCGATCGCGCCGCCGCCGGCCCGACCGCACCGGCGCACGGCCTCTATCTGGTGGGTGTCGATTATCCGGCAGGGTAACGGCCCGTCGCGCCGGCGAGCAGCCCTTACTCCAGGGAGACCGTCATCAGGCTGACGGTGTAGCTCACGGCGACGTCGAGCACGACGATCGCCGCGGCAGTGCCGGCGGCGACGGCGAGCGCGGTGCGCGTGACGAACCACGCGTAGACCAGGACGAAGGCGACGGTAGAAAGCCACAGAATCTGCGCCACCAGGTCTGGCAGCAAGCCGCTTACGGTAATGGCGAGCACCGGCAGCAGCACCAGATGCTCGATGACGGACGACCAGTTATAGGCGGTGATGTAGGAGAGATAGCGGCCCCGGCAGCCCAGATGCCGGCTCAGCCACTCCATCGCCACCGGAAAGACCACCCAGGACAGGACGTAGCCGACTGTTTCGGCAAGACCGATGCGGACCGGATCTCCATGCGCCCCGCCGCTCCCCGTCAACAGAATGATCATTGCATAGGCGGGGGCGACGAGCACCGCCGCAAAGAATGAACGCCAGAATCCCTCCAACGTCGTATCGAAAAACGTCATTCCCCGTGCATCGAAGCGGGCGAGCCGCCAAGCCCCGTAGAGAGAGGAAACGATCTCCCTCAGGCTCGGAACGTTCAGACCGGGCATACGGAGCGACGGTCGAAGAAAGCGTGGAGGACGGCGCGATAGACCTCGGTGAGGGCGACGATATCGTCGACGGCGACGTTCTCGTCGACCTTGTGTGCGGTCTCCCCGGCCATGCCGAACTCGACCACCGGACAGTAGTCCTTGATGAACCGGGCGTCCGAGGTTCCCCCCGACGTGTCCAGCTTCGGCGTCCGGCCGGTGACGCGGCGCACCGCCGCAACGACCAGTTCACTGAAGCGGCCAGGGGGGCTGAGAAAGGCTTCACCCGAGGCTTCGGTGACGAGGGTGTAGGGACCCCCTCCCGCCTGAGCGAGACGCATCTCCAGCCATTCGCGGAGCGACGCGGCGTCGTGCTTGTCGTTGAACCGGATGTTGAACCGGGCCCGCGCTTCGGCCGGGATGACGTTGCTCACCGGGTTGCCCACGTCGATGGAGGTCAGGGTCAGCGTCGACGGCTCGAAATGCGACGTTCCGTCGTCGAGGGCGGTTCCGGTGAGGGCGGTCAGCATCCCCAGCAAGCGCGGAATCGGATTGTCGGCCCGCTGCGGATAGGCGGCATGTCCTTGCACGCCGGTCACGATCAGTTCGGCATTGAGGCTGCCGCGGCGACCGATCTTCACCGTCTCGCCGAGGATGCGCGCGTTGGTCGGCTCACCGACCAGACAGGCATCGAGGCTTTCGCCCTCTTCCTCCAGATGCGCCAGCACCTTGACCGTCCCGTCGACGGCGGGCCCCTCCTCGTCGGCGGTGAGCAGCACGCTGACCGAGCCGTCGAGGCCGGCCGTCCGGTCGGCGAGAAACGCCGCGGTGGCGGCGATGAACGAGGCGACCGCCGCCTTCATGTCCGCGGCCCCGCGACCGAAAAGGCGGCCGTGCGAAACCGTCGGCGTGAACGGATCGGTGCTCCAGGCATCGAGCGCCCCGGGCGGGACCACGTCCACATGCCCGGCGAAGCAGAAGTTGGGGGATCTGGAGCCAAAGCGTGCGTAGAGGTTGTCGACCTCGGGTGAAGTCCCGAACCGCAACCGCCGGCAGAGGAAGCCCAGCGCGTTGAGCTCGGCTTCGACGACATCGAGGGCCCCCGCCTCGCTCGGCGTCACGCTGGGGCAACGGATCAGCGCCTGCGTCAGCGCAATCGGATCGACCACCTTGGAATTAAGCGGCATCTGGGCCTCGGTCGCGCCCGTCCGAGGACGGGGCTAATCCCTGAGAAGTTCGTTGATCGATGTCTTTGATCGGGTCTTCTCATCAACTCGCTTGACGATGACCGCGCAATAGAGGGAGGGACCCGGCGACCCGTCCGGCAGCGGCTGTCCCGGCATCGCTCCCGAGACGACCACCGAGTACGGCGGAACCTCGCCGTAGAGGACCTTTCCGGTGGCCCGCTCGACGATACGGGTCGATGCGCCAAGATACACCCCCATCGAGAGGACCGAGCCGCGACCGACCCGCACCCCCTCCGCCACCTCGGCGCGGGCACCGACGAACACATCGTCCTCGATAATGACCGGATTGGCCTGCAGCGGCTCGAGAACACCGCCGATCCCGGCGCCGCCGGAGATGTGGCAACGGGCGCCGATCTGCGCACACGATCCGACCGTCGCCCACGTGTCGATCATGCTTTCCGCCTCGATGCGGGCGCCGACATTGACGAAGCACGGCATCAGCACCGCCCCCGGCGCAATGTAGGCGGAGTAACGGACCTGACATCCGGGCACGGCGCGGAATCCGCCGGCGGCGAAGCGCTCGCCATCCCAGCCGACGAACTTCGGGGCGACCTTGTCGAACCACGCGCCGCCCCCCGGCGCTCCACTCACCGGCGCCGTCGGCTGCAGTCGGAACGACAGCAGCACCGCCTTTTTCAGCCATTGATGGACGCGCCAACCATCGGCGGTCGGCTCGGCGACGCGGACCCTGCCGCTGTCGAGAAGTTCGAGCGCCTCTTCGACCGCCTGGCGGACGGGACCTACCGTTTGCGGTCCGTAACGATCCCGCTCCTCCCAAGCCGCATCAATGGTGCGTTCCAGTTCATTCGTCATCTGTCGTGACCTGCTCCCGTCGGGGTACCGCGGGCGGGACCATGCGAGAGGTGGGCGACGGTGTCAACGGGAGGGTGTCAACAGGCGAGATGGGAGCAGACCGCCGATACTCAGCCGCACGCCGAAAGGGATTCCAGCCAGACGGCAAGATCATCGATAACGTGATCGATATAGTCCCCGTCGGCGCCGATCAGCCCATGATCGGTGGTATTCCGAATCCAAACCGTCGTCATGCCGAGTGCCGCCGCAGGCGCCAGGTTACGGGCCATGTCCTCGACCATCACCGATCGCTTCGGATCGAGCCCGTAAACCTCCACCAACCGGTCATAGATTGCCGGCGTCGGCTTCGGATGAAAATCGGCGGCGAAGATATCGAAGATGGCATCGAAGTGATGGCCGATCCCCAGTTGGCCAAGGACCCGTTCCGCATGCTCGGTCGACGCGTTGGTGAAGATCAGCTTGCGTCCGGGCAGCTTCGCCAGCTCCCGGTCAAGCACCGGGCTCGGATCGAGGACGCTGACGTCGATGTCGTGCACGTGTTCGAGAAAAGGCCGCGGGTCCATGCCGTGCCGGTCCATGAGGCCGCGCAGAGACGTGCCGTACTCATGGAAATAGCGCTTCTGCAGACCGAAGGCGGCATCCAGATCGAGCCCGAGGTAGGCGGCGATGTAGGCGCGCATCCGCTCATCGATCTGCGCGAACAGATCGATCGTCGGCGAATAGAGCGTGTTGTCCAGGTCGAACACCCACGTCTCCGTCGCATGGAGCGGGTCCAACGGTTTGCCCACGGTGAGCGGCTCCGGCGAAAGGCAGTCCTCCATGGGTTATCTGTGCCGAGGTGCGCGGCAAACTGCAAGCGTCGTCAGGGTCGGCAGCGGCCGGTTGCCGGCGGCTGAAGCGGGTCGATCAGGGAAGGTTGCTCGCTATAAGCGCGAGAAAGGTCCGATTAACACTCTCTATGCTTGTATATTGGCCGGCGTTGCGCTATTTTCCCGCGCGTCATGCAAGCGGATGTTCAATCCGTCATCCAGCAGCGAGTAAGCCCGTGACAGCCCTCACTCCCGCCGCTCCGACCACCGCCTCCCTCACTGCCCTGCGCGAGGAACGTGACCGCTTCGTCGCCCTCGCCTTCTCTTGGGCCGACGTCTTGCTCGAACTCGACGCCGACGGCCGCATCGTCTATGCCGCCGGCGCGCTGGAAGTTCTCGCTGGTCGATCCGCCCGGAGTTTGATCGGCATGCCCGCCAGCCAGTTGGTGCCGCGGTCTCTGCAGGGGCATCTGCGCGAGCTGTTGGCGGCGGCCAAGCGGCGGGAACGGATCAACGATGTCGCTTTGACACTGATGGGAGCGAGCGGCCAGCCGGTACCGATCGCCCTGTCCGGCTATCATCTCGCCGAACTGAACGGCCACTATTTTCTTTCGCTGCGCAGCAACGGCCAGGAGCGCAAGTCCTCAGGCTTCGGTCGTCGCAATCGCGATGAAGGGACCGGCCTCCTCGATACCGGATCGTTCATCGATGCGGTGACGCGCCAACTGTCCGACGGTCTCAGCGAGGTCGAGCAACAGTGCTCGCTGCTGGTCCTGTCGGGCTACGATGACCTGCGAACTCGCCTCACCGACACGGTCGAGCACGAGTTGTTGTCCATGATCGGCAGCCTCTTGCGCCACAAGTCCGTCGACGGCGACATGGCGAGCCGGCTCGCCGACGATCGCTACGCCCTTCTCCATGACAACAGCATCGATCTCGACGCCCTGGCGAGCGAGATATCGGGCCTAACCCGCACCGTCGATCCCCAGGCGAAAGGGCTGCCGGTGGCCGCCGCATCCATTGCCATGGATACCGATGGCCTGACCACGGAACAGGTGGCGCAGGGACTTCTCCAGACCGTGGACCGCTTCCGCACCGCCCAGTTTCACGAGCTCTCCGCGGAGGGCTTGGTCAGCAGCATCTCGGATCTCGCCCGCGATGCGGTCGAAACCCTCAACACCCTGCAGAACATCATCGCCAAGTCCGCCTTCTCGATCGCCTTTCAGCCGGTTCTCGATGCCCGCACGGGCGGCGTACATCACTACGAGGCGCTCGCTCGCTTTCCCGAGGAGCTCAACGGTCGCAGTCCGCTGCAACACATCACGCTCGCGGAAGAAAGCGGCCTCATCGTCAATTTCGATCTGGCCATGATCGGCAAGGTCGTCGAGTGGATGAAAAAGAACCTTTACACCTCGGTCGCCGGCAAGAAGCCGCTTTCCATCAACCTGTCCGGTCGCTCCATCAACTCGCTGGCCTTCATCGCCCGTATCGACCGCATCGCTAGGGAGAACCCCTGGATCCGTCAGCGTCTCATCTTCGAAGTGACCGAGTTGACCAAGATGGCCGATCTGAAGGCAGCCAACAATTTTATCCAGCGGCTGCGCGAGCAGGGCTTCTTCGTCAGCATCGACGGCTTCGGCAGCGGTGCCGCCCACTTCTCCTATCTGGCCAGCCTCGACGTCGATATGGTGAAGTTTGCCGGATCGGCCATCCGCGACGCCGTTCAGGCCCATAAGGGCAAGGCCTTTCTGCGCGCACTCGTCGACCTTTGCCGTGAACTCGGCGTGGCCACCGTCGCCGAGCACATCGAAGACGAGGCGGCCCTGATGTTCGTCCGTGAGTGCGGCATCCACTACGTTCAGGGCTACCTGTTCGGCGAGCCGTCAGCGGACATCCAGGGCTTTGCCGCCGGCGGGCCGAAACAGCTGTTCGCCGGCCGTCGGTAGCGGCGCCCGCACCGGAGGGCCGTTTCCCGGCGGTGCGGCCAGGTCCGAACCCGTCAGTCCTCGTGGACGAGGGTACCGGCGCCGTGGGCGGTGAACAGCTCCAGCAATAGGGCGTGGGGAACTCGACCGTCCATGATCACCGCACCCTCGACCCCTTTTGCCACCGCGTCGAGGCAGGTTTCGATCTTGGGGATCATGCCGCCCTTGATGACGCCTTCGGCGATCAGCCGCCTGGCGTTGGTCGCCGACATATCGGGAATCAGCACGCCGTCCTGATCGAAGACGCCTTCGACGTCGGTCAGCATCAGCAGCCGCTTCGCGCTCAGCGCTCCGGCGATCGCCCCGGCGGCGGTGTCGGCATTGACGTTGAGGGTCTCGCCATTGCTACCAACGCCGATCGGCGCGATCACCGGCGTGATGTCGGAGCGCTCGTAAAACTCGAGGATGTGCGGATTGACTTCGGTCGGCTCGCCCACAAGTCCCAGGTCGAGGATGCGCTCGATATTGGAATTGGGATCGCTTTTCGTCCGCCGAAGCCGTTGCGCCCGTAACAGGTTCGCATCCTTGCCGGAGAGCCCGACGGCAAAGCCGCCGGCGGTGTTGATCGCGGAGACGATTTCCTTGTTGATCGAGCCGGCGAGGACCATCTCGACCACGTCGACGGTTTCCTTGTCGGTAACCCGCAGGCCGTCCACGAACTCGCTCTTGATCTTCAGCCGGTCGAGCATGCGGCCGATCTGCGGACCGCCGCCATGGACGACGACCGGGTTGATCCCCACCTGCCGCAGCAGGACGATGTCACGGGCGAAGGTCTGCGCCAGTCCGGGGTCGCCCATGGCGTGGCCGCCGAACTTGATGACGAAGGTGGCGCCGGTGTAGCGGCGCATATAGGGAAGGGCCTCCGACAGGGTCCGCGCCTGCGCCAGCCACTCTTCACGGGTTCGGGTCTTGGTTTCGCTCATGGGGCCGGACTGTACGCGGCACGCGACGTTTTGCCAGCGCAAATGTCACGCCGATCTCAACTTTTCGCAGGCGAACCACCATCTGCCACCGGCACTTCTTCCGCCCCCCAGTCTGCCAGCCTGGTAACGGATAGCCGAAGCTCGCCGATCCCCGCCCGCGTCGTCGCGCTGGTGATGGCAACGTCCGGATGCAAGGCCGTATGCTGCGCGCAAAGGGCCGCAATCCTCTCGCCGCTCGTCGCCAGTTCCGCCCGCGTGGCCTTGTCTGCCTTGGTCAGGACCACCTGATAGGAGACCGCCGCCCGATCAAGCATGGTCATCACCCGGCGGTCCACATCGCCCGGACCGCGGCGGGAATCGATCAATAGCAACACCCTACGCAGGCTCGGCCGGCCACACAGATAGGAATCGACGAGGTGCGTCCAGGTAGCGATCTCCTGCTTCGGGGCGGCGGCGTAGCCATACCCCGGCAGATCGACCAACATCAGGTAGCGGCTGAGGTCGAAGAAGTTGACCTGCCGGGTCCGGCCCGGTGTCTGCGAGGTCCGCGCCAGCATCCTCTGGCCGACGAGGGCATTGATCAGGCTGGACTTGCCGACGTTCGAGCGACCGGCGAAGGCGATTTCCGGCAGGCTCCACGCCGGGATCTGATCCAGGCGAACGGCAGCGGCGACAAATCGGCACGGCTGAGCAAACAACCATCGCGCCCGCTCGTCCAGAACGGATGGGGCCTCCCCCGTCTCCGCAACGTCGCCCTGCTTGTCGGCCACAGCCAGCACCGTGCCAGAACCGCCGCCGTCAGGCCCTCAGATGTGGACGCCCTGACGACGCATGATCACCCATTGCTGAATGATCGACAGGATGTTGTTCCATGTCCAATAGATGACCAGCCCGGCCGGAAAATGCGCCAGCATGAAGGTGAAGACGACGGGCAGGATCATGAAGATGCGAGCCTGCACCGGATCGGGTGGCTGCGGGTTGAGCTTCTGCTGCAGGAACATCGTCACCCCCATGATCAGCGGCCACAGACCGATCATCATGAACTGCGGCGGCGTCCAGGGGATCAGACCGAACAGGTTGAAGACGGACGTGGGATCGGGAGCGGAGAGGTCGCGGATCCAGCCGAAGAACGGGGCATGCCGCATCTCGATGGTGACGAACAGGACCTTGTAGAGGGAGAAGAAAACCGGGATCTGAATGATGATCGGCAGGCAGCCGGCGGCCGGATTGACCTTTTGCCGCTTGTACAGCGCCATCATTTCCTGGTTCATCCGCGTGCGGTCGTCGGCGAACCGCTCGCGTAGTTGCGCCACCTCCGGCTGCAGCTTGCGCATCTGCGCCATGGACTTGTAGGACTTGTTGGCCAGCGGGAAGAACGCGAGCTTGATCAACACCGTCACGGCGAGGATGGCGAGGCCGAAGTTGCCGATGTGTTGATACAAGAAGTTGAGGGCGTAAAACATCGGGCGGGTCAGGAAATAGAACCAGCCCCAGTCGATGGCGAGATCGAAGCGATCGATCCCGTACCTCTCCGCATACTTGTCGATCAGGGTAACGACTTTTGCCCCGGCAAACACCCGGCTGATGCTTTCCGCGGTCTCTCCCGGCGCGACGACCTTCTGCCCACCGACGAAATCGACCTGGTATTGATTGATGTTCTGCGGCCGCTGGTGGATGAAGCGCATGTCGACCCGCTCATCCTGGAGCGGAATGAGCGCGCTCAGCCAATACTTGTCGGTGATGCCGATCCAACCGCCGGTCGTTGTGTGCTGGATCAGTCCTTCTTTCTGCAGATCCTTATAGCTGACCTCCTTCAGGGTGCCGTTGATGACCCCCAGCGGCCCCTCAAACAGGATGAAGAAGCCGCTCGTCGGTGGATCCCCGAAGCGGGACACCAAAGAATAAGGCGCGAGAGTGATGCCGGAATCGCCACGATTCTCCACCCCTTGGGTGACGGTGAACATGTAATGGTCATCAATGGCGATCTTGCGAGTGAAGACGACACCGGCACCGTTGTCCCAGCTCAGGGTCACCGGGTTCTCCGGCGTCAGCACGTCGCGATCGGCCGACCACAGCGTTTCCGGTCCCGGAACCGCCACCCCCGTCCCGACGGCGACCCATCCCGTCTCGACGAAATAGGGGTCAGCGGCGCCCGGCGGTGAGAACAGGACGATCTCGGGGCTGTTGGGATCCAGGGTCTCCCGATAGCTGGGCAGAGTGACGTCGTCGAGGCGGCCACCTTTGAGGGCGATCGAGCCATGAACCCGCGGGGTGTCGATCCGCAGCCGCGGCGACTTGCCGAGCAGATCGCCACGCTGGGCGGCAGCAGGAACCACTCCCGGCATCGGTGTCGCAGGCGTCGGTGTGCCCGCCACGCCGCCACCGGGAGGGACGACGGTCTGACCGGGAACCGCCGGTGCCGGCTGCGGCGTCTGCGCCTGCTCTGCCGGCGCAGATGCGGGCCGCTGCGGTTTTGGAAAGAAGTAGTTGGACGCCGCCTGGAAGCCCAGGATGATGGCCAGCGAGATGACGATGGCGAGAAGAAGATTCTTGTTGTCTCCGATCATCTCGCGCCCGCCTCCGGAACCGTCTCCCCACACACGCCTTCCTCGCCGGTCGCCAACGGGTGGCGGCAAGCGACGGGCAACACATCCGGCACCGGATCGAATCCCGATCCGCCCCATGGATGGCACCGGATCAGGCGCCTCAAGGCCAGCCAGCCGCCGGCAACGGCGCCGAAGCGCCGAATCGCATCCAGCCCATAGGCCGAGCAGGTCGGCTCGAACCGGCAAGTCGGCGGCAAAATCGGGCTGAGAAGCAGCCGATAGGCATGAATAAGACCGAGCGCGGCCGGGCGAAGCACCGCCATCAGCGATCGCCTTCCCTTGGCTGGGGATGACGGGCGGCGGCGCGCGGGGCGCGAGGCGGACGACCGCGACCGGTGTGCACCTTCGCCAGTGCCACCCGCAGGTCGTTGCATAGGTCCACGTGCGGCCTCGCGACCGTCGACGGCCGGCCGATCAGCACATAGTCACAGCCGTTGTGGCCGAATTCCGGCAGCACCTTCGTGGCAAGCGCGCGCAGCCGGCGGCGGACACGATTACGTACCACAGCGCCTCCCAGCTTCCGCGTTGCCGTGATGCCTAGCCGCATCGCCGTCACGTCGCTCGCCGCCTTCTCCTTGCCCATGACGTCCTGCTGAGTCCGTTTCCGCATCTGGAGGACGAGCCCCGGCATACTCCAGGCGCTGCCTTCCCGCGCGACCTTGAGATAGTCGGTCCGTCGCTTCAGGTGCGGAATTGCTGTCGCCGATGTCACGAAGACTCAGGCGGAGAGGCGCTTCCGTCCGCGCTGCCGCCTTGCCGCCAGCACACGCCGGCCGCCGACCGAAGCCATCCGCTTACGGAAGCCGTGCCGCCTCTTGCGAACGAGCTTACTCGGCTGATAGGTGCGTTTCACCGCGCTCTCCCGATCTAGGAAGCGAGGGTGTATACGGGCTCCCTCCCCCTTAGTCAATCGCCCCCGGGCCACCAATGTGCCGCTAATAAGCCCACTGCGCGAAGGCGGCGAACACGCACCGGTCACGCAAGGGTGACCGGCGGCCAGCTCCGAGACTGTCGCAACCGTTTGCGGCATAAGCCATATTCCTAACTGTACGACAGCCTTGATGTCGGCGCGTCGCCGCGGCTGCGGCGTTATCCCGGAGCCAGAGAATGGCCGACCCGCCAAGTTCCTCGCTTCCTTCCCTAAAGCGCCTGTGGCCGATGGCGGTGGTCCTCATCGTTGGCATCGTCGTTTTTGCCCTTGGCTGGGACGATTACCTTTCACTCAGCGCCCTGAAGGAGCATCGGGCTTCGCTCGTCGCCTGGCGGCAGGCGCAACCGTTCACCGCGGCGGCGGTCTTCATGGGCCTGTACGTGCTGGCGGTCATGTTCTCGCTCCCTGGCGCCGTGTGGTTCACCGTCGTCGGCGGATTCCTGTTCGGACTCGCGTGCGGCACCACGATGACCGTCATCGCCGCCACCATCGGCGCCTGTGCCGTCTTCCTCGCCGCGCGTTACGCGTTCGCCGATTATTGCCGTGCCAGAGCGGGAAGCGCGTTCCGGTGCATGGAACAGGGTTTCCTCGCTCACGGACTGAGTTATCTCCTATTTTTGCGGCTGATCCCGATCTTCCCGTTCTGGCTCGTCAATCTGGTGCCGCCGCTGGTTGGAATGCGGCTGCGCACCTTCTTTCTGGGGACGATCATCGGCATCCTGCCCGGCAGTTTCGTCTACACCTTGGTCGGGCATGGGATCGGTTCGGTCCTCGATGCGGGTGGCGAGCCCGATCTGGGCATCATCTTTCGACCTCAGGTACTGGCACCGCTGGTCGGCCTCGCGCTGCTGTCGCTGCTGCCGGTTTTCATCAAGCGCCGTCGCGGCAACCAAACGGACGAGCCATGAGGACGATCGTCGACGCCGACCTGTGCGTCATTGGCGCCGGCGCCGCCGGCCTGTCGGTCGCCGCCGGGGCCGCCCAGATGGGCGCGCGAACGGTGCTGATCGAGCGTGGCGCCATGGGCGGCGATTGCCTGAACTATGGTTGCGTTCCATCGAAGTCGCTGATCGCCGCCGCCCGCATCGCCGCCACCACCGCCTCGGCCTCCCGGTTCGGCATTTCGCTCGCCCCAGCGGTCATCGACAGTGCGGCCGTCCGCCGCCATGTGGAGGATGTTGTCGGAGCGATCGCGCCCCATGATTCGGTGGAGCGTTTCGAGGGACTCGGCGTCAGGGTCATCGCCGCGGCGGCCCGCTTCACCGGTCCGCGGGAGGTGACGGCCGGCGAAGCGGTGGTCCGGGCGCGCCGTTTCATCATCGCCACCGGCTCGTCGCCGGCGATTCCGCCGGTGCTCGGACTGGCGACGACGCCATATCTCACCAACGAGACGATCTTCCAATTGGATGTCGTTCCCTCCCATCTGATCATTCTCGGCGGTGGGCCGGTCGGCACCGAGATGGCGCAAGCCTTTCGCCGCCTGGGAGCGCCGGTCACCCTGCTGCAGCGATCGAGGCTGCTCCCCCGCGATGATCCGGAACTGGTCGACGTCCTCCGCGCCCGGCTGCGGTCCGAGGGAATCGATGTTCGCGAAGGCGTTCGGGTCCTCCGCACGGAGGGCGATAGCCGGGAAGCGATGACCGTCCGCGTCATCCTTGCCGGCAAGGGAGAAGAGCAGGCCATCGTCGGCTCGCATCTGCTGGTCGCCACCGGCCGCCGGCCCGACATCGACGGCCTCGGCCTCGAGGAAGGCGGCATCGCCTACACGTCCGCGGGCATCGTCGTCGATCACCGACTCCGCACCACCAATCGCAAGGTGTTCGCCATCGGCGACGTGACCGGCGGTCTGCAGTTCACCCATGTTGCCGGCTACCACGCCGGTATCGTCCTCAAGAATGCGCTGTTTCGCTGGCCGGCCCGCACTGACCATCGCTGTCTGCCGCGGGTGACGTATGCGGAGCCGGAACTGGCGCAGGTCGGCCTGAGCGAGGCGGACGCGCGCGCTCGTGGCATCCGTCACCGGGTGCTGCGCGCGCCATACGCCGCCAACGATCGGGCGCGCACCGCCCGCTGCACCGACGGCCTGGTCAAGGTCATCGTTGGCCGAGGCGGGCGCATTCTCGGCGCCGGCATCGTCGGCGAGCAAGCGGGTGAACTGATCCACACATGGGTCTTGGCAATGAGCCAGCGCCTGAAGATCGGGGCGGTGGCAACGATGATCGCCCCCTACCCGACGCTGGGCGAACTGAACAAGAACGTCGCCGGCAGCTATTTCACGCCATCGTTGTTCAGCCCCGGAACGCGCCGTCTGGTTCGCCTCCTCGCCCGTCTCGGCTGAGCAATCGGCCCCGCATACCGATCCGCATGTCTAACGGGGAGGCTGTGCCGTGGCCTAAGTCCGTTATATTGCCGGCCCATGAGCACCCGGAAGCAGCGCGAACGATGGCAGTGGCTGACCGGCCTGTCCGGCCGGCTGCTGGCGCTCACCGCCGCCTTCGTCATGCTTGCCGAAGTTCTCGTCTTCGTGCCGTCGATCTCGCGCTTTCGCCTCGATTATCTGCAAGAGAGGGTCGCCAAGGCTCATCTGGCGGTGCTCGCCCTCGAAGCGACGCCCGACAACATGATCGACACCCGGCTGGAACAAGAGCTGCTCTACCACGCCGGCGCCCATTCCATCGTCCTCAAGTCACCCCACCGGCGGATGCTGATGCTGAGCGCGGCCATGCCGGCGGCGATCGATGCCACCTACGATCTCCGTGCGGAGACCATGGTCGATTGGGTCGGCGATGCGTTGCTGACCCTGTTCGAGCGGGGCAACCGGGTGATCCGCGTCATCGCCTCGTCGCCGCGCGCGCCCGACGCCGTGCTTGAGATCGTCCTCGACGAGCGACCGATGCGCGATGAGATGCAGTCCTATTCCTGGCGCATCCTCGCCTTGTCACTGATCATCTCCTTCGTCACCGCGATCCTCGTCTTCCTCTCCCTGCAGTGGCTGCTGGTGCGGCCGATGCGACGGATTACCAACAGCATCATCCGGTTTCGACGGTCGCCGGAAGATCCGGGGACCAGCATCACCTCCGGGACCCGCAATGACGAAATCGGTCTGGCGCAGCGGGAGCTGGCGGCCATGCAACGGGATTTGCGCCAGGCGCTGTATCAGAAGACGCGGCTGGCCGCCCTCGGTGCCGCCGTCGCCAAGATCAATCATGATCTGCGGAACACGCTGGCAACCGCCGTCCTGGCATCCGACCGGCTGGCGACGATCGACGATCCACAGGTCCAACGGCTGGCTCCGCAACTGCTGGGAGCGATCGACCGGGCGGTCGCACTCTGCGGCCGAACCCTCGATTTCGTCCGCAGCGGTCAACCGCCGCTTCGGGAGTCCGATTTCATTCTCGACAGCCTGCTGAGCGAAATCGGCACCTCCCCCCGCCCCGCCAACAAACAGCCCTTTCGAGGTGTCAGTACCAGCGGCGGCGACATCCGTATCCACGGCGACCGCGAACAGTTGTTCCGCGTGTTCAGCAATCTGGTGCTCAATGCCGAGCACGCCGGGGCCGAGAGTGTCCGCCTCACCGCGAAACGCGAAAGGGATCGCCTCGTCATCGAGGTCACCGACGACGGTCCGGGCATCCCGCCGTCGGTGCAGGAGCGCTTGTTTCAGCCATTTGCGGCAAGCGGGAGTGACAGCGACGGCAGCGGTCTCGGTCTGGTCATCGCCCGCGAGATCCTCGCCGCCCACGGCGGCACGCTGGGCCTCGCAGCCACCGGCCCCACCGGCACCACCTTTCGGATCGAACTGCCTGCCCGGCGGTTGCGCGAGTGAGCGGGCTGAAAGACCTCGTCGCTCGCCGCTAACGGCCGGGAGCGGCCGCCGCCTCCCCCATGCTCTCCAGGACGAGGCGGCGGACGCTCGCATAATCGGTCTTGCCGGTCTGCAGCTGCGGCACTTCGGGCGCGGTCAAGATGCGCTTCGGAACGGCGATCTCGGCGATGCCGACCTGCCTTGCTTCCCGCAGCAGATCCTCCCGGCGCGCCGACGCGGCGGTGGTGACAAGCACGAGCTGTTCGCCTTTCGCATGATCAGAGACGGCAACCACCGCGTGGCGGGCCTCCGGCCACGCGCGGGCGGCCACCCCCTCCGCGGTGGCGAGTGACACCATTTCGCCCCCGATCTTGGCGAACCGCTTCACCCGGTCGACGATGGTCACGAACCCGTAAGAATCGATGTCAACGACATCGCCCGTGTTGTACCAGCCGTCTTCCACCGGCTGGATCAGGCCGGGAGCGTCGGCTCGCAGGTAGCCGAGCATGACGTTCGGGCCTTTGATATGGAGGAGCCCGCCCCCCGCAATCCCCTCCACCGGCTCGACGCGAACCTCGATCGCCGGTAACAGCCGCCCCACCGACCCGGCCTGAAAATACATGGGCGTATTGACGCTTACCACCGGTGACGCCTCCGTGGCCCCGTATCCCTCGAGCAGCCGGACCCCGAACTTCTCGGCCCACACGCGCCGCGTCTCTGCCTTCACCTTTTCCGCACCGGCGAACACATAGCGGATCGAGTAGAAATCGTAAGCGTGAGCGACGCGGGCGTAACCGGAAAGAAACGTATCGGTCCCGAACAGGATGGTGGCGTTTACCCCGTAAATCATCTCCGGCACGATCCGGTAGTGCAGCGGCGACACGTAGAGAAAGCTGGGCACGCCCGAAAGAAGTGGCAGCAGCATGCCCGCCGTCAGCCCGAAGGAGTGGAACACCGGCAACGCGTTGAAGACGGTATCGGACGGCATGAAGTCGACCCGCGCCGCCAACTGGCGGACATTGGCGAGAATATTTCGGTGACTGAGCGCAACGCCCTTCGGCGCTCCCTCGGTGCCGGAGGTGAACAGGATGACTGCCGGATCATCCGGTCGCCTGCCCCGCCGGCGATACACCCGCCCGGCAAAGAAGCTGGTGATCAGTCCGTGCAGGCGCTGGCGGCCGTCGATCTCCGCCCGCAGGTCCTCAAGCCAGACCAGGCGGACGAGCGGATCAAGCGCCGTCACCAGTTTTTCCAGCCGGGCGCGCTCGACGAAGCGTCGAGAGGTGAGAACGATCCGGAGTTGCGCCGTGCGGCAGGCGGAGGTCACCGCCGCCTCGCCGGCCGAGAAGTTCAAGATGACCGCCGTCCGCCCATAGGCCTGCAAGGCGAAGAAGGTGACGGCGATGCCGGCCGCGTTCGGCAGCATGATGCCGACCGCTTCCCCCGGCCCACTCATCGCCTCGATGCGCCGGCCGAGGACGAAGCTGCCCGCAATCAGCCGACCGTAGGTCAGCGATTGTTCCACATCGCGAACGATCACCGATCCACTTCCGTGCAGGCGTCGCGCCTCGACGAGAGCCTCGAACAGCGTGTGTTCGCGCGCGCCAGTGCGGAACATCATCTCCGACATGATGTCATAGAGCTGACGGCCGGCGATGTGGCGGCGCGCGCGACCCCTGGTATCGGCGGGAATGGCGAGGCGGAGGGCCGGCAAGATGGTGATCCGCACCTTTGGAAACCAGCGCAGACGCATCTTCCCGCGCAGGCGCGAGAAGCGGCTGAATTGCAGCCCGTCCAGGCGCACGGGGAGGATTGGCGCGTCGGCATGGTCGGCAACCACCCCCGGCCCCTCATAGATCTTCATCAGCGACCCGGTCTGGGTCAGGCGGCCTTCGGGAAAGATGACCAGCTTCCGGCCCTGGCGGATGAAATGGATCATCGCCTTGGTGGACAGAGGACTGGTGGTATCCACCCGGAAGACCTCGACGACCCGCAACCACGGCTTGACCCACCACGCCGCAGCCACCTGGGCGTTGATGGCGAAGCTCGGCAGGTCGGGGAGAAAGAGGACCAGCAACGGCGCGTCGAGGTAGGATGTGTGATTGACGACGATCAATGCTCGATCGCCAACGGCCCGATAGTGCTCCAGGCCATTGATTTCGACGCGAAAGCACATCCGTGCCAGGAACGCGCCGACCCGCCGGACGGCAGCGAAGAAGCGACCGCTCACTGGTTAATCCTGATCGTTCAGATTGTGGGGTCCCATGCCATGCGGCCCGATTGACTTAAGTCTGAGTTGGCGGCGCAGCAACCGTGCCGACTTGGAGAACGAGGCACGCGGCTTTCCTGCTCGGAAATCGCTTGCGCACGCCCGGCAAATACCGCACGTTTTCGGGGTTTGGGAGTAGGAGGACACATGCCGCAAGACTTCGGTCGGTGGGTTGTTGGTTGTATGGTCGCCGTTACGGGCCTCTTTGCGTTGTATCTCGCGTCTCGCGCCGAGGACCCGGTGATGTACTACACTGGGATCATCTTCTTTATCGGTGTCGTGCTGTTCAACTTTTTGCAGATCAAACAGGTCTTCGACAAGGCAACAGCACATTAGTCGGCCGGTCCCGTGGTCGACATCTGGCAGCCCGCGACGTACTGCCGATTCGGCCACCACCGGACGCGTGCCGCGGAGGATATGCTCCGCCGTATTGTCCTAGATATTCCCCATTCCATCATCGATCTCGGGTGCGGAACCGGCAACGTTACACGCTTGCTCGCCGAACGCTGGCCGCAGGCCCGCGTCACCGGCATCGATTCCTCCCCGTCCATGCTCGCTGAGGCGCGGGCGACTTCGACGCGGATCCAGTGGATCGAAGCCGATATCAACGCCTGGACGCCGGAGGAGCCGGTTGATCTGATCTTCTCCAACGCGGCGTTGCATTGGCTGGATGATCACATGACCCTGCTGCCGCAGCTGGTGAACTGGCTGTGGCACGAGGGTGTGCTGGCAATCCAGATGCCTCGCAATTTCGACGAACCTTCCCACGTGGCCATCGTCGAAACCATCGAAGACGGACGATGGCAAGATCGCCTGGCGCCATTGATCCGGCCGACCCCGGTCGCCCGCCCGGAAACCTACATCGACCTGTTGCTACCCATCACCAGCGACCTCGATGTGTGGGAAACGGTCTACTGGCACGTGTTCGAGGGTGAAAACCCGGTCGTCGCCTGGACCGGCGGCGCTTCACTGCGGCCCCTGCTCGCCGCTCTCGATGCACGCGAGCAGGAGGCGTTCGTCGCCGACTATGCGGCACGGGTAAGCCGCGCCTATCCGCAGCGGCCGGACGGCCGGACCCTCTACCCGTTCCGCCGCCTGTTCATCGTCGCCCGGCGCTGACGCTTGTCACCAGCGACAAAACCGCTCTGTCTCAGAGTGTCCCGAGAAAGCTCTCGATGTCTGTGCGGCTGCCGATGGCGGTGCCGCTCAGTCCCCTGTCGATCCGTCTGGCAAGCCCGGACAGCACCTTGCCGGCACCGACCTCGACCAACTCGCTCACGCCTTGGCCCTTCATATAAAGGACGCTCTCCCGCCAGCGCACCATGCCCGTCACCTGACGGACCAGCAACGCGCGGATCTCGTCGGGATCGGTGACTTCATGCGCGGTGACATTGGAAACAAGCGGTAGCCCCGGGACCCGTACTGGCACGGCGGCAAGGGCCTCGGCCATGACATCCGCCACCGGCGCCATCAGCGGGCAATGGAACGGGCCGCTCACCGGCAGCATGACGCAACGCTTGGCGCCCTTGAGAGCGGCGATTTCGACCGCCCGCTGCACGGCCACCCGGCTGCCGCTGATCACCACCTGACCCGGTGCATTGTCGTTGGCGGCAACGCAGACGGCACCTTCGTAGCTGTCGCGGGTGGCTTCGGCGGCGATCTCATGGGCAACGTCAAGTTCGACTCCCATCAGCGCCGCCATCGCCCCGTCGCCCACCGGCACCGCGTGCTGCATGGCGAGGCCGCGGGTCCGCAGCAGACGGGCCGCGTCGCCGACGCTGAAGCTGCCGGCGGCCGTGAGCGCCGTATATTCACCCAACGAGTGCCCGGCGACGAAGCAACCGAGCTGGTCGATTTTCAGCCCATGCTCTTCTTCGAGAACAGCCAGAACCGCCATGCTCACCGCCATCAGCGCCGGCTGCGCATTCTCGGTCAGCGTCAGTTCGTCCTGCGGCCCTTCCATCATCAGGCGGGACAGATTCTGGTCAAGTGCCGAGTCCACCTCCTGAAAGATGCGGCGGGCGGCCGGATAGGCATCGGCAAGCTCCTGTCCCATACCAACAATCTGCGATCCTTGGCCCGGAAACACCAAGGCGCGATTCGCCGCGCTTCGAGCTTCCGACGGACGTGCGTTAGCGAGTGACGAACCCGGAACGGCCATGATTGAACTCCTCCGGCTGATTTCAGCCTTCAGGCTGTGCACCTGCACACAACGAGCCGGCGCAAAAGACGCTGAGTTGTACAGAAAAAACAAACGGGATTTCTTTGAAAGCGCTCAGTAACCACAGGCATTTTGATGTGGAATACGCCAGTTCCCGCGATACGACTGCGACTCCGGATAGCCTTTGCCTAACCTCTTTGCAACAGAAAAATGCCACACTTAGCGCATAGCAGCCCCCTTCCTCGATATATAGCTGATAATGCGCGCATCATACGCAATATATTGACGACTCCCGCACGCTTCCGTGTTGCAGCGCAGCATCCGATTCGTTCCCGTTTCGTTGCCAAACAAGAATCGAGACCTGTCATCCCTCTTCGGCGTCCAGTTCCGGCGCGTGGACGATCATCACCCGTTCGGCGAGATCGAGCGCCGTGGTCAGGCTGTCGAGTACGATGGCATCGGCGCCGGCGGTCCGCAGCCGCGGCGCCCAGCTTTCATCCGGTGCGCGGACGAAGATGCGCAGGTGGCGGAACGACTGCCTGGCAATCGTCGTGATCTTCTCCGCACTCGTCGCCTCGGGTACGGCCACCACCAGCACCTGCGCCCGGTCCAGTCGGGCGGCACGCAGAACGTCGCGGCGGGTGGCGTTGCCGTAGAAGACCGGCAGTCCGCGGGTCCGGCTAATGGTCACCCGCTTCGGCGACAGGTCAAGGACCAGCAGCGGGATCTTCTCGCCGGCGAGGAAGCGTGCGACGGCCATCCCCACCTGACCGAATCCGGCGATGACCACATGCCCCTGAATCTCGCTGCTCTCGTTTTCGATGTCGCCAACCGCCGGCCTCGGCAGGCGCGCCGCGATCAGATCGACGATGAGCGAGCCGATGGGCATCAGCATCATGCTGACACCGACGGCGACGGTGACCAGTTGCTTGGTCTCGAGACTGATCAGGCTGCGCTCGCTACCGAGCGCGAGAAGCACGAACGCAAACTCGCTGCCCTGCGCCAGCAGCCCGGCCAGAGCGATCGCCCGCCGGCGCGGCATGTGCAGGGCGAAGGCGATGGCAAACAGGGACAGCGCCTTGACCACCATCAGGACGACGACGATGAGGGCAATGATTGCGAGATGAGAGGCGGCGAAGGCGAGGTCCAGCCCCATGCCGACGCTGACGAAGAAGAGTCCCAGAAGCAGGCCGCGGACCGGCTCGATGTCGGCCGAGACTTGGTGGCGGAATTCTGTATCGGCGACCAGCAGCCCGGCGACGAAGGCACCGAGAGCCATCGACAGCCCGACCTCGTGGGACAGCCAGCCGATTCCCAGCACCAGGAGCAATGCCGCGGCAGTGAACACTTCCGGCGCTTCCGCATTGGCGGCCAGTCTCAGCAGCGGCCGCAGCGCCAGCCGCTCGCCAGCGGCGACGAGCAGCAAGAAGATGATGAATTTGATCAGCGCCAGGGCGAGAGCGCTGGCGACCGACTGATCGTGGGTTCCATAGGCGGTGACGAGCACGATCATCGGTGCCACCGACAGGTCCTGCATCAAGGCGACGGCGATCGCCGCCCGCCCCACCTGTCCCGTCATCTGACCGCGCTCGGCCAGCAGCGGAAGAACGATGGCCGTGGACGAAATGGAAAGGGCGGCACCAATCAGCAACGCCCCGCCCGTGTCCAGGCCCACCGCGTGCGCGATCAGCGCAAGTACGGCGATGGTCACCGGCATCTGCAGAAGAGCGATGCCGTAAGTCCGGCGACCGAACAGGCGCAACCGGCCGATGCTGATTTCGAGGCCGATGCTGAACAGCAGGAACACGACGCCCAGCTCGGCCAGCGGCTGCGTCCCTTCGTCGCTCGAGATCAGCCCCAAGCCGCTGGGGCCAACGAGGATGCCGATGGTCAGGTAGGCGAGGACGGCGCCGAGACGAAGCCGTATGAACAGCGGCACCACCGCCAGCAATGCCACCAGCAGGATCAGCACGTCCTGCAGGTAATTGTGGCCTTCGTTCATCGCTCAATACGTGGTTGCGGCGGGGACCGGCGTGCGCACTGTACAAAGCCGCGCTGCAAAAAGGAAAGGGCGGCAAGGCAAAACGCCGCAGGTTGCCCCCGGGGCGACGCCCGCCGCCCTCAATCGAGCTGGACGACGAGCGACTTCAGGTAGGCACTCTCGGGCAGTTGCGGGTGCACGGGATGATCGGCGGCGGCTCCGGCCTCGCGAAGGATTCGCTCGCGCCGGCCGGCCGCGTCGATGCCGCGGCCCACCTCTAGGGCAAACGCGGTGCGATCCACATTATGGGAACAAGATGCGATGAACAGAAAACCGCCCGGCTCGACGAGCGCCGCCCCCAGCCGGGCGAGCTTGCGATATCCCTTCAGGCCGCTCGCCATGTCCTTGCGCGACTTGACGAACGCCGGCGGATCGCAAACGACGACGCCGAAGCGATCTCCCGCGGCGGCGAGGCGTTCCAGTTCGCCATAGGCCTCGCCCCGCCGGACGGTCAGCTTGCCGACAACCCCGTTGGCGGCGGCGGACCGACCGGCGAGCGCCAGCGCCGCCTCCGACGAGTCGATAGCCACCGCATGCTCCGCACCGGCGCCAAGGGCGGCGATGGCAAAGCCGCCGGAGTGACAGAACACATCGAGGATGCGGGTCCCCGTGGCGAGGGAGGCGACGAAGGCGCGGGAACGGCGCTGGTCGTAGAACCAGCCGGTCTTCTGACCGGCAAGGAGGTCGGCGAAATAGACGAGCCCGTTCTCTTCGACCGTCACCGGCGCATCGACCGTCCCGACGGCGATCCGCACCTCCCGCTCCAGGCCTTCCAGGCGCCGCGCGCCGCTGTCACCGCGCAAGACCACCAACCGCGGCGCCAGGACCCGCGCCAGTCCATCGAGAACCGCCGGCAACAGAGCCTCCATGCCGGCGGTATTGGCCTGGACGACCACCGCATCGCCATAGCGATCGACCACTAGGCCCGCCACGCCATCCGCCTCCGCGTGCACCATTCGATAGAATGGTCGCCCGAATAGCCGATCGCGCAGCGCCAGCGCCCGGTGGAAGCGGCGTTCGAAAAACCCGCCATCCATGGGCGCCTCCCCTTCGTCCGCCAGCAGACGAAAGGCGATCAGCGCATGGGGGTTGAAGGTGCCGATGCCATAGGTCTTGCCGTCGACGCGATGCAAGGTAACGAGGCTGCCGGAGGCAATCGCCTTGGCGTCCGCATCCATCCGCAACTCGTTGGAGAAGGCCCACGGGCAGCCCCGGGCAAGGCGCCGATCCTGTCCCGGCTTGAGGAAGACGCGCGGGACGGGAGGGTTTGCGGCGGTCGTCATCATCGGCGTCCTTCTGCTGCGAACGCCTGCATAGAAGGGCGATCGAACGCGCACGGCAAGGCTGGGAGGCTTAGCGAGGTCGGGTGACACTCGCGGACGGCGGCGGAGACGGCGGCGGTACGGCGATCACGGTGCCATCCCGGCGATGATCGGCGCCGCCCACCGACTGGCCGCTTCCGGGGTCGATGACGACCGACTGCACGGAGCCGATGGCATCCGTCTCCCGGAACTGATAGCAGGCAGGCGGGGCATCGGCAGCCGTAGCATTGGGTGCGGGCGAGCTGCAGGTGGAGCGCAACCGGGAGATGACCTCCGGATCGAAGCCCGCCTCGATCGTCGTCACCGCGCCGTCAGCGGGGCTGGTGAGCGACAGCCGCGGAACGTCGATGGCACGCTGCACCGGCATCCGGAAATCGATCAGGTTCAGCAGCACCGCCAACACCGTATTGGGGATCGTCGCGCCTCCGGGCGAGCCGAGGGCGGCCACCGGCTGCAGTCCGGCGGGTGTCGCCGCGAAGACGATCGTCGGTGCAATGCTGGAGCGCGGCCGTTTGCCGGCAGCGATGGTGTTGGGGCCGTCGCCGGTCGCCGCATCGTCGGCAGGTCTGCGTCCGGCGTGGTCGAAGTCGGTCAACTCGTTGTTGAGCAAAAAGCCGAACCCCGGAACCATCAGCCCGCTCCCCCAGGCGGACTCGATCGTCCCGGTCCAGGCGACGACGTTGCCGAACCGGTCGGCGACGGTGAAGTGGGTGGTGTTGGTTCCGGCCGTCGGGTTGCCGGCGACGACGCCGGCCAGCCGCTTGCCGACGGCGACGCAATAGCGACTGGTCGCGGCATTCCCCGCCGGACAAGTGGCGGCCCGCGCCGCCAGATAGTCGGGGGCTAGCAGGCCCGCCACCGGAACCGGGGTAAATGCCGGGTCGCCGACGAAGGCGGCACGATCGGCGAAGGCGAGGCGCATGACTTCTTGCATCACGTTCAAGGTGGCGTAACCGCCGAAGCCGAAGTCGGCGTCCGGCCGCCCCGTCTCCCCGATGGGAAAGCGCTGCACCATGCCCAGCATCTGCAGAATGGCGATGCCGCCGGAAGACGGCGGCGGCACCGACGCGATCACATAGCCCCGGTAGCCGCCGACGACCGGTTCGCGGAGCAGCGCCTCATAAGCAGCGAGGTCTGTGCAGGTCATCAGACCCCCGCCGTTGGGATCACCCACATGGGCGGCGTGCTGGGCTTCGACGATCGCCGGCGCGATCGCCGCCGGCGAACCACAATCGTAGAGGGCACCCGCGCCGTAGTCACCGATCAGCCGCAGCGTCCGGGCCAGCTCCGGCTGGCGCAGCCAAGTCCCGGCCGTCGGCGCCGCTCCCTGCGGCGCGAAGACGCCTCTCGCCGCGTCATAGGCGGGATTGCCAAATTCGTTGGCGAGCCGGCCGCCGTCGGCGAACCCTTGCGTCAGGGCGCGGGCGAGCGACGGGCCCACCTCGAAGCCGTCCTCGGCCAGTCCGATCGCCGGTTCCAGGGTGCGGGCGAGCGGCATCGTGCCCCATAGCTCCAGCGCCCTGGCGATGCCGCGGACGGTGCCGGGAACGCCGACCGCCCGGCCGGAGGTGGAAGCGATTGCGAAGCTGCGCTCGGGCGCCAGCGTTTCGACAGTCGTCGCCTGCGGCGCCGTCTCGCGGAAGTCGAGAACGCTGGTGCGACCGCTGGCCGCCAGATAGACGAGGGCGAAGCCGCCGCCGCCGATCCCCGACGATTGCGGTTCGGTCACGTTGAGGGTGAACTGGATTGCCGCCGCCGCATCGACGGCGTTGCCGCCCTCAGAAAGGATGCGGGCACCGGCAGCCGCGGCGTTCGCCTCGGAGACGGCGACGATGCCGCCGCGGGGTCCGGCGTCGGCTGCAACCGGCGCGGAAAATCCCAAGGGAGTCGCCGCGACCTCGGCCGGCGGTGGAGACGATCGGCAGCCAGCCGGGATCCCTAAGGCGGCGATGGCCAGCAACCGGACCGCGAGACCAAGAACGCCGCGTCCCGCGGAGGCGCCGCGGCCTTCTTCCGCCTTCGCCTCCCTTCGCGCACCGGCTTTGCGGCTGCCCTGCGATCCGGGATTCGATTTTGAATTCACTGACTTGCCGCCCGTTCTTTGCCAATCATCGACGATGTGCGGTCGATCATACACCTCTCTTCGATTCAGATGAGCGGCTCATTGACTTGGCTGCGCTCCCTCCATAAAATGCGGTTCTTCTAATACATAGGCCGGCCGGTGGGGGCCGGAAAACACGTCGCCGGAGAACCGGCCGCCACAGGTCACTATCGCTTGGTACCGCCCTTTCAGACAGATCACGCGCCTTTCGGGGAACAACGGAACCGCGCACGTGTGCGGAGTGCGCGCGAACCCATACAAAACCCGACCGTCCAACCCGCGGCGGCGAAGCACCCAGAGGCAAAGATCGGGAGAATATCATGAGCGTAGCCGTCGACGCCGGGGCTCCGGCACGGGCCATTTCCTACGACGACGACGTCGTCAGGAAATTTACCATCGCCACGGTGTTCTGGGGTGTCGTTGGCTTCCTCGTCGGCGTCGTCATCGCTTGGCAATTGGCCTTTCCCCAGCTGAACCTCGGGCTGCCGTGGACCACCTTCGGCCGCCTGCGCCCGGTCCATACGTCGGCGGTCATCTTCGCCTTCGGTGGAAACGCCCTATTCGCCACCTCGCTCTATGTGGTGCAGCGGACCTGTCGGGCCTCGCTCTTCGGCGGCGCGCCCCTGGGCAATTTCCTGTTCTGGGGCTACCAGGCAGTCATCGTCATGGCCGCCAGCGGCTACGTCCTCGGCATTACCCAGTCCAAGGAATATGCCGAGCCGGAATGGTATGTGGATCTGTGGCTGACGATCGTCTGGGTCGCCTATCTCGTCTGTTTCGTCGGCACCGTGATCAGGCGCCGGGAGCCGCACATCTACGTCGCCAACTGGTTCTATCTGGCGTTCATCCTCACCATCGCCATGCTGCACATCGTCAACAATCTGGCGATCCCGGTTTCCATCTTCGGCACCAAGAGCTACGTCATCTGGGCGGGTGTCCAGGATGCGATGACCCAGTGGTGGTATGGTCACAATGCCGTCGGCTTTTTCCTGACTGCCGGTTTTCTCGGGATGATGTATTACTTCATCCCGAAGCAGGCGGAGCGGCCGGTCTACTCCTACCGGCTTTCTATCGTCCATTTCTGGACCCTGATTTTCCTCTATATCTGGGCTGGACCCCACCACCTCCACTACACGGCGCTCCCCGACTGGGCGCAGACGCTGGGCATGATCTTCTCGATCATGCTGTGGATGCCGTCCTGGGGCGGCATGATCAACGGCATCATGACCCTTTCCGGCGCCTGGGATAAGCTCCGGACCGACCCGGTACTCCGCTTCCTGGTCGTTTCGGTCGCCTTCTACGGCATGAGCACCTTCGAAGGCCCGATGATGTCGGTGAAGGCGGTCAACTCACTCAGCCACTACACCGATTGGACGATCGGTCACGTCCACTCGGGCGCCCTCGGCTGGGTCGCCTTCGTCAGCTTCGGCGCCGTCTACTTCCTGGTCCCCAAGCTATGGAATCGCGAGCGGCTGTACAGCCTGCGGCTGGTCACTTACCACTTCTGGATCTCCACCATCGGCATCGTCCTCTACATCACCTCCATGTGGATCGCGGGAATCATGCAGGGATTGATGTGGCGGGCTTATGACAAGCTGGGATTCCTGCAGTATTCGTTCATCGAAACCGTCGAGGCGATGCATCCTTACTTCATCATCCGCGCCGCGGGCGGGACGCTGTTCCTGCTCGCCTCGCTGATCATGGTCTACAACCTGGTGCGAACGATCCGCGGCGATATCCGTAGCGAACGGGCGTTTGCGCAGCCGGCGCACATCGCCGTCCGCGCTGCCGAATAGGGGGAACCGATCATGCGCTTCAGTCACGCCCCCCTCGAAAAGAACGTCATCCTGCTCTCCATCGCCGTTCTGATCACGGTGTCGATCGGCGGCCTGGTGCAGATGGTGCCGCTGTTCACCATGGAGCAGACGATCGAAAACGTCGGCGGCGTCCGCCCCTATTCGCCGCTCGAACTCGCCGGACGGAACATCTATGTGCGCGAAGGCTGCTACCTCTGCCACAGCCAGATGATCCGGCCGTTCCGCGACGAAGCCGAGCGTTACGGCCACTACAGCCTCGCCGCCGAAAGCAAGTACGACCATCCCTTCCAATGGGGCTCCAAGCGCAGCGGTCCTGATCTGGCTCGCGTCGGCGGCAAGTATTCCAACGACTGGCACGTCGCCCATCTGATCGATCCCCGTTCGGTCGTCCCCGAGTCGATCATGCCGGCGTATGGTTTCCTCGCCCACACCGAGCTCGATTTCGGCAATATCGCCGAACACATGAAAACGCTGCGCATAACCGGCGTTCCCTACACCGACGAGCAGATCACCAATGCTGCCGCCGACGTGACGGCCCAGGCCACCGGCAGCGGCGACAGCGACGCGCTGCTCGCCCGCTATCCGAAAGCCTCCGTCGGTCCTTTCGGGGCCGGCAGCGGGATCACCGAGGCGGACGCGCTGATCGCCTATCTGCAGATGCTCGGAACCCTGGTCGACTTCAAAGACTACAACCCCGAGCTGGACTACCGGTGAGGCGCGACAACCGTGACGCTCACCGACATCTACGAAACGGCTCAGTCGCTGTGGCTCGTGTGGCTGATCATCCTCTTCGGGCTGGTCGTGTGGTGGGCATACCGACCGAAGAACCGGGAACGCTTCGAGGAAGACGCCAAGATCCCGTTTAGAGACGATAACGGAGGACAATAATGGCCAGACAGGACGTCGACGCCATCACCGGTACGGAGACGACCGGCCACGAATGGGACGGGATCAAGGAGCTGAACACGCCGCTGCCAAAGTGGTGGCTGTATGTTTTCTATGTGACGATCGTCTGGGCGATCATCTACAGCATTCTCTTTCCGGCCTGGCCGTCCCTATCGGGATATACACGCGGTATCTTGAACTATTCCTCGCGGCAGGGCTTTAATGAGAGGATGGCCGCACTTGATGCGGAACGGGCGGTCTGGCGCGAGCGAATTGCCAACACCTCGCTCGAGGGCATCGTCAACGATCCGGACCTGCTCACCATCGCCATCGCCGGTGGCCGCACCATCTTCGCCAACAACTGCGCCCCCTGTCATGGCACCAACGCCGTCGGCCGGCCGGGCGGGTTCCCCGCCCTCGTCGACGACGACTGGCTGTGGGGCGGATCGCTGGATGCCATTCACGCGACCATTGCCCACGGCATCCGCTCCACCGCCGATGCGGATACGCACATCTCGCAGATGCCCGTTTATGGGGACGGCGTTCTCACGCGCGACCAGATAGCCGCCGTCGCTCAGCACGTTCTATTCCTCGGCAGCCACGGCGCGGACGATGCCATTGGCGCGGCGCTCTTCGCCGAAAACTGCGCTGCCTGTCATGGCGAGTTGGGCAAAGGCAATCACGAACTTGGCGCGCCCGACATCACCGACCAGATATGGCTCTATGGCAACGACAAGAACGCCATCATCCAGCAGATCACCCGGCCGAAGCAGGGTGTGATGCCGGCGTGGCAGGGACGCCTCAGTGAGACCGACATCAAGCAAGCGGCCATCTACGTGCACTCGCTGGGTGGCGGCCAGTAACAGAGGCATCAACAGAGGGCATCGCCTAGGCGTTGCCGGCAGTGACTAGAGGCCGTGAGTAAGCGCTGCCGCGCGGGACGATAGCGGCAAGAGAGACGGACCATGACATCTGCGGAGTCTTCCGCGCTGGCGACCACGCCGCCGGCCGCCCCGGCGACCACGCCGACCCGGCGCCGGCCGCCGCCGACGGCACCGACCGGCCGCGAGGGGCCACAACCGGGGGACGCCGGCCGCCTCTACGCCGAACATATCAAGGTCCAACCCCGTAGCGTCCAGGGCTTCTGGCGGCGGATCAAGTGGTGGGTCCTCTGCCTGCTGCTGGGGCTCTACTATCTTGGCCCGTGGCTGCGCTGGGACCGGGGTCCGGGCGCCCCCGATCAGGCCCTGCTGATCGATATGCCCGGCCGGCGAGCCTACTTCTTCTTCATCGAGATCTGGCCGCAGGAAGCCTATTACCTGACGGGGCTGCTGATTTTCGGCGCCATCGGCCTGTTCTTGGTCACCGCGTGGTTCGGCCGCGTGTGGTGCGGCTTTACCTGTCCGCAGACGGTGTGGACCGACCTGTTCATGTGGGTCGAGCGGAAAATCGAGGGCGATCGCAACGCTCGCATCCGTCTCGACAAGGCACCCCTGTCACCGGAGAAAATCTGGAAGAAGACGGCCAAACACGTGGCTTGGCTGCTGATCGGCCTCGCCACCGGCGGCGCCTGGATCATGTACTTCAACGACGCACCGACCGTGGTGCGCGAATTCTTCACCGGACAGGCCTCGGCGGCGGTCTACGGATTTACCGCCATGTTCACGATGACCACCTATGTGCTCGCCGGCTGGGCGCGCGAGCAGGTGTGCATCTACATGTGCCCGTGGCCTCGGTTCCAGGGCGCGATGTTCGACGAGGATTCCTACATCGTCACCTACGAAGAGTGGCGCGGAGAGCCGAGAGCACCGTCGCGAAAGGGACTAGCGCTCGCCGGCAACGGTGATTGCGTCGACTGCGGGATGTGCTGGCAGGTATGTCCGACCGGCGTCGACATCCGCAAGGGCCAGCAGATGGCCTGCATCGGCTGCGGTCTGTGCATCGACGCCTGCAATTCGGTGATGGCGAAATTCGGCCGGCCGCCGGAGCTGATCACCTACGATTCCGTCAACAATCAGAACGCCCGGGCGCGCGGCGAGAACACACGGACGCGGCTGTTCCGCCCGCGAACCATTGCCTATCTCGCGCTGCTGTTCTGCGTTGCCGCGGTGATCGTCTATTCGCTCTCCACCCGTTCACGCCTGGAGGTCAGCGTTCTTTCCGACCGACAGCCGCTGTTCGTCAAGCTCTCCGACGGCGGCATCCGCAACGGCTATACCTTCAAAATCCTCAACATGGAGCGGGAAGCGAAGACCTTTCTCTTAGCGACGGAAGGCCTTTCCGGCAGCGAAATCACCGTCACCGGCGTCCAGTCGCAACCTTCCACCTCCGTCGAGATTTCGGTAGGACCGGACGAAGTCGGCACCTTCCGCATCTATGTCAAGGCGCCGCCCGCCAGTCTCAGCGGCGCCAGAACCGACTTCCAGTTCGTCCTCACCGATCTCGCCAGCCGGCAGATGCGCAGCCATGCCACTATCTTCAACGGTCCATAGTCCCTCTCCCGTCAACGTGAAGGGGACCCCGTCCCGCAAGCCGCAGGGCTGGTGGTACCCGTGGCTGTTCGTCGCCGGCATGCTGATCGTCATTGCCGTCAATACGGTGCTCGCCGTCGTCGCCGTGAAGACATTCCCCGGGCTGACGACGGAGGACGCCTACCGCAGGGGTCTCCAATACAATCAGACCATTGCCGCGGCCGAAGCTCAGGATGCCCGCGGCTGGCGCTTCGACCTGACGATCTCTCCTGATCGGACCGGCGGCAGCGTCACTGGCACCGACGCCACGCCATCGGGCCCGGCGGAGGCCCTGAGCGTGGCCGTCCGCTTTACCGATCGGGCCGGTCAGCCGCTCTCGCGCCTGGATGCCCGTGCCCTTCTCGTCCGCCCCCTCGGCGATAGCCGCGAGACCACGGTCTCCCTGGAGGAAAAAGGCGGCGGCCTGTACCAGGGAACCGTGGCGACGCCGCTAACCGGCGGCCAGTGGGATGTGCACATACTCGCTCGCCGTGGTGACGAAACATTCCAGCAAACGCGCCGCATCGTCCTGCGATGAGGTGGTCGCGGCCATGAATTCCATCCGGCCGCGCGAGGACAGCGAGGCCGGCGAGACGCCATCGCCCTCCATCGCCCCCCCTTCCAGGACTGCCGGCGCCTGCCGGCATTGCGGCTTCCCCGTCACCGACAACGCCCGTTTTTGCTGCAGCGGCTGCGCCGGAGCCTTTGCCCTCGTCCATGATCTCGGGCTGGACGCTTACTACCAGCGGCGGACGATCGATCCTTCGCAACCGGCCCTGAAACCCCTTGATCAAGCCGGCGACACCGTCGACCTCTCGGTGTTCACCACCCCGGCGAACGGGCCGTGCGGCCCCGGCGTTGCCAGCATCGATCTGGTCGTCGAAGGTCTCCATTGCGCCGCCTGCGTCTGGCTGATCGAAGCGGTGTTGGCAAGGCAGCCGGGTGTGGAGCGCGCCCGGGTCAACATGACGACCCGGCGGCTCTCCTTGTCCTGGCGAACCGCCGAGGCCGATCCGGCGACGCTGCTCACTCCGGTTCGTCGGCTCGGCTACCGGTTCGTCCCCTTCGAGGCGCGGCTGCTCGCCGATGCCGAGGCCGACCGCGAGCGCTTCCTGTTACGGGCGATGGCCGTGGCCGGCTTCGCTTTCGGCAATGTCATGCTGCTCTCCATCGCCGTCTGGGCCGGCCACGGCGAGGGGATGGGACCCGCCACCCGAACGCTGATGCACTGGCTGTCGGCGCTGATCGCGCTGCCCGCCATAGCCTATTCGGGACGGGCATTCTTCGCTCCCGCCCTGGCGGCGTTGTGGCACGGTCGCACCAACATGGACGTGCCCATCTCGCTCGGCGTCATCCTCGCGTCGGCCATGAGCCTGCACGAGACGATCCGCGGCGCCGAGCACGCCTATTTCGAGTCGGCGGTCGGCCTGTTGTTCTTCCTCCTCATCGGTCGCTACCTGGACCGCCGCGCCCGCGGTCGCGCCCGCTCGTCGGCCAGCCATCTGATGATGCTGAACGCGCGCGCGGTGACCGTCGTCGCCGCCGACGGGACGACCCGCATCGTCCCCACAGCCACCGTCGCGCCGGGATCGCGGGTCCTGGTCGCCGCCGGCGAGCGGATCCCGGTCGACGGTCCGATCAGCAGCGGCGAAAGCAGCATCGACACCAGCCTGATCGACGGTGAGTCGCTGCCGAAGCCGGCCGGTCCCGGCACCTCCGTCTTCGCCGGCACCCTCAATCTCAGCGCCCCGCTGCGAATCACCGTCGCCGCCGTCGGCGAGGCGACGCTGCTGGCCGAGATCACCCGCCTCGTCGAGGCGGCCGAGCAGCGGCGCAGCCGCTACGTCATCATCGCCGACCGGATCGCCCGCGCCTACACCCCCTTCGTCCACGCAACGGCGCTTCTTACCTTCCTCGGCTGGTGGCTGGCGATGGGCGTGGCGTGGCAAACGGCGTTGCTCCATGCGGTCGCGGTGCTGATCGTCACCTGTCCGTGCGCCCTGGCATTGGCGATCCCCGTCGTCCAGGTCCTTGCCGTCGGCCGCCTGCTCCGCCGGGGCATCCTCGTCAAGTCGGGAACGGCGCTGGAGCGCATCGCCGCCGTGGATACCGTCGTCTTCGACAAGACCGGCACCCTGACCGAAGGCCGACCACAACTGCTCGATGCGGTGACGGTCCCGCCAGAGGTGCTGGCCCGCGCGGCGGGACTTGCCGCCTACAGCCGGCATCCCCTCGCCCGCGCCCTCGTCCGCGCCTGCGAACGCGCAAACCTGCCAGTGGTGGCGGCGACAGACGTTCGCGAGGTCGCGGGCCAGGGTATGGAGAGCGGAGACAACGACGCGACAGTGCTCGGCCGACACAGCTTCGTCACCGCTACCCAAGCTCCCCTCCCCACCGATGACGAAAGAACCGCCGGCGCTTCGGAACTGTGGTTCAGGGACGGGAGTGCCGCGCCCGTCCGCTTCCGGTTCGCCGACCGGCTGCGCCCCGATGCCGCCGCCGTCGCCGCCGCGCTGAAAGCGTCCGGCAAGCACCTCGTTTTGCTCTCCGGCGATCGGACACCCGTCGTGGCTCCGATCGCCGCCTCACTCGGGATCACCGACTGGCGGGCCGAACTCACCCCCGCCGACAAGGTCGCGGCAATCTCCGAGATGGGTCGGGCCGGACGGCGGGTGCTGATGGTCGGTGATGGGCTGAATGACGCGCCGGCGCTGGCCGCCGCCCTCGCCTCCATGTCGCCGGCAGCGGCCACCGACGTCAGCCAGACCGCCGCCGACGTCGTCTTCCAGGGGGATCGCCTGGCTCCCGTTGCCGAAACGCTGCAGGTCGCCGTCGCCACCGGCCGCCTCGCCCGGCAGAACCTGGTCCTCGCCTTCGCCTACAACACGGTGACGGTGCCGCTGGCTGTTCTGGGTCTGGTCACGCCGCTGGTGGCAGCGATCGCCATGTCGTCGTCGTCGCTGGTAGTGACCCTCAATGCGCTTCGCCTCAACCGCGCACGGATATGGTCGTGGACATCATCCTCTACCTGATCCCGGTGGCACTGTTTCTCGGCCTGCTGGGCCTCGCCGCCTTCCTCTGGGCGCTGAAGTCGGGACAGTTCGATGATCTCGACGGTGCCGCGCATCGCATCCTGTTCGAGGACGATGACGCCCCGCCGCCGCCGGCCCGCGGCCGGGACGACGATCCCCCGGCCCCGTCCGGGCCATCCTAGCCGCCGTCGCAATAGGTTGCGTCAGCCGCGGCGAAACTGCTTCGCCAGCGCCAGTCTCTGCCGCTGATAGGAGGAGCCGATACCGACCCCGTACAACTTGTCCGGAACCTGGGTCAGTCGCTCATAGACCAGCCGGCCGACCAGTTGCCCGTCGCGCAACACGAACGGAACCTCGAACGACCGGATCTCCAGGACGGCGCGCGATCCACTCCCATCGCTACTCACATGGCCGAAGCCGGGGTCGAAGAAGCCGGCGTAGTGCACGCGAAACTCACCGACCCGGGTATCGTAGGGTCGCATCTCCGCCGCATGGTCGGGCGGCACGGTCACCGACTCCTTGGACGCGAGGATGTAGAAGTCGCCCGGGTTCAGGATCACGGCACCGTTGCCGTCGGCACGCACCGGCTCCCAGTACTCGAGCGGGTCGTAGTGACCGATACGGTCCAAGTCGATCAGCGCCGCATGATGGCGCGCCCGCCAGCCCACGGCGCGGCCTTCCCCACCGCCGGCCCTGGCGCCGCCGGAGAGATTGACGGTGACGGCGATGCCGTCGGCGATGTCCGCTTCGCCGCGGCCGGCGTCGATCAGCCCGACCTCGTCCTGCAGGCGGCGAATGACGCTGTCGCTGGTCGACGGCGCGCCACGGCGCAGCCGGAGCTGGTTGAGGCAGGCACCGCGGCGGACGACGACGGAAAAGGTGCGCGGGCTGATCTCCGCATAGAGGGGGCCGCGGTAGCCGGGCGCCACGTGTTCGAAGACGGCAGAATGGTCGGTGATCAGCCGCGTGAACACGTCGAGGCGACCGGTGGAGCTCTTGGGATTGGCGATGCCGGCGACGCGGGATTTCAGCGCCAGGCGTTCCTGCAGCGGCACGATATAGACGCACCCCTTCTCCAGCACCGCGCCGTCACCCAGATCGAAGCGGTGCATGGCGAATGCTTCCAGCCGGTCGGCGACCGTTGCACCGGGACCGGGAAGAAAGCTCGCCCGCACCCGATAGGCGTGATCGGCGAGACGCAGATCGAGGCTGGCAGGCTGAACCTGCGCCTCGCCGATCGGCACCTCGGCGCTGATCTGGCCCTGGGCGATCATCGCCCGCAGGTCCTGGGCGGCCAGGATCCCGCTGGCGCGGCCGACGGGCGCCACCTCATCCTTGCCGATCGCCGTGCTTTCCCTCGCCCCCGCCCCTTCGCCGGTCACATTTCACCCCTCGCACCGTTCCTTCAAGGCGACCGCTGTCCTATCAGGCTTGGCGAGGCGCGGCAATCGGCCCGCGCGCGCTCGAAGCCGCCGCAAAGCACGCGAAAGCCGCTTTCCCCGCCGGCGAAAGCAGACTAGAAGTCGCCTGCCTTTTCCGGGAGCGGACCAGCCTTGAGCGTTGCCGATCGAAGAAAGCGGATCACCACGCCGCAAATCCGGGCGATGAAGGGACAGGCGCCGGTCGTCTGTCTCACCGCCTACACGTCGCTGACCGCTGTCCTCCTCGACGACAGCGTCGATCTGCTGCTCGTCGGCGACTCCCTCGGCATGGTGCTCTATGGCATGGACAGCACCCTCGGGGTGACCCTGGAGATGATGATCGCCCATGGGCAAGCGGTGATGCGCGGCTCGACCAGGGCCTGCGTCATCGTCGATCTGCCGTTCGCCACCTATCAGGAATCGAAAGAGAACGCCTTCCGTAACGCCGCGCGGGTGATGAAAGAGGTGGGCTGCGCCGGGGTCAAGCTGGAGGGCGGCAGTGAGATGGCGGAGACGGTGGCTTTTCTCGTCGCCCGCGGCATCCCGGTCCTCGGCCACGTGGGGTTGTTGCCACAGTCGGTGAACACCGCCGGCGGCTTCAAGTCGCTCGGACGCGAGGAACGGGAAGCCGACGACATCATCGAGGACGCCAGGGAGATCAGCGACGCCGGCGCGTTCGCCATCGTCATCGAGGGCACGGTCGAGCCGGTCGCCCGCGCCATCACCGAGGCGGTCCCGGTGCCGACCATCGGCATCGGCGCCTCGCCCGCCTGCGACGGCCAGATCCTGGTGACCGAGGACATGGTCGGCTTGTTCTCCGACTTTAAGCCCAAGTTCGTCCGCCGTTACGCCGAACTCGGCGACGGTATCAAGGAGGCCGGCCGCCTCTACGCCGAGGACGTGCGCGCCCGCCGGTTCCCCGGCCTCGAGCACTGCTTCGGCGTCAAGCCGCCGAAGTCCCGTTGACCGCGAGAACCGACGGCGCACCCATGGCCGAACCGCCGACGATCCCCATCGTTTCCAACGTCGAGGCGCTGCGCGACGTTATCAAGGGCTGGCGGCGAGTCGGTTTGACGGTGGCGCTGGTGCCAACCATGGGCGCCCTGCATGCCGGTCACCTGGAACTGGTGCGCTTGGCCATGCGCCTCGCCGACCGCACCTGCGTCAGCCTCTTCGTCAACCCGACCCAGTTCGGCCCCAACGAGGATTTCGCCGTCTACCCCCGCGACCAGGCAGCGGATGCGCGGATGCTTTCGGACCTGGGGGCTCACCTCCTGTTCGCGCCGACGGTCGAAGACATGTACCCGCCCGGCTCGACGGCCCGGATCAGCGTGCCCGAACTGGGCGACATCCTGGAAGGCAGCTTCCGCCCCGGATTCTTCACCGGCGTCGCCACCGTCGTCGGCAAGCTGTTCATCCAGGTGATGCCGGACGTGGCCGTCTTCGGCGAGAAGGACTACCAGCAGCTGCAGGTGATCCGCCGCATGGTCGCCGATCTGTTCCTGCCGATCCGCATTGAGGGCGCACCGACGGTGCGCGAAGCGGACGGCCTCGCCTTGTCGTCGCGCAATGCGTACCTGTCGGCCGCGGAGCGACAGATCGCGCCATCGCTGCAGGCGGCGTTGCGCCGGGTTGCAGCGGACGTGGCGGCCGACGGCGACGCGCCCGCCAGCACGGCGAAAGCGGCGGCCGAGCTGCTGGCGGCCGGCTTCGCGCGGATCGACTACCTGAAGGTCCGCGATGCGGCGACGCTGGAGCCCTGGGCCGGCCCCCCTAGGCCGGGAAGGGTCATCGCTGCCGCCTGGCTCGGCCGCACCCGGCTGATCGATAACATCGCTGTCTGACTACGACTGGCCGGCGATCGTCGCCGGATCGCGATCCCAGGGAAAGTCGATCCACACCTCCTGGTCCACTTGGCGCATGAAGGTATCGACGAAGGGACGGCCGGCCGGCTTCACGTAGAGGGTGGCGTAGTGGGCCGCTGGCAGCATGCTGCGGGCCGTCTCCGCCGTTGCCCCCGAATCGGCCACGTCGTCGATCAGCAGCCAACCGGCGCCGTCGCCTACCGCCGCGGGAGGCGGCTTCAGGATCTCGATCGGTCCCTGGCTCTGGCCGATATAGCTGGCGATGCAGACGGTTTCGACGACGCGCAGGTCGAGCACCCGGGCGACGATCGCCGCCGGCACCAGACCGCCGCGGCTGATGGCGATGATCCCCTCCCACGGGGCGAGCCCGGCGAGACGCCGACCGAGATCGGTCGCCTCGCGATGCATCTCGTGCCACGAGGAAGAATGAATGCGCGCCGCGGCGCGTAGCCCCTTCATCCCAAGTCCCGCCCTATTTTGTTGCGCCCGCGATAGCGACGATCCGCCCACACATGGGGGGACCGCGGCCACCGGCAAGCGGCGGGATCGTAATCGAAGCCGCAACCGCCCACAAGCCGCGCCCCGCTCGGCCGGGTGCCCCTCCCCTGCGTCCTCCCCCTTACCTCCGGTCCGCTTTTCTGTCCGCCGCTAGATTTTGTCCGCTACCGATTTTGCCCGCCACCGACAGTTGACGCTTTCACCCCGGCTGTGGTTTGTATGGGCCGGTTCCTGATGCGAGGGCCTGTCGGGGCTTCCTTGCGTTGGTGGCGGCGCCCGTAGCTCAATGGATAGAGCATCTGACTACGGAGTAAGCACCAGGGGCTTTCACCACCCCCCAAGGCCCCACACACCGCGCCGAAAAACCCCTTTGGGGCTTGCGGTTAGCCTGATTTCCCCATACATCGCGACACATCGCGCAACACCTCTTAACAGGGTAATTTCGTTACCCCCTGTTACCCGGTCCTATCTTCTGACCGTGGTCAAGGGTGCTGCACCTGAACGTGGAACTGGGGTAACGGGGTAACAGGATGCGCCTGACCGCCGTCGCCGTCGACAAGCTGAAACCGGACGCCAAGCGCCGCGAGATCCCGGACGACCTGTGCCGCGGCCTCTATCTCGTCGTCCAGCCATCCGGTGCACGGAGCTGGGCCATCCGCTACCGCCGGAAGAGCGACAACAAGCCGCGCAAGCTGACTCTGGGCTCTTACCCGGCGATCGGCCTCGCCGATGCCCGTGAGCGGGCGCAGGCGGTGCTGCGTGGTGTCGCCACCGGCGGCGATCCGGCGGCTCGAGCCGACGAGGCCAAGGTGATCGCGGCCGGCGACTTCGGGACGGTGATGGAGTCGTTCCTCGTCCGGGGCGCCGCTCATACCCGCAGTGTCAAGGAGACCCGGCGCCTCCTCGAAAAGCACGTGCTTCCTTTCTGGCGGCGCCGATCGATCGCCGACATCGGCCGCGGCGATGTGGTCGAAGTGCTATGGCGGCAGACCGACCGCGGGGTGCCGATCCTGGCCAACCGGATCCATGCCCACCTGCGTCGCCTGTTCGCCTGGTCCGTCGAGGTGGGGATCCTCACCGCATCGCCGATGCAAGGGCTGAAGCGTCCTTCTCCGGAGCGCTCGCGCGAGCGGGTGCTGAGCGACGACGAGCTCGTCGCCGTGTGGCGTGCCGGCGAGCGGCTTGGCCATCCGTTCGGGCCGCTGGTGCGGCTGTTGATCCTCACCGGCCAGCGACGGGACGAGGTGGCGGGGCTGACCTGGGACGAGCTCGACATCGAGGCCGCCCTGTGGACGCTGCCGGCCGCCCGGTCGAAGAACGGCGACGCGCATCGGGTGCCGCTGGCGCCGCCGGCGCTTGCCATCATCGCCGGCGTTCCGCGCGTCCAGGGGTGCGCCTGGTTGTTCTCGTCGACCCGCCGCGGTCCGGTCTCGGGGTTTTCGGCGGTGAAGCAGCGTCTGGACAAGGTGAGCGGGGCCGCAGACTGGACCTTGCACAATATCAGGCGAACGGTCGCCACCGGCATGGCGCGCCTCGGCGTTGCCCCCCACGTCGCCGATCGGGTCCTGGGACACCGCCAGGGCACCATCCGCGGCGTCGCCGCCATCTACAATCGCCATGCATACGACGGCGAGTGCCGGGCGGCGCTTGAGCTATGGGCCGGCCACGTGCTGGGTCTTCTGGCGCGGCCCGGAAACGTGATTCCATTGGTGGCTGCAGGAAATGGCCATCAATGAGGGAAGATCGCACAGGTGGGCCGCTGGCTGGCCCACGATACGAAATCCGCGCCGCGGCGGCACCGCGGCAGTAAGGGACGGCGCGGCTGGTGGTACCAGCACCGACCGCGCCTGACCCGCACACTCGTGAGGAGACACAAAACGTGCAGGCTATGAAAATGACGGCGGAAGTGTACAAGGCCGTCAAGCCCATTTGGACGCAGATTGATCGTCTATATCCCGCCATTTGCGCCATTGAGGGAGCAACGCTGGCGCTTAGCGAAATGGCTGAGCCCCAGCGCTGCGATGAGGCTATCGCGGCCGATGCCATATTTTGGTTGGCAGACAGACTGAAGGAACACGTCGAAGCGCTTAAACAGCAGCATAGTCGCTGTTACGACGCGACCGGGATCAGGCCGAAATCGCCGCCGGCCGACGTCGATGACGGAAGCGAGAGCATCTGGGATTTGTATCGCCGCTGGACCAGCGCGCAAATAACGGTCGATGGCGACATTCCCGACAAACAAGCCGATGAAATCACGGACATCGAACGCCAAGTAATGAAAATACGCACCACAAGTATAAAAGACGCAATCATAAAACTAAAAATATTGGATGGCATGCTTGGGGAACTCCCGGACAGCGACGTGGCGGTTATGATGAAGGGGATCGAAACAGACCTGACGGCCCTCGCCGCCGGCCGGCCGTAACCCCCGATCGGCGCGGCTAGGCCGACGGGCCGAAAGCCGGGTTCTCGCGCCCGGCCAGCCGCGCCGTCCCCTTCGCGAGGCTCCAGCGAGGGTGCGATGGACGACCACAGCATTGAAGACATCGAGCGGCGGATGCGGGATGGCGAGCTGCGGCGGCTTGAAGCCACGGCCCGCGCCGCGGTAGCCGCTGGCGCCGCCCGCCTGGCGCCGGAGGACTCCATCTGCGACAGCCGACTCGGCGAGCTGTGGGACGGCGTCCTCGGTCAAATCGCCGCGGTGCGCCGCGAACTGCGGCGCGGCAACGCCGCCGGCGCTGCAAACGAGCAAGCATTTCTCGACCGATTGTTACGGCTGATCGCCGAAGAGCCGCTTCGCGCCGGCCGCCTCAAGGGTGTCACCACCCAACAGGCGAGGCGCGGGGCGAAGGTTGCCAGGTGGCAACCGCGCTACACGCAATTACGCGCCGCCGGTGTGGCGACGGTGGCGGCTTATGAACAGATCGTCGTTGAATCCAGCGGCACCTCCACCCCCGTCAGTCTCTCATGGTGCGGCGACAATCTGTTTGACAACTAAGAGTTGATCCGATCCGTTAACGGATCGGATTGTTGTCGCCCGGCCGCCGCGCATGTGCACAATAGGAGGCCTCTTTTGTTACAAGAGGCCTCCATGGTTGATACCCCCAAAATCATCTTTGTCGATTTCCCCGGCCTGCGGGCGCGCGGAATCGTGTTCTCCAACGTTCATCTGCAGCGGCTTGAGCGCGCCGGCAAGTTTCCGCGCCGGGTGCAGATCTCCGCTGGGCGCATTGCCTGGATTGAATCCGAGCTCGACGCCTGGGCGGCGACCCGCGTCACCCAACGCGACAGCACTGCGCCGGCCGGTGGCGATGATCTTTGTGGGGCCGGGGCCTCGCAGCCGGAGCTTGCGGCTGCACGGAGCGGCGATCGCTGAGTGATGCCCGCCGAACATGGAAAAGCCGGGGGGGCGTCGCCCACGCCCCTGCCCGGCCCGTCACACACGAAAAGCACTCGCAAGCGCAAATCTAGGACATCGCGCCGTCAGGAACAAGGGATCATTCATTCCAGCTACTGGCACGAGCCGGAAGTTTTTCGGAACTGCACTTGCGAGGTGTGCCGCCGGTACTACGCCGCGGAGACGGCGCCGGGGACGCTGGCCTGCGACGGCTGCGGTGCCGAACTCTCCCCCGCCGACGGGCCATTATTTTGCGAGTGTTGCAGAGGTGATGGCACCACCGATCTGGACACGGCGCCGTCCCGCGCCGGAGACGATATGGCGGGCGCCCCCTGGTGGGCAGCGTTGCCGCTCGACAAGATCCTGGCCTGGAAGAAGAGAGGCCCGTCCAGGCCCTTGCCGAAAAGCTGGCTAGGGCGGGCGGCCGCCCTCTGGTTCGGCGACGAGTGGCAGCCTGCCGCCGAAGCGATCGCCGCCGCTCTGTTCAAAGCGGTTCATCCGCACCTGGCGGCGGTGCTCGTGCGATCATGGGCGGCGGATCACGTCATCCCCCGGCCCGACTCTCGCCTCGTCGATGAAGTGATCGACAAGGCCGCCGCCGGCGAGGCCGCCCGGCGAGGTGGCAGGTCATGACGACCTTACCCCCGAACGTCATAGCACTCAGCGATCGCCGCTCCGGCGATCGGGCGCCGGTGACGGAAGAGTGGACTGACGAATATCTTGCCCGGCGCTTCGTCGACGCCGCGGCCGGCGCCATCCGCTACACGCCGGCGTGGGGGAAGTGGCATCGGTTCGACGGCGCTTATTGGCGCGAAGACGAGACGATGACGACTCGCGCGGCGGTGCGGCTGTTTCTTGCTGCTGAGGCGGAGCGGGCACGGGAGGGCGGCGCCGGTCAGCGACTAGTCGACCACATCTTATCGGCTGGCCGGATCGCGGCGATCGAAGTGCTGGCGCGCTGCGACCAGCGGGCGGCAACGGCCGTTGCCGCGTGGAACGCCGACCCGTGGCTTCTCGCCACCCCAGGCGGCACCGTCGACCTCCGCACCGGCGAGCTGCGACCAGGCCGGCCGGAAGACCTGATCAGCCGATGCACGACGGTGGTGCCGGCGCCACCGGGCACACCCTGCCCGACGTGGATCAGCCATCTCGCCTGGTTGTGCACCGACAAGGACGGCGCCGAGATCCCCGGCTTGAAGGATTTCTTGCAGCGCGCGCTTGGTTACTCGATAACAGGCAGAATTATTGAAGAAGTACTTTTCTATTTTATTTGGTTATGGTGGCAACGGTAAATCTGTCTTGCTCAATACCACCCGGCTGGTGATCGGTGATTATGGCCAGCAGGGATCAGCCGAGCTACTGCGCGCCACCGCCGGCGAGCAACACCCGACGGGACTGGCGGACCTCGACGGCGCGCGGATGGTGACAGTCTCCGAGGTGGCGCCGAGCGGCCGATGGAATGGCGAGAGGGTGAAGGGGTTGACCGGTGGCGATCCGATCCGGGCGCGATTCATGCGGCAGAATTTCTTCGAGTTCCGTCCCCAGTGCAAATTGTGGCTGATGGCGAATCACAAGCTGCGCTTGCGGGGCGCTGATCGCGCCTGGCGGCGGCGGCTGCTGTTCATCCCGCTGCTGAAGCAGGTTCCCGACTTGGCGCGGATCGATGGCCTCGCCGAGATCATCGCCACCGAGGAGGGTCCGGCGGTGCTGCGCTGGCTCATCGATGGCGCGGTGGAATGGGCAGAAACCGGTCTGCGGCCACCGGAGTATGTCGTCGAGGCTGGCGAGGAGTACTTCGCCGAGGCCGATGCCCTCGCCCGCTGGTTTGTGGAGCGGATCGAATGGGCACCCGGCGCTAGGCTGAAGCGCGTCGACGCGTGGCGAGACTGGGAGAAGTGGGCAACGTCAGCAGGCGAACGGCCGGGACGGGCGGCGGAGCTTTATGACGCGCTGCGGGCCAGGGGCGACCTCAACGAAATCAAGGTCCGTGGCGATCGCTACTATGACGATGTGCGTCTTACGGTTGTTCTCGATGTATGAAACACACCGCAGGGGGCAGCAGGGGGCAGGCTTTCCGGTTAGCGCTACGCGTATGTGCGCGCGCGCACCCGCGCGCGTACGCGAGAGAGTCTAGAAATGCTGCCCCCTCCTGCCCCCCACGCATAGCGGGTACATCAATGATAGTTCCTCAACCTAACTCTCGGCTCTTGGAACACGTGTTCCAAACCAACTGCGCCGCCCTGGCCGGGGGATAGGGGGTGTCAAATCCTTGGAGCCGATCGCCTGCAAACCGGTTGCGCAGCGTTGCGCACGTGGCCGCGAAATGCACAGAATTTTTAGTGTGAAATATGGATGATGTACGCATTCGGCCTGTTGTTCTCTCTCTCAAACTAGCAAAGGAAACTGTGAAATGGATGTTCTCGACAACAGCAACCCGCCGGTCCGCGTCCCAGCCGATGCCGCGACGGGCGCGCGGGTGCGCACCCTGCTCGAAGCCGCCGGCGACGTTTTCGCCGCGGCGCTGGCGCGGCTTGACGATGGCAGCCGAATGGCAGCCGCAGTTCTCGGGGCGCGCCGCGAGACGATTTTTCGAGTGCTCATCGATCTTCCTGGCGGGCGGATTCGGTGCCAGGTCGTAGCTGGGGGGGAAACGGTCGAGATTGGCAGCCTCAGAGGCGCTCGTGAACTCCGCCTGGTCCCGGCCGCGGCGGTCGAATCCGGCAGTGCTGGTGACCCCTCGGGCGACATCCTCAACTGAATGGTGGTCCGCCGACGCCCGGTGTTTCTGTTGCGTCGATCGCCGGCGCAAGTCATAATCGGCTGTTACCATCGGAGAAATCGATCGCAGCGTGGCGATCGGCGGCAGGATGCCGCACCCATCGGAGCACTACCCGTGCATTTTTACAGTGATGTGCCGACCTTGGAAGGCATCGAGGCCCTGCAGTCCCGTCAGCTCGGCGCGTTTGAGAAAATGCAAGCGATCACCGACGCGGCCGACACCGCCGGCCGGGACCTGACCAAGGAAGAGCGCGACGCGTACGACGATCTCGACCGATTGTTTCGTGACCTTGGCGGCGACATCGAGCGCCGCCAGCAGCAGCGCGAGCATGCGCTGGCACTGGCGGCGAGGACTACGCCGCGCCCAGGCCAGCCAGGCGCCGGCCGCAACTCCTCCTCCCCGGTTACGTCGATGACCCCCACTGCCACCGGCGCCGCCGCGGTGCCGACGTTCTACGCCCGCACCTTCGGCACCCGCCGACCGGAACCGACCGAGTTCAAGAGCTTCGCCAACTTCGCCAGCGCCATCGCAAAAGGCCTGAGCCACAAGGAGTTCTTCGCCTCCGGCTCCGGCATGGGCTCCGACGTTGGTGAAGATGGCGGGTTCTTGGTCCCCGAGCGGTTTCGAGGGGAACTCCTCAATGAGATCGCCAAGAGAAGCGTCTTCCTCCAGCGCGCCCGGGTGATCAAGCTCGACGGCGGCGCGACGGCATTCCCGGTCTTCCAGGACGAAACCCGGACCAGCGGCGGCTTTGCCGGCCTGCGCGGCCAGTGGCTGGGCGAGGGGGCGCCGTATACTGCGCAGAAGGCGAAGGTTGCCTCGCTCAACCTGGTTGCAAAAAAGCTGGGAATACTCGTCCCGGTTACTTGGGAGTTACTTCAGGATAGTCTTCCTAACACCGAGCAACGCTTGTTCGAGGGCATGGCGGAAGCAGGCGCCCGCGATCTAGATTATGCGTTCTTGTCCGGAACCGGCGCGGGCCAGCCCCTCGGCATCCTCAATGCGGCGGCGACGATCGCGGTCGCCAAAGAAAGCGGCCAGGCCGCGGCAACGATCACTTACACCAACGTTCGATCGATGATCAGCCGCCTGGCGCCGGAAGCCTTCAGCAGCGCGGTGTGGTTGGTCCATCCGTCCGCCATCTCCGAGCTCCTTGGCCTGCAGGTGGTCATCAAGGACGCCGGCACCGCCGTCGGCGGAGAACGCGTCCCGGTCCTTTCCGAAACCGGATCTGGGCAGATGAGCTTGTTGACGCGGCCGATCGTCATCAGCGAGGCTTGCAGCGTTCTCGGCGCCGCCGGCGACATCATCCTCGCCGACGCGAAAGAGTACCTGGTCGGGCTGCGGGAAGACATCACGCTGGTTCGTGACACCTCGGTCGGGTTCAACACCGACGAAATCTACCTGAAGCTGCGCCTGCGAGCGGACGGAACGCCGATCGCCTCCGCTCCCCAGGCCCCGCGAGGCACCGGCGCGGCGACGGTTTCGCCGTTCATCACCCTCGCCGCTCGCACGTAAGAGATCCGAGCCGGCCGCTGCCGCCGCCAGCAGCAGCGACTCTGCCCGCCAGGCCGCCTCCGATCGGTCTGGCGGGCAACCCAATTCAAAAGGCGCCGGACTCCTGCCGTCGCCGGCCGCCCCTTGTAGGGGCAACTCGCCCGCCGGCGGTGTTGCTACTTCGCCGGCGGGTCCCTTGAAAAGGGCCGTGAGTGATGGCCGACACCAACTTTACGATCCGTCTCGGCGTTAAAGACGCCGAGACTGTTCGCCGGTCGCTTGAATCCCTTGGTGCCCAGGGCGAGAAGACGCTGGCCCGCATCGAGCGGGCCGCCCGCGGTCCGTCCGCCGGGATGAAGGCGCTGCGGGCGGCTTCCAGCGAGGTGGAAGATGGAGTTCGCGGCCTGGCCGCCCGAGCGGGTCCGCTGGGATCCGGCCTCGAGGCGCTGGGCGGTTCCGGCCTCGCCGCCGCCGCCGGCCTCGGTGCGATTACCGCCGGCTTCGGGGCGCTCATGGACGGCGCCCGCAAGGCGATCGATCATTTCGACGCGCTCGCCGATTCAGCCGATCGGGTTGGCGTCGGTGTGGAGGAGCTGCAGAAGCTGCAGTTCGCCTTCGCCCAGTCTGGCAGCTCCACGGAGACCTGGAAAAGGCACTCGGCAAGCTGAACGCCATGATCGGCGAGCTCCGCCGCGGTGACGACGTTCCGGCCGACCTGGCCAAGGCATTCTCGGCACTCGGGATCTCCGCCGACGCGGTTCGCGCTGCAGATGCTCCGGAGCTGCTGCGCATGATCGCCGATGGCCTGGCCGCGATACCGGACGAGGCGGACCGGGCGGCCGCCCGCACCGCCATCTTCGGCAAGATCGCGCGGGAGCTGGGACCGGTCCTCGATGGCGGGCGTCGGCAAATCGACGAGTTCGGTGCATCGCTGGAGAAGATGGGCGGCGTCGCCGACGAGGCGCTCGTCCGCAAGGCCGCCGAAGCGAAGGACAAGCTTGAAGCGCTCAACCTGGTCGTCGAGAGAAAGCTCAACATCACCTTCGCTGAGTACGCCGACACGCTGCTGGCCGTCGAGGAAGAAAAGAAAAACCTGATCGAGACGGGTCTCAAGCTGCTGGACGTGGTGACGCACCTGGCCAGCGCGTACGGCAACCTGGAAGCGAAAGCGGATGCCGGTGCCAAGGCGCTGTATGATCTGCGGAAGGCGCAGGACGAGGCGGCGGAAAGCGCCAGGCGGATGCAGGCGCCGGACGCCAAGCCTTCCAACCTCGATTTTTTCCCGGAAGGAAAGAAGGGCGCAACGCTGGACCGCGGCGACGGCTACATGCTCGCCTCGTACGGCGCCGGCGACCTGGATACGCTGAGCGAGTCGCAATCCCGCGCGCTCGACAGGTGGGAACGGAGAGACAGTGGCGAGAAGTCGTCGAGCGGCGACACCGTCGCCCCCAGCGGCGACGGCTGGTCTGAGAGCACGAAAGGGCTCGTCGAGTGGGCACGCACCTTCGAGGACGTCATTCCGCAGCTCCGTGAAGCCGCTCAGGGCATGGACGAGCTCTCGCGCTACACCGGTGAGTTCGGATACATCGCCACCAACGCCTTCGATCAGGCCATCACCGGCGGCGGGAAATTCAAGGACATCTTCACTGGTATTATCAAGGACATAGCCCGCGTTGCGATGCAACGGCTGATCATGAACGCGGTCATGAAGCTGGCATCGGCATTCTTCGGCGGCTTCGCCGGAGGCTACGCTGGCGGCGCTGGTGATTTCTCTGCCCTGGCCGGGGCCACAAACACCAGCGTCGGCGGCTTCGGCGCCTTTCAGACCTACAGCGTCGGCGGCTTCCACAGCGGGGGAATCGTCGGTCATGACACCCCGATGACGCGCCTGGGCGCGCGCGTCAACTGGTCGGCTGCGCCCAGGTTCCACGAAGGGCTGCTGCCGGGCGAATACCCGGCGATCCTGAAAAAGAATGAGGCGGTGCTCACCCCGGCGCAGATGGCGGCAATGGGTGGAACCAAGGTCAACGTGGTCGTCAACAACAACACCGGCGCCCAGGTCAAGGCGGAGGACGACGGCCGTGGCAACGTCACCATCGACATCAACCGCATCGACCAGCAGCTCGCCGGCATCATCGGCCGCCGCGGTTCCGCCAGCGCCCGCGCCATCGACGGTCTCACCTCCGGCAAGCCTCGCCTGATTCCTCGTTGACTACTTTTGGTTGCTACGGCGCGCGTCCATGTCCTTGAGAAATCGCTCGTATGCGCTCCATATGGCGTCGACGTCCTCAGGCGATTCCTTGTTGTAGCGGCGCTTCAGCCCCGCGAGATGTAGCGTGGTTGTTTGGGCGAGGCGGACAGTGGCACACGCTCTTCTGAACTCTTCCTTCGCTATCGCCCGCAGCCCCGACTCGGTGATGGTCGTGCCGCTCTGTCCGCGTTCGATGTACCCCTTGGCTTCCAGCGATCCCATCGCGCGCGACGCGGCCGCCCGATGACACTCCGGCACCGCCGCCGCTATCGCCTTAGTGGGCTGATCGGTGCCCGCCAAGACCATCAGCACCGCCCGCTCGACGCGCCCAATCCCTTTGCTCATGACCAACCATTAACGCTTATGTGAATTTCCATTAAGCGTTAACATATGCCTTCCTAGGGCCATGTCAACACTTAAATAAAATCTCTATAAGCGTTAACACTGGTCTTGCGCACCGCGGTCAGCGGCGCGCCAGAAGGCCGCTGGCGCACCCCTCGCCCGCGCGGGACGATCTCTTGTGCGCATGTGCGCACAACCACCATCCGCGCGCACCCCTCGCCCGCGCGGGACGACCTTCAGCGAAGGACCGCGGCAGCATGGACAGCCAGCGGCCACGCTGGTATATGGTGCGCCTTCCGGTTCGCCGGCTGGGCTTTCGTGGTTACCCCAGTAGTTACCCGCAGACGAAAGCCAAACCGCTAAGTCATTGAAAGCGCCCGTAGCTCAATGGATAGAGCATCTGACTACGGATCAGAAGGTTAGGGGTTCGAGTCCTCTCGGGCGCGCCAATAAAAACAGGGGGGGGTCACATGCGGGCTCCTCCACAAATAGCCGGGTAAGCAGTAGGTAAGCACCGCGAAGGAAAACCTCTTCGTAACTGCCCCTCAGACTTTCAGGGAACGAGGGGCGGCAAGGCTCTCTGCTCTCGACTCATCCGACGACCTTGACGTCGGCGGCGCTAGCCCGATCCGCGGCCACAGACTGGCCGAGGCATCGCCGTCGTGTCCGGCGTCATTTTTCGTATTAATCGGGCGGCAGTGGCTGGCCAATCGCTGACGGGCCCTCTGCCGCTCTCCACCGAACAGGGAATGGCACTCGTCCTTGCCCGGCGTCATATCTTAATCAGCACGGGGACCGCGTTTCAGACATGAGACTGGGGGGCATCGCCGCCGGATTTGTGGCGGGGGCCTGCGTGGCCTGTCCGGGCGCTTCGGGCAACCGAGCCACCGCCAGCAGTTCAGGATCCCCGTCCTGCTGGCGGATCGCACCTTCTGGCCAGGTCCTGGTTGGGCCGGCTATACCATTGCCGAGGTGGAAGGATGCGTCGCCGCGGCTAAGAAGGCGCTGACGGTGGGACTTACCGAGGCCCTGGGAGCCCCGGACGTGCAGGTCGAGCGGCACGAGTGATCGCGACTTTGCCTAACCCCCGTGCCCAGTTCAGGTCATTGACAGGTATGGGCGGCGGCGCTACCTCCGCCGCACAGGCAAGCAACTTTCGGCAAAGACTTCATCCATGTTCGCGCGCCACCCCTTATTTGCGACGACCCACGGTCTCCGGGGCTATCGGCTATCGTGGGTAGGCGTCGTCCGCGGGAGGGCGCGGGGTGAAGGCATCGCCGTGAGGTAATCGTTCTCGCCACCGGTTTTGCGTAACCACAGCCCCTCCCGGTCCCCCGCGGAGGGGTTTTTGCGTTTTTTGAGTATAGGTTCGGGCTCGATGGCCAGTTACGAGATGCTTCCGAGCGACGGGGTGCCGATCAAGGCATGGACGGCGGGGGTGCCGGTGGATGCCGCCGCCCGCCAGCAGCTGGAGAACGTTGCCCGCCTGCCGTTCGTCCATCACCACATCGCCGTGATGCCGGATGTGCACTGGGGGCTGGGCGCCACCGTCGGCAGCGTCATCCCCTGCCGTGGCGCGATCGTGCCGGCGGCGGTCGGGGTCGACATCGGCTGCGGGATGATGGCGGTCGAAACCTCACTGACGGCAGGCAGGCTGCCGGATACGCTGGCGCCGCTGCGTTCGGCGATCGAAAAGGCGGTGCCGCATGGTCGCACCGGCGGCGGCCGGCGCCAACGCGATGCCGGCGCCTGGGGAGATGTCCCCGCCGACATCGCCGAGACGTGGCGGACCCGCCCCTATCGCACCGGCACCCTCGCCCAGGGCCTCGACGCCGTCCTGGAAAAGCATCCGAAGCTCCGCCAGGGCACGGCGCTGGAACATCTCGGTACCCTCGGCACCGGCAACCACTTCATCGAGGTCTGCCTCGACGAGGCCGACCGGGTATGGGTGATGCTGCACTCGGGCTCCCGCGGCATCGGCAACCGCATCGGCACCTACTTCATCGAGCGCGCCAAGCGGGAGGCGGAGCGCTGGTTCATTCCGCTGCCCGATCCCGAGCTTGCCTACCTGCCGGAGGGCAGCGAGCTGTTCTGGGATTACGTGCAGGCGGTGGGTTGGGCGCAGGCCTTTGCGCTTGCCAACCGCGAGCTGATGATGGAGCGGGTGCTGGGCGTGCTGCGGCGGACGGTCACCGGCTTTGCCCTGGGCGAGATGGCCGTCAACTGCCACCACAATTACGTGGCCGCGGAGGAGCACTTCGGCGCCAAGGTGTGGGTGACGCGGAAGGGGGCGGTGCGCGCCGGCGTGGGCGACCTCGGCATCATCCCCGGCTCGATGGGGGCCAAGTCGTTCATCGTCCGCGGCCTGGGCAATGCCGAGTCGTTCCACTCCTGCTCCCACGGCGCCGGCCGGGCGATGAGCCGCCGCGACGCGGTGTGCCGGTTCACCCTCGACGACCATGCCCGCGCCACCGCCGGCGTCGAGTGTAGGAAAGATGCTGGGGTGATCGACGAGACACCGGCCGCCTACAAGGACATCGATGCGGTGATCGCCGCCCAGGCCGACCTCGTCGAGGTCGTCCATACCCTCCGCCAGGTCCTCTGCGTGAAGGGATAGAGTGAGTTCCGTTCAAGGCCTATGTCGTCAAACGGCTGCGCACGGGCGGCCGAGGAGCGGATCCCCGCGAGCGTGCTGCGGATGGAATTGCGGGAGCGCGGCTAGGGAGACCCGTGTGCGGGTGGTGGCTTGAACCGGCCGTCTGATGGTGATTGGTACTCGTGTCGCTCAGGCGGGCCAAGCCTATGGAGCAGATCATGAGGTCGAAGCGGCGCTTCTGGGCGGCGAAGACGTACTCGATGGGCGAGCGGGCGCGGGCGCGCCGGGTGTTACCGCGGGCGATGTGGCGCAGGATGGGCCCTGGGCTTGGCGCGCTGGTGAGGTGGGAGAAGACATGTCTCCCCTGACATGCGTGCTTGACGGTTTCACATCGGTGATTGCAGGATAACGATGGTGATGGTTCCCCTGAGAAGGGGAGCAAGAGGGAACACGGTGCGGCGTACCCATCAGGGACCAAGTCCGTGGCTGCCCCCGCAACTGTAGGCGCAGAGCCGCGGCCCAATCGCTTGCCACTGGGAAACCGGGAAGGCAGGGCCAACGGTGACGACGCGCAAGCCAGGAGACCTGCCATCACCTTCGTCACCCTGTTCGTGACCGGGGTGTGTCACGGACGCGGATCTCCGAAGCGGTGACGTCGTGCGAGAACGGCTGTGCTGTTGGCGGGGACCGGGTGCCAGGATTCTTTCGACATTGATCCGGGCGTGCGCGGATGAGCGGGTTCAGTCCGCCTTGTTCGCTCACGCAGACCGTCCCTCCCTTCGGTTAAGTCGGCGATCTACGCAGGGCGACCGTGCCTGCCCTGCGCGTCCACAGCAGGGAGCAGAAACGTGAAGCGAGAAATCAACGGCCACGTGTACGATACCGCTGACGCCAAGATCATCGCCTCGCATGAGCGGGGCAGCACCCACATCCATCGCCTGAGCAGTCTCTATCGCTCGCCGCAAGGCCGTTACTTCGTCGTCGAGGAGCGGGAAATCCACGGCGTCGATGGCGCCCTGGTCACCCCTTTGACCGATGCGATGGCGCGGGAGTGGTTGGAAAATCACGGCAAAGCCGACCTCGCCGGTTCGCTGTTCAGGAACGGACGGATCTATCTCCGGATCGAGATCGACGCCGCCCTGCTGCAGCGGATCGACGCCGCCACCGCCGCGGAGGGCGTTTCCGAACAGACGTGGGTGCTAAGGGCCATCGAGACGGCTCTCGCCGGCGCCCCCGAACCGACCTCGCCGGTGCCCGTCGCTGAGCGGCAGTGGGAGGAGGCGTGATGGACGAGACGGATACCCGGAGCCCCGCCGCCGACATCAGCCTCATTCAGCGGATGCTGGCCCATGAGGACGCCGGCTGGAGCCTCGGTACGTTCGGTGCCCTCGCCGAATTTCACCATGTGGAACACGATCCGCCGCCTCTCCTGACCCGTACCGAAGAGGGCGGCGAGGTCGTCACCGGGCGTGGCGGACTGCGGATCACGATCCTGGCCGAGGTCCGTCCCGTCGCTTACGAGAACCTCAGCCGCCAGCCCGAGACCTGGTCCCATGCGCTGGCGTTCTGTCTGCCCGAGGCGCTGGCGGAAATGGGGAAGCGGCTGGTACTCACCGAAGTCGGCCCGGACAGGGAGGCCCTGCGCAAAGGGGATCGTGGCGCCCTGCTCTTCGACATCGGGCTGGGCGCCCCGCATATGGATTACTGCGTGCGCACCGCCGATGACGCTCTGATCCAGGTTCTCCGGCGAGCGGCGGGCCAGTCGGTGTTGGAGCCCGGCAGTGCGGCGATGAAGGCGATCGTCAGTGCCTCCCCTCACCGCATATGCCTCTCACGGCTGGGACGGATCGAGGTCTACCAGCCAATTCCACCCCCGATAGCGGGAGCCCGCTCGCCCGAGGGGCCGCATACGCATCTGCTGCCGGACCTGCTGAAGCATCGGCGCACTCATGCCGCCACCGTCCCCATCCCCGCCGGCTTGGTCCCGGCGTTCACCCCTGCATCCGCCCAGTCCTGTTTTCACCCGTCTCGGTCGGCCGCGGCCCTTCGACCCCACCGCTCATGTCTCCTTTCAGGCGGTGCTGCGGGCACACGGCCACCCCGACGCGGTCGCCGAAAAGGATTGTATCACCCGGGCGGTGCTGGCCGGGGAGGATCCCCGGCGCTACTGCGGTGCACCGTCGCGTGCGGGCCGGATGGCGGCGCGGGTGGCGCTGCGACAGATGCTCCACATCCAGCCGGAGAATGCCGACCTTCACCGCTGGCTCGCCGTTTTCGATCACGGGGCCCCGAACGCGACGGCCGCCGCCGATGTACACGCGTGACGCTTGGCAGGCCGTAAAGGGAGACCGACCGGACACCGTTGTTTCCGTTGAGCGTGCCGATCCTGCTGCCGTCATTCGGCGGGTTTTGGGTGGGTTTCCCGTTGCCGACGTTTCCGCCGAATTGACAATTCTCGCCTGGGTGATGACGCTGCCGCCCGATCTCAATCCGTCGCTTGCCGCCCGCTCGCTGCTCGCCGGGCGGCTGCCGTGCTGCCGGATGGCTCCGTCAACGACGATGCGGGACGTGCGCGACCTGCTCCGGTTCGTCGCCTCTCAACCATCAACACCGATCCGGCCTGGCCGGCCAACCGGTTGACGACCTTGGGGTCTACACCGCCGCTGCGGGTGTCGCTGATGCATTTGGCGCCCGTGGCGGGCGATCTCGTCGGCAACACGCAGCGGGTACAGAGGGCAATGGGGGCCGCCGCCGCCCGCGGGGCGGCGCTCGCGATCACCCCGGAGCTGGCGCTATCCGGCTACGGGTTTCCCTGGGTGGAACAGGGGGCCTGGATTGAACGGCAGCCGGACTGTTGGCTGCGCGCTGTGGCGACGACGGCGCAGCAGCTCGGTCTCGCCGTCCTCATCGGCGCCGCCGAGCGCGACGTGGTGACGAGAGAGCTTCACAACAGCGCTTTCCTCATTGATCACACCGGGACGGTGATCGCACATCACCGCAAGATCAACGTCGCCGCTGACGGCTGGTCGCGCCCGGGCACGCTGGTCGGGCCCATGATTTGGCGCGCGCTCCGTATCGGCTGCCTGATTTGTGCCGACGCTTACACCCCCGACGTGGCCGGGCAGCTGCGGGACGAGGGCGCCGACATATTGGTTTCGCCCGCCAATTGGGGACCGGGCCCGCATGGTCCAGCGGGGGAGTGGGAAGCGCGCAGTCGGGAGACCGGGCTGCCGTTCTTCGTTTGCAATCGCACCGGCCGCGACGGCACCATGGACTTCAGCCAAGCCGAGAGCCTGGTCATTATCGGCGGAGAACGGCGCCTCGCCCACCACTCGCTTCAGCCGACCCTTCTCACCTTCGACTGGAATGCGGAGGAGCGGACCCTGCAGTCGAGGGAATGGGTACGCGATCCCCTTTAGCTGTCGCATTACGGACGCGCATTGCTGTATTGCGGCACCGCCCTCTTGACGTTCCGACTTTTTCCACAGCATCATGGCCGTCGGTGATGGTTCCCCGGGAGGGGAGCAAAAAGGGAACACGGTGCGGCGTACCCATCAGGGACCAAATCCGTGGCTGCCCCCGCAACTGTAAGTGCCGAGCCGCGGCCCACCGTACGCCACTGGGAAACCGGGAAGGCAGGGCCAGAGGTGATGACGCACGAGCCAGGAGACCTGCCATCACCTTCGTCACCCTGTTCGCATCCGGGGTTGGTTGCGAGCGCGGATCTCCGAAGCGGTGACGTCGTGAGAGAACGGCTTTGCTGTGGGTGAGGACGCGTTGCGGGTAAATATTTTATACGGATCAGGGCGTTAGGGGATCGGGGCAACTGCCCCGCATAGGTTCGTCTCCTGATCGTTTCTCCCCTTCGGCAAAAACCGGAAGTCCGCGCGGCGCGGAGTGATCCGCCATGCGCGGAAGAGAGGTGGAGGGCCCGGCATCTTGGCGGATCCCCGGGCCCCCCAGTGAACGGTGCAACCATTCACACAGACGGAGTCTGTAATGAACAAACATGACCGAAGCGGGGAGCGTGTCAATCGCCGACCAAACCCCGTGCTCCTTGCGGTAGCAACCGCATTTCTACCCCTCCCGGCGTTGGCTCAAGTCAACCAACTGCCGGCAGCCGATGCCGATTCACCGACGGTGGTGGTCACGGCGACCCGTTACCCGGTGGACGCGGCGACGGTCGGCAGCTCCATTTCCGTGATCACCGCGGAGGACCTGCAGCAGCAGCAGACACGGTTCGTGTCCGACATCCTGCGCGAGGTGCCCGGGGTCGCGGTCAATCGCTCCGGCACCTTCGGCAGTTTGACCCAGGTGCGCATTCGCGGCGCCGAGGGTAACCAGACGCTGGTGATTATCGACGGGGTCGAAGTCAACGACCCGGCCAACGGCGACGAGTACGACTTCGGCAATCTCTTGGCCAGCGACATCGAACGCATCGAGATCCTGCGCGGTCCGCAGTCGATCCTTTACGGCAGCAACTCCATCGGCGGCGTCATCAACATCATTACCAAGCGTGGAACGGGCGGGGTGACGATGACCGGCCGAGGCGAGGGAGGTTCGTTTGGCACCTTCAATGGCGGCGGCAGCATCGGTGGCCGCAACGAGAAGGTCAACGCCTACGTCGGCTTGAGCGGCTACTCCACTGAAGGCATCAACATCTCGCCCCAAGGGAGCGAAGACGACGGCTACGACAACGCCACACTCAACAGCAGTTTTGGTGTCAAACCTCTGGAGAATCTGGAGCTCACCGGGTCGCTACGATACGTCTGGGGCAACCTGCAGTACGACGGCTTCGGCGACGCGACCAATTCCGCCGGTTTCATCGTTTCGAACGACGCCGACGAGGAAGCCAAAACGACCGCCCTTTCCGGGCGCGCCCAGGCAAAGCTGACCCTGTTCGACGGCATGTTTTAGAACATCTTCGGCTACTCCGGCTTACGAACCACAAACAATCAATATAGCGACGGAGACAAGTCGTTTCGCTTCAACGCAGAGACCAACACCGTCGATTATCAGGGCAATGTCTTCTTCAATACGCCCGAGGTCGCCAACGCCACGCACACTGCGACCGTCGTCTATCAGCAGCAGGGACAGACCGGCGACAATTGGTCCTAGTTCGGAAGCAGTTCCAATTTCAATACGATCATCAACAACGGGTACGCCGGAGAATACCGGTTGGGACTGTGGGACCGATTGTTCCTCACCGGAGGCGCCCGCTTCGACCAGAACAACAAATTCGACAACTTTACATCGCCGCGGGTTACCGCAGCTTTTCTCGTACCGGAGACCGATACGCGCCTACACGGCACCTGGGGAAAGGGCGTACAGAATCCGACCCTCACGGAGCTGTACGGCTTCTTCGACGACTTCCTTGGCAACCCCAACCTGAAACCGGAAAATTCGACCGGTTGGGACGCCGGCGTCGAGCAGTCATTCCTGGACAAAAAGCTGGTCCTGGGTGCCACTTATTTCAATAATCGTATCCGAGACTTCATTACCTCGGAATACGTTCCTGCACTGGGTGCCTCGACGCCGATCAACCTCTCTGGAACGTCGAAGATTCAGGGCGTCGAGCTCTCGGCGACGGCGAATATCTACGACGGGCTGACGCTCAAGGCGTCCTACACCTACACCGACGGCGAAGATCCGGATGGCGATGAGCTAGTCCGCCGCCCCCCCAACATGGCCAGCGCCACCCTCAACTACGCGTTCCTCGAGGACGACGCCGGCACAAAACGCGCCAACGTCAATCTCAGCGCCGACTACAACGGCGATCAGAAGGATTTCGTCTTCATTTCGCCGACGTTCGAGCGCACCACCCGCACCCTCGACGCATACTGGCTGGTCAACTTGGCCCTGAGCTACGAGTTCCTCCCGGGCCTCGCCGTCGTCGGGCGCGTCGAGAACATGCTCGACGAAGATTATCATGAGGTCTACGGCTACGAGTCACCCGGTGTCGCCGGTTATGGCGGACTGCGCGGTCGGATCACCTTCTGATCGGGGGGCGACGTGGTGGCGACGCCCGCTCCGAGGCAGACCCTGCACCGAGATGTCCCGGCCCGCATCCGGCCAGCAGCGAAGCGTCTCACCACGTCCGTCCGCCTCCTGGCAGGCGTCGCCATTGCCCTGTTGACGATCGTACCGGCGCGTGCGCGCCCCGAACGCATCGTCTCGATCAATCTGTGCTCCGATCAACTCACCCTGATGCTGGCACCACGGGCCTCCATCCGTTCGCTCAGTTATCTCGTCGCCCGCCCGGATGCCTCGGCCTTCAGCGACCGGGTCGGCGACACCCCGCTCAATCACGGTCGCGCCGAAGAGATTCTTCCCCTCGCCCCGGACATGATCCTCGCCGGACGGTACACCTCGCGGCCGACGATCTTTCTCCTCCAGCGCCTCGGCTATCCGGTGCTCGATCAGGACATCTCCCGGTCTGTTGCCGATGTGCGGGACCGCGTCCGTGAGGTCGGTCGAGCCATCGGCGCCGAGGCCGAGGCGGAGACCGCCGTCGCCGACATGGATGTCCGCCTCGCCGATCTGTCGCCGCAACCGGGCGACGACCGGCGCCCGACCGCCATCTACTACCAGCCCAACGGCTACACCGCCGGTGACGACACCCTGGTCGGGGACATCATCACCCATGCTGGATTAAAGAATTTGGCCGATGGACTGGGCGTCCGCGGTCATGAGCGAATGCCGCTCGAAACGCTCCTGCACCTGTCCCCCGATCTGCTCATCTTTAGCGACGTTCAGCCGCAGGCTCCAGCGCTCGCCTATGAGGTCCTCGCCACCCGGCCCTGAAGAAGCTGATCGATCGCAGCGCCACCGTCACCGTCCCCACCCGCCTGTGGGTGTGCGGTATTCCCGCAATCGTCGATGCGGTGGCCGTCCTTGCCGAGGCACGACGGCAGTTCGTCGCCGGAGACTTCCCATGAACATCGGCACCGTCTCCAAAAAGCTGCTGATCTGGGCCAGAGCCTCCTCGGTTTGCCGACGCCGCTCACGGTGGAAGCTACCGATGGTGCTGGCGGGATTGCTCCTTGTCGTCGCCGGCAGCTCGCTGTTTGCCGGCTCCGTCTCCATCTCTCCGACCCTGGTGGGTCGTGCGCTGCTTGGCGGTGACGAGACGGTGCTGGAGGTCATCGTCTGGGAGTTACGGGTTCCGCGAACGCTGCTGGCGATCCTGGTGGGCGCCAGCCTCGGCTTGTCGGGAGCGGTACTGCAGGGCCTCTTGCGTAATCCGCTGGCCGAGCCGGGCCTCCTCGGCGTTTCCGCCGCCGCCGCGTTCGGCGCCATCGTCGCCTTTTATTCGGGTTTTGCGGCGCTGTTCCTCCTCGCCCTGCCGCTCGGAGGAATGGCCGGCGCCGCTCTCGCCGTCGCCCTGTTGCTCCTCCTGTCGGGACCGGGGGCAAGCACCCTGACCCTGATCCTTGCCGGTGTTGCCGTCAGCAGCCTCGCCGGCGCTCTGAGCGCGCTCGCGCTCAATCTTTCACCCAACCCCTATGCGGCGACGGAGATCGTCTTCTGGATGATGGGTTCGCTCGCCGATCGCAGCTTCGAGCACGTTCGGATGGCATTCGCCTTCATGCTCCCCGGCTGGGCGCTCCTGCTCAGTTGCAGCCGTGCCCTCGATGCCCTCAGCTTGGGTGAGGACGCGGCCACGAGTCTCGGCTTTAGCGTCCGCGGTGTCAGGCTCCGTGCCGTGTTCGGCACCGCGCTGGCGGTGGGAGCCGCCGTCTCCGTCAGCGGCACCGGCTTTGTCGGGCTGGTCGTCCCGCACCTGCTGCGCCCGCTGGTCGGCTCCGAGCCTGGCCGATTGCTGGGCGTCAGCGCCCTCGCCGGGGCCTTGCTGCTGACCGCCACCGATGTCGTCATCCGCCTCCTTCCCGCCGGGCCGGAACTCAAGATCGGCGTGCTGACGGCGCTGTTCGGGGCACCGTTCTTCCTCGTTTTGTTGCTGCGGTTGCGGCGGGAGGCGTCATGACCCTATCAACGCGGCAACTTACCATCGGCTTCGGCGATCGAGTCATTCTCGACCACATCGATGTGGATCTCGCCGGAGGGCGGGTTACGGGACTGATCGGCCCCAACGGCGCCGGCAAGACGACGCTGCTACGCGCTCTCGCCGGAGCCCTGCCGATCAAGTCCGGCACGGTGACGCTGGATCAGCGCGCCGTGGGCGAGTGGCATCGGCAAGCGCTGGCGCGCGCCGTTGCTTACCTTCCGCAAGGTGCACCGTGCGCCTGGCCGATGGAGGTCGGGCAGGTGGTTGCTCTCGGTCGCCTGCCGCACCTGTCGCCGTGGCGCCGACCGGGCGACGACGACGCCCAGGCGATCGAAGCCGCGCTCGCCGCAACGGACGTCCTCCACCTTGCCCACCGTGACGTCCTCACCCTGTCCGGCGGCGAGCGGGCGCGGGTGATGCTGGCACGAGCGCTGGCGGTCGGCCCCCGCTATCTGCTCGCCGACGAGCCGGTGGCCGGGCTGGATCCCGAGCATCAGCTGCAGGTGATGGCGCTGCTGGTCAGCCGTTCGCAGGTCGGCGCCGGCATTGTCGTCACCTTGCACGATCTCAGTCTTGCCGCCCGCTTCTGCGATCGGCTGATTGTTCTCGACCGCGGCTGCATCGTCGCCGACGGTCGCCCCGAACAGGTGCTCACGCCGTCCATTCTCGCCGCGGTTTTCGCCGTACGCGCCGTCTATGGGCGTCGCGAGGGGCAGCGGTACGTCGTTCCCTGGAAGGTCGTGCCGCGGCTGCGCGATGTCGCGTCGCAATGACAAACCGATGGACGCAATAATCCGCCACGCGGCGATCGACGAAGCCGAGATTGGGGACGCTTGTATCGAGACCCCCTCGATCGTGCGTACCGCCGGCACGCAGCGCCGCGGGCGGAACGCCGCGGTCATTGCGTCGCTTGCTCTCCACGCCGGCATCCTCGCCGCCACTCTCGCCAGCCTGGTTGGCGAAGCCCCGTCGACCGACCCCGAACCCATCGTTGTCGAGCTTGTTGTCGCCGCCGACACTAGTGGGATGGGTGCCGGCAGCGGCACCGGCGACTCTGCAGGCGGCGGTGGGGGAGGATCCGCGGCGCCGGCCGAGGCGGGCACGGTGACGCAGAGTCCAACCGAACCGAAAAGCCCGCCGGCGGCGGTCGCCATCCAGCCGCCAGATCCCTCTCCCCCCCGACGACCGCGCCCCGAAGCTCGGCGTCCATCCAACGAAGCGCCGTCACCGCGGCAAGCGGTCAGCGCGCCGCGGGCCGCCTTGCCCGACCCGACTCCGCCCGTGGACGTACTCCCACCGGCCCAGGCAACCCCACAGGCTCAATCGGGGCCCGAGGCCACCGCCGACAACTCCAGCGACGGCCACAACAAGGCGGTCAGCGGGGGTGGATCGATGGCAGGAGGCACGTCCGCCGGTTCCGGCGCCTCCGGGAACGGTCGAAATTCTGGCTCCGGCAGCGGATCGGGGACGGGCGGTGGCTCGGGAGGGCCTGGGTTCTCACTCGGCTCCGCCGCCAATCCGATGCCGGACTATCCGCCTGCCGCCCGTCGTCGCGGCATCGAGGGCACGGTGGTGCTGCGGGTCGAGGTTTCCGCCGAGGGCCGGCCGCTTGCCGTCGAAATCGCCAAATCGAGCGGCTCCGACTCCCTCGACGAAGCCGCCCGCGCGGCGATCGCCCGCTGGCGTTTCCGCCCCGCCACACGCGCCGGCGAAGCCGTCGCCGCCACCGCCTCGGTTCCGGTCCGGTTCAGACTCCTGGACCGCTGATGCTCGAATGCGGGTGCAGGTCCTCAGCTCTCATTTGGGACGGAAGGCGGCGAACTGCATTTCCGGGAGTCCTCCATGGTCCGATCGGCAAAGTCATTGTGGACTCCGTTCTCCGTGGAGGAGCGGCCTGGCTGGCTACTGCTCAGCTTCGAACAGACGCAGCGGATGCTGAGCTGGGCACTCTCGCGGCCCGGTTTTCAGGATGCAGACCAGATCGCTTGGGTACAGGTCAGGAACAGCGACCTCACTCCCGCCGTCGATGCCGCTGCCTTCCTGCACACCCGCCTGAAAGAAAATGGGGCTCCCGACGCCATCGGCCTGATGACGTCCGGTGAGCTTCGTTATCAGTGTACGACGGCGATCCGTGGTGACGTGGCCGCCGCATGCGTGGTCACGCTCGGCCTCAGTAACGCCGAGCGGGTGGGGCAGCGGAGCGGGGTGCCGCGCGACGGATCGAGCCGATCTGGCACCATCAACATGGCCTGTCACGTCTCGATCCCGCTCAGTGACGCCGCCTTGTTGGAATCGATTTCAATCGCCACCCAGGCACGCACGGTGGCGATTGTCGAGTTCGGCCATCAACGGACTCCAACGAGTGGTGTCGTCACCGGAACCGGCACCGATTGCATCGTCGCCTGCTGTCCACGCGACGTACCGACGGAGCCGTTTGCCGGGCTGCACACGCCTGTCGGCGAAAGTATTGGCGCCGCCGTCTACGAAGCCACCCAGCGGGCAATGCGCGAGTGGATCCGCAGGCACCAAGACCCCAATGTCTGAGTGGAGCGCACCGCCACGCAGCTATCATCGCCGGGGAGTGCGTTACAGGACCGGACACAACACGTCGGCAAGCACTCGGGCCAGTTCCGGCGGTCATCGCACACACGGGACGCCCGCTCGACGTAAGTCTTCTCGAGCCAACCCGACGCAGCGCGGTCCAGCTGCAACTCGCGGTTCTGGCCAAGCAGGCTGCTATGCTGGCATGGTCCTGGATAGAAGCCCCGAGCACGGCTTCCACATCGGCAAGGATGGCCATCAGGGCCATTGAATCGAGTGACCGGCACCCGAGAGCGATTGTGGCTGCGGCGTTCGCGCCCGGAGCGGTCGTTTCGGACCCGCGTGGCGAGCGGACGTCTGCCCCAGACCTTACCGTTCCGCCCCGGGCGCACCGTCGAGGAAGCGCTGCATAAACACCAGATCGAGCCAGCGGCCGAACTTGGTTCCGACCTCGCGCAGCGTGCCGACGCGCTCGAAATCTAGCCGCTCATGCAGGCGGATTGAGGCAGGATTGGCGGCGTCGATTCCCGCCACCATGACGTGCTTGCCCAGGGCCGCTGCCCGACAAGCAGGGGGCTCTACCAGTGTTGTTGCCCCTGTTTGGGCGGACGCCTCGGCGGGTTGGTTGGCTCGGATGAACTCGCGGGATGAGCGCATTTTGAGTCCGGAATGGGGATGGTTTTCGTTGTAATCCTCGAACCATGCGGGATCTGGTGGAGCGCGTCAGCGCGTCCGGCAAGGGATTGATGCGCACGTAGTCGCGCTTAAAGGTTCGGACGAAGGCCTCACAGAGGCCGTTGCTTTCGGGGCTCGCGACCGGGGTGAAGCAGGGCACGAGGTTGAGCTGGGCCGCGAAGATGCGGGTCTCGCAGGCGGTATAAGGCGTGCCATTGTACGACAGCCACTCGACGGAACCCGGTGCGCGGATTGCGCCGAAGCGTGTTCGATAGCCTCGATCATCATGTCGCGGATGTCCGAGCCGCTGATGCCGGCGTTGGCCACCGCCCGCCAGGCGATGATCTCACGGTCGTGGGCATCGATGACGAAGGCGGCGCGAACGACCTCGCCGTTCCAACAGCCGAACTCGAATCAGTCGGAACACCAGCGCAGGTTGGAGCGCATCACCATGACCGTGGCGTCAGGGCCGCCCGGTGTGTTTCTCAAGCAAGAGGCCGTGCTGCTTCATGATTCGGTAGATGCGTTTGTGGTTGGCCGGCGGCTGGTCTCCTCTGCCGCCCGCTCTCGGTTCGGCACTGCCGTGACCCGTCGGTAGCCTTAGGTCGTCGTGCGTTCACAAGGGGGCTGATATGCACCAGCAACGCCGTGTCTTGCGCTTTTCGATAGCGCCGACGCGGCTTTGTTCGTCCTTGCAACCCCTCAACCATCGACGTGAAGACCACGCGCGATATCTCCGAGGTTTCAATCCACGCTCCCGCGGGGGGAGCGACAGCGCGGCTCAGTAGTCAGGTCATACGCAGCTACGTTTCAATCCACGCTCCCGCGGGGGGAGCGACATCGATAATCCAAACCGCAACACGCATGCTCGGGGTTTCAATCCACGCTCCCGCGGGGGGAGCGACCAAGGCCAACCGGGACCAGGCGGCCGCCGCCGGTCGGCACCGTCAGCGAGAACAGGCCCGGCCTCCGTTCGGCCGCGGTGCGGGCGGCACGCAGCACCTCGGCGCGCAGGCTGTTGACATCCGAGGGTGTGGCTCGCGCCAGCTTTTCGGCCAGGTGGTGGTCGAGGGCCGCTTTCAGGGCCGCGATCGCCGGCCCCTCGCCGCGCCGGACGGGGCGATCCTCGACGCCCGCATACCAGGCTTCGGTGTCGAGAAAGTCGGCGTCGACCAAGCACGAAAATAGCATTCTGACGAAGAACGCGATCCTGAAGCCATTGCGCTTTTCTGCGACCTTCCCATTGGGATGGAGGTCTAATGATCGGAAGGTCGGCTTCGGCAAGGTGATCTCTTCGCGCCAGGCATCGGCAAGCGGACGAAGTTGGGCGCCGAACGACAGCGCCAAGCGATCTTCAAGCGACGCCCGTTCGCCGGCTCCGGTGCCGTTGGCGAGTCCCGCGTGGTGACCGGCCACCACATAGGCGATCAGCCGCCCCGCCGAACCAAACCGGTCTGCGGCTATCTTCGCACCGGCCGTCGAATGATCGACCCGGCCACCCTCACCCAGTAGTCGCTTCTGGAAAGCTTGGAGTACTTGCCGAGGTCGTGCAGCAGGCCGGCCACCCGCCCCATCTCCTCGGCCCCAAACTTGCCGGCGGCACCGGCCGCCCGTTCCCCGACGCTGATCAGGTGGTCCCGCAGCGCGTGCCACTGATCGTTTGGCAGATTGGGGTGCGAATGCGCGAACCATGTAACCATGATCTGCACTAGCCTACGAAAACTCTAGATCAGCTAGCTGTTGCTGCATGGAGGTTGTCCACCCGAGGCTTGGGAGGGAGGTTGTGGTTGCCAAACCTGCAACCGCCGTCCGGGAGCCAAGGATGGACATTCACCCGAATGCGCGCACCACGCGGCATAGTCGAATGCTGGTGGTACAACGCTTGGCGAACGGCTGGAGCGCCGCCGCCATTGCCACGGCGCAAAGGGTGTCGGTTCGCCCCGTACGCAAATGGCGCGACCGCTTTGCCGCCGAAGGTGAGGCCGGCCTGGCCGACCGCTCGTCGCGACCCCGCCGCAGTCCGAGGCTGGCGAGGCAGGAGGAAGACGAGATCGTCCCTCTGCGCCGCCAACGCATGACCGGTTCGTCGGTTGCGCTGTCGCTCCGTGCTTCGTGACTTCCCGTTTTGGGGTGAGGCAGACAGTTGTCAACGCCGGCTGCTCGAGCATCGGGATACGACGTGAAGCCGTTCGCGGGTGAAACCGACCCAGCCTCAGCGGCGGGGCTTCCGCAACCGCAGGTGAAGTCCTCGACGCAGGGGCGGCACCTTGATGATCAGCGGGTGACCCAGCCGCCACAGACGGGGAAGATCTGGCCGACGAAATGGTCGGCGAGGTCGCTCGCCAGATAGGCGGCAAACTCGGCGTCCTCGCGCGCCGTCACCAGCCGGCCGAGGGGTACCTCGCGCCGCAGGCGCTGCTGAAAGCGCGGATCGGCCTGCACCTCCGCCGGGAAATAGGTGGGATTGTCGACGAAATTCTGCGCGATGGCATTGACCTGCACGTTGTGCGGGGCGAGCTCGACGCCGATGGCCTGGATATAGGCGAGCTGAGCGCCTCGCGCCGCGCTGTAGGTGGAGGCGCGCCGCATCCCTCGCAATGCCGAGGCGCTGCCGACGAGCAGGATCTTGCCCGAGCGGCGGACCCTCATCTGCGGCAGCACCGCTCGCACCAGCCGGGGCAGCGGATCGACGAGGGCGCCGAAGGTTTCCCGCCATTCGGCATCGGAGACCTCGGCGGCGGGTGTGTTCGGCGCCGGGAGGGCGAGGTTGGCGAGCAGCACGTCGATCACGCCCGCGGCAGCGACGATGGCGGCCGGGGTATCGGGCGCGACGAGGTCCCGGGTATCGGCGATAACTTCCGCACCGCGCTCGGTGAATACCTGGCACAAGACTGGACCCATGAACGCGTCCGCCTGGGTGATCAGCACTTGCTTGCCGGCGAGAAGACGCTCCGACATCCCTACTCCCAGTGAGTCTGGACAAAGGCCGGTTCAGTCTAGAGGCTCACTCGCGTTCGCGCAGCATCGGCATCGCGATGCCGGCGTTTGCGGCGGCAAATCCGGGCGTTCCTTCGCCAACTTGTAGAATTCATCCAACTGTCACAAAAAAACGCGTACCCGTTCGCACACGCAAAATAATCGTGAGGGCGGGACATGGACGACGGGGCAGCGGCGCTCGGCGCATCCACCATTGGGGTGCGGCGATCTTACGCGCGGGAGCGCATGGAGAAGGGCATGGGCAAGGGCACGATCGTCCTCTTCCTCGCCCTGCTGCTCGCCGGCATCGGCTTCACCGTTTTCAGCCTCAACCGCGACATCGAGAACGCCAACGCCCCCCTCGCCTTGTTGCCGTTCGTGTTCCTTGGTGTCTCGCTGGTGATCGCCCTCGGTTTCGAGTTCGTCAACGGCTTCCACGACACGGCGAACGCGGTCGCCACCGTCATCTACACCCATTCGCTGGCGCCGCAGGCGGCGGTCGTCTGGTCCGGCGTCTGGAATTTCCTGGGCGTGCTCATGTCCAGCGGCGCCGTCGCCTTTGGGATCATTTCCCTGCTGCCGGTGGAGTTGATCCTGCAGGTCGGCTCGGGTGCCGGCTTCGCCATGGTGCTCGCGCTGCTGCTGGCAGCGATCCTGTGGAACCTCGGCACCTGGTATCTGGGCTTGCCCTCATCCAGTTCGCACACCCTGATCGGCTCGATCATCGGCGTCGGTCTCGCCAATCAGCTGATGAACAGCAGCAGCAACGGGACCTCGGGGGTGGACTGGGCACAGGCGGCCAAGGTCGGGCAATCCCTGTTGCTCTCGCCCCTCGTCGGCTTCGTCGGGGCAGCCGCGCTCCTACTGCTGCTGAAGACGATCGTCCGCAATCCCGCCCTGTACAAGGAACCACAGGGCGACCAGCCGCCGCCGTGGTGGATCCGCGCCGTCCTCATCCTCACCTGCACCGGCGTATCCTTCGCCCACGGCTCCAACGACGGGCAGAAAGGCATGGGCCTGATCATGCTGATTCTGATTGGCATCGTACCCACCGCCTATGCCCTCAATCGTTCGGTGCCGGAATCCTATGTCCCTGAGTTCGTCGCCCTCTCCCACGATGCACGGGACATTCTGACCCGTCAGGCCGGCGATGCGACCGCGCCCGTGGACGCCCGCGCGGCGTTGACCGCAGCCATCGAAGCGCACCGGGCGACGCCCGAGGTGCTGGCGGCCGGTGCGGCACTGATCGACGACATCACCGGCCAGGTGGCCACCTATGGCAGCTTCAGCCGCCTGCCGGCAGAACGGGTGAAGAACGTCCGCAACGACATGTATAGGGTGTCCGAACTGCTACGGGTCATCGAACGAGAACCTTCGGTCGTCCTCGACGCCGGGGCGGCGCGCCAACTCGCCGGCTACAAGAGGGCGATCGACGATGCCATCAAGTTCATTCCCCCCTGGGTGAAGGTGGCGGTGGCCATTGCCCTCGGCCTCGGGACCATGGTCGGCTGGAAACGGATCGTCATCACCGTCGGCGAGAAGATCGGCAAGCAGCACCTGACCTACGGCCAGGGGGCCTCGGCCGAACTGGTGGCGATGTCGACCATCGCCGCCGACGACATGTGCGGCCTGCCGGTGTCGACCACCCATGTCCTGTCGTCGGGCGTCGCCGGGACGATGGCGGCAAACGGTTCAGGCCTGCAGTGGTCGACGGTCCGCAACCTGGCCATGGCCTGGGTGCTGACGCTGCCCGCCGCGATCACCCTCTCCGGCGTCCTCTTTTGGATCTCCACCAGTTCGTGTGACCGCGACCCATGGGGCGGAAAATCCCCGGCAAGGTGATCCCATCGGCCGGTGTCGTTAGCAGATGGGCGGCTTGACCGGAGGGGTGGGAGCGCTCAAGGCCGGCGGCGGTTCCGCACCGAAGACGCTGCGGCCGCCATAGGCGTGGGAGAGCCGTCGCTCTTCGGCGAAGAGCACCTCGACCGACGGGCCGCGCGCCTGCCGCTCCAGCCGGCGGGCCTGCTGGTCCAGGCGCCGGATCGCCGCCAGTTCCTCGCCGTGGCCGAGCTTCGCCTTGTGAACGGCCGTCTTCAGCACCTCGATGGTCCGATCGTAGACCTTGAGCGGGACAGGAAACGGATGCCGGTCCTTCCCTCCGTGGGCGACGGAGAACCGCGCCGGGTCGCTGAAACGGCAGGGCGCGCCATGCACCACCTCGGCCACCTGGGCCAGGGCCCGGATCGTCCGCGGCCCGACGCCCGGCACCAGCAGCAGCTCCGCAAAGTCCCGCGGACCGCACGAGGCCGCCGCCGCCAGGGTGCCGTACAGGCGCCGGCTGACGATGTTCTCGGGCCGGACGTCGTGATGCGCGGGCATGACCAGGTGCGGCAGCAGCGGCTGAACCACCTCTGAACTGCATTGCGAGGCGTGTTCCAGCCCCTGATCAAGCCGTTGGACGATCCCGTCCGGTCCGAGGGCATCCAGCAGATCAAGCTGGCGCTGTCGGGAGCAGTCCGCCCGCCGGTCGGTCAGATTGACGATCACCCCCTGGTCGGCTCCGTCGATGGCGGCGTGGGGCGCATCGACGAAGCTCTGCAGGCCTTCGGAGAGCCAGTGATAGCGCCGGGCCTGCCGGCGATCGCCGTTCATTCCCTGCTGGACGACGACCCAGCGCCCGTCATCGCCAACGATGAAGCCGTGCAGATAGAGGTCGAAGCCATCCTGGACGGCGGCGCTGTCCACCTTGGCGACCAGCCGGCTCGCCCGGGCGAGGGCGGCGCCGTCGAAGCCGACCCGATCGCCGATCGCCACCAGTTCCTCCGGTGTCCGGCGCGAATGCCGGCCGCGACCCCCGCAGACGTGAAGGCCCAGACCCGCGGAGATGGGCGCCAGGCCACGTTTCAAGGCGCCGATGACGCTGGTGGTGATCCCCGAGGAATGCCAATCCATCCCCATCACCGCGCCGAACGACTGGAACCAGAACGGATGCGCCAGCCGCCGGAGCAGCTCGTCGCGGTCATATTCGAACACGATCGCCTCGCAGACGATCGCTCCCAACCTGGCCATCCGCTCGCCCAGCCACTTCGGTACCCGGCCGCCATGCAGCGGCAGATCGGCACTGCCCGCCCGCCGCACCATCAGCCCGCCCTCGCCAACGGAATCGCGGCGCTGCCCTCGCCCCGGGGTGCAGCGCTGAACAGCGGCAGCGAGGCCGCAGCAGTGGACGATTGGAAGTTGGAGACGGTGACCCCGAGGAGACGAATCCCCTTCTCCGCCGGCAGCAGCGAGCGGACCAGATCGAAGCTGGCCTGGCACAGAAGCGCGCGACCGGTGATCGCTCCCGTGAAGCTACGGCGGCGGGTGAACTGACGAAAGTCGGCGAACCTGACCTTCACCGTCACCGTACGGCCGAACGAGTCTGCCCTCTCACACCATGTCCACACCGTGTTCGCCATCGCCTCGATCCCTGCCTCGATCTCAGGAAGTGTGGTGAGATCTCGGGCAAACGTGGTCTCCGAGCCGGAGGACTTGCGAAGGGAATTGGCGACGACCGGCCGATGGTCTTCTCCATGGGCGATGGCACGATACCAGGCGCCGGCCTTGCCGAAATGCTCTCGCAAGAAGGGGAGTGGCATTGCCTTCAGGTCGGCACCCGTCTCGATGCCGAGTCGCTGCATCTTCGCCGCGGTGACCGGGCCGACACCGTGGAAACGGGCGACCGGCAAGGCGGCGACATAGCCCGGTCCCCTCTCCGGGGTGATCACGAACTGACCGTTCGGCTTGCGCTCGTCCGACGCCAGCTTGGCCAGGAACTTGTTGTAGGAAATGCCGGCGGACGCGGTCAGTCCCGTCTCCGCCAGGATGCGCCTACGGATTTCTCTTGCGGTGGCTGACGCGGTCGGCAGGCGCGCGGGGTTTTCCGTCACGTCGAGATAGGCCTCGTCGAGGGACAGGGGCTCGATCACCGGCGTGTAGTCGGCAAAGATCGCCCGAATCTGCCGGGAGACGGCGCGATAGACATCGAATCGCGGCGGCACGAAGACCAGTTCGGGGCACCGGCGCAGGGCCGTCGTCGACGGCATCGCCGAGCGCACGCCGAAGGTGCGGGCTTCATAACTCGCTGCTGCCACCACCCCGCGTCTGGCGGCGGATCCGACGGCAACGGGACGACCGCGCAATAGAGGGTGATCGCGCTGTTCCACCGACGCGTAGAACGCGTCCATGTCCACGTGGATGATCTTCCGCACCGACATGGGCGGAGCGTAGCAGGGTTCGAACAGAAAGAGAACTTTGTCGGTTGTCAGGCCGCCAGGCGATCGAAGCCGGAAAATTTTTTACGCAAGATTATTTCGTGGACGAGGACGACAGAGCCCGCGCCCCTGGCAGCCGAGGTGGGAAATCGGCGAATGGTTGCGCACACACATCTGTATCGACAAAAATATACGCCTATTATCATATAGTTATTCAAAATATGTTGCATGCGCACAACAATGACCATCCAACGGTGGGGGTCTTATTGATCCGCGACGGCGGTGCCCTAGCTGTGGGTTGATGGCACAGGCTGGCAGGTCACAGGACTTGGCGGCCAAGGGCCCCAAGCCGCGAAATGATTGCGGCTTGAAACATTGCCAACTGGCAAAGGATGGCAAACCATGAAGCGCTTTGACACTCCCGAACTGGCAGTGCCCGAACTGGACCGCCTGCAGATCGAAGGGCTGGTTGCACGGGCGCAGCTGATCCGCGCCCGGCATTTCGCTCGCTCGTGGGCGAGGCTCGCGGCGGCGTTCGCGACTCTCGTCCGGCGGAGCCCGTTCCGGCATCTTGCGCGGCGGCGGCCGGACAGTCTGGCTGCCTAAAGTCTAAGTCCGGCGTATGCCCCCGCTATCGACCCCCCGGCCGCGCCCGCAACGACGCTTTCACCAGCGCTGTTGGCGAAATCCCGCCGGGCAATGTCAAGCAACGGCGGCGCGCGCATCGCCCACGTCATCATCGAGGTTTCAATATGTGGAACAAAGCAACAAACCACGGCTCTGCTAAGGAAGAGCGAAGTCCGTCGCTCTTCCAGTCGTTCGTCAAGTCACTGCGGACCGCCCCGCCGCGCCGCCGGTTGTCGCTGGCCTTGCAGGGCGGCGGCTCATTCGGTGCGTTCACCTGGGGCGTGCTCGACAGCCTGCTGGAACGTGACACCGTCTCGTTCGACTGCATCAGCGGCGCCAGCGCCGGCGCGGTCAACGCCGTCGTCCTCGCCGATGGGCTCGCCCGCGGCGGCCCGGAGGAGGCGCGGGCACGGCTTGAGGGCTTCTGGAGCAAGGCCAGCAGCGCCATGCCCTCCTCGCCGTTCGGCGGCAAGGCGGCAAACGGCATGACCTATACCGCTCTCGACCTGTTCCTCCGGGTCTTCGCTCCTGAGGAGTTCAATCCCTTAGGGCTCAATCCGTTACGCGATCTCCTGAATGAGGAAGTGGACTTCGAGCGCCTCCGTCGCGCCTCTCCGGTGCGGCTGCTGATCGCCGCCACCCGCGTCAGGGATGGCAGCGTCCGCCTGTTCCGGGAAAATGAACTCACCGCCGACGCGGTGCTGGCCTCGGCCTGTCTTCCCATGCTGCAGTCGGCGGTCGAGATCGACGGTGAGCGCTACTGGGACGGCGGTTACAGCGCGAATCCACCGCTCAGGTCCCTTGTCTTCGAGTCCCGTGCCTCGGACGTGCTGCTGGTGCGGATCACCCCCCGCGAGGACGACACGCTGCCGGTACGCCCGCAGGCGATCGCCCGCCGCGCAAGTCAGATCGCCTTCAATGCCCCCCTCGAGAAGGAACTGGAAGCCGTCCACGACCTCTGCCGGCTGTGCGAAGGTGAGGGCATGAGCAAGTCCCCGCTGGCGCGGAAACTGCGGCGGCTACGCCTGCATGTGATCTGCGCCGAACGGGCGATCAAAGGACTGAGCCAGGAGAACGCCCTCAGCCTCGATTGGCAGTTTCTCCTGCGCCTGAAGGAAAAAGGACGCGACGCGACCGAGGATTGGTGGACCCAGAACGGAATCACCCGCAAAGGCAGGAGCGCCCCAGCTTCGCTGCCGACGCCGGTCGATGGCGCAGCGGGCGCGTTGTTGCCGGCCTGACCAACGCTCGCCGCACCTCGCCCACGTCCCCCCTCGATCGGAACGACGTCTTGGATCGGCACCGCCGGGTGCCGATCCATCTCCGTCAGCGGCCAGGCGCGCCCGTCATCCGGCCGCCGGACCGGGAAGCCGCCGCGCTGAACGGCCGATGCTACTGGCTCATGGTGATGACGACCGCGTCGCCGCCAAGGGACAACATCAGTCCTTCGCGCTTCGCCTTCAAATGCATCACGACGCCATTGGGATTCTTTAGCCAAAGGTCGCCGGCGCTCGCCGTGCCCACCGCGAGGCCGTAACGGCCCTGGCCGTAGGCGCCGGGGAAATCCGACACGCGGTTGAGGCTGTAGACCTCGCCCTTCGCATCGATGGTCGAAATCCCGATGCCGCCGACGCCGAGGCCGGCGACACTGAAGGGGTACGTCTGCCCTTGAAAGGTGAGCGTTCCGGTCCCGCCGCCGGCACTACCGATGTAAGCCACCTGCACCTCGTGCATATCCACATACCCACTGGGCGACTGCCCTTCGAATGTGGGCGGCGCCCCGTCCGCCGAGGAGTTGTCGCTGGAACACGCCGAAACCAGTGCAACGAGGAGGGCCCCGGCAAGAGCGCCGACCCCACCCACGCGCAATCCCGGCTCGGCGCTGCCGGCAGTCTGCCGCCGTTGTGCCATATTATCCTCCCTCCCTCATGCATTGCCGAGAATGGATGACCCACCCGGATCGTGGCGGTGGATACGCGTTTTTTTCAGCGCTGTCTTCAATCTAGCGTGCCGAAACGGCAGACCTGACCCATCTCGCGCATGCACAAAACATCAATGTGGAATTTTTTCACCTCAATACATTACTCCTTGATGTCTGATATAATTTTTTGTATGTGAAAATTGATGTGTAAAACATGATCACCGCGGTGCAACTGAAGGCTGCCCGGGCGCTGCTCGGCCTCGATCAGCGTCAGCTCGCCCAGGCGTCCGGGCTTTCGTTGCCGACCATTCAGCGCATGGAGACCAGCGACGGGACCGTGCGCGGCAACGTGGACTCGCTGGTAAAGCTGATCGATGCCCTCAACGCGCTCGGCGTCGACGTCATTGGGGTAGGAGCCGTGAGCCAAGGGGGCGGCCGCGGCGTCCGGCTGAAAGACTGATGTTTGTAGGATCGGCACACACCGGGCGCCGGTCGACTGCCAGCGGGCAATGGAAACGATGTGACGTGACATGGTGTTAACGATCGTCCTCGTCGGGATATGCGTCCTCCTGCTCACCGCGGTCGCCGCGGTTCCCGTCTGCCGCAGGAGCACCGCCCGCCCCGCCGTCTACGGCATCTGTCTCGTGGTCTCGGCAGTTTGTCTCGCCGCTTCGCTCGCCGCGCTTGTCAACGGCGGCATCGCCACCCGCACCCTGCCCTTCGGCATCCCCTGGATCCAGGCGCATCTTCGCCTCGACTCCCTCTCGGCGTTCTTTCTCGTCGTCGTCCATCTCGGCGGCGGCATCGCCAGTCTGTACGCCATTGGCTACGGCCGGCACGAGCACGCCCCGCAGCGGGTGCTGCCCTTCTATCCGGCCTTCCTGGGGGCGATGAGCTTGGTCATCCTCGCCGATGACACCTTCACCTTCCTGTTCTCCTGGGAACTGATGTCGCTCACCTCCTGGGGCCTGGTCATGGTGGACCACCGGACGGAGGAGACCCGGCGTGCCGGCTTCGTCTATTTGATGATGGCGGGGTTCGGCACCATCTGCCTGTTGCTGGCGTTCGGCGTCCTCGCCGGAGCCGACGGGGCGTATTCCTTCGCGGCAATCCGCTCCCATTCGCTATCGCCGTTGCAGCAGACTCTGGTTCTGATCCTGGTGCTGCTGGGCGCCGGGTCGAAGGCAGGAGCGGTTCCGCTACACGTCTGGCTGCCGTTGGCCCACCCGGCGGCGCCGAGCCATGTCTCGGCCTTGATGAGCGGCGTCATGACCAAGGTCGCCGTCTACGGTTTGATCCGCGTCATCTTCGATCTCGCCGGACCGCCCGCCTGGTGGTGGAGCGTCCTCGTCCTCGTCATCGGCGGATCGACGGCGATCCTCGGCGTCCTCTACGCCTTGATGCAGCACGATCTGAAGCGCCTGCTCGCCTATCACACGGTCGAGAACATCGGCATCATCTTCATCGGCCTCGGCCTCGCCCTCGCCTTCCAGGCCAACAACATGCAGGCCGGAGCGGCCTTGGCGCTGACCGCCGCCCTGTTCCACGTCCTCAACCATTCGCTGTTCAAGAGCCTGTTGTTTTTCGGCTCCGGCGCCGTGCTGACAGCGACCGGGGCCCGCGACATGGAGCGCCTCGGCGGCCTGATCCACCGGATGCCGGTCACGACGATCGCCTTTTTGATCGGTTGCGCGGCGATCTCGGCCCTGCCGCCGCTCAACGGTTTCGTCTCCGAGTGGCTGACGTTCCAGGCCATCCTCGACAGCCCGCGGCTGCCGCAATGGGGCTTGCGGTTTCTCGTGCCGGCGGTGGGCACGGCGCTCGCGCTATCCGCCGCCCTCGCCGCGACCTGCTTCGTCAAGGCGTTCGGCATCAGCTTCCTCGGCCGGCCACGCTCGGCGGAAGCGGCGGCGGCCGCAGAAACGGATCGGTTCTCCCGCGCAGCGATGATGATATTGGCGGTGCTCTGCGTGCTGGCGGGCGTGTTGCCGGGCCTGGTGGTCGATGCTCTCGGCCCGGTCATCCGCGATCTGACCGCGGGCGGCAGTCTGCCCCGCCAAGCGACGCTGCCGTGGTTGTCACTCATTCCGCTGTCGGCGGAACGGAGTTCCTACAACGGCCTCATCCTGCTCACCTTCCTCGTCTTCACCTCGAGCCTCATCGCCTTCGTGGTGCACCGGGTCGCGTCCCACGCGGTGCGGCGGGCTCCCCCCTGGGACTGCGGATTCCCCGATGCCAGCCCGGCCACCCAGTACACCGCCGGCAGCTTCGCCCAGCCCATTCGCCGGGTGTTCGGGCAAGTCGCCTTCCGCGCCGACGAACGGGTTACCATGCCCGACCCCGGAAGCCTGGAGCCGGCGCGCCTGCACGTACAGATGCGCGATCTGGTCTGGGACTGGCTGTTCACCCCCGTCGCCCGCACCGTCGACACCGCGGCCACCCGTCTGAATGCGCTGCAGTATCTCACCATCCGCCGCTACCTCACCTTGGTCTTCGTCCTTCTGGTCATCCTGCTGTCGGGGCTGGCGCTATGGCAGTAGTCGCCGACTGGCTGGTCCAGGCCCTGCAGATGCTGCTGGTGGTGCTGGTCGCTCCGCTGCTGACCGGCTTCGTTCGCTGGATCAAGGCGCGTCTGCTGCGGCGGCAGGGAGCATCGCCGCTGCAGCCGTATCGCGACCTGTTGCGTCTCGTCCGCAAGGAAGTGGTGCTGGCGGACAACGCGTCGTGGCTGTTCCGCGTCGTGCCTTATGTGGTCTTCACCGCCATCTGGGTCGCCGCATCCTTGGTTCCGACCTTTGCCACCGGGCTCCTGTTCAGCTGGTCGGCGGACATGATCGCCATCGTCGCCCTCCTGGGCACCGCGCGGTTCGCCCTCGCCCTCGCCGGTCTCGACGTCGGTACCAGCTTCGGCGGCCTCGGCTCCAGCCGGGAGATGATGATCGCTTCCGTCGCCGAACCGGCGATGCTGATGACCGTCTTCACCTTGTCCCTCCTCGCCGGCACCACCCAGCTTTCCTCGGTCGCCAACTTCATGCTGGGCGAGAGCGTCGGCTTGCGCATCTCCCTCGGCCTGGTGCTGGTGGCGCTGCTGATCGTCGCCCTCGCCGAGAATGCCCGCATCCCCGTCGACAACCCGGCGACCCACCTCGAGCTGACCATGGTCCACGAAGCGATGGTGCTCGAATATTCCGGCCGCCATTTGGCGATGATCGAAGCCGCCGCATTCCTGAAGCTCGTTTTGTATGCCTCCTTGTTAGCCTGTGTGTTCGCCCCCTGGGGGATGGCGGCCCTCGGCGACGGTGTCCGCGCCTATCTCGTCGGCATCGCCGCCTACATGGTCAAGTTGACGCTGGCGGGAGTGCTGCTTGCCGTCTTCGAAACATCCATCGCCAAGATGCGGGTGTTTCGGGTGCCGCAATTCCTTGGCGTGGCCTTGATGCTGGGCCTGCTTGGCACGCTGTTGCTGTTCGTCACCCGGAGCCTGTGATGCACGGTCTCGCCTTCGATATCGCGCATCTCTTGTCGGGAAGCCTGGTCCTGCTCAGCCTGATGCTTCTCTATCAGGATCGCCTCTACGGCCTGATCAACGTCTTTGCCGCCCACGCCATCATTCTCGGCCTCGCCGTCGCTTGGCAGGCGTTCATCCAGGCGGCACCCCACCTCTACGTCACCGCGGCGATCGCCTTGATGTTCAAGGCCGGGGTCATCCCGATCTTCCTGCATCGGATGGTTCAGCGTCTCGGCATTCATCGAGAGATCGAGGCGGTCGTCGGCGTCGGCCCGACGATGCTGCTGGGGATCGGCCTGGTCGCGCTGTCGATCATGGTGATGCTGCCGGTGACCGAGCAGACCGACGCGCTGACCCAGGAAGACCTGGCCTTCGCCCTCTCGGTGGTCCTGCTGGGAATGCTGCTGATGGTGTCCCGCCGCAACGCCGTCGGGCAGGTGGTCGGCTTCATGTCGCTGGAGAACGGCCTGATCCTGGCAGCGGCGGGCGCCAAGGGGATGCCGTTCGTCGTCGAGATCAGCATCGCCTTCTCGGTGCTGATCGCGTTGATCGTCATCGGCATCTTCTTGTTCCGCATCCGTGAGCGGTTCGACACCGTCGACGTCCAGGTCCTCGATCGCTTTCGTGGGGAGCAGCCGTGATCCAATCGGGCGAAACGGCCATGGCCGCCGTCCTCATCATCCCGACCGTCGCCGCCGCCCTGCTGGCGGTCGTCTCGTCCTACCGGCTGGGTGCGGTCCTCAATGTCCTCGCCACCGCCCTGACCCTGGCCGCTTCGGCGGTGTTGATCGTCGCCCGCCCCAGCCCGTCGCTCTACCTGCACGTGGACGATTTCAACATCTTCCTGATCGTCCTCAATACCTTCGTTGCGTTCACGACGAGCGTCTTCAGCGCCAGCTACATCGGGCACGAGCTGGAAAGCGGGCGACTGACGCCGGGCTACCTGCGCTTCTACCACGCCATGTATCAGATGCTGATGGTAGCGATGAACCTGGCGCTGCTCGCCAACAACATCGGCCTGATGTGGGTCGCCATCGAGGTGGCGACCCTGACCACGGTGTTGATGGTGGGTATCTATCGGACACCGGCGGCGCTGGAAGCCGCCTGGAAATACTTCATTCTCGGCAGCGTCGGCATCGCGCTGGCCTTGTTCGGAACGATCCTGATCTATCTGGCGGCGCGGCCCGCCATGGGCCAGGGACTGGACGCCATGGCGTGGACGCTGCTGGTGTCCCATGCGCCGTCCTTCGATCCGACGCTGCTCAACCTTGCCTTCGTCTTTCTGCTTCTCGGCTACGGCACCAAGGTCGGCCTCGCGCCTCTGCACGCCTGGCTGCCCGACGCCCACGCCGAGGGTCCGACGCCCATCTCGGCGGTGCTTTCGGGCCTGTTGCTCAACGTCGCCCTCTATGTGCTGCTGCGCTTCAAGATCCTGCTCACCGCCAATGCCCACGCGCTCGCCCCCGGCGCCCTGATGATCGGCATGGGGTTGATGTCCCTCAGCTTCGCCGCGCTGATGCTCTATCGCCGGCGCGACATCAAGCGGATGTTCGCCTACTCGTCGATCGAGCACATGGGGATCATCACCTTCGCCTTCGGCATGGGCGGACCGCTCGCCAGCTTCGCCGGCGTCTTCCACATGACCATGCACAGCCTGACCAAGTCGGCGATCTTCTTTGCCGTCGGCCACATCAGCCAGATCACCGGTACCCAGAAGATCGCCGACATCCGCGGCCTGACCGAAAGCCATCCCCTCATCGGCTGGGGGCTCGTCCTGGGCGTCTTCGCCATCGCCGGCACGCCGCCGTTCGGCATCTTCATGAGCGAGTTCCTCATCATCACCTCGACGTTCGCCCGCCAGCCGCTTCTGGCCATTCCCCTCGTCCTCGCCCTGCTCACCGGCTTCGGTGCCCTCGTCCTGCGCATGCAGGGCCTCGCCTTCGGTCCGCCCGCGGCGGACAAGGCATCGGTGCATGCGTCCCACATCCCGCTGTTCGTCCATCTCGCCATGGTCCTGGCCGCCGGTCTGTTCCTACCCGGTGCGCTCGTCGCCTGGTTCCGGGCGGTCGCGGCGATGGTCGGCTGAGGGGGCGAGCGTCATGTCCGCATTTGCCGCCATCACCGGTGCCGTCGCCGCGGAAGCCAACCATTCGCCGTGGCCCCGCTACCGCGTCGATGCCGCCGCTTGGCTGGCCGCCGGCGAGTGGCTGCGCGACGGGACGTGCGCGCTTTGCGGCTACTGGGCGGAGGCGGACCGCGTTCACTTGGCGCTGAGCGACCCCGGCATGGCTGACCTCTGCGTTCTCAGCCTCGACTGTCCTACCGGCGTCTTCCCGTCCATCTCCGCCCTGTTTGCGCCGGCCGGCCGGCTCGAGCGAACCATCGGCGATCTGTACGGGCTTCGCGCCGACGGCGCGCCCGACACGCGACCCTGGCTGGATCACGGCTGCTGGCCGGCGACCTCCCGCGCCTCCGGCTCCGACTCGGGCGCGGCGACCGCCGAGTCCCCGCCACCCTATGCCTTCCTCCCCGTCGAAGGGGAAAGCCTGCACCAGATTCCGGTCGGCCCCGTGCATGCGGGGATCATCGAGCCCGGCCACTTCCGCTTCACCGCCGGCGGCGAAACCGTCGTCCGCCTCGAAGCCCGCCTCGGCTATGTTCACAAGGGGATCGAAAGCCTGATGGCCGGCGCCCCCCTCGCCAAAGCGGCGCGACTTGCCGGCCGCATCTCCGGCGACAGCACCGTCACCTATGCCATCGCCTTCGCCCGGGCGGTGGAGGCCGCCAGCGGGGCGCCGGTCCCCGATCGCGCCCACTGGCTGCGGGCGCTGATGGCGGAGCTGGAACGCATCGCCAACCATCTGGGCGACATCGGCGCCATCTGCAACGATGCGGCGTTCGCACGGATGCTCGCCCCTTGCGCCGTACTGCGCGAGCTGGTGCTGCGCACGGCAAAGCGCTGCTTCGGCCATCGGCTGATGATGGACCGGGTGATCCCGGGCGGGGTCGCGGTCGACTTGCAAGACGAGGGAAAGACCGCCGTCAGGGCGTTGGTGGCGAAGATTCGCAGACGCCTGCCGGGACTGATCGCCCTCTACGACAACACCACATCGCTGCAGGACCGGACCGTCGCCACCGGTATCCTGCGTGCCGATTTCGCCCGACGGTTCGGCTGCGGAGGTGTCATCGCCCGTGCCTCTGGCCGGGACGTGGACGCGCGCCGCCGGCCCGGCTACCCACCCTACGATCAGATCTCGTTCACGGTGCCGGTGCTGGAGAAGGGAGACGTCAACGCCCGCGTCTGGGTGCGCATCCGCGAGGTGGAGCAGAGCCTGTCACTGATCACCCAGATGCTTGCCCGGATGCCGCAGGGACCGGTCGCGACGGAGGTGGGCGCCGACGACCCATCGGGACCGCGCGAGGGAATGGCGCTGGTGGAGGGCTTTCGCGGCGATGTGCTGGTCTGGGTGAAACTCCGCCCCGACGGGACCGTCGAGCGCTGCCACCCCCGCGATCCGTCGTGGTTCCAGTGGCCGCTGCTGGAGGCGGCGATCGAGGGCAACATCGTCGCCGACTTCCCCTTGTGCAACAAGTCCTTCAACTGCTCCTATTCCGGCCCCGATCTGTAGCCATGGACCTCAAGCTTCTCCGCGGCCTGCTGCAAAGACCCCTGACGGAACCGGCTCCGCCCCTCGCCGACACCGACGTCGAGTTTGCAGAATTGGCCCGGCAGGTGGACGCCGCGGCCCGCCGGCGGCTCGGCCGCAGCCTCGCCATCCGGGAGGTGGATGCCGGCTCCTGCAATGGCTGCGAGCTGGAAATCCACGCGCTGAACAATGCGTTCTATGACCTGGAGCGGTTTGGTATCCGGTTCGTCGCCTCGCCGCGCCACGCCGACGTGTTGCTGGTCACCGGCCCGGTCACCCGCAACATGACGCAAGCGCTGGAGCGCACCTATGCGGCGACGCCATCGCCGAAGTGGGTGGTTGCCGTCGGTGACTGCGGCTTCGACGGTGGGATTTTCGCCGGCAGCTACGCCGTCGAGGGCGGCGTCTCGGCCGTCCTGCCGGTCGATCTCCACATCCGCGGTTGCCCCCCCACCCCGTTACAGCTGCTGAAGGGATTGCTGGCGCTGCTCAGCGTGTCGCGATGAGAGGCCCGGCCCTCAAGCGTGATCATCGCCACGACCGATCATCCTCCGACAGTAGGCGAGGCCGTGGCGGGCCTTTTTCGCCCGCTCGCCCCCGCTGCCGAGCGTCAAGTAGCGCTCCCACAAACTGCCAGCCTCGGCATAATCCGCCATCTCGAAGCAATTCATCGCGGCGTTGAAGAGCGCGTCGTCATACGTAGGATCGGCGGCGAGCGCGCGGGCATAATGCTCCCTCGCTTCGCCCCGCTTGCCCTCGTCAGCGCATAGCATGGCGAGGCTGCACCACGCCTCGGCAAGTCGGGGATCGATTCCGGCCGCCAAGCAGAAATAGAGCTTCGCCTCCCGGTCGCGCCCCTGCCGGTGCAGCAGATTGCCCAATCCGAACGCCGCGCACGGGTCTGTCCGGTCAAGCCCAAGACACCGCTGGTAAAGCCGTTCGGCTTCGGCTACATCGCCGGCCTCGTCAGCGGCTTCCGCCGCTTCGAACAGGCGGTCGACCGAGGGCATGCGCGGCTCCGCCAGCGGCAACCGCAACTGACCGGACACGTCCGTCACCTCTTCGCCCCAACGGACGCCGAGGCTGCCGTCCCGGCGGCGAACCAGCGCCGTCGCCCGCTGCCCGTGCCGCTGGCGGGCGGCGAGCAACCCTGCTGCCACCTCAGCGCTCGGCACCCCCTCGCCGAGGAGCCGCGCCGCCGTCCGCGCCATGGCGAGGCTGCCGAAGGTGAACCGGTCCTCCTCCCCCTCGAAGACGCCAAGCAACACGAACTGGCCGAGGAGGCCGCGGTCGAGGCCACCCACCCGCGCCAGTTCATCGAAGGTGATCGTCAGCCTCTCGGGCGCCAGCGCGGGCAACAACCCCAGCCGGCGCAGAAACTGCGCTTCACCGAGACAGGCGGCGCCGACCCGCTCGGCAGCCTCAGCCTTGCTGCGTAATCGCGCGTCCGCCAACCAGGCACACGCACCACCGCCGAACACCGCGTAGTCGGTCGTCCTGCTTAAACTGCGCCGGATCAGCGCGCCCCTTTTGCCGACCCAATGGGCGACTAGCCGGTGCGGCAGATGCTGCAACCGGCAGAGAAAGACGATCGTGCGGCCGGCGAGATCGATCATCGCTTCGCCCTCGCGATCGCTCAGCTTACCCACTGCCGGCGCCGAGTGGCAGTGGGTAACTGGTCGCGGCATCGGATCTCCTTGCAAACCCGGGGTCGACTCATGGGGCAAATCGTGACAGCGCAATCACTTCTGCTTTGCGAACCCTTCGCGCTGCGATAAGGTCAGCTGGCGTCGGGAAAAAACACAAAAATAGCGCTGCCCGACCGGGGAGGATTGAAGCAATGGATCGGCCCTACCGATCTCTTCGGCGTCTATTGGAGACCAAGCTGCCGGGAGTTCACACGGTTCCCGCCACCGCGACGGTGTGGGACGCGCTTCGCCTGATGGCGGATGAGGACATCGGAGCGGTGGTCGTCGTCGACGGCACCACGCCCGTGGGCGTCCTCAGTGAACGAGACTATGCCCGCAAGGGCATCCTTACCGGCCGAACCGCCAAAGAGACGCCCGTTCGCGACGTGATGCATGCCACGATCACCGCGGTGACGCCGGCGAACACGGTCCCCGAGTGTATGGCGCTGATGACCGCGCATCGAATTCGACACCTGCTGGTGATGGAGGGTGAGCAATTGCTCGGGATCCTCTCCATCGGTGATCTGGTGAAGGAAGTCATCTCTCATCACGAGCACATCATCAAGGATATGGAGCTGGAAAAGTTAATCCTTTTCGCGCAAGGCACCTACAGCTGCTAGCTTCTTAACTCAATCACGGACAAAACAATGAACGTCATTGTCTTACTGCTGGCACTCGGACTCCTTATCTTCATTGCCTATCGTGGTTTTAGTGTTATTCTATTTGCGCCAGTTTGTGCGCTTCTTGCAGTTCTCTTAACAGATCCCATCCAGGTTGCGCCGGCATACCTTCTCATCTTCATGGAAAAGCTCGCCGGCTTCGTCAAGCTGTACTTCCCGGTCTTCATGCTTGGCGCCGTTTTCGGCAAGGTCATCGAGCTGTCCGGATTTTCTAAGGCGATCGTCTCCTCGGTGATCCGGCTGATCGGCGCCCAGCGGGCGATGCTGTCGATCGTCCTCGTCTGCTCGATCCTCACCTACGGTGGTGTCTCGCTATTCGTCGTCGTCTTCGCCGTCTATCCGTTCGCCGCCGAGATGTTCCGCCAGGTCAATATTCCTAAGCGGCTGATCCCGGGAACGATTGCGCTCGGCGCCTTCACCTTCACCATGGACTCGCTGCCGGGAACGCCGCAGATCCAGAACATCATCCCCACCACCTTCTTCAAGACGACCACCTGGGCCGCCCCCTGGATGGGAATTGTGGGCGCCATCTTCATCTTCATCTGCGGCATGGCCTATCTGGAATTCCGCCGCCGCCAGGCCGCCGCCGCCGGTCAGGGCTATACGTCCGGGCTGATCCGCGGACTGGAGAATGAGCCGGAGCCCTTCGAGCACGAAAAGCTGCCGAATGCGATTCTCGCCATCTCGCCGCTGATCATCGTCTTCGTGCTGAACGCGATCTTCACCCATTTCATCCCCAGTATCTACGGATCGACCTTCGATTTCGTCCTTGGAACCAGCAAGCCGGTGCCGGTTGAGATCGGCAAGGTTGTCGCCATCTGGGCGGTGCAGGGCGCTCTGTTGGTGGGGATTCTCGTCTGCATCGCCTCTGCCTTCAGGGCGGTCCAGCCCAAGTTCGCAGACGGCAGCAAGCTCGCCATCGCCGGTGCGCTCCTCGCTACCCTCAACACCGCCTCGGAATATGGGTTCGGCGGCGTGATCGCCGCGTTGCCGGGATTTTCCGTCGTCGCCTCGATGCTGGCGGGTATCCCCAACCCGTTGGTCAACGAGGCCATTACCGTCACCGTCCTCGCCGGCATCACCGGCTCGGCCTCCGGCGGGATGAGCATCGCCCTCGCCGCCATGTCGGAAACGTTCATCGCCAACGCCAATGCCGCCGGCATCCCGCTGGAAGTACTGCACCGGGTGGCGGCGATGGCCAGCGGCGGCATGGATACCCTGCCGCACAACGGGGCGGTGATCACCTTGCTGGCGGTGACCGGCCTCACCCATCGCGATTCCTATCGCGACATTTTCGCGGTTACGGTCATCAAGACGGCGGCGGTTTTCGTCGCCATCGGCTTCTTCTACCTGACCGGCATCTACTGACGTTGACGGCGCTGGCCGGCCACCCGGCCGGCGCCGCTTGGAGGAATCATGGCTCAGCCGCCGCTTGGCCCCCATCCCGTTCTGTCCTACGCAAAACTGCCCGAGAAAGGGAAGATCGTCACCGCACGAGAGGCGGTCCGCCTCATTCGCGACGGCGACACCATCGCCACCAGTGGCTTCGTCGGCATCGGCTTTCCTGAAGGCATCGCGGTAGCGCTGGAGGAACTCTATCTGGCCCCCGACGAGGATGTGCCGGCCGCCCTCGCCAAGCCGCGCAACCTCACCGTCGTCTATGCCGCCGGCCAGGGAGACGGCAAGACGCGCGGCCTCAACCATCTGGGCCACGACGGCTTGGTCAAGCGGGTGATCGGCGGCCACTGGGGCCTGGTGCCGAAGCTGCAGGCGCTCGCCATTCAGAACAAGGTCGAGGCCTACAACCTGCCGCAAGGGGTCATCTCCCAACTGTTCCGGGATATCGCGGCCGGCAAGCCGGGGCAAATATCGAGCATCGGCCTCGGTACCTTCGTCGATCCCCGTTTCGGCGGTGGCAAGATCAATTCCAGCACCACCGAAGACCTGGTTGAGCTCATCACCATCCACGGCAAGGAATACCTGCTCTACAAGACATTCCCCATCAACGTCGGCATCATCCGCGGCACCACCGGCGACCTCGACGGCAACATCACGATGGAGAAGGAAGCGCTGACGGTGGAGGCGCTCGCCGTCGCCATGGCCGCTCACAATTCGGGCGGTATCGTCATCGTCCAGGTGGAGCGCATCGCCGACCGGGGTGCCCTAAATCCGCGTCAGGTAAAGATCCCGGGCGTCCTTATCGATTGCGTCGTCGTCGCCGAGAAGCCCGAACATCACACGCAGACGTTCGCAGTGCAGTACAACCCCGCCTATGCTGGCGAGTTCCGGGTACCAATGGCCTCGATCCCACCGATGCCGATGAGCGAGCGCAAGATCATCGCCCGCCGCGCCGCCCTGGAGCTGAAGGCGAACAGTGTCGTCAATCTCGGCATCGGTATGCCGGAAGGCATCGCCAACATTGCCGCCGAAGAGCACGTCATCGACCTGATGACGCTGACCGCCGAGCCCGGCGTTGTCGGCGGCATCCCCGCCGGCGGCCTCAGCTTCGGTGCCGCCGTCAATGCCCAGGCAATTATCGATCAGCCCTACCAGTTCGATTTCTATGACGGCGGCGGCCTCGACCTGGCTTTTCTGGGGCTGGCGCAGGCCGATAAGGAAGGCAACCTGAACGTGAGCAAGTTCGGCGTCCGCCTCGCCGGCGCCGGCGGCTTCATCAATATCTCGCAAAGCGCCAAGAAGGTGGTGTTCGTCGGCACCTTCGACGCCGGCGATCTGGATGTTGAAATTGCAGGCGGACGCCTGTGCATCCGGTGCGACGGCAAGACCAACAAGTTCGTGAATGCGGTCGAGCATCGGACGTTCAGCGGTGATCAGGCGCGCCAGCGGGGACAGGCAGTGCTTTACGTCACCGAACGCTGCGTCTTCCGCCTCGCCGACGACGGCATCGAGCTCATCGAGGTCGCCCCCGGCATTAACATCGAGCGGGACATTCTCGCCCATATGGACTTCAAACCGATCATCCGACGTGAACCGAAACTCATGGACCCGCGCATCTTCGTCGATGCGCCGATGCACCTGCGCGCCGATCTGATCCGGGTGCCGCTCGACGATCGCCTGACCTACGATGCGAAGCAGAACATCCTCTTCCTCAACTTCGAGCGGTTGTCCGTTCGCAGTCAGGACGACATCGAAAACATCAACGCTCACGTCCGCAGGAAGCTGGAACCGCTGGGTCACAAGGTGTTCGCCATCGTCAACTACGACGACTTCGACATCGATCCCCACCTGATGGATGAGTACGCCGACATGGTCCGCAAGGTGATGACGGACCACTACCTGGGTGTGACCCGCTACACCACCAGCGCCTTCTTGCGCCTGAAACTGGGGGAAACGCTGACGCGGCGGGACCTGGCGCCACACATCTACGAGAACGCCGAGGAAGCGAGCGCGCACCTGAAGGACCCCGCTCCCAGCAGCGCCTGACGAACGTAACAAGAGCACAAGAGCGGCAGCCGGCAAGGGGCCGCCGACCGGGAGGGGAAGGAAGCGGCATGCTCCTGAGTGAGGAACAGACGCAGATCCGCGACATGGCGCGAGATTTTGCCAGGGAGCGTCTCGCCCCCTTCGCGGCGGACTGGGATCGCAACCACACGTTTCCGGCGGAAGCACTGCGGGAGATGGGCGAGCTCGGCTTCTTCGGTATGCTGATGCCAGAGGCCTACGGCGGCTCCGAGATCGGCCAGGTCGCCTATACCCTGGCGCTGGAGGAAATCGCCGCCGGCGACGGCGCCTGCTCCACCATCATGAGCGTCCACAACTCGGTCGCCTGCATGCCGATCCTGAAGTTCGGCACCGAAGCGCAAAAGCAGCAGTTCCTCCCGAAGATGGTCACCGGCGAGTGGCTCGGCGGCTTCGCCCTGAGCGAACCGCAGGCGGGATCGGACGCGGCACAACTGAAGGTACGTGCCCGGCGGGATGGCGACAGCTACGTTCTGTCGGGGACCAAGCAGTTCATCACCTCAGGGAAAAACGGGCGGCTGGTGATCACCTTCGCGGTGACCGACCCGGCGGCCGACAAGAAGGGGATCACCGCCTTCATCGTGCCGACCGACACCCCCGGCTACGAGGTGGCACGGGTTGAGGACAAACTCGGCCAGCACGCGTCGGACACCTGCCAACTGCTGTTCAACGATATGCGGCTGCCGGCAGACCTGCGCCTCGGCGCCGAGGGCGAAGGCTACCGGATCGCGCTCTCCAACCTGGAGGGGGGACGGATCGGCATCTCTGCCCAGTCGATCGGCATGGCGCGCGCCGCGTTCGAGGCGGCACGGGATTTCGCCCGCGAACGCGTCGCCTTCGGCAAGCCGCTGATCGAGCACCAGGCGATCGCCTTCAAGCTGGCGGACATGGCAACCCAAGTGGCGGTGGCGCGGCAGATGGTCCTCCATGCCGCGGCCCTGCGCGAGGCCGGCCGGCCCTGCATCACCGAGGCGTCGATGGCAAAGCTGTTCGCGTCGGAGATGGCCGAGAGGGTCTGTTCCTCGGCCATCCAGGTGCATGGGGGATACGGCTACCTCGCCGACTTCCCGGTGGAGCGCATCTACCGCGACGTGCGCGTCTGCCAGATTTACGAGGGAACGAGCGAGGTGCAGCGGATGGTGATCGCCCGCAGTCTTTAAGCGCGGGCGAGGCCGGCGGCGGAGGCCGGCTGCGGAGGCCACCTGCGGAGGATCGACATGAAGGTGTTCCAGGTAGAAGGCGGCTGGTCGCGGGAGAATGTCAGGCTCGGCTCCCGCCCCGATCCGCAGCCGGGGCGCGGCCAGGTGCGGCTGCGGATGAAGGCGGCGGCGCTGAACTACCGGGACCTCCTCGTCCCACAGCGCGGCTATGGCTCGCGCATGCAGGACCTGCCGTTGATCATGCTCGCCGATGGCGTCGGCATCGCCGATGCGGTCGGCGACGCGGTGACCACCGTGAAGGGGGGAGATCGCCTCTGTCCCCTCTTCTTCCAATCCTGGCTGGCCGGCGAGCCCGATGAGAGCCGGCTGTCACGCAGTCTCGGCGTCGAGATGGACGGGACGATGGCTGAGTTCATGGTTCTGGACGAGGCGGGCGTCTTCCCGATCCCCGATCACTTGAGTGACGAGGAGGCGACGACACTGCCGACCGCCGGGGTCACCGCCTGGCGGGCACTGGTGACCGAAGGCCGGCTGAAGGCGGGTGATACGGTGCTGGTGCAGGGCACGGGCGGCGTCTCCATTTTCGCCCTGCAGTTCGCGAAGCTGCTGGGGGCGTTCGTCATCGTCACCTCGTCCAGCGACGGCAAGCTGGCCAAAGCTCGCGCGCTGGGTGCCGATGCGCTGATCAACTATCGGACGACGTCCGCCTGGGGCAAACGCGCCCGCGAGATCACCGGCGGCGCCGGCGTCGATCACATCGTCGAAGTGGGCGGACAGGGAACGCTGCCGGAATCGCTGCGGGCGGTCCGCCCCGGCGGAACCATCAGCATGATCGGCGTCCTCGCCGGCGGCACCATGGACGCACGTCTTGGCTTGGTCGTCACCCGTCACGTCCGCCTGCAAGGGATTACCGTCGGCAACCGCGACGACTTCGCAGCGATGACCCGCGCCATCGGCCAGCACCGAATGCGGCCGGTGGTCGACCGGGTGTTCGCCTTCGACCAGTTGCTGGAAGCCCTGGACTACTTGGCCAGCGGCCAGCATTTCGGCAAGGTCTGCATTCGACATTGATGCAAAGAGCCGGCCCGGCAACGGCCGGCACTGACAACGGAAAGGCTTTCGCCTTTCCGTTGCTTCGTGCCACGCCGAAGTCCCTATTCACGCAGCCTTTGCCGGCCGTTGATCACGCTAATTTCTTGAGATCGGGGAAGTCTTCCTCCCAGAACTCCATGTCCCCCCGCTCGTCGTCCTTGCGCCGTTGATCTTCTTGTGAGCGCAGTTCGACGCGCCGGATCTTGCCGGAGATGGTCTTCGGCAGTTCGGCGAACTCGATCCGCCGGATCCGCTTGTACGGCGCCAGCCGCTCGCGGACGAATTTCAGGATCTCCTCCGCCAGTTCCCGGCTCGGCTCATGACCGGTGACGAGGGTGACCACCGCCTTCGGCACCGCGAGCCGGACCGGATCGGGGCTGGGGACCACCGCCGCCTCGGCGACGGCTTCGTGCTCGATGAGGACGCTTTCCAGCTCGAACGGGCTGATCCGGTAGTCGGATGCCTTGAACACGTCATCGGCGCGGCCGACGTAGGTGATGTAGCCGTCGGCATCCCGCATCGCGACGTCGCCGGTATGATAGTAGCCGCCGGAGGTGACCTGGGCGGTCTTGGCGTCATCGTCCTTGTAGCCGATCATCAGTCCCGTCGGCCGTGGGTCGAGGGAAAGGGCGATTTCCCCCTCATCGGCGGGATGATCCTCCGGATCCAGCAACGCCACCTGATATCCGGGCAGCGGCCGGCCCATAGAGCCCACCTGCAACCGCTGTCCCGGCGAGTTGCCGATCTGGCAGGTGGTCTCGGTCTGGCCATAGCCGTCGCGCAGGCGCAGCCCCCACGCCTTCTCCACCTGATCGATCACCTCTGGATTGAGGGGTTCGCCGGCACCGACGACCTCCCGCAGCTTCACCGGAAACGCCGCCATGTCCTCCTGGATCAGCATCCGCCAGACCGTCGGCGGCGCGCACAAGGTCGTCACCTTGCATCGGGAGATCACCTCGAGGATCGCCTTGGCGTTGAACCGGCTCTGGTTGAAGATGAAGATGGTCGCGCCGGCGTTCCACGGCGCATAGAAGCAGCTCCAGGCGTGCTTCGCCCAGCCGGGTGAACTGATGTTCAGGTGAACGTCGCCCTCCTTCAGCCCGATCCAATACATGGTCGACAGATGACCAACCGGGTAACTCTGATGCGAATGCTCCACCAGCTTCGGCTTCGCCGTCGTCCCGGAGGTGAAGTACAGCAGGAGCGGATCGGTCGCCTTCGTCGCGCCGTCTGCGGAAAACTCGGCCGGCGCATCGGCGGCCTCGGCGTAACTGGTCCAGCCCTCGGCGGTGCCACCGACGACGATGCGGGAATAAGTGCCGGGAATATCGGCGAACTTGCCCACATCGGCGACACCGACGACGACGTGGCGGACGTGGCCGCGATCGAACCGGTCGAGTAGATCGTCACGGGCGAGCAACGTCGTCGCCGGGATGATCACCGCCCCCAGCTTCATCGCCGCCAGCATCACCTCCCACAACGGCGGGGTGTTGCCCAGCATCAGCAGGATCCGGTCGCCACGCTTCACCCCCAGGCCGCGTAGAAAATTGGCGGTCCGGTTGGATCGGCTGGACATCTCGGCGAAGGTTACCTTCGCCTCGCTCCCGTCCTCGCCCACCACCCACAACGCCGGCCGGTCGTTGCCGCGGGCGTAGACATCAAAGTAATCGAGCGCCCAGTTGAAGTTATCCAACTGGGGCCAGCGGAAGTCGCGGTACGCAGTTTCGTAGTCATCGCGGTGTGTGACAAGAAAATTGCGCGCAGCGAGAAAGGCCTGCGTTGAAGTCATGGGGTTCCTCCTCAGAGTTGTTTTTCGTCGCTTGGCTTCATTTCCCGCCCCGACCGAAACGCCCCCGGCGGTTTTCGGATCGTGGCCGTGGCGCATCCAACCGACGGCATTTACACGAGTATGCCGCGAATTCGCGCAATTGTAATCGTTGGTGTGCGCGGCCAGTAGACCGGAGTGGCAAGCCCTCCCGGCATGCGATTAAGGCCTGAAATATCAGCCGCTAGAAGAAGCGAACGAAAGGGATTATCGTGAGGCGGGCGTCGCACGGATCAAGAAAGAAGGCGTGGGGCGGGAGCGAACGAAAACAAGCGCCGGGTGACGGCGTCAGAGAAGGACGAGCGGCGGCATGACCACCTACGCGGCACCTCTTCGCGATATGCGCTTCGTGATGGAAGAGCTCTGCGGGTTGCAGGACATCGCGACACTTCCCGGCCTCGGCGATGCCACCCCGGACCTGGTGGCGGCGGTGCTCGAAGAGGCGGCGAAGGTCGCCGGCGAGGTATTGGCCCCCATCAACCAGCAGGGCGACGTGGAGGGATCACGGCTCGTCGACGGTGGGGTGCTCACCCCGACGGGCTGGAAGGACGCCTATACCACCTTCATCGAAGGCGGCTGGAACGGCGCCGTCAATGAGCCGAAGTGGGGTGGCATGGGCCTGCCGTGGCTGGTCAATGCCGCGGTCCAGGAGATGTTCCACGCCGCCAACATGGCGTTCGCCCTCTGCCCGATGCTGACCCAGGGAGCCATTGAGGCGATCGGTCTCAACGGCTCCGACGAGCTCAAGCAACGGTTCCTGCCGAAAATGGTCAGCGGCGAGTGGACCGGAACGATGAACCTGACCGAGCCGCAGGCCGGCTCCGATCTGGGCGCCGTCCGCAGCCGCGCCGAGCGCGCCGACGGCCATTACCTGATTTCCGGGCAGAAGATCTTCATCACCTACGGCGATCACGACCTGACCGAAAACATCATCCACCTGGTGCTGGCGCGAACTCCCGACGCACCACCGGGGGTGAAGGGCATCTCCCTGTTCGTGGTGCCGAAGATCATCCTCGATGATGACGGCAACCCGGTCCGGCCGAACGACGTCAGTTGCGTCTCCATCGAGCACAAGCTCGGCATTCACGGCAGTCCCACCGCGGTGCTGTCGTTCGGCGATCACGGCGGTGCCGTCGGCTACCTGGTCGGCGAGGAGAACCGCGGCCTCGAATACATGTTCGTCATGATGAACCTGGAGCGGCTCGTGGTGGGCATCCAGGGCCTCGGCATCTCCGAGCGCGCCTATCAGCAGGCGGTGGCGTACGCCCGCGAGCGGGTCCAGGGTCAGCCCATCGGGATCAAAGGCGAGCGGGCTCCCATCCTCTACCACCCCGGCATCCGCCGGAAGCTGATGGCGATGCGTGCCGAGATCGAAGCGATGCGGGCACTGATTTATGCCGCAGCGCGGGCGAGCGATATCTATTACCGTCACCCGGATGCCGACGAGCGGGCTCGCAACAAGGCCCGCCTCGACTTGCTGACGCCGGTAGTCAAAGGCTGGTGCACCGAGCGCTCGGTGGACCTTACCTCCATCGGCGTCCAGATCCACGGCGGCATGGGCTACATTGAGGAGACCGGGGCCAGTCAACACTTCCGCGACGCGCGGATCACCCCGATCTACGAAGGCACGACCGCCATCCAGGCCAACGATCTGGTCGGCCGCAAGATCATTCGTGACGATGCGAAAAGCGTCCGCACGTTGCTGCAGGAAATGCGCGCCCTGGACGGGGCTCTGGCCTCCAACACGGATGACGCCGCACCGGTGCTGCGCGCGGCGCTGACCTCCGGCATCGACGATGCCGGCAAGGTGGTGGACTGGCTGCTCGATGCCGCCCGACGGGATCCGCGCTTGCCGATGGCAGCAGCGAACTCCGTCCTGCATCTGATGGGAACGCTGGTCGGCGGCTACGAAATGGCACGCACGGCGCTGGCGGCGGGGCGGCGACTGGCCGCCGGCGACGGTGACCCCGACTTCCTGGCAGCGAAGCTTACCACCGCCCGCTATTACGCCCAGCACGTGATGCCACGGATTTCGGCATTGGGCCGGGCGATCATCGACGGTTCGGAAACGGTGCTTGCGCTCGATCCGGAGGCGTTTTGACATCGTCAATTGTCCCGCTTGCGCGGCAACAACAGCCACCGCTCGCCCGTCGGGCCGAGGATGGACGGCGGAACGGTAAGACCAAGGGAGGCAGACATGCCCGATGACATCGTCGTTCTCAACCGGGAGCCCGAGGCGAGCGAGGCGCCAGCGCCGGAGGCAGCCAAGGCGCGGGGACCGGTGCGCTTTGTCTCGGCGGCCAGCCTGTTCGACGGCCACGACGCGGCGATCAATATCGTCCGTCGGGTGCTGCAGGGCGCTGGCGCCGAAGTCATCCACCTCGGCCATAACCGCTCGGTGGAGGAAATCGTCAACGCCGCGCTGCAGGAGGACGTCCACGGAATCGCCCTGAGTTCGTACCAGGGCGGCCACATGGAGTTCTTCAAGTACATGATCGACCTGCTGCGCAGTCGCGGCGGTGCCGAAATCCGGGTGTTCGGCGGCGGCGGCGGGGTGATCGTGCCGGAGGAGGTGGCCGAGCTGCACGCCTACGGCGTCGCCCGCATCTACACCCCCGAAGACGGCCGCCGCCTGGGACTCCAGGGCATGATCGACGATATGATGGCGACGTGCGACTTCTCCCTCTCGGAGACGCTGCCGGGGGATCTGCATGGGCTTGCCGAAGGCAATGTCCGCGATCTGGCGCGCATCATTACCGCCCTCGAGGACGGTGTGCTCGACGAGACCAGGCGGGACGAGTTGCACGCGCTTGCCCACCGGCGCGGGACCATCCCGGTCCTGGGCGTCACCGGCACCGGCGGTGCCGGCAAGTCGTCGCTCACCGACGAGCTGATCCGCCGCTGCAGACTGTTCTCGGGTGAGCCGAAAATTGCGGTGATCGCCATCGATCCGTCGCGGCGAAAGACCGGCGGCGCGCTCCTCGGCGACCGCATCCGGATGAATGCCATCGACGGCGCCAACATCTACATGCGTTCGCTCGCCACCCGCTCGCCGGATACGGAAGTGCCGGTCGCCTTGAAGGACATGATCGTCGCCTGTAAGGCGGCGGGCTTCCAGCTGGTGATCGTCGAGACGCCGGGAATCGGCCAGGGCGACGCGGGGATCGTCCCCTTCGTCGATCTCTCCCTCTATGTGATGACGCCGGAGTTCGGCGCCGCGTCACAGCTGGAGAAGATCGACATGCTGGACTTCGCCGACGTGGTCGCGGTCAACAAGTTCGATCGCCAGGGAGCCCAGGACGCGCTGCGCGACGTGGGCAAGCAGCTCCAGCGCAATCGCCAAGCGTTCTCAACACCGGTCGATGAAATGCCCGTCTATGGGACCATGTCGTCGCGGTTCAACGATATGGGGGTGACCGCCCTCTATCATGAACTGATCCGCCAGTTCGACGAGAAGAGTCTCGGCCGCTGGCAGACGAGCGCTCCTCCCATCAACGTCCGGCATGCGGAACCGGGCGCGGGCATCGTGCCGGCGGCTCGTCGGCGCTACCTGGCGGAAATCACCGATACGGTTCGCGACTATCACCGCGCCATCCGCACCCAGGTGGCGATCGCCCGCAAGCGGCAGGCCTTGCGCCAGACGCGGGAGCTGTTGCGCCACGCCGAACGGCCGACCTCCGATGTGGAGACGTTGCTGGCCGAGCAGGACAAGGCGCTCGACCCCCGCTGCCGCAAGCTGGTGGAGATGTGGCCGACGGTGGTCGAGGCTTACTCGGGCGACGAGTATGTGGTCCGCATGCGCGACAAGGAGACGCGCACCGTCCTCGCCAGCCAGTCGCTCTCCGACGTCCGCATCCCGAAAGTGGCGCTGCCCCGCTTTGAGGATGAGGGCGAAATCCTCCGCTGGCTGTTAAAGGAGAACGTGCCCGGCGCGTTTCCGTTCACCGCCGGCGTCTTCTCATTCCGGCGCGAAGGCGAGGACCCGACCCGGATGTTCGCCGGCGAGGGCGATCCGTTCCGGACCAATCGCCGCTTCAAGTTCCTCGCCAAGGACATGCTGGCCAAGCGGCTGTCGACCGCGTTCGACTCGGTCACCCTTTACGGATTCGACCCCGACGAGCGGCCGGATATCTATGGCAAGGTCGGCAACTCGGGTGTTTCCATTGCCACCCTCGACGATCTGAAGACGCTCTACGACGGCTTCGACCTGTGTGATCCGCAGACGTCGGTGTCGATGACCATCAATGGACCGGCGCCGTCGATCCTGGCGATGTTCTTCAATGCCGCCATCGATCAACAAATCGGCCGATTCGAAAAAGAGAACGGACGGCGGCCGACCGAAGACGAAGCCCTTAAGATCCGCGACTGGGTGATGAAGAACGTTCGCGGTACCGTCCAGGCGGATATTCTGAAAGAGGATCAGGGGCAGAATACCTGCATCTTCTCGACCGAGTTCGCCTTGAAGATGATGGCCGACATCCAGGAGTATTTTGTCCATCACCAGGTGCGCAACTTCTATTCCGTGTCGATCTCCGGTTATCACATCGCCGAGGCGGGAGCGAATCCCATCAGCCAGCTCGCCTTTACCCTCGCCAACGGCTTCACCTACGTCGAGGCGTACCTGGCGCGCGGCATGCACATCGACGACTTCGCGCCCAACCTGTCATTCTTCTTCTCCGCCGGGATGGAGCCGGAATACGCGGTCATGGGCCGGGTCGCCCGCCGCATCTGGTCGACCGCCATGCGGTTCAAGTACGGCGCCAATGAGCGCTCGCAGAAGCTCAAGTACCACACCCAGACCTCGGGCCGCTCCCTGCATGCCCAGGAATACGCGTTCAATGACATCCGGACGACGTTGCAGGCGTTGATCGCCACCTACGACAACACCAACAGCCTGCACACCAACGCCTACGACGAGGCGATCACCACCCCCACCGAAGAGAGCGTCCGCCGCGCCCTCGCCATCCAGATGATCATCAACCGGGAATGGGGGCTGGCGAAAAACGAGAACCCCAACCAGGGCTCCTTCATCATCGACGAGCTGACCGATCTGGTCGAAGAAGCGGTGCTGTGCGAGTTCGAGCGGATTTCGGCCCGTGGCGGCGTCCTCGGGGCGATGGAAACCGGCTATCAGCGCGGCAAAATCCAGGACGAATCCCTCTATTACGAGCGCAAGAAGCACGACGGCTCGTATCCCATCGTCGGCGTCAACACCTTCGTCGACCCCAACGGCGGCGAACTGCCGACGCCGGAACTCGCCCGCTCGACCGAAGAGGAAAAGCAAAGCCAGCTCCGGCGGCTGGCGGCGTTCCACGAGCGCAACGCCGATCAGGCAGCGGCGATGGTGGCACGGTTAAAGGAAACGGCCGTCGCCGGGGGGAATATCTTCGAGGTTCTGGTCGATGCCGTCCGCGTGCTCTCCCTCGGCCAGATCAGCGATGCCCTCTTCGCGGTCGGCGGCAAGTACCGGCGCAGCATGTAGTCGGCGAAGGGTCCTGCGGCCGACTCCTCGCTGTCGCCGCTAGACATCGTTCGCGTTGGCGACAGCTAACCGCCGGCGGTTGCCCTGCCCCGAACGGGGCGCAACTGGACGGTGAAATTCTCCCACATTTCGTGTATGTAAATGTGCGCCGGGGGGCGATTTGAAAGTGATTCTGTCCGCTGCGCATTTGGAGGCTCAACAACAAACGGGAGGGACGAATGTCCTCGGAGCTCTACAAACGAATACGCAACAATCCGCGATACCAGGAGGAAATGGCGAAACGGAGCCGTTTCTCATGGACTTTGGCGGTCATCGTCCTTGCCATTTTCTATGGCTTTATCCTGATCGTCGCATTCGCGCCAGGCCTGCTGGCGACGCCGCTCAGCCAGGGATCGGTGACGTCGGTCGGCATCCCGATCGGGGTCGGGATCATCGTTCTGTTTTGGCTGCTCACCGGATACTACATCCATCGCGCCAATGGCGAATTCGATACGGCGAACCTTCAGATCATCCGGGAGGCCGAGGAATGAGCCGCGTGATCAGCATTATCGCGGCGGTCCTGTTGACCGCAGCCTGGATCGTCCCGGCGGCGGCGGCACCGGCAGCGGTGGGAGAGACGCAGCAGCAGGCGGTGAACCTGAATGCGATCCTCATGTTCATCGCCTTCGTCTGCGGCACCCTCGGCATCACCTACTGGGCGTCGAAGCGGACCCGCACGGCAGCCGACTTCTACACCGCCGGCGGCGGTATCACCGGCACCCAGAACGGTCTGGCGATCGCCGGCGACTATATGTCGGCGGCGACCCTGCTCGGTCTGACCAGCCTCGTTTACATGCGCGGCTACGACGGCTTTATCTATTGCATCGCCTTCTACGCGTGCTGGCCCTTCATCATGTTCGTGATGGCCGAACGCTTGCGTAACCTCGGCAAGTACACCTTTGCCGATATCGCCTCTTACCGCCTCGATCAAAAGAAGGTGCGGACGATGGCGGCGATCGGATCATTGACGGTGGTCGTTTTCTACCTGACGGCGCAGATGGTCGGCGCCGGTCAGCTGATCAAGCTGCTGTTCGGCCTGCCTTACTGGTCGGCGGTCGCCCTCGTCGGCGTCTTGATGGTCGTTTACGTCACCTTCGGCGGCATGATCGCCACCACCTGGGTGCAGATCATCAAGGCCTGCCTCCTCCTCGGCGGCGGCACCCTGGTGATGCTGCTGGCCTTTTCCCAGTTCGGCTTCAGCTTCGAGACGCTGGCGCAGGAAGCGGTCAAAGCCAGCAAGAGCGGCATCAAGCTGATGGCACCGGGCACGTTGCTGGCCGATCCGGTCACCGCGGTCTCGTTGGGGTTGGGCTTGATGTTCGGTACCGCCGGGCTACCGCACATCCTGATGCGGTTCTTCACCGTCCCCAATGCCAAGGAAGCACGCAAGAGCGTGTTCGTGGCCACCTTCTGCGTCGGCTTTTTCTTCTGTGTCGTCGCCATCATGGGCCTGGCGGCGATCGTCATCGTCGGCCAGAACCCGGCCTACTTCGAGGGCGGCAACATCGCCGGCAACATGATCGGCGGCGGCAATATGCCGGCGATGCATCTGGCGCACGCGGTCGGCGGCAACATCCTGCTCGGCTTCCTGGCCGCAGTGGCGTTCGCAACCATCCTCGCCGTCGTCGCCGGGCTCGCCCTGGCCGGCGCGGGGGCCATCGCCCACGACCTCTACGCCAATGTGATCATGGGCGGCAAAGTCACCGAGGCCGCGGAGGTACGGGTGTCGAAGCTATCGTCGCTCGGCCTCGGCCTTCTGGCGGTGCTGTCGGGCATCCTGTTCGAGAAAATGAACATCGCCTTTCTCGTCGGGCTGACCTTCGGCATCGCCGCCTCGTGCAACTTCCCGATCCTGATCCTGTCCATGTACTGGAAAGGCCTGACCACCAGGGGCGCGGTGTGGGGTGGTCTCGTCGGCTTGGTGAGTGCCACCGCCATCGTCGTCCTCTCGAAGGCGGTCTGGGTGACGGTGCTCGGCAACAAGGCACCCTTGTTCCCCTATGAGCAGCCGGCCATTTTCTCGATGCCGCTGGCGTTCTTTACCGCCTGGATCGTCTCCGTACTCGACAAGAGTCCGCGGGCACAGATGGAGATCGAGGCGTTCGACGACCAGTTGGTCCGCGCTCAGACCGGCGTCGGCGCCGCGGGCGCTGCCAGCCACTAGGACCTAACGAAACAACCAGACTGCCGCGCGGCGGAGGGCAACCACCCTCCGCCGCAAATTTTTTTCAGAAGCCGCGCCGCCTTGTTGCCGAACGCGTGCTCATCGGCGGCGACCGGCGCTGCTGTGGCTTCCGTATCCGCCATGCGGCAGCCATATTGAATCCACAGCATCCACCCTAAATAGCTCGTAACAACAATCGCACCCGGAATGGGTGTCGGTGTCGGCATTTGGGGACGCACGCGGATGTCTATGCGCGACCTTCTTCGGTCCTTTTCCGGGCGCTTACTCAGAGCCAAGCCACCCTTTCGGCTGCGGAGCCCCCAAACAAGGCTCTTGCTGGCGGCTGGTCGATTACCGAGCGACACTTTTTCCAACGCGAGATTCGCTTGTGCGATGGCGTTAGGAGCGACGCTGCTTGCCGTACTGGTCACAGCGACGCAAGCGAGGGCCGCCGATAACCCGATCGTCATCGAGAACCGGTTGCCCGGCAACCCGGCGAGTGAATGGGACGTGGCCGGCAGCGGCGACGCCAGCATTCAGGGCTTCACCGACGACATCAGCTACAACCGCGGCCAGACGGCCGTCTTTCGCATCAAGACCGATGCCGCCGCCTATCACCTGGATATTTATCGCGTCGGCTATTACGGCGGAGCCGGCGCGCGGAAAGTCGCCGCCGGCATTGCCGGCATCGCGCGCACCCAGCCCGCATGCAAGAGAGAGGAAGCGACCGGCCTCGTCGACTGCGGAAACTGGTTGAAATCCGCGTCCTGGCCGATCCCGTCCACGGCGACGTCTGGCATTTACTTTGCGAGGCTGGTGCGCGCCGATACCGGCGGCGCCAGCCACGTGTTCTTCGTCGTCCGCAATGATGGCAGCAAATCGGCCGTGCTGGTGCAAACGTCCGATACCACCTGGCAGGCCTATAACGCTTATGGCGGAAACAGTCTCTATGTAGGGGATCCGGACGGTCGGGCGTACAAGGTCAGTTATAACCGCCCCTTCGTCTGGAGAACCGGCACCGCCTATGCCGGTCTCAGCAATTTTTTCCATGCAGAATACCCCATGGTTCGCTGGCTGGAAGCAAACGGCTATGACGTTACCTACTTTAGCGGCGTCGATACCGATCGACGTGGTCAACTTATCAAGAAACATAAGCTGTTTATCTCCATGGGCCATGATGAATATTGGTCGGCGCAGCAACGCTCGTCCGTCGAAGCCGCGCTGGCCGCCGGTGTCAATCTCGCCTTCTTCAGCGGCAACGAGGTGTTCTGGAAAACCCGCTGGGAAAACAGCATCGACGGACGAAATAAGGCCCGCCGGACCCTTGTCTGCTACAAGGAGACGCACGAGAACAGGCGAAGCGATCCCCTCGATCCGCCGACCTGGACGGGAACCTGGCGCGATCCCCGATTCAGTCCGCCCGCCGATGGCGGCAGGCCCGAAAACGGGCTAACCGGTCAGCTGTTCACCGTGAACGGCGTTCAATTCAATGACCTGAAAGTGGGCGCGCCGTTCCGCAAGATGCGTCTGTGGCGGAATACGTCCCTGGCGACGATGAGCGACACTGATCCACCGGTGACCCTGGGCAAGTCCCTTCTCGGCTTCGAGTGGGATGAGGATGTGGACAACCGGGCCCGCCCGCGGGGGCTTGTTCGCCTGTCATCCAGCACCTGGAACGTCGGCGGCAAGCTTCTCGACTTTGGCTCCAGTTTTGCCCCGGGTACGGCGACCCACTCGCTGACCCTTTATCGCCATCCGAGCGGGGCCCGGGTGTTCGGTGCCGGGACGATCCAGTGGTCCTGGGGTCTCGACGAAACCCACGACAACAAGGCCGGGGCGCCGGTGGGCGACGCCGATCCCCGCATTCAGCAGGCCACCGTCAACCTGTTCGCCGACATGGGCGTTCAGCCGCAGACCCTGCGCAGCAACCTGCGTCCGGCCACGGCTTTATCCGACACGCGCGCGCCCACATCGCGGATTACGTCGCCGACCGACGGCGGGACGGTCGAGCGCGGCGCGACGCTTATGATTGCGGGAACCGCCACCGACGCGGGCGGTGGCGTCATCGGCGGAGTGGAGGTGTCGGTTGACGGAGGGAACACATGGCATCCGGCCGTCGGCCGCGAGAACTGGAGCTTTGCATGGACGCCGACCGGCCTTGGGGCGAGAACGATCCGCGTCGCTGCCGTCGATGACAGCGGCAATCTGGAGCAACCGGATACATCCATCAGCGTCAATGTCGTCGCCGGAGCCGGACCGACACGGATATGGGCGGAGACGATCACCCCGGACATCATCACCGCCAGTGATTCCAATGCCATCGAACTCGGTGTGAAGTTCGCCTCCGATGTCGGCGGCTCCGTGACCGGCATCTATTTCTACAAGGGGTCGCAGAACACCGGCGTTCACCTGGGTCATCTGTGGCAGGGAAATGGTACCCTGCTGGCGACGGCCGAGTTCGAAGACGAGACGGCCAGCGGCTGGCAACACGCCATCTTTGCCTCGCCGGTGCCCATCAACGCCAATACCACCTACGTTGCCTCCTACTACACGGAAGCGGGGCATTACTCCTTCGATTCCCAGTACTTTTCCAACGCCGGCTTCGACAACGAACCCCTGCACGCCCTTCGCAACGGCGTCGACGGTCCCAACGGCGTCTACGTATACGGACGCAGCAGCTTTCCGCTCTTCCCTTCCAGCAGCTATCAGGCCTCCAATTACTGGGTTGACGTCGATTTTCTTCCCTCATCGGGAGAACCGAAAGGAACGACGATCTGGGCGAACACCGCCGTCCCGGAGATCGCCTCCGTCGCCGATCCGCAACCGATCGAGGTCGGCATCCGCTTCCAATCGGACGTCGACGGCCGGATCACCGCCCTTCGCTTCTTTAAGGGCAGCGCCAATACCGGTCCCCACGTGGGCAACCTGTGGTCCGGCGATGGCAAGCTGCTGGCTTCGGCTCCGTTCAAGACGGAAACTCCCGTCGGCTGGCAGCAGGTTGAGCTGCAGCCGCCGGTCCCGGTGAAGGCCGGCATCCCGTACGTCGCGTCCTATCACACCCAAAGCGGCCGTTACGCGGCCAGCATCGACGACCGGCCGGTGCCGGCGGTGGAGAGTCCGCCGTTGTTCGCCCAGCAGGGGGGTGAGGCTGGGTCCGGTGGCCTGTATCGCTACGGTGCCAGTGGCTTCCCCACCCGCAGGCGTCCGGCGATCAACTACTGGGTCGACGTCATCTTCGAGCCTGAGCAGGCCGATGTGGCCGGCGCGACGGGAAAGGCCTCCGTGCCAGACTACGCACCGCGAAGACGTTCGGTGCTCGTGTATCCGGTGGGGGTCGAGAAGAAAAAGACGCCGCAGACGGCGGACCCGCTCGTTCCAGCGGACCGCAGTTTCCTCAACGGCGGCCATCCCATTTCTCCGACCGGCCGATAGGGATAGCCTCAGGGAATAGCCCACTCACCCGATCCATGCAGGCGATCAGACGTTCCACCGACATCCCGGCGCGGCTGGACCGGCTGCCGTGGAGTCGCTTCCACCTCCTCGTCGTCATCGCCCTCGGCATCACCTGGGTTCTCGACGGACTCGAGGTGACCCTTGCCAGTTCGCTCACCGGTGCCCTGCAGGAAAGCCCCTCCTTGCGTCTGACGCCGAGCCAGATCGGGCTGTCGGGGAGCGCCTATCTGGCCGGAGCGGTGATCGGCGCCGCGTTGTTCGGCTGGCTAACAGACCGGCTGGGGCGTAAGCGGCTGTTCACCATCACCCTCGGCGTCTATCTTGCCGCCACCGCGGCGACCGGGCTCGCCTGGGACGCTTGGAGCTTCGCCCTCTTCCGCTTCCTGACCGGTGCCGGCATCGGCGGCGAGTACACGGCGATCAACTCCGCCATTCAGGAGCTGATCCCGGCGCGGTTGCGCGGCCGGACCGATCTGATCATCAACGGCAGCTTCTGGGGCGGCGCGGTCATTGCCGCCGGTGGTTCGCACCTCTTACTCGATCCCGGTCTTTTCGGCGCCGACGTGGGCTGGCGGCTGGCCTTCCTCCTCGGCGCCGTCCTCGGGCTCGGCATCCTCCTCCTGCGTCGCTGGGTTCCCGAAAGCCCCCGCTGGCTGATGACTCACGGACGCCTGGACGAGGCGGACCACGTCGTCACCCAGATAGAAGCGCGCGTCGCCCGCGAGCAGGGACCGCCACCGCCGCCAGGGCCGGCCCGGACCGCCATCCACCTTCGCACCGCCACCCCGATCCTCGCGGCGCTGCGCACCATCATCATCGTCTATCGGCGGCGCGCCCTGTTGGGCTTCGCGCTGATGGTCTCCCAGGCCTTTCTCTACAATGCGGTCTTCTTCAGTTACGGTCTGGTCCTGATCAAGTATTACGCGCTTCCGGCGGAGCGGGTCGGCCTTTACCTGCTGCCGTTCGCCATCGGCAACCTGCTCGGGCCCATCTGTCTCGGCCGCCTGTTCGACACCGTCGGCCGCAAGCCGATGATCGCCTTCACCTATGCCATGACCGGCGTTCTGCTGACGATCACCGCCCTGCTGTTCCAGCGCGGCATGCTGGATGCGACGACGCAGACCATCGCCTGGATGACCATCTTCTTTTTCGCGTCCGCCGCCGCCAGCTCCGCCTACCTCACCGTCAGCGAGAGCTTTCCGCTGGAGGTGCGCGCCTTCGCCATCGCCTTGTTCTACGTGCTCGGCACCGCCGTCGGTGGCATCGCCGGACCCTGGCTGTTCGGCGTCCTGATCGAGAGCGGGCAGCGTGGCGACATCGTCCTCGGTTATCTCTTCGGGGCCGGGCTGATGATCGCCGCCGCCGTGGTCGAACTCCTGATCGGCGTCAGCGCCGAGCGGCAATCGCTGGAAGACCTGGCGGCCCCTCTTTCCAGCCTCGATTGACGGCCCGGCCCCGCAGCCGCTTGCCGCGTTGTCGTACGCTGGATCATCGGGCATGATCTCGTTCGAACGGGTCATTCGAGCCCGAAGAACTTCGCCAGGCATCCGACAGCAACTGGGGACACGGGAGATGGCACGGGTCTGTGGGCCGGTTCTCGGTTTTCGCGGCGAGGTGGACGGATGCTGGCGGATCGTCGTGCTGACGGTTTACGACGGCGACGGACAACCGGGCGATCTGACCCACTCGGCCGGCGGAACGGGGTCGGCGATATCGCCGATCGCCCTCGCCGAGGCCGCCGGCATGCGCTTCTTCGCCCATGCGATCGAGGCGCCGGTTGGTGACCTCGACACCCGGATCGACTACGGCTTTGCCGGCGAAGACCACCGCTGGAGCTTCACCGTGCCTGGCCGGACGCAGCCGCCGCGCATCGCCTACGGGTCATGCAACGGCTTCTCCGATGTCGCCGACATGAAGCGGATCGCCGACAAGAATGCCATGTGGTCGCAGCTGGTGGCGACGCATGATCGGCTGCCATTCCATCTGCTGTTGCTGGGCGGCGACCAGATCTACGCCGACCAGATCTGGGACGTGGTCGAGGAACTGCGCGGGTTCGACGATCTGCCCCGGCAGCAGCGGGCGGTGCAGACTCCCAGCCCCGGACTGCACGACGCGGTCCTGCGCTTCTACGCCCGGACCTACTGCCAGCGGTTCGCCCAGAGTGAGGTGGCCGCCGCCCTGGCGTCGATCCCATCGGTGATGATGTGGGACGACCACGAGACCTTCGACGGCTGGGGGTCCTACAGCGACGAAGAGCAGGGATCGCCGGTGTTCCGCACCGTCTTCGCCGCCGCCCGCGCCTGCTTCGCCCTCTTCCAGCTGCAGAGCGACCCCGCCAGTCCATCATGGCCGGCCCTGCCCGGCGCCGGCGGCTTCGACGCCCTGTTGCGCATCCGCGACATCGGCCTGCTCGTCCTCGACCTGCGCTCCGAACGCAGCCAGCGGCAGGTGATCTCGCCGGAAACGTGGAACATCATCTTCGATGCCATCGACGGCAGCCGTGGCCTGCGCCACCTCCTCGTCATGTCGAGCATCCCGCTGGTGCATCCGGACATGTCGTTCCTGGAGGAGGCGCTGGGCTACGTCCCCGGCATGCAGGAGAACGAGGACGACCTGCACGATCAGTGGTCCAGCTACCTGCACCGGCTGGAGCGCTTGCGGCTCGCCCATCGGCTCCTGGACTTCGCCGCCGCCGCGGGGACCCGGGTCACCATCCTCTCCGGCGACGTGCATGTGGCGGCGCTTGGCACCCTCGAATCGACGCGGCGTGTCATCGGTTGGCAGCACTGCAACGTCATCACCCAGCTCACCTCGTCGGGCATCGTGCATCCGCCGCCGCCGCGGCTGATGCGTTATTTCCTCGAGCGCATCAGCGACACGGTGCAGGAGGTCGATCGGGACATCAGCGCCCGGATGCTGCAGTTCCCCGGCACCAACTTCCGCTTCGTCGCCTCGCGCAACTGGCTCAGCCTGGAGTTCGACGACCGCGGACGCATCTGGGCGAACTGGCACGTGGAAGGGCGTCCCGACCCCCTGACCAAGGTCATCCACCCTTGCGAGCCCGAACCCGGGCCGCCACCCCTTAGCCGATGAGCCGGAGCCGATGACCATGGAGCCGCTCACCTTCCTGACCGCCGAGCAATTTGCCGCCGACATCGCCTCCTGGACGGCGGTCGGCCCGATCGCCAGTGTCAGCGACGAGAACGGCACCTTCTGCCTGGGGCTCGCGGACGCCCCCCTCGCCGTCCGCCTCTCCTTCTGCGGCCCCCATTGCCTGCGCATCCGTTTCGGGCCGGCCGCCGCCGACAGCGAGGGAGACGACATCTCGCATGCGGTGGTCGATCGCCATCTCGCCCCGGTCACTCCCCGCGTCGTCGAGAACTCAGAGCAGCGCCTGAGCCTCGACAGCGGCGCGATGCGTATCGAGGTGGATCGACAGCCTTTCTCGCTGCGCGTCTACCGGGACGGGCAGTTGGTCTCGGCCGACCGCCCCGGTCGCGGCCTCGTCTGTCGCCCCGGCGGACACGGTTTCGCCAACACGAAGCTGCGGGCGGAGAACGCCCTTTACTGCGGGTTCGGGGAAAAGACCGGGCCGACGCTGCTGATGAATGGCAACCGGCTGACCAATTTCAACTTCGATAACTTCATCTATGCACGGGCGCCGATCCCAGCCGGCGGCGACGGAGGCCCCCTCAATCCGGCGGAGCCCCTTTACGCCTCGATTCCGCTGCTGATCGAACTCAACCCGGCGCCGACCGGAGCGTTCGCCGGACCGCCCTTCTGCTGCGGCCTGTTCCTCGACAATGTCTCCCAATCGTTCTTCGACCTCGCCGCCGCCGACCACTACACCGTCGGCGCCCGCTTCGGCGCGCTCGACTGCTATCTCCTCCTCGGCGACGACGTTCCCCACATCCTTTCCCAGTTCACGCAGCTCACCGGGCGCAGCCCGATGCCGCCCCTCTATGCGTTCGGCTTCCACCAGGGGTGCTACGGCTACTTCGACCGGCAACGGCTGGAGGGTGTCGCCCGCGCCTATCGCGCCGCCCGCATCCCCATCGACGGCCTGCACATCGACATCGACCTGCAGGACAACTACCGGGTGTTCACCCACAGCGAGGCCAAGTTTCCCGACGCGGCCGGGATGATCGCCCAACTGCACGCCGACGGATTCAAGTGCGCCACCAACATCACCCCTCTCGTCACCAGCAACCCGCTGGACGAACGGGGTGAGATGACGCCGTTTCCGCTCCGCCAGGAGTTGCTGGCGATGGGCGGTCTCGTCTACGACGTGCGCGCCGGCCGTGCGGCAGGAGGAGAGCCGTTCGCCGCTTCCATCTCCTACGGTGCCAATCGCGGGGTCAATCCCTACCCTTACCCGCCGCTCCGCCCCAACCGGGAGGGAGTCACCCCTTTGGGCGCCGAGATCAACTACCCCGACCTCGGCCGCGCCGACGTGCGCGCCGTCTGGGGCCGGCAGTATGCGCACCTGATCCAGGATCTCGGCATCGACATGATCTGGCAGGACATGATGTGTCCCGCCGCCTCCGTCTCTGCCGACACGCCGGAGGGAACACTGCCGCTGGATCTGATGACCTATGACGGGCGCGGCTACGTGCCGCACGCCGTCTGCCACAACGCCTATGCGCAATTCCTGCTGCAGGCGACCGCCGAGGGGTTGCGGGCCTTGAAACCGGACACCCGCCCGTTCATCGTCGGTCGCGGCGGTTATGCGGGGCTGCAGCGCTATGCCGCCCTGTGGAGCGGCGACAACGCATCCAGCTGGGATTTCCTCAGGATCAGCCTTCCGCAGGTTCTCAATCTCGGCCTGTCGGGAGTGCCCATTGCCGGCGCCGACGTGGGCGGCTTCGCCACCGGTCCGGTGCCGGGCGGCACCACGTCGGCATCGGTCGTCCGCGATGGCCGGGTCATCGGCGGCGTCACCGATCCCGAGCTGTTCGTCCGCTGGATGCAGGCGGGCTCGTTCCTTCCCTGGTTCCGCAATCATTACATCGGCTACGACAAGGAATATCAGGAGGCCTACGCCTACGCCGAGCCGGTGCCGGACATCTGCCGGCGCACCGTCGAGCGGCGCTACCGCCTGCTGCCGCTGTTCTACGACCTGATGCACCAGTGGACCGAGACGGGGATGCCGATCGCCCGCGCCCTCTTCCTCAACGATGCCGGGGATGCGCAGGTTTACGAGCACCTGGACGACCAGTTCTTCCTCGGCAAGGATCTGCTCGTCGCTCCCGTCCTGCGGTCGGCGCCGGCGGACGGCCCGGCCCGGCGCGATGTGTACCTGCCGGCCGGCAGCGCCTGGTACCCGTTCACTGACGCCGGCGCCCTTCCCGACGCCATGGAAGGCGGCCGCCTGCTGCGCGACGTCGAGGCGGCCCTCGATCAGGTTCCGCTCTACGTGCGGGCCGGCGCCATCCTGCCGCTCCGGTCCCGCATCGAGCAGTACGTGGGCGAACTGAAGGAGAACCCGCTCGTCATCCACGTCTATCCCGGCCCCGACGACGAGCATGTCCTCTATCAGGACGACGGGATCAGCACCCGGGCCGAGACCGTCGGCGCCTTCCGGACGACGCGGATCAGTCGCCGTTCGGCCCCCGGCGGCACGAGCATCCGCCTCTCCCGCCTGCATGATCGCTACCAGCCGGCCGAGCGCTTCCTGTTCATCCGCCTGCTGGGTTCGCCGCCGCCGGCATCGGTGACGGTGGGCGGTGTCGCCGTCGGTGCCGTTCCGGTCGCCGACGCCCTCGACGTGGCGGCGAGCGATGCCTATCTGTGGGCTCCCGGTCTGCGGATGACGGTCGTCAAGGTGTTCGACCGGGCGCCCGACATCACCGTTACCGTTGCCTTCCGGCAATGAGCGCTCCCGGCGAGGAGAACGGGACAGAGGAGAATGTCGGCATGCGGAGGAAGCTGCGCGACGGCAAACCGGCGGAAGTGACCTTTACCTGCGATTTCCACCAGCTGCCGGCGGGCGACCTGCGCCCGGGCGCCTCGTTGCTGCTGCGCTACGATCCGCAGCGGATCGTTCCCGCCGACGAGCCCTATCGCTTCGGCGATCCCGGCCGCCCGGTCATCGCCCACCTGCGCTTTCGCGCCGACGCCCCCGACACCGAGGTGCCGCTGCAATCCCCCGCCGGCACCATCGCCTGCCCCGACGTGGATCCGACCGGTCAGGGCTCCATGCTGTCGGCCCGGATTGCGATCCCGGCCGACGCCGATCGGCTGATCGTCTGGTTCTCGTTCGTGCGGCAGATGGGGGAGACGATTTACGACAGCAACCTCGGTGCCAACTATCGGTTCGGCTTCCCCGCCCGCGAAATCATCCGCATCGAGGCAACGGTGGAGCGGCGTCCGGACGCACCGAGCGACCGCTTCGAGGTCGCGATCACCGCCGTCGAACGCATCGATGCGGTAACCGTCTCCTACGTCCTGGCGGCCGATCCCGCCTGCGCCAAGCGCGAGCTACCGTTGCAGCGGGCAGATGAGACGGCCGAGGAGACGGCGCACGGACAGAACCTGTGGCGCGGCGACGACGACGTGCCGCACGGGGCGATCGTCCGCTTCAAGCTGCGCTACCGCATCGACGGCTGCCAGTGCATCGATGACGACGCCGGTGCCCATTATCTCGCCCCCGCCCCTGGTACGGTCCGGCCGCCGGCCCCGCCGATGGCGCTGGTGGAAGCCGCCGCCACCTGGCGGTGAGCGGCCGACGGAGCCGCCCCTGGGAAAAGTACTACGTGTACGCTCGTGACGTTCCATCCTAAATTCGAGACGTGCTACACGCATTGACAGAATGTGGATTATATAATGCATACTTCACGTGAAGTGGAGTTGTTTCGGCAATTGTTGCAGCGTTGGGCCTATGGGTTTGAAACGCTCGTGACAAGTGTTTTGGCACTGCGAGCGAATGACGGTTCCTGGGTGCTTAGCCGGGCCCTTCGCGTATTTCTTGTAGGCGGTGTATCAATTACGCCGATAGAAATACGTACCCAATCTATCCTAGCGTCTCGTCGTGTGACAACTCTCGATCGGAATACCTTGGAGAGCCTTATTGAGACGGTGCTTACAGACCCGTTCTCAGTGGAGCTAGAAGGAGAAAAGCTAGAGGCGCTGCCTTGTGACGAAGGCTCAATGCATACGCAGTTCCAGCCGTTTCACCCCCGTTTGGCAAGTCAGAACCGACGCGTGTGCGGCTTACGGGCAGTGGTCCCCTTCTCCCAGGCACTTCCCGATCGACAGGCTCTCGACCTTGAGCTCGCTGCTCATTGCGAGCCATATGATGGCTTAAACGAGTTGCTTACTAATCTCGATCTGAATTTCGATGAGGAGGAACTCACGCGCGAAACAATAATTGAAATCCTGGCTTGGCCACCAGCTGTCATCGACCAGGAGTCATCGTTGGCGGGCGGGAAAATCGATGTACGTCTCATTCTCTCGGGCAGTGGGGAGACGAAAGAAATTAGACTAGGGCTCAAGGTGTTCAAGCAGCCGGGGCCACCCATCCGACGATCGGTCGATGGGCCGACATTAGAGTGGACGAAGCAAGACGGTTATTGGCGTGGGCATTATCGATCTTCTGAAGACAGCGAAACGCATCTTGTAAAAGTTTTTCTGAGCTATAAAGGCGATCACCTTAGCCATTGGTGGATTCGAGACAATGCACGCCAAATTAACGAGCGGCTAAGCATTCACAATACCATCGACGAAGGTAAATTATTTTCTGCTCGCTTTTTTGAGAAAGAAAGTCAATTCTGCGAGAAAGTATCGACTCTTCTTAATTTGTTTGGCCTTACGATATGGAAGTGCGACGCGTCGGCTCCGGCGGGAAACGTACCTGATCTCATTGCAATGACAGCAACCCGCCATCTCTTCATTATTGAGTGCACAGTGGGCGACGTTGACAGAAGCGGTAAGCTCCAGCGCTTGCGCAACCGCACGGACCGGATCGCCAGCCGGCTGCGAGACCTTGACGTTTTTTTGAACGCCCCTCCGTTGCCAGTAATGGTTACCTCGCTGTCACGCGGAGAGACGAGGGCACATTGGCGAACTGCCGAAACTCTAGGCATCGCGTTGGTGTGCAGATCGGAAATTGAACATCTACTGGGCCGACTTGAGTTTCCCTATTCGGGTGAACAACTTTTTCAAGAGGCTCTCTCCTGTATCCCATCCTCTGTTGATGCGGCAAGTTCATCGGCGCGGTAGCGCTCAGTTGGGAGCGTGTCACGGATCATCGACGCACCCCAGCAAATGGGGCGGTGGCCGCCCTGGCGGTCCCTTGGATCGATTAGGATCATTTAACCATGGTTGCGGATCCATTCGGCGAATGCCGGTTCCGATCGGGATCCAGCGGCGACGTCGAGGACGGTCAGGACGACGGCTTCGTCATCCGCGTTCAGCCGGAGACCGTTCAGCGCCAGGAACAGTTCGGCGACGACGAGCGCCGTCCGCTTGTTGCCGTCGATGAACGGGTGGTTGCGGGCGAGGCCGTAGCCGTATGCGGCCGCGATTTGAGGCAAGTCCGGCGAATCGCCGTAAGCCTGCAAGTTCTGCGGGCGAGCGAGCGTCGACTTTAGAAGGCCGGCATCGCGTAGACCGGGAGCGCCGCCATGCTCAGCCAGTTGCTCGTCGTGGATGGCGAGAACGACCGGCTCGCCGATCCAGACGATCGCCACCTACTTCGCCAGTGCCCGCAAGGCGGCGCGCCGATCTTTCATGATCCGGCGCGCCTCCGCCATCTGTTCATCGAACTCCGGGTTGTACGGCGTCAGCCGGTATCCGTCGGGCGCTTCCGTCAGGTAAAGGACATCACCCTTTTCCAGCTTGAGGCGGGCCAGCGCATCCTTCGGCAGGACGACGCCAACCGAGTTGCCGATCGAGGTCAGCTTGAGCGTGACCACTGAGGTCATGACTTCCTCCTATGGCGTACTTACATCCGTAAGAACGGAATAGGCTCTGACTAGGGTCGCCGCAACCATTTTCCTTTGATGGGCCTATCGTCATCTTTCCCAAGGAGCGGCGGAACAGCGGCGAGTGCCTTAGCGATACCATCGGGGCATCGTTTTTGCGCTCTCCCACGCTCACCGGGAAACCGCGGTCTCCCAAACACCGGTCAGAAAGCGCCGATCTTGTTGACTTTAAAGGAAAAGTGTGGCTGCGCTTCCTGAACACCTATCGAACTATGTGCATTGCACCCAAGCCGGATTTCCGGCGGGTGCTTGAGGAAATCCGTGATCTTCAGCTTGCCGCGTAAGCACTGACCGGACACTGTTTAGTGTATTATTGACAGTCGTATCGATCGGTTGTAAAGTGGCCTCTAAACAGGAAACGGAAACAGGAGCCATGACCAGCGGGAGGGAGAAGTTCGGGGCGTTCATTCGCCGCGAGCGGGAGGCGCGGGAGATCGGGCTGCGCGAGATGGCCAAGAAGATCGGGGTAAGCCCGACCTATCTGTCGAAGGTGGAGCGGGACGAGTTCACGCCGCCGACCGAGGACAAGGTGCGGGCGATTGCACAGATCATCGGGTGCGACCCCGACGAGTTACTGGCGATGGCCGGCCGCGTTCCGTCCGACCTCGCCGACATCATCAAGCGGCACCCCGTCGAGATGTCGGCGCTGTTGCGTACCGCGAACGGCCTGAGCGCCGAGGAGATCGCCCGGCTAACACAGCAGGCAAAGAAACCAAAGGACCAGTGACCATGTGGGGGCAATGAGCCCGCGAATGCAGATGAAGGATGACTGATGCGCCTTCTGGTTCCCTACCTTGCCGACGAAGCCATTGAGCGCGATGCGGCGGCGCTGCTCGCCGAATATCGGTATGCGCGTGGCGTCATCATTGTTGCGCCTGTCCCGGTCGAGGACGTCGTCGAGAAGCACCTCAAGCTTCGGATCGAGTTCGACGACATGCACGTCCGCCACAACGTGCCGCGCCCTCCAAACGGCGAGACCGACATCCTCGGCGCGATCTACGGTGACGGCAGCATCTTCATCGATGAAAGCCTCGACCCCGAGGAGAACCCGTCCAAGGAAGGCCGCTATCGGTTCACGCTGGCGCACGAGGGCGGCGGACACTGGCGCCTGCATCAGCATCTGATCATGCATGGTACGGCGCAGACCTCGTTCCTCGACGAGGGCGGCAAGCCCAAGTTCATCTGCCGGTCGAGCCAAGCCAAGGCGCGAGAGGAATGGCAGGCCGATTTCTACGCCTCGTGCCTCTTGATGCCGCGCAAGTTGATCTTCGCCGCCTGGGACGAACTGTTCCCCGACCGCAAGCAGCGCGTCCTCCAACCTCGCACCCCGATCGCCCACCCCTTTGTAGAGATCCCGCGCATTCACGCCTCCATGGGCGATTTCGACATCTCCGAAAGAGAGGACGAGGCGCTGGAACGGTTCTGTAAGCCGCTAGCCAAACGCTTTGTTGTATCGCCGATCGCCATGCGCATCCGTCTGGAAAGGCTCGGGTTGCTTCTGCGCGTCGTGCCGCACCAGCGGCTTCTCGCGAGCGAGTGATCCGCCCCCCTTTTTTGAGGAGCATGTAAAGTGTCAAGTGGACAGGAGAAATCTAACGTAACGGCGCGGAAGGTCGGGTTCGCAACGCGCGACTTCTATCTCGCCTGCTTCCCGCGGTGCACCTGCTACGCGCTGCTCGATCTGCGCGCTGAGGGCCGGCGGAAGGTCTTCGTCTTTCGCGACCGGCCATCCCGACGCGAGGACGTTTTGGCGTTCTATGGCGACGGGACGGCGGTGCCGCCGCTCGCATTCTCCACCACCATGAAGGACATGAAGGCGCTGCTGCACAATGCTTAACGTTCCAGGTCCCTCAACGCACCGCGGCCAAATCGCTAAAGCCCTCGCGCATCTCGAAAACATCGTGGTCGAAGGGCTGAAACACGGCTTCTTTGACTGTGCCATTGGCTGCGAAATCGGCAATGGCGGCAGGCGCCAGCTCGTGATCCGGGCGGGCAAGTCCCACAAGTTTATCCCTGAGGATGAACTGCCGCACTGAAGCGCGAACGATGGTGATCCCTGAGATGGGGACACCGAACATGCAAATGACGATTCGATCCGACGTTATCGGTGGGAGTCCGAGACTGGAGATCAGGGACACGGCGCGGCAACGAGCCGGCTGTGAGATCTTCGGTGAAAATCGCGAACGACAATCCATCGGACGACTTGACTGAGCACACCCGCAAGGTCTGGCAACCGCGGCTTGGGCGCGAGCTGAGCCTCGACGAGACGAAGCAGATCGCCGCCAACGTCACGGGCTTCTTCTCCATCCTGGCTGAGTGGTCGCGGGACGATCTGCCCTCGCCTGTGAACGACAATGCCAGCGTCGCCGCCGCCGCCGAGGAGGGGGTAGGCCATGACCGCTGAAAGCATTGCCAGAGCGCTCGGTGGCCGGAAGACAGGCGGCGGGTGGGCTGCGCGCTGCCCGGCCCACGGCGATCGCATTCCCAGCCTTTCGATACGCGACGCCAACGACGGCAAGGTGCTGGTCCGCTGCCATGCCGGCTGCGACCAACGCCAAGTCATTGCAGCTCTCAGGGCGCGCGGACTGTGGACGGAAAAAGTCACCCGCCGGTTCTCGAATTGTCCGTCGGTCGCCCATCCCGAGCGCCGACCGGATCGAGTCGAGGCCAACCACAGCGAGGCGGCGCTCGCCATCTGGCAATCCGCGAAGCCTGCAGGCGGCAGGTTGGTCGAGACTTATCTTGCCTCGCGCGGCATTCATTTTCCGCTGCCGCCCACGCTCCGATTCAAAAGGCTCCGGCATCCGTCGGGGGGCACCTGGCCGGCAATGGTCACGCTGGTGGTACGCGGCAACGACGGGGTGCCGCTGGCGATCCACCGCACCTTCCTCGCCCGCGATGGACGGGGCAAGGCGCCAGTTGATCCTCAAAAGATGATGCTCGGGCCATGTGGAGGCGGCGCGGTGGCGCTCGCCACGGCCGGAGACGTGCTGATGGTGGGCGAAGGCATCGAGACCTGCCTCGCCGCCATGCAGGCAACCGGCTATCCCGCCTGGGCGGCGCTTTCGACCTCCGGGTTGCGTGCGCTCGGTCTGCCGGGTGAGGTTCGCGAAGTAACCATCCTCGCCGATGGCGACGATCCCGGCGAGGCCGCGGCACGCGACGCCGCGATGCGCTGGAAGCGCGAGGGGCGCCATGTGCGCATCGCCCGCCCGCCAAAGGGGCTGGACTTCAATGACATGCTCCTCGGCCAGGCACCGCGTGTCCAAGAGGACGTGACATGACCAGCGACACTGAGGGTCTGATCGCAGGAGCCATCGACGTGGCCGAAAACATCTGCGATCCGCTCGACGCGCTGGTCGAGAAGGCAGCGACCGATCCCGGCGCGCCCTTCACGCCGGATGTGCTGGAACGGCTCGCGTGGCTGAAAAAGCATGACCGCGCGACGTTCGAGGCGTTGCGGGCGCAACTCAAGCATGCGGGCTGCCGGGTAACGGCGCTCGATGAAGCTATCGCCGAGGAAAACGGAGACACGGGCCGACGGGGCCCGACGCAGGCCGATATCCTGATCGAGTTGGCGCAACCGGCCGACCTGTTTCATACCCCGAACCGAACAATGGTCATCGCGAGACCTGGCCTATCCGTTCCAAGGGCTTCCGCCACTGGTTGACGCGCCGCTTCTTCGAGGTGACTCAGGGCGCGCCGAGTTCCGAGGCGCTGCAATCGGCACTGAACGTGATCGAGGCGAAAGCGCATTTCGACGCGCCCGAGCGCGTCGTCCACATTCGCGTCGGCGGTCTGGACGGACGGCTTTTTCTCGACCTCGCGGACGAGGCTTGGCGGGCGGTGGAGATTGATACGACCGGCTGGCGGGTGATCGACAAGCCGCCGGTGCACTTCCGCCGCGCTGCCGGGATGCAGCCTTTGCCGATGCCGGTGCTAGGCGGATCGATCGAGGCGCTGCGCTCCTTTCTTAACGTCCAGTCCGACTATGACTTCGTATTGGTCGTCACCTGGGCGCTGGCGTGCTTGCGCGATCGCGGCCCTTATCCGGTGATCGTGCTGTCAGGTGAACAGGGCTCGGCCAAGTCCACGTTCTCGGCGATCTTGCGGGCTCTACTCGATCCCAACACCGCACCCTTACGTGCCCTGCCGCGCGAGGATCGCGACCTGTTTATCGCCGCGAGCAACGGCCACGTGCTCGCCTTCGACAACGTCTCGGGTTTGCCGGCGTGGATTTCCGACACACTCTGCCGGCTCGCCACCGGCGGCGGCTTCGCCGTTCGCCAGCTCTATACCGACCAGGACGAGATGCTTTTCGATGCGGCCCGACCGGTGATGCTCAACGGCATCGAGGACACCGTTACCCGGCCCGACCTTGCCGACCGCGCCGTGTTCCTGGCGCTGGAGCCGATCCCCGAAGAGCGCCGCCGGCCCGAGGCTGAGCTGTGGGCCGCGTTTGAGGCCGAACGTCCACGCATCCTCGGCGTGCTGCTCGACGCCGTGGTGCAAGGTCTCAGGCGATTGCCCGACACGCGGCTTCCAACGTTGCCGCGCATGGCCGACTTCGCGCTGTGGGCTGCCGCCTGCGAGACGGCCCTCTGGCCTGCCGGCACCTTCTGGTCGGCCTATTGCGATAACCGGGAGGAGGCGGTTGAAGGCGTGATCGATGCCGATCCGGTCGCAGCCGCCGTGCTCGCCATGATGGCGGGGCGGACAGAGTGGACGGGCACGGCCGCACACCTTCTGGGCGCCCTGGGGGAAGTGGCGGGCGAGCGTGCCGCCAAGTCCAAGAGCTGGCCGGATAGCCCGAGGGCGGTCGCGGGGGCGGCGACCTTTCTGCGCAAGATCGGCATCGAGGTCGGCTTCGAGCGCGAAGGCCGGGCACGGACCCGGATTATCCGCATCGCCTCGTCATGCACCATGCCAGAAAACGCGGGGACGCAACCGTCCGCAGCGTCCGCTTCGTCTGCATCTGCGAGGAAACCTCACCCGATCAATGGCGTCGCCGGTCCACCCCTGCGGACGGTGGCCTCCAATGCGGACGGTCCGCTGGACGGTACGGGACGGGACGGCGTGCCGTCCGTCCGCGCCAACCTGTTGAAAACCACCACCGCGGACGATGCGGACGGTGCGGACGCAAACCGAGCCGCACAGTCCAGGCCGGAAGAAACGAAAAGCGGTGGCTGGAGGGCGCGCCTATGAGCGCAGCGAAGGTTTTGAGAGCCGCGCGCGACGCCGGCATCGGCCTGCATGCGGATGGCGAAGCCCTCGTTGTGGAAGCGTTTGCCCCTCCGCCCGGCGCCATCCTTGAGCTGCTCTCGCGTCATAAGGCAGACGTGATCGCGCTGTTGCAGGGAGAAGCGGACGCCTGGTTTGCCGAGGACTGGCTCGCCTTCTTTGAGGAACGGGCGGGCATCGCGGAGTTCGATGGCGGTTGGCCGCGCGGCGAGGCCGAGGTCATAGCCTATGCCTGCTGCGTCTCCGAATGGCTGAACCGAGTCCCCGTGTGCTCCCCGCCCGGTCGGTGTCTGGGTTGCGGGAAGGACGAGCAAGCGCACGACCCGCTGCTGCCGTTCGGAACCGAAGTTGCCGGCCATGTCTGGCTGCATGGGCGATGCTGGAGCGCATGGCACACGGGCCGGAAACAACATGCTGTTGCCGCGTTGGCGGCAATGGGGATCAAGGAAAGGAGCGTCCGTCCATGACCGGGAAAAAACCCGCCAAGGAGGCGACGACCGCCCTTGCCAACGATGCGGACGATCGCAAGGGCGCGCTGAAAACCATCGGCGGTTCGCAGTCCGACGATTGGAATAACACGCTCGCCAATCAGGTGGCGCAGGCGCTTTGGCTGAAGAACTCGGACGAGGCGGAGCGGAACCGCCAAATGAGCGCCACCGTCGCCGCGCTGATCGGCATCGGCCCCAAGGATGAGCTGGAAGGCATGATGGCCGCGCAGCTCATCGCCGCCCACAACGCTGCGATGGAATGCTACCGCCGCTCCATGATCGGCGAGCAGACCTTCGAGGGGCGGCGCGAGAATCTGGGCCAGGCGAACAAGCTCTCCCGAACCTGGACGACCCTCCTGGAAGCGCTCAACCGCCATCGTGGCAAGGGCCAGCAGAAGGTGACCGTCGAGCATGTCCACGTCCATGCGGGCGGGCAGGCGGTGGTCGGCGTGGTCGAAGCACCGGGGGGTGGGGATCGCGACAAATTGGAGGAACAACCCCATGCAAAGCAGATTGGCCATGCACCGGACCCCGCGCTGCAGAGCCCAGACACGGAGCGCTACGCCGTGCCGGTCACCCGCGATGACGAACGGCCGATGCCGGATGCACGGGGGCAAGTCTACGGGCGCTCCCATCGGTAACACCAACGCCCGCAAGCACGGCCGTTACACTGCCGAGGCGATCGCCGAGCGGCGCGAGCTGGTGGCGCTTCTGCGTTCGATGCGGGGGCTCGTGGAGAATCTGGAGGGATAGGCAGCGCGCCGGCTCGCACACGCCGGATGCGGGTGCCGGAGTTCAGCACGGCCATCAGGGCTCTAGAATCCATTGCGAATTCGCCCGACTTGGCCCATAGGGGGAAATGCAGATCTGAAGCAGGCAATTGTGCTACAGATCGAAGTGGATGAGGGGCTAAGGGGTATTGACCTCAGAACACTGCATTGGCGCGGGGAGGCATAAGCCGGGACGAAATGGGGGCGGCTGAGTGCATTGGACAAGCGGCTTCTGAGTGAACGCGATATCTGCACCAAGTTCATTACGCCTGCCCTGCGCAAGGCTGGGTGGGACGAGATTCTGCAAATTCGCGAGGAGGTGAGCTTCACCAAGGGCCGCATCATCGTGCGCGGCAAGCTGGTCACGCGCGGGCGGGCTAAGCGTGCCGACTACATCCTCTACTACAAGCCCAACATCCCGATCGCACTAATCGAGGCCAAGGACAACTCGCACAGCGTCGGCGATGGGATGCAGCAAGCGCTGGAATATGCCGAGACGCTAAGCATACCCTTCGTGTTCTCCTCCAACGGCGACGGCTTCGTGTTCCATGACCGCACCGGAGCCAGCACGCCGCGCGAGGCGAACTTCGCCCTCGATGCGTTTCCGACGCCAGGCGACCTGTGGACGCGCTATCGTGCCTGGAAGGGGCTGACACTGGAAGCCGAGGAGATCGTCCTTCAGGACTATTACGACGACGGCAGCGGCAAGGCTCCGCGCTACTACCAAGTCAACGCCGTTAATGCCGCCATCGAGGTTATCGCCAAGGGACAGAACCGCATCCTCCTCGTGATGGCGACTGGCACCGGCAAGACCTACACCGCCTTCCAGATCATCTGGCGGCTTTGGAAGGCGGGCCGCAAGAAGCGCATCCTATTCCTCGCCGACCGCAACGTGCTGATCGACCAGACGATGGTTAACGACTTCCGCCCCTTCGGCGGGACAATGGCCAAGCTCTCGACCAACGCTAAGACCATCGAGCGTGACGACGGCGGCCAGATAGACCTGTCTCTGGCGCTCGACAGGAAACGCCGCATCGATACCGCCTACGAGGTCTATCTCGGCCTGTACCAAGCAATCACTGGGCCTGAGGAGCGGCAAAAGCTGTTTCGCGAGTTCTCGCCGGGATTCTTCGACCTGATCGTCATTGACGAGTGCCACCGAGGCAGCGCCGCCGAGGACTCCGCCTGGCGCGAGATCCTCGAATACTTCTCTTCGGCAACGCAGATCGGCATCACCGCCACGCCGAAAGAGACGAAATACGTCTCCAACATCGCCTATTTCGGCGCGCCAGTATTCTCCTATTCCCTGAAGCAGGGCATCAGCGACGGCTTCCTCGCACCCTACAAGGTGGTCAAGGTCCATATCGACCGCGACGTGGAGGGTTACCGCCCGGAGAAAGGCCAGCTCGACCGCGAGGGCGAGGAGGTCGAGGACCGCATTTACAACGCCAAGGACTTCGACCGCACTCTGGTCATCGACGACCGCACGACTGTGGTGGCGCAAAAGGTGACGGCCTTCTTGAAGGAAAGCGGTGACCGGTTCCAGAAGACCATTGTCTTCTGTGTCGACCGGGAACACGCCGCGCGCATGCGCCAAGCGCTGATCAACGAGAACGCGGACCTTGTGGCCGAAAACCCGCGCTACGCCATGCGCATCACCGGAGGCGACACCGAGGGCCAGGCGCAGCTCGGCAACTTCATCGATCCGGAATCCAGGTATCCGGTCGTCGTTACCACCTCCCGGCTGCTCTCAACCGGCGTCGATGCGCAGACCTGCCGGCTGATCGTGCTCGATCGCGAGGTAGGCTCGATGACCGAGTTCAAACAGATCGTCGGGCGCGGCACCCGCGTGCACGAGGACACCCACAAGTTCTACTTCACCCTGATCGACTTCCGCGGCGCGACCAGCCATTTCGCCGACCCCGACTTCGACGGCGAACCGGTGCAGATCTACGAACCGAAGGACGGCGAGCCCATCGACCCGCCAGAGGCACCGCCGACGGACGAAGAAGGCGCGCCACTGCCGGAGGAGCCCGGCGAGGACGAGACCGTCGTTGATCGGCCAGGCCTGCCGCCGCCGCCCGGCGATGGTTCGCGGAAGAAGGTCTATGTCGAGGGCGTCGGCGCCGCCATCGTCGCCGAACGGGTGGAGTATCTCGACGAGAACGGCAAGCTGGTCACCGAATCCTTGCGCGACTTCACCAAGAACGCGCTGCGCAAGCGCTTCGCCAGCCTCGACGATTTCCTCAAACGATGGAACGCCGCGGAGCGCAAGCAGGCCATTATCGAGGAGCTAGCCGCCGAGGGGCTGCCGCTCGACCCGATCGTCGAGGAACTGGGCCGCGACCTCGACCCCTTCGACCTCATTTGCCACGTCGCCTTCGATGCTAAGCCGCTGACCCGCCGCGAGCGTGCCGAGAACGTGAAGAAACGCGACGTGTTCACCCAGTACGGCGACCAGGCCCGCGCCGTGCTCGATGCACTGCTTGTTAAATACGCGGACGAGGGCATCCTGAACCTGGACGACGCCAACGTGTTGCGCATTCCGCCGCTCAACGCCCTCGGCACACCGGTCGAACTCGTCCGCGCGTTCGGTGGCAAGCCGGGCTTCGAGCAAGCCGTCCAAGATCTCCAATCCGCACTCTACAGGGATACCGCCTGATCCATGTCCGTCCGCACCCTCGTCAAATCGATCCAGGACATCATGCGCCAGGACACCGGCGTCGATGGCGACGCCCAGCGCATCAGCCAGCTCTGTTGGGTGTTCTTTCTCAAGATCATCGGCGACCAGGACCAGGAACTGGAACTCTTAAAGCCCGACTACCGATCGCCGATCCCGGAGCGGTTCCAGTGGCAAACCTGGGCGGCGAACCCGGAGGGCATCACCGGCGAGGAGCTTCTGGCCTTCATCAATGGTGAGCTGTTCCCGGCCTTGAAGAACCTCCAGGTGACGGGCACCCCCGGTGACCGCCGCCGCGTCGTCAAGGACGTGTTCGAGGGCGCCTACAACTACATGAAATCCGGCCAGTTGATGCGACAGGTGGTCAACAAGATCAATGGGATCGACTTCAACAACCTGACCGAACGCCAGCACTTCGGCGACATCTATGAGCAGATCCTCAACGACCTGCAATCGGCCGGCAACGCCGGTGAATATTATACGCCGCGCGCGGTTACCGCCTTCATGGCCGACCGGATCGACCCCCGCCCCGGCGAAATCCTGTTCGATCCCGCCTGCGGCACCGGCGGATTTCTCACCTGCGCCATCCGCCACATGCGCGACCGGTACGTGAAAAAGACCACCGACGAATGGCAGCTTCAGAACAGTCTTCGCGCCGTCGAGAAGAAGCAGCTCCCCCACATGCTATGCGTCACCAACATGCTCTTGCACGGCGTCGAGGACCCGAGCTTCGTGCGCCACGACAATACGCTGGCGCGCCCCTACATCTCCTGGGGTCAGTCCGACCGGGTAGACATCGTCCTGACCAACCCGCCCTTCGGCGGCCGCGAGGAAGACGGCATCGAGTCGAACTTCCCGCAGCACTTCCGCACCCGCGAAACCGCCGACCTCTTCCTCGCGCTCATCATCCGGCTGCTCAAGCCCGGCGGGCGTGCGGCGGTGGTCCTGCCCGACGGCACGCTGTTCGGCGAGGGCGTCAAGACGCGACTGAAGGAGCACCTGATGGAGGAGTGCAATCTCCACACCATCGTCCGCCTGCCGAACTCGGTCTTCAAACCCTACGCCTCGATCGGCACCAACCTGCTGTTCTTCGAAAAGGGCGAACCGACGAAGGTGACCTGGTTCTACGAGCACCGGGTGCCCGATGGCCAGAAAGCCTATTCAATGACCAGGCCGATCCGCTTCGAGCATCTGAAAGGCTGCGTCGACTGGTGGGGCGGAGCCAAGCGCAAGGACCGGGCGGAGACGCCACAGGCCTGGAAGGTGACGGCCGAGGAGGTGAAGGCCCGCGGCTACAATCTGGACATCAAGAACCCCCATGCCGAGGACGAGGATCACGGCGACCCCGAGCATTTGCTGGCGGACCTGACCAAGGCCGAGGCCGAGGTCGCGGCCCTCCGCGATCAGCTGAAAGCGATCCTGACCGAGGCGCTGGCGCGATGAGTGCTAAAATGGCGGATGGTTCCGGAAGTTTCGAGGGAGGCGGGTGTGCACGCGGACATCGCTGAACGGCGTTCGGACCTGATTGCGCTGTGCCGGCGTCACGGGGTGGTGCGGCTGGAGGTGTTCGGCTCGGCCGCCCGCGGCGCAGACTTCGAGTCCGCCCGCAGCGATGCCGATTTTCTGGTCACCTTCGCCCCGGCGACACGCGATGACCTGGCCGCCTTCGCCGATTTCAAGGAGGCGTTGGAGGCGCTGTTGCAGCGCCCGGTTGATCTAGTCGAGCGCGAGGCCATCGAGGCGAGCCGCAATTTCATCCGCCGCCGCCGCATTCTGGCCGAGGCCGAGGCGGTCTATGGCTGAGACGGCGGCGGACCGCGACGCGGCGTTGCTCCTCGACATGCTGCTCGCCGCCCGCGACGCCAGCACCTTCGTCGTTGGGATGGACCTGGCGGCCTTCATGGCGAGCCGGCTGCACCAGAACGCGGTGATCCGCTCGCTGGAAATCGTTGGCGAAGCGGCCGGCAAGGTTTCGCCGGCAACGCAGGCGCTGCACCCGGAGATCCCCTGGCGCGAGATAACCGGAATGCGCCACCGGCTGATCCATGGCTATGCCGAGGTTCGGCTCAATCTGGTCTGGGCCGTGGTCGAGCAGCACCTCGGTCCGCTGATCGCGGTTCTGGAGCCGCTAATCCCCGAGGAAGGAGCGCCCGAGCCATGACCGCGGTGCGCCTACTCGGCCTCTATCAACGCATCGCCGAGGCGCCTGACGCCATCGCCCGCCTGCGCCGCTTTGTCCTCGACCTCGCCGTCCGCGGCAAGCTGGTGCCACAGGACCCGGCCGACGAGCCTGCGTCGGAGTTGCTGAAGCGGATCGCGAAGGAGAAGGCGCGTACCGACAAGCGCCATAAAGACCTGCCTAAAATCGAGAACCAGTCGGAATTGGGCGACCTGCCGAAACGCTGGTGCGCGGTTCCTCTGATTGCGCTCGGATCATGGGCGATCGGAGCTGGCTTTCCCAAGAATGAGCAAGGCGCAAATGATGGCCCTTACTTTTTCCTGAAAGTTAGCGACATGAACCTGCAGGGAAACGAGAAATATATAACAACGGCGAACAATTGCATTGACGAAGATTCGGCGAGCCGGATGCGGGCAAAGATTCACCCGCCGGGTACAATCATTTTCCCAAAGATTGGTGGTGCGATTGCCACGAACAAGCGGCGCATCCTGGCCAGAGGTGCAGCCATCGACAACAACTGTCTTGGCATCACATTCTCGTCACACGTCGATACCGAATGGGCTTTTCTGCTCTTAACAACGCTTGATTTCACCAAGTATCAGGCTGGAACAGCCGTGCCAGCACTTCAGCAGAGCACGCTGGAGAGCATCCCTGTCGGCCTCCCGCCGCTTTCTGAGCAGCGGCGGATCATGGCGAATGTCGATGAGCTGATGGCGCTCTGCGACCGGCTGGAGGCCGCACGGGAAAAGCGCGAGGCGACCCGCAACCGCCTGACCACCGCCACCCTCGCCCGCCTGACCGCGCCCGACACCGACGCCGAGACATTCCGCTCCCACGCCCGCTTCGCCCTCGACACCCTCCCCGCCCTCACCAGCCGCCCCGACCAGATCAAGCAGCTTCGCCAGACCATCCTCAACCTCGCCGTCCGCGGCAAACTGGTGGAGCAGGACCCGGCAGACGAGCCGGCGTCGAAACTGCTGAAGCGGATCGCCGCTGAGAAGGTGCAAAGCGGTAAGCGCCAGAGGGAGTTGCCTGAGATTCAAGCAACAGAGACTCTTGGGGAACTCCCTTCAAACTGGTGTGGTGTGCCGCTAATCGCGCTTGGTTATTGGGCCATCGGCTCCGGTTTCCCGAAGAATGAACAGGGCAATAATGATGGCCCTTATTTCTTTGTGAAGGTCAGCGACATGAACCTTTCGGGAAATGAGAAGTACATCACGGTTGCAAACAACTTCATTGACCGTGATGCCGCAAGACGAATGCGTGCCACGATCCATCCGGCTGGAACAATCATATTTCCTAAGATCGGCGGCGCGATCGCGACCAATAAGCGAAGGATCCTGACACGGGGTTCGGCAATCGACAATAACTGTTTAGGGATCGCGTTCTCGTCCTGTGTCGCTCTGGATTGGGCTTATCTGCTCCTGACTACGCTCGATTTTGCGAAGTATCAGGCCGGCACGGCAGTGCCCGCGCTACAACAAGGCATCCTGGGTGCCATCCCTGTTGGCGTCCCGCCCCTCGCCGAGCAATGGCGGATCGCGGCGAAGGTCGATGCCCTATTGGCCCTCTGCGACCGCCTGGAGGCGAGCCTCACCACCGCCGATACCACCCGCCGCCGTCTTCTCGATGCGCTCCTCCACGAGGCCCTCGTCCCGGCCGCCTCGCGCGCCCTGGCGGCGGCGGAATGAGCGTCTTGGCGGCAGGGTATGTGCTGAAGGTTCCGATCGATCGGCGCCAACGGCTGCTGTACCAAGCCGAGCACGGCGACTCGTACTATCGATCAACACCACTTGTCGCCGAACCCGTTCCGAACTTCGTGCACAGCCGCCGCGCGCCGCTGGTTGTCTTCGCGTCGTTTGAAGACGGGAAAATCACCCATATTGCGGACGGAAAAAGAGGCGCTTCTGCCGGGACCGGACTTGCGCGCCTCAACATGCAAGATTTGAAAGCGCTCGTTCGCCCGATCGCGTTCGACGAACTTAGGAGCGGCGTTCCGAAAAGACTTAAGGCCCATCTCGAACGTGTGTTGACGAGCGGCGGTATTCTGCCGCCGAAAACCCTCGGCGCATTTGTCGATTGCATTGTGGAACTCGATGCTTCGGTCGGCGGCCGATTGGCGCGCTATTCGACGCACCGCCAGGAAGCCTTGCGGCGCTTTGCACCACGCGCAAAGGAAAACCTCGCATTTCAGAAGGAAACGCTCGGGATCGCGCTTGAGATCAGCGGGATTTCGAAAGATGAGCTGCTGGCGTGGCAACCTGATGCCGGATCACAACAGTCTTTTCTCGACGGCCTTCCCGGGACGCAAGTGCGGGAAGATGTGATGCTGCTTACGGATTTCTCGGCGGTGCCCGGCTTCGAGGCGGTCCGCGAGGTTACGCACTATGGTTCCAGGGTATTCGAGAAAACAGAAGACCCTTCTGTTCGACTGACTGTCATCATGGCGAACCGGCTGCCGCTAGAGCAGCAAACAGGTGCTGACCTGATTTATTTCAACGAAGCCTACCGCTCTTTCGTAATGGTTCAATACAAAGCCATGGAGAATGTCAGGGATCAGGCGGAATTTCGATGGAAAGTCGACGACAAATTCGTCCGAGAGATTGAGCGAATGGACGCTCTGCTGGCTCAACTCAAGAAGATACAGTCGAGCAACCATCCCGATGGTTATCGGTTTTCAGAGAATCCATTCTTTCTCAAGTTTTGCCCGCGTGTCGTGTTCAACCCGGACGACAAGGGTTTGTTTAAGGGCATCTATCTTCCGCTCGACCTTTGGAAACGAGCTGAAGCGGCTGGCAGGCTAAAGGGCTCGAAGGGCGGCAATCTGCTGACATTTGCTAACGTTGGGCGCCGTATCAACAATTCAGAGTTCGTTTCTCTCGTTTCGGGTTCCTGGGTGGGCACCTCGATCGAGCAATCGGCGCTCCTCGGCCCCCTCATCCGCGAGGTCCTCGCTTCAGGCAAGACTCTAACTTTCGCGATCAAGCACGCCATTGCGAAAGAAAGTCACGGTCTCTCTCCTTCCGAAGGCTTAGGCGATGACGGAGACGAAATCGACGGTAGCTGTTCGAATAGCGCAATAGCGACTTGTACGATCTCACCCGTTTAGATTACACTAAACATCATGGAGAGAACATCGAAGCCCGCCGCCGCCATCCCCGCCCGCAAACAGGCGGTGATCTACGCCCGCGTCTCCTCCAAGGAGCAGGAGAAGGAGGGCTATTCGATCCCGAACAGTTGAAGCTGCTTAAGGACTATGCGGCGGCACAGGGCTTCGCCGTGGCGCAGGAATACGTGGACGTGGAGACCGCCAAGCAGACCGGCCGCGCCGCCTTCGGCGAAATGATCGCCTGGCTGAGGGCGCACCCAGCGGTGCGGGTCGTGTTGGTAGAGAAGACCGACCGACTCTATCGCAACCTCAAGGACTGGGTGACGATCGACGAGCTGGACGCCGAGATCCACTTCCCCAAGGAAGGCGTGGTGCTGTCGCGCGAGTCGCGCTCCTCCGAAAAGTTCATGCACGGCATCAAGGTGCTGATGGCCAAGAACTACATCGACAATTTGTCGGAGGAGGCGCGCAAGGGCCAACAGGAGAAGGCCGAGCAGGGCATCTGGCCGACGAAGACGCCGCTCGGCTATCAGAACGTGGTCGGAGCGGACGGGCGCAAGGTGATCGCCGTCGATCCGGAGATCACGCCCTTCATCCCCAGGCTGTTCGAGGGGTATGCAACGGGCCAGTTCGCTCTCAGAGATGGCGAAGGCCATCCGTGCGGAGGGCTTCGTTTATCCGCGCAGCGGCAATCCGATCCCGGCCAGCACCTTACAGACGATCCTGCGAAACCGCCTCTACACCGGCTGGTTCGAGTGGAACGGTAAGCTCTACCAGGGTAAGCACGAGCCGCTGGTCTCGGTCGAATTGTGGGAACGGGTGCAGGGCGTGCTGGACGGCCGCAACGCGAGCAAGCATCGGCGCATGAAACACGATTTCGCCTTCTCGGGACTGATCACCTGCGCCAAGTGCGGCTGCTCGGTGGTAGGCGAGATCAAAAAGCAGAAGTACGTCTACTACCACTGCACCGGTTATGCCGATAAGTGTCGGGGCGAGCCAGCGTCCTGCCGCCGCACGTATGTCCGCGAGGAGGTGCTGGAGCATCAGTTCACCGCGATGCTCGGTCAGTTGCGCTTGGATGACGAGGCGCTGGAATGGGTGCGCGAGGCGCTGCACGCCAGCCACGCCGACGAGCACCGCGAGCACGAGCAGGCGATCAAGCGCCTCCGCGCGGAATACGATCGCCTGCAAGCCCGTATCGATACCATGTACATCGACAAACTCGACGGCAAGATCGGCGGCGACTTCTTCGACAAAATGGCCGGGCAATGGCGCGAGGAGCAGACCCGCTGCCTCCGCGATATCGAGCGCCACCAGGAAGCAGAGCAGTCCTACATGGAGGAGGGCGTGCGGATTCTCGAACTCGCCCGCAACGCTCAGGCGCTGTTCGAGCGCCAGCCCGCACGCGAAAAGCGGCGCCTGCTCAATTTCATGCTTTCGAACTGCTCATGGGAAGATGGCCAAGTGGTTGCCACCTTCCGCCAACCGTTTGATTTATTGGCAGAAACGACCACTATCGCCGCCCTCCAGACGGCGGGTGCGGGCGTCAATCCGGCCAAAAATGAGAGTTGGCTGGGGGACCTGGATTCGAACCAGGGTTTTCGCGTCCAGAGCGCGACGTGACTACCGCTGCACCATCCCCCATCACCGGGACGCAAGGGGCTTAGCACGCTGGCCAGCGCCGTTTCAACCCCCAGCAAAGCGCGACGCCGAGGCCGTTCAAGGCAGCGGCACCGGCGAGGGTTGTCTTGGTCCAATCCCTTGCACTAGTGTTGGCGATTCAGCTGACGTCGCGGGCGATGCCTTTCTCGGGCGATTGCTCCGGCGGTAATCGGCTACGGCGCGGCACGCCCGGGACGGCACGGATGACGGGAGAAATCGCCAGGAGGGACGTCGCCAGGAAGAACATGGCCGCGGGCGGCATCCTCGGCGAGCACCGCCAGCGGCCCCGCGACGGCTGCGAGCCGGTCTACGCCGCCATTGATCTCGGTACCCACAACTGCCGACTGTTGATCGCCGGCCCCCGCCCGGACGGCGACCTCGCCGTTTTCGATGCCTTCGCCCGCCCGGTTCGTCTCGGCGAAGGACTGACGACAACCGGCTGTCTCGGCGAGAACGCCATGCAGCGGGCGGCGGACGCCCTCGACCGCTGCGCCCGCCGTATTCACCGCCTGCCCGTCGTCGCCACCCGCGCCATCGCCACCGAAGCCTGCCGCCGGGCCAGCAACCGGGACGAATTTTTCGCCCGCGTCCACGCCGCCACCGGTCTGACCATCGAGCCCATCTCCGCGCACGAGGAGGCACGGCTGACGCTCGCCGGCTGCGCCCGCCTGCTGGACCCGGCTTGTGCGCACGCTCTGCTCTTCGATATCGGCGGCGGCTCGACCGAGGTGGTCTGGGCGGCGCATCGGCCGGGAGAATTGCCGCAACCACTCGCCCTCCTTTCGCTTCCCACCGGCGTCGTCGCCTTCGCCGAGCGCTTCGGCGGCAATCGCATCGAAGCGAGGCGCTTCACCGAGATGGTGGAGATGGTGGACACGGACTTCGCCCGTTTCGACGCGGCGCATGGGATCGCACGGGCGATCACCGGCGGTGGCGGTGGCGGGGTACAGATGGTCGGCACGTCCGGTACCGTCACCACGCTCGCCGCCCTTTCGCTCGGCATCGGCCGCTACCGGCGGGCGAAGGTGGACGGCACCGAAATTTCCTTCACCGAGATCGCCCGCCTGAGCCAATCGCTCGCCAGCACCGACTGGCAGACCCGCGCCGCCATCCCGGCGATCGGCCCGGAGCGGGCCGATCTCGTCGTCGCCGGCTGCGCGATCCTGACCGCCATCTGCCGTCGCTGGCCGGTCGGCCAGATCACCGTCGCCGATCGGGGCCTGCGGGAGGGGCTGATCTTCGCCATGCATGACGCCCGGACGCGGGAGCCGCCGAGGGCGGTCTCTGCCGACGCCGCAACGCCCCTGTCGAGATGAGCCGGCGCGCCATGGTGGCAAGGGCATGAGCGCACCGCGCCCGCCGCGCGGTGGCGGCCGCCTCACCGACACCCGGCCGCGCACCGCTTCGTCGCGGCGATGGCTGGAGCGGCAGTTGCGCGATCCATACGTAGCGGAGGCCAAGCGGCGGGGCTACCGCTCCCGTGCCGCCTTCAAGCTGCTGGAACTGGACGATCGCTTTCACATCCTTGCCCCCGGCCGTCGCGTCCTCGACCTCGGGGCCGCTCCCGGTGGCTGGACCCAGGTCGCCGTCGCCCGTGTCCGTGCCGGCGCCGCGGGTGCGCGCGACCGCGGTACCGTCGTCGCCGTCGATCTGACGGAGATCGCCCCCGTCGAGGGTGCGACGACGATCGTCGGCGACGCCCTCGACGAGGCGATCCTCGCCCAGGTGGCGGCGCTGCTGGGCGGCCCCGCCGACGTCGTCCTCTCCGACATGGCGCCACCGGCGACCGGCCACGCCGGCGCCGATCACCTGCGCATCATCGGCCTTGCCGAAGGCGCCCTCGCCATTGCCGGCGACATTCTGGCACCAGGGGGCAGTTTCATTTGCAAGGTCTGGCAGGGCGGCAGCGAGCCCGGCCTGCTGGCGGAGCTCAAGCGCCGCTTTGCCCGCGTCCGCCACGCCAAACCGCCGGCGTCCCGCGCCGACTCGGCGGAGGTGTACGTCGTCGCCCAGGGATTTCGCCCCGCTCCCCATCCCTGACGACGCGATCTTCATCGAACGTTAACGACTTTCGCCGCAGACTCTGCCCCAGACGGGGACCGCAACCAGAATGGATCGCGGCAGTGGCCGAAGTCGAGAACGACGAAACCCCTGGAGCAAACCGATCGCGCGGCGCAGCCAAGCCGCTGGCGGTGGCGCTCCGCTATCAGGCGGGCGACGATCCGGCGCCGCGGGTGGTCGCCTCCGGACGCGGCGCCGTCGCCGAGCGCATCCTCGCCGCGGCGGAGGAGGCGGGCGTCCCGGTATGCACCGATCCCGACCTGGCGCATCTGCTCGCCGCTCTCGACATCGACGAAATCATCCCCCTGGAGGCGTTCTCCGCCGTCGCCGCCATCCTGGTCGCCCTCTATCGGGCGAGCGGCGGCCTGCCGGCCGTTTCCCTGTTTACCCCCGGCCCGGACGCCCAGGCCGACCCTTCTACAAGGACTGAGATGTGATGAGCCTCGCGACCTATCTTCAATTCGCGTTGGCGTTGGTCTTCGTCGTCGCACTGATCGGCGGCCTCGCCGTTGTCGCCCGCCGCTTCGGTCTGGGCGGAGTGGCTCCGGCCGGCAAGGCACGCCGGCTGGCTATCGTCGAGGTACTGGCCGTCGACAACCGTCGGCGGCTGGTGCTGATCCGTCGCGATCACAGCGAACACCTGGTTCTCCTCGGACCCAGCGGCGACACCGTCATCGAGACCGGTGCCGGCGGCAAGCATGGCTTCGCCGATGCGCTGGCCATCGCTCATGGTCCCGCCACTCCCGCGGCGACCCCTTCGGCAGAGGAATCCCGCTGATGCGCCGCCTCCTCCGTTTCGCCGCGATCGTCGCCGTCGCCGCCGCCGGCTTACTGGTTGCGGGACCGGCGCTGGCGCAGAGCGTGTCCCTCGACCTCGGCAGCGGCGGCCCCACGGTGACCGGCCGCATCGTTCAGCTTCTGGCCCTGATCACCGTCATCAGCCTCGCCCCCTCGATCCTGGTGATGGTGACCTCGTTCACCCGCATCGTCGTTGTCCTCGCCTTCGTGCGCACGGCACTCGGCACGCCGCAGACTCCACCCAACCAGGTGATCGTCGGCCTCGCCCTCTTTCTCACCATGTTCGTGATGATGCCGACGTTCGAGAAGTCATACGACGCCGGCATTCAGCCGCTGCTCGCCGGCCGCATCGACGAGATGCAGGCGATCGAGCGGGCGGCCGCCCCTTTGGGCGATTTCATGGCCGCCCACGTGCGCGAGCAGGACGTGGCCCTCTTCTTCGACCTCGCCGGGGTGAAGGATACCGCCGTCGGCCCCGACGTGCGGCCGCCCTACCGGGTGCTGATCCCGGCGTTCATGATCAGCGAGTTACGGCGCGCGTTCGAGATCGGCTTCCTCGTCTTCGTGCCGTTCCTGATCATCGATATGGTGGTGGCGACCGTGCTCATGTCCATGGGCATGATGATGCTGCCGCCGGTGGTCGTCGCCCTGCCGTTCAAGATCATCTTCTTCGTCCTCGTCGACGGCTGGTATCTGATCGTTGGCAGTCTCGTTCGCAGCTACGGCGGCTGACGACCGCGGCATTTCGCGGCGACGCCATCCAAAAGCCTCTCATCCCTAGCGAATAGACGCGCGCCGGCGCGCCTATTCGCGCCGTGTTCGTGCTCGCGCGCAGGCACTGCTTCTCCCGCGCGGAGACACGGGCCGCGCGCCCGCGCTCGTCGGTCGGCTGGCCGATCACACGTCTATTGCGCAGAGGTTGATGCGGGCGGTGTTGTCAATGCCTGGCGGGTCAGCTTCGCCAGCCGTTCGGCCTCGGCGACGGCAGCGGCGACGGCGGCAGGACGCGGCAGCACCGCGGTTGCGGGAGCAGCCATCAGCCGCACCGCGTCCGCCTGCTCATCGGCCGCGGCCGGCTCGGCCTGCAACCGGGCGAGCCCCTCCCCATCCTTGGCCAGGGTCAGCGCAGCCGCCAGATCGAGGCTGTGCGGCCGCTGACGCTGTAGCGTCGCCGCGGCACCGGACCAATCGCCGCCCGACCGTTGCGCGGCGAGCCGGATGGCGTCGGCCGCCTCTCCGTTGTCCCGGTCGATGAGGGCAATCGCCTCCGCCGGATGGCCGAGGGCGAGCTGCGCCCGAGCCGCCAGCCGTCGCCGCGCCACTAGCACGTCGGCCGCCAGTTCGGCGTGGTCCGTCCGCTTCAGTGCGTCGAGCGCATCTGCGGCGGCACCGTCGGCGAGGCGCGCCTCCGCCAGCCGAAGCCCCACTTGTCCGCGCTGCTGCGGATTGAGTGGCGATTTCAGCAGCCGTTCGAACACCTCGGTCGCTTGCGGCAACAGGTCGGCCGCCACCAGACGATCGGCGTAGCGGCCCAAGAGCGCGAGGCCCCCCGTCTCCGCCGGCACCAACTCCTTGAACTGGTCGAACAACAGCACCGCCTTCCATGGTGGCAGACGATCGACGCTTTCCCCCATGAAGGTATCCCGGAAAAACGTCGCCATCTTGCGGCCGAGTTCACGGCTTTCCGGCTCCCGGTCGTAGAGAGAGACCGCATCGCGCCAAACCTGCAGCGCGGCAAGTTCATCGCCGGCGTCGGCGCGCGCTTGGCCCAGATCACGCAACGTCGCGAATTCGACTTTGTCGCCACGCCAGCGAACCTGCAGGGCGGCCAGCGCATCGACGGCTGCCTCCGGCGTCATCCCGCCCGACTGCCGCAGCAGCGCCGTCCGCGCCAATACCGCTTCCGCAGCCGGCCGGGAGGCACGGCCGGTGGAAAGGCGATCCCAGGCGGCGAGTGCGGCGTCGGTCTCGCCGGCAGCGGCGTGCAGGCGACCCTCCTGGTAGTCGAGGGCGGCCATCTCCACCGGCGTCGGCGACAGCGTCCGCAGGGCGGCGAGCAGCGTCCATGCCGTCGCCGGCTCGCCGCCATCGACGGCGGCGGCGAGCAGCGCCACCCCGGCGGTGCGGGCAAGCGGCTGCGGATACGTCGCGATCAGGGTCGTCCACACCGGCAACGACGGCGGGTCGATGGCGCCGCCGTCGCCGGCAGCGTGGCGAGCCAGCATCGCCCACATGCGCCCTTCGTCCGTTGCCGCAACGCCGGCGACCGCAAAATCGGCCGCCGCCTCGCTCACCCGGCCGAGGCCGTAGCGGGCAATGCCGGCGAGCAGACGCGTTTCCCGGTCCTCGGACAGTTCCGGGCGCCGTGCGAGGCGCATCTCGGTCGCACCCAGCGCTTCCGCCGCCAGGCCCGCTGCGACGTAAGTACGGGCGAGGAGCGCTAGGTCCTGGTCGCTCGCACCGGCGGCCGAGTCGGCACCATGGGTGGCCTGCTGCCGGTCGCGAACCGCGGCAAGCGAACCGTCCGGCCAGTCCTGCGCCGGGACGATGCAATCGACGTGATCGACCGCCTGCAGCCGTGCCAGCACACGCTGCGCATCACGCGCGGGTGAGACGGCGAAGCCGTGTGGGCGCGACAGTTCGATCGCATCCGTCAGGCTTTGCACCGTCAGGTCATCCGCCAGCGGCGCGATGGCAACTCCCTGCAATGAAGCCAACAGCCGCGCCTCCCCATAGGCATAACCGTGCGCGAGACCACGGCCGACCTCTCGCAGCGGGACGAAAATCAGGCTGCCGGCCACCGGATCGCTAACGGCGATGGGCTCCCCCGGCTCGGCCACCGGCAGACGCAGGCGACTGCCATGGGAGTCACCCGTCACCGGCAGCGGCACGATCCCCTCGGCGGCCGCCGGCGGACGTGTCGAGGCCAGATGCACCACCCAAGCAAGGCCGTCCTTTTCCAGGCGCGGAAAAAGGGGCTCGGTCGTCGTCAATTCCAGGATGGTGGCCCGTGGATGGGCCCGTTGCTGGACTGCGGCCACCCACCTCTCGCCCGCAATGCGGCGAATCAGTTGGGCATCCTGCTGTGAGGGCTGATCGAAGACGAGCCACATCGTCCGATCGCGCACCGCGACCGCCGCCGCCACCGGCTGCGGCCAGGAGAAGCGGAGCATTGTCGTCCCCTCCGCGACCGCCCCGCCCGCAACAGCCGCTGTGGCCGCCGGCGAAGGGGACGGAGTTGGCGTGATGTCCTGCGCCGGGGTCGTCGCGGTCGGCGGGGCCGACGGTGGGACGGCCGGGGCACGCGGCGCAGACGGCGTCGGGAAGACGTCGATGACAACGCGGTTACCGAGGCGCGCGTCGCGAGCCTCGTTGCCGTCCGGCAAGCGCAAGGTGACGATGACGCCGCCGTCGACAGGGCGCCAGCCGACCCACCGGGCGCAGGCGGAGCGCTCGTGGGCGAGAGTGTCGGCATCGATCCTCGCCGGCCGGCGGAAGGCGACCACCACGTCCGGCCCCTCACGATTCACCTGGTAATCGACCATGTCCGTCCAGAGGAAGCTGAGACGGGCGTAGCCGCTGACCTTTTCGCAGCGCACCGGCACCACCGGCAGGGTGTCCGGCGGAGTCTGGGCCGGGGTTGCGGCAGCCAGGGCGAACGGCAGCAGCAGCAAGGGAAGGGCCGTCCGCCACCGGCGTCGTGGTGCGGGCGATGGCGCCCATGGTCGCCGCAGGATCATCGGCGCCGTCCTTCCGCCTCGACCACCACGCGAATCCCGTCGCCGGGGGTTCCGCCGCCGGCAAGGAGGGAAAGCCGGCTTCGGTCCAGGCCGCCCTCGGCCAGGACCCGCCCGAGGGCCAGCGCGCGCCCGATCGCCCCCTCCCAATCGTCCGCCGCGGACGTCTCGGCGACGCCGGCCGCGGTTGGATCGGGAGGAATGAGGACCGCCACGGCATTGGCCACCGGCGCCACCGCCGCGGCGAACCGGCCAAACTCGCCGGCAGCGATCGGCTCCACGTCCACGGCGTCAGCGGTGAATACCGCCGACGCGGACAAAGTCAGCCTGAGCGCCGCGTCGTCGTAAACGGGCGGTAGGGATGCGAACAGGGGGATCTGCTGCAGGCGTTCGCCGAGAACGTGGGCAAGATAGCCGGGCCGCAGCCCCGGCAGCGGGGCCGGCTCACCGATGGTGGCGGACGACGACGAGGACGCCGGCGTCTCGGCAAAGGCAGCGCGCAGCGCGGCGGCTGCCGGCTGCCAGACAGGATCACTGATGTCGGCTGACGCATAGATGGCGACCATGAACGTCAACAGCAGGGAGATCATGTCAACGAAGGTGATCAGCCAGGGCGCACCCGTGCCTGGAACTTTAGTCATGGGAGGATGCTGGCGATGCGGCACGGCGATAACCCAGATGGAAGACGAAGCGCACGGCAGGTCCCGCCGCCGGTGCGACGCCGACCGCGAACGCCGTGGGCGGCACGCCGCGGGCGAGGAGCGCCCGAGCCAGGGCGGCGGCCCGCGCCACCGCCAGCCGTTCGGCCAGGATGTCGGCAACGCTTGCCGGCTCTCCCGCCACCTCGCTGGCGGCAGGGAGGCCCACCAGCAGGTGCAGATCGAGGGTGTCTTCCCCGGTGACCCGATCCCCTCCTCGGACGGCAGTACCCGCGGCGGTGTCTGGGGCGCCCAGCTCGGTCAGGTCCTTCGCCAGCCGATCGAGCACGGGTGCGAAGTCCGGCCGCAGCTTCGCCGTGTCAGCGACAAAGATGCGCTCGGCGGCAACGGCCGCCTCCAAGCGGTCGGCCCCGTTGCGCTCTCCCGCCGCGCCCGGCAGGGCCAGGGATCGAAACACGTCGGCCAACGCAGCGAGCGGCGGCGCCGGCAATTCCGCAACCACAACGATGGGAGGAGCGACTGCGGCGGCGGCCTTATCGTCGGCAATAGCGGCCTCGGTCTGCCGCTGGGCGGCGCTGACGGCAACGAAGTAGACGAAGAACGCCAGCAAAACCAGGTATAGGCCGAGGTAAACCGGCAGCACCCCTGCGCCGCAGGGAGTGTCGGGAGCTGCCGGTGAAACGAACCGGCTCATAGGGGCCCGAGAACGCTCTGCAGCTTGGCCTTCAAGGTCTCGGCGTTGAACGGCTTGACGATGTAATTGGAGACGCCCGCCTCTTTCGCGGCGATGACATTCTCCGTCTTGCTCTCCGCCGTCACCATGATGAACGGAATATGCTTGAGACGGTTGGTCCGCCTTACTTCCCGCAGGAGCTGGAGGCCGGTCATCGGCTCCATGTTCCAGTCGGAGATGATCAGTCCGTAGTCCTTCTGCGCCAGCAGCTGCAGGGCAGCGGTGCCGTCAGTCGCTTCGTCGATATTGTGGAACTCGATCTGCCGCAACAGGTTGCGGATGATGCGAAGCATCGTCTTGTAATCATCGACGATGAGAATGCTGAGGTCCTTGCTGACCGTCATCGGTCTTTATCCCTGTTGTCTACCTGGCCGAACGGTGTTGAGGTTAACGGCCAAGAGTTGACGTTTCCTTGCCGGCGACACGCTTTCAGGACTTTCCGTCGTCCTTCAGCTGACGCAGGCGTTTCAGCTCGACGGTGATGTCCTTCGCCTTCGTCGGGTCCATGACCGCCATCACCGGCGCGAGCTTGCGCTCGTTCATCCGCTCGGCGACGGGCAGCAGCGTTTCCAGATCCAATTCCTCGAAGATGCGGGCCGCATCCTTGGGCTTCATCGATTCGTAGATCTTGACCAGCGACTTCAGCCGCGCTTCCTCCTCGGCATCGTGCTGACGGATCAGGCCCTCCAGCGTCCCCTGCAGAACCTTCAGCGACGCCACCTTCTCGTCGATGCGGGCTTCGGCGGCACGGAGGAGTGCGGCGTTGCGGTCGAGTTCGCTCTCGCGAGCCGCGAGCGCGTCTCGCCGCGCCCCCAGTTGTTGCAGCACGGCGACTTCGGCATCGCTGTAGGCGGGCGGGGGCGGAACCGACGTTTGCGACTCACAGGCGTGGCTGCTCGCCTTCGCCTGCGACTTCGGGGCAGGATCGTGATTCCCGTTCGCAGCAGGTGCCGCACTGCTCGCCTCGGCATCGCTGACCAGTCGTGGCGCCGTCGCCAGCGCCATCAGGCGATCGCCGAGGACGCCCGCCTTTGCCGCCAGTCCGACGGCGAGGAGCACAATGATGAAGGAAAAGGGGCGCAGGCGATGCATCGCTCGCACCGTCACCCGGCGATGCCGGCGGTGCGCAAGGCCGCCAGCAACTCGCGCTCGGTCCGCGAGCGGGGCTGGCGATCGCCGTCACCGGCTCGCGTGGTGGCTCGACTCGCCGGAACCGCGATCGCCGGCTCGGCCGCGGCCCGCGTCGCGGCCGCCAGGCCGCCCGCGGCCGTACCAGCCGCTGCGGCAGGCGCCGCTGGCCTGGGTGTCGGCTTCACGGCGCGACGAAGAACCGGGGCGGCGTCCCGCGCCGTTGCCACCACGCTTTCCAGACGATCGGCGAGGCCGGTTCCCCGCTCCAGCAGATAACGAAGATCGTCGGCCAACCGGTCCGCCCGCTCGATCTCTTCCTGGCTGACCCCGGCGGCGATCTTCAGCCGCGACACGCTTTCTTCGGCCCGCGTCGCCGCCTCGGCGAAATTGGCGGCGAGCCGGCCGAACTCGTCCTGGTCGGCGCGGATGGCAGCCAGCCTGCGGTTGAGCTGAAAGGCGAACACCAAGGTGGTGGCGAGCAGAACAACAAGCGCGCCGTCGACGGCGAGACCGAAGTTCATGACGCAACGCTCCCTCTTTCCTTGCGATCGATACCTTCGGAGATCTGGACGGCGATGCGGTTGCCGTGGCGGCCCATCTTCCCGCGGTACAAGGGAACCTCGCCGCATCGCATCTCGATTTCGGACTGCGGAGTCGCATTGAAGACGATCCGGCTGCCGACCTTGAGATCGAAAACCTGACTGAGCGGCACGATCATGTCGTCCATGACCGCTTTCAGTTCGATGTCCGTCGCCCACAGTTCCCGGGCGAGGTGGGTCTCCCAGATGGAGTCGCGACCGAACTTCTCCCCCATGAACATCTGCAGGAGGAGTTCCCGCACCGGCTCCAGCGTCGCATACGGCAGAACCAGTTCCAGGTGGCCGCCGCGATCGTCCATGTCGATCCGCAGCCGTGCCAGGATCGCCGCATTGGACGGCCGCGAAATCGCCGCGAAGCGAGGATTGGTCTCCAGCCGCTCGAACTTGAACGAGACCTTGGAAATCGGCTCGAAGGCACCATCGAGATCAGCGAGAACCGCTTCCACCATGCGTTCGACCAGGCTGCGCTCGATGGTGGTGTAGGGACGACCCTCGATGCGCATGGCGGCGGTGCCACGGCGTCCACCGAGGAGGACGTCGACGACGGAATAGATGAGCGGCGAGTCGACGGTGATCAGGCCGTAGTTTTCCCACTCCATCGCCTTGATGACGCCCAGCATCGCCGGCAGCGGCACCCCATTCAGGTAGTCGCCGAAACGGACCGAGCAGATGCTGTCGAGGGACACCTCGACATTCTCGGAAGTGAAATGGCGAAGGCTGGTCGACATCAAGCGGACCAACCGGTCGAACACCACCTCCAGCATGGGCAGCCGCTCGTAGGACACGAGGGCGCTGTTGACGATGGCCTGCACCCCGGAGGTGGCACCGGCCGTGCCCCCCTCCTCGCCGAAGCCCAGCAGGCTGTCGATTTCATCCTGGTTGAGGACGCGGGCGATGTCGGCAGGCGGCGCTTCCGCCGGTGCTTCTTCGCCGGGCGCGTCCGCCTCATCATCCGCGGCCAACGCTTCCGCCCACTCGGCGGCAAGCGCATTCTCGTCAACCGGTGTGTCGTCGGTGCTGGCCATGCGCCCCGCTCCCTTCCCGCTACTCGACCATCAGGTCGGTGAACAGGATCTCGCGGACGACGACCGGCGCCACCGCAAGATTGATCCGCGTCAACAGTTCGTCGCGCATGCGGACGATGGCCGCCGAGCCGCGTAGCTCATCCGGCCGCAGTTCGCGCAGGTAGGTCTGGCAATAGTCGATCACCCGCGGCAGCAGCAGGTCGATCTGCGCAACGTCGCTGGCAGAGGTTAGCTCCAGCGAGGCCCGGGTCTTCAGATAACGGATCCGGCGGTCGCCGGTGTTGAGCGTCACCACCAAGTCCGGCAGAGCGTAGAAGGTGGGGAGGTGCGACGCGGTTTCGGTCGACGTCGACCCCGTCTCCCCGGGAAGCAAGCCCAGCATGAATGCGGCCACCCCACCGGCGACCAGTAGGACAACCGCGGCCCCGGCGACAATGAGGATCAGCTTGCGCCGATTCGGCCGCGGCTTCGCGGCGGCGACACCATCATCATCGGCCTCGCTGTCGTCGATCTCGTCGGGTAGCAGCGTCATCTGCGGTCCGTTGGCAAGGAACGTCCCGGCATCGGCCGGGCGAGCAACCGCGATCCTAGGCGCCAGCGGTTAACAACAGCTTGCATATCCCCCAATCGTGGGCCTTCTCGGCAGGATCGTCCCGGCAAAAGTTGCCGGCCAGCCTTGTTTCCGCCGCCCGCACCGAGCGCGGTTCACCTAATAACAGATTGAAAAACATAGAGTTCACGCGCTGGCCCTGATCTTGCGGAGGCTCCTCGCCATTCACTCGCGCCAGACAGGAACTGAGGCATGGAAAATTCGATTCTCGTCGCCCTCTCCGCGCAAGACGTCCTGCGGCGGAACCTCGACGTGATCGCCAGCAACCTCGCCAACCTGGACACCGCCGGCTTCAAGGCGGAGCGGTTCATGGTCGCCGCCTATCCGGTGGAGCCGTCGCGGCCGCGCAGCGAGACGCCGGGCCCGACCGTCTTCGTCCGCGATCTCGCCACCGTTCCTGACGCATCGGATGGCCGGCTCGACGAGACCGGCAATGCCCTGGACGTGGCCCTGCGCGGCGACGGTTATTTCGTCATCTCGACGCCCGACGGGGACCGTTTCACCCGCGACGGCCATTTCCGCCTCGACGAGACCGGCCGCCTCGTCACTTCCAGCGGCTACCCGGTGCAGGGACAGGGCGGCACGCCCGTCACCTTCGCAGCGGAGGACAGCAGCATCGAGATCACCAGCGACGGAACCATCGCCAGCGAGCGCGGCGGCATCGGCAAGCTTCGCGTCGTCGGCTTCGCCGATCCGGCGGTGATGCAGCCGGTGGGCAACGGGCTGCTGACAACGGAAGCGACGGCACAGGACCTGGCTCAGCCGCAGGTCGTCCAGGGAATGATCGAGAAGTCGAACGTCGAGCCGATCCTGGAGATGGAGCGGATGATCCGGGTGCAACGCGCTTACGAGGAAGCGAAGCAACTGGTCGACCGGGAAGACGAACGGATCCGCAAGGTGATCGCGGTCTTTGTCGAATGATCGGCGGGCACGGACGCCAAGGCGAGACAGAGCACGAAAGGTAGAGGAAAGCATGCGCGCACTCGGTATCGCCGCCACCGGCATGATGGCCCAGCAGCGGAACGTCGAGGTGATCTCCAACAACCTCGCCAACATCAACACCACCGCCTACATGCGCCGGCGACCGGAGTTTCAGGACCTGCTCTACCAGAATCTTCGCCGGCCGGGCGCCACCTCCGCCGACGCCGGCAACATCGTGCCGACCGGCATCCAGGTCGGCCTCGGCACCAAGCTCGCGGCGGTCTACCGGATCCCCACCCAAGGCAACCTGTCGGCGACCGACAACCCCTTCGACCTGGCCATCCAGGGCAAGGGCTATTTCCAGGTGGAGATGCCGAACGGCGACGTCGCCTACACCCGCGATGGCACCTTCCAGCTCAACGCGGCGGGTCAGCTGGTCACCCACGATGGTTACCTGGTGCAGCCCGGCATCGCGGTCCCGGAGGATGCCATCGACGTGACCATCAACGCTTCGGGTGAGGTCCTCGCCAAGCTGGATGGTGAGGTCGAACTGCAGAACGTGGGGCAGCTCCAGGTGGCCACATTCGCCAACGAAGCCGGCCTCGAAGCCGTCGGCGAGAACCTGCTGCGCGAGACGCCGGCGTCCGGCCCAGCGATCGTCAACGCCCCGCAGCAGCCCGGGTTCGGCGGCATCCTGCAAGGCTTCCTCGAGACCTCCAACGTCAACGCGGTCGAGGAGATCACCAATCTCATCTCGGCCCAGCGTGCCTACGAGATGAACTCGAAGGTCATCCAGACCACCGACCAGATGATGGCGACCCTGAGCAACACCCGCTAGGAGCCGGTGCCTTGATCACGATGCGACGCACGTCCTCCCTTCGTCTCCGGCAGTCGGCGATCGTGCTGGCGGTTGGATTGATGCTGGCCCTGACCGGAAGCGGCAAAGCCGCCGATGCACCGCCGCCGGTGACCCTTCGCGGCGCCGTCACCGTCGCCGGTCCGGCCCTGAGCCTGGGCGACATCTTCGCCAACGCCGGCGACAAAGCCGATATCAGGATCGGCGATGCCCCCGCCGCCGGAACCCCTCTCACCCTCGACGCCCAGACACTCACCCGCCTCGCTCGCGCCCACAATCTCGACTGGCAGCCGGGCTCGATGCAGGTGAAGGCGGTCGTCGAGCGGGACAGCGTCCCGGTGAGCAGCGAGGATATCGAGGCCCGGGTGTTGATGGCGCTGACCGAAAAAGGGATCGACACCGAGGGCATGGGTGTCGAACTGGGGACCGGCCCCCGTCAGCTTTATCGGCCGCGCACGGCCCAGCTCGCCCTCGAGGCGATCAGCGTCGATCCGCAGGGGCGTCGCTTCTCGGGCGTGCTGGCGATCAGCGCCCCCGGTCTGGCGCGGCAGACGGTGCCGGTCTCGGGACGCCTGTTGCGGGCGGTGAAGGTGCCGGTGCTGAACCGGGCCTTGCGCCCCGGCGACAACATCGAGGAGCGGGATGTGGACTGGCAGGAGATCCCGGACCGCCAGGTTCCCGCCAATGCCGTCCGCGATGCCGGCGGACTGGTCGGCCTCAGCGCGCGGCGCGCCCTTGCCGCCGGTCAGCCGGTGCTGATCTCCGATCTCAAGGCATCGAAACGAATCGGTAAGGGTCAACCGGTCACTCTGATCCTCGATGTGCCGGGCATGCAGCTCACCGCCCGCGGCGTCGCCATGCAGGACGGCGGCGAAGGCGAGGTGATCCGCATCGTCAACGAGCGCAGCCACTCCGTCATCCAGGGGACGGTGACCGCTGCCGGGACGGTGCTCGTCGCCGCCGGTAGCCGCTGAAGAGGAAGGCAGGACAGAATGGCCAGGACTGGCGCTTCACGCACCGCCCGGACTATTGCGACCCTCACCGCGGTCGTCGCCCTCGGCACCGCGACCGCCGGCTGCCAGATGGCGTCGCGGTTGAGTGAGGTGGGCAGCTATCCCGACCTCAGCCCGATCACCAATCCCCAGGCGATGCCGGGCTATCGTCCGGTCAACCTGCCCATGCCTGCCCCGCAGCCGATCGAGGACAATCCCAATTCGCTGTGGCGCCCGGGTGCCCGCGCCTTTTTCAAGGACATCCGCGCCAAGGATATCGGCGACCAGCTCACCATCCGCATGAAGGTCAACGACAGCGCCAAATGGAACAATAATACCAACCGTACCCGCGGCGATAAGCAAGGGATGGCGGTCAGTTCCATTTTCGGCTTCGAGGGCCAGCTGGTGAAGCTGCTGCCCAAGGGCGCCGACAATGCCAGTCTGGTCGCCCTTAACTCCGACTCGAAGACCAAGGGCGACGGCGACATCAGCCGCGGTGAAAAGGTAAACCTGACCTTCTCAGCCATGGTCACCCAGATCCTGCCGAACGGCTCGCTGGTCATCTGTGGCAGCCAGGAGGTCCGGGTCAACTACGAACTGCGTGAACTCGTCCTCACCGGCGTCGTCCGCCCCCAGGACATCGAAGCCGATAACTCGATCGCCGACGAGCGCATTGCCGAGATGCGCCTAGCCTACGGCGGCCGCGGCACCATGTCCGACTTGCAGCAGCCGCGCTGGGGCTCGCAGATTCTCGACATCATCTTGCCGTTCTAGTCGCCGCCCTCAGCACCGGCCCGAGTTCCCGGCTCGAATTCCCGACGGCGTCAGTCCCAGTATACTGGGTCTGGCGCCGTCCGCCTTGTCCGGGAGTTCCGCCGATGTTTGACGTCCTGTCTCCCCTCGACCTCACCGCGCTTGCCGTCTTCTTCTGTATCTGGATCGGTTATTCGACCCTGCTGGACGGCCGGTTTCGGCGGCCGAGCAGCATCAACTCCAACATGCTCAAGGTGCGCGAAGCCTGGATGCGCGGACTGCTGCGTCGAGGTCTGCGGATGATGGATTCGATGCTGATCGGCCACACCATTCACAGCGCGTCGTTTTTTGCCTCGACGACCATCATCCTCCTCGCCGGCCTCATCGGCGTGCTGGGATCGGCGGAGCGCATCCATGCCGCCGCCCTCAGCCTGGCGACGCCCTTCGGCCGCGGCCCGCAGGCGCTGTTCGAAATCAAGGTGCTGCTGCTGATCGCCATCTTCGTCTATGCCTTCTTCAAGTTCACCTGGGCGATCCGACAGTTTAACTATTTCTGCGGTATCCTCGGCAGCGCCCCGGAGGCCGACAGAACCCAAGACCAAAAGATGGCGCCGGAAATGACGGTGGTATTGAGCCATGCCGTCTGGCAATTCAATGCCGGCATCCGGGCCCATTACTTTGCGCTGGCGGCGCTCGGCTGGTTCCTGCATCCGGTAATCTTCATGCTCATGACCGCGATGATTCCCGTGCTGCTGATCCGCCGGCAGCTTTATTCACCGACGAACGCCGCGATCGCGCGCTACGTCGCCTCCCTCGATCGCTCGCACGCGGAGGACGGCGAAGAAGCTCTCGGCGACGGCACGACGACGGACCGACGCGCCGACTAAGCTGTTCCCCCCTCGGCCACCACCAACAGCCGGTCCTCGCCCTCGCGCCGCTTCGGCAAGCCGACCGCTCGCTGCGTCCCGAGAGTGAGGACGGCAACGGAGATCCAGGAGAGATGAAAGGCGACCCCGACGGCAAGCGCGACTTTGCCCGGGATCGGCCCGATCGTCGCCCGCTCCCAGAGTTGGTCGAAGGATCCAAGCGGCGTCGGGTGAACGATGAGCTTGCCGACGTAGCAGATGAGCTGGGTTGCGAACAGCCAGCCGTAGTTGCGGCGGATCCGGCGTCCCAGCGCCTCCATATAGCCGATGTGAAAGCGCAAGGTCCGGTAGTCTTCCGCCAGCAGCTCGTTCCAGTGGTTGTCGATGCGGAGCCCCTCACCGCGCAGCATCGGGCCATAGAAATTGATCTCCATCACCCGCACCCGGACACGAAAGACGTCGTAATAAAGGTAGCGCCGGGATTCGAAGGCGAGGAAGGCAACCACCAGCCAGCTGCCGAGCAGCATCGGAACCGGCGACGCGTCCGGATTGGCGAACGTCGCCGACAGGGCGATGCCGGTGACCACCACCGCCCAATTGGTCGTCGCGTCGAGGCGACCGCGCCAGATCTTCGACTGGTACATCTCGCCGCGATAAAGGTGCGCGATCGCGCCGATGTCCGCCGGTGAAAACTGCGCCGGTGCCTGATGATGGCTGTCGATCGATTGCATTGTCGTTGCTCCCAGACCTTCCCCCAAAACTCATCACCCGACGATCAAAGGACGTTGTCAACGAAGTCGACGGTGCCGTCTGATTGCAGCCGCGGAACTTCGCTCCCGCCGCCGGGTTGCATTTTGCGAAGTGCAAACAGCGATCCCACCCGGACAGACCGGTTGGGTCACGGACGGGAGCGAGACACATGGGCGATCAGACCAACGCGCCGTTGCAAGGCGGCCAGACAGCCGGGGCCGATCCGGGTCACGGCGGCGAGTTGCACCAGACATCCGGCGCGGGCGCTGATGAGCGGCTGACCACCAACCAGGGACTGCCCATCGCCGACAATCAGAATTCGTTGCGCGCCGGCGGGCGCGGGCCGACGCTACTGGAAGACTTCATCCTCCGCGAGAAGATCACCCACTTCGATCACGAGCGTATCCCGGAACGGGTCGTGCACGCGCGGGGCTCCGCCGCCCACGGCTATTTCCAGGTCTACAAGCCGCTTTCGCAGTTGACCAAGGCGGCCTTCCTCAACGACCCGGAGGCGAAAACCCGCGTCTTCGTCCGCTTCTCGACGGTCGCCGGCGAACGGGGCTCGTTCGATCTGGCGCGGGACGTGCGCGGCTTCGCGGTCAAGTTCTACACCGAGGAAGGCAACTTCGATCTGGTCGGCAACAACATTCCCGTCTTCTTCATCCAGGACGCCATCAAGTTTCCCGACCTCATCCACTCGGTGAAACCGGAGGCGGACCGGGGCATGCCGCAGGCGGCCTCGGCGCACGACACCTTCTGGGACTTCGCCTCGCTGACCCCCGAAAGCCTGCACATGCTCATGTGGGTGATGTCCGACCGGGCGATTCCCCGCTCGTACCGGATGATGGAGGGCTTCGGCATCCACACCTTCCGGCTGGTCAACGCGGAAGGAGCGTCGACCTTCGTCAAGTTTCACTGGCGACCAACCATCGGCTCGCAGTCGGTGATCTGGGACGAGGCGGTGAAGATCAACGGCGCCGACCCCGATTTCCATCGCCGCGATCTCTGGCAGGCGATCGAAAGCGGCGCCTACCCGGAGTATGAACTTGGCCTGCAGGTCTTCGACGAAGCCCAGGCGGCCTCATTCGACTTCGACGTTCTGGATGCGACCAAGCTCGTCCCGGAAGAGGTCGTGCCGGTGGAAATCGTCGGCAAGCTGGTCCTCGACCGCAACCCCGACAACTTCTTTGCCGAGACCGAGCAGGTTGCCTTCTGTCCCTCGCATCTGGTCCCGGGCATCGAGTTCTCGGACGATCCGTTGCTGCAGGGGCGGCTGTTCTCCTACCTGGACACCCAGTTGAGCCGGCTCGGTGGTCCCAACTTCCACGAGATCCCCATCAACCGGCCGGTCTGCCCGATGCACAACTTCCAGCGCGACGGCCACATGCGCATGGGCGTCTCCCCGGCCCGCGCCGCTTACGAGCCCAACAGCCTGGAGCCGAACGGCCCGCGCGAGAACCCGCAGGCTGGCTTCTCCACCTATCCGTCGAAGCTGGAAGGGCCGAAGCTGCGCATCCGCGCCGAGAGCTTTGCCGACCACTACAGCCAGGCCCGGCTGTTCTATCTGTCGATGACGGAGCCGGAGCGGCACCACATCGAGAGCGCCTTCGCCTTCGAGTTGGGCAAGGTGGAGACGCCGGCCATCCGCCAGCGCATGCTGGGCCACCTGGCGCTCGTCGATCGCGGCCTCGCCGAGACCGTCGCCGGCGAACTGGGGATGCCGGGCGCAATCCCGGCCTTCACCCCGGCGATGCCCGTGAACGACTCAATCCCGCCCTCGCCCGCCCTCAGCCTCATCGGCAAGGCGCCGGCGACCCTGAAAGGCCGCAAGATCGGGGTGCTGGTCAGCGACGGCTTCGATCCGGCGATGCTGGACGGCATCAAGGCGGCGGCAAAGGCGGAAGACGCGACGGTCGAGGTCATCGCGCCCAAGGTCGGCGGCGTCAAGCCGGGCAAGGGAGCGGCGAGGCCCGCCGATCACGCCCTCGCCGGCGCGCCCTCGGTCCTCTTCGACGCGGTGGCCCTCGTCGCCTCCGCCGCCGGTGCCAAGACGCTGGCCCGCCAGGCGGCGGCCATCGATTGGATCCGCGACGCCTTCAGCCACCTGAAGGTGATCGCCTTCAGCGAGGACGCGAGTCTCCTCTTCCGCGAGGCGGGGCTCGCCGACAAGGCGGACGACGGCGTGCTGACGCTGCGCTCGCCCGGCGACATCGACGCCTTCATCGCCAAGGCGAAGACGCAGCGCATCTGGGGCCGCGAAGCCGTCGTCCGGCCCTAGGCCCGCGGCGACGACGTCCGGCACCCAGCGGCGCAATCGCGGCGATGCTCAGCCTTTCTCGGCTCAGCCTTTCTCGGGCATCGCCGACGAGTGGTGGCTGGTGATCAGCCACTGCTTGCCGTCCCACTTGTAGGTGTAGGTATAGCGGGCGGCGACCTTGCTGCCGTCGGCGAAGGTGAAGGTGTAGAGCCCGGCATCGAGGGCGGTGTTGCAGTCGATCTCGATGAAGCTGCTGTTGATGACGCCGACCGGCTTCCGCTCGAGGAAATGCTGGAAGTAGTCCTCCTTGGCGGCGGGCGTCAGCCGCGGCGTATTGGAGACGGTCGGCAGCAGGATGGAGCGTTCCGCGTAGTTGGCGACCACCTGCTTCGGATCCAGCGTCTGCAGCGAGGCATTCCAGCGATCGAAGAGGGCGGCGATCTCCGCCTCGGACGTCGGCCGACATGCCTGCTCCTCGGCGGGGCGCTGAGGGGTCGTTGTGCAGGCGGCGGTCGCCGCCAGCAAGCCGGCGATGAAAAGAAAACGTCGCATGGGGGTGCCTCCCGATTGATTTTGATTCCGCGGGTCGTGTCGGGCCTCGCGCATCAACGCACGCATCCTACCCTCCGCCGCGCGCATTACACCGAATGAGGCCATCGCTGTCCCGGGTCAAGAACGATTGCCGGCCGGATCGCTGGTCGGCGGCCGCCCGGTGGATCGCCTCGTGCCGCTGCGGGCTTGCCGGCGCCGCCATGGCGGGACAGGGTCTCCCCATATTCATCATTCATCGGCACGCGCACCCGAGGGGAGGCATCATGAGCGAATTCGACGACGGCGGGCACCCGCCGATCTACAGCGCCGCCGAGATCGGTGCACTGGCCCACCTCTACCGTGGCGAGATGTATCGCAGCACCGTCTGGCGGACCCGGCTCGATACCACCTCCAACTGGGCGGTGGTCACCACCGGCATCGCCCTGTCGGTCACTTTCAGCAACGTGGCGGCGACACCGCTGCCGATCGTGCTGATTTCCTTCCTGCTCGCCGCCTTCCTGCTGTTCGAGGCCCGCCGCTACCAGTACTTCGACATCTGGAACATGCGGCTGCGGGTGATGGAATCCTGCTTCTACCAGCCGATGCTGCGGGGAAAGGCGGTGTCCATCGACAACGAATGGAACCAGGTGCTCGCCGACGAGATCAAGCGCCTGCGCTTCCATGTCAGCCTGTTCGATGCGGTGGGCTTCCGCCTGCGCCGCAACTACGGCTGGATCTTCGCCGTCCAGGTAATCAGCTACTGGAGCAAGATCGCCGTCCACCCGACGCCGCTCGGCTCCTTCGACGAACTGTGGGAGAGGAGCGCCGTCGGTCCGCTGTCCGGGCAGATGGTGCTGACCCTCGGCGCCTTCTTTTACCTGTCGCTGATCGCCATCGGCGTGCTGACCTACCAGGAAGACAGCGTCGTCCGCTACGATCCGACACTGACGGAGGAGACCGACCTCATCCGCTCCCTGGGCGGCATCGAGCGCTACTGACGGAGATCGGTCCGGTTGCGAGTCACACATCCGTCCCATCCGCAAGCCGGGGTCCGCGCATCCCCCCTCGGCTGCATGGCCGGCCGCGTATCGGTGGCATGTCAATCGGATGCCGGTCGCAACCTCCTATCCTTCCCTTAAGGTGCTGTTCCCATTGCCTTCATCCCATAATCACCGCCGCCAATGTCCTCCTTTGTCGTCGTTTGTCGTCACCTGTCGTCGTCGGCCACCGTCACCCTTCCCTCCCCGCCACTCCATCCATCGTCTCACCACCGGCAACGCAATTAGAACATAGTGTGAACATATGCGCGATCGTCGCCGTCGTCAACCTGGACGGGACGGTCCGCATCCGGTCCGCATCCGGGACGAGGGAGACGATGCCCCGCGACGGGATATCGGCGATCCGCGGCGGCGGAGCAGCCGGCGGGCAAGGAACTTCGCGGAAAACCTCACGTTAACGACCTTGACGACCCGACCAGCGAGAGGGGTTCGGCGATGGCACGAGCAGACGCAGGCGCGCGGGGTGAATTCGCGATCCACCCCGGCCAGATCCCGCGGCGCGGTTGGAAAGAGGTGCTGTTCCGGGTCAAGGACGAAGTGAGCGCCGATAACCTGTCGATCGTCGCCGCGGGGGTCGCCTTCTTCGGCCTGCTCGCCATCTTTCCCGGCATCACCGCCCTCGTCACCCTCTACGGCTTGCTGACCGATCCGGGGCAAGTGGAGCAGCAACTGGCCCCTTTGCGCGAGCTCTTGCCGGAAAACGCCTTCGAAATCCTCGCCCAGCAGACGCGTCAGGTGGCCTCGAAGGCGGGCGGCTCCCTCAGCCTCGGCCTCGTCTTCAGTCTGGCGCTGGCCATCTGGAGCACCAACGCCGGCACCAAGTCCATCATCACCGCCCTCAACATCTCCTACGAGGAGCACGAGAAGCGGGGCTTCTTCAGCCTGAATTTCTGGTCGCTGGCGTTCACCGTCGGCGGCATCGTCTTCCTCATCCTGGCGCTCACCATGATCGCCGCGGTGCCGGCGGCGCTGGCCATCTTCGGCGACGAGGGCAGCCTGATGCAGACGGTGCTGCTGGCGCTGCGCTGGGTGGTGATGGCGTTGCTGATGATGCTGGCGTTGGCGGTGCTCTATCGCTACGCGCCCAGCCGGCGGGCGGCCCGCATGCAGTGGGTGAGCGTCGGCGCCTTCGTGGCGACCATCGCCTGGCTCGCCGCCTCCATCGGCTTTTCCCTCTACGTGCGCAATTTCGGCAGCTACGACAAGACGTTCGGCTCGCTCGGCGCCGTCGTCGTCCTGCTCATGTGGTTCTACATCTCCGCCTACGTGGTCTGCATCGGCGCCGAACTGAATGCCGAACTGGAGCGGCAGACCAGCCGCGACTCCACCATCGGCCCGGAAAAACCCATCGGCCAGCGCGGCGCCGTCGTCGCCGACCAAAAGGTGACGAGCAATTAAGACACACGACCGACCGTGGTTCATGCGGTTAACCATCATAGCTGGAATGCAGCACTCGACGTTATAAGAACTTGTTGGGCAATATATTGAACAAGCTCTATGTCAAAGGAGAGTTGTTCAGCTTCGCTTGAAAACGGAAGCAATAGTTTGATCTCTGCGCTCCTCGCATCGGTCTTTGTATGGACGATTTTGCATCGTATATCATATATACGATCGGCCACATCGTTTCGTAAATCAGCATTTAGAGAAGCAATAGGCAATTTCTGATCGGATATTTTTGTCTTTTTAGAAAAAAAACTCTTCCGTCCCTCATCGTAAATGAGAAATTCTCTCAGCGCTTCGGCGTCTACACACTCCATGACTGTCGCCCGAAGTTGTGCTCTCTCATCGCCGTATCCCCCAATACGAGTCAGTTGTATCGAGGATAGGGCACGACCTATGTCCGTATCCCTATCAACTCGGAATGTCGGATCTTTAAGTATATTCTTAAGTTTTCTCCGGGCTTCTACCTGTGAATAGGTTGGGAAATAGAACTCTATTACTTGGTAAAATGCCAGAAACTGGAGTAACGGCATCCCTAAGGCGCTTCTCGCATACCAATAAAGCGAGATTGGTGCAGCGTCATACTCATAAGTTGGAAAGCTTAACTGAACTTTTGCAGCGAGTTTCTTTCTTGCTCGCGAGATAACTGCTTTCCGCTCGCGAGCGAGTGATAGTGGTATTTCCGTCATCAAATCTATTTGGAAGAAAAGTGTATCGGCCACACGGCGCACTAGTTCTAGGCATTGCTCATGCTGGTTCAAACCATCTCGCTGAATCTTAAGTGATAACTGGACTTGTCTCGAAAAATGGCGCCCTAAGGTTTGTAGTTCCGGCGAGGCTAGACCGAGTGAAATCTTCGTTTTAAAACCCCCACTTTCCGACTCAAGCGTGATTGACGCCTGTTTCACGCGCTCCTTGTACTCGTGCCATGTAAAACCGAATATCGCTCTATAAACTCGAAAGCTGCCACCGACCCCACCCAACACCTGAACTGTTGCTTCTATAGAACCAAGGGTATAGGCACATACCGCATCTAATCCAGATAAAAAAGAGTACTGTTCGAAATTTATACTATTCAGACTCTGATAATCAGTGTATTCTGATAAATATATCCATCGTTTATCTCGACCACAAGGAAATGCAATCTTGCATGCCATTTGGCCTTCTTCATCTCCCTCGATGTCCTCGAATGGAAGTGAAGCTGCTTTACACCTAGTTTCAATTTTAGCGCGTAAGATTTTAGCGGCACGAGATGAGGGTGGCTTCTTAGACGGTTCGTCTTCAATTTCCGCCATATCGCTTACTACGTAGCCTGCCACCCCCGGCAGCGGGCCGAAGATGAGTGTCATGGGATCGAGGTCGCAGTTCCGAATTCTTCGCGGTCGAAATCGCGGTCGAAATTATGAGTAAAGTCCCCGTTCGAGGCAAGACCCGCAGGGCGTGCCGCCCCCGTCCCTACCAGCCGGCGCCGCGGGTGAGCACGCGCATCCTGAGCAGCCGGCTGTCGGCGCAGATGAACAGGGTCGAGCCGTCCTCGCCCCAGGCGACGTTGCCGGTGCGGCTGTGGGTGAGGATGGTGCCCAGGTGGGCGCCGTCGGGGGCGAAAACGTAGACGCCGCCGGGGCCGGTGGCGAACAGGTAGCCGTCGCGATCCAGCTTCAGGCCATCGGGCGAGCCCGGCCGTTGCCGCCGGTATTCGCGCGCGTCCCGCAGCAGCCGCCCCTCGCCGAGGCGGCCGTCGGCGTCCAGGTCGTAGGCGAGCCACGCCGGGCAGGCGTGATCGCTGTTGCTCAGGTAGAGCGTGCGTTCGTCGGGGGAAAAGGCGATGCCGTTGGGGGCGCCCAGTTCGTCGATGAGAAGCTCCACCTCGCCCGCCGGTGACACCCGGAAGACGCCGGCGAACGGCAGTTCGCGGCCGGGATCGGCCGTCGTTTCCGGCAGCCCGTAGCAGGGATCGGTGAAGTAGAGCCAGCCGTCGGAGCGGAAGACCAGATCGTTCGGGCTGTTGAGGCGGCGCCCCTGGTAGCGGTCGACGAGAACCGTCATCGTCCCGTCCGGCTCGCGCCGGCGAATGCGACGATCGCCGTGCTCGCAGAGGACCAGCCGGCCTTCCGCATCGATGGTCAAGCCGTTGGCGCCCGGCTCGGGACCGGCAAACGGCTCCGGTCCCTGCCAGCCGCTGGGGACGAGGAACTCCTCCGCTCCCGCCGTCGCCGTCCAGCGATAGACCCGGTTGGCCTTGACGTCGGAGAAGTAAAGGCAGTTCCGGCCGCGATCCCAGACCGGCCCTTCCGCCCAGCGAAAGCCGTCTGCCACCGTTTCCGGCCGCGCGTCCGCCGCAACCAGTCGGTCGAGCCGCGGATCGCGGCGTTCGAGCCAGATCATCTCATCGGCTTCAGTCATTTTTGGTCCCCTCCTGCTGCGGATCACGCCGGAAGCGGGCGGTGGGACAGGCCGCCGTTCCCCCTCGGGCGACAGCGCCCGAGGCTCAATGCATCGGATCAATGCATCGCTGCGGCCGGGATCGAGACCCGCCCGGCGTCTCCCGCAGTGCAACAACGACACCCAGGGTGCCCGGTTGCAGAAACGCCGTCCAGCCCGTCCCGGTTCGCCCGCAGAAAAAATTGCGGCGCGTGTGGCCGCAATGTCCCGCGCGGGTCCACCGATGCGCGGGTGGCCGACGCGCGGGTTGGCGGCGCTACTCCGCCCCGTGCTGGCCGGCGATCTTGCCTTCGGTGAACAGGTTTTCCTTCAGCTCGTGGGCGAAGTCGGGGCTATTGCGCCGGATCCACTCGAGGACCATCGCCGCGTGCTCCATCTCCTCGCGCATGTTGTGGAGGAGGATCTCCTTCAGTTCCGGATCGTCGCAGTCATCAGAGCGCTGCTGATACCAGTCGACCGCCTCCAGTTCCTCCATCAACGAGACGATCGCTTGGTGCATGGAAATCGTCTGCTTCGTCAGACGGTCCCTCGGTGCATGTAGAATTTCACTGCTCACGGCTGACCTCCGCCCTGGTGTTTCTCTTAGAAAGCAAGCTGCCGATCGTCGCCGGGCGCATCTCTCTAGCGCGCCCAAGCCCGGCCGCGCGGCCTCGGCGGCAGGATGCCGCGCCGGCGCCGCGATTCCAACTGGGTTTCTTTCGCCCGCACCGCCGACGGCGATGCTTCGACGCGAGGGCTATTGGCGCGGCAGGAGGCTGGTGGGGGCCTGTGGCGCCGGGTAGGGGATGGTGGCCGAGGGGAAGCCGCGGGACGGAGGGACGGCGCCGATGTCGGCAGGGGCGGTTGACGGGGTGGCGGTCGCCGCTGGCGGCGGCAGCTCGGCCGATGGCGGTTCGGTCGTCGTCGTCGCTGGCGGGGGTGGTGGCAGGCTCGAAGCCCGGCCGGCGCCGCCCACCGGCGGCCGCAGGAAGCGCTGGCTCCACGGCCCCGGCTGCGAACCCACCGGGAACAGGTTGGTCATCCGCCGCTTCACCTCGTCGGTCAGCCGCTGCGCCTCCGCCTGGTTCGACACCACCCGCGGCGTCAGCAGCACCAACAGCTCGGTCCGCTCCGAGGAATCCGCCCGCTGCCCGAACAGCCAGCCGATGAACGGAATGCGCGACAAAAACGGCAGCCCCTGCGACGTCGCCGACTGGGCATCGCGGATCAGCCCGCCCAGCGCCACCGTCCCCCCCGACTGCACCGCCACCGTGCTCTCCAGCCGACGTTGGGCAATCACCGGGCTGTTCTGCAGCGTCGTGATGTTGGAGGTCGTCTGCTGGTTGACGTTGCTCACCTCCTGGATCACGTCCATGGTCACCAGGCCGCCCGAGTTCACCCGCGGCGTCACCGCCAAAATGACGCCGGTGTCCCGGTACTCCACCGAATTGACGATCGGCGCATCGGCCGAAATCGTGCTCTGGGACGACTGGGTCGAAATCGGCACCTGATCGCCCACCTGCAGCGTCGCCGTCTCGTTGTCGAGGACGAACAACTGCGGCGCCGACAACACGTTGACCGTCGTCACCTGGTCCAAAGCATTGACGATCAGCCGGATGTCCGAGGTCTGCAGGAAATAGGTGAACCCAGGCAGCACCGGCGCCGTCAGCGCCCCCGCCGCCAGCGAGCGGGTCGAGAACGAAAGCTCGTTGTTGCCCGACTTGAAGAACCACTCCACCCCGTAACGCAGCGCATCGTTCAGCACCACCTCGAGGATCGTCGCCTCCACCAGCACCTGCAGCGGCGTCACGTCCAGCTTCTTCAGCGCCGCCTCCACCAACCGGAAGTCCTTGGGCGTCGCCAGGATCACCAGCGCGTTCTTCACGTCGTCGGCGATGATCCGGATCGGCGCCACCCCTAGGTTCACCTCCTCCTCTTCCCCCGTCCCGAACGGGCTCGCCGTCCCCCCCAGCCGCTGCTGCCGCGCCGCCCGGCTGCCGGTGGCATTGCCGCCCAAGCCGGTGCGCGAGCGGCCGGTCGCCGTGTCCTCGCCGGTCCCGAGACCCTGGCCAAGGCCGGTCCCCTGGCCCAAGCCGGTGGTGCCGGTTCCCGTCGTGCCGCCGGTGCCGGTGCCCGTCGTGCCGCCCGTCCCCGTCGCCCCACCCGTCGTCCCGCGGCCGAAGCTGGGCAGCTGCCGGTTCCCCTGTCGCTGCTGCCGGCCGCCGATCGCCGTCGGCGACAGCCCCGGCGCCAGATCACGCCGGTTCAACGCCGCCGACTGCGGCGCAAAAATCTCGTTCAGCACATCCCCCAGATCCGACGCCCGGCTGTTCTCGCAGTAGTAAACAAAAATCCGCGCCACCTGCTCGTCGCCGTAGTCCAAACGCTCGATCCACTGCCTGGCCCGCTCCAGGTAAACCGGACGCGCCGAAATCACCAAAATCGCGCTCAGCCGCGCAATCGGCACAAACCGAACCACCCCCGCCAGCGGACCCGTCTCCGGATTGCCGAACACCTCCTCCAATTCCGCCACCACCGTCTCCGGGTCCGCCGTCTGCACCGGCAGCACCGCAAACGACATCCCCCCCAGCCAGTCCACATCGAAGGTGGAAACCACCTCCAGCAACTGGTCCACCTCCCCTTGCGTCCCGCTCAACACCAGGAGATTGCGCGCCGTGTCCACCCGCACCACCGCCCCAGGCGACGCAAACGGCTGCAAAACCTCCTTCATCTCCGCCGCCGACACATAGCGCAGCGGCACCACCACCGCCCCCGCTCCCGTCGGCAGCGCGCCGCCCCGCGCCGCACCCGACACCCGCGCGCCGCTCCGCGCCGCCCGGTCCGCCGGCACCACCTTGAACACGCCGCCCTGCTCCACCAGGCCGGCGTTGTTGAAGGCCAAGATGTCCTCCAGAATCCCCAGCAGCTCCGAACGCGGCACCGGCTGGCTCGTCCGCAGCGTCACCGTCCCCTGCACCGACGGATCAATGGCAAAGCTCGCCCCCAGCGCATCCCCCAGCACCGCCCGCACCACCTCGCGCACGTCCGCGTCCACGAAGTTCAGCGTCACCTGGCCGCCGGACGTCCCCTCCACCGACACCCGGCCCGGACCCGCCGCCCGCGCAAACACACTCGTCCCCGGAACAAAATCCCCCATCCGACGACCCACGTCCGGCGCCGTCTCCACCTGCGGACGCGGCGTCGAAAACGTCGTCTCAATCGGCTGCTCACCCGTCAACGTCGGCGATATCGTCCCATCATGCGACGGATAAACACACCCCACACACAACATTAAAAACACAAATACAAAACAGCCGACCGCCCGGCGCGACGTGGCTGTCGGCCGGCGATTGGCCCCGGTGGGACGTCCCCCCCCTGTCGTCAGTGTCATGGGTGCCGTTGCGGCATTATCGACGGATCCCTTCCACGAGCCGGGCCTGACGCCCCTTCGCCTGCGCCCCGGTCGTCTGCACACCGGGCATACCTACACGAACCGTTCCGCGCAAGACAACCTTCGCGAGCGCTGGCAAAGGCACAATTCGGCCGTTGTAACGACCCGCTCACATGGCGAGTTCGTTGATGCTCATCATCGGCAACAGAATCGAGACGATGATTCCCGAAATCAGCAGCGCCATGACGATGGTGATCGCCGGGACGAGCAGGGTCAGCAACCGCTGGATACTGCGCTGCACCTCCACCTCGTAGGTGTCGGCGACACGGAACAGCATGTCCTCCAGCCGGCCGCTCTCCTCGCCGATGCGCAGCAGATGCGTCGCCAGTTTCGGCAGCACGCGCGCCTCGTCCAGCGGGCGGGCGAACGACTTGCCCTCCTTGACCTGCTTTTGCACCCCTTCGAAGGCACGGGCGAGGACGGCATTGCCGAGAGTCTCGCGCGCAACCCCCAGCGCGGACAAGAGCGGCACCCCGTTGGACAGCAGGGTCCCGAGGGTAAAGCTGACCCGCGCCGCCTGCGCCTTAACCAGCAGGTCGCCGATCAGCGGCACCTTCAGCAGCCGCCCGTCCCAGCGCAGCCGGCCGCCCTCCGTCCGCCGGGCGCGGACGATCCACCAGACCAGTCCGAGCAGGGCGAGGATCGGCAGCCACCAGAACCGCTGGGCGATGCTGCCGATCGTCATCACCACCCGCGTCGCCAGCGGTAACGGGAACCCCGCCTCGTTGAAGATTTCCTGGAAGCTGGGAATGACGACGGTGACGATGATCCCGACCGAGATCATCGTCGCGATCAGCAGGATGGCGGGGTAAAGGAGCGCCGAGCGCAAATTCTGCAGGGACTTGTGGGTCCGTTCGAGGAAGTCGCCCGTCTTCGCCAGCACGGTGTCGAGAGCGCCGCTCGCCTCGCCGGCGCGGGTCATGCCGACGGTGAACCGATCGAAGGCGTTCCCCTCCGCCGCCATGGCATCCGCCAGCGAGACGCCGCTGCGCACCTTGTCCAGGAGCCGCTTGACCAGCACCTGCACCGACGGCTTTTCCGTATACGCCCCCGACGTCTCCAGCGCCTGATCGATGGGCAGCCCCGCCCGCAGCAGCATGGACAGGTCCTGCAGCAGCCGCGTCTGATCGGCACGGCCGAGGCGGCCGCCGGTCCGCAGCTCGCGACGGAACCAGCCACCGAACAATCCGGCCTTGTGCTCGTCGGCCCGGATCGGCAACTGTCCCTGGCTGCGCAGGTGGGCGATCACCGCCGCCTGCGTCGGCGCCTCCAGATCGCCCTCGACCACCTCTCCGGCTTCGGTGACCGCCTTGTAGCGAAAGAGTGTCATCGGACCCGGACGACCCGCCCGTCTCAGGCGTCGCGGGTCACGCGGATCACCTCTTCGAGGGAGGTGATCCCGCGCACCGCCTTGCGCAGGCCGTCTTCGTACAGGGTCCGCATCCCGGCGGCGACGGCCTGGCGCTGAATCTCCTGCGCGTCGGCCCGCTTTAGGGTCAGCCGCCGCACATTCTCGCTCATCACCAGGATCTCGGCGATGCCGGTGCGCCCCCGATAGCCGGTGCCGGTGCACTTGGCGCAGCCCACCGGCTGATAGAGTTCGGGCACGGCGCCGTCGGTGTAGCGATCGAGGTGCAACTCGGCGATCACCGCCGCCGCCGCCGAATGGGGCGCCCGGCAATGGACGCACAGCGTCCGCACCAGGCGCTGGGCGGAAATGCCGTTGACGGTGGAGGCGATCAGATAGTCCTCGAGCCCCATGTCCAGCAGGCGGGTAACGGTGCCGGCGGCCGAGTTGGTGTGCAGCGTCGACAGCACCAGATGCCCGGTAAGCGCCGCCTGGGCCGCGATCTGCGACGTCTCCAGGTCGCGGATTTCACCGATCATGATGATGTCCGGGTCCTGGCGCAGCATCGACCGCAGCACATGGGCGAAGGTGAGCCCGATCTGCGGTTTGACCTGAACCTGGTTGACGCCCTCCAGCTGGTATTCGATCGGATCCTCGACCGTCAGGATCTTGGAATCGGGCCGGTTCAGCCGCAACAGCGAGGTGTAGAGAGTGGTCGTCTTGCCGCTGCCGGTGGGACCGGTGACCAAGAGGATGCCGTTCGGCCGCTCGAGGACATCGAGATACTTGGCAAGCGTGTCGGGGGCGAATCCCAAGACGGTGAAATCGAAGACCGCGGCGCCCTTGTCGAGGATACGCAAGACGACGCTCTCGCCGTGCATGGTCGGCAAGGTGGAGACGCGGAAGTCCACCTCCTTGCCGCGCACCGCCAGCTTGACGCGCCCGTCCTGAGGCAGCCGCCGCTCGGCGATGTTGAGCTTCGCCATGATCTTGACCCGCGACACGATGGCGGCGCGCAGGCTCGCCGGCGGCTGATCCACCTCCCGCAGGACGCCATCGATGCGATAGCGGACGCGCAGCTTGTTCTCGAACGGCTCGATGTGGATGTCCGACGCGTGCACCTCGACGGCTCGGGTGATCAACAGGTTGACCAGCCGGATCACCGGCGCCTCGCTCGCCAGGTCCTTCAGGCGCTCGGCGTCCTCGTCGGTTTCGGCGCCCCGGGTGTCGCCCAGCCCCTCGACGATCTGGCTGATGCCGACGTCACCCTTGCCGTAGAGCCGATCGTAAACCCGCTCAAGATCGGCCGGCACCGCGACCCGCCGCAGCACCCGGCGATGGGTGGCGACGGCGACGGCACGGGCCGCGAATTCGTCGAGCGGATCGACCATCGCCAGGGTGACCGTCCCCTCGTCGTGGGCGATCGGCAGGATGTGGGACTCCTTCAGGAAGCGCGGGCTGATCTGATCGCCAAGCACCGCCTCGTCCGGATAGTCCTCGGCCTCCACCAGCGGCAGTCCCAGGACTTCGGTGAACGCCTCGGCCAGGGTGCGCTCGGCGACCATGCCGAGTTTGACGAAGATCGTCCGCAGCGGCTCGTCCCCCTCGGCGGCGAGGCGGCGGGCGCGGTCGATCCCCTGGCGGTCGATGTGACCGCCGTCGGCGAGGCGGGTCACCAGGGCCTCCTCGACCACCGCGGGATCGATGCCGGCCAGGTCGTCACCCAGGGACGGCCGGCGGCGATCTTCCAGGTCGACAACGTCCATGCAGAGATCCTTCAGCGGCCTTTCGTTCGCTCATTGTGCCACGCCCGGCCGCCGCCGCCAATGCCGCCTCGGTTAACGCGGCGTTATCCGCCGACGTTATCCCAACGACGGCGTGCCGTAGAGCCAGACCAGCCAGAAGGCCAGGCAGAGGAAGGGGCCGAAGGGAATCGGTGCCGCAGAATCGAGGCGGCGACGGATGGCGGCCACCCCCAGCACGGACACCAGGGCGGCGACGGCGGCAATCAGCACCACCCACGGCAGCCCCTGCCAGCCGAGCCAGGCTCCCGCCGCCGCCAGCAGCTTGACGTCGCCCAGCCCCAACCCTTCGCGGCCGCGCAGCCGCCCATAGAGAAGGCGCACCGCCATCGGCGCCGCGAACCCGACCATGGCACCGACCACGCCGGCGCCGAGGCGGTCCGGCAGCGCCAAGGCGGTGACCAGCAGCCCGGCCGGGATCAGCGGCAGGGTGAGCACATCCGGCAGGATCAGGTGGCGGGCATCGATGACGGCGAGCGTCAGCAGCGCCCAGCCGAGCCCCAGCGTCGGCCACAGCCACGCTGCCGGCACCACCGCCACCGCCCACAGGGCGACGCCGACGGCGGCCGCCTCGATGGCGGGGGCAAACCAGCCGATCGGTGCCCCGCAAAGGCGGCAGCGACCGCGGGTCAGCGCGAAGCTTACGAAGGGAACGAGATCGCGGGCGGCGAGCGTCACCCCGCACGACCGGCACCGCGAGCGCGCCCACCCCACCGGCTCGCCCACCGGCAGCCGTTCGATGAGGACGCCAAGGAAGCTGCCGACGAAGGGAGCCGTCAACAGCGCCAGCCACTCGCTGACCGTCCAGCCGCTCCCCGCAACCCCCATCGAGTCTTACACCTTTCGCCGATCAGGAGACTTGCCGGAACCGGGTCCGCGCCCATTTCTGATCCTAGCCGTCAATCCCACGTCGAGGCGATGGCCGCCATGCCTTGGCTGCTCCCACCCCTGGCTCCGCCCCGCCGGCCCGTTGTCCTCGCGATGCTCATCTGGGTGCTCGGCGCCCCCGCGCCGCCGGCTGCCGCCGCCCGCGACCTGGAGAGCTACGCGGTGGTGCGCGAGGACGCGTCGCTCATCATCCGCGGGCGGGTGATCTACCTCTACGGCATCTTCATTCCCGACGATTCGCAATTCTGCCAGGGCACCATCCGCCCGGCGACCTGCGGCACCCGGGCGGCGGTGGCGCTCGACCAGAAGATCCAGAAGTTCGTCCGCTGTCGGCCACTCCAGCGCTTCGACGACGGCACCCTGTCCGCCCAGTGCTGGACCAACTATACGAAGTTCTCCGCCGGCGAGGACCTGGCCGCCTGGCTGCTTCGCCAGGGCCTGGCCGTCGCCACCCCCGATGCTCCCTACGAATATCATGCGCTGGAGCGGATCGCGATGGCCAACGGCCGTGGCGTCTGGGGCTTCCAGGTGGACGGCGTTCCGCGGCAGCGGTTTCGTTAGCTTCCGTCACGGTATTTGACATTCCGATTATAGTCGCGGATCCATCCGAGTTAGCGTAGGCTTTCGAGCCACCCGGGATGAGAGAGGCATCGGTGATGCTTTAGCAGGCGAAAAAGCATCCTCAATATAAGAATTGAAATTTATATTGGACATGAAGACTTTCTAATTATGGATGACGACTTTACAAGATTCTTTTCCCTCGTTTTGGCACGACCAGCTCCCGAGATAAGCTTCCCGTCTTTGAACAACAGCATCTTATATCCCCCTTGTGTTGTTTTGATTGATCACTATCTGCGCTCACGCCATTTTGATGGAGATCTGGATCTTCCGAACTTTGCTGCACCTAATGAGACGGTCGCGGTTTTTTCGGGCTATGGAGGCCATCATCCAACTTCGATATATTTATCATACTCGTTTCTATTCATGGCGTACAACTATCGCGATGTGATTCTGGATATCCTTGCTGCACTACGAGAACAACATGACTTGCGATGGCCCCCGACCGAGATTGCGTTTAAGCAACTTGGCTATGGTCCAATTCAGCGATTTCTTCCCGCATACCTGAGTGCTCTCGACACATTTATTGCCGGGTGGCTCGTCACGATTATTGTTAATAAATCAATAAAGAGTCTTTCAGGCATAGGAGGAATTGGCGGTCCGCGATACCTCAGTAAAGTACTGCAAGACGCAGGTCTCGGTATCTGGAAACCGAAGGTGGCAGAGGAACTTCTTAGGTGTTATCTATGTGCTCTAATTGTTCCAGACGGAAGCAAGGTATTTTGGATGACGGACCATGATGCAATCGTTTCTAATATGACAAAAGCCAATCAAACGGCGAACCTACTACTATCTTTACTTGGAGAATATACATGTAAGCAGATTACGTTTGTTGGGTATGCTACACCTTTCGTGGATCAAAATGATACACTTCATCGTGATCTACTCAGCGCATCCGACTTAGCTGCAGGCGCTTTCTCAGAGTACTGCTCTTCATTACGACGTCTTGGGCAGTCCGCCCAGCGAGCCCAGCCTGTTTATGAGTGGCTTGCACGCCAGGGCAGCGGTCTCCGAAAAACTACGATGATGATCGAACCGGCCGACGATAAGCACCTGAAGATAACCGGACTTAATGGAGGTAAACCAACCTAGCCTCAGACACGGCTAACTTCGGGCTGAGAGGAAACTAGCTGCTAGCTTATGATCAAGTAGTAGAAGATTATTAGAAGGTGCGGCAGACTGAACCGAACTTATAGCGTCATGTACGTTTTGGGACGCAGCACACTATGGCGTCAGCACACCGCTACTCCGGCCTTTCTCGACGATCCTCATGTTCTCGATCCTGTGGATCGTCTCCAACAGGAGGCTTCGCCTCCGGGCCGTGGTAGTCGCTCATCCCACAACACAGCGCATAGCAGGCGAGTCGCACCGTTTTCGGCACCGAGACCTTCTCCCCGTCCCGCTCGCCCTTCTCGTAATACTGAAGAACCCTTCGCTTCAGGCCGAGCGCATCCGCAGCCTCTTTTTGCGAGTAGCCCATCGCCTTTCGCCAGCGCTTGAAATCGGATGGACGCAAATTCAATCCTCGCGACCGGAATTGGGGGAAGGGTCAAACCTAGCGGATTGCGCCGCCGCCGCCTAGTCGCGCCCATAAATGACGCACGCCGTGCGCTTTTTTCTTGAAGAAGGCGCACGGCGTGCACAATTCTCGCCGGGAACGCCCGGGCAGCGATGTTTCGGGTGGTGGTGAAGGAGCGGGTGAATGACGGAGACGCTGGCGCTGCTCAATCTCGCGGGCCTGATCGCGCTGCTGCTCTGGGGCCTGCACATGGTGCAGACCGGCATCCAGCGGGCGTTCGGGCCGAGCCTACGGCGGCTGCTGGGAATAGCCCTCAGCAACCGCGGCAAAGCCTTCTGCGTCGGCGTCCTCGTCACCGCCGGCCTGCAGAGCAGCACGGCAACAGCGCTGATGATCAGTTCGTTCTCCGCCGCCGGCCTCGTCGACCTGGTGCCGGCGCTGGCGGTCATGCTGGGAGCCAATGTCGGCACCACCCTGATCGTCCAGGCGATGGCGTTCGATGTGCACCAGGCGGCGCCCATTCTCGTTCTCATCGGTTTTCTGTTGTTCCGGCGTAAGGCGACATCGCGCGCCCGCGACCTGGGACGCGTCGCCATTGGTCTCGGCCTGATGCTCTTTGCCCTCGGCGCGCTGATGGCAGTGATCGCGCTGCCCAAGACCGAGACGCCGATGCTGCGGCTCCTCCTCGATGCGGTCACCAACGACCCGCTGATCGCCGCCCTGCTGGCCGCGCTCCTGGCTTGGGCCACCCACTCCAGCGTCGTCGTCGTCCTGTTGATCATGTCATTCGTCGCCCACGGCGTCCTGCCGCTGCCGGTGGCCTTTGCCTTGGTGCTCGGCGCCAATCTCGGCACTGCGATCAATCCGCTGCTGGAGGTACCGGCGGGCAGCGATGCTGCCGCCCGTCGCCTCCCCGCCGCCAACCTGGTCAGCCGGCTGCTGGGATGCGCGGTGGCGCTGGTCCTGATCGATCAGATCACGCCACTGATCAGCCGCCTGGACGCCGACCCCGCCCGGACGGTCGCCAACTTCCACACCGCCTTCAATCTCGTGCTCGCCCTCGCCCTGTTGCCGGTGCTGGGGCCATGGGCCTCCCTGCTGCGGCGATTGCTGCCGGGCAAGCCGACGCCCGGCGATCCCTCGCTGCCACTTTATCTGCACGCCAAGGCTGACGACAGTCCCGCCGTACGACTGGCCTGCGCCGTCCGGGAGGGGCTCCGCATGGCCGATACGCTGCAGGTCATGCTGGAAGGGGCCATCGAAAGCCTGGAGAAGGGCGACCGCGATCGAATCGCCGCAACCAAGCAGTTGGACACCGTGCTCGACCGTCTGCACGCCGCCATCGCCACCTATCTCGGCCAGTTGGACCCGCACTCCCTCGCTCAGAACGAGAGCCGAAGAGTCGCCGAGATTCTGACTTTCACCAAGAACTTCGAGGATGCCGGCGACATCATCGAGAAAAACCTGATGGTGCTGGCGAGGAAGCGGTTGAAAAACGGTTTCAGTCCCTCAACTGCCGAGTGCGACGAAGTTCATCGACTGGTGCAGCGACTGATCGAAAACGTCCGCACCGCGGCCGCCGCGTTCATGGGCGAGGATTTCCGCACCGCGCGACGACTGGTGAGCGAAAAGGAAGTGTTCCGGGAGCTGGAAGCAGACGCTGCCAACGCGCACTTCGCCTGTGTCCGCGAAGGCCGGCTCGACGCCATCAAGACCGCCGCCTTACAACTGGATGTCTTGCGGGATCTGCGTCGGATCAACGCCCATGTGGTGGCGGCCACCACCCCGCTGTTGGAAAGACGGGGCGAACTGCTGCCCAGCCGGCTGCGCCAGCAAGCCTGACGCAGCCGCCTTTTGCGGCCGTGGACTTGCGGCCTGCTTAGTCGAAGGGGACGCTTTCGCGCGCCGGCGACAGGCGCGGCTCGACGATCGGGGTGCCTTCCTCGACGTCCGGCAGGGCGATATCGAGGGGCAGGCCGGTGGCGTGGGCGTAGAGCATCAGATCGTTGAGCAGTTCCGCCTCGGTCTCCATGCGGCGCTTGTTGCGGCGGATCGCCACCAACCGGGTCAGCGCCTGCACATTGAAGCCGTCGGCCTTGGCTTCCGCCTTCAAATCCTTGAGGTCGTCCTTCAGACCGTCGATGTCGTCGAGGAGTCGCTCGATGCGATCGGCAAACGCTTTCAGCTTTTCGCCGGCGGCGGTGTTGATGCCGATGCTCATCCGTCCCTCTCCCTTCGCCCTCGCTTGCGTCGGCGAACCTAACTCCCTTTCTGCGGTATCGCGCAACCCCACATGGACCCTTGACATGCGTACCCGTGGACCGAATCGGCAACCCGTTCTTTTTGCTATTTTCAAACGAATCACGAACGGACCGTGGACAGCCATAAGGGCTGGCGATCCCTCAGGTGACCAGCTTCCACAGCATGCGGCCGGCGGTCACCAGCAGAAAGGCGATGAACGACCAGCGGAGCCAGCGGGCATTGATCGTGTGCGCGATACGCGCTCCCCAGGGTGCGGCCAGCACCGTCGCCGGCGAGATCAGCGCGAAGCCGAAGACGTTGACGTAGCCGATGCTCACCGGCGGCCGTCCGGGTGCGCCGAGGCCGGCGAGGGCAAAGCCGATGGCGCCCGGAATGGCGATCAACATGCCGGTCATCGCCGCCGTCGCCACCGCCTTGCGGAAGGGATGGCTGCAAGCGGTCATCACCGGCACGGTGAGCATGCCGCCGCCGATCCCCATCAGCGCCGAGACGCCGCCGATGGCGAAGCCGATTCCCTGCAGCCGCCAGCCCGTCGGCAGCGCCGGCCAGATGGCGCGTCCCTCGCCGCGGATCGCCAGATTGAGGGCAATGAGAACGGTGACGACAATGAACACCCCGGTCAGCACCTGCCCGCGCACGAAGCCCGCGATCAGCGTGCCGGCGCAGACGCCGAGGACAACGCCCGGTGCCCACGCCCGGAACACCCCCATCTCGACGGCGCCGTGCCTGTAGTGGGAGCGAGCGGACGACAGCGACGTGGGAACCATGGCGCCGAGCGACGTGCCCACCGCCATCAGCATGGAGATGCCCTCGTCGAAGCCGAAGGCGGAGAACACCTGAAACAGCACCGGCACGACGACGATACCGCCGCCGACGCCGAGCAGCCCGGCGATGAAGCCGGCGCAGAGGCCGGTCGCCAGCAGAACCGCGGCGAGAAGGGCAAGACTGGCGGGGTCGGTCGACAAGGGCGCCACCATCTCCAGGCCACAAATTGATGGCAGCTTTATCCCTGGATCCCTGTTTTGCAACCTTTGCTAACCGGCCCGCGCGACGGCCGGTTGATTGACAATCGGCGGCCGTTTGCTAGGTATGCCACGGACGAAGGATTTCCGAATTGCAGTTTGGATCCCCGCACGCGTGCGCTCCCGCGGCGAAGCCGGGCGGCCGTTATTACCGGCCGGGCAGCCTCGCGGAGGCCGTCGAGCTGCTCGCCGCCGATCCGTGGACGGTCGTTGCCGGCTGCACGGTCTACTACCTGAACCCCGGAAACCGGCCGGAAACCGACTGGATTCTCGACATCAGCGGCCTGACCGAGATCGGTGGCATCGCCGTAGACACCGGCGGCGTGCGGATCGGAGCGGCCGTCACCTGGTCATCGATCGCCAAGGCGCTGCTGCCCCCGGCGTGCCGGGCGTTGCAGGACGCGGCCAACAGCGTCGGCAGCGTGCAGATCCGCAATACCGGGACCCTCGGCGGCAACCTTGCCGGCGCCGCCAGCACCGCCGATGGCGTACCGCCGCTGCTGGTTCTCGATGCCATGATCGAGTTGCGCGCGGCGACCGGAACCCGCACCGTCCCCATCGCCGACTTCATTCTCGGCAACCGACGCACGGCGAAGCGGCCGGACGAACTGGTGAGCGCCGTGCTGGTCCCGTTGCCGGCGGCAGCTCGCTGCGCCTCCACCTATCTGAAATTTGCCGCCCGCTCGTCCCAGGGGCCCGCCATCGTCACCGTCGCCGCACGGCTCGGCCTCGATGCCGCCGGCAGCATCGACCAGGCGGCGGTCGCCGTCGGCGCCTGCTCACCCACGCCGCAGCGGCTGGTTAGTCTGCAGCGGCGGCTGATCGGTGTCGAGCCGACGACGCAACCGCTGGCGGCGCTGCTGGACCCCGAGGTGGACCTGGCCGTCCTCTCGCCCACCAGTGACGTCCGGGTGACCGCCGCCTACCGTCTCGATGCCGCGGCGACCCTCATCCGCCGGGTGTTGACGCGGCTTGCGGCCGAGATCCCATGAGGCCATGGCCGTGAGGGATGCGCCGGAACAGATTCGCTTCGTCCTCAACGGCGCCCTCGTCGCCGTCGCAGCGCCGCCCATGCGACGACTGGTGGACGTCCTGCGCACCGATCTCGGCCTTACCGGAACCAAGATCGGCTGCAATGCCGGCACCTGTGGCGCCTGCACCGTCCTCCTGGACGGTCGCGCCGTCTGCGCCTGCCTCACCCCGGTGGCCCAGGCGGCCGAGCGCACCCTCGTCACCGTCGAGGGGCTCGCCCACCATCCGGGCGCCGACGGACTTGCCCCGATCCAACGGGCGTTCCGGCGCACCGGCGCCGTCCAATGCGGCATGTGCACGCCCGGCATGCTGGTCGCGGCGACGGCGCTGCTGGACGAAAGACCGCACCCGGATCCCGCTCACATCGCGGCCGGACTGGGTGGCGTCTATTGTCGCTGTACCGGCTATCGCAAGATCATCGCCGCCGTCGCCGACACCGCCAACGGGATGCTGGCGGACGCGCCGGCGCCGGTGATCGGCGCCGCCGTCGGTGCGGCGGTCGCCCGCGTCGACGCGCGCGCCAAGCTGGACGGCTCCGAATGCTTCGGCAATGACGTCGCCCCGGCCGACGCTCTGGTCATTCGCATTGTCCGCGCGCCCTTCGTTTCCGCCCAGTTCGTCATCGGCGACCTGGCGCCGTTGTTTGCCCGCTACCCGGGTCTCGTCCGCGTGCTGACCGCCGATGACATCCCGGGCGAAAACGCCTTCGGCATCGCCCCCGCCTTCCGGGATCAGCCGGTGTTCGCCGTCCACCGGATCCGCTTTGCCGGCGAAGCCATTGCCGCCGTGGTTGGCGACCGGGCAACCATCGACGCGTTCGATCCCGGCGACTTTCCCGTCTACTGGCAGAGCCTGCCGGAAGCGCGGACGATCGAGGCCGCCACCACGCCCGACGCACCGCTGCTGTTCGAGGAGCGCCCCAGCAACGAACTGATCCGAGGCATCGTCGAGACGGGCGACGTAGACCAGGGTTTCGCCCACGCGGCGGCGGTCGTCGAGGGACGCTTCGAAACCAGCTTCGTCGAACACGCGTACGTAGAGCCGGAGGCGGGCTCGGCGCGGCGGGTCGGCGACATCATCGAGATCTCGGTTTCGACGCAGACGCCCTACGCCAACCGGCTGGACGTGGCCCGTATCCTCGGCCTCGGACCGGACAGGCTGCGCATCATCGCGACGGCGGTCGGCGGCGGTTTCGGCGGCAAGCTCGACCTGTCGGTGCAGCCCTACCTGGCGCTGGCGGCCTGGCTCACCGGCCGCCCGGTACGCCTCGCCTACACCCGTCGGGAATCGATGATGGTGACGACGAAGCGGCACCCGGCGCAGATGGTGGTCCGCCTCGCCGCCGATGCCGAGGGCCGGTTCAGCGCGCTGGATTTCCGCGGTGACTTCAACACCGGCGCCTATGCGTCGTGGGGGCCGACGGTTGCAACCCGGGTGCCGATCCACTGCTCGGGCCCGTACGCGATGCCGGCGATCTCCGCCCATGCTCGCGCCATCTATACCAACAACCCGCCGGCTGGCGCCTTCCGCGGCTTCGGGGTGCCACAGGCGGCAATCGCCACCGAGGGCCTGATCGATGAGCTGGCCGATCGCCTCGGCCTCGACCGGCTGGAGTTCCGCATCCGCAACGCGCTGCGACCGGGAGACAAGACGGCCACCGGCCAGGTTCTCGACAGCAGCGTCGGCATCGTCGATTGCCTGGAAGCGCTCAAGCCCCGCTGGCGCCAGGCGCGCGCCGCCGCACGCACCCACAACGAGGCCAACGCCGACGCGTCGGAACGACACGGCGTCGGCGTCGCCGCCATGTGGTACGGCTGCGGCAACACGTCCCTGTCCAACCCATCGACCATGCGGGTCGGCTTGTCCGCCGACGGGCGGATCGTCTTTTTTCAGGGCGCCGTCGATATCGGCCAGGGCTCCAACACGGTGCTCGCCCAGATCCTCGCCGATACGCTTGGCATCGGACTGGACAGGATCGACCTCGTCCGCGCCGACACCGCCCGCACCGCCGACGCCGGCAAGACGTCGGCGTCGCGGCAGACCTTCGTCTCCGGCCAAGCGGTGGTCCGGGCGGGGCAAGCGCTGCAGGCGGCGGTTCGCCGGCTGGTCAATGGCGGCGAAAGCGCGTCCGTGCACATCAACGACGGGAGCGTGGTCATCGACGATGGCGCCCGTCACCATCGGCTCGATCTCGGCGAACTCATGGCCGACGCGGACGGGCTCGTCGTCCGCGCCGAGGGCAGCTTCGATCCGCCGACCTCGGAGCTGGACGGAGCGGGCCAGGGCGAGCCCTATGCCACCTATGCCTTCGGTGCGCAGGTGGCGGAGGTGGTGGTCGACATGGATCTCGGCCGCGTCCGGGTGACGCGGGTCACCGCCGCCCATGACGTGGGTCGCGCCATCAACCCGGCCGCCATCGAAGGCCAGATCGAGGGCGGCATCGTCCAGGGCCTGGGCATGGCGTTGATGGAGGAGTACATCCCCGGGCGCACCGATAGCCTCGGCGACTACATGGTGCCGATGATCGGCGACGTCCCCGAGGTGGAGACCATCCTGATCGAGGCGGCCGAACCGCTCGGTCCGTTCGGAGCCAAGGGCGTCGGCGAACCGGCGCTGATCCCCACCGCCGCCGCCATCCTCAATGCCGTCCGCGACGCCACCGGCATCGCCGTCCGCCGGGTGCCGGCGACGCCGGCGCGGCTGCGGGCGTTGATCCTGGCGCAACGGGGGGCCAATCCGTGAGCGACGCGGCGAAGAGCGCGCCTCCGCCGCCGGCGACGGCCGCGGGCGAGGACGCGGCGATCGTCGTCTGTGACGCCTGCCCGGTCCGCTGCCGCATCCGCCTCGGCAGCGCCGGCGCGTGCGACCGCTATGCCAATGTCGACGGACGACTGGCGCGGGTCGATCCGCTCGTCGTCGCCGAACGCATCGCCGGCCGCGAGGGCGCGATGGTGCCCTTCCTCGCCCGCGACGGCGCCGCCGACGGCGACTGGGACGGGACGCTAGTGGGCAGCGAGCGCCGCTTCGTCACCGGCATCGGCGCCGGGACCACCTATCCCGACTACAAGCCGGCACCGTTCATCGTCGCCAGCGAGCACGCCGGCGTCGACATGGTCACCGTCGTCACCGAGGGCATCTTCAGCTACTGCGGCGCCAAGGTGAAGATCGACACCGACCGCCACCTGGGACCGGAGACGGCGACCGTCCGCCGCGACGGCGATCCGGTGGGCCACGTGACGACCAGCGAATACGGCTCGCAGATGCTGGCGCTGGGCGGCGTCCGCCACCTGACCGGCGGCGGCAAGCGCGAGGGCGTCATCACCTGCGACACGCTGCTTGCCCTGTGCAACAAGGAAGCGGTGGAACTCACCATCGACGGCGGCAGCCGGGTCGTCGTCGGCGCCGGCCGCCCGCCGGTGGTCGACGGAACGGCCGAGGAGCGCATGCGCGTCGGTTGCGGCTCGGCCACCATCGGCATGTTCGCCCCGGCCTGGGTCGGCCAGGTGGACGATGTCGTCGTCGTCGACGATCACATTACCGGTGTCCTCTCCGAGCACGAGGCCGGCCGGTTCCTCGGCGTCCAGCCCACCGGCATCCGCATCGAGGGCCGCAAGTCCACCCCCGGTCGCTATTTCCGCGTCGCCGAACCGGGAAGCGGCTGGGGCGGCACCAGCGTTCGCGATCCGCTCACCATCCTCCATGCCTTCGATCCGCGGCGAGCGAAACCGGGACTGACCCTGCTGATGGTCAGCACCACCGGCGAGGACGCCGCCTTCTTCGTTCTCGACGAGAACCTGGCGCCGCAACCGGCGGCGATGCCGGCGGCGCTCGCCGAGACGGTCGAGCTGATCCGCGAGAACTGCGAGCCGGCGCTGTGTTCGGTGCTGTTCATGGCCGGCGCCGGCGGCTCGCTCCGCGCGGGTGTCACCCGCAACCCGGTGCGCCTCACCCGCTCGGTGAAGGACTCGCTGGTCTGGGTGAGCGCCGGTGGGGCGCCGGTGTTCGTCTGGCCGGGCGGCGGCATCACCTTCATGGTGGACGTGGCGCGGATGCCGGAACGCTCCTTCGGCTCCGTGCCGACGCCGGCGCTGGTGGCACCGATCGAGTTCAGCATGCGCCTCGCCGACTATGCGGCCCTCGGCGGCCACATGGACCGGGTCGTCCGCCTCGCCGACATTCCGGGCGCTGGCGGAGCGGGCGGGGACGTCAAGGCGGTTGCGTGGGCGCCCGGCAATCCCTGGCCATTCGCCGCCGATCACTTCCCGTGGGGCCGCGGACGATGAGAGCGGGACGGTGAGCGCGCACGCACGCGTGCTGCCGGACGGCCGGCGCCTGCACCTGCAGCACGGGCCCATCGACCTGATCATCGAGGCCTGGGGCGAGCGGACGGAGGTGGAGGCCGCCTATGGGCAGGCGATCGCCTATTTCGAACCGTTGCTGGAGACGCTGGTGCGAGATCTTCCCACCCTGCGCCGGCCGGTGGGGCCGGATGATCCGGAGCTGTCCGGACCCGTCGCCGCGCGGATGGTGCGGGCGGCGATGCGGCATCGCGGCGTGTTCGTTACCCCGATGGCGGCCGTCGCCGGCGCCGTCGCCGACGCGGTGCTGGCGGCGATGCTGGCCGGTCGCCGACTCGACCGCGCCTACGTCAACGACGGCGGCGACATCGCCCTGCATCTGAGCCAGGGCCAGCACTTCAAGGTGGGTGCCATCACCCGCCTCGACTCTCCGGCGATCGATGCCGTCGCCCGCATCGAGTACACCTCGCCCGTGCGTGGGATCGCCACCAGCGGCCAGGGCGGGCGCAGCTTCTCCTTCGGCATCGCCGATGCGGTGACCGTGCTCGCCGAAGACGCCGCCGCCGCCGACGTGGCGGCGACGCTGATCGCCAACGCCGTCAGCTGCGAGGCACCGACCATCGAGCGGGCTCCCGCCTCGTCACGAGACGCGGACAGCGACCTCGGCGACCGCCTCGTCGTCGTCCGGGTGGGGCATCTCAGCCGGAGCGAAATCGCCGCCGCCCTCACCCACGGCGCCGCCGAGGCGGAGCGGATGCGCCGGCGCGGGCTGATCGAAGCCGCCTTCCTGGCGCTGCGTGGCCACGCCCGGGTCGTCGGCGGGTCCGCCTGCCCCTCCCTCACCGCCGCCCCCCTCACCGCCGCCCCCCTCACCGCCGCCCCCCTCACCGCCGCCTGAGAGGCCGCCATGAACCAGCCGAAAATCCGCAAGCTCGTCGTCGTCGTCGAGGAGACGCATGGCGAGGCCGGGCGGACGATCGCCCCGCCCACCCGCAAGGCGGCAGCGATCGCCGTCATCGAGAACCCGTTCGCCGGCCGCAACGTCGCCGACCTGGAGCCGCTGATCGCCATCGGCGAGGCGCTGGGCGGCCTCCTCGCCGGCCGCGCCGTTGCGGCGCTGGGGGTGGCCCCAACGGCGATCGAGAGCTATGGCAAGGCAGCGATCGTCGGCGAGGCGGGCGAACTGGAGCACGCGGCGGCGATCCTGCACCCGCGCATGGGCACCCCCGTCCGCACCGCGGTGGAGAAGGGCGCGGCGCTGATCCCGTCGGCAAAGAAGATGGGCGGCGTCGGCACCCCCATCGACGTGCCCCTCGGTCACAAGGACGCCGCCTTCGTCCGCAGCCACTTCGATGCCATGGAGGTGCGGGTGGCCGATGCGCCGCGGGCGGGCGAGATCCTGGTCGCCATCGTCGTCACCGACTCCGGCCGGCCGTGCGCCCGCGTCGGCGGATTGACCAAGGACGCGATCAAGGGCGAGGATGGGTTGAGATAACCGCCCGGCGACAGCACGGGCTCGAACACGGAGCGGGACCGATGCCGACACGCCGAACGATCATCACCATGCTGCTGGCCCTCTCCGCCAACCTTCCCATCGCGGCGGGTCTTTCGCTGCCGGCGAGGGCGGCAGAACCGATCCGCATCGGTGAGATCAACAGCTATTCCGGGCTGCCGGCGTTCACGCTGCCCTACCGCAACGGCTGGCAACTGGCGCTGGCGGAGATCAATGCCGCCGGCGGCGTGCTCGGCCGGCCGCTGGAGGTGATCTCCCGCGACGACGGCGGCAAGCCGGGCGATGCGGTGACCGCGGCGAACGAGTTGGTCGGCCGCGAACAGGCGGTGCTGCTGATGGGCACCTTCTTCTCCCACGTCGGCCTCGCCGTCGCCGATTTCGCCAAGCAGCGGCGCATCCTGTTCGTGGCCGCCGAGCCGCTGTCGGACGCGCTCGTCTGGGAGAAAGGCAATGCCTACACCTTCCGCCTACGCCCGTCGGTGACTATGCAGGCGGCGATGCTGGCGGAAGCGGCGGCGAAGCTGCCGGCGAAACGCTGGGCCTCGGTCGCCCCCAATTACGAATACGGCAAGTCGGCGGTCGCCGCCTTCAAGGCGGTGATGGCAAAGGTGCGGCCGGACGTGGAGTGGGTCGCCGAGCAGTGGCCGCCGCTGGGCAAGATCGACGCCGGGCCGGTCGTCGAGGCGATGGCCGCCGCCAAGCCCGACGCGATCTTCAACGTCACCTTCGGCGCCGACCTGGCCCAGTTCGTCCGCGAGGGTGAGACCCGCGGCCTGTTCAAGGGGCGGGAGGTGGTGAGCCTGTTGACCGGCGAGCCGGAATATCTCGATCCCCTCGGCGCCGAGGCTCCCGCCGGATGGATCGTCACCGGCTACCCCTGGTACGCCATCAAGGCGCCCGCTCACGATGCCTTCCTCGCCGCCTATCGGGCCAAGTTCAACGAGGACCCGCGCCTCGGCTCCATCGTCGGCTACGCGACGATGAAGGCGGTGGCGGCGATCATCGCCCGCGCCGGGTCCACCGACACCGCGAGGATGATCGAGGCGGCGAAGGACATCGAGGTGGCCAGTCCGTTCGGGCCGATCGTTTTCCGTGCCGCCGACCACCAGTCGACGATGGGGGCCTTCGTCGGCCGCACCGCGGTCGTCGACGGCAAAGGGGTGATGGTCGACTGGCACTACGCCAAGGGCGCCGACTACCTGCCGCCGGAGAAGGACGCTACGGCGCTGCGCCCGGCCGATTAGGGCGGATCGCGTTACCTTGTCGTTCTCCCTGGACTTCGTCGCCGTCCAGTTCCTGAGCGGGCTCGCCAGCGCGTCTGAGCTGTTCCTGGTCGCCTCCGGCCTGTCGATCATCTTCGGGGTGACCCGGATCGTCAATTTCGCCCACGGTTCGTTCTACATGCTGGGCGCCTATCTCGCCGTCAGCCTCATCGGCCCCGTTGCCGCCGGCCTCGCCGGGCTTCCCGGCGGCGGCGCCGTCGCCTATTGGCTGGCGCTGCTTGCCGCGGCCGCTGCCGTCGCCGTGATCGGCGGCCTGGTGGAGATGCTGGTGCTGCGCCGCATCTACCGCGCCCCCGAGTTGTTCCAGCTCCTCGCGACCTTCGCCCTCGTCCTCATCGTCCAGGACGTGGTGCTCCTCGCCTGGGGACCGGAAGATCGCTTGGGACCGCGCGCGCCCGGCATCGACGGCGCGGTGACCCTGTTCGGCCGCAGCGTTCCCGCCTTCGATCTGTTCCTGATCGCCACCGGGGCCGTCGTTCTCGCCGGGCTGACCCTGCTCTTCCGGCGGACCCGCTTCGGCATCCTGGTACGCGCGGCGACCGAGGATCGGGACATGGTGGCGGCGCTCGGCGTCCGTCGCGATCGCCTGTTCACCCTGGTGTTTATGCTGGGATCTTTCCTCGCCGGCCTGGGCGGCGCCCTGCAGGTCCCGCACGCGCCGATCCATCACGCCATGGACCTGCAGGTGATCGTCGAGGTGTTCGTGGTCGTCGTCGTCGGCGGTCTCGGCAGCGTCGCCGGCGCCTGGCTTGCCGCCGCACTGATCGGCATCCTTAACGCCTTCGGCCTTCTTATCCTGCCGGAGATCAGCCTCGTCATCCCGTTTCTGGTGATGGCGCTGGTGCTGATTGTTCGCCCCTGGGGCTTGCTCGGTCGCCCGCAGCCGGTAACGACCTCGGCGACGGGGGTCCCGGAGCGACCGATCCGGCCGCTGTCACCCGGCGAGCGCAACCTCGCCTTCGGCCTCGGCCTGGCGGCGCTGGTGCTGCCGGCGCTCATCGGCGGCTACGGGCTGTCGGTGGTCACCGAGATTCTCATCTTCGCCCTGTTCGCCGTCACCTTGCACCTGCTGACCGGTCTCGGCGGCATGGTCTCCTTCGGCCACGCCGCCTGGTTCGGCCTTGGCGCTTACGGAGCGGCGCTGGCGGTCAGCCGCTTCGGCTGGCCGATGCTGGCGGCGCTGCCGGCCGGCATCGTCCTCGCCGCCCTCGGTGCCGCCGTCGCCGGCGCGCTGTGCGTCCGTTTGACCGGCGTCTATCTCGCCATGCTGACCCTGGCCATCGCCCAGATCGTCTGGTCGATCGCCTTCCAATGGTACGACGTGACCGGCGGCGACAACGGCATCCTCGGCGTCTGGCCGCCGGCCTGGGCCACCAGCCCGGCCGCCTTCTACTACCTGACGCTGGCGCTCGCCGGCGGCTCCGTCATCGTCTTGCGGCAGATCGTCTTCTCGCCCTTCGGCCTGGCGTTGCGCGCCTGCCGGGATTCGCCCTTGCGGGCGGACGCCGTCGGCATCGACCGTGAGCGGGTGCAGCGGCTCGCCTTCGTCATCGCCGGCGGCTTCGCCGGTCTTGCCGGCGGTCTCTACGGCTTCCTCAAGGGCAGCGTCTTCCCGGACGTGCTGGCGGTGCCTGTGTCGGTGGACGCGCTGGTGATGGTGCTGCTGGGCGGCATCCAGAGCCTGGGCGGACCGGTGGTCGGCGCCGCCGTCTACAAGACGCTCTCCATCGTGCTGGCCACCTACACCGACCACTGGCGACTAGTCATCGGCGCCGTCGTCCTCGCCCTGGTCGTCGCTTTTCCGCAAGGCATTCTCGGCTACTTCGGCGGTCGCTTCGGCCCGCCCGAAAATGCGACGTCGCGACGGCAGGCCGACGACTGATGCCCGTCCTCGTCGCTCGCGGCCTCGCCAAATCGTTCGGTGGCGTCGACGCCCTCGCCGATGTGGATCTCGCCATCGACGAAGGTGAGATCGTCGCCCTCATCGGCCCCAACGGCGCCGGCAAGAGCACCTGCTTCAACATCCTCGGTGGCCAGCTCGCCGCCAATGCCGGCTCGGTGGAGATCCTGGGCCAGCCGGCGCAGGGGCTGCCGCCGCGGGCGATCTGGCGGCGGGGTGTCGGCCGCACCTTCCAGATCACCGCGACATTCTCGTCGATGACCGTCGTCGAGAACGTGCAGACGGCGCTGCTCTCCCAACGTCGGCAGGTGCTGTCGCTGCGCCCGCGGACCGCGCGACGGCAGATGGATGACGCCTATGGGCTCCTGGAGCGGGTCGGCATCGCCGATCAGGCGGATCGCCTCGCCAGCATCCTCTCCTACGGCGATCTGAAGCGGGTCGAACTGGCGGTGGCGCTGGCCAACGCGCCGCGGCTGCTGCTGATGGACGAGCCGACCGCCGGCATGGCGCCGAAGGAGCGGATCGCCCTGATGCAACTCACCACCGACATCGTTGAGGCGGAACGGATCGGCGTCCTCTTCACCGAGCACGACATGGACATCGTCTTCGGCCACGCCCATCGCATCCTCGTCCTCAATCGCGGCCGCCTCGTCGCCTCGGGGACGCCCGCCGAGGTTCGCGCCGATGCGCGGGTGCAGGAAATCTACCTCGGCAGCGGGACTGCGGGCCAATAAGGAACACTGGGTTGAAGACATTTCGCCAATAGTGTGTGGAGCATGGCGCCCGTCGCTTTTTTCCGCTCCAAGGTTACTCTTAATTGGTGCCCCAACATGGCTATATAAATAGCCAAACTATCTAGGTAAGGTCAAGTAAAGCCTACTTCTTGTATTTATGTATATAGATGCAACTTATTGTTATAATTAATAACTACAGGTTGACTATTGTGAGGCATTTCGTTACGAATTAGTTAGTTGATAATAGGCCGGAAGGAAAGTGCTTAGGACAGGCTGTGCTGATGAGGGGTGTTTAGCTGACGCTGCAGACAGCCGGCGGGATAAGCGTGGAGAGATCGTGAAGGGGGACGAGATGGCCAAGCTTGAAGACGCAACGCAATACGTCATCACCGAAGATAACTTTGTTGAGTTGATCGCCCGCGTCGAAGCGCTGGAGCGGCGCGTGGAATCGCTCAATCGCATGCAGCCGGAGTCGGACGCCGGCGGGACCGCAAATCGGGTGTCAGGCCACCTGCAGTCGGTGGACATCCACCTCGCCGCGATCAACGCGCAGCTAGCCGGCTTCGAGCAGCGGTTGGGCAAGCGGCTCGACAGCATCTTCAAGCCTCGTCAGCTTTAAGAGTTGTCTTTTGTGTCGACCCCGACATCTGGGGTATGAACTTGCCCCACGATGGTTTGGGTGGCGATTTCGCTCGTTTCGCAATGGTTGAATATCCCGGAGGAGGTGGCGTCGGCGGCAGAGATGATGCTGAACGTCCGCAAGCTCGACGCCTTCTATGGACGCGCCCAGATCCTGTTCGACGTGGCGCTGAAGGTGCGCGCCGGCGAGGTGGTGGTCCTCGTCGGCCGCAATGGCGCCGGCAAGTCGACGACGTTGAAGAGCGTCATCGGCCTGGTGGAGCATCGCGGCCGTGTCCTCTTCGGAGGCATCGACGTTTCGGCCTGGGCGACCGATCGCATCGCCCGCGCCGGTCTCGGCTATGTACCGGAGGAGCGGCGTATCTTCGCCGGCCTGAGCGTCGCCGAGAACCTCAGCGTCGGTGCTCGGCCGGGAGCAACGGGAGAGCCCGGCTGGGACGAGCGCCGCATCGTCACCCTCTTCCCCAGCCTCGCCGAGCTGATGGAGCGCCCGGCCGGTCGCATCTCCGGCGGCGAGCAGCAGATGCTGGCGATCGCCCGCTCGCTGATGGGCAATCCGCGCCTGGTCATGCTGGATGAGCCATCGGAGGGTCTGGCGCCGCTGGTGGTGCAGCGGATGGCGGTGGCGATCGCCGAGATGAAGGCGGCCGGCCTCGCCATTCTACTGGCGGAACAGAACGTCCACTTCGCCCGCAGCGTCGGCGACCGTGCCTACGTGATCGAGAAAGGGCGGATCCGGGCGGATGGACCGGCGGCGGCGGTTCTCGCCGACGATGCCGCCGCCCGCGCCTACCTCGCCGTGTAAGGGCCGGCGACGTGGCGGCGAAGCCTGTGGTGGACCGCTGGCAGACGGGCGATGCGTACGATCGCTACCGTCGGGCGTTGGAGTCGCTCGGTTGCGGAGACGTTTCTTGCCTGGCTCGCCGCACCTGCCGGGCTGGCTTGGCTCGATGTGGGCTGCGGCACCGGTGCTTTGACCGGCGCGATCGCCGTCGGCTGCGCACCCGGACGCGTGGTTGGCATCGACGCCTCGTTAGGCTTCCTCGACCTCGCCCGGCAGCAGTCCCAGTTCGAATTCGTCGATGCCGAGTTTCGGCAAGCCGATGCCCGAGCCCTGCCCTTCGCCGACGGCGCGTTCGAGCGCGCCGTCTCCGGCCTCGTCCTCAACTTCTTGCCCGACCCGGCGGGCGCGATGGCGGAGATGGTGCGGGTGACGCGGGCAGACGGTGAGGTCGCGCTCTACGTCTGGGACTACGCCGAAGGAATGCAGCTCATCCGCCGTTTCTGGGACGCGGCCTCGCATCTCGATGCCGACGCGGCGGCGATGGACGAGGCGCAACGCTTTCCCATCTGCCGACCTCAACCCTTACGGCGGTTGTTTGCGGCAAGCGGGCTGCGCGACGTGGAGGTGCGGGCGATCGACGTACCGACCGTCTTTCGCGACTTCGACGATTACTGGAAGCCGTTCCTCGGCGGTCAGGGTCCGGCGCCGAGCTACTGCGTGTTGTTGGGAGAGGAGGCACGGGCGAGGCTGCGCGAACGGCTGCGCCTGTCCTTACCGATCGAGGCGGACGGCAGCATCCGCCTGATGGCGCGAGCCTGGGCCGTCCGCGGCCGTAAGCACTGACACGACTGCCCGTACCAGGAGGCGCTTGTTGCTACAGCACCTCCGGGACCGTCGTTGCCGGCGGGGTGTTGCGGCTGCGCTGCAGGCGGACGACGCCGTCGATGATCACCATCCCGAGGCCGGGAAGATCGCCCAGTTGGATGCTTTCCAGCAATGTCCGGCCGGCGGTGTGCTGGGCGCGGTCGAGGAAGACCAGGTCCGCCGCCAATCCTTCGGCGATCCGGCCGCGGTCGAGCCCGTGGATGTGCGCGGTATTGCCGGTGGCGAAGCAGAAGGCGATTTCCGCCGGCACTTCGCCCAGGCTGGCCAGCGTCGCGATCATCCGCAGGATGCCCAGCGGCTGGACGCCGGACCCCGCCGGCCCGTCGGTGCCGAGAATGACCCGTTCCAGCTGGCCCAGCTCCTTCGCCATCCGCAGCGCCAGCAGCCCCGAGCGCAGGTTGCCGTTGTGGACGATCTCGATGGCACGGCTGCACTGCTCGCACAGGCAGACGATCTGCTCGTCCGGCAGTGCGGTGTGACCGCCGTTGATGTGGCCGATGACGTCGGCATCGGCGGCGAGCACCACGTCCTTGTCGATCAGCCCGGAGCCGGGGATCGACGGGCCGCCGGTGTGGATGGTGCTGCGGATGCCGTACTTACGGGCGAACGCCACCATCTCCTGCGCCTCGTCGCCGCCCTTGACGCTGCCGAGGCCGACCTCGCCGAGGAGGGTGACGCCGGCGGCGGCCAGCTCCCGGAAGTCGTCCTCGACCATGCCGTGTTCCAGCACCGGCGCGCCGGCGTGCACCTTCATTCCACCCGGACGAAAGCCGGCGTAGGCCCGCTGCGCGGTGATCGCCAGCGCCTTGACCCCAACGACATCCTTCGGCCGGCCGGGCAGGTGCACCTCCCCCGCCGAGATCATCGTCGTCACCCCACCATTCAGGGTGGAATCGATCCAGCCGAGCTGGCTCTGCCGCGGCGTCCAGTCGCCGAACACCGGGTGCACGTGGCTGTCGATCAGCCCGGGGGCGACGGCCGTGCCGCGGGCATCGATGATGCGCACATCCGCCGCGTCGAAATCCGCGGCGCGGCCGACGCCGGCGATGCGCCCATCGACGACGAGGATCGCGTCGGCGTCGAGAATTGGCCGCGCCAGATCGCCCGACAACAGGAGACCGATATTGCGGATCAGCAGCCGGCCGGAAGCCTCGGCGGCGGGAGCAGGGTCGGCCATGGTGCACGCGGCTCCTCGGTGGATAAGTCCGCCAGTCTAACGGCGCAAACACCGCCGCGTCGAGAGGTGGACGGCCCGTCCGCCGATCACCACCGCGAGCTGTAACCGAGCGTAACCAAACGTGAATTCCCGTTTGGCACCGTCGTTCCTATTCCTCATGATGGAGAGACCAGAGAAAAGCCAGCGAAAAGCCCAGCGAAGAAAAGGAAGACTATGACCACGCTCGTCAGGCCGACCCCGGGAAACCCCTCCATCAGGACGTTGCCGACCGTTTCGGCCGCGTCGTCCCGGTTCCGGCTGCCCGCGACCGAGCTGTTGAAGGCCTATGCCTTTGTTCGCAGCCGCATTCTCGCAGCCGAAGACCCGACGGTTTCGCAGCAGCGCCAGTTGCTGAAGCTGGTGAAGGCGGCGAAGGACACCCGGTTCGGCCGCGATCATCGGTTCGCCGACATCTCGTCCGTCGCCGACTACCAGGCGCGCGTCCCTTTGCGTACCTACGGCCAGCACTGGGACGACTACTGGAAAGACCCCTTTCCGCACCTCACCGACTGCACCTGGCCCGGCACCATTCCCTATTTCGCCGTTTCCTCCGGCACCTCTTCGGGGAAGGTGAAGTACATCCCTTGCTCGGCGGCGATGGTGAAGTCCAACAAGCGCGCCGCCCTCGACATCCTCGTCCACCACATCATCAACCGGCCGCATACCCGCATCTTCGACGGCAAGTGCTTCCTCCTCGGTGGCTCGACCGATCTGAAGGAACTGGCACCCGGCATCCGCGCCGGCGACATCTCCGGCATCGCCGCCGCCGAGAAGCCGCGGTGGACGCAGCGGTTCTACTTTCCGCCCAAGTCGCTGACCTACATCACCGACTGGGACGAGAAGATCGACCGTCTGGCGCCGCTCGCCCTGGGAGAGGACATCCGCTTCGTCTCCGGCGCCCCCGGCTGGCTCGCCATCCTGTTCGAGAAGCTGGCGAGCCTGCGTCCGGAAACCCTCGGCCGCATCGTCGATGCGTTCCCGCATCTGGAGATCATGACCCACGGCGGCGTCAGCTTCGCCCCCTATCGGCGGCGCTTCGAGCGGCTGCTGGAGGGGAGCAGCGCCGAGCTGCGCGAGGTGTACCCGGCGAGCGAAGGCTTCGTCGCCATCGCCGATCGCGGCCCGCTGATGGGGCTGCGCATGCTCACCGACAACGGCCTGTTCTACGAATTCGTCCCCACGTCGGAACTGGGCTCGGCCAACCCCACCCGCCATTGGCTCGGTAACGTCGAGGAGGGGGTCGATTACGCCATCGCGCTGACCACCTGCGCCGGGCTGTGGAGCTACCTGATCGGCGACGTGGTGCGTTTCGTCGACCGCAGGCCGGTCCGCATCCAAATCACCGGCCGCACGTCTTACATGCTGTCGGCGTTCGGCGAACATCTGACCGGGGAACTGGTGGAGACCTGCGTCCTCGCCGCCGCCGAACGCATCGGTGCCCAGGTGGCGGAGTTCGCCGTCGGCACCGAGTTCGCCGAGACGGGCGGCGCGTTGGGCCGCCATGCCTACGTGGTCGAGTTCGACCCCGGCATCGCCGATGCGGAGCGGGTCACCGCCTTCGCCCAGGCGGTGGATCGCGAACTCGCCAGCCGCAACGAGGATTACGAGGAACGCCGGGTGATCCCGACCGGCGTCAGGATGCCGGTTGTGCACGCGGTTCCGCCCGGCACCTTCGCCCGCTGGCTGAAGAGCATCGGCAAGTACGGCGGCCAGAACAAGGTACCGCGGATCATCGGCGACCAGACGGTGCTCAAGGGGCTGCTGGATTTCGCGCAGCGCCAGGATGCGGTTGCTTCCCGCGCCGACTGACGGCCACCGTCCGGCCCGATCGCCCAGCCTCGCTTCCCATATCGTAAGAGTGCGCAGCCCCGGCCTTTCGCCGGGGCTGTTTGATTCCGGCGGCGAAGTGCGGCCTGCTTCCGCCTGCCCGGGTCCCCCGCTGGCTCAGCCTCCAGTGGGCGGTAAATTAATAATCATCACTTACTAAAAAACTACTCGACAGGCGTGGGTGCGAACCCTACCTTCTCGTCATGAACACGCCCCTGCGCCGTTACGACTTCAGTGAACGCGTCGCCGACATCCTCGGCGAATCCCGCCGCGATCTGCGGGTCCGGGTGACCCTGCTGATCTCCGGCGGCCTGATCCCGCCCGGACCGCGCGGTCCTGGCGCCCCGCCGGCCACCGCCGACTACGCCGCCGATCTGCTGATCGGGGTCATGGCCGCCCCCCTGCAGGTGCACACGGTGGACGCCGTCCGTTGTTACCGCGCCCTCCTCCCGACCCGGCTCGCCGCCGGTGACGGGACCGCGGGCGTTGTTCTCGGCACCGACGGCCGACAGCGCCGGCGGGGATCACCGCGCGATCCCGCCACCGTACGGCCGTCCTTCGGCGAGGCGGTGACGCGATTGCTGGCCCTCGCCCAGGCGGACGCGACGCGGGACATCGTCGCCCGCGACGTGTTCGGCCTCTGGCTCGCCCGCGCCTTTCCCGTCGCCGTTATCCAACTCGCCAACTGGACCGACGACGGCCGCAGCATCATCAGCCAGCGTTACGAGCTGCCGCCCGACGGCGGCCCGCCCGCCTGGCTCGACCCCGACCGCGGCGGCAGCGCCGATCCCGGTCTCGCCCACAGCGTTTTTCTGCCGGTCGACAAGCTCTTGCAGATCGGCACCCTGATAACCCCCTCCGACAAAAGGATGCCTCCCGTGATCGATCTCGGTCAGAAAATCGCCAGCCTCGCCAATGTCGCCCGGCTCGCCCGCGAGACCCGCCATCGCCGGCCCTGGCAGTCGTTCCTCTCGGCCGCCGCCGCCGCCGAGGACACGGCGGCGCGCATCGATACCCGCGAGGCCGGTCTGGTCGAGGTGTTCGACTTCGGCGGCAATCCCGGCAACCTGCGCATGCTCACCCATGTGCCGGACGATCTGCCTGCGGGCGCGGCGCTGGTGGTCGTTCTCCACGGTTGCACCCAGACGGCAGCCTCCTACGATCGCGGCACCGGCTGGTCGACGCTCGCCGACCGCCACGGCTTTGCGCTGCTGTTGCCGGAGCAGCGGCGGGCGAACAACCCCTTACGCTGCTTCAACTGGTTCCGCGCCGATGACCATGCCCGCGACTCCGGTGAGGCGCTGTCCATCCGCCAGATGGTCGACCGGATGATCGCCGAGCACGGCATCGATCCGAAGCGGGTGTTCGTCACTGGATTGTCGGCCGGCGGCGCCATGACCTCGGTACTGCTGGCGACCTACCCCGACGTTTTCGCCGGCGGCGCCATCTTGTCGGCGGTGCCGTACAAGGCGGCGGTCGGCCTGCAGGAGGCGTTCGATGCCATCTTCCAGGGCAAGAGCCTGCCGGCGGAGGACTGGGCGGCACGGGTGCGCGCCGCATCGCCGCACCAGGGACCGTGGCCGCGGGTCCAGGTGTGGCACGGCGACGCCGATGCGACGGTGAAGCCGGTCAACCAGGCGGAAATCGTCAAGCAGTGGACGGCGGTGCACGGCCTCGCGGCGGCGCCGAGCGCCGAGAAGATGGTGGACGGCCACCTGCACCGGGTCTGGCGCGATGGGGAGGGCCGTGACCTGGTGGAAACCTATACCATTGCCGGCATGGCCCACGGGGCGGCCATCGACCCGTACGGCCCCGATGGGGTGGGGCAGCCGCAGCCGTTCATCGTCGATGCCGGCATCTCCTCCAGCGGCCATATCGCCCGATCGTGGGGACTGACCGCGACCCGCCGGCAGCCGCGGCCGGCGGACCGGCCGTCCTCCCGGGCCGATCGCCCGCAGCGGTCGGCGCAGCCGGCGCCGGTAATCGTCCTACCACCGCCGTCGGCGCGGGAAACCGGCGAGGCGCCCCGCGCCCGCGTCGTCGAGCCCGACGAGATCGTGCCGCCCTCCTCCGATCATCGTGACCGGCAGCAGCGCGGAGATCGCGCCGGTTCCTTCGGCGGCGACGGCGCCGGGGCGGCCGGGCTCGACGTCAGTGCCATCATCACCAGGTCGTTCGAGCTTGCCGGACTGCTGGAACCGTCTCCCGACGGCGCACCGCGAAAGACATCCAACGCACCGCTCGGCATCGACATCCCCGGCATCATCGCCACCTCGCTGGAAGCCGCCGGCGTGTTCAAGCGCGGCCGCCCCGGCCAGCCCGGACCGCAGTCCGGCGGCCCTCGGCGGCCGGCAGAGGCCTCGCCGCCACCGGCGCCACCGGCCGGTGAGGCAGTGGCTCCGGCTTCCGCGGGCGATACGACACCGCCGGCTTCCGCCGGTGAGGCAACAGCTCCGGCACCCGACGCGGCAACGGCGATCCCGCCGGCGGAGCCGGTCATCGATCGCCTCGACCTGCAGACGCTGCTGACCCGCTCGTTCGAAGCCAGCGGCCTGTTGAAAACGGTGACCAGCGACCAGGCAACACCAGTGGTCTCAGAGGCACAGCCGGATAACGACGGCGATGGCGGCTGGCGGATGATCACCGAGAGCGCCGAGGACGGGGGGCGCACCGTCCTGTTCGGTCAGGCCACATCCGGGATCGACAGGGCGGTGGGACTGCGGACGAAGTCGGTGGACTGCCGCCTCACCCTCGGCCGCCGTCCGCGTCTCTCCTACAGTCGCCGGCTCGATCTGCGCGCCGCCGTCAATCCGTTCACCACCGCCGCTTTCTGCGTTCTCATCGACGGCGAGCCGGTGGACGAAGCGGCGGCGAACGGCATGGACTATGCCGAGGATGCGTGGACCCGGCGAACCGACATCGATCTCGGCCGCTTCGCCGGGCGGACGGTGACCCTCACCTTCACCGTCGAGGCGAACGCCAATCTCTACCGCGAGGTCGGCGCCCAGGCCTGGGTCCGCGAGATCGTCCTCGACGAGGTCCCCTCCACTGTCGAAGTTGGCCACGGCAACGTCGGTGAAGTCGACGACCCCGTGCTCTCTCCCATCTGAGGCGGCACGGACGGCGGGGACAGGAGGGCGCCAACATGCAGTGGTCCGATGACGCCCTCGTCCTGGCCGCCCGGAGGCTCGGCGAGAGTCAGGCGATCGTCTCCCTCCTCGCCGCCGGCCACGGCCGCTGGCAGGGTGTCGTTCCCGGCGGCAACAGCCGGGGGCGACGTCCGCTCTTACAGCAGGGCACACGGGTGGTGGCGACGTGGCGGGCCCGCCACGCGGGGCAACTGGGCACCGTCACCTGCGAGGCCATCGCCGCCGTGCCCGCCCTGATCCTCGCCGACCGCCTGCGTCTCGCTGCCCTGACCGCCGCGGCGGCGCTGATCGACGCCCTGTTGCCCGAACGCGAACCCAACGCCCCCATCTACGACGCGTCCCTTGCCCTGCTCGCCGCCCTGGGCAGGGACGACGACTGGCTCGCCGCTTATGTCCGCTGGGAGACACTGTTTCTCGCCGAAATCGGCTTCGGACACGATGATGCGGGAGGATCGGGTTCTGTCGGGGCGGACGAGGCGATCCGCCTGGCGGCGACCAAGACCGGCCTGGCGCGCAATGCCAGCCGCCTCGAAGATCGGGCTTTTGCTGCCGCCGGCGGCCGAATGCCCTTCGCCCGCGCTCATTTCGGCCGGCTCGTCGCCGAACTTCGCTAGGCGCCGGCGTCCGACCGGCGGAAAACCGCCTTGTTGCGGGCCGCCGGTCGATGCTACCACGCCCCGGTCCGCTTCATGGCTGCCTGGGGGCGAACTGCACCAGATCGGGGATGCCTCGCAGCGCGGCCCCCAAGGAGCCTGACATGACGACGAGGCATTGGCTCATCCGCATCCTGTTAGCGAGCATCGTATTGGCCGCGATGTCGGTGGGGGTGGACGCGGCAAACACCGCCCCGGACTACGCAGGAGCGGAGAAGGAGCTGCGCAAGGAGAAGGCGATCATTGATCTCGTGCATCAGAACGCAGAGGCTGAATGGCTGATTGGTGTCAAGAACGATGGGTCTAAACGCTATGGTTATGCCGAGTATGTCTGTATTATTCTTGGAGAGCACAATGCCATCACCGAAGGGCACATGGTTCGCATAGTCGACTATTTTAAGTTCATGAACTCCGATGGCAATCACCGCGATGCCTCGGCTCTGTCGTCTGCTCGACAAGCGAACATCGGTTTCCGTAGGACGCCGAAATATAGCCAAGAAGCCACGGTTACCGTCCTCGCCCGCGCAGTCGCCAGAAGCGGCCCTTGTTGCGGGCCGCCGGTCGATGCTACCAACGTCGCAGCCGCCGCGCGATGCGACCAACCGCCCCACAGCCGCCGATGTATGTCCTGATCGATAACTACGACAGCTTCACCTACAACCTGTTCCACTATTTCGGGGAATTGGGCGCGGAGGTGACTGTCCGCCGCAATGACGCCGCCAGCGTCGCCGACATCATGGCGATGGCGCCGGACGGCATCGTCATCTCGCCCGGACCTTGCGATCCCGACCGGGCCGGCATCTGCCTCGAGCTGATCGACGCCGCCGCGCGGGCACGGCTGTCGTTGTTCGGCGTCTGCCTCGGCCACCAGGCGATCGGCCAGGCCTTCGGCGGCCGTGTCGTTCGCGCGCCCGAGCCCAAGCACGGCAAGGTGAGCACCATCAGCCATCACGGCGACGGCCTGTTCGCCGGCATTCCGACACCGTTTCGAGCCACCCGCTATCACTCGCTGATGATCGCGCCCGAGGATGTACCGGCCGATCTCGTCGTCACCGCCACCAGCGAGGACGGCGTCATCCAGGGGATCGAGCACCACCGGTTGCCCATCTGGGGCGTGCAGTTCCATCCAGAAAGCATCGAGACCGAGCACGGGCATCGGCTCATCCGCAACTTTCTCGACGCGAGTAGAAGGTTTCCCATGCTCCACGACGACCACGCAGATGTCAGACTCGGGCGTTCTTAAACCCTATCTGGTCAGGCTGGCAGCGGGCGAAACCCTCTCCGCCGCCGACAGTGCCGATGCCTTCCGGCTGATCATGGCCGGGCAGACGACCGACGCCCAGATCGGCGCATTGTTGATGGCGCTTTGCCTGCGCGGCGAGACCATCGACGAGATCGCGGGCGCGGTCCAGGCGATGCGCGAGGCGGCGACGCGGATCGACGCACCCGCCAACGCCATCGACATCGTCGGTACCGGCGGCGACGCATCCGGGACGCTCAACATTTCGACCGCCGCGGCGCTGATCGTCGCCGGCTGCGGCGTCCCGGTGGCGAAGCATGGCAACCGGGCGCAGACCTCCAAGTGCGGCTCGGCCGACGTGCTGGCGGCGCTCGGCATCGATATAGATGCCGATCCCCCCATCGTCGCCCAGGCTATCGCCCGAGCCGGGTTCGGCTTCCTGATGGCACCCCGCTACCACCCGGCGATGCGCCATGTGGGTCCGGCGCGCGGCCAGCTCGGCTTCCGCACCCTCTTCAACCTGCTGGGGCCGCTGGCCAATCCCGCCGGGGTGAAGCGTCAGTTCACCGGCACCTTCGCTCGCCAGTGGGTGGAGCCGATGGCCACCGTCCTCTCCTCCCTCGGCTGCGAGCGGGCCTGGGTGGTGCACGGCGCCGACGGCCTCGACGAATTGACACTGACCGGGCCATCCTACGTCGCCGCCATCCTCAGCGACGGCATCCGCGCCTTTTCCATCTGCCCCGAGGATGCCGGGCTCGCCCGGGCACCGCTGGAGGAGCTGCGCGGTGGCGACGCCGCCTACAATGCCAACGCCATCCGTTCCATGCTGGCGGGCGAACCGGGGACGTTCCGCAACGCCGCCCTCTACAACGCCGCCGGCGCGCTGATCGTTGCCGGCAAGGCCGACGACCTGCGCGCAGGGGTCAAGATCGCCGCCCGCGCCCTCGACGACGGCCTGGCGCTGGCAGCCCTCGATCGGGCGGTCGCCATCACCGGCACGGGTGGCGCGGCATGATCCGGTCGGCCGCGGCGTACGCACCGGCGTGGCCGGTCGTCAGCGACAGCGGACGATGAGCGACGTTCTCGCCCGCATCTGCGCCGACCGACGTGTTGATGTGGCGGCGGCGAAGCGGCAGCGCTCGGAGGCGGCCCTGCACGCCGCCGCGGCCGGGCAGGCGCCGCCGCGGGGCTTTCGCCGCGCGCTGGCGGCGACCATCGACGCCGGCGGCACCGCGCTGATCGCCGAGATCAAGAAGGCCTCGCCCTCAAAGGGACCCATTCGCGCCGAGGCGGATCCGGCGGCGATCGCCCACGCCTATGTGGCGGCCGGAGCCACCTGCCTTTCCGTTCTCACCGAGGAACGCTACTTTCAGGGAGGCAACGACGACCTCGTCGCCGCCCGCGGCGCGGTCGGCGTGCCGATCCTGCGCAAGGACTTCATCCTCGACCCCTGGCAGGTGTTAGAGGCCCGCACCATCGGCGCCGATTGCATCTTGCTGATCATGGCCGCCCTGGACGACGGACAGGCCCGGGAGCTGGCGGCGGCGGCGGCGGAACTGGCCATGGATGTGTTGGTGGAGGTGCACGATCGCCCCGAGCTGCAGCGCGCACTCACCCTCGATGCACCGCTGATCGGCATCAACAACCGCAACCTCTCGACGCTGGTCGTCGATCTGGCAACCACCGAGACGCTGGCGCCGCTCGTTCCCGCCGACCGCTTGGTCGTGGCCGAGAGCGGGCTTGCCACCCCTGCCGATCTGGCACGGCTGACCGCCGTCGGCGTCCGCGCCTGTCTGGTCGGCGAATCGCTGATGCGCGAGGACGATATCGGCGCCGCCGTCCGTCGGCTCCTCGCCGCGCCGGGGTAGATCGGCGGACTTTCGAGCCCGCGCCAACCCTGATAGAAGGAGCGCGCCGCGGCGTTCTCCGTCGTCGCCGCGGCCGTTGCGGGCTCGCTCGTCGCCATTGCGCCGTCCCCCGTCACCCTGGAAGTCACCTGGAACCCGAGGCTGGGCCCGCTGCGGTCGCCGCAACGGCCATCACCCCGAAAGGGGAGCGGATAAGGACCATGAACGCCAATCCCTCACACCCGGGCACGCCCCGGCGGCGACCGAACTTCCTGCGCGGCCTGTTTGACGCCGTCCGTCCGCGAACGGTCTCGCTCAAAGAGCGTTTGGCCAGCTTCCCGACCGAGGGCTTGCCGGTTGAACGGACGCTGGTCATCCGCTGGAATTCCCATCAGGTGCCGTTCATCGAGGCGGAAACCGAGCACGACGCGGCGCTGGCCCTCGGGCTCGTGCATGCCCACCTGCGCGGCGCCCAGATTGCCCTGTTCAAGCGCTTCTTCTACGGCCGCCTGGCCGAACTGGTCGGCCGTTTCGGCCGAGATTTCGACCATGTGATCCGCATCCTCGATTACGGCCGTGGCGCCGACGCCCTCGGCGCCCGCCTGCCCGACGCCACCCGCGCCTGGATCGAAGCCTACGTCGAGGGGCTGAACGCCTATCAGGACAGGCTGACGACGTTGCCGCCGGAATTCGCCGTCCTCGGCATCCAGCCGGAGCGCTACGAGTTTCGAGACATCCTCGTCGGCAGCCGCTTTGCCGCCACCGATTTCACCTGGCTCACCTACTTCCCGCTGCTGGCCGAGCGCGGGCGTCCCGGCTTCGCCGAGCTGTGGAACCGGACGCTCGCCGCGGGCGAGTTGCCGACGGTGAGCGGCCATCCCCGCAACCAGCAGGGCGAGTTCGAGGACCTGATGCTGGGAGCGGGGCGAATCGGCAGCAACAGCGTCGTCGTCGGGCCCGAGCACAGCGCCAGCGGCGGGGCGCTGATCGCCAGCGATCCACACCTTGGATTGTCGTTGCCCAACCTGTGGGTGCTGCTGGGCCTGCGCTCGCCGTCGTTCAATGTGGTCGGCCTGACCATCGTCGGTCTGCCGGTATTCGGTCTCGGCCGCAACCCCGACCTCGCCTGGGGCGGCACCAATCTGCGCGCCGCCTCCAGCGACCTCTACGATCTGTCGCGGCTGCCGCCCGAGCAGATCGAGACCAAGGAGACGGTCATCCGCACCCGCTTCGGGCGCGACTCTCGGCGCCCGCTCCGCTCGTCTCCCTTCGGCCCCATCGTCTCCGATGCCAAGATCGTCAAGATGGCGAACCCGGCGCCCATCGCCCTGCGCTGGATCGGCTACGAGGCGACCGACGAGTTCACCGGCCTCCTTGACGCCGCCCGCGCCCGGACGCCCGACGAATTTCGCAGCGCCTTCAAGGATTACGGCATTTCCGGCCAGAACATGCTGTTCGCCGACGTCAACGGCAACATCGGCTATGTCATGGCGGTGACGCAGCCGATCCGCAGCAGCTTTCCCAAGGACGATCCCGTCCTCGACGCCGCCGATCCCGCCACCCACTGGACCCGGTTCGCCACCGCGCTCGATCTGCCGTTCGTCCTCAACCCGCCGCGCGGCGTCATCGCGTCGGCCAACGACCAGCCGAAAGACACGGACATCCCCATCGGCTTCACCTTCGGCACCGATGACCGGGTCTACCGCCTTTACGACCTGCTGGAAGCGAAGCCGAAGCTGGAGATCGAAGATCTGAAGAAGCTGCAGACAGATACCCTGGCGGTCGATGCCAAGCGGCTGATCTCCCTGCTCGTCGCCGAGATCGACCGCGTCCCCGGGCTCGGCAACGACGTCTTCATCCGCCGGATCAAGGGATGGGACGGCGACTATGCGGTGGATTCGGCGGGCGCGGTCGCCTTCGAAACCTTCCTCTACCACCTGGTTCTCGGCATCTATGGCGCCCGCGACGCATCCGAGCTGCCGGAGCTGTACAGTCAGTGGAGCTACCTGACGACGTTTCTCGTCCCCGATCTTCGCCAACGGGACGACGCCGCGCGCCGAACGCTCCTCGCCACCGCCCTTGCCCGCGGCGCCAAGGATGCGGCGCGCTTTCCCACCTGGGGCGACATGCATCGGCTGCAGGTGGGCACGTCGCTGACCCGCATTCCCTTCCTCGGCCGCGCCTTCGTCATCAAGGACCTGCCGGTGGGCGGTTCACGGCAGACGCCGATGAAGATGTCCCACGGCATGGTCAACGGCCGCCACACCGCGTCGTTCGGCTCGATGGCCCGCCACATCTCGGATCTGTCGGATCTGGACGCCAACTGGTTCACGCTGCTGGGCGGCCAGGATGGCTGGATCGGCAGCGTCAATTTCCTCGACCAGCTGGATCTGTGGCAGGAACGGCGCTTCATCCGCATGCCGCTGCGCCCGGAGACGGTGAAGGCCGAGTTCCCGATCACGATGACCCTGAAACCATGATCCGGGGCGTCGTCGAGCGCCGGCGGGCGACGCGCGAGGCTATCCGGTCTTTTCCCCGGCGGCGATCTCGCGCAGGAAGGTGACGACGGCGGGGGTGATCCGGCGCACAATCTCGTCGACGCCGGCCGCATTGGGGTGGACACCGTCCGCCTGGTTGAGGGCGGCGATCCCGGCGACGCCATCGAGGAAGAACGGATAAAAGGGCACCTTGTACCCCTCGACGAGCCGGGTGTAGACGGCGGCGAACCGCCGGCCGTAGTCGGCTCCGTAGTTGGGCAGTGCGTACATGCCGGTCAGCAATACCGGAATGTTCCGCCGCTTCAGTTCGCCCAGGATCGCATCCAGGTTGCCGTAGGTGACGTTGGGATCGACGCCGCGCAGGCCGTCGTTGGCGCCCAGTTCGATGATGACCGCGTCCGGCTGCTCCGCCGGCGTGTTGCCCAGCATCCAGGCGAGGCGCGCCCGACCGCCGGCGCTGGTATCGCCGGAGACGCCGCCGTTGATGACGTCGACGCTCAACCCCTGCGCCGCCAGCGCCTGCTGCAGGCGAACGGTGAAGCCCTCGCCGCGGGGCAGGCCGTAACCGGCGGTCAGGCTGTCGCCCAGGACGAGGACGCGCACCGGCTCCGCCGCCTTCGCCGGCAGCGCCGCCAACGCCATGACCACGGCAACCATCGGCCCGATCAACGACGCGATGGCCATCAGCCCCGCCCGAGCCGCATTGATTAGCCTCTCGGCCGGTCCATATCCGCTGCAAGCACGTCCCGGATTACACTGAAAGCTCGCCATTGATCTCCCCAATTCGCTCCCCCGAGCCAGCCATCGTCCTCAGCCAGGTCCACCTCAGCCTCGCCAGTGCCGCCGGGCCCGTCGCTATCCTCCGCGGCATCGATATCGACCTCGCGTCGGGAGAGACGGTCGGTCTCGTCGGGCCGTCCGGCTCCGGCAAAACCAGCCTGCTCATGGTCATCGCCGGCCTGGAGCGGCCGACCGCGGGCCATGTCCGCGTCGCCGGCCACGATCTCGGACCACTGGACGAGGACGCCCTCGCCCGCTTCCGCCGGGATCATGTCGGCATCGTTTTCCAGAACTTCCACCTGATCCCGACGATGACGGCGGAAGAAAACGTCGCCCTGCCCCTGGAGCTGGCCGGCGCCGACGATGCCTTCCCTCGGGCCCGCGATTGCCTGGCCCAGGTGGGCCTCGCCGCCCGCCTCCGCCACTATCCGGCCCAGCTCTCCGGCGGCGAGCAGCAGCGAGTGGCCCTGGCGCGCGCCTTCGTCGCCGAGCCGGCCCTGCTGCTGGCCGACGAGCCGACGGGCAACCTGGATGGCGCCACCGGCGCTCAGGTCATCGATCTCCTGTTCGACCTGCACCGGCGACGCGGCTCGACGCTGCTGCTGATCACCCACGATCCGGCGCTCGCCGAGGCGTGCGACCGGATCATCGAGATCCGCGACGGCCGCATCCACGACGATCGCCGGCTCACGACCCCCGCCCTGACGAAGGCGCGGGAGATGAGGCGGCGATGAGGGACTTCGCCCTCGCCTGGCGTCTGGCGCGGCGCGAACTGCGCGGCGGCCTCGCCGGATTTCGCGTCTTCCTCGCCTCGCTCGCCCTCGGCGTCGCCGCCATCGCCGCCGTCACCAGCGTCAGCGAGGCGGTGAACCGGGCGCTGATCGCCGACGCCCGTCAACTCCTCGGCGGCGATGTGGAAGCCCGCCTCGTCCAGCGCCAGCCGATGCCGGCGGAAGCGGCCTGGCTTGCCGACCATGCCCGGGCCATCTCGGACGTGATCGAGATGCGGGTGATGGCCCGCCCGCAGGATGACGGTGCATCGGTCCCGTCGACCGGCGAGCCCGACGACGGTTTCAGCCGCGCATCCATGACCGAATTGAAGGCGGTCGATGGCGCCTATCCGCTGCTCGGCCACGTCGAGCTGTCGTCCCCGGATTCGCTGCAGGGGTTGCTGGCGCCGGTCGACGGCATCCCGGGCGCGGTGGCCGAAGCGGCGCTGGCCGACCGGCTGGGACTCCGGCCGGGCGACCGGCTGCGGGTGGGTGATGCCACCTTCGAGCTGCGGGCGCTGCTGGTCCGCGAGCCCGACCGCATCGCCAGCGTCGCCGCCTTCGGCCCGCGGCTGATCATCTCGAAGGACGCGCTGGCGGCGACCGGCCTCGTCCAGCCGGGCAGCCTGCTGCGCCACGCCACCCGGGTGCTGCTGCCGCCGGGTGAACAGCCGGCGGCGTGGATGGCGCGTGCCCGCGAGGCGTTTCCGGAAGCCGGATGGCAGCTCCGTGATCCGGCGGAGGCGGCGCCCGGCATCGACCGCTTCGTCGACCGGCTCGCCATGTTCCTGGGCTTCGCCGGATTGACCGCACTGCTGATCGGCGGCCTCGGCGTCGCCAACGCCGTCCGCAGCTACCTGGACGGCAGGACCGGGACCATCGCCATCCTGAAATGCGTCGGCGCTCCGGGCGGCCTCGTCGTTGCCATGTATCTGCTGCAGATCCTCGTCCTCGGTCTGGTCGGCATCGCCCTCGGCCTCATCGCCGGCGGCCTGCTGCCGCTCGCCGTGTTCGGGCTGATCGAGAACATGCTGCCGGTCCGCATCAGTTTCGGCGTGTTTCCGGGTGCCCTGGCCGTCGCCGCCGCCCTCGGCCTCCTCACCGCCCTCGCCTTCTCCCTGTGGCCGCTTGCCGCGACCCGCTCGGTGCCGGCGGCCAACCTCTTCCGCCACGGGGTGGCGACCCTCGTCGGCCGGCCCACCCGCGCCTGGATCGCCGTCACCGGCTGCGTCGCCCTGGCGCTGGCGTCGCTGACCATCGTCACCGCCTCCGACCCGGGGTTCGGTGCCATCTTCGTCGCCGGCGCGGTCGTCGTGCTCGCTCTCCTGCGGGCGGCCGGGCTGGCGCTGGCCGTCACGGCGAGACGTCTGCCGCGCGCCCGCAGCGCCGTCGTCCGCCTTGCCGTCGACGCCCTGCACCGGCCGCGGGCGCCGACGACGACCGTCGTCACCTCCCTCGGTGCCGGCCTGACGGTGCTGGTGGCGGTGGCGCTGATCGACGGCAACCTGCGCAGCCAGATCAGCGAGCGGCTGCCGGACACGGTACCGGCGTTCTTTTTCATCGACATCCGCGAGGACCAGGCGGCGGCCTTCGACGCCGCCGTCGCTGCGGTGCCGGGCACGGGGGAACTGCGGCGGGTGCCGTCGCTGCGCGGGCGGATCGTCCGCCTCGGCACCGAGCCGGTGGAAACGGCGACGATCGCGCCCGAAGCCATGTGGGCGGTGCGCGGCGACCGGGCGCTCACCTTCTCGGCGCAGCCACCGGCCGACGCCAAGATCACCGCCGGTGCCTGGTGGCCCGCCGGCTATGCCGGGCCGCCGCTGATCTCGCTGGACGCCAACCTGGCCGCCGGCTTCGGTCTCGGCATCGGCGACACGATGACGGTCAACGTCCTCGGCCGCGACATCCAGGCGACGATCGCCTCCCTGCGGCAGATCGAGTGGCGGGCGGTGCCGTTCGATTTCGCCATCATCTTTTCGCCCGGCATCCTGGAAGGCGCGCCGCTGACCCACATCGCCGCCGTCACCGCCTCGCCGGCGGCGGAACCGCAACTGGCGGCGACGATCGGCCGCCAATTCAGCAACGTCACCGCCATCCGTACCCGCGATGCCATCGAGGCGGTCACCGGGGTGATGACCAAGATCGGCTGGGGCGTCCGGGCGGCAGCGCTGGTCACCCTCATCGCCGGCGGCCTCGTCCTCGCCGGGGCGATCACCACCGACCGGGAAACCCGCGCCTTCGAGGCGGTGCTGTTCAAGGTGCTCGGTGCCACCCGCGGCCGCATCGCCACCGTCTACGCCGTCGAGTACGGCCTGCTCGGCCTGGTCACCGGGGTGATCGCGGCAGGACTCGGTGCCACCGTCGCCTGGGCGGTCACCCGCTACCTGATGGATTTCGCCTGGACCTTCGATGCCGGTACGGTCGCGATCACCATCGGCCTCGGCGTCGGCCTCACCCTGTTGATCGGCTTCGTCGCCACCTGGCGGAAGCTCGGCCAGGGAAGCCACGCCTTCCTCCGCAACGAGTGACGGGCGGCAAGATGACGGGCGGCGGTTCCGGCGACGTCTGGTCAGCAGCGGCACCCCTCGGCGGCTACTGCGAGCGCACCGGCGACGCGTTCTGGGCGGAGCCGCTGAATGCCCTCAGCAACGGCATCTTCCTCCTCGCCGCCCTGGCCGTTTTCGTGCGCGCGAGGCGAGGCGGATGCCGCGACGCCGGCCTCTACACCCTCATCGCCATCACCGTCGGCATCGGCGTCGGATCCTTCCTCTTCCACACCCTCGCCAGCCGCTGGGCGGCGCTGGCCGATGTGGTGCCGATCCTGCTGTTCATCGTCGCCTATCTGATGCTCGTCTGCCACCGCTGGCTCGCGTTCGCTTGGCCGTGGGCGATCGCCGCCGGCCTCGCCTACGCCCCGCTCAGCGTCGGCGCTCGTCTCCTCTGGCGGGAGATCGTTGGCGGCTCGGGCGCGCCAGGCGCCTATCTGCCGGCATTACTGGTACTCCTGATCTGCGCCGGCCTGCTCGCCCGCCGACACCATCCAGCGGCCCGACATCTTGCCGCCGCCAGCGCCCTGTTCGCCCTTTCGCTTGCCGTGCGCTCCCTCGATCTGCCGCTATGCCCGCTGGTGCCGACCGGGACCCATTTCCTGTGGCATCTGCTGAACGGCGGACTGCTCTACGGGCTGATGCGGACGATGCTCCGCTACGGTCCCGTGGCACCACCGGCGAAACCCAAGGTACAAAATCCGGATAGCGAGGTCTCAGATGAAACACACCACGTGGTATTCACACCTGACCAAGTATCTCGCCCGCCTGAGCGGGCGGCCGATGACCTTTACGCTGGCGGTGGTGATGATTCTGGTCTGGATCATCAGCGGCCCCTTCTTTGATTACAGCGACACCTGGCAGCTCGTCATCAATACGTCGACAACCATCATCACCTTTCTGATGGTGTTCGTCATCCAGAACACCCAGAACCGCGACACGGCGGCGATGCAGATCAAGCTCGATGAGCTGATCCGGGCGACGGAAGCGGCCCACAACGCGCTGCTCGATCTGGAAGAGCTGGAGGAGGAGGAACTGGACAAGTTCCGCGACAGCTACGAACAGCTCGCCCGCGACGCGCGCGACGACGAAGGACGGGCCCGCAACACCGAAACCTTGCGCCTGGGCTGACAGGCCGCCGGCCAGGTCCCGTGTCGCGGCGCTATTTGGCGATGGTGATGGGAATGCCGATGCGATTGACGTCGGTCACCGTGACCTGGAACAGCTCGTAAAGGACGATGAACGCCGCCCGGTCCCAGCGGCTGTCGCCGAGGGTGAAATACCGCCCTTGATAGCGGACCCAGCCGTCGATGGCGGCGGGCCGCCGATCGCTGGCGGTGATCGCCAGCGTGCTCTGCGGGTTGCGAACGAGGGCGATCGCCTCGCCCGAGCGCGGGTCCGCATCGACAGGGACCTCCGGGAAGAGCTCGATCCCCTTGGCGACGAAGTCCAGCATGGCGAACAGGCTGCGCAGCTTGAGGGCGGCGAAGACCGGCCATTCCCCGCCCGGCCGATCGGCGCGTACGTCGATGAGGACGAGGTTGTCCGGCCGCGCCGCCGCCGTCTCGTTCAGGCGCTGGCGGTCCTGGTCGGTCAGCGTCAACGGATCGTAGTTGCTGATCAGGATGCGGCCGCGCACCGACCGGGTCAGGGTGAAGGTGCCGTCGGCGTTCTGCCGCCAGGCCATGTTGTTGCCCTGGGCGGTGACGATGTCGCCGGTGCTGGGCGGGGACGACATGCGCTCCAGCATTGGCTGGTCGTAGGTCAGCTCCTGCACGAACAGGCGGCCGGTCTGCTGCAACGCGCCCAGGTGCAGGACGATGCGGCGGAACTCCTGATAGTCCTCGGGCGCGGAAATCTTGTTGAAGATGAAGCGCTGACCGCGACCGCCGGCAGCGAGGAGTTCGATGCCGTCCGCCATCAGCCGGGACAAGAGCTCGATGCGCACGCCCTGGAACAGGAAGAAGGCGAGAACATCCTCGCCGACCGGGGTGAGGATGCGCTGGGTGAATTCCTGGCCGGTCACCGGGACGATGCTGAAGGTGGGGTTCTCCGCCGCCCGCATGTTGAGGCTGAGCGACAGCACATCGGTGCCGGCGCCTTCGTTGATGGAGCCACCAATGCCGGCGGCGGTCTCGAAATTGAAGGTGGCGGCGATGCTGGAGGTGACGGTGAAGTGGGGCGGACGATCGTGGGCGAGGCGGGCGATATTGAGCAGCAGGATTTGCTGATCGAGGGCGCTCACCGTCTCGTCGTAGCCGAGGACGCTTTCGCGCAGCGCCGGCGGCCCGACGCAGCCGCCGAGGGCCACAAGGCCAATGCCCACAAGGACGGCGCTCGCGGCGGCTCCCGCTCGTCCCATTCGGCCCGTTCCTTTCTCCCTCCCGAGCCAGCGCCAGGGATGCCCACGCCCACTATGGCAAAGCCCCCCATGGGGGGCAACCTCCCGGTGTCCCGGATCAGCCGTAGCCGGGTCACCCGTGGCCGGGGCGGGCGCGCCGGATCTCCCGGCACAGGATGATCACCGGCAGCAGACCGGCGGCGACGATCAGCAGCGACGGCACCGCGGCGGCATCGAGCCGTTCGGTGGTGGCGAGCTGGAATGCCTCCGTCGCCAGGGTATCGAAGTTGAACGGCCGCAGGATCATCGTCGCCGGCAACTCCTTCATCACCTCGACAAAGACGATGAGGGCGGCGGCGATGAGGCTCGGCCGCATCAGCGGCAGGTGCACGTGCCGGAGCACGCTCGCAGGCGTGCCGCGCAGCAGCCGTGCCGCGTCCTCGTAGGACGGCTTGATCTTGGCCAACGCCGCCTCCAACGGGCTGTAGGCGACGGCGAAGAAGCGGATGAGGCAGCCATAGACGACCGCCAGCAGGGTCCCGCTGAGGAGGATTCCGCTGCCGAGGCCGAGCCCCTGATGCAGAAGCAGGTTCAGCCCCCGGTCGACGGCGCCGAGGGTGATCAGGATGCCGACGGCGATGACGACGCCGGGCGTGGCGTAGCCCAGCGAGACGAGCAGCAGGGTCAGCCGCTGCGCGCTCACCTGCATGCCACGCAGCGCATAGAGGGCGATGATGGCGCACCCGACGATGGCGGCGGTGGCCAGCAAACCCAGGAACAGTGTGTCGCCGGTCAGGGTGAGCAGTCGCTCCGGCGTCGGCAGGTCGTCGCCGCTGGCGATCGCCATCATGGTAAGGAAGGCCGCCGGCAGGGCAAAGCCGAGCGCCACCGGGACACCGCAGGCGATGATGGCGAGGACGGCACCCGATCCGTGCAATGGCTCGCGGCCCAGTTGCCGGTAGCGGCTGGTGGTGTGCCGATGGCGGCCGGCATGCCGGCTCAGTCGTTCCACCGCCAGGACGATGAACGCCGTCAAGAGGAGCAGCGACGCCAGTTGCGCCGCCACGGTCGGGTTGCCGGTCCCGTACCAGGCACGGTAGATGCCGGTGGTGTAGGTCTGCACCTCGAAGTATTTGACTGCGCCGAAATCGGCCAGGGTCTCCATGACCGCGAAGGCGACGCCGGTGGCGATGGCCGGGCGGGCGAGCGGCAGGGCGACGCGCCGGAAAACCGCCCATAGGGGACAGCCCAAGGTCCGGCTCACCTCCAGGGCGCAGACCGACTGTTCGCTGAAGGCGGCGCGGGAGAGCAGATAGACGTACGGATAAAGCGCGAAGGCGAGCACGAAGATCGCACCGCCGAGCGAATGGATCTCGGGGAACCAGTACGCGCCGGGGGCGAGACCCAACGCGTGGCGCAGTCCCGTCTGTACCGGGCCGGTGACCTCCAAGGCATCGGTATAGGCGTAGGCAAGGACATAGGCGGGCATGGCGAGCGGCAGGAACAGCGCCCATTCCAGCCAGCGCCGGCCCGGGAACTGATAGATGGAAACGATCCACGCGGTCGCCGTCCCCACCGCGGCGGTGATCACCGCGACGCCGAGGCAAAGCAACAGTGTGTTGGCGACGTAGGTCCCGAGGACGGTGGAGGCCAGGTGCCTCCAATAGCCGTCGGGAGCCGCCGTCCCCTGGATAACGACGGCGACGATCGGGGCAACCAGCAGCGCCAGCAGCAGGGCGACGGGAACCGCCCGCCAGGCGAGGCCGGCCAAAGCCCGGGGTCTTGCCCCTGCCGGCGAGCCGACGGACGCCACCTGCCGTGGAAACAGGCCCTCCGCCACCGGGGATGTTTCGGCGCTGCCGCCGCTCACTTCCACCCGACGCGGTCCATGATCTTCGCGGCTTCGGCGCTGTTGCGGCCGTAAACGGCCGGATTGAGGGTATCGAGCCGGAAGGAGCCCCAGGCGGCGATCACCGGGCTTACCGGCACCGCGCGATTGGCGGGATACTCGAAGGCCACGTCGGCGAAGTATTGCTGCGCCTCCGGCGTCGCCAGATACTCGAGCATACGGATGGCATTCTCGCGGTTCTTGGCGGTGCGGATAACGCCGGCGCCGGTGATGTTGACGTGGGTGCCACGGTCGGCGAGGGACGGGAAGAACACCCGCAGATCCTGGACGACAGCCTTGTCCTCCGGCTTGTCCGACGCCAGCATGCGGGCGAAGTAGTAGTGGTTGACGAGGGCGATATCGCCCACCCCGGCGGCGACCGCCTTGATCTGGTCCGTATCGCCTCCTTGCGGCGGTCGCGCCATGTTGGCGACGATCCCCTTCGCCCACGCCTCGGCGCCGGCGGGACCATCGGCGTCGATGATCGCCCCCAGCAGCCCAAGGTTATAGGTGTGGGTGCCGCTGCGGACCAGCAACCGACCCTTGAACGCCGGCTGGGCCAGCGCCTCGTAGGTGGAGAGCTCCGAGGGCTTCACCCGGTCCTTGTGGTAGACGAGGATCCGCGCCCGATAGGCGAGACCGAACCAGTTGCCGGCAGGATCCCGCAGCGAGGCCGGGATGGCCTGCTCCAGGACCGCGGATTTCACCGGCGCGAACAGGTTCTTGTCGGCAGCGAAGACCAGACGGCCGGCATCGACGGTGATCAACAGATCGGCCGGACTGTTCTCCCCCTCCTGAATCAGCCGCTGGATGAGTTGGTCATGGTCGGCGCTGATGACGTTGACCTTGATCCCGGTCGCCGCGGTGAACCCCTCCCACAGGCGGGTATCGGTGGTGTAGTGACGGGAGTTGTAGATATTGACCTCTTCGGCCGTTGCCGTCGTTGCGACGGTAACGACGACGAGTGCCGCCAGCACCCAGGCTAGCCCCCGCATTGCAACCTCCTGTCTCTACACCGGGCGAGAGTAAGCCGTCCGCTGCCGCCTGACGTTATTGATAATAACTCGCACTCGCAACATCGGCGACCCTAGTCGCCTCCGGAGCCGACCGCAAGCAGATTGGGCTGACCAGGCAACGCCGCACCGCTACGCACGCGCCGAATTCGAGGCCGGCGCTTGACCAGGAAGTTGTCGCCATTGCAGGATAGTCTCGGTGATGGTTCCCCGGGAGGGGAGCAAGAGGGAACACGGTGAGGCATCCCGGTGGGAGGCCAAGTCCGTGACTGCCCCCGCAACTGTAGGCGCAGAGCCTCGGCCCACGAGTGCCACTGGGAAACTGGGAAGGCTGGGCCGGCGAGGCAACGACGCGCAAGTCAGGAAACCTGCCATCGCCATCGTCACCCTGTTCGCATCCGGGGTTGGGTGCGAGCGCGGATCTCCGAAGCGGTGACGTCGTGAGAGAGCGGCTTTGCTGTGGACGAGAACGCGGGGTGTGGGTGTTTCTTCTAACGTGATCGGTATCGAAGCGGGCTAGGCCAGCGCCCGTCTGTTCGCCTCCATCGATCGCACTTTCCCTACAGCAGACCGGCAATCTTCGGGATGTGAATCGCGGCGGACATTCGCCCCGTGAGAGAGGGACAAGCGCGTGCAACGAGCCATCTACTCGCCCGGACGGAGGCCGCCGCCGACGGCATCGACCTGTCCGAACAAAACTGGACTCCACCGCCGAATCAGCCGGCGCCCTCCGGACCAGCTGCTGTGACCTTTTAGCCTCACCTCGCTGCCGACAAGACGCGGGTGAGTTTTTGCGAACGATTTGCAACTTGTACCCATACAAAAACTGCGGTAATGGCTTGCAAATGAGAATAAGTTGCATCTAATCTGTTCAACAGCAAATGACGGGGGAAAGGCAGTGAGACATGCGGATCTGGCGCAACCTCGATCCGAAGCTGCTTGCGGACCTGCTGATCCAAGCTTCGGAGAGCCTGAAGGAACAGAACGCCGCGCGACGGCAGCGCCCTGTTGGCGAACGGCAGCCGATGATGCCGATGCGATCCACGGCCGACACCGTCGCAACGGCGGATGAACGCCATGTGTGAGGCCTGCACCAACACGGCGAGAACGACCGCTCGCGACCGGCGGCGCAAGTTGTGGGAACTGGACACCCGCCTCCATTGCTCGGTGGTCGGCACCTGCCTGACGTTGGGCGATCTGCGCCGGATCGAGCGTCGACTGAACATCGAGCCGTCCAAGACCCTCACCGAGTTCACCATCCACGGCAACTTCGTCGTCTGGGCCGGCCAGTCGGGGCCGGCCGCCCGACAGATGCACAAGTTGCTGGACCGTCGCTATGCCACATCCATCCGTCGGTTTAACGCCGTCGGCGGTACCGACGAGGTGGAAGCGCTGTGGGAGGCGAGCCTGAAGGATGGCGATATCCCCGGCCCCTACTGGGCGCTGCTAACCCACGCGGATGCCACCGATCCCGTGAAGATGCGGGCGTTCGGTCACGTGCACATGCTGTCGCATTTGGTGGGCGCCGCCAATCGCGCCGACGTCCGCCGGCTGATGGCCATCGAGGAGGAGCGCGACGCCCTTGCCGAGGCAGTGGCGGCGGCGAAGCAGCGGCTTGCCGAACGGGAGCGCGACATGGTGCGCGTCCTCGATGCGCACGCGGCCGAGGTCCGTGATCTCACCGGCCGGCTGTCCATCATCCAGTCGCTGGAACAGCACGTGCAGCAGGCCGGCGAGCGGTTGCGGATGTTTGAGACCGGCGAGGCGTACCAGGCAGTCGCCGCCGATCTCGACCGTGCCAGGCGTGACCTCGCCACGGCCGAGCGGCAGTTGCAGGCATCGCGAGACCAGATCGCGACGTTGGCTGATGACAACGCCGCGCTGACCCATGCCCGCCAGCGCATCGAAGAGATGGTGAATGCGGTCGCCTCCGAATGCGAGGCCATGGAGCGGATGGTGCGCGAACATCTGGCACCGCCGCCGCCAGACGAGGTGGATAGCCCTTTTTCGCCGGGCGCCGAGATCGATCTGTGCGGTCGGCGGATCGTCTACGTCGGCGGCCGAGGCTGTACCATCCCGCATCTGCGCGCCCTGGTCGAGCGCTGCGGCGGAGAATTTCTGCATCATGACGGGGGACTCGCCGAGCAGACCAGCCGCCTCGACGGACTTCTCTGCCGGGGCGACGCCGTCTTCTGTCCCATCGACTGCATCAGTCACGACGCATGCCTGCGGGCGAAGCGGTACTGCCGCCAACGCGCGACGGCATTCGTGCCGCTGCGCACCGGCAGCTTGTCCTCCTTCGTACAGGGGTTGCGCCGGCTGAGCGAGGAGGCCTCGGACGAGGCGATGATCCGGCGCTAGGACCGGAAGACTCTTAATCAGGGGAGCTTGCGAGGATGAAGCGAACAAAAACCAGCGTGATGGCCGGCCTGCTGCTGGCGGGAAGCGGCATGCCGGCGGCGGCAGAAACCATGGACGAATGGCTCAGCGGCGACTACGCGACCGGCGATTGGGGCGGCATGCGGACGCAGTTGGAAGAGATGGGCATTACGCCCGAAATCACCTATACCACCGACATCTTGACCTTGCTCAAGGGCGGGGTCGACGACGGCAATGGGTCATCCTACGCCGGCCGGGCGGAACTGAATCTCAATTTCGATCTGGAGAAGCTGTTCGGCCTGCAGGGTTCTCGCTTTTACATCGAGGGGGCATGGTCCTCGGGTCAGGATATTTCGGCCCGACATATCGGCAACCTTTTTCCCGCGGCGCAGATCTTTACCGGCAACGGCGTGCGCCTCTCCGAGATGTACTTCGAGCAGAACCTGTTCGACGGTAAAGTCAGCCTCGCCCTCGGTCGGATGACGACAGAGAACGACTTCCTCGCCTCCACCATTTACGAGAACTATGTGAACGGCGGCATCAACGGCACGCCGTTCGGCGTGCCCTCGGGCCAGCCCGGATTCACCACCAATCCCTTCACCCAATGGGGCTTCCGCGCCGACTACTACCCGATCGAACAGATCCGGGCCGCGGTCGGTATCTACAATGCCAACGACGAAGTTAACGCCAACAAGGAACACGGAGTCGACTTCAGCCTCGACCTGGACGACGGCGTGATGACCGTCGGCGAGGTGGACTTCCTCTGGAATCAGAAAGAAGAGGAGGGCGGACTTCCGGGTGTGGCCAAGGCCGGGTTCGTCTATGACAATGGCCGCCAGCCGCAACTCCCAGACGAAGAAACCGACAAGGGAAACAACTACTCGTTCTATGCCTCGATCGAGCAGATGGTCTATCGTGAAAGCGACGATCCGAAGCAGGGGCTCACCCCCTGGGCGGTCGTGACCTACTCGCCGCGGGAAAGCCTCAACATCAACCCCGTTTTCGTCGGCACCGGCCTCGTTTATCAGGGACTGATCCCAACACGGGACGACGATGTGGCCGCCATCGGTTTCTATTACGGCAAGGTATCGAACCGTATCGAAGACGCCAGTTCTGAAAAATTGCTCGAACTCGCCTACACCGCGCAGATTACACCCTGGTTCTACGTTCGTCCGGACTTCCAGTATATTTTTGATCCCTCAGGCGATGCTTCTATCGACAATGCGATCGTCTTCGGCGGGGAAATCAGCATCGTCTTCTGATCCAACGGGGAGGCGGAAAGAGGTGTTTGAGGCGGGGGAAGGCAACGGCGGCAGAGGCCGTCGACAGCGCCTTGACGATCCGGGCCGACCGGGTCACGCGCGTCCGCGCGCCGACGAGGGCTTCGCTGCCGTTGCCGCTTCCGCGTCCGCCTCTGCCTCTCCATCGGGATCCGGGCTGCGGCTGACAGGAGTCAGTCACGCCTTCGGCAAGGCGGCCGTCTTGCGCAACGTCTCGATGACCGTCGACGGCGGCGAGATCGTCTGCCTGCTGGGACCGTCGGGCTGCGGCAAGACGACGCTGCTGCGACTGGCGGCGGGCCTGGAGCACCTGCAGCACGGTCGCATCGAGGTCGGCGATCATCTCGTCGCCGACAGGGATGCCGGCATTGACCGGCCGCCGGAAGCGAGGCGGGTCGGCCTGATGTTTCAGGACTATGCGCTGTTTCCCCATCTCACCGTCGCCGAGAACGTCCGTTTCGGCATCACGAAATCGGCGGCGGGTGAGGAATGGACGCGGACGGCGCTGGCGCACGCGGGTTTGACCGCTTACGCCAACGCCTATCCGCACACCCTTTCCGGCGGCCAACAGCAGCGTTGCGCGCTTCTGCGGGCGCTCGCCCCGCATCCGAAGCTTCTCCTCCTCGACGAGCCATTCTCGGGCCTCGATGTGGGATTGCGGGCCCGGGTGCGGGAGGAGACGGCGGCCTTCCTGCGGCAGACCCGGATCTCCACCCTCGTCGTCACCCACGACCCGGAGGAGGCGATGGGTCTCGGCGACCGCCTGCTCCTGATGCGCGATGGCGCAATCGTCCAGCAAGGCACGCCGAGCGAGGTCTACCTGGCGCCGGTCGACCCCTTCGTCGCCGGCATGTTCGGCCCGGTCAACCGCTGGCACGGCCGGGTGGTCGAGGGCCGGGTCGAAACCCCGCTCGGCCGCTTTCCGGCGACAACGCCGCCCGAAGGGGCCAAGGCCGTCGTGCTGATCCGGCCGGAGGCGATCATGATCGATCCGCAAGGCGACGACGCCACCGTCGTTGAGAGCCGGCTGTTGGGCGGCGTCAGCGCGATCACCGTCGCCGTCGACGCCCGCACGGACCAGCACATCACCGGCGGCAACGAAATCGACGGTGGGGAATGGCGGCTGCGGGCGCTGGTTCCGGGCCTCTTTCTGCCGCCACCGGGAACCAGGCTGGGCGTCAGCGCCGATCCGGCGCGAACGTTCGTCTTTGCCGAGACATAAGGCAACCTGCCCATGTTTCACAGTTTTCACCGCCGCCGCGTTCTCAGTTGCCGCATCGCTCTCTGCCTGTTTCCCCTGGTGACCGTCTGCGGCCCCCTCGCCGCCGACGCGCCGACGCCGCCGGCAAGTCGGGAGGCGCTGGGCGAGACGCTCTATTTCGACGCCAATCTCTCGAAGAATCGCACCCAGGCCTGTGCCACCTGCCACACACCGGCGGCGGGCTTCGTCGATTCCCGCCAGACCGCCGCCGGCCACGCGGTGTCCCTCGGCGATGACGGCCACTCGCTCGGCGATCGCAACGCTCCCACCGCCGCTTACGCCCGCTTCAGCCCCCGCTTCCACCGCAACGAAAAAGGTGTCTACGTGGGTGGATTGTTCCTCGACGGCCGGGCGGCGACGCTGGAGGATCAGGCCGGCGGCCCGCCGCTGAACCCGCTGGAGATGGGCATGCCCGACAAGGCTTCGGTGGTGGCGCGGCTGAAGGAGAACCCCCTCTACGTGGAGGCCTTCACCCGCCTCTATGGGGAAGGCGCCCTCGCCGACGCCGAAGCCGGCTACGCGGCCATGACGTCCAGCATCGCCACCTTTGAAAGGACCGCCACCTTTACCCGTTTCGATTCCAAGTTCGACCGCTGGCTGCGTGGCGAAGAGACGCTGACGGAGCAGGAAGAGCTGGGCCGGGTCCTGTTCTATTCGAAGCAGTTCTCCAACTGCAGCCAATGCCACCTGCTGGAGAAGAACCGGCTGCAGGCGGCGGAGACCTTCACCAACTACGAGTTCCACAACATCGGCGTTCCCGTCAACCGGGCGACGCGGTCGGTCAATGGGGTAAAGGCCGTTGATCGCGGGCTGGCGCAGAACCCCGCGGTCACCGGGCGGGGCGAAGAAGGCAAATTCAAGGTGCCGACGCTGCGAAATGTGGCCGTCACCGGCCCTTACATGCACAACGGCGTGTTCAACGACCTGCGCACCGTCGTCCTCTTCTACAACAAGTACAACACCAAGAACCCCGAGCGGCTGATCAATCCGGAGACCGGGAAACCGTTCGAGGCGCCGGAGGTTGACGCCAACATCTCGTTGACCGAGTTGCAGATCGGCCCCGCCCTCGACGACAAGCGGATCGACGCCCTGGTCGCCTTTCTGAAAACGCTGACCGACCGGCGCTACGAGGAGCTCGCCGCCCGCGGGCCCTGATCCGATCCTGATCCGGTCGACCCGTGCAGGGGCGCCTGTGCCCTTAGGCCAGCCGCCGCAGGTGATTGTCCCAGCGCCCGGACGAAGCTCTTAGCGGCTCCTCCCCCACGCCATCGCTGGTGAAGCTGAGCGCCTCCACCTTGCCGCCGCCGCTGGTGGCAATGAAGCCGCGACCCTCTTGCTGGCCGGCGAGCCCGCAGCCGTCGGCCAGCGGGACGACGGCGAGGGTGCGCGCCGACGCCGCATCGAGGATGGCGACGGCGCCCGCCCGCGGGCTGGATGCGGCGATCAGGGTGCCGGTGCGATCGGCGACGACGGAGCCCACGTAATTGGCCAAGTTGCCGGCCATGGCGCTGGTCTCCACCATCTCCAGTGCTCCTTGTGGGCTGAGCCGGCCGAGCAGCGGCGGTGTCGCCCCGGCCACGCCCTCCCACTGGCAGCCGAACCAGACGCTGCCCCTTCGATCCAGCGCCAAATGCCGGATCGAGAGGTCGGCCAGTTCGGGGGGTAGTCGCCACTGGCCGAGGCGATCGCCCCGTCGCCGGTCGATGAGCACCAGATCCGCCTGCACGCCGCGGCCGATGGCGCTGCGGCCGTCGCCGACACCGGGATCGGTGAGGATGCCGCCGTTGGCGATGGCAAGCGTGTCGCCGTCCGGGAGCAACCCCAACTCGTGCGGACCGATGCCAAACGTCGGCAGTTCGCCGATGCGGCGCCAAGCCCGGTCATGGCGGCCGGGACACCGATAGAGGCCGAGGACGCCCCGCTGGCCGATAAAGTCGTTCTCGGTCGCGTAGAGCAGGTCGCCCGCCGGCGAGAAGACACCATGACCGTTGAAATGGCGATCGTCCGGCGTGGTAAAGATTGCCGGCTCCCGGCCCGGCTGCACGGCGATGGCGAAGCGGCCCGGCCGGCGGGCGAAGACGACGAACGTGCCGGTGCGCCGGCAAACGGCCACGTCGTGCCCGCGTCCCGGCAGCGGTACCAGCGCCCCGTCGCCCGCATCCAGATCGAATACCGCCGCCACGTGGCGTCCCTCCGCCTCCTGGCGAGCGGCGACATAGACGGCGGGTGTCGCCCGCTGCCCCCTGCGCTCCGCCGCGCGTGAGCCATTGAATGCGCCCATTCCCGGTGCAGCGAAACCCAGGCCGAGACCGAGACCGCCAATGCCCAAGCCACCAATGCTGAAGCCGGCTGCCGCCCGCAACAAGCGCCGGCGCTCAATCCCCGTCGAGCGCATTGAACCCCATCCTCAGGCCGAGCGCCGGGCTGATCTCCAGGGCGACGGCCCGATTGAACCCTTCCAGCGCCAGGGCAGCGGTCGCCAGCTTGCCGCGGAACTGCGGATCGGCAATCGCCGCAGCTGGGTCGATGGGCAAAGCCGCAACCATCTCTCGCGCCGTCTTCAACTCCCGATGCGCGGCATCGAGACCCATCCGCCCTTCCCCGAGGACCAGGCTCTCCAGCGCCATGGACGACAGCATCTGCTCCAGGCCCTCCACCGCTCCCGTCAGGTAGGATTTCGTCGCCGGGGCGTAGCGGAGAAACAGGCGCGACGGCTTCGCCTCATCCGGACTGATGCCCAGCGCCGGCTGAATCATGATCGTCCTCAGTACATCCGCCTGGGTGGTCAGGGCGCGGAACAGCTCGGCCACCGCCTCCAGTTCGTTGAGATAGAGCGGGTTGGTCGGACCGGGGGAGAGGATCGCCAGCCGGGACGGGTCGGCGAACCCGGCGGAAACCTCCTTCGCCAGCCGCTCGATGTTGGCGGCGACGGCGATCGCCATCGGACACGACTTTGGCGCCGCCTCGGCGAAGACGAGGAGATCGAACGCCGGCAGCCCCTGCACCGCCGCACTCTGCTTGGCCAGCCACTCGGCCGCTTCCCCGGCGTCCGTGGGCAGGTTCGCCGCCAGTTGCGCTGTTTGGCGACGGATGACGCCCCGGTCGTCCGGCCAGAACGCCAGCTTCTCCTGGCGCGCCTCGGCGGTGAGAGGACCGAAGCGCGCCGCCGACAGCCGTCCCCACGCCTCGCCGGCATCGCGAAAGACACCCCGCAGCGACTCCGGCACCGGTGTTCCGTTGCGACAGCCGGCGTTGGCGTCGGCCGCCAGCCGTTTCGCCTGCAGGGCGAACCCGGCGGACGCCGGCACCGCATAGCCGCTCACCGTTCGTTCGACGATCGCCTTGAGGGCTGTCGCATCGGGCGGGTCGGCGCCAGCGGCGGCCGAAGCGACGAGCAGCATCGCCAGCACCGGCAGGCGGCTGGCAACGGCGAAGACACCCCACCACGAACCTCGTCTACGCATCTGCCTCATCGCCCTTCCAGAAATTGCAGCAATCGGCGGCGGTCGGCCGGCGACAGCGCGGCAAACCGGGTTCGTGAGCTGGCCGCCTCGCCTCCGTGCAGGCTGATCGCGGTGGCGATCGAGGCGGCCCGGCCGTCGTGCAGGTAACGGCGGGTGCCGTTGCGGGACCCCAGGTCGAGCAGTGGCGACGTCCGCCATTCCGCCGAGGCAACACCCGGCTCGCCCACCCCGTCATCGAGGTCGCCGCCCAGGTCGTGCAGCAACAGATCGGTGAAGGCATCGATCGGCTCCCCACTCCCGCTGGGCAGGCTGGGGACATGGCAGGCGCTGCAGCCGCTGGCACGCAGAAGCCGCACGCCCTCCGCATCCGGCGAGGCCCGCGGTGTCGTTTGGCGGGCGACGAAGCGGGTCACCAGCGAGATGATCTGTTCGTCCAGTTCCTGGCCTTTGTCGCCCGGACGGATTCCGGTCGGTGCCGCCAGGCAATCCGCCGCGGCCACGGTGCAATCGCCGTAAGGAAGCGGCACATCCGTGCTCGACAACCCCATGTCGAGGGCGAACGCGGTCGCGACCTGGGTGCGCAGATCGGGCGCCGCCGCCTTCCAGCCGAAGCGGCCAAGCCGCCGTGGGCCGCCGCCGGGCGCGTCGATGAAGCGCGGCCGACCGGAAACGCCATCCCCGTCACGGTCGTCAGGATCGGCGAGAGCGAGGGCGGCTGAGGCATCGATCCGCTCCAGGTCGCCGCGGCCGGCGAGCGACGGTGCCGCCCGCAGCCCGACGCGGATGCCGGCTTGCGGCGGCGGTCCGTTCAGCGCCAGTCGGATCGGCGGTTGCGGCACCACGCCCCGGATCGCCTCGCCCGCCAGCAACAGCCGGCCCTCCGGGTTCAGCCCGGGGTTGGCATGCTCCTGGAGCTGCAGCCCGTACCGGGGGTCTGGCCTGCCGGCGGCATCGCCGAAGCGGACGACGATCCCCTGCGCCCGCCCGCCGGCCGCCAACGACACCCGCGCCGGGCCGCCGCCGCTGTGGCAGGCGGTGCAGGCCCGGCCGCTGAACAATGGACCGAGCCCGTCGGCGGCGGCGGTCGAGGTCGGCGCCGGCACCCAGGCCCGCTCGAACAACGCCTTGCCCATCGCCAGCTCCAGCTCCGCCGCCTGCGCCGGCGCAGACGCGCGCCAACCGACGAGGAGGCCGGTGAGCATGAGGCCGGCGAGGACGAGGATGCCGGCACGCATCCCCATGCTGACGACCCTCAGCGGGTGACGGCGGAGGGATCGTCGAGGCTGTCCGAGCCTTCCACCTTGATCTTCAGTTTCAGCGCCGCCACCACCCCCTCGACGGCGCGGGTCTGGGCGATCAGCGCGTCGACCACATCGAGGAGGATCTTGTTGCCTTCCGCATTGTCGGCCGCGAGCATCTGGTCGTAGGCCATCTTCCCCGAATCGGCGGTGGCCTTCATCACCTCCATCCGCGCCTTGGTGGTGGCCATCGCCTCGTCCAATCGCGCCGCTGCCTCCGGTGCCTTTGCGCGAGTCAGATCCGCCAGACTCGGCCCGGCGACGGTGCTGCCATCGAGGCGCTGATAGTGAGCGTTCCAGATGGCCATCATCCCGATCTGGTCATAGTAGTGGCTGTTGTGGGTGTTGTCGGAAAAGCAGTCGTGCTCCTCCTCGGGATCGTGCAGGAGCAGGCCGAGCTTGATCCGTTCGCCGGCCAGTTCACCGTAGGACAGCGAGCCGAGTCCGGTGAGGATGGTCGCCAATCCCTGCTCGGGGCCTTTTTTCACCAGCGCGGTTCGCGCCTTGCCTTTGGCGCCCCACGCATCGGCCATCGTCGTCAGGTCTTTGACGAGGAGGTCGGTGACCGCCTGCAGGTAGGCGCGGCGACGATCGCAATGGCCGCCGGTGCAGTTCTTGAGGCTGAAATCCGTCGCCGGCCGCTTACCCGCCCCCGGTCCGGTGCCGTTGAGGTCCTGCCCCCACAACAAGAACTCGATGGCGTGATAGCCGGTGGCGACGTTGGCCTCGACCTCTCCCGCCTCCTGCAACGATTCCAGAAGCTTGGCATTGATCACCTTGGCATCGATCGTCTTCTTGCCGAGCTTCAGCGACGGATTGGCGATGACGTTTGCCGTGTAGAGCGGATTTTCGTCGGAGCTGTCGCCGTAGCTGGCGCGATCCACGTAATCGATCAACCCTTCGTCCAGCGGCCAGGAGTTGACCCGCCCCTCCCAGTCATCGACGATTTTGTTGCCGAAACGGTAGCCCTCCGTCTGCTGATAGGGGACACGGGCGGCGAGCCATGCCTGCCGCGCTTTGGCCAGCGTTTCCTCGGTCGGATCCGCGAGGAAGGCATCCACCGCCGCCTTCAGTGTCATCGCCGCATGATGGGCGTCGGTGTACATCGCTTGCGCGATGTCGGCGTAGGTCGCCACGACCTTGTTGGCAGACGGCGCATCCGCTCGCCCGCTCCATAACGGGGCGGCCGTCAGGCCCGCAACCAGCACCGTTGCCGCGATCGTCCGCAGTCGGATCATGGAAAACTCCTTATCTGATGGATCGGGCCTTTTCGGACCTTTCTCATTGGATTGGGCCGCGCTGCCTTCGCTTCGGAGCGGGCTTCGCTGGGGCGGTGTGAAGGTCACCGCCCGCCAGTGAACAAATTTTGAGAATAATTATCAATAGCAATAAAGCACGTCGGCCCTGTGGCAGTGATGCGCCGCCGCCTTGCGCCGAAACCGCCTCGCGCTGCATGCCCCTCCGGCGTACGATGGGGATCGCCCGCCGGATGGAATGTGTGGGGTGTTCGTGGGCCTGCCGCAGCGCATCGTCTGCCTGACCGAAGAGACCGTCGAGACGCTCTATCTGCTGGGCGAACAGGACCGCATCGCCGGCATCTCCGGCTATGTCGTCCGCCCGCCACAGGCACGGCGGGAAAAACCGCGGGTCAGCGCCTTCACGTCGGCTAACATCGAAAAGATCCTGGAACTGAACCCCGACCTGGTGCTCGCCTTCTCCGATCTGCAGGCCGACATCGCCGCCGAACTGATCCGCCGCGGGTGTCAGGTTCACGCCTTCAACCATCGCGACGTGGCGGGCATCCTCGCCATGATCGAGACGGTGGGCCGCCTGGTCGGCGCGGGCGAGCGGGCCGAGGCGCTGGCTGAGCGTCTCGCCCATCGCATCGAGCACATCCGGCAGGCGGCGGCGGCGCGACAATCGCGACCTCGGGTCTTCTTCGAAGAATGGGACGAGCCGTTGATTTCGACCATCCGCTGGGTCTCCGAGCTGGTCGAGATCGCCGGCGGGCACGATGTCTTCACCGATCGGTCGCGAGGAAAACTGGCGACGGAGCGCATCGTCCAGGCGGACGAAGTGGTGGCCCGCGCGCCCGACATCATCATCGGCTCCTGGTGCGGCAAGCGATTCGCCGCCGATCGGGTCCGAGCCCGTCCCGGCTTTGCCGATATCCCGGCGGTGCGCACGGGTCATCTCTATGAGATCAAGTCGGCGATCATCCTGCAGCCAGGCCCAGCCGCCCTCACCGACGGTCTCGACGCGCTCAGCCGGATCATCTCGTCCTGGCAGCCGTCGCCGGCCTGATCCTGCTTCGCACTGCACGATCCTCTCGATAGAAATGTGGGCTTGGTCACTCAGCGCTGGCGATCGGCCGTGCTTGAATGGCACCGCCGATCCGGACGGCTCTGGTGGTAGAATGGTTAAGAGGCATGCAAGCCCAGGCAGTGGAAGCCTGCGGCGCTGCCCGAAAGCGGGAGAGAAGCTCTAATGGGAGCAGGACATCGTCTGGCACAAGGTGCGGCCGCGCTTTGCGTGCTTGGCCTCGCGCTGATCGTCATGGCAAGCAGCGTCCAGGCGCGGGTGGAAATGCCGGCCAAGGCGGTGTGGACGTGGAGCTTCATGAACACCACCGACTGGTGCGAGGGATGCACCGATCCGGCCGCCGACCGTCCCGCCGCCACCGATGATCTGCTGTTCCTCAACTACTTCAACCAGATAGCCGACGGCGCCGCGGCGGGGGTGAGCGTCTTTCTTCTCGATACCTTCCCCGACGCGGCAACGGCGACCGACAAGCCGCGCCTGCGGCGGGTCCAGTTGTTTGCCGATGCGGCGCGCACCTACAACAGCCGCCCGGAAACCACCCGCCCCGTCTGCGTCGCCGTCCTCTACGACAACCAGTCGTTCACCCCCACCCAGCAGCAGGAATTCTTCCTCGTCGCCGACGGCCCCGACGCCGCCAGCAGCGCCTATTGCACCTTCGCCGGCAACCCGCTCGTCGCCAGCTATGCGACGACACCCTGCACCACCGGTGGCCTCGCCTGGTACCAGGGGCTGTTCGCCACCCTGCGGGCGGTCCGCGGCGACGCTTGGTTTCAATGGTTCCACCACCAGCAGGAAACCGCCGACACCGGCTTCACCGACTGGTACGGGAGCTGCGCCCCCTATATCTGGGGGTCGGCGGTGGTTCCCAATTTCATTGAGTTCTTCAGCGGCGACCCGTTGCGGCTCGACCGGGCGGCATGGCTGAAGACGGCGATGCAGCAGATCGGGACCCAGTTCGTCCCCGCCATCCCCTCGGCTCGGGCGTCCCATTGCACCGGCACGGGAACCGTGTGCAGCGGCGCCAGCGCCAAGGCGACGGCGCCAGCGATCACCGGCTTGTCCGGCTGGAAGCGCATGCTGGACGCCTGGTATGCCTATCGGCCGGACGGCGAGCTGGAGTGGACCGGCAATCCGGGCCTGAACTTCGTCATCTACACGCTGGGATTCGGCGGCGACCTGGGCGAGGACGCCTCCCACTCATCCTCCCTCTATTGCGATCCGCTCGGGCGCGATCAATACCTCCGGCAGGTCGGCGAGTGCGTGGAGCCGCTCCCCAATCCCCAGCGGCGCGCCTCGCACGCAACCACCTTCTTCCGCACCGGCTACCGAACCACCCACTGGACCCACCGCGGGTTCCACCGCATCGATCAGGAGTTCGCCAACTGGTTCCTCAATCGGGTCCGGCCGACCGCCGAGCACGAATTCGTCGCCTGGCAGTATCGCCAGCACCCGATCGATCTGGACAAGCGGACGCTGGCCGCCGACTGGTGCCCCAACGCGGACGTGGCGAAGTATGGGGATGAGACGAAGGACATCATCTACATCACCTCGTTCCTGCGCGAACCGGCACGGCTCTACGTCACCTTCGGCGGCGCGACCAGCGTCATCGACCTGCCGGCCGAGCAGATCTTCGCCCTCACCTCGGACGAGCGCCAGTCGGCGGCGGTCCCCTACGGCCCTGGCCGTCTCGGAACCCCCACTTTCGTGCTGGAACGCAATGGCGTCGCCATCGCGTCGTGGACGGGCCGCCTCGAGATCACCGATCGGCCGATGCAATTCGACGGCGCCGTGTCCCGCAACTACCAGACCTATGCCGACTTCTACGAGTTGCCCCAATGGACCGCGGCGCGCGCCGCCGCCGCGGCCAAGAATCGCCGCCTGGCCGTCGCGTCCGCGAAAGCGACGGTCGACCCGTCGCACTGAAGGATTGCGCCGGACGCCGTCCGATCTAGAATTTTCAGTGAGGGCACGGCGGGCGGACGGGAGCGCAAGGCGATGGCGAGCGATCGGGTCTGGCTGATCACCGGATGTTCCACCGGCTTCGGCCGCGAACTGGTCCGGCAGGTGCTGGAGCGTGGGCAGGCGGTCGTCGCCACCGCGCGCGACCCGGCTGTTTTGCAGGAATTTGCGGCCCATCCGCGAGCGGCCGTCATCCCGCTGGATGTCACCGTGCCGGAGCAGATCGCCGCCGCCGTCCGTGCGGCCGAGGCGCGCTTCGGCCGCATCGATGTCCTCGTCAACAACGCGGGTTACGGCTATCTCGCCGCCATCGAGGAAGGCGACGAGGACGAGGTGCGCGCCATGTTCGAGACCAATGTCTTCGGTCTCGCCAACATGACGAAGGCGGTGCTGTCCGGAATGCGCACCCGGCGCTCCGGACACATCGTCAACATCTCGTCGGTGGGCGGCCTCGTCGGCCTTCCCGGCGTCGGCTACTACAACGCAACCAAGTTCGCGGTCGAGGGCCTTTCGGAAGCGCTGGCGAAGGAAGTGCAGCCGCTCGGCATCAAGGTGATCATCGTCGAGCCGGGACCGTTTCGCACCGACTGGGCCGGGCGATCGCTCAAGGTCCCCGCCCACCCCATCGCCGACTACGCCGAAACGGCAGGCGCCCGGGTGAGCGCCATTCGCGGCTACAGCGGCCAGCAACCGGGGGATCCGGCCAGGGCGGCGACGGCGATGATCGAGGCGGTGGAGTGCGCCAACCCGCCCCTGCACCTGCTGCTGGGCGCCGTCGCCTACGGCATGGTCACGGAAAAGCTCAAGTCCTTCGCCGCGGCGATGGAATCGTGGCGAGACGTCTCGCTCGCCACCGACTTTCCCGCCGACAGCCCGGCCTGAGGCGGGCAAAACCTCTTCTCGTCCAGAACCGCGCTCAGAACCGAGTGGGCGCCACTTGCGCGCCATCCGCCGATCGGGATCGCTCGACTGATGATCGGTGGGGCCCGAAAAACAGCCATTTGGCGTTCGGCGATTACGAACGCGATCTCCCGGACGTTCTATTCACATCGTCGCGGTTAGATCTCAAACAAGCCTTTCACCCCCGCGGATAAATATACCCTATGTGGGTATTTTATTGTTTATCTTCGCGCTTGATATGCTATGTTTGGGTAATTTTGCGGTTCCTGCCGTCTTAGGCCCTACTTCAGGGGCGCCACTTCGGACGGTTTTCGACGACAGCGATTTTTGACGAGTTTCGACAGCGGCAGCTTCATCCAGGGTCGACGATCCGGACGCTACCAAGGAATGGCTCGACGATATCGGTCGGCGGACTCAACGACACCCCGCGCGGCGAGGCGCGGTCGCGCATTCGGCTGCGAGCCTCGCCTTTCGACAATCACCGCCCCAACCCATCCCGGGTCGCCGGCGGCGGTGCGAGGCAACGGTCGGCGAACGCCGGCAATCACAAGAACAAACCAGCATCCGGCGGTTCGCCGGAACCCGCTTCCAACCAGGGGATGGGAGTCAACCGAACGCGGGCAGGCACATCAAATGGCAAGGAGGTTCCTTGATGCAACGCCTGCTGCTGATCGCCAGCCTGTGCGGCTTGATCGCCGTTCGCGCCCAGGCGGAGACGCTGACCTACCAGTGGTACAAGAACGGTCAGCCGATCCCGGGCGCCACCGGCCCCACCTACACGACGCCACCGACGACGCTGGAGGATTCCGGTGCCCAGTACTACGTCGTCGTCGCCAACGAAGCCGGGTCAACCAGCAGCAGTGCCGCGACGTTGACCGTCGTTGCCCCTCCCCCGCAGGAGGGATCCGAGGTCATGTTCGACGGTTTGCTCCCCGCCTCGGCCGAGTTGAGCGAGAAAACCAACTATGAGCTGGGCACCGTGTTCAGACCGACCACGGACGGTACCGTCGTTGGCGTGCGCTACTATGCCACGCCCAGCGAGGATGGTAGCCATCGGGCGACGATCTGGCGCAACGACACCAACAGCCTCCTCGCCGGCCCTTTCACCTTAGGGGCCGATGACGGGTGGAACGAATTTACGCTGCCGATCCCGGTATCGGTGTCGGCCGGCGTCAGCTACACGGTATCCGTGACCACGGGCACCGACACCGGTCGCGCCTACGTGGATACCACCGGCTTTTTTGCCAGCGCCGGGAATAACGGCGAGCACATCTCGTGGCCGGCGAATGCGGGCGTGTACGCCACCACGATGGGAAGCCGGCCGACCGCCGTCTGGAATGCCTCCAACTACTTCCGCGACGTGGTTTTTGTGCCTGCCGGCGGCGGTGGCTCGCAGGTCGCCACCATCTTTGGGGACGACTTTGAATCCGCGCTGACCTGGACAAAAGCGGGCGACGCCAGCTGGTACACCGGGGCACCCCATGACGGAACCCACGGCGTCCGCCTGACGGTCATCGGATCGATTGAGAAGCCGATCAGCCTCGCCGGGTATTCCGGGATAAATGTCGCCTTTTCCTGGGGCGCCAAGTCGCTCGATAACGCCGAAAACGTGCAAGCATTGTATTACGACGGCGCGGCATGGCAGGAATTCGCCAGGATCAACAACGGCGACATGTTCGAGGATGGGCAACTCCACCCCATCGATTACAGCCTGCCGGACAGTGTCAATAATCTGCCGTCATTTGCACTGCGGTTTAAGATAAATAGTTCTGGGGCTGGCGATTACGCCTACATCGATAACGTTGTTGTAAAGGGCACGAAGAACTAAGGATGAAGACGAGGCGGGCCGTGCCCGCCTTTTCGCGATCCGGCGCGGCGTTAAATCCGCAGCTCCCGCTTCTCACGCTTCCACTCCCGGTCCTTGATCGCCTGGCGCTGATCGCCCTTGGTGCGCCCCTTCGCGAGGGCGAGTTCCATCTTCGCCCGGCCCTTGCGATTGAAATAGAGGGACACCGGCACCAGGGTCATCCCCAAAGGGTACTCCGTCTCTGCGCCTTAGCCATTATATACTTCACACGGGCTAATAGAAAGACGACCGCCTTTCGTTTCGTCCTGCGCCGGCCTCTAAACGCTTACATGTGCCTGCTATTCGTTGTGCTGACTCTGCTATTACTTATACTTATCCTATATCTTGTATTAGTACTAATGTTTTTACCGGCATGACATCTCCAAACGCAGCCTCCTATTTTGCCCCCGTGGTATCCTCAGGATTCGGAGCACGTTCAGCCGCTGTCGCGCCGCCGGCTACTCTCAGGAACATAACAGCCATGCAAATAACTCACGATCAAGCGAAGGGAATTCTATCTAACGTAATTCAACCTGCTAACTGGCCGATGACGGCGCCCTAAAGGACTTATCCGTGGGCGCCAAACGGACCGCCAAGGGGGCATCAACGACCACAAAAGCGCATCCGGATACGACCGGGGATCGGGACATGGGAATTGGCCTAATTGGGTCATCCAAATTGTTCCAGGGGGTTTGAAATAATGAAACACATGCAAGAGAAGCTCGTCCGGACCATCCTAGTAGCGATCTCTGTCGCTTGCCTGGCGTTCAGCGGAAGTCCCGGCACATCGAACAAGGCTTACGCAGCGGAAGATAAGGCAAAATGCCTGCTTCCTCCCGGTGAACGACACGGTGTGAACTATCCACCCTATTGCGCGGGGTGGGACATCGTGCCCAGCACTCACAAGGACGGCGACCGGCGAGAGAAGGTGCAGCGCCTTTATCCCGAAGACGCCTTTTACCACGCCGGCAAGGGCGGCCGTATTCTTGACGTGACCAAGGCGCCGTTCAACGCGACCGGCAAAGGCAAGACTGATGACACGGCGGCGCTGGTCGCGGCATGGGATTTCGTCGCCGAGAAGTTGCGTAAAAATCCGCCAAACTCACCCGATGCGCAGTACATCATTTATCTGCCGGCCGGCACCTACCTGGTGAGTGATACGATCATCTATTCCGGCGACGTCCTTCATCCGGACGATAATACACAAGAAGGTCAGTACATCCGGTTCATCGGCGAAGGCCGCTTCGAGACGCAAATCCGCCTGCGTGATTACGCCGACGGGTTCGGCGAAGGCGCGATGAGGCCGGTAGTGGCCTTTGGACGCAAAGAGTTCAACAATCTCGAGACGAAGAACGCCTTCCGCGGCATCACCATCAACACCGGCCGCGGCAACCCGGGCGCCATCGGCCTCGAATTCGGCGGCGCCAACGCCAATGAAGTGGACGACACGACGATCTACTCCCTCGATGGGCTGGGGCAAATCGGCCTGCACATCAGGATCGAAGCGTCACAGGTCTACTTGCATGACCTGACGATCGCCGGGTTTGACTACGGCATCAGCACCGAAAAGTACCACGTGACGATGGCGGCGATCGAGCATGCGACCATGTGGGGGCAACACATTGCCGCCGTTCACTCCGTCGATTCAGGTTTGTCGATCCGCAAGCTTGCCAGCGTCAACCGCGGCCCGGCCGTACTCATTGAAGGCGCGGGTGCCCATGCCGTGGTTGTTGAGAGCAAGCTGCTCGGCGGCGACGAAGGGACAGCCGCCATTCGGGCCGATAAGGGCATGCTGTTCGTCAGGGATATCGAGACCGCGGACTACGCCCGAGCGGTCGATGTGGCAGGTGTGCCGGAAGTCATCGATCACGACGTTGCCGAGTATGTTTCCGGACCGACCTTCACATTGTTTGGCACCCAACCGGTCCGGTCGCTGCCCCTGCCGGTCAAGGATATCCCGGCAGCAAAGAAGGATTGGCCGAAGCCGAAAGACTGGGCGAATGTCGATGCCTTCGGTGCCGTCGGCGACGGCGTCACCGACGACAGTCCGGCGATCCAGGCAGCGGTGGATTCGGGCAACTCGGTCGTATACTTTCCGAAGAAGAGCTATCTGTTCACCCAGGCCGTGACCGTCCCGGCAACGGTGAAGCGCATCAATCTGCTTTACAGCACGCTCCAAGGCGCAACATCGGCCGCTATCCTTCGGATCGAGGAGGATTCGCCCGTTCCACTGATCATCGAGGATGGCTACGGAGGAACCGGGACAACGGTCGTCAGTGCCGGCCCCAGAGGGGTGATCTTGAATCACACCGGCTTCATCCGCTACCGCAACGAAAGCGCCGCACGACCCGATCTGTTCATCAACGTCTCCAGCGCCCTTGGGCCCTTGGTCATCAGCAACCAGAATGCATGGTTGCGCTTCGCCAACACCGAGCCGAAGACCGTTCCCCCGGGCAAAACGCCTGCCGCCTTCTCTTGCGAGCAAAACGCCAACCTGTGGGTGTTCGGCTTCAAGACGGAGACGTCGATGACCGCCTTTGACGCCCGATCCGGCTGCAAACTCGAAATTCTCGGCGGCGTCGCCAATCAGACGCCCTTCAGGAATTTCCCAAACACCATCTACCCCGTGGTTCGCGTCGAGAACGCCCAGGCGTCAGCCATACTTCACACCAGCGGCTTCCCAACCACGGGGACATTCCCCCCGGAAAGGCAGGGCTACACGTATGGCGTGCGGGCGTTTCTGGGTGGGGAAGAGAAGGCGATCCTTTATTCGCAGTTCCCGTCGCGACCGGGACGGCCTCACAACTTCTTCATGCCGCTCTACGTTGACCAACTATAGGGGTACAACGACGCGCCCGGCCACGCCTGACCGGGCGCGGAGCCGAAGGTTGCAATAAGTTCGAGTTGTGCGGAACTAAAGGCGCGGGCGCCGTTTGCCCCGCGCCTTCTTTTGCTTCGGCGGTTTCTGCGAGCAGGCGCAGGAACCGATCGAACAGTGCTATGCTGGGCAGAAGTCGTCGGCTCCGACCTGGGCCACCCCTCATCATAGCCGCAGATCCCGCTTCTCACGCTTCCACTCCCGGTCCTTGATCGCCTGGCGCTGATCGCCCTTGGTGCGCCCCTTGGCGAGGGCGAGTTCCACCTTCGCCCGGCCCTTGCGATTGAAATAGAGGGACACCGGCACCAGGGTCATCCCCTTGCGGCGGATGGCGCCGATCAGCTTCAGGATCTCCTGGCGGTGCAGCAAAAGCTTGCGCGGCCGCACCGGATCATGGCCGAAGGTCTTGGCGCTTTCGTAGGGCGAGATGTGGGCGCCGAGGAGGAACAGTTCCCCCTGGCGATCCTGGGCGTAGGCTTCGTTGAGGGAGGCGCGGCGCAGCCGGAGCGACTTCACCTCGCTGCCGAAAAGCTGCAGACCGGCCTCGTATACCTCCTCGAAGGCATAGTCGAACGACGCCCTGCGGTTTCGGGCGATGATCTTGCGATCGGTATCGGCCTCGCGCTTCTTCGGCGGCGCCATGGGCAGCGGGACCGTGGCCGCGTGCTAAAGCAACTGCACCGCCGCCAGGGCGCCGTCCACCCGGGCCCGGCTGGCAGCGGCAAGCGGCGCCAGCGGCAGACGCACGTCCGGCGAACACCTGTTCAGCCGGTGCAGGGCGTACTTGGCCGGAACCGGGTTGGTCTCGCAGAACAGCTCCTGATGCAGCGGCAACAGGCGCATCTGCACCTCAAGCGCCTTTGCCGCATCCCCCGCCTGCCAGGCGCGGTGCAGTTCGGCGCAGAGCGCGGGAGCCACATTGGCGGTGACCGAGATGCACCCGTGGCCGCCACTGGCGAGAAAGGCAACGACGGTGCCGTCCTCGCCGGACAACTGACAGAAGCCTTCGCCGATGGCGGCGCGCGTTCGCAGCGGCCGCAGCAGATCCTGGGTGGCGTCCTTGACGCCGCGGATGCGCGGCAGCTCCGCCAGCCGGGCCATGGTCTCGACCGTCATGTCGACGACGCAGCGGCCGGGGATGTTGTAGATGATGATCGGAATGTCGCTCGCGTCGTGAATGGCCTTGAAGTGCTGGTAGAGCCCTTCCTGGTTCGGCTTGTTGTAGTAGGGAGCGACGACGAGGGCGGCATCGGCGCCGGCGGCGGCGGCAAACTGGGTGAGCTCCACCGCCTCGGCGGTGCAGTTGGACCCAGTCCCGGGGATCACCGGCACCCGGCCGGCCACCTCGGCGACGCAAACCTCGATGACCCGCCGGTGCTCGTCGTGGTCGAGGGTCGACGCCTCGCCGGTGGTTCCGCAAGGGACGATGCCATTGGTGCCGGACGCGATCTGCCAGGCGATGAGATCGCGATAGGTGGCTTCGTCGAACGCCCCGTCCTTGAAGGGGGTCACGAGGGCGACGATCGATCCGGATAACATGGAGACGTACTCCGCGAGAAAGCGGCGGCATGCCGGCGATGAGCCGCCGGCCGTTCACCAGATGGTCCCTTATAGCGCTCAAGCGGGCGAATTCAACCGAGTGCGGACCCACGCCCCGGCGGATCGGCGGCGCGGCCGGCCGTCTTGCGAGCTTTCCGTGCCCGCGGACGACCATGACGCGCGGCGAGGGCGAAGGTGAGCCCCGCAATGCCGAGAACCGACCGGCCGCTTACCGAGTGTTAACGCCATCGGCCGTACCTTGCGCAGAGCCATCAAGACTTGAGAACAGTGAGCAGCCATGGCCGAGAGTGGAAGCAGCAAGGAGTTTACCGCCGAGCGCCGCCGACGCCGGGGATCTGGCCACCGCGAGGGGTCAACCGGAGGAGAGGCCGCCGCCCAGGCCGCCATCGATGAGCCGGAGTCTTCGGCCGAGGCCCTGCATTGGGAACTTCGGCAGCTCAAGAGCTCCATCGATCACATGCGCCTGGAGATCGCCGCACTGCGCAGCGACAACGCCCCGCCGGCGCCGTGGGATAAGGCGACCTGCGAACTGGACGAGGTGGTCCGGGCGACGGAGAACGCCACCCACACCATCCTCGAAGCCGCCGAGGAAATCGACACCCTGCTCCTTGCCCTGCGCCGGTCCCCTACAGCCAGCTCGCCTGCAGCCGACGCCCCTGCAGCCGATCGTATCGGCGAACAGGTGGTCCGCATCTTCGAGGCCTGTAACTTCCAGGACATTACCGGCCAGCGGATCACCAAGGTCGTCGGCGCGATCAAATTCATCGAAGGGCGGATCGACCGGATGATCGAGATCCTTGGTGGGCATGGTGCGCTGAGCGACATCGAGCTGCCGACGGACGACGTTACGGATCCCGACGCCGCCCTGCTTGCCGGCCCGCAGCTGGAAACCGATCCCAAGGTCTCCCAGGACGACATCGACCGGTTTTTCGACTGACGGCCGCCCAAGGGCCGCCGGCGGAGAGGGCCGCGATCACTGGCTCGGGGTGATGAACCCGTAGGAGGCGTACACCGCCTTCGCCTCGGGCCCGGTTAGGAACGAGAACAGCAGCCGCGCCGCCGGCCCGTCCTCCCGCTCGATGATCGCCATCGGGTAGGTGATCGGCTTGTGGGAGTCCTCGGGGAATGTCCCCACCACCCGCACCGCCTTCGACTGCAATGCATCCGTCGTATAGACGATGCCGAGCGGCGTCTCCCCCCGCTCCACCAGCACCAGCGCCGCGCGAACGCTCTCGGCGCGGGCCAGCCGCGGCTCCGCCACCGGCCAGACGCCGAGCGCCGTCAGCGCCTGCTCGGAATAACGACCGACTGGCACGTGGGCCGGATCACCGGTGGACAGGCGGCCATCGCCCAGCAACGTCGCCAGCGGGAAGTTCGGCACCAGTTCGACCGAGGTGATTGGACTGTCGGACGGCGCGACCAGCACCAGTCGGTTACCGATCGGGCTCACCCGGGTGTCATCGACGATCAGCTTGCGCTCAGCGAGATAATCCATCCACGCCTCGTCTGCCGAGGCGAAGATCGCCGCCGGGGCGCCGCTTTCGATCTGCCGGGCGAGCGTCGACGACGCGGCGAACGAAAACTTCACCTCGGTGCCGGTCTTTTCGCGCCAGCGCGCGCCCAGGGTTTCCAGCGCATCCGTCAGACTTGCGGCGGCGTAGACGGTAATCGGTGTCGCGTCGGCCGCCGACGCCCCTCGCCAAACGAAGGCCGGCAGCAGCAGCGACACGGCGACCAGGATCCAGGCGAGCACACGGCGGCGTCCCATTCTCTTCCCCATTGTTTTGCATCCTCATCATTGCGCAACGGCTCCGCCGTAGGCGTTATCCCTCTTTAATACCGGCCGAAGAAGGGCGTGTTAGGGCACCTTGTCCCCGCCCGACAAGGCCGGCAGCCGCAATCCGCAATCCGTCCCATGTCGTCCGCACCTCCTTGCCGTGTCTCCTTGCAGTATCCCTTGCAATCTTCGGGCCCTTCGCCCTAATCCGCCCTGAAAATCGGCGGGCCGCATCCGGTCGCCGGCGATGCGGCCCGCAATCTCCATTGAGAGTAATTCGCAAATACTTCCCGTTGAATCGGCGGCAAGCTTTCGGCTCTCGACCTATGCCATCGGCGCATAACTATTTCGCATGTGCGAACGTTGACTTCCCCTGCGGGGAGATCTAAGCAGAATATGAGTACGGGCTTCGCGGGCCCGAGCCGTGAACAAGAAGGAAAAAGCCCATGGCGCCTCCGGATCGACCTCTCTCCCCGCATCTGCAGGTCTACCGACCACAAATCACCTCGGTGCTGTCGATTTTGCACCGGATGACCGGCGTTGCACTGACCGTCGGAACCCTGCTCCTCACCTATTGGCTGGTCTCGGCGGCCTACGGTCCGGGCGTTTTTGCAGGTGCTCAGAGCTTCATGGGCTCGTTCATCGGCCAGTTGCTGCTGTGGGCCTTCACCTTTGCCCTGTTCTATCACCTCGCTAACGGCATCCGTCACTTGGCCTGGGACTTCGGCTGGGGCTTCGAGCTTTCGCAGTTGCGCACCACCGGCATCGCTACCGTCGCTTTTGCGGTCGGCGCCACCCTGGTGACCTTGATCGCTGCCTACTCGATCGGAGGCTAAGTCATGGAAATGCGTACCTCGCTCGGCCGTGTCCGAGGCCTCGGATCGGCCAAGGAAGGCGTCGGCCACTGGTGGGCCCAGCGTGTCACCGGGATCGCCCTCGTCCCGCTCTCCATCTGGTTCGTCTGTGCGGTGATTTCGCTGATCGGCGCCGATTACGCCACGTATGCGAGCTGGATCGGCCAGTTCGGCAATGCCCTGCTGATGATCCTGACCGTGCTCGTCCTCTTCTATCACGCCGCGCTCGGCATGCAGGTGGTGATCGAGGACTACGTTTCGGGCGAAGGAGCCCGGATCATCGTCCTGATCGTCACCCGGTTCGTCCTGTTCGCGCTCGCCGCCTCCGGTGTCCTGGCGGTCATTCTTGTTGCGCTGAGGAGCTGATTCCATGCCGCCCGCATATCCGATTACCGATCATATCTACGACGTCATCGTCGTCGGCGCCGGCGGCGCCGGTCTCCGCGCGACCATGGGCCTCGCGGCGGCCGGACTGAAAACCGCCTGCATTACTAAGGTCTTCCCCACCCGCAGCCATACCGTCGCCGCCCAGGGCGGCATCGGCGCCGCCCTCGGCAACATGGCCGAGGACAGCTGGGAATGGCACATGTACGACACCGTCAAGGGCTCCGACTGGCTCGGTGACCAGGACGCGATCGAATACATGTGTCGCCAAGCGGTGCCCGCGGTGCACGAACTGGAGCACTTCGGCGTCCCGTTCTCGCGGACCAAGGACGGCAAGATCTACCAGCGTCCGTTCGGCGGCCACATGCGCAATTACGGCGAAGCCCCGGTGCAACGGGCCTGCGCCGCCGCCGACCGCACCGGTCACGCCATCCTGCACACCCTCTACCAGCAATGCCTGAAGTTCTCGGCCGAGTTCTTCGTCGAGTACTTCGCCATCGACCTGATGCGGGACGAAGACGGGGCGTGTCGCGGTGTCGTCGCCTGGAACCTGGACGACGGATCGATCCACCGCTTCCGGGCGCATACCACCGTGCTCGCCACCGGCGGCTACGGACGTGCCTACTTCTCCTGCACCTCGGCGCACACCTGCACCGGCGACGGCAACGCCATGGCGGCGCGCATGGGCGTCCCCCTGCAGGATCACGAGTTCGTCCAGTTCCACCCGACCGGCATCTACGGCTCCGGCTGCCTGATCACCGAAGGCGCCCGCGGCGAAGGCGGCTACCTCACCAACTCCGCCGGCGAGCGCTTCATGGAGCGCTACGCGCCGACCGCCAAGGATCTGGCGTCGCGCGACGTGGTCAGTCGCTCGATGACCGTCGAGATCCGCGAGGGACGCGGCATCGGCGCCGACAACGATCATATCCTGCTCCACCTGGAGCACCTGGGGGCCGAGATCTTGTTGGCCCGGTTGCCGGGCATCACCGAGACGGCGAAGATCTTCTCCGGCGTCGACGCCACCAAGGAGCCGATCCCGGTGCTGCCGACGGTGCACTACAACATGGGCGGCGTTCCCACCAACCATCACGGCGAGGCGCTGCTGCCCACCGACGCCGAACCGGACCGGGTCTGCCGCGGGTTGATGGCGGTCGGCGAATGTGGCTGTGCCTCCGTGCACGGCGCCAACCGGCTGGGCACCAATTCGCTGCTCGACATCGTCGTCTTCGGCCGCGCCGCCGCCCTGCGGGCCGGCGAACTGATCAAGCCCGGTTCATCGCAGCCGCCGTTGCCGAAGGACTCGGCCGACCTCGCCCTCTCCCGCCTCGATCGCCTGCGCAATGCCAAGGGCGGTCAGCCCACCAGCCAGATCCGCCTCGCCATGCAGCGGACGATGCAAAACGACGCCGCAGTGTTCCGCACCCAGGATGTCCTTGCCGAAGGCTGCCAGAAGATCGACAAGGTCTGGGACAGCCTCGCCGACATCCGCGTCAGCGACCGCTCGATGATCTGGAATTCCGATCTGGTGGAAGCGCTGGAACTGGAGAACCTGCTGATCTGTGCCAAGGCCACCCTCTACTCCGGCGAGGCCCGGAAGGAGAGCCGCGGCGCCCATGCCCGCGAGGATTGCCCGGACCGGGACGACGTCAACTGGATGAAGCATTCGCTCGCCAAGGTCGAAGCCGACGGAAAGGTCACCCTCAGCTATCGGCCGGTCCACACCTACACGCTAACCAACGAAGCGAAGTACATCGAGCCGCAAAAGCGGGTCTACTGATAACGCGGGCGAGGAGAACAACAACATGGTCGAATTCAACCTGCCGCCCAACTCCCGAGTCAAAGAGGGAAAGACCTGGCCGTCACCAACGGGCGCCAAGCGGGTCAAGCGTTTCCGTATCTATCGCTACGATCCGGACACGGGCGAGAATCCGCGCCTGGACACCTTCCATATCGATCTCGACGCTTGCGGGCCGATGGTCCTCGACGCGCTGATCAAGATCAAGAACGAGATCGACACCACCCTGACCTTCCGCCGCTCCTGCCGCGAAGGTGTCTGCGGTTCGTGTGCCTTCAACATCGACGGCACCAACACGCTTGCCTGCATCAAGGCAATCGAGGACATTAAGGGTGACGTCCGCATCTTCCCGCTGCCGCACATGCCGGTGATCAAGGACCTGGTGCCGGATTTGTCCGTTCCTTACGCCCAGTACCAGCTGATCCAGCCCTGGCTGAAGGCGGATACCCCGCCGCCGGCCGGCGAGCGGCCGCAGAGCCCGGAAGAGCGGGCCCGCCTGGATGGCCTGTGGGAATGCATCCTCTGCTTCTGCTGCCAGACCTCGTGTCCCAGTTACTGGTGGAACGGCGACCGCTACCTCGGCCCCGCCATCCTCCTACAGGCCTATCGCTGGATCGCCGACAGCCGGGACGAGCATACGGGCGACCGCCTCGACCAGCTCAACGATCCGTTCCGCATCTACCGCTGCCACACGATCATGAACTGCACCAACACCTGCCCGAAGCATCTCAATCCGGGAAAGGCCATCGCCGAGATCAAGACGCTGCTGGCAAGTCGTACCCTCTAGCCATCGCCGCTGCTCCGGCTTGCGGCGCGCGCTCCGCCATGCAGGGGACCAACCGTCGACGTGATCTAAAATCAAGAAACGACATCGAAACCGCCGGGGCTCGCCCCGGCGGTTCTCGTATGGCCTTAGGCGGTTCTGCAGTGCTCTCGGAAGGTCACGCTCCCGGACGTCGGCGGGGCGAAATGATCGCGGCGGCGGATTGCACCGGCCGGCGCGCTCGGCTATGAGCCGCCACTGAAGCCGGCCCGCGTTGACTTGCTCGGCCGAATATGGCCCGGCGCCAGACTGGCCTATTTACGTTCACCCTCGGAGCAACGGCATGCACCGCCTCGGTTTTCTCGACACCCTGCGCGGCCTGGCCGCCCTCTATGTGCTGATCTACCACATGGTGCTGCTGCCCCAGCCGCACCTCGACCTTCCTCGCTGGGCGGAAGTCTGGGTCATGCAGGGCGGCTCGGGGGTGACCCTGTTCTTCGTCGTCAGCGCCTTTTCCCTCTGCCTGACGATGCCGCGGCACGTGGATTCGGGCGCGCCGCTGAAGAGCTTTTTCATCCATCGCTTCTTCCGCATCGCGCCGCTGTTCTATTTCTGGATCGTTGCCACCTACATCCGCGATATCGTCAGCTTCAATAATTATAATGGATTATGGAAAGTCCTGTTAAGCATCCTGTTCGTTTTCAACTTTGTCCCCGGCCAGCAGGAAGGCATCGTCTGGGCAAGCTGGACGATCGGCGTCGAGATGCTGTTCTATGCCCTATTCCCCCTCTTCTACTTCCGGTGCGACACCTGGGTTCGCCGGCTGGCACTGCTCTTCTTCTTGTTGTTTCTTTATTCCTGCGCCCAGGTCCTTGCCGGTTACGCCTTCGACGACGCGGCACGGGCGCGCTACCTAACGTTCAGCATCGTCCGCCACCTGCCTGTGTTCGTCATCGGCATGCTCATCTTCGACCTCTTCGTTCACTTGCGGACGGAGCATGCCGACGCCGGCACCGCCGATCGGCAGCGTGCCATCGGCCTCGCCTGCATCGGCGGCTTTCTCGTCCTGTTCACCGCCAGCATCGGCGGCCGCCTGCAGACCATGGTCGTCGATGTGTACTACTGGGTCGCCATGGCGTACGGCCTGCTGCTCATCGGCCTGTGGTTGGCGCCGCTGCGGCTGGTAGTCAACCGAACCACCGCCTACCTCGGCAAGATTGGCTACTCGGTCTATCTCGCCCATCCGGTGGTGATCCTCCTGTTGCTGCCTGCCTATCCCTGGATCTACGCCTTGCGGATCGGGACCTCGCTGAAGTTCCTCATCGCCACCGCGATGACCGTCACTGCAGTTCTTTGCGTCGCCACCCTCACCTTTCGGCTGATCGAAGCCCCGGGCATGCGCCTCGGGCAGCGGGTGTTCGACCGCATCCAGCGGCGGCCGACAGGCATGGACGATGCGATGGCGGATGTGGTCGCGACGAAATAGCCGGGGTCACCCACCCGATTCGAGGAACGGAATGCGCGGCTGTTCTCTGGCGTTCACCGGCGTGGTAAGCGTGCGGAAAGGGTGCCGGGTCGCGTGGCCCCGCCTCAGACTCCTTCCACGTGTTGCATCGAGGTCTTGATGGGCCGGTCCTGATGGAGCCATCCCCCGTTCGACGCTTAGCCTACCTGGATGCGCTTCGCGGGGTCGCCGCTTACTACGTCGTTATTTACCACGTTGCGCTGTTTCCGCAGCCGAATCTGAAGACGCCAGAGTGGGCCACGTCCTGGGTACATTTTGGCGGCTCGGGCGTCACCTTGTTCTTCATCGTCAGCGCATTTTCCCTATGCCTTACCATGCCGCGTCACCTGAACTCCGGCGTCCCTCTAACCAGTTTCTTCGTTCATCGCTTCTTCCGCATCGCACCTCTGTTCTACCTTTGGCTTTTTCTAAGCTTCGTTCGGGACTATTACACGACAGGCCTTTTTCAGCCATGGACAGAAGTGGTTGCTGGTATTTTCTTTGTTTTCAATCTGCTGCCGCAGTACGCAGGCATCTACGTTTGGGCTGGCTGGACCGTCGGCGTCGAAATGCTTTTTTATGCTATTTTTCCACTTTTATATTTCCGTTGTTACACGCTCAGCAAGCAAGTGGCAGCAGCTGCCTTCTTTTCATTTATTTATAGTTGTTTTGTTGTACTCGCCCCTTATTGGATCGACGAGGCCTTCATCAAGAGTTACGTCGAGTGGCTGACGGTCCTTCGCCACCTTCCCATATTCGCCGTCGGCCTGATTGCCTTCCGATTAGTCCAATCCCTGGATGTGAGCTCACACCGGAACCTCGGACTCATCCTGTTAGCCATTTGTCTCGTGGCAATACCGGCACTGATCGGCGGGAGAAATCCAGGCATTCTTTCCTGGTATGAGTGGCAAGGGATAACGTTCGGCTGCTTGCTGCTGGGAAGCGCCCTCGCACCCCTCAGGTTAATTGTCAACACTACGACGATATTTTTTGGGAAGATCAGCTATTCTCTATATTTGAACCACTCGACGGTGATATTTTTCTTGCAGCCTGTTTACTCGCATATCTATGCAACGAGATGGGGAACCAGCCTTAAATTCCTGCTGGCGGTGGTGCTGACAACGGCCATCGTCGTGCCGCTGTCGTACCTGTCCTACCTGGTCATCGAAGTGCCGGGGATGCGGATCGGCCAGCGGCTGGTGAACTGGTTCCAGCGGCGGGCGGGGCGGACGACGAGAACCAGCGGCGACCCCTTGCAGCCCGGGGCCGTGCGCAGCGTAAGGTCCCCGGACTGACACGCTGCTGACGCTTTTTTCTAGGCTGGGACCGCCTGGGCTGAGCCCTGTCGTGAATGATCAAGCCCCGGATCGGACGAAAACCGCACCTATTCGTCGCGGTGGGTTTTTTCCATCCGTTCGTGCCGCTCCTGCGCCTCGAGGCTGAGGGTGGCGATGGGGCGGGCCTCCAGCCGGGAGATGCCGATCGGCTCGTGGGTTTCCTCGCAGTAGCCGTAGGTGCCGAGCTCGATCCGCTCCAGCGCCTCGTCGATCTTGGCAATCAGCTTGCGCGCCCGGTCCCTCGTTCGCAGCTCCAGCGACCGGTTTGTCTCCGATGACGCCCGGTCGGCCACGTCGGCCTCCATCCCGCCGCCGCCTTCCTGCAGCGCGTTCAGCGTCGCCTGCGCCTCCAGCAACAGCTCGGCGCGCCAGCGCATCAGCTTCTGCCGGAAGTATTCCCGCATGACGGGGCTCATGAACGCCTCGTCATCGGAGGGCCGATAATCGCGTGGCAGCATCGTCGTTACACGCTTCGCAACGTCCACCGGACCCCCCTTCGCAACGCGCGCGGCACTATAGTTTTGGTGGCGAACGGTCGCAAGCGCATTCTTTCGTCAGCGCGCGATCAACCAATTGAAATAATTGCCCAAAACAAAGCTGCTCAAATCCGGCCACGCGGCACGATGGAATTAGCGTCCCCTCGTCAGCTTGGCGAGCTCAACCTCTGCGCGCAATTCGATGTCGTCGATGATCTGTTCCAGGCGGGGGTCGCCGCTGGTCGCCCGACGGGCACGGACAAGCCCGGCCAGTTCCACCAGGCGGTCGCCGGCGATGCGGCCGGTCAGCAGATCGGCGCGCAGCCGGTCGAGGAGATCCAGCAGCGTTTCGCCGCGCTGTTGGCTGGCGTGACGGGCACCGTCGCCCGTTTCATCACCCACCGCCTGCAGGGCCAGCAGGGTATCGAGAGGCAGCGTCTCGCTGGTTTCGGTCACCGGCGGCGGGGCCGACTCCCCGCTCGCCTCGCTCAGATGGCGAGCGAAGCCGGAGCCGCCCGCCGTCGATGCACGGCGCTTGCGCTGCGGCGCCTCGATGCGAACGTTGGGGACGACGAAGGGCGGTTTCATGGCTTTCTTCCGCTGCGGACACGGGGTTCCGTCTCAGTTTGCGAGGAAGACATTAAGGATTGGTTGCCCGCGAGGCAGACGGGCGTGGGGGGACGAATCGACCGGGCATCCGGCAAGTCTTGCCGGGTCGCTCACGACGGAGAGGCGCCCTCTCTCGACCGCAGTCCCCAGTTTTGCTGGCTTTCCGCCGCCGAAGGCTTGTGGTCCGGCGCTTGCAGCGCAGGCCGGCGCCCGCGCTGTCAACACGGTGCGGCGAGATCGGATCCAGCTTGAGTGAGGACCTGCGATGACCGGCTTCGGTCTGTTCCAGGCGTCGGTGCTCGGCATGCAAAGCCAGAGCCAGGCGCTGTCGGTGATCGGCGGCAACGTCGCCAACGTCAACACGACGGGTTACAAGCGCGCCGAATCGGAGTTTGCGACCCTGCTCAGTCGCACCTACGCCGGCGATGCCGGAACCGACGGCACCGGGCCGCTCTCGCAGCAGTCGGATCTCGGCGGTGTCGTCACCCGGATCGTCAATCGGGTCGGCGACCAGGGCGAACTGTCGTCGACCGGTCGCGACCTCGATATGGCCATCGACGGACCCGGCCTCTTCGTTCTCGCCGACACCACCAGCGGCCAGCGTCTTTTCAGCCGCAACGGCCGGTTCAACGAGATCCTCGGACCGGAGATCACGGCGACCGGCACCGACGGCTCGCCGATCACCACCAACGCCCGCTATCTTGCTGACGGCAACGGCTATGCCCTCCAGGGCTGGCGCGTGGGTGCGGACGGTTCGTTCTCCAACGATCCCGCCGCCCTGACGTCCGTTCGCACCGACGCCTATGCCTTCGCGAGCGATGTCCGGGCGACGACGACGGCGAGCGTTCCGCTCAATCTGCCGGCCGGCGACGCGGTAGGAGCGAGCGAGGGCTTCATCTTCGACGTCTACGATTCGACCGGCACCGCGCGGACGTTGACCGCCAACTTCACCAAGACGGCGACCAACAGTTGGCAGTTGGCGGTCACCGGACCCAACGGCGAAACGGCGACCGTAAACCCGGCGACGCTGGCGTTCACCTCCACCGGCGCCCTTGCCGGACCGGCCAGTTTCCAGGTTTCCCTCGACCATGGTGGTGGCGCCACCTCATCGTTCACCTTCGACCTCGCCGGGACCACCCAGTTCAACGGCGACCTCACCTTGGGCGATCCGACGGTCGACGGCCACGGCGCCGGCGTCCTCGACAGCGTCAGCTTCGACGGTGAAGGCTACGTGGTCGGTCATTTCAGCAACGGGACGGAGCAGCGCATCTGGCGGCTGCCGATCGCCGACTTCGCCAATGCCGAGGGGCTGACGGCGCTGAGCGGCAACGTCTATGCCGCCGGGCCCGATTCCGGCAACCCGGTCTACAACGCCGCCGGCCAGAACGGCTCTGGCGGCGTCACCGCGAGCGCCGTCGAACTGTCCAACGTCGACCTCGCCGATCAGTTCTCCAAGATGATCCAGACACAGAACGCCTACAACTCGTCCGCCACCGCGTTCCGTACCCTGGACGAGGTGATGCAGATCGCCCGTGATCTGAAGCGGTAACCGCCGCAGAATGGGACTGGAATGAAGGGCGGCATTGTCTATGGTGCGCTTTCCCTTCGACGTGAAATGGACCCATGATGACGGCGGAGCAATGGCAGCGGTGGTCGAGACTGGGGGCGGTTGTCGTGCTCGGATTGGCGGCCGGCGCGGCGATCCGCTATTTGTTCTTTGATACGAACACCATCAACTGGCTTTGCGAGGGCGGCAGAGGCCCTTGGTGGTGCGACGTCCGGCGCGGGCTGAAGGTTGTCTTGCAATGGCAGGGGCTCAGCCTGATTGCCATTGGCGTCGCCCTCTACGCTTACGCCACCGGGCGCTTTCGCCCGGTGCTGCTAGCGGCTGGCCTGGGGGCAGCGGGATTGTTCCTTTACGCCCCGGAGATTTCGGGTGCAGCCTTGCTGCTGGCGGCACTACGCCTCGTTCGGCCTCCCGCCACTCCGGAGACCGAGCCATCCTGAGCCGCGGGCTTCCAGCTGAACCCCGGCGGCGAGCACGATGCAGACCGCAGCCCACGTCAGCGCCTGCCAGTTTCCAAACCCCTCGATCAGGGGTGACACGACGCTACCGAACAGGAGGACCGCCGCCAGGAAGCGCTCCTCGGCCAAGTCAACGGCTTGTTTGCGCTGCCTTATCGTTGCCAGCACGACGAAGACAAGCGCCGGAACCGCGTATGGCGCGACCGGGAAATCGCGGTGGCGACCATCGAAGACGAAGCAGAGCATGGTCACGGCCGCGGTGAACAAGGTCAAAGCCCGAACAGCACCCAGGGCCAGATCGAGGCGCGAGTGGGCGGAAAGCTGCTTTCGCTCGATCATCGCGATCAGCGCGCGCATGGGCAGCGGCTCTACAGGTTGGTCGGCGATTGTCCTCAGATAGGCGATCGGAAACAGCGCCGCCGCCGCCAGCGCCAGCAGCCAGCGTCCGCCCCAGACCATCCACTGGAAGGGGTTGTAGCTGGCGTCGATTCCCTGCAGTGCGGCGAGCACGAGGCAGGTTCCGGCGATCTGGGAAACGATGGCCAGCATAAACCAGGCGGATGCGCCTTGGCGCCTTCCGGTCATGAAAATCGGCAGCGTGAACAGGATTCCCAGCGAAGCGGCAATGCCGAAATGAAGCTTCCAGTCGGGATCGTCGCGAACCGGGCCGGTCAACGGAAACTTCACTTCACGGTCGGTGGTAAACACTCCCCAAAACCCGCCGACGGTTCCTTCCGGTTTGCGTTTCCAGGGCTGGTCGAAAGCCTCGATGATGTTAAGTCCCGTGCCCGCCTGACCCGCCGCGACGATCAACTGGCGCACGTACCGGGCCTGATTGAGCAGACTGGGCAGCGCCTCCTGTCGCATTCGCCCTGTGCTCGGCCAGCCGGCTTCACCGATAAAAACCGATTTACCAGGATGCTGTTCGGCTATTTTCTTGGCGATGGCCAACGAGTCTCTCGCCGCCTCGTCCACCGGCTTGGTGCTATTGTCCCAATAATGAAGAGTATGAATGGTCAAGAAATCGACGACTTCCGCCACATCAGGATATTTTTCCCACATTGACCACAGATCGGCATATGTGACCGGAACCGTAACCTGAGCACGCACCGATTGAATCAGGCGCTTTAAGCCTTCAGGAGAGTATTCTCCTCGCAGTAACACCTCATTACCGACGATAAGTGCTTGCACCGTTTCCGGATATTGATTCGCCAGCCGCACGGCGTTCGCCACCTCGCGGACATTTTTGTCCGCATCGTCGCCTATCCAGGCCCCTAACAGGACCTTGATGCCAAGCTGGTTGGCAATTGGCACGACTTCGATTAGACCATGACTGGTTTCGTATGTACGAATACAGCCCGTATATTTGGTGAGAAACCGCAAATCTTCTTCGATCTGCTCCCGTCCAATTATCAGTTGTGATTCATACGGAGTTTGGTCCCCGCGGTAGGGGGCATAGGACAAGCAAGGGAAACGCCCGCCGGGCGCCTCGACCAGGGTGATCGGCCGGCCGATCCAAGCCCACCAGGCGAACGCGGCGCCGATGGCAAGAGCAAACGCCGCTGCCGCGGCTGCGATGTGAGTGCGGGGAATCGATCAACTCCTTGTTATGAATGCTCTATCCGACGACTTCGCGGCTGTCAACGTAGGGGGCCAACGGGCGGGACGGAAGCTGGCAGCGTAAGCTCTTGGTAGCATTTGATGGGTAGAGTGCGGTGCTGGTCCTTGTTACTCCAGGAAGCTGCCGTATGTCTGCCGTCCCCTCTGTCGCCCCGGCGCATGACGCCGAGGTCGTCGCCGGCATCCTCGCCCGCGGCACCATCACCGCCGACGATGTGCTGGCGTTGCGTCGCCAGGTGTTTGCCGACGGCATCGTCGCCCGCCACGAGGCCGAAAGCGTCTTCGCCCTCAACGACGGAACCGGCGGCAATGCCGCCGCGTGGTACGCCTTTTTCGTCGAGGCCCTAACCGACTACTTCGTCTGGCAGAGCGATCCCCGCGGTTACGTGGATGAAGCGGGAGCGACGTTCCTGTTGAATGCCGTCGCCCATGACGGCCGCATCGACAGCGCAAGCGAACTGGAACTCGTCGTCAACGTCATCCACTGGGCGGTCTCGGTCCCGGAATCGTTGCGGCTGATGGCGCTGTCGGCGGTGAAATCGGCGGTTCTCACCTGCGGCGGACCGCTGTTCGGTCCGGGGCGCCGGCGGGCGGGCGTCCTCGATCGGGCCGACGTGACCGTCGTCTCCAAGCTGATCTACGCCGCGGGCGGCGAAGGCAGCCTGCGCATCACCCGTCGCGAGGCGGACCTGCTGTTCGATCTGAACGATGCGACGACCGCCGCCGCCAACGATCCCGGCTGGCGCGACCTGTTCGTCCGTGCCGTCGCCAGTCACCTGATGTTTCCCGAAGGCGAGCCCGAGATGCCGGACGCCGATACCGTCCGCTGCCGCGAGCGCTGGCTGGCCGAACGGCGCGGCGTCGGCAGCATCCTCGGCGGCATGCTGAGCGGCGTCAGGCGGAGCGGCATCGCCGGGGTCTTTCGCGAGGCCGATGTCTTCGGACGGCGACGGAGCGAGCGCGAACGGGAGATGGCGGCGGCCGATCGATGCGAAGGCGAGCGGCGGCAGGCGATCGACAAGGGGGAAGCCGAATGGCTGCTCACCCGCCTGCACGGCGACGGCCGCGTCGACCCCAACGAGACGGCGCTGCTGTCCTTCATCAAGGCCAATGCGACCCGGATCGATCCGGTGCTCACCCCGCTGCTCGCCGTCATCGACGCCTGACGACGCGGCGCATCGGAGGCGGATCGTAAAGAACGTCGGAGCGGAGTGCCCTCCCCGTACCGGTCCGGACGCGAACGCCTATATGAGCGATATGACCCCGTTCGCGACCGACCAGAAGATTGCGATCCTTTACCAGGCGCTGCCACCGCCCACCATCGGCACCCTCCGCAAGGACGCCAAGCCGGGTGGCTATTCGGATAGCGGCGCCGACATCGGATTCTGTCTGCGGCGGCTCTGCCGCACCGTACTGACGCCGAAGCGTGATCCTGATCCGGCCGTGGCGCTGGACTGGGTTTTTCCGGATACCGCTCAAGGGATCGAAGCCGCCCTGGACACGGGTGCCTCGGTGTTGTGGGCGAATACGGTCCTGTTCTCCGGGCATCCAATCGAGCGGGTGATGGGGAGTTGCTGGATCATCGGTCAGCTCCCGTCGGCGATGCATGCGGCCGACGACAAGTTTGCGACCAACGCGTTGCTGCGCGCGCACGGCCTTCCGGTCGCGCGGTCGGTTCTCGCCGGGCGTGACTGCCGTCCTGGCGTTCATTCCATCGCTGCGCTGACGGTCGGGGCATTGGCCGATCTGGAACTTCGGTTCCCCTTGATCGTCAAGCCGGTAAGGGGACGGGGCAGCCAGGGGGTAACACTGGCCGAGGACCACCCGGCCTTTGTGCGCGCCGCCCAGGCGCTGATCGCCTCTGGACGCTTCGGAGACGAGATTATCGTCGAGCAGTTCCTGGGTGGGCCGGAGCTGACGATTACCATCATGCCCGGGAACCCGTCGTCCTTGCGGCGCGACGAGCCGGCATCTGCTCCGTGGGCGCTGCCGCCGGTCTGTCGCTTCAACCACATCGATGGGGTGGCCCCCTACAACGGCGTGGTCGCGGTCACCGCCAACAGCCGCGCCCTGTTGCCCGAGGAGGCCACCGATCCGGCGGTCGGAACGATGATCGCCGCCTGCACCGCCGCCGCCCCGCTGGTGCGGCTTCGCGCGCCGATCCGCATCGACTGCCGGGCGGATGCGGAGGGGGTCTTCCACCTGTTCGATTTGAACATGAAGCCCAACATGACCGGTGCGGGAAGACCCGGCCATGATGACCAGGACAGCCTCAGTGCCATTGCCGCCCGGGCCATCGGCTGGAGCTACGGAGACCTGTTGCTGGCGATGGTGGCCGGAGCCTGGCGCGAAAACCCGCCCGGCGTCAGGTAACGGACGCCGAGCCTGTCCCTTGGGGGGGCCGGATCGCCGAATGGGATGGTGGCGCAAAGGGCGCATCGTGGTTGACATGAAGGACGGGGGTTTCTAGGAGAGGGAGCGGTCGGCAACGGTCGCGACGCATGCGGGTGGGCGTGCGCGGTGGGGGCACGAGACGAGGCCCAGGTGGCGGAATTGGCAGACGCGCAGGCTTCAGGTGCCTGTGACCGCAAGGTCGTGGAAGTTCGAGTCTTCTCCTGGGCACCATCGAAGATCCCCTTCATCGAACCTCGGATCGGGGCGTCGACGGACAGCGCCGGGCGCGGGGCGAGCGAGCGCCGATGCCGCTGAACCTGAACGGCATCGCCGTCGCCATCCACACCGGCGACCTGCCGGACGGCCTGGCGCTGGGCGACCGGGTCGCCGTCGATACCGAGACGACCGGCCTTTCTCCTTATCGTGACCGGCTTTGCCTCGTCCAGCTCACCGACGGCTCCGGCGTCTGCCACTTGGTCCACTTCCCTCCCCAGGTGCGCCAGGCGGCGCGCGGCGGCCACTACCAGGCACCGAACCTGGCGGCATTGCTCGTCGATCCGGCAACGACGAAGCTGTTTCACTTCGGCCGATTCGACATCGGCATGCTGTTCGTTCATCTCGGCCTGCTCTGCCGGCCGGTCTATTGCACCAAGATCGCGTCGCGCCTCGTTCGCACCTACACCGACCGGCACGGCCTCAAGGACCTTTGCCGCGAACTGCTCGGCGTCGAGATCTCGAAGGAACAGCAAAGCTCCGACTGGGGCGCGGAAAGTCTGAGCGACGATCAGATGCGATACGCAGCCACCGACGTCATTCACCTGCACCGGCTGGCCGACCGGCTGGATCTGATGCTGGCGCGCGAGGGCCGCACCGAACTCGCCCGCGCCTGCTTTCAGTTCCTGCCGGATCGGGCCCGCCTCGACGTGGCCGGCTGGCCCGACGACGTCTTCGCCTACTGATCCGGTCACCGGTTCTTCCGAGGCGACCGCGGCGATGGTGCCACACTCCCGTGTCCGTGATGGGCCGTCGTGTTGACCGCAGATCGGCAGCGATCCATACTCTTTACCTAATGGAACGCAGATTGCTAAGGGACGCGACGGTCGCTTGATCCGTCGGGGCGCCGCAAACAGGGCGCTCTTCCATTCCCGAATTTGAGGGCTGTGAACGGAGAAAAGAGCCGTGAGTAAGGGGTCGGCGCTATCGCTTTCCGACGAGACAGAGAGCGGCTTGGCTTCGGGGCGGCGGGTGCTGAGCCTGGAGGCGGCCGGCATCGAGACCCTGGCCCGCTCCCTCGACGGCAGCTTCATTCGCGCCCTCGATATCCTCATCCGGGTCACCGGCCGCGTCATCGTCAGCGGCATGGGCAAGAGCGGCCATGTCGGTACCAAAGTAGCGGCAACTCTGGCCTCCACGGGAACGCCGGCCACCTTCGTCCATCCGGCGGAGGCAAGCCACGGCGATCTCGGCATGATCACTCCCCACGACGCGGTCATCGCCTTTTCCAATTCCGGCGAAACGACGGAACTCGCCGACTTGGTCGACTTCTGTAAACGGTTCGAGATCCCGCTGATCGGCGTCACCGGACGGGCGGGCAGCACGTTGGCTCAGGCGTCCGACGTGGCACTGGTGCTCCCAGACACGCCGGAAGCGTGTCCGATGGGTCTGGCCCCCACCACCTCGACGACGGTGATGCTCGCCCTTGGCGATGCCCTCGCCGTCGCCATGCTGGAACGTAAGGGATTCTCCGCCGACGACTTCCACGTGCTGCATCCGGGCGGCAAGCTGGGCCGGCGGCTGCTGCGCGTCTCGAGCCTGATGCACACGGGCGACGCCCTGCCCCTGGCCCGGGGCGGGACGCCGATGTCGGAGGTGGTCATCACCATGTCGGCGAAGGGATTCGGCTGCGTCGGCATCGTCGACGATGACGATCGGCTGATGGGCATCATCACCGACGGTGACCTGCGCCGCCACATGGGCGCCGGGCTGCTGGAGGCCACCGCCGCCAGCGTAATGACTCCCAATCCGAAGGCGATTCGCCCGGATGCGCTCGCCAGCGAGGCGCTGGGCTTCCTGAATGCGCGATCGATCACCACCCTGTTCGTCGTCGATAGCAGGCGTCCGGTGGGCATCCTGCACGTGCACGACTGCCTGCGCGCGGGAATTGCGTAAACGGAGTGCTTGTGGAGCGGATGCCTGGCGCCGATGAGCCCGCCGGTTGACAGTGCGTCGCCGTCGGCACCAAGCGGTCGCTGGCGGCATCGGATCAAGGCGCTGCGGTGGCTGCTGGCGGCGGTCGCCATCGGCCTTGTGACATTCGTCGTCCTCTGGCCGGAGGTGGGCCCCGAGCAAGGGCGACTGAAACTCGCCGGCGGCCAGGTGAACGAAGTGGTCGAGTCCAACAAGGATACCGCCATCGACGCCACCTACCGCGGGGTGGACAAGTATGGACGGCCGTTCCAGGTGGTGTCCCCGCACACGGAGAGCGCCGACCCCGAACGCGGGACGTTGGATCTGACGATGCCCGTCGCCGATATGACCATGTCGGACGGTCGGCGCGTCCATCTCACGGCCAACCGCGGCATATACGATCCGACGGCGAAAACGGTCGATCTGTGGGACAACGTGGTGTTCATTGACGAGAACGGATATCGGGTGGAGACGAGCCAGGCCACCGTTCAACTGAACGAGGCGACGGTCAGCGGACCGAATGCGGTCACCGGCACTGCATCCTTTGGCGAGGTCGACGGCATCGGCTTCCGGCTGGTGGACGGGGGCGATCAGGTGTTCGTCTACGGCCCGGCAACCATGCACATCACGTCCGCGACGCCGCTGGTCAAATGACCGCACTCCCTCTCCTTCCGTCATTGGCGCCGATGATCGCGGCGGTGTTGTTTGCCGTCGCGCCGGTCCTCGTGCGATCGGCCGAGGCCCAGACATCGCTGACAGGGACGTCGCTGATCCAGATCGCCCGCAGCGAAGCGACCCCGGCGCAACCTGCGCCGGCGGCACCCCCGGCGAAAGGCGCCCCGGCAAAGGACGCCACGGGAAAAGGCGCAAGCAACCCGCCCATCGACATCGAAGCGGCAACCCAGATCGAGTGGAATCGGACGGCGCTGACCATCACCGCCCGCGGCAACGCCAAGGCGGTGCGCGGCGATCTCGTCGTCACCGGGGACACATTGACGGCCCACTACCGCCAGCTCCCCGACGGCTCGACCGACGTGTGGCGGCTGGACGGGGACGGCCACGTCAAGGTCACCACCCCGACGGAGACGGCGTGGGGAGACGCCGGTACCTACGAGGTGGACGCGGGAAAGCTCGTGCTGACCAGCGATCCGGGGGGCCCGCGGGTGCGCATGGTTACCGGCAGCAGCGAGGTTACCGCCCGCGATCGGCTGGACTACCTGCGGCCGACGCGGGTGCTGATCGCCTATGGCGACGCCCTCGCCACCGAGCCGGGACGTGAGATGCGCGGCGACAAGCTAACGGCCTACCTCACCGAGGGCGGCGGCGTGGGACGGCAGAAGTTCAGTTCCGTCGATGCGGTCGGCAATGTGGATGTCAAGACGAAGACAGATCGGATTACGGCAGACCGCGGCCGCTACAACGGCACCACGGACACTGCGAGCTTCACCGGACAGGTGCAGATCACCAGCGGCGACAGTGTTATGCATGGCTGTCAGGCCGACTTCGATCTGCGGACGGGGTTCAACCGGCTGCTGCCCTGTCCCCCCGGAGCCGGCCAGGATGGACGGGTGCGCGGCGTGATTGTGCCGAGCAATACCGGGCAATAGGCGGCGGCCCAATGACGGACGGCGTGAAGGCATTGGAGGAACGACGGACGGGCCAGGAACAGACGGGCGAACGACCGCGGCAGAAGAGCGATGCGCTCGCCCGGAGCACGGTTAAGCCGCCGCGGGGAAACACCGGCGATCAGGGTCTGTTTGCCCATAATCTGACGAAGACGTACGGCCGGCGGCCGGTCGTCCGCGGCGCCAGCCTGTCGTTGCAGCGGGGCGAGGTGGTCGGCCTGCTGGGACCGAACGGCGCCGGGAAAACCACCTGCTTCTACATGATCACCGGTCTCGTCGCTCCCGACGAGGGCCGCATCCAACTGGATGGCGAGGACATCACGGCGCTGCCCATGTACCGCCGCGCCCGTCTCGGCATCGGCTATCTGGCGCAGGAGCCGTCCATCTTCCGCGGGCTCACCGTCGAAGAGAACCTGCGCGCCGTCCTGGAGCTGGTCGAGCCGTCGAAGAAGCGGCGAGAGACGGTGCTGGAAGCGCTGCTCACCGAGTTCGCCATCGGCGGCGTGCGGCACAGCTCCTCGGTCGCGTTGTCGGGTGGTGAGCGGCGGCGGCTGGAGATTGCCCGGGCACTGGCCTGCCATCCGCAGTTCATGTTTCTCGACGAGCCGTTTGCCGGCATCGATCCGATTGCCCTCGGCGAGATCCGCGATCTGGTCATGCATCTGAAGGATCGTGGCCTCGGTGTGCTGATCACCGACCACAACGTCCGCGAGACTCTCGACGTCATTGATCGCGCGTATATCATCTATGATGGCATGGTCCTGACCGAGGGAACCCCGGCGGAGATTGTCGGCAACGACGATGTCCGACGCGTCTATCTCGGTGATCGCTTCAGTCTGTGAAGGGCTGCTGAATGGCGCTGATGCCCCGGCTCGATCTTCGCCAGACCCAGTCGCTGGTGATGACGCCGCAGCTGCAGCAGGCGATCAAGCTATTGCAACTCTCCAGCCTCGAACTGCAGGCGTTCGTCGATACGCAACTGGAGCAGAACCCCCTGCTGGAGCGGGACGAGGCGGCAGCCGATCACTACGGCATCGACGATGTCCATGCGCCGGCGGAGGCTTCCACCGCTGACGGCGGCGATCCGAAGGCGCTGGACGCGGCGGTCAGCGATGGCGCCGATACGTTCACCGACAGCGACCTGGATCTGGACTTCCGCGAAAACCTGTTTGACGGCGACGGCGGCGAAGAGGCCTTCGTCGCCGGGCTCAGCCCGACCGGTGCCGAAGGGGCCAACCGGGGCGGCAGCTTCGATTCTTACGACGGCAATTCGGAAGAGAGCCTGTCGAGCCCGCCTAGCCTGCACGATCACCTGCTGGGCCAACTGGCCCTCGGCATCGACGATCCCGTTGATCGGATCATTGCCGTGCACCTCATCGATATGCTGGACGACGCCGGCTATCTGGTGGGAGACCTCGCCCAGCTCGCCGCCCTCCTGGGGTGTCCGGTGGAGCGAATCGAAGCGACGCTGCTCTGCCTGCAGTCCTTCGATCCCCCCGGTATCTTCGCCCGCAGCCTGGCAGAGTGCCTCGCCCTTCAGTTGGAAGACCGCGGCCGGCTGGACGCGCCGATGCAGACGTTGCTGCAGAACCTGGAGCTGGTCGCCCGCTGTGACTGGGCGATGCTGTCCCGGCTGACCGGCCTGAACAGCGAGGAGATCGGCCGCCGGGTCACCGAGATCCGGACTCTCAACCCGAAGCCCGCCCTCGCCTTCGATTACGCGATTCCGCAGCCGGTGGTGCCGGACGTGATCATGCGGGCGCAGCCCAATGGCGGTTGGATCGTCGAATTGAACTCGGAGACCCTCCCGCGCGTTCTGGTCAACAACACCTATTACACCCAGATCAGCCGGATGGTAAAAAAGCGCGAAGATCGGCAGTATATCAGCGACTGCCTGCAGACGGCGAACTGGCTGGTGAAGTCCCTGCACCAGCGAGCGACGACGATTCTCAAGGTGGCGACGGAAATCATTCGCCAACAGCAGGACTTCTTCGTCGCTGGCGTGCAGGCGTTACGGCCGCTGGTGTTGCGGGATATCGCCGAGGTGATCGGCATGCACGAAAGCACGGTGAGCCGCGTCACCTCCAACAAATACGTGGCGACCCCGCGCGGGATCTACGAGCTCAAGTACTTCTTCACCCATGCTGTCGGTGGCAGCCGTGGCGGCGATACCCATTCGGCGGTCTCGGTGCGGCACCGCATCAAGGTGCTGATCGACGCCGAACCCGCCCACAATGTGCTGTCGGACGATGGACTTGCCGACGTTTTGCAGAAGGAAGGGATCGATATCGCCCGCCGGACCGTTGCCAAGTATCGGGAGGCCCTCGGCATTCCGTCGTCGGTGCAGCGCCGGCGACAGAAGGGCGAAGGGCCTTGAGCGGGTTGCGCTTGACGCTCGGAGCGGCGCTGTCTAGGGTCCGCCGCTCGTGAGCCGCCGCGGCCTCCCGGCTGCAGCATCCCGGGCCAAGTCGAGGCCGACCGCCCGACAGCAAGCGGCGAGGTAATCCCGAGATGGAACTATCGATAAAAGGCAAAGGCGTGGACGTGGGCGACGCCCTGCGGCGCCATATCACCGACGAGCTGGCGGACGCCGTCGGCAAATATTTCGCCAAGGCGCTGGACGCGACGGTGATCGTGTCGCGGGAGGCGCATCGGTTCCGCGTCGACATCCAGGCGCACCCCCGGCGCGGCGTGGCCATCCAGGGGCATGCCGCCGAGGACGATGCCTATCTGGCGTTCGACAGCGCCCTGGAGCGGATCGCTAAGCAGTTGCGTCGGTACAAGCGCCGGCTGACCGATCATCACAAGGGTCGCGCCGGGGAGGAGTCGCTCCCGGCCAGTCAATACATCATGGCCCCGGAATCCCAGGAAGAGGAGTTGCCGGCGGAAGGCCAACCTGCAATCATCGCCGAGCTACCGACCGAGATCACCACACTCAGCGTCAGCGAGGCGGTTATGCGAATGGATTTGGCCGACGTTTCCGCCCTGATGTTCCGCAACCGGGCCAACGGCGGCCTCAATGTCGTCTATCGACGGGCGGACGGCAACATCGGCTGGATTGATCCGGCGAACACTCAGAAGGCCTGAGGGCGCGAGCCGCGAGACATGGAAATTTCCGATCTTCTCAAGCCGGAGCACGTCATCGCCCGGCTGCGGGCTACGAGCAAGAAGCAGGCCTTGCAGGAGCTGGCGCGACGTGCCGCCGAACTGACGGGTCAGTCGGAGCGGGCGATCTTCTCGACACTGATGAAACGGGAGCGGCTGGGGACGACGGGGGTCGGCAACGGCATCGCCATTCCCCACGGCAAGCTGGACAACCTGGATCGGATGTTCGGCATCTTCGCCCGTCTCGAACACCCCATCGACTTCGAGGCGATCGACGACCGGCCGGTCGATCTGATTTTCCTCCTCCTGGCCCCGGAAGCGGCGGGTGCCGATCACCTGAAGGCGCTGGCACGGGTTTCGCGGCTGCTGCGCGACCGTAGGGCGTGCGAAAAGCTGCGCGGCACCGACGATGCAGAGGCGCTGTACGCGCTCCTCATCGACACCACGACCAGTTGGGCTGCGTGAGCCTGGAAGCCGGCCTCCGCACCGGCATCCCGCCCACACCTTGGAGTCCGCAAGGCAGCGGTCGTTATTCGCCTCTCGGTTATCCGCCTCGGGGCTGACCTGGGCTAGCCGGCCGCCTCAGTGAACGCTGAGCGCTTCAAGGTTGTTGTGACGGATCACCGCGACGGCGGTGTCGTGACCATCAAGGGTCGCCAGCAGTCGACCGTCGGCGGCATAGACGGCATAGGCCGCCTCTCCTTCGACGTCCACGCCCTTGACATAGGCGAAGTGCTCGACGCCCAGTTCAGCGAAATCCGCCGGAGTCAGCGCGTACGGATTACTGGGTAGGGGGCCGGCGCGTGGGCTACGGTCTTCGTTGTCCATACCTCTCTCCATCGGTTTTCCGCCGTTCCGCGAGCGGCGAGCTTAAAAAGTGTGCCCTGGACCCCTTGTGCCCCAGGGGTATCAGGGCTCGGCCGTCACATCGATCTGGCACGACTGCGCCGGCGATGCCGCCGCGGATTTGCCGCGCGCGCCGCGGTCGATGCGGATCGTCCGCACTTCCGGCTCCGGCTGCCGGCGGCGCAGATCGACGTGCAGAAGCCCGTTGTCGAGGGTGGCTCCTGCAACCTCCATGCCGTCGGCGAGCAGGAACGTACGCTGGAACTGGCGCGAGGCGATGCCCCGATGGAGGAAAACCCGCGACGGATCGTCCTCCCGCTTTCGGCCGCGCAGGACGAGCTGATTGCTCTCGATGGAAACGCCCAGATCGTCCACGGCGAAACCGGCAACGGCGACGCTGATCCGCAGGGCGTCGTTGCCGATCTGCTCGATGTTGTAGGGAGGATAGCCGTCCTGACCGCTGCGGGTGATGTTGTCGAGAATCCGCTCGAAGTTCTCGAACCCCAGCAGAAGCGGGCTTTTCAGTCCCGGCACACGAGCCATACCTGGCGTCCTCCTCCTCTCGCGAGCGAGTCCGCGGGGTCCTCTGCAAGGCGCCCCCGATCGGCGATCCCGAAAGCCGGGCGATCAACCGACACTGGAGAATCTGGTCTCGCTAGGCCTGCTGTCAATCCCGCAGCCGGGGTAGCGGAAACGATCGGGGCGTACCGGCGAAAAGGCTGTGACATCCTAGGCATAGGATTGTCAAGAAAGGGACAACATGCGCGTCTCCCCTCGATCCCCAGTGTATATCAGCAAAAAGACCACATTGGCCACTACAACACAGAGGCGTTTACCCGGCCTCCGTCTTTGTGTAAATATAGTCGGCTGGCATACCTCTTGAAGTTTGTTCGCCGGTTAACTAAAGGTAGAGGCTTATGTATGTTCAGGAGCGAGGCAAATCACCTCTATTTTTTCGATGATACAGGATCAGATGTTCTTCCAGCAAGCGCTGCACTATATAATTTGATAAAGAGACAAGGATATACAGACATAATACTCGATTTTTCAAAGACCTTTCGCTTTCATAACAGCTTTATGGTGCCACTCATTACCTGCATAATGTCGTATCGTCATGAAAATATAGACTTTGACCTATTTCTTCCAGAGGACACAAAAGGTAATCGCTTAATTAGAAACACGAATTGGGCACATCTTATCTGCCCAGAGAAATTTGATTCCCGAACTTACCATAACAGAAACCACATATCTGCAATACAATATCTTAGCGCTGAGCAACACTTCAGAGCAGTTGACCAAACGATAGATATTATACTGAAAACAACACACGGCTTAGATCGCTCTAGACTAATAGCATTGGAATGGTCCCTCAATGAAATCACTGATAACGTCTTAAATCATTCGGAATCTCCTGTGGGAGGTGTTTTGCAGGTAGTGACTCTCCCCAAGAAAAGTCGTGTTGAATTTTACGTCTGTGATGCAGGTATCGGAATACCAAAAAGCCTACGGCAGGGCCGTCCTGAAATCAATGATGACGTACGTGCTGTTAGAGCTGCCATCAATGAAGGCGTTACTAGAAATAAATCGACCAACCAGGGAAATGGATTATATGGCACATTTAACTGCTGCCAGGTAAGTGGTGGTGAGTTTGACATTTTAACTGGGACCGTTCTTCTTAGGTCAAAGCATCGAGAGCTTAAAGTATCCAAAAACACTATTCCATTTATGGGTACTTTTGTCAGGGCATCAATAAATTATCAGTTTGATAAATTACTCGAAAAAGCCCTAGTTTTTAGGGGGCATCCTTATGTTCCTTCATTTGACTATATCGAAAGAGTATTTCAGACATTAGACAGCGATATTCAGTTTGTCGTGCGCAAGGAGTTAGAGTCTTTTGGAAGTAGAGAGCTAGGGCGCCTTGCCAGGATACAGATTGAGAACTTGATGGACAAGGCAACAACGCCTATTTTATTCGATTTTAGCGACGTCCATGTAATATCAAGCAGCTTTGCGGATGAGGTATTTGGAAAATTATTCATTGCGCTTGGGCCTGTCGCATTCTCGGAACTGTGCAAGTTTAAAAATATGGAACCTACTGTTAAGGAGCTTATTGACCGCGCAATTATTCAAAGAACTGTTTAACGATGGTGAACATCGGCTATTCCTTGCCACGGAGAGGAAAGGTGAGGATATCACCGCCAAATGCAAGATCGCGGCACAAAAGCAGGGCTGGTTGTGATGGTTTGACCTTCACCGCCCGCCTGGCCGGAGCCGAGCCGGGCTCCGGTGGCGTGGGAGGTGGGGGATAGCTACGGCTGCTGCACCAGCACCCGGCCGACTTTGCTGTTGTCGTTGTAGACAAGAAAGGCGGCGATGTCGCGCTTCTCCGCCGACGCGACCATCCCGATGCCCGGGGCGACAAATCGCGCCTGATTGTCCTCCACCGAGGCGGGACCAATCTTTCCCTTGTACCGCCATTCCAGCAATGCGGCGTTGAACGTTCCCGCAGGGACGGTGACCTGATAGGCGCCGACGTAAGTCAGCGTAAGGTTGAGGGTGCCGGTATGGTCGGGCTGCCCACCGGGGCTACTAAGATCGTAGACGCTGACGTCGATACTGAAGCTTTGCTGGTCCCCCGGGTTCATCCCGGCGATGAGCATCGGCTCCGGCGGCTGGTATCGGGTCGTCACCCCCTGGTCCTCATCGTTCTCCGAGACAACGCTCAACGACTGCCCGGGTACCTCGGAAAGAAAGACGACGCGATTGCCAACCTGGTATCGCCAGCGCTGGCCCGACGTATCACGGGGTAGCGGGGCGATGACGTGCGATTCGATCGTGCCCGCCTGATTGGCGCCGATGATCTGGTAGGTCCGTGTTTCTGCGGCAAGATGGGCGAGCGAAGGATCGATGGTGAACCCGGGGACCGCCGGCCCGACCACGCCCGGCAGATACCTCTCCGCTTGCGCCTGCAGCGCCGGGGGGAGCGGGATCACGGCTCCCCCATCCTGCGCCATTGCCATCGCCGGCGTGACGACCGCCAGCGCAACCATCGTCGCCGCCGCAAGGCGGCGGCCGGTTTCCTTGGTGTCCATGGTGTTCTTCCCTAGAGAGCGTTTGAACGATGTCGAGGTCACGTCTTTACCTCGCCGACGCGATGCAATCGACAGGGACAAGGACTTGACCTGTTTTGTGAATGCGCGATCCGGCGCTGCCTACTTCGACGCGTCCCGAGCATCGGGTTTCGGCGCTGCCGGCGGTTCGAGCGGCGGTTCCGGCAGTCCCGACCGGGAGGAATGACCGGCCGATCCTCGGGGCGGGTAATCCAGGCGGCCTTCCTTTTCCCATTGCAGCGCGGGATCAAATTCCGGGAAGGGCAGCTGACCTTTCGCCCGCCATTCCGCCACGGTTGCTTCCGCCTTGCCGCCACGCTCGGCATCGAGGCCGCGGTCGCGGCCGAGGTACGTCGTCTGCGACGGAAAGGCGAAGCCCGTGCCCGACTCGCTGACGATATCGATGATCCGAAAGTTGATATCCTCGCGAACCGCCCGGTATTCGAGCCAGTCGGGCGTCCGGATGTACGCAAAGAGTTCGACGTTGAGTGAATAGGCGCCAAAACCGTCGAAGCGAACATGCAATTGCTCAGGCGAAACCATCGGATGACCGAGCAGCATCTCCCGCAGCTTGGCGATGACATAGCGCAGTTGTTCCGCCGTCGTCTCGTATCGCAACCCCAGAGTCGTTTGATAAAGGCGTTCCCGAAGCTGGGCGAAGTTGGTCAGTTGCCGCTGCGAGAAATCGGCATTGGGCACGCTGACCAAGGTGTTGTCTTTCTTGCGCACCCGTGTCGAGCGCAAACCGATCGCCTCGACGGTGCCAGACTCGTTGCCAAATTGGCAGAAGTCGCCGATGCGGACCGGCTTGTCGGCGAACAAGGTCAAACCACCGATGATGTTTTCCAGCGTCGGTCGGACGGCGAGAGCGATGGCAAGCCCGCCGACGCCAAGGCCGGCAATGACGGGCGTGAAGGGAATACCGAAGAACTCGGCAGCGAAAAGAATCAACGCGATCAGGGCGGCGAGGTTGCCCAGCCGGAGGAGGGTCCGGACCAGTTGGCCGTCGATGCTGCCTTGCTTGACGCGCCGGGCTTCGTTGATCGCATCGGCGATGCGGCCCGCGGTGATGCTCATCAGCCATGCGAGCCCCAAAAAAATCAACGTCCACAGCACCACCGAGAGGCCATTCCATGCCTCTCCCGCGAACTTTGCGCCAAACACGAGGACAAGCCGGGCGAAAAAGAGAACAAGAATGCCAGCGGCGATACTGAGCGGCGTGCCGAACCGCATCCAGGCTGCTGCGCTATGGCGTTTGTCCCACCGACGCCCCCACCGCCGCAGGGACCGAATGAGGAGGAACGCCCCGATCAGAACAACGGCGAGGACCAGCCATTGCCAGATCGCCTTGCCGAGGACGATGGACTTCGACCAGTCGGGAATCGCCCTCGCCCAGGACGGCGGCACGATTAATCCGGGACTGTAAACAAAGGTGTCGTAAATGCCAGGCGTTGCTCCTGGTTTATAGGGAAGCTCTTTGACGCGTTTGTAATAATCCTTAAGCCTGCTGACGGTCTCGGTAGTGAACAGAAACTTGCCGGCCGCCGGCCCATCTTTCACTTTTTCGATGGTGATGGAGGTATAGGGAATGGTCCAACGCGTCAGCGCCTTTTCTTTATCCTCCACCTGGTCGTCGCCCGGGATCTGCTCGTCGGGCGGCACATCGATCCGATCCAGGATCTCCTTCAGTAACAGCGCCGCCTCAACCTGTCTCGGGAGCCGTTCCTGGTCCGGAACCTGGCTGAAATCGAATGTTTCGAAGGTACGGCGGGCAAACTGCAGGGTACCATCCCCCAGTTCACCGGCTCTCAACGCCTCCACCGTTTTGGCGACATTGGTCCTGAAGCTGCGCAGCGTCGCCCGCGGACTCGATATGTCCGCCGACGCCAGAGGATGGGGGTCGATTGCGGTAGTTGGCTCGTCAGCCAATAGCGCCCCCCACTGCCAAGGCAGCAGGACCAGGAGGAGCACCAGCGTGACGCGCACTGACATGGGGTGCAGCTAACCACGGGGGCCCAGGGCGAGCAAGGTTGGCGCCCCCCGACGTGGCGATGGTCATCGGAACCACAAATCGGCGGGCGGGCGATCCAGTCTTGGTGAGGGCGTCCCGTCTTTGAGGGCGCTACTGCCTGTCGCGGCTGAGGCCTTTTTCGGCGAGGGCGTCGAGGTAGGCTTGCCAGATGGTCTCCTGGCCGGCACCGAGGCGGTAGAGATAGTCCCAGGTGTAGAGGCCGGTGTCGTGGCCGTCGTCGAAGCGGATGCGCAGCGCGTAGGTGCCGACGGCCTCCAGGCCAGAGATGGCGACGGCGCGACAACCGGCCACCGTCTGCTTCTGCGCCGCCGAATGTCCCTGCACGTCCGCCGACGGACTCTCCACCCGCAGCAGTTCGGCCGGCAGGCGGAAGCTGGCACCGTCGTCAAAGTCGACTTCAAGGACCTTCTCGTCGCGCTTCAGGCGGATTTCTCGCGGTTGATGGCGATTGCCGTAGGTCGGGGCACCGGCGCCGGGCTGGCTGCCGCCGCTCATCGCGCCGATCCCGACGACCGCTTCGCCGCCGCCCGTTCGGCCTCGCTCAGCGGCCGCGCTTCGTCGGCGAGCATGATCGGGATGCCGTCGTTGATGGGATAGGCGAGCCCGGCCCGCTCGGAGATCAGCTCCTGCGCCTCGGAATCGTAGCGCAGCGGCCCCTTGGTCAGGGGACAGACCAGGATCTCCAGCAGCTTAGGATCGATCCGCCGGCCGTTCATTCTCGCTCCTCCCTGTCCGCCCCGCCTATGCCACCATCCGTGCGACGTCGGTGCGATATCTGCGTCAGTGACGGGTGCCGGCGGCGGGTGCGTCCGCCTCCAGGACCGCCATGTCCAACAGCGAGACGAGCAGCGGTCCCCGCTCGCTGAGGCTGGAGCACTCCAGCAGCGCCTGTTTCTCTCCTGCCTCGAACGGGCAGATCATCGCCAGCGAGGTGATCAGCGCCGGCAGCGAGGCCGATTCCACCGCCTGCCAATCGCAGGAGATGTTCTTCACCTGCAGGTAGTGGCGGGCCGCGTCCAACAGCCGCCCCCTCTCCACCGCCGTTGCCTCGTCGGGTTCGAAATCACCGAGATAGGGGAGGAAATCCGGACGCACGCGACGGAAGCCGTTGCTGTCGAGGGGCAGTTCCTCGCCCACGCGGAAGCGACAGACACCGCGCAGGGTGACTAGGAAGCGGCCATCGTCGGTCTCGGCGAAAGAGACGATGCGTCCGGCGCAGCCCACATCGAAGATGCGGGCGTCGTCGGGGATGGGGTGCGAATAGTCCTCGCGCGGCTGGATCATGCCGATCAGCCGGCGCTCGCCCAGGGCCGCTTCGATCATCGCCCGGTAGCGCGGCTCGAAGATGTGCAACGGCAGATGCCCGTGCGGCAGCAGGAGAACACCGTCGAGGGGGAAAATCGGCAAGGTTGCCGGCAGGTCCCGCGGTGGCGGTGCGCTGCTCATCGGCTTACGAGAACAGCAGCGACGACAGCTTGCGGCGCGACACGGCGGTCAGCGGGTGCGTCGGGCCAAGCGCATCGAAGATCTTGACCAGCTGCTTGCGCGCCGCCTCGTCATTCCAGTGATTGTCGCGACGGATCAGCTCCAGGAGCTGGTCGATCGCCGCCTCGCTGCGACCGCGTCCGTACAGCGCCAGAGCCAGATCGAACTTCGCCTGCAGGTCTGCCGGATCGGCAGCGACCTTCCGTTCCAGATCGGCCAAGTCCCCCGCCGCCCGCTTCGCCTCCTCGGCGACGTCGATGGCGGTCAGCGCCGCCTTGATCTCGGGCGCGGCGGCGAGGTCCTGGGGCAATCCCGTCGCCAGCTTGCGGGCGGCACCGGGATCGCCCTGAGCGACGCGGGCACGGATCAGCCCGGCGATCGCCTTCGGCTGGCGCGGATCCTCCTTCAGCACCCGGGCGAAGCCGTCGGCGGCGGCGCGGGCGTCGCCCGCATCCAACGCCGCCTGCGCCTGGGCGAGCAGATCATCCAGCGGCGAGGCGGCCCCCTGCAGCAGCAGGTCGACGAACTGGCGGATCTTGCTTTCCGGCTGGGCGCCGACGAACGCATCCACCGGCCGTCCGCCGATGAAGGCGTAGACGGTGGGCACCGACTGGATGCGCAATTGCGCCGCCAAATCCTGGTTCTCGTCGATGTTGATCTTGACCAGCCGCACCCGGCCGTTGGCCTGCTGGACGACCCGTTCGATGGTGGGTGTCAGCTGTTTGCACGGTTGGCACCACGGCGCCCAGAAGTCGACGATCACCGGCGTCGTCATCGACGCGCGGATGACGTCGTCATTGAAGCTGCGGGTGTCGCCGTCCTTGATCACCGCTGCCTGGGCGGTGGAGGAGCCGGTCTGCCGACCGCCGCCGAGATTGAGGATCATGGATATGCCGGATCAGTCACGATTGAGGGGAATGCGCGAGATACATGGCACCTTTTGCGACCCGTCTCAAGGGCGGGCGGTCGCCGCGGAAGGCGCTGGCGCTGCCGAGTCGAAGTCGACCGTCAGCGGCGGATGCCCCGTGGCCTCGAGAAAGCGCACCAGGTCGGCGGCTGCGATGGCGGTGGTGCGGGTGTTGACCAGCGGATGGAAGTTGAGGGGATCGAGAGCGAGCATGCCTGCGTCGAGGACCACCTGAACGCGGGGCGGGTCGTCGTTGATGACGGCAAAGGGGGTGACCGCCCCCGGCTCGACGCCGAGCTTGTCCCGCAACACCTCCGGGCGGGCGAAGGAGAGCGGCGGCGCGGCCAGGCGACTGCGCAGGTCCTTGAGATCGACGACCCGATCCTCGAGGGCGACGACGAGCCACAGGCCGCCCTTTTTGTCCTTGAGGAACAGATTCTTGGTATGGCCGCCGGGCAACGTGCCGCGCAGCGCCTTGTTGGCTTCGACGGTAGCGACCGGCGGATGCTCGACGGTGGTCACCCGAATGCCGAGGGCGTCGAGATGGGCAAGCAGTTGGGAAGGCGTGCACGGCATGGACCGACCATATAGATGGGGCGGCGGCGGCTGCCAACGTGCGTGTGCGTTCTGCAACAGCGCTTGCAATGCCCTCGTCTTTCCCTAAGATCGGCGCCCTGACGGCGAACGACGCGGGCGTAGCTCAGGGGTAGAGCGCAACCTTGCCAAGGTTGAAGTCGAGGGTTCGAATCCCTTCGCCCGCTCCAGCCTCCCTCCTCCCATTGCCAGCCTTCCCGAGGTGACCGGCGCGCGTCTTGTCGTCGTTCGCGCGGGGCACCTGCCCGTCCCTGATCCTCCCGCTGGCATTTTCACGCCCGACACGATATCGCCAGGGGCGGGATGACTGCGGAACGCCTCGGGCAGCATCCGAGAGCAGCGGGAAGGGCGAGAGAATGGCAAGCGACACGGCGGTAACTTCCAAACCCTGGCACGCGATGGCGGCGGACGAGGTGGCGAACGCTCTGGCCACCACGCCCGAACGCGGGCTCGCCGCCTCGGAAGCGTCCAGCCGGCTCGGCACCCACGGGCGCAACCGACTGCCGGAAGGCAAGAAGCGCAGTCCTTTCATGCGCTTTCTCGGCCAATTCAACAACGTCCTCGTCTACGTCCTGCTGGCCGCCGGATTCGTCAAGCTGATGCTGAACCTGTGGGTCGACGCGACGATCATCTTCGCCGTCGTCGCCCTCAACGGCCTGCTCGGCTTCATCCAGGAGGGTCGGGCGGAAAAGGCGCTCGATTCCATCCGCAACATGCTGTCGGCGGAGGCGCGGACGCTGCGCGACGGCGAGACGCGGATGATTCCCGCCGAGGAGCTGGTGCCGGGCGACGTGGTGCTGCTGGAGTCCGGCGACAAGGTGCCGGCGGACCTGCGGCTGGTGGATGTGAAGAACCTGCGCACCGAAGAAGCGGCGCTGACCGGCGAGTCGGTGCCGGCGGAAAAGACCGCCGAGCCGGTACACGAGAACGCCACGGTGGGGGATCGGGACAGCATGGCGTTTTCCGGCACCATGGTCGTCTCCGGGCGCGCCACCGGGATGGTGGTGGCGACCGGCAGCCAGACCGAGCTGGGGCGCATCAACCAGCTTCTCGCCGGGGTCACCGCCCTGGAGACGCCGCTTCTGCGCCAGATCAAGAAGTTCGGCTACACCATCACCGTGGTGATCGCGGTGATCAGCGTGATCGTGTTCGCCTACGGCCACTGGTTGACGCAGATGAACTTCGTCGAGCTGTTCCAGGCGGTGGTCGGCATCGCGGTGTCGGCGATCCCGGAAGGGCTGCCGGCGCTGATCACCATCACGCTGGCCATCGGTGTGCAGCGCATGGCCGGCCGCAACGCCATCATCCGCCGGCTGCCGGCGGTGGAGACGCTCGGCTCGGTGTCGCGCATCTGCTCCGACAAGACCGGCACCCTGACGCTGATGGAGATGATGGTGGTGTCGGCGGCGACGGCCGATGCCGAATACAAGGTCAGCGGCGACGGCTACGCTCCGGAGGGGGAGGTGACGAAGGACGGCGCCGCCGTCTCCCGCGACAAGACGCTCGAACTCCTTGGTCGGGTGTCCATGCTGTGCAACGATGCCGAGCTGTTCCAGAGCGAAGGTGTCTGGCGGGTCGAGGGCGACCCGACGGAAGGAGCCCTTTATCCGTTCGCCACCAAGTTGGGGATGGAGCGGGCAAGCGAGCAGAACGCCTATCCGCGCATCGACGCCATCCCGTTCGAATCGGAGCATCGCTTCATGGCGACGCTCCACAACGGACCGGACGGCCGGCAGATCCTGCTGGTAAAGGGCGCGCCGGAAGTCATCCTCGATCACTGCGACCGGCAGCAGACGGCCGATGGCTGGTCCGCCTTCGATCGCGAGCACTTCGCCCAGGCCGGCGACAGGCTCGCCGCCCAGGGCGAGCGCGTCCTGGCGCTGGCATGGCTGGAGGATCCGGGACTTCCGGTCGGCAACCTCGGTCCCGCCGACCTGCCGAAGAACCTGGTACTGCTGGGGCTGATCGGGCTGCTGGATCCGCCGCGCAAGGAGGCGGTCGAGGCGGTGAAGGAGTGTCACGGCGGCCGCATCCGCGTCACCATGATCACCGGCGACCACAAGATCACCGCCGCGGCGATCGCCCAGATGCTGGGCATCGGCGACGGCAGGACGGCCATCACCGGCGCCGAGATCGAGGCGATGAACGAGGCGGAGCTGCGCGACCAGGTCCGCACCGTCGACGTGTTCGCCCGCGCCGCCCCGGAACACAAGCTGCGGCTGGTGAAGGCGATCCAGGCCAACGGCCAGATCGTGGCGATGACCGGCGACGGGGTCAACGACGCGCCGGCGCTGAAGAAGGCGGACATCGGCGTTGCCATGGGCATCAAGGGCACCGAGGTGACCAAGGAGGCGGCGGAGATGGTGCTGGCCGATGACAACTTCGCCTCCATCACCGCCGCGGTGCGGGAGGGCCGGACGGTCTACAACAACATCGAGAAGGCGATGCTGTTCCTCTTGCCGACCAACATCGCCCAGGGGCTGGTGATCCTGGCGGCGATCTTCGTCGGCTTCACCCTGCCGATTACCGCGCCGCAGATCCTATGGGTGAACATGGTGACCTCGGTCGCCCTCGGTCTGGTGATCGCCTTCGAGCCGCACGAGCTGGAGGTGATGCAGCGGCCGCCGCGCTCGGTGCACCGGCCGATCGTCACCGGCTTCGGCATCTGGCGCATCATCTTCGTCGGCCTCACGCTGCTCGCCTTCACCCTTTGCGTGTTCTTCTTCGTCAAGTCGCAGGGAGCGTCCGATGCCCTGGCCCGCACCGCGGCGGTGAACGCGATCACCATCGGCCAGATCTTCTACCTGCTGAACAGCCGCTTCCTGCTGGACAGCTCGCTGTCGCTGACGGCCCACGCCGGCAACCGGTACCTGCCGCTCGGCATCGCCGCGGTCATCGTCCTGCAGCTGCTGTTCACCTACGCGCCGCCGCTGCAGGCGATGTTCGAGACGGCAGCGCTTCCCTTGGCCACGTGGCCGTGGATCATCTTGGGCGGCCTGGTCTTTTTCCTGGTGGTGGAACTGGAAAAGATGGTGATCCGCTCGTCCGCCTCGTTACGGCGCAGCGTCACCGCGGTCGAAGCCGGCACCTGAAGAGGCCGCGTTGCGAAGACGGAACCGCGGCCCAGGTGCATCCACCCCTCAACGAAGGGTGGGGCCGGAGCGAACAAGGGCGCGAACAGGGCCGGGCCAGGAGAGGGCCCAACTGGGCCTCGACCAAGCCCGGCCACCGTATCGTCGTTCTCAGCGCATGGCGAACAGTTCCTGGTGGAAGCGTTCTGCCACCGGCAGGCCATGCTTCGCTAGATCATCCCGCAACGCCGCGCCGAACCCGGCGGGGCCGCAGAACCAAACACTCGCCTCGCGCCATTCGGGCACGGCGGCACGGATGCGGTCACCGGTCAGCCGACCGTCGCGTGGATCGTGAAGGACATGCAGGCGCACCCCTGCCGCCTCGGCGTCCGCCCGCAGCTTGGAGATGGCCTCGTCGCTGTAGTCGGCGGTGGTGTGGAACAGATCGACCACTTGCGGGCGGGGCGCCTCGGAACCGGCCGCGCGCTCCATGCCGAGCTGCTTCATCCCGGCAATGAAGGGGGTGATGCCGATGCCGCCGCCAATCCAGATCTGCCGTGGACGGTCATCATCGAAGGTGAAGCAGCCGTAAGGCCCTTCGACCTTGACCGGCTGCCCCACTCGCAGCGTCTCGCGAAGGCGCCGTGTGTAGTCGCCGAGCTCTTTGGTAATGAAGGTAAGCCGGGGCTCGGACGGATTCCAGGCTGAAGCGATGGTAAAGGGATGCGCCCCTTCCGTTTCTTCAGAGGTGACGAAGGCGAATTGTCCAGCCTTGTGTCCGGACCAGCCTTGCGGCGCATCGATCTCGCCTTCGAGCACGCGCAGACTTGGGTAGAAGTGCAGGCTCTTGATCGTACCGTCCACCTTGCGGCCGGCGCCGACGCGGCGGAGCAGCACCACGACCGCAGCACCCGTCCCGGCTGCCCATAGGACGGCCATCACCAGACCCAGCGGCGATGCCCAGTAGCTGAACTTCATCAGGACTGCGGCGTGGAAGACCAGCACGAGGTAAGCGACCGCGAGCAGACGATGGGTCCTATAGAAGAGGTGATAGGGGATGCGATGAACAAGGGCGACCACGATGAGCAGCACGGCGGCATAGAAAGCCCATTCACCCAGCGTCTCTGCGGATCCGCGCAGGGTGCCGAACAACCACTCGACGGGGTTGCCGGAAACCTCTGGCGGACCGCGGCGCGGCGACGCCAGCCATCCCAGGCCGGCCGCCCACTTCGGGCCTTTCGCCCACAACCAATGGACAATCCCGAGGACAAGTCCGCCTATGCCGAGCCATTTGTGCAGCCGATACATCTTGTCGAGGCCGCCGATCCAGCGCTCCGGCCATCGCCAGCGGAGCGACAGGACCATGGCGAGACTCATGCACGTCATCGCGAGGACGCCGCTGTACTGAACCATCAACTTGCGCAACGGGAAGAAGCCCGACGGACGCAAGCCGGGCAGGTCGGCGGCGAGCCAAAGTACAGTCATGAGAACAAGGCTGCCCCAGAATACGTGCTTGATGCGCCCCATGCGGCCTCCGAGTGGCCCGGCTTGCGCGCAGCGTGCCGCCGCACGGTCGGGCGCGCCGGTATGTTCCCGCGTGTTTACGAGTCGATTAGGCCTTGCCGCCTCTCCTCACCGACCGATCAGGCACGATGATGTCGGATGCGAACCGCGCACCAATTGGAAGGGGACGCCTATCATGGCCGACCATGGCACAGAAAGCGGTTTTCTCCCCCCCCCCCCGCAGGGAGGGCGCACCAAGCCATGGCTGCCGCCGGTTCCCCGTCTGGGGCCGCCCCGCGGCGGCCCCTTCCCAGCCGCGGCCCGGCGAATGCGGACGCGCTTTTTTCGGGCGCCACGGGGGTAGGGTGACGATATGCTGATGACAATAACAATACACCGGTACGAGGGGCGTCCGCCGTGTCGAACTCATCCGATATCGGGCTGATTGCGGAGCCCGGCCAACCTGCCGACCGCGCGAACACGCGGAGCAACGACGCTACCCGCCGGGACCGGCTCGCGGGGATTGCGGCCGTCGCTCGTGCGAAGGTGCAAGCAAGCGGCGATCCGCTGCAATCGGCACCGGTCGCCTTTGTGCGTGCCTATTACGCGCGGGTGCCGCTCGCCGAGATTGCCGAGACCAGCGCCGAAAATCTTTGTACCGCCGCCGACGCCCACTGGCGGTTGGGACGCAGCCGTCCCTTCGGCAGCCCGCGGGTGCGCGTCTACAATCCTCGGCCGGAGGTGGACGGCTGGCAGAGCCCGCATACGGTCGTCGAGGTGGTGACCGACGACATGCCGTTCCTGGTCGCCTCGGTGACGGCGGAAATCAGTCGGCGCGAGCTGGCAGTGTCTCTCGTCGTCCATCCCGTCGTTCGCGTCCGCCGCGACGAGCGCGGCCAGTTGCTCGCGCTCGCCGAGGACGATCCGGAAGCGACGGCGGAATCCTTCATCCACGTGGAGATCACCCGGCTGGCGGATGACGAGCACGACCGCCTCGCAGCAGCGTTGACCGGCGTCCTCGCCGACGTTCGCGCCGCCGTCGGCGATCTGCAGCCGGCGCGCGCCCGCCTGCGCGACATCATCGCCACCCTGCCCGATGCCATCTCCGGCCTGGCGCCGGAAGACGTGGCGGAAGTCCGTGCCTTCCTCGAATGGCTCTATACCACCCACTTCACCTTCCTTGGCATGCGCGCCTATCGGGTGCTCGTCGAGGGGCAGACCAACGTCGTCGAGGTTGAGCCGGGATCGGGCCTCGGGGTGATGCGGTCGCCGGAGTTCGTCGTCTTCGACAACCTGAAACACGGCGCACCGCTGCCGCCGACCGCGCGCGCCTTCTTTCTCGGTCCGGACATCCTTGCGGTGACCAAAGCCGACCGACGGTCGACGGTAAGCAGGCCGGTGCTGATGGATAGCATCATCATCAAGCGGTACGAGGACGGCCGGGTCTGCGGATTCCACATCATCACCGGATTGTTCGGCTCCGCGGCCTACATCCACAGCGCCCGCAACGTCCCGCTCTTGCGGCGGAAGATCGAGCGGGTGCTCCGCCGCGCGGGCTTCGCGGCGCAAAGCCACGACAATCGGGCCCTGATCAACATCATCGAAACCTTCCCCCGCGACGAGCTGTTCCAGGTTTCGGAGGACCAGCTCCTCGCCGTCACCCTTGGCATCCTCGACCTGCAGCAGCGGCCGCGGGTGAAACTGTTCGTCCGCCGCGACGAGTTCGAGCGGTTCGTTTCCTGCCTCGTCTATCTGCCGCGCGATCGCTACACGACCAAGCTCCGCCTCGCGGTGCAGGCGATCCTCACCGGCGCCTACCGGGGCGAGCTGGTTGCCCAGTACACGCAAGTGACCGATTCGCCCCATGCCCGCCTGCAGATCGTGCTGGCGACCCAGCCGGGGCAGGTGCCGGAGGTGGATCCGGCGGACGTCGAGAAACAGATCGTCGAGGCCAGCCGTGGCTGGTCGGACCGGCTGACGGAAGCGCTGGTCGCCGCGGGCGGGGAGGAACAGGGCGCACGGCTGCAGAAGCGCTACGGCCGGGCTTTCCCGCCGGGCTATCAGGAACGCATGTCGCCGGCCGAGGCCGTTCGCGACATCGACGACATGGAGCGACTGCTCGCCTCGGGCGAGTTGGCGATGGCGCTGGAGCCGGCGGCATCGGGCACCCCCCATGCCCTGCGACTGAAGCTGTTCCACCCGGATGCGCCGATCCCGTTGTCGCACGTCCTGCCGCTGCTGGAGGCGTTCGGACTGCGGGTGATGACCGAGGTACCCCACGCCATCGAGGTTGGCGGTGACGAGGCGCCGCGGCGGATCTTGCTGCACGATTTCGAGCTGGAAAGCGAAAATGGCCGGGCGATCGATCTGACCGCTACCCGCGCGGCATTTTTCGATGCCTTTCTCGCCGTTTGGCGGGGCGATGCGGAAAGCGACCGACTGAACGGCCTCGTCCTCGAGAGCGGGCTCGGCTGGCGGGAGGTGGGGATCATCCGCGCCTACGCCCGCTACCTCCGCCAGGCGGGCCTGACGTTCACCCAGCGATATGTCGAGCGGGCCGTCGTCGGCAACTTCGAGATCGCCGCCCGCGCCGTTGCCCTGTTCCGCGCCCGTCTCGATCCCGATGGGGACGGCAAGGAGCGGGAGGCCCGAACCGAGGCCCTGCGCGGCGAGATCACCGCTCTGCTGGACAAGGTCGTCAATGCGGACGAGGACCGCATCCTACGGCGTTTCATCAACCTGGTGGAGACGACGCTCAGGACCAACTTCTTCCAGCGCGACGCCAACGGACGGCCGAAAGCGCACCTGGCATTGAAGCTGGACAGCAGCCGCGTCGAGGACCTGCCGCTGCCGCGGCCGATGGTCGAGGTGTTCGTCTACTCTCCCAGCATGGAGGGCGTTCATCTACGCGGCGGCAAGGTTGCCCGCGGCGGCATCCGCTGGTCGGACCGGCGCGAGGACTTCCGCACCGAGATTCTCGGCCTGATGAAGGCGCAGATGGTCAAGAACGCGGTGATCGTTCCGGTCGGCGCCAAGGGCGGTTTCGTGCTCAAGCAGCCGCCGGACCCGGCCGATCGGGAGGCCACCCAGGCGGCCGGCATCGCCGCCTATCGCACCCTGATCCAGGGACTGCTCGACATCACCGACAACCGGGTCGCGGGCGGGATCGTGCCGCCGCCGCGGGTGGTCCGCGTGGACGGGGACGATCCCTACTTGGTGGTCGCCGCCGACAAGGGCACCGCCACCTTTTCCGATATCGCCAACGGCATCGCCCAGGCCTACGGCTTCTGGCTCGGCGACGCCTTCGCTTCGGGCGGCAGCCAGGGCTACGACCACAAACAGATGGGGATCACCGCCCGCGGCGCCTGGGAGAGCGTGAAGCGCCACTTCCGGGAGATGGGGCACGATATCCAGACGCAGCCGTTCTCCGTCGTCGGTGTCGGCGACATGTCGGGCGACGTTTTCGGCAACGGCATGCTGCTCTCGCCCGCCATCCGCCTGCTCGCCGCCTTCGACCACCGGCACATCTTCGTCGATCCCTCCCCCGATCCCGCCGTTTCCCTGGCCGAACGCCAGCGGCTGTTCCGGCTGCCGCGCTCGTCCTGGGCCGACTACGCGCCGTCGCTGCTGTCGGCGGGCGGACAGGTGTTCGATCGCCGGGCGAAGGTCTGCGTCCTCACCCCGGAGATCCGTCAGCGCTTCGCCATCGCCAAGGATCGGCTGACTCCGGTCGAACTGATTCGCATCCTGCTGGAAGCGGAGGTGGACCTTCTCTGGTTCGGCGGCATCGGCACTTATGTCAAGGCGTCGCACGAGAGCCATGGGGACGTGGGCGACCGCGGTAACGATCCGGTCCGGGTCGACGCCGATCGCCTGCGCTGCAAGGTGGTGGGCGAAGGCGCCAATTTGGGGGTCACCCAGTTCGCCCGCATCGAGTTCGGCGCCCGCGGCGGCCGCATCAATACCGATTTCATCGACAACTCGGCCGGTGTCGACTGCTCCGACCACGAGGTGAACATCAAGATCCTGCTGGATGCCGTCGTCGCCGAGGGGGGGGTTGATGGCGAAGAGCGCAACCGGCTGCTGGTGGAGATGACCGAGGAGGTCGCCGGCCTCGTCCTCCATGACAATTACGCACAGACGCAGGCCATCTCCCTGATCGCCGCCGAGGGTGCCGCCGCCCTCGACAGCCAGGCGCGGCTGATCCGCTCACTGGAACGACAGGGTCGGCTTAACCGCACCGTCGACGTCATGCCGGACGAGGAGGCGTTGGCGGAGCGTGGCCAGGCCCGCCTGGGACTGACCCGCCCGGAGATCGCCGTGCTGTTCTCCACCTGCAAGATCTGGCTGGCCGATGAGATTCTCGCCTCCGATCTGCCCGACGATCCCCATCTCGCCGGCGACATCGTCCGCTACTTCCCACAGCCCATGCAGGCCCGCTTCCGCGCCGCCATCGGCACCCACCGCCTGCGGCGGGAACTGATCGCGACGATGATCACCAACAGCCTGATCAACCGGGTGGGCGGCACCTTCATCACCGACGTCGCCGAAAAAACCGGGGCAACTCCCGTGGATATCGCCCGCGCCTACATCGTCGCCCGCGATGTGTTCGCCGTGCGGTCGCTTTGGCACGGCATCGAAGGCCTGGACGGGAAAGTGGACTGGGCGGTGCAGGTTCGCCTTTACGGGACCGTTTTCCGGTTGATCGAGCGGGCGACGCGCTGGTTCCTCCGTCACGGCAGCCAGCCGCTGGACATTTCGGTCAGCGTGGCCGCCTTCGATACCGCCGTCGCCCACCTGGCCGAGCGCCTGGAGGAGGTGGTGCCGGACGCGGTGCGCGCGCAGATCGCGGACTCCACCCGCCAGGAAACGGTGATCGGCGTCCCGGCGGATCTGGCGCGGCGCGTCGCCATGCTGCCGCTGTTGCCGGCGGCGACCGACCTGGTGCGGATGGCGGCGGCGACCGGCGCTTCCCTCGACAGCGTCGCCGCCCGCTATTTCGCCATCGGCGAGCGGTTCGGCTTCGCTTGGCTGCGGTCAAAGGCGGAAGCGATCCCCGCTCCCGGCTACTGGCAACGACTGGCGATCACCGCCATTATCGACGAGTTGTACGAGCATCAGCGCCGCCTCACCGAAGGTGTCGTCGCCGGTGACGCGGGCACGCCGGCCGACGCCCTCGCCGCCTGGAGCGCGCGACACGCGCGGGCGGTCGAGCGCTCCACCGCCGTTCTCGGCGAGCTGCAGGCGGCCGCTGCGGTCGATCTCTCGATGCTTGCCGTCGCCGGTCGTCAGCTCCGCGCCCTCGCCGAAAGCTGAGCGCGGATGCTCCGGGGGCGCTAACGACGCAGTGCAGCGCAGGGAACGCTGGCAGAACATTGGCGACGCAGGCTATATGTTGCGCCCCATAACCAGCGAACGGGCGGGCCGGAATGGCGAGCGCGACATCAGGCCGGTCGGCGACCGTCCCGCCGCAGGAAGAAGCAACCGGCGTGGCAACGCCGAAGCGGGCGCTGTTCGCCTGGTGCCTCTACGACTGGGCCAACTCGGGCTTCCCGACGGTCATCACCACCTACGTCTTCGCCGCCTACTTTGCAAAGGTGGTGGCCGCCAGCGAGGTGGAAGGAACCAGCCTGTGGGCCTACGCCATGAGTGCGGCCGGCCTTGCCGTCGCCCTCGGCAGCCCGGTGCTCGGCGCCATCGCTGACCAGGTCGGCCGCCGGAAGCCCTGGATCGGCACCTTCTCGGCCCTGTGCATCGCCGCGACGGTGGCGCTCTGGTGGGTCGTACCCGGCAGCGGACGTGTCACCTTTGCCCTGATCGCCGTCGGCATCGGCTACTTCGCCTTCGAGATGGCGATCGTTTTCTACAACGCGATGCTGCCGGTGCTGGCTCCCCCGCATCTGCTCGGCCGCATCTCCGGCTGGGGATGGGGCCTCGGCTACGTGGGGGGCCTCCTCTGTCTCGCCCTATCGCTCGCGCTGGTGATGCCGGACGTCCCGCCGCTCGGCCTCGACAAGGCGACGTACGAGCCGGTGCGGATAACCGCGGTGCTGGTAGCGGTGTGGTTCGCCATCTTCTCGCTGCCACTGTTCTCCCTGGTTCCGGACACCCCCCCTACCGGGGTGGGCGCCATCGCCGCCGTGCGCGGCGGGCTCGCATCCCTGGCCGCAACCATCGGCCATCTGCGGCGCTATCGACAGGTCGCCATCTATCTGATCGCCCACATGATCTACACCGACGGCCTGAACACCATCTTCGCCATCGGCGGCATCTACGTCGCCGTCACCTTCGGCATGGAGTTCGACGAGATCCTGCTGTTCGGCATCGGAATGAACGTAACGGCCGCCGCGGGTGCCTTCGCGTTCGGCTGGGCCGACGACCGGATCGGATCGAAGCGAACCATCCTGATCGCCCTCGTCTCGATCATCGCCATCGGCACCGGCATCGTCCTCGCCACGACGAAGACACAACTATGGACGCTGGCGATTCCACTCGGCCTGTTCGTCGGGCCGGCGCAGTCGGCGTCCCGGTCTTTGATGGCGCGGCTGGCGCCACCGCAGATGGTCGCCGAGTTCTTCGGTCTGTTCGCACTGTCGGGGAAGGCGACGGCCTTCCTCGGCCCCGCCGTCTTCGGGCTGGTCACCGAAGTGACCGCCAGCCAGCGCCTAGGCATGGCGGCGACGCTCATTTTCGTCGCGCTGGGTGCGCTGGTCCTGCTTTGCGTTGACGACCCGCAGCGCCGCCCGACCGAGGCCTGAGATTAGGCGCCGCCGCTGGGACCGGTAGCGGTGAGAAAGGAGACGACCGCCTCAGCCGGCATCGGTCGGCCGGTCAGGAATCCCTGCACCTGCAGACAGTTCTCGTCGCGCAGTGCCTCCAGCTGGGCCTCGGTCTCCACCCCCTCGGCCAGGGACACCATGCCAAGACTGCGGCCGAGAGCGACGACGGCGCGGACGATCGCCCGATCGCTGCCGCTCGGATCGGTCACCCCGCGGACGAAGCTGCGGTCGATCTTGATCTTGTCGAAGGGAAAGCGACTGAGATAGCCGAGGCTGGAATAGCCGGTGCCGAAATCGTCCATCGCCAGGCGCACGCCCAGCTTCTTCAGCCGGCCGAGGGTGGCGAGGGTCGTCGCCGATCCATCGAGGAGGGTCCGTTCGGTGATCTCCAGCTCCAATCGATTGCCGGCGAGACCGGTCGTCTGCAAGATTTCGGTGATCCGGTCGACCAGGTTCGGATCGGCAACCTGCGCCGGCGCCAGGTTGACGGCCACCGGCAGCGGCAATGGCCAGCCAGCGGCCTGCCGGCAAGCCTCGGCCAACACCCGCTCGCCGAGCTCGACGATCAACCGGCTCTCCTCGGCGATGGCGATGAACCGCTCGGGCGGCACCGCGCCGAAGGTCGGGTGCTTCCAGCGGGCGAGCGCCTCGAACCCGACAACCGAGCCGCCTTGCAGGTCGACCAGCGGCTGAAAGTCCAGCGTCAGCCCGTCGCTGGCGACGGCCCGGCGCAGGTCGCGCTCCAGGATGCGGCGATCGCGGATCTCCTGATGCAGTCCCGGTTCGAATCGGCAGACGTCACCGTCCGTCTTTGCCCGGTCGCAGGCGACGGCGGCCGCGCGCAGCAATTCTGCCGCCTCATCCAGGCTGGCACCGTTGCGTCCGCCGTCAACGAGGGAGGACGCCAGGGCAATGCCGGCGCGGACGGCAAGATCCACCGACTCGTCGCCGACATCATAGGGCGGACGAAGCGCGGCGATAACGCACCGGGCAAACGCGGTCGCCGACCTGGCATCGCCACGGCTCGTCGTCATAAGGGCGAAAGTGCTCTCCTCCAGCCGGGCGACGACTTCGGCGGGGCCGCGGACACCCGCCAGCCGCGCTGCCACCTGGCGCAAGAGATCGTCGCCGGCGGCAAGACCGTACGTCTCGACGACGTGGGCGAAACGATCCAACTCGATGGAAACGAGGACAACATCATCGCAGCCGCGCTGGCAGCGCACCTCGGCCAGCGCCCAGGCAACGCGCTCGGCGAGGCCGCGACGGTTGGCAAGACCGGTGAGGGGGTCGTGACGGGCCATATGGCGAACAAGATGATCGCTGACGCTCCTTCGGAGCGCTTCCCGCCGTCCCTCGACCGTCCGCCGCCAACCGTAGACGACGAGACCCGACGTCGCGATGAGGGACAGCGCCAGGCCATTGGCGACGTTTTCGGGACCGAAGTGGCGCGACCAGGTCACGATCGTTTCGTCAGCGCCAACAGAGATCGCCAACAACGGCAACAGGGTTATGGTGAGGGTAACGATGGCGATATCGACCAACGCTTGACGATTGGCGGATGCCCCCAAGCCGGGCTCCGTCTCGTCGGGACCTTCTCCCGCCAGGATGCTGCGTTGCCGTGCCATCGATCCGCCCGACCGACCCGTTCCATCTATGACCAACGTGTGGAGCTTAGGCGGGAGTGGTTGTCGAAATCCTAACGCACACGGAGGGCAATGAGGCGCCGCCGATTCGCTGGGCTAGAGGGAGATGGTGGAACGGACGAACGGCTTGCAGGCGTTACCCGACCGAAAGGTCAGTCACCCCAGGCCTCGGGGCGGAACGGGCGGGCAAGCAGACCGGCGATGGCCGCATCGAGGTCGGCGCCCTCATTGAGCACGGAATCGACGGCGAAGCAGATGGGCATGACCACCCCTTCCCGTCGGGCCATCTCCGTTACCGCGGCGGCACTGTAGACGCCCTCCGCCACCGACGTGCGCGCCGACAGCACATCGGTCAGCCGCTCGCCGCGACCGAGGGCGGCCCCGAGGGAAAAGTTGCGTGACTGCAGGGCGCTGCAGGTGAGGACCAGGTCACCGACGCCCGACAGTCCCGTCAGCGTCTCCGGCCGGGCTCCCATCGCCGCCGCCAATCGCGCCATCTCGGCGAGACCGCGGGTGATCAGCGCCGCCCGGGCGTTGTCGCCCATGCCGCGGCCAGCGACGATGCCGCATGCGATGGCCAGCACGTTCTTGACGGCGCCCCCCAGTTCGGCGCCGATGACATCGTCCGAGGAATAGATGCGAAAGCCGGTGGTGCCCAACGCCTGCGGCAACACGTCCCGGGCGGCGGCGTCGGCACAGGCGAGAGTCACCGCGGTCGGCATTTCGCGCGCGACCTCGATGGCAAAGGAGGGTCCCGACAACACGGCAACGATCGCCTGGGGCAAGGTCGCCTCGACAACCTCGCTCATCAGCGCACAGGTACCATGCTCGACGCCCTTGGCGCAGATTATCGCCGGTACCCCCCGTCGCCAAAATTGCGCCGTCTGCCGCAGCACGCTGCGCATGTGCTGAGCAGGGACCACCGCCAGCACCGCGTCGGCGGCAACCGCCTCGACGGGATCGGTCGTCGCCCGGATGGCCGGGTCGAGCATCACGTCGGGCAGATACAGCGGGTTGACGTGATCGCGGTTGATGGCGTCCGCGACCTCTGCCTCGTGCGCCTGAATGATCACCTGCCGACCGGCGCGGGCGGCGGTCGCCGCCAGCGCGGTTCCCCAGGCACCGGCCCCGAGGACGCCGATTACGTCAACAGAGGCATCCATGATCCGTCTTTATGCCGCGAGTGGGGTTCGCCGACAACTGCGACCCGCTCGTTTCATGCCTTGACCCCGGCAAAGCCCACCCGGGGTGCCGCGGGATCCAGGGGCCAGCGTGGGCGGGGGGCGAAGTCGAACCCGTCGGTCAAGCCCAGGCGCAGGCGCTCGATGCCCGCCCAGGCGATCATCGCCCCATTGTCCGTGCACAGCCGTTGCGGCGGCGCCACCATCTCCACCCCTTCCCGCTCCGCCATCGCCGCCAGCCGTGAGCGCAGATGGCCATTGGCCGCAACCCCACCGGCGACGACAAAAATAGGTGTCGGCACCTCGGGATGCCCCTCCCGGAACAACCGGATGGCGCGCACCGACCGATCGCAGAGAACGTCACCGGCGGCCGCTTGAAACGAGGCGGCGAGATCGCGGCGGGCGCCGTCGTCCCGTGCCGCCTCCGGCAGCGCCTGCCAGGCGAGGCGCACCGCCGTCTTGAGACCGGAGAAGGAGAAGTGGCAGTCGGGTCGGCCCAGCATCGGCCGCGGCAGCGGGAAGCGGGTTGGATCCCCGGCCGCCGCCGCCTGCTCGATCAGCGGCCCGCCGGGATAGCCCATTCCCATCAGCCTCGCCGCCTTGTCGAAAGCCTCGCCGATGGCATCGTCGATGGTAGTGCCAAGACGGCGATAGGCGGCGACGCCCTCAACCACCAGCAGCTGACAGTGGCCGCCGGAAACGAGCAGCAGGAGATAGGGGAAGCACACATCGCTGATCAGGCGGGCGGTCAGCGCGTGCCCTTCCAGATGGTTGACGGCGAGGAACGGCAACCCGTGGGCGAGCGCGATGGCTTTGCCGGTGGTCACGCCGACGATGACACCACCGATCAGTCCCGGTCCGGCGGTGGCGGCGACGGCGTCGAGGTCGGCAAAGTCAAGACCGGCCTCGGCCATCGCCCGGGCGATCACCTGATCCAACACCTCCAGATGGGCACGCGCCGCCACTTCCGGCACGACGCCGCCCCACGGGCGATGGGCCTCCAGCTGGCTGCGGACCACATCGGCGAGGACTCGACGCTCATCGGTGACCACCGCCGCCGCCGTTTCATCGCAACTGGTCTCGATGCCGAGCACAATCACCGAAGCCTGCCTTCCAAAGGTTTTCATCCGTGCGCCGGAACACTACTCTCGCCGCACATGCAGAACCATCCCTCCCACCATCATCTCCGGCGGGCCGACGACCGGCCGTTGCGCATCGGCACCCGCGCCAGCCCGCTCGCCCGTGCCCAGACCGATGCCGTGGCCGCCGCCCTGATCGCCGCCTGGCCGGATCTCGCCGCGGGGATCGAGGCCCCAGGCATCGAGGCTTCAGGCATCGAGATCGTCGCCCTGAAGACGACGGGCGACCGCGTGCTCGACCGCCCGCTGGCCGACGTGGGCGGCAAGGGGCTGTTCACCAAGGAACTGGACGAGGCGATGCTGGACGGCCGCCTCGATCTCGCCGTGCATTCGACCAAGGATGTGCCGACCTGGCTGCCGGACGGCATCTGCTTGGCCGCCTTCCTGCCGCGGGCCGATCCGCGCGACGCCTTCATCGCCCGCGACGCGGGCTCCTTGGCCGCCCTGCCCGTGGGCGCGGTGGTCGGCACCGCGTCGCTCCGACGTCAGGCGCAGCTCTGCCATGCGCGGCCCGATCTGCGGGTGGTGCCGTTGCGCGGCAATATCGGCACCCGCCTTGGCAAGCTGCTGTCAGGCGAGGTGGATGCGACGCTGCTCGCCGTCGCCGGCCTGCACCGCCTCGGCCTCGCCGACCGGGTAACGACGATTCTCGCCGCGGAAGACATGCTGCCGGCAGTGGGTCAGGGGGCGATCGGGATCACCTGCCGCGCCAACGACCAACGCTGCCTGCGGCTGCTCGCCGCCATCAACGATGGGGCGACGGAACTGGCGATGACCACGGAGCGGGCGATGCTGGCCGCCCTCGACGGCTCGTGCCGGACGCCCATCGGCGGCTATGCCCGCACCGACGAAACCGGCGCCCTCCTCCTCAATGGGCTGGTGGCGTCTCCCGACGGCAGTTTCCTGGTCGCCGGCCAGCGTCGGGGGACGCCGGCGGAGGCCGCCGATCTCGGCCGCGATCTTGGGCGCGAGTTGCGGGCGCGGGCCGGTCCGGGGCTTCTCGATGCCGACTGAGGCGGAGGCGGCCTCGCGTCCGCGGCTGATGATCACCCGGCCACCGGCGGATGCGGCGCCGCTCGCCCGCGCCCTCGCCGCGCACGGCTTCGAGACCCTCAGCGAGCCGCTGCTGCAGATCGAGTATCGGGACGGTCCGTCCCTCCATCTGCAAGGGGTCCAGGCCCTCCTCGCCACCAGCGCCAACGGCGTTCGCGCCTTTACCCGCCGCGACCAGCGCCGGGACCTGCCCCTGCTGGCGGTGGGCGATGCGACGGCACGAGCGGCGCGCGCCGCCGGGTTCACCCAGGTGGACAGCGCCAGCGGCGACGTCGCCGCCTTGGCCGAACTGGTGGTCCGGCGCCTCGATCCCGCCGCGGGGGCGCTCCTCCATGTGGCCGCGGGCGATCTCGCCGGCGATCTTGCCGGTCGCCTCGCCGCCGCCGGATTCACCTGTCGCCGCGAGGTCCTTTACGCTGCCGTCACCGCGACGCGGCTGAGCCCGGCCGCCGCCGATGCCCTGCGCGACGGTCCTCTCGCCGGCGTCCTTCTGTTCTCGCCGCGCACCGCCGCCACCTTCGTCCGTCTCGTCAGCGACGCGGGGCTGGAGGGAGCCTGCGCCCGGTGGGCCGCCTTCTGTCTCAGCCGGGCGGTCGCCGACAAGGCGGCACCAATTCCCTGGCGACGGATCATCGTCGCCAGCGAGCCGACGGAGGCCGCACTGATTGCCACCATCACCGAAGCGATGGCGCCGCCGGAGACGGGGGATAACGGACGACGATAAGGCAATTCCGTCTCCCCCCACCCACGCGAACCCTGATAATGTTCGCCGCTACAAGAGACACGGGGACTGGGAGCGGGGAATGGCCGACGAGAGCGTAAAGCCGGAGGCGAACAATGAGACACCGACGGCAGCGGCCGCGGCGTTGGCAGCGTCGCCGACCGCCGCCCGCGCCGATGAGGAGGCGGCCGCGGCAGAAGCCACCGCCGCCCTCGACACGGAGCCCATGCGCCAGGCTCCGCCGCCCGTGCAGCCGGAGGCCAAGCGGAGCGGGTCGCGGTGGCCGTGGCTGCTGCTGGCGCTGCTGATCGTCGCCGGCGCTGCCGGCTGGTTCACCCGCGACAAATGGCTGCCCCATACCGGCTTGGCCCTGAATCAGGACCGACGACCGGCGGCCGACGAGGCGCATCCCGCAACTTCCACACCTCCCCCATCCCCCGTCACCGCGGCCCCATCGACTCCTGCCGCATCCGCTCCGAGCCCATCGGCCCCGGCCATATCCGCTCCGACCGCTGCCCCCACCGCGGCGGTGGCGATGGATGCGCTGGCTTCCTACCAGAAACAGCTGGCGGACGATGTGAATGCGCTGGATCGGCGCGTCGCCGCCATCGAGCAGACCGTCAACGAGGTGCAAAAGGCCGTTGAACGACTGGTTGCCGCCGCGGACGACAACAAAGGACTGACGGGAGCGGTGACGGCGCTGGACGAGCGACTCGCCCGGCTTGAGCGCTCCGCCATCCAGACCGGGGCGCTGGAAAGCCAGGTGCGGGAGCTTTCGGCGAAGGCGCTGACCCTGCGGGAGGGGTTCGCGTCCCTGAACTCGTCCGTCCTCGCGGTCAGCCAGTTGGGTCAGGCGGTAAGTGAGGGCACGCCGTTCGGGCGCGAACTGGCGGCGGTGCGCTCCCTGGCCGGCAACGATCAGGCCATAGCCGATGCGCTGAAGACCCTGGAGCCCTTTGCGGCATCGGGCGTCCCGACGACGGCCGCCCTCACCGCCCGCTTCCCGATGGTTGCCGATGCCATCGCCCGCGCCGCCCCCACCAGCGGCGGCGACACATGGATCGACCGGGTCGTCGACAAGTTTGCGTCGCTGGTCTCCATCCGTGTCACCGGGCCGGCGGCGGCGCGCGCCGGCGGCATCGACGGGGTGCTGGCGGAGGCCGAAGCCATGCTGAAAGCCGGCGACCTGGCCTCGGCGGTTGGCGTCGTCAATCGGATCGAGGGTCAGGCGGCGATTCCGGCCGCAGAGTGGCTACGGGCGGCGGAGAGCCGGCTCGCCGCCAACGGCGCCGTCTCCACCCTGGAAGCCGAGGCCGCGGCCCGGCTCGCCAAGGCGCGGGGGTAGCGGCGATGCTGCGCTGGATCGGCCTGATCATCCTCCTCGCCATCGCCGCCGTCATCGCCGGCACCTTTGCCGCGCTGCCGGGTGAAATGACGCTGGAATGGGGCGACTATCGCATCGCCTCCTCATTCGCCATCTTTGCGGTCGCCCTCGTTGCGCTGATGGTGCTGGCGGCGATCGCCTACCGGCTATGGTGGACGCTTCGGCGCGCGTCGCACTCGCTCCTCGGCGGCCATCGGGAACGACGGCGTCGTCGCGGCTACGAAGCCCTCAGCCGGGGCCTCGTCGCTGTCGCCGCCGGCGATGTGGAAACCGCCGGCCGCCAGTCGAAGCGCGCCGAGCGGCTGCTGGACGAGCGGCCGCTGACGATGCTGTTGTCGGCCCAGGCGGCGCAGATGCAGGGCAACGACGGGGCGGCGGCCAGCTTCTTCACCGCCATGCGCGAGCGGCCGGAAACGGAGTTTCTCGGCCTGCGCGGCCTGCTCACCCAGGCGATGCGCCGCCACGACTGGCCGGAAGCCCTGAAGCTGGCGAGCCGGGCCTACGAGCTCAATCCGAAGAGCGAATGGGTCGTCTCCACCCTTTACGACCTGCGCAAGCAACTGGGCCAGTGGAGCGAGGCGGAGGCTCTTCTCGATCGTTCGGTGTCCACCCGGCTGCTGAGCCCCGGCGGCGCCGCGCGCGAGCGGGCGGAGCTTCTTTATAAGAAGAGCCTGGAGACGGCCGGTGCCGATGCCCAGCGTTGGGCGCAGCGGGCGTTCAAGGCCGATCCCGGCTATGGCCCGGCGGCGGTCCGCCTCGCCCGCCTCTATATCGCCGACGGCCGGCTGAAGAAGGCGGTGGAGACCGTCGAGCGGGCCTGGGAAAAGGCGCCGAACCCCGAACTGGCGGATGTCTACTGGACCGCCACCGAGAGCGACGATGCCCTGAAGAAGGTGAAGGCCGCCCACAACCTCGCCCGCTTCAATCCCGATCACCTGGAGAGCCGGCTCACCATCGCCGTGGCCGCCCTCGAGGCGCGGCTGTGGGGCGAGGCCCGCAGCCAGTTGGAGTCCGTCGCCGCCGAGGACTCGGCGCCAAGGATTTGCCGGCTGATGGCGTCGCTGGAGGAGGCCGAGCACGGGGACACCGCCCGCGCCCGCATGTGGCTGATGCGGGCGGCCCGCGATGGCGACCCGGAGCCGACCGAAGAGGCGACGCCATTGCCGCCGGCGGCGATCGACAATCCGGTCGCGCCGCCGCTGGAGCCGGTGGCGATCACCGCCGACAAGGCGCGGGCGTGAGCCAAGGCGGCCGGGGCGACCGGGGGAGATTGCGGAGCGGGGCGAGGACACTGCACCGGCCGACGCCGGACTGGTTAAGGGGGGCCGGTCTCGTCGGCACCGTCTTCGGCGCCCTCTTTTCCGCGGCGCTGGCCGGCTGCGCGGTGTCGCCGGCTCCCTGCGCCGTCGCCAACGATGCGCTGGCGATCACCGATGTGAGCCGCGACGACGAGGGCTTTCGCGTCGCCATCGCCAACCGCGGAACGCAGCCGCTGACGGAAAAGGTGTTCGTCGAGGTCGCCATCGTCCAGGCGGGTCGTCCGGTCCTCGCCGGCACCACCGCCGCCACCGCGTCCTGGCCGGCCGCGGGGACGGTCACCGTCGCCGTCCCCTATTCCGTCACCGATCCCCTCGCCGCCGGCAGCTATGAAACCTTCACCCACTTCAAGTGCCTGAGCGAATGAAGCGACACCGGCGAATGAGCCACACTCTCGCGTTCGCTCTGTCGAAACCGGTCGTCGCGCGCTTGCTCCGCCGGGGCGGTCGGCGGTAGGGTACGCCCGCCGTTGCCTGTCGGATGGAACGCGGGCCGCAGTAGCTCAGGGGTAGAGCAGCGCATTCGTAATGCGCGGGTCGGGGGTTCAAATCCCTCCTGCGGCACCATTAAAAACAAAGGCTTAGGCCGTATGCCCTGGCCCCAAATTTTAGCAATGAGCTACGGGGTAACACTAGGGTAACGGCTAGATCATGACCATCTTTCTAACCGTCCTCTCTGGCGTGATAGTCTACGTCCTTGGACAGTTGGCTCTGAAGCTCGTGATCGAACCCGGTCATGAGTTCAAGAGGACCGTGGCGGATATCGCGCACGCTCTAATTATGATTGACGGCGTATTTGTACGGACCGACCAAAAGAAATCGGAAGAAGTTTCAGCGCAACTAAGGGAACTGTCAGCGCGATTATACGCACACGTCTACTTAATAAACTACATTACATCTTTGATATTTCGCGTGCCAACCCGCAAAAAGCTTCTTAATGCTATGCAAGAATTGAATCGGCTATCGTATATCATTGGGTCACCAGAGGCTCTCTCGAAGCAGCCGACAGAGGCACTCTCAAGTCTCCGGGATCTCGTGATGGCTTTAGGCATTCCCCATCCTCTATTTAAAGGACCTTGGTAGAGCGCCGACGGCCTGCGCCGGATCGGCGACGAGATACCAGCGGGTAGTGTTGGTCAGCGGCGGCTCGACGACCAGGGTCAGCCGGCGGGCGGGCGCCATGATCCTGGAAAAGCGTGGTCGCGCGGGCCTCGGCGACGCCCGACGCCGCGACGATTCGGGTGTTTGTGCGCGCGTTTCGCAGACGACGACGAACGGGGCGACGTCGGGACGAACATCATTATCGCCGTGGGCTCCGGACCGTGGATGGTATCGCACGGTTTCGCAACTTTATCGCAGTGAAGGAAACCCACTCCTCCCCTTTTTCGTTGTATAATCGGACCCAATAGGCCGCGCGATGGGGCGCAAGCGGGTGGTTATATCCGCGCGGCAGGATGGGAACGGGGATGTTAAGGGGCAGTTTTGCCGCCTTCGGGCTGGCGATCGCGTTCTGTATCGGGATCCCGGTCGCGCAGGCCGGGCCTTTCGAAGATGGTTACGTCGCCTACGGGCGCGGCGCGTACGCGGACGCGCTCCGCCTGTTTCAGCAGGCGGCCGAGGCGGGCCATGCCGGGGCGCAGCTCAATCTCGGCAACATGTACCTGACCGGCCAGGGCACCGCCCGCGACGACGCGGCCGCCGCCGCTTGGTATCGCCGTGCCGCCGACAGCGGCAATGCGGGAGCCCAGTTCAGCCTCGGAACCCTCTACCGCAACGGCTGGGGTGTGCCCCAGGACTACGGCCGCGCCATCGAGTGGTATCGGCGCGCCGCCGAGCAGGATTTCGCCCTCGCCGAGAACAACATCGGCGCCATGTACGACAAGGGTTTGGGCGTCCCCAGGGATGACGGGGAAGCCGTCCGCTGGTACCAGCGCGCCGCCGGGCACGGCCTGGCCATCGCCCAGTTCAATCTGGGACTGATGCTGCAGAAAGGCCGCGGCGGCCCCACGAATCCGACCGAGGCGCGGCGGCTGTTCGAACGGGCGGCCGAAAGCGGCATCGCCGGCGCCCAGAACCAGCTGGGCATCCTCTATGCGACCGGAGCGGCCGGTCTGGCCCGTGACTACGTGCAGGCGGACAAGTGGTTCACCATCGCCGCGTCACGTGCCGCCGACGACGGGGTGCGCGCGCTGGCGCTGCAGAACCAGGACCGGCTGGCGCCGCAGATGACGCCGGGCCAGCGGGCCGACGCCCAGAAGCTCGCCCGCGCCTGGTCACCGCAAGGCGCCACGCTCGCCGAGGAGCGTGGCGTTCCCCGCCAGGTGCAATAGCCGGGCTTCGCTGCGTCCGTCAGAACTGCAGCGACTTGACGCGGACGACGTTGGGCAGATGCTTGATCTGCTCCAGCACCGGCTCCGGCGGCGCATCGTCCACCTCGATCAGGGCGATGGCATTGCCGCCCGGATGATCGCGGCCGAGATTGAAGGTGGCGATGTTGATGCCGGCATTGCCGAGGATGGAACCCAGGCCACCGATCAACCCCGGCTTGTCGTTGTTGGAAACGAACAGCATGTTGGGGCCGAGACGCGCATCCATGGGGATGTCGGTGATCTCGATGATCCGCGGCTGATCGCCGTTGAACAAGGTGCCGGCGATGGTCCGTGACTGCACTTCCGTTTGCACGGTCAGCCGGACCTGCGTCTGCAGGACGCCACGCCGCTCGTGCTTGACCTCGCTGACGACGACGCCCCGCTCCTTGGCCACCGACGGCGCGTTGACCATGTTGACGGAGGCCAGCTGCGACGACAGCAGGCCTTCCAGCACCAGCGCGGTCAGCGGCTTGGTGTTGAGCTGCGCCGCCTGGCCCTCGTACTCGATGGTCACCGACTTCACCGCGCTCTCGATGATCTGGCCCATGAAGCGGCCGACCTGGCGGGCGAGGCCCATGTAGGGCTTCAGCTTCGGCATCTCCTCGGCGCTGACCGACGGCATGTTGAGCGCATTGACGACGGCGCCGGTGAGGAGGAAGTCGGCCATCTGCTCCGCCACCTGCAGCGCCACCTTCTCCTGCGCCTCGGTGGTCGACGCGCCCAGGTGCGGCGTCGCCACCACCTGCGCCATGCCGAACAGCGGCGACTCCTTCGCCGGCTCGACGGCGAAGACGTCGAGGGCGGCGCCGGCCACGTGGCCCCAGTCGAGCGCCTGCTTCAGGTCGGTCTCGACGACGAGGGCGCCGCGGGCGCAGTTGATCAGCCGCACTCCCGCCTTCATCTTCGCCAGGCTCTCGGCGTTGATCATGCCGCGGGTGGCGTCGGTGGTCGGAGCGTGCAGGCTGATGAAATCGGCGCGGGCGTAGAGCGTGTCCAGATCGACCTTCTCGACGCCGAGATCGTCCGCCCGTTCCGGCGTCAGGTAGGGATCGTAGGCGATCACCTTCATCTTCAGGCCGCGGGCACGGTCGGCGACGACGGAGCCGATGTTGCCGCAGCCGACGATGCCCATCGTCTTGCCGGCGAGTTCGACCCCCATGAACTTGGACTTCTCCCACTTGCCGGCGTGGGTCGAGGCGTTGGCCTGGGGAATCTGCCGGGCGAGCGCCATCATCATCGAGATGGCGTGCTCGGCGGTGGTGATGGAGTTGCCGAACGGGGTGTTCATGACGACGATGCCGCGCGCCGTGGCCGCCGGGATGTCCACGTTGTCGACGCCGATGCCGGCGCGGCCGACCACCTTCAGCCGGGTGGCCGCCTCGATGATCTCCTTGGTGACCTTGGTCGCCGAGCGAATGGCGAGACCGTCGTACTGGCCGATGATCGCCTTCAGTTCGTCCGGCTTCAGCCCGGTGTTGACGTCCACGTCGACGCCGCGGGCACGGAAGATGTCGACCGCCTGATCGCTCAGGCTGTCGGAGATGAGTACGGATGGCATGTGAGAGATTCCTTCAGGCGGCGTGGCGTTCGGCCTTGACGCTCGCCCAGGCCCAGTCGAGCCAGGGGAAGAGCGCGTTCAGATCGGCGGTCTCGACGGTGGCGCCCGCCCACAGGCGCAAGCCCGGAGGCGCGTCGCGGTAGGCGCCGAGATCGTAGCCGGCGCCGGCCTTGTCGATGACCTGGACCAATTCCTTGGCGACCGCGGCCCGATCGGTGGCGGCCAGCCCGGTGAACCAGGGATCGACGATGGCCAGGCAAACGGAGGTGCGGGAGCGGAAGCGCGGTTCCCGGGCGAGGAAATCGACCCACGGCGTCGCCGCCACCCAGGCCTCGATCGCGGCAAGATTGGCGGTCGAGCGGGCGATCAGCGCCGCGGCGCCGCCGATGCTCTCCGCCCATTTCAGCCCGTCGAGGGCGTCCTCGACCGCCAGCATCGAGGGCGTGTTGATGGTCTCGCCGACGAACAGCCCCTCGGTCAGCTTGCCGCTCTTGGTCATCCGGAACAGCTTCGGCAGCGGCCACGACGGCGTATAGCTCTCCAGCCGGGCGACGGCGCGCGGGCTAAGGATCAGCATGCCGTGCTGGGCCTCGCCGCCCATCACCTTCTGCCAGGAGTAGGTGACCACATCGAGCTTGTCCCACGGCAAGGGATAGGCGAAGACGGCGGAGGTGGCGTCGCAGAGGGTGAGCCCCTCGCGATCGGCGGCGATCCAGTCGCCGTCGGGAACGACGACGCCGGAGGTGGTGCCGTTCCAGGTGAAGACCACGTCGCGGGCGGGATCGACCTGGCTGAGATCGGGAAGCTCGCCGTAGTCGGCGTCGAGGACGCGCACGTCCTTCAGCTTCAGCTGCTTGGTGATGTCGGTGACCCACTGGGAGCCGAAACTCTCGAACGCCACCACGTCGACGCCGCGGGCGCCGAGCAGGGACCAGATGGCCATTTCGATGGCGCCGGTATCGGACGCCGGTACGACGCCGATGCGATAATCGGCGGGCAGGCCCAAGAGTGCGCGGGAGCGATCGATGACCTCGGCCAGCCTCGCCTTGCCCGGCTTCGAACGGTGCGAGCGGCCGACGAGGGCAGAGGCCAGCGCATCGGCGGCCCAGCCGGGGCGCTTTGCACAGGGACCAGAGGAAAAACAGGGGTTGGCCGGCGTCACGCCCGGCCGCGGCGGAATGCTCATGCAGGTGTTCTCCCATCCTTGCAGATGGGTCGCGGCCCGTTGGGAGGCCGTGGCCCGCCGTGCTTATAGGCGCCGCCGGCCCCCGGGGTCAATCAAGCATCGCAACGCTTGACGCGGATGTAAGGATTCCTTACTTCTGCCACGCAGCCGCACACAGAGAAACGCCCATGGACATCGCAAAGGTTACGTCGAAAGGACAGCTCACCCTACCGAGGAGCGTGCGGGAGCAGCTCGGCATAAAGGCTGGGGATTTCGTGTCCTTCGCCATCCAAGGCGATGTTGCCGTCGTCCATAAGGTGGCAGTTCGCGATAGGGACTATTTGCAGAGCATCGAACAGACGCTGACGGAATGGAACAGTGAGGAAGACGAGCGCGCCTGGGGTGATCTATAACCGCTTTGATATCGTCGTCGTCCCCTTTCCTTTTACCGACCACCCGCTGAGCAAGCGGCGGCCGGCTCTTGTCGTCTCGACCGAACAGTTCTGCCGCGAGCACCGCCACCTGATCCTCTGCATGATTACCGCGGCCGCTCGCTCTCAATGGCCCAGTGACGTCGAAATCACCCAACCGGGCGCGGCGGGACTGCGGACCGCATGTGTGATCCGCTTGAAGCTGTTCACCCTCGAGATACCGCTCATCCTCCGCGCCCTGGGTCGCCTCGCCCCTGCCGATGCGGCAGCGGCCACGCGCGCCCTTGCCCTCAATCTCGGGCTGCCCGCGTCTTAGGCCAGACACCAGTCGTCAGGCATGCCCATTCACCCCTCGCCCGCCCGATCCGGCGGCGGGAGATTGGGTTCGGGTGTGTCGGCAGTCTGTTCGATCGAACGCTGGGTGACGTCGATGACCCGCCCATCCTTGCAGATGGGTCGCGGCCCGTTGGGAGGCCGTGGCCCGCGGTGCCGGGGTCGCGATCGTAAATCCGTTCCAATGACCCACGGATACCGATCTGGTCGTAGCGCAAGCAGGAAGCGATTATTTTTTGCCGGTCGGCTTGGCGCGGATGCGCGCTCGACCGCCTTCCGGACACTCGATCTCGAACTTATTCGTCATCCTGACGAGGTCGCTGAGCTTGCGGAAGCCGAACGTCCGCGGGTCGAAATCTGGGGCCAAGTTAGAGAGTTTAGCGCCCACGGTGCTGAGGGACACCCAGCCGTTGTCGGTTTCCTCCTGGGAAAGGACTTTTCTGATCAACGGGATGGCGGCGCTTGGGAGCTGGAGAGGCTTGGGCGCTGGCGCGGCGTCGTCGTGGTTATCCTTCACGCGACCGGGAACGAGATTCTCGGTGTAGATGAAGCGCCGGCAGGCTTGCCGAAAACTCTCGGGGGTCTTCTGCTCGCCGAACCCGAAGACATCGACGCCCTGCTCGCGGATGCGGGCGGCAAGACGGGTGAAATCGCTGTCGGAAGAGACCAGGCAAAAACCATCCAAGCGACCGCCGTGCAACAGGTCCATGGCGTCGATGACCAGGGTGATGTCGGACGCATTCTTCCCCGTCGTGTATGCGAACTGCTGCTGGGGGATGATGGCGTGTTTGGCAAGAACATCGGTCCAGCCTTTGGAACGACCGGCGGAGAAATCGCCGTAGATGCGGCGAACGCTGGCCTCGCCGATCTTGGCGATTTCTTCGAACAGGCCGTCCGCGATCTTGGCCGAGGTATTGTCGGCGTCGATCAAAACCGCCAGGCGGGACGAGCGGATTTCGGCAGCCATCACCCCCCGTCGGCCTTGTCCGGTGGCGGAAGCTGCGGTTCGGCGGCTTGCCCGCGATGCTTCTCCAGCAGGTGGATGATGTAGGCGGCGGTCTGTTCGATCGAACGCTGGGTGACGTCGATGACCCGCCAGCCGTGACGGGAATAAAGCCGGCGCGCTTCCCGCACTTCCAGCATCACCGCATCGAGCTCGGCATAGTCGGTCGCATCGTCCTCGTGCAACCGCTTCAGCCGCCCCTCGCGCACCTTCGCCAGGTGCTCCGGGTTGATGGTCAGCCCGACGATGAGCGGCTGCTTCGCCTGCAGAACGCCGTCCGGCAGCGGCACCCCCGGCACCAACGGGACGTTCGCCGCCTTGATGCCGCGGGACGCCAGGTACATGCAGGTGGGCGTCTTCGTCGCCCGCGACACGCCGATCAGGATGACGTCGGCATCGTCCAGGTAGTCAGCGGCGACGCCGTCGTCGTGGGCAAGGGTGTATTTCATCGCCTCGACCCGACGGAAATAGTCGTCATCCATGACATCGCGGGCGCTGCTGCGAAAGTGGATGGGCAGGTCGTAGTGGGCGGCCAACGTCCCCACCAGCGGATCGAGGGCGAACAGGCACGGAACCCTGAGCGCGTAGCAGCCCTCCTCCAGCGCCTGGCGGATGGTCTCATCGGAGATGCTGTGGACGACGAAGCCGCGGCGCTCGCCGATGGTGGCGAGGATATCCGGCACCTGCCCCAGACTGCGCACCATCTTCCACAGCCGCCGCTCCACCTCGACCCTTTCGAACTGGGCGACGGCATTGCGTGCCAGCATCTCGACGAGTTCGCCGGACGCGTGGGAGACGAGGTAAAGGACGATGGTCCGCTTTTCCGTTTCGTTCATCCCCCGCCCCCTGCCAAGGCCGTGCCCGTCGCGTCGCCCGTCAGCGGTGATAGCCGCCGTCGAGGCGCAACACGCTCCCATTGATCATGACGTTCTGAACCACGTGGCCGACCAGCATGGCGAACTCCGCCGGATCCCCGAAGCGGCCGGGAAACGGGATGGTGGCAGCCAAGCGGGCGCTCAGATCGCGCTCCATCTGGAACAGGGTCGGGGTGGAAAACAGGCCGGGGGCGATGCCGACGACACGGATGCCGAGGGCGCCGAGTTCGCGCGCCGCCGGCAGGATCATGCTGACAACGCCGCCCTTCGACGCCGCATAGGCGGCCTCGCCGCTCTGACCCTCGTAGGCGGAGACGGACGCGGTGAAGATGATGATGCCACGTTCGCCGTCGCGCATGGGCGGCAGCCGGGTCATTTCGTACGCCGCCAGCCGCATGACGTTGAACGTGCTCATCAGGTTGACTTCCACCAGCCGGCGGAAGTCCTCCAGCGGCATCGGCCCATCGTCACCGACGATGCGCTGCGGGTGCGCATGGCCGACGCAATGGACGACGATGCGGGCCGGACCATGGGCCTCGCGGGCGCGGGCCAGGGCGGCCTCCATCGCCTCGGCGTCGGAGACGTCGCAGGCGATGCCGAGCGCACCGATGCGCGATGCCATCTTTTGCAGGGCCTCGGCATCGATGTCGATCATCGCCACGTGGGCGCCGGCTTCGACGAGGCTGCGGGCGGTTTCGGCGCCCAGCCCCGACGCGGCACCGGTCACCACCGCCGGGCACTGCCAGATGTCCATGTCCCGGTGCTCCTGCCTGCTTTGCGGGTTGGTGCGGACTTCCCCGAACGGGAACCCGCCCGTCAGCATAGCGATCGGGCGGCATCGCTCAAGCCGCTCGCTTGTGGATTGGACGAAAGAGGGAGGCGCGATCGGCGGATAGCGCCAGTTAGCGGCTAGCGCCAGTTAGCGGATATCGCCAGTTAGCGGATATCGAACGAGTAGACCTGCTGGGCGGTGCCGCGGACGACGGTGACCGGCCCGGCGCCGCCGCCGTTGCGGGCCTGGCGCCACGCCTCGAGGTATTGTGCCCGCCGGGCGGCGAAATCCGTCTCCGCGGACGTGTCGCGGGCCGCCAACTGGGCGCTACGGGGCGGCACCCGCACCAGACCCGGCTGGTCCACCGGCGCCATGACCGGGGCCGCGTTGCCGCGGCGGATCGATGGCATCTGCATCTGGCGGACGAAGCGGTCGACCATCGGATCGCCGGCCCGACCGAAGCCGGACGGGCGCGATCCGGCCGACCCGCCGAATGAACCGCCGGGCGGCGGCGGCGGCGGGACGAGGGCCGCCAGCTCGGTATCGCCGGCGAAGCCGTCGCGGAATTTCTCCCACAGGGCGACCACCCGGTTCTGGTAGGGAATCTTGTGTTCCGGGGTCGCCGAATGATAGCGGCCGGCCGCTTCCTGCCAGGTTCCCATCTCGTCGAACAGGTCGCGCAGGTACCGGGCCGCGTAGGCGACATTGGTGGCCGGATCGAACGCCTCCTCCAGCGACTGGAACGCATCGGGGTGGTAGTAGAGATTGATCTGCATGCAGCCGACGTCGATGTTGCGGACGCCGTTGGCCTGCAGGTCGCGGACCTCGGCGATGGCCACCGCCTTCGTCGGCAGATAGCGGCCGCGGCCCTCGGCCATCACCGCCCACGGCCAGGCCACCCGCGCGCCGGTGACCGGATCCTTGCGCCCCGATTCGTTGAAGGCGATGGCGGAGAGAAGGTGTCGCGGCGTCACTCCGGCGCGATCCTGGCGGGCGATGGCATCGGCGCACAACCGCCCGGGATCGCTGGCGAACGGCGCCGCCATCGCCGGCCGCGCCGTCAGGGCGGCGGCGACCATGACAAGGGCTAAAGCAAATCGTGAGCGGACCGCATCCCTCAGTCGCATACGCAACGCTAGCCCGCTATTCTTGGTTGAGACAAGCCGGAACCTCCGATCGCCGGGGGACGACGGGCCGGTGATGCCGCCGGGACACACCGCAAATCCCATCCGTCTTCGTATCCCTTTGTGCACCCCGATCGGTTACCGGGCGGTTAGCGTCACCCGATCAAGAGCCGACCGCGGGCAGGAAGAAGCAAGGACGTTGGGGAGAGGAACGGTCGGAACGACCGGGTGAAAGCCACCGCCCGGCCGTCGCCGCCCCGTCCGTGAGGGAGAAACGCCCCTGCCCCTATCGCGGCTGGACCTGGATGGCGCTGATGATGGGCGGTTCGCCGCCGCCGGTGTTGGTAAAGTCGATGCTGAGCGTGCCGTCGCTGACGGTGACCCCATCCACCGTCTTCACCAGTGCCCGCTTGCGGCCGCCGGCGTCACGAAGGACATCGATGCCGCTGAGCGTCTTGCCGCCGACGGTCACGTCGAACACCCGATCGCGCCGCTTCACCTCGGGAACGATCTCGGCGAAGTGTAGGCTGACCGTATAGGTGCCGTTGGGCACGTTGAGGCGGTAGCCGCTCATCCCGTAGCGCGCGGTCTGGTAGAGAACCTCATCGTCGGTGCCGGCAATGGGGATGCGCGGCTTGCTGACGGTCTCGCCGCCGATAAAGCTCTGATCCGCCGACCACGACTGGCCGTCGGCGGTGGTCACCGTGGTCGTCGCGCCGGCATCGATCCGCAACCCGCCTGCCGGACCGGGCGCAACCGGCGCCGCTGGCGCCGGAGAGGAAGCGGGCGCCGCCGTCTGGTGACGGGGAGTCGCGGCGGTGGCGTCGCCGCCGATGGCGATGATCATCACGTGGTCCGGCACCTCGATCGGCACGCTCTTGGTGTCGGCGACGGTGCGCAAGGGTTGGTCGCCGCTCTCGATGTTGGTGATATTGGCCGGCTCGTAGATGGAGACGTTGGCACTCGCCGGCAGTTTAAGGGTCAACGGCACCCGCGCGTCGGTCGGCCGCGACGCTTTCCAGATGAGGAGATCGAAGGCGCCGTTCTTCTTCTGCAGCAGCACCGTCTTGATGTCGCTGGTGTCGCCGCTGAGGGAATAGTTGAGCGAGCCGGGGGTGAACGACGCCTCGCCGTCATCAAGGATGCGGATGACGTTACGCATGGCGTACCAGGCGGGCAATGGCCGGCCGCTGCTGAGGTCGACCAGGTTCCAGCATCCATCGTCGGTATCGGCCGAGAACACATACTGGAAGGTCTTGTTCATTGGGTTGAACGAGAAGAAGTAGGCCTGGTAGCGGGTGAGGAACTTGGCCTTGATTTCCTCGGCGTTACCCGTGGAGACGCAGGTCCCGGTCTCGGTCATGTACGCCGGTTTGTTGCGCGCCATGCCTCCGTACATATTGTTCAGAAGTGTCGGCCGGTACCAGCCCATCCGGTTTTCCGGGAATGAGTTGAACGAGTAGTAATGAAATGTCGCGTAGTCGGTCCAGCTATCGATGTTGCCGATCTTCTTCGTTGATTCCTCGAAGAAAGGCCGGCTCCTTGCCCAGATGGACGGCCCGAGCACCGGCTGCGGCAATCCCTTGACGGTTTTGATGTAATTATACAGGAACTTCTGGAACTCGCGGATCTGATCGGCGTAATCGGGATTGTACTGGGTGCGGACGGCCGGATCGTTGGACGGGTCGGCACAGCGCGTCGACTGGCCGTTGAACTCGTTGGGTCCTTCAAAGGCGGCGATCCACTCGGTGCCGTTGGCGAGAATTTCCTGATCCATGAACGCCGCCCACTTCTCCGGCGGGAGCATGCGGTTGGCCTTGCGCGAGGGGTTGTTATCGCAGGTGTACTGCTGCACCGGATGGACGAGGGCCACCGTCTTGATGCGGCCGTTGGTCAGCGTATAGAGATTGCGATACATCTCGCTGCCCTGGCGCCGAACATCGCCGCGCACCAGGCGGACACCGAGATCGGCCACCAGTTGCGGCTCGCCGCCGGTATAAACCACCCCCAGCGCATTCACGTAATCGGACGCTCGCTGCGCCGTCGTCCGCAGTTCGACCGCCTGCCCCATCTGATAGAGGGCACCGGTTTCGCTGTCCTCCGACTTGTCGGCAAGCGCCGTGGCAATGGCCAGGACATTCACGATCGCAAACGCCAACCCAATCCTCACGATATTCAATCGACGTAAATGTCCATGAGAACGATTGGCTGCTGATTTCGTCATTCTTTCTCGAATCCCTTTGAGCAACAAGCCGGTCATCGACGATTAATTAGCACCTACCGGCAGCTATATTTTCTTTGCCAGCTTTAGCGATTCTGGTCCGCCGGTCGGTCGGCGTACAGTTAACTTTCCGTAGGGATGGTTGGGCCGCATCGTCCCGAGCGCCCCATGGCGCGGATCGACACTCAAGCGGGAACTTAGGCGAAACCTGCGGGCGCCGGAAGTCGTCCGCGCAAGGTCCGCCCCGAACGGTCCGCACGCCGTCCCTCCATTCGCGTGTCCTTTCAAAACGGCAGATGTCCCCTAATGGGATTTGGCTTCTCCCCAAACAGGTATCCCGGCAAAGGGCCAACATAATCTCGTAGCCTATCATTTCAGCAACGGCCCCATCCTCGCCTGTGATCTGCGCCACCGTTCGCCGCCGCAGATTCTGCTAAACAAATCATTATCGAGGCGACGCACCCGCACGCTTTCGTGGCCCCGTGCTCGCTTCTGGCCGAGCGGGGCCGGCGATAGCCATGGGCGGCGGCGCCCGTCGACTGGTTCTGATCGTTTGGCCAACCATATTGACAGGGATGGCGCGGCGACGGGCCGGGACGGAAGCTGAGGCACGATCGTCGCCACGCCACAGGAGACAAGGGGTTGATCATTCCATGACGGAGCGCGGACGCGGTTGGGCCGTCGTGGGCGGCGGTCTGCTGGGCCTGACGATGGCGCACCGGCTCACTCAGGCAGGTAAGCGGGTGACCGTCTTCGAGGCGGCGCCGCAACTGGGTGGCCTGGCCTCGGCGTGGCAGCTGGGGGATGTCGTCTGGGACCGCCACTATCACGTGATCATGCTGTCCGATATGTCGCTCCGCAATCTGCTGGGCGAGATCGGGCTGGCGGATGAGTTGCGCTTCGACCAGACGCGAACCGGGTTTTACACCGGCAAGGGCTTTTACCGGATGGCGACGGCCCTCGATTATCTGAAATTTCCGGCGCTCTCCCTGATCGACAAGGTCCGTCTGGCGGCGACGCTGATGTACATCTCGCGGGTCAAGGACGGTCGGGCACTGGAGAGAATCCCGCTCGCCGACTGGTTGACCCGTCTCTCGGGGCGCCGGGTGTTCGACCAGATGTGGCGGCCGCTGCTCGCCGCGAAGATGGGCGACAATTACAAGATCGCGTCCGCCTCGTTCATCTGGTCCTATGTCGCCCGCATCTACGCGGCGCGTCGGGGCGGCATGAAGCGGGAGATGTTCGGCTATATCCCGGGCGGCTATGCGCGCATCCTCGATCGCTTCGGCGAACGGCTGCGCGATGCCGGCGTCGACATCCAGCTCTCGGCACCGGTGGAGGCCATCGAGCGCCGCGCCGACGGTCTCGCCGTGACCACCCCGAAGGGAACGCAGACCTTCGATCGTGTCATCGTCACCGCCGCCGGCCCGCACGCCGCACGGATGGCGAAAGGATTGGACGCCGACGAGAAGGAGCGTCTGAACGGCATCGTCTACCAGGGGATCATCTGTCCGTCGGCGCTGATCGACCGGCCGCTCGCCGGTTATTACCTCACCTACATCACCGACGGCTCCATCCCGTTCACCGCGATCGTCGAAATGTCGGCGCTGGTGGACAAGGAGGAAAACTTCGGCGGCTCTTCGCTGGTCTATCTGCCGCGCTACGTGACCGCCGATGATCCTTACTGGCAACTGGACGACGCCGAAATCGAGCGGCGCTTCGTCGCCGGGCTCTCCCGCATCTATCCGGACCCGGGGCCGGCCAACGTCCGCTCCTTCCGCGTCTCGCGGGTGCGCCAAGTCTACGCCATCTCGACCCTCAACTACTCAGATCGCCTGCCGCCGATGGTGACGTCGGTGCCCGGCCTCTACATCGTCAACTCGGCCCATATCGTCAACGGCACCCTCGCCGTCAATGAAACCGTCGGCTTGGCCGACCGGGCGACGCCCGAGGTGCTGGCGGCGGCGGCAAGCCTTCCCGCACCATCGGTCCCAACCAAGGAACACGCGGCATGAATGCCTCATCCTCCAAGCCGGCGGCCAGTCTGTCGCTGGACCTGGACAACCAGTGGTCGTACATGAAGACCCGCGGTGACGACACCTGGGTCGACTACCCCTCCTACCTGGACCTGGTCGTGCCGCGCTTCCTGCAATTCTTTGCCGAGCGACGGCTGACCATCACCGTCTTCGTCGTCGGCCAGGATGCCGTCCGTGAGGAGAACCATCGGGCGCTGCGGTCGATCACCGACGCCGGCCACGAGATCGGCAATCATTCTTTCCGCCACGAGCCCTGGCTCCATCTCTACACGGCGGACGAACTCGCGCGTGAGATCGCAGACGCCGAGGACGCCATCGCCAAGGCCACCGGCCAGCGCCCCCGCGGCTTCCGCGGTCCCGGCTTCTCCTTGTCGCGGGAGACGCTGGAGGTCCTGCAACGGCGCGGCTATCGCTACGACGCGTCGACGTTTCCCACCTTCATCGGTCCCCTCGCCCGCGCCTACTACTTCTTCACCGCGCGGCTGTCCCAGGACCAGCAGGAGCAGCGCAAGGAGCTGTTCGGCGGCATCAAGGACGGGTTGCGGCCGCTCGGCCCCTACCGCTGGCAACTGGGTGACAGCCGCGCCATGCTGGAATTGCCGGTAACGACGATGCCGGTGTTCCGGCTGCCCTTCCACGTCAGCTACCTCATCTACCTCGCGCGGTTCTCGCCGGGGCTGGCGCGCCTGTATTTCCGGCTGGCGCTGGAGTTGTGCCGGCTCACCCGGACCGAACCGTCCTTGCTGCTGCATCCGCTCGACTTTCTCGGCTCCGACGACGGGCTGGCACCGCTCGCCTTCTTCCCCGGCATGGATGTGGCGCTGGAACGGAAGCTTGCCTGGCTGGACGGTTTCATCGCCGACTTCAGCAAGCGCTTCGAGGTACTGCCGATGGGGCGTCACGTGGATGCCATCGAATCCGGCGGTACCCTGCCCACTCGTCAGCCCCAGTTCGCCGGCGACGCCCTGGCCGTGGGCGCGCCGTCGTAAGGCGGCGGTCGGCTCCCCCCAGGCTTCGCAGGGTGGCACCGCTCCCGGGGGGGTTGCGGACGGGCCGCCGGCCAAGGCTCTTGACCGCGCCGGCTCGTCCGTACATGTCTAGCCCGGAAAGATCGACCCTCGCGGAGACTGCATGGCCAAGGAAGAAATGCTGGAGTTTACCGGCGTCGTGACGGAATTGCTGCCGAACGCGATGTTTCGGGTGAAACTGGAAAACAATCACGAGATCCTCGCCCATACCGCCGGCAAGATGCGCAAGAACCGCATCCGTGTCCTGGCCGGCGACCGGGTCAACGTCGAAATGACGCCCTACGACCTCTCCAAGGGGCGTATCACGTTTCGCTATAAGTGATCCGCCGCGTCGCGGGGGAGCCGCCGCAAGGCTCGCTGCCTGACGCAACCGCCGTACGCGCGGACGCCGGGTGTTCTCCCCGTCTCATCCTCGCCTCCGCCTCGCCGCGACGGCTTGCGCTCCTCGAGCAGATCGGCTTTCCGCCCGCATGCGTGCATCCGCCGGCGGTGGACGAAACGCCGCGGCGCCGGGAGCTGCCCCGGGACCTGGCCCGCCGCCTCGCGTGTGCAAAGGCGGAGGCGGCCGCACCGGTATGGGCCGGCGACATCATCGTCGCCGCCGACACGGTGGTCGCCTGCGGTCGGCGCATCCTGCCGAAGGCCAACGACCGGGCGACCGCCAGGCGCTGCCTGGCGCTGCTATCCGGGCGTCGCCACCGGGTCTTCGGCGGCGTCGCCCTGATTGCCGCCGACGGCCGCCGCGCGGCTCGGGTCGTCGTCACCCGCGTCGCCTTCCGGCCGCTTGATGCCGCCGACATCGACGCCTATCTGGACGCCGGCGAGTGGCGGGGTAAGGCCGGCGGCTATGCCGTGCAGGGGCGCGCCGCCGCCTTCGTGCGGATGCTGGTCGGCAGCTATTCCAACGTGGTCGGCCTGCCGCTCTTCGAAACGGCCGGGCTGCTCACCGGTCACGGCTACCGTCCACCGCCTGCCGCCACCGATGTCGCCGATTGACACCGTTCTCGTCTCCGCCCTCGGCCCCGACCGGCGCGCCGCCTGCCTCGCCCAGGGCCGGCTGGTCCGCTATCTGCTGACGCCACCCGACAGCGCCGTGGGCGGCGGCCCGCGCGCCGGCGATGTCTTCCTCGGCCGCGTCGCTCGCGTCGACCGGGGCCTCGCCGCCGCCTTCGTCGATATCGGCGCCGCCCGACCGGGGTTTCTCGCCTTTGCCGATGCGAGCGATCCGCGGCGACCGCCGGCCGAAGGTGAAGCGGTGGCGGTGCGCGTTCTGCGGGCCGCCGAGAGCGGTAAGGGCGCCAAGCTCAGCGGCCGGCCGCCGCCGGCGTCCGAACGCCTCGCCCCGCCGGGAGCGGAGCGCCCGCCCGTCCGCCTGCAGGCGGCACCCGAGCCGATCATCGCCGCCATCGCCGCCGCCGCAAACGCGACCGCAGACGCCGCTGGGGACGATGCCATCAGGAAAGCCGGCAACGGCACCGCCCTCACCCGCGTCATCGTCGATGATGCGGACACGCTGGTGATGCTGCGGCGAACGTTGCCGGCGATCACCCCCCTCCTTCACCATCACCGCGGTGGGGTTTCGGTGTTTGCCGCCGACGCCGTCGATGATCAACTGGCGGCAGCCATGGCGCCCTGGCAGTCGCTGGCCGGTGGCGGTGCATTCGCCGTCCGTGAAACACCGGCCGCCGTCACCATCGACGTCGATCTCGGCGCCGCCGCCGGTGGCGAGGCAGCGGTGCGCACCACCAATCTGGAAGCGATGACGGCCATCGCGGAGATGATCGTCCTCGCCGACCTGGCCGGCCACATCGTCATCGATCCCGTCGCCGTCCGCGACCGTCGGCAGCGCGCAGCCCTTCTCGACCGATTGCGTGCAACCCTTGCCGCGGCAGAGGATCGGCTCGGCAACGACCGCCGGGTTATCCGCTTCGGCGGCTTTACGCCGCTCGGCCTGATCGAGTTGGTCCGCGAACGGCGGGCGCCCTCACTGCGTCGTCAGCTCGGGCAAGACGACAGCAGCGAATCCGCTTCCCGCGTGCCTTGGGTCGCCGCCGGCGACGCCCTGCGCGCCCTCGTCGCCGAAACCGCGACGCGGCCCGGACGGGTGCCGGGCCTGCTTGTCAACGAGGCGGTGGCGGCGGCCCTTGCCCGAGAAATGGCCGGCGCGCGCGCTGCCGCCGAAGACCGCGCCGGCGGCCGGATCGCCATCAGCGTCGCCGACGCGCCTGTGATCAGCCCGTGGAAGCTGGTCGATCCCCGATGAGCCCATCATCGCCACGGCCGACCCGCCCCTGTCCGATCTGCGGAAAGCAGGCCGTCGATCGCTACCGGCCGTTCTGCTCCAAGCGGTGTGCCGACATCGATCTCGGCCGCTGGCTGGGCGGCGACCATTACCGTATCCCCATAGCGGACGAGGATACCGACGAGGACGAGGATACGGGCATCGATCCGGGCGATACCGCAGCCGGCAACGACGTCCCCAATACGAGCGGCTCCTGATCGCCGGTCTGCCACGTACGTTCGATCAATTCACATGCAGATGGTCCGGGCATCCAGAAGACGCACGTGCCGCAACTGGATAACCAAAATAGGCAACATCCCCCCGATGTTATTCACCCGAGTTGCGGAAAAATGAAAAAAATACACGTATAAATAAGTTCAGTTTGTGATCAAAATCATATAACTCTTATAGATTGTAGGCAGAGAATCGTTCCGTCGGGGAGGTTTCGACGCCGCGTGTGCGTCGAGCGAGAGCGAGGCGAAGCCGACAAGAAGAATGCCGTGACATAGGGGAGAATACGAGGACATGACGTTGACGTGTTTGAAGTTTGGCCTTGCCTTGACCGCATTCACCCTGGTGCTGGGTGTCGAGTGGCAGGCATTGGCTGCTTCGAGCGACGAGGGCCTATCAGACGATGATGCGGTCTTTGCTGCCCATGAAGCCAACCAGCCAGGCCGTTTCGATTACGGCTACGGTGTCGGCGTGCGACCACCGAAACAGGCGCCGGTCAGTGCCGCCGCAGTTGTGGGAGCGGCGGCGGTCCCGCCGGGAAATACACAGGCACCAACCAAGGGCGTTTTCGGCGGTCCAGTGACGTGGCCGATTATCCCCCTGCACGTGGCGCTGCTGCCGGACGGGCGGGTGTTCAACTTCGGCTCGACGGAGGACGGCAAGCAGGGCGGCTTCGTCTACGACCTGTGGGATCCCTCATCGGGGACCGGGCCCGCATCCCACACGACCCTGCCTACCCGGCCCGGCGGAACGCTGACCGACATCTTCTGCGCCGGCCAGGCCCTGATCGGCTCCAATAGGCTGCTGATCACCGGTGGTGATTTGACTGTCGGCGGCGAGCGCAATCACTCGATTGCCGACACCGAGGTCTTCGACTGGAACAACGACAACCTCACCTCGGCCCAGTCGATGCAGTTTGCCAGGTGGTATCCAACCATCGTTCCGACGCCCAACGGCGAGCGGGTCGTCCTCGGCGGTCGCCAGGACTTCAAGCCTGGTGCCACGCCGGAATCCCCGAAAAATGAAGTGATCGGCGCCCCCCTCCCTGAGGTCTACACGGAAGGTTTGGGCCGGCGCACCCTCACCAATGCCGGCAATGACTTTGCCTATGGCGTAAAGAACTGGTTCTATCCTCGGGGCTTCCAGGTCGGAAACGGCAAAATCCTGATCGTAAACAACAGCTCCGGCAAAATGTTCTATCTGAATCCGGCCGGCACCGGGCAGATCAATGGTATCGCGCCGAAGGCACGGACCGGCGCCGCGCCTTTCCCGACCCTGATGTACGGACCCGGCAAGATTCTTTCGGTCCGAATGTTCCAGAAGGTGGATCTCATCGACGCGACCGGCGCACTGCCGGTGGTGACCGCGGGACCCGACACCGATCAGGTGCGCTACTGGTCCAACACGACGTTGATGGCGGACGGCAGAGTTCTCCTCAATGGCGGATCAGCGGTGGGGAACAAGGACGTCAACAGCGCCTTGAAGGCCCAGATCTGGGATCCGGCCAGCCCCAATCAATGGTCGGACGCGGACTCGGCGCAGAAGATCCGCCTCTATCATTCCACTGCGCTGCTGCTGCCGGACGCCACGGTGTTGACCGCCGCCGGCGGCGATCCGGGACCGGTCAAGAACCTCAATGCCGAAATCTACTATCCGCCTTACCTTTACAACGGCGACGGCACCCCGGCGACACGGCCGGCGATCAATTCGGCACCCGCAGCCTTCCAACTCGGTCAGCCGTTCAGCATCACCGTTAGCGGCGGTCCGATCACCCGGGTGACCCTCTTGCGGGTCGGCTCGGCCACCCATTCGATCAACGTCGACCAGCGGTTCTTCGATCTCGCCTTTTCGGGAACCGGACCGCTGACCGTTACCCCGCCCAGCAACATCAACTACGCCTTGCCCGGCTATTACATGTTGTTCGTCTTTAACAGCCAGGGGGTCCCTTCGGTCGCCAAGTTCCTGTATCTGTCGTAGGCGCCAACAGGCGCAGGCTTGGCCGAACCGCAGAGTGCGGCACGGGGCGGGTTCGTTCGCAAGGACTCGCCCCACTCTTTTTTTTTTGGCGCGCCGCGGCGTCCCATCCCCGACGGCAAATCAGCGGACGGTGGCGGCTGCCAGGGCAAGAACCTCCCTCGGCGAGCGGCCCTCGGCCCGCAGCACCCGCAACCCCAGATCGCCATCACGTTTGGCCAGACGGCGACCGGTTTCGTCCGTGACCAGCGGGTGGTGGTGCCATGCCGGAACCGGCAGGGCGAGCAGGGCTTGCAGCGTCCGATGAACGTGGGTGGCGGCGAACAGGTCGTGGCCGCGGGTGACGAGAGTGACGCCCGCCGCCGCATCGTCGACGACCACCGCCAGGTGGTAACTGGTGGGGATCTCCTTGCGGGCGATAACGACATCGCCAATCCCGCCCAGATCGACCGCTTGTCTGCCGGCGGCCACGTCTTCCCAGGTGAGCGGGCCGGTGAGGTGCAGCGCCCGTTCGGCGTCGAGACGGATGGCGAAGGCACCGCCGGCCGCTTGCCGCCGCTCCCGCTCCCCCTCCGATAGCCTGCGACAGGTGCCGGGATACACGGGCGAGGTGCCGGGGGTGACCGCCTCGGCGCCGGCCGCCCGGGCGATCTCTTCCTCGATCTCCTTGCGCGTGCAGAAGCAGGGATAGCTCACCGCCATCCGCTCCAGGTGGGCAAGCGCCGCACCGTAGGCGGCAAGGCGCGCCGACTGGCGCACGACCGGTTCCTCCCAGGCGAGGCCCAGCCATGCCAGGTCTTCCAGATGACGGGCGACGAAGCGGGCGCGACATCGGGTGCGATCGATGTCCTCGATGCGAAGCAGGAACCGGCCGCCATCGCGAACGGCCTGATCCCAGGCGAACCAGGCCGCGTACGCGTGACCCAAGTGCAGATCTCCGGTCGGACTGGGCGCAAACCGCGTCACCACCATCGCCGATCCGATCATTGTCCCTTTCCTGAAACCGCGGGGGCACCGCCGTAACAGCTGCGTGACCGGCGCCGCGGACGGGCCGATAGCATTGACCCCGCCGCTGGAACCGCGCTTAATTACCGAGCGCGGCCTAGGACAAACGGGGGAGAAGCCGGGAGGAACGACCAGCGTCAGTCGATGGCCGTAAATCCCGCATCGCCAACCAGAGAGCCTGTTTTGCTCCCCTCCATTCTCACTTCATCCACACTCACTCCATCCCCGCCGTTCATTCCCTTGGCGTCCAACAGCATCGATTGCCGGCGCGGACGAACCGTCTTTGCGATCCTCGCGCTCCTCGTCGTCATCGCGCCAGGGCTTGCCGCCTGCGGCGAAGACAAGAAGGCCGCCGCCACGCACCCCCCCGCTCCGGTGGTGGTCGCGCCGGTCATTCGCGCGGATCTCAAGTCGGCGACCGAGTACGTCGGCCGCGTCGTCGCCGTCGACGAGGTGGATTTGCGCGCCCGCGTCGAAGGCTTCCTCACCGGACGCGACTTTCGCGAAGGTGACGACGTGGCGGCGGGCAGCTTGCTGTTTTCCATCGAACGGGACCCTTACCAGACGGCGGTCGACACCGCCACCGCGCGGGTCGCCGAGGCGAAGGCGGAGGTCGCCCGCAGCCGCAAGGACTACGAGCGGGCACGCACCCTGTTCGGCAACGGCAACGTCAGCCAGAAGACCCTCGATCAGGCGCTGGCCGACCAGCAGGCCGCGGCGGCGGCGCTGAACGCGCGCGAGGCGGAACGGCGCAAGGCCGAGCTCGATCTGGGGTACACCCGCATCTACGCTCCGTTTGCCGGACGGATCGGCCGCTCCACCTTCAGTGTCGGCAATCTGGTCGGTCCGGGGAGCGACGTGCTGGCGACGCTGGTCAAGCTCGACCCCATCTACGTCGTCTTCAACGTCAGCGAGCGGGCCCACCTGGATTACGCGCTGCTCAGCGAGCGGGCGGTCCGCGACGGCAACCCCGCCGCGCCACCCGTCCCGCGGCTGCGCCTCGCCAACGACTACGATTACCCCCATCCCGGCCGCTTCAACTTCGTCGACAACCGGGTCGATCCGACCACCGGCACCATCGCCGTCCGCGCCAGCTTCGATAATCCGGACAGGCTGCTGGTGCCGGGTCTCTTCGTCACCGTCGTCGTCGAGCAGGCGCGGCCCGAGTCCACATTGCTGGTGCCGCAGGCGGCGGTGCAGGAGGACCAGGCGGGACGCTATGTCCTCGTCGTCGACGGAGAGAACAAGGTCGAGGTCCGCCGCATCGGGACCGGTGAACGCGTCGGTATTCACTGGGCAGTCACCGGCTTGAGCGAGGGGGAACGGGTGATCTACGAGGGGATCCAGAAGGTCCGCCCCGGCGGCAAGGTGGCGCCGAGCGAACGTCTGCCGGCGGCACCGACGGCGGGCGCCGGCTCGCCCGCCGGCTGAACGCCTCCGCATGTTCGCCCAGTTCTTCATCGACCGGCCGAAGTTCGCTTTCGTCCTCTCGTTGGTGGTCACCATCGCCGGGTTGATCTCGCTCGCCAGCCTGCCCCTCGACCAATATCCCGACATCACCCCGCCGGTCGTCCAGATCACCACCAGCTATCCCGGCGCCAACGCCCCCATCGTCGAGACCACCGTCGGCCAGCCGATCGAACAGCAGGTGAACGGCGTCGAAGGCATGCTCTACATGGCATCCCAGAGCGGCAACGACGGCAGCTATTCCCTCCAGGTCACCTTCGAGGTTGGAACCGATCCGGACATCGCCCAGGTCAACGTCCAGAATCGGATGGCGCTGGCGCAGCCGCGGTTGCCGGAAGAGGTCGTCCGCCAGGGCATCGCCGTCCGCAAGCAGTCGACCAACCTCTTGCAGGTGGTCAACCTGACCTCGCCGGGGCAGACCCGCGACGCCCTCTTTCTCAGCAATTACGCGGCGATCAACCTGGTCGATCCCCTGGCGCGGATCCCCGGCGTCGGCCAGGTCACCGTCTTCGGCGCCCGCGAGTACTCGATGCGCGTCTGGCTCGACGCCCCGCGGATGGCGAGCTTAGGCATCGCCGTCAGCGACGTCATCGCCGCCATTCGCGAGCAGAACGTTCAGGTGGCTTCCGGGCAGATCGGCGCCCAGCCGGCGGCTGCCGACCAACAGTTTCAGTATACCGTCCGCACCCAGGGCCGGCTCTCGGACGTGGATGCCTTCGCCGACATCATCATCCGCGCCCATCCCGACGGCTCCCGGGTCCGGCTGAAGGACATCGCCCGCGTCGAACTGGGTGCCCAGAACTACGCCTCGTTCGGTCAGTTGAACGGCCGTCCCAGCGCCAACATCGGCATTTATCAGCTGCCCAATTCCAACGCCCTGGCGGTGGCGAGCGCGGTCGAGGCGGAGATGCAGCGCCTGTCACAGCGCTTCCCGACCGACCTGCAACAAAGCATTCTCTACGACACCACCCGCTTCATCTCCTCTTCGATCACCGAGGTGGTGAAGACGCTGTTCGAGGCGTTGGCGCTGGTCGTCCTCGTCGTCTTCGTTTTCCTGCAAAACTGGCGGATGACGCTGATCCCGGCGATCGCCATCCCGGTGTCACTGATCGGCACCTTCGCCGTCTTCGACCTGCTCGACTTCTCCATCAATCAGATCACCTTGTTCGGTCTGGTGTTGGCGATCGGCATCGTCGTCGACGACGCCATCGTCGTCGTCGAGAACGTGCAGCGGAAGCTCTCGGAGGGCCTGCTCCCCCGCGATGCGACGGTGGCGGCCATGCGCGAGGTCACCGGTCCGGTGGTGGCGACATCGCTGGTGCTCGCCGCCGTCTTCCTCCCGGTCGGCTTCATTCCCGGGATCACCGGCCGCCTCTACCAGCAGTTCGCGGTGACCATTGCCGTCGCCGTGCTGATCTCGATGGTCAACGCGCTGACGCTGAGCCCGGCCTTGTGCGCTTCGCTGCTCCGCGCCCACGAGCCGCCGCCCGGCCGCTTCTTTCGCCTGTTCGATCGCGGCTTCGCGGCAACCCTCGGCGGCTACGGCCGGATCGTCCACATCCTCGTCCGGCGCATCGCGCCGGTCCTGGTCGTCTTCGTGCTGATGCTGGCGGTGACCTGGGCCGGTTTCGTCACCCTGCCGCGAGGATTCCTGCCGGAGGAGGACCAGGGCTACTTTTTCGTCAACGTCCAGTTGCCCCCTGCCGCCGCGCTCAATCGCACCAATGACGTCATGGACCAGGTGACCGGCATCCTGCGGGAGACGCCGGGGGTCCGCAACGTCGTCGCCATCGGCGGCTACAGCTTCCTCACCGGCACCACTGCCTCCAACGCCGGCGTCGTCTTCGCCGTCCTCGATCCCTGGGCCGAGCGGAACGCGCCGGACCTGCGATCGACCGCCATCATCGGCAAATTGCGCGAACGCCTGTTCGCCATTCCGGAGGCGATGATCACCGCCTTCAATCCGCCCGCCATCCGTGGTCTCGGCAGCACCGGCGGCTTTGATTTTCAGCTGCAGGACGTGGGCGGCAGCGGCACGCCGCAGGATCTGGCGGCGGCGCTGGGGGCGCTGATCGTTCAGGCCAATCAGTCGCCGGCCTTGCGCAATGTCTTCTCGACCTTCCAGGCGGACACGCCGCAGGTCTGGGTCGACATCGATCGCGACAAGGCGAAGCAGCAAGGGGTGCCGTTGACCGAGATCTTCAGCACCTTGCAGACGCAGCTCGGCTCCTTCTACGTCAACGACTTCAACAAATTCGGCCGGGCCTACCGGGTGGTGATGCAGGCGGAAACCAGCTACCGGCAGCAGCCGGAAGACATCCTCGCCCTCTACGTTCGCAACACGCGCGGCGAGATGGTGCCGCTGAGAACGCTGGTGACGCTGTCCTCGACCCTCGGCCCGGACACGCTGCGCCGGTTCAACATGTTCCGGGCGGCGCAGGTTAACGGCGAGCCAGCGGCGGGACGCTCGTCCGGGGAAGCCATCCAGGCGATGCAACGATTGGCCAGCGAGGTGCTGCCGGCGGAAATGACCTACGAGTGGTCGGGAATTTCCCTGCAGGAGATCAAGGCCGGCCAGAAGACGCCCATCATCCTCGGCCTCGCCCTGCTGTTCGCCTACCTGTTCCTGGTCGCCCAGTACAACAGCTGGTCGTTGCCGTTCGCGGTCATCCTGTCCGTCCCGGTGGCGGCGCTGGGCGCCATCGCCGGGCTGATGCTGGTCGGCATCGCCAACAACATCTTCGCCCAGATCGGCATGGTGCTGCTGATCGGACTCGCCGCCAAGAACGCCATCCTCATCGTCGAATTCGCCAGGGTGAAGCGGGAGCAAGGACTGCCGATTCTCGATGCGGCGACGACGGCGGCGCGCTTGCGCTTCCGGGCGATCATGATGACCGCCCTCGCTTTCATCCTCGGGGTCGTTCCATTGCTGGTCGCCGCCGGGGCCGGCGCCGCCAGCCGCCGGTCCATCGGCACCACGGTGTTTGCCGGCATGCTCGCCGCCACCGTCGTCGGCACGCTGCTGGTCCCGGTGTTCTGGGTGGCGATCCAGCGCCTCGTCGAGGGCGTCTCGAAGCAAGATGCGAACTCCCGTCCGGCCGCCTCGACACCTTCTACCACCAAACCAGCCGAGTAGTCCCGCTGTAGGCATCACGCCCAGGGGTTTCATAAGTCGGCGAACCACCTATGTTAGTTACCCATGCGAGGACGCAACCCACGCGCGGCCCGTCATGGGCGACCGGTCCGTCCCGGCAAGCCCGACCGACATGCTTCAGGGAGGTAAACATGGCGTTGTTCGATACCTTGATCCGCGAGGTCGCCGAGAAGTTCAGCCTCGGCGGCAACGCGGAAAAATTAGTGATCGAACTGGTGCGGGCGATGAGCAGCCCGCAAACGGGGGGGCTGGCCGGCTTTCTCGACAAGTTTCGCCAAGCAGGCCTTGCAGAACTGGTTCAGTCCTGGATCGGCCGCGGTGAAAACCTGCCCCTAACCCCATCACAGACGGAACAGGCGCTCGGTCGGGGCTTTCTCGATCAGATCGCCGGCCGGCTCGGCCTATCGGTCTCATCGCTCACCGCCCCCATCGCCTTTGTCATTCCCAAGATCATCAACCTCCTCACTCCAGACGGAGTAGTCCCAGCGACCCTGCCGGCCGGCGTGACCTCTTTGTTGGCGGGGTCCACTGAAACGGCACGCCGGGCCGAGGAAGAGGGCAAGTCGTTCCTCGGTCGCTATTGGTGGTTGCTGGCCTTGGTTGCCCTTCTCGCCATCGCCGGTTGGTTCAGCTTCCTGAGGCCGGAGCAGAAGGTGGTGACCGCGCCCTCGCCGGCCGTGCCGACGACACCCACGCCGCCGGTGGTGCCGAAAGCGCAGGTGGAGCCCAGGCTCTCGATCACCAACACCAACGGCCAGGTCCGTTACGGGGGAGTCGTCCGCGACGAAGCGTCCCGCACCACCATCCTCGACAACCTGAAGAAGGTGTTCGGTGAAGGCAACATCTTCGGCACCATCGCCGTCGATCCCAATGCCGGGCCGGCCGCTTGGCTCGACAAGCTCGGCGCCGCCCTGGACAAGTTCAAGCTATCAGGCGTTGAAGCCCTGTTCGAAGGCGCCAGCGCCTGGATTGGCGGCGCCATCTCCGACGTTCAGCGCTCCAACCTGATCGAGCAACTGAAGGGCATCTTCGGCTCGACGATGTCGTTCGGGTCGCTGACCGACCGCGCGGACGCCGCCATCAAGTCCGCAACCGACAAGACGCTGGCCGCCATCGCCGCCCTCAAGCCCGGTTTCACCGGCTCCGACCTGGTGAAGGCGCTCAACCTCTCGATCATCCACTTCGAGACCGGCAGTGCGGCCCTGTCCAAGGACGCGCACGAACTCCTGCAGAAGCTGGCGACGGCCATCAAGGCGGCCCCCGCCGGCACCAAGATCGAAGTCGGCGGCCACACCGATTCGACCGGTGACGCGGCCACCCACGAGCCCCTGTCCCAGGCACGGGCCGAGTCGGTGCGGACGACGCTGATCGAATACGGTGTCGCGCCGGACATCCTGGTGGCGAAAGGCTATGGCGCGAGTCAGCCAGTCGCCTCCAACGACACCCCGGACGGCCGCTTCCAGAACCGGCGGATCGAGTTCATCATCATCCAGTAGCATCGAGTTCCGCCGCGAAGACATAACCAATCCGGCCGGCCGGCAACGGTCGGCCGGATTTCGTTGCGGGCGCTCCCTCCCTCATCATCCTGGCGTCCGCGCGCCGAACCCGCCGGGTACCACCTTGCGTCCCCGCAGCGTGGTTGCTTCAATCCGGCCCGACAGCCGCCGCTCCGGCGGCAACCCGTCACTCTCACCGACGCAATATCCGACCGATAACTGGATTGGGAGACGCCTTGCATGATCGACCTGCCGGAATATGTCGACGGCCTGCCCAACATCGCCGGCCACGAAGACGAGATCGCGAAGGCCCTCAAAGCTGCCGCCGGTCAGGAGGTCTATCGCCCGGAAAGCCGCGTCGACTTTGCCCGCATCAAGTCCGCCGCGGCGATCGCCCTGCACATGCACCAACCGCTGATCCCGGCCGGAGGCCATGATCTGCGCACGGCGAAGATCATCAGCAATCTCAAGTACATGATGGACAACCAGGGGATCGGCGATAACCATAACGCCGGCGTTTTCGTCTGGTGCTACAAGCGAATGGGCGAATTCATCCCGCAACTCGTCCACGAAGGCAAAGAACCGCGGGTGATGCTGGAGTACTCCGGGACGTTGCTGCACGGCCTGCGGGACATGGGCGAGCACCACGTCATCGACGCGCTGAAGACGATCACCGTCAACCCCGACTACCGCCGCTGCGCCGAATGGCTCGGCTGTCCGTGGGGCCACGCCGTTGCGCCGTCGACGCCGGTGCAGGACTTTCCGCTGCACGTTCGCGCCTGGCAGCATCATTTCGCCGCCATTTTCGGGATCGAGGCCCTGCAACGGGTCCGCGGCTTCTCGCCGTCGGAGATGGCGCTGCCCAACCAACCCGATATCGCTTACGCCTACGTGAAGACGCTGCGTGACTGCGGTTTCACCTGGGTGCTGCTGCAGGAGCATACGATCGAGCAGCCGGAGAACGGCCACGGTCCGGAGCAGAAGCACCTGCCGCACCGGCTCGTCGTCCGCAGCTCAAAGGGCGAGACCGCCGAGATCATTGCCCTGATCAAGACACAAGGGTCCGACACCAAGCTCGTCGCCCAGATGCAGCCCTTCTACGAGGCGAAGAGTCTCAGCCGCTGGACCCTGGCCGGCCACAGCGTGCCGCCGCTGGTCACCCAGATCGCGGACGGCGAGAACGGCGGCGTGATGATGAACGAATTCCCCGGCAAGTTCATGGAATGCGTGCACGAGGCATCCCATTCGGAGACGCCGCTGATGAACGGTACCGAATACCTGGAACACCTGTTCGCCTCCGGGATCAAGCCGGGCGAACTGCCGGTTGTTCAACCGATCTTCCAGAAGCGGATCTGGGACAGGATGAAACCCGGCGACGGACCCGACAAACTCGCCAAGGTCATCGAGGAGTGCAAGAAAGAAGACCACCGCTTCCACATGGACGGCGGTAGTTGGACCAACAACATCTCGTGGGTCCAGGGCTACGAGAACGTGCTCGCTCCCATGGACAAGGCAAGTTCCCAGTTCTTCGAGAAGGTGCTATCGAGGAAGAAACTGAAGACCGACGACAAGGACTACCGTAACGCCCTCTATCACCTGTTGTCGGCGGAGACGAGTTGCTACCGCTACTGGGGTCAGGGCATCTGGACCGACTACGGGGCTGAAATGGCTCGCCGTGCCCACGACATCGTCAGCAACGATTTCTAGTCACGACGTTCAGCAGCGATCGGGGCCGGGGGGCGCGGGCCCCCCGGCCGTCGGCTATACAGGGCTATCGAATGGGGACGCCTTCCCCCTACCGACCGACCTAACGAACCCTGGGGATGATGTTACTTCTTCTTCGAGGTCTTCGGGGTCAAGTCCGCCATTGCCGTCTTGTACTTTTTGACACCTTCGCTGTATTTTCCCGCGTCACACAGCTTTGAACCCTCTCCCTGCAATTTCTTGGCAGCGTCGAGTTTCTTTGCATTCGGGTTGGCGGTGATTGCCTGTTCGACTTCGGCGGCCATCGACTGACACGACTCCGCTGTGGCCTTCGATTGGGTCGCCGCGAACACCGGCGCGGTCGCGCTCAACGCGAAGGCGATAGCAACGAGGCCGGTTAGAGGCTTGTGCATGGATAACTCCTGGGTTGATAGACGCACGGGAGTATTGACCGCCGTGGCCTACCCCAGAATGGACGCAACATTAACACTCAGTTAATTCGGCGTAGGATCATTTCATTTCGGCGTGTCGTCGCGTCGGCGATCGAAATGACCCGCGGTGGGCCTAGCGCGGACGGCCGTAGCTGTCGTAGCCGTAGCGGCTGTTGTTGCCGAAGCCGTATTCGCCGGCGCCGAGGCGGGCACCTTGTGGAATCGGCGGCAACCGGTTGGGATCCCGCGTCGGATCCAGCAGGTCGGAGCGGCGGACCGGGTTCGCCGTCGCTCGCACCCCGAGCGACGAGGTCCCCGCGCTCGTATCCGCAACTCCCGGCGCGGCGTCCGGCTTGCCGTCGTGCTCATCGATGGTGAACGCCCGTGCCGCCGGCCCGGCGACGACGGCAAGCGCAATGATTGCGGCACACATCATCGGTTTCATCGCCACCTCAAAACGTCAGCACCATATTTTCATAGCATCGGTGCAGCGCCATCCATAGTCAATGATCACGCCGGCCAGGGCGGGTGGCCGCCCGCGCCAAGGGAACATGTGACCAAGGAAACATGCACATGGCAAAGGCATCGTGGAACGGCGCCGTCGTCGCCTTGTCGGCCAGCTACCGGACGGTGGAGGACAACGTCTATTTCCCGCCGGATACGGTGAGGCACGAGCACCTGCGCCCGTCGTCGCACACCAGCATCTGCCCGTGGAAGGGCGTCGCCCACTACTTCGATCTTGTCGTCGATGATCACGTGAACGGGAATGCCGCCTGGTACTACCCCGATCCGAAGCCGGCCGCGGCGGAGATCAAGGATCATGTCGCCTTCTGGAAAGGAGTGACGGTGGAAAGGTGACCTCGACGATTGGGGGTCGCGGGGCGGGTCGCGGCTCGGGTGAGGCACGAACGCCCCACCCGAACTCGCCTTACGCCTCGTCGGCGCTTGAGAAATTGGTGTGCTTGAGAAGCGAACCAGGCGGCAGCCCTACGATGTCACCCCCCGGGGACATATATATTACGGCTACCTTTGCGGTAAGACACCCCCTTCGCAAACCATACCCCACCCCCGAGTGCGAACATAGGAAGAATACCATAAATCCAAGTTTATGTCTATTAAGCACATATCCATATTTTTTCTACGGATTCACTCTATTCTTCATAGTCTATGCAGAACAACCGTCAACGATGCCCTCCTCGTCTAGCCGCCGAATATTACCCCGTTCCGGGGAACGCCCCCACCTCTCGGGCTGCCGACCGCCGGCACCGCTGGGTTGAGCGTCGGCAGGCACCGACGATCCGCCGTGCTATAACCGGCCGTAAAATGCCGGCACCAGGGAGGGCGAGGGATGGCGACCACGGAAGACCCGCGACTGGAGGATTGGATCGGCCGCACCGAGCATGCGCGCGACCGCATCACCCGGGAGCGGGCGCAGGCGCTGCAGGCGACCCTCGATCGCATGCAGCCGCCGCTGCAGGACGGCGATCCGCTGCCGGCGCTCTGGCACTGGCTCTACTTCTGGACGATCGTCCCCCGTTCCGGTCTTGGCCGCGACGGCCATCCGGCCCTGGGCGGTTTCCTGCCGCCGGTCGGCACCGCGCGGCGGATGTGGGCTGGCAGCCGTGTCCGCTTCCCCGGCCGCCTGTGCATCGGCGATGATGCGGAACGGCGATCGACCATCGCCGAGGTGAGCAGCAAGACTGGCCGCAGCGGCCGCCTGGTGTTCGTCACCGTCCGCCATGAGATTGCCGGGCCATCCGGGCTCGCCATCGTCGACGAGCACGACATCGTCTATCGGGAGGATAAGGGCGCCGGCGCCGCCGACCGCGCCGGTGAGCCAGCCCCCGCCGTTGGCTCCTGGTCGGAGCGCATCGAGGCCGACCCGACGATGCTCTTCCGCTACTCGGCGCTGACCTTCAACGGGCATCGCATCCACTACGACCGAACCTATGCCACCGGCACCGAGGGCTATGGGGGGCTCGTCGTCCATGGTCCGTTACTGGCGACGCTGATGGCCGGCCTCGCCCAGCGCTCCCGACCGCAGCACACCCTCTCCGCATTCCAGTTCCGCGGTCACCGGCCGATCATCGATACCGCGCCGTTCACGGTCTCCGCCGCGCCGCAAGGGGAAAACGCGCTGGACGTCTGGGTTGCCGACGCTGAAGGATTCCTGGCCTCGAAGGGACGCGCCGACTTCACATAGCCCGGTTCCCCGGTGGTTCCGACGGGTCGCCAACCAGCGGGGTTGACGTTCATTCAGAGGACTTCTATCAGACAGGCAATCGGGCTGTATCCGCCGTCCGAGGCACCCTCCGTTCCGCCCGGCCGTGCCTGCGAAGACGCGCTTGTACCGGGCCGCTGCTGTCAGTCAAGGGCAGCCGCGTCACCCTGGTATCTGACAGCAGTTCGGATAAACTGTCGCCGCACGAGCCGTCCTCAAGGGGGAGCAGCCAATGACCGTTCAAGACCATGACGAGATCGTAAAGCGCGCCCACGCCATCTGGGAGCGTGAGGGCCGACCCGAAGGCCGCTCAGAAGAGCATTGGAACATGGCCGTCGCCGAGATCGCCGCCGAGGCGGAAGCGAAAGCCAAGGCGGAGGCGAAAGCGGCAGCAAAGGCCAAGGCGGAAAAAGAAGCGCAGAAAGCAAAGGCCGACGCCGAGGCAAAAGCGAAAGCCGAAGCGGACGCCAAAGCGAAAGCGGCAGCCGACGCCAAAGCAAAAGCCGAGGCGGAGGCGAAAGCAAAGGCCGAGGCCGACGCCAAGGCGGCGGAAGAAGCCAAGCGGAAGGCGGCCGAGGACGCCGCCAAACCCAAGCCGGCGCCGGCCGCGGCAAAAGCCAAGGCAGCGGTCGAAAAGAAACCGGCTGCCGATAAGAAGCCGGCCAAAGCGCCAGCCAAGAAACGCTGAGGGGTGCAAGCTTCGTCTGGACGACCATCATGGCTGCGCGGGCAGGCCCGAAAACAACGGCCAACCCCTCGCGCCGTCGCCATCGAACAGCCCATGGGTCCGGCTCCCAGTCCGCGCCGGTTGCAGGGCAGATGCTGAAAAAATGCGGATAGGGCACTCGCCACGGGATGGATAACACCATGAATAATCAAACTGGCGACAGCGCGATCGACCGGGTCGTCCACGGGGACCACGACGATCCGTTTTCGATTCTCGGTATGCACATCGAGAAACGCAATGCCGTGGATACGGTGGTGGTGCGGACCTTTCAGCCGCAGGCGCGTAAGGTCGCCGTCGTCGACAGCGCCACCGACACCGTCGTCGCCGAGCTTCCTCTCGTCCGCGAGCAGGGTTTCTTCGCCGGCCCCATCAAAGGGCGCAAAGAACCCTTCCGCTACCGGCTCCGCATTCTGCCCCACGGCAGCGAGGACACCTACGAAACGGAAGATCCCTATCGCTTCGGCCCGGTTCTGGGCGAACTGGATATCCACCTGCTGGTGGAGGGCACCCACCTCCGCTTGTTCGAGAAGCTGGGCGCCCGGGTAATGACCGTCGACAATGTCGCCGGGACCGGGTTCGCCGTTTGGGCGCCCAATGCCAGGCGGGTCAGCGTCATCGGCGATTTCAATGGTTGGGACGGCCGCCGCCATCCCATGCGCTGCCGGTACGAATGCGGCGTCTGGGAAATCTTCCTGCCGCACGTCGCCCCCGGCGATGTCTACAAGTATGAGATCAAGGATCGCTTTGGCAGCCTGATGGCCGAGAAGGCCGACCCGTTCGCGACCGAAGCGGAGGTGCCGCCGAAGACGGCGTCGGTTGTCCCCGATCCCACCGAGTACGTCTGGCACGACGACGAGTGGATGCGCAGCCGCGCCCACCACAACGACCGCGACGCACCGGTGACCATCTACGAAGCGCACCTGGGCTCATGGAAACGCGTCCCCGAGGACGGGAACCGCTACCTGACCTATCACGAAATGGCCGACGACCTGATCCCGTACGTCAAGGACCTGGGGTTCACCCATCTGGAGCTGATGCCGATCCATGAGTATCCGTTCGACGGCTCCTGGGGCTACCAGCCGACGGCCCTCTTCGCTCCCACCAGCCGCTATGGCAAACCCAACGATCTAAAGTATTTCGTCGACACCTGCCACCAATCCGGGATCGCCGTCCTGATCGACTGGGTGGTCGGTCATTTCCCGGGCGACGCCCACGGGCTTTCCTATTTCGATGGGACGCACCTCTACGAGCATTCCGATCCGCGCAAAGGTAAGCACATGGATTGGGATACGCTCATCTATAACTACGGCCGCCGCGAGGTCTGCAATTTCCTGTTGTCCAATGCCCTCTACTGGATGGAGGAATTCCATATCGACGGCCTGCGCGTCGATGCCGTCGCCTCGATGCTTTATCTGGACTACAGCCGCAAACAGGGGGAATGGATCCCCAACATGTTCGGCGGCCGGGAGAACCTGGAGGCGATCGACTTCCTCAAGCGGATGAACGAGCTCGTCTACGGCCACCACGAAGGCGCGATGACGGTCGCCGAGGAGTCGACGGCTTGGCCGATGGTCTCGCGGCCCACTTACCTGGGCGGCCTCGGCTTCGGCTATAAATGGAACATGGGCTGGATGAACGACACCTTGCGCTACATGTGCAAGGAGCCGATCCATCGCCGCTATCACCACAACTTGCTGACCTTCGGCCTCCTCTACGCCTTCACCGAAAACTTCATCCTGCCGATCTCCCATGACGAGGTCGTCCACGGCAAGGGATCGCTCCTCAACAAGATGCCGGGCGACGGCTGGCAGCAGTTCGCCAATCTCCGCACCTATCTCACCTTCATGTGGACCATGTCCGGCAAGAAGCTGCTGTTCATGGGCTGCGAGTTCGGGCAAGGCGACGAGTGGCAGCACGACAAGAGCCTGGACTGGCACCTGCTCGACTACCCGCTGCAGAAAGGCGTGCAGTCCCTGGTCCGCGACCTCAATGCGCTCTATCGCTCGCAGCCGGCTCTCTATGAGAGCGACTGCTTCCCGGAAGGCTTCGCGTGGATCGACTGCCACGACTCCGACAACAGCGTCATCTCCTACATCCGCAAGGCCAAGGATCCGGAGGATGTCGTCATCATCGTCTGCAACTTCACGCCGGTGGTGCGGAGCGACTATCGCATCGGCGTTCCCTTCGAAGGCGCCTATGCCGAAATCCTGAACACCGATGCCATCTGCTATGCCGGCAGCGGCGTCGGCAATTCCGGTCGGGTGGATGCGGATTTGATCGGCGCGCACGGCTATCCGTACTCCGTCGCCCTGCAGGTTCCCCCGCTCGGCACCGTGGTGCTCAAGCCATTCCCGCGCGAGAAGGCGGTCATCGAAGTGGTGCCGGACGAGATCGTGGTTGAAGACGTGGTGCCCGACGAGATCGTGATCAGCGACGATGACACCTCCACGGATGCAGCGGCGGCCGACGATGCCTCAATCGCAAAGTCGGGTTCAGCCGGGTAGTCCCTCCCCCCTCGGCGCCACCTGGGACGGTCGCGGCGTAAATTTCGCGCTGTTCTCGGAGCACGCCGAGCGGGTGGAGTTATGCCTGTTCGACACCTCGGGCAAGCGCGAGACCGAGCGCATCGTCTTGCCCGAGTACACCAACGTCGTCTGGCACGGCTACGTCGTCGGTCTCCATCCGGGCCAGCTTTACGGCTACCGGGTCTACGGCCCCTATGAGCCGCGGCTAGGTCACCGGTTCAATCCCAACAAGCTCCTTCTCGATCCCTACGCCACCGCCATCGATGGGCAACTGGCCCTGACCGATGTTCATTTCGGCTATCGGCGTGATCGCGGCGACCTGTCCTTCGACAAGCGGGACAGCGCCCGGATGATGCCGAAATGCCGGGTGGTCGAATCCGCGTTCACCTGGGGGCCGGAGCGGCTGCCCAATGTTCCGTGGGCGCAGACGGTCGTCTACGAACTGCACGTCAAGGGCTTCACCAAGCGGCATCCCGAGGTCCCGGAGGGCGATCGCGGCACCTTCGCCGGCCTCGGCTCGCCCGCGATCGTCGACTATCTGGTCAAGCTCGGCGTCACCGCCGTCGAGTTGCTGCCGGTGCAACCGATCGCCGACGAACAGCACCTGGTCGCCAAGAACCTGCGCAACTATTGGGGCTACAGCCAGGTCAACTACTTCGCGCCCGATCCGCGCTTCCTGCGCCACGGGCAGATTCGCGAATTCAAGATGATGGTGGCGAACCTGCACGCCGCCGGCATCGAAGTCATTCTCGATGTGGTTTTCAACCACTCAGGGGAAGGCAACGAGTTTGGCCCGACCCTGTCGTTCCGTGGCATCGACAATGCGTCCTATTACGTGCTCTCGGCCGATAGACGCAAGTACATGGACTTCACCGGCTGCGGCAATTCCCTCAACATCCGGCACCCGCGCGTCCTGCAGATGGTCATGGACTCCTTGCGCTACTGGGTCGAGGAGATGCACGTCGACGGGTTCCGCTTCGATCTGACCTCCACCCTCGGCCGCGAGCCCCATGGATTCGATCCCCATGCGGGCTTCTTCGATGCAGTCCTCCAGGATCCGGTCCTGTCGCGGGTGAAGATGATCGCCGAACCCTGGGATGTGGGTATCGGTGGCTATCAGCTCGGCAACTATCCGCCCGGCTGGGCGGAATGGAACGACCGCTTCCGCGACACCGCCCGCCGTTTCTGGCGGGGCGATGGCGGTGTCATCGGCGAACTCGCCGGTCGGATCAGCGGGTCCGCCGACATCTTTCAGCGGCGCGGCCGGCGCCCCTGGGCCAGCATCAACTTCGTCACCGCCCACGACGGCTTCACCCTCAACGACCTGGTCAGCTATACGCGCAAGCGCAACGACGCCAACGGCGAAAACAACCGCGACGGCACCGACAACAATCTGAGCTGGCATTGCGGCGCCGAAGGGGTAACCGCCGATGCGCAGATTTTGGCCCTGCGTCGTCGCTACATGCGCAACCTGATGGCGACCCTGATCCTTTCCCAGGGCACGCCCATGATCACCGCCGGCGATGAGTTTGCCCGCACCCAGCACGGCAACAACAACCCCTACTGTCAGGACAACGAAATCAGCTGGGTCGACTGGGCCGGCCGCAGCGCCGACGACCTCGATCTGACCGAGTTTGTCCGCCTGCTGTTGAAACTCCGGCGCGCGCACCCGGTCTTCCGGCGCACCAAGTTCCTCACCGGCCGGCCAGCGGCCGAGGAGGCCCTGAAGGATGTCACCTGGCTGACGCCGGAGGGGATCGAAATGGCGGATGCCGACTGGCGTGCGCCCGACGCCGTCGTCCTCGGTGCTCAGCTCTATCATCCGCGGGCCGCGGTGAGCGGAGGCCCCGTCGACGACGACCTGTTCCTGGCGCTGATCAGCTCCCGCTACACACCGGTAGCGTTCAAGCTGCCGAAACCGCGGCGAAACGGCTGGCGAACCATTTTCGATACCGCCCGCACGGGGGCCGAGCTACCCACCCAGATCTATTCCGGCGGCCAAGCTTACCCGATGCAGGACCGATCTTTCGTCCTGCTCGAAGACGTCTGACGCGCGCGGGGGCAAGAAGAACACAATGGCGATCTCTGACGATCTCGACCGTTTGGCACGACTGGCCGGCGTTGAGCCGGAATATTGGGATATCTGGGGCAATCATCACCCGGTGGACGAGATGGGGATGCGCGCCATCCTCGGGACCCTCGGCTATGAGGCAGCGGATGGCGCCTCCACCGCGACCGGCATCGCCCGCCTGGAAGAGGCGGCATGGCGCCGGACGCTGCCGCCGGTGCTGATCATCCGCCAGGGAAAGCCGGCCCAGGTGCCGGTGGTCCTGCCCCGGCCGTCGCTGGCGCTGGCGATCGAGTGCCGGCTGACCCGGGAAGACGGCACCGTCGTCGACTTCACGTTTCAGCCGGCGGAAGCCACCATCGAGGCGGAGCGCCGCGTCGACGACGCCGAACTGGTGCGGTTGACGCTCACGGTTCCGGGCGAACTGCCGCTGGGATACCACGACATCGTCCTCGGTGACGAAGACACGGCAACGGTCCGGCTGGCACGAACACGACTGATCGTCGCGCCGGAAACCTGCTATCTGCCGCCGGTGCTGGCCAATGGCGGCCGCATCTGGGGGCTCGCCGCGCAGCTCTACTCCTTGCACCGGGCCGGCAACTGGGGGATCGGCGACTTCACCGACCTCGCCGTCGCCATCGACATCACCGCCGACCTGGGCGGCGACGTCCTCGGCCTCAACCCCCTGCATTCGTTGTTTCTCACCCGGCCCGAGTGGGCGAGCCCCTACTCGCCATCCAGCCGGCAGTTTCTCAATCCGCTGTACATCGACGTCGAAGCGGTTCCCGAGTTCGTCAATTGCCTGGAGGCGCGCACCCTCGTCCGCCATGCCGCCGACGACCTGACCAGATGGCGGGACCGGTCTTACGTCGCCTACAGCGAAATCGCCGCCTTCAAGCAGAAGGTGCTCTACGCCCTCTACGAATGGCTGCTGCGGGCGGGCAACGAAACGGCCCACCTCGAGCGGCAGGCTTCCTTCGAGCGCTTCTGCGAGGCGGAAGGCGCGGCCCTCGTCCGCTTCGCCCTGTTCAACGTCCTCGCCGAGACCTTCACCGGCATCCCCTGGCCGGAATGGCCTGCCGCCTACCACCGGCCCGACACGCCCGAAAGCCGCGCCTTCGCCGAGGAGCATGCGGCGCGGATCGAATTCTACATGTACCTGCAATGGATCGCCGACGAACAGCTGGCCGCGGCGAAAGCGCGCGCCGACACCAGCGGAATGGCGGTCGGCCTCTACGTCGATCTCGCCGTCGGCGCCGCTCGCGAAGGCGCCGACGCCTGGTCCAACCCGGACCTCATCGTTCAGCAGGCAAAGGTGGGCTGTCCGCCCGACCCCTTCAACATGATGGGCCAGGACTGGTCGATCCCGCCCCTGCATCCGCACCTATTGCGGGAACACGCCTACGAACCCTTCATCGCCATGCTGCGCGCCAACATGCGCCATGCCGGTGCGCTGCGCATCGACCACGTGATGGGGCTGTTGCACCTGTTTTGGATTCCGGCCGCCGAGCCGCCGGCACGGGGCGCCTATGTCCAGTATCCGTTCGAGGACATGCTGGCCATTCTTGCCCTGGAAAGCCAGCGGGCGCGCTGCCTCGTCGTCGGCGAGGATCTGGGAACCGTCCCCGACGGCTTCCGCGAGCGGATGGCCGCTGCCAATGTCCTCTCCTACCGGGTGCTGTACTTCGAGCGCGCGGGCGAGAATTTCAAGCGGCCGCAGGACTATCCGGCGATGGCGCTGGCGTGTGTGACCACCCATGATCTCGCCACCCTCTGGGGCTACTGGCGCGGCGCCGACATCGACCTCAAGCAGGATCTCGGCCAGTATCCGTCGACGGACGCGGTCGACGGCGAGAAAGGTGCGCGCGTCCACGAACGCCATCTGCTGCTGCGGGCACTGGAGTCGGAGGGACTGCTGCCGGCCGGCCGCGATCCCAACAACGTCGATGCGGCGCCCATGGACGCCAGCCTTGCCGCCGCCATCCATGCTTTTCTCGCCCGCTCGCCGGCACAGATATTCCTCGTCCAGATCGACGACCTGATGGAAGAACAAGAGCAGATCAACCTGCCCGGCACCAACGAAGAGCGACCGAACTGGCGGCGCAAGCTGTCACAGCCGCTGGAAGCGCTGCCGCGAATGCCTACCATTCGCCACCTGGAGCCGATCCTCCGTCAGCGCGAGGGCACCCCCACGAGAGCCTGACGAGAGGCCCGTTTCGCGCGACCATGGCCTCCGCGTCCGCACGATCCTCGTCGACGAGGCTGTCTTCGATTGCCTCGATCCACCCCTTGGTCTCGTCGTCAGCCCAGTGATAAACTTGTACTAAGCATCCAAGAGCAAATAACCGAAGATAGCGGGAGGTCCAAGAATGGCAGAAACTGTCGAGCATAAGCGGCTTCTGCAAGAGGTTGGGGATAACATTCCATGGAAAAAATGGGGCCCTTACCTGAGCGAGCGCCAGTGGGGAACCGTACGGGAGGATTATAGCGACAACGGAGACGCCTGGAATTACTTCACTCATGACCAGGCGCGATCCCGAACCTACCGGTGGGGCGAGGACGGGTTAGCCGGAATCTCCGATGATAAACAGCGGTTATGCTTTGCTCTGGCGTTCTGGAACGGCAAAGATCCGATCCTGAAGGAGCGGCTGTTTGGTCTTGCCAACAGCGAAGGGAATCACGGTGAAGATGTAAAGGAGTACTACTACTACCTGGACTCGACCCCAACCCACTCCTACATGAAATACCTTTATAAATATCCGCAGGCTGCATTCCCTTACTCCACGCTCGTCGAGACCAACCGGAGCCGGGGAAAGTTAGAGCCCGAGTATGAACTGATCGATACCGGCGTCTTTAATGACAATAAATATTTTGATATTTTTGTTGAATATGCCAAAGCCACGCCCGACGATCTATTGATCCGGGTCAGCGTCCACAACCGTGGCCCGGCCGCCGCCGATCTGCACCTGCTGCCGACCCTCTGGTTCCGCAATACCTGGTCGTGGTCGGCCGGCGCCAAGAAGCCGCTGATCCGGATGAGCGAAGCGGAGGCGGGACAGCAAGTGATCGAAGCGCAGCCCCTGGAAGGGGACAACCGCTGGCTTTATTGCGACGGCAGCGTCCGGCTGCTGTTCACTGAGAACGAAACCAACATGGAGCGGATCTTCGGCCAGCCGAACCCACAACCGTACGTCAAGGACGGCATCAACAACCACGTGGTCGGCGGTCAGGCCAACACCGTCAATCCGGCCCGCATCGGCACTAAGGCCGCCGCCCACTATGTGGTCAGCGTTGCCGCCGGCGGCAGTGCCGAGGTGCGACTACGGCTGACCGACACCGCCCCCTCGACCAAGCGCGATCCGTTCGGCACCGGCTTCGAGACGATCTTCGCCGACCGGAAGTCTGACGCTGATTCCTTCTACGCCTCGATTACCCCCCCCGGAATGACGGCGGACGACGCCAACATCATGCGGCAGGCGCTCGCCGGAATGCTGTGGAGCAAACAGTTCTTCTACTACGACGTCGGCAAATGGCTGGAAGAGCACGGGCTGGATCCGACCCGCGATACCAAGACACAGATGCGCAACCGCGACTGGTCCCACATGGTCAACGAAGACATCGTCTCGATGCCCGACAAGTGGGAATATCCCTGGTATGCAGCGTGGGATCTGGCGTTTCACACCCTCCCGCTCGCCATGGTCGATCCTGGCTTCGCCAAACGGCAACTGGATCTGATGCTGCACGAGAAGTACCTGCACCCGAACGGACAAATCCCGGCCTACGAATGGAACTTCGGTGATGTCAATCCGCCGGTGCACGCCTTCGCCACCTGGTTTGTCTATCAGCTAGATCGGGAACTGCGGGGCGGCAACGGAGACACCCTGTTCCTCAAGGAGGCCTTCCAGAAGCTGCTCCTCAACTTCACCTGGTGGGTCAATCGCAAGGACGTGGAGGGCAACAACGTCTTCGGCGGTGGTTTCCTCGGCCTCGACAACATCGGCGTCTTCGATCGCTCGTCGCCGTTGCCCACCGGCGGCTACCTGGAGCAGGCGGACGGCACCGCCTGGATGGCGTTCTTCGCGTCGATGATGCTGCGGATCGCCATCGAGCTCGCCACCGACGATCCGATGTACGAGAGCATGGCGGTCAAGTTTGCCGACCACTACTTCCGCATCGGCGCCGCGATGGACCGAATCGGCGACAACAACGACGAACTCTGGGACGAAGAAGACGGCTTTTATTACGACGTCCTGCATTTCCCCGACGGCAACGCCTGCCGGCTGAAGGTGCGCTCGATGGTGGGCCTCCTGCCCCTGATGGCCATCAGCCTCGTACCGCAGGAGGCGATCGACAAGCTGCCGCGCTTCGTCGCGGGTATCGAAGCCATGCTGGAGAAGTTTCCGGGGCTGTGCTCCAACATCCACGATCCGATGGCGCGTGGTTTCGGCAATCGCCACATGCTCTGCCTGTTCAATGAGGGCAAACTGCGCCGTACGCTCGCTTACATGTTGGATGAGAACGAGTTTCTCGGCGAGTACGGCATTCGCGCGCTCTCCCGGCGCTACCTGGACCACCCTTACGTCTTCAACTGGGCGGGCGCGGAGTTCAAGGTCGCCTATGTGGCGGGAGATTCCGATACCGGCATGTTCGGCGGCAACTCCAACTGGCGGGGACCGATCTGGATGCCGGTCAACCTCATGCTGATACGCGGGCTTATCACCCTCTATCAATACTTCGGCGATGATTTCAAGGTAGAGTGCCCGACAGGTTCGGGGAATCAGATGACCTTATTTGAGGTTGCAAAGGAAATTAGTTCCCGCCTCTCTAACATATTCAGATTGGATGAGAACAAACGGCGGCCCGTTTTTGGGTCTACGGCAAAACTTCAGATCGATCCGCACTGGCGTGACTATATTTTGTTCTACGAATATTTTCACGGCGATACCGGCGCTGGTATCGGTGCCAGCCACCAGACCGGATGGACCGGAACAATCGCCAAACTGATGCAGATGTTTGCCTCGGTGCAGCCTGCCGAGATGCTCCATCACCTCGGCCGCGCCGGCATTCACTATGAGCGTCCGAACGTCCCGACCGAGCCAGGGGCGACCGGCTGATCTATAATGCGCGCTGTCCGGACATCTCGGGCGCCTGCTAATCAATGATCAGGGGCCGGGATCGCAATAAGAAACTGTCTATTTAACTACGAGGGGGAAATGCGTGGGGTCAGTACCCACTTTTTTACCGCCTTATTCCGCGTCGCAATCGAGACATCAAAGTTAATTTGGAGGAATTGGAGATGAGACAAGAAGACGCTCGCCGGCTGGCGCCCGTCGTCGGCTTGGTGGCCCTGCTGGGGTTGTCGGCGTGTGCCAGCCACGATCGATCGTCACCGCCCCCGCCGCAGCCGGCCGCCGAGGCGCAGCCGACGGAGCCGGCATTGCTCGCCGAGGAATACGTCGAGGGTGAGGCGCTGGTGCAGGCGGTCAACCGCAGCACCCGCACGGTAACCCTGCGCAGCGACGATCAGCGGGTGACGACCGTGCAGGTGCCGCCGGACGTGGACCTGAACCGGGTCAAGTCAGGCGACCGGGTCGCACTCGGCCTCTATCAGTCGATCTCCGTCCGGGTGCTGCCGCCCGGCTCCGTCCCGCTGGGCACGACGCTCGCCGCCGGCAGCACGGCGCCCGGCCAACCGGAGGGACGCGCCTGGGGCCAGCAAGTGGTGGTGGTCGCCGAAATCACCGGCATCGATCTCACCAACCACACGGTCACCGTCACTAACGCCGACGGCAAGGTCCACACGATCAACGTCAAAAACCCGGACATGCAGGCGCGGATGAGCAACCTGAAGGTCGGCGATCTGCTTGAGTTGACCTATGCCGACGTGGTGGCTGCCAAGGTGATGCCCCGCAGCTAGTCCCATCCGGGCTGAGGAGGAACGGATGGCTCAGATGCCGCGGATCGCCAATCGACCCGGCAGGTGGCACCAGTGGCCGCAGCGATCGCGTTCCTCCTCTCCTTCCTGTCGGCGCGCGCTCGACGCGCTTCCGGCAAGCACGGTCGCTACGAAAAGCCAAGACAGGGAGTCAGTCGGATGAGAGCCATCGCCGAGTTCACCAAGACCACCCTGATCGGCGGTGTACTGATCATCTTGCCGATCTACATTGCCGTCCTGTTGCTGGCGAAAACCGCGAAGGGACTGCTGGCACTCCTGGAACCACTGACGATGCAGGTTCCAGCCAGCGTCGAGCTTCGTCAGGTTGCCGCTATCCTCCTGCTTGTGGTGGTCTGTTTTGTCGTCGGTCTGGTGGTCCGCACCGGCCCCGGCCTGCGCGCCAAAACCGCATTCGAGGAAGCGGTGCTGGAAAAGCTTCCCGGCTACACCTTCGTCAGGGGCCTCGCCAAACGGCTGGCCGGCCGCAGCGAGGGGCATACCCTTGAGCCGGCCCTGGTCGAGATCGAAGATGCGCTGGTGCCGGCGTTGATCGTCGAAGAGTTGGACGACGGCTCTTACACCGTCCTCGTCCCGTCGGCGCCGACGCCGATGGCGGGCAGCATCTACATCCTGCCGCGAGACCGCGTCCATCCTGTTGATATTCCATTTGCCAAGGCGATCGGCGTGTTCTCGAAGTGGGGCACCGGGGCCGGAGATTTCGTGCGGGCGATGAAGCCACCTGCGGATGCTTTGCCGCAACGGCCTCACCCTTGACGGAGGCTCTGCCGCAGCAAGGAAGGAGCAAGACGTGTTCAAGGCTATCCCGTCTCTGTTGATCGTCATCATCGCCTATCACGTCGTCATCATGATCGGGGAGGCGACGCTGGCGTCGCAGGTGATGGCGGCGACTCTGCCCTCCGGCGCGGCATGGTTCCTGACCGTGGGCGATCTCTTGATCCTCGTCGGTATCGCCCTGCTGGCCTTCGAGATCATCAAAGCCAGCCGATGGCGGACACCTGCACTGGACCACGCCTTCTCGATGGTCCTGTTCGTCGTCGCCTTGCTGGAGTTTCTGCTGGTGGCGGCCTGCGGCACCGATGTGTTCCTGATCCTCACCGCGCTGACACTGATCGACGTCATCTCCGGGTTCGCCGTCAGTCTCTCCACCGCCCGCCGGGACATCATCGTCGACAAGTGAGGTCGGGTCGGTCGATGGGAATGGGCAGCGCTGGCCGGCTGCTCGCCGGTGCCCTCGCCCTGGTGGCGACGGCGGCAGGCGCGATCGCGGCGGGTTTGGCGGCCGAACCGGGGCCGATGCAGGAGCCGAGGGCCGCCGGCTTCGTCGGCAGCCAGACCTGCTCCGGCTGTCATGGCGTCGAGACCAAGGCCTGGCACGGGTCACACCATGATCTCGCCATGGCGGAGGCGACCGACACCACCGTGCTCGGCGATTTCAACAATGCCACCTTCAGCCATGCCGGCGTCACCTCGCGCTTTTTCAAGCGTGACGGCAGGTTCTTCGTCAACACCGAGGGTGCCGACGGCAAGCTCGCCGACTTCCAGATCCGCTACACCTTCGGGGTGACCCCGCTGCAGCAGTATCTCATCGCCTTCCCCGACGGCCGGCTGCAGGCGCTCGGCATCGCCTGGGACAGCCGACCCAAGGACAAGGGGGGACAGCGCTGGTATCACCTCTATTCCTCTGCCACGCCGAACCCCGGCGATCCGCTCCACTGGACCGGCCTCGATCAGACCTGGAACTTCCAGTGCGCCGAGTGCCATTCCACCGAACTGCGCAAGAACTACGACGCTATTCACGACTCGTACGCGACCACCTGGGCGGAAATCGATGTGGGCTGCGAGGCGTGCCACGGTCCTGGCGCCGCCCACGTGCAGTGGGCGCAAGGTGACCGGCAAGGCGCCAACGGCCTTGCCGTCCACTTCGACGAACGCAAGGACATCTCCTGGATCCTTGATCCGGCGACCGGCAACTCCCAGCGCAGCGCACCACGAACCAGCGCCAAGGAGCTGGAAACGTGCGGGGTCTGTCATTCCCGCGGCACCAAGATCGCCGAGCCGTGGCGCCCGGGCGAGCAACTGCTGCAAACTCACGTCCCGACGCTGATCTCGCCCGGTCTGTTCGAAGCGGACGGCAAGATGCTGGACGAGGTCTACAACTACACTCCCTTCCGCCAGAGCAAGATGTTCATGGCCGGCGTCTCCTGCAGCGACTGCCACAATCCCCATTCGCTGAAGCTGGTCGCCGAAGGCGATGCCGTCTGCGGCCAATGCCACGACCTGGGCAAGTATGCGGTCGCCGCTCATCATCATCACGCCGAAACGACCGAGGCCGCCCGCTGCGTCAGCTGTCACATGCCGAAGCGGACCTACATGGGCGTCGATCCCCGCCACGATCACGGCTTTCGCATCCCCCGCCCGGACGAGTCCGCCCGGTTCGGGACGACCAACGCCTGCAACGACTGCCACACGGAAAAGGATGCCGCCTGGGCGTCGGCCGCCATCGATCGCTGGTACGGGCCGGACCGGCCACGGCGGGAGACGTGGACGGAAGCCTTTGCCGCCGCCCGCGCGGGCAAGCCGGAGGCGGCGACCTTGCTGTTGCGGCTGGCCGAGAGCGGCAATACGCCGTCGATGGTGCGAGCAACGGCGTTGGAAAGCCTGGGTGACCTCCCCAGCCGAGACACGGCGACGGCAGCCAAAAAGGGACTGGCAGATGCCGATCCGCTGGTCCGCCTCGCCGCCCTGCGCACGTTGCGTGCCTACCCGGTGGAAGTCGTCTGGTCGCTGGCCAACCCGCTGCTGGCCGATCCGGTGCGGGCGGTGCGCAGCGAAGCCGCCGCCCTCCTCGCACCAATGCCGGCCGATCGCCTCGCCGCGACCGACAGAACCCGGCTGACCCGCGCCATCGACGATTACATCGCGGCGCAACAGGTCAACGCCGACCGGCCCGAGCACCGGGTCAACCTCGGCAACCTCTATGCCCAACAACGACGATTTGCCGAGGCGGAAATTCAGTTCGCCGCCGCCCGCAAGCTCGATCCCGGCTTTGCCCCCGCCTACGTCGGCCTATCCCAGGCTTACGCGAGCCAAGGTCGCGACGGTGACGGCGAGCGCGTCCTGCGCGAAGGGCTGGCACGGATGGCGGACGATGCCGAGCTGCATCATGCGCTGGGTCTCAACCTCGTCCGTCAGCGGCGGCCGGCGGACGCGCTGAGCGAGCTCGGCCGCGCCGCCAGCGTCGACCCGGCCAATGCCCGCTTCGTCTACGTCTACGCCATTGCCCTCAACACCAGCGGGCGTTCGGGTGATGCCCTGACCGCACTGGAAGCGAGCCACAGCCGCCACCCCACCGATCGGGACACCTTGTATGCTTTGGTGACGATCAGCCGCGACGCCGGTCGCGCCGACGCGGCACTCGCCTGGGCAAAGAAACTGGCGGCCATCGACCCCGCGGCGCAGCCTCTCGTCGATCGCCTCTCGGCCCCAACCACCCCGCTGAGCCCCCGCTGAGCCGCCGCGCGGGTTCGGCTCAGGCGGCCTGCCCGAGCCGCACCGCCTGTTGCGCCAACCGGGTCAGCGTCGCCCAGTCGCCCTTCTCGATCGCATCCCGCGGCGTCAGCCAGGAGCCGCCGACGCAGGCGACGTTGGGCAAAGCGAGGAATTCCGGCGCCGTCTCCGGGGTGATGCCGCCGGTCGGGCAAAAGACGACATCCGGAAACGGGCCGGCCATCGCCTTCAGCATCGCCACCCCGCCCGCCTGACGGGCCGGGAACAGCTTCAGTTCCCGGAAGCCGGCGGCACCGGCGGCGATGACATCGGACGGCGTCATCACGCCCGGGAGCAGCGGCAGCGCGCTCGACCGCGCCGCCTCCGCCAGCTCGGGGGTCAGCCCCGGGCTGACGCCGAAGCGCGCCCCGGCAGCGAGCGCATCGGCGATATCCTCGCTGCGGGTGATGGTGCCGACGCCGACGATAGCGTCCTCCACCTCGCTGCCGATGCGGGCGATCGCCTCCAGCGCCACCGGCGTGCGCAGCGTCACCTCCAACACCCGTACGCCGCCGGCGACCAGCGCCCGGGCGAGCGGCACCGCCTGCTCCTCCCGCTCAATGACGATGACCGGGATGACCGGGCCAAGGCGCATGAGATCGAGAACCCTCATCGGCTCGCCTCCTCCCCCGTATAGACAAACCGCTCGTGGACCCGGTCGTCCTCCACATCGGTGATGGCCGGTCCCGGATGCACCTCCGGATGATGCACTTCGGGCGGCAGCCAGGTGGTCGCCCCGTGCTCGGCAGAGGCGACGTTGGCGCGGAAGGTGGCGAACAGTTCGCGGCCGAGACCGAAGCTGGAGGGGGTGAGGTCGGCACGGTCCGCCCGCCGTGTGGCGAACTCCTCCGCCGAGACGTGCGCTTCCAGCACGCCCGCTCGGGCGTCGAGACGAATGACGTCACCGGTGCGGATCTTCGCCAGCCGCCCGCCCGCCGTCGCCTCCGGCGTCACATGGATCGCCGCCGGCACCTTGCCCGATGCCCCCGACATCCGGCCGTCGGTGACCAGAGCCACCTTGAAGCCCTCGTCCTGGAGTACTGCCAGCGGCGGCGTCAGCTTGTGAAGTTCCGGCATACCATTGGCGCCCGGTCCCTGCCAGCGGACGACGGCGACGAAGTCGCGGCGCAGCTCACCGCGCTGGAACGCCGCCATCACTTCCTCCTGGCTGTTGAAGACGATCGCCGGCTGTTCCACCAGTTGGTGCTCCGGCTTGACGGCGGAGATCTTGATCACCGCCCGCCCCAGGTTGCCGTCGAGCACCTTCAGCCCGCCTTCCGGTGAGAACGGCCGCGAGATCGGCCGCAGCACGCTCTCGTCGCGGCTGTCGGCCGGCGGGTCCCGCCAGGACAGACGGCCGTCGTCCAGATACGGCTCGCGCCGGTAGGCACCGAGGCCCGGCCCGGCGTTGGTGAAGACATCGTCGTGCAGCAGGCCGGCATCGAGGAGCTGGCCGATGAGGAAGCCCATCCCTCCTGCCGCCTGGAAGTCGTTCACGTCGGCGGCGCCGTTGGGATAGATCTTCGTCAACAGCGGCACCTCCGGCGACAGGTCGCTGAAGTCGTCCCAGGTGATGTGGATGCCGGCAGCGCGCGCCATCGCCACCAGGTGGATGGTGTGATTGGTCGATCCTCCCGTCGCCAGCAGGCCAACGATGCCGTTGACGATCGCCCGCTCGTCGATCACCCGGCCGACCGGCGTGTAGTGATCGCCGAGGTTGGTGATCTCCAGCACCCGCTTTGCGGCGGCAGCGGTGAGCGCATCACGCAGCGGCGTGTTGGGATTGACGAACGCGGCACCGGGGAGATGCAGACCCATCACCTCCATCAGCATCTGATTGCTGTTGGCGGTGCCGTAGAAGGTACAGGTTCCGGGCGCGTGGTAGGCCTGGGATTCCGCCTCCAGCAAGGCTTCGCGGCCAACCTTTCCTTGCGCAAAGAGCTGTCGGATCTTCGCCTTGTTCTGGTTCGGCAATCCCGACGGCATCGGGCCGCCCGGCACCAGAATGGTCGGCAGGTGACCGAAGGTCAGCGCGCCGATCACCAGCCCCGGCACGATCTTGTCGCAGATGCCGAGACAGAGAGCGGCATCGAAGGTGTTGTGGGATAGCGAGACCGCCGTCGCCATGGCGATGACATCGCGGCTGAACAGCGACAGCTCCATCCCCGGCTCGCCCTGGGTGACGCCGTCGCACATGGCCGGTACGCCGCCGGCGAACTGGGCGACGGCCCCCGCCTCGTGCGCCGCCTGCTTGATGATCGCCGGAAAACGCTCCAACGGCTGGTGGGCCGAGAGCATGTCGTTGTAGGCGGAAACGATCCCGATATTTGGTAGTTTTCCTTCACTGAGAATGCACTTCTCGCTGGGGCCGAAGGCGGCGAACGCATGGGCGAGATTGGTGCAGGAGAGATGGGCGCGCACCGTGCCCCGGCTGCGCGCCTGCTCCAGCCGGCTCAGGTAAGTGCTGCGGCTTTCCTTGCTGCGCGCACGGATACGCCCGGTGACGGCCGCAAGGGTGGGATGGATGGCCATCGCTGTCCTCCGATTACGGGCTTTGCGTTGCCGGTTCCGAGGCGGCGCGGATCGTCCGGACGCCACGCTGGAAGCGGGCAATCCGCGCGTACTCGTCGGTGAGCTTGCCGGCGACACTCAGGTAGATGGGCATCAATTCGGCGTACACCGCCACATTCTCGGGAATGGGCAGATGGCGATGGGTCGCTCCCACCATCTTCTCCACCACGCTGATGGAATCGACGATGCCAAGGGCGTAGAGGGCGATGATCGCGGCCCCAAGACACGAGCTCTCGAAGCTCTCGGGGACGACCACCTCCCGGTCGAACACGTCCGCCATCATCTGCCGCCACAGGCCGGAGCGGGCGAAGCCGCCGGTTGCCTTCATTGTCCGGGTCTGGCCGATCAATCCCTCGACCGCCGGCAGGATGCTGAACAGGCTGTAGATGACCCCCTCCAGCACCGCTCGCACCATGTGTTCCTTGTGGTGGCAGGCGGCGAGGCCGAAGAAGGAGGCGCGCATGGAAGCGTTCCACCACGGCGCCCGCTCGCCGGTCAGATAGGGATGGAAGATCAGCCCTTCACTGCCGGGTGGCACCCGCTCGGCGATGCGGGTGAGGACGTCGTAGGGATCGATGCCGAGGCGCTTGGCGGTTTCCGTTTCGGCGGCGGCCAACTCGTCTCGCACCCAGCGGAAGGCGATGCCGCCGTTGTTGACCGGGCCGCCGATAACCCAGTGGTTCGGGGTCAACAGATAGCAGAAGGTACGGCCGCTCGGATCGGTGAGCGGCCGGTCGACCACCGCCCGCATGGCACCGCTGGTGCCGATGGTGATCGCCACCTCGCCCGGCTGGATGGCATTGACGCCGAGGTTGGAGAGGACACCGTCGTTGCCGCCGAGGACGAACGGCACATCGGGCGACAGCCCCATCTCGACGGCCAGCGCCGGATCGAGCCCCTCCAGGTGATGGGTCGGTGGCACCGGCAGCGACAGGCGGTCGGCGGTGATGCCGGCGATCGCCAGTGCGCCCGCGTCCCAATCCAGGTTGCGCAGATTGAACAGGCCGGTGGCCGACGCGATGGAGAAGTCGACCAGCCATTGCCCGAACAGCCGAAAGAACACGTACTCCTTGATGCCGACGAAGCGGGCGGCGCTGCGAAACACCTCCGGCCTGTCGTTGTGCAGCCACATCAGCTTGGCGAGCGGCGACATGGGGTGGATGGGCGTCCCAGTGCGCAGGTAAACCTGCAGTCCGTCCATCTCCTCGTTGATGCGGCGCGCGTAGGCGGAACTGCGACTGTCGGCCCAGGTGATGCTCGCCGTCAGCGGCCGACCTTCGGCATCGACGGCGATGACGCTGTGCATGGCGGCGCTGAAGCCGACGGCGCGCACATCGGCGGCGGTGACGCCGGCGGCGGCGACGGCACCCCGGATGGCGCCGAGGGTGGCGGCGAAGATCTCTCGCGGGTCCTGTTCGGCCACCCCCGGCCCCGGCGTGTACAGGGGATAGTCGACGGTCTTGTGCCCCTTCACCTTGCCGTCCACGTCGAAGACGACCGCCTTAGTGCTGGTCGTCCCGATGTCGACACCGATGACGTGGGCGATGTTGGTGGTCATCGCACCCCCTCCCTCACACGAACAGGCTGAGGATGAGAATGAAGATAAGGGCGACCACCGAGAGGATGGTCTCCATTGCCGTCCACGTCTTGAAGGTCTCGGCGACCGTCATGTTCAGGTACTGCTTGACCAGCCAGAAGCCGGCATCGTTGACGTGGCTGAGCATCAGCGATCCGGCGCCGGTGGCCAGCACCATGAGCTCGCGATTGGCGTCGGGGATCAAGGTGGTGAGCGGCGCCACCAGGCCCGCCCCGGTGATGGTGGCGACGGTCGCCGAGCCGGTGGCGACGCGGATCAGGCCGGCGGCGAGCCAGGCCAGCAAGATGGGTGAAATCTGCGTCTCAAGAGCGAGCTGACCGATGGCCTTACCGACGCCGGTATCGACCAGCATCTGCTTGAAGCCGCCGCCGCCACCGATGATCAGAATGATTGAGGCGATGGGCGCCAGGCTCTCGTCGACGAATTTCAGGACCCGTTGGGTGTTGAAGCCGCGGGCGTAACCGAAGGTGAAGAAGGAGAGGATGAGGGCGGCGAGCAGGGCGATGATCGGATCGCCGATGAAATCGAGCCAGCGACGGGCGGTCGTTCCTTCCATCAGCCAGATGTCGGCGAACGACTTGAACAACATGAGGAAGACCGGCAGCAGCACGGTTAGCAGGGTGATACCGACGCTCGGCAGCGTCTTCGCCTCCGGCTCATGGGCGAGCTGAGCGGCCAATTCCGGTGTCGGATGGGTAATGACGTAGCGGCCGATGAAGCTGCCGAAGATAGGGCCGGCGATGATCGCCGTCGGGAAGCCGACGATCAGGCCGTAGAGGATGGTCTTGCCGATGTCGGCGCCGAAGATACTGATCGCCAGCAGCGGGCCGGGATGGGGCGGCACCAGCCCGTGCACCACCGACAGGCCGGCCAGCAGCGGGATGGCGATCTTGACCAGCGGCATATCGACCCGCTTCGCCATGATAAAGACCAGCGGCATCAACAGCACGAAGCCGATCTCGAAGAACAGGGGGATACCGACGATGAAGGCGACGAACATCATCGCCCAGTGCACCCGCTCCTTGCCGAAACGCTCCAGCAGCGCGCGGGCGATCTGATCGGCGCCGCCGGATTCCGCCATCATCTTGCCCAGCATGGTGCCGAGGCCGAGGACGATGCCGACGAAGCCGACGACGCCGCCGAAACCGGTCTGGAATGACTTCACCACCTTTTCCGCCGGCAGGCCGGCGAGCAGGCCTAGAAAGATGGCGGCGAGCGAGAGGGCGATGAAGGGGTGAACCTTGAAGCGGGTGATCAGGATGATCAGGCCGACGACGGCAATCAGCGCGTACAGCGGCAAGGCGATTTCATCACTCAGGCCGAACATGGTCTTCGTTTTCCTCCCTGTTTCTCTGCTATCCGCCCTTTTTTTGGGCTCCGATAGCGGGCGAGTCTCTAATCGGTGGGACCGCGGCTGCCCGGGCTCCTCGGCAAGCGCTTGATCTGCAAATGCCGCTTCAGACGCTGTAAATTTTCGCTGAGATCTTCGCCGCCCTGGCGAGCCATGCCGCACACCAGCACGTCGATCACCGCCAGGTGCGCCAGCCGCGACATCATCGGCGTGTAGAGATCGGTATCCTCGGCGGCGGCCACCGGCAGCGTCACCGATCCGGCGACGGCCAGCGGCGAGTCGGGGGTGGTGATGGCGATGACGTCGGCGCCCGCGTCCTTGGCGGCGATGACGCTTTCGAGGATGTCCTTGGTCCGCCCGGTATGGGAGATGGCCACCACCACGTCACCCGCTCGCAGCGTCGTCGCCGACATGAGCTGCATATGGGGATCGGTGTAGGCCACGGTGGGCAGTCCGAGGCGGAAGAACTTGTGCTGAGCATCGATCGCCACCACGCCGGACGCACCGACGCCGAAGAACTCGATCCGCCTGGCGGCGGCCAGCAGGTCGACGGCGCGGCCGACGGTCTCGCCGTCGAGGCCTTCGCGCACCCTGAGCAACGTCCGCAGGTGATTGGCAAAGATCGAGCCGACCAAGTCCGTCCCCGCATCGACGGGCGCCATAGCGGCCGCGGTGACGCCCCTGCCGGCGGCGATCGACTGGGCAAAGCGAATGCGGAACTCCCGATAGCCGCGGAAGCCGACGGCGCGGCAGAAGCGGATGACCGTGGGTTCGCTGACCCTGGCGTCAGCGGCAAGTTCGGCGACCGTTTTGTGGATGGTGGCGGCGGGATTTTGCATTACCGCTTCCGCCACGCGCGTTTCCGAACGCCGTAACCGCACGTCCTCTCTCCCCAGAATCCGCAGCAGTTCTTTCATGGGGCTGTGTTTTGTAATTATACAACATTATTCGTCCCGGTTGCGGGGCGGGTCAAGTGGGAAATCCGGCATCCGGCATGGAATCCGGCGGCTCACCGCGGGCCCCCCACCCGCTCACAAGGCGCCGCGGAGGGTGAGGTTGAACCGTAAGCGACCGGTCAGCGGATGCTCTCCCTCGGCGAGCGGCTGCACCCCGTGGAAGGCCAGGCGCGCCGGACCGCCCCAGACCACCACGTCGCCGTGGTGAAGGAGCACCCGCTGCGGCCGGTCGGCCCGCCGCTGACCGCCCCAGAGAAACGTCGCAGGCAGGCCGAGGGAGACCGAAACCACGGGAACGGCCAGATCGCGCTCATTGCGGTCCTGATGCAGCGAGAGGCCGACGCCTGGCTCATAGCGGTTGATCAGGCAGGCATCGGCGACGAAGCCAGGGAAGCCGGCCGCGGCGGCGGCTCGGCGGCCCAGATCGGCGAAGATCTCCGGCATCGGCGGCCACGGCGCGCCGGTCTGCGGATCGCATCGTTGGTAGCGGTAACCGCGGCGATCGGTGATCCAGCCGGCGGCGCCGCAATTGGTCATCGCAACCGCCATTTGCCGGCCGCCCGGCGTCAGCATCCGACGGAACGGCGAGACCACGGTGATCCGCTCGATCGCCGCCAGCAACGGGGCGGCGAGCGCCTCGGCACAGCCTCCCAGCAGCAGCGCCCCGTCGGTCAGCCGCAGTTCCCGCCGATCATCGAGAAAGTCCGCCATCGCCCATTTTCCCGCCGCCGCATCTTGAAGGATAAGGCCACGGCAGCCGCGGCGCGACGCCGGATGGCAAGCGGTAGAAGTAGCGTATTTTTACTCAGTCTCTCGCCACGGCCGGTGCCTGGCGGGAGATGTTTGCGAGGATGCCGAAGGGCAGGTCGAGGCACAAGCCGGGCGGCGCAACAGTCGCGGCCCCTTCTGCGCCACCCAATCCCTCTCTTGCCATGATGGGATTCTCATGCTGGGATGCCGCCCGCTGCGTTCTATTCCTGGCGCGTATGCCTCGGGCAGCGTTAGCCTGCCGAGAGGCAAAAAGCGGCATCAATGTGGCAAGGCGATGCGCCGGGGCCACCCTTGATCGCTTATTCGCCAACCGGAAAGGCGAAAATTGCATTGCGATGCTTTCGCCCAGGGCGGATTCAGTGTACGCGCAACCCATCTCGGCCGTCGTGCGTTGACGTCCGAACGCACCGGTACAAAGGAGGGGCTCGTCGAAACGATGAAGGCTAATGGGGTAAACGGAACTCGCGCGACATTCGGGACACTCGATCTGGACGCCGTGCGGCGGGCCTATCGCCGATACGCGCCCACCTATGATCTGCTATTCGGGCCGATCTTTCATCGCGGCCGCGTCGCCGTCGCCGAGCGTGTCAACCGACTGGAGGGCCAGCGCGTGCTCGAGGTCGGCGTCGGCACCGGCTTGGCGCTGCTCCTTTACGATCGCCGCAAGGAGATCACCGGGATCGACGTGTCGCAGGAGATGCTGTCGCGGGCAACGGCGCGGGTGGCCAAGCATCAGCTGAAGAACGTTCGCCAGATCTCGCAGATGGACGCGGAAACCCTCGATTTTCCCGACAACAGCTTCGACGTGGTGGTGGCCAGCTACGTCATGTCGGTGGTGCCCGATCCGCACCGCTGCCTGGCGGAGATGGAGCGGGTCTGCGCACCCGGCGGCACCATTTTCATCTGCAACCATTTCGTCAACGGCTCCGGCAGCTTCATTTCACCGAAACTGCAGCCGCTCTCCCGGTGGCTCGGCTGGCGTCCCAACTTCATCCTCGACGATCTGCTGGAGGAGAGCCCGCTCCAGCTGGAAGCCAAGGGCCCCATCCCCCCCGTCGGCCTGTTCCATCTGGTGACCTTGCGCAAGACCAACTGAGGTCCCAACCCCCGGGGCCGGCCCCTCCCCCAGTGTCGGATGAATCGTACGCCAGCGTGGCCGGCGAGGGCCGCCGCTGGCGTGCTCCTGCTTCGTCGCCTGGCTTCGGAAGCGATCAGGAAATTCGCCGCGAAGGTGGCGCTTCGCCAGCCTCCTGATTCACCGGGTGCCGAGGCATACGACTGAGGGAGCACCGGCTTCGGCGCCACCTGCCCGCCGGGAGATGCGGGTCGTACCGAGCACCGGCCTATGCTAGATTCAGCCCGCGATGAGCACGGAAGAGATCGACGCCCGCGACGTTCTCGATGTCAACGCCCGAACGGCGGTGAACTTTCGCGCCCGCGTCGTCGGCCACTTCCGGCGCAAGGGTCCGAATAGCTGGGATAACTACGTCTTCTGTCCGGTGGAAAACGGCGAGACCGTGGACGTTCTCGCCGCCGTGCCGATCCAGGTGGAAAGCGAAGGCGCCGACTTCCGGATGCGCCGGCATGGGGGAGTAGAGCGGCTCGCGTGGCACCCGGACGACGACGACACCTCGGGGCCAGACGTCCGCGCCCGTTTCCTCGCCGAGTGCGTCCGGGCGTTCAGCGAGGATCAGGGCATCGGCGCCGCCGCAGTGATCGCCAGCAAATTGTGCTCGACGCCGCCGAAGACCTCTCTCGACTGAGAGGGAGCCGCCCCCACAGGCTCGCCCCGGTCGTGACCGGGCCCCCGTGGTGCGGCGCCAGTTACCATGCTACAGGCCGGCGCCCCAGCGGAATTGCCAGTTGATGCCGATCATGTCGAAGTCGGTCCCCGTCTTCGAGTAAAGGCCGGTGCTGCCATAGACCTTCACCGCATTATGCGCGTTCACCGGCAGGGTGCAGGTCAGTCCAATGCGGGCGTTCTCCTCGCTCTCTCCCCTGCGCCCGCTGATGGTCGGCTGCGCGCCGGTGTAATAGACTCCATCGAGGCCCAGCCAGAGCCCGGGGGTGAATGAATAAATGGCGTGCATCTGCACGGAATAGAGCGGGCTGAGGGCCAGGGTCTTTCCACCAAAGAAATCATCGTTCTCGGTATAGAAGCGGACACCTGTCGTCAGTTCGAGAGTGAACGGCTCTATCGTCTTTGAAATACCAAGCTCCGGCTTGAACGACCACCGGTTGGTGCCGATGTTGAGGAGCTTGTCCGAGTCGTACTCACCCAGCGGAACAGTCACCTCGAAGCTGACGCCGACGATCCAGTCCGGCTTGAAATCGCGAAACTCTTCTAGAGACAGCGCCGGTCCGCCAAGAAGCAGCGTTGAGACGCGGAAGCGCGGGTCGGCGAGGCCGCTGACATCGCGCCGCTTTTCCTGGCCGGCAAACTTGGTGCTCCCGAACGCCCAGCCGTAGGGCAGAATGACGTCGACCTTACCCGACCGCCCCCACAGGTCGAGCGTCCGTACATAGGCAAGCGCGGCCGTATCCACCTGGACCTCTGTGTCCTCCAGGGGGACGGCGGCATCAGTCCCCACCGTTCCGTCCGCGTAGGCATAGCCCCCAATGAGGAAATTCAGTCCCACGGGCGTATTGGCGAACGCCCGCGGCTCCAGATCCTGGGCACCCGCCGGCGCGGCCGCGGCAGCCCACGCCACGCCAAGGATGATCAGGCCCCGGGCAAGACTCGCCCACATCGCCATTGTCGCGCCCATTACATTGACCGAAGCGGAAACGGCGAGGGCCGCCCCCCGTCAGAATGTCTCCACCGGGCCCACCGCTCACGAACGGACGGGGCGCCGCTCGGCCTCGACGGCCGCGAGGTGAGGGTGGGAAACACCAGGTGGCTCGCCGCTGTCTCCCGGTCTGGAACCTAGTCTGGCTGGAAGAAGCGGTGAGGAGACTGCTTTGGCCGCAGGTAGGCAAGAGTGCTGTACGCGGGCCTCAGCGTTGAGAGATATGCGTGGTTGCCGATGTCCGGTATCCCGACGAGCGGCCGTTTGCGAATGAGGGGCGCTAACACCCCCGCCCACGCGGGGAGGGCTCAGCGGCCAAAGATGGGCGACGAACACACCACACGGAAACCGACGAAGCGGCTCTGGAAGATGGGGAAGGTTCCAAAGCGGAAGCCCGAGCGCGCGTCGTCCCTGCTACCGCTCCAGCATCCGCCGCGCAGCTCACGGAGATCGACATAATCTTTCATGGTCGGATCGTGCAGACTTCCGCACCATTCCAAAACATTCCCGGCGAGATCCTCGATGCCAAGCTGGGCCTGCCGCGAGCGGGGAAACAGTCCGACCGGCGAGGTAACGCCAAGGCCGGCCTTTTCCGTGTTGCAGATGCCATCCTCCCAGTCGCAGCCCCAGGGATAGGCGAAGCCTTCAGAGCCGCGGGCGGCGGCCTCCCATTCCTCTTCCGTCGGCAGCCGACCGCCGGCCCAGGCGCAGAACGCCTCCGCCTCCCAGAAGCTCACCCCCACCACCGGCTGGTTGGGTGCGTTCCATCGCCGGTCGTGCCAGAATCGAGGCTCGGTGACTTTCTCCTCCTCAAGCCAAGCCCGGCCACCCTCGGACCACCACCGCCGATCGGTGTAGCCCTCGGCGGCAAGGAACGCCGCGAACTGTCGGTGGGTCACCGGATAGCGGCCGATCCGGAACGCCTGCGCGATCTCGATCGTTCGCCCCTCGTCGCCGTAGGGATAGGTCCCCGCCGGCACCTCGACATAGGCACGCGGATCGCGCAGATCGAAAATCCGCGGATCGCCGATCCGGCCGAGGGTGAGCCCCAAAGCCTGCCGCGCCTGCAGCTCGACCTCGTCCTCGATCGCATTGAGGACGAGCCGGCGGAAGGCACCGGCTAGCAGTTCCGGCACCGCATAATTCTTGGCGAGGGACAGGTCGAGCGCCTCGGCGATGAACACCGCCGGCGCCGGGTTTGCCTTCACCGTCACGCGGTTCTGCTCGGCGGTCAGCTGGCCTAACAGACGGAATCCCCATGGCGGCATTTTCCCAGCGATCTTGCCGGCGAACAGGAACATCAGCGTCGGCCGCCAAGCGGCGACGACGCTGCGGGCGCGGAAGACGGGCAGCAGGTCATCTTCGGTGCGCAGGATCCGCTCGGCGGCGAGGAACTCCTGGAGGCTGAAATGATAAAAGGCGGCACGCTCGTTCGGTTGCGGCAGCAGCAGGCCGGAGCGAGACAGCAGTTCATCCCGCCGCGCCACCGTTCCGACACGGGCGCGTTCGCCGTAGGGATCGTCGGCGGCGAACGCCCGCAGGACGTGGTCGATCTCGAGATAACTGAGTTCGGCGGCGGGGCTTCCCCGCGGCGCCTCCCCATCGCCCACGTGCATGCCATATGCGATCGCCTCCAGTCTCGCCCGCGCCGGCTCCCGCTGCCGCATCTCATCTCGAAAGCGATGGAACAAGACGTTGCCGACGATCCGCCGGTAGAGCTCGTAGCGGTCCTCCGGCAGCCGGCCGCCGCTGTCGTGGAGAACGCACAGCGCGGTCAACATCATCGGGTTCTCGACCAGCGGCGCCAGGTATTCGCGGTCGCGGATGGTGGCAACCAGGCCCTGGGTCTGCTCGGGCCTGCCAAGGGCATGGAACCAGCGGGCGACGAACAGGTCCTGCAGCGGTTTCGGCAGCGGTTCCAGCGGCGCGTGCGGCAGGCCGAGCCTGCGTAGATCGTTTTCGTCGAGGCCATAGGGGCGGCTGGTCAAGAGCACCCGGTTGCCGGCCTCGAGCCAGACGGGCAGCGCGTCGGCGAGGCCGCTCAGCAGCAGGTCGCGGGGATAGACCGTGGCACCGTCGCGGGTATCCGAGACTGGCACCTCGTCGAGGCCATCCAACAGCAGGAAGGCGGTGCCGGCCCGCAGGTGAGCGAGAATGTTATCCCCGGTCAGTCGGCCTCCCATCAGCCGGCCGGCCCAAGCGACGAGCGCACCCTCCAACTGCAATCGGCCGCCCGCGCGTCGGCCGCGGCCGCAGTCAATGTCTTCATGGAAGTCGCGCAGCGGGACCAGGAGCGGCAGCCGACCCTGCAAGTTCGTCGGCACCGGCTCGGCGAACTCGTCGGGCGCGGGAACGGAGGCGACGACCTCGGCGCCGATGCTCTGCAGCACCGCCCAGCGGCAGAAGCTCGATTTTCCAGCCCCGGCGGGCGCCGGCACGTAGAGCGACTCGCCATCGAGACGCTGCAAGAGGGGGATCGGCCGCGATCGGAGGTGCTCGTCTCGCTGCCACTGCGCAACCGTCCTGCGACCGGTCGGCCCGGGAAGCCCTGCAGGACGGGCCGTCAACGCCGGAACGTAGACGTGGTTCAGCGTCAGCGCCTGTCCCTGCTGCCGCTCCTGGCCGAGCAGATTGACATCGGCGCATTGGTCGCGCAGCCAGGCGACATACGCGGCAGGGATCGTCGCCGCGACCGCCCGCTGTTCGTCGCCGTCACCCGCCGGCACGCGCCGGTGCAAGAGTTCGTCGAGGTGGTGACGAAGCAGCCCTTTGAACCCCTCCGGCATCTCGTACTCGTTCACGCCCCCGGCGAGCGAGCCGTCGGCATTGCGGAACCGGGCAAAGAACGCCTTCACACACCGGTACTGAGCGACCTCCTCGTCGTCATCGGGATCGACCCTGGGCTTCTCCGTCCGCCGGTAGACCAGCACATCCGGCTTCGGCTCGCGGGGCGAGTGGATCGCGTCGAGATACTCCCACTCCGTCCCCGACAGAAATCTATCCCCGTCCGGCTTTAGGATCGTGTCGGGAAGCGGCGTGCCCATCCGCGCCCAGAGGATGACGATGACGATGTCGCAGGTGGACGGCCGCGGCCGTCCGTTGTTGACCGACTGCTGCGACGTCTCGTTGGCCAGCATCGGGATGCGGGCGTCGGGATCGTCCCAGGCGATCACCTCCAGCTTCAGGCTGCGGTAGGCGGGATGCTTGGCGAGGTCGCGTTCGATGAGGTCACGCGCGATCGCCCGCTCTACCACCACGTCTCCCGGCGACGAGAGGAAAATGCGCACCACCGGCACCTCGCGGCCATCGGTCACCGCCGCTTGCCTCCGCGGGCCGCGCCGCGTCGGACCCGCAACCGGTATCGTTTTTGCCATCCCCCGCTCCCGAGCACGACGGCAGAGCGTACGTGGCGAGCGGCGATGCATGCAATGCCCGACCCCCTCGCTCACCTACGGCGGCGCGCCAAGTCGCCTCCGCCTGGCACTTTCACGAACGGGTCAACGAAGCGCCCCCACCCCCGCCGGCAGAAGGCGCTGATGAGCACGATCGCAAGGCGCACCCGCCAAAACGACGGAGGAAGACGCTCGCGATCCTGCGCTCTAACCCTTTGATTTAATTGGCGCGCCCGAGAGGACTTGAACCTCCGACCCCAGGATTAGGAACCCGTACAAAAGTAAGAAAGATCAAGAGTGTCTTCTAAAATTCGATTTTTGTTCACGATCAATCGACTCAATTACTTAGCGGCCCACTGAAAGACAAAAATCGGTGGTTATTCAACAGTCGCCCGTCGGCGTCGCCGCACACGCTTGATAAAACGTTCCTCAATGTCGGTTAACCGCTTTTCAACACGGGTAACCTTCGCTTGTAGTGTCTGACGCCTTCCATCGGGGGCGTCAGCACCATCAATGACGCGATTTTCCAAGGCACGCACACGCGATAATAAATCAATGGGATGTCCTTGGGCTGCCGTTTCAAGGAAGTTCGTCAAAGCTTCCTCTACCACCTCGCCCATCGGACGGCGAAATTCAATGCAGTAAGCGCGCAACTGCTGAATTACTGAGGGGGATACCCCTCTAACGCTCCATGTAGACATGGCGGCACTGTATGACGGATGTCATACACATGTCAAACACGGCACGGGGCGAGGCGATTAGAAGCCCGTACGCGACTTGAGGCTATGGGTGCCGCACCCAAGGCTGGAATCCGCACCACGAGCCGCGTAATCGCCTCAGAAAAATGCCCGGAAGGCACTAGGCAATGCGGTCGTTCTCGCCCCAACTCACCAAGCTCTTTGCCGCCTCTAAATCGGCCGAAGAAATTCCACCCTGCTTGGCGTTTACCAAAGCCTCAACAATTGTTGATAGCGCTCTCGCGCGACCGGAACGTCATAGCTTTGCGTTGGCTGCATCACGTCAATCATCACGCCGGTTCCCAATTTATTGCTTACCTCTTCCGCAATAACCATTGCGAGCGGTTGCAGGGTCCATTGCGCAAGGTGTCTCTGACATTCTCGAATTGCCGGGCCTTGCCCGTCCTCGACAAACAGGCACGGCAACACGCCGAAGACTCCACAAATCGCCTCGCGTGCCGCCGCCAATAATTCAACAGGCAAAGCTTTTTCTAAATCGGGTGTGGTGCTTGCCGGTCTCCAATCGGTAGCGGGCGTCGGGCCGCCGGCCGCTTGAACGTTAACGGATTCGCGCAGTAAAACGCGGCCGCGCTGACCTTTGAACGAGCGCCCAAGCGCATTCAAATCATTTGTCGAACTTTCCGGGAACGGAATAATTGAACAACCAAGCGGTGCAACCTCGTAAACTTCACTAATGGCTGACTCGATTACGTTCAACATGCTTGCCGTTAATTTGGCGCGCCTAAGCGGTGCACTTCCTTGCCAAGGCAAATACGGATCCGCACCAGTAATTATGTGCAAAACTTCAGCAGCCAATACGGTTTCTTGCCTCGCGCCATTGGCTTCCGCAATCTGCGCTCGATACGCAGAAGGATAGCCATTCTTGGTGCTTACATCCCAAGCGGAACAAGGGATCAAACTATTGCTGTCAATGATGGCCAGAAACTCGCCCTTTAAGGCGAGACTGCGGCCAATTATGGCCATCACACGACGGGTCAGTAAATCGGTTCCTTGAACGTCTGCAAGAGCGAACCCGTTTTCCCAAAGTGAAACGCAGGCTTGAACGGTTCCGGTTAATTCAGCGAGGCCAGAACGGCCGGCAATATAAGAAGCGCGAGCGCTAATCATTTCAGCCATGAAACCGCTTGCCGAACGTGATTCAATTGCCGGCTTGTTACGCCGTAAAAACCCAAACATTTTTATGACGCTCCAAACCGGCGGTATTTGCGCAGTAAATCGGCGTCACCTGAAAGTACAAGCGCGTTTGACAACCAATCTATCGGCCGTCGAAACGTTACGTGTAGCGCGCCAATATGCAATTCTTCTTCAAGTGAAGGGGAGATTTCAGTACTTCCCGGCGGTGGCACTGCAATACTTTTGGGCATTCCGCCGTCATATGAGCCGATATATGCCTTATAGCGTGCGAGTGCCGTGCACACATCCGCCGGAATTGCTTCGGTTGAACCGGCTTTGCCAGTAAATCGGAAGGGTCCCGTATAAGGCAACCAATAACCGCCAAGCGCACTCGGTTCAAGTTCCGCCATTTCCCATGCACCAATACCGCTTGACCACGATTCAATGCTGGTAATTGTCGTTGGCGTTAACAGAGGGATGAACTCGCCCGGACCTTCCGCAATATATTTAACCGTACGCACGCCCCATCTAAAATGAATAAAAGCCTCGAAACGTTTCATTATATCGGCGTCAGGCACATTAGCTTGTCCTGAATAATCAGGAACGCCTTCAGCTAGCTTTAATAATGTGGCGCCCATTTACAACCTCCATCGCGCTAATACTGGTTGCGGTTTAATTACTGGCGATGGACTCCAGCTCCGAAGCTCAACCGTGGCGTCTTCGTAAGCAGGCGAGGTAACGATTGAAAGTTCGTAAAGAATGGCTTCGTTTACCGTGCGAATAATCGCGCCGTGCATATCGTTTTCAGGATCGACTTCTTCTTGCGTAATTGTCTCAGCATCTTGAACAGCCCGAACGGGCGGGATGCGAAAACCGGGCAACAAGCCGACGGCGAGACCAACGGTAAGTAGCGCTATCGCATTTTGGCCATAACTGGTCTCGACAACTTCCGGCGCAATCGTTGCGTCGAACGTTAATGCTTCCTTGGAATCCTTCAATGTGAGTGAACGAGTCAGCTTGCTTGCTAACGGCTTGGCGTAATCGTGCCCTACGAGTAAATGAATATCGCGAGTTGGATCCAAAACTGAATAATTAAAAGCATTAGACGCAAATCGCTCTTTGCGCGGACGCCCACTTTTACCACCATCGGACAAAATAGCGGTTCGATTATAAGGAAAGCTGCCGCGTAGACTGGTTGCGCCAGTTGAAAGGCGGCGTATTTCTAGCGCGCCGCACGCCGAGCCATAAAGCATTACTGGATTCCGGTAAGGATTTCCAACTGCACCGGACGCGAAACCGTTACATCCATCGTCGCGAGTGCAGTCAAGCGAAGTCCGCCGGAAGCGGCATCGCTAAAAACGTCGCGAATAAGATCAATAGCGCCCCATGTCGCCACGAAAATCGGTGCGATACCGCCCGCACTCGTCGTCAGCAAGGCTTTACTGGCCAACGGCGAACCGGTCGGCGCGGCAAGCGCATTACTGGATAGAACGACGCTGGTAATGTTCTTGGCCAGCCTGTCGAGTTCGGAAACGGCCGTGTTGGTAATCAGAGCGCCGTCAAGCGCATCCCACACTTCCGGCCGGATTAGCAGACGCACGGCTGCCGGGCTTGAAGCGGCATTTGCGATGAGGAACCGTTTAACGGCGCCTCGAAAACCCGCCCATGATGCAGCCGCGCTAATTGCGGTGCTGGTAATGCCGTAGGAACCAACGAGAATGCCACTCGGCTCGCCCGATGAACCGGCGCCCAAGAAAACCGCCTTATCCATCGCGGCAGAAATCGCGCTGGTCATATCCGCACGAATGGCGGACTCCAACGCGTCGCCGCTCTGCTTGAGTGATTTACGGGTGACCTTCATCTGAACGCCCAAGGTGTAATCAGGCTTCAGCGGTTTATCGGTCGTGGTAAATGCGGTCGGCGAACCAACGTTGCCGGTTTCACTGCTGGCCCATCCTGCGGCGACTGACGAGGTGGTAACTGGGAATTCAATGGCGCCGGAATCGACGTTAATCAGGCTCGCACCCATGCCGGCGGCGACGCTTGCCGGGAAAAGTCGATCAATAATCGGCCGCGTAGAAATCGGGTCCGGGACACCGCTTGCAATCGTTTCGCCGGCGCGCCGTTCAAGCGCGAACCAAGGAACGGGGATCCCTCGATAACCGCCCTTTGAACGCAACTCACTGACGATTTCCGCCGTTGGGCCAGACAAATTTGCGCCTACATCGAGCGCAAGCGCAGCCTGTCGAACCTCGTATTTACTGACCAGGTCGGCGAATTCACGGTCGCCGCGCGTTTCCAAATCGCGGCCGGCTTCGCGCCTTTCCTGATCTTCGGCAATCAAAGCGCCTCGATAACGAGTCTCGTTTGCCTTGTATTCCGTATCGAGATTTTCGATTGACCGAAGTTCATCTTCCGATGGAGTCGCCTTGTTAGCAAGGGTAGCTAGACTCTGCCGAATTTCGGACTGGCGACGGCTAATCTTTACACTTTCAAGCATCGATAAATTCCTTAATTAAAACATTTTGACGAGTAATTTACGCCATTCTTGGCGTTCTAGAGTCGTCGGCCGCCTTCCGCACTCGCCGTTTGTCTTTGCCGAATGGCAAATACGACAAAGCGTTTGCAAATTCTGTAAATCAAACGCCAACTTTGGAAAGTCTTTTACCGGTCGAATGTGGTCAACTTCAAGCCGACCAACGGCGCCGCATCTAACACAAGCAAAACCATCACGTTTTAATGCAAGATAACGGACGTCTTTCCAGCGCTTGCTAGTAATAACTCTACTCGAATAAGCGGCAAATACGCCGCGTTTGGTTTGACTACGCGCCATTTATCAGACCCACAGCGCATCCCTGGATTGCCGCGAGTTGCGCGCAATAAATCTCATACCTTCGGCGATCGCTAGTACAGAATCGGAAGCCGCATCAATTCTTGAATACGACCGCGCCCGCGCTAATTTCTGGTTATTACTTACGTCTCACAATACAACGGCAGACGTAAAAGCAGCTCTCAGTAATAATGAAGGTTTTGATCGTACTTTCTGGTCAAAACAAGCCCGTTGAAACCTTCCAACGTCTTCACTGCCGTCTTTATAACCCATCCAGCGCCAGACTATCGGGAAGGTACAACCGATTTCCATTAACGCTTCAGAAATTTCCGCTTGCTTATATCTGTCGTAGACGAGACAAGCAATGTTTTTACCGTCTACATGGCGCAAAACCTCAATAATCCAAGAAGCAACCGGAACGGTATTCACTCCCGAAAGATGGAGTTCCTTGCGGTTCGCCATTTCTGAATATTGACCGCCAACTCCATCGGCTTCGCCACGATCTTTTAACGTTGGGTTATTTGCAAACCAGCCCTTGACTTCAAGCCTATTGGTATCTGGCCAGTAATACGCAGCGCAACTCATGCTCGCGCTACCGCCCAAATCAAACCCGACGACGCATTGACCTTCTCGCGGCGGTAAATTCTGCGTCTCGCAAGCCAACCATTGATCGACGGTTAGTAATACATCCCTTGTTTCGGCGCTAACGCGTTCATTTCTGTTGTACAGTCTGAACGACGTTAAACTTGAACCGCCTTGCTTTATTGCACGGCGAGCGCTGGCGAGTAGCCATTCCTTGCTTGCGCCAATGCCGTACGTTGCACCTGGATTTGCGATTAACAGCGAATGAACGTCGTCGACTGGTAAATTCGGTTCAGGTCGATGCTCTTGGTTGTAAATACCGGGACCGGAGTCGTCTATTAATTGGGAGAACGCATGCGCATCACTGTCGGCAGTGGTAGAAATGGCGAAAAATCGACCGTTTCTCTTGCCAAGACCGCTTTGCAATGCCGCTTGCATTTCGCCGGCCCTGGATTCTCGCCAACTGGCGCGTTCATCGCAAATTACCAGGGTCGGCGAGGTGCCGAGAACCGCTCTACCGTCCGAACTCACGGCGCGAATAACGTGCGGGCCGCCTTTACCGTCATATTCAATTTCAATGTGCGGCGCTTTGCGGTAAGTCAACCGCTTTTGGGTAGCAGGCGAAAACGAACGAGCAAAGCCCAAAATATAGCGGATAATAATTCCGCCTTGGTCCCTCGTTCTCGCCGCAACAATTATTTCTCGTCGCGGCTGTTTTACAGCCAGACGACCTAGTAATTCCGCAAGCGCAAGGGTAGCGATCAACGCGCTTTTACCGTTGCCGCGCGCAACACTTAAACAGCCTTGGGAGACTCCGGCTTTTAACGCACCGCGTAGGAATCTTTTCTGGAAGCCTGCGAATTTCAGAGGCTGACCAAATTTCAACCCTTCCGGAATTAGCAATCGGCCTTCGGCCCACTCGATAAAATTGGTGTGCAGCATGCTCATTTAATTAACGGCCCCCCTCAAGCGCCCTGACGTTGGGAGTCCCGCAACAGGGCACTTGAGGGATGGTGAGGGGGCCGACCGCCCACGCCGCTAGATACGGCCGGCGGTTGACGGAGTTTCTTTTTGGCGAGGTGACGACCCGTCTAACACCTCTCGGTGCCGCACCCAGAGAGGCGGCACCCCATCGGCGTCTACTCCGGGACATGAAGGAAACCGGGGTAGACTATTCCGGCCCTGCGGCCGGAATTCGATAAATAGCGATTGTGCATCCCCCCTCCGGATTCCCCCCAAGAAGCTTTTTAAAGCATTGGGACCATTATAGTAATGGTGCGGGCATGCGCGGGGGCGAGGGAATTGATTGAATAATTCGGAATTAATTAATGAATGTCTTGCCTTCATGTCTTAGATCCAAAAAATAATTTATTTAATAAACATAGGGTATTATTGCTATGGTACACAATACACATGCTCGAGTCAAGCGAGCCGGCTTGCTCAACTATTTCAAAGAACAAGCTGGCGTGCCGTTCACTTCGGAACGCGTCTATGAGGCGATTACAGGTAGGCTACGCTTCGATTCCAGTCCGAGAGGTGGGATTTGCCGCACGTTGGGTTTGGCTTGCTGGTAATTGTTCCGTAATTGCCGCGCAATTCCCCAATATCCGTGCGCACAAAATCACAGCGCGATTCAAACAAGCGACCGCTTACACGCCATATCGTTTCCGCTTTGTCATACTCGCGTTGGATATGCCATAAACAGTCCGCAACACGGTAGGCCAAACCTTTACCGTCTCTTGCCAAGTCGATAACGTAATGAGTTAGGATAATAGCGATATTACGCGTGATCGCTATATCACGCAGACGCTTGATGGCTTCGATAATTTCCACATAAGTCTGCGCATTTATTAACAACCGTTCGATACAATCAATAACAACCAAGCGGCAACGCCGATGTTTATTCAGGTAACGTTCCAACTGGTCGATAGTCCACAACGGTTGTTCTATCGTCACATATTCAAGACCGGTTATTCCACTGTCGAAACACAACTTAGCACGTCTCCAATTAACGCGGCGCAAGGGATCTTCCAAAAATAAGCACAGCACATCCACCTGCTTTGTGCGTAACCGACCCAACACATCCACGCCGCAAGCTACCGATAGCGCAACATGATGAACCAGCGTTGACTTACCGCAAAACTTTGATCCGGTTAATACCGTCAAACCTGTCGGTAAAACTCCCTCGACAAGCACATTTAACGTTGATGCAGATTTTTTCATTAAGCTGTTCTCCGATTAATAACACGTTTTTACAAGGCGATTATCGTTAAAAGCAAGTATAGATGGGGTGTTGCAAGGTGTTGCATACTGTGCAACAGTGCGCAACAGCATCCCCCTTTATGTACCCCCCACACCCCGTTGCACGGGTGTGGGTATAAGGGGGGGGGGGAAATGCAACACCTTGCACAACTTTAGTTTTACTTGAGGCGAGAGAATTAATCGTCTTGTGGGAAAAAGCACACACATAAAAACCTCTCTTGTAAATTCATTTCCGAAACCATCTTGAGACCGTAGAAGGATTGACACCTAATTTCGTTGCAATTTTACGGTCACTCAGACCTTCTTTTCTCATCTGAATAGCGAGTGTCTTGTTATCAACCTGTTCAACAGCATCCGTCTTGTCAAAATCGCATGCGCGCAATTGACCATCAATATATTCGAACGTAATTTTACGTGGTGGCAATACACGTCCTTCGATTTCAAGAGTGGTGATACCCTTGCGCCTATCGCGAGTCAGGTACAATAAATGGTCAAAACTGCCAGTAAGACCATACGTTCCCGATGCGCTATCAACACCACTCCCTTTCTGTTTGCGACCATGATGCAAACAAATGATTTCAACATTAAATTGCTTGGCAAGCCTCTGTAATTCATGTGCGGCATCGGCGTCGTCATTGTACTGTTGACCGGTTGTCTCGTATTTTTGAGCCTTCATAAATATGCGCCATGTATCGATGACGACAACGCGAAGCTGAGGATTTTCCTTGAGAATCGTACGCAGTTTGGCCAAGGCAAATGTCCGCGTTGTAAGATCAACATAGGTTACGTTAACCGCACCGCTGTTCCCCGATAATTCGAATTCGTATCGATCAATATCTTCTCGCGTGGATTCCCAAAACAAAGCGAGACAACCAACCTTTTGGTCCGAAGCTTTCCAAGCGCTTTTGTTCCCTGTGAGATTGCCACAAGCAGACTATGGATCAAGGTTGTCTTGCCAATTTTGGGCTTAGCTATTAGCAGGGTGGCTCCAGGTGTAATAAATCCTCGCACTATCTGTTCGACCGGCTTTGGCTTGCTTCTATCTTCCGCAGTGCGTGCGTCGCGAAGATCCTGCGACGTGAAAAAGCCGTGGGGATTTTCACGTTTGCGGGCTTGAACCGCCTGCACCACCCCAGTGAGACCGTTATTAGGCTTGTCGAGTGTTCCAAGTTTTCTCCAATGACACTTTCGGCATTCTTGAACGGCAATATCGCCAGTAACGGTAACGGCAACCGTCTTACGTCCTTTGCAATTAAGGCAATCACGCCGTTCAGTAATTTTCGATGAATTTTTTGGCCTTTTCTCTTCTGGCTGATAACAATCATAAATACTACACATAAAATAAAAGACTCCAAAATAGAGAATCCGGTTGCGTCTATCCAAACATAGTACCATTGGCCACCCCACTTGTCAAGGTAGCTGCCAGTCGCTATAGTGGTACTTCGTCAGATGACAACGCAAGAGAGTATATTGTTATGATTACCTACCTTGGAGTTACCAGAAAACAGATTGTTAAATTTGCCGGGATTAATGACCCTCAGTTTACATCATGGATTGATTATAAAATTATAGTGCCGTTTGAAACGTCGTCTGATTCAGACCGTCGGCAAATTCGGGTGTTTCATAAGCGCGAGGCGATAATCGCGCGATTAATTGCCAGATTACGGAATTTCAACATACAAAGCAGCACATTGCGCGCTATTGCTGAGCTTTTCCGCAATGAATTAATCGAGAACAAGGGGAAGCTTGGCAACCAACCGAGAATTATTAAGGTCAACCCTGATAAAACGGTGGCATGGGTGCGAGATGGAAAGGAACCGGCTGCCGTTAATCTTCTCATTGACATAAAAAAGGTCTTCGAAAAATGAAAACCGAGTCAACAACCACGCTTCCAAACTGGCCGCGCGCTATGACTGCCGAACTGGCTGCCGCGTATTGTTCTTGCAAGGCACGCGAGTTACCGCCGGCAAGCTATGGGCGCGGTCGTTCAAAGCGCTGGTTAATCGAAAGCCTCAATAAACATCTTGGCAAGCTAGCGGGAAAATCGATCGCTCGTGACGAGGAAGAAATGTTGCGTGCAATGAAGGGTTAGCAAATGGCTTGGGTGGAGTGTTGCTACGCGTGGGTTGCAACAAAAAGACGCGGCAAGAAGCTGTATCGGTATTGCTACTATCGGCGAGATACAAGGTTGATCCATATTCGTGGCGAGAACGGCAAGCCGTTACTGCCAACCGACGAGGGATTCATAGCTGCTTATCGGAAAATCCACGTTAGCTTTAATCGACCAGCAACAGAACGTGCAATTAGTGGTACTTTTGGCGAGGTAATCATTGCTTACTTGCAAAGCCCGGAATTTAAGGCACTGGCGCCGGAAACACAAAATAATTACCGATTGCATCTTGACGACTTGAGAGAGAGGATCGGTAAATTTCAAGTGGCAAGCGTTACTAGGGCCAGCATAAAGAAACGGCGCGATTCACTCGCCGAAAAAACACCCGGCAAGGCACACCGGTTTACCGCGGTTTGCCGTCTTCTCTTTGAATGGGCAAAAACGGAAGACCGCTGGAAGCTTACCGATAATCCCGCAACCGCAATCCGAAAGCTCAAGACTGGCGACGGGTGGCGACGTTGGACGAATGAGGAAATCCAAAAATTCTTGGACGGCGCTAATCCGGGCATGAAGCTTGCGCTCTTGCTTGCTTTATGCACCGGCTTACGGCGAGGCGACGCCATCCGCTTGCGCAAGAACGCTTATCAAAATGGCTTGATCGAAGTCGTTACAGCAAGCGCGGAGTTCCATTACGGGTGCCCGCCCATCGTGATTTGAAAGCGGCACTGGATGCGGCTCCAGCGACGGACGCAACCACCATTTTAACAAACGTGTCCGGACGGCCTTGGGAAGGGAGCGCATTTTCAAAAGCGTTCGCGGCCGAAGTCGCACGGCTCAAACTGCCGGCGGATTGCACGTATCACGGCGTTCGAAAAGCCAGCGGTTGCCGGCTTGCCGAGTCCGGCTGCACCAGTCAGGAAATTATGTCGGTTTTAGCGTGCAGCCTTGAAAACGCCGAAGCCTATTGCCGGGAGGCGAACCGTTTAACGCTAGCGACGGCCGCCGTCGCTAAATTGGAACGGCACCGGAACGGAGTGAAAGACACTCCATAAAAAATATGAAAGACACACACCCGAAAAACCACCTAACCCCTTGATTTAATTGGCGCGCCCGAGAGGACTTGAACCTCCGACCCCAGGATTAGGAATCCTGTGCTCTATCCGGCTGAGCTACGGGCGCTTGCTGTAGTTTCAGTGACTTACTAGAGCAACGGCAATCGACCAATCGCTCAAATAAGGCCCTAATAAGGTCGCGGCTGCCCCTAGTATGGCTGCCTCGGGGTTACCTAAGCAAGGTGGTTACGGCTCGCCTCGCTCCACCAGTACCCAACCGTCAGCTACGGTCTGGATGTTGAAGCTGCTGTAGTTGCGCAGGTGGTCGATTGCGGCGGCTATCTTTGGCCGACCCTTAAGCCCTGTAGCTGCCGCTAAGGCCACCCAATCCGCCGGTTCTGAAAACTCCCGAAACGCGGCCAATACCAGCGCCACGGCGGTTCCTGCCATGGGTTCCTTGGAGGCTCTCGGTGAGAGTAGATTGGGCTTCTCACCGACTGCGGTCAGAAGGTCAGCGTCGATCGCCAAGGGAAGTTTACGAGCCTCCCGACGGCGCCTCGCGGCGTCAATCGCCTTGGGGTGGGGGCGAATAACCCTCGGCATGATGTACTCCCTAGGCCGTGGCGGGTGCCCAGGAACATACGCGGTGCGGGGTTGACGCGGCGTTAAGCTGCTCTTGACGCGCTCAGTCGCGGTGTCTCAAATGGGGGAGGGCCACGGTGAGCGGACAGAAATGTGGATCTTCCCTGACCACATATCCGGCGTGCTAGATTGGTATTTCTTAGTCGTTGGTAGAGCCCTGTTTATTTGCCAGAAGTTTGAGCAACTCCTTTCCAGGTATTCAGTTGTTTCAGAATGGAAGGACGTGCGAGATAAGGGGCGCAAGAACTATGTCGAGAAGGCGTGGGAAATACATTCAAAGCGGACATTACATCAAAAGCTTTCTAAACTAGAAAAGTTCCTCGAGGATGATATGGACAGCGATATCTACCACAAAGCGAGGGAAGCTAGGAATTATATCGCCCATGAGAGTATTTCGTTTGCGGAGGGTTGCGGAACACCCGATATACCCGATGCAGACGTCATCAAATATATCAATGAGAGCATACCGAAACTAAAACAAGCTGTATTCGAGGTTCTCTGTGCAGAGGAAGACCTCAATTACCAGGATTGGTTTATCAACTATAAGGACTCTTCGCCGCCGTTCATTTCGGTAAATTATAAAGAACGAGTGATGAACTGGGTCTTTCGCGAACTAAGCTGCGTCGACGAAGGCGTCGAGTAGAGCTTGCTGCTTCGGTGTTAACGGCTGCCCGGCTGCGTGGCGTTTGCGAGCGATGGCGAGGTGGGCTTTGCGGGAGAGCTCCTGCCACTGCTCGCGGGTCCATGACGTTGCCCGAATGGCGCCAGCCTTGAGACCGCGTTCGCGTCGCTGTTCGGGGGTCATGGAGGCGGTGATCTTCCGACCGCGTTCCCGCAGTTGTTCAGGGGTCATAGCGGCGTTGGCTGCGGCGGCACCCTTCCGTGCCGATTCGCGCCGTTCCTCCGCCGTAAGGCCGTATATGCCTAGGCCGAGTTCGTGGGCGCGCTTGCCGTATTCGCGCCGTTCCTCCGCCGTTTGGGCGTGGATGCCTAGGCCGAGTTCATGGACAAGATTGCCGTTTTCCTTCGCCTTCTCCGGGTTGGCGGCTGTCCAGGCGGCGGCGGCTGCTCCGCCAAGCTTGCCGTACCTTTTCCCTTCCTCCCTCGTCAGCCCGTCACCACCCTCCGCCAAATTCGCCAACCGTAGACCATACCGCCTCCATAGCCTTGGGCGATACACATCACGTTCGAGGCGGTACGCCTCCGCCTCACTCTCGCAGCGGGCAAGGATGATCCAACGAAGGCCGTCGCGGCCATATTTCTTGACCACTCGTCGCCAAACCGTCCCACTGCCCAGGTACCCGTCGGGTAGTGGGCCGGTGCCTCGACGCGGCCACTCGAATGCATTGGGCGTGACGTGCTTGCCGACGTAGAACCTGCCGGCGGTTGGTGCCCAGAAGAGGTAGATCACTGATGGGTTACGGTTGCTCATTTGGATAGGGTACGCGCTAGGGTGGTATCATCGGTCAAAGAAAAAGCCGGCTCGTTCTAAGCCGGCTTGCTGGTGGGCCTACCGATCCCATCGTCGACCGGGCATGCGGTACTCACGCCCTATGGGCCGATAGGTGGATGGCGGTAGGTTGTACGCGTTGCGGTTGTCTTCGGCCCACCGAGAACACAATCGAACGCGCGTCGCCCTGTCGTAGCCTGCGGCTGCCGCGGCGGCCATACAACTCGACGCGGTACCGTTGGGCGACAGGATCAACGGTTTGTCCCCAGCCATTGCGGCCGGGGATGTGAGGGTGAGCAAGGCGGCCACGATGAGCCCAGCAAGGGTGACGCGGCGCATCTCGCTACGCTCCCTTGCCCAGGGGCATGGTCGCAGTCGCCGTCAGGGTCATGGGCGGTACGAACGGCGACAAGGGCGTCCGGTCACCAGTGACGGTTACGGTTACCGTTTCGGCCGTGACGTCGACCGTCACCTCCACGCCCGTCGTGGATATCAGGCGCGGTAGGCACCGGTTGGTGGTGAACGCCGCAACGTCGCCGGTGGGGTGGGCCGCGTAGTGGACGCCGCACGTGGCGGCGTTGGTGAGGCTGATTTTGTCGACCACGCCCAAGCCCAGGTCAACGCCGCCAAGGGAAACGGCAAGCATGAGGGGCAATACCAGGGCGGCTTCGACGGCTGCGACGCCGCTTTCGTCACGGGTGATTGTGGTGTTCATGTCTACATTGTCCCAAGGTTCATCAGCCACGCCGACAGTACTGCGAGATACAGGTAATAGGCGGTGGGCATTACATGAGCCTCCATGCCTTGGTGCCGCGCCCGAGTGACACAATCGGGTGACCGGTGGACCGCGCGTGATCGATCATCCCGCGCGCCTTTGGGGCGCCCACGCCCAACTCACGGACGATGTCGTCGAGGTGGACCGTCTGGGCGGCGGCGGACCGGAACAGCGTCAGCAGCCCGCCCTTGCCCGGCTTGGGCTCTTCGTCGATGAGGCATTCGGGCATGTCGTTCGGTCGGACCTTCGCCTGGATCAATGCCCAGGTACGCTTGATCGCCGTGGTGCGGTCGGTGAACCGTTTGACGGGTTCATCGGCGATCGCGTTGAAAACCTCGACGATTTGACGGCCCGACAGGGACTTCAAATCGTCCGGGCTGGCGTAATCGCGGCCAGCGACGGTGTAGGTGGTGGTCATTGAGCGGCTCCGTTTCTGTGGTAGGAACTTATTCCCAAGAACGGACGATACGCCCGTTTTGCGAGCCGCGAAACGGAAATTTACTACCCCTGGTAATCTCAACCTTATTCGGCCCATACCTATGCGGCCCGGCCGGGCGCGCGGTGCCCAACGGCATTGGCGGTTGAGGGTGGCGGCCCAAAGGCTCCTGTATCCTAGGGCCAAAAAGAACCCCACCCGGATGAGCGCCGGGTGGGGCTGAGTTACCTCCGGAGCGGAGGTCGGAGCCGGGACTGGAGGGAACCGGCCAGGGAGCTCGATTACCGGCGCGCGTCCGGCAGCCTCAATTCATAGGCCCCATCAGCGGTGGGCAGGGGCCGGTATCCAAGGCGAGTAAGGGCGTCGTCGAACTCTTGGTGATCGGCGTCGACGTCGAATGCCTGGCGGGCGGCTTCGAGGACATCGCGGGCGGTCTGCCCAACCAGCCGGCCGGGTGAAGCCGCCCAAAGCCACGGGTTCAGGTTCATCGGCGCGCCTCCTTCCAGAGGGCAACCGCCGATGGGTGGATATCCGCCACCACCGACGTGTCCCGAAGCCCGTAAGCCCACGGCCGGCCGGGGGTTGAGGCGCGGGCGACCAGAACGCCGACCGCGGCGCCAACGATCGACCGGCACACCCCAAACGACCGGGCGATGGCCGAGATCTGGCGCGGAGTGATGGCGTCCTTCTGCGCCAGGGCAAGCGCGCGGGCGGCGATACCGGCTGCCGCTTCCATGGGCGTCAGGCTGGCGACGACGGTGCTCATTCTTCGTCACCAAACACCGCGGCCTTCGACGGGGCCGGCGCCATCCCGTTGCGGATCTTGGCCCGCGCGTGGTCAGCCGTGTGCCGGGCGATGCCAAGGGTCAGGAAACGGGATTCGAGGATTGCGGACTGTAGACGTCTGTCGAAATACGCCTTGATCTCCGTGTATTTGACGAAATCGGCTACGCCGAATTCCGCCAAAAAACTGCCCACGGTGTAGGGCCTGTCGCCCACGGGGAGGTTGCCGAGATGCTGGGAAACAACGGCGGCCAAGTCTTCGTCACCGGTTGCGATCGCCGTCAAAGCCGCGGTGCGGACAGCGGCCGGCGCGGCGTTGGCCATATTGGCGGCGTAGGTGGCCCGCTTCTGATTGCCCAGGGTACGACGCTCAAGGACGGACGCGGCATCGCTGTAGAAGACAGCCCCGGCTTCGAGTGCACCCTTCGCTTCGCGAAGTTTGCCCTTGATATCCGCGTCATTCGCCTTGATGTCAGCGGCTTTCCGGGCAGAGATGGCTTCCTGGATCTGCGCGGTATGAACCCGCTTCTCGTCCGCCGGGCTTAGCCCAGGCACCCGCCGCCCCGCAATTGCCGCGGACTGGGAGTTGACGAATTCACGGAACAACTTCACGCGGTTCTCGATCCGCGTGCACACAGCGTCCGCCGTTCCGACAATATCGGTCAACTCGGCAATGGTCTTGAGGGCGGGTTTTACTGTGGTGAGGTCACGTTCGGTCATTTGGTCCAGCACTCCTATACATGAGGGGTGGACCAGAGCTGCAGACACCGCTGCGTTTTGCCGGCCACCCGGCTATTCACCCAAACCGTCTTGGGCGAACGAATAGGAATATTATCCGTAGCCGGCGGACAGGAAAATAGATGACCGTCCGCTATTCCCGGGGCGTCACGACATAGACGCCGCTTTTACGACCGCCGGTCAGGGTGACTTTGAAGCCATTTTCTCGAAGTTTCGCGACAGACGAGTAGGCCGAACCTTCGTCATCAAGGCCAAACCGTTCGGCAATTTCCGATAGGCGAAGAGTCGGTCCTAGCGAGACCAACTCTTCGACCGACGGGAGCGGCTTCTTCTTCTGGGGCTTGACGAAAGCTTTCGGCGGTGCCTGAAGCTTCGCTTGGGCGGCTCGCGTAATCTCCTCCTCGGACGTGCCTATGATTGAAGCCCAAAACGCTCGACTGCCCTTCCAGCCATTGGATGACCCGAATAAAAACCGGCGCGCGTCTTCGCGAACCCGCTCATGTTCGTATAGGTTCGCGCTCGCCGGTGTATCTGCGACGAGATCATCAAGCGCTTGGCGAATAATATTGAGGGCCAATAATCGAAGCCCGCGGTCCTGGACCGATGCTCGGAGGTCTTCTTCGGTCTTCATCGGTTCGCCTCGATGGCCCAAATAGCGCGGAGTTCAGTGTCGTGGCGCTCGTCATTGGCGAGACGGCCGTAATACCACCGCATGCCGGCCTCCCAGTCGGCATCGGACGCGAATACAGGGACCGGCCCACCCATGGGGACCTCCCGGACCCCGGCGGCATGGGGATTGCCCAGGGTAGTGTCGTCGTCGATACGGGCCAGGAACGCGTGGAGGTCAGTCATCGTGCTGCGCCTCCAATTTCGGTGGTGCCGCCGGGTGCGGGCAGCCCGCGGTTAATCGGGATCACCTCGCCGGGTTGACGTTCGGCGCGGGCGTCGGCGATCTGGCGGAGCGATGCAATGAACTCCTTGCGGCGATCCGGCGGAAGCACGGCCAAGTCGGCTGGCGTAATCTCCACCGCACCCGGCCGGCCGATGAAGTTGGTCTCGACCGTTCCCGTGACGTGAACATCCTGCTTCTCTCCATACTTGTCACGCAGGCCGGAGCTGAGGAGCTTCAGTATTATCTGCGGGTATTCGATCGTCTCGTAGGCGATCACCTCGCCCTTGCCCGTGACGATTGGCCGCCGGCCACCGTCGAGGGCGAGCTTCATCGCCTTTTCCTCGATCCGCTCAAATCCAGTTCGGATTGCCTCCGCGACTTGGGCTGCGAATTCGGGGTCGCGCTTTTCGAGGGAGTCGAACCCAGTGCGGGGCGTGATGGCCGGTAACCCTTCACTCGCGATCCGCGCCGCGCGGGCCTTCACAGGGATTTGGGCGAGCTCGCGTAGGTATATGTCGCGCCTCACCGCGTTGATCGCGGTGCGGGGAGTAGAGCGGCGTAGTCCGGTGTTGGGCTTCGTCATGCCCAGAGCATCGGCCGGGTTGCGTCCCAGAAAAAGCGAAGGTCGTCCCCTTATTCCGCCATTATTTGTGTTGGCCGGCCCGGTGGGTGCTGCCCAGGGAGGGGTGGCCGTTGAGGGTGGCGGACGTGAGGATCGAGGATCCTAGGTCCGGCAGCCTGCGGTAGGGAGGGGTGGCTGGCGGGCCTGTGCGGTAGGGCGTGGCGGGTCGGCACGGCAATCTCGGGCCAGCTCTGTGGACCTCGCGCGCGTTTTTGGACTAGGGAGACTAGGTGTGGGGCGCACGCCCGGCCGGTGGCTGGCTGCGATCGCCCAAGGTGGCAGCCGGAGACCGGAGTAGCTACGGGGCTACGGGGTTTTAATTATTAGAAATAATAACACCGTAGACAACTACCCTTGGGCTTTCATGACCTTACGACTAAAACTACGGGAGTTACTGGGTTACGGTGTCTAATATCCGAGAATGAAAACGTCGCTGCCCTACCGTTTTGACTGCCCTACCCCGTAACCCCGTAAATGCCATGTAACCTTTTGGGCGAACATCTGAAACCACCTACGCCGCAACCCCGTAGGTAAAAAACCCCGTACTCCGTAGCCCATCAAAACGGCACTTCCCTCTGCTGCTCGGGTTGCTCCGGCGCGTGGGCCAACCCCCACTCCGCCCGGTCGTTCGTCCATTCGCAGCCAAACTTGGCCGTGAGCAACGCCCGCAGCTGCGCGAGAGGGATCAGCTTCCGGAACGCTGGTGTCATCGGCTTCGTGCCGTGCGGTATGTCCGTCCCTCTCAGCGGGTAATACTGCTTGCCCGCCGCGGTTTCGAGCACCCGGCACTCAACGCGGTGTTCAACGGGGTCGATTTCGATCAACCCGTTCTTCTTCAACCATCCGCCGGCCGCCACCGCGCTGACCTTCTTGTTGCACTTTGCCAGCACGTTCTCAACTGCGACCAGGCCCGGTCCCTTGCTCTTCTTGAGGTCATCCGGCAGTTCAGTGAACCCATCATTAGCGATCGAGATGATCGCATGCCACAACTCATCAGCCGTGTGTCGTTTCTGGTCCCGCAACGCTTTTGTCTGCGGCACCTGCTGCACACGCCAGCCGGTCAGGTCCAGGGTCATGAGGTAGTGCAGCAGGGCTTCCCGCCCGTCACTATCGAGGTGGGCCTCAAGCGCCGCGAAATATTCGTAGTCCCGCACCCGCGTGTCGCTCACGTCCAGCACGAAGAAGCGCCGGTCATCCATACCCGCGGGCACCACCCATTCGTTGTTGGATGCCATCAGCAAGTGTGTGTAGTTCGGGGCCGCTTCAGCGTCCACGCCCTTGCCCTCGATGATGGTCTCGATTCCGTAATGAGCATCTTGAGTATGCTCTCGTGCCGCCGGTCTCCGGCATAAAACGCCTCATCTCCGAACAACACCACGCAGTCGCGGAGGTGGGCATTGAAGTTGCCCACCAGGTGCTTGGCGTCCGCGACTTGGAGGAAGTGCTGGCCCCAAAGGGAGCCGAACTGCTTGACAAAGAAACTCTTACCGGTGCCCTGCTTACCGCGCATGACCACGGCAACCTCGCCCGGCGTGTCAGGCTTTTGGACGCAGCGCGCCAGCCAGCGGATAAGGTACTGGTAATGCTCCTCCACGCCGTCACAGATCACTTCACGGAGGTGGTCGAGGAACATCGAGCAGTCCCCAGGCACAGCCTCGCACGCAAACCCGCGCCAGAGGTTGTAGTCGTTGCCCACGTCATCGCGGCCTGGCTCAAACACTAGCCGTTCATACTGACGCCGTTTCGGGTGTTCCAACCACCATTTGCCCATTGGGCGGGTGATGGGCGCGCCCTTCTCTGTGGTGCCGGTGAGCACCGACTTGTGCATGTGACGGTTGCGGAAGTCCTCGAAGGTATAGCGCTCAATCTTGATGCGGTCGCCTAGGGTGCGATCCTTGATCTCAGAGATCACCCGGCACTTACCGCCGATGGAGCCAATGACCGAATATTTCTCGTTGAGGTCATGAAGCTCCGGGCTCTCAGCCTTCTCCATCGCGCGCTCGACCTGCCGCAGCGCATACCGCTCAGCCCTGGGCTTATCAATAACGCTCGAACTGATGCCGAAGTCCGGATCCATGATCACGGCCATCATGGTCTCCGGCGGTACCTCGTGGCGCGCCATCTCACAGCAGGCGTAGAACAGCCATTCAGAGCGGGAGCCGTGCTTCAATGGCTCGTCCGGGTCGTCGCCCTGGACAATGATCATGCGCAGCTTGTCTGGCAGCTTGTACTTCTCTTGTAGCTCATCAAGACCGATTTTCGGGAGGTTCCCGGCGGCAATCTTCAACCTCACCGGGCCGCCGCGCTCGCCCAGGTTCTGGACGTTGGCCGCCGGTACAAAGCCGCCCAAGGGGTAAACCGCAGTCTCGTCAAAGGACTCCAACCGCGCCAACGCGGCTTGGCGTCCTTTTTTGAGCTTCGTCTTCCCGGGAATATTGATCGTTCCCGGGAGCCGCATGATCCGGTCGACGTTGTAGCAGTTCTTGTCCGCCTGCGTCAGGTGTATGAGCTGGCGGTTGTAGGCTTCGGCCTGCGCAATGTCTTCATCAGACCCCAAAGTAATAGGGCCTGATAGCCGCCAGAAAAACTGGTACCCTCCGCCCGAATCAATGACAATCGTTGGAGCCTGCTTGATCTTCGCGGCGACTACCTTGGGCGCTCGCTCGCGTTCGAGCTGGAAATCTTCGCCAGGGCGAGGATCAATGTCGATGTACAGCCACTCAGCGGAGGCGACGTCAACTTTCTCGGCCTTCTTGCGAACCGCAGCCTTGAGCGGGTTGACGGCGAAGTAGAGGTTGCGCTTTCCCTGATGCTCGTTGATCCATTCGCGCGCTTCTTCAGTCTCAGTGAAGGTGCGCGTGATGGTGGACGGGTTTTCGCCGTTACCGTTCTTCTGGGCCGTTACGGTATCCGGCAGGATCGCCGTCAGCACCCATGGACCACCGGGCCGGAACCGTTTGAGAAAATCGAGCGACGTGGCGGTGTCGGGGTTGTCCTTCGGCGCGGGGGAAGGTATATTTTCCACGTCCAGTTCCTTGTCGTCCAGTTCCAAAGTTATCAACGCCGTCAGCTTGCCACTGGCGGCGTTAACTTTGTCGACCCCAGTCTATTTCCGACTGTGGTCGTAGAAATACCCCGTGTCGTCGCCTGAAACCTTATTCTCCGCCTTATTCGCCTGCCCAGGGCAGGGCGTAATACCCAACAGCGGTGGCGCCTTCAGGCGGCGAAACTTAGGCTCTACTGTCCTGCGCTCTGCGGAGGGCAAACCTTCAGCCCTTCGGCCCAGGCGATCAGGTCCTGCCGGCGGTACCGGACACAGCGCTTGTTGAATTTCGAGTAAGCGGGACCCCGCCCCTCGAACCGCATCATTTCGAGGGCAGCGGGCGTCATGCTGAGGAACGCAGCGGCGGCGGTAGTGTCGAGGTATTCAGTCACGGCGGCACAGCTCCGGTAAGCCGGCGCGCAACTATGGCCGCCGGCCGGTTAATTCCTCATCAATCGTGTCTCCGTTTCTGGGGTGCGGTGTGGTCTTACAACCGCAACGAGCGAAGTATCGCAAACCTCGCACGCTAGAGCAAGCGCGCCCAAAGGTACGACGTGATGGTCTCTTGCGCCCGGCGAAGGTGCTCTAAACTCGGGCGTTGATACCCCTCAGTCACGTCCGTGCCTGAGAGGGCATGATTCATCAGTACCTTCCGTGTGAACAGGTCCACGCCAGCCTCCAACGCGGCAGTTGCGTACGTATCTCGCAGTCGATGCGGCGATGGAAGGCCATTTCCGCCCGGCTCCTGGAGCGGGATCACCTTCTTCCCGTCACGTGAACGCGTGGGAAACGCCCAAGGCGAGGCGGGCAATAACCGAGAGTTGGTCATCCGCCTCAGTCGGAGCACCGCCAACGCCTTGCGGCTCAGCGGAATGGTGAACGCCCGGTCGGCCCCACCCTTGGGCGCCGGCCGGTAGAGGGTGCCCGCGCGCCAGTCAATCTCCTCCCACCGGATTGCGGAAGCGTCGCGCCGTCGCAGCCCGGTCAGCAACACGAACAGCATGTAATCCCGCATGACCCATGACAAACCATGAACACGCTTAAACCAAGCTGGAAGCTCGGTCCAAGCGATGGGTTCCCGCCGTCGCGTCTCCTTGTTCCACTCAACCGCCCCCACCTCAGGCAGCGGCACTACCTTGGGCAGCCGCCGCCGGGCGGTATTCCATGCAGCTCTGACGACACGGATTACCCGGTTGGCGGCGTAAGGCCCAGCTCGGTCCGTGACCTTCACGTGCAGGCGGTAGAGCTCCTCCGGCGTAATCATGTCCAGGCGGCGGTCGAGCAGCGGTGCAAGATGTAACCTTGCGACGGTGTCGTGGTCACGGATGGTAAGCGGGCTGGCCTTGCGGCGGACCAGAGCGTCTCGGTGGGCGGAGAGTGCGTCTTTGAGGGTCGGCACCGCTACGGGCAGGGTGCCCTGCGCCATTACGTCCAGCGCGGCGCGCGCCCTTCGGCGAGCCTCTTCCGCGCGAACGACATCCGCCCGGCCCAGGGTAATGCGTTTCGACCGACCGTCGATGTCGCGTTGCACAACCCACGATTTGGTGGCTCGCGAAACGAGCAGCCCAAATCCCTTGGTCTCGGTATCGAAGTACAGGGTCTGTTTGCCGTCCGCGCCCAAGGGCACGCGTTCGACGAAAGTTTGTGTGAGCCGGACGCGGGGCACGGGCGCAACCTCCAATTGCCAAATAAGGCGATAAGAAGGTTACTCCCAAAACCTATGGTGGTAAAGCAAAACCGAGGTGATGGTTAAGACCTTGATTTCGCACGCATCCAAAGGCGAGTCGGTACATCCAAAGGTTGTATGCTCGCTTTAGGAATCCTGTGCTCTATCCGGCTGAGCTACGGGCGCACGCAAAGGAGTGTTCGGCAAGACATTGCTGGTTTTGCCGCCTCCGGCAACCGAAACCTGCGACATCGCGGCCTCAGCCGTCGGACAGACGTTCCAGTTCCGAGGCAACGCGGCCGAGCACGTCGATGATGGCTTCGATGATCTGCGTCGATTCATCCGGACTGGAACGGATCAGCGCCCGCAGTTCCTTGCGGCTGAAGACAAGCACCGTCGACGCCGTCAAAGCGGTGGCCGTGGCCCCGTAGGGTCGGTTGAACAGACCGGAGAAACCGATCAGCGCCCCCTTGCCGCTCGTCACCGTGGTTTCGCCGCGCACCGTTGCCACCTCGCCGCTAAGGACGACGAACGCCCTCTCCGACGCTTCCCCCATCCGATAGATGACTTCACCCGGCGCGACGCTGAGCCGATGCATGGCGCTAGCCAGCCGTTCCCGCCCCGGCATTGGACACGGCGTCCGACCCGGCAGTGGCGCCGTTCGCCGCGAGCAGCCGGGGCAAGCGATGACGCAGCCACGATCTCAGCCGCGGCCCGTCGGAGCGCAGCGGTTTGCTGAAAACGCCGACGGTATCCCCCCACGGCGCGCTGTCCGCTTGCGGTGCCGGCTCCCAATCGGTGCTCACCTCCACCAGCGAAAGTCCCGACCAAGCCGCCAGCGATCGGTAGCCATCGGGATAGAACCGCCAGCAGTCGACCGGATAGCGATGCTCCGGGCCGCGCGAGGGAGCAATCAGAAAGACGAGGCCGCCTGGCCGGACGACGCGGGCGATCTCCAGCATCGTCAGCCAGAAGAACTCCACGTGCTCAAAGGCCTGGCCGGACACGATAAGATCGGCCTTGCCGCTCTTCCACGGAAATACGTAAGGACTCTTCAGCACCGTGCTGACGTTGGGGCCGGGCGCAATGTCGCAGCCGGTGTATCGCCATCCCAACGCCTCGAAAATCGGCCGGTAGCTGCCATTGACGTCCATGGCGCCGATATCGAAGACGCGGCCGGGCGGCCGCTTCGAGAGGTGGTCGGCGGCCAGTCGCTGCATGTGCAGATACGAGCTTTCGTGCATCGGTCCTCTTCCTGAAACTGGTCGACCGGACCCGCAGTGACCTCGTCTGGTCTCACCGGAGAGGGAGGCATCGCCGGCCGCCCTCGGATAGCCGGCTCCGCGCTGTACCGGACAAACTTCTGTGGCATCTTATGAAGCAGGTTGGGGCCGGATCCTAGGCGTCAAAGCCGGTGTCGGCGTCGTCGGAGTGAACAGTCCGCCGAACTCCTTGTGCTTGAAGAACGAGGTCACCGCCAGCACGAACCGGAAGCCCCTTTCCATCATCATTGTGGCGCCCCCTTCACCGATCTGCCGTCTCGGACCCCCAGGTCGAGACCGATGAGGACCCGATCCCGATCGGAAAGATCGCCCACCACCCGGCGCAGCGGCAGCGGCAGTTCGCGCACCAGCGTCGGGGTTGCCAAAATCTTTTCATTTTCGGCAAGCTGCGGACGCTCCAGGACATCGATGACGACCAGATCGTAGACGCCATCCAACTCATGATTGCAGATATCACGAATCCCGGCGATGGCCTGCTCCGTGCGAGAGGTTCGCCCGGCAATGTACAACTTAAGGACATAGGTACTCATTTCGGGTCCTTTTTCGCAAGCGCGCCACCATACAAGATCCTTCCCACATGGCGAGGGTCGGTGTGGCGGCGACGCGGCCGGGACCACGAAAGGTGGCGAACCAAGTATCCCATCGCCTGCAGCAGCAACATACAGCCCCGCTGGTGAGCCTCGAATTCCCGACGCTTCAACGGTACTCAGCACCGCAATGGAGGTCGCTTCCACCCGCTCGGTCGTCAGCGCGAGAATCGGAACCCCGGGGCGCCCGCCCGCAAGCGATGAACGGACGCGAGATCGTCCCCTGAATCGAACCGAGATTGAGAACGATCAGCTCGAAGCGTTCCGCCGCCCAGTCGCATCAATGCCTCATCCAGACCGTCGACGGGTTCGATCTCCCGATCTGCAGGACACGAGCCGCCATCGCGCTGTTCATGCGATTTTCGCTTTCCCCCACCCCCAACTTTTCGCTGACGACCACAATTCGGCACCTCGCATCTTCCGCGAGAACCAACGATGGCATAATAAACAGCGACGCGCCGATGTCAGCATCGAGGACCGGATGACGAAGAAGCGACTCCTGATTGTGGACGACGAGCCCCGGTTCGCCGCCTTCGTCGAACGGGTCGCCGACCGCCTCGGGTATGCGGTCGAGGTCACCTCGCACGGCCGCGACTTCAAGGCCGCCTATGTCAGGGAAACGCCGGACATCGTCGTCATCGACATGGTGATGCCGGATATCGACGGCAACGAGTTGGTGCTGTGGCTGGTGGAGCAGAATTGCGCCGCCGAAATCGTCATCATCACCGGCTACCATCCCGATTACGCCGTCAATGCCCGCCTGCTCGCCGAGTTCAAGGGGCTGAAATCGGTGCAGACCTTGAGCAAGCCCATTGATGTCGGCCGCCTGCGCGAAGCGCTCATTGTCGCCGGTCGCGACGAGCCTCCCCCTTCCACACCCTCCGGCCCTGCACCAACCGGTTCCACACCGCCTCGCCGAACGGGTGGGGGTATTGCGTGACCGACCGTAGGACGCTGGCAGCTCTCCTGCTGGCGATGACGGTGGGAGCGCTCGCGGTCGGCGGTATCGCCATCGCTACCCTTTATTACCGGGAGCGGGACGCATGGTCCGACCGGTTGGCCTATACCGCGGAAAGCGCGGCGGAGGCGCTCGCCGAGCCGGTGACCGAGCATCCGGCGGAGATGGGCGAAGCCGCCGGCCTGCCGCCCCGATGGGCTTTGCCGATCGCCGCCGATCACCGGATCACCGTCGGCCGCCTGGACGGAGACACGCTCTCGTTCATGGACCGCAGCGGCGACTGGGCGACATCCGCGCAGGCAGCCGGCATCGAACTCGCGGCAGCGATGCGGCGGGCACTTGCCGGCGAGACCGGCGTCGCCACCTTGGCCGGCGCCGATGGACGCCACTTCCTGGCCGCCTTCCGTCCGGTCGCCGGACGCGACCTCGGCGTGGTCTCGTCGGTCCCCGTCGACACCATCGGGGCGCCGTTCCTCGCGGCGGGAAGAAATGCCCTCCTCTTTGGCCTGCCGTTACTGATCCTCGCCGCGGTTGGCTCGACGCTCGCCAGCCGGAGCCTGTTAAGGCGCGGCGAAGCGAGCCGCGACCGGTCGAAGAGCCTGCTGGACCGACTGCGTACACCCATCATCGTCGTTCGCCCGGCCGGTGACGACTTCGTCGTCGCCGACATCAATCCGGCCGGCGAAAGGATGGAGGGCGTCCATCGCGAGGATGTGGTCGGCCGCAGTTTACCCGAGATGCTGCCCGCCACCTGCTCTCCCCCCTTGCTGGATACCCTGCGGCGGGTGGCAAGAACCGGCGCCGCGGCGACGCTGCCGGCGGCTCAGCCGGCAACGGGTAACGAGTCCCCGTGGCGGGAGTTCTCCTTCCTCCGGCTGCCTGACGGCGACGTGGTGATCACCGCCGACGATGTGACTGCCCGCTGTCGCGCCGAGGAGGCGTTGCACGAAAGCGAGCGGCGCTGGCGTCTGATCATGGAGATGCAGGAGCAGGCGATCGTCATCCTCGATCCCAAGCTCGACATCCGCTTCGTCAATAAGGCCGCCGAAACGTTGTTCGCGAAGCCGTCACAGGACCTGATCGGAGTGCCCTTCGGCTATCCTCTGGTCGATAGCGAACTCGCCGAGATCGAGATCCTGCGCGCCCATCACGGCGTGTGTTACGCGGAAATGCGGATGATCCCCATGCGATGGGGTGGCGTGGAGCATTACGTCATCTTTCTTCGCGACGTCTCCGCGTACCGGCGCACCGAAGGCGACCTGCGCAAGCTGTTCCAGGCCATCGAGCAAAGCCCGGCTTCGGTCGTCATTACCGACGTCGAGGGCCGGATCGAATACGTCAATCCCAAGTTCAGCGAAACCACCGGCTATACCTATCCTGAGGTGGTGGGCAAGAATCCCCGGATGCTTCGATCCGGGCTCACCGCGTCCGAGGATTACCGCGAGCTGTGGGAGACCATCTCGGCCGGCAAGGTGTGGCGCGGTGAATTCTACAATCGGCGGAAGAACGGTGATTTTTTCTGGGAGCTGGCTGCCATTGCGCCGGTGCGGGATTCCCGCGGCCAGATCACCCACTACGTCGCGGTCAAGGAAGACATCAGCGAACGCAAGGCGACCGAGGAGCGGCTTCGCCACTCCCAGAAGATGGAGACCATCGGCCAATTGACGGGCGGTCTCGCCCACGACTTCAACAATCTGCTGGCGATCGTTATCGGCAATCTTCAGCTCCTGGAGGAACGCGGCGACGTCAATCCGGAATGCCGCGAGTTGATCGCCGATGCGCTCTGGTCGGCGGAACGGGGTGCGCAGCTCACCCATCGACTGCTCGCCTTCGCCCGACGGCAGCGGCTCAACCCGGAGCGGATGGATCTCAACGGCGTGGTCGGCGAGATGACCGGGCTCTTGCGCCGGACCATCGGCGAGAAAATCCTCATCCATGAGAACTTTGCGTCCGACCTGTGGGAAACGATGGTCGATCGCAGCCAGCTGGAGAACTCGCTCCTTAATCTCGTCGTCAACGCCAGGGATGCCATGGGCGGCGATGGCGTCCTCCACATCCGCACCGCCAACATCAAGCTCTCGCAAGAAGCCGGTGTATTCCGGGAAGATACCCCGCCCGGCGACTATGTTCTTCTCGAAGTTGCCGATTCCGGCGCCGGGATGCCTCCCGAGGTGCTGGAGCGCATCTTCGAACCGTTCTTTACCACGAAGAAGCTCGGCGAAGGCTCCGGCCTCGGCCTCAGCATGGTCTATGGTTTCGTCCGCCAATCGGGTGGCCAGATCTTCGTGGAGTCGACGCCCGGCAAGGGGACGACCATTCGCCTCTGCCTGCCGAAGGCAACGGACATCGGCGGCGACCGGGAGAAAGCGCGCGTAGCCGGAGAAGCGGTAGCGAAGGGCGTGATCCTGGTCGTCGAAGACGATCCGGAATCACGCGCGGCGGCGACCACCATTCTCCGCGAGCAAGGTTATACCGTGGCGGAAGCCGCGGACGCGGCGAGTGCCGTCAACCGGGTGCAAACCCTCGACCGATTGGACCTGCTGTTTACCAACGTCTCGCTGCCGAACGGCCGGAGTGGGCTCGAACTGGCGCAGACGGTGCTCAAACTTCGCCCCCAGACCCGGGTGCTGTTGACGTCCAGCCACACCGCCAGTCTGGTTGCCGCCGAAGGCGGCTGGCCGGGCGACGTCGACCCCATCATCAAGCCGTACCGCCGCGAGCAACTGATCATGCGCGTCCGTGCCCAGCTGGACCAGCTTGGAGACGCGCGGCCGGGAGAAAAGCCGGCCGACGGTCCTTCCTAGGCTCCAGGCGGCCGTCCTCCGGTATCGCCCGCGCCCGCGGCCGCAGCGAACAATTCTTGGTGACCACAGTCACAGTTGTTTCTGTTGCTTAGCGGTACAGTCCTCAACGAAAGGTAACCAGCCACGTCAATCCCCAGACGCTGGGGAGTCAGCCGATTTGAACGGCACGCCGCGAAGGGGCCGACATCCGGGGACTTCCAGAAAGGACAGACGGCGATGGCTGAACAATAGCGGGACGAGGCAGCGAGTGATGAAGTGGACACGACTGGGGCGCCATGCGCCTCGGGAGGGCCAACCGCAGGGTGTAAGTGACGACGCTTGTATCGGCTCCATGCAGCGCACTATACTCCGCGGCGCTGCGAAAAACGTCGCATCCCGTGAAAAACCTGTCGGTTTCCGCAACCATAACAATGCGGTTGGGACGGATCGCGGCATCGAACCTGATGCGTCATGCCAGTGTGACGAGGGCAAGCGCAGGGGCTGTTGTCGTGAGGAATGCTCAGGCAGGCGGACGGAATGGTCGCGTCTCGGTGCCATGGCGGTCGGATTGCCGGGATCGGCAATCCGGATGAATACGCTCGGCGCCCGTGCGCACATCTCCATCAATGGAAGTTTTGTATCTTTCGAGGAACTTCTGCCGTCACTGGCCGCTCCTAGACTTGGCGCGGCGGGACCGGCTTGTGAATAGGATCGGCTCGTGAAGGGGGACGGGATGATTGGCGAGGATCTCCTCGCTGGGAAGTGTGTCCTGACTATTTTCGGGACACGGCCGGAAGCGATCAAGGTCGCTCCCGTGCTGAGAGAACTGGCGCTCCGCGGGCGCTACCGGACGGTCAACGTCGTGACCTCGCAGCATACGGACCTGCTGACGCCGTTCCTGAAGCTGTTCGAGATCCGCACCGATCATGATCTCGCGGCCATGCAGCCCGGGCAACCGCTCAATCAACTGCTCGCGCGGGTGATCGCCGCGGTCGATCCGATCCTGGCCACGGAGAAGCCGGACCTCGTGCTCGTGCAAGGCGACACGACCTCGGCGCTCGGCGGATCCCTCGCCGCGTTTCAGCGGCGAATTCCGGTCGCCCATATCGAGGCCGGGCTCCGCTCCGCCAACCCCATGAGCCCATTCCCCGAGGAGATGAACCGCCGGTTGATCTCCCGGCTTTGCTCCTACCACTTCGCACCGACCCGGCATAACGTCGACCTGCTGGTCGGCGAAGGGGTCTCGCCGGAAGGGATCTTCCTCACCGGCAATCCGGTGATCGACGCCGTCGGCTGGATCATGCGGGCGATGCCACCGTCACCGGCGCTACGCAAGGTCCTCGACGAAATCGCCGGCCTGCGCCTGGTGGTCCTGACCACCCACCGGCGGGAGAACTTCGGCCAGGTCATGCGGGGTCACCTGGAGACTCTGCGCCAGTTCGTCGAAACCCACGACGATGTGGCCCTCGTCTTCCCGGTCCATGCCAATCCGGCAGTACGGGAAGTGGCCTACGGTGTCCTCGACGGCGTGCCGCGGGTGCGGCTGATACCCCCGCTCGATTACGCCGACTTCCTGCACCTGATGGCCGCGTCCTGGCTGATCGCCTCGGACTCCGGCGGCGTGCAGGAGGAGGTTCCCACCCTCGGCAAGCCGCTGTTGGTGCTGCGTGAGAACACCGAGCGTCCGGAAGCGATTGATTGCGGCGTGGCCAAGCTGGTTGGTCACTCCGCCGCGCGCTTCCGCGAAATGCTGGAAGAAGCGGCAGGCGAGGATAGTTGGATGCAACACGTCCGCCGGGTCGACAACCCCTTTGGGGCCGGCGACAGCGCCATCCGAATTGTTAATGCCATCGAGCAGGTCCTGGACGCAGATGAGGACCAGTTCGACCACCCCGGGAGGACGAGAGTCGATGGGACCGTCGCTTAGCGGGGGGTCGCGGGAACACATTCTCACCGTCGTTCTCGAAGACTATTGCCATGTCGGGCCGGTCAGTCGTGTGGTCCCGCCCGATTACTGGCATCGCTTCGAGAGCAGGGTTGAGAACAATACCAGGCGCACCCTCGACCTTCTTGACCGGGTTGGCGCCAAGGCGACGTTCTTCGTCCTCGGCTGGATCGGCGAGCATCAGCCGCAGATCGTCGCCGAGGTGGTCCGCCGTGGCCACGAGGTGGCGAGCAAGGGCTACTGGCACCGCTCTATCCGCCAGATGACGCCGGAGCAGTTCCGTGCCGACGTCCGCCGCGCCAAGGATGTTCTCGAACAGGCCACCGGCGTCGCCGTCCGCGGCTATCGCATTCCACGCGGCGGCTTCGACGAGAGCGACATGTGGGCGCTCGATGTCCTCGCCGAGGAGGGCTACGTCTACGACTCCAGCCTCCGCCCGCTGGGATCCGCGTTCGCCGATCAGCCGCAGCGCCGCTTTATCCATCGCCACGACACGACGGCCGGTCAGCTATGGGAAGTGCCGCTGTCGACGTGGAAGGTAGGCCAATTCAGTGTGCCGATCTCCGGCGGTAATTTCGTCCGCCAGCTCCCGCACGGCGTGATCCGGCGGCTGATCGATCGCTGGGACCGGCGCACCGACAAGCCCATCGTCTTCTACTTCCACGTCTGGGAACTGGACCCGGAACAGCCACGGATCACCGCCGTCTCGCGCCTGCAGTCGATCCGCCAGTATCGCAACCTGGAGGCGATGGCAGGCCGGATCACCTATTATCTGGAGCGGTACAAGTTCAATACCGTCGCCTCCCATCTCCGCCTGGATCCGGCGCCGGCGGTGGTAGTTCGCCCGGCGTCGGTTGCGGTGGAGCCGGCAACGGTTACCCCGACCCTGCCCGCCCCCGCCGAGCCGAAGATCCCGATTTCGGTGGTGATCCCCTGCTACAACGAAGAAGCGGGAATAGGCTATACCGCCAATACCCTGCGGGCGTTCAGCGACGGCATGAAGGATCGCTACGACGTTACCTTCCTGTTCGTCGACGACGGCAGCCGGGACAAGACCTGGGAGCGGCTGAACGCCCTGTTCGGAACCCGTGCCGATTGCCTGCTCCTGCGCCATGCCCAGAACCGCGGGGTCGCCGCCTCCGTGCTCACCGGCGTGCGCCACGCCCGAACCGAAATCGTCGGCGTGATCGACTGCGACGGCACCTACGATCCACTACAGCTGCGGGCGCTAGTGCCCCTGCTCGTGCCCGGCGTCGACATGGTGACGGCGTCGCCCTATCACCCGGAAGGTGAGGTGCTCAACCTGCCGGCCTATCGCCTCATCCTCTCCAAGGGCCTGTCGCTCCTCTACCGACTGGTCCACAAGAACAAACTAGCCACCTATACCGCGTGCTTTCGCGTCTATCGCAGGCGTGCCGTCGCCGACATGGTGCTGCGCGACGAACGCTTCGTCGGCATCGCCGAGATTCTCAGCCGGATCGATCGCGCCGGCGGCCGCATCGTCGAGTCTCCGGCAGTCATGGAAGTGCGCCTGCTCGGTTCGTCCAAGATGAAAACGCTAAAGACGATCGTGGGACACCTGCAACACATCGGCCGTCTTGTCGTCGCACGCTCCGTGTCGGCGATAACGCCCGGTCATCATGCTTCCAAGGAGAAATGCCGTGACACAGCCCGCTCGACAAATTGACCCGGTTATCGTCCTCCCCTCCGACCAGGAGGCCAGCGGTCGGACCCTGGGCAAGGAGGAACTGGCGGAACTGGCGAAAGTCATCGAAACCGGCACCCTGACCTGCACCAAGGGGATCGCCTGCGCCACGCTCGAAAAGCGGTTCGCCGAGATGCTCGGCGCTAAGTTCGCCGTCGCGCTCGCCTCCGGATCGGCCGCCGTTCATGTGGCGGTCGCGGCCATCGACCCGGAACCGGGTGACGAGATCATCACCACCTCCATCACCGACATGGGCGCGCTCACCCCCATCCTTTATCAGGGGGCGATCCCGGTGTTCGCCGATGTGGACCCGCTGACCTGCAACGTCACCGCGGAGACGATCAAGGACCGGCTGAGCGAGCGGACGAAGGCGATCATCGTCACCCACCTGTTCGGCAATCCGTGCGAAATGGGGCCGATCCTCGAACTGGCCGCCAGCCGCAACATTCCGGTGATCGAGGACTGCGCCCAGGCCTATCTCGCCAGCGAGAACGGCAAGATGGTCGGCACCTTCGGGGCGATCGGCTGCTTCAGCCTGCAGCAGGGCAAGCACATCACCACCGGCGAAGGCGGCATCGTCGTCACCGACGATCCGGCATTGGCCCGGCGGATGCGGCTCTTCGTCAACAAGGCCTGGGGCTACGGTGATCCCAACCCGGATCACTACTTCCTCGCCCTCAACTACCGGCTGACCGAACTGCAGGGTGCCGTCGCCCTGGCACAGCTGGAAAAGCTGGAGTGGAGCGTCCGCCAAAGGCGCGCCATGGCCGACCGGCTGACCCGCGCGATCGCCGATCTTAAGGGGATCACCCCGCCCTACTACGCGGCGGGAGCGGAGCACAGCTTCTGGCGGTACAGCGTCTGGGTCGACGGATCGGTGGTCAAGGGCGGCTCGCCCGCCCTCGGTGCCGGCATGAAGGGGTACGGCATCGCCACGGCGCCCCGCTACATCCAGAAGCCGGCCTTCCGTTGCGAAGTCCTGCGCGATCAGCGGACCTTCGGCAACAGCCGGTTCCCGTTCACCCTCGCCCGTCCGGAGGCGGTCGACTACCGGGAAGAGAACTTCCCCGGCACCTTCCGCGGTCTCGAAGAGATCCTGGTCCTGCCGTGGAACGAACGGTTCACCGAAGAACACATCGATTTCATCGCCGACAGCATGCGCCGCGAACACGCGCGGCTTACACGGGGTTAAGCACAGATGGGAGCATCCCTTCGTCTGGGACTGGTTGGCGCCGGCGCCATTGCCCAGTCCTACTTCAAGGCCACCGAGAACTGCGAGGAGGTGAGCTGGGTCGGCATCGCCGACGTTCGCACCGAGGCGGCCACCGCCGCGGCCGAATCCATCGGTTGCCAGGCCTATCGTTCCCATGAGGAACTGATCGAGCGGGGCGAGTGCGACGCGATCGTCATCTGCACCCCGCCCGCGACCCACACCGCCATCTGCCTCGACGCCATCGGCCGCGGCCTCCACGTGCTCTGCGAGAAGCCGCTGGCCACCGACGTCGCCAATGCGCGGCTGGTCTGCGACGCCGCCCGCGACAAGGGCGTCGTCATGGCAATGGCATCGAAGTTCCGCTACGTGGACGACGTGATCCGCGCCCGGTCGCTGATCGCGTCCGGCGTCCTGGGCGACATCTTGCTGATGGAGAACGCGTTCACCTCCAACGTCAAGATGGGGCAGCGCTGGAACGCCAAGCCGGAAGTTTCCGGCGGCGGTGTCCTCATCGACAACGGCACCCATTCCGTCGATATCGTCCGCTACCTGCTGGGGCCGATCGACCGGGTGCTGGCGGTCGAGGGCAAGCGGAGCCAGTCGCCACTGGTGGAGGACACGGCGACCGTGTTCCTTTCCACCGAGAGCGGCGTCAGCGCCAGCATCGACCTGTCGTGGAGTCTGAACAAGGAACTGGATACCTACATCAAGGTTTTCGGCTCCAACGGGACGATCTTTGTCGGCTGGCGGGAGTCCAAGTTCCGCCAGGCGTCGAGCCCGGAATGGACCGTGTTCGGCCACGGCTACGACAAGGTGGCGGCCTTCCGCCGGCAGATCCTCAACTTCTGCAACGGCATTCTCGGCACCGAGTCGCTGCTGATCTCGACCACCGACGCCATCGCCTCGGTCGAGGCCATCCGCGCCGCCTATGAGTCCTTGAATCAGGGACGCTGGGTGCGGCTGTCCTCCGTCTCGGCGGCGCCCACCCTGGTCGCCGTCTGAGGGGCGGGTCACCCATGGCGGTCCGCATCCATCCGACGGCCCTCATCGAGCCCGGCGTCGAAATCGGCGACGGCAGTTCGATCTGGGATAACGTGCACGTTCGCGGCCCCGCCCGTATCGGCCGCGACTGCATCGTCGGCGAGAAGAGCTACGTCGCCTACGACGTGACGATCGGCGATCGGGTGAAGATCAACGCCTTCGTCTACATCTGCGCCGCCGTCACCATCGAGACGGGGGTGATGATTTCCGCGGGAACCATCTTCACCAACGACCGGTTCCCGCGGGCCACCACGCCCGATCTCTCGGAGTTGCGGGGATCGGGGCCCGACGAGCACACGCTGCCGACTTTGGTCCGGGAGGGAGCCACCATCGGGGCTCGCGCGGTCATCGGCAACGATCTCGCCATCGGCCGCTTCGCCATGGTCGGCATGGGCGCGGTGGTGACGCGGACGGTTCCCGACTTCGCCCTTGTCGTCGGTCATCCCGCCCGCATCATCGGCTACGTCTGCCGGTGCGGCGAGCCGTTTGTCCGCATCTCGCCCGGCGAGCGGCCGGCGGACGGCGATCACACCTGCAAGGTGTGCGACCTCGCCTACAGCGTGCGCAATGGTGAGGTGAAGGAAGCCGTTTTCGCCGGGTAACGGCCGGATCAAGGATCGACGGCCGCGGCGGCTCGGCGGGTTTTCCCGCTCCGTCGCGGCCGGCCTTGCCTCGCCAGACCAATAGCGACCGTGAGGCGGCGACGCCACCGCAACACTCTTCCCGCTCGACGCTCCGTCCGCTTGCTTCCATCGTCCGCCGCCGGGCTCTCCTGGCCTCAGGCAGGCGAAGCGGCCAGACGGACCTCTTCGCCGGCGATCCACCGTTCGAGGATGGCGACGTGTTCGGCCTCCTCGTCGGCGAACTCTTTCGCCAGCGCCCGGATCTCCTTGCTGCGGGCGGTTTCGGCGATGTGATGGTAGAACTCGAAGCCCTGGCGTTCCCCCTGCAAGGCCGCCTTCAAGGCGTCCCGCCTGGACATCGCCGGATCGCCCGCCCATAGGCTCGTCTGCTCCGGCGTCTCCAGCCGCGGCCACATGTGCTCTTCCGGAATGTAGCGTTCCACATCCCGTGATCCCGCGCGCTCCTTCGCCTGCTCCCAGTGCAGGCGAGAGTAGCCGGCGAACTGGCGGAACAGCTTGGCCACCTGGGTGTTGCCGCACTTCTCCATCGCTTCGCCCAGTTCGTCGAAGTGCACCGCCGCTTCTTCCTCGACCTTGATCGAGTAGGCGAGAAACATTTCGGGGCTGGTCATCTCGATGCCGCCCTTGAACGACCCGGCGGCCAGCGACATGGCGGGCCGCTTCGCCGGCAGCGTTTCGTCGCCGTCGAAGCAGACGAGGATGTCTTCGTTGCGGACGATGTACTGGCAGGCGAGGCGATGGCGTGACGGCACGTCGTAGACTTCCGCGTTGTCGATCTCGGCGGCGCTGATCTTGCCGAGTTGACGCAGCATCTCCTTTTCTTTCTCCTGCATGTTGCCGCCCATCCTCTCGCCTTCACCCAACCGGGTCACTTCGATCAGGCACGACCCACACTCGCCATCGCCGCAGTCGAAAGGGATGGGAATCCGGTGCGCCTTGGCCAGCGCGAGAATGCTGCCGCGCGCGCCGGCCACCGCGTAGACCGTCACGTCCTTCGCCATCACCGGCGAGCGGAAGGTGATGTTCGCCATCCGTTGCTCATCCTTATCCCTGATTGCATTGGCGGTTCCGCTGGCTGTCCTCACAGGACGCCGGCGTACAGCGCCGACGCCGGGAGACCGCGGCACTCAAGCCCTGCACCGGCCAAGCAAGCGCCATGCCACGCATTTTTATAAATAAAATCAGCGTGTTGACTGAGCGCCGGGGGCCGCCCGTGTCCCGGATCCGACAGCCGGGTCCCGCCGCTGTCCGGTTTCGGACAGATCACCCACGCGCGCCGCCGCCGTCCTTTACTTCGCGCGCGCGATGGAGGATCCTATTGTGAGTGCGAACGAGTGTGAACTGTTGCGGAGGGTGCGCGAGTGTATGCCGATCACACGCTGACCCCGAAGGAGGCGATCCGCCTCTGTGCCCTCGGCACCCTGGCCCTGGCGCCTACCACCTATGGCGGACTTGCCGTCGCCATTCGCCATTTCGTCAGCCGCGTCATCGGGCCGACGCCCGAGATCATGGGCCATTCCATCGAGTTGCTTCGCTATGAGGAACTGATCGAGACGGTTGCGGGGGAAGGCGATCAGGCGGTGCTCGCCCTAACCGCCGCCGGCCGCGATGAACTGACGTCGCTGCTGACCGCCAGCCTGCGACCGTCCAACACCGAGCTCAACCACCTGATCGTCGCCCTCAAGTTCCGCTTCCTGCACCTGTTGGACGCCGGCGATCGGCTGCTGCAGTCGGAACTCCTCATCGACGCCTGCGAAGACGAGATTGCCCGCCTCGCCGACCTCCGCCGGCATCATGCGGCTGATGCCGGTTTCCTCACCCGCTGGCTCGACCACGATCTGCAGGAACTGGAGGAGCGGCGCGCCTGGCTCGTCCAGTTCCGCGACGAACTCGCCCAGGCCGCCGCCTAGAACGAATCGGCGGCGGGTGGCCCCGCGGCCGGGGAAGCGTGCCGCGGCCGGAAGATGGCGAACGAGGGGACGAGACCACCCAACGCGTCGGTGATCCGGCGACGCAGGCGGTGGGCGCGGAGCACGTCGTGCAGCCGCCGATCGAGAAAGGCCCAGGTTGCCTCGTTGCCCTCCGATTCGTCGTCCAGCCAGAACATCACCGTCGCCGCATAGACGGCGGCCAGCATCGCCCGCCGGGTGTAGTAGCTGAAGTCGGTCGACCGATCGCCGGCGGCGTACCAGATGGCATCGATGGTCTCATAGGTGATCCGCAGCGCCTTCGGCTGCGATAGGGGCAGCGCCAGATAGGCAATCGCCCGCCGCACCGCCTCCCGGTCCGGCCGGCAGGCGTCGAGGCGCAGCCGCACGGCACGGGCGATCCGCTCCGGCGGCGACAGCGCCGCCAGTTCGTTGACGGCGGCCACCATCTCGCCTTCCATCTGCCGGTCGAGCAGCGCCGACCAATGGCTGATCATCTCCACCATCCCGCCCGGAAAGGCCAGCCGCGCCGCCTCCTCCGGCAGGCCGAGATCGGCGAGGGCGGCACTCACCGCCTTGCCGGTCCAGCCCTCGAAGGCCACGTGCACCAGCATCGCGCGGACGATCTCGTCACGATCCATGTCAGGCAGGGTGATGTCCGGCGGGGTCGCACTCATCTCTGGGTCTCCTTTGCGTCAACGGCGGCAGCCCCTTCGCTCACCGCCACCCGGCTTCGCTGCATCTCGTCGACGAAGGCGAAGGTCGAAAGATCGCGCATCCGCTGCGGATAGAGAATACCGTCCAGGTGATCGACCTCGTGCTGGACGACCCTCGCATGAAAGCCGACGGCGACGCGATCGATGGGCGTCCCGTCCGGGGCCAGCCCGCGATAGCGGATGCGCAGCGAGCGCGGCACCCGTCCGGTCAGTCCGGGAACCGACAGGCACGCCTCCCAGCCCAGCACCTGCTCGTCGCCCAGCGGCTCGATCTCCGGGTTGATCAGCCGGGTGAGGGGGACCGGACCCCCTTCGGCCGCGTCCGCAGCGGGCGAATCGGCACGGGCGGCCGGCACCCGGAAGAGGATCACCCGCAACGGAACGTGCACCTGCGTCGCCGCCAGTCCCACGCCGCCCGCGTCGGCCATCGTCTCCTCCATGTCGGCGAGCAGGCGGGCGATCTCGGGGGCGGTGGGATCGGCGACCGCCGCCGCCGGCCGGCGCAGGACCGGATGCCCCATGCGCGCGATCTTCAGCAGGGCCACCCCTGCCCTCCTCTGCAGCTGTTCCCCGCCAGAGATCGGACGTTTCGCTGCGGGCGACAAGCCCTTCCCGAAGCGGATCCGATATGCTAGAAACTTCGGCCCCCTGTGCGGGGTTGTTTTTTTCTGGGGCAGCGACAGCCGCTGGACAGTAACAGCGAGGAGACGAGAGCGTCGTGCAAGTCATCGTCCGTGATAACAACGTCGATCAGGCCCTCAAGGCCCTGAAGAAAAAAATGCAGCGGGAGGGCATCTTCCGGGAGATGAAGCTTCGTCGCTCCTATGAAAAGCCGTCCGAGCGGCGTGCCCGCGAAAAGGCGGAAGCCGTCCGCCGGGCCCGCAAGATCGAGCGCAAGCGCCTCGAACGCGAAGGCTTCTGAGCCTCCCCTTTCCTTCTTTCCCTTCCCGTTGAATTTTCGGTCCGCACGTCGATCAGGCGTGCGGTGAGGGTGAGCGGTGCGACCGTCCCATCTGCACCGAGCCCTGCGCACCGAAGACAGCCGTCCCCCGTCGCATCGGCCATCACGGTGGCGCTTCGCCCCAACGAACCGCGTTTATGCGTCGGCCGACAAGCAGGCAAAGCAAGCCAGAACGGGTCAAGCAAGGCGGCGCCGGTAAGGGAAGGCGGGCGGGGCCAACGTCCCTGCGCCAGCCCCGCCCCTCGATCAACTTACCGGTTTACCCTCAGCAGCAGCCGCCGCGCTTGCCGATGCCGGCGTAACGGGCGTTGAGGCGATCGCGGAAGAACGCCTCCCGGCTCATCGGCGATCGGTCCGGGTGGCGCTGCCGGTAGTGGGCGACATAGTTGTCGTAGTCGGGAATGCCGATCATCATCCGGGCGCCATGACGGGCCTCCCGCCACAACTGCCGCACCCGATCGGCGATGATGGCGACCCCTCCCGGGACCACCGCGCCTGCCTTCCTTCCGTCATGCATGAGCAAGAGCCTCCCGAGTCGTGACCTGCGGGTTCATGTACCCACGCCAGGCGGCGATCAGTCCGAAGATGAGCATGGCGAGGACGACGCCCACGAATAGAGCGCAAAGTCCGGCGTCGAGGTAGTTGTTGAAGACGATGCGCTCCATCTCCGCGATGCTCTTTGCCGGGGCGAGCACCTTGCCTTCGGCGATGGCGTCGCTGAACCGCCGGGCACTGGCAAGGAAGCTGACCTTCGGATCGGGATGGAACAGCTTTTGTAAGCCGGCGGTGAGGGTGCAGATGACCAGCCAGGTGGTCGGCACGATGGTGACCCAGGCGTAGCGCTCCCGCTTCATCTTGAACAGGACGACGGTAGCCAGAGTCAGGGCGATCGCCGCCAGCATCTGGTTGGAGATGCCGAACAGCGGCCACAGGGTATTGATGCCTCCCAGCGGATCGACGACGCCCTGGTAGAGGAAGTACCCCCAAGCGGCGACGCACAGCGACGTGGCGACCATGTTGGATGCCCAGCTCTTCGTCGCCCGCATGGGCGGATAGAAGGTACCCAGCAGGTCCTGGATCATGAACCGGCCAACGCGGGTGCCGGCATCGATGGCGGTGAGGATGAACAGCGCCTCGAACAGGATGGCGAAGTGGTACCAGAACGCCTGCATGTGGGCGCCGAAGACATTGGCCATGATCTGGGCCATGCCGACGGCGAGGGTCGGCGCCCCGCCCGCCCGCGACAGGATCGAGAGTTCGCCCACGTTCTGGGCGGTCTGGGTGAGCACGTCGGGGGTGATGACGAAGCCCCAACCGGAGATGACGCGCGCCGCATCCTCGGCGGTGCGGCCGATGACGCCCGGCGGGCTGTTCATGGCGAAGTATTCGCCGGGCTGCAGGATGGTGGCGGCGATCAGCGCCATGATGGCGACGAACGATTCGGTGAGCATGCCGCCGTAGCCGATGAAGCGGGCGTGGGTCTCGTTCTCCAGCATCTTCGGCGTCGTCCCCGACGAGATCAGCGCATGGAAGCCGGAGACCGCGCCGCAGGCGATGGTGATGAAGAGGAAGGGGAACAAGGCACCCGACCACACCGGTCCGCTGCCGTCGGTGAACTGAGTAACCGCCGGCATCCGCAGGTTAGGCTGCACAATGACGATGCCGACGGCGAGCGCCACCACAAAGCCGATCTTGAGGAAGGTCGAGAGATAGTCACGCGGTGCCAGCAGCAACCAGACCGGCAGCACCGAGGCGATGAAGCCATAGCCCACCAGCAGCAGCGCGAGGGTGGTCCCGTGCAGGGTCAACGCCGGCCCCCAGGTCGGGTGATTGGCCACGTCCTCGCCGAAGATGATCGCCGCCATCAACAGGATGAAGCCGATGATCGACATCTCGGCGACGCGGCCCGGGCGGATGAAGCGAAGGTAGAGCCCCATGAAGATGGCGATGGGGATGGTGGCGGCGAGGGTGAACGTCCCCCACGGACTCTCCGCCAGCGCCTTGACCACCACCAACGCCAGAACCGCCAGGATGATGATCATGATCATCAGCACCCCGAACAGGGCGATAACACCGGGGACGGGACCCAGTTCGGACTTGATCAGATCGCCCAGCGAACGCCCGTCGCGCCGCGAGGAAATGAACAGGATGACGAAGTCCTGCACCGCCCCGGCGAAGACGACGCCGGAGAGGATCCACAAGGTCCCCGGCAGATAGCCCATCTGCGACGCCAGCACCGGCCCCACCAGCGGACCGGCGCCGGCGATGGCGGCGAAGTGGTGGCCGTAGAGGATGTATTTGTTGGTCGGCACGTAATCGAGGCCGTCGTTGTACTTGACGGCGGGGGTGATCCGGTTCGGATCCAGCCCCAGAACCCGTTCGGCGATGAACAGGCTGTAAAATCGATAGCTGATCAGAAACACGCAGACGGCGGCGATCAGCAGCCAGACGGCGTTGATCGTCTCGCCGCGCGAGAGCGCAACGGTGCCGAGGGCGAAGGCGCCGAGAACGGCGACGGCGGCCCAGCCGAGGTAGGACGTAATGCGGTTCATGAAAGCTTCGTCTCCCTGCCGGGCACTCCCGGACGTTTCAAATACACCCCCGTTGCCAGCTGTCGAGGTGTCCGAACGACGGTCCGGTCGATGGATGGAGACCAGAGCCCGACAGCAAAACGGCTTATTTTGCAACTTATTGTCGCTCGCAACGCATGCCCCTGTCAACGGCAGGTGCATGGCCGGCATGGCCGCACTTGGGGACAAAACACTAGTTGACTGATAGGCATTCTGGTGTAATTCCTATGGCGGAGAGCAATAGGAGCCGACCTCAATGAGCATCACCGCCATCGCCCCGCGCCGTTCCGCCGCTGTCGCCGAGTCCGATGACGCGCCGCTCAGCGGTTTTCGCCTCACCCGACCGCCCTTGCGCGCCGCCAATGCCTCCGGCCGGCTGACGCCGATCTCCGGCCACGGCAACTTGCTGCCGCTGGGTTATGGCTTCGAAGCCGGGCCCGCCATGACAGCGCGGGAGGGCAACTTGCCGGCCGATGCGGACGCCCTGCCCATGGACGGGACCTGGCGCTGGCTCGGCCTGCTGTCCTGCTGGCTTTCGAGCGCGCTTGTGGCCTCCGTGTTCATCCTGGCACTGAATTGACATCCGACCGGTCCATCCTGGCCATATGAGACGTATAAGAGACGCACGGGGACTCTCAATGACCAAGAAATCCGCTCGTCTTTCCGCCGACGGCGCTGCGGCATCGCCGCTGGGCCGCCTCTTCGCCCGCTTCCTCGGCGCCAATGAACGAAACCAGGATCGACCGGCCAGTGCCGGCGACCGGCCCGTGTTTTCGCCGGCGGTCACCGTGGCCCAGGCGCCACCGGCGGCCGAGGACGCCGATCGCCGCGGCGGCGATGGCTCCGGGTTCCGCATCGCCATCATCGGTGCCGGCCTGAGCGGCTCGCTGCTCGCCGTCCACCTGTTGCAGAGGTGCCAGCCCGCCGACCGCATCTACCTGATCGAAAGCCGCGCCGGATTCGGTCGCGGCCTCGCCTATTCCACCAGCAATCCCAACCATCTGCTCAACGTGCGCGCCGGCAACATGAGCGCCTTTCCCGACCAGCCGGACCACTTCGTCGCCTGGCTGCGGAGCCGCGCCCACGAAATGGGCGAGGATCCGCCCACCGCCGACTGCTTCGTCTCTCGCCAGCTTTACGGCACCTATATCCGCAGCCTGCTGGCCGATCGGCTGTGGGGTGGTGGCAAGGGTCGCAACCTGGTCCTCGTTCCCGATACCGCTCAGGCGATTACCGAGGATGGGGACGGATTGCGGGTCATCGTCGACATCGGCCGCAGTTATGGAGCCGACGCCGTCGTCCTCGCCGCCGGCCATTTTCCGCCCGACCGCAGTCACGGCGCCTACCGGGGCAATCCCTGGGACCCCGAGGCGATCGCCAAACTCCACGCCGATGACAAGGTGGCGCTGATCGGCACCGGCCTGACCATGGTCGACGTCGTCCAGTCCCTTCTCGATAGCGGCCATCGCGGGCCGATCGTCGCCGTCTCCCGGCGCGGCCTGCTGCCGGCCGAGCACGCGCCGACGGTGGCGCTGCCGCTGGCGGTCGAGGATTTGCCGCCCACCACCTCGGTCACCCGGCTCGTCCACTGGCTGCGCCGGCGGCTGGCGCAAGCGGAAGCGGAAGGGATCGACTGGCGGGCGGTCGTCGACGGGCTGCGTCCGCATCTGACGGACCTCTGGCGTCGGCTCCCCATCGAGGAACGCCGCCGCTTCCTTCGTCACCTGCGGGCGGCGTGGGACGTTCATCGTCACCGGTTGGCACCGCAGGTGGCGGCCATGCTGCGAGCCGCCCGTGCCCGCGGTCAGTTCACCGTCCACGCCGCCCGCGTGGTTGCCATCCACGCCGACGAAGAACGGGTCAGGCTCTCCCTGCGACCCCGCGGTTCCGACACCGTGGACAGGATCGAGGTGGCGCGCGTCATCAACTGCTCAGGACCCGAGAGCGACTATCGGGCGACTCGCCATCCGCTGATCCTCAATTTGCTCGATCAGCAGCTCATTCGCCCGGACCCGTTGCGCCTCGGCCTCGACGTGACCGAGGACGGCGCGCTGATTGCCGGCGACGGCACCGCCTCGACGCGGCTGTTCGCCCTCGGACCGATGACCCGCGGTACCTTCTGGGAGGTGGGCGCCGTCCCGGATATCCGGCTGCATGCCGCGCGCCTCGCCACCCGGATCATCCAGCTGCGCGACCTGAGCGGTGCCGCCCGCCGTCACGCCTGAGGGGTTGGCCTGAGTGCGATCAAGGAGGGGTCAGGTCGCGGGTTCGAGGCGGAGGATCCGACCCTCCGGGTTGTCGGTGAGCAGGTAGAGGAAGCCGTCCGGGCCCTGGCGAACGTCGCGGATGCGTTCCTCCAGCTTCTGCAGCAGGCGCTCCTCGTGCGTCACCTTGGTCCCGTCCAGTTCGAGCCGCACCAGCAGCTCGAACTTGAGGGAGCCGATGAACAGATTGTTCTTCCAACCGGGAAACCTGTCGGCGGTGTAGAATAATGCGCCGGACGGCGCGATCGACGGATCCCAGTAGTGAATGGGCTGCTCCATCCCTTCCTTCGCCGTTCCTTCGCCGATCTTCAGTCCCGTGTAGTCGCGGCCGTAGGTGATCACCGGCCAGCCATAATTCTTGCCGGCCTCGGGAACGTTGATCTCGTCGCCGCCCATCGCCCCGTGTTCAATCGTCCACAGCCGATGGGTGGCCGGATTGAGGGTCGCCCCCTGCACGTTGCGATGGCCGTAGGAGTAGATTTCCGGCCGCGCGTCGGTGCGGCCGACGAACGGGTTGTCGGCAGGGATGGAGCCGTCGGGATTGATGCGCACCAGCTTGCCGAGATCGCTCTGCAGGTTCTGCGCCTCCGGCTTCTGGAAACGCTCGCCCAAGGTGACGAACAAGGTGCCATCGGGAGCGAAGACGAGGCGCGAACCGAAGTGATGGACGTCGTCGGCGGAGATCTTGGGCAACTGCTGAAAGATAACTCGAACGTCATCCAGTCGGTCTTCCATCAGCTTGCCCCGTGCGACCGAGGTCGCGGCTCCCTCCTTCTTCACGTCGCCGTCGGCAAAGCTGAAGTAAACGAGGCGATTCTCCGTGAACTTTGGATCGAGGGCGACATCGAGCAAACCGCCCTGGCCGCATTCGCAGATGGCGGGCAGTCCGGCCAACGGCGGCAACAGGGTGCCATCCTTGCCGACGATCCGCATCCGGCCCGGGCGTTCGGTCACCAGCATCCGCCCGTCAGGCAGAAAGACCAGCCCCCACGGGTTTTCCAGCCCGTTGGCGACGGTGACGACGCGCACCGGTCCCTTCTCCGAAGGGAACACCCCGCCGGGGGGTTCGGCGCCGCAGGCGGCGGCGGTTATGACGAAAAGCACGAAAAGCAGGATCGGGGGAATGCGGCGCATAGCGAGGACCTGGCTGTTCCGTTCAACCGAAAGATGTGACGGAACAGCCGCCGCAACAAGCCCCCCGAAACAACGCCGGCGTTGCCGCATCTCGCGCCGCGACGCCGGATGACTCTCTCTTGCCCCGCCGCCCTACTCCGCCGACGCCTGGCAGGCGGCAAGCCAGCCCTGGTAGCTGGTTGTGGGCTGGTTGCCGAACAGCAGCCCCGAGACGTACCCCGTGGCAAAACGCGGCCGCTGCTGCCGTCAGCGGCAAGCCCCAGCATTCGCGAAGTTCCTTTGTGCCAGCAAATCCGGGCAAACAAAAACCCCCGGGAATGACCCGGGGGTTCGCCGTCTTGCGGCCTGAAGCCACGCTGCGGCAGCGCCTATTGGCTGCGGGCCACGCCCATGAGCTGCAGGATCCAGACGAACATGGTGACGAAGCTGCCGTAGAGCATGTAAGCGCCGAAGATGGCCTTACGCTGCGTCATGTCACCGGTGTCGGATTCATAGTACCAGTTCTTGATTTGCTGCGTTTCGTATGCCGTCAGTCCCGCAAAGATCACCGGGACGATCAACGACATGAGGAAATGAAGTCCCGTCGACTGGAGGAAGATGTTGACCAGCAGGGCGATCAGGACGCCGAAACTCGCCATCACCAGGAAGCGACCGACCGCCGACAGGTCCCGCTTCGTCACGTAGCCGAACAGGCTCATGCCGGCGAACGCCGCCGCGGTGACGAAAAACGCCCTGGCAATGCTGCCGCCGGTATAGAACGCGAACATCGGCGCGATGAGCGCACCCCACATGCCCGCGTAGGCCCAGAAGCAGAGCTGTGCCGTTCCCATGCTTTTGCTGAGCATGAGCTTCGGAGCAAAAAAGCCGAGCCCGAGGATGCCAACGAACAGCACCCACTTGAACGGTCCCAGCGCCACCGCCTGCATCACCCCCGGGTTCATCGCCACGAGCATCGAGACGAGGCCTGTGAACGCGACGCCCAGGGCCATGTAGTTGTAGACCCGCAGCATGTACTCGCGCAGGCCGACATCAATGTGCGCGGCATCAACCTGCGCCCGGGTCATTGGCCCGGCTCGTTGGTCAAACCGCGTATCAGGTCCAAAAGCCATCGGAAGCCTCTCGTCAGGTGAAAACAAGCTTCTTGTATATGGCGGGTTGGTGAGCCCGTTCAAGCGCAACCGGGACGTGGTTTTCTTGCCAATCCGCGTTTCCGAACGCCGACGCGGCCGCCATATAGGCCTTGCACCTTTCGCATAAGGGATAAACCCCGGATGACCGCATTTCGCACCGCCCACGCGGTCCATTCCGACTGGCGGACGGCGGTGGCGCGCGTGGCGTCCAGCCTCGGCAACGGCGATCCCGCCATCCCCGCCCTCGGCTTCATCTATGTCACCGACCACTTCGTCGACGCGTTTGCCGAGATCATCGCCGACGTGCGGAAGGCCACCGGGGTGCAGGACTGGGTGGGCTCGGTCGGCCTCGGCATCCTGGCCGACGCCGAGGAACTGAACGATCAGCCGGCGATCGCCGCCGCGGTGTTGCACCTGCCGGCCGACGGCTGGCGCCTGGTCGCCGACACGGGCCTGCGACTTACGGGCAATGGCTGGGGCACCTACCCCGTCGGCATCGTCCACGCCGATCCCGGCAATGGCGACACGCCCCGACAGCTCACCGACCTCGCCGAGCGAACGGGCGCCTTCCTCGTCGGCGGTCTCGCATCTTCCCGCCGCGACCTGCCGCCGGCGCCGGCGCCCTTCACCGGCAGCGCCGTGTCCGGTGTCCTGTTGCGCGACGACGTCCCCATTCAGATCGGCCTCAGCCAGGGCTGCACGCCGCTCGGCCCGGTGCACCGGATCACCGAGGAGCGCCATCAGGTGATCATGACGCTGGACGGTCGCCCCGCCCTCGATGTCTTCAACGAGGACATCGGCGAACGGCTGGCCCGCGATCCCGGCCGTCTCGGCGACTATGTCCACGCGGCGCTGCCGATCGAGGATTCCGATTGCGCCGACTACCTGGTCCGTAACCTGATCGGTATCGATCCCATGCGCCGCTGGCTGGCGATCGGCGCCGACATCGCCGCCGGCGATCGGGTGATGTTCGTCCGCCGCGATCCGGGCAGTGCGCGCGAAGACCTGAACCGCATGCTCTCCCATCTCGCCCGCCGCCTGGACGAACCGCCGCGGGGCGCCCTCTACTTCTCCTGCGTCGCCCGCGGCGAGAACATGTTCGGCGAGGCCGGCGCGGAACTGGCGATGATCCGACGAAGCATCGGCACCGTGCCGCTTCTCGGCTTCGCTTGCGGCGGCGAGATTTGCAACGGCCGCCTTTACGGATATACGGGAGTGCTGGCGGTCTTCAGCTGACGGTCGACGCGGTCCCTCGCCTCCGGCTGCAATCGGACGGACGACGCCGGACCCACGGGAGAGGTTGGTCATGCTCCGGTTGTTCGTGGGCATTCCCCTGCCGGATGACATTCGCCGCGATCTAGCCGGCCTGTGCACCGGCCTGCCCGGCGCGCGATGGGTCGATGCGGCGATGATGCATCTGACCTTGCGCTTCATTGGCGAGGTCGACGGCGGCCTTGCCGACGACCTACACGACGAACTGACCCGGCTCGTTGCACCCGGCTTTCGCCTGGAGTTATCGGGAGTGGACTGCTTCTCCACCTCGGGCAAGGCGCACACCCTGTGGACAGGGGTGGCGAAGGAGCCGCTGCTGGTTCACCTGCGAGACAAAGTGGAACGTGCCCTCGTCCGCGCCGGTATCGAGCCCGAACGCCGCAAGTTCAAGCCGCACGTGACCCTGGCCCGATTCCGCAATGGCGCGCCCGATCGCCTCGGCGGCTACTTTCAACGCTACAGCCGTTTCGCGAGCGAGCCATTCCTGGTCGATCGCTTCGCCCTGTTCCGCAGCCGCCTGGGCAGCGAAGGCGCCCACTACGAGGTGCTCGCCGAATATCTCCTGAGGTGGGGCGCCACCCCCGAATCCCCCCTCGAAGGCAGCGCCCCCGTGCCGGTGCCGGGCTCGTGAGAGCCGGAAACGACACGATACCTCGTCATGGACAGCGCCACGCCCCCTAGAGTTGAAAGCGTCGGGCGATCATTCGCTTTCCGCGAATTGCTTTATTATTTATAATGTAATACTAACGTTACAATTCCGTAAGATCAATATCAATTATCGCTCCATTCCTTACAATACTTGTCTCACATTGAGATTCATTATCACTAATAGGGCTACTGCTATTAAGGGCGATTTTTCTACCGTTAGTGCCTCAGGACGCCATGTCCTGCCCGTCATCGGACCTGTTTTAGAAGCTCGACCAACTGATCCATGCGGCTAAAGACGATCGATGCCCCCGCGCCCTCCAGCATGGCCCGATATCCATCGCCGCAATGGGACGCCCCGGCGAAGCCGAGGACCCGCATCCCGGCGGCGCGCGCGGCGATGATACCGGCGACGGAATCCTCGACGACGACGCAGGCGGCAGGATCGGCATGCATCATCCGGGCGGCATGGAGGAACAAGTCGGGGGCGGGCTTGCCGTGGGCGACCATGCTGGCGGAGAACAGGTGCGGCGCCAACAGCGGCAGCAACCCGGTCCGGCCGAGGGTGAACCGCATCTTGTCCGGCCAGCCGGAAGACGCGACGCAGCGCCGATGGGGAAGTGCCTGCAGCATCTCCCTGACCCCGGCGACCGGCTGCAGGGAGGCAGCAAAGGCGGCGAAGTCGCCGGCCCGGACGCGGGCCTCGAAATCCGGCGGCAACGCGCGGCCCCGCTCCGCCTCGATGAGGGCGAGCACGCTCTTCATGGAGATGCCGGTGTAGCGGGCGAGACACTCGTCCGCGGTCAACGGCAAGCCCTCCACCGAGACCTCGCGCGCCAGCACCTCCGCCGCCAGCAGCTCACTGTCGACCAGCACCCCGTCGCAATCGAAGATCACCAGGTCGACCGGCTTATTGTCCCTTTCCGTCACTGCCGACCGCACCCCCTGACTGGCGTGGACAGATCGTTGTTCATGGATCGCAGATGTGGGCGATCAATCCTGTCACCCCCGCTTCGATCAGATCAAACATGGCGCGGAAGTCGGCAACGCCACCGTGGTAGGGATCGGGAACGTCGCGGCGACCGATCCCGGCAAAGTCCAGGAACAGATGAACCGCCGCCCGTGCGTCCGGCGGCCGGATCGTTTCCAGCGCCACCAGATTGGCCCGGTCCATCGCCAGCATCAGATCGAAGCGCTGAAAGTCGTCGCGGCAGACCTGACGGGCACGCCCGGCGATCCCGATCCCTCGCCGTCTCGCCTCGGCCAGGGTGCGCGTGTCCGGCGGCCGGCCGTGATTCCAGTCGGACGTGCCGGCACTATCGGCGAACACCCGAGACGTCATCCCCGCCTGTGCGACGCGGTGGCGAAAGACGCCTTCCGCCGCCGGCGAACGGCAGATGTTGCCGAGACAGACGAACAGAATGCCGCGTTGCTCAACCGCAGGCTTGACCATCTCGCGATCCTTGACGAGGCTTGGACTCCAATGCAGACGATTGCATCTGCCAGGACCAGCACCCCATGAGCAACCGCAACATCCGGAACCGCCGCACCCCGGCACGAGACGCGGGCGGCATCGTCGTCCTCACCGGAGCCGGCATCTCCAAGGAGTCCGGGCTCGATACCTTCCGCTGCACCGACGGCATCTGGGCCAAGGTCAATCTCGAAGACGTGGCGACGCCGGAGGGATTCCGCCGCAATCCGCCATTGGTGCACGAGTTCTACAACCAGCGGCGGTGCCGGCTCAACGATCCGGTAATCCAACCCAATCTGGCGCATGCGGCCCTCGCCCGACTGGAAGAAGAATGGCCGGGGGACGTCTTCGTCGTCACCCAGAATATCGATGATCTGCACGAACGCGCCGGCAGCCGCAACGTCCTGCATATGCACGGGGAGTTGCGGAAGATCCGCTGCGAGGCGTGCGAGCAGATCTTCGACTGGACCGAGGACCTCTCCGTCGACCATGTCTGCCCGGCATGCCAACGCTCCCGGTTTCTGCGACCGCACGTCGTCTGGTTCGGCGAGATGCCATTGGGCATGGATGCCATCTACGGAGCCCTCGACCGCTGCAAACTGTTCCTCTCCGTCGGAACCTCCGGCAACGTTTACCCGGCGGCCAGCTTCGTCAGCCACGTGCGCATGTACACCCGCGCCCACACGGTGGAACTGAACCTCGAACCCTCCACCGGCGCGACGTTGTTCGCCGAAGTCCGCTACGGGCCGGCGAGCGAGATCGTCCCCGCCTTCGTCGATGGCCTCCTCGCCGGGTCAGACTGACGCCAGCTCCCTTTCCGGGTGCGCTTGACGCATTTGCGTTGGCAAACTCTACAACTTTTAATATACTGCTTCGTGTGAATGCCTGTTTAACGTGAGCGCGCGCGATGCCGCCATGGGCGGGTCAGGACGGGTCCGGAAGAGAGGGAATGGCGGATGAGCGACGATGACGCCGGCATAGCCGGGGACGCGGGAGCAACCGGGGGCGTGCGCCAACGGGATGATCGGCGCTCCGGGCAGGACCGGCGGTGCGGGCGTGATCGCCGGGGCGGCGCCACCCGTCAACCACTCTCTGCCGAACCGCGCCCTTACGGCTTCCGTGAGTTTTCCGACCGGCGCGACCGCCAGGACCGCCGCATCTACGGCAGCGACGGCCACCCCTGGGATCGGCGTCGCACCCCCAGCGAAGACGAGAGCGGCGATCTCTCCACCGTTCTCACCAAGGACGAGATTCGCTTCCTGTTCGCCCAGTCTCGCCGCCAGCGATAACCGGCGAGCGGTCATTGCGGTAGCAGTGGTAGGATCTCCACTCGCTCCAGAAGTATCTCAGCCATAGCTGACGTGGAGTCGAGCATGCTGTATTCCCGCTCTGAAGGGGGTCCGTCTAAGTGCCGATCCGGCTGACCATTATTCGGTGACGTTACGTACCGAAAGGGATCGTACTAAGTTTCCGGAAGACACAACCATGAAGCTGCCGAGATTCAATCCATGAGTTTGCTGCGCGAGATTCAAGAGTCGGTTGTTCGTGACGGCTCCGATCTCGGCACCGTTCTCCTGAAGCTACGGCTGTTTGCATCTCGCCTCGGAAGTAACCCGCTAGAGGAATGGGTAAAGCACGAGGCGGAAGGTTATCCGTTCGACGCCGAAGTACCGGATTACCGAAGGGTAGGTGTCTCGTACCGCGGAACGTTCTCTGGCCCTTATGGGTCTGGAATAACAAATGCCCAGATTCCTGGCCATCTGGTTGAGGAGTTCGCTGGCCCTCAATGGACGAAGCATGACTGTCGAGACAGTATCGCCGCGATTGACGAGATTAT
>JAXMDO010000001.1:1700000-1755287 GCA_046348775.1 Rhodospirillales bacterium | reverse complement strand
AATCACACATTTGGCACCTCGGGAATCCCTCTCAGCGATTCCACTCAATCCGAGAATGCTCTAGAATTGCCGAGAAACTTCGCGTCACAGAGGATCAGGCCCGCGACGCGATCGACGCGGCCAGAGACCTGCTCCGTAACCATGACATCGAGTGGGTTGAGAATAAGACCTGGAAGCTAAAGCGTGGCGCCAAGTAACACGGTTCGGAAAACGGTTTGCAACCGACACCCGCTCAGCGCTGGTTACGTAACCCCTTGATTTAATTGGTGGGCGCGCCGGGACTCGAACCCGGGACCCTCTGATTAAAAGTCAGATGCTCTGCCGGCTGAGCTACGCGCCCGTGGGCATCGCGGCAATGTCCGGCCCGTCGCCGACAACGGGCGCCACCACGATCCGCCGCTAGACTTAAGCGAAAACGGTCGTTCAGGAAACCGGATGGTCGTACTGGCGCGCAAGTTTTTCCGTTACGCGCCGTTCCACCCCGGCTGGGACAAAGGTGGTGATATCGCCACCCAGAATCGCCACTTCCTTGACGAAGCGGGACGCAATGAACTGATGGCGTTCAGATGCCATCAGGAAGACCGTCTCCACGTCGGGGTTGAGGCGGGTGTTCATGCCCGCCATCTGGAATTCGTACTCGAAGTCGGAGACCGCGCGCAGCCCGCGGATGATGACCGACGCCTCCAACTGGACAACGAAATGCATCAGCAGATTGGCAAACGGGCGGATCTCGATGCGGCTGCCGTCGCCGTTGCGCAATCGGGCCATCTGCTCGGCGAGGATATCGCACCGCTCCTTCAGGCTGAACAGCGGATCCTTTCCCGGATTGGCGGCGACGCCAATCACCAAGCGATCGACCACCCGCGTCGCCCGGGTGATGATATCCATGTGACCGTTGGTCACCGGATCGAAGGTGCCGGGATAGACACCCACGCGTGACTTGCTCACTTTATTGTTCTCCTTCGCTGCGTCCCTGACAGCGCCTCTTATGGTCAAGTCCCCGCCTCCGGTCGTGGCGTCGAGGCAGCCCGCCAATCCTCAACCGGGACGCCGCCCGCCCCCGCTCGATGCGCCACCACCCGGTCCGTCGCTCGATCCGTCATTGCCGCCGTTGCCATCATCGCCGAACAGATCCGGCTGCTGGGTGTCGGCCACCGTCTCCCCGCCGTCGTCCTCGCCGGCGTCGCCGGTATCGCCGTTCGCCCCCTCGACCTCGCGAATACGGGTCACCGACACCACCCGATCGCCATCCGCCATGGCGAACAGTTTGACCCCGCGGGCCATCCGTCCCATCAGGCTGATCCCGGCGACGGGGCAGCGGATGAGTTGGCCCGACTCGGTGACCATGACGATGTGATCGCTGGCCCGAACGGGAAACGCGCCGATCACCGTGGATGTTCCCTGCGGCCGGCCAAGATCGATGGCACCGACGCCGGACCCGTCGCGACCGGTGATCCGGTACTCGTAGGACGACGTGCGCTTGCCGAACCCATCCTCGGTCACCGTCAGCAGCAATTCCTCGCGCGCCGCCATCTCGGCAAACTCCGGCAGATCCAGTTTCGCCGCCAGCGCCTGGTCACGCGCCGCCTCTTCGTCCTTGCCGGAATAATCGGCGGAACTCATCCGTCGCCTGGCGTTGACCGCGCGCAAGTATTCCTCGCGGCGGCTCGCGTCCATATCGACGTGACGCAGCCCGCTCATGCTGATCACCTGATCGTCCGCCGCCAGCTTCAGCCCGCGCACGCCGGTCGACGTGCGTCCGGAGAAGACGCGGACCTCGTCGACGGCGAAGCGGATGCACTGGCCGCCGTGGGTGAACAGCATGATGTCGTCGTCGTCGGCAAAGGTGCGGACGCGCACCAGCCGATCGCCGGCGTCGAGCTTCATGGCGATCTTGCCGCTGGATGGCACGTTGAGAAAGTCGCTCAGGGCATTGCGACGGACACTGCCGCTGGCGGTGGCGAACGCCACGTAGAGGCCGCTCCACCGGCTCTCGTCCTCCGGCAGCGGCATCAAGGTGGTGATCGTCTGCCCCGCCTGCAGCGGCAGCAGGTTGATCATCGCCTTGCCGCGCGCCTGCGGGGTACCCAGCGGTAACTTGTAGACCTTCAGCCGGTAGACCATTCCCGCCGAGGAGAAGAACAGCACGGGCGTGTGCGTCGAGGCGACGAACACCTGGCTGACGAAATCCTCCTCACGGATGGACATTCCGGAGCGGCCCTTGCCGCCCCGGCGCTGCGCCCGATAGGTGCTTAAGGGTACCCGCTTGATATAGCCGGTCGAGGTGACGGTAACGACCATGTCCTCGCGCTGGATCAGGTCCTCGTCGCTGGCGTCCGGCCCTTCCTCCTCCAGCCGGGTGCGCCGCGGCGTCGCAAACTCGGCCTTGATCGCCAGCAACTCGTCGCGCAGGACCTGCAGCAGCGTCACCCGCGATCCGAGGATGGCGAGATATTCGCCGATCCGGCCGCCGAGTTCGCTCAACTCGTCGCCGATCTTCTCCCGCTCGAGGCCGGTCAGGCGCTGCAGCCGCAACTCGAGAATGGCGCGAGCCTGCTCGTCGGAGAGCCGATAAGGGGCATCGGCGGCGACGTCCGCGCCCTCCTCTACCAACAGGATCAGCGGTCGGACATCGGCGGCCGGCCAATCGCGCCCGGTCAGGGCCTCGCGAGCGGCGGCGGGGTCGGGCGACTCGCGGATCACCCGGATGATCTCATCGATGTTGGCGACGGCGACGACGAGGCCGACGAGGACGTGGGCCCGCTCGCGCGCCTTCCGCAGCTTGAAGACGGTCCGCCGGCGAATGACGTCCTCGCGGAAGGCGAGGAACGCCTGCAGCAATTCCTTCACCGACATCGTCCGCGGCCGGCCGCCGTCGAGGGCCAACAGGGTGATGCCGAACGAGGTCTGCAGCGGTGAGTGGCGGTAGAGCTGGTTCAGCACCACCTCCGGTTCCGCATCCCGTTTCAGCTCGATGACGACGCGAACTCCGTCGCGGTCGGACTCGTCGCGCAGGTCGGCGATGCCCTCCACTTTCCGGTCCCGCACCGCCTCGACGATGACCTCGATCATCCGCGCCTTGTTCACCTGATAGGGAACCTCGTCGACGATGATCGCCGGGCGATCCTTGCGGATGTCCTCGATGCGCGTCTTCGCCCGCATGACGACGGAACCGCGGCCGGTGTGGTAGGCGGAAACGATGCCCTGGCGGCCGAGAACGAGGCCGCCGGTGGGAAAGTCCGGGCCCGGCAGATGCTTCTCGATCAGCTCGCTGATGGACATCTCGGGGTCGGCGATCAGGGCGCAGGCGGCATCGATGATCTCGCCGAGATTGTGCGGCGGAATGTTGGTGGCCATGCCGACGGCGATACCGCCGGCGCCGTTGACCAGCAGATTGGGAAAGCGAGCCGGCAGCACCACCGGCTCCATGTCGCTTTCGTCGTAATTGGGGGTGAAGTCGACGGTCTCTTCGTCGATGTCTTCGATGAGCTGGTGGGCGGCGCGGGCCAGCCGAGCCTCGGTGTAGCGCATCGCCGCGGCCCGATCGCCGTCCATGGAGCCGAAGTTGCCCTGGCCCTGAATCAGCGGCAGCCGCATGGCGAAATCCTGGGCCATGCGCACGAGCGCGTCATAAATGGCGGAATCGCCGTGGGGATGGTATTTGCCCATCACGTCGCCGACGATGCGCGCCGCCTTGCGAAACGGCTTGTCGTGGGTGTAGCCGTTCTCGTACATGGCATAGATGATGCGCCGCTGCACCGGCTTCAGGCCGTCGCGGGCGTCAGGCAGCGCCCGGGCCACGATCACGCTCATGGCGTAATCGAGGTACGAGCGCTTCATCTCGTCTTCGATGGCAACGGGGGTGAGTTCGGACCCGGGCGACGGACCGCTCGCGTTCGTCAAAAGGCATTCTCCCCGAAGGAAATTCTCGGTCGACGCACGATAGGAGAACTTATCATGCCGCGACCGCCGCGACAATTGCGGGGCGGTCGCGGTTCAAACGCTGCTGCCGAATTCCGGCCCGCTTATTCGAACGCTCCGCCGAGACGATGCGCGACAGTGGAGAGCGGTGGCCAGGAGACCCCAACAGAAGGTGCGGACAAAGCACGACGATCGCCCGGACAATAAGCCCGTGCAATCGTCGTCCTTTATCTGTAACGACGAGACGCCCGCCTAAAAGAACTTCTTGATGGCGGCGCCGTAAATCTGCTGCAGGCCCTTGTTGGTGAAATCGGCGAGCACCGTGCTGGCGCCGGTGTTGGGGTTGATCTGGTAGGCCTTGGTGCCGGCGAAGCCGACCAGTTGCCCCGCCGCCGGAACCACCAGCCCGTAGAGGTTGACGATCGACACCGGATGTGAGGAATAATGGCCGGTCGCAAAATCGAAATCAATCAGCAGCCTGTTTGACGTCGAGAAGTAGAGATGTTGACCGGTGAAGGCAAAATCGCCAGCCGACAACTGACTGGGCGTGACAGAGTAACCGAGGCTGATTCCACCCGTCGCTGGATTGATGAGGAAAATTCCCGAGCGATTGTATGAAGCGGCAAATCCGAGCGGCTGGCTGAACACCTGGCCTGCCTTATTGAAGGTCAGCGCATTGACGCCGCCTGTCGACCCGAAGCCCCCACCAACCTTGGTGATTTGGGCGGTAGCCGGATTCACCCGATAGAACTGGCTGAAGGTGAGACCGTAGAGAGTCCCGTTCGGGTGGAAGCCGATGTCGGTGAGCACCGTTCCCATGTTGCCGATGACCGTGACTTTCTTGGTCTTGAGATTGAAGGTCCCGAGACGGCCGGAGCTGTCGCACAGGTAGACGATCCCCGGAGCCACCGCCGCGGGCGCTGCCACCTCCTCGTCGGGGACCGCCATGACTTGCGGCGGCGTCCGCCTCTCCGCATCGAAGACCCCTTCCACCGCGGTCCCGGCCCGGCTCACCGCCGGGGCTTGCTCCGTATTGACCGATTGCGCCCAGCTTGGGTTTGCCAACAAGACAAACAAGGCGAACGCCATCAACGCCGATCGCTGCCCTATGAACATCGAGACCTCCCGCGTGAGACAAGCCGCTCCCCCACGGCTATTCCATCATTACGTTTTTTATCGAAACCTGACAATCGGGACAAATTCCTCAAACGAGTGCTTTCTTTGTAAGGCAACACTAATATGCAGCCTTATAGATTGGGTTACTATTCGTCTTCCTCATCGGCCGCCGGAGAAAGAACCCAGGGGCGGCGCCCGCGACCGCTGCTGACCGCCTCGATTTGGACCTGAGCGTCACCGAGCCAGAGGGCGTGGGTTCCGTCGCGACCAAGCCGGCGCCCATCAATGGTGCGGATCGCGGATGCACACGGTTCCGGAAGCGAGGCGCTGGCGATCACCACATCGGCGATCCGGCAGTCGTCCAGGGGGGCGATCGCGCGGCGGGGAAAGGCCACGGTACGGCCGTTCGTTCGAAAGACGCAGCCGAGGGGATCGCAACGCAGGCGATCACCGTCGAGAGACCCTTCCTTCGGCCAGACCACCGGCGGCTGGCTGTCGGCCAGCCGCTGCGACCAAGTCTTGCGGGCGAAGCCGCCGGCGGCGCCGGAGAGAGCGAGGCGGCCGTCGCCCAGTCGCACGCCGAACAGCTTGCCGTTGCCATCGGCCAGCACGTCGGGCGGCGAGGCCGCCGCCATCGCCAGCAGGCCGGCGGTGACGGCAACCAGCCCTGCCAGCCGCCACGGCGTCCGCCACAGGCACAGCCAGAGGCCGCCCATCGTCATCAGCCCCAGACCCCATACCGGTAGCACCGGCACCAGGACCGCCGCCGCCGGCATCGCCGCCGCCCATTCGGCCAGGCGAATGATCGCCTCGGTGCCCCACGCCATCGGCTGCAGCGCCAGCCCCTCCAGCCCGAAGGGCATCAGGGCGACGGCGACGACGCCGGCCGGCATGACCAGCACACCGGTCAACGGGATGGCGACAACGTTGGTGAGCGCGCCGAACAGGGCCAACCGGTTGAAGTGATAGATGGCGAACGGGGAGGTGGCGGCGGTGGCGATCAGGGTCGAGACCAGGATCGAGCCGGTATAGACGGCGGCGCGGCGCAGCGGCACCGGCGCATCCTGCCGCCCATGACGGCGGCGGACCAGTTCCTCGTAACCGGCGATCAGCCCCACCATGGCGGCGAACGACATCTGGAAGCTGGCCCCGAGCAGGGACTCCGGTTGCGTCAGCAAGATAATCAGCGCCGCCCAGGCAACGAGCCGCATGGAAATGGCGCGGCGATCAAAGAGAACGGCGACCATGACGATCGCCAGCATGAAGAAGGCGCGCTGGGTGGGCACCGAGGCGTCGGCCAGCAACATGTAAAAGGCGCTGCCGGCAATGGCGACGAGGGCGGCCACCTTCTTCGTCGCCACCCTCAGGCACAGCCAGGGGATCAGCGCCAGAATGGTCCGCATCCAGAAGAAGAGGAAGCCACCGACCATGCCGATGTGCAGGCCGGAGATGGAAAGCAGATGGGCGAGACCGGCGTCGCGCAACGCCTGCATCACCGGCGCCGGCAGTCCCGTCTGTTCGCCGACGATGAGGGCGACGATCATCTCCCCCGGCGGGCCGGCGACCGCCGCCCGCACCCGGGCGGCCATGGCCGCGCGCAGGCGGCCGATGGCATCGACGATGCCCGAACCGCCGCCACTCTCTGTGGTCGCCAGGAGTTCGGGCTGACCGATGACATAGCCGGTCGCCCCCAGCCCGAGGAAAAAGGCATGCCGCTGAAAATCGAACGCGCCGGGCGCTGCCGGCGCCATCAGCGGGCTCAACACCGCGGTGACCTTCACCTCGTCTCCGGGTTGCCAGGTCCCCTGCCCGCCGCGCAACCGCAGCCGGACGCGGCGGGGCACCTCGGCCGGAGGCAGGGCGCGGATGCGCACCCCATCCAGTGTCAACCGGGTCCCGACCGGGAACGTCTCGACGCCGACGAGGCGACCGGTGACGGTGACCGGCCCGATGCGATGGCCGAGAACCGGCGCCGCGACTAGGTGGGTGCGCAGTTGCGCCGCGGCAAAGCCACCGGCAACGCAAAGCGCGGCGAGGGCGGCGATCATCAACCCGCTGGCGCGGGGATGGGAGCGATGACGGGCTGCGATCAGCGCCGCACCCGCGGCCAGCGCCGTTGCAACCCCGCCCGTCCACGGCGGTGGTTCGGCCGCAAGCGCGAAATAGAAGGCGATGCCGATGCCGACCAGCACCGGCGTCCACAGAAACCAGCGCTCGCGTTCGGCAAGTCCCCGCTCGACGAGGCGGCCGAAGAGTGACCGGGACCGAGCCTCGGTCGGCGGAAGATCGAACATGCGCGGAAGTGGTTTCGATTACCCTGCGGCGGTTGTATCGGTGACCGGCGAAGACGCGCCCTGAGTGAAAAACCCTTCGGCCAACATCTCCAAGCTTACCACCCCAATTGGGACACATTCACCACCGCTCTGCAAGCACCGGTTTAGCGACGGGCATCTTCCGTGACCGCACAGCAGTCGCATCATGCATCTCTCGACTATGCGTAGAACAAGTGAATAAGTGTCTCATAAGGTAATTATGACCATGCATCCGGCTTATGCCAGCATTATCGCCGACTGCTTCGTATAACCCAAAAGTAGAAATACGATATATCGCCATTTCAATGCCATATTGACTCCATTTTACTTGTTCCGCGCGCGACAGATATCCACGATCAACCCTTTGCCATAATGGGTAAAGAGCGGCATCAGCGCGCCATATTAGCAAGCATAACTGTGCGAAATACGCGTCGTCGCCCGCCCTATACGGAGCACAAGAAGCGCAGGCGACGTGGTCATTCAGACTTTATAAACACCCTTATGGGTTAAAGTGCTGACGGTGGCCGTCGCGTCTCGGCGCGGTCTCGCACGCCCACGCCGGCGGTGAACGGTCCATCCGTCCAACAAAGGAGGCTGCCCCATGACACCGAGATCACCGGACATGCCGAACCGGCGCCGCCTGCGGCACGGACTGGTCTTTGCCCCATTCCTCTGCCTGGTCCTCGCCGCCTGCACCTTGCATGCCGGCGCATCCCACGCGGCGTCCTGCCTCGCCGGTGCCCTCTCCGGCTGGACGGGAAAGTCCAGCTTTATGGTAGGAGCGATGATGGAGGACAGCGTCGCCGACGCCGCCCCCTTCTCGCTTCGCTATGTCTACCTCGCCGGCAACCACCCCGACGGCGGCGAGCCGTGCCAATCGTGCGCGCAAAGCTGCAAGGCGAAGGGCAGCGCCTGCACCGGTGGCAACTGCAATTGGTGGGGCTGCTGGCAGTGGGATCAACTCCCGCCCGGCGCCTACGTCCGCGATCTGATCAGCAAGGCCAAGCAGGACGGGCAAATCCCCGTGCTGACCTACTACACGCTCCTGCAGGCGAGCGGCGTCGGCGAAGGCCGTCCCGAAATCACCAAGCTCGCCGATGCCGGCTTTATGCGCGGCTACTACAACGACTTCCGGTTCATGCTGCGGCAGATCGGCACCGACAAGGCGATCGTGCACGTGGAGCCAGACCTTTGGGGCTACGGCCGGCAAGTAAAGAGCGATCCGCAGGCAATTGCCGCGGCGGTCGGCTCCGCCAACCCGGACTGCGCGGGACTGCCGGCGACGATGGCCGGACTGGGACAATGCTTTGTGCGGATGACCCGGATCCATGCCCCCAACGCGAAGATCGCCTTTCACGCCAGCGCCTGGAATGCCGCCCTCAACCGCAATCCCGGATTCGACATCGACGCAGACGCCCGTGCCACCGCCCGCTTCATGAATGGACTCGGCAACGCCGATCTTGTGTTCGTCGAGGCCGACGACCGGGATTCCGGCTGGTATCAGGCCCGCGGCCAGAACCGCTGGTGGGACGAAACCGATCGGACACTGCCCGACTTCGAACAAATGTTCCGCTGGGTGAAGGTGCTCACCGAGACCATGGGCAAGCCGGCCATGTGGTGGCAGGTCCCGGTCGGCAACAGCCGCCTCGGCAACACCAACACGCGGTGGAAAGACAACCGGGTCGACTACTTCTTCGCCAACGTCCCCGACCTGGTGCTGGCCAACAGCATGGGTGCCATGTTCGGTGCCGGCGCCAACGGCCAGACCACGCCGTCGACCGACGGCGGCAATCTCGCCAGCAAGATGCGCGCCTATCAATCAGGCGGCGCCACGTCCCTGTGTCGTTGATGGGCCCTCCCCCCGGCGAGGTCCGCGGCGAGGACTGACCTAGACTGATCTGCTAGAGCGAGCGGCGGTCCCCGTGCCGTCGCCACTCTCCATCGACCAGCTCAATCGCCCCACCTCAACCGCGTGGTTTCCTTCGGTGCGATCGGTTACAGGATGCTCCCATGCGGCCCATGCGGGGCCCGCTTCGTTCGATCACTCTCGGAGCTTCATCGGAAATCACTGGCAGGGCGGTGCCCCTGACCATCAAAACGGGGCGGGAATGGACCGAACTCATGAGTTGCGCACGGCGTACATCGCCGTCGCCTTGACGCTAATCTTTGTCATCCTCCTAGGGATCGTCTCCTTTCTCATCGCGCGGCCGTTTCTGGCACCCTTGGTGTGGGGCCTCATTCTGGCGGTTGCCACATGGCCCATTTTCGCCTGCTGCAGGCAACGGCTGGGGGGACGGGCCACCCTGGCGGCGACACTGATGACGGTGCTGCTGGCAGTGGTGCTCCTCGGACCGCTGGCGGTAGCCGGCGTGGCGATGACGGACAACGTCACCGCGCTGGGAAGCCGGCTTCGCGCATCGCTACAAGGAGACTTGGCGCTTCCCGATTTCCTGGCCCACGTTCCCTTCTTCGGTGAGTGGTTGGACGAGCATTGGCACCGCTTGGTTGCCGACGGAACGCTCTCGGAAGAAGTGCGGCACGGGTTGCGCATCGCCATTCAATGGCTGCTCGGGGCGGCGGCGGCTCTCGGCGCCGGCATCGGACAACTGGCGCTCAGCATCTTCTGCGCTTTTTTCTTCTATCGCGACGGCGAGGCCGCCCTCCAGCGCCTGACCGATGTCCTCATGCACGTGGCGGGAGACCGGGCACAACACCTGCTCACGGTGGCCTACGGCACGCTCAAGGGCGTCGTCTACGGCGTCATCGGATCGGCGCTGGCGCAAGCGGTGCTGGCGGCCTTCGGCTACTGGCTGGCGGGAATCCCGGCGCCTTTTCTCCTCGCCCTGGCGACCGGATTTTTCGGCATCATTCCCGGCGGACCGGCGATCGTCTGGCTGCCCGCCACCATCTGGTTGTTTCACTCCGGTGAAACGGCGTGGGCGATCGCCCTGGGGCTTTGGAGTGCCCTCATCGTCAGCAACATCGACAACGTCATCAGGCCGCTGTTCGTCTCCCGCGGCAGCGCGTTGCCCCTGCTCCTCGTCCTCATCGGCATTCTCGGCGGCGCCTTGGCCTTCGGCTTCATCGGGATTTTCCTCGGGCCCACCATCCTCGCGGTCCTTTACGCGCTGATGCGGGAATGGAGTCCTGGCGAGTACGGTCGCCGACCGGCGAGCGATGACATGGCAACCGACGGACGAACGGACGCCGTGGAAAACCTTCCCGGAGAAGAGGGACGGAAAGCGGTTACTTGAGGGTGAGCACCATGGCATCGCCGCCGAGACTGAGCATCAGGCCGGTGCGCTTGGTATCCAGGTGGATCACCACCCCTTGGGGATTGTTCAGCCACATTTCGCCGGCGCTGGCGGTGCCGACGACCGCACCGTAGCGCACCTGGCTGTAAGCGCCGGGGAAATCGGCGATGTCCTGCAACCGGAAGACATCGCCGGTCGCCTCGATGGTCGAAGCGCCGATGCCACCGATGCCGAGCCCGCCCACGTAGAAGGGGTACGCCTTCCCCTGGAAGTAGAGGGTACCCTCGCCGCCCTGGCCGCTGCCGATGAACGCGGCAGAGGCCGCCTGCATGGTGATGGTCGCCGTCGGCCTTTCGTCCGGCGTCAGGCTGAGAGAGGAGCCAGAGCCGCTGTCATCGGTGAAGACACGGCAGCCCGCCAGCAACAGCAGCGCCACCAAGGCGACCTTCCTCATTGTTCCCCTCCTCGCCCCAAAAAGATCGGAGACCTTACGCCGCTAGCCAAGCACGTGGTATCCCCCGTCCACATAGATCGTATCGCCGGTAATCAGCTTGGCATAGTCGGTGGCAAGGAACGCCGTCGCCATCCCCACATCCTCGATGGTGACCAGCATCCGGCTGGGCGCTCGCGACGCCGCCTTCTCCATCAACTCGTCGAAGCGGTCGATGCCGGAGGCGGCACGGGTCTGGATCGGCCCCGGCGAGACGGAGTGAACCCGGATGCCCTTCGGCCCCAGTTCCACCGCCAGGTAACGGGACGACGCTTCCAGGGCAGCCTTGACCGGTCCCATGACGTTGTAGTTCTCGACCACCTTCTCGGCCCCGTAATAGCTCATGGTGAACAGCGTCCCGCCGTCCGTCATCAACGGCTCGGCCAGCTTGGCCATGCGGATGAAGGAGTGGCAGGAGACGTCCATGGCCATCAGAAAGCCGTCCCGCGAACAGTCGACCACCCGGCCGTGGAGATCCTCGCGGGGAGCGAACGCAATGGAGTGCAGGGCGATATGCAGTTTGCCCCACTTTTTCTCTATGGCCTCGAACACCGCCTCCAGTTGTCCCTCCTCGCGAACATCGCAGGGAAGAAAAAGCTCGGCGTCGAGACGCGCGGCGAGCGCCTCGGTATGCTTTTTCGTCTTTTCATTGAGGTAGGTGATCGCCAGCTCGGCCCCGAGGGCACGAAACGCCAGGGCACAGCCGTAGGCGATCGACTGGTCGTTGGCGATGCCGAGCACCAGCGCCTTCTTGCCGGCCAGCGCGCCCTCCGGGCCTTCGACACGCTTTTTCAGATTGGCGAAGAATGTCTCGGTCGCCATGGACTCGCTCATCTCTGTCTCCGTCATTCTGGTTTCGGGCCGTTGCCTCGGGCTGGTTTCAGGCCGATGCCTCGGGCCGAGGCGACCCGGATCTGGCTCCGCTAGGCGGATAGCATGCGCCGGGTGTGAATGGCGATCATCCGCTCCTCGTCGGTGGGGATGACCCAGGCCGAGATCGGACTTTCCTCCACGGTGATGCGGGGCCCATCGGCGGCGTTCGCCGTCGGATCGAGGCGAACGCCCAGCCACGCGGCACCCTGGCAGACACGGGCGCGAATTTCGGGGGCATGCTCGCCGATGCCGGCGGTGAACACCAGCGCGTCGAGACCGCCGAGGACCGCCGCCAGCGCACCTACGTTCTTGACGATGTGATAGACGAACAGGTCGACCGCCTCGCCGGCGCGCGGATCGTCGCTCGCCAGCAAATTCCGCATGTCATTGCTGACGCCGGACACCCCAAGAAGGCCGGATTCCGTGTACAGCAGCGTCTCGATCGCCTTGGCGTCCATGCCGAGGGCCTGCAACAGGTAGAGCATGACACCGGGATCGAGGGCACCCGAGCGCGTTCCCATCGGCAAGCCATCGAGACCACTGAAGCCCAGCGTGCTCTCGACGCTCTTGCCGTCGCGCAGCGCGCACATGCTGGCGCCGCTACCCAGGTGGGCGACCACCACCCGCGAGGCGGCCGGCGCCCATTGCGGCAACGTCCGCGCGATGTACTCATAGGACAGGCCGTGGAAGCCGTAGCGGCGAACGCCCTGATCGAACAGCTGATGGGGAAGCGCGAACATCTGCGCCACCCGCGGCTGAGTGCCGTGGAAACTGTTGTCGAAGCAGGCGACCTGCGGCAGGTCCGGATGCAGTTCCGCCAGCGCCTTGATCGCCGCCAGGTTGTGGGGAAGGTGCAGAGGAAAGAACGGGACGAGTGCTTCGATCGCCGCAATGACGGGCGGATCGAGACGGGTCGGCCCGGTGTAGGCGCTGCCGCCGAACACCACCCGGTGGCCCGCCGCCGCCACCCGGACCCTGGTGGCGTTCGCCTCGATCCAGCCGATGATGTAATCGATCGCCTCGTGGTGGGTGATCGGTCCCGGCCAGCGACGTTCGTCCAGGACCTCGCCCGCCGCATTCTTACAGACGAACCGCGGCTCGGTGCGCAGGCCTTCGACCTGGCCCTTGCCGAGCGGCGTGGGATCGTCGTTGCCGCAATCCGCATAGCCGGCGAACTTGATGCTGGACGAGCCGGCATTGATGACGAGGAGCCCCGGTTCCGTCATCGCTGTTACTCCGCGGCGGCCTTGAGCAGCGCCGCTCCCCGCCGCAGCTCCGCCGCGAACAGCACCGCCAGGGCGGCCGAGGCAAGCCGGGTGCGGGCGCTATCAGCACGACTGGTCAGGATGATCGGCACCCGCGCGCCGACGATGATCCCCGCCGCTTCCGCGTCCGCCATGAAGGTGAGCTGTTTCGCCAGCATGTTTCCCGCTTCGAGGTCGGGGACGACGAGAATATCGGCCTTGCCGGCGACCGGCGAAACGATCCCCTTCGTCCGCGCCGCTTCCTCGTCGACCGCATTATCGAAGGCCAGCGGTCCATCGAGGAGTCCGCCCTTGATTTGACCCCGGGCGGCCATCTTGCACAGGGCGGCCGCCTCGATGGTGGATGGAATTTTCGGGGTGACCGTTTCCACCGCCGACAGGATCGCCACCTTCGGTTCCGCGATGCCGACCGAGTGGGCCAGTTCGATGGCGTTCTGGACGATGTCGGCCTTCTCTTCCAGGGTCGGGTGAATGTTGATGGCGGCGTCGGTGACGATCACCGGGCGGGCGTACGTGGGCACGGCGATCAGGAAGCAATGGCTGAGCCGACGTTCCGTTCGCAGCCCACCTTCCTTTTTCATCACCTCATGCAGCAACTCGTCGGTGTGCAGGCTCCCTTTCATCAGCGTCTCCGCCTCGCCGGCGCGGACCATGGCGACGCCCAGCTCCGCCGCGTGATGGCTGTGCTCGGCGGGAACGATCCGGTAGGGAGAGAGATCGATCCCTTCCTCCGCGGCAATGGAGCGGATCTTTCTCTCCGGCCCGATCAGGATTGGCGTGATCAGGTGGTACTCGGCGGCGTCGATCGCGCCCTTCAGCGCGTCGTCGCTGCACGGATGGACGACGGCGGTCGTCATCGGCGGCAGGCCGTCGCACTTCCTGATGAGATCCAGATAGCGTTCTTCCCGCCGTAGCCGCACTTTCGGCAACTCTCGGACCGGAAAGTGAAGTTTTTCCCGGGCTGCTTCTACCTCGAGCGTGCCGACGACCAGTTCCTGGCCGCTACTGCTGGCGCAGACACAATCGAGGACGACCAGCCCCTCATCCGCTCGTTTTCCCTTGACGGTGACGGTGGCGGTCACCTCCTCACCGATCGGCACCGGCTTCAGGAAGTGAATGTCGGCGGAGACGGTGATCGACCCAATGCCGGGCAGCCGGGTATCGGTAATCGTCGAGAACAGAGTCGCCGCCCAGGAGGCCTGCCCTGCTCCCAGCGCGAACATCGACGAATCGACGGGTGAAGGATCGAGATCGACCAGATTGAGATTGCCGGTAACGGCAGCCCAGGTCTCGACGTCCTCGGGCCGCAACGCCCGAGTCAGGCTGACCGTATCGCCGATCTGAATCTCGTCGAAGGTTTTGTTCTCGATAATCTCGGTCATGCGACCTCGGTCCTCCTTAAAAGCCGGCGTCCCAGCTTAACGAAGCCGATGCCGCGGGCAAGCCGCCCTGTTGTGCGGCGCACAATCCTAGCCGGAAACGCGATCGATCGCGAGGAGTTCTACCCGCCTAATCGCAGCTGCAATATTATATTTTTGAGCACCTTGAGCGCGATCAGATCCGTCGGACGGAGCGCGCACGAACCGCGCAATGTCGTTCGATGAGGGTCGCCAGGCGCTGCGCCGCCGGCCGAATGCCCGCGCTGGGCACGCCGGCGTAGCCCAGCATCAGACCGCAGCGACGGTGTGTTCGCTCCAGATAATAATGAGACAGCGGCCGGGCGATGACCCCCTCTGCCAGGGCATCGCGGGCCACCGCCTCGTCCTCGATCGGTTCGTTGAAGAAGTAGAGCAGGTGGATTCCCGCCCGTCCGCCGGTAACCGAGACCCGGTCGGCCAGCAGGTCCTCGAAGGTACGGCGCAGCGCCATCTGCCGCTCCAGGTAGACGATGCGCATGCGGCGGATGTGGGAGGCGAGGTGGCCGTCGGCGATGAAGTCGGCCAGCGCCGCCTGCTCGATCAGGCGTCCCTCACGGTAGAGCTCGCTCAGTGCAGCGGACAGGGGATCGACCAAGTTGGGCGGGACCACCAGGTAGGCCAGCCGCAGCCCAGGAAACATCACTTTGCTGAAGGTGCCGAGGTAGATAACGCGGTCGGAGTCCGACAGGCCGAACAAGGGCGCAACCGGGTGCTTATGGTAGCGCAGCTCGTTATCGTAGTCGTCCTCGATGATCCAGGCACCCCGGCGCGCCGCCTCTTCCAGGATGGCGCGCCGACGCGGCAGACTGAGGACGGCGCCGGTGGGGTACTGGTTGGACGGCGAGAGGAAGACGAGCCGCGGCGACCGCGACCAATCCACCTCGCTGAGCGCCATGCCGTCCTCGTCGACCGGCACCGGGTGCAGCTTCAGCCCCGCCGCCCGGAAGACATTGCGCGCTCCCCAGTAGCCGGGGTCCTCCATCAAGACGCCATCCCCCGGATCCGCCAGCATCCGCGCGCACAGGTCGAGGGCCTCGTGCGAGCCGTTGAGGATCAGGATCTGCCGCGGATCGCAGTCGATGTAGCGGGTGGTCCGCAGGTAATCGGCGATGCTCCGGGTGAGACGGGGATGGCCGCCGACCGCGTACTGAAACAGCAGCGAATGCTCCCGGCGCAGGTATTTGCCGACCAGCCGCCGCCACGTCTCATGGGGGAACAACTCCACGTCGGGAATCCCCGGCACGAAGGCGCCAGCCTGAACAGTGCTGGCGTCCCGGTGCGAGGAGATCTGGGAGCCCCGAGACGACAGCATCGGGGCGGCAGCAAGATCGCGCGGCAAGGTGCGCCGCCCCCCCACCGGCGAGGCGTCCGGGGCCGTATCGGCGACAAACGTGCCGGCTCCCGTATGACCCTGGACGTACCCCTCCATCACCAACTGCTCGTAAGCGCGCAGCACCGTGTTGCGGCCAACGCCGAGGGTGCCGGCCAGATCGCGGCTCGCCGGGAGCCGGGTGCCGATGGGAATGCGGTTCTGCAGGATCGATTGGCGAAGTGCCGCATAGATCTGGCGGTGCAACGGCATCTCATCGGCGCGGCGCAACTCCATCAGTTCCAGGATCAGATCGCCGACCAGCGCATCTTTCATCGTCGTCGTTCAGGCATCGCCGTCGTTCAAGCTCCCGTCGACTCCACCCCCCAGCCGGCGACCACCGACGGGTTCGCCCGGTTGCTCGCCGCTCGCTTCAAGGCAGCGCCGCGCTCGACGCATATCTACCCCACACGAGACCAATTTAACGCATAAAATTTGATCATTGGCTCCCTCGTTATTCTGGAATTGGGTCTAGGTCCAAAGCCAAAGCGCTGTTAGTATGCGCGTAACGTTGCCGCTGCTCTTCAAGAAAAAGAATGCAGAGTCTCCCGGCCGGACGGATTCGACTGGCTGGACAAGAGGGCAGCAAAAGCCGCCGCGGCAACGAACAGGTGCGGTGTCATCCCCAGGTTGCACGCACCCAGGGACGCGTATGGGAGGAGCCGATGCGGGATGATTCCACTCCGCTGATCAGCTTTCGTGGTGTGCAAAAGACCTACGACGGGGAAACGTTGATCGTCAAAGACCTGACGCTCGACGTAAAGCGGGGTGAGTTCCTAACCCTGCTGGGACCGTCCGGCTCGGGCAAGACCACCTGCCTGATGATGCTGGCCGGTTTCGAGACCCCCACATCCGGCGACATCCTGCTGGATGGCAAGGTCATCAACCGGGTACCGCCGCATCAGCGCAACATCGGCATGGTGTTCCAGAACTATGCCCTGTTTCCCCACATGACGGTGGCCGACAACCTGCGGTTTCCCCTGGCGGCACGCAAGATGCCGCGCGCGCAGATCGAGCAGAAGGTCCACGCGGCGCTGGCCATGGTGCGGATGCAGGCCTTCGGCGCTCGCTATCCGCAGCAGCTTTCCGGTGGTCAGCAGCAGCGGATCGCGCTGGCCCGCGCCCTCGTCTTCGAACCGTCGCTGGTGCTGATGGATGAACCGCTGGGCGCCCTCGACAAGCAGTTGCGTGAGCATATGCAGCTGGAGATCCGGCAGATCCACGAGCGGCTGGGGGTCACGGTCGTCTACGTCACCCACGATCAGGGCGAAGCGCTGACCATGTCCGACCGGATCGCCGTCTTCAATCACGGCATCATCCAGCAGTGCGACGCACCGAGTGTCCTCTACGAGGAGCCGGCGAACGCCTTCGTCGCCAGCTTCATCGGCGAGAACAATGCGCTGACCGGACACGTGGAGCGGACAGAAGACGGCCGCTGCGAGGTCAGGCTGGGAGACGGCAGCCGCATCCACGCCCGGGTGGGCGACGTCGGTGCGGCCGGCAGCCCGACAACCTTGTCGATCCGACCGGAGCGCGTGCACCTGAACGGCGCTTCCGCGAGCTCCGAAAACCGCTTCCCCGCCGCGGTCGAAGAGCTGATCTACCTGGGCGACCACGTGCGTATCCGCCTGCAGGTGGCCGACAACGCCAACTTCATGGCGAAAGTGCCGATCTCCGAGCTGCACAGCCAACTCAAGCCGGGGGACACGATGACCATCGGCGTGCCGGCCGATCATGTCCGCGCCTTCACGCCAGGTCCCGCCTGAGCGAAACCCGCCGTTTCTTCGTCCGATAAGTACCGCCGCAGCGTGGTGCATCACGCATCGCCGCAGACAACAGAAGAGGCAAACCGATGCAACCTCCCCAGACGCTCCTGGCTCTGACCCTCGCCCTTCCCGCCCTGTCGCTGCTCGCGGGCGGCGCCCGCGCCGACGATCTGACGGTCATTTCCTTCGGCGGTGCCGTGCAGAAGGCGCAAGAGAAGGCCTACTACGAGCCGTTCAGCAAAGAGACGGGAATCAAGGTGATCGCCGGCGAATACAACGGCGAGCAGGCGAAGATCAAAGCGATGGTCGAGGCCCACAATGTGACCTGGGATGTCGTCGAGGTGGAATCCGCCGAGCTCTATCGCGGATGCGAGGAAGGTATTTACCAGGAGCTGGATTATTCCAAGATTGGCGACAAGAAGGACTTCCTGCCGAAGGCGGTGAGCGACTGCGGCGTCGGCACCTTTGTCTGGTCGACCGTGCTGGCCTATGACGCCGACAAGCTGAAGACGCCGCCGACCTCATGGGCCGATTTCTGGGACGTCAAGACGTTCCCCGGCAAGCGCGGCTTGCGCAAGGGAGCGAAGTTTACCCTGGAGATCGCGCTGCTGGCAGACGGGGTCAAACCCGACGATGTTTACAAGGTGCTTGCCACCAAGGAAGGTGTCGAGCGCGCCTTCAAGAAGCTGGACCAGATCAAGCCCCACATTCAGTGGTGGGAGGCCGGCGCACAGCCGCCGCAAATGCTGGCCGCCGGCGACCTCGTCATGAGCTCCGCCTATAACGGCCGCATCGCCACCGCCCAAGGCGAGGGCAAGAACCTGAAAATCGTCTGGAACGGCTCGATCTACGATGCCGACCACTGGGCCATTCCCACCGGAACGCCGAAGCTGGAACAGGCCTACAAGTTCATCGCCTACGCCAGTCGCCCCGGACCGCAGCAGGTATACTCGTCCGAGATAACCTACGGCCCGACCAACCTGAAGGCGGTCGAAGGACTCGATCCGAAGCGCGTCGCCAACCTGCCAACGGCGCCGCAGAACCTGCAAGGTGCCCTAGCCAGCAATACCCAGTTCTGGGTGGAGCACGGCGAAGAACTGGAGCAGCGCTTCAACGCCTGGGCGGCCAAGTAACGTCGAGCGGGCGACCGTCGGGGAGCGGCCGAAGATGATACGGCTGGAAAAGAGGGCAAAGCCGTGAGCGGAGCGACGGCAAAGGCGAGCGGCGTTCCCTCCGGCGCCGGTGATCTGTACGAGAGCGGCGGCGGGGGCGTCTCCCTGAAACGTCGGCTCCGGCGGGCGGAGCGGCTCAGTAAGTTCAAATACCTGGCCTTGATCGCGCCGCTCGCCGCCTTCTTGCTGGTGACCTTCGTCTGGCCGATCGGCTCCCTGCTTTACCGCAGCGTCGACAATCCGGAGGTGGTGCAGGCGCTACCGCGCACGACCCACGCCTTGCGCACCTGGGACGGAACCGGCGTCCCCGACGAGGCCGTATTCGACGCGCTCGCCACCGATCTCGCCAGTGACCGTCGCTCGCCGGTGCTGGCGGGTGCGGCAAAGCGGCTGAACATGGAGATGGCGGGCTTCCGTTCGCTGCTGATCAACACCGCCCGCAAGCTGGAATGGCAGCCCGGCCAGCCGGCGAAAGCGGCGATCCTCGCCGCCGAACCGCGTTGGGAAGACACCGGCGTCTGGCGGATCGTCGCCCGCAACAGTTCGTCGATCACCGCTTTTTACCTCTTGTCGGCGCTCGACCTGCGGATCGGCGACGACGGCGGCATCGTCAGCGCGCCCGACGATCAGGCCATCTACGTGGATATCCTGATCCGCACCTTCTGGATGAGCGTCATCGTCACCGCCTGGTGCCTGCTGCTGGGCTACCCGCTCGCCTACCTGCTCTCGCAGGTCTCGACCGGAACCAGCAACCTGCTGATGATCCTCGTCCTGCTGCCGTTCTGGACGAGTGTCCTGGTGCGCGTCGCCGCCTGGATCGTCCTCTTGCAGAACGAGGGTCCCATCAACAAGGCGCTGATGGCGCTCGGGCTGATCAGCGATCCGCTGCAGCTCGTCTTCAATCGCATCGGCGTCTACATCGCCATGGTGCACATCTTACTGCCGTTCGTCGTCCTGCCGCTGTACGCGGTGATGAAAAGCGTTCCGCCGGCGTATATGCGGGCCGCGGTGTCCCTGGGGTGCCCGCCCTTCAAGAGCTTCTGGAAAGTCTATTTTCCGCAGACCCTGCCCGGGGTCGGCGCCGGCGGCCTGCTCGTCTTCATCCTGGCCATGGGCTATTACATCACCCCCGCTTTGCTGGGCAGTCCGAAGGAACAGATGACCAGCTACTTCGTCGCTTTCTACACCAATGAGACGATCAACTGGGGCATGGCCGCGGCCCTCTCGGCGGTTTTGCTGGTGGCAACCCTGATCCTTTACGTCTTTTACGCGCGTTACTTCGGGCCGGCGCGCGCCAGGCAGATCGCGCCGCGCTAGGGATCGGAGGAGGCGACCGTGCTGCAGCCCTATTCGTCTTCGCTGGAACGGATCTGGTACTATGCGCTGCGATGTCTCTGCGGCTTGATCCTCTTGTTCCTGATCGTGCCGGTGCTGGTGATCATGCCGTTGTCATTCAATGCGGATTCGTTCCTGCTTTACCCGATGTCGGGATTTTCCCTGCGTTGGTATGAGGAGTTCTTCGGCTCCGCCACCTGGACCGATGCGCTGAAGAACAGCCTGATCATCTCGCCGCTGGCGACCTTGCTGGCGGTGGTGCTCGGCACCCTCGCCTCCATCGGCCTGACCCGGGCAACCTTCCCCGGCAAGGCGCTGCTGGTCAGCGTCCTCATTTCGCCGATGGTGGTTCCGGTGGTGATCTCCGGGGTGGCCATCTACCTGTTCTTCGCCCCCCTTGGTCTGTCCGGCAGCTACGTCGGTCTGGTTCTCGCCCATGCGATGCTGGGCGTCCCGTTCGTCATCACCACTGTCACCGCAACCCTGCAGGGCTTCGACCATAACCTGGTGCGGGCGGCGGCCAGCCTCGGCGTCGATCCGGTGCGCGCCTTCTTCAAGGTGACGTTGCCGATCGTCGGCCCCGGCGTCGTCTCCGGCGCCCTGTTCGCCTTCGCCACCTCGTTCGACGAGGTGGTGGTCACCTTGTTCCTCGCCAGCCCGGAACAGCAGACGCTGCCGCGCAAGATGTTCAGCGGCATCCGCGACAACATCAGCCCGACGATCGCCGCCGCCGCCACCTTGCTGGTGGTGGTCGCGACACTGCTGCTGCTGGTTCTGGAATGGCAGCGCCGCCGGACCGAGCGCCTGCGCGGCGCCGTCGTGCGGCCGAGGCGCGCCTTCTGGCGCAAGCGCCCGTTCGAAGGCTGAGGAGGCGGCTGGCCTTGGCCTCCTTGCAACCGCACCCGCTGATCCGACCCGTTTTTCCGTTTTCCTGACCTGGGGCAGAAACCATGACCAGCCCGACGCAAACCAACGCCGATCTTCTTTCCCGCCGGCAGGCGGCGCTGCCGCAGGGTGTCTCTCAGGCCCATCAACTGGTCGTCGACCGGGCGCTGAACGCCGAGCTGTGGGACATCGAGGGCCGCCGCTACATCGACTTCTGCGGCGGCATCGCCGTCGTCAACACCGGCCATCGCCACCCGCGGGTGGTCGAAGCGGTGGCGAGCCAGCTCGACCGGGTCACCCACACCTGCTTCCAGGTGATCGCCTACGAACCCTACATCGCTCTCGCCGAGCGCCTGAACGCGCTCGCCCCCGGGGATTCGCCGAAGAAGACCTTCTTCATGTCCACCGGCGCCGAAGCGGTCGAGAACGCCATCAAGATCGCCCGCGCCGCCACCCGGCGCCCCGGCATCATCGCCTTCACCGGCGCCTTCCACGGGCGGACGATGATGTCACTGGCGCTGACCGGCAAGGTGGACCCCTACAAGGCCGGCTTCGGACCGTTTCCCAGCGAGGTCTACCACGCCCCCTTCCCCTGTCCGCTGCACGGCGTCAGCGTCGACGATGCCCTCGCCGGCGTCGAGACGCTGTTCCGCAATGACATCGAGCCGTCCCGCGTCGCGGCGATCATCGTCGAGCCGGTGCAGGGCGAAGGCGGCTACTATCCGGCCCCCGCCGACTTCCTGCCGCGGTTGCGCGCCCTGTGCGATCGGCACGGCATCCTGCTGATCGCCGATGAGATCCAGACCGGCATCGGTCGCACCGGCACCATGTTCGCCATCGAGCACTTCGGCGTCGAGGCCGACATCATCACCCTGGCAAAGGGGTTGGGCGGCGGCCTGCCCATCTCCGCCATCGTCGGCCGCGCCGACGTCATGGACGCGGTCGGCCCCGGCGGTCTCGGCGGCACCTACGCCGGCAGTCCCATCGCCTGCGCCGCCGCGGTGGCGGTGCTCGACATCATCGAGAGCGAGCAGCTTCTCGGGCGGAGCCGCCAGCTTGGCGAGCGCATGCAAGGTCGTCTGCGTAGCCTGGCGGCGCGGCATCCCGCCATCGGCGACGTGCGCGGCCTGGGGATGATGGTGGCGATCGAGTTCTTCGAGGACGCGGCCCGCCGCCAGCCGGCGCCGGCGATGGCGAAGGCGGTGGTCGCCGAGGCGGTGCGCCGGGGATTGCTGCTGCTCTCCTGCGGCGTACACGGCAACGTCATCCGCATCATGGCGCCGCTCACCATCCCCGACGACGTCCTCGACGAAGGCCTCGCCGTGCTGGAGGAGACGCTGGCCGCCGTCGCGTCACCCGTCCCGGCCTGAGCCCGATCCACCACGAGGATCCGTTTCAGCGACGACTGGGAGAAAACCCGCATGGTGCCATTTGCCATCGCCGGAATTCAGATGCGCGTCTCCGCCGAGGTGAGTAACGTCGATTACATGGCCGGCCGGCTGGCAGTGGTGATGCACCGGTTTCCCTGGGTGCAGATGGTGTTGTTCAGCGAACTCTGCGCCCACGGTCCACTGCCCCGTTTCGCGCAACCGCTGCCGAGCCCGTCGGAGCAGGAGTTCTGCGAACTCGCCCGCCGTCACGACATCTGGCTCATCCCGGGCTCGATGTTCGAGCGGGTGGAGGACCGGATCTTCAATACCGCGAGCGTCATCAGCCCCGACGGCGAGGTGATCGGCCGCTATCGCAAGATGTTCCCGTTCGAGCCTTATGAGACGAGCGTCGAGGGAGGGCGCGACTTTCTGGTCTTCGACGTGCCGGCGGTCGGCCGTTTCGGCTTGTCGATCTGCTACGACATGTGGTTTCCGGAAACCTCGCGCACCCTGGCGGCGATGGGCGCCGAGGTGATCTTGCACCCGTCGCTGACCGATACCATCGATCGCGACGTGGAGCTGTCGATCGTCCGCGCCACGGCGGCGATGAACCAGTGCTACGTCTTCGACATCAACGGCGTCGGCCACGGCGGCATCGGCCGCTCGCTCATCGTCGACCCCTCGGGACACGTGGTCTACGCCGCCGGCAGCGATGAAGAGGTGATGCCGGTCGAGATCGACCTGGACCGGGTGCGTCGCGAACGGGCGGTGGGACTGCTCGGCCTCGGCCAAACCCTGAAGAGCTTCCGCGATCGCCGCACCGACTTTGCCGTCTACCGGACGGACGGCTTCGATGCGGCATACCTGGACGGCCTGGGGCCGCTCACCATCCCGGCGCGGCGGTCGGCCCGCTTGCATGCTCCGGCGCTCGCGACGACGAACGCAGCCATGCTACCGGCGGAAGCGGAACGCTGATCGGGCGTCTTTGCGGGCAAACCGGAGGGAAACACCGACGCCTGAACAGGTCCATGACGCGCCTGAACGGGATCTCCGATATCCGGCGCTGAGGCCGGACTCGTCTTCGATCAGATCTGGCCGGTCTGTCGCCCGACCCGTGGCCGGGGCGAATACCGCTGGCGGGTCTCTCCTGGCGCCAGTCGTTCGACCGGTTCGAGGAAAGCGTTCGCGATGTCCGGTTGCTCGCTTCCGTCACTCCCGGCGTCGGCTGAGTCGTCCTTCAGCCAAAGCCCGCGACCGCGGTCCCCCGCAGGATTTGAATGCCGAGTGCGACGGGAGTACGATCCCGCCCCGCCAACCGGCCATTTCGGGATATGTCGGCTGAAGCGCCGGACGCCACCGTCGCCCTTGCGGCTGCGGGATGCCGGAAGCGGATCGAAATTTCTGACCAGGGAGAACGAGTGATGGAAAAGGTCACCCGGGAAGCCGTATTGCGCTATCACTCGGAAGGTCGCAAAGGGAAGATCGAGGTCGTCCCCTCGAAACCCAGCCTGACCCAGTACGACTTGAGTCTCGCCTATTCTCCCGGGGTCGCCATTCCCGTCCAGGAGATCACCGAAAACCCTGAGAGCGCCTACGAGTATACGGCGAAAGGCAATCTGGTCGGCGTCATTTCCAACGGAACCGCCATCCTCGGCCTCGGCAATCGCGGCCCGCTGGCAAGCAAGCCGGTGATGGAGGGCAAGGGGCTGCTGTTCAAGCGCTTCGCCGACATCGACGTCTTCGACATCGAGATCGATGCCCACGAACCCGACGATGTGATCAACATCGTCCGCGCCCTGGCCCCCACCTTCGGTGGTATCAATCTGGAGGATATCAAGGCGCCGGAATGCTTCGCCATCGAGCAGCGACTGCGCGAGCTCTTGGACATTCCCGTCTTCCACGACGACCAGCACGGCACCGCCATCATCCTCGTGGCCGCCCTGCTCAATGCCATCGAGATCACCAGCCGGAAGATTTATGACATCCGGGTCGTCTTCAGCGGCGCCGGTGCTGCCGGCATCGGTTGCGCCGAGCTGCTGGTCCGCGCCGGTGTTCCTCGGGAGCACGTCACCATGTGCGACAAGGATGGCGTCGTCTACAAAGGCCGGGAAACCGGAATGAACCCATACCTGGAGCGGTTCGCCCAGGACACCGATGCACGGACTCTCGGGGATGCGATCCGCGGCGCCGACGTCTTCATCGGCGTCTCGGTGGGCGGCGTGCTGACTCGGGAAATGGTTCGCACCATGGCCGAGCGGCCGATCGTCTTCGCCATGGCCAATCCCGACCCGGAAATTTCGTACGAGGACGCCAAGGCCGCCCGTCCCGACAGCATCGTCGCCACCGGTCGCAGCGACTATCCCAACCAGGTCAACAACGTGCTGTGCTTTCCCTTCATCTTCCGGGGAGCGCTGGACGTGCGCGCCCGCCAGATCACCGACGGGATGAAACTGGCGGCGGCCCGGGCGCTGGCCGCCCTTGCCCATTCCGACGTGCCGGACTCGGTGCTCAAGGCCTACAACGTCGACAGCATGTTGTTCGGTCCCGACTACATCCTGCCGAAGCCGGTCGATCCCCGGGTCCTGTTGTGGGTGGCGCCGGCGGTCGCGCAAGCGGCGATGGCAGAAGGCGTGGCTCGCAAGTCGGTGGATGCCACCACCTACCGGGAGGAGCTGGAAAGCCGCCTGGGGAAGGACTGGGCTTTGATGCGGACGATCTTCAACAAGGCCCGCAGCGGCCCGAAACGGATCGTCTTTGCCGAGGGCGAGGAAGCCAAGATCATCCGCGCCGCCGCCGAGATCCTGGATCAGGGGATCGGCGAGCCGATCCTGCTGGGACGGGAAGAGGTCATCTTGACGACGGTTGCCGAGCTTGGCCTCGACTACCGGCCGAAGGTCGTCGATCCTCGCGAGTCCCAGCGGGCCGAGAGCTATGCCAAGGTGCTGTTCAGGCGGCGGCAGCGCAAGGGCATCACCTTGCCGGAAGCCCGGGAAATGGCCCGACGTCCCAATTACTTCGGCCTTCTGGCGTTGCAGAGCGGTGATGCCGACGCCTTCATCTCCGGCCTGACCACCAACTACGTGGAAGCGCTCCACCCGGCGTTTCAGGTGATCGGCACCCGATCGGACGTTCGGCGGGCGGCAGCACTATTCATCATGGTCATCCGCGACCGGGTGTTCTTCTTCGCCGACTGCGCGGTGACCATTTCGCCCACCGCCGAGGACTTGGCCGATATCGCCGAACTGTCGGCGGAAATGGCCACCAACTTCGACATCCCCACCCGCATCGCCATGCTGTCGTTCTCCAACTTCGGCAGCGTCGCCCATCCGGGCGCCCAGGCCGTCGCCAAGGCCGTCGACCTGCTGCGCAAGCGCCAGCCGCAGTTGCAGGTGGACGGTGAGATGGCGGCGGACGTCGCCGTCGTTCCCGACCTGATCGACCAGCTTTACTCCTTCAGTCGGGTCCGGGAAGCCAACGTCCTCGTCTTCCCCGACCTGAACGCCGCCAACACCTCGTACAAGCTGATGCAGCGCCTCGGCGGGGCCGAAGCCATCGGACCGGTGCTGATGGGGATGGCGAAGCCGGTGCACATCTTGCTCCCCAGCGACGACGTGCGGGGGATCGTCAACATGGCGGCGATCGCGGTCGTCGATGCGCAGATGCGCGCGCTCGCCTGAACGCGGCAGCGGCTCTCGGGGAGGGACGGAGGGGCACCGCCGGATCAGGTCACCTGGTCTACACGCCAGCCTTGGATCAGGTCCTCGTAGCGGATGGTCTCGCCCAGACCCTCCTCGTCGGCCAGCGCCGGCTTGGGTGCCCCCGGTCGCTCCAGCCACACATGCGGATCGACGGCAGGACCAAGCACCGGCGCACAGCGCTTCATCACCTCTGCGCCCTGCAGGCGGGCGAGAACCTCGTCCTGCGCCTGGGCGACATTGTCCATGACCCTTTGCGGTGCCGCGCCGCCATGAACGGCGCCGGCGATCCGCGACCACCACACCTGCGCCAGCCGCGGGTAGTCGGGAACGTTGATGCCGGTCGGCGTCCACGCCAAACGGGCCGGGCTGCGATAGAACTCGACAAGCCCGCCCAGCCGGGGCGCCGCCTCGGTCATCGCCTGAGAGTCGATGTCGCTCTTGCGGAACGGCGTCAGGCCGACAAGGGTCTTCTTGAGGGAAACCGTCTTGCAGGTGGTGAACTGGGCATAGAGCCACGCCGCCTGGCGGCGATGGACGGGCGTGCTGGGCAGCAGCGTCCATGAGCCGCAGTCCTGGTAGCCGAGCTTCATGCCCGGCCGCCAGTAAGCGCCGTGGGGAGACGGAGCCATGCGCCATTTCGGCGTTCCGTCACTGTTGACCACCGGCAGCCCGGGCCTGAGCAGATCGGCGGTGAACGCCGTGTACCAGAAGACCTGTTGGGCGATCTGACCCCGCCCCGGCACCGGCCCGGCGTCGGTGAAGGTCATCTCCTTGGCTTCCGGCGGCGCATATTTGTTGAGCCATTCCACATACTTGCGCAAGGCATAGACGGCGGCCGGTGAGTTGGCCGAACCGCCCCGGCTGATGCTGGAGCCCACCGGGTGGCAGTCCTCAGCGCGGATCCCCCATTCGTCCACCGGTAGGCCGTTGGGGAGGCCCGGATCGCCCGCCCCCGCCATCGACAACCAAGCGTCGGTGAACCGCCAGCCGAGCGACGGATCGCGCTTGCCGTAGTCCATATGGCCCCAGACACGGACGCCGTCGATCTCGCGCACATCGTTGGTAAAGAAATCGGCGATGTCCTCGTAGGCTTTCCAGTTGACCGGTACCCCCAGCTCATACCCATGGCGGTTGCGAAACCGCTCCCGCAGGTCGGGACGCTGGAACCAGTCGTGGCGGAACCAATAAAGATTGGCGAATTGCTGGTCCGGCAACTGATAGAGCTTGCCATCCGGTGCGGTGGTGAAGCCGAGGCCGATGAAGTCGTCGATGTCGAGGGTCGGCAGGGTGAACGGAGCGCCATCGCCGGCGACCCACTCGCTGATCGGCACCGCGCTGCCGTAACGCCAGTGGGTGCCGATCAGATCGCTGTCGTTGATATAGGCATCGTACAGATTGCGACCGGTCCGCATCTGGGTTTCCAGCCGCTGGATGAGTTCGCCTTCCCGGATCAGATCGTGGATGATGCTGATGTCGGTGATCTCCCGGAACGCCCGGGCCAGATAGCGGGCCTCGTACTCGTGGGTGTCGAGGGTTTCGGAAACCACATAGATCTGTTGGCCGCGGAACGGCTCGGCGGCGCGGATAAAAAACTCCATCTCCGCCATTTGCTCGTCGACCGACAGGGTCGATGGGGTGAACTCGACGACCGCCCACCGTTTCGCCGCCGCCATCCGGACCGGATCTGCGGCTGCGCGGGCCACCGTCGATGGCACGCTCGCGCCAAGCCCCAACGCGGCTGCTCCCCACAGCATCGACCGCCGGGTCAACGGCGCGCCGGCACGCAATTCGTCTGATGGTGTGACCATTGGCGTCTCCCGGTGCACTCGGAGCGGATGATTATCGCGCGGACGGAGAAAACAGACCGGCTTCCGTTTCCTCTTGAAAGACAAAAAGGTCACGCTCATTATAATTTAATCGGTCAGCTCTTGTAACCACCAATAGTCTAATTGCAAGTCGGGAACCCAAGAGCGGCAACGAGACGGCAAAGACAGAAAAGAGTTACTCTTTCGATCCGCTATTCGTAGTCGAGAGACGGGGAGGATTTTGGCATGTCTGCAGAGTTCGTGCTGTCGATCGATCAAGGAACGACTGGCTCGACCGTACTAATCTTTGATCGCGACGCGAATGTTGTCGGCAGAGCCTACTCGGAATTTACCCAACACTTTCCAAAACCCGGTTGGGTCGAGCATGACCCGGAGGAAATCTGGACGGTTACGCTTGGAGTTATCCAGGCGGCGGTGAGGGCAGCCAACATCGACGCCAGTGCGCTGAATGCCATCGGCATCACCAACCAGCGCGAAACGACCATCTTGTGGGAGCGAGCGACCGGACGGCCGGTGGCGCGCGCCATCGTCTGGCAGGACCGGCGCACCGCCGGCTTTTGTGACGAGCTGAAGGCCAAGGGCTTCAGTGAAATGGTGCGCCGCAAGACCGGTCTGGTGATCGATCCCTACTTCTCCGCGACCAAGATCAAGTGGCTGCTGGACAGTATTCCCGGCCTGCGAAACCGCGCCGAGCAGGGCGAAATCGCCTTCGGCACCATCGACTCCTGGCTGGTCTGGCATTTGACCGGCGGCGTCCATGTCACCGACTATTCCAATGCCTCGCGAACGCTCCTGTTCAATATCAACGATCTGAAATGGGACGACGAGCTTCTGCATCTGTTCGACGTCCCCCGGGCGTTGCTGCCGCAGGTGATGCCGTCGTCCTGCATCTATGGGCACACCAACCCGGAGAAATTCTTCGGAACCAACAGAATACCCGTAGCGGGGATCGCCGGCGACCAGCAAGCGGCCCTGTTCGGACAGGCGTGCTACGGCGAGGGGCTGGCCAAGAACACCTACGGCACCGGCTCCTTCGTTCTCCTGAATACGGGCCAGGAGGTGGTGCGCAGCAAGACCAATCTGTTGACGACCATCGCCTGGAAGATCGGCGACGAGCCGGTGGAGTATGCGCTGGAAGGAGCCGTGTTCATCACCGGTGCGGCGGTTCAGTGGCTGCGCGATGGGCTGTGCATCATCAAGCACGCGAGCGAAACGGAAGAATTGGCGGCCTCGCTGCAATCCAACGACGGCGTCTATCTGGTGCCGGCCCTGGTCGGTCTCGGTGCGCCCCATTGGGATCCGTACGCGCGGGGCGCGCTGGTCGGCATCACCCGGGGGACAACCCGCGCCCACGTGGTGCGCGCCGTGCTCGAGGCGATCTGCTACCAGACGCGCGATGTGGTCGAGGCGATGCAACAGGACTCCGGCATCGCGCTGAAGGAGCTCCGCTGCGACGGCGGCGCGTCCGGCAACGGCTTCCTCATGCAGTTCCAATCCGACATCCTGGGCGTTCCGGTCGAAGTGCCGCAAGTGGCGGAGACGACGGCGTTGGGAGCGGCCTATCTGGCGGGACTCGCCACCGGCTACTGGCCGGACCGCTCAGAGATCAATGCCAAGTGGCGGCTCGCCCGTCGCTACACCCCGAAGATCGAAGCAAACGAGCGAGCCCGCCTCTACGCGCGGTGGAAGCGGGCGGTGGAGCGCGCCAAGGACTGGGCGCGCGAGGAGCCCATGGAGGAAGCCGCCACCGTCTAACGTGACGTCCGCAGCCGGGCGCCGGTACCGGCCGCCGATCGAGACCTCCCCGCCAGAGGATACGGGCGTATGCAGCTAAGACACAGCAACATCGACAAGCTCGCCAATCGGCAGTTCGACGTCCTGGTTCTCGGCGGCGGCATCAACGGCGCCGTCTCCGCCGCCGCCCTGTCGGGCAAGGGCGTCAAGGTGGCGCTGATCGACCGCGGCGACTTCGCCGGCTTCACCAGCCAGGAGTCTTCGAACCTGGCGTGGGGCGGCATCAAGTACATGGAGACATTCGACTTCGCGCTGGTGCGCAAGCTGTGTCTCTCGCGCAATCACCTGATCCGCAACTATCCCTCGATCGTCGAGGAGATCCGCTTCTTCACCTCGGTGCCGCAGGGATTCCGCCACAGCCGGTTGAAGCTGTACGCCGGCACCTGGCTCTACTGGTTCTTCGGCAACGGCTTCACCAAGATCCCCCGCCTGATCGCCAAAGATCGGATCGGCGAGGAAGAACCGGTGCTGGACGCCCGTAATTCGGAAGGGGCGTTCGAATACTCGGACGCCTACCTGCACGACAACGACTCCCGTTTTGTCTTCGGCTTTGTCCGCCAGGCGATGAACAACGGCTGCATCGCCGCCAACTACGTGGAATCCACCGGCGCCAGGCAGGCGAGTGGGGCTTGGATCGTCAGCGCCCGCAACGTCATCGACGACTCCACGTTCGAGATCCGGGCCAAGGTCCTGGTCAACGCCTGCGGGCCGTTCGTGGACGACCACAATCGTCTCGCCGGGATCAAGACCGAGCACCATCATGCCTTGTCCAAGGGCATCCATCTGATCGTCGATCGGCTCACCCCCCACAAGCGGGTGCTGACGCTGTTCGCCAGCGACGGACGGATGTTCTTCGTCATTCCGATGGGCACCCGAACCTGCATCGGCACCACCGACACCCGTGTCGACAGCCCGTACACCCATGTGACCGATGAGGACCGGCAGTTCGTCCTCGACAACGTCAACGCCCACCTGCGGCTACCCCACCCCCTCACCAAGCAGGACATCATCGCCGAGCGCTGTGGGGTCCGGCCGCTGGCGGTGAAGGGCGACGCATCGGGCGGCGACTTTCTGCAGCTATCCCGCAAGCACGCCGTTGAGACCGATCGCAACCGCCGCCACATCAGCATCTTCGGTGGCAAACACACCGACTGCCTCAATGTCGGCGACGAAATCAGCGCCGCCGTCGGTCAGTTGGGGGTTCCGATCCGCTACCCGAAGCACAAGTGGTATGGCGAGCCGCCAGCCTCCCTGCGCCGGGAGTTCGAGCACCAGGCGCGACTCATGGACCTGGACGGCTACACCGATCCGGCATCGACGGAGCCGCTGTCGAAACGCTACTGGCGGCGCTACGGGATGGAGGCGTTCGAGCTCCTCGAACACATCCGCGAGGACCCGCGACAGGCGGAGGTCCTGATCAAGGCGACCGAGTACACCCGTTGCGAGGTCGCCCACAAGGCGCACGGCGAGATGATCGTCAAGCTCGAGGACTTCCTGCGCCGGCGCTCGAAGATCGCCCTCGTCGTCCGTCGCGAGGACATCCTCGCCTCCCCCGGCTTGCTGGAGGCGTGCCAGATCCTCTTCGGCGGTCGGGCGCAACAGGAAATCGACTCCTATTTCGGCGTCGCGCCGCCACCGATGCGGGTGGCGTCCGGCTGACCCCGCCCAAGCGGAGCGGCGGTGCCCAGCGGAGGGGCAGCGGGGAGAGTGGAACGTCTGAGGGGCGAGATCATGAATGCATTTCTGGGCGAACTCATCGGAACCGCCATCCTCATCCTTCTCGGCAACGGGGTGGTGGCCAACGTCGTCCTCACCGGCACCAAGGGGAACGGCTCCGGCTGGATCGTCATCACCTGGGGCTGGGGAATGGCGGTGTTCGTCGCCGTGTTCACCGTCGCCGCCTTCAGCGGGGCGCACACCAACCCGGCGGTGACCATCGCCCTTGCCATCGTCGGTAAGTTCGAGTGGTCGGGGGTTCCCGCCTACCTCACGGCGCAGTTCCTCGGCGCCTTCCTCGGTTCCTTCCTCGTCTGGCTGTTCTATCGGCCGCACTTTCGGCTGACCGAGGACAAGGGCCTGAAACTGGCCTGTTTTTGCACCGCGCCGGCGATCCGAGATACGCTGTCCAACCTTGGCTGTGAGATCATCGGCACCTTCCTCCTCGTCTTCGCGGTGCTCTTTCTGGCGGTCTCGGTGTTCGGGCTGGGCGCCCTCGACGCGCTGCCGGTGGGGCTGCTCGTCCTCGCCATCGGCCTGAGCCTGGGCGGCACCACCGGCTACGCCATCAACCCGGCCCGCGATCTCGGACCACGGATCATGCACGCGATCCTGCCGATGCCGGGCGGCAAGCGCGACAGTGACTGGGGGTACGCCTGGATCCCGGTGGTCGGACCGCTAATCGGCGCGACTCTCGCCAGCCTCGTCTATCTGCTGCTGAAGGACCCCTCCAACATCAACTTCCGGTGACCCCAGGCGAAGGGAGCCCCAAGGAGTGACCACACGTGTGCTGCTGGTGCGCCATGGCGCGACGACTCTTTCGGCCGAGGATCGCTTTGCCGGCTCGACCGATGTCGATCTTTCCGACGAGGGTCGCAGCCAGGCCCGCTGGCTGGCCGAGCGGCTGGCGCGGGAACCGCTGGCGGCGGTCTACGCCAGTCCGATGCGCAGGACGGTCGAAACGGCAAGCCTCGTTGCCCAGCCCCATCGGCTGACACCCCGCCGGGTGGACGGCTTACGGGAGATCGATCACGGCCGCTGGGAGGGTCTGGATCGGGGCGAGGTGGAGCAGGCCTTCGGGGCGGAATATGCGGCCTGGGAAGCCGATCCCTTCACGTTCGCGCCGAAGGGCGGCGAGTCGGGATTGAACGTACTGGCGCGAGCGTTGCCGGTCGTTCGCGAGATCGTCGAGCAGCACGCCGACCAGGTCGTCCTCGTCGTCTCCCACAAGGCGACAATCCGGCTTCTGATCAGCAGCCTGCTGGGCTTCGACGCCCGCGGCTATCGCGACCGGCTCGATCAACATCCGTGCTGCCTGAACATCCTCGATTTCCGGGACGCCACCCGCGCCCGGCTGATGCTGTTCAACGACGTCTCCCACTACGAAGGCATCCCGGAGCGGATGTCCCAGCAACACCTGTCCAAATGGTGGGATGGTCCCGATTCGGCGACGTGATCGACAGCGGTAGGCGATCGGCGACGGTTCGCCAATCGCGGCCGTCATCAGCATCTCACATTTTATATCCCGGTTTTTTGTAGAGAAGTTCCGGCCTGTGTAGAATGTCCGGCTGGTAGACCCTATCCTTCCAGTCGTCCGGCGCTATTTCTTCCATGCTGACGGAAACCGACTCCTCTCCGTATTTGAAGATTCGCATAACACTTTTGACGATGTCCTCAGCAAGCTGTCGCTTCTGCTCTTCGGATTTTCCGGGCCAGAGTTTGACGATGACATGCGGCATGGTCGTTTCCTTCATTCAGCCAGATACTGCGCGTCGCTGACCTTCTCCATCCATTCGACCATTTTACCATCCAATGCTTCCTGCACAGCGATGTGGGTCATCGCGGTGGTCGAGGTCGCGCCATGCCAATGCCGATGTCTCGGTGGACACCAGATCACGTCGCCGGCGCGGATTTCCTGCTTTGGCTCGCCCTCGCATTGCGTCCAGCCGCAACCGGCGGTGACGATCAGCATTTGGCCAAGGGGGTGCGTATGCCAAGCCGTACGCGCCCCCGGCTCAAAGGTGACGCTGGCGGCACCGAACCTGGACGGCTCCGTAGGCTGGTGCAGGACATCGATGCGCACGTCGCCGGTGAACCATTCCGCAGGCCCCTTGGCGGAGGGTTGGGAGCCAACGCGCTTGAGGATCAACCCCCTCTCCATTTTCACGACTTGAGTGAAGCAAGGTCGATGACGAAGCGGTATTTCACGTCACCCTTGACCGTGCGCTCATAGGCTTCGTTCACCTGCTCGATGCCGATGGTCTCGATATCGCAGGTGATGTTGTGCTCGCCGCAGAAGTCGAGCATCTCCTGCGTCTCCGGCAAGCCTCCGATCAGGGATCCGGCCATCGAACGGCGACGGAAGATGAAGGGAACGCCATCCACCCGGGTCAACGGCTCGACCGCACCGACCATCACCATCGTGCCGTCACGCTTCAGCAGCCCCATGTAGGGATCGACATCATGGCCGACCGGAATGGTGTTGAGGAGGAAGTCGAAGCTGTTCTGCGCCGCTTCCATCGCCGCTGCGTCCTTTGAGATCAGGACCTCGTCGGCGCCCAGCTTCTTGGCGTCCTCTCCCTTCCCGGGCGAGGTGGTGATCATCACCACGTGCGCGCCCATGGCGTGGGCGAACTTGACGCCCATGTGGCCAAGCCCGCCGAGGCCGATCACACCCACCTTCTGTCCCGCCCCCACCTTCCAGTGGCGCAGCGGCGAATAGGTGGTGATCCCGGCGCACAGCAGTGGCGCCGCGGCGGCCGGGTCCAGGTTCTCAGGGATGCGCAGCACGAACCGGTCGTCGACAGTGATTTTTTCCGAGTAGCCGCCGAAGGTCTTGGTGTGCGGAGTGCCGCCGATCTTGTCGTCGCCACCGTAGGTGCCGGTGAAGCCGTTGTCGCAGTATTGCTCCAGCCCGTCGTCGCAGGATGGGCAGTGGCGGCAACTGTCGACGAGACAGCCGACCCCCACCAGGTCACCGGCCTTGAACCGGGTCACGTCGCCTCCCACCGCGGTCACCCGCCCGACGATCTCATGGCCGGGCACGAACGGGTATTCCGTCCAACCCCATTCGTTGCGGGCGAAATGGATGTCGGAATGGCAGATGCCGCAGTAAAGGATCTCGATCACCACATCGCTGGGACGCGGATCGCGCCGCTCGAACGTAAACGGCACCAGTTCGCTGGTGGCGGAATGGGTGGCGTAACCATGGACGGCGATCGTCATCTTTCTCCTCCGGGTGTTGAGGATGCCGGTGGCCTCAGAGCCCCGTCATCTTTTCCAATTTTTCGGGATACCTGGCGCCTTGCACGGTGATTTTCGCGGCGGCGCTTTCGATGTCGCGAAGATCGTCGGCGGTCAACTCGATGGCCGTCGCACCCACATTCTCGTCCAGGCGGTGCAGCTTGGTGGTGCCCGGATGGGCACGATCCACGGCTTTTGCGCCAGCAGCCACGCCAGTGCGATCTGGGCGGGGGTCGCACCTTTCCGCTGGCCGATGGCGGTCAACAAATCGATCAGGGTCTGGTTCGCCTTCAGCGCATCCGGTGTGAACCGTGGCAAGCTGCTGCGAAAGTCCGAGCTGGCGAAGGTGGTCGTCTCGCCCATGGCACCGGTCAGAAATCCCTTGCCGAGCGGACTGTAGGGAACAAGACCAATGCCCAGTTCCTCGATGGTCGGGATGATTTCCTTTTCGGGAGCTCGCGTCCACAGCGAATACTCGCTCTGCAGGGCCGTCACCGGCTGGACGGCATGGGCGCGGCGGATCGTCTGCGCCCCGGCTTCGGAAAGCCCGAAGTGCCTGACCTTGCCCTCGGCGATCAGATCTCTCACGGTACCCGCCACATCCTCAATCGGCACATCCGGATCCACCCGGTGCTGGTAGAGGAGGTCGATGACATCGATCCGCAGCCGCTGCAGCGAGCCCTCGACGGCGTCCCTGATGTGGGCCGGCCTGCTGTTCAATCGCGGCGCGCCGGTCATCCCGCGCGGATCGGACTGGGGGCCGAGATCAAAGCCGAACTTGGTGGCGATGACCACCGTTCCACGGAATGGAGCCAGCGCCTCGCCGACCAGCTCCTCATTGCTGTAGGGGCCGTAGACCTCGGCGGTATCGAAAAAGGTGATGCCGCGCTCGACGGCGGCGTGGAGGAGCGCGGTCATCTCGCCCGTGTCCTTGGGCGGGCCGTAGGAAAAGCTCATCCCCATGCAGCCGAGACCGAGGGCCGACACCTGTAGCTTATCGTTTCCGAGCTTGCGCGTTTGCATGGCCGCCCTTCCCAAGTTGGCTTGCGTGTCCTGCCTCTATATGAGGCTGGCTCGGCCTTAAGAAAACCGCCATACTCCTTCATATGCTTTTTAGCAGCGCTTCATAATGCAAAGCGACCAGCTCAACGGTCTCCTCACCCTGAAGCAGGTTGCCGAGACACGCAATTTCACCGCCGCGGCGAAGGTGCTGGGGGTTTCACCCTCCGCCGTCAGCCAAACGATCAGGCAGCTGGAGCAGCGGCTGGGGGTGGCACTGCTGTCCCGCACCACCCGCAGCACCCGGCTGACGGAGGCGGGCGAGAGCTTTCTGAACCAGGCCGGACCCGCGCTCGATCAGATCCTGATGGCGATGGAGAATGTGGGCACGTACGCGGAAAAGCCCTCAGGGCTGCTACGCCTAAATCTGCCCAGACAGGTATATCCGTCGTATCTGGCGCCGCTCGTCGCCAGCTTCACCCGCAAATACCCCGGGATCACCGTCGAGCTGTTTTTCGAGGATCACCAGTCGGATGTGGTGGAAAAAGGCTTCGATGCCGGCATCCGCCTATCGGACATTCTGGCGAATGACGTCGTGGCGATAAAATTGTTTGGACCGGTGCGTTTCGTCGCTGCCGCCTCGCCCCGCTACCTCGACGCCATGGGGCGTCCGCAACACCCGAAAGACCTGCTGTCCCATGACTGCATCAGGCCGCGCCTGGGGTCCGGCGTCTATGAACGATGGGAGTTTGAACACAAGGGAAAGCAACTTCAGGTCCAGGTGAAAGGCTCCCTGATTATCAACGACTCGCTGGTGATGCTGAATGCCGCCGAGGATGGAGCCGGGATCGTCTATTCCACCGAGCAGGCGCTCGCGAGCAAGGCTCGCGCCGGAAAGCTCGAAATCGTGCTGCGACCATTCGCCTGCTCCAGCGCCGGCTTCTATCTCTATTTCCCGAAACGGGCGCAGGTGCTGCCAAAACTGAGGGCGTTCATCGACCATCTCAGGAGCGAGAGCCTACCGACGGTGGCCTGAGCGGACGGGGGCGCGATCCGTCTCGCGCCCCCCGCGGCGCCAGGGCTGGGGGGTCCGGCGATACCGCTATCCGAACCCTCGCGCCCGTCCCTTGAAGCTGCCGGGCCGGAAGCTACCGGGAAAGCGCCGCCTTCAGTCCGGCCGCGTCGGTGCTGCCGACCTTCTGCTTGACCACGATCTCCACCGCGGTGGCAGGGTGGCCGTAATAGTTGGTGTTGCGGTCATCGGCGGGATCGACGATACCGCCGCCGAGATTGACGCCCGCATAGGCGCCGCCGAGGCTGCGGGTGAAGACGACGATATCCGCATTGGTGGTCTTGGCCGGCTGCTCAGCCTCGCCCTCGCCGGCGACGACGTTGGCCGATCCGCCGAACACCGGCTTGCCTTCCGCCAGCGCGAGCAGCGTCTGCTCGTTCTTGATCACCGCCATCACGCTCGCCGTATCGACGCCGGCCTGCAGGCCGAAAGTGGCGCCTCCGTACGACATGAACGCAGGAGAACTCCACACGCCATTGGCGGAGCGGCCGACGAGGACGCCGAAGCCTCCGGAGCCGCCGCCGAGCAGGGCGGCGCGGGTGATCTTGGGATAGACGAGGACGCCGCGCGCATCGGCAAGGGCGGCATTGACCGCCGCGCCATTCTCGCCGGTGCGGAACGCGGTCACCGCTTCCGCCGCCCCGTCGACCACGTTCTGCAGCGACACCCGGTCGGACGCCTTCTCTTCCGGCGTATCGGCGGCGCAGGCGGCAGCAAGAAGGGCAACGGCCGCAACGCACACCGCCGGCAAGCTTTTCAATCGAGGCATGGTTCCCCCTAGAGAGACGTTTTCCTTGCAGCACCAACGGATAAGACCCCGCAGTCCAAACCTTATGCTGGACACGGAGCAGCGTTGGCAAGCAGAAAACCGGCCGCCCACCTGTTTACCGCGCCCGCCACGTCTTGGCGCTCTCTTGGTCCTCGCAGACGGGGCGGCGCAGGCTGGGCCCCGTGAGGTGCTCGATCTCAACGTCAGACAGGCAGGCGAAGTCGATAGCCGACACCCGTTTCGGTGACGATGTGCTGCGGGCGTTCCGGATTCCGCTCCAGCTTCTGACGAAGCTGACGGATGTAGATGCGCAAATACTGCACGTCGCCCGCCGCGCCCCAGACGTCCTGCATGATCATTCGGTGCGTCAGCACCTTGCCGGCGTGGATCACCAGCAGCCGCAGGATGTCGTACTCCTTGGGCGATAGCTTCACCTCCTGACCGTCGACGGTGACCAGTCGGTGGACCAGATCGACGCTCAGATCGCCGCTGCGAAAGACCGGCTCGGCCCCCTCGACCTGCACCCCGTGGCGCAGGGCGGCGCGGATGCGGGCAATCAGCTCGCCCATGCCGAAGGGTTTGGTCACATAGTCGTCGGCGCCCAGATCCAACGCCTCGATCTTGCCGCGTTCGTCGCTCCGGCTCGACAGGACGATGATCGGCACCTTCGAGAAACCGCGCAGGGTGCGGATGACGCCGATCCCGTCCTGATCGGGCAGGCCCAGGTCGAGGATGACGGCATCCGGCCGCTCCGCTCGCGTCCGCAGGATCCCTTCCGCGGCGGTCTCCGCCTCGATGATGCGATAGCGCTGGGCCGACAGGCTGGTTCGCAGCAGCCGGCGAATGGGTGGCTCGTCATCGATCACCAGAATCAACGGTCCGTCGCCGGTCACGCGGCGACGCCGGCCGCCGCCGCACGTTCCTCGGCCTGCCGCTCCGGAAAGGTCAGGGTGAACACCGCGCCGCTGCGATCGGAGCGGTTGCCGGCGGTAATCGTTCCGCCCAAGGCCTCGGCAAAACCGAGGCAAACGGCGAGACCGAGCCCTGTCCCCGGCCGCTTGCGGTCACCGGCGTCCAGGCGGTGGAACTTGGTGAAAACGCGCTTCAGCTCGTTTTCGGGCATCCCCGGTCCTTCGTCGAGCACCTGCAGGATAATGCTATCGGCCTGCCGCTTCACTGACACCGAAACGGTCGAACCGGGGGGAGTATACTTGGCGGCATTGTCCAACAAATTGATCAGCACCTGCTCCAGCAGCACCGCATCGAGCGGAACCATCGGCAGGTCCGGTTCGATCTGAAGTTCCACCCGATGTTGGATCAGCATCCGGCCGCAACGTTCCAGCGCGGCGCCGACCGCCTCGCCCACATCGACCATCTCCCGATGCAAGTCGATGGCGTTTGCTTCCAGCCGGGTCATGTCGAGAAGGTTGCGAACGAAACGATGCAGACGCTCGCCTTCGTCGAGGATGGTGGCGATGAGGTCCTCCCGCGCCTCCGGACCGTAAAGGGCGTCATAGTTCTGCAGCGACGTGGCGGCGCCCAGGATGGCGGCGAGAGGGGTCGACAGATCGTGGGAGATGGAGGTTAGCAAGGCGGCGCGCAGCCGTTCGGTCTCCATCAGCACCCGCGCGCCGTCGATCTCGCTGGCGAGGCGGACGCGTTCGATCGCGACGGCGGTCTGGTCCAGCAATGCGTCGAGCAACCGGCGCTCATCGGGGGTGAACAGCGGGCCCGGTTGCTCCCGGTCGAGGCCGATGACGCCAACCGGGCCGCGCCCGGTCCGAATCGGCATGAACAGGCGCTTGCCGCCGGGTAGCGTCTCGGCCCCGCGCCCGGCCGGCCGGTTGTGCTTCCAGCTCCAGTGCGCGGCCGCCAGGTCGGCCCCGTCCAGGTGGTCCTCCGGAGGATAACCAACGCGCACCAACAGTTGTTCTTCTTCCGGCACGAGGATGACAACGTTGAGCTTTAGCATCGACGCGATCTGAAACGCGACCGCCCACAAGAGGTCGTCGAGCGTTGCCACCCCGGCGACCTTGCGGCTGAAGGTGTAGAGCGCTTCCGAGGTTCGGGCGCGGCTCCGCGCGGCAATCGCCTGATCGCGCACGCGACCGGCCAAATTGCTCGCCACCAAGGCCACGACGAGGAAGAACACTACCGCCACGACGTGCACCGGACTGGTGATGGTCAGCGTATACAAGGGCGGCAAGAAAAAGAAATTGTAGGCGAGGACGCTGGCCAAAGAGGCAACGATCGACGGCCACAATCCATAACGACCTGCAATCAGGATCACGGCGATGAGGAACACCAGATCGACATTCTCTACGCCGAGAACGGGTTGAAGCAGCAGCCCGAGCGAGAGCGCACCAGCCACCGCCACACAGGCAACCGCATAGGGAACAGCCGCCGGCGGTGTCGGCGACTGCCGGGTACCAATCGTCTTCGGTGCTAACCGCTCGCCGCCGTCGGCTTCGTCGCCGCTGGTGACATGGACGCTGATGCTGCCGGCCTTGCGGACCAGATCGTGCACCACCGATCCGTACAGCAGCTCGAACCAGCGGGAGCGGTTCGATTTGCCGACGACGATCTGGGTGACGTTGTTGTCGCGGGCAAACTGGAGCATCCCCTCCGCCACATCGACCGCGGGAATAGTCATCGCCTCGCCGCCGAGACGTTCGGCCAGACGCTGGCAATCGGCGATGCGGTCACGCTCGACGGTTGTCAGCCGGTGCGTTCGGGCTGTCTCAATATAAACCGCGGTCCACGGCGCATGCAGCCGGTCGGCGATCCGCTTCGCCTGGCGAACCAGCGTGGCGCAGCGCTCACTCTCGCTGATGCAGACGACCACCCGCTCCCCCGCCGCCCACGGGCCGCGTATAGCGTGGGTGCGCATGTGCGACAGCAATTGTTCGTCGACCCGTTGCGCCGTCCGTCGCAGCGCCAGCTCCCGCAGTGCGGTCAGGTTGCCGGGGGCGAAGAAATGGTCGAGAGCCCGCTGTGCGGTCTTCGGAACGTAGACTTTTCCCTCCCGCAGACGCTGGATCAGGTCAGCGGGCGAAATATCGATCACCTCGATGTCGTCGGCGGCATCGAGAACGCTGTCGGGTACCGTTTCGCGAACGCGGATGCGGGTGATGCGGGCAACGACGTCGTTCAGGCTCTCCACATGCTGGATGTTCAGCGTGGTGTAGATGTCGATGCCGGCGGCCAGCAACTCCTCCACATCGAGATAGCGCTTGGGGTGCCGCGATCCGGGAGCGTTGGTGTGGGCCAGCTCGTCGACCAGCACCAGGCTCGGTCGCCGCGCCAGGATCCCGTCCAGGTCCATCTCGGCGAGGACAAGTCCGCGATGGCTGACGGCAACGCGCGGCACGACCTCCAACCCGGTCAGCAGTTCCTCGGTTTCGCGGCGACCGTGGGTCTCGACGACACCGACGACCAGGTCGACCCCCTCGCGCCGGCGTGCCTGGGCGGTGAGCAACATCTCAAAGGTCTTGCCGACCCCCGGCGCCGCGCCGAGGAAGATCTTCAGATGACCGCGTTCCTCCCGTTGCGCCGTCTTGAGAAGCTCGTCGGGAGAAGGCCGCCGGTCATGGCCGTTATCGCTTGTTGCCATCACTCGCTGTTGCTGCTGGTGGCGGAGGCTGAAGAGGACCCAAAAAGCTTACGACTGGAGACCGTCGAGGGCGAGATTGAGCTCAAGAACGTTCACCCGCGGCTCGCCGAAGAATTTGAGCAACCGCCCGCTCGTATGGGCGAGCACGACGCTGCGGACACGCTCCACAGGCAGATTGCGCGCCTCGGCGACGCGAGCCACCTGAAGCTCCGCCGCCGCCGGTGAAATGTGCGGATCGAGCCCGCTCGCCGATGCGGTGACCAGGTCTGCCGGGACCACGGTCCCCGGCTCGGTGCCGAGGGCGGCCACGTCGTCTCGTACCCTGGCGATCAGCGCCGCGCTGGTGGGGCCGAGGTTGGAGCCGGAGGACGCCGAGGCATCGTAGCCGTCGGCACCGGCGGCGGATGGCCGGCCGTGAAAGTAGCGGTCGCTGGTGAAGGCCTGGCCGATCAGGGTGGAGCCGACGACCGTACCGGCACGCTCAATCAGGCTGCCGTTCGCCTGCTCCGGAAACAACACCTGCGCCATGCCGGTGACGGCGAACGGGTAAAGCAACCCGGTGATGATCGTGAACACGACACTCAGAACGAGCGCGGGACGCAACTGCTTCAACATCATCTTCTGTCCTCAAACGATTCCGAGAGCGGAGACGGCGAGGTCGACCAGCTTTATGCCGACGAAGGGGACGATGATCCCGCCGAGCCCATAGATCAGGAGGTTCCGCCGCAAGAGTGCCGCGGCACCGCTCGGCCGGTAGTGGACGCCGCGCAGGGCGAGCGGGATAAGGGCAACGATGATCAGGGCGTTGAAGATGATCGCCGAGAGGATGGCGCTCTCGGGACTGGCCAGTCCCATGACGTTCAGTGCCTGCAACTGGGGATAGAAGGCGACAAACATCGCCGGGATGATGGCGAAGTACTTGGCGACGTCGTTGGCGATGGAGAACGTGGTCAAGGCACCGCGGGTCATCAGCAGCTGCTTGCCGATGGCGACGATCTCGATCAGCTTGGTCGGGTCGGAATCGAGATCGACCATGTTTCCCGCCTCGCGGGCGGCCATCGTCCCGGTGTTCATGGCCACGCCCACATCGGCCTGAGCCAGGGCCGGGGCGTCGTTGGTGCCGTCGCCGCACATGGCGACCAGCTTGCCCTTCGCCTGCTCGTCGCGGATCAGCTTCAGCTTGGCTTCCGGCGTCGCCTCGGCGAGGAAGTCATCGACCCCCGCCTCGGCGGCGATGGCGGCGGCGGTCAGCGGATTGTCGCCGGTGATCATCACGGTGCGGATGCCCATCCGCCGGAGCTCGCCGAACCGCTCGCGGATGCCGCCCTTGACGATGTCCTTCAGGTGAACCGTGCCCAGCAGCCGCTCGTCCCGGGCGACGACGAGCGGCGTGCCACCGGATTTCGCCACCTGGGTGAGGGTGTGGTCGAGTTCCTTCGGCATCGCCATGTGGGGATGGTTGTTTTTCGCCCGCACATAGGCCATCACCGCGTCCGCCGCGCCTTTGCGGATGGCGACGGTGCGGGTCTGCCCATCGGGTCCCTGCATGTCCAGGTCGACCCCACTCATGCGGGTCTGGGCCGAGAAGGGAACGAAGTGCGCATGGCGTCCGGCCAGCCGGCGACCGCGGATGTCGTGCTTCTGCTTGGCCAGGACGACGATCGACCGGCCTTCCGGCGTTTCGTCGCTGAGCGACGCCAATTGCGCCGCTTCCGCCAGTTCGCGCTCGCTCACCCCCGGCAGCGGGATGAACTCGGTCGCCTGCCGGTTGCCGAGCGTGATCGTGCCGGTCTTGTCGAGGAGCAGGGTATCCACATCGCCGGCGGCCTCGACGGCACGGCCCGACATGGCGAGAACGTTGAAGCGCACCAGCCTGTCCATGCCGGCGATGCCGATGGCCGACAACAGGGCGCCGATCGTCGTCGGGATCAGCGACACGAACAGCGCGATCAGGGCGATCATCGGCACCGTGCCGCCGGCATAGGCGGCGAAGCTGGGGATGGTGACCACGGCCAGCACGAAAATGATCGTCATCCCGGCGAGCAGGATGTTGAGGGCAATCTCGTTGGGCGTCTTCTGCCGTTCGGCCCCCTCCACCAGGGCGATCATCCGATCGAGGAAGGTGGAGCCCGCCGCGGCGGTGATGCGCACCTTGATCCAGTCGGAGATCACCTGCGTGCCGCCGGTCACCGCCGAGCGGTCGCCGCCGCTTTCGCGGATCACCGGCGCCGATTCCCCGGTGATCGCCGCCTCGTTGACGCTGGCGACGCCTTCGATCACTTCGCCGTCGCCGGGAATGAGATCGTTCGCCTCGACCAGCACCACGTCGCCCGGCTTCAGATCGAGCGCCGAGACCCGCCGCCAGGTCACCGTCGCCGGATCGCCCAGCAGTTTCGCCGCCGTCTCGGTCCGGGTCTTGCGCAGGCTTGCCGCCTGTGCCCGGCCCCTTCCCTCCGCCACCGCCTCGGCGAAATTGGCGAACAGCACCGTGATCCACAGCCAGGCGACGATCTGCGCCGAGAAGCCCGCATGGGCACCGCCGGTCACCAGGTCGCGGACGCACAGCACCGTCGCCAGCGCGGCGACCACGGCGGCCACGAACATCACCGGGTTCCGCGCCAGGCGCCGCGGATGCAGCTTGCGGACGGACTCGCCCAAGGCATCGACGAGGATGTGGCGGTCGAACATGGAGGTGCGGGCGCGCCGCGCGCGATCCGGCGTTGACCCGGCATCAATGGCGACCGAACCGTCGTCGCCGGAAAGCAGGTTGGTCATCTTCGGCTGATCCTTCAGAAGGCGAGCCCGGCCTGCATCGAGACGTGCTCGACGACCGGACCGAGGGCGAGGGCGGGGAAAAAGGTGAGACCGCCGACGATGACGACGACGCCGGTGAGCAGGCCCACGAACAGCGCCCCATCGGTGGGGAATGTCCCTTGCGAAGCGTGCAGGGTCGGCTTTGCCGCCAGCGCACCGGCGATCGCCAACATCGGGACGATGACGAAGAAGCGGCCGACGAACATCGCCAGTGCCAGGGTCCAATTGTAGAAGGGGGTGTTGGCGGAAAGCCCGGCGAAGGCGCTGCCGTTGTTGGCGGCGCCGGAGGTGAACGCATACAGCACTTGGCTGAAACCGTGCGGGCCGGGGTTGGAGATGCTCCCGGTCCCCGCCGGCAGCACTACCGCAATCGCCGTCAGCACCAGCATCATCAGCGGCAGGCAGAGGATCGCCAGCATCGCCATCTTCACCTCGCGCGCCTCGATTTTCTTGCCGAGGTACTCGGGCGTCCGGCCGACCATGAGACCGGCGATGAACACGGCGAGGATGGCGAACAGCAGCATGCCGTAGAAGCCGGCGCCGACGCCGCCGACCACCACCTCGCCCAGCTGCATGTTGATCAAGAGGATCATGCCACCCAGCGGCATGAAGCTGTCGTGCATGGCATTGACCGCGCCGCAGGAAGCAGCGGTGGTGATGGTCGCGAACAGGGACGAAAGAGCGATGCCGAACCGGACTTCCTTGCCCTCCATGTTGCCGCCGGCGGGGTCGAGGCCGAGGGTCACCAGCGCCGGGTTGGCCTGCGCCTCCGCCCAATAGGCGACGGCGACGCCGGCGATGAACAGGATCATCATCGCGCCGAGGATGGCCCAGCCCTGCCGCTCGTTGCCGACCATGCGGCCGAACACATTGGTCAGCGCGGCGCCGATGGCAAAGATCGCCAGCATCTCGATGAGATTGGAGAGCGCGGTGGGGTTCTCGTAGGGGTGGGCGGAGTTGGCGTTGAAGAAGCCACCGCCGTTGGTGCCCAGCATCTTGATGGCGACCTGGCTCGCCACCGGGCCCTGCGCGATCACCTGCTGCGTGCCTTCCAGGGTCGTCGCCTGGACGTAAGGATTGAGATTCTGCGGCATGCCCTGCCAGACAAGGACAAGCGCGATGATCGCTGACAGAGGCAGCAGCACATAGAGGGTGATCCGGGTGAGATCGACCCAGAAGTTGCCGATCGTCGTCGCCGACTTTTGCGCGAAGCCGCGGACAAGGGCGATGGCAAGGGCGATGCCGGTCGCGGCAGACATGAAGTTCTGCACCGCGAGCCCGGCCATCTGGGTCAAATAGCTCATCGTCGCCTCGCCGCCGTAGTTCTGCCAGTTGGTGTTGGTGACGAAGCTGATGGCGGTGTTGAGCGCCAGATCGGCCGGGACCTGGGGCAACCCCTGCGGGTTGAGGGGCAGATCGGCCTGCAGCCGCATCAAGCCGTAAAGAAGGAGACAGCCGGCGAGATTGAACAGCAGCATGGCGACCCCATAGGTCAGCCAATGCTGCTCGACATGGGGGTCGACGCCAGCGGTACGGTAAATCAGGCGCTCCGCCGGTGCCAACACCGGCGACAGGGCCGTCCGCTCGCCGGTCATGACCCGGGCGAGAAAGCCCCCCAGAGGCCGGGTGAGGAGCAGGATCAGAGCAACGTAGAGAAGGATTTGCAGCCAACCGATAATCGTCATCTCGTCCCCCGCTCAAAACCGCTCGGGTCGAACGAGGGCGAAAACGAGATATCCCAAGATGGCCAGCGCGACGCCGGCACCGAGCACATAATCGATCATCACGGGACGCTCACAACCGCTCGCAGAGGAACGCGTAAGCGACCGCCGCGGCGAACACCCCCGTCACCGCCACGAGCGCAAGAACATCAAGCATCACCAGTCCTCCTTCCGTTTCCCAAAGAGTGACGCGACGCGCATAGGGAAACGAGGTGGAGGCAGGCTGGTCGGCATAGGAATCCCATATACGGTGCCCCGCCAGGACAGCCCTCCTGGTCGCAAGCGGTCGTGCGCTCCTCACCAAGTGCTCGGAATGCATTGCGCTGGGGCTTCAGGACCGTGGAACAGACGGCCGACGGTCTACCGAATCAGGATGCGAAGAAGGCGCCCGCCCGCGGCCTCCTCTCCCCTTTGACACCCTCACCCTTCCATCTTCTGCCTCGAGCCAACGCTCCGAGCTCTCTCAAACTTGCTCTGAACCCCTGTTCGGGGTAACTACAATCGAGACTTGATCAAACCATGGCCACCAGCCCCGGCCCGTCAGGTGGGGCAGCGCAACGCGTGCAAGGAAAAATCCAGAGACTTTCATCGTTTTCTGCTCGGCGAGAGGCATGCAGTTTTCTGGTTTTATCGAAGCGTCCGGCAATGCGACCTCGACGGAAGAGGTTTTTCAGCTCCTCGGCAGCACGGTCTTACCTTTTGGCTGTAGCCGGATCGCTTTTTTTGCACTGACCGAAGAAGCGCAACGCGCACTTGCACCATGCGCGGGTGAAATTGCTTTTATTCTCGCCTCGAATTACCCGGAAGAGTACCTGCGTACGTACGTGCAGCTTCGGCACTATGAAATTGATCCGGTTCTTTGCCTGGCGCACGAAAGCCTTATTCCTATGGTATATGATGATGTCATTAGCGGCATAACCCTGACAGATGAGCAGGGCGCTCTCGTATCAAACCGCCTCGCAGCGGGAATTTTCAGTGAAATAGTATGCCCTATTCATGGCCCTAAAGATCAGACTTTTGCCTTGTGCTTCACACGGGATCAACGCGGAGAGCACGATCGCTGTGTAATTAGCGCTCTACAGGTCATATCACTTCATTTTTTCTATAGCTATGTGAGGGCTTACCAAACACTCGCGGCCACCCATCCTCCTGCTCCGCCTGCTCCCTCTCCTCCTCCTCCTGCCGCCGGCCTGGCTGACAATTCCCTGATGCCTCTCACCGACGTGCGCGACCTGACCCAGAGAGAGCGAGAATGCCTGCTGTGGACGGCGCGCGGCAAGAGCGCCTCGACGATCAGCGTGATTCTCCATCTCTCTGAGAACACGATAAACTTCTACGTCAAGAACGCGATGAGAAAGCTCGGGACGACCAACCGCGTCGTCGCCGTGGTTCTTGCCGTCCGAGCGGGCCTGATTCAGCCTTAGAGACCTGCCGCCCCCAGATGAGGCGGATTGAGGGGCGCTGCGGCCTCTTCCTCTCGCCCGCTTTGCAGGACGTCCACGATCGATCTCAGCCGGTGAATACACCTAATCAGGTGTATAGCGGTGGCTTCGGAAACACCTAAACTTATTGTCAAGTTCGGTCCGAACGTCATTCGGTTCTTGGGGGTTTTCAGGGCCGCCGACCGATTTCCTTCGCGTGGCGGAGTAAGAGAAGAGATGCTTGATCCGAACGCCGTTCCTCCGCCGGCCTCGGCCTCTGTGCCGCCCGTAGGCGAGATGACGACATGCGGTACAGCCGGCCAGCGCGCTGCCGCCGACTCTCTCAACGAGGCCTTGGCGAAGCGCTCACCCCTCATCTTGCTGTTCGGAGAGATGGGGGTCGGCAAGAGTACCCTCCTCGCCCGTTTTCTGGCGACGATCGACCCTATCGAGTTTGCCGTCATGCAGCTCTCGGCGACTGGTGGCGAGTTTGTAGGGTCTCCCAGTTTCGAGGCCCTACTGGAGGACATCTGCCGACAACTGGTCGCCCCGCAACCGACCGCACAGAGGCCGGCAACCCTTGCGGTTCTGGCCCACGCCGTCGGATTGCTTGGTGCTGCCGGACGCACGATGGTCATCGCGATCGACCATGCGGACCACTTGGCAAACGATGTCATCTCCGAATTGACCAAGCTGGCAAAGCATCTTGATGTGGCGCCGGCGAATCTTGTTTGCATCTTCGTCGGTTCGCCGGCCCTCGCCCCCCGCCTCGACAGGGTCCTGCGCAAGCCCGGATTACCCGAAAGACTCACCGAGATCAGGGTGTCACAACCCAGTGCGGAGGAACTCGCCGCCCTGTTGGCCTATGAGGATATGGCCCAGCCGGGCGGGCCCATGCTCACGGCCGCGGCGATCGATCGCATCACCGTCTACGCAAAATCGAACCTGCACTGGGCGGTACCCCTTGCGGATGCCGCCCGCACGCTGGCTGCGGCCCAGGGGCTGCGCGAGGTAACCCCGGAGCTGGTGCGGGGTGCCTTGCTTGAACTATGGGCCCCGGATCAACAACCGACCGACTCCCCGACACCTTTCACATTCGATCTCGACGGGAGCATGGCGACCGTCCGGGAGATGTCGGACGTTCCGCGCTCTTCTCTCAATGACACCGAATTCGGCGACGGATTCGTCCTTCCCGATGCCGCCGTAACTGCAGGGACGCGCCAGACGGCCTGGGTCGGTCCAGGAGCATCCAGAAGAGCAGCGCCGGAGCCGGATTCGCCATGGTCCCGGAGAGTGCTTTGGATCGCCTTGACTGCCTTGGCCCTGCTGATCACCCTGGGCGCCATCGCGGTCTCGCTTCGCTCCCCGTCGCACCGCACCGATCGGGACCAACCGGTGGCCGCCACGCCGGAGGTTAGGCCGGCTCCCCCTACGCCAGAGCTTCCAGCGCCCCCTGCGCCAGCGCTCCCGGTGCCTCCCGCGCCACTGCTTCCCGAGCCAGCGCTTCCAGAGCCGTCTGGACCCCCTGGGCCACCCCAAGCAGCGCTTCCCCAGTCGCAGCCCGTTCAGCCACCCGTCTTGGAAGCACCGGCCGACGGCGGAGAGAGCGCAGGCTTGCCGGGCGACCAGCCCTCGCCAACCGTGGCGCCCGCGCCTACGGCCGCCGCGCCCGAGCTGACTTTACCCCCGCCTCGGTCGAGGGAGGCGGCACCGGTGACCGCGAAGAAGGCGCCAAAGCCGGCGAAGAAAGTGAATGAAGGAACACGGGGAAAATGGATTCAGACCCGGTGAAGCGCTCGCTGATTCTCATGGTCTGCTTCTCCATGGCGGCCTGTACCGAGGTTACCGAGATTCCGCAAGTTGCGGCGCCGCCGATGCCCGAAATGCCATCGCCCGGCAGAAAACTGGTGACGACACCCGAGGCAGCCTGGCAAAGCGCGAACTGTGCGTTGCGGCCGTTGCCCTATCTTCGCGTGGACAACAGCGAGGTCATACCGCAAGCGGTCAAGCGCGGCGGCTCGATCATCCATCGCTTCGGCTACATCGCTTGTGTCCCCGCCCAGCCGGGATACATCCTCGGCCAATTGCGCACGACTGTTGTGTTCAATGGGAAGGAGCTGAATACGCGTACCGACAAGACCTATCCGATCGATACCGGAGGATGGATCGTCGATACCGAGATCGCTGTTCCGCCGCAGGCCGAGCCGGGGGTGTACCTTATCGAAGCCAGTCTCGTAGCCAAGGATGCGACGTTGCTGGACCGGATCAACTTCACCGTTCAGCCTTAGGTTGCCGCTGGGCGTCTGCTTTGCCCGCCTGATCATTTTGCTCCCATACGCGCTCCGGGTGCCGTGCCGGGTGATTTAGGCGCATTGGGCGTCGAGGAGGCCCATGCGGCGGAAGCTGGTATGGCCGCGTCGGGAGACGATGATGTGATCGTGGAGGACGATGCCGAGGCGCTCCAGCGCGTCACGGACGGTTCGGGTCATCGTGATGTCCGGCTTGGAGGGGGCGGGGTGATTGCTGGGGTGGTTGTGGACCATGATGATCGCCGACGCATCCAGCTCCAGGGCGCGGCGCACCACCTCTCGCGGATAGAGCGGGGTATGGTCGATGGTGCCGCGGTGCTGCACCTCGTCGGCGATCAGCACGTTTCGGCGGTCGAGGAAGAGGACGCGGAACTGTTCGACCGTCTCGTGCGCCATCGCCGTGCGCAGATAGGTCACCAGCTTCTCCCATTCGTCCAGCAGCGGCCGGTTGCTGATCTCCTCCCGTGCCATGCGGGTGCCCGCGGCCCGGATGACCTTGAAGAAATCGATGATCTCGGCGCCGCCGGGAGCGGCGTCGATGATCTGGGTCTCCCGGGCGCTGACGACGCTGCCGAAGGTCTCGAAGCGGGTGAGCAGCTGGGTGGCGAGATCACGGGGATTGGACGAATTCAGATAGGACAAGAGCACCGCCAGCAGATCTTCGTCGGAGACGGCGTCTTCGTTGACGGAGACCGGCTCGGAGCAAAGGAGCTGCCAGCGACGGCGGCCATCGGTGGTGCCATGGCGGGGTGCTTTGCCTGCCTGGGGCTGTGCAGAAGAGCAGGAGATTGTCTCCTCGCCACAATCATCGTTGGCGATTTCGACCAGTTCGGCGAGGCCATCATAGGATAGCGGAGGTATGCCATCGGAGCCGGTATTGGTTTTGGAGGTGTAGATTGTTTCGAGAGCGATGGAGCCGGTCATCACAGCACACTCTTCGGGTATCCAGCAAAATCCGTTACGGATTTGGCCGGGGAGGAGACAACGACTGTACTCGTGGAAGAAACGGAAGAGCTGGCTTGGCGATCTATGGTTAACCTTTAGGGAACCTTCTAGTTCGCTGCACCATGTTTAGGACACCCTTCTCGTTTACAGTTTGGAGTGTACAGACGCCGACCCAAGCATGCCATACACCTGATCAGGTGTAATAAAAGCACTGTGAACTCAATCACAATTTCATGGCGGGCGGCCGCGGCTTTGGCTTCGTAAGGGGTCTGCGATTTTACAGCAAGGCCGGTTTCCGGTCTTCTCCACTCGATCCAATGGCCCTGATGGCCACCCTTGCCAACGTGGAAGCGGTGCTCGGGGTTTCGGTCCAGGGGGGGTTTGATCCCCGGATCAAACATCTAGGCCTTGCTGCGCCATCTCGACCTGCAGCGAACCTGCGGCCAGCGGTTGCAAAAGGTCGGCCTCGGCTTTGGTCAGATAGATCCATGCCGGCCAATCTTCCGGCCGCAGGACGACGACTTGGCGATTGTGGATCGGCTTCACGTCCGGCCCAGGCTGGGTCGTCAGCATCGTGAACGCGGGCGGCTGGTTGCCCTTGCCGTCGCGCCAGAGCCCGGCGATCGCCATGAACGGCGCGCCGTTCAGCGTGAAGCGATGCTTGGTGTTGGGATCGGCCTCGACGTGGCCGATGATGTGCTGCCGGTCGATCGGAATGCCGTATTTGAGACAGAGATAGGAAACGAGGGCCGCCGAGCCGCAATACTGCGCATCCGTGGGCGGCAGGTGTTGGAAGGTCGTGTTGCCGTAGGTAACCCCCCCTTCCTTCACGCACACGTGCTCGATGCCAATGCTGTCGCTGTTGGCGCCGCGCGCGTGCCAAGCGATGTCGTTCTCGCGGACGAACTGGATGATGGCGCCGTCTTGGCCCACCAGATAGTGGGCGCTGGAATTGGCGTCCGGTCGGGTGAAATGGCTAACCGTGCTCGCAGTCGTCGGCGCGTCGGTGATGTGGATGATGACGCGGCTGATGGCGCGCGGCGCCATCAGCCGCGTATAGGCCGGCGAGGCGGCGAACTGCGTGGCGAGCGCATACTCGGGGGAGAGAGCCTGGGCCCGCGCCCATGCTTGCGCCGCCGCCGTCGGGGGCGAGTACGCGGGCCCCTCGATCCCCATCGCGTCGGGGTCGACTTCGAAGCCGCGTGCCAACCCCTGCGCTGGCGAGCTGCGGCCGGGGGCGCCGGGGGGGGGGCGCCGGTTCGGGCATCGGTCCAAAGCCGTCGTCGTAAGGTGCCGGTTCCGCGGCGGGCGCCGCGCCGATCGCCGGCTCCGCAGGCCGGGCACCGCCCATCGGCCGCTGGCCCGGCACCGCGGCGTCGCCGGCCCACTCCAGCCCGTTCCGGAATGTGCGGCCACGGGTCGGCATGACCCGCACCCGCCGCAGGCTTCGGCCGGTGAGCGCGCGCAAGGAGATGTACGGGCTCGCATCCGTCGGCATGACGTCGATGGTAAATGCGCCGCCGTTACTCGGTCGCCAGCCCGAAGTAAAGCTTTTCGGCGCCGACGAAGGAGGCCAGCACTTCCGGGGGGACAACCCACACCCCTTCGCCGCGCGGAAGGATGAGGTTGGCGGCGCCGCGACTGGAAAAGAAATTGCCGGGGTTTCGCTGGTTCTTGCCGTCGCGGCTGAGCAACCGCCAGTCGGTGGCGATCGCCACCTCGGCGCGCGCACTGGGGGCGGGTGTGCGGATCGCGAAACCCAGCATCGGAAAGCGATCGTTCACCTCAAGCCGAGTGGGGCGGATTTGAGCGGCGGGCATTGGCGGCTACCTTTCGGAAGTGCGCGGATCGTTGGGCCGGCGGCGCTCGCGACGGGCGCTGCGCGCGAGGCTTTCGAAGTCGGGCATGGCGCTCATCAGGGCAGCGAGCGCGTCATCGTCGCCCGGGACCGCGATCGGGCCGTGGTCGCGCTCATAGCGGGCGAGCGAGTCGTTCAGCACCCGAGCGAATAGCTTCGCCTGCACCGGCCCCGAAACGATGCGTGAGTGCACCCTCACCTCGCCCGTGGCCGGCTGAAACTGGCCGAAATCGATCAGAAACTCGTAAGTGTTGTGACCGACCTCGCAGAAGTTGGCGTACGTCGCGATCGGCGGGCCGTCAGCCGTGCGCACCGCGCATTCACTGGGCTTTGCACAATCATCGCGTACCAAGGCTCACCTCCCATCGCTGCTGGATCAGCTTGGGCAAGCCCCGTGCCAGAATGTATATATATTAAAATCAATTAGTTAGATGTGTGAGCGGCCGGCACTGTCACATACGCTCTGTCACAGGAGGCAGGCACGCCTGTGACGCTTGAGACGCCTAATCAGCCGTCGTCGTCGCCGATGTGGTAATGGGCGAGCTTGCGATAGAGCGTCATCCGCGACCAGTTGAGCGCTCGCGCCGCTTGAGTCTTATTCCACTGCGTCGCCTTGAGCGCCTGCACCAGACGGTCGCGCTCTGCGGAGCCGCATCGTCGATACGGCTCGAACAAGGGCGCGGAACGCGGGAGGGAGATGGCAGAAGCGGACATGCCCTTCCGGGGGATCGATAAACAGCGCCTATGCGAGATTGCGCAGCTCACGGACGTTGCCCGGCCATTCGTAAGCCATCAGGCAGTCCATCACCTCTCCCGCCACCACACCGACATAACGGCCGTCGCGCGCGTTGAGTTCGGCGATGGCGGCGGCCAACAGCTCGGGGACGTCCTCCGAGCGCTCGCGAAGCGGCGGCAAATCAATTCGAGCGACGTTCAAGCGGTAAAACAAGTCGGCGCGGAACATTCGGTCGTGCACAAGGGTCTCGAGCGGCTGATTTGTTGCGGCCACCACACGCAAGTCAACTGGCACCGGGCGGCCGCCGCCCACCGGCTGCACATGCCGGTCCTCTAACACGCGCAGCAGTTTCGCCTGGACCTGGCCGGGCATTTCGCCGACCTCGTCGAGGAAAAGCGTTCCACCGTGCGCCTCCAGAAACCGGCCCTGGCTGGCGCTCGTTGCTCCGGTGAAGGCACCCCGCCGATGACCGAACAGTTCGGACTCGACGAGTGTTTCGGGCAGTGCCGCACAGTTGACGAACGGCCCTCGCGCACGATGACCCAGGCGGTGGATTGCTTCGGCCACCCGTTCCTTGCCAGTCCCGGTCTCACCGGTGATCAGGACCGTTGCCGGCGAGCGCGCTACCTTCGGTAAATAGGCACGCAGCGCCTCGATCTGCTTGCTTCTACCGAGTATGCCTTCGACGGTCAGTGGCACGAGACCACAACCTCGCAATTGCTGCGTGATGGCATCGCAAAGCAATGCGTGCCACCTATGGCACCGATAGGCAAAGCCTTCGTGCTGCGCAGGGTATGTTTATTTAAGCGTGTCCGGCCGCGCGAATTACAGTCTTCTAATAATCAAGCGCGCTCCCCCCGCCAGCGGCTTTATAATACCAGTTGACTTGACCCTCGTCGATTCGATACTTTAGACGATTATGATCGGACAGCCGGTATAGCGATGGAGGCTTGGGGATATCTCCGGGCACAGACTTATGTCGACGACTATCATCGCATCCGGACGGTGCCGGCGGTCGACGGGTGAGAAGCGTCGCACCGCTGATGCTCCGAACTGCGAGCATCTCGGCCGTAGCGCGGCGCAATGGCGTCGCTCCCAGCTTGCTGTATCGTTGGCGCCGGATCCAGGGGGCAGCGCCGACGCGACGCCCTGCATTCGAAGAGAACGACACGCGCGATTGGCCAACGCCTCCAGCCGCTTGATGGCTGCGGTCCTGGCGAACCCAGACGACGCGGACGTCGGTGGGGGACAACGCGGAATTTCCGGCCGCCCGCAGACGAATGGCCAAGGCAGCGGCTTCGACGGTAGGATCTAACGATGTCCGTCGTCTCGGAACGCATCCGGCGGGCCGACGCTGCATTCACGACGGTGACCGCGCTGCGGCGAATGTGCGGTACCGCACGACAAGAACTGGTTCGCTTACAAGACCTAGGAACCGGAGCCGCAGGCCCTTCTCGCCGACCGTCTCAGCCGCGAACTCGACCAGATCATCGCTTGGCGAGGCCGACCGGCGATGATCGTCAGCGACAACGGCAGCGAGTTGACGTCGAACGCCATCCTCCACTGGGCCGAGGAGCGCGGCGTCGACTGGCATTACATCGCTCCCGCCAAGCCGGTGCAAAATGCCTTCGCCGAGAGTTTCATCGGCCACTAACACTGGTGTTTGCACCGATGCAAAGACAAGCCACATCATCCCTCCCGGCGGAAGACGGCCCTCAGCGGATGGTTACCCTGAACACGATCGAGGAAAAGATGTTGGAGCTGCAGCGGCGCAAGGGAGCGCTGGCGGAGGGCCTGTACGATCCGGAGGCCGGCGGCCCGCTCGACATCACCCGCCGACGACATCGAGATGCTGCTAGCCGGTGCCTGACTACGCGCGAACGCGCTGAGGTTCGCGCTTTTCGCGGCCTTTTGCTACCACAGTGCTGACTGGGGGCGCTGTGCGTCTGCTTACTGAAGGTGCGGCTTTGCGCTAATGCTTTGATATATTTTATGGGATATCTGGTTGCGGGGGCAGGATTTGAACCTGCGACCTTCAGGTTATGAGCCTGACGAGCTACCGGGCTGCTCCACCCCGCGGCTGGGGACAGGGGAGGTGAGTGTTCCCCTGGGTATTGGGAAGAGGAGGTTTTTGTGGGTCGGGATCAGGGATCGGTGGGCGGGGCTCAGGGATCAGAAAGCATCCGATTTCCGCCACCGAGATCCGG
>JAXMDO010000001.1:1105000-1692500 GCA_046348775.1 Rhodospirillales bacterium | reverse complement strand
CGGAAAATTGAGCTGGTACTTCGCCTTGAACCGATCGTGACTGGCGACGCCATCGACGGAAACACCGACGACGGCGGTGCCGGCGGCAGCGAAGTCAGCGAGGCTGTCGCGGAAGGCCTGCGCCTCCTTCGTGCACCCTGACGTATCATCCTTCGGGTAGAAATAGAGGACCGCCTTCTGGCCGCGGAGATCGTCGGACGACAGCGTGCCGCCGCCGTCGGTCGGTAGCGAGAACGCGGGCAACCGATCCCCGATGCCGATAGGCATGCCTCCTCCTTCACAGCCAACACCCCTGTAGCCACGGTGCCGGGATCAGCCGGCAGAAGTCAGCTCACCGGCGTGAGCGGCTGGCTTTTCAACAAGCTCGACAAAGGCTTGACGCACACGCTCGGCCAACCGCTGCATCTTGTCGACGAGACGATCGAAGTCAAGCCCATCAATGCCGCTGACCGCGAGGCGAAGCGCCCTCGACGTTTCGCCATCATCGGTAGCAATCGTTCCGAAGGCCAGACGAATCCGGCTCTGCACGGTGAGCCACAGGCCGAGCGCCTCGCTCAGGTCCGCGGCGGTGGCGGCCTCGATCAACCCGGCGGCGGCAAGCCTGATCAGCGCCTCCCGGGTGCTGGTGGCGAGCACCGCCGGCCGCGTTTGGGCGTGGAGAAGCTGCAGGTACTGGACGATGAAGGTGATGTCGATCAGTCCCCCCCGACGATGCTTCACATCCCAGGGCGAGTCGCTGCCGAACTCCCGGGCCAGCCGCCCCCGCATGTCGGCCACGTCGCGAACTAGGGTTGCCGGGTCCCGGCGGCGCATCAACGTCGTCTGGATACAGCGCTCGATCACTCGGGCAAGTTCGGCCGGCCCGGCGACCACCCGTGCCCGGGTCAAGGCCATCTGCTCCCAGGTCCAGGCCTTCTCCATCTGGTAACGGGCAAAGGATTCCAGACTGACCGCGATCGGTCCCGCCTTGCCCGACGGCCGCAACCGCATGTCCACCTCGAACAGCCGTCCCTCGGCGGTGGGAGCCGCCAGCGCGTTGATCAATCGCTGGCTGAGCCTGGCGAAATACTGGCTCGCCGCCAGCGGCTTGCGGCCATCGGAGTGCGCGCCGTCGGGGGGCGTTCCATAGACGAAGATGAGATCCAGGTCGGAACCCGGCGTCATCTCCCGGCTGCCCAGCTTGCCCATGCCCACGATCGCCAGCTCGCAGCCGGCAATCGTCCCGTGCGCTTGCGCGAAGTCGTCGCTGACCAGGGGCAGCAGGCAGGCGACGGCGGCCTCGGCGATATCGCTCCAGGCCCCGGTCGCGTGATCGATGGCCGCCGGATCGAGGAGATGCTGCACAGCCACCTGAAACCGGCGTTCGTTCGCCCAGCGGCGGCCCAGGTCCAGTTTCTCCTCCCAGTAGCCGCCCTGCCCCAAAACGGCGGCAAGCTCGGCTTCCAGTGCCGGGCGCGCCGGCAATGCCGCGAAAAAATCGGGAACGCTGATCACCCGCTCGAGCACCGCCGGTTGCACCGCCAGCATGTCGGCCATTCCGGGACCAAACCCGAGAATGCGGGTGATCAGCACCAGCAACTCCATATTGGCGCAGATCATGGAGAAGAACTGGACCCCCGCCGGCAGGGCGCCGAGGAAGCGGTCGAAGGCGAGGAACGCCGCATCGGGATCGGGTTCCTTTGCCAGCGTTTTCAAAAGGTGCGGCATCAACTCGGTCAGCAGTTCGCGCGCGCGGGAATTGCGCATGGCGCGATAGCGGCCGTGGTGCCAGCCGCGGATGACCGAGTCGCACAGAGCGGGATTGCTGAAACCGAGGCGGGCGAGGGTCTCCAGGGTTTCCGGATCGGGCTCGCCGCCGGTAAAGACGAGATTGCCGCCAGCGTTGTGGTCGGGGGCCGTCAGCGCCGGCGAATCCTCGAACAGTTCCACATAGTAGCCTTCGACCGTGCGTAGCGTCGACAACAGCGCCTCGCCAAACGCGTCGGTGCCGGAAAAGCCGGCGAAGACGGCGAGCGCCCGCAGCTTCTCCGGGTCCGTCGGCAGCGTGTGGGTCTGCTCATCGTTGGTCATCTGCAGCCGGTGCTCGATTCGACGCAAGAATCGATAGGCGCAGGTGAGATCGACCACGGCGGCGCGGTCGATCTTGCCGGCATCGGCGAGGGCTTCCAGGGTCGCCTCGGTTCCCACCAGGCGCAAGGACGGCAGACGGCCGCCCCAGATCAGCTGCTGTGTCTGGACAAAGAACTCGATCTCCCGGATACCGCCGCGACCGAGCTTGACGTTGTGGCCGGCGATGCGCATGTCGTAACCGCCGCGATGGGCGTTGATCTGCCTCTTGATGGAATGGATGTCGGCGATCGCGGCAAAGTCCAGGTTCTTCCGCCAGATAAACGGTCGCAGCCGTCCAAGGAAACGCTGGCCGGCATCGAGATCGCCGGCGACGGGCCGTGCCTTGATCAACGCCGCACGCTCCCAGTTCTGGCCGAGCGTCTCGTAGTATTCCTCGGCGGCGAGGACCGAGATGGCGGGCGGCGTCGCCGCCGGGTCGGGCCTCAGGCGGAGATCGGTACGAAAGACATAGCCCTCGGGGCGGCGGTCGGCCATCAGCCGGACAAGCTGGCGGACGAGCCGGACCAGGTGGGTCTGCAGCGCATCACGATCGGGCGTGCACATCCGCTCCGGATCGTAAAAAATGATCAGATCGATATCGCTCGAGTAATTCAGCTCATGGCCGCCCAGTTTGCCCATCCCAAGAATAATCAGTCCGGAGTCACGGGTCGGCCGTTCACGGTCGTTCAGCGTCAGGATGCCCTTGCCGGCGGCCTCGGCGAGAAGGTAGGCGGCGGCGCAATCGAGCGCAGTGGCGGCAAAGTCGGAGAGCGCCCCGGTTACCTGCGGAAGCTCCCAGACGTCGCAGATATCGGCGATGGCGGTGGCGAGCGCCAGCCGCCGCTTTCCCACCCGCAGCGCCACCGCCGGATTTTCGCCGGCGCCGGCGGCACGGGCGGCCCGCGCCACGTCGGCGGTGATACGATCGCGAGCGGCATCGGGGCCATCGCCGAGAATGCGGAGAACAAACGCCGGCTCCTGCTCGGCGAGCAGGGTCAGGTAGGAACTGTTGCCGAACAGCGCTTCCAGAATGCGCCCCCCGGCGGCATCGTCGGCGAGGGCGCGGCCAACCGCCAGGTCGCTGTCCGCAGCGCGACTCTCGAGCGCCGACAACCATCGCTCGATGCCGATGCGCGCCCGCTCGCTATCGGCGGGATCCGGCACCCGCTCGGCGCCGACCGCCAGCTTGACCTCTGTCATCGTTGGTTCGAAACCGCTCGGGTGTACTCTTGATATCACCGGATCAGGCAGATTACCCCGGCACCGAGCCGGCGGTAACCGAGAAAAATACGCTCCCGGTGCCCGCGCCCCACACCAGCGCAGAGGACGACCGGCAGGCCGAGCGACGGGCCGCCGCGGCCGCGCCGCCGCCCTCCCCTGCACCCTCTCCCGTACCCTCTCGTGGGCGCCCCCGCCGTCCGTTGGCCTGGGCATTCGCTCTTCTCGTCATCATCGTCGGCATCCTCGGCATCCTCACCGCCCGCCTCGCCGCCGGGCCGGTGTCCCTGACCTGGGCCATCCCCTTCATCGAGACGTTCCTCGCCGATCAAACCGGGCCGATCGATGCGCAAGCGGCAACCGCCACCCTCGACTGGCGCGCCTGGCGGCAGCCGATCGTCAGCCTCGGCAAGGTAACCGCCAGTTCCCCCCAGTTTCACCTCACCAGCGAGGCGATCGACCTGACCCTCGCCACGGACACCCTATGGCGAGGAGATGTTGCCCTAAGCCGGCTGAGCGCACGCGACGTCGAATTGACGCTGCCGATGCCGGCCTCGACCACCGCCCCGACCGGAACGGAGGAGCGCCCGGCGGCCGACAATGGATCGGCGGGCGGCCTCGCCGACCTGTTTCGGGCCGACAAACCCGGCCCGCTGGCGGCGCTGCAGGCGATCGACATGACGAATGTGCGCCTCACCTTAACCCGCCCCGACGGCGCACCGGCCTGGCAGGGGCACATCGAGTCCGCGCAGGTGACCCGCGGGGCGACCGGCTTCGACGGCGGCGCCTCCCTCGGCTTCGATCAGGATGGCCTCCCGGCGACGACAAAGCTGACGTTTAGCGGGACTCCGGCCGCCGTTACGGAAAGCCGGCTGGACTTCCAGGGCTTTCGTCCCGCCGCCCTCGCGTCCCTCCTCCCCTCCCTCGCGCCCGCCGCGGTCGTCGACCTGCCGCTCTCCGGTTCCATCAAAGCCACTCTCGACGCGGAAGGGCGCATCGGTCCCTTCACCGTCTCGGCGCATGGCGGCGAGGGGGCACTGGTGCTGCCGCCCGCCCTCGCCGAGCGGATCGGCTGGCCGAAAGCGGCGCAGCGGCTGCCGCTCAATGACCTAGCACTCGATGTCTCCGGGGATGCGGCCGCTGAGGCCTGGACCATCGACGACATGGCGCTCACCTTTGCCGACGCCACCGCGCTCCGGCTGCCCGCCCCCGTCGACGTGACGCTGCCGCTTCGCCGCCTCAGCGCCAAGGGTCGGCTCATCGGCCACCAACTCACCATCGATGAGGCCGGCGTCGCCCTCGACGGTGGCCTCCGCCTGGCGGTGAACGGCGCCATCGACGATCCGTTCACCGGCGCCCACGGCGACATCGAAGCGGTGATGACGGGGGCGACGGTCACCGACGTGCGCCGCTACTGGCCGCATGCCTACGGCCGGGACGCGTACGACTGGATCGAGGAACACTTCATCGCCGGCGACCTGGGCGAGACCCGGCTCCGGGCGACGATCGTGCCGAAGGACGGAGCCCCGGACGTTTCGGCGCTGACGCTGACCATTCCGGTCGAGCGCGCCGTGGTCGACTACCAGTCGCCGTTGCCGCCAGCCCGCAACGGCTCGGCGATCGTCACCGTCGACCTCGACTCCCTGCACGTGGCCGTCTCCCGCGCCACCGTCGGCGGCCTTGCCATCAGCAACGGCCGGGTCACCATCCCCGACATCAAGAAGGATGTGCCGTCCATCGACATCGACCTCTCGGCACGCGGCCCCGCCGCCGCCGTCGTCGATTTCCTGGCGACGCCCCCGTTCGAGTTCCTCGCCGACACCGGCATCACCGGCGGCCAGGCCAGCGGCTCCGTCGAGGCCCGCATCCGCCTCGGGTTCCCTCTCTATGACGAGATCGAACTCGAACAGATGAACATCAGCGTGTCCGCAACGACCAACGGCCTCGGGCTGCACGATGTGTACGACGGCCTTTCCCTCTCCGATGCCAACCTCCGCATCGACGTCACCGAAGACGGACTGCGCGCGCGGGGGCCCTTGCGTGTGGCCGGCGTCGCCGGAATCCTCGACTGGGAGGAGGACTTCCTGCCAACGACGCCGCTGCACACCGACCTCATCTTCAACATCGTTCGCGCCGAGGTCCCCGACGTGCGCCGGGGGCTGGCCGGTTGGGTCGATGTCGCCCCCTGGCTCAAATCGGGACATTTCGCCGGCGACGTCCGCTACACATCGCGCGACGACGGCACCGCCACCATCGACGGTCGCCTCGATCTCATCGGCGCGGAGGTGGCCATCCCCCAACTGCACTGGCATAAGCCGGCCGGTCGCGCCTCCCTCGCCGAAGCGAATGGTGTCCTCACCCGGGGCCGGATCGACGCGATCAACCGGATCGCCCTCAGTGCGTCGGACGTCGACATCCACGGCTACGTCCTGTTCGGCCCCGACGGTCGTCTCGACACCGCCGACTTCGATCGCTTCCAAATCGGCCGAACCCGAGTCGCCGGCAATGTGCGGGCCATCGACAAGGGCGGCTGGGCGGTCAACGTCTACGGACAGGCGCTCGATCTCGAACCCTTTCTGGCCGACACCGATACCTCGGGCGGCCAGTCGAAGACCTCGGCGCCCATCCCCGATCTGCTGGTCTCCGCCGGCGTGCAGACGGTCTGGCTGGGCACTGAGGAGCCGCTGCGGGCGGTGTTGGTCGACGTCATCCGGGCCAACTCGGTCTGGCAGAGCGTCCAGGTGCATGCGGAGACGGGGAACGGCGCTCCCTTCGATCTCAATCTGGCGCCCGGGCCCGACGGGACCAGCCGCCTGACCGCTTCCGCCGCCGATGCCGGGGCGACGCTGGCCGGCCTCGGCCTGTTCTCGACGATGGTCGGTGGCACCCTTGAAGCGAACGGACGGCTGGAAGAGCGTCCCGATGGACGCCGGCTCACCGGTGAGCTGAGCATCACCAGTTTCCGCCTCGTCCGGGCGCCGCTGCTGGCTCGCGCCCTGGAAGTGCTGGCCCTCACCGGTCTCCGCGACGTCCTGACCGGGCGCGGCATGACATTCTGGGCGCTGCGCCTGCCCTTCGAGGAGAGCGACGGCATCATCGAGATCACCGGCGGCCGCGTCGCCGGGCCCTCGATCGGGATGACCGGGGGTGGGGTAGTCGACCTCAACGGCAAATCGTTCGACATGCGCGGAACCATCATCCCCTTTTACTGGGCGAACAGCCTCCTCGGCGCGATCCCGCTGCTGGGCCCGCTGCTGACCGGGGGTACCGAGGGCGGCGGCATGTTCTCCGCCAGCTACCGGTTGGTCGGTCCCTTTGACAACCCGGCCCTCAACGTCAATCCGTACAGCATCGTCCTGCCGACGATCGTCCGCTCCCTGCTCGAACTGATCCAGGCCTGGATCACCCCGCCGGCAGAACGGCTGATATCGCCGTAACGGCATCGACGACCCCATTCTGTTCAGCCGTCCCCGGTCATGTCCCTCTCGGGTCGCCATGATGTCGTCGTCGCGCGGTCAGGATGTCTTCAATATGTCGGCAGCCTGTCGTCCTCATGTCGTCGGCGCCGGGCCACGCAAGAGCGCCTTTCATCCTCACAACTCATTGCTTTTAAATATTTCTTCTCTTACGCGCTGACCACCGGCTCGTGGCGTGTCGTTATCCGCTGCCCCCTAACCGGCGCCCATCAGAACATAAGAAGAACATACGATCATTCGCAGTCGCGATCAACCAGCGTGTCGGTGATGTTGCGATAATTATTCTGCCACGGTGCTATAATTATTCTGCCACGGGCCGGAACAGGAAGCGTTGAAAATCAACGGCATAGAGGCTTAAAAGGGATCCGCGATCGGCCAATATTGGTAAGGATACGGCTGTCCCGCGGGAGCCTTCAAAACCTAGCGGCTCGATGAAGCTCCTCTTCGAAGCCCACGCGGAAGGGGGTCAATTGGTAGGAAGTGGCTCCTATCTATCCAACTGTGGTGGGTTTTCCAAGGTCGCGTAGACGCGGGCGTCGTGATCCTCCGTTATCGCCCCAGCAAAAATCTGGGCGATGGTCTCTACCGAGACGTCGCTTTGTCTAAGCTGGGCAATGTTGTCAATCATTCGTGCCCCAGCCATTATCATAAGAGCATAATAGACACTCCAGACATGTAGCGCTTGGCGCGTTGTAAGATGCGGTTTATTTGCCTCCAAGTGTCTTTTTTGGAAATCATCCGCTTTCTCGAAGGCTCTTTTTGATATAGCGGAAAGCAAACCGCTATCCGCCCCAAATAATTCCGTCTCCGGCGCATCCATTTCCGCCGAACGCCCGAATCCCGGAAGCTGCAAATGGCCGGTGAGAAGCCAGTAAATGTCAACCCCGCCATCCGCCATTCTGACCAACTGGTCTGCGCTAGGCTTCCGTCGGCCGGCTATGTATTCCTGCACGGTGCGATAAGGCACCCCGATCGCCTCTGCAAAATCCCGGATCGAGCCGCCACTCAACTCTATGACGCGTCGAAGCCTATCGGCCATGTCGGATCGCCGTAAATTTTCTTGTGTAGGCACGCGATCGCCGTTATTTTGTTCCAATGGAACGTCATAATGGCATACCAGCAGCGGAGGAGCACGCGGAACCATCTCCGGCTCTCTATTTAGCGGTGCGGGCCGGATTTGTGGCCCGCGGTGGATCGCTTAGCTCCTACTGCAAAAGCATAGGTGTGCAACGACAAAACGCTAGAGACTGCCTTCTTGGTGTTTGGCAAGGAAAAAAGTCTAAAGCTCTCTTTTCCAAGTTATGCCAGGCCGCCGGAGTTATTCCTTGAGTGAGGAAGTGGGCAGACTTGTCTTCATGAATGAACTTCGGGCCATTTCTGGACGAAGCCGGCAAGAAATTCATCGTGGGCTTGTTTGTTGCTTATCTGGCAAGCCGTGGCTTGGTATGCAACTTCCTGTTATGTCGTTGCCAGGCCGGGGTGGTAGCCGTGGCTGGCGTTATGCCGTCCCGCTCGACAGCCTGCCGGCCGATTGGCAAGCCCGGTACTGGGAGCTGAAGGGCGGCAAACCGCCGGCGGTTGAGCCGGTGCGGATCGAGCCTCCGGCCGACTGGATGTCCGACATCGGCAAGAAGGCGGTGCACTTCGGCGAGCGGGAGCGGCAACGGCTGCGCCTGGCGGGGGAAGTGGTCGAGACGACGTTGCCGCGCAGCCGCGAGCGGGCGGAGAAGGTCGCCGAGGCGGCGAAGCGGGAGGACGTTCCCGCACGCACCCTGCGGGCCTGGGTGCGGGCATACGAGCAACGGGGCGTTACCGGCATCGTCCGCAAGGCGCGGGCCGACCAGCGGGAAGAGCGGGTGGTGATCTCGCGCGCTTTCGACGCGGCCGCACGGGCGGCAGGGGTGTCGAAAGAGCGTCTGGACGAAGCACGGGACGAGCTTTCGAGGCGCGCCGGCCTTTACTACTCGGACCACCTGGAAGCGTCGGCGAACGAAGTCGCGCACGACCTGGTGCATCCGGCAATGGAGGTCGCCCGCACGCTCGGCATCGACCTCCCCGAAAGCCGCCTGAAGCACATCTGCCGGCTCCCCCGGCAGTTCGTGGAACGGCAGCAAGAGTTCAAGGAACTCGCCGTTTATCGGTTCGACAAGGGTCAATGGGCCGCGAAGATGCGGCCGCGCGTGAAGCGTGACTGGTCTGGCCTGGACCCCATGGGCTGCGTCGTCATGGACGTCTGGCACATGGATATCCTCGTTCGGCGCGACGACGGCACGCTGGCCACGCCGAAGGCGGTGCTCGCCCTCGATATGGCGACGCGGCGGGGGTTCCTGCGGATCTTCCTGATGCCGAAGGGCAAGATGATCCGGCGCGAGCATGTCTTGCAGACGCTGATCGCAATGTTCGGCGATCCGGACTGGGGCATTCCGAGGACACTCTATATAGACAACGGCAGCGAGTTCCGGATCGATTGGGTAACGGAAACGCTGAACGGGCTTGGTGTTTATCAGAAGTGCGATCTCCTTCGCGCCGCTCCATACAACCCGCAATCGAAGCCCGTCGAAGGCTACATCGCCATTCTCAAGCGATACCTGGCCCGCTTCGTCGGCTACATCGGCGGCGACCGCTTCAAGAAGAAGACCGAGAACCTCGGGCGTGATCCACAGGGCTTTCCGGGCACGTTCGAAGAGTTCGTGAGCCTGTTCCAGCTCTATGTCGTCCCCGGCTATCACTGCACCCCGCAGATCGGCCATCTCGCCGGCGAGACGCCTTTCGAGCGCTTCGCGCACTTCCTGAGCGCCGATTTGCCATGGCGAAGCCAGGTCATGGACGAAGAGTATGCGCGGCTGCGGCTCGCGCCACAGCGCACGGCGCGCGTTCTCGCAGGCGGCGCGTTCTCCCTGGACGGCGAGACTTACGTCTGCGAGGCGGCGTCACGCTCGGGCATCGGCGAGGTGACGATCGCCGCTCCCGTGTTCGGCGACCGATCGGCGTTGGCGGTCTTCTCCGGGAAGAAGTTCCTTGGCGTCGCCGAGCTGGTGCGCCCGCTGCCTTGGAACGACCGGGCCGGCATCGCCGAGCAACGGAAACGCGGCAGCGGACAGCGAGGGCAATACCGGGCGCTCAAAGGGCACCTGGCGCCGGTGCTTCGGTTGGAGAACCGGATCAAGGCGCACGGCCCGATTCCGCACGCCAGGTCGGCGAGCGTCGTTCTGTTAGACGCCGAAGTGCGCCTGGCCGCGCAGAAGATGAAGGCGGTGCGGGCGGTACAGAGCGCCCAGGCTGAAGAGCAAGCCGCCGATCCGCTGGAGCAAGAAGCCGCACGCCGCAATCGGGCTTACGGCAGCGGCCTGTTGTAGGTGGGAGAAATCGAGTTGGCTGATATCCTGTCGTTCGAAAACAAGCCCAAGCCGTCCGGCTTCATCGAGACGGAAACAGCGCTTCAGTTCCTCAAAATAATCCACAAAGCTTGGGAGCGCCGATGGATGGCGGCGATGGTCGGCGCGCCCGGCCTGGGCAAGACGAAGGCGATGCGCCGCTATTGCGAGCTGCACCCTGGCCATGCCTTTTACTACGAGTTCGCGCCGTCCGACGCGTCATTGTCCGCGATGCTCGACGTGCTGGCCGGGATGCTCGGCGCCTATGCGGTGGATCGCGGCATCCACAACAAGCATCGCGCCGTCGCCCATGCGATCCGGCGCCGCGCCGAGCAGCAGATCATGGAAAGCAGCAACCCTTCCGCCGTTCCCGACGATGATCTTGTCGAAGCCACCGGACGCGTCGTTCTGCTGATCGACGAGGCCCAGGAGCTGACGCCGGCAGCTCTGCAAGGCTTGAAAGCCCTGCACGATCAGACGGGCGTGGCGATCGTCCTCGCCGGCAACGAAACGGTGATCAACCAGTTCTATGCCGGCAAGGGCATGGCCAAGCCGGCGTTCGCACAGCTCGACCGGCGCATCGTCCTGCGACGCAAGGTGCATGGGCTGGTGCCTGCCGACGTGGCTGCGCTGGCGCGCCATCACGGCATCGGGGGCACCAAGGAACTCTCTTTTCTCAAGCGCCTGGCGAGCTTCGGCCATGGCCTGGCGCTACCCGACAACGTCATCCGCGAAGCCCGCTTCGCGGCGCGCAACCGGCCGATCGGCCCGTGCGAGCTGGAAGAAGCCGCACGCAGCTTGGGGGTGGAGTTATGAAAGACGACGATGAGTTTAATAAGCGGCCCAAAACTGCGAGCGACAACAAATTGCGAGATGAGCTCCAGGAGCGGTTGAAAGAGGCTGTGAGGAATGCCTGGCCCGAGCCCAATTTGGATCGCGTCGAATCGGAAACGCGGATCATTTCGAATTTGGCCTGGGCGGCGGAGACACTGCTGGCGAGCGCGCCAAACATGCACCGCGATTTGCTCGTCGAACGCGTCGGCGACGTTATGCGGGTCGTCCGTGAGCGCGCAAACGCTCTTGGCCGTGCGGTAAAGAACCCGGAGTGACTGACATGGCCTTGTCGGCAAAACAGATCGCGTTGATCGCGGTGGCCCGGAAAGCGCTCCATTTGCGGGAAGAGGATTACCGCGCCATCCTGGCCAACATCGCCGGCATCGAGCACACGCGCGAGCTGGATCGCCTCGGCTTCGACCTGCTGATGCAGGAGTTCCGCCGGCTTGGCTTCGAGAGCGACTCCCATAAGGCGAACCTGGGGACGCGGCCCGGGATGGCGACACCTGGTCAAATCTCCCTGATCCGCAACCTGTGGGCGGAGTTCACCGGCGGCGAAGGCACCGACGCCAGCCTTGGCAAGTGGCTCGACGGCAAGTTCAAGGTGTCGTCGCTGCGCTTCCTGCCCAAAGCCCGCGCCAGCAAGGTTATCCAGGCCTTGCGGGCGATGGTGGCGATGCGGAGCGCGGCATGATCCCCCGCCATATCATCCGCGATCATCGCCGTGGGGTGCCGTTCAAAATAGAGGCGGACTCCGAGTTGCGGGCGTTCGTCGATGATCTCCTGCCCCACTGCACCTTCGCCGAGGTGGCGGCCGAGTGCGTGAAGCGCTTCGGCAAGGAGCGCGCGCCTGGGCATTCCGCCGTCCACCGCTACTGGCTGCGACGGCGATCGTCGCCGGCGGCCACAGGATAAATGAGAGTATGGTCCCCCGCACGGGCCACCTCGCCCGGCAACCGGCCATCGGGGTGCAGCCCGGCCGGCGCCTGCGAGCGCAACTATGAGGGATCGGAGCGGGCAGGTCTATGCCCTGGAAGTGGGAGCCCTATGCGAGGTGGCCGCACGAGCACCGGGCGCCGGTTGACGGAGCCACCTTCCGACCGACGCCTTCGCTGCGAAGACCATATCACCCTCCGGTCGCCGAGATCCAGAAGCGACGCCGAGCCCGAAAGAAGCCCGCTGGTGATTTTGCCGCACCTGCCCCCCCCCCGTCAAGCGACGGCACCCCACCTCTTAGACACCTCTTAGACGCTTTAAATGGCCATCAAAAAGCTACCTAAGGACCTGTTTGAGGATGACGCGACGCCAGCGTCCATGGCCGCGGGGGGTCACTGTTGAGACGGTTACGCACAACTCCACCCCACTCGCAGAGTGTGCATTGATGCGGCCAATCCACCTCTTCCGCGCCGGCACCCACGTCGCTTCCGACGGCACGCCCCTCGCGTTCTCCGACGCAGATGTAAGGGCGATCGCCGCTGGCTACGATCGGACGCTGCACGAGGCACCGATCGTCGTCGGCCACCCGAAGGCCGATGGCCCCGCCTACGGCTGGGTTGCCGACCTCACTTTTGCCGATGGCACATTGCAGGCGACCCCGCGCCAGGTCGATCCCGGCTTCGCCGAGCTGGTTCGCGCCGGGCGGTTCAAGAAGATTTCCGCCGCGTTCTATCCGCCGCACGCCACGAGCAACCCCAAGCCCGGCTCCTATTACCTCCGGCACGTCGGCTTCCTCGGCGCCCAGCTTCCGGCCGTGAAGGGGTTGCAACCGGTGGAGCTTGCGGCTGGCGATCACGGCGCCGTCACTTTCGAACTTGCCGCGGCGGATGCGCCATCCGCCGCTTTTGCTGAAGAGGTCCCCATGAGCAACTTCCCGTTCCCTGTCCAGCCCGACCAGACGGCAATCACGGTTGCCTATCGCAACAAGCGCTACATTGCCGACGCCGTGTTGCAGCGCGTCGCGGTCTCCCGCATCGAGTTCACCTATAGCCGGCACGACTTGTCACAAGGCTTCACCGTCCCCAGCACCATCGTCGGTCGCCGCGGCAGGCCCAACGAAATCACCTTCAATGCGACCGAGGAGAAGGGGGTGACCTTGGATTATGCTTTGGATGATCCAGTCCCCGGCGTCGATGTGGCCAACGCTCCGAAGAATTACGATCCGATCGACCATGCGGTCGTGATGATGACGGATCTTATTCTGCTGGATCGTGAGATGCGCGTTGCCGGCAAGGTGTTCGATGACGACAACTACGCCACCGGCAATAAGGTGCAGCTCAGCGGAACGAGCCGTTGGAGCGACTACACCAACTCCGATCCGATCTCCGACATCGAAACCGGCATCGAGAAGCTGGTCATTCGGCCGAATACGCTGGTGCTTGGTCGAAAGACCTTCGATGTGCTGAAGCGCCATCCGAAGCTGGTCAAGGCGCTGCATGGACCGCTGAGCGACGACGGTTTCGCCAAGCGACAGGAGCTCGCCGAACTGTTCGAGCTGGATACGGTGCTCGTCGGCGAGGCGTGGCTGAATGCCGCCCGCCAGGGGCACACGCCGGTCTTGCAGCAGGTATGGGGTCCGCACGCGGCGCTGCTGTGGCTCGACCCACAACTAAGAGCCGCCAAAGGCGCCGCTACGTACGGGTTTACGGCGCAATACGGCGAGCGGGTCGCCGGCTCCAGTCCCGACAAGGACATCGGCTTCCGCGGCGGGTTCCGCGTGCGCGTCGGCGAGAGCGTCGCGGAAGTCATCGCCTGCAAGGATCTCGGCTACTTCATCCAGGATGCGGTTGCCTGAGGGGTATTTCGGTGACCGAACAGGAGCTGAACGAGCTGACCGGGCTTGTCTACCAGAGCGTGACCGGCCTCAGCCTCGCGGAAGCCGATGTGGCGCTTGATGAGGCCCGGCGGACGCTTTGGGGGACGACGTTTTCCGGCCGCCCCATTCCCGACGCATGGGAAGGTCCGTCCCCCGCCATCGCCCGCGCCCTGGTGCATCTCCCGCTCGATCTGGCGGCCCAGGTTCTGGAGGAGACGCGCCTGTCCATATGGCTGGAAGGGTTCCCGAACGCCCGACCGAACCTCTTCGGCCGGTTGCTGGACAGCGCAAAGGAACTGCAATGACACCCTCAACGGCCGGCGCCGGCGGCGGTTCCTCTCGACGAGCCCGACGAGCTTGCGACGTCCTGGGGCAAAGGCCGCAATCTGCGACCTCTCAACAAAATCACGGCCTTAGTGGACGGACTTCCGCCTGCTCAAAAGGTCACAGATTGTGACCGCTGCCCAACCATCCTGGTTGTGGCGCCTGGTTGCCGACGCCCACGGCGAAGGGGCGGCGATGGCGCTCGCATTGGCCTTCGGCGGGCAGGTCGTCTCACTGCCGGCGAAACCCAATCCGCTCAGCCCGATCGCCCGCGCCTGCGGCGAGGCGGTGATGGCCACCCTCTGCAAGGCGATGGGGGGCGAGAAGGTTTACATCCCGCTCGGCCCGACGAGCCAGCGTCGCCAGCAGCAGGCGGCGGTCGAGGCGGCGATTCGCGGCGGCGTGCCGATCCGCGAAATCATCCGTCGTTTCGGGGTGTCTCGCGCCGGGGTCTATCGCGCTCGCGCCCGTTTATTGCGAAGCGCCGACGAGGACTTAAAACCTATCTCGGCGCCCCGTTAAGGTCCTCTTAAGCCCATCTCAGAGGCCCCTTCGAGGTCTCACCAGATGCCATTAGATGCCGGCAGATCCCGGTCCCGTGGCAAAATAATTCCGCCGTGGCAGAATAATTCCAGCACTCCCATCGGGTTGAACCATGTCTTTGCCCTCGCCAGACGTCTCGGCAATCAGGGCGAGGTCGAGATCGCACTTGCCGGCTTGCCCCAGCCGGCTGCCGTTGACGGTGCGTTCAGCGAGAACGCCGGTTATCGTCTGTAAATAATCACCAATCTGAGTGGCTAATTGACGCACACATAATACTATTGCAGTATTAATCTGATAAAGTTTGGCTGATTTGCGCCCGGCAACCGGGAGAGGATGGCTGCATGCTGTTTAGTTTAGCATAACGTCATCTAAAGCTGCATACGGTCGGTGCCGGACTTTTTTCTACCCAAGGCCGTCATCCAAGTAGCACAAAGGGGGAATGAAATCATGAGTGACTACAAAATCGCGGGCACAGGACTTTGTACATCAGGCCCGGTTAAACAGCCTAAACGAAGAGTTTTTTATCTGCGGTCCTTGCAGTGCAGTCTGATTCTTTTAGGAATTATGCTATTCGGTACCGTGCAGGCTCACGGCAACGCCCTCAGACCGGGCACGATCCTGGTCACCGACGCACTCGGGGGGACAGATCGGCAGGGCGCCCTGTTTGTGGTCAATCCAAGAACAGGGCAGCGAAGGATTATCAGCGACTTCGGTGATCCGACGCAGGGTCCGCTGGGGAAACAAGCTCTCACCGGAGTCGCGGTCGGAGCCGAAGGACAGATCTATGTTCAGATTTCTGGGCCGGCGATCCGCCTCACGAGGGCGGCGCTCTCTTTCAAGTCGATCCCAAGACTGGCAATCGAACGCTGCTGAGCAACTTCAGCCAGGGTAGAATCCGAGGAAACCTCTACTATGGGCTGGCGGTGGACGCCGGGGGTAGGATCATAGCCGATCTCAATGCTCCTCCTGACGGGCACTCGGCGGTCGTTCGTATCCGTCCCGAAGCCGATGCACGACGCCTCATCAGCGATGGCAGCAACCAAGCCCAAGGACCACTTGTCCTCATCGACGACCTTACCCTGGAGACGTCAGGGCAAGTTCTAATCTTGACCAATCCCAATCCCGCGGTCGACTCCTCTACGGCGATCTATCGGGTGCAAGCGGGGACGGGCAAACGCATTCTTGTGAGCGATTTCAACGATATAGCGCAAGGTGTGGTCGCCGGTAATTTTGCCGGCATCGGCCTCGCGGTCGGCCGTTCGGGGCAGATCCTGGTCAACACGGTGGCTTCGGACGTGGACTCTCCAGTCATTTTGCGGGTCGATCCGAAGACCGGTCAACGGACTATCCTCAGCAACTTCGACGATTCGTCGCAAGGACCCTTGGGGGATGGCCTTTCCGGCCTGGCGGTGGAAAGATCCAATACGATCTTGGTCGGAGCATTCAAACTACCAATCGTCACTTACGAACACTCGCTGTTCCGTGTAAACCCAAAGACGGGAAGGCGGATTGTTCTCAGCGATACTAATAATGTGGCGCAAGGTCCATCTATCGGTGCTATCGCTTATATAACAGTTGTTCCGGGCGACAGAAGCGTCGACGTGCAAGAAACGGAGGACGCCGACACCGACGATAACTAAACGGCTTCGGGCGCAGACCCCCGGATGACGCCTGATTGAGGCCGACCTTCGCGTCCGCAAAGTCGGCAGACAGGGGCCGACTTTGGATGCCGATCGCGCGGCACCCTTCGGCCAGCGGCGGTGTCGGGCTGACGGGCTGTGCTCCGTCGTCGAAACACTCAGCACTGCCGCCGCGGCTTGTCTCCGCCGGCGGCGAAGGGTAGACAGGGGAAAAGACCCCTGTGGGCGAAGTTGCGGCAATGGCTGGCGAGGGGACGATGACGTCGACGGCGTGGCGTGCCGCCGGACTACTGCTGGTGGCGGCTCTCTTCTTCGCCCATGAGGCCGCGGCCGCCACGGTGCCGGTTCCGGTGGCGGGAACGGAGTCGCTCGTCCTCGCCGCGGCTCCCTCCGGCTCGACAACGGCACCGGCCACCCAACCCGAACCGGGGCAGCGATTGAGTGAGCTCCCCGCCTCGGCGCGAAACCAAGGCAGCGAAGACGACCGCGAGGTGGGCTGGGTGTTGATCGCGGCAGCGGTCGTGCTGGCAATCGTCATCGTCGTCTTCGTGGTTCGTCATCGCCGGACCGGCCGCCCAGGCTAGCAAGAATTATTCGGCTGTCGCCGGGATCACGCTAGAATAAGGCCGCCATCAACGGTCAGCGTCGCGCCGGTGATCCGCGCCGCCTCCCCGGAGCACAGAAAGACGACTGCAGCCGCCACATCGACGGCGGAACTGATTCCCGCCAGCGGCGCGGCCGCCGACAAGCGGTCGCGGGCGGCGGCCACCTTCGAGGGCGCGAGCCCAGCGAGGTAGTGCTCCAGCATCGGCGTCGCCACCGGTCCGGGCGCCACCTCATTGACGCGAATGGCGAGGCTGCCACCTTCCACGGCGGCGGTGCGGGTCAGCATGGTCACCGCCGCCTTGCTGGCATTATAGAGGCCGTTCTTGCGGAACGCGCGTCGGCCGGCGATCGAGCCGACGTTGACGATGGAACCGCCGCCGGCGTCGCCCATCGCCCGCATTTCCGCCCGCAGACACAAGAACAGGCCGCGGACGTTGGCATCGAAGACCTTGTCATAGGCGGCGACATCGCTGTCCATCAGCGCGGCGACGTGATCCACACCGGCACAGTTGGCGGCAACGTCGAGGCGGCCGTCCGCCGCCAGCACCGCCGCGACGGCAGCATCCACCTCCGCCTCCCGGCGCACGTCGCAGGCGATGAAGCGAAAGCGGCCGCCCGCGTCCTCGATCCGCTGCGCAATCTCTGCCGCCGCCGTCCGGTTGCGGCCGATGCCGGTGACGACGGCGCCTTCCGCCGCGAACGCTTCCGCGACCGCCCGGCCGATCCCGGAGGTGGCACCGGTGACGAGGGCGATACGACCGGCAACTTGCTGCTCTGCCATAAGTTTTTCCGCCATCGTGGTTACCGGCGGTATCCTCGAAGAACAACGCCCGGCGTGTCAAGTCAGCCACGAGCGGAAGAATTGTCGGCGCCGCCGCCCCTTGATTCCCGCCGGGTCACCGCCCTATTTGTGAGTGATTGATCACTCACTACGAGTCCGGCGCCGGGAAGATCTCTCATGTCGCGGACCCGTTCAGAAGGAGCGCATTTCGCATGCAACGGGCGCTGCGCCGCAAGTCGGCGGATGTGCGCCGGGAAGAGATTATCGAGGCCTCGCTGGCGCTTCTCGCTGACAACGGCCCACGCGGCCTGACCACCGGTGCCATCGCCGGCGCCATCGGCGTCTCCCAGCCGGCGGTCTTCCGCCACTTCCCCACGAAAGGCGCGATCCTCGTCGCCTGTGTCGATGCCATCGGTGACCGCATCCGGCCGGCGATCGAAGCGGCGCTCAGCGGGCAAGCGAGCGCCGAGGCGCGACTGCGCGAGGTCGTGGCCGCCATCCTCCGGGTCGCGAGGACCATTCCGGCGATGCCGACGACAATGTTTTCGCGTGAGTTGCACGCCGAGTTCCCTGTCGTTCGGGAGATGATCCGGGAACGGCGGCGACGCTTCGCCGACGCCCTAGCGCAGATCCTGACCGACGGCGTGCACCGGGGAGAGTTCGCCCCCGACCTAGACGCCGGGACCGGCGCCTGGCTGATCATCGGCCTAATCCACGCGGTCCTCTTGCGCTGGCATCACGGCGAGGCGGCGGGTGATCCCATCAAGGAGGCAGCGATGATGATCCAGACTCTCCTCTACGGCTTCAAGCGACGCTGAGGAGGTCGGCGACCATGTTCACCATCGCCGTCAAGATGCTGACGGGCAATCGCGGCAAGTACTTCGCCATCATCATCGCGCTCTCGTTCACGTCCTTCGTGATGACGCAGCAGCCGGCCACCTTCGTCGGCATCATGGCCCGCACCTACAGCTTCATGACCGACATCGGCAGCGTCGATCTGTGGGTAATGGACCCGAAGGTGCAGTACGTCGACGACCTGAAGCCGATGCAGGACACCAAACTGTACGCCGTGCGCGGGGTCGAGGGCGTCGAATGGGCGGTGCCCCTGTACAAGGGCTCGATCCGCGTCCGGATGGAGGACGGGACCTTCCAGAACTGCACCCTGATCGGCCTCGACGACGCCTCGTTGATCGGCGGTCCGGCCAAGCTCATCCAGGGCAGCCTGATCGACCTCCGGCAGGCCGACAGCATCATCGTCGACGAGTACGGCGCTTCGCAGCGGCTGACGCGGACGGTGGACGGCCAGAAGGTGCCGCTTGCGATCGGCGACGTGCTCGAACTGAATGACAATCGCGCCACCGTTGTCGGCATCTCCCGCCTCTCCCTCAACTTTTCCTCGCAGCCGATCATCCACACCACCTATTCGCGGGCGAAGGCGTTCGTTCCCAACGAACGGAAGCTGCTGACCTATATCCTGGTCAAGGTCCGGCCCGGGGACGACCCGCAGAAGGTGGCGGCGGCGATCCGCAAGGCGACCGGCCTCAGCGCTTACACCTGGGATGATTTCCAGCAGATGACGATCAGCTATTTCCTCCGCAATACCGGCATTCTGATCAATTTCGCCACCTCGGTGGCGCTCGGCTTCATCATCGGCGCGCTCATTGCCGGCCAGACCTTTTATTCCTTCACCATGGAGAACCTCCGCTACTTCGGCGTCCTCAAGGCTGTCGGCGCCAGCAACTGGACACTGATGCGGATGGTGATGGTTCAGGCGCTGATCGCCGGCGCCACCGGCTACGGCCTCGGTGTCGGTGCCGTCGGCCTATGGAACTACTTCACCACCGGCAGCAACGTCCGCTTCCTCCTCGTCTGGCAGATCCCGGTGATCACCGCCGTCTCGGTGCTCCTCGTCTGCGCCGTCACCGCCCTGCTCAGCATTCGTCGGGTGATCAAGCTGGAGCCGGCGGTCGTGTTCAAAGGCTGAGCGGATGGCGGAAACGTCCTCGCTTGCCGTCCGCTGCAAGGGCGTCACCCGTGCCTTCGGCACCGGCGCGGCGCGGGTGATGGCACTGCGCGGGATCGATCTCGATGTGCACCATGGCGAATTGATGATGCTGGTCGGACCGTCCGGCTGCGGCAAGACGACGCTGATCTCGATCCTTGCCGCCATTCTCGATGCCGACGGCGGCGAATGCCAGGTCCTGGACCATGAACTGACCCGGCTCAGCCAGGCCGAGAAGACGGCGTTCCGCCGCAACAACATCGGCTTCGTCTTCCAGGCCTACAATCTGCTCCCGACCCTGACGGCGGCGGAAAACGTGGCGGTACCGCTGCTGGTCCAGAACGTTCCCTACGCGGATGCGGTGGCGCGAGGCAACGAAACGCTCGCCGCCGTCGGCCTCGCCGATCGGGCGACCTATCGGCCGGATCAGCTTTCCGGCGGTCAGCAGCAGCGCGTCGCCATCGCCCGCGCCCTCGTCCACAAGCCGCGGCTGGTCGTCTGCGACGAGCCGACCAGCGCCCTCGACCATCGCACCGGGCAGGCCCTGATGGAGCTGATGACCCGGGTCGCCCTCGAAGAGGGGCGCTCGCTGATCATCGTCACCCACGATCCGCGCATTTTCGAGTTCGCCGACCGGATCGCCGAGATGGATGACGGGCGGATCGTCGCCGTTCATCAGCGGGGCGAGATGTCGGGGCTGATGGCGGTGGGCCACCCCGCGGCGGCACAACAGAACGGAACAACCCCGTGAAGCACCTTCGCGCCCTCCTCGGTTTGCGGAAATTCCTCCTGCCGCTGCTCGCATTGATCGGCGCCATTTCCGTCTTCGTCCTCGCCAACCGCTCGAACCAGCCGACACCGCCGCCGCAGATGGTGGTGGAGCCGGCGGTCGCCAGCTTCCCCGCCTACGTCGCCGGCTCCGGGATCATCGAGGCAAGCACCCGCAACATCGCCATCTCGACCCCGGTCGGCGGCGTCGTCACCCGCATCTACGTACGGGTCGGCAGTGTCGTGAAGGCGAGCGATCCGCTGTTCCGCCTCGACGACCGCGACCTTGCCGCCCAGTTGCAGACCCGTCGCGCCAACGCGGCGGCGGCCAAGGCGCGCGTCCCCGAGGCGGAAGCGACGCTGGGCGACGTCCGTGTTCAGCTGCGGCTCGCCGAGAGCATCACCGATCAGCGCGCGATCAGCGCCGAGGACCTGAGCAAGCGCCGATACGCGGTGCAACTGGCGCAGGCGCGGCTGAAGACGGCGGCCGCCGATGCCGCCAACGCCGCCGCCGAGGTGGCGGAGACCGAGACCAACCTCGATCGGCTGACGGTGCGGGCGCCGATCGACGGCCAGGTGCTGCAGGTCAATATTCGCCTCGGCGAGTATGCGCAGACGGGCGTTCTCGACACGCCGCTGATGATGATGGGGAGCGTCGATCGCCTCAATATCCGCGTCGACATCGATGAAAACGACGCCTGGCGCTTCCAGCCGGGCGCCCCGGCCCGGGCCTACCTCCGCGGCAATCGCGATCTCGCTGTCGATCTCCGTTTCGAGTACGTCGAGCCCTATGTGGTGCCGAAGCGCTCGCTCACCGGGGCCAGTTCCGAGCGGGTCGACACCCGCGTTCTGCAGGTGGTCTACAGCTTCGAGAATGGCGCTATCCCGGCCTATATCGGCCAACAGGTGGACGTCTTCGTGGACGCGCCGCCGGTCGGCCCGCAGTCCCCCCCCACCTCGCCGGAGACGCCGGCGCCCGCCACCTCACAAAGAGCGGGCGGCGCATCGTGAGCAGTCGGGCTGCCGTCACCACCCTCCCCGGCCTAGCCGGCCTCGTCCTCCTCGCCCTCGGCGGCTGCGTCGTCGGTCCCGATTACCAACCGCCCGCCACCCCCCGCCTGCCGACCAACTGGGAGGGCGCCAACGCCGCGATGCCGGCGGTGCTCCCGGATCCTTCCGCGGCGTCGGCAGCCGACGGCACCGCCTCGGGCGATGACGACGGCTGGGCCAATGCCGGCTGGTGGGCCAGTTTCAACGATCCCCTGCTGCCGGCGCTGATCGAGGACGCGCTGACCGCCAACTATGACCTGCAGCGCGCGGTCGCCGCCATCGGCGAGGCGCGGGCGGCGCAGCGGCGGACACAGAGCGGCTTGTTCCCCACCGTCGATCATTCGACCGCCTATGAGCGTGGCCGAGGCAGCCAGACGCTGACCAGCGTCGGTGGCGGGGGCACCACCGGCCTATCGAGCGCCTCTCTTTCCGGCGACGATCGCTTCACCAGCCAGTTCGCCGCCGGCTGGGAGATCGATCTGTTCGGCAAAGTGCAGCGGGGCATCGAGGCCGCCAGCGCCGGCGTCGATGCCGCGGCCGAGGCGGCGGCGGGCGTGCGCCTCAGCCTCGCCGCCGAAGTGGGACGCGCCTACGTCGATGTCCGCAGCCTGCAGCAACGCATCGACGTCACCCATCGGCAGATCGCCTCGCAGCAGGAGACGGTGGAAATCGGCCGGGCGCGGGCCCAGGCCGGCCTCGGCGCCGGCCTCGACGTCGTCCGCGCCGAAGCCGAACTGGCAACGACCGAAGCCCAGCTTCCCCCCTTGCAGGCGGCGCTGGCCGCCGACATCCACCGCCTCGGCGTCCTCACCGGCCAGCCGCCCGCCGCCCTCACCGCCCGTCTCGTCGAGTCGGCGCCGATCCCGGTGTCGGCCGAGGCCTTGCGGCTGGGCATCCCCGCCGATCTCATTCGCCGTCGCCCCGACATTCGCAACTCCGAACGGCTCCTGGCCCAAGCCACCGCCAACGTCGGCGTCGCCGAAGCCGATCGTTACCCGACGCTGAGCCTGAACGGCACCATCGGCATCGGCAGTCGCAATCTCGACAAGCTGGCGAATACCGACAGCCTGATCTGGTCGATCGGCCCGCAATTGGACATCCCGGTGCTGGACGGCGGACGTCGTCGCGCCGAGGTGAACGTGCAGCAAGCGCGCGTCGACCAGGCCGCCGCCGCCTATCAGCACACGATACTGGTCGCCCTCGAAGACGTGGAAAATGCCCTCGCTGCCTATGCCGAGGAGGTCAAGCGGCAGGCGGCACTCGCCCGCTCGGTGCAAACGTCGCGGGATGCGCTGGCGCTGGCGACCGAGTTGTGGGTGCGTGGGCTGACACCGTTTCTGGATGTTCTCGTCGCCCAGCGCACCCTTTATACGGCGGAGATCAACCTCGCCGTCAGTGAAGCAAGCCTCTCCACCGATCTCGTCACCCTCTACCAGGCGATCGGGGGCGGTTGGGACGTGCGCGCCGGCATCGCCGCCCGCTGAGCGACCGCAGCAAGACCGCGACGCCGCCGTCGGGCGTGCGCGAAAATCCGCACGGCGGATTCGCGTTGCCGCCGAAAGTCCGCACGATCGGACCCATAAGCGCCGCCGCCTTGTCTAAAAATCATTTGATTATAATCGCTTAACGTCTCTATCGCGGCGTCCGATACTTGGCACGACGCCTGCTATGAGCAAAGCAGAACAAGGCGACCGCGTAAGCATCCGGGCACGAATGCCCCCCGTGTCCGTTCACCCGGCTGAACAGGGCTTTGCTTCGCCGACGCAGCAAGGTGCTGCCGGTCGCATCGGACTAAGGCCGAGAGGCCCGCCGCCTCGGGGTCCATCGATCTCCCCCCTCCGCCGCCGGCCAATGGGTCTGCAGACCGGCGGTGGGGGACCTCCCGGGAGACACCTGGAGAGCGCACCCTTCGGTGCGCTCTCTTTTTTTTCGCCGGACGGCCATCCTCTGCTAAGCTGTGCATTGTCGGGCGTGAAAGAAGGGGCAAGATCGGCAAGAATGAACGCCAGCGCCGACGGCAGCGGCAAAGTATTGCTCGCGCGGAGGTTTGCCTCCATCAGAGGAGTTTTGGTATTTCACGGATGGCGACATCGTCGTCCCGTCTGCTGACGCCGCGCCGGATCGCGCTCTGGGCCGTTTGGCTGATCGTGCTCGTCCTTGCCGTGGCCACCGTTGGGCGCGCTGTCGAGCGTGCCCAATATTCGCTGATGCTGGACCAGGGCCAACTGCGGCTCGAACGATACATCGATCTGCTCAGCGGCGAGCTGTCCAAGTACAACTACCTGCCGCGCCTGATCCCCCTCGATGCCCGCATCAACGCCCTGTTGACCAATCCGGGCGATGCCGCCCTCACCGCCGAGGTCAACGCCTTCTTGCGAACCATCAATCGCGAAGCCGGCTCGTCGGCCCTCTATCTGGTCAATCCCCAAGGCACCGTCATTGCCGCCAGCAACTGGGATGATCCGGTGAGTTTCCGCGGCATCGACCTCTCCTATCGCCCCTACGTTTCCAGGGCCCTGAGCGACGGATCGGCCGAGTTCTACGGCATCGGCACCACCAGCGGTGAACCGGGGTACTACTTTGCCCACAGGATCGACATCGATAACGAGCCAAAGGCGGTGGCCGTCGTCAAGGTGGCGATCAACCGGGTGGAAAACCCGTGGGGACTCGGCGCCGAACCGACGATGGTGGTGGACGAATACGGCGTCGTCATTCTCACCACCAACCCGGCTTGGCGGTATCGCACCACCACCGACATACCGCAGGCCGAACTCGCTGAGGTCCAAACGAGCCGCAAGTACGCCCGGCGCGAACTCCTGCCGCTCGGCTTCCACACCAAGGAGCGCCTCGCCGACAACGTCTCGGTGGTCTCGATCCCCGACATACCACGCGACAGACAGGCACGGACCGTCGACTACCTGGCCGAAGAAGGCGACTTTGCCCGCTCCGATTGGAAGATCATCGTCTTCTCCCGCCTCGACGATGTCGCCCTTCTGGTCCGGGCGGCACAGACGGTCGCGATGCTGGTGATCGGCACCCTGTTCGTTCTGTCCCTCTATGTCTCGGCCCGGCGGCGGACGATGCAGTTGCGGCTGGCCACAAAGGAAGCACTCGAACGGGCGAACGCCGAGCTTGAGCGAAACGTCGCCGAACGCACGGCCGAACTCTCCACCGCCAACACCGCGCTTCGCCAGGAAGTGGCGGAACGCAAGCGAGCGGAAACCGTCCTCAGGGAGGCGCAGGACGGCCTCGTCCACGCCGGCAAGCTGGCGGTGATCGGCCAGATGGCGGCAGGATTGACCCATGAGCTCAACCAGCCGGTGGCGGCCTTGCGCACCCTGACCGACAATGCGCTCCTCCTCCTGCAACGCAACCGATCGGACGCCGTCCGCGGCAACCTGGAAATGATCGGGCGGACGATCGATCGAATGGGTAAGATCACCAGCCAGTTGAAGAGCTTCGCCCGCAAATCTAGTGGCCACCCGGAGCCCTCCCCGGTCAGCGCCTGCCTCGATCATGCCCTCGCCCTGGTAGAAGCTCGCCTCACCCGCCAGCACATCCAGGTCGTCCGCACCGGCGATCGGCCGGACGTGACGGCGATGTGCGATCCGACCCGACTGGAACAGGTGTTCGTCAATCTGCTCGGCAACGCCATCGATGCCCTTTCGGAAGGCCGGCCGACCGATTGCGCGAGGGGGCGCATCGAAGTCGAGATCGAACTGCTTCCTGCCGGCGAGCAGAAGGACGATCGGGTGCGCATCCGTTTTCGCGACAACGGCCCCGGCGTGCCGCCGGACGTGCTGGCGAGGATGTTCGAGCCGTTTTTCACCACCAAGGCAGCGGGAGTCGGTCTCGGCCTCGGGTTGACCATTTCCGAGGACATTCTGCGTGAAGTCGGGGGCAGGCTGGCAGTTCGCAATCATCCCGAGGGCGGAGCGGAGCTGATGGTCGAACTGCCGGCGGCGGTAATCCCGGAAGCGACGACGGTGACCGGAAGCGCCTATGCCTGATCAACTCGCCGTCTTTCTGGTCGAAGACGACCCCACCGTTCGCTTCGCCGTCGTCCAGGCCCTCGACCTCGCCGGCCTGAGAGTCGAGGCCTACGAGACGGCCGACGCCATCTTCCCGCACATTCATCCGCACCTGCCGGGTGTCGTCGTCAGCGACGTGCGCATGCAGGGGATGAGCGGCCTCGAGCTGTTGGATCATGCGCGGGCGATCGACCCCGACCTTCCCGTCATCCTCGTTACCGGCCACGGAGATATCTCGATGGCGGTCGAGGCGATGCGGCGGGGTGCCTACGATTTTCTGGAGAAGCCGTTCGCCTCGGAGGTCCTCGTCGGCACCGTGCAGAGGGCCCTCGACAAGCGGCGGCTCACCTTCGAGGTCCAGGAACTGCGCCGCAAGCTGGAAGACCGTCAGGGCCTCGAAAGCGTGCTCATCGGTCGTTCCGCGCCGATGGAGCATCTGCGGCGGCTGATCCTTACCCTGGCGGAAGCGGCCCCGGATGTGCTCATTCTGGGCGAGACGGGCAGCGGCAAGGAGTTGGTGGCCCAGTGCCTGCATCGCTTTTCCAGCCGCCAGGGCGGTCACTTCGTGGCGCTGAACTGCGGCGCCATCCCGGAACAGATTTTCGAGAGCGAACTGTTCGGCCACGAAGCCGGCGCCTTCACCGGCGCGATCAAGAAGCGCATCGGCAAGATGGAGCATGCCACCGGCGGCACCGTCTTCCTCGACGAGATCGAAAGCATGCCGGCAGCGATGCAGGTGAAGCTGCTGCGGGCCATCCAGGAGCGAACCATCGAGCGGCTGGGATCGAATGAGCTCATCCCGCTCGACGTCCGCTTCGTCGCCGCAACCAAGGTGGACCTCACGCGGCAGAGTGATGAGGGGCGTTTTCGCCACGATCTGTACTATCGGCTCAACGTTGTCAGCATCGCGCTGCCGCCGCTGCGGGAACGGCGCGAGGACATTCCGCTGTTATTCGAGCACTTCGTCCTCGACGCGGCCACCCGTTACCGGCGGCCGGCTCCCATCCCGTCGCCGGGACTGATGGCGGTTCTGCTGGCCCACGCCTGGCCCGGCAACATCCGCGAATTGCGCAACGTCGCCGATCGCTTCGTCCTCGGCGTGCTCGCCCCGCCGTTCGCCGCGGCGGATGGCAACGATGGGCCGGCGACCGGGCTCGCCGACCAAGTAGACGCCTTCGAGCGAACCCTGATCGTGGAGCAGTTGCGCCGGGATCACGGCAGCGTCGCCATCACCGCCGACGCGCTCGCCTGTCCGAAGAAGACCCTCTACGACAAGATCAGGAAGTACGCCATCCAGCTGGACGAGTTCCGTTGACGCCGGATCAGCCCCGGCAGGGGGCGACGGCCGTATAGGTGCTGAAGATTCCCACCTCCACCAGGCGGGCGGGTCGCGCGAAGCCGGCGACGGCCAACGCCTCCAGCACCCGCTCCGGCGCCACCATGCCGTCGAGGGTCTCCCAGTAGTAGCGCATCAGCCGGGTCGCGCCGCGGTTGCCGGTAATGAGGCGCGTCAGGGCCGGCAGCCCATCGCGGAAATATGCCGTCATCAGCCGATTGGCGATCTTCCCCGTCGGCTTGGTGATGTCGATGATCGCAAGCTTGCCGCCGGGAACGAGGACGCGGGCAAACTCGGCGAAGGCGGTCGCCAGGTTATCCACGTGGCGCAGGGCGAAGCCCATGCTCAGAAAGTCGGAGCAAGCGTCGGCAAGCGGGATCGCCTCCGCGCATCCCTGCACATGGTGGGCGGCGAGCCAGCGCCGGCCTTCGCGAAGCATGCCGAGACTGGGTTCGACACAAGTGACGAGCGCCGCATCGCCGACGATACGGGCGGCGGCCCGCGCCGTCGCCCCCGTCCCGGAGGCGACGTCGATCACCCGCATGCCGCGGGTGAGACCGGCGGCGGTCAACGCCCGGCGGCGATACCAGTCGCCGGTGCCGAGAAAGCCCCAGGCGGCGATGCGCTCGTAATCCTCGGCAGCCTCATCGAACGCCCGGCGGAGAAAGGCCTGCTTCTCCTCCGGGCGTTGGTAATGGGGCGCCAGCACATCGTGCGGTACGAACCGGGGATCGGTTTGCGGAGGATTGCCCGCCACGGTGGAAGTCCTTCTAAGGGGCGTCGCTCCAGGCGGTGAGGTTATCGAAGACCTGTTTGGTGATGCGGGCGCCGTGGTTGTTCCGCGCGTAAGGCCGCTCGCCATAGGTGCCGTAGGCGTGCACGGCCATGGCGCAGACGCGGCAATCCGTACCGTGGTCCGTCCAGACCGGGCTACCGCTCATCCCGCCCAAAGTATCGTTCTGGTAAAAGACGCGCAAAGCCTCGCTGATCCGCACAGTGTCGGCGCTGCGCCACTGCGTGAGCGGCTTATCGCCTGGATAGCCATTGATCGCGGTGGGCAGGCCGGCCAGCGTGCCCGACTGCCAGAACATGCCGTACCAGCCGGTCGTCTCGCCGATACTGCAGTTCAGCTTGATGGCACCGTAGTCGTAGCGGTCATCACTGGTATCGATCCAGGCGGCGACCGTGTGTAGTCGCCTGGCGGTGCAGGATCCATAAGGGCTAGCCTGGTTGTTGCGGCCCGGAAAGACGGTGACATCTTTGCGCCAGTGTCCCCTCGGCCCCCCGGAATGGACGCAGTGGCCGGCGGTCGCCACGGTGTCGGGCCCGATCAGCCAGCCTGTGCAGCGGCCCTCCGAAAAGGTGACGAGGACGGTGGCACTCGCCGGAAACTGGGTGGTCGGAAGGACTCGCGTCCGTGTGTCGGGGCCGATGATGGTCTCCGGGGCCCGGGGCAGCTCCAGCGCCGGCAGTGCCAGCAGCGCACGCCAATCATCGGCCGTCTCCAGCCGCGCCGGCGCCTCGGCCCGTCCATCGAGAGGCTCGCCGTGGCGTGGACGCCCGGCAAACGACGGAGAAACGGTCCGCCCCCGCCGATCCGCGGGCGGAGTGAAGCTCCCATCGCTCGCTACGGGCTGGTCACCACCGACAACTCTGGCGGCTTCCGACGGGGCCGCGTCAGCCGCAAAGGCAAATGAAACGACGCACGCCCATCCGGCGACAACCCCCCGCATGCAGCTAAATCTCATCAACACACTCCTGTCCCAAGGAACCGCGGGGCATTGTTTTACCCCTTTTGGGGCATCTTCTCCCTGGCGGGGAAGGATGCGCGACAACCGGTCGACCGTACAAGCGCAATCTGGCGAACGATTGGCGGGGGACAGGAATCGTCAACGTCAAGCACCGCCTGCGGGCGCTTGCCCGCAGGCGGTGCTCCACGGCTGCACACACAACGTCCGAGGACGATCGCTCGCCGCTCAAGCAGTCACTACCACCTCCGCCTTGCCACCCAGAATGGTCGGCGGTTCAGGTTGCAGCTCCGAGACGTTTTCCCTCATCCAGGCGGCGGCGGTCTCATTGGACTCCAACGCCATCTGCTCCGTCGAGAAGACGCTGACGGTGGTCATCGACCCTTCGCCGCAGTCGACGGCGTAGTAGCCGATGAATCCCGGCGACTTCTGCAACAGCGGTACGAAACTGACGGCGATCCGCCGGCACACCTCGCGCACCGAGATCACCTTGTCGTAGCGACGGATGCTCACATGCATCGCTCATACTCCTCCGGCGGCGGGCAGGATCGCGCCGCCGCCCGCCTCGCCTCGCTCAGGTGTACTTAAAGAAGCCGCGGCCGGTCTTGCGGCCGAGATAGCCGGCGTCGACCATCTGCTTCAGCAGCGGGCTCGGCCGGTACTTCGGGTCCTCGAACCCCTGATAGAGGGTCTCCATCACGTTGAGGACGATGTCGAGACCGATGAGATCGCACAGGGCGAGCGGACCCATGGGGTGGTTGGCGCCCAGCTTCATCACCTCGTCGATGTCCTCGGGCTGGGTCAATCCCTCGTAAAGGCAGTTGACCGCTTCGTTGACCATCGGGATCAGGACCCGGTTGACGACGAAACCGAAGCTGTCCTTGACCGTATGTGGTGTCTTGCCGACCTTGGCACTCACCGCCTCGACGGTCGCCACCACCTCGTCGGCCGTCTGCAGAGCGCGGACGACCTCGACGAGCTGCATTACCGGCACCGGATTGAAAAAGTGCATGCCGACGACCCGGTCGGGCCGCTTCGTTGCCGCCGCGATCTTGGTCACCGAAATCGACGACGTGTTGGTGGCGAGGATGGCCCCCTGCTTGGCGACGCCGTCCAGTTCGCGGAAAAGCTGCAGCTTGAGCTCGACGACCTCAAGCGCAGCCTCGATGATCAGGTCACGGTCGGCGAACGCAGCCAGATCGACCGTCGGCGTGATCCGCGCCAGCGCCGCGCCCTTCGCCTCCGCGCTCAGCTTGTTGCGGGAGACCATGCGGTCGAGATTCTTGCCAATGGTTGCGAGGCCGCGTTGAACGAACTCGTCTTTGATGTCGCGCATCACCACGTCGTAGCCGGCGACGGCAAAGACTTGCGCGATGCCATTGCCCATCGTCCCTGCACCGACAACACCAACCTTCTGGACTTCCATGCTTTTTCCTCCCTCCGCTGGTTCTCGGAAGCCGGCTCTCCCCTTGTGCGGTCGCCGACCGCCGCCCCTCCACCTCTCGCACGGCTGTCGAGCGAGGGGAAGGAAAAACGCGTGATGCTGCGGGGACCGGCACGCCCATCGAACGAGGACCGAATGATGCACCACAGCGAGAAGCAGAAAATGCTGGCAGGCGAACTCTACGTCGCCGACGGCCCCGAACTGGCAGCGGACGCCGAGCGCATTTGCCGGTGGATGGACCGCTACAACGCCAGCTACGCGCGGACGCAAGAAGAGCGGTGGTCCCTTCTCGCCGAAGTCTTTGCCCGCGTCGGCGCGGGAGCGACCATTCGTCCCCCGTTTCATTGTGATTATGGTTACAACATCAGCCTCGGTCGGGATGTCTTTCTGAATTACAATTGCGTCATCCTTGACGTGGTCAAGGTCACCATCGGCGACATGACCCAGATCGGACCCTGTGTCCAGATCCTGACCGCCGACCATCCCCGCGATCCGGTGTTGCGGTCGCGCAAGCTGGAGTTCGGGCGGCCGGTCCGCATCGGCGCCAATGTCTGGATCGGCGGCGGTGCCATCATCCTGCCGGGGATCACCATCGGCGATGACGCCTTGATCGGCGCCGGCAGCGTGGTGACCCGGGATGTGCCGACAGGAGGTGTCGCGGTGGGCAATCCCGCCCGCCTCAGGCGTTGAAAACCCAGCCGCCAGCCGAGCCGATGGCAGATTCGGCCGCGCGGCAGGAGGCATCAGCCGGCGAACCGGGCCGATTCCCGCCCACGCATCCCATGGTCGGAACCGAACGGTGGCATTGAGACTGGTTTATGGTCGCAATGGTTGTTTATGGACGGGTGTTGCTCGCTCGTTTTTGTGGCCCCACGGCAACAAGACGGCGAAGGACGAGGTTAAATCGCGGTCAGCCTTCGCCGTTGCGGCAGCGCCCGCAATGCTCCTCTAGCTTCATGAAAGAAAACGGCAATTCGTGCCCGAATGCACTCGCCCCGGTGGTGGCCGCTGCACTTGCACAGCCAAACCGCCGCGCAAAGCATGTTGACTTTGCGGGGGTGCGGATCCCAAGTGGTGCTGGTCGGCCGGGGTGCTGCAACACCCCCCGCCGGTTCCGAAAGCCGGAAGCGGAAGAAAATTTCCGCCATCCGAGGCTTAACGAAAGGAGTACGATCTTGCCAATGGTTATCTACAGTATCGACCGCGATCGTGTCGACCCCGTTTTTTTCGCTTGTGTGCCGGATTCTTTTATGACTCGCGACCTGGGGACACGGTCGCGCCGCAGCAGCAGCGAATGGACGGACGAGATTGAACGCCCGCTGGTTCCGGCAGGAGACCGCTGGAGCTTCTAACCCCTCACCCCCGAACCTCAGCTGTCAGATCGGTCGTGTCGTTCCGTTGAACGAGGCGTTGCCGACTGAACGCGCATACAAGGCGGCCCCGTCGGACCCTCCGGCGGGGCCGTCATCGCTTGCGGGGGTTGGGGGTGGTGACACCCTCCTCCACATCGGCGGCGGCACCCCGCCGCGATGCCACGAAGACCACCCGCAGCGCCGGCAGGACGACCACCGTCGAAATCAGCGACAGCGAGATGGCAAGGGTGAGCAGGCGACCCATGCTGGCCAATCCCGGATGCTTGACGATCGCCAGCGAACCGAACGAAGCGATGGTCGTCAGGGCGCTGAAAAATACCGCCCGCGGGGTCGAGGTCTCGAGCAAATGGGCGGACGGCTCCTGGCGGTCGCGCAGCACCATGTAGATACCGCTCGCCACACCGAGGCCGAGCAGCAGCGGCCAGACGACGACGTTGGCGAAATTGAGCGAAATGCCCACCTCCACGGAGATGGCAATCGTTAACAGGGACGCCAGCGCCAGCGGCGCCATCACCATCAGGGTATCGGCGAGGTCGCGCAGCATCCAGAGCACCAAGGCAAAGATCAAGACCGCGGCGATGATCCCCGCTTCGAGGAAGGCGTGCAGCACCGCCTGCCCACCTTCGGTGGCGATGATCGCCTCGCCGGAGGCATCGGGCGCCACCGACTGCACGGCGGCGGCAAACGCCTGGCGATTTTCCTGGATCCGCGCATCCGCCTTCGGAAAGACCTCGACAAGGACACGACCATCCGCCGCCTGCTGCCGGGCGCGCAATTCCTTCGGCAGCGAGTCGAGAGTGACCGGCCCCGCCTCCATGAGCAGAGCCAGGCGATGCATGGTCTGCGGAAAGTCGCCGAGCAGCGCCTGCTGCAGCGCCGACAGATCGGCGCCGCCCGGCAGCCTCCCGATCGCCTCGGCGAGCGCCAGCGACCCCGGGCTGCCGGCGCTGCGCGCCACCTCCGCCAGCCGGGCGAGAGCCGCCTTGTCCTCGGCGGCAGAGGGCGCCGGCCTTGGTGGCGGCGGCGTCAGGATGGGACCCATGAACAGCGCCATGTCCTCGATCAGCCGAAGCTTCTCCGCCTGATCGGCCGGCACCAGATCGCTCAGCGTCACCACCTCGCGGACTTCGGGCAGGGCCCGCAGCTTCTGGGCAATCCGCTCCGCCTCCGCCTGGTTGGCAACGAGAACGGTCGCGCGATAGGGATCGACCATCGGGTCCTGCAGCAGCTCCATCGTCGTTGCCACCGACTCCGCCGACGGATCGCGCAGGTTGAGGGCGGAATCGTCGAAGCGGACGCGGGGCAGCTGGGTGGCCGAGATCAGGGCGATGAGCAGCGCAAGCCCGACCACCCACCGCGGATGGTGCTCGATCAGGTGCTGGAGCGGGCGCTGCAATCCCAGCGTCTCCCGCGACGGATCGCGCGCTTCAGTCGGCAACAGGGCGATGACCGCCGGCAGAATGGTCAGGTTGGTGATCAGCGCCACCACCATGCCCATGCCGGCGATCGCGCCCAGCTCGGCAAGGCCCCGGTAAGACGTGGGCAGGAAGGCGAAAAAGCCGATGGCGGCACTCGCCGCCGCCAGGGTCAATGCCGGGCCGATCGCCGCCGCCGCCTCTTCCAGGGCGAGACCGACGGGAAGGCCGCGATTGACGAGCTCCTGATAGCGCAAGGAGTACTGGATGCCGAAGTCGACGCTGATGCCGATGAACAGCACCGCAAAGGCAACCGAGATCATGTTGAACTGGCCGAAGACAAGCAGGCCGAGCCCGCTGGTCAGGGTCAGGCCGACGACGAGCGCGGCGAGCGTCCCGAGAACGAGCCGAAACGACTTCAGGCCGAGAACCAGCAGACCGATGACGACGACGAGGGTGACGATGTTGGCAACGCCGCTGCTCTCTTCGACGCTGACCAGCTCGTCCTGCAGCATCAGGAGTTCGCCCGTCAGCCGCACGCGGACGCCGTGCTCGGGGGTGAGCTGCAGTTGGGCAGCCGTCGTGCGGATCAGTGCCTCCGCCGGCCCGGCCGCCTTCAACGCGCTGAAGTCGAGGACCGGTTCGACGACGATGATCTGCCGACGACGATCCCCATGGGCGGATTCCATGCCGCCCGCGAACAGGTCTTCCCAGGAAAATGCCCGCGCCTTGCCCGCCGCCGCATCCCGCACCGTCGCCGCCATCTCACCCAAGGTGTGGTCGAAGACCGGCGGCACCTTGCCGTCGTTTCCCATCTCGTCCAGGTGGGAAAGGGAGAGGGTCAGGACGTCGGCCAGACCACGCAGGCTGGGATCGGCATTCAGACTGGCCAGTAGCGGCTGCGCCCGCGCCAGCTCGGCGCTCAGCGCCTCGATTTCGCCGATCGACGAATAGAGCAGCCCGTGGCGCTGGAAGAAGGGATCGCCGGCCGGATAGAAGATGCTCTTGATCTCCGCGGTATGCGGCTTCAGCGCATCGACCAGCTTGCCCGCCGCCTCGGCGGCCCGCTCCGGCGTGCCGGCATCGACGACGATGACGATCGTGTCTGCTTCCTGAGGAAACGCGCGGGAAAATTCGAGCACGTTCTTCATGAACGGCAGGTCGGGGTCCATCAGGTCGATGACCGACGTATTGATCCTCATGTTGGCGTAAGTGAGGGCACCGACGACAAGGGTCAGCACGGCCGCCGCCGCCAGGAGCGGCGCCGGACGCCGGCGGATACCACCTACCACGTAAGCGAGCAGGGACGACCAGCGGGCGGCGAGTCCGGACATCCCGCAGCCCTCAGCCGCCACACGACGGACACCGCCGCGGCGTCCGAGGAGTCGTCGCATTGCAGCGCGAAAAACCGTGACGTGCGTTGCCGCCCTGTGCTAGGCGAACGTCGTCATCAGGCGTTGGCGAATGGGCGTTGAGCGGCAGATCGGCGGCGGAGGGGACTAAGGACATGTCGGAAGTCATTCGAGTGCTGCGTCGGGAGCATGCAAATATGGCTTCGCTCGTCAAGACTCTCGAAAGGCAGATCGCCGAGTTCGAGCGCGGCGAGGCGGTCGACTATGATCTCATTCGCTCCACCTTGGATTATTTTCTCAGTTTCCCAGAGCTCTACCATCATCCGAAGGAGGACATGGTCTATGCGCTCCTGTGCGAGCGGGATCCGGAGGTGGCCCGCGAGATCGGCGATCTCCGGCGCGAGCACGAGACGCTGGCCGCCCGCTCGCGCGAGTTTTCGGCAGGACTAATGGCCGTCCTCGATGAGGCGCAGGTCCCGCGCGAGTCCCTCGTCCGCTGGGGGCGGGCCTTCATCGACGTGCAAATGACGCATATGCGAATGGAAGAGGAGATACTGTTCCCCGCGGCGCTGAAGGTGCTGAATGAGGCCGATTGGCGCAATCTGCAGGCGGAAATGACCCGCGAAGAAGACCCGCTGTTCGGCGACAACGTGGGCGGCCGCTTCGAAGCCCTGCGGCGCAGCATTCTCAAGTGGACGACGGAAGCCGAGCGCGGTTGACGACCTCATCACGGGCGGCGCTGGTATCCTACGGTTGCTGGAAGCGGGGATTTCTGCCAGCCTGATTGGGCTGGGGATCGATTACCGGCAGGGACAACCGGAAAGAACGGGCATGGATGACATCATTTCGAATGAAAGATGGATCAGCGGCTACCGTAGCGTCGACAACGAGCATCGCCTGCAACTGAACCTGATCGGGGCCATCCGCCAGGCGGTCGCCGAGGGACGGCCGAAGAGTGAGATCGATGAGATCATCGACCGCCTTATCGACTTCACAAGAGAGCACTTTGACTCCGAAGACGCGCTCATGCGCCTCTTTCAGTACCCGCACGCCGACAACCACGCCGATGAGCATGAGCGCACCCTGCAGCAGCTCGAGGAGCTGGGCGCAGCCCATCGCAGCGGACGGGTGACGCTGACGCTGGATCGGGTCGACATGCTCAGCGACTGGATCCGCCAGCACATTCTGACGACCGATGACGCCCTTGGTCGCTACCTGGTCCGTCTGGGAGTTGGCCCTGGCTGACGCCGTGGCTGAAGACGGCGACCCAGCGCATTGGCGTCTGGACGATTGGTATGGGGACTAAGGAGAAGGGGAATGACCACATCGACTTCCATCACCGCGGTCCGCGAGGCGGTCGGCGTCTTTCGCCAATGGGAAAACCTGCAAGCGGCCGTCGATGACCTGATGGCCGGTGGCTTCGACCGTTCCGAACTGAGCCTACTCGCCGACGAGAAGACGGTAGAGAAAGTACTCGGGCACGCATATCAGCGGGTCGACGAACTGGAGGACCATCCGGACGTGCCCCGCGCCGCCTTCGTGGGACGGGATTCCCTCACCGAGGTGAAGACCTTCACCGTCACCGGCGTCGGCTATTTCGGGGCGATGATCGCCGTCGCCGGCATCGTCCTCTCCGGCGGAACCCTGATCGCCACCATTGCCGCCGCCGCTGCCGCCGGTGGCGGCGGTGCGTTGGTTGGCTCCTGGCTTGCCCGTGCCATCGGACGCGAGCGGGCGCAGAGCGTGCAAGCGCAGCTCGGCAAGGGCGGGCTCCTGCTCTGGGTGCGGGTGCGCGATCTGGAACACGAGCGGCGCGCCGTCGATATCCTGAAGAAAAACCACGCCGACGACGTCCATCTTCACGACATCGCCGCCGATGCCTCGCCCGAGCGCGATCCGCTCGCCAACGTGCAGCCCGACCCCTTCCTTCCCGGCGCGCGAACCTAGGCGGCGGCCCCGCGGGAGGCGAGGACCAGGTCGCAGAGTTCGCGGACGGCGCCGAAACCGCCGTCCCGCCGCGTCACCACATGGGCGATGGCCAGCACCTCCCCATAGGCGTCGGCCGGCGCCACCGCGATGCCGACGCCGATCATACAGGGAAGATCGTTGATGTCGTTCCCCATATAGGCAACGTTGGTGAGTTCCACACCCTGTTCCGCCGCCAGCTCGCGCAGCACCCGCAGCTTGTCGTCGATGCCCTGGTGACAGGGAATCTTCAGCTTGCGGCAACGGGCGGTCACCACCGGGTTGCGCTCCTTGGAGATGACGGCAACGGGGATGCCCGCCGCCCGGAGACGCTCCAAGCCCAGACCGTCCGACCGGTTACAGAGAACGCCTTCGGTGCCATCCTCCATGACGAGGACGCGGTTGTCGGTCATCACCCCATCGAAATCGAAGCACACGAGGCCGACCCCCTTCAGCCGGGCGCGCGCCTGGGCTTCGGTGGTCGCGCGAGACATCATTTCGGCGGCCGCCCAGTCCGCTTCACCGGTGGGCCGGAGCGCCGTCGCCATCGGGATCGAGTACAGCACCGTCCGTCCCGCCGGCAGCGTTTCCGTCTGCTGAAAGACGCCGACGCGGACGGCGACCAGCGCCCCGTTTTCCACATAGCAGGGCCGGTCCGGCGTCGGCTCCATCGGCGCCGCCAAGCCACCCTCATCCTGCTGCCAGAGCCGGCCATCGGTGGCGTGCACCGAGACGAGGGTGTCGGCGCCACACCGCCGGAGATGTTCGACGGCCCCATCGATCTGTCCCGGCGTCAGCAAGGGACAGGCGGGATCGATGAGCACCGCCACGTCGGAGGCGAAGACGTCGCCCTCCTCGACCTGGGTCAGCGCCAGCGCCAGCGTCGCCGCCCGCGGGTCGCCGCTGTCCGCAGCCGGCGACCCGATGACGCTGACGCCGGGGACCGCGGCGACGAAGCGCGGATGCGTGTCGCCGACAACGATGATCCGATCCACCGGCCGCGCCGCGGCGACCACGTCGAGTGCATGCTCGACGAGCGACCGGCCGGCGAACAAACGGCGGGCGAATGCCCCCGCCCCCACGGCCGCATCAAGGATAACCGCGATCACCGACATGTTCGGCCCCCCTCGCTTTTCGCGCAACGACCGAGACATCCATCGGCCTCGCGGTTGGATACCCCTTCGCCTTCGCCCTGGTCAACATTTGGGCACGCCCCAAACAGGGCATCTCCCCTCAGTCGCCCACGGCAAGCGCGAAGTGAAGGAGGAGCGTCCGTTGAAAGACGTTCTGGTTGTCGTCGGAAAGGAGATAGACCAGGGTTTCGCCGCCGGCCCCGGCGCGGGTGGCCACCCCCTCGAAGTTATCGTAGCTGAGCGACCCTTCGAAACGGGCGATCTCCGCCGGATCGATGCGCGCCCCCTGGCGAAGATCGCCGGCGGCGATGCGCCGGAGGCGGATCGCCAGAAAGGGGAAGCGCCGCTCCACCAGCAGCGCTCCGTCTGGGAGATCAGCCAGCGCCGTCGGCTCGAAACCGCCACTCGTCCGCACGCTCAGCGGCTGCCACGGCGGCGGTCCGAGCCAGCCGCTGACGGCGGCGCCGTCGTCGGTCCGCAACCCCTCGGTCACGGTGAGCAGGCGACCGTCGTGAAGACGGGTCAGCGCCTCCATCCCGGCATTGGGTGGTGCCGCCTCCACCCCGGGCGGCGCCGGAAACGGCTGTCCCCGCCCGCCCGCGCGGGCGAAGCGCATCAGCCGGTGCTTCTGTTCGAAAGCGACGATGAAGCCGCCGGCGCCGTCGTCGGCGATGGCCTCGGCATCGGTGTTCTTGCGGCCGGTTAGCGGCCGTCCGGCCGCGTCAAGGAACGGCGCGATCTCCGTGTCGGCGACGCCGATCAGGCGACCGTCCCCGTCGTAGAGGAGTCGGCCGGTAAACCAGAAGCCGACGTCGGCAACGGCAACGAAGCGCTTGCCATCGGCGCTGACGGTCAGCCCCGAGAGCCCGCCGAAGCGACGGTCACGGCTGCGGATCTCGATGCCGCCCTTATAGCGCAGCGGCCCCAGCGTCGTCCGTTCCGGTGTTGCCGTATCCAGCGGCACCGCCTTCACCTCGACGGCGATCGGCTCGGCCGCCCACGATCCGGGCAACGGCCAACTCAGCATGATCACCGCCAGCCAGCGCCCCAGGCATTGCAAAAGCATCAACCCCCTCCGAGAATGCAGGCCGCGGGCCGGCGCCCCACCATGACCGAGAATCCCGCGCAACAACAGGGAGTTCAGCCATGGACGACACACGAGCGGTCGCGGCCGCCGGCCTTGCCGAGGTGATCATCCCCCGCCGGGTGGGCCTCATCGAAGCCATCTGGATCACCGGCGCCCGGGCGGGCGAGATGCGGTGCGTGGACGCGATCGAGGCGATCGCCGGCATCGGCCTGAAAGATGATCGCTACGGGGACGTCCGCGTCCACACCTTCGCCCGCCGTCGCTGCCAAGTGACGCTGATCGAGGCGGAACACCTGGCGAAGACCGCCGAGCGCTATGGCGACGGCGGCCTCGCCCCCGGCATCCACCGCCGCAACCTGGTCACCCGCGGCGCCCGGCTGCTCGATCTCGCCGATCATGCCATCCGCATCGGCGAGGCGGTCCTCGTCTGGGACCGCCGGCGGCCGCCCTGCCGGCGCCTCGACGAGTTGGCCGGCGGCCCGCTCGGCCGGGCGCTGGGCGGCTGGGGCGGCGTCTGCACCCGGGTGCAGACGGGCGGCCTGATCCGCACCGGCGACGCCATCGAGATCATCGGCGACGCAGCCGACACCTTCGACTAACCACGGAGAAATGGGCAACAAAAAAGCGGGGCCAAAGGCCCCGCTCGTTTGGGTTCGTCGATTATTGTTGTTATGCCGGATGCCCGGCCCCGTCTAACCGAGAGCTTGGCTAACCGAGGGCCTGGACGATCTCTTCGGTCATCTTCTTGGCGTCTCCGAACAGCATCATCGTCTTGTCTTCGAAGAACAGCGGATTGTCGACGCCGGCATAGCCGGAAGCCATCGAGCGCTTGACGAACAAGGTGGTCGCCGCCTTGTCGCAATCGAGGATCGGCATGCCGTAGATGGGGCTCGACTTGTCGGTCCGTGCCGACGGATTGGTGATGTCGTTGGCGCCGATGACGTAGGCGACGTCGGTGGTGGCGAACTCGTGGTTGATCTCCTCCAGCTCGAACACCTCGTCATAGGGGACGTTGGCCTCCGCCAGCAGCACGTTCATGTGCCCCGGCATGCGGCCGGCGACCGGGTGAATGGCGTACTTCACCTCGACCCCTTCTTCCTTCAGCTTGTCGGCCATCTCGCGGACGGCGTGCTGGGCCTGGGCGACCGCCATGCCGTACCCCGGGATGATGATCACCTTGCCCGCGTTCTTCATGATGAAGGCCGCATCCTCGGCCGATCCCGGCTTCACCGTCTTGCCGCCGGAGCTGGCAGCGGCTCCCGGCAAGGCGCCCTCGCCGCCGAAGCCGCCCAACAGCACGTTGAAGATCGACCGGTTCATCCCCTTGCACATGATGTAGCTGAGGATGGCGCCGGACGAGCCGACCAGGGCGCCGGTGATCACCAGCGCCGGGTTGCCGAGGGTAAAGCCGATGCCGGCCGCCGCCCACCCCGAATACGAGTTGAGCATGGAGACGACCACCGGCATGTCGGCACCGCCGATGGGCACGATCAAGAGGAAGCCGATGGCGAGCGACAGGGCGACGATCGCCCAGTAGGCGGCATAGGATTCGGTCGCCGCGAACCAGATGATGGACAGAACGATGACGACGCCGACCACCGCGTTCAACGGATGCTGGAACGGGAAGGTGATCGGATTGCCGCTCATCAGTCCCTGCAGCTTGAGGAAGGCGATGATCGAGCCGGTGAAGGTGATCGCACCGACGGCGACACCCAGCGACATCTCCACCAGGCTACCGGTGTGGATGTGCCCTGCGGTGCCGATGCCGTAGGCCTCCGGATGGTAGAGGGCGGCGGTGGCGACGAAGACGGCCGCCAAACCGACGAGCGAGTGGAAGGCGGCGACCAACTGCGGCAACGCCGTCATCTGGATGCGGAGCGCGATCACCGTACCGGCACCGCCGCCGATGAGGAGACCAAGGAGGATCATCCAGTAGCTGACCACGCCCGGGCTGGCCAGTGTCGTCACCACCGCGATGACCATACCGGCGATGCCGAACATGTTGCCCTGGCGGGCGGATTCCGGGTTGCTCAGTCCCCGCAAGGCGAGGATGAACAGAACCGCAGCAATGAGATAGGCGAAGCCGGTCCAATTCTCAGCCATGTTCCGCTCCCCCTACTTCTTTACTTTTTTCTTGAACATGGCGAGCATTCGCTGCGTCACGATGAAGCCGCCGAAGATATTGACCGAGGCCAGGATCACCGCGAGGAAACCCATGACCTTGGAAAAGTCGAAGTGCGCAGGACCGGCGGCCAGCAGACCGCCGACGATGATCACCGACGAGATGGCGTTGGTGACGCTCATCAGCGGCGAGTGCAGGGCCGGCGTGACGCTCCACACCACGTAGAAGCCGACGAAGACCGCGAGCACGAAGACGGTGAACAGGGCGAGAAAACCGCCGTGCCCCCCGGCGACCGCCTCGGGAGTGGTGATCTGCGCGGTGGCGGTGGCGAGGGCTCCCGCCTGTTCCGCCAGACGGGCCGCCTCGTTGGCCAGTTTGGCGGCCTGCTCGACGATGGTTGAGGAATCCATGTTACCGAGCCTCCCCTGTGAGCTGCGGGTTGACGACGTTGCCGTCGCGGCAGACGAGGGTGCCGGTCACCGTTTCGTCGTCCCACTTGAACGCCAGCGACTTGGACTCCTTGTCGACGTGCGGGGCGAGGAAGTTATAGATGTTGCGGGCAAAAAGTTGGCTCGCGTCCTTCGGCAACCGGCCCGGCACGTTGAGATAGCCGATGATCTTGACGCTGTGCTTGACGACGACCTTGCCAGGCTCGGTCAACTCGCAGTTGCCGCCGGTTTCCGCCGCCAGGTCGACGATGACCGATCCCGGCTTCATGGTCTTCACCATCTCCTCGCTGATCAGCTTCGGAGCCGGCTTGCCCGGGATGAGGGCGGTGGTGATGACGATGTCCTGCTTCTTCATGTGGTCGGCGACCACCTGGGCGGCCCGCCGCTTGTAGTCGTCGGACATTTCCTTGGCGTAACCGCCGGAGGTCTCGGCGTCCTTCATGGCCGCTTCATCGACCATCAGGAACTTGCCGCCGAGGCTCTCGACCTGCTCTTTCGTCGCCGGCCGCACGTCGTTGGCGGTGACCACCGCCCCCAGCCGCTTGGCGGTGGCGATGGCCTGCAGGCCGGCCACGCCGACCCCCATGATGAACACTTTCGCCGCCGGCACGGTGCCGCCCGCGGTCATCATCATCGGCATCGCCGAGCCGAACTCGGCGGCGCCGTCGATCACCGCCTTGTATCCCGCCAGGTTGTTCTGACTCGACAGGATGTCCATGGACTGGGCGCGCGAGATGCGCGGCATCAACTCCATGGCAAACGCGGTGGTGCGCGCCTCGGCCAGGGCCTTCGCCTGGTCGGGAAAGATCAGCGCCTGCAGCTGGGCGATGAGAACCGCGCCCGGCTTGAGCATGGCGATTTCATTGAGCTTCCCGTCGACAATCGGCCGCTGCACCTTGATGACCACGTCGGCATCCTGCAGCGTCGAGGCTTCGTCGTTGCCGATGGTGGCGCCAGCCGCCTGATATTCGGCATCGGGCATCGAGGAGTCGTCGCCGGCGCTCTTCTCTACGACGACGTCAAACCCCAATTGTATGTATTTCTTGACGATGTCGGGCGACGCGGCGACCCGGGTTTCTCCGGGCATGCGCTCCCTGGGTATCGCTAGCTTCATCTTGGACTCCCCCGCGATTTGCCCTCGCTCGTTGGTGTTGCGGGTTTATGCCCGGTCCGTCCCGATTGCACAAGCGCGACCTGCCGGGACGGGTCCGAATGCGTCGCGTCCGCGAGGAGGAGCCGCCCCCGGCCGATGAAGGACGTGCTCTTGTGCAAGGACATTGTCCTTGTTACGGTAAGGAGATGAGCAAGGTCACCAGCAAGCTGCAGGTCACCGTTCCAAAAGTGCTCGCGGACAAAGTCGGCATCCGGCCAGGCGACGAGATCGATTGGCTGGAAGAGAACGGATCGCTCCGGGTGGTGCCTCGCATCAAGAAGCGGCGTCGACTCACTATCGAGGAAAAGCTGGCGATGTTTGATGCGTCCGACGAGCGGCAGCGGCAGCGTGATGCGGCCGATCCGTGGGTCGGCGAGCGTCCTGCCGATCGGGGCTGGACCCGTGAAGAGCTCTACGAGGACCGTGGCCGCTCTCGTTGATACCAACGTCCTCGTCTACCGCCGCGACCCGCGCTATCCGGAGAAGGGGCGCATCGCCCGCGAGCTGCTACGGGCAGGATTGGCCGACCAATCAATCTTCATTCCACCCCAGGCCATCATCGAATTTGTCTCGGCAACACTGAAGCCGGTCCTGGGCGGCCGGCCGATCCTCACGATGGCGGATGCATGCCGCGAGGCCGAAGAACTGATCAACGAGTTCAACATTCTTTATCCGGTGGAGGAAATGATCTACTTGGCCCTTCGCGGCCTCGCGACGTACCGGATGGCTTGGTTTGATGCACACCTTTGGGCGTACGCAGAATACTACGGGCTCGACACGATCTATTCCGAGGATTTTCAAACCGACCGGCTCTACGGCTCGGTGCGCATCATAGATCCGTTCGCCTGCACGCCCCCGCAGCGGCGACCCACTGGCGGATATATTAACCGTGTGGTGCCGGCCCCCGATCCGATCGGAAAGAGCCCATCAGTCGGCGGTATATTTCGCCACCCAGGCATCGCCGCTTCCGCGATTGGGACCGCCGAGCGAGCCAAAGGTTTCTCCGGTCAGGTAGACTTTCCCCGTGGCGTCGGTCGCCACGCCCCGAGCGGAGTCGTCACGTTCCGTTCTGAGGTGCCGCCTCCACAGCGCATGGCCGGCGGCGTCGTACTTCGCCACCCAGGCATCGCTGTCTCCGCGATAGGGACCGCCGAACGAGCCATAGCCGGTCAGGTAGACGTTGCCTGCGGTGTCGGTCGCCACCCTGCCTCCGGAATCGTATGTTTCTGTTCCGAATTGTCGCTTCCATAGCAGATGACCGGCGGCGTCATACTTCGCCACCCAGGCATCATCGCCTCCGCGATTGGGACCGCCGAGCGAGCCTCCGGTCGACCCAGTCAGGTAGACGTTTCCGGCCGCGTCGGTCGCCACGCCGGAAGCGGAGTCGTAGTCAGTCGTGCCGAATTGCCGAACCCATTCCGGCTCGTCCCATGCCATTGCCGAGGCGGCGAGTCCAAGACAGGCGACGCCAACCACCACGCTGCCGAGTACCCTCCGCCAGCTCCGCTTTGCTTTCGTCATCACCCCCCTCCAATCTGCACCGCCAAGAACCGCCGCAGACAAGCCGCAGTCCCCCGCGGCCATCGTCCTCCTACCAAATCAATTATAGGGTGATCGCCAGCCCTGCCGAAACCGCAGGCGATCCCCATGGCTGATCGCCGGCATTCGGAGGATGGGAACGGCCTCTGGCTGTTGTTGCCTACCCCAGCTTGACCGCGGTGCCGTTGGCGGTGACCATCAATATCGAGCGCTCGCCGGTGCTGAGGTGCTCGTAGTCCAGATCGACGCCGATGACCGCGTCGGCGCCCAGGTCCTTGGCGGCCTCGATCATTTCTTCGATCGCCACGCTTTTCGCCTTGCCGTCGGTGGTGGTGACGATATCTATCGTGGCCGAACGCGATCCGAAGAAATGTCGATGTCGTAAGGGCCATGTCGATAAGGTAATTTGGCAGCCGCCGCCGGCCCGGTAGAGGATTGGTTGAAAAAGAGCGCTGACCCCTCGAAAGGGCAGAGGCCATATCCACTCGAGGAAAGACGCCGCTGCACAGGCTTGCCGTCGTCACCCTGTTGACCGGCGCCGCCGGCGGCGTGGGCGGTATGGGTCTCGCCCTGCTGCTCCATGTCATCCAGCACCTTGCCTATGGCTATAGTCTCGACGCGGTGATCGGCGCCGAAACGTTCCTGCAAGGTGCCAGCGACGCCTCACCGCTGCGGCGCATCCTCGTTTTGACCGGCTGCGGCGTTGCGGCGGGCAGCGGATGGTGGGCGCTCTATCGCTTTGGGCGGCCGCTGGTTGCGATCCAAAGCGCGGTGAAGGCGCCGGCGCAACCGATGCCGGTGCCGGAAACAACCATCCACGCCCTGCTGCAGATCGTCACGGTTGCCCTCGGCTCTCCCCTGGGCCGGGAAACGGCGCCACGCGAAATTGGCGCAAGCCTCGCCAGCTGGCTGTCGCGGCGGGCCGGTCTCACCCTCGATGAGGCGGGAATCCTGATCGCATGCGGCGCCGGCGCGGGCTTGGCGGCGGTCTACAACGTGCCGCTGGCGGGCGCCTTCTTCACCTTGGAGGTGCTTCTTGGTACCTTCAGCCTGTCCGCGGTTCTCCCCGCGCTCGTCACTTCGGCGATGGCTGCGCGGATCGCCTGGATCGGGCTTGGCGATGCCGTACAGTATCCGGTCATGCCGTTCGATCTGACCGGCTCGCTTTTTGTCTGGTCAGTGCTGGCGGGGCCGATCTTCGGCGTCGCCGCCTATGGCTTCAGCAGCCTCGCGACGACGATGACGGCGAGATCGCCCCGCGACTGACGCTTGGTGCCATGGTCGCTGGTGGTGTTCATCGGTATCGGCACCCTTGCCACCCGCTTTCCGCAACTGCTCGGTAACGGCAGAGGGCCGATCCAGCTCAGCCTCGCCGACGATCTGTCCGTCGGCCTGGCGCTGATCCTGCTGTTGCTGCGCGTGCTGGTGACACTGGCGGCCCTGCGCGCCGGGGCAAGGGGAGGTACGCTGACGCCCGGCATGACCATTGGCGCACTGCTCGCCACGGTCATCGGCGGGCTGTGGTCGATGATTTGGCCGGGCGAACCGTTGGGAGCGTTCGCCCTTGTCGGCGCCGGGGCCTTCCTTGCGTCGTCGATGAAGATGCCGCTGACCGCGATCGCCCTGATCCTGGAGTTCACCCACGCGCCCCAGGATGTGCTCTTCCCAATCATCTTTGCGGTGGCCGGATCCTGTGCGGCGCATCAGCTCTGCAACCTGGGCTTCAGCCGCGTCCGCCTGCTCGAGCAGCGGCCGGCTCGCAAGAATCACGACGCGGCGGACGGCGGTCACTTCTGATCGGGACCTGGTCGAGCGGGAGCGTTAGCCTACCGCGTGGCGCAAACCACCGGGATGGCTGCTCGGATCCTTCGAAAAACTGGTTGCAATTGCGGCTGAGGACTGACTCCCTGCCTTCATGACGACGGGAGGCGGTGATGGCGGACCCCGCGGCGATCTCGAAAGCGGCGCCGGCACAATCGGACTGGGCCAAGGGCCGGCCACGGTGGGTCCGAATGCGTCGCGTTTGCGCGGGGAGCGGTGCGTCACCGAGAAACCGCGCGCCTCATGCGAAGGGCGCGTGCCCCAGCAACCGGCACACCTCCCCGCATCGAGAGATGCCTCTTAGTCGGCGGAATATTTCGCCACCCAGACATCATGATCTCCCCGATTGGGCCCGCCGAGCGAGCCATCGGTATATCCGGTCAGGTAGACGTTCCCCGCCGCGTCGGTCGCCACGCCAAAAGCTTGGTCCCACCCATCCGTTCCGAGTTGCCGTTTCCACTGCAGACGGCCGGTGGCGTCGTACTTCGCCACCCAGGCATCGGCCTCTCCGCGATTAGGGGCATAAGTCATTCCGGTCAGGTAGACGTTCCCCGCGCCGTCGGTCGCCACGCCGGAAGCGTAGTCGAAACCGTCTGTTCCGAGTTGCCGTTTCCACAGCGCCTGGCCGGCAGCGTCGTACTTCGCCACCCAGGCATCGCTCTCTCCGCGATTAGGGCCGCCAAGCGAGCCAGAGGTATATCCGGTCAGGTAGACGTTCCCCGCGCCGTCGGTCGCCGCGCCAGAAGCTTCGTCCCACCCATCCGTTCCGAGTTGCCGTTTCCACAGTGCATGGCCCGCAGCGTCGTACTTCGCCACCCAAGCATCGTAAAGGCCTCGATAGACGCCGCCGAGCGAGGCCCAAGTCCCTCCGGTCAGGTAGACGTTCCCCGCGCCGTCGGTCGCCACGCCGGAAGCGTAGTCGGGAGTTTCGGTCCCGAGTTGCCGCTTCCACAGTACATGGCCGGCGGCGTCGTACTTCGCCACCCAGGCATCCAGCGATCCTCGATGAACGCCGCCGAGCGAGCCTTCGGTCAGTCCGGTCAGGTAGACATTTCCCGCGGCGTCGGTCGCCACGCCGTTAGCTTCGTCCAAACCATCCGTTCCGAGTTGCCGTTTCCACAGCACATGACCGGCAGCGTCGTACTTCGCCACCCAGGCATCGCTCCCTCCGCGATTAGGGCCGCCAAGCGAGGCCCCAGTCACTCCGGTCAGGTAGACGTTCCCCGCGCCGTCGGTCGCCACGCCGGAAGCGTAGTCGGAACCGTCTGTTCCGAGTTGCCGCACCCAGAGCGGCTTGTCCGACGCCGCCGCCGCGGCGGCGAGTCCGAGACAGACGGCGCCGAGCACCACCCCGCTTACCGCCAGCCGCCAACTCCGCTTTGCTTTTGTCATTGCAATCCCCCGCAAGATCGGCACCGCTTAAGAGGATCGCAGGAAAGCGCGCACGCGCCCGCTTTCTGCTCAGCCCCGCGCCGCGGCAGCCCGCATAAACCATATCAATTATTGGGAGATTATTGCGTGGCGAGATACGCTCAAATGGATCGCCAGCACTGCCGCAATGACATGCCGCTATGGCTCATCGCCGGGATCGCGGAAACACGCCGGGTGATCGGCGGTCAGTGATCGCAGGTTGGCCCGCGCTCTCGCTATGGGAAGCCCGCCAGCCGCCGCTTACCCCAGCTTCACCGCGGTGCCGTTGGCGGTGACCATCAGCATCGAGCGCTCACCGGTGCCCAGGTGCTCGTAGTCCAGATCGACGCCGATGACCGCGTCGGCGCCCAGGTCCTTGGCCGCCTCGATCATTTCCTCAATCGCCACCGTCTTCGCCTTGCGTAGCTCCTTCTCGTAGGACCCGGACCGGCCGCCGACGATATCGCGGATGCCGGCGAAGAGATCGCGCAGGACGTTGGTGCCCATCACCGCCTCGCCGGCGACGATGCCGAGATAGGTGGCGACGCGGCGGCCGTCGATGCCGTCGGTGGTGGTGACGATCAATTGCGCTCTCCTTGCCCAGGCCCACGCCCCTTCACACCGGCCGCGGCAGGCCGACGGCGGCCAGCGCCTCGTCCTGCCGGCTGGCGATCGACGTCGTATCGAAGCCCTCGATCAGCTCATGGAACATCCGGTGCCAGTTCAGTTCCGCCCGCAGCCGGGTGAAGACGCTGCCGAGCCCGATGGCCGCCCGGTCCATCAGCACGAACTCGCGCGGTGGGGTGACGCCACCCTTCTCCCGCAGTTCCCGCTGCACCCGGCCCGCCACCCGCGCCCCGTAGACGACCCCGCCCTCCTCCTGGATCGGCTGCATCCGGTCCTCCATCAGCGGCCCGTAGAGGAACCGCGCCCACTGATTGAGAATGTCGATCACCTCATGGGAGAGGTTGGCGAAGCCCCAGGTCTCGTAGGCGTGCACCGCCAGGTCGCGATCATTGCGGCATAGTGCCCAGTAGAGATCGATGACGGCGCCGATGAACGCGGCGGGGAACACGCGGATGCAGCCGAAATCGAGGAGATTGATGGAGCCGTCGGCGCGGACCGTGTAATTGCCCAGGTGGGGATCGCCGTGCAGCACGCCGTACTCGTAGAACGGCACGTACCAGGCGCGGAACATGTTGCCGGCGATGCGGTTGCGCAGTTCCCTGTCCCGGTCGATGGAGGCGAGGATCGGCTCGCCGTCCAGCCAGCTCATCGTCAGCAGCCGGTCGCTGGACAGATCGGCCACCGGTTCCGGCACGTGGGCGCCCGCCTCGCCGGCCAGCATGCGGGCGTAAAGCCGCATCTGCTTCGCCTCCCGCCGGTAGTCCAGTTCCTCACGCAGGCGGGCGGACAGTTCCGCGTGGATGTTGGTGGGGTCGATCGCCCCGTCGTAGCGCCGGTAGATGGCGAAGACGATCTTCAATTGCTGCAGGTCGGCCTCCACCGCCGACGCCATGTCCGGATACTGCAGCTTGCAGGCGAGCCGGCTCCCGTCGTGACCCACCGCCCGGTGCACCTGGCCGAAGGACGCGGCGGCGGCGGCGGTGCGCTCGAACGAGGCGAACCGGCGTGCCCAGTCGGGGCCCAGTTCGGCGCTCATCCGCCGGCGGACGAACGGCCATCCCATGGATGGCGCATTGTGCTGAAGCTGCGCCAACTCTTGCGTGTACTCCTCCGGCAGCATGTCAGGGACGGTGGCAAGGATCTGCGCCACCTTCATCAGCGGCCCCTTCAGGCCGCCCAGGGCCGCCTTGATCTCCGCCGCATGCTCCGGCCGGTCCAGGCGCACGCCGAAGAGCTGATTGCCGGCAAGGCGAACGGCGAGACCGCCCATGGTCTGCCCGACGCGGGCGTAGCGCTTCAGCCGCGATGGCAGCGAATCCGCGTCATCATAGGCGGCGTCCGGCCGAGACTCGCCCGCTTTACCGCCCCCCTTACCGCCCGGTGGCCGGTTGCGCCCGTTCACCTCTGGCACCCGCGCTCATCCTTCTCCCGCTGAGACGCATATGGGCCCGCGCGCCCAACGGGCGTCAGCTCAGCGCTTCCAGCTCGTCGATGAAGCCGACGATCACCTCCAACCCGCGGCGCCAGAAGCCGGGGTCGCCGGCGTCGAGGCCGAACGGCTGCAAGAGCTCGCGATGGCGAAGCGTGCCACCCGCCCGCAGCATGGCCAGGTACTTGTCCTGGAAGCCCAGATGCCCCTCGCTGAACACCCGATAGAGCGAGTTCACCAGGCAATCGCCGAACGCGTAGGCGTAGACGTAGAAGGGCGAGTGGATGAAGTGGGGGATGTAAGCCCAGTAATAGCGATATTCGTCGTCGAAGCGGAAGGCGGGGCCCAGGCTCTCGTGCGCCGTATCGAGCCAGATCTCCCCCAGTCTCTCGACCGAGAGTTCTCCCGCCTGGCGCTCGCCGTGCACCCGTTGTTCGAAGTCGTGGAAGGCGATCTGGCGGACGACGGTGTTCAGCATGCTCTCCACCTTGCCGGCCAGCAGCCGGCGGCGGCGCGCCGGATCGGTCTCGGCGGCGAGCAGCGCCTGGAAGACCAGCATCTCGCCGAAAACCGACGCACTCTCGGCCAGCGTCAGCGGCGTGTCCGCCATCAACACGCCCTGCTCATACGCCAAGAGCTGATGGACGCCGTGGCCCAGTTCATGGGCGAGCGTGGTCACGTCGCGGTGGCGGCCGTAAAAATTGAGCAAGATATAGGGGTGAACCGACGGCACCAGCGGATGGCTGAACGCGCCTGAGTCCTTGCCGGGACGCGGCGTCGCATCGATCCAGCCGCCGCTGAAGAAGCGGTCGGCCAGAGCCGCCATCTTCGGCTCGAACCGGCCGAAGGAATCGAGGACGAGGTCGCGCGCCTCCGGCCAAGTGAACCGCCGGTTGTCATCGCCCGGAATCGGCGCGTTGCGGTCCCAATAGTCCATCGTATCGCGGCCGAACCAACCCGCTTTCAGGCGATAGTAGCGATGGGCCAGTTCTTCGTAGGCGCCCTTGATGGCGCCGACGAGCGCCTCGACGACCTCGTCCTCGACCCGGTTCGACAGGTTCCGATAGGAGATCGGTGTCGGGTAGCGGCGCCACTTGTCCTCGATCTCCTTGTCCTTCGCCAGCGTGTTGACGACCAGCGAAAAGACATCGACGCGGTCCGCCAGGGCGGCGCCGAGGGCCTTGCCGGCGGTGCGGCGCACCTCCCGGTCGGTGCTGTCGAAGCGGTTGAGGGTATCGGCCAGGGTGAGCTCCGCGCCGTCGATCCGGCACCGCAGCTTGGCCAGCGTCTGATCGAACAGACGCACCCAGGCGCTGGCTCCGGTCACCGACTTGTCGTGCAACAACTCCTCCGCCTCGTCGGAGAGCTGATGCGGAGCGAACGTCCGGGCCTCGCGCACCCAGGGCGCATAGCGGCCGGCCGCCGGATCGGTGAGCAGCCGATCCACCGTTCCCTCGTCCAGACGGTTCAACTCCAAGGTGAAGAACAGCGTCTCGGTCGAAATGGCGTTGTAGCGCTCCTGCAGCGACTGCAGGAAACGACCGCGGGCAGCGTCAGCCATGTCCTCGGCGAAATACAGCTGGCCATAGGCCATCGTCCGGTACAGGCGCTCGGTGATCGCCTCGTAGGTGGCGATCGCCCGCCCGAACTCGGCCGATGTCAACCCGGCCAGCCGGCCGGCAAAGTCTGCATGGAACCGCTCTGCCTCACACCTCGCCCAATCCAGATCGCGATCGATCTCCGGCGCGTCGGGGGACGCATAAAGATCGCTCAGGTCCCACGTGACCGGGTCGACGTCCGTCTCCGCCGAGCGTGTCGCATGCAGCGTCGCCGTCATCCTCGATTTCCTTCCCTGTTGCATCTCTTGCGATCATCTCTCACCATCATGTCGCAGCGATCGAAGCGATGTGCCACATCATAAGGGTTGAAAACGCATCGCGTCGCTCCGCAGCGCGCCGCCTCGGCGATCGCCAGCCGTCAATCGGACCAACCAACAGCCCATTGCCCGCCGATGCCTTCGGAGCCGCTCTCCCTGCCCTGGCCGAACCTGGTCGCCATGTTGTTCGCCCAGGCCGAGCGATTCGCCGACCGCCCATTCCTCTGGAGGAAGCGTGACGGCGCGTATGGGCCGCTGAGCTGGCACGACGTCGCCGACCAGGTGTGTCGGCTCGCCGCCGGTCTCCGCCACCTCGGCCTCGGCAGTGGCGACAGGGTGGTCATCGTCGCCGAAAACCGTCCTGAGTGGTTGATCGCCGACTTCGCGGTGATGGCGATCGGCGGCATCAGCGTCCCTGCCTATACCACCAATACCGAAGCGGACCACTTTTACCTGTTCGACCATTCGGGCGCCCGTGCGGTGGTCGTCTCCGGCGGCAAACTGCTGCCGCCGGTGATGGCGGCGGCATCCCGGGTGCCGAGCGTCGCCGTGGTCATCGCCATGGAGGCGCCGGCCACCGGCCAACAGCCGCCCGCCGGGCCGGCGCTGGTCGGCTGGCAGGACGCGGTTGCCGCCGGCAAGCCCGATCGCACCCGTCTGGGGGCTGAGGTGGCCGCCTTTCCCCGTGATCAGCTCGCCTGCCTGATCTATACGTCGGGGACCGGCGGGGCGCCGAAGGGCGTGATGCTGCATCATGGCGCCATCCTCCACAACTGCGCCGGGGCGGCGAAGGTGCTGCGCGATCTCGGCGGCCACGGCACGGACGAGGTTTTTCTCTCCCTGCTGCCACTCTCCCATGCCTACGAGCACACAATCGGCCAGTGCCTGCCCATCGCCATCGGCGGCCAGATCTACTATGCCGAAGCCATCGATAAGGTGCTCGCCAACATGCAGGAGGCGCGGCCGACCATCGTTACCGTGGTGCCGCGTTTCCTCGAAATGATGCACCTGCGCATCCTGCACGGCATCCGAAAGGCGCCCGCCCGCCAGCAGCGCTTGTTCAATCTCGCCCTCGAACTCGGCCGGCGACGCTACCATCAGAACGGCCGACTATCCCTCTTCGACCGCGTCCGCGACCTGTTCGCCGAGACGATCGTCCGGCAGCGGTTGTGCACCCGTTTCGGTGGCCGGCTGCGGGTGATGGTCTCGGGCGGCGCTCCCCTCAACCTGGAGATCGCCATCGCCCTGCGCGCCATAGGCCTGCCGGTGTTCCAGGGTTACGGCCAGACCGAAGCGGCGCCGCTGATCAGCGTCAACCATCCTCATCGCCTGAAGCTGCACACGGTCGGTCCCGCCATACGCGGTATCGAGGCCCGCATCGCCGGCGACGGCGAACTGCTGGTACGGGGCGAAATGGTGATGCAGGGCTACTGGCGGAACCCCGAGGCGACGGGCGAAGTCCTGCGCGACGGGTGGCTGCACACCGGAGACATCGGCGAGATCGACGCCGACGGCGACATCACGATTACCGATCGGAAGAAGGACATCATCGTCACCTCCGGCGGCGACAATCTTTCGCCGGCGCGCATCGAGGGCCTGCTGACACTGCGTCCGGAGATCCTGCAAGCGATGATCTATGGCGATCGACGCCCGCACCTGGTGGCGCTCCTCGTCGCCGATCCGGAATGGGCGAAGCGGTGGGCAGCGGCACGCGAGGTGAAGGCAGAACCGGGCCGCCTCGCCGAGAACGCCGACTTTCATCGCGCCCTCGCGCAAGTCATCGACGAGGTCAACCGCGAGCTGTCCGTGGTGGAGCGCATCCGTCGCTTCCGTATCGCGCCGGAGCCCTTCTCCGTCGAGAACGGTCAGCTGACGCCGACGCTAAAGATCCGCCGCCATGCCATTCGCCAGGCCTACGGCAGCAACATCGAAGCCCTCTACGACTGACGTTGTACCGGCGGGGCGTGGCCACGAGCGCCCCTGTGACAGCGCTTACAGCCCATTCGGTGGGGCCCGCTAAACTCTTTCATCGGCTCATGCACCCTTCCGCCGGGCGCTCCGGGGCGACGGTGACGCGAGGACGGACGCGATGGCGAACGACGATCGGCCGCCCGAAGATGGGACCGGGCCGTCAGACAGGAGCACCGAAAGCAACGTCATCGCGGGACCGATGGTGGATCTGGATTCCGCCGGCCTGTGGCTGCGGCTGCAGTCGCAGTTGGCGCAGCTACGCTCCCAGGTGCAGCGGCTGAACCAGGCCCTCGCCGCCGTCGACCGGGTTCGCGCGACGGTCCCGACCGGGGTCCCGGCCGCACCGACTGCCGGCCCCGCGGCGCCTCCCACGGCGGCCCCACCAGCAACGGCAGCGCCGCGATCCGCCTCCCCGTCCCCATTGCCGTCCCGCGGTCCGGCGACATCCGTTGCGACCGACAGGGCCACCGAACCCGCCGCCGATCCGGCTACCCATCCCGCCACCGGCCACCAGGGGCGAGCCTCCCCACGGCTGTTCTCCAATCGCCGCAGGGGCGACCGCCGTTGGGCGGATCGCGGCAACGATCGCCGCGGCGCGGCAGGGGAACCCATTGCCAATCAACCCAGCACCCCGTTGGCCCAATCGGTGCCGCTCGAAATCGGCACCGCCGATCTTGAAGCGCTGATCCGCGCCGGCTTCTTGTTGCGCCGCGACAGCCACCATCCGGATCGCGTCGCCAAGGCGATCCAACAACTGCTCATTCGCTGGCGGTACGCCACCTTCGGCCCTGACGAGCCGGCGGTGGCCAGTCCGGGAGCCAGCGCCGGCGACCGACGATCGGGACGGGAACGGCGCCGCGAAGCGCCACGCTCCAACTGCCTCCTCAGCTACGTGAAGAACACCGGGTTCGACCGTCGCCGGGGGGAGCGCCGAAAGGCGAACGGCGCTCAGGGGGCCACGTTCGGCAAACGCAACCGGCCTCGGCCTTTCGGCACCCTCATTCGCTTGGGCGAGGTGCGTGCCGCCCGCGCCTTACGCGGCTGCGCGCCGGACGCGGAGGGGACCGCGCAGGGCGTCGGCGGTGTAGAGCGCAAGGCCGACCCAGGTCAGGGCGAACGTCAGCCCGTGAAGGAGGGTGATCGTCTCACCGAAAACAAACAGCGCCAGGAGAAAGTGACCGGTGGGCGCGATGTACTGGAGAAGACCCACGGTCACCAGCCGGACCCGCCGCGCACCAGCGACGAAGAGGACCAGCGGTAGGGCGGTCACCAGGCCGGCGAGAACGAGCAAGAGATCGAGCCGAATGGTGTCGGCCGCGAAGGTGCCCTCGCCCTTGGCGGCAAGAACGAGCAGATACGCCAAAGCCACCGGCGCCAGCAGTGCCGTTTCGGCGAACAGCCCGGCCAGTGCCTCCGCCGGGGCGAGCTTGCGCAAGAGCCCGTAGGCGGCAAAGCTGAAGGCGAGCGCGAGGGCGATCCACGGCAACGAGCCGACGGTCACCACCTCGAGCACGACGCCGCTCGCCGCCAGCGCCACCGCCAGCCACTGCAGGCGATTGAGGCGCTCGCCGAGGACGGCGACGCCCAACAGAATGCTGACCAGCGGGTTGATGAAGTAGCCGAGGCTCGACTGCAACACCTGCCCGGAGTCGATGGCGTAGATAAAGACACCCCAGTTGACCGTGAGCGCCGCTGCCGACGCCGCCAACACCGCCAGCAGCCGCGGCTGGCGGAAGATGGCGCCCGCAGCGCCGAGCCCACCGCCGAGGACCAGCGCGACAAACACCACGAGCAACGACCAGACGATCCGGTGGGCAAGCACCTCCAACGCCGGCACCGCCGCCACCGCTTTGAAATAAAGGGGAAACAGGCCCCACAACGCGTAGGCGCCGCTGGCGCAGGCAACGCCCGTCAGCCGATCGCCACGCTTGTTTAGCCGCCCGTCTTGCCCTGGCGACTGCCGATCCGCCACTTGCCTTTCCCCTCCCGCGTTCGCCCGCTTTATAGCGTAGATGAGGTCGAGCGACGGAAGGACGAGAGGTCGCCGCGCGGCATCACGTCTTCATGACGTAGAGAAGGACGAGCGGCATGGCGGCGAGGGTGAGCAGGGTCGAGACGGTGACCGCACCCGCCACCTCCTCCGGCCGAGTCCCGTAGCGATGCGCGAAGAGGTAGTTGAACACCGCGGTCGGCATCGACGACTGCAAGATGAGGACACCGCGCGCGGTCCCGTCGAGCCGCAAGGCGTAAGCGACGGCCAAGCCAACGGTGAACCCAAGTCCCAGTCGCAGCACCGACAGCAGCAGGCTGCGGCCGAGGCCGCCGACGCGCAGCGACGACAGCGAGACGCCGAGGGTGATCAACATCAAGGGGATGCTCATCCCGCCCAGCAGATCGCCGGTGGCGTTCAGCCACCCGGGCGGCCTCATCCGCAGCACGAGAAAGATCACCGCGGCAAGCAGCGCCCAGATCAAGGGCATCCGCAGGAGGAAACGCATCGACAATTGCCCGGACGCCATATTGATGCCGATGGTGAACTGGGCAACGACGAAGACGGCAAAAACCCCGATCGCCAAGGTCAACCCCTGATCGCCGAACGCGAGCAGGCTCAACGGCAGGCCCACGTTGCCGGTATTGGGGAAGACGAGCACCGACAGAAACGGCCGCAACGGTAGTCGGCAGAGGGCAAGCAAGGCGGCGCCGGCGAGTCCGGTGGCGATCATCGTCGCCACCGTCGCCCCGACCATGGCCAGAAACTCGTCGATGCCGACGGCCAGGTTGGCGACGGTATGGAAGACCAGGGCCGGCGCGCCGATGGTGGTGACCAGCTGGGTGACCATCTCGTGGTCGAAGCGGCCGCCGCGGCGCCCCCAGACGAAACCAAGGCCGACCGAGATCAGCACCGGCACCATGATCGAGAACAGTTCGGCGATCATCGAGCGTCCTCTGCCGCCTTACCTCTCAGGATCACCTCACGGGGCAGCGGCGGCGGCAGACCCGTCGTCAAGGGTGCGGATGTGCACGGTGTTGGCGGAGGTCCCCGCCGGGAAGCCGCCGATGACGACGATGGTGGAGCCCGCCTGGGCGAAGCCCTCGGTGTGGGCTCGGCGGCTCGCTTCGGCCATCAGCGCCCGGAAGCTATCCATGTTCTGACACGTGACGGGATGCACGCCCCAGACGAGCGTCAGTTTGCGCGCGACCTGTTCCGTCGGCGTCAGGCCCAGGATCTGCACCGGTGGCCGCTCGCGGGCAGCGCGCAGCACGGTTTCTCCCGACATGGTGAAGGCGGCGATCACCGCCGCGCCGACGGTCTCGGCCATGACCCGGGCGCCGGAGGTGACCGCGTTGGCGCTGGTGGCCTCTCGCACCAGTTCGCTGGCGCGCAGGACCTGCTGGAAGCTGCTGTCCTGTTCGGAGCGGGTAATGACTCGCGCCATCATCGCCACCGCTTCCACCGGATAGGCGCCGGCCGCGGTCTCACCCGAAAGCATCACCGCGTCGGCTCCCTCATAGACGGCGGTGGCGATGTCGGACGCTTCGGCGCGGGTGGGAATAGGCGACTGGATCATCGATTCCAGCATTTGGGTCGCCACGATCACCGGTTTTGCCATCCGCCGGCACGCATGGACGATGCGCCGCTGGAGAACCGGCACGTCCTCCGGCGGCAACTCGACACCGAGATCGCCCCGCGCCACCATCACCGCGTCGGTCAGCGAGACGATGCGTTCCAGGTGCCGCACCGCCGACGGTTTCTCCAGCTTGACGATCAGCATCGCACGGTCGCCGATCAGTTCGCGGGCCTCGATCAAATCCTCCGGCGTCTGCACGAACGACAGCGCCACCATGTTGATGCCGAGATCGAGGGCGAACGCCAGGTCGGCGCGGTCCTTCTCGGTGATCGGCGAGATGCCGAGGCGGACGTTGGGCAGATTGACGCCCTTATGATTGGACAACCAACCGCCGACCAACACCTCCGTTTCCGCATGGTCGCTGCCGCACTCGACGACCCGCAGTCGCATCTTGCCGTCATCCAGAAGAAGGATGGATCCCGGCTTCAGGGCGCGGAAGATTTCCGGATGCGGCAGCGTCACCCGTTTGGCGTCGCCCGGCGTCGGGTCGAGATCGAGACGGAACGAGGCCTTGTTGTCCAGCTGGACGCGCCCGTCGGCAAAGGTGCCGACGCGAAGCTTCGGCCCCTGCAGGTCGGCGATGATACCAATCGGCCGCTGGTGTCGCTTCTCCAGTTCGCGCACGAGGGCAAAACGGGCACCGTGATCGGCGTGGGTTCCGTGGCTGAAATTGAAGCGGAAGACGTCGACCCCGGCCTCATACAAGGCGCCGATGCTTTCCAGCGTCGACGAACTGGGTCCCAGGGTGGCGACGATTTTGGTGCGAGTCATCCGGTGCATGGCAAAAGCTTAAGCGGGGCGACGGACGGAGGCCAGCGGCATTTCGGACCGTGGCCGCGAGAACGAGCCGCGATTTCGCGTGCGTCCTCGGGGACGCTGCGCTAGGGTTCGCCCCCGCCGGCCGAAGGGCCGGCCGCAGGTATCATCGCCAGAAGGGCGTTGGGGGCGACATGAGCTGGAAAGCAGCGGCAACGGGATTGGTGATGGCGATGGTAGCGGCAAACGGCGCGGTGGCGGCAGATCCGGAAAACACCCTCATTCTGGAGCTGAAGAACAATTGCAAGGTCACCATCGAAATGTTGCCGCAGCTGGCACCGAAGCATGTGGCCCGCATCAAGGAACTGACCCGGACCGGCTTTTATGACGGCATCACCTTTCACCGGGTGATCGAGGGCTTCATGGCGCAAACGGGCGATCCTCGCGGCGATGGGACCGGCGGTTCCGGCAAGAAGCTGCCGGCGGAGTTCTCCCGCGAGCCGTTCGTCCGCGGCGTCGTCGGCATGGCCCGGGCGGCCGACCCCAATTCCGGGGATTCCCAGTTCTTCATCATGTTCGAGCCGGCGCCCAGCCTTGACGGTCAGTATACCGTTTGGGGTCGGGTCACCAACGGCATGGACTGCGTTGACAAGATCAAACGCGGCACCGGGCGCAATGGCGAGGTCGCGCCCCCCGCCGACAAGATCGTCAGCATGCGCGTCGCCGCCGACGTCAAGTAAGCGGCGCGGAAAATGAGTGCGGTGCGAATGGCCGGGAGCCGATGAAGGCGACCATCGTTCCGGTGACGCCGTTCCAGCAGAACTGCACCATCGTCTGGGACGAACCGACCCGCGTCGGCGCGGTGATCGATCCGGGCGGCGATCTCGACCGCATCCTGAAGGCGGCGGCGTCCCACCGGATCACCCTCGAGAAGATCCTGATTACCCACGGCCACCTGGATCACGCCGGCGGCACCGCCGATCTGGCGGAACGGTTGGGTCTGCCCATCGAGGGGCCGCACGAGGGGGACCGCTTCTGGATCGAAGGCATGGCCGAACAGGGACGTGCGTTCGGCGTCGGTAGTGGCCGGTCGTTCGAGCCCGATCGCTGGCTGAAGGGCGGCGACACGGTCGCCGTGGGCAAGCACCAGTTCGAGGTACGCCACTGCCCGGGCCATACGCCGGGGCATGTGATCTTCTTTCATGCCGCGGCGCGGCTGGCCATCGTCGGCGATGTCCTGTTCGCCGGCTCGATCGGCCGCACCGATTTCCCCGGCGGCGACTACGATACCCTGATCCGCTCGATCCGCACCCAGCTGTTTCCGCTGGGCGATGAGGTCCGCTTCATCTGCGGCCACGGCCCCATGTCCAGCATCGGGGCCGAACGCAAGACCAACCCCTACCTCGCCTGAACCCCTGCCACGCCTGAACCGGCTCGCGTTAGGCGCGCATTCGCTCGCCCGCTGGCCGCCGATTATTCAGCATCGCGAAAAGTGAAAAAACGCCAGACTGACAATCGTGGCGTGAATTTACTTTTTGTCTCGGATTATGTTCTCCCTCGACTGCAAATCTGCTATAATAATTCTTAATAAAAAATCCACAAATTCACTGTTGCAGCTCATCTGTGGCTTCTTTTTGAGGAGGCGGACATGGGACATGTGTGTGAATCCCGCCGGCGCGGGACGAGTGAACGGCAACGAGCGAGGCTGATGATGTCGGTGGCGATGGTCGGCGGTCTTGGTCTTGCCGCGATGGCCAGTGGAACCACTGACGCAGCGGCACCGGAAGACGTTCTCACCTTCAAGATGGTCCGATCGACCGCGTCGGTCGGCGCCGGCTGTCTCGCCGGGGCGTGGGCGGACGTGCGGATCGAGGAACTGGAAAACGTCGAGCGGATGACCGTCGTCGCCCACAATCTCCCGCCCGACACGGAATTTGATCTGTTCGTGATCCAGTTGGCCGAGGCCCCCTTCGGCCTGTCCTGGTACCAGGGCGATATGGAAAGCAACGGCGCCGGCGTCGCCCGCGCCACCTTCCTCGGCCGGTTCAACATCGAGACGTTCATCGTCGCGCCCGGCACCGGGCCGGCCCCGGTGGTGCATCGAAATCCCATACCCGACGCCGACCAGAACCCGGCGACGGGACCGGTTCACACCTTCCACCTGGGCCTCTGGTTCAATTCGCCCGAGGACGCGGCGGCTGCCGGATGTCTCGGCGCGGTGACCCCGTTCAACGGCGAGCACAATGCCGGTGTGCAGGCCCTTTCAACGCGACAATTCCCGCCTGCGCAAGGCCCCCTGCGCCGGCTCAGATAGGATCGCGCAACAGCTTGGCCGACAATGAAGGCGGAATGGGTTTTCCATCCCGCCTTTTTCGTCACCTTCTCGGGGAGCCCTTCCTCGGGATCTCGTAGACCCTCTCCATGCCGCCGCGTCCGTGTAGCGCATCCTCGTACGGGTACAAATTGCCAGAAATCGAGAATTTATTCCCGGTGGCTAGAAATGCATCTGCAGGAATGAAAATCGCGTATAGTTATTTCTCGATAATAATCAAAACAGCCAAACTTGGCGTGTCACTTACAGGCTTCTAGTGAGGAGGCGGAGATGAGAAATGGTTACGTGTCCCGCCAGTGCGGGGCAACTCGACGGCGGGCGGGTCTGTGGATGTCGGTTGCGGTGCTTGCTGGCCTCGCAGCGGTGAGTTCGGCACCAGCCCATGCAGCCAGCAAGATCACTTTCAAGATGGTTCCGTCGAGTGCATCTGTCTCGGCCGGCTGTCTGGCCACGGCAACTGCCGACGTGACGGTCCAATCGCAGGGTGAGGTCGAGCGGATGACCGTCGTCGCCCGAAATCTTCCGCCGAACACGGACTTCGATCTGTTCGTGATCCAGCTGGCCGAGGCTCCCTTCGGCCTGTCCTGGTACCAGGGCGACATGGAGAGCAACGGCGCCGGGGTCGCCCAGGGCACCTTCCTCGGCCGTTTCAACATCGAGACGTTCATCGTGGCGCCGGGGACGGGACCGGCGCCGGTGGTGCATCGGACTCCGATCCCCGACGCCAGCCAGAACCCAGCGACGGGACCGGTTCACACCTTCCACCTGGGACTGTGGTTCAATTCGCCCGAGGATGCGGCCGACGCCGGCTGCCTCGGCGCGGTGACGCCGTTCAACGGCGAGCACAATGCGGGCGTGCAAGCGCTTTCGACGCGGCAGTTCCCCGCTGGAGCCGGCCCCTTGCGCAAGCTGAAATAGGCTGGCTCTCGACAACGCAGGCGGGATGGGTCCTCCATCCCGCCTTTTTCGTGTCGCCGCCTGACGGGTTCTAGAGACGGGTCGGACTGGTCACCCGGTTCGGCGGCGGAGCGGCAAGGCAAGATGCCCCTTCCGTGCAAAGCCCCCTTGCGGCCGGCACTTGCACACCGCCGATGGTCGAGGGCGGCTCGGCCGTCGCCGGCTTCGGCGTGCTCACCGGGGCCTGCGCCGGCACGGACGTACTCGCAGCCGGTGCTGTTGCAGCGGGGGCCGGTGACGGTGCTACCGCAGTGTGGGCGGGGGCCGGGGCTGCCGTGCCGACGCTCGAACCGCCGGTAACGGAGCCGGACGAGCCTCGACCACCACTCTCGCTTCCCGCACCGGTGCGGATCTGCTGCGCCAAGTCACTTAGCCGATCGCGGGTGTCCTGGGGAGACTGCAACGCCGACAGCCGCCGATCGCGCGTATCCAACTGGGAGGCGGACGCCTCCTGACTATGGCGGTCCTGTTCGCGGCTGTTGCTGGCCTCGCGGATGACATTCTGCAGCCGGTCGGCATCCCGGAGCACCTCCGGGGCCGGTGCCGTCGGCGGCGAGACGGGCGAGATATCCCGGCTGACCACCTTGCTCGCCTGCCCCGGCTTGATGATCACCGGCGAGCCGCCATCGCTGCGACGGAAGCTGACCTCGCCGTGATGCACGAGGCAGGTGGTCGTTCCCTGCTCCGGATCGACGACGAGGGTGAAATCGGTGCCGCGAACGCCGATGATGGCGCCGGGGGCGCGGATCTCGTACGCCGCCTTCTCCATGTTGCCGGTGATGAAGCGGCTGATGCCTTTGGTGACGGTCAACACCATGCGGTCGGTGCCGACGGGCCCGCCGTAGACGAACTCATCCAGCATCACCCGCGCATCCGGTCCCACCGTCAACCGGGTGCCGTCGGCGAACTCCATCTGGGTGGCACTGTCTCTCTCGGTGTCGATCTGCTCATGCCAGTAGACCGCATCGTCGACGGCAAGCAGCCGGGCCTGATCATAATTGGCCAGCGTGCCGCGCACGACGCGCACAACCACGTCCACCTCGCCGATCCCCTTCGGGCCGGACGATCGCGATCCATCGCCGCAGGACCAGAGCAAGCCCAGCGACAGGACCGCGAGAACGCGTCCGAAGACGTTCATGTCCCGTATCCTTCCCCGAACCGCCGCTCGCAACGCCAACCGACGGCGAACGATCGATTCAGACTTCCCCTCCGGCCAAGGTGCCCTTTCGGATCACCGGTCGAGCCGTCGTTGTGGCGAACGACAGAGCGTCTGCGGCGCTTCAGCACCGTCTCTGTGCCCTGTCGCAACTGAACGGAATTTCGGGTGAAGACCCTCACATCCTTCTCTAGCAGATCACTGTCACCGGGACCGATCTGTGATCGACATCACATTATACGCGAATCGTTCTCGTTTGGGGTGACAAAAACGTGTGGGTCGTCAACAGGGTTGCCAAGGCGCAACACCCCCCAACGTATATTAACCCGTTCAGGCAACCCCTTAGCGCCCAAGGCTGCGCATGGCCGCATCCAGGCCGTCGAGGGTGAGCGGGAACATCCGATCGGAGAAGAGCTGACGGATCAGCCGGGTCGACTGGGCGTATTGCCACCAGCCCTCCGCCACCGGGTTCAACCAACACGCCTTCGCATAGACGGTCAGGACCCGCTGCAGCCAGATCAGGCCGGTCTCGTCGTTCCAATGCTCCACCGAGCCGCCCGCGTGCATCAGTTCATAGGGGCTCATCGCCGCATCGCCGACGAAGATCACCTTGTAGTCGTGCGGGTAGGTGTGCAGCAGGTCCCAGGTGGCCGTCGACTCCGCATGCCGGCGGCGATTGTCGCGCCACACCCGCTCATAGACGCAATTGTGGAAGTAGAAATATTCCAGGTGCTTGAACTCCGAGCGAGCGGCGGAGAACAGCTCCTCGCACGCCTTGACGAACGGATCCATAGAGCCGCCCACGTCCAGGAACAGAAGCACCTTGACCGCGTTGTGCCGCTCCGGAACCAACGCCAGGTCCAGGTAGCCCCGCTTCGCCGTCTGCCGAATGGTGGTGCCCAGGTCCAGTTCGGTCGCCGCTCCCTGGCGGGCGAAGCGGCGGAGCCGGCGCAGCGCCACCTTGATGTTGCGGGTGCCCAGTTCCACCGAGGAGTCGAGGTTGCGGAACTCCCGCTTGTCCCAGACCTTGACCGCGCGGTTGTTGCGGTTGGTGCTCTGGCCGATGCGGACCCCCTCGGGATTGTACCCGTAGGCGCCGTAAGGCGAGGTCCCGCCGGTGCCGATCCACTTGGAGCCACCCTGGTGCCGTCCCTGCTGCTCGGCAAGGCGCTGGCGAAGGGTCTCCATCAGTTTCTCCCAGCCGCCCATCGCCTCGACCAGCGCCTTTTCCTCCTCGGTCAGGTTGCGCTCGCCGAGCCTGCGCAGCCATTCCTCGGGGATGCTCACCGTTTCCGGATCGGGGGGCGCCTCCAGCCCCTTGAACACGGTGCCGAACACCCGATCGAAGCGGTCGACGTAGCTCTCGTCCTTCACCAGGCAGGTGCGCGACAGATAATAGAAGTCATCCACCGAATAGTCGGCCAGCCCCTTATCCAGCGCTTCGATCAGGGTGAGGTATTCCCGCAGCGAGACCGGAATGCCTGTTTCGCGCAGCGCGAAGAAGAAGGAGGTAAACATGATCCGGCCGCTCCTTGTCCGGCTGTTGGTCGTCGACGGGTCGCGACGGGTGGCCGTTCCCGGCGCCGCGGACCAGCGCCCGCCGGCGCCGGCGCCGCTCGCCGCTACTGCTGCATCCTCTCGCCGACCCGCTCCACCCCCCGACCAACGGTATTGACGTTGTCGCGGGTGTCCTGCTTCACCCCCTGCCAAGTCTCCGCGCACGCGGCAAGGCCGAACGCAGCCACCATAGCAAGCAACATCAGCCGGATCTTCCTCATACAGTCACCCTCCTAAGCGGCGGGCCGGCGAATGGCAGCGCCGGCACCGTCATTTCAAGTTTAACCTGCCCGCACCTCGGGTCGTCAAATCACCGCTGCGGCTGAGCCGCCTTGCGGCACCCTTTGGCGTGCGGCGTTTTTTTGTTGACCCTGGCTGCTTGAGGCGCTGGCGGGAGCAAAACTATCGCGAGTTACAGCAAGGCGGACAGAGGACCCCCGTCTATAGGCGCTCCCGCGAAGATGAAGGGCGTCGCTCCGTGGGCGTTTCTGACGACCAAATAGCACCCTGCGCTCTTGATCTTGAAAACGCGCAGGCCGCGCCTACTCCCCCTATGGAATGGCTGATCACACCGTCGCCGATCTTCGAGAGCGAACGGACCATGTTCCCCTTTGCCTCACCGCCAGTGAGCCCAAGCGCAGTGCTACGCGGGCCATTCCTCCGCTTCCGGCCAAGCCCAGTGATCAGTGCTGGCGGCATCGGGGGCGAGACTGTCGGCGCAGTGTCATCACGTTAAGAATGCTTGTATGTTCACGGTACGATAAAAGCTCCCCGCTTGGCACTCAATGCGCTCGTCATTTAATAAGCTTACTGATGCCTGTCTGCATTTACTGCTCTCAAGAATTCCCACGGTTAACAGAGGATCACGTTTTCGCGCGGTCGTACTATCCCGCATCAACCCCTGCAGACGTGGAGAAATGGAAGGTCCCGGCCTGTGAGGCCTGCAATCACAAATACAGCCGATTGGAAGAGTGCGTGCTTCTGCACTTGGCAGCATGCCTAAATCCCAACCACCACGCGTCGGCAGGGATATGGAAAAAGGTACGTCGCTCTATCAATCCAAGCGTAGCAAGAAATGAGCGAGATCGGCGCTCCAGAGCAAAAAAACAGCAGAAATTCTTACAAGGCCTCCTGATGTTTGAATCACAACCTGAAATTGGTGTGCTTCCTAGTTTCGCTCAGAATTGGGAGCAGGGGTCGCGGACTGCGGTTCTTATGCCGGTGGATGACTTAGATGCGATCGTGAGAAAGTGGGTTCAGGGCGTTCATTACAATACACTTGGCCGCATCATCCCTGATGCTTCGGCGATTGATGTGTTCCATGTCGACGAGTGTGCTGGTGACGCTCCGCCCCTCATTGAAATTTTGAAACGATCCCCCACGCACCATCGTGGTCCGGGTATTAAAATAACGCAGGCAAGCGGCAGCGATGAGACCAAGATCATGACGCTCTATCGCTTCCTTATATGGCAGCAATTTATAGTATACGCTTCAGTGAGAGAGCAAGCTAGCCCGTAATGGCGGGGCGTCGAACTTACTATATTTGCAACGTCCTGACGATGCAATCTAGTTCCTGAATGCCCCTTGCGGCATGCGGCCGGCGCACGCCAGATCGGGCGGCATCCAGCCCAGGCCCGCTCAATGTCCCTCGCGACGGCTGAGGAAGGCGAGGCGTTCGAACAGGTGAACGTCCTGCTCGTTCTTGAGGAGTGCACCGTGCAGGGGCGGAATCAGCTTGCGGCCATCGGTCGAGCGCAGCACCTCCGGCGGAATGTCTTCCACCATCAGCAGCTTCAGCCAGTCCAGCAACTCCGACGTGGACGGCTTCTTCTTCAGTCCCGGCACCTCGCGCATCTCGAAAAAGACGGTGAGCGCCTCGTTGACTAGCCGCTTCTGAATGCTCGGGAAATGCACGTCGACGATCTTCAGCATCGTCTCCCGGTCGGGAAAGCGGATGTAGTGGAAGAAGCAGCGGCGCAGGAACGCGTCCGGCAACTCCTTCTCGTTGTTGGAAGTGATGACGACGATCGGCCGCTGACGGGCGACCACCGTTTCCTTCGTCTCGTAGACGTGGAACTCCATGCGGTCCAGTTCGAGCAGCAGATCGTTGGGAAACTCGATGTCGGCCTTGTCGATCTCGTCGATCAGCAGTACCGGGCGCACATCCTGGGTGAACGCCTCCCACAGCTTGCCCTGGATGATGTAGTTGCGGATGTCGTGCACGCGCGCGTCGCCCAGTTGCGAATCGCGCAGCCGGGCCACCGCGTCGTACTCGTACAGGCCCTGCTGTGCCTTCGTCGTCGACTTGACATGCCATTGCAGCAAGGGAGCGCCGATGGCGCGGGCGACCTCGAGGGCAAGGATGGTCTTGCCGGTACCGGGCTCGCCCTTGACCAGCAGCGGCCGTTCGAGCGCGATGGCGGCATTGACCGCGACCGCCAGATCGTCGGTGGCGACGTAAGTGTCGGTCCCGGAAAAGCGCGTGCTCATGGGCGGCTCCCGCATCGATGGCGCAAGGGTGTCGGCAAAGGGTGTGATCGGGACGGACGGCGGTCAAGAGCGAATGGGGATGATCTTGCTGCAAAGCGCAAACACCCCGTCCGGCTTAACGCCTTGGCAACGGAATGGGCCCCATACTGGGGCTTGCCGCGGGGATTCTTCGGGACCGGCGGCGAAGGGTATCAGGCGCAGAACAGCCGGGAGGATCCCCACCATGCACCCAATGCTGCTTTCCCTCCTCGCGCACATCAGCGCCCATCGCCGGCTGCTGATCAACGCCTACGCCTGCGGCCTGATCGAGGAGCCCGATCCGGCGGCGGCGGCGCGCGAACTGCAGCGGACCTTCGCCCAGTCGCCGACGCTGGCGCCCCCCCAGGGCAGCGGCCTCGATCCGGCGACCTCCGATATGGTGGCGGCGATGACCGACGAAGCCATCGACGATTTCATGGACCGGGTGATCGCCAAGATCGAGCAGGCCAACAACACGGCCGCCGGCGAGGCAAAGGTCGCCGACCCGGCGCCGACGGAGACCCTTCTCGATCAGCTGATCGCCGGCCGCCGCGTCTGAGCCGAACCGCCGTCGCCCCTCCTCAGCCCGGCGGCGGCGCATCGCCCGGCAAGCCGAGCCAGTGCACAACCGGCGGCCGTGCCTGGCCCCGGTGGAATCGCAGCACCGCATCCTGCGCCGCCCGGTCGCTGGCGGTAACCCGGTCGTGCTGCCGCAGGTGATCGAGCCAGGACTCGACGACGAAGCACTCCAGATAGCGGTCGGGGGCGGCCGCGTCCTCGAACACCCCCCAGGCGTAAGCGCCTCCCCGTCGGCGACTGCCGCGCAGCGCCTGCATCGCCGCCAGGAACGCCCGGCGTTCGGCCGAATCGATGCGATACTCGATGGTGACCAGCACCGGGCCGCGATCATGGCAGACGGGGGCGGCCACCTGGGGCTCCGGCCATGGAGCGCCGGGGTTGAGATCGGCATCGGCTCCCGGCTTTAGCGACCAGCGCCAAGTGGCGAGCATGGCGATGACGGCACCGACCGCCGCGATCAGCAGCGTCTCGGCGGTGCCGACCGCCTCCGCCAGCCGTCCCCAGACGGCACTGCCGCCCCCCATGCCGCCGAACATGGACATCTGGAACAGCGCCAGGCCGCGGCCGCGCATCCATTCCGGCAAGGCGAGCTGGGCCGAGACGTTGAGACTGGGCACCACCAGAATCCAGGCGGTGCCGGCGAGGACGCCGGCCGCCGCGGCCGCCGGCAGGGACGAAACGAAGGCGAAGGCGACAAGCGCGAGAACGGTGCCGATGGTGCCCAGTGCCACCAGCCGGTCGGCATCGAGGAACTGACGCAGCCAGCCCAGGAGGACGGCGCCGGCCACCGCGCCGACGCCGACGGCCGCCAGCACCAGGCCGAACGCCTCCGGTCCGGCGCCGAGGCCGACACGCACCACCAGCGGCAGCAACGCCCAATAGGCGACACCGAAGACGAAGAAAGCGACGGAGCGGATCAGGGTTGCCCGCAGCGCCGGACTCTCCCGCGCGTAGCGGAGACCGGCGCGCATGGCCGCGGTGAGCCGTTCCGACGGCAGGTGGGAGGCAATCGGCGTCGTCCGCCGCCACCACAAAAAGGCGCCGATCACCGCGAGGAAGCTGATGGCGTTGCAGAAGAAGGGCGCGGCGATGCCGATGCCGCCGATGAGCACGCCGGCGATGGCCGGGCCGAGGGCACGAGCCATGTTGAAGCCGGCGCTATTGAGGGCGATCGCCGCGTGCAACTGGCTGCGCGGCACCAGATGCGGGACGACCGCCTGCCAGGCGGGACCGCTGAACGCGGCGCCGGTGCCGATGGCGAAACTGAAGGCGAGCAGCGACCAGGGACCGATGGCGCCGAGCCAGACCAGCACGCCGAGGACGAGGGCGACGACCGCCATCAGCGACTGGACGACCAGCAGCAACCGGCGGCGATCGATGATGTCGGCCAGCGCGCCGGCCGCCAGCGCGAAGCAGAAGACCGGCAGCAGGGTCGCCGACTGGACCAGGGAAACATAGAGCGGCGTCGGCGCCAGCGAGGTCATCAACCACTGGGCGCCCACCTGCTGCAGCCAGGTTCCGGTGTTGGAGACGAGGGCCGCCGTCCAGACGAGGGCAAAGATGGGCGAGCGGAAGGGCTGCCACGGCGAGCCCGGGCCGGGACCTTCCTGCCGGCCGCTCGCCTGCCGACCGACCGCCTGCCGACCACTGGGGTCGGCGGCGTCCGCGTCCGGGGCGGTGTTGCTCAGGCGGCCTCGCTGCCGCGGGCCAGCGCATGCTCGATGGCGTCGAGCGCCGCCTGCGCGTTGGCGGCCTCGGGCCCGCCCGCCTGGGCCATATCGGCGCGACCACCGCCACCGGACCCACCCAGCGCCGCCGATCCGGCCTTGACCAGGTCGATCGCACTCAGCCGGTCGGTGAGGTCGGCGGTGACGCCGACGACGACCGATGCCTTGCCGTCGGTGGTCGCCACCAGGGCGACGACGCCGGAACCGAGCTGCTTCTTCAGTTCGTCCGCCATGCTCTTCAATTCGCGCGGTGGCACACCCACCAGGACCTGCGGCGAGAAGCGAACGCCGCCCACGTCCTTGACCTGGGCACCGGCACCGCCACCGGTGGCAAGCTGACGGCGGGTCTCGCTCAGTTCGCGATCGAGCCGGCGGCGCTCCTCCAGCAGTTGGGCGACGCGCAGCGGCACCTCGGCTGGTGCGATGTTGAGGAGATGGGCGGTCTCGCGCAGCGCCTTCTCCTCCTCGGCGACGAAGGCGACGGCGACACCGCCGGTGACCGCCTCGATCCGCCGGACGCCGGAGGCGAGTGCCGCTTCGGAGACGATCTTGAAGGTGCCGATGTCACCGGTCCGCCGCACATGGGTGCCGCCGCACAGCTCGATGGACGAGACCGGTCGCTCGCCGTCGTCGGCGCCCATGGAGACGACGCGCACCTCATCGCCGTACTTCTCGCCGAACAGCGCCATGGCACCGGCGGCGATCGCCGCGTCCGGCTCCATCAAGTGGGTGACCACCGCCACGTTGTCGCGGATGTGGCCGTTGACCTCCGCTTCGACGGTGGCCAGTTCTTGGGCGGCCATGGGCTTCGGGTGACTGATGTCGAAGCGCAGGCGGTCGGGGGCGACGAGGGAGCCCTTCTGGGTGACGTGATCGCCCAGATGCTTGCGCAGCGCCGCGTGCAGCAGGTGCGTCGCCGAATGATTGGCCCGGACCTCCGTCCGTCGCCGGCCGTCCACGTCGAGGACCACGTCGGCGCCCACCTTCAGCGGTCCTGCCTCGACGACGCCCAGATGGACGATGAGGTCGCCCGACTTCTTCTGGGTGTCGAGAACGCAGACGCGGGCGCCGTCGGCGGCGGTGATCCGGCCGGTGTCGCCCACTTGGCCACCGGATTCGCCGTAAAAGGGGGTCTGGTTGCAGACGATCGCCACCTGCTGGCCGGCGCCGGCGCTCTCGACACGGCCGCCGTCGACGACGAGGGCGAGCACCTTGCCTTCCGCCCGCTCCACCTCATAGCCGAGAAACTCGCTGGCGCCGGTTTCGTCGGCGATGCGGAACCACTGGGATTCCGTCGCCGTCTCGCCGGAGCCGGCCCAGGCCCGCCGCGCCTCCGCCTTCTGCCGGGCCATCGCCCGGTTGAAGCCGTCCACATCGACGGACATCCCCTTGGCGCGCAAGGCATCCTGGGTGAGGTCGAGGGGGAAACCGTAGGTGTCGTAGAGCCGAAAGGCGGTTTCGCCGTCGAGGACGCCGCTCATCGGCAGCTTGGCGGTCGCGTCCTCCAGCAGCCGCAGCCCCCGGTCGAGGGTACGACGGAAGCGACTTTCCTCCAGCCGCAGCGTGTCGGTGATCAGCGCCTCGGCACGGATCAGTTCCGGGTACGCCTGGCCCATCTTCTGCAGCAGCGCCGGCACCAGCCGGTACATCAGCGGCTCCTCGCAGCCGATCATGTGGGCATGGCGCATCGCGCGGCGCATGATCCGCCGCAGCACATAGCCGCGCCCTTCATTGGCCGGGGACACGCCGTCGGCGATGAGAAAGCAGGTCGCCCGCAGGTGATCGGCGATCACCCGGTGGGAGATGCGATGCTCGCCCTCGGGCTCGGTGCCACTGGTCGCCGCCGACGCGTGAATCAGCGCCTGCAGCAGGTCGATCTGATAGTTGTCGTGCGTCCCTTGCATCAGCGCGGCGACCCGCTCCAGGCCCATGCCGGTATCGATGGACGGCCGCGGCAGGTCGATCCGCTTGTCGGACGTCACCTGCTCGAACTGCATGAAGACGAGATTCCAGATCTCGATGAAGCGATCGCCCTCGGAGTCCGCCGAGCCGGGCGGCCCGCCGGGGATGTGGGGGCCGTGATCATAGAAGATCTCCGAGCACGGGCCGCAGGGACCAGTCTCGCCCATCGCCCAGAAATTATCGGAGGTGGCGATCCGGACGATCTTCTCCTCGGGCAGCCCGGCGATCTTCTTCCACAGCCGGAACGCCTCGTCGTCCTCGGCGAAGACGGTGACCATCAACCGTTCGGCCGGCAGCCCGAACTCCTTGGTCACCAGCCCCCAGGCCAGCTCGATGGCGAGCTCCTTGAAGTAGTCGCCGAAGGAGAAGTTGCCCAGCATCTCGAAGAAAGTGTGGTGGCGAGCGGTATAGCCGACGTTCTCCAGGTCGTTGTGCTTGCCGCCGGCGCGCACGCACTTCTGCGACGTGGTTGCGCGCACGTAGTCGCGCTTCTCGACGCCGGTGAAGACGTTCTTGAATTGCACCATGCCGGCGTTGGTGAACATCAACGTCGGATCGTTGCGCGGCACCAGCGGGCTCGACGCGACGATGCGGTGATCGTGGCGGGCGAAGAAGTCGAGATAGGCCTTGCGGATATCGTTGACGCTTTGCATGCGCTTGATGTGGGTGGATTTCGCGCTGACTGCACGCGACCGTCGGCGTTTTACCGCCCCCGCCCCCACCTGTCCATCAACCTTGCATGGCACAGCCTGCGCAGCTGTGCCTCTCTTTGCCTTCAGCGGTCCTGATCGCCAATCCGCCGGAAACTCATTTCACTCGTTTGTGGTAGACTCAAGCATGTCCGGTGGCATAGGTCGTCAAAATGAAGATGCTTGCACACATGCTGAACCGTCGCTCACGATCTCACTCCGTTGTGACCTTAAGCCCGAGCGCGATCGTACTCTTGCCTCTGCTAGGCGCGTTCCTCGCTGCATCATGCTCGAGCAGCAAAGATAGCCAAACTGAGCGGGTTCAGCCCTACGGCCCCGATACGTACATCGTGAGCTACAGGTCTCTCTGGGCAGGAAAGGCTCAAGCGGCCTGCATCCGCGATGCAAACGCGTTCTGCTCCGAACGTGGATTAACGATGCTGCCGGTAACAGCCCGCCAACAGACTGGCAATCCCACCGCTGATTTCGTTTTTCGCTGCCTTGCAGCCGGAGATCCGGATCTGACTCGCCCCGACGTGAGACCAGCGCCCAATATCGTTATCGAGACGGTCCGTTAGCCCCCCGCGTCGCCTCCGTCTCCGGTAGACGGCGCGGGAGTCAATCGGCGGGCGAGTCGGTGTCGGCGGCGCTTTCGCCGGTGAGCAGCGCCTGGGAGACCAGGCCGGCGTTCTGGCGGATCTTCGCCTCGATGTCGCCCGCCATATCGGGATGGTCGCGCAGGTATTGCTTGGCGTTCTCGCGGCCCTGGCCGATGCGGGTCGAGCCGAACGAGAACCACGACCCCGATTTCTCGACGATGCCGGCCTTGATGCCCAGATCCAGCAGCTCGCCCATCTTGGAGACGCCCTCGCCGTACATGATGTCGAACTCGACCATCTTGAACGGCGGCGCCATCTTGTTCTTGACCACCTTCACCCGGGTCTGGTTGCCGACCACCTCGTCCCGGTCCTTGATGGCGCCGATGCGGCGGATCTCCAAACGGATGGACGAATAGAACTTCAGCGCGTTGCCGCCGGTGGTCGTCTCCGGGTTGCCGAACATGACGCCGATCTTCATCCGCAGCTGGTTGATGAAGATGATCATCGTCCGCGAGCGCGAGACCGAACCGGTGAGCTTGCGCATCGCCTGGCTCATGAGCCGCGCCTGCAGCCCCGGCTGCTGATCGCCCATCTCGCCTTCCAGTTCGCTGCGCGGCACCAGGGCGGCGACCGAATCGATGACGAGGACGTCGACGGCGCCGGAGCGGGTCAGCGTGTCGGCGATCTCCAGCGCCTGTTCGCCGGCGTCCGGCTGGGAGATGAGCAGGTTGTCGATGTCGACGCCCAGCTTCTTGGCGTAGGCCGGATCGAGGGCGTGCTCGGCGTCGATGAACGCGCAGACGCCGTTCTTCTTCTGCGCCTCGGCGATGACGTGCAGCGCCAGCGTCGTCTTGCCGGAGCTCTCGGGACCGTAGATCTCGACGACGCGGCCGCGCGGCAGTCCGCCGATGCCAAGCGCGATGTCGAGGCCGATGGATCCGGTCGAGACGACTTCCGTCTCCACCGTCTCGCGCTGGCCGAGACGCATGATGGCGCCCTTGCCGAAGGCGCGCTCGATCTGGCCGACGGCGGCATCGATGGCTTTGGATTTGTCCACGGCGGAGTCGCGTTCCACGAGACGAAGCTTGCTGACGAACATTGGGAGGCCCCCTTATTCCACACTCGCTTGCGGTCTGACAACGCGGGAAAATGTACACGTTTTGTTCGTTCCCCAAAGCGAATTGTGCAACCGCGTGATTTTACACGGCTTTTTGTTACCCATACGGGTCGTTTTTATGCACCTTAAGGTTACGGGTGGCGGAAAGTCCGCATCGCTTGCGCGAAATTATCGGGGCGCCCCCCATCTCTGCGTTTGCCACACCCGAGAGTGATTCGGTACAATGCGCCAAATTGCGGTAGAATAAGGCAACAGCGGCCACGTCGCGGTGGGCATTGATCGGCCCGCCTGGGTAAAGGGAGCGGGCCGGTGCGCGTGCACCGAGCAGGAGGGACCAGTTAGAGACAATGAACAATCGACTCTTGATTGATCGCCGATCCGGTCTCGATCGACGGGGCTACGGAGACCGTCGCCAGGGCCCCGACCGACGCATCGGCGGCGATCGCCGCCACGTTGCCGCCCTCGGCGACCGACGCGCCAGCGCCAACACTCATCATTACGACGCGCGCGCAGCGAACGGCGAGGTCGCCTACAGTCAACCGCAATATCCGCTCGTCCGCGACAACTTCGGTCGCTGGGGCGTCCTCCTCGCCGATCTGGTCGCCGGCTTTTATGCCGCCTGCCTCGAGCCCAGCAACTGGTCCGACATCCTCGTCCGCCTGAAGGACGCGGTGCGCGCCGACGTCTGCGCCCTCGGCAGCCACGACTTCGCCACCGGCAGCGGTCGCCTGGAGCAGGCGATCAACATCGATCCCGCCTACCTCGCCGCCTACGGCGAAGGCCTGGGTCGCCACAACCCGTGGCTCCAGCAGCAGGACCGGCTGCCGGCAGCGGGCAGCGTGCGCACCGGACAGATGCTGGCCGAGGACGCCGACGTCATCGACGGGCCGTTCTATCGGGAATGGCTGGAGCCGCAGAATCTGTTCCACCACATCTTCGGCATCCTCGATTCCAACGGCAGTTCCGTCGATTACCTCCTGTTCGCCCGCTCCCGGGAAAAGGGTGCCTTCTGGGAGGACGATCTCGCCCTACTCAGCCGACTCCTGCCTAATCTGCGCCACGGCCTGCACGCCGGGCGGGCGCTGCGCCGCACCGAGGAGATGAGCCGGTTGCAGGCACATGCCCTCGACGTGCTGCCCATCGGCGTCCTCATCCTGTCGGCCGCCGGCTCGGTGCTGCTGGCCAATCGCCTCGCCCGCGAGGTCATCAATGGCGAGCCAGCCTTCTATGTGGGCAACAACGGCCTCGGCTTGCGGTTGCCGGCGGGACGGACTCGCTTCCGTGACATCATCGGCGCCGCCGCCCTGCGCCCCGTCCTCGACGGCTCCGGGGAGGTTCACGCCACCAGCGTCGTCCGCGAAGGCGGCGGCCGGCCGCTGACCGTCCTGACCCTGTCCCTCGACGCCCCCGACCGCATCCGCGCGGCGGCCGATCCGGCGGCCATCGTCTTCATCGGTGATCCCGAGCGGCCGACCGATGTCGATCCCCGACGACTGATCCGTCTCTACGGGCTGAGCCGGGCGGAGGCGCGCGTCGCGGTGCAACTGGCGAAAGGGCAGCGGCTCGACCAGGTGGCCGATGCGCTGGGGCTGACCTACGAAACCGTGCGCAAGCACCTAAAGCAGATCTTCAGCAAGACCTACACCGACCGTCAGGCGGAACTGGTGCGAACCATGTCGCTGGGGCCTGCCGGACTCCGCCTGTAGAAAGGACGCCGGGCCTCCCGCCGGCCTCGGAAAGGCGCACCGGCAACCGGCGGCTGTGCGTCCGCCCCAGGTTCGGCCGACTCAGCTCCGACCGATGATCGCGCCGACGGTTTCGGTCAGTTGGGCGAGGGTAAACGGCTTGCCAAGGAAGCCGGCGATGCCGTCGACGCCCTGTTCCACCCGCAAGGCATCCTCCTGAAAGCCCGACATGACGACCACCTGCAGCGTCGGCAGGTCGCGTTTGACCTGACGGGCGAGACTGTAGCCGTCGATACCCGGCATCACCACGTCGGTCAACAGCGCGTCGATCGGGCCTTCGCGGGCGGCGACCAGGTCGAGGGCGTCCTCGGCGCAGGCGGCCTCGATCACCCGGAATCCCGCCTTGCGCAGCGCCCTGGCGACGAACCGACGAACCGGGTCCTCGTCGTCGACGAGCAGGATCACCTGACCGTCGCCGCTGGCTGCGCCCTCGCCGGCAACCGGGCGCACCACCGCGGGCGTTGCCGGCGGCGACGCGGCGGGCGGCGATGCGGCAGGTGGTGACGTGGGCGGCGCGTGGCACGCCGCTGCCATTGCCGACATCGGCGCCACGGCCGGCAGGTAGATGCTGAAGGTCGTCCCCTCTCCCAGCGCGCTGTCGACGAAGATGTAGCCGCCGGTCTGGCGGACGATGCCGAAGACGGTGGCCAAGCCAAGCCCGGTGCCGGCGCCCGCCTCCTTGGTGGTGAAGAAGGGCTCGAAAATGTTGCCGAGGATCTCCTTCGGGATGCCGACGCCGGAATCGCTCACTTCGATGCGCACCCAGCGGCCGGCCGGCATCGTCTCATCGCCGCTGGCCATGGGGCGATCCACATGGACGACGGCGGCGGCGAGGACCAGCCGTCCGCCGCCCGGCATGGCATCGCGGGCGTTGACGGCAAGATTGACGATGACCTGATCAAACTGCCCCGGATCCACCTCGACGAAGGCTTCGTCGTCGACGGACAGAACCAGCTCGATGGTCGGGCCGAGCAGCCGCGACAGCATGCCGGTGAGCTCGGACAGCGCGTGCAAGACGGCGAGACGCACCGGTGCCAGCGTCTGCTGGCGGGAGAAAGCCAGCAGCTGGCGCACCAGGTTGCCGGCACGGAGCGCGTTGCCGCGGATTTCCAGGAGATCATCGTGAGACGCGTCGCCGGCCCCGTGGCGGGCGAGGAGAAGATCGCAGAAGCCCAGCATCCCGGCGAGCAGGTTATTGAAATCGTGGGCGACACCGCCGGCGAGCTGGCCGAGCGCCTGCATCTTCTGCGCCTGCGCCAGGGCCGCCGTCGAGCCGCCCCGGCTCACCTCGCCCAGGGCATAGACGGCAACGGCGCGGACGTCGCCAGCATCGCCGAGCGGCGTCGCGACCAATGTCGTCCGCTTGCCCCGCGCGCCGGCAGCCTCGATGCCGATGTCCTCCAGGCGAACGCTGCGCGCCGTCCCCAGCACCAGCTTCGATAATTGGCGGGCGAGATCGTCGCGATCGGGACGGGCGACCAGTTCGGCCAGGTGGCGGCCGATGAGGCCGTCGTCAGCGCAACTGCCGAACAACGCCTGGAAGCTGGCATTACAGGCGACGAGGATCCCGTGCGGGTCGAGACAGGCGATGCCGACGGGTGCCCGGCCAAACAGATCGGCGAGCCAGGGTCGGACGACGCCCGGATCGCCGGCGCCGCCGGCCAGTGTGCGGGACGACCGGCGCCCGCGAGAGCGAATGCCGCCGCTGCCACCGCCCCTAGTCATCGACGGCCATCATGCCCCCGGTTGCCGCATCGCCGGCCGCCCCCCTTTCTCCCGGTCAAGTTGCATCACGTAGCCGATCACCTGCGCCACCGCCTGATAGTGCTCGGGAGGGATCTCGTCGTCGACGTCGACGGCGGCATGCAGGCTGCGGGCGAGCGGCGGATTCTCCACCACCGGCACCCCGTGTTTCTCGGCGATCTCACGAATGCGCAGGGCGAGGAAATCGACACCCTTCGCCACCACCTTCGGCGCCGGCATCGACGCCATATCGTAACGCAAGGCGACGGCGAAGTGGGTGGGGTTGGCGATGACGACGGTGGCCTCCGGCACCGCGGCGATCGCCCGCTTGCGCGAGCGCTCCATGCGCAGCCGCTTCAGCCGTCCCTTGACGTGGGGATCCCCCTCGGTCTGCTTCGCTTCGTCGCGCACCTCGTTGCGGGTCATCCGCAACTGCTTCAGCCGGGTAAATCGCTGGAGCAAGACATCGGCAATGGCGATCACCGTCATCACCGCCGCGGCGGCGCCCAGCATCCTCCCCACCGATCCGTTGAGAGCAGCGAGTGTCTCCACCAGCGAAATGCCATTCACCTCGCCGAAGGCCACCATGACCGGCCAGGCAATGGCGATCACCGCCGCGCCAACGACGATGACCTTGACAATGCCTTTGACAAACTCGACGAGGGCCTGAGGGGAGAACAGCCGGGAAAAGCCCTTCAGCGGCGAGATCTTCTCCCAGTTGGGCTTGATCTTCGCCGGCGCCCACAAGAGGCCCACCTGAACCAAACACGAGGCGGCGCCCACCACCACGAACGCGGCCAGCATCGGGGCGACCAGCAGGCCCACGTCCCGCAACACGCCGCCGAGACCGAGCACCCCCTCCTCCGGGCCCATCGCCATCGCCTCCGGCGCGGCGAGGAAGGGAGTGAGCAGGCGAACCAGCTGACGGGCTGCACCCGGGAGCCACGAGGCGACCAGGAGCGCGCTCACCACCAGCGACGCCCAGACCTTGAGGTCCTGCGAAACGGCGACATTGCCGCGCTTGCGCGACTCATCCAGGCGGCGTTCGGTCGGTTGTTCGGTACGCGAGCTGTCGTCCTGCTCGGCCATCGGCGACGCCTAGCGGGGACCGAAGACGGTCAGGGTTTCCGCGAAGTAGTTGAGAAAGACGATCGACATGCCCGAAAAAAACATCATCAGTAGAAAAAACTGGATGGATATTTGTATTGGCATCCCGAAAAAGAAGACGTTGAGTTGTGGCATTAGCCGGCCAAGCAACCCTAAAGCGACGTTAGAGAGTAAGCAAGCAATTAAAGATGGTAGCGAAAGCTGCAGACCAATCGCGAAGCTAGCAGCCACCGCACGCGCCAGCATGTCGGCGGCGTCGCCGATCGGCAGCCCGGCGCCGGCGGGAAAGGCCTCGTAGCTGGCCACAAGCCCGGAAAGCATCAGGTGATGCAGGTCGGTGACGAAGATCAGGACCAGCCCGAGCAGGTTGAGGAAGCCGGCAAGCGTCGCACTCTGCTGATCGGCGACCGGGTCCTGGATGACGGCGCTGGCGAGGGACGCAAAGAAGGAGATGAAGGTTCCAGCCGTCTGCAAGGCGGAGACGGCGATGCGGGGAATGATGCCGAGAAACACCCCGATCAGCACCTCGCCGAGGACGAGGACGGCAAGACCGGCGATATCACCGGGCAGCGCCGGCAGCCGCGACGCCAGCAGCGGGGTCAGCATGACGCTGAGACCAAGCGCCAGCATCAGGCGGATGCGGAGGCTCACGTAGGCGGCGGAGAAGCCGGGAAGAAACGAGAGGACGGTCCCGACCCGCAGAAAAACGATCAAAGCGGCCCACGCCTCGCCGATCGCCAGATGCGCCAGCACCGAGCGATCCTAGCCGCCGTAGGCGATGGACTGGAAGAGCGTGCGGGTGAAGTCGATCAGCGTCGTCATCATGAACGGCAGCAGGAGCAGCATGGCGAGAAAGACGGCGACGATCTTCGGCGCAAACGACAACGTCATCTCCTGGACCGTGGTCAGGGCCTGGATAAGGGCGACCACCAGACCGACCGCGGTGCCGACGAGGAGAAGGGGGCCGGCGGTGAGCAGAGTCACCTCCACCGCGCCGCGGGCAATCTCGACGACCGTGAGCTCGTTCATCTCTGCGCCTTTCCCCTCACTGCGGTGCCGTCAGATCGGCATCCGCATGATGTCCTTGTAGGCTTCGATCACCCGGTCGCGGACGGCGACGACCGCCTGCAGGCTCACTTCCGCCTCGGCAACGGCGGCGACGACGCCGCTCAGATCGCCCTTGCCCTCGACACCGGCGGCCGCCTGCCGCTCGGTCGCCTTCTGGGAGTCGACGACGCCATCAACGGCCTGGCGGACCATGTCGGCGAAGCCGCCCTTGTCCCCCTGTGCCACCGTCGTTGTTTCCGCCGCGTCGCCGCCACGGGCAACGCGGGTGTAGGCGCTGGCCGCCTGGGCAAATCCGTCGATCCCGCGCATCATTTCCCGTCACCCCGATCAGCGCAGGACATCGATGGTCTGCTGTAGCATCGTCTTCGCCGCCTTGATCACGTTGATGTTGGCCTCATACGTGCGCTGCGCCTCGCGCATGTCCGCCATTTCGATCAGCGGGTTGACGTTCGCCGTCTGCACATAGCCGCTGGCGTCGGCGGCGGGATTGCCCGGATCGTACTTGCGGACGAAGGGAGACGTATCTTCGCTCACCTTGTTCACCTGCACCGTCTGCGCACCCAGGCTGCGGTCGAGGGTGTTGCGGAAGCTCACCGTCTTCCGCCGATAGGGCTCGCCATCGGGCGAGACGGCGGTGGAGTCGGCGTTGGCCAGGTTTTCGGTGATGATGCGCAGCCGCGTGCCCTGCGCACGCATGCCGGCAGCGGAGATCCGCAAAGACTTCGACAGGTCGTCCATGTGCGGGTACTGGCTCCTTCGGTTTCGCTGGTCCGCCCGTCGCGGCTCAATTCTTCGCCGTCACCGCGATGCGGACGAGGCTCAGATACTTGCGATAAAGCTGAGTGGTCAGGTTGTGGGCGAGCAGCGTCTCATTCACCTTCGCCATCTGCTCTTCCAGGTCCACGGCGTTGCCGGCCGGCGCCACCTCGTACGTGCGCTTGGCGGCAACCTTCTTCGCGTCGCCCGTCGCGTCGACGGCGCCGGCACCGATATGCTGCGGGTCACTGATCACCGGTTGCAGGCGGGCGGTGCCCCCTTCGAGAGTGTCGGCAAAAGTGAGAGGAGCCAGGTCATACGGCCGGTAGCCGGGCGTATCGGCGTTGGCGATCCCCTCGGCGAGGACCGCCTGCCGCTGCTCGAGCCAACCGAGGCGCGTCTTCATGCGATCGAACAACGGCGCGTCGAATATGTTGACCATGGGGCGGACCAACCAATCTGCCGACAAAAGCTGGCCCATAGTGTCCGGGCATTCGTTTAACGATTGGTGAATGCCGCGGCGGCGAGCCGCCGGACGCGGCAGGTCGGCGGGCGCTCCGTATCCGTGCTGCGCCAGGTCGCGTACGTTTTCGTCCACCTCCAATGAACCCCTCGTTGCCTGGCGGATGGTGCCAGATGGCTAGCCGCCACCGCCGCCGATCGTTAGGTTGCCAGGAAATTGCGCCGACGCTTGGAGGGATCGAGGGATGCAGCTGGTCATCAGCCGGACGGAAAACGACATCGGGACGATCGTCATGAACAATGCCGCCAAGCGGAACGCCCTCTCCGAGCAGTTGATCGGGGAAATCCGGGCGGCCCTCGACGGCTTCCGGGTCGCCGGGGTGCGGGCCGCCGTGCTGAGGGCTCCTGCCGGCAGCAAGGTGTGGTCGGCCGGCCACGACATCGAAGAACTGCCGAACGCCGGTCGCGACCCGTTGGGTTGGGGGGACTCGCTGCGCGTCCTCGTCCGCTCCATCCAGGAATTTCCGGCGCCCGTCATCGGCCTGATCGAGGGTGGCGTCTGGGGAGGAGCCTGCGAGGTGGCGATGGCCTGCGACATTGTCGTTGCCACCCCGGAGGCGACCTTTGCGATCACGCCCGCCAAGCTGGGCATTCCCTATAATCTCAGCGGCCTGCTGACGCTGATGAACGCCATTCCGCTGCCGGTGGCGAAGGAGATGCTGTTCACCGCCCGCCCCATCTGGGCGGAGCGCGCGCACGCCATCGGCGTGATAAACCATATTCGCGCCAAGGATGAGATCGAGGGGTTCGTCTACGAACTCGCCGCCATCATCGGCGGCAATGCTCCCCTCAGCATTGGGGCGATGAAGGAGGAGATGCGCATGCTCGCCAGCGCCCATGCCATGACGCCGGCGATGTTCGAGCGCATGCAGGGATTACGACGGGTCGTCTACGACAGCCGCGACTATCAGGAAGGGCTCGACGCTTGGCGAGGCAAACGACGGCCGGAGTTCAAGGGCCAATAGCCCATCGAACTCCGACCTCGCCTAAAGCAACGGCACTTGAACTCCCCCCGGACCGACCCTTCTGCTCAGAACCAGGAGCGCTTCCGATACGTTTGGTCAGAAGAAGAAAAACAAAACAAGTGTCGCTGCCGACCCCATCATCAACGAGGAGGCCGCACACAGCGCAATGCCGACGTGTTGCAAGTCCGCTGCTGCCTCTCCGCCTTCCTTTGGGCCGAAGACACTGCAGCCTGCCGAGCCACATAAGGGCGTCTGAAGGTGAAATGCCGTCGCTCGTTCCCTGGACGTCTTACCTGGTTCAACCGGCCAGTATTCGTTTGTCAAAGGGCACATGGGTCCTGCCCAGCTGTTTCTCCGCTATAGTTTTCACGAGCGCAATGCTGAAGGGGTCCGCAAAACGCCGATTCTTGTATGTCCCGCCCTGCAATCGGACATCGCTCCCACGACGTCTCGCTGCATCCCCTTGATTTTCAATCCTTTTAATCACCCCTGTCGAAACGACACCGCGTTCGCAGCAGAAGTATGTAACAATGATTAGAATTTTTCCAACATTTTGTGGCGATTGGAACGGTCGTCGGTGCGATTGCTGCACTGCGGTCGTTCCTTGTCATTGCTTGCGATATCTCAAGGCGAACCTCGGACAGACTGGCGTCATCGGTCCCGGTGCGGAAGATCGGCGTCGTGGCCGCGCGTAAGCCGGGCGGCTGGACACTGCGTCGACGCCTCTTGGCGGCAGCGCTGATCGTTGCCGCGACTCCGAGCCTGGTCATCCTTCTCTATAGCGTCCTGCCGCCGCCGGTGACCCCGCTGATGCTGCTGCGCTGGGCGGAGGGAGCCGGCCTCGACTATCGCTGGGTCCCCCTCAGCGCCATCTCGCCAACGCTGATCGAAGCCGTCATCGCCGCCGAGGACAACAGATTCTGCAGCCACTTCGGCTTCGACGTCGACGCCATTGCCGACGAGGTGGACGATTGGCTCGCCGGCGAGCGGCCGCGCGGCGCATCGACCATCTCCCAGCAGACGGCCAAGAACATCCTCCTTTGGCCGGGCCGGGACCTCCTCCGCAAGGGACTGGAGGTGGTTCTGACGCCCCAGATCGAGCTCCTGTGGTCAAAACGCCGCATCCTCGAGGTCTACCTGAACATCATTGAGATGGGCCCCGGTATTTACGGGGCGGAAGCCGCCGCACGCCGCTTTTTCAACAAGCCGGCGGCGGCGCTGACCAGCCGCGAGGCGGCGCTGATCGCCGCCGTGCTTCCCGACCCGCGACACCGCTCGGCGGCGCGGCCAAGCTCCGTGGTCAGCCGTCGCGCCGCCCGGATCGCCGCTCGCGTCGATGACATCCGCCCACTCATCACCTGCGTGACCAATGCCAACGATCGCCGCTGAAGCGGCGGGTATGCCCCGTATCGGGAAGGCGTCGTGGGCCACCGTTGCACCCATGGACGGAGGGCACTAGGCTGACCCTCGCACCATGCGCAATCCACAGACAGAGCAGACAGAAAAGAGCCGGCGGTTCGGCCGCCCGGCAATCGTTGCCGGCATCGGGATAGTGGCCGTGACCGTAGGCCTCGTCCTGGCGATCGCCCGATGGCCCAAGGAGGAAGCGCCGCCGCCGATAATCACCAGCCCATCGCCGGCCCCCGCCGCTCCGGCCCCTGCGGATGCGGGTGTCAGCCCGCCCAGCTTCGACGTGGCGCGGATCAGCCGCGAGGGCGATACCGTCATTGCCGGGCGTGCCGCCCCCGGATCGACGGTGGCCATTCTCGGCAATGGCACGCCGTTGGGCACGGTGACCGCCGATTCGCAGGGCCAATGGGTTTTCGTGCCGGAGGCGCCGCTGCCGCCGGGGGCGCACCGCCTGACCCTCAGCATGCAGCGTGCGAGCCAACCGACCGTCGCCGGCAACGGGGAGGTCCTGGTGATCGTGCCGGAAGCCGGTAAGGACATCGCCGGCCGCGCCGCTGAAGCGGCCAGCCGGCCGCTGGCGTTGCTGGTTCCCGCGACCGGCGACGGGGCACCCGTGGTGCTGCAGAGGCCGGGCGACGACGTGGCGGCGGGTGTCGTCATCGATCTCGTCGACTACGGCAGCGACGGCCGCCTTACCGTCGCCGGCCGGGCCCGGGCGAAGGCGGAGATCCGCATCCTCCTGGATGGCCGGCCGCTCGCCTCGGCCACCGCCGATGCGGCGGGCTCCTGGTCGGCGAGGAAGCAGGTGCCGCTGGCGGGCAATCACGTGCTGGAAGCCCAGGAACTGGATGCGCGCGGCAAAGTCGCCGGCCGTTTCGTCGGCCGCCTGCGATTAGCCCCACCGGCCACCGTGGCGCCGTCGGGAGAGGTGCCGGGTGGCAGCATCGTCATCGAACCGGGGCAAAATCTCTGGCGGATCGCGCGCCGCACCTATGGCCAGGGCTATGCCTACACGGTTATCTTCGGTGCCAACCGCGGGCGTATCGATGACCCCGACCTCATCTATCCGGGGCAGGTGCTGGTCCTGCCGCCCACGCCAGCAGCATCCGGCAACTGACACGAGCCCCCTCCCATGTCGCGCAATGTTCTCGCTGCCACCGTGCTGATCCCCGTGCATCGGGCCGGATGGCCTTTCGTCGGCGCCGCCCTCGTCCTCGCCTTCACCCTCCTGTTCGTCGGTTGGGGCTGGGCCCTCCTCGCCGCTCTTCTCGCCCTCGCCATCGCCTTCTTTTTCCGCGATCCGGAACGGCACACCCCGCATCGTCAGGGCCTCATCGTCAGTCCCGGCGATGGTCGCGTCGTCGCCGTCGCCCCGGTGGTGCCGCCGGCGGAGCTGGGCCTGGCCGACACGCCGCTGACCCGGGTGTCGATCTTTCTCAGCATCTTCGATGTTCACATCAACCGCGCGCCGGTCGACGGCGTCGTCTCCTGCCGCATCCATACCCCCGGACGCTTCGGCAATGCGGGGTCTGTCGAGGGGAGCGAAGCCAACGAACGCCAGGCCTGGCTGATCGCCGTCGATGACGGGCCGCCGGTGGTCGTCGTCCAGATCGCCGGCCTGATCGCCCGGCGGATTCTCGGCTGGGTGGCCGTCGGCGCAAGGGTAAGGACCGGTGAGCGCATCGGCATGATCCGCTTCGGCAGTCGGGTCGATCTCTATCTGCCGGACGGGGTGGCGCCCCTGGTCGCCGTCGGCCAGCGGATGATCGGCGGCGAGACCGTCATCGCCGACGTTCGCGCCAACGAACCGGCCCGGCCGGCGGTGGTCCGATGAACCCCATGAAGCCGTCTCGCGAACGCCTGCGCGGCCTGCACATCAACCGGATGATTCCCAACACGCTGACGCTGCTGGCGCTCGCCTGCGGGCTGACGGCGCTCCGCTTCGCGCTGCAGGAGCGCTGGGAGCCGGCCGTCCTCGCCATCGTCGTCGCCGGGGTCCTCGACGGCCTGGACGGCCGGATCGCCCGCATCCTCAAGGGAACGACCAAATTCGGTGCCGAACTGGATTCGCTCTCCGATTTCCTTTGTTTCGGCGTCGCCCCGGCGTTGACCCTCTATCTCTGGTCCTTGCAGACGGCGGGCCGGGTGGGCTGGTGGCTGGTGCTGCTGCTCTGCATCTGCTGCGCGCTGCGCCTCGCCCGGTTCAATACGATCCTCGACGACGTTGAGGCGCCGCTCTGGCAGCGGTCGTTCTTTGTCGGCATGCCGTCGCCGGCCGGCGCCGGACTGGCGCTGCTGCCGATGGTTCTGTGGTTCCAGCTGGACGCGGATTTCCTCCGCCATCCGGTGTTCGTCGGCCTGTGCGTGATCGCCACATCGGCGTTGCTGGTCTGCCGGCTCCGCACCTTCACCTTCAAGCGCGTTCGCATCGCCCAGCGTTGGGTGCTGCCGGCGATGCTCATGATCGGCCTCTATTTCGCCTGCCTTGCCAGCAACCCCTGGCTGACCCTTGCCCTCACCGAGATCGCGTATCTGATATCGATCCCCATCAGCGTCCGCCTCTACCACCGTAGACTTCGCGAGCACGCGGATGCCGGGGAACAGCCGCCAGCGGCCGCCCCCTCGCCACCGCCGAGTTGATCGATCAACCGCCGATGCGCTTTCACCGCCCGTTTCCCCGCTTCACCGCCCTCCTCCCCGCGCTCGTCTGGGTCGTGCTGGCGCTGGCCTCGGCAACGCTGCCGTCCGGACGGGCCTGGGCAGCCGAGGGTGAGCAGTTCATCCGCATCGCCACCGGTCCGCTCGGTGGCACCTACTTTCCGATCGGTGGCCTGATCGCCCACACGATCAGCAACCCGCCCGGCTCCGTTCCCTGTGACGCGGGCGGCAGCTGCGGCGTTCCCGGCCTGATCGCCGCTTCGGTCGCCTCGCAGGGCTCCATCGACAACGTGGGCGCGCTCACCGCCGGCCAGGTGCAACTGGGGCTGAGCCAGGCAGATGTCGCCCGCGACGCTTTCGACGGTTCGGGAGTCTTTGCCGGCAAACCGCCCCTCTCCGATCTCCGCTCGGTCGCCAACCTCTTCGCCGAGTCGGTGCACGTCGTGGTCCGCAAGGAGAGTCCCATCACGGGCATCGCTGATCTGAAGGGGAAGCGGGTGGCCCTGGGCGAGCAGCGATCCGGCACCTTCGCCACCGCCAAGACGGTGCTCAGCGGCTACCGGCTGGCTCCGAACGATATGGTCGCTTCCGCCGATGCGCTGACCCGGGCGACCGGCCGGCTGGCAGCGGGAGAGATCGACGCCCTGGTCATGGTCGGCGGCTATCCGCTGGAGGCGATCGCCCGGCTCGCCGATACGGTCGCCATCCGTCTGCTGCCCATCGACGGCAAGCCGGCGGAAACCATCCTCGAAAGGGATTCCACGCTCGCCGCCTCGGTCATTCCCGCCGGCACCTACCCGGGAACCGCCGAGACGCGGACGGTGGGGCCGCGCGCCCAGCTGCTGACATCCGCCAAGGTGAGCGCCGAGCTGATCTACGCCATCACCAAGGCTCTGTGGAATCCGCGCAATCGTCTCGTCCTGGACAGCAGCCATCCGGAAGGCCGCGCCATCTTGGAGATCAACGCGACCGAGGGCCTGGTGGTCCCGCTGCACCCGGGCGCCGCCCGCTATTACGGGGAAACGAACCCCAAGCGAGACGGACGGCCATGAGGACGACCAGCAATCCGAGACTGATCGAGCCATCGACCGACGAGGCGATCCCCATTACGCCGCTCGTGCGGGGCGAGCTTGAGCGGTGGCTCGACGCTCACCCCGATGCGGCACCATGGGTCAAAGCCATGGGCTTTACCGCTGAGCCCGGCGCCTCGTGCGTGTTGCCCGGCCCCGATGCCCGTCCCGTCCGCGTCCTCCTCGGGGTCGGCGGCGATGCCCGCTGGGACTGGGCGAGCCTGCCATCGGTGCTGCCGGCCGGCGCCTACCGCATCGACACGCCGCTCGCCCGCACCGATGGGGAGAATGCAGCATTCGGCTGGGCGATGGGCACCTATCGCTTCGAGCGCTACCGGCGACGTGCCAGCACGGACGCCCGGCTGGTCTGGCCGCAGGCGGCGTTCCGTCCCGCCGTCGAGCGAGCGATCGAGGCGACGTTCCTCGTTCGCGATCTGATCAACACGCCCGCTTCCGACATGGGACCCGAAGAGTTGGCGGAGGCGGTGCGTGCGGTCGGCCGGCGGTTCGCCGCCCGCTGCCGGGTCATCACCGGCAACGAGCTGATTCTTGAAAACTATCCGGCCATCCACGCCGTCGGCGCGGCGAGTGCGAGAGCGCCGCGGCTGGCCGATCTGGTTTGGGGCGATCCCGCCGCGCCCAAGGTGACGCTGGTCGGCAAGGGGGTGTGCTTCGACACCGGCGGCCTCGACCTCAAACCGTCATCGGCGATGAAGCTGATGAAGAAGGACATGGGGGGTGCCGCTCTCGTCCTCGGACTCGGCCAGATGATCATGGATGCCCAGTTGCCGGTACGGCTGCGGCTGCTGGTGCCGGCGGTGGAGAACAGCGTCTCCGGTGCTGCGATGCGGCCGCTGGACGTGATCCAGACCCGCAAAGGACTGACCGTCGAGATCGGCAATACGGACGCCGAGGGCCGGGTCATCCTCGCCGATGCCTTGACCGAAGCCGCCGCCGAGGACCCGGCCGTCCTCATCGATTGCGCCACGTTGACCGGCGCCGCCCGAGCCGCGCTCGGCACCGAGCTGCCGGCGCTGTTTACCGACGACAACGGCCTCGCCGACGCGCTGCTCGCCGAGGCGACGAAAACGGGCGACCCCCTCTGGCGGCTGCCCTTATGGCAACCTTATCGCCGCCACTTGGACGGCAAGGTCGCGGATCTCAACAATGGCCCCGATCATCCTTACGCCGGCGCCATCCTGGCCGCGCTGTTCCTTGCCGAATTCGCCGCCCCGGTGACCGCCTGGGCCCATCTGGACACCATGGCCTGGAACACCGACACCCGCCCCGGCCGTCCGGAGGGCGGCGAGGCTCTGGGCCTGCGCGCCCTCTACGGGCTGATTGAACGTCGCTTCGCTGATCCGTCCCAGCTCTGACCTTGGAGTCGGCCGCGGGCCGGCCATTACGCCGGTCCGATGGGGCGACGGCCGCTCATCGCTGTCGAGCGGAAGCGGTGCAGGTAGGTGGGAACGATCGCCTCCGCCGCCTGGGGCTTGATGCCGAGATCGGCGAAGGTCAGCGCATTGGCACTGACAACGTTGTCCGTTTTCAGCAACCGCACCTGATCCGGGGTCAGCGGCGGCACCGGCAACAACTGCAGGAAGAAGGCTTCGAGGGCGGCGACGGAGAACGGCATGCCGACGAGCGTCCGCTGCCGACCGGTCGCTTTCAGAACCACCTCCATGACCTCGCGGAAGGTCATCACCCGCGGCCCGCCCAACTCGTACGTGCGACCCCGCCGTTCCGGATCTTCTAGGATGCGGATCATCGCTTCCACCACATCGCCCACATACACCGGCTGAAAGCGGGTGGGGAATACCGGCAGCACCGGCGAAATCCGAGCCATCGCCGCGAAACGATTGAAGAAATCGTCCTCGGGGCCGAAGACGACGCTCGGTCGGGTGATGGAGGTGCCGGGAAATGCCGCTTTCGCCACTTCCTCTCCCGCCGCCTTGGTCCGCGCATACTCCGCCTCGGCATCGCTGGCCGCGCCAAGCGCCGACATCTGCACGAACCGATCGACTCCGGCAGCGGCCGCCGCCTTGGCAACGTTCTCGGCGCCCTCAACGTGCATGCTCTGGAATGTCCGCCGGCCCCGCTCGTAGAGGATGCCGACGAGATTGATCACCCACTCGGCGCCCGCTACCGCCTTTTCCACGCTCCGCGGTTCTCTCACATCGGTGACGAACGGAACCACCTGCCCCGGCGCTCCAAAGACTTTGAGGAACGAAGCGGCTTCCAAGTCGCGGACACCGGCGCGAACGATCCAGCCGGCCACCGCCAGCCTCTGTACCAGATGCCGGCCGATGAAGCCGGAACCGCCGAATACCGTCACCACCCGCCGATCCATCTTGCCGTCCTTTCGCCCGATGCCGCCGATCCGGTCGTCGCCTTCGGCGCTTAACGCACATAGGCTGGGCCGTCAACCTTGCCGCGGCCCTCCGCATCGGCGCAAAAAAAGGGCCCGCCGGTTAGGCGGGCCCTAAAGTCTTCCGGGTCTCTGAGGGGGCAACGCGGCGGCCCCGTCGCCGAAGCGACCGGGCGGAGGGTAGGGAAAACACCCTGGTTGCCGACGATCTCCTTGCACGCATCGTGCCAAACGGCGGCGACAGGACACGAGCCGGGCGAGGATCGCCCCGATCACCTGAAAAGATGCCACTCGCCGCCACCAAGGCCGGCAGGGCCGTGCCGTGGCTTGGCATAATTCCGGCGCGATGAGGGCGACAAGCCGCCACTCTGGACGATCAAAGATGAGGATGTGCCCAGATCTTAGGCGGGCGGGGAAAACTTGCTGCCTTCTTGCGCACTGAACACGCCGCGGCTCAGGCGTGCGGCCCCCTGCATCACCGCCCTTGGGAGAACTCCCCGAGGGGATCAGGGACTGTTAGCGGCCCTAATAAGGATGGAAGCGGCCCTCAATCGACCCTGGGGGGTGTCGACCGGCGTCCGGCGGCCGGTCGACATGTCCCCGGAGCGAGTCGGCCAGCCTCAGCCCTGCATGCGCAGGGCGCCGTCGACGCGGATGACCTCGCCATTCAGATAGACATTGTCGACGATCGACAGCACCAGCTTGGCGTACTCCTGCGGGTTGCCGAGACGTGACGGGAACGGCACCGCCTTGCCCAGGGACTTCTGTGTCTCCTCCGGCAGGCCCGCCATCATCGGCGTCTTGAAGATACCGGGAGCGATGCAGACGACGCGGATCGCCGACGGGGCGAACTCGCGCGCCGCCGGTAAGGTCAGGCCGACGACACCCGCCTTGGACGAGGCATAGGCCGCCTGCCCCACCTGGCCTTCGAACGCGGCGATGGAGGCGGTGTTGATGAACACGCCCCGCTCGGCGTTGTCGCCGATCGGCTCCAGCGCCAGCATGTCGGCGGCTGCCAGCCGCATGACGTTGAAGATGCCGACCAAGTTGATGCCGATCACCTTGGTGTACAGGTCGAGCGAGTGCGGGCCCTTCTTGCCGACGATCTTCGCCGGCGGTGCGACGCCCGCGCACTGAACGACGATCCGCGCCGCGCCATGCGCCTCGCGTGCCTTGGCCACCGCCTTTTCGACCGACTCGCCGTTGGCCACGTCGCAGACGCAGGCGACGCCGCCGATATCGTTGGCGACGCGCGTTGCCGCGTCCTCCGCCAGGTCGAAGACCGCGACCTTGGCACCCGCCGCCGCCAGCGCCCGGGCGGTGACCTCACCGAGACCGGAACCGGCGCCGGTGACGATTGCCGCTTGACCCTTCACATCCATTTTCTTGTCTCCTCGTGGGACTGGTTCGTCCGGAATGGCGAAGGGGCCGCGAGTGCGGCCACTTCACCGACGACTTGATGATCGAGATTTGGGCCACGGACGGACGTCAGCGGGCCCCCTCTTCTTCCGCCGCATCCCGACGGCCGGCCACCGCCGGCCACCGGGACACGAGCGAGATGCGTTACGCCAGTTCGACCGCCATCGCGGTGGCTTCGCCGCCGCCAATGCACAACGCCGCCACACCCTTCTTCAGTCCATTCTTCTGCAGGGCATGGATCAGGGTGACGACGATCCGCGCGCCGGAGGCGCCGATCGGGTGACCGAGGGCGCACGCGCCGCCGTTGACGTTGACCTTCTCATGCGGGAGGTCGATGTCGCGCATCGCCGCCATGGTGACGACGGCAAATGCCTCGTTGATTTCCCACAGGTCGACGTCTTTGGCGCTCCAGCCGGCCTTGTCGAGCACCTTGCGGATGGCGCCCACCGGAGCGGTGGTGAACAGGTTCGGCTCCTGGGCGTGGGTCGCGTGGGCGACGATGGTCGCCAGCGGCGTGGCACCCTTCTTTTCGGCGGTGGAGCGCCTGGTGAGAACCAGCGCCGCGGCGCCGTCGGAAATGGAGCTGGAGGTGGCCGGAGTCACCGTACCGTTCTTGCGGAACACCGCCTTCAGGGTCGGGATCTTGTCGACATTGACCTGGAACGGGGCCTGATCGACGGAGATGAGCTTTTCGCCCTTGCGATCCTTGATCGTCACCGGGGCGATCTCTTTCTCGAACACGCCGGCCTTGGAAGCCGCCTGTGCCCGATTCACCGAGGTGATGGCGAACTGATCCTGCGCCTCACGGGTGAACTGGTACATCTCGGCGCAATCTTCGGCGAAGGTGCCCATGGGACGGCCTTCCTCGTACGCATCCTCGAGGCCGTCGTAGAACATGTGGTCCTTCAACTGGTCGCCGTGGCCGAGGCGGTAGCCGGTGCGGCCCTTGAGGACCAGGTACGGCGCATTGGACATGCTCTCCATACCGCCGGTGACGACCACGTCGTGGGAACCGACGATCAGGTTGTCGTGGCCGATCATCGTCGTCTTCATGGCCGAGCCGCACATCTTGCTCAGCGTCGTCGCCCCGGCGCTCCACGGCACGCCGGCGAAGTGAGCGGCCTGACGGGCCGGCGCCTGCTTGAGGCCGGCGAACAGGCAGCAGCCCATCAACACTTCGCCCACATCGGACGGCGCGATGTTCGAGCGCTCCAGCGCCGCGCGAATGGCGACGCCGCCCAGGTGCGTCGCCGTGACTTTTGCGAAGTCTCCCAGCATCCCGCCCATTGGCGTACGCGCCGCGCCAACGACGACCACGGGATCCGATTGTTGCGCCATGTCTCTCTCCTTAAAACTCTTTGTTCAACCAGCCTGGAAGCGCGGCGGGGACGGCCGGACGCGACCGCTTTGTCTTCCAACCATGGTCATTGGGACGTTGCCTTCCCGTACGAACTTTCGAGCCGATGTCGGGGTCGCCCCGGGGGGCTTCCTCGCTCCGTGCATGCCGTCCCGGCCCGTGCGGCCGGGCATAGTAGACCGTCTTGCGGTTCCTGCAAGGGATTAGCCGCCGGACGGAAACAAGGTGGCGGCCTGCTCCTTGCCAAGCTCGAAATAGCGCTTCTGCGCCGTCGCGTCCTTCAGGGAAATCGTCATGCTTTCAAGGTTTTTCGGGCGCAGGACGTGGATCGGCTTCCGCCGGTAGGTGCGCCCGTCGAGGGTCACCTCGTCCTTACCCACGGCCGCCAACAGCGCGTTGATGCGGGCGGCCTCGGCGAAGATGCGCGTGTTGGGTAGCATCAGCTGCATGTCGGACACGAGCAGATGAGTATCGATGCTGTTGAAGGGCAGGCTGAACAAGGAGGATTGGTACAACTTATCCAGTTCGCGGTGATAGTCGTAGTCGGTGAAGTCGCAGGCGATGATCTCGTCCACGGCCGGGTCCTGGAACAGCGTCGCCATGGGCGTGTTATCCAGGTAGCCGCCCTCGACATAGAGATCGCCCTCGATCTCGATTGCCTTGAAGTAGGGAATGGTGGTGATACCGGCGAGGAATGCATCCATGAACACCTCGAGGCTGGCGGCGTCGATCGGGTTAAGGATGGCGTTGATGTCAAAGTAACGCAGCCGCCGCTGGGTGAGATTGGTGGCGAGGATATCCCAGCGGACGCGCGCGAGATTGGCTGCCAGAATCTCCAGACGCTTGGGATCGTCCAGGAGCAGGGACTTGCGACAGCTACTCTTATCGACGGTGAACAGGTGCGAGCCGGTCGGCAACAACGTCGGCCGGAGGCCCAGAAAGTTGGCGAAGACATGAAAGATGTCGGTCACGCTGAGGCGCATCGTCCGGGTCAGGACCGGCGGCAGTTCCTCGCCCTCGGCGTCCCATAACAGGTAGTCGAGGCTGATATTATTGCCGGAGCTGGTCGATGCGATGTGCACCACCTCTCGCCCATGTCGGCGCAACCAGACGAGAGCACCCGCGCTGTAAAAGCTGCGGTAACCGCCGCCGGAGGCGACGAAGCCGTAGTTGGTCATCGGCCGATCCTTCCTTTGTCAGGCGGCTGTCCCGCCAGTTCCCGCCCCGAGTTGATCTCAGCCAAGGGACCCGCTCAACTCATCTCGGACTCCTCGTTTGCCCCGGAGATCCCACGTTCCCCCCTGAAGAGTCGTCTTCGCGGTTGGCGCGAGCCGGCAACGGCTGTGGTCTGTTCTTTGCTTCGTTACTCCAGACGAACCGCCCGAACAGCAGGCATCCCTTCATGCCGGGATCACATGCCCGACCTTTGACGCGGCCACATTGTCCCGCGGACTCGTGTGGGCAACCCCATGCGCTCATGGTGCTCGACCTTTCGTCGTCGCGTGGGTTGAATGCTGGGACAATCGCCATCACCCGACAAGGCTCATCTCCGCGGAGCAGCCCCGCGCTTCTGAGGGGACCCGATGCCGGTCGGCCACATCCACCGGCCGGTCTGCCGCCCGCGGCCGATCGGACGACATTCGCACATGCACTCGAAAGTCTTCGCGGCTATGGTGTCATGAACTGAATCCTTCCCCGAACGGGACAGCGGTATGAGGTGATGCAGAGGCTGGCGAACAAGGACGATCTGATCTTGGTCACCGGCGCCGGCGGCTTCATCGGTGGGCATCTCATCGGTAAACTGCACGCGCTGGGGTTCCGACGCCTGCGTGGCGTCGACATCAAGCCCGTCGAGTCCTGGTTTCAGCGCCATCCCGCCGTCGACGAGCGCCAGCTCGATTTGCGCACCCAGGATGCCTGTCGAGCGGCGTGCGAGGGCGCAGCCTACGTCTTCAATCTCGCCGCCGACATGGGTGGCATCGGCTATATCGAGCAGCACAAGACGGCCTGCATGCTATCGGTGCTGATCAACACCCACATGCTGCTGGCCGCACGGGACCAGAAGGTAAAGCGCTACCTCTACAGTTCATCGGCTTGCGTCTATCCCCAGGACAAACAGACCGATCCGGATAATCCCGGGTTACGCGAGGACGATGCCTACCCGGCGATGGCCGAAGACGGCTACGGCTGGGAGAAGCTGTTCAGCGAGCGCATGTGCCGGCACTTCACCGAGGACTACGGTCTCGCCACCCGCGTCATCCGCTACCACAACGTCTACGGCCCGCACGGATACTACGAAGGCGGCCGCGAGAAGGCCCCGGCGGCGATCTGCCGTAAAGTCATCGACGCCTGGCGTGCCGAACGGCCGCAGATCGAGATTTGGGGAGACGGCGAACAGACCCGCAGCTTCATGTACGTCGACGACTGCATCAGGGGAACGCTGATGATCATGGAGAGCGATATCGGCGAGCCGATCAACCTCGGCTCGACGCAACTGGTGACCATCAACCAGCTCGTCGACCTGGTTGAGGGCATCGCCGGCGTGACCCTGGAGCGACGCTACAACCTCGACGCGCCGAAAGGCGTGCGCGGCCGCAACAGTGACAATACGCTGATCGAGGCCCGCCTCGGTTGGGCGCCATCCACCCGCCTGGAAGCGGGGATGCCGCCGCTGTTCCACTGGATCAAGGATCAGATGCTCGGACGCCGCGCCACCACCCGCCCGCGCATCAGAGTCTCCGGCGACCATCGCTAACGGCGCCTTCTTGTCAGCGATGCGAATCTTTCTGCACGATTTTTCCGGCCATCCGCCGCAGGTCCGCCTCAGCCGCGAACTCGCCTGCCGCGGCCATGAGGTAATGCACAGCTACGCCGGCGACTTTCTGACCCCCCACGGCTCCCTGGAACGGCAGTCGGACGATCCGGCAGGCTTCGCCGTGCGGCCGATCTCGCTCGGCAAGCCCTTCGTGAAAAGCGCCTCCCTCACCCGCCAGATGCAGGAGCTCGAATACGGCCGCCGCCTGCGGCGGGCCATGGACACCTTCGCGCCGGACGTGGTCGTCCTCGCCAACACGCCGCCCGCCTCGTTGGAGTTTGCCCGGCGCGGCTGCCGACGGCGGGGCATCCCGTTCGTCTACTGGCTGATGGATATCAACAGCATCGGCATGCGGACCATCCTCACCAAGAAGCTGGGGGTGGCGGGACGGCTCATCGGTTGGGGCTACCGGTTGCTGGAACGTCGGCAGCTTGATGGCAGCGACAAGATCGTCGCCATCTGCGAGGAGTTTCGCGACACCCTCGCCGAGTGGGGGATCGATGGCAACAAGATCGCGGTGATGCCCCTGTGGGCGCCCCTCGACGAGGTGCCGCTGCGGCCAAAAGCCAATGAATGGTCACGTCGCCACGGCCTCGATCAGACGACCAACGTCCTTTATGCCGGAACCCTCGGCCGCAAACACGACCCGAGCGGACTGTCCGCGCTCGCCCGTCACTACCGGGAACGGGAGGAGGTTAGGATCGTCGTCGTCTCGGAAGGGGACGGGGTACGGCGCATCGCCGGCGAGCAGGCCGCGGATGGGCTGAGCAACATCGTCCTTTTGCCGTTCCAGCCGTTCGACGCGTTGCCGGACGTGCTGGCGACGGCGGATGTCTTCATTGGCCTGCTGGATGACGACGCCGGCGGCTATTGCGTGCCGTCCAAGATCCTCACCTACCTTTGTGCCGGGCGCCCGCAAGTTGGCGCGATGCCGGAGACCAACCGCTCGGCCGAAGTTATCCGGGAGAGCGGCGGTGGCCTGGTCGTTCCGCCCGCGGCCCCGGACGCACTGATCGCCGCCGTCGATGGCCTGGTCGGGGACCCGATGCAGCGTAAGCGCCTGGGCGACGCCGCCCGCGCCTATGCCGAACGGGAGTTCGACATCCGTCGTCTCGGCGACCAGTTCGACGGCTACCTGCGCGAGGCTTGTGACGCCAGCACCGCCACAAGACTTCGTACCGGCTGAAGGCACCTCACGCCCGTCGGGTTCGCCGACCGTACGAAACCCCAGAACGGGCGATACAGACCAGCACCACCATGCTAGAATCAGTGGACACACATACGCGGGCCGGTGGCGCCCAACGGACGGTGAAATGGGCGCCGCCGTGGGGGGACTCATGACAATCAAGACTCTGCCACGACTCGGCGGGGCGCTCGTCGCCCTCATGGTAATCTCGGGTGGTACGACCGATGGCGGGGCGGTGGCAGCTAACACCGTGGCGCCGGCCGATGACGCAAGCCCGGCCGCCGACGATTTCATCAAGCTTCTCTGGAAGCGCCAGATCGGGACGAGCAAGGACGACAAAGTGACGGGTGTCGCGACCGACGCCGACGATAACGTCATCATCACTGGCTTCACCCATGGCACGCTCGGCAGCACCTCCTACGGCGCGCGCGACGCTTTCGTCGCCAAGTACAACGCCAACGGAGACCGTCTCTGGGTCTCCCAGCTGGGCACCCGTAGTTGGGATGACTCGCAAGATGTCGCCACCGATGCGCATGGCAACATCGCGATCACCGGCTCCAGCGACGGTTCGTTCTTCGGGCCGGGTTATGGAGACGGTTACGTGGCCAGGTACAATCCCGTAGGCGATCTCCTCTGGCTCAGACAAATGACCACCGGCGACGCATGGGGCTCCGTTGACGGGCCGAACCAGGGCGGCATGACGTCTTCGTCGCCAAATACAACACGGCTGGCGAGCGTCTTTGGGCGCGACAGCTCGGCACCGCCGAGTACGACCGGCCAGAAGGTATCGCCATCGACGCAGACGACAACGTGATCATCAGCGGATCAAGTTCAGGCGCCCTCGGTGGCCCCCATCATGGTCGCTATTCCGACGTCTTTGTCGCCAAGTACAATGCCGATGGCGACCTCCTGTGGAGCGGCCAGTTGGGGAAAAAGCCCCAGGACGAATTCGCGACCGCTGCAGCGACCGACGCCGACGGCAACATCCGCGTCGCCGGGTACACCTTTGGGTCGTTCGGCGGCCCTTATCTCGGTTATAGCGACGGGCTTGTCGCCAAGTTGAGCACCGCCGGGAATGTCCTCTGGAGACGCCAGCCCGCCACCAGCGAAGGGGAGTGGGTTACCGACATCGCCACCGATGCTCACCGCAACATCGTGATCACCGGATTCAGAGCAGGTTCCCTCGGCGGAGTGAATCGAGGCGCCGCCGACACTTACATCATTAAATGCGCCCCCGACGGGGACGTTCTCTGGAAGCGCCAGATTGGGACACCGAAAGACGACTGGTCAAAGGCGATCGCGACCGATAGCGGCGGAAACATCGTCATCGGCGGTTTCACCGCCGGCTCGCTCGCCGGTCCCAAACAAGGTCGCTTCGACGGCTTCATCGCCAAGTTCAAGCCGTAGCCAGCGACATCAGAGGAAACCATAGGCGGCCGTAGCGGTTACCCAGGGTGGATTCGCTGCCGCCCCGCACGAACGCTGTCTCTCGCTCACCGGGTCGGCTCAAAACAGGGACACCCCATGAAATTTTCCGTCGGTTGCTCGCTCGCCTATCGCCTCGCCGTCCCCACTCCGTTCGTCTTCAATATCGAGGTCGCCAACTTCGGAGCCCAGACGATCGGCAAAGAACAGCTGGAGGTGATGCCGGCACAACCGGTTGAGCGGTGGATCATGCCCGAGAGCGGCAACCGCTACTTCCGCATTCACGCTGAGCCGGGGACACTGCGGGTTCGCTATACGGCCGCCGTCGACCTTTCGCCCGCTATAAACGATCCCGAGACGATCGACGAAGTCCCCGCCGGCGCGCTTCCCTTCGAGGTGCTGACGCATCTCTATCCCAGCCGGTATTGCCAGTCGGATAAGTTGAAGCGTTTCGCCACCCGCACCTTCGGCGACCTGCCGCCCGGCTACCAGCGTGTCAACGGCATCTGCAACTGGATTTGCGACAACGTCGACTATGTCCTCGGCTCGTCCGACGAACTGACGTCCGCCTTCGACACGGTGACCGAGCGGGCCGGCGTCTGCCGGGACTTCGCTCACCTGGGCGTCGCGCTATGCCGGGCGCTGGGCATCCCCGCCCGCTACGTCAGCGCCTACGCCTGGCGTCTCGATCCGCCCGACTTCCACGCAGTGTTCGAGGCTTTCCTTGCCGGGTCAAACGGCACCGGCTGGTACCTGTTCGACCCGACGCGGATGTCGGCCCCGGACGGTCTGGTGCGCATTGGCGTCGGTCGGGATGCGGCGGAGGTGGCCTTTTGCTCGCCCTACGGCGATGTGGAATCCGAGCCGCCGGAAGTCTGGATCACCACCGACGAACGTGATGCGACGGAAGATTTGACGACGCACGCCGTCAGAACCGAGGGCCCGGCCGCTTGAAGGGTCATCCCTCGCCGCCCGGCCAGAACGCGGCGTCAATCACCTGCTCCGCGGACCACGGACAGCTTGTCGGAAACAACTCTTCCGCCAGCTTCGTCTGCCCCATCGCGACCACGACGGCGCGCGGCCAGACCTGCGCCACGACATCGGAAACCGTCGGCCGCAGGCTCGGGTCGTCGGCGAGGTGATCGGCGAGGCGCAGCCGCTGCTCGCGGATCGTTGCCTGCCAGCTGGCGCCACGCCCGCCCGGCTGAGCCTGCCACTTCAACAGGTGAGCGAGGAGCACCGCCAGCCGGTTGCGCAGCTCTCTCTTCTCCGCCTTTCCCAAGTCCTCCAGCTCCTCGGCGATGTGGGCGATGTCGGCGTCGTTGAGCCGGCCCTGGCGCAACAGCGTCACCTGCTCGACCGTCCAGGCGTAATAGTCGGCCTCGTAGCTGACGCTCATCGCCCGTCTCGCTGGACCCGAAGTTTCCTTCGATTCGAATTTGGTCGGAGCGGCCGGATTTGAACCGGCGACCCCTAGACCCCCAGTCTAGTGCGCTACCAAACTGCGCCACGCTCCGAACCGGCCGGACTATACGCACGCCTGCCGCCGCAAGACAACGGCCGCGCGCACCGGAGACGAATGTCCCTTCAGCCGGAACCGGGCGTTAACCACTCACGGCATAAGATCGGTCAAGCAGCCATCCGCTCCCCCCGCGGTCGGCGTCACCGCCCAATAACAAGGCCAGGCAGGACCCTTCATGCAAGCGGCCCATCCGTCGCCACTGATCGCCATCATTTCCGACAACATCGATGAAAGCCGCCTGATGCGGTCGGCGCTCAGCGACCGCTACCACGTTACGGCGTTTCCCAGCGTCATCTCGGCGATCTATGCGTGTCGACTCACCGTGCCGCAGGTCGTCATCGTTGACGAGCCGATCGTCCGTGCCTCCCGTGGGAGTGTGGTCAAGACGCTCCGCGGTGAGCCCGGCATGGACGTGGTTCCGGTTTTTCTCGCCATCACCACCGACGGCTGCGATCTCTCCGACCTGCTGCGGGAACTGGGTGCGTACGGCATCGTCGCCAAGCCAATCCATGGGGACACGCTGTTGCGGCAGGTATCCCGCGCCCTCAACCTCGGCATCGAGGCAAAATGGGATGCGCTTCCGGAGGCGGCCCGGACGGCACTGAAGGAGACCTCGCTCGCCTTCGGCCGCCTGAACGCCATGGTCGAAGAGGGCGAGCCGGTCATCTATAGCGATCTCACGATCGCCGCGTCCGCTCTCGCCAATGTCACCGACGCCGAAAACATCCAGCATCTGCTGGACGGGGTCAGGGAGCACGACGACTACACCTACGTCCACTGCCTCAAGGTCGCGACGATGCTGGCCATGTTCGGTCGGCGAATCAGCATGTCGGAAGATCAGGTGACGGTGCTGGCTGCCGGCGGCATGCTTCACGATATCGGCAAGATCGCCGTACCGCTGGCGATTCTCAACAAGCCCGGCCGGCTGAACGAGCGGGAATGGACGGTGATGAAAGACCATGTGCCCGCCACCATTCGCTATCTGGAAGCTTTCGGCGAAGTGCCCCGTCCGGTCGTCTCCATCGCCGCCCAGCATCACGAAAAGCTGGATGGATCGGGCTATCCGCTGGGGTTGGCCGGATCGCAGTTGAACGAACTGGCGCGCATGGCGGCGATCATCGATATCTTTACCGCACTCACCGATCGCCGCGTGTACAAACCCGGCATGCCGGCGGAGAAAGCCCTGGGCTTGATGACCAACCAGATGGGCCCCCACCTGGACCCGCGTCTGTTGCAGGTGTTTCGGCACATCGTTCTCGACGAGGGTCTGAGCTTCTGAGCACCACCTCCCTCTCCGGCCGGCAGCAGACCCGCCCGTTTCGCAGGCTTTGCCCGTGAGGCGACCCAGGGTTTATTTGGGCGGACCCGATGTGTTCCTGCCGGACGCGACCGCCTTCGCCACCCGCAAGCTCATGCTCGCCAACCATCACGGGTTCGAGGGCCTGTCGCCGGCGCTGGGTCAGCCGGCGCCGTCCATGGACGACGCTTCGAGCGAGCGGCGGATCGACGCCCTCATCTTTCGCGCCAACGCCGATCTGCTGGGCGAGGCCGACTGCGGCATCTTTAACCTCACCCCTTTCCGCGGCGTCAGCGCCGATGCGGGAACAGTGTTCGAGCTCGGGATGATGATCGGGCTCGGCAAGCCGGTATTCGGTTACACCAATGATCCGGCCGACCTCCTTTCCCGAACCCGAAAAGCCGTCGCCGTCGCCCATGATCCCGCAAGCGGGAGCTGGCGTGATGCGGACGGAATGGAAGTGGAAGACTTCGGCAACGCCGACAACCTGATGATCGACCGCGCCCTCGCCGAACAGGGACGGCCGATCGTCCGTCCCGCCGTGGCACCGCAGGACCCGTTGCGCGATCTGAACGGCTTCGAGCAGTGCCTCCGGCTCGCCGCCCGGGCCTTCGCGATCCCAGCGGCGTGACCAATCCGAAACTCCACGCGCCGCTTATCCCACGGAACGGGCGACGGCTCCCTGGTTAGAACCCGTTGACGCGAAGAAGGGCGCGGATCGCTTCCAACTCGTTGAGCACCTCGGCCAAGCTGTCTTCGGTGCACGACCCATCCGCCTCCGCCCCGTCGACCGGTTCCAGATCCATCTCATCGGGATCACCCGCCGGCGCCTCGTCCCGATCGCCGCCTAAAACCGGGCCCGACTTCGTCCCGCTTTCCTTGAGCAGCTTCTGAACGCCGCGGATCGTGTAGCCGTCGGTGTAAAGGAGGGTTCGGATGTGGCGCAGCAGGTCCACATCCTCCGGCCGGTAGTAACGACGGCCGCCGCGCCGCTTCAGGGGCTTGACCTGGGGAAACTTGCTCTCCCAGAAGCGCAGGACGTGGGCGGGAAGCTCCAGATCGAGGGCGACCTCGGCAATGGTCCTGAATGCCTTGTCGGACTTGCCGGTCAGCCGCGCGGACGCTCCCTGCGGCGACGTGGTGCCCACATCATGATCAAGGATCGCCATCAGTCGCTGGCGTTGCCTTGGCGGTTCTGATTGATGCGGTTTTTCAGAACTTGCGAGGGGCGGAAGACCAGCACCTTGCGGGGCAGGATTGGCACTTCCTCGCCGGTCTTCGGATTGCGGCCGACGCGCCTTCCCTTCCGACGGATGGAAAAGCTGCCGAACGAGGACAGCTTCACCGTCTCACCGCGGGCGAGGGCATCGGTGATCTCCGCCAGCACCGATTCCAGCAAATCCGCCGACTCGTTACGCGATAGACCGACTTCCTGGTAGACGGCTTCGCTGAGAACCGCGCGCGTGATCGTCTGATCCGACATGCCCTACCACCCCGGAGTAACCGATAACACCCTACTCGTGCGCTAGAAGTCCGTCAATATCAATGGGATGTATGATGGCATGCGCCGCGTCGGGCGGTCCCTGTATCGCTCGCTGCCTGCCCGGACGCACCGCGCCGGCTTACCAGCGGACGAGCGCCGCTCCCCAGGTCAGGCCGCCGCCGATCGCCTCCACGAGCACCAGATCGCCCGCCACCAGCCGGCCATCGCGCACCGCCTCATCGAGAGCGAGCGGAATCGAGGCAGCCGACGTGTTGGCGTGACGATCGACGGTGACGACGATGCGCGCGGACGGGATGCCGAGGCGCTTGGCCAGACCCTCGATGATACGGATGTTCGCCTGGTGCGGAATCACCCAGTCCAGGTCGGCGACCGAGAGCCGGTTGGCAGCCAGAGCCTCCGCCGCCACGCTGGCGAGACTGGAGACCGCATGGCGGAAGACTTCCTTGCCCGCCATCCGCAAGTGGCCCACGGTCCCCGTCTGCGACGGCCCGCCGTCCACATAGAGGATATCCCGGTAGCGGCCGTCGGCATGCAGGTGGGTGGAAAGGATCTGGGGCGCGTGTGCATCCGCTGTCACCCCGTTCACCGCCTGGACGACGACGGCGCCGGCGCCGTCGCCAAAAAGAACGCACGTGCCGCGGTCGTCCCAGTCGAGGATGCGCGAATAGGTCTCGGCGCCGACAACCAGCGCCGTCGCCACCTGTCCGGCCTTGATGAAATTGTCGGCGATGGCCAGCGCGTAGACGAAGCCGCTGCAGACCGCCTGCACGTCGAAGGCCGCCCCTTGGTGGATGCCGAGCTTCGCCTGGACTTGTGTCGCGGTTGCCGGAAAGGTGTCGTCGGGCGTGCTGGTGGCGACGACAACGAGATCGACATCGGCAGCGGTGAGGCCGGCCGTGGCCAGCGCCCGGGCGCCGGCATGGCACCCGAGATCGGAGGTCACCTCACCTTCCGCCGCCATGTGGCGCTGGCGAATCCCGGTGCGGGTGACGATCCAGCTATCGGACGAGTCGATCTTCGCCGCCAATTCCTCATTGGTGACCACCCGCTCCGGCAGGTAGCCGCCGGTTCCGGTGATGCGTGAGCGGATTGTGGTCATCAGTGTGCCGCGACTTTCGTATCCAACCCGGCAGAGATGCCGAGACATGAGAAATCCTGCTTGATGCCTTCGTTGACGCCATCTGCCACCAACTGAACGGCAACGCCGATAGCGTTGGCGAAGCCGAGGGCGTCGGTCCCACCGTGACTCTTCACGCAGACGCCGTTGAGACCGAGGAACATGGCGCCGTTATGCCGGCGCGGATCGACGCGCGAGCGGACGCTGGACAGGGCCGGTCGCGACAGCAGGGCGCCGAGGCGTGCCATCACCGAACTGGTGTACGCCGTCCGCAGCAGGTGCGTGTAGAGCTTGGCGGTGCCTTCCGCCGTCTTCAGCGCAACGTTGCCGGTGAACCCGTCGGTGACGACGACGTCGACCGTCCCCAGGGCGATGTCGTTGCCCTCGACGAAGCCTTGGAAGTCAATCATCAGCGCGCTTGCCTGCAGCATCGCCGCCGTCTTTTTCACCGCCTCGTTGCCCTTCAGGTCCTCGGCGCCGATGTTGAGCAGGCCGACGGTCGGCCGCGCCAGGCCAAGAACCTTGCGGGCGTAGACCTCACCCATCACCGCGAACTGGAACAGGTTGTCCGCGGTGCAATCCACGTTGGCACCCAGGTCGAGAAAGACCGTCCTGCCGCGCATGGTCGGGAACACCGAGGCGATCGCCGGGCGGTCCACCCCCGGTAACGTTTTCAGAACGAACTTTGCCATTGCCATCAGGGCGCCGGTGTTGCCGGCGGAAACCACTCCCTGAGCTTCACCGTTGGCGACGGCGTTGATGGCATGCCGCATGCTTGAATTGCGGCCGGAACGGAGGGCAACCGACGGCCGCGTGTTGCCGGCAACCACATCAGCCGTATGCCGCAGTTCGACGCGCGAGCCGAGGTCACCGTGCCGCTGCAGCAGCGGCCCAACCTCCTGCTCGCGACCGAACAACAGAAAGCGCACGTCCGTGTTCGGAGGGCGATACCGCTGCAGACCGTCGACCACGATTTCAGGGGCGCGGTCGCCTCCCATCGCGTCGACAGCGATCGTGATGGCTTCGGACAACGGGTCGTCGTGCTCCTTGTCGTTACGATTCCCGTGACGTTTCCAGGGTCGTTACGAGCCCCAGACGGCTTGCGCCGCAACCGGCCGGTGCAACTCCGGCTGTGGGCAGCCAACCTTCCCATGTCTTGCGTTGCCCGGCATCATACAGCTTTCGTCGCCGAGCATGGGTGCGTTTGCTTGACGATGCTGCCGGTGTCCGGTCCGCACGTCTTTGGTAGCAGATCGCCAGCCTCGGATGCTTCCCGGCGGCGGCACACTTAGTCAGATTCGACAAGGCGCCGCAAGCACCTTGCGACGGTGCGGAGAGCCTTGCGGCCGGAGTGTCGCCGATTGCTCTTGCGGCGCTCAGTGAGCGATCACGACGCCGACGGGGAGCAGAAGCGAACGGTTCCGGCCATCAACGCGGTGATGTCGATTGCCGCCAAGTGTTCCGCCTGCACGCTCATATAGCCCGCAAGCCGGTCGACCGCGGCCTCGCCAGGACTGGCGTGGCGATAAACATTGCGTCGCAGCGCGTCGCCCAGTGCCACTCGATCGCCCTGATCGAGGGGATCGCCATAGGCGACGATGCGGCCATAAAGGGCCTTCGCCATCGCCTTGATCTGCTTGCCGACCCGCAGATCCCCCACCCCCATTTCGCGCAGGCTCTCATCGAAATCGGCGAACATGCGATCGAACAGGGCCTGTGCAACGGCGGCCGCCTCCGGTCGCAACCGCAACCGACGGAAAACGAGGACGGCATGCAGCGTAATCATGTCGAAGCGGCCGTCGGGGGTATCGGGAACCTCCCATTGCTCGTAAAATTGCGGATTGCGCGCCTGGCCGACGATCGTACCATAAAGGCGTTCGCCGGCAGCTGCTGCTGCCGCCATCTCGGCCCGCCGACGGCGGCTGAAACGCCAACCGCGCCCAGTTCGGGATAATCCTGCGAGGTCCGCCTCATGCCTGTTGCCCAACACCCGCCGTCCTCGCGTCGCTACCGCAAAGTTGCCACCGATCCGCTCTCGGCAAGAAATGGCGTGCGGCCCTGCCGATGGCAACCGGCATCGTGGGTCGGAAAGGCAGAAGCGGCGGGGAATGCCTGCCACCGGCGGCTTGCGGCGGTGTTGGCACCTCTCGCCCTCGGCCTCGCCCTCGCCGCCTGTGAGGGGAAGATCGCGACCCACGGCGATCCCATCGACGCGGTCGAATTCGCCCGTGTGCAACCGGGGATCAGCACCCGCGCCGATGTGGTTACCGCACTCGGAACTCCATCGAGCGTCGCCACGTTCGATGACAACGTCTGGTACTACCTGTCCAACCGCGAGCAGACGATCGCCTTTATGGCTCCCGAAAGCATCGAACGGCAGGTGGTCACCGTCCGATTCGATAATCAGGGGGTGGTCTCGTCCATCGAAAAATTCGGACTCGAGCGCAGCCGCGAAGTGGACGTGGTCAGCCGCGAAACACCGTCCTTCGGTCAGTCGCCGTCCATCATCCAGCAGATGATGGGCAACCTCGGCCGCTTCAACAAGGAATCGAGTCCCGGCAATCCCACCGGTGGTGGTGGTGGCGGCGGCGGAATGTAGTTTCCCCGAAGAGCCTTCCCCGAGCGGAGAGCCTCCGTCTCAGGCGTGGGTCTCGACGAACTCGAGAATTTCGAACCAGTCCTCGCGAAAGCCGTGGCCGCGTTTGCCGGCGATGTCGAAGACGCCGCACCCTTCGGCGGCGACCTCGGGAAAGACCGCCCGGTCGGGGATTCGCCCGACCGCCTCGCATTCCAAGGTAGCGATGAACCGCTCCAGGTGCTCGCTCGCCCGCGAGCGAGGCCGCACCCGATTACGAACCAAAGCATACGGTCGCTTACCCTTGCGGACCGGCTTGACCTCCTGCAATTGCGAGAGGAAGCGAACGGTCGTGCCTTCGTCGAACACGGAGGGAATGATTGGCACCAGAATCACGTCGGCGAGGCGGACGAGCGCGTCGACGTGCTTGGTGCGCATACCCGCCGGCGAATCGACGACCAGCCGCGCCGTCCCCGTCGGGACCTCGCCGACGTCCTTCGTCCAATCCAGTCCGGTGATCGCAGCCAGCGATGCGGGGCGGGTCTGCGTCCAGCGCAGGCTGCTCTGCTGACGATCGGCATCGGCGAGCGCCGTCCGCAGGCCGCTGTCGGCATAGGCCGCCGCCAAGTTGGTGGCGATCGTCGTCTTGCCGGCGCCGCCTTTCATGTTGGCGACGAGAATGGTGATCATCGCCTGCCCATCCCCCCGGGCGTCCGCTCACCAAAAGGGCTCGGACGCCTTGAAGTCTCTCCAATCCCGTCGGGCCGAGGGCTCCAGCCGCTCGACCCCGTGTCCATACCAGCCGAGCACGCGCCCACCGGCCGTCGCCAGACCGATCATCGCCTCAGGCGAGCGCTGCTTACTGCCGCCGGTCGCGATCACCTCGCCGATCAGTCGCTCCGCCGTTGCGACATCGTTGAGATGACCGAGGGTATCCTGCAGCGATTTCAGGTGAGCAAGATAGGCTTCAATCGGCGGCCCCGAATAGAGGCTGCGAAAGAACTCTGCCAGATACCGTAACTTCTTCAAGGCAATCCGCAGCTGGTGGCGCGCTTCGGAAGGCTGCGAATCGAATCCCTTGCCCCGCTTGAGCGCGGTCTTGTGCCGCTTGGCGAGCAGCACCCCCGCGTAGCCGGCAATGGGCTCGGCCAGCCGCTCGCTCGCCTCGCCGGACGACTCCCGCCGCCAACCGCGCTCGTTCAGCCACAGGCCAAGATCGAGGACGAGACGTGTGTATCGAGACGATCGCAGCATCGTCCGCGCCGCGTCGTAGGCGGCAGCGCGTGCCGCCCTGGCCCCCGCCTCCAGGCCGGCAAACCGCTCGGCACTCCCCTTGCCCACCACCGGCGGCAGCAATTCGTCGAGGAAGACGTCCCAGTCGCGCGCCGCGTTGAAGGAGCGGATGGCCCAGCGCGCCTCCTCTTGCATGCGGGCGAGCTGAGACGGGGGCAGCACCGGCGCGAAGGTGGTCAGCGCCGAGCGCAGGCGCCGCAGCGCCACCCGGAACTGGTGCACGCCCTCCGGATCGCGGCCATCGGCGGCGGCGGCCTGATTGGCGAGGAAGTGAGCGAGACACCCGGAGAGAATGCAAACCATGCCGTCTTCGACCGACATCTCCGGTTCCAGCGCGATAGAAAACGACTTGGTGGCCGGCGGCGGCGAACCGCTGGCCAGCGTGAAGCCGCGCGCGGCCCGGCTGCGAGGCTCAAACGCCATCTCCGCCTGATCGAGGAGGGCCTGATCGAGCAGAGACAGCGCGAGCCGGTAGAGTGCCAGGGGCGATCCCTGGACCCGCTGCAGTTCCACCTCCCGCAGCGGCAGCACCGCCTCGCCGGCAGCGATCTCGCCGCGGTCGAGGGCGACGGCGATCATGCTGGCGGAGCCCCCCTCGACGACTTCGACGATCCGTTCATCCCGATCGAAGTCCAGCACGAACAGCGCTTTCAAGGTTCCGGGCGGCAGAAAGCCGAAGCGCTCGCGGAGGTTGGGATCGGTGATCGCCTCCAGCTGCGGCTTTGGTCCATCGATTTCACTTTGCCAGCTGTGCTGCGCGGGAGCGCCGTCTTCGGTTTTCCCCTCGAAGGTCAGCCTTTGCACGTAATGCCGGCCGTCGGCACGAACGCTCAAGGACAGTCCCCGGCGCGCCAGCCGGCCGTCGCCGGTGTCGAAATAGGTCGTCCGGAGATGACGCTGGATCGCGTCACCTTTGAGACCGACGTTCCAGGCCGCCGCGTCGCCGAAGCGGGCGGTGACCTTCGCGTCCACCGCCAACTGCAGCCTATCCCCAGCATCGACCGGGCCGCCCCTGCCCGTCAAACCCGACGGGGAATGCCACAGCCCGCCCGCGTCGTCCACGGCGTCAACCTTTGTCTTGATCTGTCCTAACGGCATGTTTCATCCCGTCCAGCAACCCCCAACCCCCAGTCTCCCGTCACGCGCCCGGGGTGATGGGTCGTCTCTAGCCCTTTAACAGGCAACTTCGGGCCTCCGGTTCCCCAGGGCCGATTTTTTCCAATGTAGGTGAGATGGTGGATCACGCCACCAAACGTCGCCGGAGGCGAGCGGTATCGGCAGCGAGGACCTCGATTACGAGGACGCCTTCTCGCCGACATCCCATAAACAAACAGCCCCCGCACCTCTCGGTAGCGGGGGCTGTCATGGGAAGAGAGCTGCCTAGTGAGCGAGCATGCCCAGCAGCAGCAAGGCGACGATGTTGGTGATCTTGATCATCGGGTTAACGGCCGGACCGGCGGTGTCCTTGTAGGGATCGCCGACGGTGTCGCCAGTCACCGCCGCCTTGTGGGCGTCGGAGCCTTTACCGCCGTGATTGCCGTCCTCGATGAACTTCTTGGCATTGTCCCAGGCACCGCCGCCCGCCGTCATCGAGATGGCGACGAACAGGCCGGTGACGATGACGCCGAGCAGCATCGCACCCACCGCCGCGAACGCCGCCGACTTGCCGGCGATGGTGAGGATGACGAAGTAGAGCACCACCGGCGCCAAGACCGGGAACAGCGAGGGAATGATCATTTCCTTGATCGCTGCCTTGGTCAGCATGTCGACGCAGGTCCCGTATTCCGGCTTCGCCTTGCCTTCCATGATCCCCTTGATATCACGGAACTGACGGCGAACCTCGACGACGACCGAAGCGGCAGCCCGGCCGACGGCGGTCATCCCCATGGCGCCGAACAGGTACGGCAGCAGTCCGCCGATGAACAGGCCGACGACCACGTACGGGTTGGCAAGGGAGAAGTCGACCTCGATCCCGGCGAAGTAGGGATAGCGGTCCGTGTGCTCGCTGAAGAAAGCGAGGTCCTGGGTATAAGCGGCAAACAGTACCAGGGCACCCAGTCCGGCGGAGCCGATGGCGTAGCCCTTGGTGACCGCCTTCGTCGTGTTGCCGACGGCGTCGAGGGCATCCGTGGTCTTGCGGACGCTTTCGTCCATGTCGGCCATCGCGGCAATGCCGCCGGCGTTGTCGGTGACCGGACCGTAGGCATCGAGGGCCACGACCATGCCGGCCAGGGCCAGCATCGCGGTGACGGCGATGGCGGTGCCGAACAGGCCCGCCAGCATGTAGGTGAGAATGATGGCGACGCAGATGATCACCGCCGGGACCGCCGTCGCCTCCATGGAGATGGCGAGGCCCTGGATGATGTTGGTGGCGTGGCCGGTCTGCGAGGCCTCGGCGATGATCTTCACCGGACGGAAGTTGGTCCCCGTGTAGTACTCGGTGATCCAGATGAGCAGCCCGGTGACTGCCAAGCCGATGATGCCGCACCAGAACAGCGACCAGCCGGTGAAGGTGTGCGCCCCGACGACGAACTGGGTATTCAGACCGATCACCCAGGCGGTGATCGGCAACAGGACGATCGCCGATAGCACCGCAGAAGCGATGAACCCCTTGTAGAGGGCGCCCATGATCGAGTTGCTGGCACCGAGGCGAACGCAGAACGTCGCGATCACCGAGGTGATGATGCAGACGCCGCCGATGGCCAGCGGATACATCAGCACATGCGACAGGACCGGCAAGCCGGCGAAGAAAATCGATCCCAGCACCATCGTCGCGACGATGGTCACCACGTAGGTCTCGAACAGGTCGGCCGCCATGCCGGCGCAATCACCGACGTTGTCGCCAACGTTGTCGGCGATCACGGCCGGATTGCGCGGATCATCCTCGGGGATGCCGGCTTCCACCTTGCCGACCAGGTCGGCGCCCACATCGGCACCCTTGGTGAAGATGCCTCCACCCAGCCTGGCGAAGATCGAAATCAAGGAGGCGCCGAAGCCGAGGGCAACCAGCGGGTCGACGAGCGCGCGGCCCTGTGCGTTGAGAACGTAGGCCAGGAAACCGAAGTAGATGGCCACGGCAAGCAGCGCCAGCCCCGCCACCAGCATGCCGGTCACGGCACCGGCCTTGAAGGCGACGGAGAGCCCCTCGCCCAGCCCCTTTCGCGACGCGTCGGCCACCCGGACGTTGGCGCGCACCGAGACGTTCATCCCGATGTAGCCGGTAACGCCGGACAAGATGGCGCCGATGGCGTATCCGACCGCCACCTCCCATCCGAGGATCACGAAAAGGATGATGGCGACGACGACGCCGACGATGGCGATCGTCGTGTACTGACGGTTGAGGTAGGCCGCCGCACCTTCCTGGACGGCGGCGGATATTTGGCGCATCCGGTCGTTGCCGGTACTTGCGCTAAGAACGGATTTGCTGGCGTAGGCACCGTAAGCGAGCGCGATCAACCCGCAGATGATCACGAACGGGTACACGGCCGAGTATTCGTATGTCATTGTTTTCGCCCCCTTAGTGCAGCGTTCGCGACCGAGAAATTGGCCCGCTTCCCGGTCCGGAGAGTGCGCAGGATTCTCATTGTGATCAAAGGCTAAGCGAACATGCCAGATGCTGCTGGCGCGCGCAACAGCTCCCTGCTGCATCGCAGCATTGCGAATTCGCAACCCTCACGGGCGGGAAAACGGCCGTGGCAGCCAGTCTGCTCAAAAAAAGGACGCTATATGGTCGGAAAGTAGGCGTTCGCCCATTTTCTCGCTGGGTGGTGCCTTTTCAGGCGCCGAAATGCGCATAGCCCCCACGTGGGACCGAAATAATCCGACCGTTGGCAACAACTTTTACGGGCGATTTTTTTATCACCGTCGACGAGTTTTCCGCCGGTTCAGTGATTCGGCCGACCGCGGTGACGGCAACCGAGGCGGCGGCGGCGGCAGCAGCGATTGCGTCGGCCGCGGTGGGCGGCGCCGTGAACACCAGTTCGTAGTCATCGCCGCCGGTGGCGAGATCGACGAGGCGCGACCGCTCCCCCTCGATGACGGCGGCCGCAGCCGGCGACAGGGGCAGACGATCCAGGTCCAACTCAGCGCTCACCCCCGACGCCTCGCAGATGTGACCAAGATCGGCGATCAGGCCGTCGGAAACGTCGGCCGCTGCCAACGCCAGACCGACGAGCCGCCCGCCGAGGGCGAGTCGCGGTGTCGGCCGCCGGTAGCGCTCCACCAGCGACCGCGCCAAGACCGGTGGCAAATCGGCAAGGACGCCGCGGAGGACGGCGAGGCCGAGTGTGCCGTCGCCGATGGTTCCCGACACCCAGACGAGGTCGCCGGGCCGCGCACCCGATCGGCGGAGAGCTCGTCCCGCCGGCACCCGGCCGATGGCGGTGAGCCCCAGCACCAGGTCGTGGGGGCTCGCCACCGTGTCGCCGCCGATCAAGCAGATGCCGGCCTCGCCCTGTAAAGCGCCGAGACCTTGCACGAAGGCGGCGATCCAGTCGTCGACGACGGCCGGCGACCAGTCCCGCGGCAGCGCGACCGACAGCAGGTAGGCCAGCGGCTGCGCCCCCATCGCCGCCAGATCGGACAGATTGACGGCGAGCAGCTTGTGGCCGATCGTCTCCGGCGGATCGTCCGCCAGAAAGTGAACGCCGGCGGCGAGGGTGTCAGTGGTGACCACCAGCTCGGAGGCCGGGTCGCCGGCGAGGATGGCGGCGTCGTCGCCAAGCCCTAGCGCCATTGGCGAGGTGGCGAGCGGCGCGAAATGGCGGCGAATCAGCGAAAACTCGTCGAGCGCCACCTCCGGCGCCCCGCTCAGGAGAGGGCCGTCAGGGGGCCGCGGTACCGCGACGCCAGCCGATCGAGGACGGCGTTGACCAGTGCCGGCTCGCCGCCGGTGAAGAAGGCGTGGGCGAGGTTGATGTACTCGTTGAGAATCACCTTCGTCGGCACCGCCTCCATGGTCATCAGTTCGAAGGCGCCGACGCGCAGGATCGCGCGCAGCAGCAACTCGATCCGCTCGGCCCCGCGGCGGTTGGCGAGGATGGCATCGATCTCCCGGTCGAGATCGGGCGTCGCCGCGACGACGCCCTTCAGCATCGCCGTCAACATCCGGATGTCGGGGGGCGGCAGGCTTTCGTGGGCGCCCGAACGCGGCCAGCGCTGATGGAGGAAATTATCCAGGATCGCGTCGGCATCGGCATCGGAGACGGCGATCTCGTATACCGCTTGCACCGCTGCCAGGCGGGCGGCCCGGCGCGGCTGCTTGGCGCCCGCCTCTTCGCCGGGGCTCATTCCAACGGTGGCGCGGCCGATGGCGACGACGCCCCCTGCCCGTGGAGCAAGGTCCGCTTGAGTTCGATCATCCGCAGGCAGGCGCGAGCCGCATCGCCACCCTTGTTCTTGCCGTCGATGCGGACACGTTCCTCGGCCTGGGCGTAGGTGCGGCAGGTCAACAGGCCGAAGCCGAACGGAATCGCGTGGGCGACCGCCAGGTTCATGAGCCCGCGACTGGCCTCCCGACAGATGTGCTCGTAGTGGTCGGTTTCGCCCTCGATGACGCAGCCCAGGGCGATAAAACCGTCGTAGCCGGCGTCGCCCTCTCCTCGCGCCATCGCCTTCAGGGCAAACGCCAGCGCTGCCGGCAGCTCGAAGGCGCCCGGCACCCACTGCCGGCTCCACGCCACCTGCCGGGCATCCAGCTCGGCGGTCGCCCCTCGGATCATCGCCTCGGCAAGGTCCTCGTAGAAACGGGCCTCCAGAATGAGGACGCGGGGAGTCTGCATGGGTTCTAGGCCTCTGTGCAGGGCGTGATGGGCCGCTGGCCGACGATCGAAAGCGCATAGCCCTGCAGGCCGATGATCGTCCGTTGGGTGTTCGACAAAAGGATCATCTCGCGCACGCCGAGATCGACGAGGATCTGCGCGCCGACGCCATAGTCACGAAGATAAGGGACGTTTTCTTCCGCATTGGCAAGCCGCGATCGCACCTGGTCGGAGACGCTCGTCGCGTGCGGCTCGCGAATGAGGACGATGACACCGCGGCCTTCGCGGCCGATCAGCCGCATCGCGTCGTGAAGTTCGGAGGCCTTGTCGATCCGCTGGTCGCCGAGAACGTCATCGAGAACATTGAGGGCGTGCATGCGGACGAGGATCGGCCCGTCGCCGTGGATCTCCCCCTTGACCAGGGCGAGATGCTCGGCGTAGGCGACCCGGTTCCGGTAGACGAAGATGCGGAACTCGCCGCCGTAGAGGCTGTCGAAGCGATCTTCGAGAAGACGCTCGACGATCCGGTCGTGGCGCAGCCGATAGGCGATCAGGTCGGCGATGGTCGCCGTCTTCAGACCGTGGCGGCGAGCGAAGGCGAGGAGTTCGGGCGTCCTCGCCATCGTTCCGTCGTCGTTCATGATCTCGCAGATGACCCCGGACGGATTGAGGCCGGCGAGGCGCGCGATATCGACCGCGGCTTCCGTATGGCCGGCGCGGACCAGAACGCCGCCGTCCCTGGCCTCCAGCGGGAAGATATGGCCGGGGGAAACCAAGTCCTCCGCCCCCTTCGCCGCATCGATGGCAACGGAGACCGTCCGCGCCCGATCCGACGCCGAAATGCCGGTGGTTACCCCCTCGCGGGCCTCGATGGAGACGGTGAAGGCGGTTTCGTGACGCGACGTGTTGCGACGCGGCATCAACGGCAGCTTGATCTGCGCCACCCGTTGCCGGGTTAGCGCCAGGCAGATCAGCCCGCGGCCGTACCGCGCCATGAAATTGATCGCGTCCGGCGTCGCCATCTGCGCCGGGATTACCAGATCGCCCTCGTTCTCCCGGCTCTCGTCATCGATGAGGATGAACATGCGGCCGTTGCGCGCGTCCTCGATGATCTCCTCGATGGAGGAGAGGGGCGATGCGCCGCTCTCGACGCCGGCCTTGGCGGTGGCCTCGGCGCCGGCTCCCGGAGCCCCGACGCCGCTCATGGCTCGCCCGCCTTGCGTGCAGCGGTGGCGCCGTCGCCCGGCTGCGTCCCGTCCCCGACGAGGATGCGGGCGACGTAGCGCGCCAGCATGTCCACCTCCAGGTTGACTCGAGTCCCGGGCGCGGCGTCGCCCAGGGTGGTCGCCACCAGGGTGTGGGGGATGATGTTGACCGCGAAGTCCGATCCGTCGACCTCATTGACGGTCAGCGAGATGCCGTCGACGGCGATGGAACCCTTGGCGGCGAGGAAGCGGGCCAGATCGTCCGCGGCGCGAAAGACGAACCGCCGCGACGCGCCGTCGGTGGCGATGGACACGACCGCGCCGGTGCCGTCCACATGACCGGAGACCAAGTGGCCTCCCAGTTCGTCGCCCATCCGCAGCGCCCGTTCCAGGTTGATCCGGGTCCCGGGCATCCAAACCGCCATCGTCGTCTTCGCCAGCGTCTCCGCCGAGGCGGTGATCTCGAACCAGTCGCCGCCGGTCGCAACGACCGTCAGGCAGACGCCCGAACAGGCGATCGAGGCGCCGATGGGAATGTCCCCCGTGGGGTAGCGGGTGCGCAGGCGGAAGCGGGTATCGCCGTCCCGATCGACGGCGACGACCTCACCCACGTCGGTGATGATGCCGGTAAACATGGGGGTTTGTACGTCCGCTTCGCCCGCTCGGCTAGCCCGCTCGTTGGTAGATTTCCATCACGTCGTCGCCGACCGGCCGTATCTCCCGGCGGACGAACCGGAACGCGGCGGCAAGCCCGGCCGCCTCGCTCGTGCCGACCGCCGCCAGTCCGCCGCCGCCGATGATCATCGGCGCATGGAACCAGACCAGACGATCAATCAGGCCGGCCGCGAGCAACGACCGCGCCAGCCTTCCGCCGCCTTCGGCCAGCACCCGGGTGAGCCCCTGCTCCGCCAGCGCCGCCGCCATCCCTTCGGGATTTAAATGGCCATCCGCCCCCCTGTCCACCGGCAACACGCGCACCCCCGCCTGTCGCAGCGCCTCCGCAGCAGGAGAACGCGGGCTTGCGGTGAGCAACCAGGTGGGGCGCTGGCGTGCCGTGCGTACCAGGGCCCTTTCAGGTGGCAGCCTGGCCGAGGTGTCGGCGACCAGCCGAACCGGTGACCAGGCCTCAAATCCCGGCAGGCGGCAGCCCAGATCCGGATCGTCGGCGACGGCGGTGTCGATGCCGACGAGCACGGCATCGTGCTGGGCGCGCAGCCGGTGGGCATAGGCGCGCGCCGTCTCGCCGGTGATCCAGCGGCTTTCCCCCGAGGCGGACGCGATCCGGCCGTCGAGACTGGTCGCCAGCTTCAAGGTGAACAGCGGCCGGCCGCGGGTGATGCGAAGGATGAACCCCTGGTTGAGGGCGCCCGCCTCGTCGGCGAGGGTGCCGACCGAGACCGGCACGCCCGCCGCCCGCAGGGCCTTGATGCCCCGACCGGCGACCCGCGGATCGGGGTCTTCCAGCGCCACCACCGCCCGGCCGATCCCGGCCGCCAACAGCGCGTCGACGCAAGGCGGCGTGCCGCCGTGATGGATGCACGGCTCCAGGCTGACATAGACGCAAGCGCCGCGCGCGGCTGCTCCCGCCCGGCGCAAGGCCTCGGTTTCCCCATGGGGACGGCCGCCCGGCTGGGTCCAGCCGCGCCCGACCACCTGCCCACCGGCGACGATGACGCAGCCGACGGTGGGGTTCGGCCACGTCCGGCCGGCGCCACGCGCCGCCAGCGCCAGCGCCATCCGCATGTAGCCGGCATCGGATGCGTCGACGTCCTCTCGCCTCACCGGTCGCTGAGGCCTTCCACGAAGTCCTCGAAGTCCTTGGCCTCGCGAAAATTCCTGTAGACGGAGGCGAAGCGCACGTAGGCGACCTGATCGAGCTGGGCGAGCTGCTCCATCGCCATCTCGCCGATGACCTTCGATGGAATTTCGGATTCGCCGAGGGTTTCCAGGCGGCGCTGAATGCTGTTGACGACCCGCTCGGTCCGCTCGTCGTCCACCGGACGCTTGCGGAGCGCAATGCGCAACGAGCGCAACAGCTTTTCCCGGTCGAACGGCATTCGCTCGCCGTCCTTTTTGACGACCGTCAGTTCGCGCAGGTGCACGCGCTCGAAGGTCGTCCAGCGGGCGCCGCAAGCGGGGCAATAGCGGCGGCGACGGATCGCCGCGTGATCGTCGGTCGGCCGCGAATCCTTGACTTGCGTATCATCGTGACCACAGAACGGACAGCGCATTCCCTCCCTCCCCTGCCGTCTCCCGACACTCTCTTCCTCGCCTCTTCTCGCGGCGACCGACCCGGCTAGGCCGCCCCATAGATGGGAAAACGCCGACACAGCGCCAGCACCCGCTCGCGGGCGGCGGCTTCGGCGGCCCCATTCTCGTCGCCGTGAACGGCAAGTGCGTCGAGCACGTCGGCGATCAACTCGCCGACCTGGCGGAACTCGGCCACGCCGAACCCGCGCGAGGTGCCAGCCGGTGAGCCCAGCCGGATGCCCGAGGTCACCGCCGGCTTTGCGGGATCGAACGGGATACCATTCTTGTTGCAGGTGAGATGGGCGCGACCGAGACTGACCTCGGCCGCCTTGCCGGTCAGACCTTTCGAGCGCAGATCGACCAGCATCAGATGGGTGTCGGTGCCACCGGAAACGATGGCGAAGCCGCGCCCGACGAGGGTTTCGGCGAGAACCCCGGCATTGTCGACCACCGCCTGCGCATAGGTGCGGAAGTCCGGACGCAGCGCCTCGCCGAAGGCGACCGCCTTCGCCGCGATCACGTGCATCAGCGGTCCCCCCTGGAGGCCGGGGAAGACGGCCGAGTTCAGCCGCTTGCCCAACTCCTCGTCGTTGGCGAGGATCATCCCGCCGCGGGGTCCGCGCAGGGTCTTATGGGTGGTGGTGGTCACCACGTGCGCGTGCGGCAGCGGGCTGGGATGCACACCGGCGGCGACGAGGCCGGCGAAGTGGGCCATGTCCACCATGAGATAGGCATCGACCTTGTCCGCGATCTCGCGGAAGCGGCGGAAGTCGATGATCCGCGGGTAGGCGGACCCGCCGGCGATGATCAGCTTCGGCCGGTGCAGCAACGCCAGCCGCTCGACCTCGTCGAAGTCGATGCGCTGATCGTCCTCGCGCACCCCGTAGTGAACGGCATTGAACCACTTGCCGGACATGGCCGGCGCCGCGCCGTGGGTCAGATGGCCGCCCGCCGCCAGCGACATGCCGAGAAAGGTATCGCCCGGCTTCAACAAGGCGAGGAAGACGGCGCCGTTGGCCTGGGCGCCCGAATGGGGCTGGACGTTGGCGAAGGCGCAGTCGAACAGGCGCTTCGCCCGCTCGATGGCCAGCGCTTCGGCGACGTCCACATATTCGCAGCCGCCGTAATAGCGCTTGCCGGGATAGCCCTCGGCGTACTTGTTGGTCAGGATGGAGCCCTGAGCTTCCAGGACCGCCGTCGAAACGATGTTCTCCGACGCGATCAGTTCCACCTGCTCCTGCTGGCGCCGCAGTTCCCGATCGATCGCCGCCGCCAGTTCCGGATCGGCAACGGCCAGGGAGGAGGCGTCGGCGGCGGCGGCCTGCCGCGGGTCCGATCGCCGAAGGGCAGTCGTCATTCGATGTTTACTCCTTGAGGCCGACGAGGGCGCGCGCGGGGGTTCGACAACTTTTCCACCCTTGGCGCATGCCGCCCGCCCTGAAACTCCGTTTCGAGAAAGACCCGCAGGCACTCGCGCGCCAGCTCCGGGCCGATCATCCGTCCACCGAAGCAGATGACATTGGCATCGTTATGCTCCCGCGCCAGCCGTGCGCTCAGCGGCTCGTGCACCAACGCCGCGCGGATCTCCGGGAACCGGTTCGCCGCTATGGACACGCCAATGCCGGAGCCGCAGATGAGAACGGCGCATTTGGCCTGCCCGTCGCGCAACGAGGCAGCCACCCCGTAGCCCACCTCCGGGTAGTCGACCGGGCTGGAATCGTGAGCACCGAGATCGACCACCGGATATTGAAGGGCTTGCAGCACACCTTTCAGAAACTGCTTTAGCTCGATGCCGGCGTGGTCGCTGGCCACGACAATGGGCTCTTTCATCGGAAGCTACTCGCCGTACAAGCTCAACGGAGCGGGGAGATCCGCCGGGAGCTGTACCACATATCGCCAAGCGTGGCTAGGCCGGCACAATTTATCGGAGACGGCCGACAGGCTGGGGGCGCCGCCGTCGTTGGTCCAAACCGCGTTCTAGAACGTATCGAAGTCGATGACCATCCCTTCGCGGGCGACGAAGGTTCCGTCCCAGGTCGCTTTCGCCTGCGCCTCGATAACATCCATGAAGTCATCTTCGTGATCGGGATCGTGATGGAAGATGGCAAGCCGTCGAGCGCCGGCGAGACGACAGACGCGGACCCCCTCGTTCCAGGTGGAATGGCCCCAACCGCGACGCTTGGGCAGTTCCTCCTCGGTGTAGGAGCAATCGTAGATCACGAGATCGGCCCCCTCGATCAGCTTCAGGACATTTTCGTCCGGCGATTCGGGAACGTGCTCGGTGTCGGTGACATAGCAGGCCGACCGACCGCCGTACTCGATCCGATAGCCGGTCGCGCCGTTCGGGTGGTTGAGGGGCATCGTCCGCACCGTGACATTGGCTGCGAGGCTGAACGCATCACCGGCATCGAAGTCCTCGCACTCGACGATCGCCTGCATGGCGTCGAGAGGGACCGGGAACACCGGCTCGTGCATCTGCTGCGACAGCACCTTCTCGACGCCGCCCTGCCCTTTCAGGTGTCCGGCATAGATGTGCATGCGCCGGTTTCGATCGTAGGCGGGGCGAAAGAACGGCAGCCCGTTGATGTGATCCCAGTGGGTGTGGCTGAGCAGCAGGTAGATGTCGCGCACATCCGCCTGCAGCATTTCCTTGCCCAGCGGTCGGATACCCGTGCCCGCGTCGAGAATGAACCGCCGGTCGCCGAGGATGACTTCGACGCAACTGGTGTTCCCGCCGTAGCGAACGTGCTGCGGTGATGGACACGCGATGCTGCCGCGGACCCCCCAGAACTTGATTGCGAACATCGATCGGACCCGTTTTGGTGACGACGCCCTTCCCTTTGGCGCCGTCAACTGCCTGCTATCCTCGTCCCCGCCTGTCGCTTATCGTTCCCACTGTAGGTCGGTTCAACCCGTCACACATTGATACCTCACACACTTGTGATCACGATTTCCTGCCCCAGCGTCAAGCCGAGAACGTCGGCGGCGCGACCTCCGTTGACGGCGATTTCCACCAAGCCCGAGGAGTTTTCGTACCAAAAGGCGGTCCCACTCTCGGCATCGGAAAACGTGCGATAGCGCGGCAGTTGGTGGCCGGCCACCTCAACCGTCGCCGCCGACGGCAGCGCGGCGGCGCGGGCGGCCGTCATCGCGTTGCCGAAGCTGTCGATGTAAACGATCGCCGGCCAGTCATCGGGCCAGTCGGGAAAGCGCAGGCCCGACGCGACGATCTCCCCTGGTGCCGGACGCCCCTTCGCCAGTCGCGCCGCCACCGGTGCGAACAGGTCGCGCCCGTGGAATGTGGCCGAGGGCAGCGGCTGCCGGTGGCAGAGGCGAATCCAGACGGGCAGGGACGTCGCTCGCCGGCAAACCTGTTCGAACAGCCCGTTATCCGGCCCGACATACCAGCGGCCGTCGATCTCGATGGCGATGCCCGCGCGATCCGAGCCCACCCCGGGATCGACGACAGCGAGGAAAATGGTTCCGGTCGGGAAATTCGCCCCGAATGCGGCGAGCAGGTAGGCCGCCGCCCGCGGATCGTGGGCCGGCGCGTCGACGAGCAGATCGACGATCGGAACCCGCGGCGCCTCCCTGATCAGCGCGGCGTGAATTTGACCCAAATAGGGACCGCACCACCCGAAATCCGTGAAGGTGACGATCATTCCTCGTCCTTTGCCCTGCGTGAAGTGGTGATCAGACGGCCCTGGCCTCCTGCTTGCATTAAAATTTCAACCCTAGATGAGGATCATCTGCAACCGGAGAGTGTCTTTTCATAAGGGGTCGGCCAAGCGAGGACGGCCGGGAACCGGAGCAAGTGGCCGCTATGGGCCGCCAGACGGCACCATAGCGTGGCAGTGAGGAGCCTGACCGAGGAGACCATGACCATGGACGATCGAATGCGATTGATCGCCTACCGATTAACGACCGCCGAAATTACCTACTTTCTGCCAGATTACCCCAATCTCCTGCAAAACTATATTTGGCAGGATCTGGATCAGGCGCCGCACTTCCCGGTGCTCCGCCGATTCCTCGGATATTGGCAAAAGAACCTCGACGGCAAGCTGCACTCGGTCAAGGTCGCGGCGCAGGCGTTGATCAAGCCGGCCGAGTTCCGCTTTGCCGACGGTTTGTTCCACCTCCAGTAGGTGACACGCGTCGGTCCGCCCGCAAGAGGTGGTGGCGCAAAGACAGATGCCGCCCGGGCATTCCTCCCGGGCGGCATCCTGGTCAGGAGAGGCGCGCACCCCCAAACGGCGCCTGCCGCGTCGGGGTGATGCTGTTATCGTGTTGCCGTATGTGGCAACCCATAATTCGGGCGCACAGGTCTCCCTGCCCCACTATGCTGCCACTGGAACCGGGTGGTTGGCCTCGGCGGCGAGGCTGAGAACGGTTTTCTTCAACCGCTGCATCGCCCGCACCTCGATCTGACGCACCCGCTCCCGACTGATGCCGTAGACGGCACCCAGCTGTTCCAGGGTCATCGGCTCATCCTTGAGCTGCCGCTCGGTCAGAATGTGCCGCTCCCGTTCCGGCAACGTCGCGATCGCCTTGCCCAGCAGATCCCGGCGAAAGTCGCTTTCCTCGCCCTCGGCGGTCAGCGCTTCCGGCCCCGGCGAATCGTCCACCAGGCTATCCATGAATTCGCCGCCGTCGGCCTCGTCGCGACTGCGGGGCGCGTTCAGCGACAGGTCCGGCTGGGACAGCCGGCTGTCCATGTCGATCACGTCCTGAGCCGTCACGCCGAGGGAGGTGGCGATCTTGTCCACCCCTTCGCCGTCCAGGCCGCCGTCTCCGGTGAGGCTGAGCTTGCGCTTCATGCGGCCGAGGCTGAAGAACAGCTTCTTCTGCGCGGCGAGCGTACCCATCTTCACCATCGACCACGAGCGCAAGATGTACTCGGTGATCGAGGCGCGGATCCACCACATGGCGTAGGTCGCCAACCGGAATCCACGCTCCGGCTCGAATTTCTTCACCGCCTTCATCAGGCCGATATTGCCCTCGGCGATCATGTCCGCCATTGGCAGCCCATAACCGCGATAACCGGCGGCGATCTTGGCGACGAGGCGCAGATGGCTAGTGACCAGCCGATGGGCAGCCTCAACATCGCCGTGCTCGCGCCAGCGCTCGGCCAGCATGTATTCTTCTTCCGGCGTGAGCAGGGGAAACTTCCAGATTTCCCGGAAGTATCGCGTCAGGCTCTGTTCGCCGTCAAATCCACGTATTGCCATATCAGTCATAGAGTCAGTCCCAGTCGATCACGAAGACACACCAAAGCCTCGCGCGGGAGAGCACATCCCGTGCGGGCAAGTGAACACGCCCGAAGCGGCTTACGCTCGGTGGCGATGTGTCAGGGCTTGTGAAACGATCGACATTTCATACATCGGCAGTATCCTCCGCTTGAAGCAATATGCCGTTACACCATCGCGGTCTCGAACACCGGGTCCACCATCGGCCCCCGGAAGTTCATCCGCCTTGACAAAATGCAGATTAGCATTTTTCCAAAAAAATTCAACCACACGGTCCCGTGATCGCGGCGTGAGGCCATTTGACGCCCCGCTTTGCTTCGCCGGGGTTGCCAACAGCGGGAGGAACTTTTAGGTTTTCAACCCACCGATCTCCAATAATCACAGAACGTTGTCCCGTCCATGCGCCTTCTCCGCATCGCCTTGTTTGGCCTCGCTTTCCTCGCCGCCGCGGCCACCGCACCCGCCACCTGGGCAGCCGGCTCACCTCGCGACGTGATCGACTCGTTGCACGCCGTGCTCCTGAAAACGCTGCAGTCGGGGAAGGGTCCGATCCAGGCGCGCTACGACCTGCTGGCGCCGGAGCTGGGACGCATCTACGACTTCCGGCGGATGATCGAGGTCGCCACCGGCGCGTCCTGGGCGACCGCCGACGACACCCAGCGCGACCAACTCACCAAGGCTTTTGCCCGCCTCAGCACGATGATTTACGCTGATCGCTTCGGCGGCGGCTATTCCGGTGAAAAGTTCGAGATTACCGGCGACCGGCAGGGTCCGCGCGACACCGTCCTCGTCGACACGCTCATTCACCGAGGCGAGGCAACCCCGCTGCAGCCGGGCGAGACGCCGACGGTGGCGGTGACCTACGTTCTCAGCCAGCGGGATGGCGAGTGGCGGATCGTCGATGTCCTGCTTGACCGGTCGATCAGCGAGTTGGCGGTGCGCCGCTCCGATTACGCCAGCATCCTTCGCGACGGCGGCGTCGATCAATTGATCAAGGTTCTGAACGAGAAGGCGGACAAGCTAGCCCACCCGTGAGCCCCCGGCTCACGCCCGGGTGGCCCCCCGGGTTGGCGATTCTGGTGATGGCTACTTGGGACGGCCGCTCGGGTCGTGCGGCACCCTGTTCCGACTGAGCCTCGACCGGCGTCCTCTATTTGGGCTCCAGAATCTGCCGGCCCCGGTACATGCCGGTGGTCAGATCCACATGGTGCGGCCGGCGCAGCTCACCCGAGGTCTTGTCCTCGACGTAAGTCGGCGCCTTTAAGGCGTGGTGCGAGCGGCGCATTCCCTTCTTGGCGCGCGATGTTTTCTTTTTTGGAACGGCCATTCGCTCTCGTCCTTTCGTGACTCGAACGACGATCGGCCTGGAAGCCGCCGCCGGAGCGCGCTTATATACGCGACAGCGGCCGCCGTCGAAAGCGAAAAGTCGCTGTTCGTCCGCGTTGGATCGCCCTGCAACTGAGGATTATGCGCCATGTCCGACGAGAACACATGCGCCGGGGGAGGGCCGTCGTTCGCCCCGAGAGAGAGCATCGCCCAGGTGGAGGAAGGCGACCAGCTCGCCCCCCGCTTCGATGCCTCGGGATTAATGCCGGTGGTCACCAGCGATGCCACAACCGGCGAAGTGCTGATGCTCGGCTACATGAACGCCGATGCCCTCGCCCGCACCATCGAAACCGGGGAGGCCCATTACTGGAGCCGCAGCCGGCAGGTGCTCTGGCACAAGGGTGCCACATCCGGCTTCGTGCAGCAGGTGGTCGAGATGCGCATCGATGACGATCAGGACGCGGTCTGGTTGCGGGTGCGCGTCGCCGGCGATGCCAGCTGCCACGTGGGCTATCGGTCGTGCTTCTATCGCCGGGTGCCGACGGGCGCGCCGCTCGGCGACGGCCACCTGTCCCTCGTTTTCGTCGAGACGGAGAAAACCTTCGATCCACTCGCCGTCTACGGTGATGCCCCCAATCCGACGCAGCTCTGAGCCGGGTCCCGTCCCCGCTCCCCATCCTCTCCCTCAGCCGGAGGCTGGGACCGGCTTCGCCACCTGCTGCCGGGCCCATGCCGCCGCCCCCTTGACCGTCGCGTCGCCGGCAAGCGCGGCGGTAACGACGTCGAGAGACGCCGCAAACGAGGGCATCACCTGCCGCCGCAGCGCCTCGTCAAACTCGGCGACGAAGAGCTTCGGCAGGTCCTCGACCAGGCCGCCGCCCAGAATGATCGCGTCGGGACGTAGCAGATTGACCACCCCCGCCGCCGCCCAGCCTATGGTCGCCGCCGCCTGGCGGACGATCCGCTCGACGACGCGGTCGCCGGCGGCGATCGACTCCTTGAGAGCGGCGCTGCGAATCTGCGAAAGGTCGGTACCGGCCAGGCGGAGAAGCGCCGGCGCCTCACCACGAGATGCCGCTGTCGCCGCCGCCGCCGAGATGGCCAGTCGGCCGGCGATCGCCTCGAGACAGCCCTGGCGGCCGCAGCCGCACAGCGGACCGTTGCGGGCGATGGGCAGGTGGCCGATTTCCATGCACGAGCCGGTGCGGCCGCGCAGGATCTCTCCCTGATAGACGGCACCACCACCGATGCCGGTGCCAACGAAGATGCCGACGACGCTCCGCCGGCCGGCCGCCGCGCCGAAGGTGAACTCGCCGTAGACGCCCGCATCGACGTCGTTGACGAGGATGGCAGGACAGCCGAACGCTGCCTCCAGCCGCGCTTTCAGCGGCGCCTTGTGCCAGCCGAGGTTGGGCATTTCGAGGACGATGCCGCGTTCGAGGTCGAGGGGACCGGCGCAACCGACGCCGATGCCGCTCAAGGCGCGAGGCTCGATGCCGCCGGCGGCCAATGTCTCGCCGATCAGCTCGATCATTCGCCGGAGGCCGGCTTCGGCACCCTCCTGCGCCTTCGTCCGTTTGCGACACCGGGCAATGACCTTGAACGAATCGTCATAGAGGACGGCGAGCATCTTCGAGCCGCCGAGATCAAAGCCGAGCCAGTAGCGATGGGCGCGCGTCTTACTCATATGGATGCCATGTTTTACGGGTTCGGCAGCCGCCGCCAATCCCTTATTTTCCTTCGTCCCGCATTCGCGATAAGGCTTGGCGCTTTGCGACGTTTTTGCAACGTCAGCTCAGCAAAAGCAAAAACCCTAGTTTTTTCAAGGCGTCAATGTTCTTTGCAAACGCCGGGGAGCCTCCTATCGTTTGACTCAGGCACTCTCGCCGGCCGCGGCCGTGCTGCGCATGCGATCGACAGGAAAACGATGAGCACTTCGACGGCGACTTTCGCGACCCCCTCCCCCAACCCGGCGATCCGGGTGTTGCTGGCGAAGCCGCGCGGCTTTTGCGCCGGGGTCGAACGCGCCATCGAGATCGTCGAGCGGGCACTGGCGCTCTACGGCCCGCCGGTTTATGTCCGGCACGAGATCGTTCACAACCGCCATGTGGTGGAATCCCTGCGCGCCAAAGGAGCGATCTTCGTCGAGGAGATCGCCGACGTTCCGGAGGGCGCGGTCACCATCTTCAGCGCTCACGGCGTCTCGACAGCGGTGGAGGAAGAGGCCCGGCGGCGGTCGTTGCCGGTCATCGACGCCACTTGTCCGTTGGTCACCAAGGTTCACAAGGAAGGCCGCAATCACGCCCGCAAGAATCGGGAGGTGATTCTCATTGGCCATGCCGGCCATCCGGAGGTGGAGGGAACGCAAGGTCGCATCCCCGGCGGGGTGCATCTGGTCTCCCGCGCGGAGGACGTGCAGTCGCTGGTCGTCCGCGATCCCGAGCAGGTGGCGTACGTCACCCAGACGACCCTCAGTGTCGATGATACCCGCGACATCATCGAGGCGCTGAAGGAGCGTTTTCCCGGAATTAGCGGTCCCGACGTCAACGACATCTGCTACGCGACCCAGAATCGGCAGCAGGCGGTGCGCGAGCTGGCAAGCCAGGTGGACCTGCTGCTGGTTGTCGGCGCCCAGAACAGCTCCAACTCCAACCGGCTGCGGGAAATCGGCGCCGACAGCGGCATCCCCAGCTACCTCATCGACGATGCACGTGGCCTCGATCCCAGCTGGCTGGAAGGGGTGCGGACGGTGGGCGTCACCGCCGGCGCCTCGGCTCCCGAAGAGATCGTCCAGGACCTGATCGCCCGCCTGGACGAGTTCGGCGGCGTCGCCGTCGAGGAGCTGGCCGGGGTCGAGGAGCACATGCAATTCAAGCTGCCGCGAGAACTGAACGCGACCGCAACAGGCTAAGCTGACAGAAGGGGTAATGGCCGTGGCTGTGCCAGTTATACAGCAGCTGCGCGTTGGCGCGTATATCATCGGCAAGAAACTGCGGGGTATTGATAAGTATCCCCTGGTGCTTATGCTTGAACCGTTATTTCGTTGCAATCTGGCATGCCCGGGCTGCGGTAAGATTGACTACGATGAGCCAATTCTTAACCGGCGCATGAGCGTCGAAGAGTGCATCACGTCCGTTGAGGAATGCGGTGCGCCGGTGGTCACCATTCCCGGCGGCGAGCCGCTCCTGCACAAGGAGATCGACAAGATCGTCGCCGCGCTGATCGCCCGCAAACGGTTCGTTTATCTTTGCACCAATGCGCTGCTGCTCGAAAAGAAGCTGCATCTGTTCAAGCCCAGCAAGTACTTCACGTTCTCCGTTCACCTGGACGGGCTGGAGGCGCATCACGACGAGGCGGTCGCCCAGCCCGGCACCTTCAAGCGCGCAGTGGCGGCCATCCGCAAGGCGCGCAGCCTGGGTTTCCGGGTCAGCGTCAATTGCACCTTCTTCAACACGATGACGGCGGAGCAGGCGGCCGCGTTCTTCGACTTTTGCACCGACGATCTGGGCGTCGAAGGAATCACCGTCTCGCCGGGCTACGCCTACGAGCGCGCGCCCAGCCAGGCGCACTTCCTCAATCGCACCCGCACCAAGCAGCTCTTCCGCGACATCTTCAAGCTGCAGGGCGAGAAGAAATGGCGGTTCAACCAGTCGACCCTGTTCATGAACTTTCTCGCCGGCAATGAAAGCTACCGCTGCACCCCCTGGGGGACGCCGACCCGCAACATCTTCGGCTGGCAGCGGCCTTGCTATCTGCTGGGCGAAGGCTACGCGGCGAGCTTCCGCGAGTTGATGGAAACCACCGCCTGGGATCGCTACGGCACCGGCAACTATGAGAAGTGCGCCGATTGCATGGTCCATTGCGGCTACGAGCCGACCGCGGTCACCGATACCATCAACCGGCCGTGGAAGGCGCTGATGGTCTGGCTGCGCGGACCGCGCACCGATGGCCCGATGGCACCCGAGATTCCGTTGGAAGGTCAGCGGCCGGCGGAGTTCGTCTTCGACGGTCTGGTCAAGCAGCTATCCGTCGAGCGCGAGGAGCGGGCCCGCCAGCGTCGCGACGCGGCCTAGACCGCGCAGCGCCGCCCGCGCATCGCGGGCAAGGCGGAAAAGAGCCGCAGCGTCGCCCGGCCGCCGGGCCAGGTGGGCGACGACGGGGGTGATGCGCGTTCGGCCGTCGGCGGTCACCGCCTGCATCACCCAGGCTGGAATCGTTCGCTCGGCCGGATCGGCGATGGCGCGGACGACCAGGAACGGGATCGCCGCCGCCGCGGCCACCCGCGCCACCTCGCCCGACTCCATGTCGACGGCGACAGCGCCGGTTGCCCGGCGGCAAGCCACCTTTGCCTCCGGCGTAAGCAATGGATCGGCCACGGTGGCGATGGCATCGACCACCAGCGGCAAGGCCCCGCCAACCCGCACGCGCACCCGCTGGTGCCATCCCGGATCGACGGCGAGGCGCGCGCCGTCGTCGGATATCACAACAGCGGCAAGCACGACCGTCCCCGCTGCCAGCCCCGTCGCCAGTCCGCCCGCGGTGCCGAAGCTGACCAGCCCCCGGCAGCCATCGGCGACGAGCGCGGCGGCCGCCCTCGCCGCCGCCCCCGGCCGCGCGCCCGTACAAAGGACGCGCGCTCCCTCTCCCAACCCCGCCCGCCCGAGGCAGGCCGCCTCGCTGACGAGGCCGGTCACGATCCCGATCCGCACCGGAACTCCGATGGTTGCTAATCTCTTTGATGTTTCAGGATAGGCCAAGAAAACTACATTAAGGAAGCGGCTTTGTTGCAGCCGGAAAATCCAGACATACCGAACAGAAAATTTCATTAACAAAATATCATGTAATATCCACAAAGTACATTAGAGCGATTTGGCGCCTTGCCTCTCTATTTTATATTAGTGATTAGAGGTGTTGTTTATCCTTCATCATGATTTGTTCTCAACAACTCCTATAATATTCGTAAGACATTACGTTACATGCTATATTACAAAACATTAATCTTTAGATACGAGATCGGTCGCTCATGGACAATCCGCGCAACCCGTTGTCTTTGTGATAATATCAGAAAACTGCTGGCGCCCGGCAGTTGTGAATGAACTTGACGACGCAGAAAAGGCACCTGTAAATGCTTTGGGAAGCATTGCACGCAAGTGGTTTCCTATTATGATAAATCACCGTCGGCACGCTTCCCCGTAATAACCCAGATCTCAAGCTGCGAAATGTTCATCGCAGCCTTTCTGCCAACGGAGGAAGCCGTGAAGAATAATCAACGGAGTCGTATGCTCGCCGCCCTGCTCGGGACCATGGTTCTGTTTGCGGTTTCGGCGTGCGCCACCGGTGGTGATGCGGCGGACCAGGCGTACAGCGAGGCGAAAAACGCTTGCGAGCGCCAGCCCACCGATAAGCGTGAGTCCTGCTACAATGCGGCGGCGCAGAAGTATCAATCGGACATCGCCAAGCAGAACGCGTCCACGTGTCCGAAATCCACCTGCTGATGCGGTGCCTCGGCTGCGATCACGAAGCAGCATTGTGGCACACCCATCCCCGGGGATGAGTGCGTCCGGTCAGGATGTAGATCTGTAACAGATCACAAACGTTATCGGCGAAGGCGTTTGAGAACAGCGCCTTCGCCGCTAGCGCCTGTCGCAACGGGGAACGAGAAAGTAGGCGGGCGAATCTGCCGTCGTCGCCTTATCGGTCTCCCGTCGAGTGACATCGCGGGGAGTTCAGATCCCCCACTCGGTGCGCTTGGAGTTGCTACGGCTGAGATTGCGGTAGCGGGAGAGTGCCCACAGCGGGAAGTAGGCGCTGTAGCCGTGGTAGCGGAGGTAGAAGACGCGCGGGAAGCCCACGGCGTTGTAATGCTCCTCCCGCCACTTGCCCCCGTCGCGGGGTGCCGTGAGCAGATATTCGACGCCGCGGCGCACACCGTGGCTCTCCACCTCGCCCGCCGCCATCAGCCCCAACAGCGCCCACGCCGTCTGGGACGGCATGCTCACCTTCGCCTCTTCGTCGCGACGTTCGGCCCAATAGCTGCTGCAATCCTCGCCCCAGCCGCCGTCTTCGCGCTGCCGCCCCTTCAGCCAGGCGACGGCCTTGCGGATATAGGGGGCGTTCATGTCCTCGCCGATGGCGTTCAGCGCCGACAGCACCGACCAAGTGCCATAGATGTAGTTGGTGCCCCAGCGGCCGAACCAGGAACCGTCCGCCTCCTGCTCGCGCCGCAGATAAGAGAGGGCGCGCACCACCGACGGATGATCCTTGCCGTAGCCCAACTGCGCCAGCATGCCGAGGCAGCGGGCGGTCACGTCGGCGGTCGGCGGATCCAGCAGAGCTCCGTGATCGGCGAACGGAATGTTGTTCAGCGCGTAGTACTCGTTGTCCGCATCGAACGCGCCCCAGCCGCCGTTGCGGCTCTGCATGCCGAGCACCCATTCGGTGGCGCGGTCGATGGACTCGGCGTTACCCTCGGGGTCGGCCCGGTGGAGGGCCATGACGACGGCGGCGGTATCGTCCACATCGGGGTAGTAGGCGTTGCGGTACTGAAAGGCCCAGCCACCCGGTCGCAGGTTCGGCCGGTTGACCGCCCAGTCGCCCAGGACCTCCAGTTCCTGCCGCTCCCGCAGCCACTGGGCGCTCTCCGCCAACCGATCCGCGGCATCGGCACCGGATTCCAGGGTCGCATGCATGGCCAGCGCCGTATCCCAGACCGGCGATACGCACGGCTGCAGGCAAGCCTCCGTCTGGCTGCGATGAACGAGGAGCTTTTCGATGGCGGCCCGGCAGATCACCCGATCGGGATGGTCGCGGCCGTAGCCGAGAGCGTCCATGGCGATCAGCGAATTGGCCATCGGCGGAAAGATGGCGCCGAGGCCGTCTTCGCCGTTCAGGCGCTCATGGATGAAGGCCATCGCCCGTTCGATCGCCTTCTGCTGCAGCAGCGGCGCCATCACCGCCTCGGTGCGCCGGCCGAGCCGATCGACGGCAAGAAAGACGTTGCCGAGCCAATGACCGGTGGGGTTGACTAGGTAGTTCTTTTCCTTCTCGGGCGGCGTCGTGAACAGTTCCCGGATGCCGACGCCACGCGGGTTCGCCGCCTTCGGCTTCAGCGCCGCGACGACGAACAGCGGCACCATGGTCGTCCGCGACCAATACGACACCTTGTCGAGATGGAATGGCGCCCATTTAGGCAGCAGCACCGCCTCCGGGCGGATAAACGGCACCGCCCGCCACGGCACCTGTCCGAACAGGGCGAGGCCGTAGCGGCAGAACACATTGGCGCGGGCGGCGCCGCCCATACCGAGAATCACCTCGCGGGCGCGGCGCATGTGGGGAGCATCGGGGTCGTCGCCGATCAGCTTCAGGGCATAGTAGGCCTTTACCGAGCAGCTGGGGTCCGGTGCGCCGTCAAAAAATAGGGACCAGCCGCCGTGCACGCCTTGCGTCCGCCGCAGGTAAGCGCCGAGCTTGCTCTCGATCGCGTCGTCAATTTCGCCGGTGAAATGGTTGAGGAGGATGTATTCCGACGGAATGGTCGCATCCGCCTCCAGTTCGAACACCCAATGCCCATCGGTCGCCTGCTCCTCGGCCAGCCAGCCGACGGCCTCGTCGATGGTCGTATCGAGGGCCTCGATACCGGGTTCCAGTTCGAACCACGCCCGCAGGGCGGTCATATGCGCTTTGCCGCCGTCCATAGGTCCCTTCTTCTCGGTGCTCGTTATACTTTGAATAGGAGAGGCAACCGCCGTGCCGCCTGTGTCACCCCTATGTCACAGTGCGCTTCAGGTGCGACAGAACCCGATTGAAGTCAAGCGCGGCCGGCAGCGACCTTCGCTTTTGCGGCAGCGCTGTTGCCCGAACGCACGCTTCCCTCGAGAGTTGCCGGGAGGCCGGTATCGGTCCAGTCGCCGGCAAGAAACAAATTGGACCAACGGGTTGCACACCGGGGTCGCCGAGCCACCTGTTCGGGTGTCTGACGGAACGTCGCCCGCTTTTCCCGCACCACCCGGCATGGAGGCACCGTCTGCGCGCTCTCCCCGAGGGCGATCGCCACATCCGCCCACATGGCCGCCGCCAGATCGCCCGCCGGCTGGTCAAGGAGGTGATCGGCGGCGCTGATGGTGACCGAAGCCACGTCGCCGCGCAGGAACAGCCAGTGACAAAGCCCGCCGACCAGACCGAGCAGGCTCGGCCCCGGACCGGAACCGGAAGCTGGATGGTCGAGACGGAAATGGCCGTTGACGATGGCCGCATGGGCATCGGGGGTGGTCACCGGCACCAGATCCGCCGCCACCGGGGCCGGCACAGCGAGGATGACCACGTCGTTGTCGCCCATCTCCACTCGATCGGTGGTCGTGACCAGACAAGTGATGCGGTCGCCGGCCAACTCGATCTCCCGCACCCGGGTGGCGAGGCGAATGGTGGCCCGGTGCTGGGTCAGAAACGCAAGCGCCGGCTCGACGAAGCAATGGCCGAGGCCTTCGCGGGCGATCAGCGGCCGGCAGGCGGCGGCGCCGCGACCGAACGTCTCCCGCAGCACCGGCCACAGCAGCCACGCCGCCCCTTCCTCCGCCGGGGTGTTGAGAACGCCGACGGCGAGCGGCTCCCAGAAGCGGTGAAACAGTGGGCCGTTGCCGAGACAGCCGGCAACCGTCTCCTCAGGCGCCGCGCGCGCGAGGCGCAGGCCCGCCAGGTAGTCGGCGGGACGACTGCCCGGGACCCGCCGGTCGCGGGCGAAGATCCACCAGGGAAGCGGCCCCGCCGACGGGCGGACCGACCAGCGCTCGCCCGACGCGACATCGAGGAAGGGGAACTCGGCATCGGCCGGCCCCGCCAACCGGTCGCGCACGCCGAGAATGCCCAGATAACGGGCGATCGCCCGATTGCCGCTGAGCACCAGGTGGTTGCCGTTGTCGATGATGCGACCGACGACCGGGTCGTAATAGGAGCGACAGCGGCCGCCGGCATAGGGCGCCGCCTCGTAAAGGATGACCGGCACCCCGTCGGCGGCGAGATCCACCGCCGCCGCCAGACCGGACAAGCCGGCACCGACGATGTGAACGGTCGCCGCCATGGGCGCTACAGCATCCCGTGGCGGAGCGCCACCCACAGCTTCTCTCCCGACGGCACCGACACCGGCTCCGCCCATCGCTGCCAGCCGCGGCGGACGAGTCGGACGAGGGTCCGGCGATACACCTCCATCATGATGATCGCCGGTCGCACCTGTCGCCGATCGCAGGCAGCCAGTACCGTCGCCGCCTCGCTGAAGCGGCGACCGGCAAGATCGGCCAGATTTTCGCAGATGCCGACAATGCGCGGATCGGCCAGCACCTGTTCGGGATCGGCGAGGTGATCGATGCCGGCAGCAGCCAACAGATCGCCCGGCAGGTAAAGTCGCCCGCGCAGGGCATCCTCCTTCAGATCACGCAGAATATTGGTCAGTTGCAGCGCTTCGCCCTCGGCTGCGGCGAGGCGATCGCCTTGCGGCTGCGGTACCCCGAATACCCGGACCGACATCCGGCCGACGGCGCACGCCACCCGGTCACAGTAGAGGCGCAGCTCTGCCATATCGCCCATGCGGACGTGGGGATCGGCATCCATCTCCATACCGTCGACGACGGCGAGGAAGTCCTCCTGGCGCAATTGGAAGGCCTCAATGCAGGGCGCGATGGCGCGACTGACCGGCTGCTGCGGACGCCCGGCATAAAGAGCGGCGATTTCGTCGCGCCAGAGAGCTAGGTCGCGCCCCTTGGCGTCGAGCGGTCGCTCGTCGTCGGCGATGTCGTCCACCTCGCGGCAGAAGGCGTAGACGGCAAACATGGCTTGCCGCTTCGCCGGCGGCAACAGCCGCATGGCCCAGTAAAACGACGTGCCCGACTGGCGAACCGCCGCTTCCACATGATCGCGGTCGGCGGCTGCACGCGCGTCGGCGTCGATCGGCTGCATCGCCCCTGTCTGCATCGTCCCTGCCCTTCCCCCGGTTTCACCGTTGGGTTTCCCGTCGCCCGCGCCCGCGCCGTTCCTAACGATGCATCGGGATTGTTCCGCCTCGGGTTCCTTCGGCATCGCGGTCAGAAAAGGCGCGGCGCCGCCCCACGCACGCAGCACCACAAAAACCCAGCCTTCGACAGCTGAATCCGCCCGGCGAGCGGATCACCTGCCTGCAGCCGGCGGACGAGCGCGCGGGCGATGACGAGGATCGCACCCGATTCCATGGCGAGGCGACGACTGCGCAGGCCCCCCGGCAGGCGCTCGGCAACGTCCAGCAACTGGCTGGTGGCAGCGAGGCAGCGATCAAGCACGCGGCGAAGCGGCGGCGGTGTCCGTTCGCCATCGAGATCGCCGACCGTCGCCCCCTCCTCCCCCATCCAGGCGAGCGGCAGGTAGACCCGGTCCAGCGACCGGTAATCGTCCTGGCAGTCCTGGAGATGGTTGATCACCTGCAGGGCGTTGCACAGTGCATCGGACGCCGCATACCCCTCGCGGCTGCCGCCGTGCAGATCCAGCAGGAAGCGCCCCACCGGGGCGGCGGAACGGTCGCAATAGTCGATCAGCTCCGCCCACGACGCATACCGTCCCTTGATGGCGTCCTGCTTGAACGCGGACACCAGGTCGAGGCAATGGCGGGGCGTGATCCCGGTGGCTTCCAGCGTCTGCCGCATGGCATGCGCCTTGGCGTAAGCAGGATTGCCATCCTCCTCGGTCACCGCCCGTGCAAAGCAGTCGAGGCGGGCGATCTTCTCGTCCGGCGCCAGATCGGGGCTGTCAGCGATGTCGTCGATCGCCCGCGCGTAGGCATAGAAGCGGGCAACGTGCGGACGCAACGCCGCCGGCAGCAGCCACGACCCCACCGGAAAGTTCTCGTAGGCGGCATCCTTGCTCGATGGCGCTTCGACCCCCGCGGCATCCTGCTCGGCCGCTGCCGCTGACGGGGCGATAAGCGGAGCCGTCACCACGTCAGCCGGCGTTGGCGTTGTTGCGAATGCGCTTGCGCATCTCATCCAACAGACCGGCAACGGTGCCACCGGTGTTGCGAATCACCGAGGAGAAGTCCGAGCGCTGCGTCTGGCCCATGCTGACCCCTTCCACGTTGACGTCGACGATCTGCAACCGACCCTCCAGGTCACGGACGCGCCAGCCGATGGCGACCGGCGTGCCACCCCCCGCCCGCTCGATCTCCGAGTTCACCAGCACATCGCCGTCGGGCTGATCCGTACTGCCGGTGACCTTCAGCCGCTGACCGGTGTAGCGCTTGAAGCGGTCGACGTAGGTGGAGACGATGAGTTCCTCGAACAGCCGGAGATACTCGGCCCGCTCGTCCGCGGTCGCCGTCCGCCAGTAACGGCCGAGGACGAACTGACCGATCGTCTCGATCGCGAAGTTATCACGCAATAGTTGCTTGGCCCGCGCCTCCCGTTCGGCCTGGGGAACGTCGGGCGGGGTCAGCGCCGCGATTGCCGTATCGGCAAGACCTTCGATGAAGGCGCGCGCGGACTGGTCATCAATGGCCGATCGACCCATCGTCGGCTGCAGCAGGATGACGGCGAGGCAAAGGCAAAAGCCGATCCCCCGCACGCCCGCGCTGAAGAACGCGCGTCTGGGCTTGGCATAGTTCGTCACTCTCGTCGCTCTCCTTACTGGTGCGGTATGCCGAAATGCCGCCCGCGCTCGCGTTGTTCCCCCGACCCGGCGCGAATCAACCAGGATCGGCCGCGAAATCAAGCAAAAGCCGAAACCGCACGGGCGAATACCGCTTCCATAGCGGTAATTCCCCCGCGGCACTGTGGAGATCGACACGTCGTCGGCGATTGCGGGAAGCGCAGGCGGGAATGACGCGCCGCGCCCGCACCGGAGGTTTCGATAAGGCGTAACGGACTCAGGCGGAAGCGACGATCGCCCCGTCGGCAGCACCCCCGGCCAGCGCCGCCGGCAACCAGGCGGCAATCCGGTCCGCCACTTTTCGCCAGTGATGGTCCAGCATCATCGCGTGCGCCATGCCGGCAAAGATCTCGGCTTGGGTGCGATAGGTGTCGGCCGTGGCTTCGATCGCGCTGGGGAAGACGAAACAGTCCTCGGAGGCGCCTAGCACCAGCACCGGCAGATGGAGGCTCGGGATCGAGGGCGGGAGATCGAGTCCCATCAAGTCCAGGACCACCAGCGACGATTCGGGCTGGAAGCGGTGCATGTAGCGGCTGACGTCGGCATCCGGGGTATCGTCGCCGAACAGGCTGCGACGGATGTTCAACTCGCCCGCGGCCTCCGGACCGAAGGCCTGAAGCAGCGCCAGTTCGCGAAACAGGCCCGGATTGGTGAACGCCATACCGAACATGCTGGGGATCATCCCGTGCGGCGGCGCCGACGCCATCAGCACCGCGGCCGTTACGGGTCGCCGGTGCAGAATTTTCTGGACCACCAAGCCGCCCATGGAATGGCCGATCAGCACCGGCGGCCGATCGAGGGTCGCCATCACCTGCTCCACATCGGCGACGTAGTCGCGCAGGCGAGCGAACAGGAGTTGTTCCCGGCCCTCGCTTTTCCCGTGACCACGCAGCGAGATCGCATGGGCCGCATAGCCGCGGGCGGTGAAGTAAGGAAGGAAGTGCTGGTCCCACACCCAAGCGCCGCTATAGGCGCCGTGGACGAACAACAGCGGCGTCGGCTGCGTCGCCCCCGCCGGCCGGCGACTGATCACTTCAAGCTTCATCGGTTCGCCCGTCTCCCGTCTCTTTCGCATTTCTCGTCGATGGTGTCGGTGCGGAGGGACCATACGCCATTCGGTGAGTTTTCGCACCCGCACAATAAAGAGGAGCGGCAGTGGCGATTGCTCTCCGGGAAAGGTCACGATATTGTAGAGTGGTTATCCATTTTGCCCTAGATGTGGGTGGATCGATCGTCTTGCTGAAGAGGGACTGCGCCAGCCAATGGTCGCCGGGTCTGATCTCGCGAAGGACTTCCTCGATCGGCTCGACGGGTGTCCCGGCGGCTCATTTGCCACCGTTCTCGCCGACCCGCCGTGGCGGTTCGCCAACCGCACCGGCAAGATGGCGCCGGAGCACCGACGGCTCAGCCGCTACGGCACCTTGAGCGTCGACGAGATCGCCTCGCTACCGGTCGCCGATGTGGTCGCTCCGGTAGCGCATCTCTATCTGTGGGTGCCGAATGCCCTGCTCCCGGACGGCTTGCGGGTGCTGGCAAGCTGGGGGTTTGCCTACAAGACCAACCTGGTCTGGCACAAGGTGCGCAAGGACGGCGGCTCCGACGGCCGCGGCGTGGGTTTCTACTTCCGCAACGTCACCGAGTTGGTCCTGTTCGGGGTGCGCGGCAGGAATGCCCGCACGCTGGCGCCGGGGCGACGGCAGGTGAACCTCCTGGCATCGCGCAAGCGCGAGCACAGCCGCAAGCCGGACGAACTCTACGACATCATCGAGGCGTGCAGCCCCGAGCCCTATCTGGAGCTATTCGCCCGCGGCAGCCGGCCGGCCTGGACCGCCTGGGGGGATCAGGCCGACGACTACGCGATCACCTGGGACACCTACGCCCACCACAGCCTTACCGCGGCCGAATAGACGCACCGGCAACCCGCCGATGCGCCACCGGGGTCGAGGGCCCCGGGCCTCAGCGCCGCTGCTCGAGAACGACGGCAGCGAACGGCGGCAGGGTCAGCCGCACCGAGTACGGCTGGCCGTGGGACGGAATCGCTTCTGCCTCCCGCCCCCCGGCGTTCCCATGGTTGCTCCCGCCGTAGCGTTCCGCATCGGTGTTGAGCCGCTCTTCCCAGAAGCCGCCGGCCGGAACGCCGACCCGGTAATCGTGACGGGCAACGGGGGTAAAGTGACAGATGACGAGGACCGGCCCCGCCGCCGTTTCCTCGGGCTCGCCGCCCGCGGCAACGGCCGTTGCCGCCTCGGCCGTCGATTGCCGATCGGTGCGCACCGGGTGGCGGACGAAGGCGACCACCCCCTGATCGGCGTCGGCGCAGTCGACCCAGGTGAACCCGTGCGGGTCGCAGTCGCCCTCGTGCAGAGCGGGGGTCGTCCGGTAAAGAACATTGAGATCGTGGACGAGGGTCTTGATCCCGCCGTGCGGACCCGACTCCGCCAGATGCCAATCGAGGCTGATCTCGGAGTTCCACTCCCGCTCCTGGGCGAATTCGTTGCCCATGAACATCAGCTTCTTGCCCGGATGCGTGTAAACGAAGGCGTAGAACAACCGGAGATTCGCGAAGCGTGACCATGCGTCGCCGGGCATCCGCCGCAGCAGCGATCCGCGCCCATAGGCAACGTCGCCGTGCGACAACGCCAGCACGTGGTTCTCGTTGAAGATGGTGGCCGATCCCTGGATAATCTCGTCATGGTAGTATTTGCGGTGCACTGGGTTGCGCGACAGGTAGCGGAGCACTTCACGTACCCAGTTGGGATGCCACTTGAAGCCGAAGCCGAGGCCGCCGAGGAAGGTCGGATGGGACAGACGCGGCCAGCCGGAGGTCTCTTCGGCGATGCTGAACGCGCCGGGGAAACGGCTGTAGACCGCTTCATTGAAGCGGCGGACGAAATCGATCGCCTCCAGATACTCGTGGCCGCCGAAGCGGTTCGGCTGCCAGTCGCCGCGAGCGCGACCGTAGTCCAGATAGAGAATGCGGGCGAGATCACCGATGTGCAGCGCATCGATATGATACTCGTCCAGCCAGAACAGAGCATTTGACAGCAGGTAGTTGGCCACCTCGCGACGGCCGAAATCATAACTGAGCAGGTTGGATCCGGGCAGGTGCCGCTGCCTCGGATCGGCCGGCTCGTAGAGATGGCTGCCATCGAAGGCCCGCAGCCCGTGCGGGTCATCGGAGAACTGGACCGGCACCCAGTCGAGGATGACCCCGATTCCCTTGCTGTGGAAGCGGTCGACGAGGAAGCGGAAGTCCTCCGGCGCACCGAAGCGGCTGGTCGGCGCATAAGGCGCGAACGGCTGATAGCCTTGGGAGGCATCCAGGTCGTACTCGCCGATCGGCAGCAACTTGACGTGGCTGAACTGCATGTAATCGACGTAGTCGACCAGATCCTCGGCGAGTTCCCGATAGGAGAGGTAGCGGTGTCCCTCCTCCGGCTTCCGCCGCCACGATGCCAAGTGCACCTCATAGATGCAGACGGGCGCCCGATGCGTCTCGACCGCGGCGCGAGCCCGCATCCAGGATGCATCGGACCAACGGTAGTGATCGAGGTCGGTGACGACGGCCGCCGATCCCGGCAGCCGCTCCACCTGGAAGGCGTAAGGATCACACTTGTCGGTCAGCCGCACCCCCGCCCCGGACTTGATCTCGTATTTGTAGAGCTGCCCCGGAACGACGGCGGGAAGGAAAATTTCCCAGACGCCGCAATCATGGCGGAGCCGCATGCCGTGGCAGCGACCATCCCAGTTGTTGAACTCGCCGACGACGGCAACGCGACCGGCGTGCGGCGCCCAGACGCTGAAGGCGGTCCCGGTGACGCCGTCCAAGGTTTTGGCGTGGGCACCAAGGGTGCGATAGCTGTCGAGATGATCGCCCTCGGCCAGACGCACGACGTCAGCCTCGCTGAGCAGCGGCGGGAACCGGTAGGGATCGTCGATTTCGGTGGCGCCGATCGCGGTCTCGATGCGCAGGCGGTAAGGGAAGCGCTCGCTGCGACCGGGGATGGAACCAGCGAACAGCCCGTCCTCGTGCAGCCGCTCAAGCCCGGCCACCTTGCGCCCGGTGGCGGCGTCGATGACCTCGACCGCCTTCGCTTCGGCGGCGAAGCAACGGACGACGAGGGCGCCGTCCTCATCGATCCAATGCATGCCGAGGAAGCCGAAAGGATCTCGGTGGTCAGCGGTGACGATCGCCTGGACGTCGTGATGGGGTGCGAGCCGGTGGTGCGGCACATGCACCGGCTTTGCCGCTGGCAGCGACGATGACGGTGCGACGGGTGCCGCGGGCTTCGTCGCGGCCGGTGCCGATGGCGATGACACCGCCGGCGCCATGGGAGTGGCAGGTTTCGCCGCGGCGGCGGGTGCTGGAGACTGTGCCGAGGACAGCGCCGGCGCCACGGGAGTGGCAGGCTTCACCGCAGGTGCCGGCGACGGCGCGGCAGGTGCCGCGGGCTTCGTCGCGGCCGGTGCCGACGGCTGGGCCGGCGACGATGACGGGGCGACGGTTACCGGTGGCTTCGCCGCGGCAGCGGGCGCTACGGGCGCGGCGGGCTTCGCCGCGGCGGTGGATGTCGGTGCCGGCGCGGCAGGCGCGGCAGCGGGTGCCACGGGCGCCGAGGGCTTCCCCGCGGCGGCAGGAGTTGGAGACTGTGCCGGGGACGGCGCGGCAGGCGCCGCGGGCTTCGTCGCGGCCGGTACCGATGGCTGAGCCGGCGACGATGACGGCGCGACGGTTACCGGTGGCTTCGCCGCAGGTGCCGGCGACGGCGCGGCAGGTGCGGCGACCGGGGCCGACCCGGCGGGGCTAGCAGCGTCAGGCGCAACCGGTGTCCGTGGACCGGTGGTTGAACGGCCCTTTCCCATTTTTTCCTTTTCGGTCATCGCCCTCTCCTCAGGATCGAGACGCCCGCCACGCGCCGGCGGCAAGACAGGGTTCGCGGGCCACCGGCGCTCCCCCAGCGTCGCATATCGCAGTCCACCGCACGCAACGCGACGATCTTGGCTTGATCGGCGAGTATTACACCGACCTCTTCGCCGGCGACAACCGCCCCATGCAGAGCCGCGGCGGCCGATTTGCTCCAACGGCCGGTTCCGGCAATGCCGGCGCGGTCATTCGGAGGTTGGAAGCGAAGCGGAACTGACGGTATGCTCGCCTCCGGCAAGACGAATCAGCAACAGCGGTGCGGGCCTGCCGCGGGAGGATTCCGGAAGGCCGGGGCATCCGCCTGCGGCCGTATACCACGTCCACATCGGCAAGGCCCTCAATGCTCGCCCGCCCTCCAGCGGGAGCCAGCCATCCGAGGCGACCTCAGGGGACCCCGTCGGGGCGAGATCACGACCACGCGAGCCACACACACGCGCGAACAGGGAGAGAGTGAAAAATGAGGATCGAGAAGACGGCCGAACCGAGCAAGCTATGGGAAATCGAAAAAGCGGCGATCTTCGATCAGATCGCCATGGACGAAGAAAGCCTGATTCGGAGCTTCACGTTCCACCTGACCTGCACGCTCGCCAAGGACCAGTACACCGCCACCGATCAGGACCGGTATCAGGCGCTCGCCCTCGCCGTGCGCGACCGGCTGATCGACCGCTGGCTGCAGACGCAACAGAGCTATCACATCCAGAACGTGAAACGAATCTGCTACCTGTCTCTCGAGTTCCTCATCGGCCGGGCGATGGGCAACAACGTCATCTGTCTGCTGCTGGAGGAAACCTGCCGGCGCGCGATGACGAAGCTCGGCCTGAATTGGGACATCCTGCGCGACGTCGAGACGGATGCGGCCCTCGGCAACGGCGGCCTCGGTCGCCTCGCCGCCTGCTTCCTCGATTCGATGGCGACGCTGAAGCTGCCGGCGATCGGCTACGGCATCCGCTACGACTACGGCATCTTCAAGCAATCGATCGAAAACGGCCAGCAGGTGGAAGAGCCGGATAACTGGCTGCGCTTCGGCAACCCCTGGGAAATAGCCCATCCCGAGCTGTCGTATGTCGTCAACTTCGAGGGCCGCGCCGAGCCCAGGCGGGTCAACGGCGTCACCCACTGGGATTGGGTCGGCACCCGGCCGATCGTCGGCATGGCCTATGATACGCCGATCGTCGGCTATGGTTGCTTCAACGTCAACAACCTGCGGCTGTGGTCGGCGCGCGCCACCTCTGAGTTCCATTTCCAGGATTTCAGCCGCGGCTCCTACGTCGAGGCCGTTGAAGACAAACTGATGGCGGAGAACCTCACCAAGGTGCTCTACCCAAGCGACGCCGTCTATGCGGGCCGCGAACTGAGGCTGCGCCAGGAGTACTTCTTCGTCTCCTGCTCGATTCAGGACATCGTCCGCCGCTTCAAGGTCGACAACAACAACTGGCTGGCCTTCCCCGACAAGGTGTTCGTGCAGATGAACGACACCCACCCGGCCCTGGTGGTCCCCGAGCTGATGCGCATCTTCCTCGACAAGGAAGACATCGAGTGGGACAAGGCGTGGGAGCTGACGGTCAACAGCTGCGGCTACACCAATCACACCTTGCTGCCGGAAGCCCTCGAACGCTGGCCGGTCAGCATGTTCGAGCGCCTGTTGCCGCGCCATCTGCAGATCATCTACGAGATCAACAGTCGCTTCCTGCGCAAGGTGGCGACCCGCTATCCGGGCGACTTCGACCGCCTGAAGCGGATGAGCCTGATCCAGGAAGACCACGAAAAGTCGGTACGGATGGCCCATGTGGCCGTTGTCGGCTCATCATCCACCAACGGCGTCGCCGCGCTGCACACCCGCCTGCTGAAGGACGGGTTGATGCACGATTTCAATGACTTCTTCCCGCAGCGCTTCAACAACAAGACCAATGGGGTGACCCCGCGCCGCTGGTTGCTGAAGGCAAATCCGAAGCTGTCGACGCTGATCCGCGACAAGATCGGGGATGGCTGGATCACCGATCTCGATAAACTGAAGGGCCTCGAGAAATTCGCCACCGACCCGGAGTTCCGCGCCAATGTCCAGGAGGTGAAGCTTGCTAACAAGGTCGCGTTGGCCGACTACGTGAAACGGACCCTCGGCCTGTCAATCCCGCCGGAATCCATGTTCCAGGCTCAGGTCAAGCGCATCCACGAGTACAAGCGGCAGCTCCTGCTCGCCCTCTACGTCATCACCCTCTACAATCGCCTCAAGGACAATCCCAGCGTCGACATCGTCCCCGAGACCTTTATCTTCGGCGGCAAGGCGGCGCCGGGCTACCAGATGGCGAAGCTGATCATCAAGCTGATCCACCAGATCGGCAGCGTCATCAACTACGATCCCGACGTGCGCGATCGCATCAAGGTCGTCTTCATCCCCGACTACCGGGTCTCGCTGGCCGAGAAGATCATCCCCGCCGCCGATCTCAGCGTGCAGATCTCGACCGCCGGCATGGAGGCCTCCGGAACCGGCAACATGAAATTCGCCATGAACGGGGCGCTCACCATCGGCACCCTCGATGGCGCCAACATCGAGATCAAAGAGGAAGTCGGCGACGACAACATCTTCATCTTCGGCCTAACCGCCGAGCAGGTGGAGGAGTTGCGGGGTCACTACAATCCGTACAGCTATTTCGAGAGTGACGACGAGATCCGGCGGGCGGTCGACCTGATCCGCAACGACTTTTTCAGCCTGACCGAACCGGGGATTTTCCGGCCGATCGTGTCGGGATTGCTGGAGCACGGTGACTACTACATGCACCTCGCCGATCTGCGCAGCTTTATCGACGCGCAGCAGCGGGTGAGCGCGCTCTATCGCGATCAGGACAAGTGGACGGAAAAGGCCATCCTCAATATCGCCCGCACCGGCAAATTCTCGTCCGACCGCACGATTGCCGAGTACAACCGGGACATCTGGCATTGCACGCCGGTCACGGTGATGCCGGAAGCCCCGAAGACGGGCCGCGCCTAGCGGCCCGGACGACGGGAAGTCCTGGAAGGCCCGGCGGGCCACCTTGCGGACGGCTCCCCGCCGTCCGGTCAGCTTGGGCTTTTGCGAAGGAGGATGCGACGGCGCCGCCTTGGGTGCCATCGCATCCCAACCTCGCGCAATGACGACGTAGAATGGCGCGGCCCGTGCCGTGCACCGATCTTTGGCGCACGAACAGGGTAGACTTTTGCCGCGGCGCACAACCATACTGCTGCCGCCGTCCCGGCCAGGGTTCCTGCGGCCCATGCCGTACGGCGATCAGGGGCAGCCCGCAATAAACGTTGCCAGGCTGTTGCAATCGAGAAGGCGCGATCAAGGACGCTGACCGATGTTTATCACGATGATTTCGGCGGAGTTGGCTCCGGTAGCGAAGGTCGGCGGATTGGCCGACGTCGTCTTCGGACTCAGCCGCGAACTCGAAATACGCGGTCACACCGTCGAGATCATTCTGCCGAAGTACGATTGCATGTGGTACGATGAGATCTGGGGTCTCCACAAGATTTGGGACAATCTCTGGGTGCCATGGTACGGATCGGGCGTCAATTGCTCGGTGTGGTTCGGCTTCGTCCACGGCCGGAAATGTTTCTTCATCGAGCCGCATTCGGCCGATAACTACTTCAATCGCGGTTCGTTCTACGGCTTTCCCGATGACCCGCTCCGCTTCGCCTTCTTCTGCAAGGCGGCGATGGAGTTCATGCTGAAGGGCAACAAGCGACCGGACGTCATCCACTGCCACGACTGGCAGACGGGACTGGTGCCGGTGCTCCTGTACGAGATCTACGAGAAGCTGGGCATGGGCGGCCAGCGTGTCGTCTATACCATTCACAACTTCAAGCACCAGGGCATCACCGGCGAGGCGGTGCTGTGGGCGACCGGCCTTTGCCGACCGGAGTACTACTTCCATTACGACCGGATGCGCGACAACTTCAACCATACCGCCATCAACCTGATGAAAGGCGGCATCGTCTATTCCAACTACGTCAACACCGTTTCGCCGCACCATTCCTGGGAAGCGCGCTTTACCGATCAAGGCCATGGTCTCGGCCAGACGCTGGCCATCCATCACTACAAGTTCGGCGGCATCCTGAACGGCGTCGATTACGACGTATGGAATCCGGAGATCGACCGCTTCATTCCGTCCCACTATCACGTCTGGAATATTGACGGGAAATACGCGAACAAGGATGCCCTGCGCGACCGGCTGTGGATGCGCAAGGAGTTCAAGCCGCTCGTTGCCTATATCGGTCGTCTTGATGCCCAGAAAGGCGTGCATCTGATCCAGCACGCCATGTTTTACACCTTAGAGCGAGGCGGGCAGTTCGTCCTCCTGGGTGCCGGCGGCGACCGCGGGATCAACAATCACTTCTGGCATCTGAAGCATTACCTGAACGACAATTCCGACTGCCATCTGGAGATCGGCTTCAACGAGCAGTTGGCGCATCTTATCTACGCTGGCGCCGACATCACCATCGTGCCGAGCCTGTTCGAGCCTTGTGGGCTGACCCAGCTGATCGCCATGCAGTACGGTACGGTCCCGGTGGTGCGCGCCGTCGGCGGTCTCGTCGACACCGTCTTCGACCGGGACAACTCCGACAAGCCGCCCGAACACCGGAACGGTTACACGTTCGCCGATGCCGATTTCGCCGGCATCGAGTCAGCCTTGGGGCGGGCGATCGGCCTGTGGGGGGCGTATCCCAAGGAGTTCCGCCGGCTCATATCCAACGGGATGGCGACGGACTACTCCTGGGCCTCATCTGGCCAGCATTATATCGACGTCTACGATCACGTCCGCTGCAAGTGATGCGCGGCACCTGAAGTCGGAAGGACCACCCAGCTCGCGGCGGCGACCCGCCGCGAGCTGGGTGGTGTCGCCGCGGGAGACGGCCCCTTCAGGCAGGCGGCACCGAGTCCAGCTGCCGGGATGCTGCCGGCGCAAGAGAAACCTCTTCCATCGTCGCTGTGGGCGTCTCCTCCTGCGCGGGGGCCGGCTCGTTGGCCAAATCGCCGAGCATCTCGCGGGCGCGCGCCAGATGGTACGCGACGCCATCGAGATCGTTGTGTGACTTGTAGGTCCAGGCATCGCCCCAGTAGAAGTTGCAGCTTGTCTCGGCGCGCAACAACATCCAGTGCGCCTCACGCAGGTGGTGCCTGACGTCGGGCGCGTGGTCCGGCGCACGCTCCGCCACCCCGTTCAGCCAGTGATACTCGGCGCTGAGTTGGTGCACTCGCGTCAGGGCATCACGCTGGACCTGACCGCCCTGCCACTGGTGGAAATCCCATCCGTGATGGGTATCGGTATTCCAGGCGCCACGGCGAACGGTGACATGTCCGTGAGCCCCGAAGCGATCCAGATAGGCATCGATGTGGCTCGGTCGAAGCGGTGAGTTGCCGGCGCGAATTTCGTCGAGCGCCTGGGTATAGAAGTAGTTCCAGAAGTTGGCCTTGGGGTTGACGTTGCGGAACCACCCGCCGTTGTCACCGTCGGTGGCGGTAGCGACCAGCGGCGGGAAATCGCACCAGCGGGTGCGCTCGGTGATCTCGTTGATGAACCAGCCGTAGTCCATCCCGGCCAGTTGCGCGTTTGACAGGTCACGGTCGCGGACGACGACGACGATCTCGGCTCCCTCATAACTGCACCAGTGGGGCCGGTAGCGCAGTTCCTGCCAAGTCATGTCGCCGACCGGCTCCACGTATTCGGAATCGACGATGACGTAACGGTAGCCGGCTTTCACTAGATGCGGGATCACCGACATGTCGAAGCCCAGTTCCGGAGGCCAGAACCCTGGAAAATAGTTTCGCCAGAAAACATGGCGCGCGATTGCCTGCCAGCGGCCGATCTGTTCGTCCCAATCCGCCTCCGGCGTCAGCGCCAGCACCGGATGATAGTAACCGGTCCCGAGAATCGAGAAGATCTGGGTGTTCTGCAGCGCCCACAGCAGCGTCCCGCAGTCGACGATGCCGTAGACCTTGCGCTGAAACTCCGGGTGCGACAGGGTTTCCAGCAGAGTGCCCGACATGGACAGGTGGACGCGCGCGATGTCCGCATAGGACCACAACGTTCGCGGCATCCGATCGTAAGCGAACAGGATTTCTTTCGCTTCCCAGGTGTTCGTCTCGAAAAGGATGTCGAGATTGCTCGGCGGCTGGTGCAGGTTGAGCACCAGCGCGTGAAAGATCTCCTTCATGTCGCCCCTTTTTTCTCGGCCGGCAGTGGTCCCTCGGCGTAAACGCTACAGTGCACCGATCAGAGGAGCAATCCTCGAATGAGGTCGCGACCTCCTCACCCGCGACAAGGAGATCCGGCAGAACTCAGACGGGCTGCCCCTCCGCCTTCACCAGATCGAGGACCGTCCTGAAGACGTCGCTGAGGCGAAGGACGCCGACCACTCGCTCACCGCGAACGACGAGCAGCGACAGCAGCCGATCCCGTACCAGTTGATGAACGGCAACATCGAGTGGCGCGTCATCCTTGATCATTTCCCCTTGCGTCAACTGATGAAGCAGGTCGCGGGCTTTGATCCCTTTCGCCTTGTCCGCCAGGTTGACGAACATGGCATGCGTCCACAGGAAATAGTCGTCGCTGATCACCTCGATCGGATCTTCGTAGCGAGGTTCCAAACCGCGCAGCGCGTCCCAAAGGGACAGCTTGCCGATGACTTGGCCGTCCTCCGCCTGCACCAGCACCGCGCGGTCTTTCGGGCGGGACGGGTCGGCAGCCGAACCGCTCAGGGCGCGTTCCAGCGCCTGCAGGGCTTCCAGCAGCGTCGCATCCTCCGAGACGCGGCTGTACTCCTCAAGGGGGACCATCAGGTCCTTGACGATCTTCGTCGTCGTTGCCATGCGCAACCTCCCAACAGTTTGTCCACCCTGCGGCGATGCGGGGGCTTCTTCGGGCGCGACGGACCGACCGATGCCCATCAGCTTCTCGTGCAGCCGGTCCATCCCACCAGTCGAACCCATAAAGTGTGACTTAAAGGAGCTGCCGTCACCAGGAGGGTGACGGACGGAGAACCGAGACGCGGCCGCCAATGGCTCTCAAATGTTCCGTGAATCATGCGCGAAGGTGCATGGCCCTCCGCTAGCGGCGGATTTGCAGGGCGTGCGCCAAATCCGTCTGCGTCGTGCGGACGATGACGAAGGCATCGCGCAAATGGTGGCGTTCGATGCGCGACAATTCATCGGGAGAGACGAAGTTGTCGGGCCGTTGGCCGCTGCGGATCTGCCGCGACTGGTGCTTCAGGCGAACGGCAGCGATGAGGGCGAACGAGTCGATCAGGTCGTGCATGCCGGTTTCGCTGATCACCGACGCCTGCTGCGCTTCGATCAACCGATCGCGGGTATTGGCCGACCTGACCCCGGCCTGCAACGCATAGATGCGGGCGAGATCGATGATCGGCACCGTTCCGTGCAGCTTGAGATCCAGGCGCTGGTCGTGGTCACCGCCGCGGGCGAGGACAAACCGGCGGAAAAAGCTGATCGGCGGCGCGTGCGACAGGGCATGGCCGGCCATGTGGGCCAGGAACAGGCCGCCGGACTTGGCTTCCTTGCTGGTGACGTCCTGCAGCCGATCGAACAGTCCCGTATCGCCGTAGATCGGCCGCAGATCGAACATGACGCTGGAAAGCATCTGCGCCGTCGGTTCCGGCTCGGCGATCCAGGATGAGAAGTAATCGGTCCACCTGGACAGCGGCTGTCGCCACTTGGGCGTGATCGCCATCATCTCGCCGGGGCAATAGTCATAGCCGCACGCGTGCAGGCCATCACAAACGAAGCGTGCCAGCTCTTCGAAATACGTGCCGTGGGCGGACTTGGCATAGGTATCGTCGAGAATCAGGCAGTTATCCTGATCGCTGATACCGGTCTGCTCCTGACGTGCCTGGGAGCCGCTGCTCAGCCACACGTACAGCACCGGCGGCGGACCGAGCCGTTCCTCGGCCAGCTGCAGCAGACGAAAGGTGGCGGCGTCGGCGACGCTGGTCACCGTCAGGCCGACCGCGTGGGCGGACGAGCCGGTCTCCACCAGCATGGTCAGCAACTGTGGAATCTGAGCGACGATTTTTGCCATGCTGGCCGCCGTCTTCGCCCGGAAAATCGAGGTCGCGAAGACGTCGAAGCCGGTCCGCTGGCGCCGCTGCAAGTCGGCTTCCGCGACTAGGCCGATCAGCCGGCCTCCATCCTCCACCGGGAGGTATCGGGCGGAGCCACCCAGCGCGAGAGCCGCCTCGATCGCAAGACGATGCGGGGCCAGGGCCGGCGTTAGCGCGGTCATCGCCTCCGAGACCGGCGTCTCGGCGGCACCACCCGTGGCCAGCACCCCATCGCACAGCTCACGCCTGGTGATCATCCCCACCGGCTTGCCTTCGACGGTGACCGGCAGGCAGGACAGCCGACGATCGCGCAGGAGACGAGCGCCGTCGCCCACCTGTCGATCCCCTTCTATCGTCGGCGGATCGGACCGCATCACGTCGCGGATGCGCAGCGCGATCAGGTTGGACTGCACGTCAACCGTCGGCTGGTGCTCGGCACGGCCGAGGCTGCGGCCGCTTCCCCCCAAAGGAGAGAAGAACCGGTCGAACTCCGGATAGCGATTCCTGAGCCGGGCGAAGGTTGCGTCCGGCAGCAAATAGAGAAAAACATCTTCCAGGGCGACGGCATCGAAGACCGAACGGCCGTCGGTGAGCAACGCCCGCACGCCGAAGGTTTCGCCTTTGATCCGCTGCGCCGAGAGATCGCCGTTGATGGCGCGGATGCCGATAACGCCACGGCGCACGATGTACAGCCAGCGAACGGGCTCCCGGGCGCGAAGCACCACTGTTTCCGCCGCCGCCTGCAGCGTCTTCACCTGCGCTGGCAGGGACTCGATGACCTCCGTTGGCAACAAGGCGAATGGCTCGTGCCCACGGAGAAACTTTCGGATTGCCGCGAGGTCCGCTTCCATTGCCTGTTCCGATTGAGGTGCTGTGGGAACGGCAGCGACCACCGCCCCGTTCAGGGGAAGACCCGAGACAGGCCCATTCTAGCCGACCATCCGATGGATACCAGCCCCCGCGTTAGCGGCGGCCATTCGGGGATCGCCGCTCTCTTCCGGGGAGCGGCGCGGAAAGCAGACGGGCCTGCAGCGATAACCATTGCCCCGCTGCAGGCCCGTCTCGTCCCGTTTTGTCCTGCATCGTCCCTAGCGACTCACGCCGCCGGTGGGCGCGCCAATTGAGGAAAATCGCGACCGCCGTTACAGCGACAGCACTCTCAACCGCGATTGTGGCGATTTCGGGTCGGCGACGCTGTGCCGGCAATCACCCCGTCCACCTCGCCCGCTAGAGCCAGCGCATTCGCCGCAGCACGAGCCACTGGATGAAGACGATGACGATGACGACCGCCATCAGTTCCAGGAACGCATAAGGATCATCCTGACCAGGAATGCCGCCGATGTTGGCGCCGAGCATGCCGGCGATGATGCCGGGCGGCAGCAACAGGGCAGCGAGGCCGGTCAGCCTGTTGGAGGTTTGTGCAATCTTTTCCGAGAGTTGCGCCGTCAGATCCTCGTGCAGAATCAGGGTACGATCGCGAAACGCATCAAGATCCTCGATGTGACGGACGACCCGGTCGATAGTCCCGCGCAGGCGGAGCCGGTCCCGCTCGTTGAGGATGGGCGTGTCCTCGTTGCGCAGCCGGTAGAGAGCGTCCCGTTGCGGCCCGAGGTAGCGGCGCAGGTGAATGGCGCTTCGGCGCACCTCGGCCAGCGTCTGGCGGAGTTCGGCCGAGCCGATTCGTATGCAGCGGTCTTCCAGGTCTTCGATTTCCCGGTTCATTTCATCGAGCACCGGCTCCATGTCGCGGGCGGTCTTTTCCGTGACCTGGACCAGCAACCCCCCCGCGGTGCGCGGACCTCGACCGGCTTTCAGGGCCAGGCGAATATCGCGCAAAGCGTTCAGCGCATGGGTTTTCTCGCGCAGGCTGATCAGCCGGTACGAGTCGACCCAAATGTGAACCGGCACCAATTCCACCTCATCCTTCTCGGCCAGGTTGATGCCGCGGAGGATCAGCAGCAGTCCGTCGTCGAACGCCTCTACCCGCGGCCGCGAGTCTTCGGCAAGCAACGCCTCGGCGACGAGCGGATCGAGGCCACTCCGTCCGGTAATCCATTCCTCCGCCTCGGGCGTGTCCTGCTCCAGGTGAATCCAGAGGAACCCCCGGTCTGAGTTCCACGTTCTGACACCGTCCCAGTCGAGATCGATGCAGCCGCCTTGCCCGTCCAGCACTGAGGCGAAACGCAACCCAGGTTCGATGCCGGCCTGAATCGTGAAATTGAGCATGGATATTGCCCTCGGTTATCTGGACCGTTGTCACACCAGCCTCCACGGTACGGCGGAGCGCCGCGGCTGGCGGAAGCCGGCCATTGCCGGGTGGTCGTGCGAGGCGATTGTCCACTCGCGCCGAATACAGTATGTGCCTATAGTTGGCGATCTCGCGTCGGACGCCGATAGCGCAGAGGCGTACCATGGGTTGTTGCCGCCGCGGCGGTCCACCCGCAAATGGGCGCAAAATAACCTCCGGGACGGGGGATGGGGATTGGTCGCAGGGTGAACCAGCAGCCAGCAGCAACGCGGGCGGTCCATACGGCCTCGCCAGCAGGGACCATGCATCGGGAAAACGGCACCCCGTCGTCTGTCTCCAAAGAGGAGCCGGAAGCGAGGGTGGATTTCGCCGTGCCCACCACCAACGTCCCGCAGCCGACGCAAGAGCAGTTGCTTGCCGTCGCCGAACGGGTCCGCACCGCGTTTCCCCATGCCGTCAACGGGGCGGAACTGGTGCTGATCGATGTCGATCCGCGGCATCTTCACGCTTTCTGGACGGTCCCGTTCGCCGAGGCCGAACAGGTGCTTGACCGCATCGGTGGCAAGGCGGACTCGGCACCGATGGTTTTGAGGGTATGCCCAGTCGCCGACGACGGCAACGCCCTTGCCGAAGCCTTCGATATCGAGGTGCTCGGCCTGCAGGGCCAGTTCTATGTGGACATCTGGGACACGGCGCGGCGCTACCGGGCGACACTCGGCTACAGGCTGGCGGACGGAGCCCTCGTCGCCCTGGCTGCCTCCGAGGTCGCGGAACTGCCGTCCCTCGGCCCGACCGAGGACCACACCTGGCGCGAAATCGCCCTCCCACCGCCGGCGACGCCGGTCTTGACCCCGGCCGCACTCACTGCGACTGCACCGGTCCCGGCCGCCTCACCAACGGCGGTAACACCAGCCGCGGTCGCCGCGCCGCCCGGCCCGACCCTGCCATCGAGGATCACCGCGATTCCCTCCTCGGCACCGCCCCCCGCGACGGGCGTCCCCCCGGCCACGCCCGCACCAACGGCGCTAGCGGTGACCGGCGGGCCTGCGGCAGCGGCCGCGCTAGCTGTCGGCGAGCCGCCTCGGGTTGCCGCGGCGGGGAAAGAGGCGGCAGCATCGTCGGACACGTCCCTGGATGAGCGGGTTGCCGCTTTGTCGCCAAAGTCGCCGGCTCAGGGAGCCTCGATGACCCCCGCCGCGGCGGCGGACAACCTCGACCGCAGCCATTACGGAACGCTGGCGCCGGAGGCGACCGACGCCGCGCCGCGTTCCGTACTTTCCGCGCCATTGGGCGTTGCTCCCGCCGCCCTGGCGCCTCCATCCGCCGCACCGATCCCGGTGCCGTCACCGCCGCTCACCGGTGATCAGGTCCATCCGGCGCCATTCCCCACCTCGCCGTTCGGGCAGGTGGGCGAGCTCCGCCCCCTCGACGATGTCGGCGCCCCTTTGCGGTTCTGGGAGATGCCGCCCCTCGGTGACACGCCGGCGGCACCGTCGATCGAGGCGGCCGCGGCCGACGCGCCAGCGCTCGAGCGAGGTTCTCCCGAGCCTGCTCCTCCCGCGCCCCAGGGTGGGAGCGGACAGCACCCGGGCAGGCAGGACGGGCCGGCGGCGCTGCCCTTGCCGCCGGAGAATGTGCTCTCGCTGTCCAGCTTTCTCTTTGGCAGCAGCGATCCGGTGGAACTCGAGGTCAATGCCGAACTGCACGTCTTCGGCCGGGTCAAGCCGGGCAGCCGGCTCCTGCTGTTCGGTCGGCCGGTGAGCATCCGGCCCGATGGGACCTTCTCCATCCATCGCCCGCTGGGCACCGGGGCTGCCATCATGCCGGTGCTGCTCACCGAGGAGGACGAGGCCAAGCCGGAAGACCGGGGTGAGCCCACGTCGGGAGAGACAGAGTGAGCGGCTACCTGGCATTCGTCCTGCACGCGCATCTGCCGTTCATCCGGCACCCGGAGTACGACAGCTTCTACGAAGAGAGCTGGCTGTTCGAGGCAATCACCGACACCTACATCCCGCTGCTGCGCGTCTTCGAGCAACTCGTCGCCGACGGCGTGCCGTTCCGGGTCACCATTTCCCTGTCGCCGCCTTTGATCGCCATGCTGGAGGACGAGTTCCTCCGCGACCGCTACCTCGCCCATCTGCGGAAGATGATGCGGCTCGGCGACAAGGAGATCATCCGCAATCATTCCGATCCGGCGCTGGCCGAGGTGGCACGCATGTATCGGCGGCTCCTCCACGAGACGGAGACCTGGTACGTCGACCGCTACCAGCGCGACATCATCGGTGCCTTCCGCCGCTTGCAGGAATTGGGGGTGGTGGAAATCGCCACCGCCGCCGGCACCCACGGCTACCTGCCGATCCTGAAGACGCAGCCGTCGTCGGTCAGGGCGCAGCTTCGCGTCGCCGCCGAAACTTACGCCGACGTCTTCGGTCGTCCCGTGCCCGGCTTCTGGCTGCCCGAGTGCGGCTATTATCCGGGGCTGGAGGACGAGGTGGCGGCGGTCGGCGGCCGGTATTTCTTCACCGATACCCACGGCATCCTCAATGCCAGTATGCAACCGCGCTACGGCTACCTGGCGCCGCTGGCGTGTCCCAACGGCACGGCGGCCTTTGGCCGCGATCCGGCGTCGTCGCGGCAGGTATGGAGCGCAAACGAAGGCTATCCGGGCGACCCCTGGTATCGCGACTTCTATCGCGACGTCGGCTTCGATGCCGACTTCGAGTATGTCCGCCCGTTCATCCTCGACGGCCACACCCGGGTCTTCACCGGTTTCAAGTACCACCGGATCACCGGGCCGACCGAAGCCAAGAAACCATACGAGCCGCAACGCGCCCGCGAGCGGGCCGACGTGCACGCGGCCGACTTCGTCCGCCGACAGGTTGAAGCGGTCGAGCGATGGGCTCCGCACATGGACCGGCCACCCATCGTCGTTGCCCTCTACGACGCCGAGCTGTTCGGCCACTGGTGGTTCGAAGGGCCGCTCTGGCTCGACTACGTCATTCGCAAGATCGCCTTCGATCAGCAGACGGTGGAGCTGATCACCCCGTCGGAATACCTGGCACGCCATCGTCGATTGCAGGTCGCGACACCATCGGCGTCAAGCTGGGGCGACCGCGGCTACTCCAGCTTCTGGCTCAACCCGGGCAACGACTGGATCTATCGTCACCTCCACGACGCCGCCGGCCGCATGCATGCCACCGCCGGCCGGTTCAGCGGGAACGGCTCCGCCGATGGCTTGGTCGAGCGCGCCCTCAACCAGGCGGCGCGCTCGTTGTTGCTGGCGCAAGCGTCCGACTGGGCGTTCATCATGAAGACGGGAACCGCCGTCGAATACGCCCAAGGCCGCATCCGCGACCACCTCGCCCGCCTGCATGCGCTGCTCGATGCCGTCGACGAAAACACCATCGATGCGAACGAGCTCGTTGCGCTCGAGACCATGGATAACATCTTCCCTTCTCTCGATTTCCGCATTTACGCCTGAAGCACCGACCAACAACCGCGGCCGGCGCGCCGATCCCATCGGCTCCACGCGATGACGGTGCCAACCCGTTACAACTGGGAGCGAGCGATGACGTATTGCCTCGGGGTCAAGGTCGACGAAGGGCTGTTTTTCGCCAGTGATTCCCGCACCAATGCCGGCGTCGACAGCGTCGCCATCTTCCACAAGCTGTTCGTCTTTCAGCAGCCGGGCGAGCGGCTGATCGTCGTCATGACCGCCGGCAACCTGGCGGTCACCCAGGAGGTGATCACCCGCCTGCAGCAGGGCCTGGCGACGGGCGATCCCTCGCGGGATCTCTTCCTGGCCGCGACGATGTTCGACGCCACCAGCATCGTCGGCGGCCTGCTGCGCGTCGTCATCGACCGCGACAGCGGCTACGTGAAGTCATTCGGCGGCGATGTCTCGTCATCGTTCATCGTCGGCGGCCAGATCGCCGGCGACGAGCCGCGGCTGTTCATGGTCTACCCGGCCGGCAACTTCATCGAGAGCGAGCCGGCCACTCCCTACTTTCAGCTTGGCGAGACCAAGTACGGCAAGCCGATCCTGGAAAGGACCCTGACGCCCCGGTCATCCCTGTCGAAGGTGGCCAAACTGGCGCTCCTTTCCTTCGATGCGACGATCCGGGCCAATCTGTCGGTGGCACCGCCGATCGATCTGCTGCTCTACAAAACCGACAGCCTGACCATCGGCCGCCAACAGGAGATCAGGGAAGACGATCCCTACTTTGCCCAGGTGTGCACTGCCTGGAGTGACGGCATCCTGGAGCTGGTGGCCGCCGTCCCCGATCCACCTTGGACGCTCACCTCGTCAGCGTAAAGACTGCGGGACGCTGACCGTCACGCCGAGGGCATGGAGACGAACAGATCCATGCCCAGGCGCTGGGAGAGGAACTTGGCAACGAGCTGGCCTTTGACGCTGTTACCGGCGGCATCGAGCGGCGGGGCGAAGGTGCCGAGCCCGCCCTTGCCGGGCGAAACGGCGACAATGCCGCCGCCGATGCCGCTCTTCCCCGGCAGCCCCACCTGGTAGAGCCAGTCGCCGGACGTCTCGTACAAACCGGCGGTCGCCATCACCGCCAGCGTGTAGTGGCAGACCGATGCATCGACCACCCGCCTGCCGGTCAAGGGATTGACGCCGCCGTGAGCCAGGGTCGCCCCCATGACGCCCAAGTCCCACGCGGTGACGGCGAGCGAGCACTGGCGGGTGTAGAGGTCGACCGCTTCGGCGGTATCGCAGTAGACGCGGCCGAACGCGTGCAGCAGCTGGACGATACTGCGGTTGCGGAAGTTGGTCTCCAGCGCCGAGGCGTAAACCTCCTCGTCCATGGGAAGGTCGCGCCCGGCGAACCGGCAGAGGCCATCGTAGATGAACCGCCACTTGGCTTCGGCGGTCTCGCCAGGCGCGAGGCTGGTGGTGGCGATCGCCCCGGCATTTACCATCGGGTTGGTCCGCCCGTCGGGGCTGCGCTCGATCCCGGCGAGGGAATTGAACGGCAACCCGGTGGCGTTCACCCCGATCTTCGCATGCGCCTCGTCGGCACCGATCGCCTGGCAAACCAGGGCGAAGACGAAGGGCTTGGAGACGCTCATGATGGAGAACGGGTGTTCGCTGTCGCCGGCGTCGTAGACCCGGCCGCCGACACCGACGACGCAGATGCCGAACAAGTCGCGGGGCATTCGCGCCAACGCGGGATAGACCTGGGACACCTGACCTTCGGAATTGTCGCGGTAGCGGACGTAGGCCTCACCAACCAGGGCGTCGACCTGCTCGGGCGTCGGCAGCCGCCCGGTGGAGACGTGGGAATACGCCGCATCGCCTCCCCTCGGCGTCCCTCCCCCCGCCTCGGTCACTAAAAGTCTCGCCATAGGATTGCGGAGATTTTTCCTTCGTCCTGAAAGACAGCGAGCACATCATCAATATCATTGATCACCACTTCGCCCACCGCCAGTTGGTAAACGAGACGTCTGCCGCTCCGGGCATCGATGTATCCGGCGAAGGCCTGTCCCCTCAACAGGAACTGCTCGTCGGTCTGCTCGGCGAAAGTGCCGGTCTTTGCCCGCACCCTGCCCGTCGCGCCGGCGAGCGTGGGGTCGGACTGGAAATCCGTGACCATCGCCAGCGAGCCGTCGACACCGAGTATCGGCAGTGCGTCGAAGAAGCTCTGGAAGTCGCGCTGCTTGGTCATCAGTTGGAGCCATTTCGTCACGGCTCGGTTCTTTGCGGTCGTAAGCCCGCCACCGCTTCCATCGACAAAGAAAAACTCGTCGCCTGGGATGCCGTATCCGGTCGTCAACGCTTCTCTCTCGACCGCGAGGGCGTCGGTCATGTTGTCAACGCCCTGCGTCAGCCCATAGAGGAGGAGGGATGAGTCGGCGCCGATATTATAGCTGATCTTGAGGACGAATTTTGCATGCTCCGCGTTTGTCGCCGATACGAGCTCGGCCACTTTGGTCCGGCTTTTGTAGGAATTCTTCGGCGGAAGAAGGTGGGCAGGATTTTCAGCCACCGTTTCCGCTTCCACTTTCACGCCGGCAGCTTCCAGCGCTTCAATGAGGACCGTGCGGGCATAGTCGGCGGGCTCGACGATCCTGAACGTTCGTACGACCGGGAACGCGTTGGTCAACGGCGGCCGAAAATCCCCTGGAAGCTGCCCGTTTACCTCCGCCGTACAACCGGGGGCTCCGATGCACTGGGGCAGTTCGGGGTCGAGTTCGATGAGTGCCTGCGTGCCTTGTTTCGACATCCTTAAAGACGATTGGACGTTTAGCGCTGCGGAGATCGGGCGCCAATCGACAGACGCCAACGTCTGCTTATTCTCCTCCTTGCTTTCTCCCGGGTTGATGAGGAGGTCAACGCAGTCGTCGTTGACGAAAATCGGTCGAACGTCGAACTGCCCCCGGAAATCGAACGGAACCCAGAGACGGTCATCGATGATGACGTCGCCCTTGATCCGCTTTATTCCTGCGGCCGCCACCTGCTGGGCGAGGTTGATGTAGCCTGCGAGCGGGTTGGGTGCAGTGAGCACCGCGTTGCCCAAGCTGTTGGCCTCGTTGTGGTCGAGGTTGGATACCGCAATGGAGCCGTCGCGCTTCGTCCGACCTCCCATCGTGAGATCGCCGGAGGCGACGAGGATGAGATTGCCACGCAGCACACCGCCTTTGCCGATCGTACCCTGTCGGTAGACCGGTGTTACGGACGTGTGTTCTGCGCCGACCTCGTTCATCAGTTCGCCGACTGAGAAAACCTTCCGCACCGAGCCGATGAAAAAATCGTAATTGGGTCTGAGATTGAGCAGCACTTCGCCTGTATCGAGGTCGACGACGCGCAGTCCCCAGATAGAATTCTGGTAGAGCGGCTTGTCAAATATCGCCTTGATTTCCGGAGCGAGGGTTGAGCTTTCGCTCTTGTTGACGAAGCCAAAGACCCCAATGAGCACAAGAAAGGCGAATACGGATTTGCACTTGTTCATCGTCCCTGCTCCCGAATCAAGTGACTGGCGCCGCCCGGATGCCCATTTTATTTTTCGTTATACGATCATAAAGGATGTCGACAGGACAAGCCCCACTCCAGGAAGACGCTTCCCAAGGAACCGCTATTGCGTGTCCAAAAGCAAGCCGGATCTCAGTCATGCGCCCAATTAAGGTCTCCACATCACTCGACCCGAGAGAACTTCCAAAGGTACTTCACACATTTGCAAGCATTTCCGGGGTAGGCATGTGGAGTAAGCGGATTAAAAGTTTGCATCTCGCGGAAAAAGATAATCCATACTTGAGAAATTATTTTGTTGATAGGCATGGGCTGGAGTTAGCGCTCGGTGATATTTTGAGATACAAGAAAAATACCGGTCGCTGTCCATGGCCTCCTAGAAACACAGATGAGTATAGGCTCTATTCCTTCTTGGTCGTATTCGTTCAGGTTTTCAATAAGTTATCATTGGTTGGCCAAAGGAGATTGCTGGGATCTCTTCAAACTGGTTTGGAAAAGGAATTTGGCCTTGGCCCTTTGGCCTTCGAGATGAGGATCGCAGCCCATCTCATGTCGCAGGGCTTTGCATTTGATTTTCACGACCTTGAATCAGGGGGAGGCTATGATTTTTTGGCAACCTCCGGTTCGACAGAGATCGAAGTTGAGTGCAAACATGTATCAGCAGATATCGGCCGCCAAGTACATCGGGCCGATGTTTATAGACTCGGGAGTGTATTGCGGCCAATTATCGAGTCATTCTTGCATGGTGGAAGGGGCGGAAGGCTCGTTACCGTCAATTTGCCTGGCCGCTTAACAAGCAACAAAGAGCACCAGCAGGCCCTCGCAGGCCATATCCGGACTGCCCTGCTTGACGAAATCTCTCATGTCGATGATTTAATCTGCAGCGTATCTGCACAATCATTCGATGTTGCAGCGTCGCCTTTTTCTCGCAGTTCTGGCGGCACTACAGAGGACGATATACGGATATATTTGGAACAAGAGTTTCGCATTGATAATAGAGGAGCTCTGGTGGCTTGGCGCCCATCCAAGTCTGCCGTAATTATTTCCTTCCAGAGTGCAAAGCCAGACAAGGTAATTGTTGAGATATTAAAAACTCTCAAAGAAGACACAAAGTCGCAGTTTTCCAGCTTTACTCTGCGTTCATCTAGCCGACCTTACCAGTGAGCAACTACGTTATCTGGAAAACACTGAGTGTTCAGGAGCGATAACGGGTTTGTCCTCAACATCGCATGCTCTCTTTCAAAGCAGACCGCACCTACACACCATCGCCTGGATGTCAGACGGCGAGGTTCGCACCACAAGGAAACGATCTCATGATCGCATTGATACTTTTACGCGCGAAGCAGGCCCGTCTTATGTCTTCAAAAATCAAGCTCACCCAGCAGCTGGAGAGGCACTACTGAACCGGCTTTTCATTGCTAATGATTGAATCGCCTCTTCTGACTACGCATGGGGCAAGCCGTGATCGTCGTAGTCTAGTATCTCGTCCGGCGTGCGAGGATCCAGCACTGGCAAGGCGGCGCAGCGTTTGGCGATCCGGTCGAGGTCGTTGGCGAGCCGCAGTGGCTGCTGATGCAGGCCACCCGTCACCGCTTCGTCTGCGACTTTCGGTCTAAGGCGATCCTCGATACCGATGATTTGGTCCTCACTCGCGCTAAAAGCACGGGCTGCGGTAGTCGACCTTCTCCCAGGTGCCGATGCGGTAGATCTCGCACGGGTTGACCTCGGGATCGAGACGGACGCCCTGCAGGGCGTTGCGCCACAGGTGCCGCTTGCCGGTCAGCAGTTCCTCCACCTGGAAGGTTTCGCCCGGCTTCAGGCCCATTTCCTCTAGCGGGAACTCCAATTCGGCCACGTGCGGGTCGAACGGGTCGAGATTGACGGCGACGAAGATCATGTTGTCCCCCTCCGGCGTCATCTTGCCGTAGAAGAGGACGTTGTCGTCGTCGGCCGGATAGAAGCGGAGGTTGTCGAGCTCGTGCAGCGCCCGGTTGCTGGCGCGGATGGCGTTGATGCGGGTGATGAAGTCCTTGATGTTGCCGGGGCGGTCCCAGTCCCAGACCTTGTACTCGTACTTCTCGGAGTTGAGGAACTCCTCCTTGCCGGGGACCGGCGTCGCCTCGCACAGTTCGTAGCCGTTGTACATGCCGTAAACGCTCGACAGGGTGGCGGCGAGCACGAAGCGGATCATGTGGGCCGGCCGGCCCCCGTTCTGCAGGAACGGTGGATTGATGTCGGGCGTGCTGGGGAAGAAGTTCGGGCGCAGGAACTCCTTGACCGGGCTCTGGGTCAGCTCGGTCAGGTAGTCGATGATCTCCTTCTTGAAGTTGCGCCAGGTGAAGTAGCTGTACGACTGCTGAAAGCCCACCTTTGCCAGCATCTGCATCACCGGCGGCCGGGTGAACGCCTCGGCGAGGAAGATCACCTCCGGATCACGGGCACGCACCTGACCGATCATCCATTCCCAGAACGGCACCGGTTTGGTGTGCGGATTATCGACACGGAAGATCTTCACCCCCTGCTCCACCCAGAACAGGACCACGTCCAGCAATTCCTGCCACAGCGCTGTCTGGTGCGGGCCGTAGAAGCTGACATTGACGATGTCCTGATACTTCTTCGGTGGATTTTCCGCGTACTTGATGGTGCCGTCCGGGCGAATGGTGAACCACTCGGGGTGCTCTTTCAGCCACGGGTGGTCCGGCGAGCACTGAATGGCGAAGTCGAGGGCGACCTCCATGCCCTGGGAGTGGCAGGCGCGGACGAACCGGCGGAAATCGGCGAGAGTGCCGAGATCGGGATGAAGCGCCTTATGGCCGCCCTCCGCCGAACCAATGGCGTAAGGGCTGCCCGGCTCGCCCGGCTTGGCGACGACGGCATTGTTGGCACCCTTGCGGTGCGCCATGCCGATGGGATGGATGGGCACGAAGTAGATGACATCAAAGCCCATCGCCTTGATCTCGGGCAGCCGCTCCTCGCAGTCGGCCAAGGTGGCACTCTTGCCGGGAATGCGCCCCTGGCTGCGGTGGAACATCTCGTACCAGGCGGCGAAGCGCGCCTCCACCCGATCCACCGTGACCTGCAGGTTGCGGTCGTAACGCACGGCCAGGCTCCGATCGACGGCGCGGGCCATCGCGGTGCGAAGCCCCGCATCCAGCAGCAGCGTGGCCCGCACCTCATCCCCATGGGTGTCGAAGGCGGCGATCGCCTGACGCATGCGGGCGAGATCCTCGCCGGTGGCGCGCGGCATCGCCTCTTCCACCAGGGCCCGCCCCTCCAGCAATTCGACGGTGACCACCTGTTCCGCCGCCAGCTTCTTCTGGAGCTCGTCGCACCAGCTCTCGTAGACGTCGGTCCACGCCTCGACCGTGTAAACATAGCTTGTGTTCTCGGTCAGGCGGATGCTGCCGACCCAACGGTCGAGACCGGGATTTTCCAGCCGCATTGGAGCGTCCGACCAGTCGGTCTGGTCGTGGCGGCGATAGAGGACGCGCGCGACCAGCTTGTCGTGACCGTCGCGGAAGATGGTGGCACCGACCTCCAGCGCGTCGCCCACCTCCCGCTTGACCGGATAGCGACCGTCATCCACGGCCGGTTCCACCGCCTCGATGACGACCGCCCGGCTGGACAGCCCCGCCGCCAGACCGGGATCGATGCGGGTGTCGCCGGGGCGCAGGTCTTGTTGCGATCGAGGCGCCGCGGTCAGAATGGTGGGCATGAGACCCTCTTCCCCCTCGTTTTTGTTCTGCGACTCACGTGTAACGGACTCTCTGCTATGACCGGTGGCGGTCAGCCGCTGCCCGGTCAGCGATGGGCGAAAACGCGCATCTGACCCGGACCGAGCGTGATTTCGCCTCCCGGCTGGAACGGCAGCCGATCACCGACGCCCGGGGTTCCGGCGGGCGTGATATCCCGACCTTCGCCCATGTCGCCGTCGAGACCGTCGAGCCGCGCCGTCGCCTGGGCGCCCTGGTCGCTGTTGATCACCGTCAGCGCCCAGCCGGGGCCGCGCATCGCCCGCCGGATGAGGCAGACGAGCCGCCCGTCACCCAGCAGCAACGCCCGCTGCGGACCCTCCTCATTGAGGACCGGGATCGCCGCCTTCATCCGGTTGACCTCGCCGATGTAGTCGCAGAGATCGAACAGCGGCGTTTCCCAGTCCTTGGACCGGGTTTCCACCACGTGCAGCTTGCGGCTGAAGCCGTACTCGAAGCCGATCGGGATCATCACCCCGGTCGAAAACACGGCGGCAAACAGGTAAGCGGTGCGCGCCCGCTGCTCTAGATCATGGGGATTGCTGAGGCCCTTCTGCCGCAACTCGGCCACCAGACGTTCTGTGTCGTGGGTTTCCGGGAAGGAGATGGACGGCGCGATCGAGCGGAATTTCTCATACTGCTCAAGCAGCCAGCCCTGCCGGAAATCCCACCATTTAGCGCTATTGAACAGGTAGTCGAAGCCGGCCCCGCGCATAGCCAGAACTTCTTCCAGCAAACCGCCCAGGTTCTCGGCGATGAAAAGCGTATTCTCGTCCACGCCTCGCCCGGCAGCAATCAGCGGCCGCCACACCTCCTTCGGCACCTTGTAGGCGGCATCGCAGCGAAATCCCAGAATGCCCAGTTTCACGTAGTAGCGGATGAGGTCGGCAAAGTAGCCGGCAATCTCCGCCCGCTCCGGGCGATCCGAGTAATCGATCTCGGCCAAGTCCGCCCACACCGTCCGCTTGCGGGTATCGACGGGATCGACCGCGAAGGGCGAGGCCAGCGAGCCATCCGCCTCGCGCATGAACCAAGTGGGATGTTCGGCCGCCACCAGCGAGTCCTTGGCCGTGTGATTGACCACCAGGTCCATCATCACCCCGATGCCGTGCCGGGCAGCGGCCTCGGCGAAACCGGCAATCAACCGGTCGGCGGACTCCTTCGCGTGGCCGCGAAACATCGGATTGAGGGTGTAATAGTCCTTGACCGCATACAAGCTTCCCGAGAATCCCGGGTAGTGAAACGGGTTGAGGAAAATCCAGTTGAATCCCATCCCGGCAATACGCTCGAGATGCAGCTTCCAGGCATCGATGGAGCCGACCAGGGGGGGGAACAGATTGTAGATGCGGGCTCCCTCGGCCACGGTGTCCTCCTCCCTTGTTTTGCTTCTTCGGATCCGCTCGGCGCGGGGAAGGCACCCGGGTCGGAAACTCAGGACTCGGGGCGCTTGGCCACCGCGTTGTAGAGTTCGTGGGTTCGCTTGGCAATGCTCTGCCAACTGTAGAGCTGGAGAACCCGTTCACGGCCGGCGGCGCCCATTTTCCGGGCAAGAGCGGGATTGGCGGCGAAGTGATTGATGGCCCCGGCAAGGCCGGCGACGAAGCCGTCCGGATCGGTCGGATCGTGCGGGGGAGCGGCCGACAGCGGCAGGTTGACGATCAAGCCGGTCTCGCCATCGACGACCACCTCCGGAATGCCGCCGACGCCGCTGCCGACAACCGGGGTCCCACATGCCATCGCCTCAAGATTGATGATCCCGAACGGCTCATAGATGGAGGGACAACAGAAAACGGTGGCATGGGAGTAGAGGGCGATGGTCGTTTGTCGATCGACCATTTCCGGGATCCAGATCACCCCCGGCCGGCGCATCTTCAACTCTTCGACGAATGCCTCCAACTCTGCCTGCAACTCCGGGGTGTCGGACTCCCCGGCGCAGAGGACGATCTGCATCTCCGGCGCGATCTGATCCGCCGCGGCGAGCAGATAGCGCAGCCCTTTCTGGCGGGTCATCCGGCCGACGAAGAGGACGAACGGCGCATCGCCATCGATGCGGTAGCGGGCGAGGACATCCGGCCGGCTGATGGGCTGGTACTCGTCGGTGTCGATCCCGTTCGGGATCACGTGCAGGCGGTCGGGATCGACGTTGAACAGACGGCGAACATCGTCGGCCGTGCTGCTGGAAACGGCGATCACCGCATCCGCCATCTCAAGGGCGGTCTTCTCGATCCAGCTGGAAAAATCATAGCCGCGGCCGATCTGCTCCCGTTTCCAGGGGCGCAGCGGCTCCAGCGAATGGACGGTGATGAACAGCGGCGTACCATACAGCAGCTTCGCCAGCAAACCGCCGAAATGGGTGTACCACGTGTGGCAATGCACCACGTCGGCATCGATCCCCTGGCCGTTGAAGGCAAGGCAGGTGGCGAGCGCCTTCAGCGGCGAGATGAGCGGCAGCGGACACCCGGCGAACTGGCTGCCATCGACCTTGGTCCCACGCACGGTCAACTGGTCGGCGACATAGGATTGCTCGTGGAAGCTGCGAACCTCGACGGGACCAAGCTTCGCCAACTCCCGTGACAGGTACTCCACGTGAACCCCGGCACCGCCGTAGATGAAGGGAGGAAACTCGTTGGTCAGGAAGAGGACGCGCATGACGTTTCGCTCCGATCGGCGGTTTTCAGCGTTTCTACGCCGCGGCGGAAATTAATCAATCGCAGATGTGCGCGCTGGGATGGGACCGTGTCAGGGAATCCCGCCGGCTGCGGCGGCGGCGGCCCAGAGCGGGTCAGGCGATCAGCACGGCTGGGTGGTCAGGAAGCGACGGCTTCCTCCCTCCAGCACCAGCGCGGTCAGCCGGTTGGAATAGCACGCACCGGTATCGATGCCGATGCGATTGCTGCGGATATCCGGATCCCGGCTCATGGAATGGCCGTGGACGATGATCTTGCCGTAGTCGGCATCGGACTCCAGAAACTCGTCGCGGATCCACAACAGATCGGCCTCCGTCTGCATGGCGAGTTCCTTTTCGGGATCGACGCCGGCGTGGACGAAGACGTAGTCGCCGATCTCGTAGGCGAACCGCAGTTGTTCTAGGAACCTGACGTGCCGGGGCGGGACGGCGCGGATCAGATCCTGCCACATGCGGTCGAGGCGGCCGGAATGGTCCACCCCCTCGGCCACCCGCACCCCATAGCTGTAGACGGTGGCGTCGCCACCGTACTGCAGCCACTCGCTGCCGCCCTGCCGAAGCTTGAGAAAGTCGAGGAACTGCTGGTCATGGTTGCCGCGCAGGCAAATCGACGCGAAGCCGGGCAAGGGAGCCGTCGCCAGGGTCTCGATGACTTCGCGCCCCTGCAGACCGCGATCGATGTAGTCACCGAGATACACCACCTGCAGCGCCTGACCGCGGGCACTGGCCGCATCATCGACGATGAGGCGGTGCAACTGCTCAAGCAGGTCCGCCCGGCCGTGGATGTCGCCCACGGCATAGACGCGGACGCCCGCCGGCACCGTCGCGGTGTCGGCCGAAAGCCGCGGCCGCCGCGCCAACAGGCGCCTGATCATCTGCGCCGGCATCGGTGCCTGCCCGATCCAGCATGAGCCGGTCTTGCGATCGTCATTTCCTTATAAGTAGCACCGGGCGACCTCTACCCGCCATCTTTTGCCCACATTGCGTCCCGAATGTTGCCAGAATAACGCGCTTCGGCTCTCCGGCCTGTGAAGCGCCTCACAGTGGCAAGGCCCCCGCACGCTGTACTCTGCCGCCCGCACGACAATGGCGTCGAGCGCAATCCGGGACCTTTCCATGCAATGTATCCGAAGGGGTCTTGCCGCCGCCGGTGGCGTCGCGCTGTGCGTCCTGTCCTTGGCCGCACCGGCCGCCGACGTCGATCCTCCGTTACCGCTGGCGGTCAAGCAGCGCCTGATCGATATCACCACCGCGCCAACGTCGAGCCGCGGACGCTGCATCGACGGGGACGCGATCCGCGCACTGATCAGCACCGCTCCCGCCTACACCGATGAAATTACCCTCTTCGCCAGCCATCGCCTGCAAGAGCGCCCGTCCCGTTCCGACGATGACTGCTCCTGCCTGATCGAGCTGGCAAGAGCGATCGGTAGCGCCCTGCCGGACCGGTCGACCTCGCTCGCAAAAAGCGTCGCCGCGCAAGCGCCGGCGGCGTGTGGCATTTTGATCACACGGGGAATCGACGAGGCGCGCGGCGGCGGCGACGGCACCTCCAACACCACCGGCGAAGGCCGTCCGAGCAGCGGCGAAGCGGTTGCGCGCAACTCCTGCGCCGCATCGCGAGCGTGCGCAACACCGCTGCTACGGCCACATACCGACCTGATCGGGCCGACTCGCCTGGGGGACAACAGCTAGACCCATTTGGTAAAGGCGGTTGAAATTGTCCCTAGGGGTCGCTAGGAACTCGCTAGCTGTGGAGTGTCCACCATGCGTTTAGCTGAGCGACCTCCGCGGAACTCTAGGGGCTGGGGTATTAGCATGACCGCGCGATGGAAAGGCCTTGGGTTCGTCGCAACGGCAGCGCTGTTGAGCGGCTGGGTAGATGTGGCGAGCGCGCAACAAGTGGATCCGGGTGCACGCCCGTTCACGGTGCGACCGGCGCCGCGAGGCACGCCCGAGGAGAAACAGCCCCTGGTTCGCGGCGATACGGTCGCGTCGCGACCACGCCCGGAATATGACCCGCTCGGCGTCCGCGCCGGCAGCTTCCTCATCTTCCCACAGTTGAGCGTGTTTCAGGGCTACAACGACAACGTCTTTGCCACCGAAAATAACGAGAAGGACGATTTCTTTCTCAATCTGATTCCTGCATTGTCCGTGCAGTCGGACTGGAACCGGCACGCCGTCAACTTCTCCTCCGGCGCCAGTTACACAAAGTACTACGAGTACACTCGCCAGGATTACACGGACTGGTTCGTCAACGGCAACGGTCGGATCGATATCACCCGTGACGCGGCGCTGTTCCTCGGCGGCGGCTTCGCAGAGCAGCATGAATTACCGGGTTCGCCCGACTTCGACACCGACGCCCGCGAACCGACTCGCTACAACGTGTCCAACGGGTTCGCCCGCTACGTCCAGCAGTTCGGCAAGTTCCGCACCTCGCTCGACGGCGCCATCGACTATTTCAACTACAAGAACGGCACCGCCGTCGACGGCGACAGCATCGACAACGATGACGACGACCGACTCGTCTACGGCGGTGGCCCGCGGATCGGCTACGAGCTATTTCCCAACTACGAGGTTTTCGTGCGCGCCGCCGGCAATCGTCGTGAATACGACGACACGGACGGGACGCCGACCCCCGATCGGTCTTCCAGCGGCTACTCCGCGGTCACCGGTCTCTCGCTCGATCTCGGCGGCATCGTCTTCGGCGAGATTTATATCGGTTACCTGCAGCAGTTCTACGATTCCAACGACTTCGATACGGTTGAAGGCGTTGACGGCGGTTTGGCCCTGACCTGGAACGTTACGCCGCTGACGACGGTGACGGGGCGGGTCGCGCGTCAGGTCAACGATACGACGCAGACCAACGCCTCCGGCATCTTCACCACTCAGACCGCCTTGGACGTGGACCACGAACTGCTACGCAATCTGATCCTCAACGCCAATTTCGCGTACGTTAACGACGATTACGATGGCATCGACCGTACCGATAACTTCTATGTCGGCGGTATCGGCGCCCGCTACCTGTTCACCCGGAACTTCAACGCCAGTCTTGGCTACCGCTTCATCCAGCGGAACAGTTCCGGTGACGACGATGTCAATGACTACACCCGTAACCTCGTGCGCATCGGTGTCCAGGCACAGATGTGAGGGACGGCGAGGGTCGGTTATTCCTGTTCTCACGTGGGGTTAAGAGGGTTTGCCGATGAAGGGGCATGGTTGGTATCAACCACATTCGCTACTGCAGTTTAGTGTTTTCGCATGTATCGTCGCGCTGATGGTGGCGTTGCTGCCAGCGCCTCGCGCGCTCGCCGAAGCCGGTTACGTGCTCGGGCCGGGCGATAAGATCAGGGTCACGGTGTTCGGCCATGAAGACCTGTCGGGCGAATTCGAGGTGGATGCCGCCGGCAACGTCGCTCTGCCGCTCATCAAGTCGGTGCCGGCGCAGGGATTGACACCGCCCGCCCTCGAAAAGGAAATCACCCAGCGCCTCGAGCCGGACTACCTGCGCGATCCGAAAGTCAGCGTCGAGGTCTTGACCTATCGGCCGTTCTACATCTACGGCGAGGTCATGAAGCCGGGCAGCTATCCCTACGTCAACGGCATGACCATACACAACGCGATCGCCCTTGCCGGGGGCTTCTCCTACCGGGCCCGGACGAGCACCGTCCGCCTGCGCCGGATGAAGGACGGCACCCAGACCGAGGCCGACGTGCCGCTGGAAACCAGCGTGCTGCCGGGTGACGTCATCGAAGTCCGCGAGCGCTACTTCTAGACGGTCGAACCCACTGTTCGCGCATTTGTCCATCGTCCGTTCGTCGTTCGCCGCAAATGTTGCGGCCCGGCGAGCGGACAATGGGCTCCGCGCGAAGGCCACGCCGAGGGCCTGGGCATGAACGTGGCGATGTGGCGAAAGCGACTGGTGGCGGTTCCGACCGCCGTCGTTTCCCTGGTACTCATCTTCGGCGGCCTGCCACGACTGGTCGCCAGCATCGTCTCCGCCGGCGGCGAGCCGGTCATCCGCAAGATCCAGAAGCAAGAGCCGGTTACCGTCGATGAACTGGCCGACGTCATCTCCGCCCAGGAGCATGGCCTGTTCTGGGTTAGCGACGCCTCGATGGAAGCCCCGCTCGGCCTCGCCCACCTGCTGACGGCGGAGAAGCTGCCACGCGACGATCCGGCGGTGGGGATCCATCTGCAGGCGGCGCTGCAGGCCCTGCGTGCCAGTCTCGGCCGCGCTCCCGCCAATCCTTATCCGTGGACCCTGCTCGCCTACGCGGAGTTTCTCCGTGCCGGGAGCTGGACGCCGGAAGCGGTGGCCGCCTTGCGCCTATCGCTGCTGACCGGGCCCTTCGAGCCGCGCCTCGTCTGGTCGCGGTTGCGGCTCAGCTTTCTCGCCTGGGAGAACCTGTCGGAGAACGACCGCCGCCTGGTCGAGCAACAGATCCGTTACGCCTGGGCGCAGGATCCGAAAGACCTGGGACGTCTTGCCGTCGACCTCAACCGGGTCAATCTGGTGCGGGCGGCGCTGGAGCAGGTTCCGGACGCGCCCGCCGCCTTCGAGGACGTGCTGAAGCAGATCACCGGCTGACGTCGCCGGAACAACCGGGCCGATGGCTTGTGATCGGTCGGGACGGGCGCGCCGCCCTCCCCATCACCACCGGCTCACCAGGGATCCTCGGCCCGCCGGCTCGACCAGCACTGGGCAACGGCGATGCCCATCAGGAACGCGTACGTAATGGTGACCGCCGGAATCTGCAGGCTGAAGTCGACGATAGCGTGGGCGGCGACCAGCACCGTCACCCCGATGCCGACGCACGGATAGACAGAATTCTGCCGGCGGCGGCGGATGCCGACGACGCACAGCAGCGCCAACCCGGCGACCACCGCGAACAGCGCCAGCGCCGCGGGAATGCCCAGCTCCAGCAGGTTTTCCAGATAAACGTTGTGCGCCTTGGCGAACGTCCCCTCGATATCGGGCGTTCGGTAGAAGCGGAAAACCTCCTCGAACGTCCCGTAGCCGGTGCCGAGGGAACCGGCATCGTGGATGGCGTCGGTCACCCGCTCATAGACCAGCGGCCGATCTTCCTCCTCGAACGAGGTGGTGAGCAGGCGTTTGACCACCGCCTCGCCGTTGATCAACAAGAACCCGGCGAGGAGGACGCCGCCGATGCCGCCGACGGTGAGCGCCAGGCGCCGGTCGACGGCGCGGGTGCCGGCAGCGGCGGCGAGAAACGCCACCAATCCAAGGAGTGTCGCCAACAATCCGCCGCGGGAGTGGCTGAGGAACAGCGCCAGGAGCTGGGCGAGCCAGCCGACCACCAGCGGCCAGCCCTTCTCGGCGACCGTCTCGATCACCCGCAGCAGCCCTTCGGCGCCGGCGGTGCGGCCGCCCGCCACCGTCTGGGTGATCATCACCATGATCAGACCGGAGGTGCAGATGAGGCCGAGACCGGCGAAGGTGGCGTAGCTGTTGCGATTGACGAATGTGCTGGTGAGGTCGTCCAGGTACGCCGTCTTCTGGAAGAACAAGATCAGATCGAGGCCGAGAAAGTACATGATCAGGCCATAGAAGGCGTAGGCCATACCCGCATAGCTGACCCAGATCAGCCCCTGGCGGGCACGAATATTCCGCTGGCCGAACTGCAGTGCCAGCCAGAAGACGCCCGCGTAAGTGAGCAGCCGAATGATCGCAGCACCGGTTTCATAGGGATCGATCGAAACCGCGCCTTTCAGATCCCAGCCGAGGGCCTCGCCCGTCAGCTCCCAAAGCGGATGCTGCCACAAGGCGGGTAGCCAACCCCGCGCCGCCTGCAGCCAGGCCCAGAGGACGGCCGCGGCGAACAGGAGCAGCAATGGCCACAGGGAGCGCAACCCGAACGCAGGTGTTTTCCGGCCGAGGAGGACCTGCGCCGACCAGACGGCGAGCAGCGCGCCCACCACCGTCGCCAGCAACGCCCAGCTCCAGCCGTCAACGCTGCCGAACGGCAGCGGCGCGGCAACGACCACGATCAGGAGCGTCCAGAAGAGGAAGGAGAGATCGGTACGCGGCGCCGTCGCCATGTCGGGTTCCTTCGCCTGACGCCGCCGCCGCACAATAGCAGCTGCACGCATAGGTATAGCACCGACGGTGGCGCACTCTTGCGTAATCGCTCAATCGCCGGTTTGCAACATCCTTCTGGTTCGGCCCCGCACGGGCAGGCGTAGGATCGCCCGCAGTCCGCCTCCCGGCCGATCGCTCAACTGGATGCCGCCACGCGATGCCTCCACCGCGGCGCGGACGACGGCCAATCCGAGACCGACACCGCCGGTGGCACGCCCCCGCGAGCTCTCACACCGGTAGAACGGCTCGAACACCCGGCCTCGCTCGTCGGGAGGGATGCCAGGTCCGCGATCGCTGCAGATGATCTCGATCGATTCGTCGCCGGCCGACAGGGTGACCTCGGCCCGCTCTCCGTAGGTGATGGCGTTCCCCACCAGGTTGACCAAAGCGCGTTTCAACAGCCGCGGCCGGCCATAGCAGGAGAGGCGGGCCGGTCCATCATAGCTGGCACGCCCGCCCGCGTCCTCCGCCTCCTCGCAGACGGTCTGGACGAGCACCGCGAGATCGAATGCCGAATCCGCCTCGGCGACGGCCGCGTTGTGGGCATAGGCGAGAGTGGCCTCCACCATCGCCTCGATTTCCGCCAGGTCGGCGAGCGTCTTCGCCTGCTGCTCGCCCTCGTCGAGCAATTCGGTCCGCAAGCGCATGCGGGTGAGCGGTGTCCGCAGGTCGTGGGACATGGCCGCCAACATCTGCAGCCGGTCGCGCAGCAATCCCTGCAGCCGCGCCTGCATCTCGTTGAAGGCGACCGCCGCCCGCTCCACCTCGCGCGGCCCGACCGGGTCCAGCGGCGGCGCATCCACGTCGCGACCGAGACGGGAGGCCGCATCGGCGAACATGGACAACGGTCGCGCCGCCCGTCGTACCGCCCAGAAGGAAACAAGGGCGACAGCCACCGTGCTGCCGACGACGATGAAAAAGAATGGCGTTGTCCAGAACGGGCGGAAAACGGCGGCGGCGGCCATGAAGTTGAGCCACGTGTCGTCGGCGAGGCGGATGGACCCGAAGAAGGCTTCGTCATCGGCGCCGCCGCGTCTCCCGATGGCCGCGAGGTCGAACTTTTCCGGCAGCGGTGCGACGAGCGGCGGTTGTCGCTCTGCACGGTCCTCCCCCTCCTCTCCGTCCGGCCGGTGCCGGCGCGGGTCCCCATCGGGCGGCGGCCAGGCAGGAGCTCCGGACCCGCTGTCGGGCGAAGGACCGGCGGGCGGGGAATCCCCCGGCGGAAAAAATCGGCCGGGACCGCTCCACGGGCGAGGGCCCTCTGGCCCGGGGGGGGGAAAGGTTCCGCTGGCGAGCCGCAGACGATCTGCCCAGTCGGAGCCCAGTTCATTCAGCAGCGCGCGCCGCATCAGGCTCGCCGCCAAGCCGTGGGCGCTGTCCTTGGCGAGCGGCTGCTTCGACCAGAACAGCCGCAGTCCCGGCTGCCGCATCACCCTCACCAGCCGCCAGCGATCAGCCTGCGGCGCCTGCTCCAGCACCTCCACCGCGCCGGCGATTCGCTCGGCGATGTCGCGCCCGCGGGCGCTGGTGACCAGATCGAACCGATCGCCGGTGTAAACCAGCAGCCCGACGAGATTGGAGACGACGACGGCGGTGACCAGGACCAGCCCCGTCCGTCCGACCAGCGTTGCCGGCAGCAGCCGGGCGATCATTGCGTCTCGACCTCGGCGGTGAACAGATAGCCGCCGCCGCGCACCGTCTTGATCAGCTCCGGGTCCGCCGGGCTCTCCTCGATCTTGCGGCGCAAGCGGCTGACCTGCACGTCGATCGAGCGATCGAAGGGCTGCGCGTCCCGTCCGCGCGCCAGATCCAGCAGCTGGTCGCGGCTGAGCACGCGACGGGCATGGGTTGCGAACGCGGCGAGCAGGTCGAATTCACCCGTCGACAACGGCACCATGATGCCGTCGGCAGACGTCAGGTCGCGTCGGTCGAGATCCATCGTCCACCCGGCGAAGACCAGACGCCGGCCGGCGCCGCCGGCATCACGCCGCTGCCGCGCCGGGGCTACGGTCCGCCGCAGCACAGCTTTGATGCGGGCGTAGAGCTCACGGGGATTGAACGGCTTGGCGAGGTAGTCGTCGGCGCCCATCTCCAGGCCGACGATGCGATCAACCTCCTCGCCCATCGCCGTCAGCATGATGATCGGCACGTCCGACGAGGCCCGCAGCGTCCGGCACAGCGCCAAGCCGTCCTCGCCCGGCAGCATCACATCGAGGACGACCAGGTCGATGGCGGCGTCTGCGAGCACCTTGCGCATCTCCCGGCCTTCGGCGGCAACGCTGGTGCGCAGCCCATGCTTGGTGAGGAATCGCGCCAGCAGATCGCGGATCTCGCGATCGTCATCAACGATCAGGACGTGCGGCTCGGCCGGCATGGTGCCCGAAGTATAGCCCGGCTGCCGCGTCCGCATGTCCATATTTGGTAACGGAATGTTTCAACGACCCGCCCGGTAACGGACGCTTACTCAATGCCGGGGAGACGGACATCCGCCGGCAATGGGGACCGCTTAGCTTTCGGGAAGCCGATCGGTGAACTGGATGCACCGGTCGCAACCTGACAAGGAGAAGATGACGATGCGACGGAAAACACTCATGGCAACGACCGCCCTCCTCTTCGGTCTCGGCGTTGCCGCGGCGGCGGCGCAAGGTCCGGACGGGGGTCCGGGGCGCGGGCCGGGAGGCGGCCCCGGGGATGGTCCCGGCAACCCGATGCTGCAGCAGTTCGACACCAATAACGACGGCAAAGTCACCAGCGACGAGTTCCGCGCCGGCCACGACCAGATGTTCACGGCGATGGACGCCAACAACGACGGCGTGGTCAGCAGCGACGAGATCACCGCCTATGACAACGCCCAGCGGGCTAAGCGCAAGCTCGCGCGCCTCGATGCCAACAAAGATGGCACCGTCAGTCGCGAGGAGTTCGCGCAGGCCGGCGACACCCACTTCCAGCGCGCCGATGCCAATTCCGACAAGACCCTGACCGCCGACGAACTGGCGCGCGGGCCCGGCGGCAAGGGGCATGGCGGCGCCCCCTGCATGGGACCGGACGGGATGGGGCCGGGTGGTCCGGGAGCGAGCGGCAAGGCCCCCGGCGGCAAGGCCCCGGTGCAACAGTAGCTTGCCGGCGTTTCTCCGTTCCGGCTCGGTTCGGGCGGCCCTCTCCTAGGGGGGCCGCCCCGCCCTTTCTTACCCTATCCGCCGGGGGCGGGAGCATTGATCCTTCCGCAGGCCGCTTGATCGCCGGCACCTGCATCTATAGGGTCCGGGGCGCAGCCGGCAGGCTGCCGATTGTGCGTGTGCCGGCGCAATCCCCATTCCGCCCTCGACGATATCCGGAAAAGGCCCTCCCGATGAGCACTGCCTCCTACTCCATCAAGGATCCTGCCCTCGCCGAGGCGGGAACGCGCCGCATCGAATGGGCATACGCCGACATGCCGGTGCTGAAGATGCTCGTCGAACGCTTCTCCAAGGAAAAGCCCCTGGAAGGCGTGCGCATCGCCGCCTGCCTGCACGTCACCGCCGAGACGGCGAACCTCGCCCGGGTGCTCGTCGCCGGCGGTGCCAACCTGACCTTGTGCGCCTCCAATCCGCTGAGCACCCAAGACGACGTGGCGGCGAGCCTCGCCCTTTGCTACGGCGTCTCCGTCTTCGCCCATCGCGGCGACGGCCACGAGGACTACTACAAGCGAATCCATGCCGCGGTGGACATCAAGCCGCAGATCACCATCGACGACGGCGCCGATCTGGTGAACCTGCTGCACACCCAGCGCCGCGACCTGCTGGACGGCGTCATGGGCGGCAGCGAGGAGACCACCACCGGCGTCATCCGCCTGCGCGCCATGGCCGCCGACGGCGCGCTCGCCTACCCGATGATCGCCGTCAACGACGCCGACACCAAACACCTGTTCGACAATCGTTACGGCACCGGTCAGAGCACCCTCGACGGGCTGCTGCGGGCCACCAACATCCTGCTCGCCGGGCGCACGTTCACCGTCTGTGGCTACGGCTGGTGCGGCCGCGGCGTGGCCAGCCGTGCGGCGGGGATGGGCGCCAAGGTCATCGTCACCGAAGTCGATCCGGTGCGGGCGCTGGAAGCCTCCATGGACGGCTACCGGGTGATGCCGCTGATCGAGGCGGTGAAGCAATCGGACGTGGTCGTCACCGTCACCGGCGACAAGCACGTCGTCGACCGGTCGCACCTGGAGGCGATGAAGGACGGCTGCATCCTCGCCAACGCCGGTCATTTCGACGTCGAGATCAACCTCGTCGCCCTAAAGGAAATGGCCAACGAAATCGTCATCGCCCGCAACAACGTCGAGGAGTACCGGCTGAAGAACGGCCGGCGCATCCGCGTGTTGGGCGAGGGCCGGCTGGTCAACCTCGCCGCCGCCGAGGGCCATCCGCCGGCGGTGATGGACATGAGCTTCGCCAATCAGGCTCTGGGTGCCGCCTATATCAAGAAGAACCACGCCAGCATGGAGAAGCAGGTCTACACCATGCCGGAGGAGATCGACCGCGAGGTCGCGACGCTCAAACTCGCTTCGCTCGGCGTCGTCATCGACTCCCTGTCGGCGGAGCAGAAGGCTTACCTGACGTCGTGGCAGGAAGGCACCTGAGACCAGCAGCGGTATCAGCAGCAGCGGCACGGCGGCGACACCTCGCCGCCGCCTGTCTTTCCCTGCTGGTGACGGCTCTGCCGGCGATGCAATCGCCAGCCGGAGAAACGGCATCGGAAGACACGGCGGTGGCCCCGCCCCTGCCCCGGCTCGGTCTCGACCGTGACGGCGTAACCGTCTCCGGAATTTCCTCCGGCGGCTACATGGCCCATCAACTGCACGTCGCCCACGCCGCCAGCATCACCGGTGCCGGCATCATCGCCGGCGGTCCCTGGTCCTGCGCCGGCAATCGCGGCTTCCCGGGAAACCTCGTGCAGGTGTTCGCCCGCTGCATGAGTCTGCCGGGACCGATGCCATTTCTCGGTCCGCCCGATGTGGCGCCGATGCTGGCGGAAGCCAGGCAACAGGCGACGCTCGGCACCATCGACGATCCGGCCAAGCTCGCCGGTTCCCACGTTTACCTGTTCTCGGGCGAAAACGATGACCTGGTGCCGGCGTCGGTGGTGGCCACCATCGGCAGCTTTTACGCCGCCTTCATGGCGCCGGCGACGATCCACTTCGAAACCTCCATCGCCGCCCCGCACGCCATGGTGACCAACGCCTGGGGCGCCGCCTGCGAGACCACCGAAACTCCGTTCATCAACAACTGCGGCTTCGATCTCGCCGGCGCCATTCTGAAGGCCATGTACGACCCGCTCATCGCACCGGCCGAAACCGCCGACGCGGCCGGCGAGCCGGCGGGCGACATCGTCACCTTCGATCAGCAGCCCTTCGTCCAGGCTGACCGGACGAGTGGTCTTGCCGCCACCGGCTATCTCTTCGTCCCGGCCGCCTGCAGAACCGCGGGAACCGGCTGCCGGCTACACGTCGCCTTCCACGGCTGCGCCCAGGCGGCGGCCCGCATCGGCGACGCGTTCGTCCGCCACGCCGGCTACAACCGCTGGGCCGCGGCCAACCGCATCGTCGTCCTTTACCCGCAGGCAGCGGCGGTCGAACGCTCCATTCTCGGCATCGCCGTGCCCTGGCCCAATCCGGAAGCCTGCTGGGACTGGTGGGGCTTCACCGGTCCCGACTATGCGCTGAAGTCGGCACCGCAGATCGCCGCCGTCACGGCGATGATCGACCGGCTGACGACACCCGCCCGGCCGTCCTCTCCGGAATAGCGGCGCCTGCGGCGGGGACCACCGCTGCTCCGCTCAGTGGCACATCAGGACCGGGATGGTCATGTGCTTGAGCATGTGGCGGGTGACGCCGCCGAGGACGATCTCCCGCCAGCGGGCGTGACCATAAGCGCCGGTGACGACGAGATCGAGGCCCTGCTCGGCGGCGCGCGTCAGCAGCATGTCACCGATCGACATGTCTTCGGCGACGATGTGCTGCGCCTCCGCATTGATGCCGTGGCGGGCGAGATGCACGCAGATGTCGGCACTCGGGATTCCGCCCTCGGCCCTGGCGCCTCCAGGAGGATTGACCGCGAGCACGATAACCTGCTTGGCACGCTCCATCAGCAGCAGGGCATCATTGACGGCCCGCGTCGCCAGCCGGCTCGCGTCCCAGCCGACGAGAATGCGCTCGCCGATGACGGGAAACTCGCCGGCAAAGGGAATGACCAGCACCGGTCGGCCGACGGCGAGAACCAGTTGGTCCGGCACCGTCAGTTCATCTACATCGCTGCCACCTGTCGGATCACGTTGGCCGACGATGACGATGTCGACGTAGCGGCCGTGCAGGGCGATGGTCCGCACAAGGTCGCCCGTCGCCCGCCGCCATTCGCCGTTGATGCCGGCAAACCGCAGCCGCTCCTCGAACGTCGATCGTGCGCGTTCCGAATAGGCATCCACCGCCGCCACGTGCTGGCGCTCGATCTCTTCGGGAATTTGCAGCATGCCATAGCCCGAGATGCGCAACTCGCCGACGACATAGAGCGCGATCAAATGGGCATTATGCGCGGCGGCGAGTCCGACCGCCGCATCGAGACGGCGAAGCCCCTGATCGGTGTGATCCACGTGGACGAGGATGTCCTTGAGTGCCATGCCGTTCTCCTTCCCATTCCAAGTCCCAGGAGACGAGTTTTGCGTTGTTCTTGTCGCCCGGCGTGATCGGTTCCGCGCCGCCGAAGTGTATAACCTGTTGCACCGCAACAACAAGAGCGTGTACCCGGCGGAAAGCTCGGTGCCCTGGAAAGCCGGTGCGACAGCCCCACATACCCAGCGACCCACGCTTTCTCACGGCTGGGGAGACAGACGCGAATGTTCGGCTTGATGCCGGCACCGGAGTTCGGATGTCCGGAGCTGCAGTGGTTCAATGTGATCCGGCCGCTGTCGCTCGCCGAACTGCGCGGGCGGATGATCATCCTCGACTTCTGGACGCCCTGCTGCGTCAACTGCCTGCAAGCGCTGCCGACCCTGAAGCTGCTTGAGAAGACCTACGGCGATCACCTGCTCGTCATTGGCGTCAATTCGCCCAAATATCCGGCCGAGCGGGACCCGCAAGCAGTCACCCATGCCATCGCCCGCCACGATATCCGCCATCCGGTCATCCACGATCCCGATCTGATCCTCTGGCGGGCCTATAATGTCTCCGTCTGGCCGACCCTGGTGTTCATCGACCCGGAGGGCAGTGTCCTCGGCCAGATGCAGGGCGAGCCGCAGGCGGAGCGGCTGATCGCCGGTACCGGCGAGATGATCCGCAACTGGCGCCGCGCCGGCCTCCCGCCGCCACCGCCGCTGCCGCTCACGGCGCCCGAAACCGCCGCCAGCCGATTGCGCTTCCCGGGGAAGATCAAGCCGCTGGTCCGGCCGGGGCAGCCGAAACGGTGGGCGGTCGCCGATAGCGGTCACCATCAGGTCGTCGTCTTCGATGACGACGGCAACGAAGTTGCCCGTTTCGGACGCGGCGAGCCGGGCTTCGCCGACCTGGGCGTTCATGACTGCGCCTTCCGCTCGCCGCAGGGCCTGGTCTGCAACGATCAGTTCATCTACGTCGCCGATACCGGGAACCACGCCATCCGTCGGATCGATCTTGACGACGGCGGGGTGACGACGCTCGCCGGCACCGGCGCCCGCGGCACCACGTTGACCCGGCCACTCGCCGGCCGCGACGCCTGCCTCGCCTCGGTGTGGGATCTGGAGATCCTGGGGCGCGATCTGTTCTTTGCCAATGCCGGCACTCACCAGATCGGCGCCATCGACCTTTGCTCCGGCATCGTCCGGCCGCTGGCCGGCGGCGGCGGCGAGGATCTCATCGACGGTGACGCGCCGCAGGCGTCGCTCGCCCAGCCGACCGGCCTCGCCCTCGACCCCGAAGGCCGCGCCCTCTACTTCACCGACAGCGAGGCATCGGCGGTGCGCCGGCTGTGGCTCTCGCCGACGCCGCGGGTGGAAACCATCGTCGGCGCCGGCCTGTTCGACTTCGGCAGCATCGACGGCAACCTGCCGGACGCCCGGCTCCAGCACTGTCGGGGACTGGCCTGGTGGGCGGACGGTCTGGTGGTGGCCGATACCTATAACAGCCAGCTTCGCCTGATCGACCTGCGGCGGCACCGGGTGGCGCGCCTCCCCGGGGACGGCATCGGCGGCCTCACCCTCAGCGGCGGCGAGCCGGCAGGCGTCGCCACCGACGGTGCTAACCGACTGCTGGTCAGCGACACCAACCATCACCGTATCATCGAGATCCACATCCGCGAACGGAACGCCCGCGCCTGGATGGCTTGAGCAGACGATGCATGTACAGGGAGTAAGGTGCAGGCGAGCTAACAGTTACGTACCTGAGTCGCAAGCTCTCTTGCGACTCCTTCTCATTCTCAGCCTCCATGAGATCCTCGGCATGCGCTGGGAGCGAGTCGCCCCTCGCTTTTTCGCGTTTCGTTCGGCGAACGATGCTGGTACCTTTGGCGGCGCGTGGGGGACGAGGGCAGTGGGTCGGCGACAGTGCCGTATCAGCATGCGGGCCGGAGGTATGGAGCGACGCTGCAGTGAGCCGGGTCCGCCCCCCGCTCCTGATCGACGGAGCGAGATGACCGGCGGCCGCAACGGTAGCAGGCAGCAGGCGGGATCGGGCGTTTGGATTTGACGGTGAACGAAGAGCTATCTCAGCACGCGCCGGCGTCGGCCCGTGCCGCCCGCGATATCGCCTGCAGCGCCCACCCGTACACGCATCTGAAGCGCCATCTGCAGACCGGGCCGCTGGTGATCACCCGCGGCGAAGGTATCCACGTCTATGACGAAGACGGCAACGAGTACATCGAGGGGCTCGCCGGCCTCTGGTGCACGTGTCTCGGCTTTTCCGAGGAACGGCTGATCCAGGCTGGCGAACGGGGCCTCCGGCAACTGCCGTTCTATCACGGCTTCGGTGGCAAGGCGGCGGCGCCGACCATCGATCTGGCAGCGAAGCTGATCGAGCTGGCGCCGGTGCCGATGTCGAAGGTTTTCTTCGCCAATTCGGGCTCCGAGGTCAACGACACCGCGATTAAGCTCGTCTGGTACTACAACAACGCTCTCGGTCGCCCCCGCAAGAAAAAGATCATCGCCCGCGACCGGGCCTACCACGGGGTGACGCTGGCCACCGCCAGCCTCACCGGTCTCGCCGCCAACCATCGGGATTTCGACCTCCCCTTCGACTGGGTACTGCGCACCGACTGTCCCCACTACTGGCGCGGCGCCCACCCGGGGGAAAGCGAGGACGAGTTCGTCGCCCGCCTCGCCAGCAGCCTCGAGGCGCTGATCCTCAGCGAGGGCCCGGAAACCATCGCCGCCATGTTCGCGGAACCGGTGATGGGCGCCGGCGGCGTCATCGTCCCGCCCGCCGGTTACTTCGCCCGCATCCAGCCGATCCTCAAGCGCTACGACATCCTCCTCATCGCCGACGAGGTGATCTGCGGCTTCGGCCGCACCGGCCACTACTGGGGCTGTCAGACCTTCGGCATCACCCCGGACATGATCACCTGCGCCAAGGCGCTGTCGTCGGGCTACGTCCCCATCTCCGCCCTGCTCATCAACGAGGCGATCTGGCAGGCGATGCTGGCGGAAAGCGAGAAGATCGGCGTCTTCGCCCACGGCTATACCTATTCCGGTCATCCGGTTGCGGCGACGGTGGCGCTGGAAGCACTGGCCATCTATGCCGAGCGAGATATCGTCAGCCATGTGCGGGACGTGGCGCCGGTCCTCCAGGATGGTCTGCGCGCGCTTGGCCGGCATCCGCTGGTCGGCGAGGCACGGGGCGTCGGCCTCGTCGGCGCCCTGGAACTGGTGCGCGACAAAACATCCAAGGAGCCGTTCCCGCCCGCCGCCGGCGTCGGCGCCTACTGTGCCAAACGCGCCGAAGCCCACGGACTGATCGTCCGGCCGCTGACGGGCGACATTCTCGCCGTCTCACCGCCCTTGATCATCGACAAGGACGATGTGGCGCGCCTGCTCGATCGTCTCCGGCAGGCCCTCGACGAGACATACGTTTGGCTAACCCATAACCCCGTCTCTGAGTTCGACAAGAAAAAGGGAGGATAACGGTCCAATGGATTACCAGCAGTTCTTTCAAAGCCGGATCGAAACCTTGAAGACCGAAGGCCGCTATCGGATCTTTGCCGACCTGGAACGGCAGGCCGGGCGCTTCCCCCGCGCCACCTGGTACCGCAAGAACGGCGAGCCGCGCGAAATTACTGTCTGGTGTTCCAACGATTATCTGGGCATGGGCCAGCACCCGGACGTGCTGGCGGCGATGCATCAGGCGATCGACCGCTGCGGCGCCGGTGCCGGCGGCACCCGTAACATCTCCGGCACCAACCACGCCCACGTGGAGCTGGAGCGGGAACTGGCCGACCTGCACAACACCGAGGCGGCGCTGATCTTCGGCTCCGGCTGGGTCGCCAACCTGACGACGCTCGCCACCATCTGCCGCCACATCCCCAACTGCCTCGTGCTGTCGGACGAGAAGAACCACAACTCGATGATCGAGGGCATCGTCCGCTCCGGTGCCGAAAAGAAGGTGTTCCGCCACAACGACCTGGGACACCTGGAGGAACTGCTGGCGGCGGCCGACCCGGGACGGGCGAAGCTGATCGCCTTCGAGAGCGTCTATTCCATGGACGGCGACATCGCGCCCATCGGCGCCATCTGCGACCTCGCCGACCGCTACCGGGCGATGACCTATCTGGACGAGGTGCACGCGGTGGGCATGTACGGCCTGCGCGGTGCCGGCGTCGCCGAGCGCGACCAGCAGATGCACCGGATCACCATCATCCAGGGCACGCTCGCCAAGGCGTTTGGCGTCATCGGCGGCTACATCGCCGGCACCGCCGCTATGTGCGATTTCGTCCGCAGCTACGGATCCGGCTTCATCTTCTCCACCTCGCTGCCGCCGGCGGTGGCCTGCGGGGCACTGGCCAGCATCCGCTACCTGAAGCGGCACCCGGAACTGCGTGATCGCCATCAGGAGCGGGCGGCGACCCTGAAGCGGCGACTGCGCCGGGCGGGCATCCCGGTGATGCCGTCGGTCAGCCACATCGTCCCCGTTCTCGTCGGCGATCCCGTCCTCTGTAAACGGGCAACGGACGAGCTGATCGAGCGCCACGGCATCTATGTGCAGCCGATCAACTTCCCCACCGTCGAGCGCGGCACCGAGCGGCTGCGCTTCACGCCAAGCCCGCTGCACTCGGACGCCGACATGGACCACCTGGTCGCGTCGCTCTCCGAGGTCTGGCAGCGCCTGCACCTGAAAGCCGCGGCGTAAAGAGAAGACGCGGGATCTAGAGCATTCTCGGATTGAGTGGAATCGCTGAGAGGGATTCCCGAGGTGCCAAATGTGTGATTCTCTTTGTCAGGATCCACAAGATGCGGTGTCGAAGGATGTGGCGGCGGGGGCGGAGCTACGCGCAGGACCTGCGCAGCCGGGTGCTGGCGGCGGTCGATGGCGGGATGGCGGTGCGGCAGGCGGCGCCGCTGTTTCGGGTGAGCGTTTCGTATATCTACAAGGCCCTGATCCGCAGGCGGGCGACCGGCGACAGCGGCGCCAACCGGAACCGCGGGCATCGACCGCGCAAGCTGTCTGCGCGCCAGGAGTTGGCGCTTGCCGCCCGCATCCGGGCGGAGCCGGACATCACGCTGGCCCGCCTGCAGGACTGGCTCGGTGACCGGCACGGCGTCCGGCTGAGCAATGGCGGCCTGTGGGCGGCGGTGAAGCGGCTCGGCTTCACGTTCAAAAAAAACACTGCTGGCGAGCGAACAGGAACGGCCGGACGTTGCCGCGCGCAGGGCTGGGTGGAACGCGGCCCGGCCGTTCATTGATCCCGAGCGCCTGGTCTTCATCGATGAAACGGGCGTCAATACCAAGATGACCCGCCTCTACGGGCGTGCCCGCCGCGGCGAGCGGGTGAAGGGGGCGGCGCCGTTCGGGCACTGGAAAACCATGACCTTCGTCGCCGCCCTCAGGCTCGACGGCATCACGGCTCCCTGGCTGCTCGACGGCGCCATGGGCGGCGACGCCTTCCGGACTTACGTCGAGCGCGTCCTCGCACCCACGCTCAAGCCTGGCGACATCGTCGTCATGGACAACCTGCCGGCGCATAAGATCACGGCTGTCCGCGAGGCCTTTGCCCGAGCCGGTGCGCAGGTCTTCTACCTGCCGCCCTATTCGCCGGATATGAACCCGATCGAGCTCGCCTTCAGCAAACTGAAGGCGCTCCTCCGCCACAACCCGGCCCGCACCATCGACGCCCTATGGCAACGGCTCGGCACCATCCTCGACACCTTCACCGCCACCGAATGCGCCAACTTCTTCCGCCACGCCAAATATCAACACTCAATGTGAAAATGCTCTAGGCGACTATGCCGCCACATCGGCCGGAGAAGCCGGCGAGTGGCGGCATCAATTCTCTTGGGTCTGGAGTTGTGGTCGGGGAATGCGACATAAGCTTTGGATCCTAAATATCCGCGACAAGGGTAAAGCGTGTCAGGTCCTTTTTTTGATCGGCTACGCAATTACTATGTGAAGGTTGCCGCAGTTCTGCGTGGTGAAGCAGAAGTGGCCTCCATCTTTCCTAATGGAGTGGACATCGGCACGGCGCGTGAGAACATATACAGAGAATTTCTTCGCCAGCATGTCCCGTCGAAATGCAACGTATTCAGTGGAGGGTATCTATTCGCCGAGGATGGTGCCGAATCCAAACAACTTGATCTTCTGGTTACGACGGACACCATTCCCCGATTTAATTTCTACAACCGGAACAACGATGGAAAGTCCTTTTCTCCGGTGGAAGGGGCTCTTGCCGTAGCCTCGATCAAGTCAAAGCTAGATAAAAATGAACTGGACGACGCGCTTGATGGTATTGCGAGCATCCCCGCGAGCTCTAGTTTGGATGGTCGGCTCCCGGTTGGGGTGAAAATACATAATTATGACGACTGGCCATACAAAATAATCTACGCCTCAGACGGCATTTCTGGCCAACACCTACTAAAGCATATAGAAGCTTTCTACGGGATGAACCAATCTATTCCGTTTGGACGCAGGCCAAATATCATTCACGTCTCTGGAAAGTATATTGTTCTGAAAGCACCGAGGTCTGGAAGCAGACTATATAATCATAATACGAGTAGCGTTATTAACGTCCCCTGCGGCACATTCATCCTTGTCGAACGAAACCCTGATTTCCAGGGCATCGTTCATACACTTCACAATTTGCAGATTCGTGCTCAAGCTTCAGTTCATATTATGTACTTATACGATAGAACGATTAACAACCTACTTGGTATTCCAATTTCGGGGTGGACGTCCACAATTCAATCAGATCAGATTGGCGGCGAGTCCGGCAAGGAGGTAGGAGACGGCGAGGCAGCCGGCACCGGCGATCATCGACCAGGACTGCCATGACCGGTAGGCGTCGATGCCGCTGTCGAGCTGCGGTGCATCCGCTTCGAACGCCTCCGGCAGGGGGACCGCCTTCGGCTGCGGAACCGACGCTTCGACCGGGTGGGCTTCCGTCGGCCCGCTGAGGCGAACGCCCCCTCGCTCGGCGCCTGCGGCCCGGCCGCCGTCAAGCGCCTTGCGGGTGATCGCCGTGTCGCGGCGGAGCCACAGAGCGAAGGCGGGCTGAACGATCAGCAGCAGCGAGCCGATGAGGCCGAAAACGGCCGCGGCGGTGTTCACTCGGCGGACCCGGACTTCTTCCCGGACGCGGCGACGGCGGCGCGCATGATCGTCAGTCCCTCGTCGATCTTCGCCTGCGCCGTCCGCAACGCCTGCACCGGTTCCGCGGCCAGCCGCCGGTAACCCTTCGGCAACGGCGTCACCCGCGCAACCGGCCGGTATCGCTCGTATCCCACCGGTACCACCTCGACGCTCGCCTCGCCCTCGCCGGAAGGATCGGCGCCCAGGTCGTGCTCGATCGCCTCGATCCGCTGCCTGAGGTCGCGAAGGTGCCGGCTCAGGGCGCGGCGATCGTCCGCCGGTCGCCGCTCGCCGTCTGCCGCCGGCCGGACGGCCACCTCCATCGACCGGCCATCCACCAACAACTCGCAGCGCAGGCCGACGTTCAGGTGGTGAAGGATCTCGCCCAGCATGGCGAGATCGACCGGTGTCGCGGCGTCGCCTTCCAGGCGCGAGATCGTCGATGTGCTCACCCCGACCGAGTCGGCCAAGGCACCTTGCGTCATGCCACGGGCGGTCCGCAGCGACCTCAGCGCCTGCTTGAGGGTGGCGACGAACGCATCGATGGTGGCGGCCCAGGGGGGCGACGACACGTCCCGCAGGGCGGCCGTCACCTCCTCCTCCGCCTCGTCGGCCGGCAGCGCCTTTCCGCTCAAGACGCCTTCCGAAAGCTTGACGACCATCTGCCTTGCCTCTCATTCCTGCTCGTCGCGGAGACGCGCCAACGCGTGTTCCGCGAGCGCCGCGATGTGGGCGCGCACCTCCTGCCGTTCCTGCTCGGTCTGGAACGATCCGGCGGCAAACACCCGCCCGCGGGTGTCGGACACCAGCACACCGACTTCGAGAAACGGCTCGTCGTCGCTCAGGTCCGGCACCAGGTGAACCTGAGCGCGCCCTTCCGACAGAGACATGTAGAAGGTGGGGTCCTGGGGCGTCAGCTCGTTGCGCATCATCGTGCCAAGAACGCGGAACACCTTTTTCACCTTGCGGTTGGCGCGCCAATGGCTGCGGCCGATGTCGATCAAAAAGGTCCTCACCACCGGCTCTATGACGACCCGGTATGCGCCCACCTCGCACTCCCTCTAAATTAATTCACTAGATGCAAAAAAGCAAACTCGTTTGCATGAAACGCAAATCCGCCTGCGCCCACGACTTGCCGGCTGCCAGCCCCCGCCCTCATTCCTGGGGTGAAGCGAACATCGGCGCCATTTCGGCCGCGCGCAGCAGCGCCTTCGCCTTGTTGACGGTTTCCTGCCACTCGAAGGCGGGATCGGAGTCGGCGACGACGCCGCCGCCCGCCTGCACGTAGACCTGGCCCTCCTTGACGACGGCGGTGCGCAGCGCGATGCAGGTATCCACCTCGCCGTCGGCGCCCAGGTAACCGATGCAGCCGCCGTAGATGCCGCGGCGCTCCGGCTCCAGCTCGTCAATGATCTCCATCGCCCGCACCTTGGGGGCGCCGGAGACGGTGCCGGCGGGAAAGCCGGCGAACACCGCATCAAGGGGATCGAAGCGCGGATCCAGCGCGCCCGCCACATTGGAGACGATATGCATGACGTGGCTGTAGCGCTCGATGATCATCTTCTCGGTGACGCGGACGCTGCCGACGCGGGCGACCCGGCCCACGTCATTGCGGCCGAGATCGAGGAGCATCAGGTGCTCGGCCAGTTCCTTCGGGTCGGCGAGAAGATCGGCGGCGAGCAAGCGGTCCTCTTCCGCGGTGGCGCCTCGCGGGCGAGTGCCGGCGATCGGCCGGATGGTCACCTCGCCGTCGCGGATGCGAACCATGATTTCCGGGCTCGAGCCGACGACGGCAAAATCGTCGAAACGGAGGAAGAACAGGAACGGCGACGGATTGAGCCGTCGCAACGCCCGATAAAGGCAGAACGCATCGGCCGGAAACGGCGCCCGAAACCGCTGCGAGGGAACCACCTGGAAGATGTCGCCGGCGAAGATGTACTCCTTCGCCCGGGTGACGAGGGCGAGATAGTCGTCGCGGCTGATATTGGAGACCGGCTCCGTGTGGCCCGGAGGTGGCGATACCGCCGCCGGGTAGGCCACCGTCCGTTCCAGCCGGGCCGCCGTCGCCGTCAGCCGGGCGAGGGCGGCGGCGTAGGCGGCGACGGCGTCCAGGTCCGGCCGCGGCCAGACCGGGGTCACCATCGTCACCTTGTCGGCCAGATTGTCGAAGACGGCGATCACCGTCGGCCGCACGAACAGCGCATCCGGCAGGCCGAGCACATCCGGGTTGGCATCCGGCAGCCGCTCCACCAGGCGGACCACATCGTAGCCCAGGTAGCCGACGAGCCCAGCGGCCATCGGCGGCAGTTCCGGCGGCAGATCGATGAGCGTTTCCCGAACCAGGGCGCGCAAGGATTGCAGCGCCCCCGCCTCGGCGCCGACCGGGCAAGGCCGGAACGCGGCCGCGTCGGTCGCCGCCTCGCGATTGATCTCGGCGCGGTCGCCAAAGCAGCGCCAGATCAGGTCCGGGTCGATGCCGATGAACGAGTAGCGGCCGCGGACGGCGCCGCCCTCCACCGATTCCAGGAGGAAGGCATTCGCCCGGCCGTCGGCGATCTTCAGCATCGCCGACACCGGCGTCTCCAGGTCGGCGACCAATTCCGTCCAGACCACCTGCGGCCGGCCGGCGTCGTATGCCGCGGCGAACGCCGCCGGATCAGGGGAGGCGGGCATCACTTCAGTTCGTGCGCGGCGACTGCATCACCACCGCCTCGTTGATGGCGACCGGATAGCGGGTCTTCAGGGCCGCCAGGTATTGCGACAGGAGATCCTCCCGCAGCCCGCTCGTCGCCTGATCCAGTTCGCGGCGCACGGCAGGAGTGGTCTCCGCCGTCGCCGCGGCGGCAACGGCCGTCGTCTTGAGAACGAACACCGCGTCCGCCGTCGGCACCGTCGCCACCTGGCCCGCCGCCCCCTCCAGCGCACGGCGCACTACCTCCGGCGGAACCGCGGAATCGCTGCCGCCGCCGCGATCGACCAGCCCGGTGGTGGCAACGGTAAGGCCGAAGTCGCGGGCGGCATCGGCCAAACTGCCCGAGCCTGCCCGCTCCGCCACCTTGGCGGCGACCTCGTCCGCCTGCTGCCGCTGCGCCTCGGCGCGCCAAGCGTCCCTGACCGCCTTCTCGACGGTGCTGAAATCGCGCTCGACGGCGGGCGTCACCTCATCGACGCGGACCAAGAAGTACTCGCCGCCCTCGCTCTCGACCAGGTCGCTGGTCGCCCCTTTGGCGACTGCGAACGCCGTCGCCGCCAACTTCTCCGGCAGGCCGGCGACGGGATTGCCCGCCGCATCGGTGCCGGCGGCGGTGATCGCCGGGATCGAGCGGACACTGAGGCCGATGGCACCAGCGATCTCGTCTAGCGGTTGGCCGCGTCCGAGCCCGTCCTCGATCTTGTTGCCGAGATCGATCACCCGTTCCTCCGCCTTCTCCCGGATCGCCTCTTCCCGCAGTTGCGATGCCACCTCGGCAAATGGCCTGACACTGCCCGCTTCGATGTCGATGACGTCGATCACGTGCCAGCCGAGGCTGCTGTGCACCGGGTCGGTCAGCGGGCCGGCTTGCTTGCCAGCGAAGACCGGCGTCCGCAGCTCGGCCGGCAACTGGGTTTCCGCCACCGGGCCGATGCGGGTGACCGCCGATGCACCGAGGCCGACGGCGCGGCCCGCATCCTCCAGACTCGCCCCTTCACGCAGCCGATTCGCCACCTGCCGGGCCGCCGCCTCGTCCGACACCAGGATTTGCGCGAAACGACGACGCTCGGGCACGGAAAACTCGTCGACCCGCTCCTCATAAAGGGCCTTCAGATCGGCATCCTCGATCGTCACCTGCGAAGCCACGGCGGCGCGATCGACCACCAGAAGGGAGACCGCACGCACCTCCGGGGTCATGTAATCCTGAATGTGCTTCGCATAGTAGGCGCGCAGCGTCGCCTCATCCGGCTCGGCGGCCAGGCGCTGCTGATCGAAGACGATGCGTACGTAGTCGATGGTCCGCTTTTCGGTGGCGTAGGCGCGAATGGAATCGGCCATCGCCACCGGCAGCACCGCACCGCCCTGGACGCTCTCCAAGATGGCGGAGATATCCAGCTCGCTGCGCAGTTCGGCGAAGAAGTCTTTTTCGCTCATTCCGGTCTGGCGGATGAACGCCTGCAGCACCCGCGGATCGAACTGGCCTTCGGCATTGCGGAACCGCCGGTCCTCGCTGACCAGTTTGCGCACTGCATCGTCGCTGCTGGCGATCCCCAGCGCGGCCGCCTCCTCCTGGATGAGGGTGCGATTGATCATCTGGTTGGCGACATTGCGGCCAAGCCCCAGCGAGCGCATCGCCTCGGCGTCGAAACGGCCGCCCAGCTGCTGCTGGACCCGTCTGGCCGTCGCCTGATACTCATGGTCGAAGGCGGCCCGGCTGATCTCCCGATCACCCACCTTGGCGGCCCACTCCGCTCCCGCATGCGGCCGGAAGACGTCGGCGATTCCCCAGATGAAAAAGCTGAGGATGAGGACGGCGAACAGGATCTTGACGACGAAAGATCCCGCATAGTTTCGGATGATTTGCAGCATCTGAGCCGGTGATCTGAGGGACACATGGGAAACCGGTCCCGCGGCGCTGGCGGCCGGAGGTGTGCGTTTCCGTCACCGCCCTTTATCACGACCACCGCCGAGCGCCAAGCGCAGCCGGGATCGATGGCTCGCCGCAACGCCACCGCGCGCGACGAGGGCCGCACCACCTCAGTTTCACCGGCATCCACGCTCGCCGCTGAGCACCGTTGCCGACGACGCCGGGCAGCCATTACTCTATGGCGGCAGCCGTCGTCTCGGCCTTGGTCATGGCGAAGGCGTATGCTAAGAAGCCCGCCGTGGTGGCGACGACGCCCGGCGGAGCCGTGGGCGTGCGCCCGGCGTAGCTTGCACATCCAACATCAAGAAAGGGACAGGGGTCATGGCGCGGCGGAAACTGATCGCGGGCAACTGGAAGATGAATTGCCTGAAGGCGGATGCGAAGGCTCTCGCCGGAGATCTGGCCCAGCGGATGAAGGCCGCTCCCGGTGCCCGCTTCGACATGCTGGTCTGTCCGCCGTTTCCGCTGATCCCGGTGGTCGTGGACGCGGTCGCCGGTTCGGAAATCTCCGTCGGCGGCCAGGACTGCCACGCGACGGAAAAGGGTGCCCACACCGGCGATACCAGCGCCTGGATGCTGAAAGACGCCGGCTGCGGGGCGGTGATCGTCGGCCACTCGGAGCGCCGCACCAACCACCACGAGACCGACGCCCAGATCAAGGCGAAGGCGGAAGCGGCACTGAAGGCGGGGCTGCTGGCCATCGTCTGCATCGGCGAGACCCTGGACGAGCGGGACGCCGGCAAGACACTCGAGATCAACCGCACCCAGTTGCACGGCTCGCTGCCCGACGGTGCCACGGCTGCCAACACGGTGATCGCCTACGAACCGGTATGGGCGATCGGGACCGGCCGGACGGCGACGCCGGAGCAGGCGCAGGAAGTCCACGCGATGATTCGTGCCGAACTGAAGGGACGCCTCGCCGATGGCGACGCCATGCGCATCCTCTACGGCGGCTCCATGAACGCCCAGAACGCCGCTGTATTGCTGGCGCAGCCGGATATCGACGGCGGCCTGATCGGCGGCGCCTCGCTGAAAGCGGGCGATTTCTGGACGGTCGCCGAAGGCAGTCCGAAATAATAAATTTCGCCCATCATCGCGAACGGGACGAGGGCCGATGCTCGCAGTTCTTCTAACCATCCACATCATGGTGGCGATCGGCCTTGTTGGCATCATCCTCGTCCAACGCAGCGAGGGAGGAGCCCTCGGGATCGGCGGGTCCGGCGGCATGGGCGGCTTCCTCGCCGGCCGCCAGACGGCCAACCTCCTGACGCGGACGACGGCGATCCTGGCCGCCGTCTTCATCCTGACCAGCCTCGGCCTCGCCCGCCTCGCCGGTGACGCCCGGCACGGCAGCTCTCTGTTCACGACGCCGGCTCCGGTGAGTGAACCGGCGGCTCCCGCTCCCGCCTCACCAGCGGCGCCCACCGCACCGGCCCCCGAATCTCCCTCGGCCCCCGCTCCCGCGGCGCCGGCGGCACCATCGGCACCAATCGCCCGCTGAGACGGGGAGCTCGACCGTGAGCGAGCCCGTCCGGCGGCATTCGGCCGCGGCGGCACCGAGGGGGCCCCATTCGGAGAGTTCCCCTGGTGACAGCGTCAGCCAAAGCACTTACAAGCCGGGGGCGAGAATCGCGCTGCTGATAGCAAGCCAGGTGCAATGACTCGCTTCGTTTTCATCACCGGCGGTGTGGTGTCGTCGCTCGGCAAGGGGCTGGCGACCGCCGCCCTCGGTGCGCTGCTGCAGGCGCGCGGCTTCCGGGTGCGGCTGCGCAAGTTTGATCCTTACATCAACGTCGATCCGGGGACGATGAGTCCCTACCAGCACGGGGAGGTGTTCGTCACCGACGACGGCGCCGAAACCGACCTCGACCTGGGTCACTACGAGCGATTCACCGGCGTGCCGGCCCGGCGCAGCGACAGTGTCACCACCGGCAAGATCTACTCGCAGGTCATCGCCCGCGAACGTCACGGCGACTACCTCGGCGCCACCATCCAGGTCATCCCCCACATCACCGACGCCATCAAGGCGTTCATCCAGGACGACCTGGACGACGAGGACTTCGTCCTCTGCGAGATAGGCGGCACCGTCGGCGACATCGAAAGCCTGCCGTTTCTGGAAGCCATCCGCCAGACGCGCAACGATCTCGGCCGGGAACGGGTGATGTACCTGCACGTCACCCTCATTCCCTATCTGCCGGCGGCGGGTGAACTGAAGACCAAGCCCACCCAGCACTCGGTGAAGGAACTGCTCGGCCTCGGCATCCAGCCGGACGTCCTGCTGTGTCGCGCCGACCGCCCGATCCCCGAGGGTGAACGGAAGAAGATCGCACTGTTCTGCAACGTGCGTGAGCAAGCGGTCATCCCCGCCCTCGACGTGGAGACGATCTACGCGGTCCCCATCAGCTATCACGAACAGGGGCTCGATCACGAAGTCTGCCGTCACTTCAATCTGGAGGCGCCGCCGCCGGATCTGAGCCGCTGGCGGGAGGTCGTCACCCGGGCCACCCGGCCCGAGGGTGAAGTGACGATTGCCGTCGTCGGCAAGTACACCGGCCTGCTGGACGCGTACAAATCCCTGAGCGAAGCCCTGGTCCACGGCGGCATCGCCCACAATGTCCGGGTCAACATCAACTGGATCGACAGTCAGGTTTTCGAGGGCGGATCGCCCACCGACAGTCTGGAAGGCGTGCACGGCATCCTGGTCCCTGGGGGCTTCGGCGAGCGCGGCGCCCACGGCAAGATCGCCGCGGCGCGGTTCGCCCGTGAGCGGGGCATCCCCTATTTCGGGATCTGCTTCGGCATGCAGATGGCGGTGGTCGAGGCGGCGCGCAACCTGGCGCGGATCCCCGAAGCCGGCTCGACCGAATTCGGCCCCTGCGCGGCGCCGGTGGTGGGCCTGATGACCGAGTGGATGCGCGGCAATCAGAAAGAGATGCGGCTGACCGGCGGCGATCTGGGCGGCACCATGCGCCTCGGCGCCTACGAGTGCGTCCTGAAGCCGGACTCCCGCGCCCACGCCATCTTCGCCAAGGACCGCATCGCCGAGCGGCATCGCCACCGCTACGAGGTCAACAACAACTATCTTGGGACGCTGGAACGCTGCGGGCTGGACTTCTCCGGCATGTCGCCGGACGGGCTGCTGCCGGAGATCGTGGAAATTCCCGGTCATCCTTGGTTCATCGGCGTCCAGTTTCATCCGGAACTGCGGTCGCGGCCGTTCGAGCCGCACCCGCTGTTCGCATCGTTCATCAAGGCGGCGATCGATCAGTCGCGCCTGGTCTGAACAACCCTGGCGCCGTCAAGGAGGACACCCCCGTGGTCAATTCCCCTCAACAGCCCCCCGGCCCCCGCCACGTGGAGGTGAGCGGCCTCGCCATCGGCAACGATCTGCCACTCGTCATCATCGCCGGGCCGTGTGTCATGGAAAGCCGCGCGCATGCGCTCGAAACCGCGACGGCGCTGGTGGAGACGGCGAAGCAACTGGGGATCGGGCTGATCTACAAGTCCTCGTTCGACAAAGCCAATCGCACCTCGCTTTCCGGCGCACGCGGCCTCGGCATGGACGGGGCACTCAAGGTTTTCGACGAGATCCGTACCTCTCTCAATGTGCCGGTGATCACCGATGTCCACGAGCCGGACCAGTGTGCACCGGTCGCCGAGCACGTGGATGTTCTGCAGATCCCGGCCTTTCTCTGTCGGCAGACCGACCTTCTGGTCGCCGCCGCCAAGACCGGACGGGCGATCAACGTCAAGAAGGGCCAGTTCCTGGCACCGTGGGACATGGAGAACGTCGTCGGCAAGCTGGTCAGCGCCGGCAACGAGCGGGTGATGGTTTGCGAGCGGGGCGTCAGCTTCGGTTACAACACCTTGGTCAGCGACATGCGGGCACTGCCGATCCTCGCCCGCAGCGGATTTCCCATCGTCTTCGATGCCACCCACTCGGTGCAGCAGCCGGGCGGCAAGGGCTCCGCCTCAGGCGGCCAGCGGGAATTTGCGCCGGTGCTGGCGCGGGCGGCGATTGCCGTCGGCGTCGCCGCCGTTTTCATCGAGACGCATCCGGATCCCGACAATGCTCCCTCGGACGGTCCGAACATGATACCTATGCGCCAACTGCCGGAGCTTCTGGCGACGCTGCAGGATCTCGACCGCTGGTCAAAGGCGCATCCTTTGCCGCCGATCCATTAAGGAACGACGAAAACGGGCTTAGCCCGCGGGACCGGGTGAGTTTAGGCAACGGGCGGGCCGGCGAGACATCGGTGGGCCGCATCAATCTGGCCGGAGACGTCGCGTCATCGGCCTTTCATTGAATGGGAGGGTTTGGAACATGAGCGCAATCGAAGAGGTGAAAGGCCGCGAGATCGTCGACAGCCGCGGCAATCCGACGGTCGAGGTGGACGTCATTCTCGAAAGCGGTGCCATGGGCCGCGCTGCGGTGCCGTCCGGCGCATCCACCGGTGTCCACGAGGCGGTCGAACTGCGCGATGGCGACAACAAGCGGTATGGCGGCAAGGGTGTCTTGAAGGCGGTCCACTCCGTCAACGGCGAGATCGCCGACGCCATCGGTGGGATGAACGCATCCGATCAGGTGGAAATCGACCAGGTCATGATCGATCTGGACGGCACCGCCAACAAGGGCCGCCTCGGCGCCAATGCCATCCTCGGCGTCAGCATGGCGGTGGCCAAGGCAGCGGCCCAGGAAGCCGAACTGCCGCTCTATCGGTACATCGGCGGCGCCCTCGCCCGGGTTCTGCCGGTGCCGATGATGAACATCGTCAACGGCGGTGCCCACGCCGACAATCCGATCGACATTCAGGAATTCATGATCATGCCCTTCGGCGCGGCAACCATCGTCGACGCGGTGCGCATGGGCGCCGAGGTCTTTCAAGCCCTGAAGAAGGAGCTGAAGGGTGCCGGTCACAACACCAACGTTGGCGATGAAGGCGGTTTCGCCCCCAACCTGAAGAGCGCCGACGAAGCCCTCGGCTACATCATGAAATCCATCGAGAAGGCCGGTTACAAGCCGGGCGAGGACATCTATCTGGCCCTCGACTGCGCCTCCTCCGAATACTTCAAGAACGGCAAGTATGAGCTGGCCGGCGAAGGAAAGTCCCTCACCTCTGCCGAAAACGTAAAGTATTTGGCAGGTCTGGTTTCCCGCTTCCCGATCGTTTCCATTGAGGACGGCATGGCCGAGGACGACTGGGACGGCTGGAAGATGCTGACCGAGGAACTGGGCGGCAAGGTGCAGCTGGTCGGCGATGACCTGTTCGTGACCAACGTCACCCGCCTGTCCGAGGGCATCGCCAAGGGCATCGGCAACTCGATCCTGGTCAAGGTCAACCAGATCGGCTCCCTGACCGAGACGCTCGCGGCGGTCGAGATGGCGCACAAGGCCGGCTATACGGCGGTCATTTCCCATCGCTCGGGCGAGACCGAGGACTCGACCATCGCCGATATCGCTGTCGCCACCAACGCCGGCCAGATCAAGACCGGCTCGCTCAGCCGCTCCGACCGTATCGCCAAGTACAACCAGTTGATCCGCATCGAGGAGGAGTTGGGTTCGGCGGCACAGTTTGCCGGCAAGCGGGCGCTGAAACAGCTCTAGTCCAGTCCGGTGCTCTAGTCCGGTCAGGCCCGGAAACGAAGAAGGGCGGAAGCCGCGGCTTCCGCCCTTCTCTTTTCGTGTTCGACGGCCGCGGATCAGGCGGCGCGCACGTGGGCAACGAACTGGTCGACGAAGCGCTGCATATTCGCCGAGTGCTCGAACAGCCGGTCGGCGGTGGTTAACACGCCCATTGCCGCCGAGCCGGTTTCTCCAGCCGCCTGGGTGACGCCGGCGGTGTTGGCCGAGACTTCGTCGGTGCCGGCCGCGGCCTGCTCGACGTTGCGGGCGATTTCGCTGGTGGCAGCACCCTGCTCCTCGACGGCGGCCGCGATCGAGCCGGCGATCTCCCGAATGCGGGCAATCGTCTGAACGATGTTCTCGATCGCCCCGACTGTGGTTTCGATCTCGCCCTGGACCGCGTTGATCTGCGCGGCGATATCGTCGGTCGCCTTGGCGGTCTGACCGGCGAGGGCCTTGACCTCGCTGGCAACAACGGCGAACCCTTTGCCGGCGTCACCGGCACGCGCCGCCTCGATGGTCGCGTTCAACGCCAGCAAGTTGGTCTGGCCGGCGATGCTGTTGATGAGGTCGACCACCTCGCCGATCTTGTGGGCGGTGGCGGCCAGGTTGCGGACGACGTCCTGCGTCTTTTCCGCCTGGACGACGGCCGTTTCGGCGACGGTATTGGACTGGCTGGTCTGCCGGCCGATCTCGCCGATCGACGCCGCCAGTTCCTCCGCCGCGGCGGCAACGGTCTGCACGTTACCCGATGCCTGTTCCGAGGCGTGGGCCACGGCGGCCGCCTGCCGCGAGGTTTCTTCGGCGGTCGCCGACATCGCCTGGGAGGTGGTCCGCATCTCCGTCGCCGAGGCGGCGAGCGCGTCGATAAACTCCTTGACGTCGCTCTCGAAGGTGTCGGCGAGAGACATCATGGCCGCTTTGCGCTGTTCTTCGGCGCGCTCCTGCAGGGCCTCCTGCTCAGCCGTCAGCCGCTGCTTTTCGAGGGCGTTCTCTTTGAACACCGCGACCGCCCGCGCCATCTCGCCGAACTCGTCCTGCTTGTCGACGAGCGGGATCTCGCTCGTCGTATCGCCCTGGGCGAGACCCAGCATGCGAGCGGACAAGAGCGACAGCCGCTGGACGATGCTTTTGCCGATGACGATGCTGCCGATGCTGACGATGACCAGCAGGACCCCCGCCACCAGCGCCAGCCGCCAAGCTTCCGTCCAGAACACGGCATCAATGTCGTCAACATACTCGCCGGTTCCAACCATCCACTGCCACGGTTCGAAGCCGGTCGCATAGCTGATCTTGTCGGTCGGCTTGGGGGAGCCGGGGCGCGGCCACTGATAATGGAGAAAACCGCCGCCCTTCTTCGCATTGGCAATCAATTCGGCGATCACCGGCACCCCATTGGGATCGGAAACGGCGATCATCTGCGTGCCTTCTTTTTCCGGAAATGGGCCATACACCTGATTTATGCCGGAATAATCAAAGGCAAATATGTAATTGTTATTTCCGAAACGAATATCCCTGAGGGCCTTAATCGCCTGACGTTTTGCTTCTTGCTCTTCTATTTTGCCAGATTTCGCTTCATTGTAGTAGTAATTGATGGTTCCGCTGGCTACTGCCACCGTTTCCTGAAGCTTTTGTTCCCGGCTGTGTACCAAAGATGCACGAAGATCATAGAGGACAATGGCCATGAGCACGGCCATGCCAATGGTGACGATGAGTCCGCTTGCCATCAGTCGGCGAGCGACCATCGATCGGAGAAGAACCAATCGGAGCAGCTTCATTGCCTGCAATCCCTGTGGACGACGGTGATACGCGGGACCGTTTATGGGGCTGCAGGCGTTAACCGCGGCTTAACGGGGTCGAGCAATGCCGGTATTGAGGAGAATGCGGGGCTTTCCGCCCGGGAGGCGGTGGCGGGTTGGCTACTCCGCCGCTCGAACCGCCGGTGGCTCGGTCACGGGACCTTCCACGGAGCCTTCGGCGAGGAGCTCTGCATCGGCGAGCCGCGCCCGTGCCAAGTCCGCCTCCTGCTGGCGCGCCCACATGGCGGCGTATCGACCGTCGGCGGCCAGCAATTCGCGATGCCGGCCCCGCTCGACGATGCGGCCGGCGTCGAGGACGAGGATTTCATCGGCATCGACCACCGTCGACAGGCGATGGGCGATGACCAGGGTCGTCCGCCCGCGGGCCACTTCCTGCAACGACGCCTGGATCTCCTTTTCCGTGTGGGTATCGAGCGCCGACGTAGCCTCATCGAAGAGCAGGATGGGCGGGTCCTTCAGAATGGTGCGGGCGATGGCCACCCTTTGCTTTTCACCGCCGGAAAGCTTCAACCCGCGCTCGCCGACGATCGTCTGGTAACCATCCGGCAGGCCTTCGATGAATTCATGAATGCGGGCGAGCCGGGCGGCCTTCTCGATCTCCTCATCGTCGGCGTCCGGCCTGCCGTAGGCGATGTTGTACCGAATAGTATCGTTGAACAGCACCGAATCCTGGGGGACGATGCCGATGGCGGCGCGCAGGCTTCTTTGCGTCACCTCGCGGATGTCCTGGCCGTCGATGAGGATGCATCCCTGGGTAACGTCGTAGAAGCGATAGAGCAGGCGCGAGATCGTCGATTTACCGGCGCCGCTGGGGCCGACGAGGGCGAGGGTCCGCCCGGCGCCTACGCTGAACGACAACTGATCGAGGACGACGCGGCGAGCATCGTAGGCGAAGCTCACGTCCGTAAACTCGATGCGGCCGGCGCCGATGGAGATTGGCCTGGCCTTTGGCGCGTCCTGGACATCGGGCGCCACCCGCATCAGGCCGAACATCGCCTCCATGTCGGTCAGCGACTGCTTGATCTCCCGGTAGACGAAGCCAAGAAAGTTGAGGGGCATGTACAACTGGATCAGGTAGGCGTTGACCATGACGAAGTCGCCGACGGTCATCGTCCTCGCCGCCACCGCCTTGGCCGCCATCAGCATCAGCACCATCAGGCCGACGGCGATGATGGCGCCCTGACCGATGTTGAGAAGGCTGAGCGTCACCTTGCTCTTCACGGCGGCCGCCTCATAGCCGCGCAGCGCCCGATCGAAGCGCCGGCCCTCGTGCGCCTCGTTGCCGAAATACTTGACCGTCTCGAAGTTGAGGAGACTGTCCACCGCCTTTGCATGCGCCTCAGAGTCGGTCCGGTTCATCTGCCGGCGATACTTGGTCCGCCACTCGGTGACGGAAACGGTGAAAGAAATGTAGACACCGATGCAGACGAAGGTCACCGCGGCATAGGCGAAGCCGAACAGCGCCCACAGGATGCCGCAGACGAGCAGAATTTCGATGATCGTCGGCAGGATGTTGAAGAGCATGAAGTTCAGAACGAACTCGATGCCCTTGATCCCGCGCTCGATCGCCCGGCTGACCGCGCCGGTGCGCCGGTCGAGGTGAAAGCGGAGGCTGAGTTGGTGCAGGTGGCGGAAGGTGCCGAGGCCGGCGGTGCGGATGGCGCGCTGGGCCACCTTGGCGAACACGGCATCCCGCAGTTCCCCGAAGGCTTGCGCCAGCATGCGGGCGACGCCGTAGGCGACGATCAGCGCGATCGGCACCAGCGCCAAGGTACCGAAGCTGTCGGCGGCCAGCGCATCGACGACGTGCTTGTAGGCGACCGGGACGGCGACGTTAATTCCCTTGGCGGCGACAAGGAAGAAGATGGCGGCGACCACCCGACGCTTAAGCTCGGGCGCATCCCTTGGCCAGAGATAAGGCAAGAGCGTGCCAATAACGGCGAGTTCGCCGCCTACCCCGAGGGGCGCACTATCCTCGTCTGCGCCTCTGCCGCGCCGTCGCGATCGCATTCCCGTTCCGCGTCTCTAACTCGGGTGTCGGTTCTACCCGCCCCTTTGCGTCGGAGTGCCCCCAATGCATCTCCGGCTTTTGCCCGCGATCATAAATGTTGAGGCGCTTGTCTCCAAGACCTGCCTTTCCGCTTGGTCAAATCTCGCCCCGAAAGTGGCCGATTCGCCCCAGGTGGTTAATACGCTTCCCCGGCCATACGGATCGCGCTCCCGGTCGCGACCGCGAGAGAATCCCGGGATCGGGGTTGATCGGGGAGAATGAACCCGTACGCAGGATAGACCGTCGCGCCCATCTGCCCGGTCGGCGGCCACCAGACGCGCACCAGCGTCCAGTCGTTGGCAGGCGAGACATCGATCACCGGCATGTCCGCAAAGACCCGGTGGTGCACCCAGTTGGCCTGGGTCACCCGGATCTCCCGATCCCCCTCGATGGCGGTGACCACACCGACGTGACCTTGGGCCAGCCGCGATGAGCGGCGAAGGACGAGAACGCTGCCGACGGCGGGCGTACTGGACCGGTCATAGAGCCCATCCGCCTTCCACCACCAGTCGGCCGCATTGCCGTAAAGCTGCAGTCCCGAGAGGGCGCGGGCAAAGGGGACGCATTCGACGGCGGCCATCTCGCCGTCCAGCGGGGCCGCCCCGCGCGGATATGCCGACGACAGGGCGGGTGAGCCATGAGAGCAGGCGGACGCGGCAAGCGCGAGGATCATGATGACCGGCAGACCGCCCTTCCTCCCTTGCCCCTGCCCCGGCGGGAGCCGCCCACACCGTCGCGGAATGAGGCCGACCATGGACGAAGACTAGCCGATCGCCGGTCGCTCCGCCAACGGCGCGCCCCCGGCCCGCTCCCGCTTTCTGCCGACGTCGTCTCCGTGATCAGCGAATAACGACGACCGCGTGGCGCTTTTTCCCGGCGGACAGCTTGATGCGGCCCTCGGCGTCGGCGTCGTTGGCGCCAACCCGTTGCGTCTCATCGGTGAGGGGGCGGTTATTGAAGCGGCCGCCACCGCCGCGAATCAGTCTGCGCGCCTCGCCGTTGGAGGCTGCAAGCCCCGCCAGTCGGAACAGCTCGAACACCGGCATCCCCGTTTCCAGGGCGGAACGGTCGATCTCGACCGTCGGCAGGGCATCACCCGCCCCTTGTGCGCCGAACGTCTCCGCCGCCGTCGCCGCCGCATCGCGACGCGCATCTTCCCCGTGGCAGAGCCGCGTCGCCGCATCGGCGAGGATGACCTTGGCGGCGTTCAACTCGGCGCCTTCCAGGGCCTCCAGGCGCGCGATCTCGTCTTCGGGAAGCTCGGTGAACAGACGGAGGAAGCGGCCGACGTCCGCATCCTCGGTATTGCGCCAGTATTGCCAATAGGCATAGGGCGACAGCATCTCCGCATCGAGCCACACCGCACCCGCCGCGGTCTTGCCCATCTTCGCCCCGCTCTGGGTGGTGAGCAGCGGCGTCGTCAGGCCGAAAAGCTGCCGCTCATCGATGCGGCGCGCCAGCTCGACCCCGGCGACGATGTTGCCCCATTGATCGGATCCCCCCATCTGCAGGACGCAGCCGCAGCGGCGGGCCAGTTCGAGGAAATCGTACGCCTGCAGAATCATGTAGTTGAATTCGAGGAACGACAGCGGCTGCTCGCGCTCCAGCCGCAGCCTGACCGACTCGAATCCGAGCATCCGGTTGACCGAGAAATATCGCCCGTAATCGCGGAGAAACGGAATGTAGCTGAGGCGATCGAGCCAGTCGGCGTTGTTGACCATGACCGCGTCCGTCGGTCCGCCGCCGAAGCGGAGAAACTTCTCGAATACCCGGCGGATGCCGGCCATGTTGATGGCGATCTCGTCGTCCGACAGCAGGCGCCGCGCCTCGTCGCGGCCGGTCGGATCACCGATGCGGGTGGTGCCGCCGCCCATCAGCACGATCGGCCGATGCCCGGCCTGCTGCAGCCGGCGCAGCAGCATGATGGAGACGAGACTGCCGACATGCAGGCTGGGCGCCGTGCAGTCGAAGCCGATATAAGCGGTCACCGGACCCGCCGCGGTCAGCCGGTCGAGGGCTTCCAGATCGGTGCATTGGTGCAGCGAGCCGCGATCGCGGACGGTGGCGAGAAAGGGCGAGCGGAGCGTGGTCATATCGACGATGAGGGACGGTTGCCGGGCGGGCCATGGGGAACGGGAAACGCCTGCCGGCATCGCACCGAACGACAGGCCTCGGCGGGGTGTAGCATGCCGGCCGGGGTAGGAACAGCGTTTGCGGGCGATGCCGTCGCCGACCTGCGGGGGACGAGGCCGCTCACCGCCATCGGCCTGATGAGTGGGACCTCCCTCGACGGCATCGATGCCGCCCTCGTCGTCACCGACGGCCGGACGATCCGGGCTCGCGGCGCCACCTCGACGCTGCCCTACCCCGTCGCGTTTCGCGCCCGGCTGCGGGAGCTGCTCGGTCGCGCTCCCGCGCCGGCCGATGCGCACATCATCGCCGAGCTCAGCGAGCGCCACGCCGAGGCGGTCGAGCAGCTGCTGGCCGCGGCCGGTCTCACCCCTGCCGCGGTCGATGTGGTCGGCTTTCATGGCCAGACGGTCCTACACGAGCCGGCGGCGGGCCGGACGATCCAGATCGGCGATCCGGTCCTGCTGGCCGCGCGCCTCGGTATCTCCGTCGTTGCCGATTTCCGCATCGCCGACGTCGCTGCCGGCGGCCAGGGCGCCCCCTTCGTCCCCCTCTACCATGGGGCGCTTGCCCGCGAGCTTGTCGGCGATGGGCGCCACGATCCCGCCCGGCCGCTGGCGGTGCTCAACCTAGGTGGTGTCGGTAACCTGACCTGGGTCGGCCCGCATAGGGACCCCGCCGACGAACCGGCGCTTCTTGCCTTCGATACCGGTCCCGGCAATGCCCTCATCGACGACTGGGTGCATGCGCACACCGGCCGCGCCTTCGACGACCGGGGCCGCCTCGCCGCCGGTGGCCGCATCGACCCGGAGCGGCTGGCGCACTGGCTCGATCATCCCTATTTCCGCCGGCCGCCACCCAAGTCGCTCGACCGGGATGCCTTCGCCCACGTCCTCGCCGAGGCCGGTTCTCTCCCTGTTGCCGACGGGGCGGCGACGCTGACCGCGCTCAGCGCGGCGGCGGTGGCCGCAGCGCTGCCGCTGTTGCCGGCCCCGCCCGACCGCTGGCTGGTCGCCGGCGGCGGCCGTCACAACGGGGTGCTGATGGGCATGCTGGCCGACCGCCTCTCATCGCCCGGCGCGCCGGCGCGGGTCGAACCGGTGGAGGCGGTGGGCTGGCGGGGCGATGCGCTGGAGGCGGAAGCCTTTGCTTTCCTCGCCGTGCGTTCGCTGCGGGGGATGCCGCTCAGCCTGCCGACAACCACGGGAGTCCCCGGCCCGCAGGCAGGGGGACGCCTCGTGCTGCCGCCGGGCCGACGCAAGGACCCCTAGGCCGCCTTTGCCAGGACGCGATCCAGGTACTTGTCGACCGCCACGCCGAGGGGGCGCATGTGGTCGGAAAAGGAGTGATTGGCGCCCTCGATCCGGGTCAGCTCGACGCGAACCGCCTTCTGGTGACTGAGCTTCTTCGCCAGCTTCTCGGCATCGGCGACGGCGAACAGTTCGTCCTTCTCGCCGTGGACGATGACTCCCGACGCCGGACACGGGGCGAGAAAGGTGAAATCGAGGACGCCCGCCGGCGGCGCAACGGCAACAAAGCCGTCGATCTCCGGCCGCCGCATCAGCAGCTGCATGCCGATCCAGGCGCCGAACGAGTAGCCGGCGATCCAGCACGACGAAGCGGTCGGATTCACGTTCTGCATCCAGTCGAGCGCCGCTGCCGCATCGGACAGCTCGCCCTGGCCGCCGTCGAACCGGCCCTGGGAGCGCCCGACACCGCGGAAGTTGAACCGCAGGACCGAGAAACCGCGCCGCTGATAGGCCTGGAAGAGGGCAAACACCACCCGGTTGTTCATCGTCCCGCCTTGCAACGGGTGGGGATGCAAGACGAGCGCAACCGGCGCCGCCGGCTGCTTGGAATGATGGTAGCGCCCTTCCAGCCGCCCCTCCATTCCGTTGAAGATCACTTCGGCCATATCGCTCGAACTTCGTTGCTGTCAGGACGGATTCCCACGAACTCCCCCACCGCGGCCCAGGCCCCACCGGCGGCCCTCGCCGCTCTCCGGCATCACCCCGAAAAACTTGATGGGTTTAGTCGGACATTATATATACGAGTGGTGTCGGTTTGCGCCAACACTGCTGGGACCGCGCCGAATTCGCGAGAAAAAGGCCATACACCATATCGATCGGATCATGTTTTTCAAGAGATTCAAGGAAGATGTGGACGCCTTCATGGCACGTGATCCGGCGGCCCGCTCGCGATTGGAGATCGCGCTCTGCTATCCAGGATTGCATGCGCTCTACATCTATCGCTTTTCCCACTGGCTTTGGCAGCGGCGCTTCCGGCTCGTCGCCCGGTTCGTTTCTCATCTCGGGCGGCTTGCCACCGGCATTGAAATCCACCCTGGTGCCAGCATCGGCCGACGCTTCGTTATCGACCACGGCCAGGGTGTGGTCATCGGCGAAACGACGGACATCGAAGATGACGTCACGCTTTATCAAGGGGTTACCCTTGGCGGCATCTCGCCCGCCGTCGATTCCCGGGCGCAGGTGAGCGTCAAGCGGCATCCCACCTTGAAATCGGGGGTCATCGTCGGTTCGGGCGCCCAGGTCCTGGGCCCGATCACCATCGGCGAAGGGGCCCGGATCGGCGCCAACTCGGTGGTCACCCGCGAGGTTGCACCGGGACTCACTGCGGTGGGAATTCCGGCGCACGTGGTCTTGCCCAAGGACCGCAGCGAAGTGACCCGGTTTTCGGCCTACGGCACCCCGGCCGGGGGCTGCCCCGATCCGGTCGAGGTCGACATCGATAATCTGCGGGCGCAGATGTCCGGTCTGCTTGAAGAGGTAGAGGACCTGCGCGAACGGCTGCAGGCGTTGGAAGTGGGAAGAACCCGCGCCGCCGCATCCTGATGACAGGGCGGACGGCATCTCGCCTGTTGTCGTGCCGGACCCAGCGGAAAGGGTCAGAAAAAGCGGGGACAGGAGAAAGACGATGAAACTCAGCACCAAGGGCCGCTACGCAGTGATGGCGATGGCGGACCTTGCTCATCACGCCCGCGGAAAGCCGATCGCGCTCGCGGAAGTGGCTGAACGCCAGGAGATTTCCCTGTCGTATCTGGAACAATTGTTCGGCCGTTTGCGACGGGGCGGCCTTGTCTCCAGCGTCCGCGGCCCGGGTGGCGGTTACATGCTGGCCCGTGATCCCGAACAGACGCGGATCGCGGACATCATTCTCGCCGTCGATGAGCCCATCAAGGCGACCCGTTGTACGCCCGGCTCGCCCCAGGGCTGCCATTCTCACCGTGGCCGCTGCCTCACCCACGATCTGTGGGAGGAATTGGGCAACCAGATCTATCTATACCTCAATTCGGTCACCCTCGCCGACGTTTGCCAACGCCGTATCCTTGGCACCAGCCGCATGCTGTTCTCGACCCGTGATCGCGACAGCATGGCGACGGCGGCGCGGCAGGCGAGCTGAAAGCGGCGCGACGCCGCGCTTCGCCCGTATGCATCGCTTCGTTTATCTCGATCACAACGCCACCGTCCCGATGAAGCCGGCGGCCACCGACGCCGTCAGGGACGCCGCGGGGCTGATCGGCAATCCGTCCTCGGTTCATCGCTTCGGTCGGGCCGCGCGCCGACTTTTGGAGGATGCGCGGGAGAAGGTGGCGATCCTGGCCGGAGCCGATCCGGCCGGGGTCATCTTCACGTCCGGCGCCACCGAAGCCAATACGCTGGCGATCCGCGGCCTCCGGCGGCGGCGTCTCCTGATTGCGGCGACCGAGCATGCCTCGGTGCTGGGGGCCGCCGCCGACGCCGAGCGGATCGCCGTCGATCGGTCCGGTATCATCGACCTCGCCCGGCTTGAGGACGCCATCGCCGCCGCCGATGGGCCCGCCCTGGTTGCGGTGATGATGGCCAACAACGAGACGGGGGTCATCCAGCCGCTGGCGGAAGTGACCCGGCTGGCCCGCCGGTTCGGCGCCCTCGTTCACACCGATGCGGTGCAGGCGGCCGGCCGGCTGCCCATCCATATGCGCGACCTCGGCGTCGCGTCGCTCGCCCTGTCCGCCCACAAGTTCGGCGGCCCTTGCGGCGTCGGCGCCCTCGTCGTCGATCCGTCGCTGGCCGTTTCGCCCCTGTTCTCCGGCGGCGGCCAGGAGCGCGGCTTGCGGGCCGGCACCGAGAATCTCCTCGGCATCGCCGGCTTCGCCGCCGCCGCGGAGGCCGTCGGCGGGGCTCTCGCCGACCAGCCGCGCCTGGCGGGGCTACGGGATCGGCTGGAGTCGCGCCTGCGGTCGGCGGTGCCGGCGGTCACCACCCTCGGTTCCGATGTGGCCCGGCTCGCCAACACCAGCTGCATCACCATGCCGGGAGTCGCCAGCGAGACCCAGGTCATCGCCTTCGATCTGGCCGGCATCGCCGTCTCCGCCGGCGCGGCGTGCTCGTCCGGCAAGGTGGCAGCCAGCCATGTGCTGAAGGCGATGGGAGTTGGCGACGAAATTGCTAGGTCCGCAATCAGGATCAGCCTTGGCTGGACGACGACGGAAAGCGACATCGAGTCCTTCCTTGCCGCGTGGCAAGCCATCTACAGCAGAGCCGGCCGCGATCGTTCCAGGGCCAACGTCATGGGGATGAGCGGATGAAGTCGGTACCCGCGGCGTGGGAGGGATTGCGGACGGAGCCGAAGATGCCCGTCTATCTGGACTATCAGGCGACCACACCGACCGACCCGCGCGTCGTCGCGGCGATGCTGCCGTATTTCACCCAAGCCTTCGGCAATCCTCACTCGCGAAGCCATGGCTACGGTCTTGCCGCCGAGGACGCGGTCGAGCGGGCGCGCCGACAGATCGCCGGCCTGATCGCCGCCGATGCCCGCGAGATCGTCTTTACCTCCGGCGCGACCGAGGCCAACAACCTGGCGATCAAGGGTGCGGCCCGCTTCGCCGCCCTTCATTACCCCGTCGGCGATGGGCAAAGCCCCCCCCGTCGGCGGATCATCACCCCCGTCACCGAGCACAAGTGCGTCATCGAGAGCTGCCGGGCTCTCGCCGACGAAGGCTTCGACATCGTCTGGCTGCCGGTGCAGCCGTCCGGACTGATCCACCTCGATCAGCTTGCCGCCGCCCTCGATGACACGACTCTTCTCGTCTCGGTGATGGCCGTGAACAACGAGATCGGCGTCGTCCAGCCGCTCGCCGAAATCGGCCGGCTGGCGCGGGCCCATGGCGCCTTGTTTCACACCGACGCGGCCCAGGCGGCGGGAAAGATCCCGCTCGACGTGACGGCGATGAACCTCGATCTGGTGAGCGTTTCGGCCCACAAGATGTACGGGCCAAAGGGAATCGGCGCCCTTTATGTGCGCCGGCGGCCACGCGTCCGCCTGGCGCCCCTGCTTTCGGGAGGCGGACAGGAGAGGGGTCTGCGCTCGGGCACGCTGCCGACGCCCCTGATCGCCGGCTTCGGCGAAGCCTGTCGGATCGCCGGCGAAGAGATGACGGAGGAAATGGCCCGCCTCGCCCGGCTGCGAGACCGCCTGCGGCAGGGGCTTGCCGAGCGATTGCCATCTGTCTATCTCAACGGGGACGCTGATCGACGGATTGCCGGCAATCTCAACTTCGCTTTCGAAGGCGTTGACGGCGAAGAACTGTTGACGGCGCTCGACGATGTGGCGGTGTCGTCGGGATCGGCCTGCTCATCGGCATCCGTCGAGCCCTCTTACGTGATCCGGGCGCTGGGGCGCGATCGGTCACTTGCCGAGGCGAGCATCCGGATCGGCCTCGGTCGCTTTACGACCCCGGCCGAGATCGACTACGCCGTCGCTCGCATCGCGAGCGAGGTTGAACGGATCAGGGCCGGCAAACCGCGAAGCACACGCCTTGCCGGCGCCGATCTTCGCGCCATAGAGGACGACAGACGATGACGAGACCGCTGCCGCAACCGATCACCGTAACCGCCGCCGCCGCCGCCCAGGTGCGGGCGCTGCTCGCCGCGCACGCAACTCCGACCGTGGGCCTGCGGATCGGCGTCAGCTCCCGCGGCTGCTCGGGCCTTTCCTACACGATGGAATACGCGGACGAGAAGAACGCCATGGATGCCGTGGTCGAAGTCGATGGCGCGACCATTTTGATTGATCCGAAGGCAACCATGTTTATCTTCGGCACCGAAATAGATTACGTTGAAAGCCAGCTTGAATCCGGGTTCGTTTTTCGCAATCCCAACGAAAAAGGGCGCTGCGGCTGCGGCGAATCGTTCCACGTTTAAGCTTGTATCGAGGCGTTGAGCGCGGCTTGCGCTGACGCCGCTATTCATATCCTGTCGCAGCGATTGATCTGAGACGCTCCCGCCATGCCGAAGATGACCTTCGTCTCCCCGGACGGACAAACCCGCAAAGAGGTGGACGCACCGCTCGGTCTCTCCGTGCTGGAAATCGCCCATCGTCACGGCTTTGAACTGGAAGGGGCCTGTGAAGGGTCCCTCGCCTGCTCAACCTGTCACGTGATCGTCGATCCGCACTGGTATGACGAGCTCGACCCGGCGAGCGAGGAAGAGGAGGACATGCTCGACCTCGCCTTCGAACTCACCCGCACGTCGCGGCTCGGCTGTCAGATCCGGATGACGGAGGCGCTCGATGGGCTCACCGTCACTCTGCCTTCAGCCACCCGCAACGCGATGTCAGACGATTAAGGCCGCCATGGAAACCTGGAGCTGGTGAAAGATCGGTTCATTCTCGCTGAAGACCTGCCGCTGTTCGCTACCCTGCGGCAAGCGGTGGCGGCCGAGTGGGATGCCTATGTCGGGCACCGGTTCGTGCGCGGGTTGGCCGACGGCAGCCTGCCGGACGATTGCTTTCGCCATTATCTGATCCAGGACTACCTGTTCCTCGGCCATCTTGCCCGCGCCTATGGCCTCGCCTGCTTCAAGGCCGAAAACCTCGACGATATCCGCGCCGCGGCGGCCGCCCTCAATGCCATCATCGACAAGGAGATGTATCTGCATCTGGATTACTGCGCCGGCTGGGGGGTGAGCGCGGTGCAGATGGCCGCGGCGGCGGAAGAGACGGGAACCGTCGCCTATACCCGCTTCGTCCTCGATCGCGGCGCCGCCGGCGATCTGCTTGATCTGTGGGTTGCGCTAGGCCCCTGCGTCATCGGCTATGGCGAGATCGGTGCCTCTCTTGCCGCCGATCCGAAGACAGCCACCGTCGGCAACCCGTATCGAGCCTGGATCGAGGCCTATTCCAGTTCGGAGTACCAGGAGTTGGCCCGCGCCCACGGCGAACACATGGACGCTCTGATGGCACGGCGCGGGGGTTTGGGGCGACTGCCGGCGCTGATCGAGACCTTCCGGACGGCAACCCGGTTGGAAACGGCGTTCTGGGAGATGGGACTGACGCCACCGGCGGACGTCTAGGCGGGCTTCCATAGCCCGACCCGGGGCGGCGGCGCCGGCAAAACCGGCCACAGCCGCCTCGTCGCGTCGATCAGAACTTGTAGCCGAAGCCGAAGCCGAAGATCCACGGATTGAGATCGAAGTTCTGGCTGTCGATGTGAGTGGAGCCCGCCCGTGCCTTCACGTCTGGCGAGAGCAGGATGAACTTCGCATCGGCATTGAAGACGAAGTTGGAGTTGGGAAACTGCAGATCGAAACCTAACTGAAAGGCCGGTCCATAGGCATCGTCAATCTTGACGCTGTCGGCGACGGGGCCAGCCGTTTCATCAAAGAAAAACGTGTAATTGAAACCAATACCGACGTAAGGGCTGATCATCTCATCGGCGAAAAAGTGATACTGGGCCAACAAAGTCGGCGGCAGGACCTTGGTCTTGCCCAAGTCGATGTTGCCGATCGCCGTCTTGGAGGCACTGAGCGAATGCTCGGTGATCGCCGCGATCAACTCGACTGAAATGTTCTTGGTGAAGAAGTAGGAAAAGTCGGCTTCGGGCGTGTAGGTCGTGCTGACCTGCAGATCGCCGCCAAGCGGGCGCAGCGAGCCGCTCTCGTCCGGCATGACCACAATGCCGCGGACCCGTACCAGGAATTGTCCCTCCTCGAACGCGGAGGCCGGGCTGGGAAGGAGCGCTGCACCAACCAAAAGGGCCAGCACGAGTGCTGCAGTTTTCTGTTTCATTTTTGTGCTCCCTTAAAGTTCACGGGCGCACCACCGCATCCTGCGAAGTACACAGCGCCGCGACCGTAAGGACCTATTATTGTTCGCTGAAAAAGCCTTAAGATTGTTATGGGAAAGCGTCAATAGGCCGCAGCGGTGGGCCGGTGCTGATCTGCCTCATGTGTCGCCTGTCAGCAACACATACTGCAAGTCAGTCGCGACACCGGGCTGCTGGGTTAGCGTTTCGGGGACTGCGATCGCTCGGCCTGGTCCTGGGCGACCGAACGGCGTGTATCAGCGCCGGACGGATCTACTCGAACAACTCGGCGAGGCGCTGCATCATCGTGCCGCCGAGTTCGTCGGCGTCGACCAACGTCACCGCGCGCCGGTAGTAGCGGGTGACATCGTGACCGATGCCGATAGCGGTCAATTCGACCGACGAGCGCGTCTCGATCCACTGGATGACATCGCGCAGGTGCCGCTCGAGAAAATTGCCTGGATTGGCCGACAAGGTCGCGTCGTCGACGGGAGCGCCGTCGGAGATCACCATCAGGATGCGGCGTTGTTCGGCACGGCCGAGCAAGCGATTATGCGCCCACAACAATGCCTCGCCGTCGATGTTTTCCTTGAGCAGACCCTCCCTCAGCATGAGGCCGAGGGAGCGGCGCGCCCGCCGCCACGGCTGATCGGCGGCCTTGTAAATGATGTGGCGAAGATCGTTGAGACGTCCGGGCGCCTTTGGCCGTCCCTCCGAGACCCAGCGTTCCCGCGCCAGCCCCCCCTTCCAGGCGCGGGTGGTGAAACCCAAGATCTCCACCTTCACCCCGCACCGTTCGAGGGTGCGGGCGAGGATGTCGGCGCTCATCGCCGCCACCGAGATGGGCCTTCCCCGCATCGAGCCGGAGTTGTCGATGAGCAGCGAGACCACCGTGTCGCGGAATTCGGTTTCCTTTTCCTGCTTGAACGACAGCGGGTGGACCGGATCGACGACGATGCGGGCCAGCCGGCCGGCATCCAGCAATCCCTCTTCCAGATCAAAGTGCCAGGCGCGCGTCTGTTTTGCCATCAGCCGCCGCTGCAGCCGATTGGCGAGGCGTGCCACCACCCCTTCCAGATTGGCCAGTTGCTGGTCGAGCTGCTCGCGCAGGCGTGCCAGTTCCTCCGCGTCGCAGAGAGAGGCGGCGTCAACCACCTCGTCATAGGCTTGCGTGTAGGCACGGTAAGGTGGCATCTGCCCCGCCGAGGCCGAGGGGGGGACCGCCCCCCTGACGCTCGGCCCGGCAGGAGAGCTCCCGCCCTCCCCCGGCTGGTCGTCACCCAGGGCCTCTTCGGGCTGCGCCGTCTGGGCATCGCCCTCGCCACCACCGGTAACCGACGCTCCGGTCTCCCCCTTGCGATCGGAGCCGCGCATCTCCTGTGAGCGCTCGGCCTCGGTCTCCGAGTTATCGCCGTCGCTGTCCTCGTCGGCGTCGTTCTCCAGCGAGGGGTCGTCCTCGTCGATCAGACCCAGCGACAAGATCATTCCCAGCGCCGCCTCGGCGAACGCCGCCTGGTTGCCCATCGTCTCGGTCAGTCGTTTCATGTGGGAACCGGCCCGCTCCTGCAGGTGCGCTCGCCAAGGATCGACGAGGGGAGCGGCCTGCGCCGGCGCCCGCAACCCGGTCAGCCGCTCGCGCAGAAGGAGGCCGATGGCGTCGGCGGCGAGGCCCTCGTCACGGCCTTCGATGCGAGCATAGCCCTTCACCCGGCAGGTGTGGTCCACCAGCGCTTCCAGGTTGGCCGAGACACCGCTCATCCGCCGGCTGCCCAGCGCCTGGACCCGGGCCTGCTCCATCGCATCGAAGACGGCGCGCCCCGGCTGCGACGCCGGCGTGCGCCGCCGGTGCAGGACGGCATCGTGATAGCGCAGCAGCAGCGCCGCCGCATCGGCGGTGCCGCGGAGCCGGGCGACATCCTGCGCCGCCGGCCGCGGCAGCGGATTGGGTAAGCGGACCCGATTGCCGCGAAGATCTCCCTCGCCGGCACCGTACGTGATGCCCACGTCGGGGCGGCCGGCCATCGCCCGCAGCGTCGCCGACGTCACCCGCTTGAGAAGGGCGAGATTATCTTCGTTGCGTTTCGACACGATCGCGCAGAACCACCGCCCGCAATGCCGAATCCGGCAAATCCTCGCCGAAGCAGCGCTGATAGTATTCGGCTACCGTCGGCCGCTCTACTTCATCGCACTTGTTGAGAAAGGTAAGCCGGAACGCCGTCCCGATCTCGCCGAAGATGCCGGCGTTTTCGGCCCAGGTGATCACCGTCCGCGGCGACATCACGGTGGAAATGTCGCCGTTGATGAAGCCGGCACGAGTAAGGTCGGCCAGTTCGACCATGGCCGATACCTTCTCCCGACCGTCTCGCGTCCGATAGCCGGGCACCTTGGCGAGGACGATCTCCACCTCGGAGTCGTGATCCAGATAGTTGAGGGTGGCGACGACGTTCCAGCGGTCCATCTGGCCCTGGTTGATCTGTTGGGTCCCGTGATAAAGGCCGGTGGTGTCGCCGAGACCGATCGTATTCGTCGTCGCGAACAGGCGGAAAAACGGGTGCGGTCGCAGGATCTTGTTCTGATCGAGGAGGGTCAGCTTACCCTCCACCTCAAGTACCCGCTGGATAACGAACATCACGTCCGGCCGGCCGGCATCGTACTCGTCGAAAACGAGGGCGGTGGGCCGCTGCAGGGCCCACGGCAGGATCCCCTCCCGAAACTCGGTCACCTGCGAGCCTTCTCGCAGCACGATGGCATCCTTGCCGACGAGATCGATGCGGCTGATGTGGCTGTCGAGATTGACCCGGACGCATGGCCAGTTCAGCCGCGCCGCCACCTGCTCGATGTGGGTGGACTTGCCCGTGCCATGATAGCCCTGGATGAGGACCCGGCGATTGAACGCGAAGCCGGCGATGATCGCCAGCGTCGTGTCGCGATCGAAGCGATAGGCGTCGTCGAGATCCGGCACATGGTCGTCGGCCACGCTGAACGCCGGCACCTCGATGTCGCTGTCGATGCCAAACGTCTGGCGGACCGAAAGCGTGATGTCGGGCGCGGACAATGCACCCTCTTTACGAACGGGTTCGGCAGAGGGGTTGAGGGTCATTACGCTCACGCTCAATTTCGGTGGCAGAGTAAACGAGAGGACGCGGCCAAGAACGCGCCTCCCTCTTATGCATTTAGGCTGCTCATCAGCGTCCGGTAAGCCTCGCTGATGATCTTAAATCGCTCCTCGGCCGCCTTATCACCATTGTTGGCGTCCGGGTGATAGCGTTTGACCAGCGTCTTGTAGCGGGACTTGACCATCTCCGCACTGACCGGCGGTGTCAACTCAAGGACAACGAGGGCATGCTCGGCGGGGGTTCGGGGACGAACGGGCGGCGGCTCTCCCCCCGCCTCCAGATCATCGAACCAACGCATGTTGGGACGAAACCTCGGCGACGAGCCCAGTGGCCAGGACGGTCGCTGCCACACCGTATCCCGTCGCATGTCGGCTTCGATCTCCGCCTCCGACATGCCGGTATAGTAGTCCCATGCGGCGTTATAGATGCGGATATGCTCCAGGCAAAACCACCAGTATTCCCGGAGCTGCGAGCGCGATCGCGGTGCCCGGTGCGCACCTTCGCCGACGCAACCGGGCCAATCGCAGCCTCGCCCGGCGCACGGGCGCTCCACCCGTCGCACGCGGCGGTCTAGCGGCTCGGTGCGGCTGCGCTGGTCCATGCTCTCACTATGGGTGGTTGGGGCAACGGGTGCAAGCGACCGCCGGCCCGACTTCGTGTGATGACGACAAGGGGTGCGATCCCCCTTGCCTGTTCGCCCATAGCCAGCGAAGCTGGGCCACTTCCTCCACCTCGCCACACGCACAAACAGAGCCATGAGTGTTGCCGAACGCATTCAACGCAAGCTGACCGACGCCCTAGCACCGTCCCGCCTCGAGCTGCTTGACGAGTCGCACCGCCACGCGGGCCACGCCGGCGCCCGTCCGGAAGGCGAGACGCACTTTTCCGTTGCCATCGTCAGCGACGCCTTCACCGGGCTGACCCGCATCGAACGCCATCGCCTCGTCCATCAGCTACTCGCTGACGAACTGGCCGGTCCCGTTCATGCCCTCAGCCTGAAGATGCTGACCCCCGCCGAAGCAAGTGCCGGCTGACCGCTCCCCCGGACTGCCTCAGCCGGCGCTCAGGGCTTGCCGACGTGGAACTGAGGCCATTGGCGGGCAACGATCTCTCCGTCCGCCGCCAGGGCGTGACAGGTATCGATCACCGTCGGCCGGCCGCCGCCGCTCCCTTCCCGTCGCGAGCGCGCCGCCATGATCGTCTGCATGGCGGTGGTCGTCACCGGGCCGAGCAGGAGCTCCGTCAGATGGGTGCAGCCGCTGACGCCGCCCAGCTTCGTCAGCACCTGCCGTCGCCAGCCGGGACCGATGACGAGGCCGGCGAGCCCGGCATAAGCCGGAACGATGGCGCCGCAGACGGCGAACGGTCCGGCTTCGGTCCAGGCTTCGGCCGCGTGGACCCGCATATCTTCATCCAGCGTAAGGCGTAACCACATCAGATGGATCGGCTCACCGGCGACGATCCCGTTCCGATCGCGATTGGCGAACGAATACGTCTTGGTGTCCTCGATGCTGCCTTCAATGTCCCAAAGCCCATCATCGCGGCGATAGCCGTGGCAGAGGATCCGGCGGGTGTGGATGAGTTGGCGCGGAGCCGCCTTGGTTAGCATCGGCATGATCTCCTCAGGGCCAATCTCCTCAGGGCAAATCCCCTGACTGAGCGGGTGGCCCTCCGAAAACGGCGGCGGCGCGGCGCTCGAACTCCGCTTCCAGGCATCGATGCAGGATATCGCCGAGACGCCGGCGAGAGACGATGCCGAGCAGGCGGCCGGCGGAGTTTATCACCGGCAGATGCTCAACATCGCGCAGCCGCAGCAGGTCCAACGCATCGAGCGCGGTGTCGCCCGGCGCCAGCGTGTCGCCGACCGGAACCGCGATCGCGGCGACGGGACGATCGAGCGCCGCGGCTCCGCCCTCGGCAACGGCGCGGACAATGCCAGTGGCATCGATGAGACCGGAGACCCTGCCGCCCTCCCCGATGACGGCGAGCGCGCCTGCCCCGCCGGCGGCGAGGCCGCTCGCCGCCTCACCAACCGTCGCCGTCGCTGCGATGGAAGCGGCGCCCGTTCCTTCGATCACGTCGGGAACGATGGTGATGCCGATCATCCCGCGGACGGGGCCTGGCTGATCTCGTCCGCTTGCGGCGTCACCCGGACGGCGGTGATTTGGTGGCGGTGGCGGCGGAGGATCTCGCAATGCAGCCCATGCACATCGAAGGTATCGCCCACATCGGGAATGCGTCTCGCCTCGTGGAGTAGCAGCCCCGCCAGGGTTACCGCCTCCGCATCGGGCAGCCGCCAGCCGAACTCCCGATTGAGATCGCGGATGGTGACCGTTCCGTGGATGACGATCTGCCCCCCCGCCTCACGGCTGACACCCGGCATCGGCAAGTCGTGCTCATCGGCGATTTCGCCCACGATCTCCTCCAGGATGTCCTCCAGGGTGACGATCCCCATCAGACTGCCGTACTCGTCGACCACAAGCGCGAAATGCTCGTGTCGACGGCGGAACGCCTCCATCTGGGCGAACAGGGTGGTCGTGTCGGGAACGAACCAAGGCGTCGACGCCAGTTCGACGATGCTGTTGGGATGCAGCCCGCCTTCCGCCGCGTGCACGGCGCGCAGCAAGTCCTTCGCATGGATGACGCCGATGATGTTGTCCGGTTCGTCCCGCCAAACGGGAAACCGACTGAAGGGACTGGCGAGGATCTGGGTCGCCACCGCGTCCGGCGGATCATCCGCATCGATCATCGTCACCACCTTGCGATGGGTCATGATCTCGCCGATTTCGACTTCCTGCAGATCGAGGATCGAGTGGAGCATCGCCTGCTCCTTGCGGGCTCCCTTCCTGGAGTAGAGGGCGATGGCGCCCCGCAGTTCCGCCGAGCGTGCGCTGGCAGCGGAGCGGGCGGTCACCCCGGCCAACCGCAGCACACCCTGCACGACGACGTTGATGGCAGCGGTCACCGGCGTCAGCACCCGGACAAGAAACACCAGCAGCGGCGCCACCTGCAGGGCGACATGGTTGGCGCGACGGACCGCATACGTTTTCGGCAGCACCTCGCCGAAGATGAGGACGAGGAGCGTCATCCCGACGGTGGCATAGGCGACCCCGGCGTCGCCGAAGAGCACGATCAGCGCGCTGGTCGCCAGGGACGACGCGAGGATGTTGACGAGGTTGTTGCCGAGGAGAATGGCCCCCAACACCCGATCGGTCCGCGTCCGCAGCCGGTTGACGATCGACGCCCGGCGATCGCCGCCCTGTTCCAGTTGGTACATCAGCGGTCGGGAGGCCGTCGTAATGGCGGTTTCCGACGCGGAGAAGAAGGCGGAAAGAAGGAGGAGAAGGACGAGGCTCGAGATGATGATCGGCATCAGTGGCAGGTGATCGCTTGCAAGGGTGCTCTGGTCAGGTCGTCAAGGCGGCAGCGAGAACCGAACGAACGGCTGCTTCCGGAACGCTGCGGTCGATGAAGGCGTCGCCGATCCGGCGGGCAAGGATAAAGGTGAGGCGACCATCGAGGACTTTCTTGTCGCTTTGCATGTGCTCGATCAGCCGCTGGACGGGCGTTCCCGCAAGAAAGCTGAGGTCGGTCGGCAACCCGCTCGCCGCCAGGTGCTCCCGAACGCGCGCAGCGGCGGCCGCATCGCAATGCCCGAGACGAACCGACAGATCGAAGGCCAGCACCATGCCGAGAGCCACCGCCTCCCCGTGCAGCAGTTTATCGCCGAAGCCCGTCTCGGCTTCCAGTGCGTGGCCGAAGGTGTGGCCGAGATTGAGGAGGGCCCGAATGCCGCCTTCCCGCTCGTCGGCGGCGACGATGGCGGCCTTGGCGCGACAACTGACCCGCACCGCCTCCGTGCGCGCAGTCGCATCGCCCGCCAGCAGCGCCGGTCCGTTCGCCTCCAGCCATGCGAAGAACGGCGCATCGCCGATTGCCCCGTATTTCACCACCTCGGCATAGCCGGCCCGAAGCTGGCGGGCACCCAGGCTGGCGAGCGTCCCCACATCGACGATCACCAGCCGCGGCTGGTGAAAGAGGCCGACCAGGTTCTTGCCGTGGCGGCTGTTGATGCCGGTCTTGCCACCGACGGCGCTGTCAACCTGGGCGAGCAGCGTCGTCGGAATCTGCACGAAGTCGAGGCCGCGCAACAGGATACCGGCGGCAAACCCGGCCAGATCGCCGATGACGCCGCCGCCGAGGGCGACGAGCACGGTGCGCCGCTCGATGCGCAGCGCCAGCAGCCGTTCAACCAGATCTTCCAGAACGTGGAAGCTTTTGGTCGGCTCTCCCGCCGGAAGAACGATAGACGCCTGTTCGACGCCGGCATCGGCAAGCGCCGCCTCCAACCGATGGAGGTACAAAGGTGCGACGTTGGCGTCGGTGACGATAGCGACCCGAGGCTGGGCCAGCAGCGGCCGTATCAGCCGACCGGCCTCTGCCAGTAAGCCCTCGCCGATGTGGATGTCGTAGGCGCGATCGCCGAGATCGACGCGCAGCGGCCGCAATGCCGGCAACAGCGACGAGACATCCTGACGGCTCATCTGGCCACTTCCATGCCGCGGCCGTAACGGCGGAGCGCCGCCACCACCTTGTCGACCGTTGCCTCGATGGGGACGTCTTCCGATAAGACGGTGAGATCGGCGAGCCCATAGACCGGATACCGCTCGGCGATCAGCCGTTCGAGGATGGCACGCGGGTCGCCGGCATTCAGCAGCGGGCGACCGGGACGCCCCTCGGTCCGACGGACGAGGACGTCAAGCTCGGCCTTCAGCCACACGGAGACGCCGTGGGCGCGGATGCCCTGGCGCGTCGTCGGATCAAGGAAGGCCCCACCGCCGGTGGCCATCACCTGCGGTGATTCGGCCAACAGCCGGGCGATCACCCGGCGCTCGCCGTCGCGGAAGGCCGGCTCGCCAAAGCGGGCGAAGATATCCTGCACCGAACAGCCGGCCGCCTTGGCGATCTCGTCGTCGCTGTCAACGAAGGTCACACCGAGCCGCTTGGCCAGACGCCGGCCGATACTGGTCTTTCCGGCCCCCATCAACCCGATCAGGACGACGGAACGCGCCGACGGCAACAGCGGCAGCAAGCGGGGTTCCGCGCTCACCGGTTGCTCATCCGGCCGGCTCTGTTGAAAGCCTGCCATCGCGCGGTTTAGTCTCCCTGTCGTTTTCATCAGCGGGAGCCTAGCAGACTTTCGCCGGTTTGTTGCGAGCAGCTATCGAGCCAAGGCGGTTTTGCTCCGCTGCCCCTTTCTTTCCACCCGTATGCTCCTGCAAGAGTGATGTCCTATGCCGCCTCTCCGCATCGCGCTTCTCGTCGGTCTCGTCCTGGTCGTCGTCATCGCTGCGTTCGCCCTGATCGGCGGCGGTGATCCGCCGGTATCCCGGATCGAGCAGGTGGTACCCAATGACCGCTTCGCCCGCTGATCCTTCCGAAGGCAGGGGTCGACGCCGCCGCTCTGACGGACGCCACGTCGAGACGTTCATCGAGATGTTGACGGTCGAGCGTGGCGCCGCCGCCAATACCATAGAATCCTATCGGCGGGATCTGGATCTCTTCGCCGCGTTTGCCGATCGAGCCGGCGTCGCCGTCGAGGCCGCCGACGCAGATCTCCTCCGTGGCTTTCTCGCTGCCGAAGCGGCGGCGGGCCGCTCGCCCCGGACGACCGCCCGCCGGCTGTCGGCGTTCCGGCAGTTTTATCGCTTCCTCTATGGCGAAGGTGTCCGCCCGGATGATCCTTCCGCCGGGATCGACCCGCCACGGCGAGGCCGTCCCCTGCCCAAGTATCTGAGTGAAGCGGACGTGAAACGGCTGTTTGATGTCGCGGCGACGATGACCGGCGCCGAGGCGCTGCGCTTTGCCGCGCTGCTGGAAATTCTTTATGCTGCCGGGCTGCGCGTCTCGGAGCTGGTGGGTTTGCCGCTGTCGGCCCTCGTCGCCGGCGGCAGCATGCTGCGCGTTCGCGGCAAGGGCGGACGGGAGCGGCTGGTGCCGCTGACCGAACCGGCCCAGGCGGCAATTGCGGCCTATCTGCCGGTCCGCGAGACGTTCGTGCCAACCGCCGTCAAGCGGCGGCGGGAGGCGGCATCCCCGTGGCTGTTCCCGTCGCGCGCCGGCGGCGGCCATCTCACCCGCGTCCGCTTCGGCCAGCTCCTGAAGGAGGCGGCAATCGCCGCCGGCCTCGATCCGGACCGGGTGTCGCCACATGTGCTCCGCCATTCCTTTGCCAGCCACCTGGTGGCCCACGGCGCCGACCTGCGGAGCGTCCAACAGATGCTGGGTCACGCCGACATCGCAACAACACAGATCTATACCCACATCCTTGACGACCAGCTGAAGCGTCTGGTCGAGACCGCGCACCCGTTGGCCGTCCCGCGCCGCACCGCCTCGTCCCCGCGGCCCAGCGGCCGGCGGAGATCGCCGCCATGAGCCTGTACACGCCTCCCGCCCGGCCGGTACGGGCGAACCGTTCGCAGCTCACGGTTCCCGCCTCGAATCCCCGGTTTATCGACAAGGCGGTCGGTCTCGCCAGCGATGTCGTTCTCCTCGATCTGGAAGACGCGGTGCCGGTCGGCGAAAAGGAGAAGGCCCGCGCCAGCGCCGTCGCCGCGATCAATGATCTGGACTGGGGCGGACGAACCCTGTCGCTGCGGATCAACGGCCTCGATACGCCTTATATGTACCGCGATCTGATCGAGGTCGTGGAACAGGCGGGCGAACGGCTCGACCTGGTCATGATTCCGAAGGTCGCCCATCCCGCCGACGTCTACACGGTCGATGTGCTGCTCACCCAGATCGAGGCGGCGAAGGGGCGGACGAAGCGGATCGGCATCGAGGTGATGATTGAGTCGGCGCTCGGCATGGAGAACATCGGCGCCATCGCCGCCGCTAGTCCGCGCCTCGAATCCCTGCATTTCGGCTCCGGAGACTATGCCGCCTCGACCGGCATCCGCACCCTCGGCATCGGCAGCGACCATCCGGATTACGGCGTCCTCGGCCGCGAGGATGCGTCCGGCCGCCGGGAGTTCCATCCGGGAGACGTCTGGCATTTCGCCTTCGCGCGGCTGGTGGTGGCCGCCCGGGCCCATGGCCTGCGGCCGATCGACGGTCCCTACGCCCGCATCAGCGATGGCAAGGGCTTTACCGTTGCCGCGAAGCGGGCGGCGGCCCTGGGCTGCGCCGGCAAGTGGGTGCTGCACCCCAGCCAGATCGAGCTGGCCAACACCATCTTCACCCCCAGTGCCGAAGAACTCGCACGCGCCCGCGTTATCCTGGACGCCCTCGCCGACGCGGGTGCGGCCGGCAAGGCGGCACTGACCCTCGATGGACGGATGATCGACATCGCCTCGATCCGGCAGGCGGAAGCCTTGGTCCGCACCCATGAGGCGATCCTGCAAAGCGGCGGTGCCGCCTAAGCATCGCCCAAACGAGGCGAGCGACCCAGCCAAGGCGAACAGCGTCGCTGTTGGCCGCCTGCCTGTGCTAAGAGACCTGCATGCGTACTTTTCTCGATTTCGAAAAGCCGATCGCCGAACTGGAAGCGAAAATCGAAGAGCTTCGCCACCTGTCCAGTTCCAGCGAGATCAGCATCGCCGACGAGGTGGTCCGGCTTCAGGGCAAGATCGAGAGTCAGCTGCGCCAGACCTACGGCAAACTGACCGCCTGGCAGAAGTGCCAGGTCGCCCGCCATTCCGATCGGCCCCATACCCTCGACTATGTCGAGCGGCTGATCACCGACTTCACGCCCCTCGCCGGCGACCGCGCCTTCGGCGAGGACGCGGCGATGATCGGTGGGCTCGGCCGGTTCCGTGGCCACACGGTCGTCGTCCTCGGCCAGGAGAAAGGGGCGACGACGGAAAGTCGGCTGCGCCACAACTTCGGCATGCCGCGGCCGGAAGGCTACCGGAAGGCGGAGCGGCTGATGCGTCTCGGTGAGCAGTTCCGGGTGCCGGTGCTGACCTTCGTCGACACGCCCGGCGCCTATCCCGGGGTGGATGCCGAGGCGCGCGGCCAGGCGGAAGCCATCGCCCGCTGCATCGAGACCTGCCTGTCGCTGACGGTGCCGCTGATCAGTGTCATCATCGGTGAGGGAGGCTCCGGCGGCGCCATCGCACTCGCTGCCGCCGACCGGGTGCTGATCCTCGAGCACGCCATCTATTCGGTGATCTCCCCTGAGGGCTGCGCCTCCATCCTCTGGCGCAACGGCGATAACGCCCAGGCCGCCGCCGAGGCGCTGAAGCTGACGGCACAGGATCTGCTCCGCTTCAAGGTCGTCGATACCATCGTGCCCGAACCGCTGGGCGGAGCCCATCGCGACCCCACAGCCACCATCGACAACACCGGCGAGGCGATCTGGTCGGCACTTTCCGATTTGCTCGGCCGCGGCAGCGAGACCATCGTCGCCGACCGTCGCCAGCGGTTCCTGGCGATCGGTCAGGCTCTGTGACCACCAAGGAGAGCGGAGAATGACGATGGACGGTCGGATTCTGGTCGGTAAGGCAGAACAACCGGTCACCCTCGACCTGAAATTCGCCAACCGACACGGGTTGATCGCCGGCGCCACCGGAACCGGTAAGACGGTCACCTTGCAGCGGCTCGCCGAGGGCTTCTCGGCGGCGGGCGTGCCCGTCTTCCTCGCCGACGTCAAAGGGGACCTCTCCGGCCTCTGCGTCGCCGGCAACGGTAGCGGCAAGCTGGCCGACCGGGCGCGCGAGATCGGCCTCGCCGATTACGCCCCGACCTCTTTCCCCTGCCTGTTCTGGGACGTTCTGCACCAACAGGGCTATCCGGTCAGAGCGACCATCTCCGAGATCGGTCCCCTGCTGCTTGCCCGCTTGCTGGAGTTGAACGATACCCAGGAAGGCGTACTCAACGCCGCTTTTTCCGTCGCCGACCACGAAGGCCTGCTGCTGCTCGATCTCAAGGACCTGCGCGCGATCCTTACCTATGTGGCCGAGAATGCGGCGGCGCTGCAGAACACCTACGGCAACATCTCCTCGTCGTCGGTCGGCGCCATCCAACGCAGCCTCCTGGTTCTCGAAAGGGAGGGGGGCGACGGCTTTTTCGGCGAGCCGGCCCTCAAGCTCAGCGACCTGATGCGCAGTGACCGTCGCGGCTTCGGTTACGTCAGCATTCTGTGCGCCAGTGAGCTCATTCAGAAGCCGCGTCTCTATGCCGTGTTTCTGCTCTGGCTGATGTCGGAGCTGTTCGAGGAACTGCCGGAGGCGGGAGACCTCGATAAGCCGAAGCTGGTGCTGTTTTTCGATGAAGCGCACCTGCTTTTCGACGATGCACCCAAGTCGCTGATCGACAAGGTGGAGCAGGTGGTCCGCCTGATCCGCTCGAAGGGTGTCGGCGTCTACTTCATCACCCAGAGCCCGACCGATGTTCCGGAGGACATCCTGGCTCAGCTGGGAAATCGGGTGCAGCACGCGCTGCGGGCGTTCACGGCCAAGGATCAGAAGGCGGTCAAGGCGGCGGCGGAGACGTTCCGAGCCAACCCGGCCCTCAACACGGCAAAGGTCATCCTCGAACTGGGGGTCGGCGAGGCGCTGGTCTCCACCCTTCAGGCCGGCGGGGTACCGGGCATGGTCGAGCGCACCCTGATCGCACCGCCGGCGTCGCGGGTGGGTCCGGCGACGCCCGAGGAACGGGCGATCGCCATCAACGCAGGACCGCTTGCCGGGGTCTACGATCACGCCAAGGATCGCCAGTCCGCCTACGAGATGCTGAGCGATCGGACCAGCAAGACCGCCGGTGCCGCAGCAGCCGCCGCCTCGCCGGCCCCCCGCGGCCGCTCCCGCGCTCCGGCCGCCTCGACCACCGAACAGGTGGTGGCAGCGGTGGCAAAGAGTGCCGCCCGCTCCCTCGGCACGACCGTCGGCCGCCAGCTCGTCCGCGGATTGCTCGGATCCCTGTTCCGCAGCCGCTGATCAGCCGCCGCCCGTCTCGTCTCATCCCTGAACGAAGAAAAAACGAGCCCTATGCCCGAATTTGCGTCTTTGCTCAACCCCGAGGCGCTGACAGCCCTCGCTTCGGTGATCCTGATCGACATTGCCCTCGCCGGCGACAACGCGATCGCCGTCGGCATGGCGGCCGCCGGATTGCCGGCGCCGCAACGCCGGCAGGCGATCCTGATCGGCGTCGTCGCCGCCGCGGTGTTACGGATCGCCTTCGCCATCTTCACGGTGCAGCTGCTGGAGGTCATCGGCCTGCTGCTGGCCGGCGGGCTGCTGCTGCTCTGGGTGGCCTGGAAACTCTGGCGGGAGCTGCGGGGCGGCGCCGTCGCCGAAGAAGAGGAGCGCGAAGCGGAGGCGGCGCTGGAGGATATCGAGCCGGTGGCGCCGGCTAAGCCGCTTGGTGCCGCGATCTTGCAGATCGTCGTCGCCGACGTCTCGATGTCGCTGGACAACGTCCTCGCCGTGGCTGGCGCCGCCCGGGAGCACCAGACCGTGCTGATCATCGGCCTAGTGCTCTCTGTCGCGTTAATGGGACTGGCCGCCTCGGTGGTGGCCCGCCTGCTGCGTCGCTACCGCTGGATCGCCTACGTCGGGCTGGCGATCATCGTTTACGTGGCGCTGGTGATGATTTGGGACGGGACGTGGTCTGTTCTCGCGGCTGTGCGCCTTTAGCCGTCGGCTTCTCGGCCGGCGACGACGCGGCAACCGCAACCTTCGGCCGCGGCGTTGCCATTGCCAGCTTAGGTTCTTCTCGCCGCGCGGCGGCGGGGACGGTCGCCTTCCCCGCCTTCTGCGCCACCGCCTTGGTCTTCGCCGGCGCTCCGGATCGGGCAACGGCGACGGTCTGACCCTTCTTGCCTCTGCTGGCCGTCGCCGGGTTTCGCGGCGTCCCGGCACTCTTCGCCGCCGCCTTCGCTTCCGCCCGACGCGCCACCGCGGTCTCCTTCGTCTCCCAGCCGGTGGCAGTGGCCGCGCTAGCAACGCGCACCGGCGCCACAGCCGTTGCGGGGGCCTCTGCCTGGGCGACCGAGGCAGAGGTATTCGCGACGCCGATTTCCGCCGGCGCCCCGGCGACAGAGCGAACCGGCCGCCGCGACAGCGTCCGTGCCGTCATCCGGTCCTCGGCGATCTCGCCCGCCTCGCCACCCGCCCTGGCCGCGAACCGGTCGGGATCATCGCTGCGGGTGGCAACCATCGTCCCGGTCGCCGCCAGGGCCACCTGGGCGTCCGGGTGACCCTGGCGCGCGGCGGCCTCCAACCATTTCTTCGCCTCGGAAGGATCCTGGGTGACACCTCGCCCGCGCGCATAAGCCTGACCGAGGCTGTACTGGGCGTCGGCCTGCCCCTTCGCGGCCGCACTCTGCCAATAACGAAGCGCCTGGCTGTAGTCGCGCGAAACACCCTCGCCGTGCGCGTAGAGGTTGCCGAGAAACGCCAGCGCATCCACGTCGCCCTGATCGGCGGAGCGCTGGATCCATTCCGCGGCGGCCGCCCTGTCGCTGCTGGTCTGCGAATTGACCAGCAGATGGGCACCGAGATTGTACTGGGCCGGCGGATGACCGGCAGACGCCGCCTGTCGCCACAGCGCCATCGCCCGCGTCTCGTCGCGCGCCAGACCGATGCCGCGGGCGTGGGCGATGCCGAGGGCATTCAGACTGTCGGCGTTGCCCTGCTGCGCCGACTGCTCCCATAGGGCAATGGCCTTGTCGATGTCGGTCGTACCCGCCCACCCTTCGGCATAGGCCATGCCGAGATTGAACCGCGCCTGTGGGTCCCCCTGGTCGGCCAGTTGCCGGATCGACTCGAGCGCCCCGCTATCGCCGCTTTTCGCGCGGCCAGCGAGGCTTCCGGGCTCCACTCTGTCCGTTGCAACGGTTGTCGGTGCCGCGCAGCCGAGCAAGAGCATTGGCAGCAACACGAGGACGAAGGGCCACCGGTTCAGGAACGCGTGCCGCATTGGCTCCAACCTCTGGTGGGACAGACACGTCAAAAGTCTACTCGCTGTGACAGCAAAGGAAAGGGCGTAACGCCTTCCCCGGCCGCCACCCGGCTTCCCAAGCCAATGACGGCGCATTTTCGGGCATTGGCGCCGCCCAGATCGAGCCAGACCAACCAAGAAAGGCCGGTGCCGGCTCGCCGCCGGTCCGATAATCGCCGAATCGCCTTATGGATCAGTCACACAGACCCATTTTTGCCAATGGAACGGGATTGTGGCGAAAATGCGGCGGAGCGTAACCGGGAAAGAAAGCAGCGCCGCCCCTGCCCCCGCAAGGGAATCGGCGCTGAATGCTTGCTTACGTTTGCGGAACCAATTCGTCCGAAGCAAACGCCCCACAGCAACCGGCATAAACCGGCCGCAGGTGCAGATCGTAGGCGGCTTGCGCGGGCCAGGGAAGTCCGCCCAGCCCCTTAAGGGAAAACCCTGATGGGCGCTGACATCGACCGCGACATCAACGGTCGTGCGTCAACGATCCCCGGGGAGCGGACGGTAGGCGACGCGGCCGGTGCCGTTGATCTCACCGCACAGTCGCATCCGGTCCTGACCGCGGTCGTAGATCCACTCGTCGGATCGGTTGGCGCAATACTCCGCGAGTTGAGCCGGTGCACGCGTACTGTCGAGATCGCGGGCAATCAACCGTTGCATGCCGCCGAGGACGCGCTCGGTGAAGCTCGCCGGCGGTTTGCTCGCCGCTTGCGACGGGGTTGGCGTCACGGTCGCATCCGAAGGTGGTGTTCGCATATCCTTGCGCAAATGCGCCAACAACGCCGCATCGATCCGCCCGTCCTGGGGCAGGCCGGCCACCTTCTCGTAGGCTCGAACAGCCGCCGTCGTCTGACTGCCGACCCGGCCGTCGGTGGCGCCCGGCGTGTATCCTAAAATGGCGAGCAACCGCTGAGCCTCGGCTACCTGAGGATCGCCCCCCTTCCCCCTGGTGGCGACCGGAGCTTGCTCCGGCGCGCTCGGGCGAGCCGTTAAGGGAGCCCGCGGTGTGGCGGGGGCAACCGCCTCCTCCATGCGCGGGCGAGGCGGCGTCGGCGAAAGTTGCAGTGGGGCCCCGGCGTCCGGCTGCGGCCCATTGGGAGCCGTCACCGTCAGCTGCGCCGGCCGTACCGCGTTCACCGCCGGGGCCACCTCATTCGCCTTGGGTAAACTGGCGGACATCAAGGGAGGAATATCGCCGGTGGCGCCGGCGCCGATACCCGGAGCCCGCGCCGGAACAGCTGCCGCCGCACCGTTGGTCGCGTCGTCCGTCCCGCCCGGCTGACGCCCCGGGACCGCCGCGCCAAACAGTTCCCGGCGCAGTTGATCGTGCAATCCCTGGGCGAGAGGGGTCCCATGGTTCCTCTCGTACGCGGCGGTCGCCGTGTCCGCATCGCTAGCAACCGCCGGGACTTGCCGGGCAGCAAAATCGAGGGACTGCGAGCGAGCGCCTTCGGACAAACTCAGTCCGAGGGAACCCGCCCCAGCGAGGACAATACCGGCAATGCCGATTCGCCGCATTCCAGAAGACCCGTGATTTTTCCCCTATCTATTGCTTCATATGAGATCCGGGGTTGTCAATGCCAGAGGCATTGCCGCCCTCATGCCGCCCCAACTGAAGTCGGCGACCGCGCCGATAATCCCTGATGCGTCTCTGGTGGCTCAAGACGGCTTCGCGGGTTCGACCAGATCTTCCAATCCTCGCCGCAGCTGGCTGATCCGCCAACTGGAAACCTGATAGGCCCAGCCACGGGTGCGATCGGCAAGAGCGGTCGCTTTCGCGACCGTTTCCGGCGAGGCGCCGTCGGCCGCCGAAGCCGTGAGCCGGATCCAGATCGTTTCGTTACGGTCCAGTAGATCCAGGTCGATAACCAATCCGTCGAAGGTCTCGATACGGGCCACCGTCGTATCGGCGGCCGGAAATTCCATCTCGGCGGCGGGCTTCACGTCGTCCAAATCGACAGCCGTCAGCGCGCCGGCGAATCCGTCCGAGATGCCCGGGTCCTTTGGTCGCGTGCCGGCCGGAACCGTGCGAAGGGTGAGGCTTGCCTCCGAGGCATCCGTCCGCGACGCGACGATCGTCTCGCCATTTGGCTGCCGGATGCGCACCTGCCGCACGTCCGCGCCATCGATGTTGACGATTTCGGGCATCGCCCAGTCGCGGGCGCCGAGAGAGACATCGAGCGTCCCGGCGGCGAGCCACGCGCGCATCTCGCCCGGAATGCGCACGTAGTGTCCGCCGGTCCCGCCCGCGAAGCTCTCCTTGCCCACGATCAGCCGAGCAACCGGTGCGCCCTGGTGGTCGAGCAGCGACACCAGGCTGGAGGCGGCGCCGGGACCGGCATCCTCGACCCCGAGCTGCGGGTAACTCTCCGGATGCTCCGTCTTCGGCTCCACGCGTCGAAGCTGCGCGAGGCCGACGACGAGGGCCTTGATCTTTTCGAACGAGGCGGGGAAGCCGTTGATCGTCTCGATCACCCAGTCATGGTCCGTCCGGGCGAGATTGAGGGTCGTTTCGCCGCTCTTCAGTTCGATCCGCTCGATGCGGTTGGCATTCTCCAGCAATCCCGGCAGCACGGGTTCGCCGACGCCGGCAATCGTCGCCGGACGTCGCTGTTGCGCCACCAGGGCCGCGGCAACGCCAACCGCGACGACGGTGACCAGGAGAAGAACCAGAAAGCTCTTCAGCCGCATTGCCGGCCTCCCGTCATACCGGCTGATGGGCGGCGTGCCGTCGCCGCATCCGGCGGATGACCACCACCACCAGCCCGATACCGGCGAGCACCAGGGGAACCGCCGCGATATTGAGGAACTTGACCATCCCCTCCAGGCTCTCGATGTCCTGGCGAAGGGCGAGTTGCACGTCGCGAAGCTGCTTGCGAACGGCCAGGATCTCGCCGCGGCCCTGGTCGATCGCCCGCTGATCTTCGGCGCTGAGCAGGACTTGTCCCTGCTCTCCGCCCTGCTTGCGGATTCCATCCAGACGCTGCTGCAGTCCCTTTAGCTGCTCCTGCAGGCCCTGCTCCTTCGCCCGATACTGCTGCTCGGCCTCCATCTGCAGGCGCTCGACCAGGGTGAACGGCCGGTAGGAGGTGCCACGACCGCGCAGTCCGGCCAACGAGCCGCTGCCGGCCAGATTCTCGATCGCGTTGATGATGAAGTCGGCGTTGTTGGCGATCGGGATGACCACCTGCTGGCCGAAGAAGTCGCCGCTGTTGATCCAGAACTGGTCGTAGACGAAATCGGCGTCGGCAACGACGATCAGGTTGATCGGGTTGGTGGTTTGCGCATCGGCGGCGGCCTTGCCTTCGGCATCCCCACTTGCTTCGGTGGGGAAGGCCGCAGGCGCGGCGCCGGACACGCGGGCCGCCAGCGTCAGCGGCACGCCGCCCGACTGGAAGCCGCGCAGGATTGCCCCCACGTCCGGGTTGAAACGGACCCGCGCCGCGTCCACCGGGGCGGCGCGCGGACCGGTCGAAATCAGCGGGCTGATGGTCGTCTTCGCCCCGTCCACCTTCTCGAGGATTCCGGCCGTCGCCAGATTGAGCCGCTCGACGGACGCCATCACCGGATCGGTGATATCCACATTGGCGCGGGTCAGGCTGAGCCAAGCCACATAGTCGGCCGCTCCACCTCGGCCGACGGCGACCCGTCGCGCCGCGTCCAGATCGCCCGCCACCTTGTCCGGGACCAGACGGAGGCCCCAGGCCGCCAGCAGCTTTTCCACCTGCTCCGGCGGGGCCGGCTGGGTCGCGATCGGGCCATGTCCCGGCAACGACTCCAGAACCGGGTCCACCAGCACCAACGCCGGCTTGCCCGCGTGTACGAAGCGATCGACCGCCTTCAGCGCCGACTCATTGATGCCCTTCAGATCGATCACCAGCAGCACCTGCACGTCGTCCGGGATGCTCTCGCTGTCGGGCGACAACGTCTCGACGGAAAAGAACTCACCAAGCTGGGAGAGAAGCATCAGGTTCGGTGCCTGCGTCGGCATGCCTTGCGGATCGCGCTCCGGCGGCAATGCCGAGATCACCCCCAGCACCGGCTTTTTTGCCGCCGCCAGCCCGTGGATCAGCTTGGTCAGGTCGTATTCGACGAACCGCTCGCGCTCCAGATTGAAGAACGGAATGACGTCCTGGCCATCTGTCTGATTGGAGCCGGCAAGCCCGAAGTACCCGAGATCACCCGTCTGCGTCACCGGTACGCCCTGCAGGCCGTCGCCCACCGCGCGGTCCTCGGCATCGGAGAACGGCTCCGGGTCAAGCTCCTGGACGCGGAGATTGCCCGCCGCCAAGTTGACGTAACGCTCCAGCAGCTCCTTTACCCGGGCGTGATAGGCGGCGTAAGGGGGGGACGCATCGCCCAGTGCCTGCGAAAAGTAGAGGCGCATGTCGATCGGCTCGCGCAGCCCGGTCAGGGTTGCGCGGGTGCCGTCGGCGATGGTGAACAGGCCGCCCTCGGTCAGATCCAGCTGCGCGCCACGCCCGCCGATGCTGGCGATGATATTGACGGCAACGAACAGCACGGCCGCCACCGCCAGTCCGAGCACGGCGAGGCGCGAGCCCTCGCGCCGCTTCAACCAAGCGAGCGGACCGCTCATGCCGCCCTCTTGGCGTCGACGGCGACGACCGACGCAAACAGCCAGAAGGCGATCATCGAGACGAAAAACACGATGTCGCGCAGATCGATCAGCCCCTTGGTGATGGCGTTGAAGTGAGAGAGAAAGCTCAGGCTGGCGACGAAGGTAACCACCTGCTCCGGCATCAGCCGCCGCACCGTCTCCAGGACGAGATCGAGACCGCTCATGGTGAACAGGAAGCAGACGGCGGCGGCGAGGATGAAGGCCACCACCTGATTGCGGGTAAGTGCCGACATGCACGAGCCGATGGCGAGAAAGGCGCCGGCCATCAACAGGCTGCCGAGATAGCTGGCGATGATGACGCCATTGTCCGGCTGCCCCAGCACGTTCACCGTCACCCACATGGGAAAGGTCAGCGCCAGGGCGGCAGCGACGAACGTCCAGGCGGCGAGGAACTTGCCGATCACCGCCTGCGCGGTGGAAATGGGCAGGGTCATCAGCAGTTCGACGGTTCCGGTCTTCCGTTCCTCCGCCCACAGCCGCATGGCGATCGCCGGAATCAGCAGCAGGTAAAGCCAGGGATGAAAGGTGAAGAAGCTCTCCAGCGTCGCCTCGCGCCGGCTGAAGAAGCCGCCCAGGTAGAACGGCAAGGCCGCAGCCAGGGCGACAAAGATGACGATAAAGACGTAGGCGACGGGCGTCGCAAAATAGCCCTGCAGTTCGCGCCGGAAGATGGCGATGATGTTGCTCATACCCGGCCTCCCGTCGGCGACGTGGTCAGCCGCTGGAAGGCATCTTCCAGCCGTCCCCGTTCGACGACGACGGAATGTGCGGTGACGCCGGCCCGCTTCAGCGCCTCGGTCACCCCTGCAAGCCGGCTGACGCCGGCCTCCGCCGGCACCCGGAACACCACGTAGCCGTCGCTCGCGGTCTGGCTCGGCATCCGCCCGGCCACCGGGGCAAGGGCAACGCGGGCGGCGTCGGCGGATCGCGGGTCGACGCTGACCACGACCGTGTTGTGCCCGGGTAGCCGGGACAGCAGGTCGTCGGCGGTCCCGTCGGCGACAATCCGGCCATCGGCGATGACGATCGCCCGGGTACAGACGGCGTCCACTTCCTCGAGGATATGAGTGGAGACGATGATCGCCTTGTCCTTGGCCATCTTGCCTATCAGCGTGCGGACGTGGTGCTTCTGGTTCGGATCGAGGCCGTCGGTGGGTTCATCGAGGATGAGGACCGGCGGGTCGTGCAGCATCGACTGGGCAAGACCGACCCGCCGCTTGAACCCTTTCGACAGCGTCTCGATCGGACGATCGGCCACCGTCGCCAGCGACACCAGTTCCACCACCCGCTCGATTCGCCTCGCCTTTTCCGCCCCGCGGAAGCCGCGCACCTCGGCGACGAAGCCGAGAAAGCCGGTGACGCTCATGTCGCCGTAGAGGGGAGCCCCTTCCGGCACGTAGCCCATGCGTCGCCGTGCTTCGATCGGCTGATGAACCACATCAAAGCCGGCGATGGACGCCGATCCCGCCGTTGGTTCGAGAAAGCCTGCGAGCATGCGCATGGTCGTCGTCTTGCCGGCGCCGTTCGGGCCGAGAAACCCGAGAACTTCCCCGGCAACGACATTGAGTGAAACGCCGTCAACGGCGGCAAGCGCGCCAAAGCGCTTGGCGAGACCCTGGGCAACGATCATCGGCGATCTTCGTGTCTGTGGCGGCGATGCTGCGAGCGCGAAGGCGTCGAGGCGGTCGGCAGCCTAGTCGATTTTCACTCCCAGGCAAGAGGCTGGGGTGGACGAGCGGCGAACATTACTGAAGTTTCATTGCCTTACCCGGCGGTGCCGGCGGCAAAGGTCGCTTCGCCGCTATTGCCAGGCGGTTATTCCCAATGGGGGAAATAATAACGGATAATCCACACAAAACCACACGAAGATCGAATCGAGGCGTTGTCTATTTCACCCAACCCCCCCTAAACTTTCGGCACTCTCTCGACCCCCTTTGCACCGGACAGGCGAGATCAGCCTCACGTGCGAGCCCAGCGCCGCCCCCCCCGTCACCTTCACCTCCACCTGGGCTTCGGCCTCGCGTTGGTGACGGCTGCGGTTTCGGCGACGATCGCCGATGCCCGCGCCAATGCCGGCAACAATGCGGGCCAACCGACGACCGCGGCCAGCCAATTGGAGGCGCTTCGCCGGGCAATCACCGCGCAGGAAGAAAAAATCGCCGCCCAGACACGAGAGCTCGACACCCAGCGGGCGGCACTGGCGGCACAGCACCGCCAGCTCGATGACCTGCAGCGGCAATTCGCGGCCCCTGCCGCCACCACCACCGCAGGCGCGGCCCCCGCTGTCGTATCGGCTGCGATAGCACCGGCGTCTGCCCCTGCTCCGGCGCCAATGCCGGTGCCAGTGCCGGCCGCCGCCGCAGAGGCGACGGCCGATGCGAGCGCGCCGACGCCCGAGTCGGTTCCGCCGAACCCCCGACCGTCCGTTGATCTGCTGGCCGATGTGGGCGGCGTGCTAACCCGCCGCGGCTGGCTGGTCCTCGAGCCCCAGCTCGAATATCAGTACGACACCTCCAACCAGTTCTTCTTCGATGGGGTCGAGATTGTCGACACGGTGCTGATCGGACTGATCGACGCCAACCAGAGCCGCAACAAGACGCTGACGACGGCGCTCGCCGCCCGCTACGGGATCACCGACCGACTGGAAGGCGATGTCCGCGTTCCCTACGTGATGCGCGACAGTGACTTCACCGAGCAGCAAATTACCACCGGTGCCGAGCAGTCGGTCGGCCTGCGCAGCAATGGCATCGGCGACGTGGAGTTCGGGCTCCATTGGCAGCTCAACCATGGCCGCGGCGGCTGGCCCTACTTCGTGGGGAACCTCCGGGTGAAATCCGACAGCGGCGAAGGCCCTTACGACGTGGACGACGACGAGGCGCCGCTGGGATCCGGTTTCTGGGCGGTGGAGCCCAGTCTCACCGTCATCTATCCGAGCGAGCCGGCGGTGCTGTTCGCCAACGTCGGCTACTTGCACAGCTTCGAGCGGTCCATCAACAAGACCTTCATCGACAATCTGACCGGCGAGGCGGTGCGGGTCGAAGATGTGGAGCCGGGCGACACCTATCGCGCCAGCTTCGGGGTCGGTGTCGCCCTGAACGAGGCCCTGTCGGTGAGCCTGGGCTACTCCCAGGACTGGGTGCAGGCGACAAAGCAGACCTTCGTCGCCGATGGGGTCCGCCAGTCGGCGAAGACCGACAGCTTCCAGGTGGGACAACTGGTCTTCGGCATTTCGTACGCGGTGTCCGATCGTGTCGGCATCAACGTCGCCACCAGTGTCGGCGTCACCGACGAAGCGCCCGACACCCGTGTCGCCATCCGGGTGCCGATCGCCCTGCAGGTGGTGCAGTGACCGGCGGCGAGGCTCAGCGGAACCGTGACGTCGGGCCGGCAGCGCCGATGGCGCGCGCGGCTGTGGCGGAGCGTATGGCCGAGGCGAGGCCGGAGATCTCCACGTTGAGGGTCACCTGGCGGCTGATCGCCCGGTTCGACTGGGTGTTCTCGATGATGGTGGCGAGACCGAGCCCGGAGATCGTCGTCCCCGGCACGTCGAGGCGGAACGCAGGGGCCGACATTCCCGGTTCCAGCGCGTAGGTATCGGTCGCAGCCACCCCGCCATCGCCGGTGGCACTTTGCCCATCGGCAATCATCGTGCGGACCACCGCACCGATGCCGACATCAAGATTGCCGACGCGAAAGCCGCCGGTCGCCGTGGCAAGCGCCAGCTCATCGAGGGCGATGAGCCCGGCCAAGGGGTCCCGATCGGCGGCAACCGTGCCGTCGGCCATCGCCTGCGGCGCGACGAGGCAGAGGACTGCCGCCGCCCACACCGAGACCACCTGTGACGCCCCGTCCCTCACCACCTCAGAATCGCGGGAACGGCGCACGGATGCCGGTGATGTCGGCAAGGGTATCGCGCGACAGGGCGCTGCCGAGCGGCGCCCGCAAATGCATGGCCCACTCGTCGGCCCGATTGAAGTTGGCCTGAGCCACCGCCTGCTGATCACGGACGAGAAAGGCGATCCCCAGCCAGATCGCCTCGAACGCCCTGCGATCGAACACCTTGAGCCCGGTCGCCGGGTCGCCGATGAGCACCTCGTCGCCGCGAACGCCCTTGAGCAGAACGAAATGGCGATAGCCGCCGACGTCGATCAGGGTGATCGCCGGCAGGCCCGCCGCGGCAAGGCGGTCGAGGGTGACCCGAAAGCCGTCGGCGGCGAGACCGCGGGCGGCGAGATATCGCTGCATGTCCAGGAGCGAGAAGCCCTGGCGGGCGATCTTTGCCGCATCACCGGCGGCGCGCATGGCGGTGGCAACATCCTCCTCCGCCGTCGGCCGGCCGTAGTGAAAGGTCAGCAGACTGGCAAGCGCCGCGGCGCCGCAACTGAAGTCCTCCTGTTGACGGAGGACGGTGCGGAATTGACGCTCCTTCAGGCTTTCGACGCGGACGAGATAGGTGCCGCCCAGGGAGGCGCCGCCGAGCTGCAGTTCGCCCGCGCCGGCGGCCGCCATCGGCACGATGCCGAACACCGTTCCGGCGATGACCGCCACCGCGGCGATCGCACACCGATGGGGGGTGGCCGTCATTTGACGATGACGTTGAGCTGGTAATTGATCGCGGTGCTGACGGCGGAGCCAGTGTTGAAGACGACGGTCGAAATGCCGTCCAGCCCCGCCACCGTGGTGTTGGAGATGCCGCCGGCGGTAACGTTGGTCATGGTGCTCTGGCCAACCGTCGCCGCAATGTCGGACTGGTTGACGAGAAGATCGCCGGCCTCAACCGAGAAGGTGGACGCCCCACCGGTCTGATCGGCGAGATCACCATCGGCCATGGTCTGCCAGCCGGCGAGAAGGTCGGTAGCGGGTACCGCCCTCTCTCCGGCCGAGACCGGGACATGCAAGAAGCCAGCGAGGACCGCCCCACCGAGAGCGGCCCCAATCGCCGCTCTCACCGGACGCGAATCGATCGAATGCATCGCCATCCCCGCAGCCCGGGCTATCCCCGTTATTGGACCTTGGCGTTGATCGCGATGCTGTTGGCGACGTTGGCGACACCGGTATTGGCCGTGATCATGTTGATGCCATTGGTCCCGCCGAGATTGACACCGTTAACGTCACCCGGATTCATCGCACCGCCGACGCTGCCGACGTTGACCCCTTCAGCGACATTGGCGGTGACGTCGCCTAGATTGGTCAGCGTTTCGCCGACCGTGTTCTGAAAGCCCGGAACGTTGATCTGCGGTGCCGATTGAGCGGCAGCGGACGATGCCCAGCCGGCGAGGGCAACAGCGGCGGAGACGGCAAACAAGAAAGCAGCGCGCGATCGCATTCGAGAAACCCTTTTTGTCAGTCGCGTGAAAGGTGCCGGCATCATGTCCATGGTCCGCAGCGCGGCCACAAAACGTACTATTTTTACCCTTATGGGTTATGTTTTGCGTGAATGCAAGCGGATAACGTCGCGTTTGCGGCGCTGCGGCCGCTTCCGGGATGGCCGACACCGATAGAATCCGCCATGCAGTCGCAGCTTGCTGAGCTGTCGTACACCCACGCATGGGAGGAGCGCTCACGTGTCCGACTTGCTAACCAAGGGTAAGTTCCGGCGGCCGATCAACCGCAAGCAGGTCGCCGCCGAATGGGGTGCGCGCGGCTACTCGTGCGATGCCTTCATCGACCCGCCGGGACGGGCGTGGATCGATTTCCGACACCGGAGCAATGAGTTGGTGACCGTCATCGAGGGACGGCTGGAGATCACGGTGAATGGTGAGCGCATCGAGGCGATGCCGGGCGACGAAATCCTCATCGCCCGCGGATCGCTCCACTCGGTGAGGAACGTCGACGCCGGAACGACCCGCTGGCTTTACGGCTACGACGGCGCCGACTGAACCGCCGCCGATGGACGCTCAAGTCAACGCCAGCTTGGGTCAGCGCTCCTCGCGTCGCGGCGAGTTGGCGTCTTGGGCCGCCGCCGGCGGCAGCAGGGACAGGGTCGCCCGGGTAATCCGGGACGGCTGCGGCTGCAACCGCAGACAGATCTCCAGCGCCGATCTGGTCATCGTCATCATCTGCAGCGTCAATTCCAGCGGCAGCGACAGCGCGCTTCTTATGCTCTTATACATCCGACCTCCAACGACACCCTGAGCAGGACGGTCCCGAACCTAATGATGCTCGCCATGAGTGTCGTCGTTCAACCCTTAAGTTCAATCACCTGATCCCACGTCAATCGCCGACATAGTGGGGTTCCGGTCGCTCATGCAGATCCTCGTAGTGCACCATCACCGGGGCGCCGAGGCGAACGGCGCGGCCGTCGCGGAAGGTCCATTCGCCGCGGTCGCAGTCGGCGGCGCGCACATATCCGTTAAGGTAGAACCGACGATCGGCGGCCGTCCGGTTCGGCCCGGACCCGTGCAGCGTGTAGAGATGCCAGAGCGCCACGTCGCCGGGCGCCAGCTCCACCCCCTCGACGGCGTGCGGATCGAGGCCGAGGCGGACAAGGTCGGTCACGTCCATGGGTGTATCCATCACCGACGCGCCAGCCGAGGCGGTCGCCACCAACTCACCCAGCCGGTGGCTGCCGGGATAAACCAGCATCGCGCCGCTGCCGGCGGTATGGGCATCGACGGCGATCCCGGTCTGGACGTAGGCGCCGGCGGGGTTGCGGTAGGCGGAGCGTGGGCGGCGGAACCGGATGTCCTGGTGAAATCCGAACTCGGCAGCGGCTCCCCGCGGCTTCCAGTGCATCTGATTGATGATCTGCTTGAGATCGGCGCCGATCAGCGGCCGGACGATCTCCCCCATGCGGGGATCGCAGCGAAACCGGTCGAGCACCGTATCGAAGTACGACGGCCACTGCATGTAGCGGACAAGGCGGCCGACGACAGGATCGTCGGCGATCCGCCAGAAGACGTTGCCGTGGCGGAAACTGCGCGGATGGGCGAGCCCCTCGCTCCAGATGCGATCGAAAGCCGCCGCCAGTTCCGCCACTTCGTCGACGGCGAACACGCCGCGGACGATGGCATAGCCGCGCTCCCGATAGTCGCGGACATACGCCGGCTCCTCGCTGTCCGTGTCGGCGACCGCCGGCTTGCCGATGGCGCTTCGCATCGCCTTCCTTGCCAAGAGGCTTCCGATCGGAGAGAGATAACCCGCTGTCAGGGCTGGGGTAAGTGTCGGCCATCACCGCAGGTGTCCGAGGCACCGGGCGGCGGGTGACAGCGGCGGCAGGTGAACTGTGTCACGGGCCGGCATGTCCCATGCGAGATGTGGGTGTGCGCGGAATCGGCGGACGAGGCAAAACAATGCAGACCTATCGGCGGGCTTTGATCACCGGGGCGACGGGAGCCATTGGCGGCGCGTTCGCGCATGCACTGCCGGCGTCGACGGACCTGCTGTTGACCGGCCGCAATGAGGACCGGCTCGCTGAGGTGGCCGGCCGTCTGCAGCGGCCCGGACGGATCGTGGCGACGATCGCCGCCGATCTTGCCGAGCCCGCCGGGGTCACGGCGGTCGCGGCGCGCGCCGACGCCTTCGGCATCGATTTTCTGATCAACAACGCCGGCCTCGGCATCCTCGGCCGCTTCCTCGACAAGGACATCGAGAGCGAGAGGCAGACGGTCATGGTCAACGTTGTCGCCGTCACCTTGCTCACCCGCAGCCTACTTCCCGGTATGCTGGAACGGGCCCGCGGCGCCGGCCGGCGCGCCGGCGTGATCATCGTCTCATCCAGCGCCGCGTTTGCACCGGTGCCGTATTTCGCCTCCTACGCCGCAAGCAAAACCTTCGATCTGCATTTCGCCGAAGCGCTCGGCGAGGAACTGCGGGGTGAGCCGATCGATGTGCTCGCCCTCTGTCCCGGAGCCATTCGCGCAGCCGACGATCGCCACCGCGGCTTCGATCTCGGCCGCATTCCGGGCGCCGCCGATCCGGCGCGGGTGGCCCGCGACGGTCTTGCCGCCCTCGGTCGCGACCGGGTGCGCATCATCGGCCGCGTCGATCAGGCCGCGCTGGGACCGATGGTGCTGCCGAGGCGTCTGGTGGCGGCCGCCGTCGGGACGGCGATGCGCTTCCTCGTTCCGGAACGTCGATGAGGCCACGACCGCGGCGATCGTCCTGCCGTTCCGGCTTGCGTCCCCTTGTGCGAAACCGCGGGGCATCTAATCTCGTTTAGGATCGGGCCCGAAGGGACGGTGGCCCGGGGAGTTCTCAGACCGACGTGGCGCGGCGCAAACACCTCATCGAGACATTGAAGGAGATCGGGAGCCGGCAGGACACCCACATCCCGCTAGCCGAAACGGCGTTGCTGCTAGCGGCCCTGCAGCGCCCTCATGCGGACCTCGCCCCCTATCATCAGCATCTCGCCGATCTGGCGGTGCAGGCGGCCGACAGAACCTCCCAGGCCGACAGCATCGAGATGCAGACGACCGCGCTCCGCCACGTCCTCGCCGAGCGCCATGGGTATGCGGGGGATCGGGAAACCTACGACGATCCGCGCAATGCCAACCTCATCGACGTCATCGACCGCCGCCGGGGGCTGCCGGTCAGCCTCGGCATCCTCTATATCCATGTCGCCCGCGCCTACGGAGCCGAGATCGTCGGCATCGACTTCCCGTCGCACTTTCTGCTCCGGCTGACCGCCCGCGGTCAGCGAGTCATCCTCGATCCCTTCGAGGAGGCGAAGATGATGGATGCGGCCGACCTTCGGCTGCGCCTGAAGGCGCTGCGCGGCGAGGAGGCGGAAATCGCCCCCGCGCACTACCAGGCTGTCGGCTCCCGCGACATCCTGCTGCGACTGCAGAACAACATCAAGCTGCGGGCAATTTCCGCCGGCGATCTCACCCAGGCCATCGAGATTCTGCAGTCGATGACGCTGATCGCCCCCGACCGCGGCGAGATCGCCTGGGAGATGGGCGTACTGCATAGCCGGTTGGGCAACGTCAAGACCGCCATCGCCACCTTGGAGTCGTTTCTCGCCGCCGGCGGTGGCGCGTCGGGGATGGCCGAGGTCGAGGACCTGTTGCGCCGCCTGAGAAGTGGCGGCCACTAGGTCCTCGCCAGCCGCCCGTTAGGCGGCCCGCGCCTGGGCCTTGTCGAGGAGGACGAGGAACTGCGCCAGCCACGCCGGATGCGCCGGCCAGGCGGCGGCGGTGACCAGGTTGCCGTCGGTGACCGCCTCGTCGATGGCGATGTCGGCAAAGCGGCCGCCGGCCAGCGTCACTTCCGGCGAACAGGCCGGATAAGCGGAGACGTTGCGTCCGCCGATGACGCCGGCCGCCGCCAGGAGCTGGGGTCCATGACAGACGGCGGCGATCGGCTTGCCCGCCTCGCCGAAATGACGAACCAGGTCAAGGACGCGATCGTTCAGACGCAAATACTCGGGAGCGCGGCCGCCGGGAACGACCAGCGCATCGTAAGCGCCGGCATCGACCTGGTCGAAGCTGGCGTTGAGGGTGAAGTTGTGACCGGGCTTCTCCGTGTAGGTCTGATCCCCCTCGAAGTCGTGGATCGCCGTACGGATCTTGTCGCCGGCCGCCTTGTCCGGACACACCGCGTGGACCGTGTGGCCCACCATCTGCAGTGCCTGGAACGGCACCATGATCTCATAGTCCTCGCCGAAATCGCCGACGATCATCAGGATTTTTTTAGCTGCCAAGGTTCAATCTCCTCCTCTCCGCGAGCACGGTCTACCCTTGCTGCCGTCGGGATGCCCGGCCCACGGGTGCCGTTTCAACGGTGGATTCTCATCCCGAGTAGATAGTGTCGAAAGTGGCGGGTGCTCGCTCTTCATGACGAACTGCCTGGTCTCGCGCACCTGACAACATTGCGAGGCCGCGCTTTCGTCGCCGGCGGCTGTGCCCCCGCCCCCCGCGTGGAGGGCTGCCGATCGGCGGCGTTTCAGAATAGCCTCAATTAGGTCTATTTCATCAAACGGTTGCCGGCGTAATTAACCCTATAGCGGCACTACTCGGCCTCAGCTAAGATCGTCGGCCGGTTCCCGCACGGTTGGCAGTGCGGTCGAACGGGGTTATGGCGCGACGAACGGTGAACACCTCTTCTGTGCGGATCATACTCCTCATCACTCTTTGCCTGATGGTGGCCGGCTGTCCGGAATTCGTCCGCGGCCCGCGCGTCGTCCACTACAACCCCAACTGGTTCTATGTCCGGCACATGCCGTGGATCGACGGGGATGAGGCGATCGCGCAACTGGCGGCCGAGGAGTGCCTGTTCGCCCGCCGCGGACCGGCCCAACTGGACGAAGCGATGCAGATCTATCCGTTCGATCTGCGCTACGCGGTCTGGCGCTGTGAGCGGGAGCCGGAACCGGGGGAACCGGAACCGGGGGAGTCGACCACCCCTGATAACGTTGGGCCGGCGCGGCAACACGAGCCGCGATGAAAATGCCACAAAGACCTTACTTTTTACATTTGACACGCAGTGGACGTGGAAACCGCCAAGCCCATGCTATATATTGGGTTGGTGCAACCTATGCGATGCATCGTTACGAGAAGCGGCGCAAGATTGAGCTGTGGTTGGCTGACCAAGCAGGAGTTTCGGTTCGCGATGAAGGTTAGGACGCGCGGCTCGTTGTTGCCGGCGATGGGTGGATTGTTACTGATGGCCCTAGGCCTCGTGACCTCGCCGCTGCTCGCCGCTGAGCCTGCCGACACGTCGCGCAATCAGACGGTCTCCGTTCCCGCGGACCCAAACGCCGCCCGCGTCGGGACGGTCAATCTGCAGGGATTTGTCCAGCCCCTCGATTCCCGCTCGCTCGGCCCCACCCATGTCACCACCTCCATCGTTTCCGTGGGCGGGCTTGAGGCCGGTACGCTGACCGCTCCGTCGGCTTTGGCGGGAGGTGGTCCGGCAGGCATCGCCGTTTCGCGTCCGCTCGATCTGGGCGCCCGGCCACGGAACGACGCGGGGCTGGTTGGTGGCTACGCCGGCTATCGATTTGGCGACGACAAGAATCCGACTTCCGGCTACGGGATCAACGTGCAGATCGCCTCCGATCCCCTGGCTGCCGTCGACAGCGTCCGGTTGCAGCCTGGACTGGATTACCGGACGCTGCTGGCGCCGTCCTGGCAGCTCAGCTCACGCCTGTTTTCCACCTATAGCTTCGACAGCCCGACGGGCATCACCGGTGGCCGGACCGGCCTGACCTCGAGTGATGAGAATTCCGGCTTCCGCGATATCGGCCTCAGCTTGGGCCTCGGCTACGCCCCGTCCGAGAGTTGGACGGTGCAGACTCAAGCCGCTTACGCTCGCCAGTTGCGCGCGCTGGAGTCGGAAAGCGTTGACGGCGAGCCGACCACGTACCAGTTCTTCGGCGGCGTGATCGTCAACTATAAATTCTAGGGCTGCGGCCGCTCCGCTCCGCCGGGACCATCTTCCCCTGCACGGGTATCCTGCGCTCACGCTTGGTGCCTGCGTCCGGCGCCCGCTGTCCGGCGAGGGATCTGGATGACCAACACTCCGCTTCTTGACGGCCCCCGGCTGTTGCCGGACGGCGATGCCCGTCCCGATCGGCTCGTCGTCCTCCTGCATGGCATCGGCGCCGACGGCAACGATCTGATCGGGCTCGCGCCGCTTCTTCGCGCGGTTCTGTCACGCGCCGCCTTCGTCGCTCCCAATGCGCCATACCCCTACGATCTCGCCCCGTTCGGCTACATGTGGTTCAGTCTGCAAGACTTCCATCCGTTGACCCGTTGGGAAGGGGTGCGTGCGGCGCAGCCGGCCCTGGAAGCCTTCCTGGCGGCGGAGCTTGCCCGCCACGGTCTCTCTCCGGAAGCACTGGTCCTGATCGGCTTCTCCCAGGGCGCGATGATGGCCCTTCATGTCGGCTTGCGAGCCGCCGTGGCACCAGCGGCAATCGTTTCCCACTCGGGCATCCTCGTCGGCGCCGAACACCTGGCGGAAGAGATCCGGGCGCGACCGCCGGTGCTGCTGACCCATGGCGCCGATGACGATGTCCTCCCGGCGGCCGCGCTGCCGATGGCAGAGCTTGCCCTCAAGGCGGTGCATGTCCCCGTAGAGGCGCACGTCTTGCCCAATCTCGGCCATGGCATCGATGAGGCGACGCTGCGTCTCGCCTTGCGCTTTCTCGCCTGTCACCTGGCCGGTAAGGCGTCCGCTTAAGCCACTTGATGCCTGGTGCCGAGTCGCGGGATTGTCATGTCCCGCTTGGCCGAACTATTTGGCAAAGCCGACCACATGCTGTACCCTCCCGCGCCAAGGATGGACTAGCGACAGTTGTGCGGGCATGAACACGTATTCGGCCCTGGTGTTGAACGCGGATTTCCGCCCGCTCAGCTATTTTCCTTTGTCACTTTGGCCCTGGCAGGAAGCCATCAAGGCGGTTTTCCTGCGGCGTGTTCGGGTCGTATCCGAATATGATCAGTTCGTGCGCTCTCCCTCCCGCGAGATGCGGCTGCCGAGCGTCATCGTCCTCAAGCAGTATGTCCCGGCGGCGCGGCGGCCAGCCTTCACTCGCTTCAACGTCTTCTTGCGGGACAGCTTTTCGTGCCAGTATTGCGGCGACGATCTGCCGGCGGAACGGCTGACCTTCGATCACGTGGTTCCGCGCGCCCGCGGCGGCCGCACCGAGTGGACCAACGTTGTCACCGCCTGCGAGCCCTGCAATCTGCGCAAAGGACATCGCCTGCCGAAGGAGTCCGGCCTATTTCCACTGATCCGGCCCTATGAGCCGACGACTTACGAGCTGCAGGAAAACGGCCGTGGCTTCCCCCCCAACTACCTCCACGAAAGCTGGCGCGACTTCCTCTACTGGGACAGCGAACTGGACCCGGCCTGAGTCATCGGGCGCACCTTTTCCCACCTCGACAGATTCCGGACCTGCCCCTCGTTCGCTGTTGCCGAGGTCGGCCGCCGGTTCCGCCGCGAGCCGCCTCCGCCATTTGTTGAACGGCCCGCGGCCGCTGCTGATGCCCTGCTGCTTCGATGCCCTCTCGGCGCGGCTGATCGAGCAGTGCGGCTTTCCTCTCACCTTCATGAGCGGGTTTGCGGTTGCCGCCTCGCGCCTCGCCATGCCGGACACCGGCCTGATCTCCTACGCCGAGATGGTGGACCAGGGCCGCAACATCTGCGCCGCGGTCTCCATCCCGGTAATCGGCGACGGCGACACCGGCTATGGCAACGCCGTCAACGTCAAGCGGACGGTCGCCGGCTACGCCCGGGCCGGCTTTGCCGCGGTGATGATCGAGGACCAGTTGGCACCCAAGCGTTGCGGTCACACCCGCGGCAAGCAGGTGGTCAGCCGTGCCGAGGCCGTCGCCCGCATCCGGGCCGCCGTCGATGCCCGCGAAGAAGGGTCCGACATCCTGATCCTCGCCCGCACCGACGCCCGCGCCACCCACGGCCTCGAAGAGGCAATCGCCCGCGTCGACGCGTTTCAGGCGACGGGAGCCGATCTCCTGTTCGTGGAGGCGCCTGCCAACGAGGAGGAGATGCGGCGCATCTGTGCAGCCGTGCCCGGCCACCACCTGGCCAACATGCTGGAGGGCGGATCGACCCCTCTCCTTCCTCCCGCCCGCCTCGGCGAACTGGGCTATGCGCTCGTCGCCTATCCGCTCACCCTCTTGTCCGCATCCATCCGGGCGATGCAGGCGGTGCTTGCCGATCTGGCCACGGGGATTGATCCGTCCCCTCACCTCGTTCCGTTCGCCGACCTCCGCCGCTTGGTGGGGTTCGAGGCGTACGATGCGGAATCCGAGCTTTATCGCACCGCATCCGACTGATTTGGCACACTCGGGGCCGAATCCAACCGCCTCGAACAATTTAGCGCTTGGTGGGCGGCGCGGCATAGGGTTAAACGGTCGCCTCCCAACCTTAAGGAGAACGGCTGAGGTTGAATTACCCCGGATAGCAGCGGTTGGGACTAGCAAAATCGACTTCGGGAGGGGTTTCCATGAAGCAACGAAAAAGTGCGCGCGCGGCACTCGTCGCCGCCGCGTTGACGGTTGTCGGTGGCGCCGCGATGGCCGCGGACGCGATCCCGGTAGGCCAACTCGTAGCCCAGACCGGCGCGACCTCGGCGGTGGCCAAGGTCTACGGTCAGGGCGTCACCGATGCGGTGTCATTCATCAACGACCACGGCGGCATTGACGGCCGGAAAATCCAGTTCGTCAGTGTCGATTATGGATACGATCCGGCTCGCGCCATCGCCACCTACAAGGAATGGAAGGACACGGTAAAGCCGGTCCTCATCCAGGGCTGGGGCACCGCCGATACGGAAGCGCTGGTCGACCTCGTCAGCAAGGATGGCGTCGTCTTCATATCCGGTTCTTCATCTGGCCATCTGACCGATCCGACCGGCCGCTCACCGCGGACCATCACCCAGGCCCCCTACAATTTCTTCTATGGGCCGTCCTACTCCGACGGCTGCCGCGCTCTCGTTCAGTACGCGGCCGAACAGTGGAAGCGCTCCGGAGCAGGCACCCGCGGCTCCACCTTCCTCGGCGACCTCTACCGGCCGAAGTTCGTCTATATGGGCGACAACCATCCGTATCCCAATTCGCCGAAGGACGCGTGCCTCGATTTCGCCCGCGACTCCGGCTTCGAGGTCCTACCGGCGATCCGCTACTCGCTCACGCCTGGGGATTTTTCCGCCCAGTGCCAGAGCCTGAAGGATAGCGGCGCCAACTTCGCCTTTCTCGCCAATACCGCGGAGTCCAACGTCGCGCTGGTGAAGGCTTGTGCCAAAGCAGGGGTCAGCACCCAGTTCCTGACCAACATCTACGGCTGGGACGAGGTCGCGGCGAAAGAAGCGGGTGACGCCGGCAACGGCCTGGTCTGGGTAGTCACCGTGGCCCCCTGGGGGGATGACGTCCCCGGCATGCAACTGGTCCGACAGGTCTCCAAGGAGTCCGATCCCACCGGCCAGCTCTACCGTTCTGCCCACTACATCCGCGGCGTCTGCTCGGCCTTTCTGATGCGTGATGCAATGGTCATGGCGGACAAGGCAGGTGGTATTACCGGCCCCAACATCAAGAAGGCGTTTGAGGAAATGCACGATCACGTGCCGGCCGGCCTGGAAGGGGTCTGCCTGAAATCCACTTGGACGTCGACGGACCACCGCGGCACCACGACCGTTCTTCTCTACCGTAACGACTACAACTACGGCACGGTCACGGCGCAGCGGGTTTACGTGACGACCATTCCGCCCCGTCCCGACTGGCTCGGCTGGTAGCACGCGCATAATTCCCATCGACCCGCAACGCCTCGGCCGCGCCATGCTGCGCCGAGGCGTCGTCTCTAGGAGTGAACGAGTATGAGCAACGGCAAGGTCGCCGCTTCTGCCATCCCGCTGGCGCGGGAAACGGATGCCATGCGTCCGGCAGTCATTTCCATCACCGATACAACCGCGAACCCGGCCCCGCTTGGCCTCCTGTGCTTTGCGCTGACGACGCTGCTCCTCAGCATGCACAATGCCGGCCTGTTCGGTCTCGATGCGATGATTCTGTCGATGGCCGTCTTCTATGGCGGCATCGCCCAGGTTTTCGCCGGCGTTTTCGAATGGCGGAAGAAAAACACCTTCGCGACGACGGCTTTCATCTCTTACGGCTTCTTCTGGCTGACCTTGGCCGGCATCATCGTCTTCCCCAAGCTGGGGCTGGCCGAGAAGCCGAGTGAGGTGGCGATGGCCTCTTATCTCGGGGCCTGGGGCCTGATGTCCTTCGTGATGTTCATCGGCACCTTCCGCCTCAATCGCGCCTTGCAGGTGACCTTCTTCCTGCTCGTCGTCGCCTTCGCCCTGCTCTCGATCGGCGATCTGATCGGCAGCAAGGAGTTGAAGACCCTGGCCGGCTGGGTTGGCATCGTCCTCGCCCTGTCCGCCGCCTACACCGGCCTCGCCCAGGTCCTGAACGAAATTTACGGTCGGGTGGTCTGGCCGATCGGCCCGGTCGTCGTCAACAAATAACGTCGTCCATTGCCACCGGCGCAGCCGGGCGGTTTTCCATCCGCTCGGCTGCCTGCCACCCCCGTCACCCCGTCAGAACAGAGAGTCATTGACGGGTTGGCCCTTCGACCAGCGGATGATGGCGTTGGCGGCGTCCGCGGCAAGTTCGTCGATCAGGTGTTTCAGTTCCGTCGGATCGGATGCCCTCGGATCGACACTATGCTCCGAGATCAGCACCCCATCGGTAAAGCCCAGCAGCGTTCGGTCGTCGGCGCCGCGGACCCGGATTTCCACCTTCGCCGCCGGTCCGGCGAGCCACTCGCCGAGTAGCATCTGATAGAAATCGCTCCCGCCGTCGGCATCGAGGATCTTCCCCTCGACGATCAGGCCGTCGGCCGGCAGTGTCTTGGGCACGCTGCTGCGAACGGTGGGAAACGCGTTCGAGTCCCTCAGGGCGGTCACCAGCGAGCGTTCGAACTGCAACGCCGCCCGCTCCCATTCAGTGCCGCCAGCGTCAATGCGGCCCACCGCGATCACCTGCGGCGGCGTCGCCGGTGCCGGCTCGCCCACCTGCTGTGAATAGGACGTGCATGCGGCGAGCAGCAGCGGCAGCGGCAGCAGCCCCCACGCATGCGGCCAAATGCGGAGACCCACGGATCACTCCTCGCCGCCACCACAAATGGGGTAATACTATACCCGGCGAAGGCGTCGTGGGACAGAACAAATGCGGACGGTGCCGCTTACGCGGCGAGGCGATACTCGACCGTCGCCCCCTTGCGGTCGAAGGCCGCCCCCACCCAATGGTCCTCCTGGTCATAGAACAGGGCCCCATCAAGGACGCCGGTGATGTCGTAGCGGGTGGCCGTCCGCTCGCCGTCGCCGGCGCGGACGGTGGTCTGCCCCGCCGGTTTGACCGTCTGCTCTTTCAGATTGCCGCGTTTCGGATTGATCAGTTGCGGACGCGAGAGCATCAGCGAAGACCAGTAGGTCGCCAGCATAACGTCGGCGGGAGCGGTAATCTTGCCCTTGCTGCCCTCGATGACGAAGGCACCTCCCGTGGCACGGCCGCTGGCACTAAAGCTCTTGCCGTCGTCTACGCCGGTGCTGGTGAACGCCTGCAGGCGACCGTTGGCCCAGGTCTCACTGGTCTTCTGGGTATAGGAGAAAAGGCGGACGCCAAGGACCTTCGCATCGATATCGATGTCTGAGTCCGCGATGAAGCCGCCGTTGGCGGGACGAAAGTCGACCTGATGGCGTCCGATGGCGCTGCCGAGGGCGAAGACATCGAAACGCACCGGCGGCGGGGCCACGGTCGGTCCCGGCAGTGGTTCGGCCAACAGGCGTCCGGGACGGACGACGGCAGGTCCCACAATTCCGCCGATCCCGAGGAAAAGCACGCTTCGCCGGCTGAGATGAGCCCGTTCGCGGCCGCGTATGCTGCGCATCGTCTGCCGTCCTCTCCATTTCGTCCGCATGAAAATCATGAGCTAGGTGGACCCGACCGACGGATCAAGCTCTCGCTGATGGGTGAGCCCCGGCGCCACATGGTTGCGTGAAAACCGCACCTCGCGATGTTAGAGTTGGGGCCGATTCGGATTCGCGGAGCGCCTAGCCTCGCACGGGGGAGCAACGCAAGCATGGCAATAAAGGTAGAGAAGCCGACGGAACAACAGGTTGCCCTCATGCGCCAGTGGCCCACATGGTCGAAGGAGCCGAGTCGCTTTGACTGGGAATATGATACCCCCGAAACGTGCTACCTGATTACCGGGGACGTTCGAGTAACCAGTGAAAACGGGGACGTGGTGGAATTCGGGGACGGCGATCTGGTGACCTTTCCGGCCGGTCTGAAGTGTCATTGGGACGTGCGCCGGGCCGTGCTCAAGCATTACCGGATGGGCTGAATGCCGTGGAACTTACCCCAAGAAGACCCATGTCCGAATGTCCTGCCGCGCCGGCGTGCGCTCGGAGCAGAGGCCCAACAGGGTGACTTTCAGTAACACGCAGTTGCACGGCGGCGAGATCGATGGCTTCGCCGAGACCTATGGCATTCCTCGAGAGCAGTGGATCGATCTCTCGACCGGGATCAATCCCGTTCCCTTTCCCATTCCCGACCTGGCCGCCGACTACTGGCACCGGCTGCCCGACAGCGGTCTCGACGGTTGGCTGCGCGAGGCGGCCGCCAACTACTACGGGGTCGATGATCCCGCCAACGTGGTGCCGACCCCAGGCTCGCAAGCCGCTATACAGTGGCTGCCGCGGCTGATTTCACCGACGCGCGTCGCCATAATCGGCCCCACCTACCATGAGCACGCGGTTTGCTGGTCGCGGGCCGGCCACACGGTGAGCGAGGTTTTGGGGGTGGAGGCCATTCCCGACACCGCCGACGTCCTGGTCTGCGTCAACCCCAACAACCCGGACGGCCGGCGCTTCGAACCGGAAGCCCTGCTTGCCCTGGCCGGGGGCCGATTGCTGGTCATCGATGAGGCGTTCGCCGATCTCACCCCCGAGATCAGCCTCGCCGGCGCCGTGGGGGCCGACAACGTCGTCGTCCTCCGCTCGTTCGGCAAGTTTTTCGGCTTGGCCGGCCTTCGTCTGGGATTTGTCCTCACAGGGGAACCGCTGGCCTCGCGCATCCGCGAGGCACTCGGTCCCTGGGCCGTCTCCGGTCCGGCCGCCGCCATCGGCGCCGTCGCCCTTGCCGATGTGGCGTGGGCGCGGGGCGCCCGTGTCCGCTTGACCGCAGCGGCGGGGCGTCTCGATGGATTGCTGATGCGCAACGGTCTCCCGGTCGCCGGCGGCACCGGTCTCTTCCGCCTCACCGCCACCGATCGTGCCGAGGAATTGTTCGAGCATCTGGCGCAGGCCGCCATCCTCGTCCGCCGCTTCACCGAGCGGCCATCGTGGCTGCGCTTCGGCCTGCCAAGCGACGATGCCAGTTTCGATCGGTTGGCGCGCGTCCTGGGTGATTGGCGGCCGAAGGCGGCAGGGCCGACATCGCAACCGGCCGCGGCGCCCGGCCGTGCGGCAGAGACAAGGCGATCAGCCGAGGCTTACGTCTGCCGCCGCTCCGTCTACTCGTCATTCTCTGGCTGATTGCGCGGATTGGGAATGCCCGGATCCGAAATGCCTGCATCCGCAACGCTCGCATCGACCGGCAGTACGGAAACGGCCCGCTCCGATGCGGGAACGACAGCGACGGACCGCGCATCGATGACCGGTCGTTCGTGGGCGTTATAGGGATCACTGCGATTATAGCAGGCGACATCGCCGAGGGTACGATAGCAGACGACGCCGATGGGAATGGTCGGTTCGTCCTCCCGGCAATAGGTCAGCCCCTGCGTCTTGCGCAGGACGGAGCAGTTCTTGCCGGAAATCAGGGATACCAGGTGATCGACGGGCGTCTTGCCGGTGGCGGCGGTGGATCCCACGGCGAGGCCGGGACCGGCGGCAACACCGACGACGGGCATGCAACCGGCAAGACCTGGGATGAGCAGGGCGAAGGCGAAGAAGACGGCTCGGCTTTGCTTCATGCCCGAATCTTCGCCTTGCCGCAGATAACGCCGAGTTAACGTCGGGAATTATTGCACCGCGGTTGATCCGGCCCCCTCCGATCGGCTAACACCACGGGGAGACGGGCACCGAGACCCGCCACAGCGTACGGGTTTGAGGATCTTAGCGATGGCCATGCAGACCCCGGTCTGCGACTTCGGTCGGGCGGCCCCGGATTTCCGGCTCGCCGACCCGACGGGACGCATCTTCACCCTGGGCGACGTGCGCGGCTCCGCCGGCACGCTGGTGATGTTCATCTGCAACCACTGCCCTTACGTGCAGGCGGTGATCGACCGGCTGGTCACCGATGTGGACGAACTGCGCGCCGCGGCCGTCGGCGCCGTCGCCATCATGGCCAACGACTATGAGCGCTATCCTGACGATGCGCCGCTCCACATGGTGGAGTTCGCCAGGCGGCACCGGTTCGGGTTTCCCTATCTCGTCGACGAAACCCAGGAGGTGGCCCGCGCCTACGGGGCCGTCTGCACGCCGGACTTCTTCGGTTACAATGCCGACCTTCAGTTACAGTATCGCGGACGCATCGATGACGCCGGGATGCGCGGCAGCACCCCGAAGGTGCGCGAACTCGTCGACGCGATGCTGCGGATCGCCCGGACCGGCATCGGGCCGGAGACACAGACGGCGAGCATGGGCTGTTCGATCAAGTGGCGCAACGAATCCTGATTTATCCGGCGCGCCCGGCAAGGACCCTTTAGATGGCGAAAGACGAACTGCTGCAGGACAGCCTGTTGCGCGAGGTCGAAGAAGACCTTCGCCGCGATCGCATGCTGCGACTGTGGAAACGCTACGGAACGTACGCGATTGCCGTCGTCGTCGGCCTCCTGCTGGCCGTCGCCGGTTTCCAGGTCTGGAAGCATTTCGAGGCCAAGCGCCTGGCCGAAGCATCGATGCAGTTCGCCGAGGCAAATGCCGCCGCCGCCACCGATCCGGCGCTGGCCACCGCCGGCTTCGCCGCCCTCGGCAATGACGGCCCGCGCGGCTACGCACTCCTCTCCCGGCTGCAGGAGGCGGCGCTGCTCGCCCGCCAGGGAGACCACGCCGCGGCGGTTGCCGCTTATGATCGCGCAGCCCGCTCGACCGATATCCCCGTCTACCGCGATCTGGCCACGCTGCTGTCGGTGCTCGCCGCCATGCAGGCGCCGATCGCCCAGTTGGAGGCAAACGACGTGCAAAGCAAGCTCGCCCGACTCGCCGCCGACAACAACCCGTGGCGATTCTCGGCGCGTGAACTGCAGGCACTAATGGCACTGAATTCGGGCCAAGCGGCTGAGGCGGAACGCTTGCTGAAGGGACTCGTCGCCGATCCACAAGTGCCCGCCGGCGTTCGCGAGCGCGCCGAGATCCTGCTCGCCACGCCCGGATCCGCCGGATGAAGGCGTCAGGTCTCGGCAAAAGCCCGCGACGGGATGCGGAGAGCGCGGTGAAAGCGGGTTCAGCCGGTCGGCGGTTCATGATCCTCGCTATCGCCGTCCTGGCATGCGGCATCTCAGCCGGCTGCGATACATGGTTCGGGGACGACGACACACCGCTTCCCGGCAAGCGAATCGCGGTGATGCAGCCCCAACGAACCGTCGCTCCCGATTCCGCAATCCGGGCCGACCAGATCCTGCTGCCGCCGCCGATCGCCAACCCTGACTGGCCCCAGGCCGGCGGAACCGCCGATCACGTGCTGCAGAACGTGCAGTTGAGCGCGGCGCCGCAGCTTATCTGGCACGCAGACATTGGCAGCGGCGTCGCCCATGACCGGCCCTGGCTGGCGCCGCCGATCGTCGCCGAAGGCAAGGTGTTCACCCTCGATACCGAAAATCAGGTCCGCGCCTTCGATGCGGCGACGGGAGAGCGGGTGTGGCACACGGATCTGACCGAAGACGTCGAGGACGACGATGCGCTGTCCGGCGGCATCGCCTATGCCGACGGGCGGGTGATCGCCACCACCGGCTTCGGCCAGGTGATCGCCATGCAGGCGGCGACCGGCAAGGTTACCTGGCACCGCAAGTTGGGCGTTCCCATTCATGCGCCGCCGGCGGTGGCGGGCGGTCGCGTGTTTGCCATCACCGTCGAGAACGTACTCTACGCGCTCGATCAGACGGACGGGCGCGATGTGTGGCCGCCGCACCGGGCGATCTCGGAAACGGCCCGGCTGATGGGCAGCGCCGCTCCCGCCGTCTCCGGCGATGTGGTCGTCGCGCCTTTCACCTCCGGTGATCTGGTGGCGCTACGGGTGGACAACGGGCGCGTCCTTTGGTCCGACTCCCTCGCATCCAGTCGTCGCACCGATGAGGTGACCAGCATCGCCCAGATCCGCGGGCTCCCCCTCATCGATCGCGGCCGCGTCTTTGCCACCAGCCAGGGAGGATTGCTGGTAGCCATCGACGTGCGCAGCGGCCAGCGGATGTGGGATCGCGACATCGGCAGCCTCGGCACCCCATGGCTGGCCGGACGCTATCTGTTCCTGATCTCCACCACCGGCGACCTCGTCTGCCTTTCCGCCGACAATGGTCGCGTCTACTGGGTTACGCCCCTTCCCCGTTACCATGACGAAAAGGAGAAGAAGGGACCCCTCCTCTGGTCGGGACCCGTGTTGACCGGCGATCGGCTGATTGTCGTCGGCACGGATGGCCAAGCCCTCATCCTCTCGCCCCTCGATGGTCGCATCCTCTCTCGCCTGGCACTGAGGGATCCGGCGAGCGCACCGCCGGTCGTCGCCGGTGGCCGCCTGTTCGTGGTCACCGACGACGGCGAGGTCAGTGCCTTTCAGTAAGACGGATGGCCCTCACCGTCGCCATCCTCGGGCGCCCGAACGTCGGCAAGTCCACCTTATTCAATCGACTGGTCGGCAAGCGTCTCGCCATCGTCGACGACCGACCAGGGGTGACCCGCGACCGGCGCGAGGGAGAGGCACGGCTCGCCGATCTCAGCTTCCGGGTGATCGATACCGCCGGCTTCGAGGATGCCCGCGGCGATGACCTGGCGGCCCGCATCCAGGCGCAGACCGAGCGCGCCCTCGACGAGGCGGACGTGGCGCTGCTGGTGGTCGACGCCCGCGCCGGAGTGACGCCCATGGACGAGTCCCTGGCGCGTCTCGTTCGGGCGAGCAACAAGCCGGTGGTGCTGATCGCCAACAAGTGCGAGGGCCGCGCCGGCGCCGGCGGCCTGCTGGAAGCCTTCGGCCTCGGCCTCGACGAACCCGTCGCCTTTTCCGCCGAGCACGGTGAAGGCATTGGCGAGCTCTACGACGCCTTACAACCTTTGGTGGACGCCGCTGCCGACCCGCCGGCAGCGGTGGACGCGGAAGATTCATCGGCTGAGGGAGTTGAGGAAGTTGAGGCCGCGGCACCGGGGCCGCTGCAGCTCGCCGTCGTCGGCCGTCCGAACGTCGGCAAGTCGACGCTGATCAACCAGCTGATCGGCGTCGAGCGGCTGATCACCGGACCCGAGGCCGGCATCACCCGCGATTCCATCGCCATCGCTTGGGAACATGGCGGCCGGCCCGTCCGCCTCATCGATACCGCCGGCATGCGCCGCCGCGCCCGCGTCAACGACGCCCTGGAGGTGCTCTCGGTCCAGGACACATTGCGGGCGATCCGCTACGCCAACGTCGTCGCCCTCGTCATCGATGCCACGGAAGGGCTGGAGCGCCAGGACCTGACCATCGCCCGGATGATCGGCGAGGAAGGTCGGGCGCCGCTCCTCGTCGCCAACAAGTCCGACCTGGTCACCGATGCGGCGGCGGTGCGTCGCGGCCTTGCGGAGCGCATCGAAACCTCGCTGCCGCAGTTGCGCGGGCTGGCGACCGTCCTGCTCTCTGCAAAGACCGGGCGCAACATGGAGGAGTTGCTGCCCGCCGCCCTCGCCGTCGACGACATCTGGAACCGGCAGCTGCCCACCGCACCGCTGAACCGCTGGCTAATGCAGATGGTGGAGCGCAATCCACCGCCGATAGCAGACGGCCGGCCGCTGCGCATCCGCTACGTCACCCAGACCAAGACTCGACCGCCGACCTTTCTCTTCTTCGCCAATCGCCCGCAGCTGCTGCCGGAGGCGTACCACCGATATCTGGCCGGCGGCCTGCGCGATGCGTTCACGCTGCCGGGCGTGCCGCTGCGTCTCATCTTCCGCAAGGGCCGCAACCCTTACGACGGCGACCGATCCTGAGCCGGGCTAACTAGAAGCCGCCGCCGGTGCGGAAATCACTTCCGCCGAAATCACCACCGCCGCCGCCCCCTCCGCCCCCGTCGCCGCCGCCAAAGCCACCGAAGCCGCCGCCAAACCCACCACCCCAGCCATCCGGCCCGGGAAGCTGTCGGCTTCCCACCTGATCCCAGAAACGATCGCGACTGAGTGCGCCTTTCAGCAACTCGCCCACCAACGAGCCGATGAAAGCGCCGCCGGCGGCGTCAAACATGCCGCGGTTGTAGCCGCGCTGGCGATAATCCCGGCGCACGGAGCCGATCTCGGCCATCCGCTCCTGCAGCTCCTTGCGGGCGTGCACGGCATCGTCCAAGGCCTGCGCCACCTGCCGCCCTTCCTCGTCAATGCGCTCGAGCCGTCGCACCGCCTCGTCGTCGGCGTCGGTCTGCGTCACCGCCGCGGCGGTTCGCAACGCCAGCAGGCCCTGGTCGCGCAAGGCGCCATCGATCGCCCGCATCGCCCCTTGCGTCTGCGGATCGTCGCCGCTGACGATCAGCGCCCGCCGGCCGATGGCCTGCAGCTGGGCTTTTCCGTTTGCCTCGATCGCATCGTCGAGGGTATCGACCGCCGCCTCGGCCTTCGCCAACTCCGCACGCGCCGCCGCCGGTTCCGCCTCGGCAAGTGCCGCCTGCTGCATGGCGGACAGCTTCGCCGTTTCCGCCGCCGCTTCTTCCGCCACCCGATCAGCATGACGGGTGAGCCGCTCAGGGATCTCCTGCAGCATGGCATAATCGGCGCGGGCCTGATCATAGCCTATGGTGTTGGCGACCCACCGGTCGAGCATGCGGGTGAGGGCGCCGCCCGTGTAGGCGGAGGTGCCGAAGCCCCGGCGCCACAGGTACTGGAACAGCCGGTCGTCTTCGTAGGGCTTGCCCTTCCGGGTCCGATCCCCCTCGGCCTGTTCCGTCTTCTGCCGCGCCTGCGCCGCCACCTTCTCCGCCGCATCCGCCGCCGCCTGCTGGCTCTGGTACTCGGCCGTCGCCTCCAGCCGTTGCCGGGCCGCCGCCTCGCAGGTGATCAGCGCTTGCTGCCGCTCGCCCGCCGCCGTCGCCGCCCGTTCACGGGCACCCCGCAGACGCACGGCTTCCGCCTCGATGCGGCTGATCTCGCCGTCGATCGCCACCGTCGCCTCCGATCGCGAGCCGAGAACGCGGCGGACATTCTCATCAACCGCCGTCAGCCGGGCGACCAGATCGTCCTTTTCGCCGGCGGCGAGGCGGATGCGGGCGAGGGCCTGATAGGTCTCCGTCTGCTCCCGCTGCAACCGCAGCTGCCGATCCTTGAGTTCCTCGATCTTCCGGTCAGCGTCCATGGTCTGTCCGCGGGCTTGGCCGAAGATGTCATCGATGCTGCCGAGAACCTGCATGCCACTCATCATCGGGTTCACCATTGCAGAATGGCTCCGCCCAGGGTCGGCATCGTGTAGATCGGCTCCATCATGCCCGTTCGCTTTTCGCCGACGCGGTTGTTCTGGATGATGCCGTCGTCCTGCTTGTCGGCGCGCACGCGATTGAACGTCCGCTCGTCGACCCGCAGCCCGAAGGTGCTGACCTGCGCCGTCTTGTTGTCTTCTTCGCTGGTGATGGTGACCGGCACCGGGTGGCCCGCCGCATCCACCGTCTCCACGATCAGATAGTAGTTACGGCCGCCTGGATTGAGCTTCGGGACCCGCCAGACGCCGCTCGACTGGTTGGGTCGCGAGATCACCCGGATCACGTAGGTCTGTTCCAGCAACTGTCGAAGTTGAGTCAACTGGGCGAGCTTGGCCTTTGCCGCCGGTGCATCGCCGGCCTTGATTGCGGCCTCCCCTTCGGCGACCAGGCTGGTTGCCTGATCCGTCGCCTCCTTGCTGCGACTGATGGCGAGGATGCGCGCCTGTTCGGCGGCGAACCCCTGCGGCAACGCTTCGCCCAGATCGCGCGTCCGCTGTGCAACCTGCGTCTGCGCCGGTCGCTCCACCACGAACCAGTAGCCGCCGACGAGGACGGCGCCGAGGAGGGCAACGATGGCCAGGCCTTTCAGCCAGCGGCCACGGTTGACGTAGGCCAGTGCCAGGGATCGACGCAGACCGGCGGCCGGCGGCTTGTAGACGAAGCGATCCTCGCGAAGAGCCGCAACCCCTTCGTCCAGGATGTGATCGGGGACCTCGATCCCCTGGCTTTTGTAAAGCCCCCGCAGCCGCTCTCGCAGCCGACGGTCACGCTCCTCACCCGACAGTTCCCGCTCCACCAGGGTGTCGGCATGGCGCAGCGTGTCCACCACGTCCATCGCCAGCATGACCTCATCCAGCGGAACCTCTTTCCCCCCGGCCGCTTTCTCCCCGGTCTGTTCCGGCGCTTTCGGATCGGCGGTCCCCGGCGCCGACTCTGGCACCGACTGTCCCGTCCCCGGGGCCGTCCCTGTGGCGGTCGCCACCGCGGTCAGCCCTGGTTGGCGGCCAGCGACGTTCCCCGCTGAATGAGCTGTGTCATCCGCCGCTTGCCATCTTCGACCGCATCGCGAATATCGGTGGCGTTGCGGGTGCTGAGCTTACGCATCTCGTCGATGATCTCGTAGGATCGCTCCTGGTAGGCGACGACGGAATCCACCAGCTTCTTCACCGACTCGGCGCGAATGGTGGGGCCATAGCCGGCCTTCAGCGCCTCTTCTTGGATCTTGCCGCCGATCTCCGACAGTGTTTCGAGACTGTTGGAAATGCCTTCCTTCATCGTGTTCAGGGTGGCGGTGCTCTCGTGCAGCCCGTGCATGCCGGTGAACGACGCGCTGAGCGCGGTGAGAACGGATTCGTTGGTGGAGAAAAAGCTGACCGATTGCTGATAGACGCGCTCCTTGGCGCTCGTCGTCTGCATCAGCCGCGCCATGATCACTTCCGAGGTGTTGTAGCCGACGGTGAGATTGTCGCTCAGATCCTTGGCGATCTGATAGCGTTGCTCCTCGTCCTGCAGCCCCCGCAGCGTCTCGTCCCGCGCCAGCTCCAGCTTGGCGCGCTCGACCGGCTCCATCGATGCCGCCGTCTCGACCGCCTTTGCCGCCTCGTCCATGCGCCCTCGCGCTTCGCTCAGTCGCCCTTCCGCCTGCTTCAGCACTTCCAGTGCCATCACCTCCGATTGCTTCAGCGCGCCGCGGAAATCCTTGTATGCGTCGAGAATGAGCTGTTCGCGCTGAAACTGATCCCGCGTCGCCTTGGCAACATCGAGATACGCATCCTTGATCTTATCGAAGCGGGTGGAGATATCGCCGCGCGTCGCCTTCTGCCACATGTTGGAAAGTCGCTCGAAGCTGTCGATGTGACCGTCCGCGAGCTGGTCGACCATCTGTTTGGCGTCGTCGCGGATCGAATTGAAGGCTTCGGCAATCTTCTTATAGCGCTCACCCACATCCATCGCCGAAATCTGCTCGCGAACCACCTCGTTGAACACCGACATCTGGTCCAGGGTACGGGCGATCAGGGTGACCCGTTGCTCGTCCATGTCGGAGATCCGGTTGAGCAAGGCGGTGATCGGCGCCGCCTCGCCCCGCTTCTCCGGCAGCAGTCCCAGATCGCGAAGGCCGGTCAAAGCCTTGTCCAGATACTGCATCGGCTGCAGTGCGGTGGCGCTGGTCATAAAATCCTCCCCGTCTCAGGCTGCGATGGCAATTCGGCGCTCGGCGTTCAGATCTTGTTTTCGGTGCGGTTCGCACCCACTATCGATTTAATACAACTCTTTGCGGGAATGACACAAGAAATCAACCAAAGGTGATCAGGAATGGTAATAGCGGACCGCTGCGGCCAAGGCCTGTCGTCTTACGCAACGGCGATCAAATAACGAGCGAGCAACACGCGATACGGTTTTGCCGTCTTTATGCATCCGCTTCTCTGATCCTCCACCGCCGGTATCATTCGAGTCGGCGGTCCGGTGCTGCGTTCTTCTATGCCCTTCTTCCGACACCCGCGCGAGCCCCACCGACGACGCGTCGCTCAGGCATTCCCGTGCGAGTAGCCATACGTCCGCAACGGTGAAGTCGGCGGAACCGGCGGGATGTAGAGCCTTTCCGGGACACGCCCGGCCGGTTTATGGTGCGCAACCCTTGCACAGGAACGTTGGATGGCGGAACACGACAACGATCAGTCTCGGCTGGGCAGCTTCAGCACGCTGGCGGTGGCGAACCCCGACATCGACTCCCTGCTGCACGCCGCCTGTCTGGAGATCCACCAAGCCCTCGACGTGAGCCACGTGAAGGCGATGGAGTATCTGCCCGACGAGCGGGCCCTTCTCATCCGCGCCGGCATCGGCTGGAGCGAGCACGTCGTCGGTGAGTATCGCTTGTCGGCCGGCTTTGAATCCGCCGCCGGACTGACCCTGCAAACCGGTATCCCGACGATCGCCAACGATCTCGCCACCGAGAACCGCTTCCGCATCCCGCCACTCCTGATCGACCACGGCGTCCGCAGTGCCGTCAACTGCCTGATCAAGGCCGATGATTACGTGTTCGGAGTGCTGGAGGCGGATAGCGACAACCCGCGCCACTTCGACGACAAGGACGTCCAGACCCTGCAAGGCTTCGCCAATATCCTCGCTTTGGTCATCGTGCAGGCGATGCTGGCGAAGGAAAAACTCGATCTATCGAAGAAGTTGGAGATTTCCCTAAAGGAGCTGGCACACCGAACCAAAAACAATAACCAGATGCTGATGTCGATTGTGTCCTTACAAAAAAGCAAAGCGCAGATCGTCGAGGTCACGCATGCCTTGGAGGAGGTCCTCAATCGCATCTATGTTTTGAATGCGATCGATGGCTTGTTGACGTTTGTCGACGAAAGCGAGGTGGTTGACGTCTCGTACTATATTGGATCGATCTCCGGGAAGATTTTTTCGAGCATCTCAAGCTCATCGCAATCGGTACGATTGGTGACCGACTTCCAAGATGGGGTGCTCAGCCGGGTTCAGGCGCAGGCGCTCGCCATCATCATCAACGAATTTATCACCAACAGCTTCAAGTACGCCTTCAAGGACAGTGGCGGTGTCCTCAAGATCACCATCCAGTTCGACGCGACCTCCGCCACGGTCGACCTGATCGACGACGGGCCAGGGTTCCCGGCCGATGCCGTCAATGGTCTCGGCACGCAAATCATTCAGGCCATGGCCGGACAGATCAATGCCGACGCCCAGTGGGTCAAGGGCGCCGGCGCGCACCTTCAGCTTGTCGTTCCGACCAGCATTCCGCTCGCGCGCACGACGTAAGCAACGAGGCAGCCCCTCACCAGCCGAGCCCCCTGCTCGTCGGCGGCGTCGGCAGAGGCGGCGTCTCGCCAGCCCGCTCCCATTCCCGTTGCCGCAAAACCACTAATCGCCGCGCATGGCGCCGGTCGTGGCCAGCCGGGCATAGAAGCGCATGGCGCCCGCATGGTACGGCAGGAAGGTGTTGCGGGAATAATTGCTGGAAACCGTCGCCGCCGCCGCCGGATGCACGCCGATCAACTCGTCACGATGGCTGAACACCGCATCGACGATGGCGTAGACGAGATCGGCCGGAAGCTTTTTGTTGACGATGGCGAAATTATACAGCCCCACGGTCTGGTAGTTGCGCATCAGCGACGGATAGAGCCCGGCCGGGACGATCGATGGCGTCAGTTCGGGCATCACCAGGCGCAACGCCACGATCTCGTCCTCGCTGAGCGGAATGAACCGGATCGCCTTCTTCGCCTCCAGCGCCGCCAGAGCGGGGAACGGCGCCCCCGCGGCCGCGGCCAGCAGATCGATCTCGCCGGCGGCAAGCTGGGCTGCCAGTTCGTCATAGCTTCCGTAGTGGAGCGACGCGGGAGCGATCTTCAGCGTTGTCAGGATCTCAGGAACGTAGAGGCCAGCGGTGCCCCCCTTGGGACCGACGCCGATGCGCTTTCCGCCGGCGTCAGCGAGGGTGCGAATCTCCGAATTCTTTCCGACGACGAAGGTAAACGGCGTGTCGTACATGGGGAAGATCGCCCGGATGTCGCGGAACTCCCGACCGTGCGTCCAGTCGGCGGTGCCGTTCCACGCCTGCAGGGCGACGCCCATGGTGACGAAGCCGATCTGCGCTTTCCCGGATTCAATCAGCTGGATGTTCTCGCTCGGCCCTTCGGTGGTCAACTCCGCCACCGGAATGTCGAGCACACGGGTGAGCATCTCGGCCAGCCCGGCGCCATACGTATGGTAGGTTCCCCCCGGGGACGCCGTGGCAATAGTGAGTTGCGCGGGCCAGTTGGGTTCGGCGGCAGCCGCCGGTGTCACGCCAGCCGATGTCATCAACGCGACGGCCGCGCCCATCAGCAGGGCGGCCAGCCTCACCATCCGGGATTGCATCCTGCAGGCTCCTATGAACATTTCCTCGGATATGCGCCAGGACACGGTCATCGCGCCCTGGCGGCCATCCAACCTCGGTCTCGGGAGCGGAGACCCGGTTACTCTGCCGGTGACGGGCGCGGCTCCGTTTTCGGCTCAGCGGTGTCGGCAAGAGGCAGGAGTTCTTCACTGTAGTCGCCGGCGAGGACCTTGGCAGCCCGCGCCGCGTCAAACTGCTTCTCCCACTTGGCGACGATGACGGTGGCAACGCCGTTGCCGATGAGATTGGTGATCGCCCGCGCCTCCGACATGAAGCGGTCGACACCCAGCAACAACGTCAATCCGGCCACCGGCACCTTACCGACCGAAGACAGGGTGGCCGCTAGGGTTATGAACCCACCTCCGGTGACGGCGGCAGCACCCTTCGAGGTAAGCAGAAGGACCGCGAGAATGGTCAGCTGATCCATCAGGGTGAGTTCGACGTTGGTCGCCTGGGCAATGAAGATTGCCGCCATCGTCAGATAGATCGAGGTCCCGTCGAGATTGAATGAATATCCGGTGGGGATGACCAGGCCGACAACCGATCGGCTGCAGCCGAGGCGTTCCATCTTTTCCATCATCCGCGGCAGGACGGACTCGGATGAGGATGTCCCAAGAACGATGAAAATCTCTTCCCGGATATAGACAAGGAAGCGCCAGAGGCTGAACCCGGCAAGCTTGGCGACGAGACCGAGGACGATAAAAACGAACAAGAAGCAGGTGATGTAGACGCCGGCCATCAACTCGCCCAGCGACAGCAGCGTGCCCATCCCGTACTTGCCGATGGTAAACGCCATCGCCGCACCGGCGCCGATCGGCGCGAACTGCATGATCATCTCAATGATGCGGAATAGGACGTGGCCGACCTCGTCCAAGAGCTTGAGCACCGGCTCTCCCCGCACGCCGACCCAGTTGAGGGCGATGCCGAACAGGATGGCGAACAGGAGTACCTGCAGGATTTCACCCTTCGCAAACGCGTCCACCACCGTGCTCGGGATGATATTCAGCAGGAACTCTTCGGTGGTGTGGGTGTGGGCGGAGGTAGTGTAGCTGGCGATCGCCTTGGTATCGAGCGTCGCCGGATCGGCGTTGATGCCCGCCCCCGGTTGCAGCACGTTGACGACGATGAGACCGATCACCAGTGCCACAGTCGACATGACTTCGAAGTAGACGAGAGCCTTGATGCCGACGCGCCCCACATCGCGCATGTGGCCCATCTTGGCGATGCCGACGACGACCGTGCAGAAGATGATCGGGGCGATCATCATCTTGATCAGCTTGATGAACGCATCACCGAGCGGCTTCAGCGCTTGTGCCGTTTGCGGGAACAGGAAGCCGATGGTGATGCCGATGATGATGCCGCAAATGACTCGAAAATACAGCGTGTTATAGAACGCGCGGTGTGTCACGGCCGCCTCCCGCAGTGTTAATTACGGCATCTACTGTGCCAAGTTGCGTATACGCTCCTTTGCGTGGCGTTCGCAACGGCTTCCTGCCCGCGCGTGACACCGGCGGCGGGCGGCAAAAGCGGATGATTGAATTTCCGCCCTTACGCCGCCCCGAGTTTATCCCTGAGAATCTGGTTGACCGTCTGCGGGTTGGCTTTGCCCTGGGTCGCCTTCATCACTTGGCCGACCATCCAGCCGAGAACCTTGTCGTTCCCGCCCCGGAACTGCTCCACCTGCTTGGGATTGGCGGCGATGGTCTGGACGCAGGCGGCCTCGATCGCGTCGGTGTCCTTCAGCTGGCGCAATCCCCGCTGCTCGACGATGGCGGCGGGGTCCTCCCCCGTTTCCACCATGATCTCGAACACCTCCTTGGCCAGGCGGCCGGAGAGCGTCCCGTCGGCGAGCAGATCGAGGAGACGGCCGAGGGCGACGGCGGAAATGGGCGAGCGGGAGATCGGCAGGCCCTTCGCGTTGAGAACGGCGAACAGGTTGGTGATGACCCAGTTGGCCGCCTGCTTGCCGTCGCGGCCGCGGGCCACCTGCTCGAAATACTCCGACGCTTCCTTCTCCGCCGTCAGCACCACCGCATCATAGGGGGTGAGTCCGTACTGGGCGATAAACCGCTCTTTGCGCTGGTCCGGCAATTCCGGCAGGGTTCGCCTGATCTCATCGACCCACTCCTGCGTCAGCACCAGCGGCAGCAGGTCGGGATCGGGAAAATAGCGATAGTCGTGGGCGAATTCCTTCGCCCGCATCGAGCGCGTTTCCCCTCGACCCGCATCGAACAGCCGCGTCTCCTGCACCACCGTCTCGCCGGCCTCGTAGGCCGCCACTTGGCGGGCCGCCTCGTATTCGATGGCCTGCATGACGAAGCGGACGGAATTGACATTCTTGATCTCGGCGCGCGTGCGCAAGGCGTTGTCGCCCACCGGCCTGACCGAGACGTTGACGTCGCAGCGCATGGAGCCCTGCTCCATGTTGCCGTCGCAGGTACCGAGATAGCGCACGATCGAGCGCAGCTTGCGCAAATAGGCGCCGGCCTCCTCGGGCGAGCGAATGTCCGGCTTGGAGACGATCTCCATCAGCGCCACGCCGGCCCGGTTGAGGTCGATCAGGGTCATCCGCGGGTGTTGGTCATGCAGCGATTTACCGGCGTCCTGCTCAACGTGCAGCCGTTCGATGCCGATGTCGCGGGTCGTCCCGTCCCCCAGGTCGACGGTGGCGCAGCCCTCGCCCACCAGCGGGTGCTGGTACTGGGAAATCTGATAGCCGGGGGGGAGATCGGGATAGAAATAGTTCTTCCGCTCGAAGACGCTCTCCAGATTGATGCGGGCATTCAGGCCGAGCCCGGTGCGCACCGCCTGCTCAATGCAGCGGCCGTTGAGCACCGGCAGCATGCCCGGGAACGCCGCATCGACGAACGATACCTGACTGTTGGGGTCGGCGCCGAAGGCGGTGGCGGCACCGGAGAAGAGCTTCGAGTCCGAGATCACCTGGGCGTGGACCTCGAGACCGATAACGACCTCCCATTCTCCCGTATTGCCCTGAATGCGATAGCTCATGCGGTTCCTCAATGCGCCTGTCGACGCTCTTCTACGGCGATGCGCGTGGTTGTTCTAGGACATCTTCTCGCCGGCGGCCGCTCGACGCGCGAGGTGCGCCCGCGGCGATTGCCGATCGTTCGCTGGCGCCGGCGCCGTCATCGATGATAGATTGGGCTACACCTCGCGTTCGCGGGCGTCGCCTTGAATATCTATCTGCCGATCGCCGAGATGAGCCAGAACGTTTTGGTGCTGCTTGCCGTCGGCGGCTTCGTCGGCGTGCTCACCGGCATCTTCGGTGTCGGCGGCGGCTTCCTGCTCACCCCGTTCCTCATCTTCCTCGGCATTCCGGCGCCGATCGCCGTCGCCAGCGCCGCCAATCAGGTGCTGGGTTCATCCGTCTCCGGCGTCATCGGCCATTGGCGACGCGATGGCGTCGACGTGAAGATGGGTCTGGTGCTCCTCGTCGGCGGCATCACCGGGTCGAGCACGGGCGTCTGGCTGTTCGGGCTGCTGAGACAGGTCGGCCACGTCGATCTGGTCATTTCCATCTGCTATGTGGCGCTCCTAGGCGGCATCGGCTCGATGATGCTGTGGGAAAGTGTCGGCGCCGTGCGCCGGCGGCGCGGCAGCGCCGGCAGTCGTACGGCCCGCGGCGCGCGACGCTATCCGTGGCTGAATGCCCTGCCGCTGAAAATGCGCTTCCGCAAGTCCCGGCTATTCATCTCACCGATCCTGCCAGCGGGCGTCGGCTTCTTCGTTGGCCTGCTGTCGGCGATCATGGGCGTCGGCGGCGGCTTCATCATGGTACCGGCGATGATCTATCTCATCGGAATGCCGTCCCAGGTGGTCATCGGCACCTCGCTGTTTCAGATCATCTTCGTCGCCGCCAACGTCGTTTTCCTGCAGTCGGTGACCTTGCAGACCGTCGACGTCGTCCTCGCGGTGATGCTGCTGGTCGGCGGTGTAGTCGGTGCCCAGTACGGAGTGCGCATCGGCGCCCGGATGGCGAGCGAGCAGATCCGCGTCTTCCTGGCGCTCCTGGTGCTGAGCGTCGGCGCCGTCATGCTGTACGGGCTACTGGCCAAGCCCGCCGATCTCTATACGGTTACCCGTCTCGTCGACTGATGTTCCCGCGATCCGCCATTGCCGGACATTCCTTCAACGCGACGTCCCCCTGTCGTTTCCGCCGCGTCCGCAGCTGCCTCACCGTCCGACGCCGGCAGTGCCTGCGGCAGAAACAGTTCGACCGACGTGCCGCCTCCTTCCGGGCTCACCGCTCGCACATGGCCGCCCGACTGCTTGACGAAGCCGTAGACCATGCTGAGTCCGAGACCGCTCCCCCGCGCCGGACCCTTGGTCGTATAGAACGGCTCGAAGGCTCGCTCGGCCACCTCCGGCGTCATCCCGACGCCCGTATCGCGAACCGCCACCATCACATATGAGCCTCCAACCACCGGCTCGGCGCCAACCATTTTCGCCGCGTCGTCGAGGCGAACGTTCGCCGTCTCGATGGTCAGCTCGCCGCCCGCCGGCATGGCATCGCGGGCGTTGACGATCAGATTGAAGATGGCGCTCTCCAACTGCACGCGATCGATCAGGCATGGCCATAGTCCCTCGGCCAGCCTTTCCTCGATGCCGATCGAAGCATGCAACGTGCGGCGGAGCAGATCGGTCATCCCGCGGAGCAGCTGATTGACATCGATCAACTGCGGATTGAGCGGCTGCTGACGGGCGTACGCGAGCAGGCGATGGGTGAGTTCGGCGCCGCGCTGCGCCGCCCAGAGCGCATCCCCCACCAGATCCTTGTCATCCTGGCTGCGAGCCTGCTCGTCGAGGAGTTGCAGGTTGCCGATGACAATGCCGAGGACGTTGTTGAAGTCGTGGGCGATGCCGCCGGTAAACTGGCCGAGGACCTCCAGCTTCTGTGCCTGCTTCAGGCGCTCTTCGGTGGCGTGGCGGGCGGTGACATCCTCGAACAGGCAGACGATGTCCCCCTCGGGGAGACGGTAGATCTGGTAATCGCGCCAGCCCGCGCGGCGGCCCTCGTCATAGGAGTAGTCGTGCATCGCCCGCGCCTTGCCAGTGAGCTTCACCGCATGGCAGAGGTCGAGAACCCCGGTCGCGGCGGTGGCGGGCAGCACCTCGCTCAGTCGCTTGCCGAGGAGTTCACTCCGGGGTTGGCGCTCGATCGCCTCGCCGGCCGGATTTACGTCGCGGACGATGAAGTCGCGGCCGTCGTCGGTGGTCCGCAGGACGATCACGCCCTGATCCATCTGCTCGATGAGATGCCGGTATCGCCGCTCCTTTTCACGAATCTGCCCCAGCATGGGCTCGGTGACGCGAAAGAACAGTGTCGTGCCCAGGGCCAGCGTGACGAGCCCCATCAGACCGATGGCGGTCGCTGCTTCGATGAACGGACGCCGCAGTTCGGCCACGTCGATCTTGGCAACGATACCGGCGCCCAGATGCGGCAGCGCCTCGTAGGCGGCGACCACCGGAACGCCCTGGTAGTCGAGACCGACCAGGGTGCCCGTCTCCCCGATGAGCGCCCGGCGCATGGGCTGGTCCACGGCGTCATCGCCGGCAGAACGGACGCGCGGCAGGACCAGTGGTCGGTCGATGGGGGTGGCGCGGTCACGGATACGGTAGACGATGTCGTCGCCATGTAGCTCTGCCAGTTCAAACTCACCCGTCTGCCGAAAGCCGCGCGCCCGCCCATGGGCATCCTTGAGCAGACGCAGTGCCGCCTCCCATGCCTCCGCTGGGGGTACGCCGCTCTCCTGCAGGCGGTTGATCATCGCCTCGAAAACGACGGCCTGGCTCCGCCCCAGATCGGCGAGCCGTTCCCGTTCCCGCTCCAGTGTCGTCTCGTACAAAATAAGGACGGCGACACCGCCGAGTGCCACGGCGACTCCCACCATGATCAGGACCAGCAACAGGACTTGCCGTCGACCCTTCAGCCGCAGAAATCCGCCGCCTTCCTCCTCCCCGGGAACCTCGCCGTTGGTCACTCGTTTCTCCCTGGCCCGCACCGAACCACCGGCAGCGGGGCGAGTTTTCCGCACGAGTATACAGGGGAGCGCGATCTCCGGCAGGTGCTCTTGCACCAATGTCCGAGCCCGTGCTGGCGATTCTCCATGAATTGGATGCGGGCTTTAGGGTAAACTGAGCCAAACACGGACCTCGGGGACTGCAATGGATCAACAGGTCGAACAGAGAATAAGGGCGCTTGCCCGGCCGCTATGGGAATCTGCGGCCCGTCCGTACGGGATGGCCATGGACTTCTGGCTGATGGCCGAGCAAATGGTCCTGGAGATGATGGCGGCGGCGACGCGGATACAGGGATCCGCCGTCTCGGACATACCGCGGCCCTTGGCCGAACTGCCGCCGGCGATGCCCGTCGACCAGGTGCGGCAGCTCGCTGAGTGCATGTGGGAGTCGGCCGGCCGCCAGTATGGGATGGCACAGGAGTTCTGGCTGGCGGCAGAGCGCCACGTGATGGCGATCATGCGGGCGGCGGCGGCCAGCAGAGGCGGCGACGGCGAGACCGTCGAGCCTTGGATTCGCGACCTGACGAAGGTATCCCCTGCCGCTTACCTGGACCGCATTCAGCAACTGGCTTATCAGATGTGGGAGACCACCGGCCGTCAATACGGTCAGGCCCTCGACTTCTGGCTGGAAGCAGAGAAGCAGACGCTGGCGGCGCTGGCGCGAACGGCGGCGACGCCGCCGAAGCCGGCCGACCAGGTTGTTGCCGAGGCACACGAAAGGCAGCGCCAGCGTCGGGAGGTGTCCGTCACGAAGGCGGAAGAAGGCGATCAACCGGACGCGGTGCCGCCGCCAGCGACCGATCCGGAACCGACGCCGGCCGCTAGGCCCGCGGCGCCGGTGGAAGCTGAGGCTGCCCCCAAGCCCGCCCGGCCGCGAAAGGCCGCGGCGGCAAAGCGGCCGAGATTGGCCCTGACCGAGGACGTGCCTCCCTCGACCTGAGACGGCCTTGCAAACGGTTGACCGGGGCGCGGCGGCGTTGAACCGGCGCTCCGGTTAGCCGTGCGCACACCACTGGTGGTTCGCCTATTTCCCATCATAGCCCACGTTTGGGGCGTCAATGGACCTTCACGCCGAACGCGGCGTTTGACCTCTTGCAGCATCGTCGAGCTGGAGCGGCCGGCAACAAGCGCACAAGAGGAGAGGGACATGCAAAAACAGACACGGTGGAAACTTTGGCTCGGGATCGGCACCGGCATTCTCGCTGCGGTGTTGGCCGTGGCCATCATCGCGCTGCCGCGAACCGAGGCGGAGGCCAACCGACTGCCGTCCTTCGTTCAGCGCGGTCTGGCGTCTTGGTACGGCCCCGGCTTCCACGGCAAGAAAACCGCCTCCGGTGACACGTTCGACCAGAACGACCTTACCGCCGCCCATCGGAAGCTCCCGCTGGGGACCAAGGCGACGGTCACCAATTTGGAGAACGGCAAGCAGGTTGACGTCGAGATCAACGACCGCGGCCCCTACGTCGGCGGCCGGGTCATCGACTTGTCGAAAGCGGCGGCGGAAAAAATCGACATGAAGGGGGATGGCACCGCCCGGGTGAAGGTCGAAGCCGGCAGCCAATAGAGCCGCTGGGCGCAGGTCCGGGTAACGCTCGCGATGAGCGGGTTCAACGTCCTGTTCGTCGCCGTTGCCCTGTCGGTGGCGGGCCTGGGGCTCTTGCGCCAGCTTCCGCCGCAGCAGTCCCCCCTCGCCCCCTTGAGCCTCGCTGATCCGATCGGCTGGACAACCGCCGGCAAGCTGCGGCAATTGGCAGGCGAGACGGAGCCCTGTCACCTCCTTCTCACGCGATCATCCGTGTCCTTCAGGCCGGTTCCGAACCGATCCGAGGGGGATTTCTGCGGCTATGCCGGAGCCGTCGCCCTTCCGGGCGAGCCGGCGGTTTACGCCGGCGGCCCGGTTCAGGTGAGCTGCCCGCTGGCGGCGGCGCTCACTTTGTGGCAGCGCGACGTCGTCGGCCCCGCGGCCAAGCGGCACCTGGGCAATGGCGTCCGCCGGATCGAGCACGCCGGCAGCTATGCCTGTCGTCGCGTTTACGGCAGCAAGATGGGAGCGGTGAGCCAGCATGCCAGCGCCAATGCCATCGACATCACCGGCTTTCGGCTTGCCGACGGCAGGGTGATCAGCGTCGCCAACGACTGGTCTGGCACGGATGAGTCCCGGCGGGCCTTTCTCCGCGACGTTCGCGACGGGGGGTGTCGATTGTTCTCCGGCGTTCTCGGCCCGGACTACAATGTTGAGCACCGGGACCACTTTCACCTGGACATGGGGCTCTATCGGGTCTGCCGCTGACGATTCACGTCGTCGGCCGGCTGTGTACGTGGGGAGCGTCCTCCCCGGCTCCCCCGTGGGCATGATGGCCGACCCGCACCTCGACCGGCACCATCCAGAGGTTGCCGTGACGGACGCCGCGCTCCGCCGTCACCGCCTGGGCAAAAGCGGTCACCTCCGCCGTCGGACCACGCAGGATGACCGCCTCCAGGCAGTTGTCGTGGTCGAGATGCAGGTGCAGGGTCGTCATCGCCACGTCGTGATGGGCATGCTGCGTTTGGACCAGCCGGCGGGGAAGTTGCCGCTCGCCGTGATCGTAGATGTAGGTGAGGCAGCCAACGCAGTGGCTCGCCGTGACCGTTTCCAGGCGCTCGCGTTCGATGCGGTCGCGTAAGAGATCGCGGAACGCCTCCGAGCGGTTGCTGTAGCCCCGCCGCTGCATCAGCTGGTCGAATTGCCCGGCGAGATCGTCGTCGATGGTGATGGTGATGCGTTGCATATCCGCCGCTCCGCTCAGCCGTCGCGCGTGCCTCGGGGCCGCGAGGGCTGGCGCGGGGCTCCGACGTAAGACGAATAGCATTTTCCTCATACGCGAGGCATGCTAGTCCCGGCACTTTAACAGGTCGGCTGGCGCGGGACACGCACGTCGGCGTCTGCGAATAACCGGTCATGAGCCTCAACCGCGACCGGAAGATCGAAAGAGGAGGACGCGTCGTGAAAATCCCCTTTGCCGTCGCCGCGATTGCGGGCGTGATCTGGCTCGCCGCGTCGACCGGTGCCCAGGCCCATTTCCAGGAGATCATCCCGTCTGCCGACATCGTCACCGAAAAGACCGGCGGCACCATCGACATCCATCTGGTATTCACCCATCCGATGGAACGCGGGCCGACGATGGCGATGGCGCGGCCGGCCCGCTTCGGTGTGATGACCGGCGACAGGATCGCCGATCTCACCGCCACCCTCCAGCCGCTCACGGTCGACGGCCAGCCGGCCTGGCGAGCCAGCTATGACGTCAAGAAGCCCGGCGACTACGTCTTCTTCGTCGAGCCCGCACCTTACTGGGAGGCGGGCGAGGGGAAGATGATCATCCACTACGCGAAGGTGGTGGTCGACGGCTACGGCGAGGGCGATGGTTGGGACGCCATGATCGGGCTGCCGGTGGAGATCAGGCCGCTCGTCCGTCCCTACGGCATATGGACCGGCAACGTCTTCCGCGGCATCGTCGAGGCGAACGGCGAGCCGGTCCCCTTCGCCGAGATCGAGGTGGAATGGATGAATGACGGATCGGTGACCGCGCCGGCCGATCCGTTCATCACCCAGGTGATCAAGGCCGACGCCGGCGGGGCGTTCGCCTACGCCATGCCGCGCGCGGGCTGGTGGGGCTTTGCCGCGCTCGTCGAAGCGGAGAAGCCGATGAAAAATCCGGCCGGCAAGGACGTTCCGGTCGAACGGGGCGGTCTCATGTGGGTGCGCACGGTCGACATGAAATAGCCGGGCCACGGCGAAACGAAGAGGGATCAGGCGGATGGCGCACATTCCGGACGGCGTGCTCTCGGCGCCGGTGTTGATTGGTGGCGGCGCGGTGGCGGTCGCTCTCCTCGCCTACTCGGTCCGGCGCCTGAACGAAGCGCAAATTCCGCAGGCGGCCGTGCTGTCGTCGGCGTTCTTCGTCGCCTCGCTGGTCCACATCCCGGTCGGGCCGACCAGCGTTCATCCCTTGCTGACCGGGCTGATAGGCGTCGTTCTCGGCTGGGCTGCGGTGCCGGCGATCCTGGTGGCGCTCCTCCTGCAAGCGGTGCTTTTCGGCTTCGGCGGTGTCACCGTCCTCGGTGTCAACGTCGTCAACATGGCCGTGCCCGCCCTGGTCGTCGCCGCCCTCTTCACGCCTTCCATCCGCAGCAAGACCCGGCCGCGCAGCCTGTTCCTTCTGGGCCTCGCCGCCGGCATCACCGGCGTCGGCCTCGTCGCCATCGCCGTCTCCACCGCCCTCGCTCTCAGCAGCGAGGCCTATGTGCCGGCGCTTGCCGTCGTCTTCCTCAGCTACGGACCGCTCGCCATCGTCGAGGGCGTCGTCACCGGAGCCGCTGTGGTTCTCATGCGGCGGGTGAAGCCGGAACTGCTCGCTTCGGGAGTGGCGATCAGTGGCTAGGCGCGGCGCCCGGCTCGCCCTGCCGCTCGGTCTCGTCCTGATACTCGCCGCGGTGACGCCGGCGCACGCCCACAAGCTGAAGGTGTTTGCCACCGCCGACGGCGCGACCATCGACGGCCGGGTGTACTTCGTCGGCGGAGCCGCCGCCCCCGGCGCCCGCATCGCCATCGAGGCCCCTCCCGGCACTCCCATCGCCTCCCTCGTGGCCGACGCCGACGGCGCCTTCCGTTATGAAGCCACACGGCGCGTCGATCACCTGTTCGCGGCCGACACCGGTGACGGTCACTCCGCCCGCTTCACCATCGCTGCCCAGGATCTGCCGTCCGCCCTACCCCCCGGCCCGTCGCCAGTGCAAGCGGCGGATCCTCTCACCGATCCCATTGCCCCTGAAACGCATGCCAGCACCGACGGTGTCTCCCTGCCGCCGTCGGCGACGGCGCTGCGGGCCATGCTGAGCGAAGCGGTGGCGAGCCAGGTGAGGCCGCTGCGCCAACAGATGAACGACTACGAGGATCAACTGCGTCTACGCGACATCGTCGGCGGCATCGGCTACATCGTCGGCCTTGCCGGCGTCGCCCTCTGGATGAAAGCGCGGCAGCGTCCGCAGATCGGCCGATGACGACCAGTTCGACCCCCGCCGGCCTCGTTCACCGGATCGACGCCCGGGTGCGGGTGGTCATCGCCCTCGCTTTCGCGATCACCGCCGTCTCCCTCCACGACCTCAGACTGCTCGCCGGCGCATTGGTCCTCGCCCTGGCGTTCGCCGCCCTCGCCCGCCTGCTCGCCCTGGCAACGCTGAAACGGATGCTGGGCCTGGATGCGTTCATGATCCCGGTCCTCGTGCTACTGCCGTTCACCGTCCCTGGCGAGGCAATGGGATCTCTCGGGCCGTGGAGCTTCAGCGCCGAGGGGTTGGGCCAGGCGATGAGGATCGTTCTCACCGCCAACGCGGTCGTCCTCACCGTGCTCGCCCTCGTCGGCACCATCGAGACGGCCCGGCTCGGCTCGGTGCTGTGCGGTCTCGGCCTGCCGGCCAAGATCACCCACATGATGATGTTGATGACCCGCTACATCGCCGTCTTCGAGGACGAGTACGCGCGGTTGCGGCTGGCGATGCGGGCGCGGGCGTTCCAGCCGCGGGGCAACCTGCACACGTGGCGCAGCCTCGGCTACCTGTTCGGAATGCTGCTGGTGCACAGCTTCGAGCGGGGCGAACGCGTTGCCGATGCGATGAAATGTCGCGGCTTCACCGGCCGTCTGCCCGTTGTCGACCGCCCCGCCCTCGCCGCGTCCGATCTGGCGTTTGCCGGTCTCGCCGGCCTGGCCCTCAGCGGTCTCGTCACCGCCGGCCTGCTCGTATGACGACGACGCCGGCCGCCACGGGAGCGCTGTTCTCGCTGGAGGGCGTCGGCTTCCGCTACCCGGCGGGGCCAACGGTCCTAGACGGCATCGATCTGACCCTGCATCCGGGTGAACGGGTGGCTGTCGTCGGCCGCAACGGCGCCGGCAAAACGACGCTGTTGCACCTCCTCGTCGGTTTGCGCAAGGCGACCCACGGTCGCGTCGTCGCCTTCGGGATGGAGCGGCGCCAGGAGCGGGATTTCTACGACGTTCGCAGCCGGGCGGGACTGTTGTTCCAGGACGCCGACGACCAGCTCTTTTGCCCCACCGTGCTGGAAGACGTCGCCTTCGGGCCGCTCAACCTCGGCCACAGTCGCCGGCAGGCTGTTGCCATTGCCACGGCGACTCTCTCGTCGCTGGGCCTGGACGGATTCGCGGATCGCGTCACCCACAAGCTTTCCGGGGGCGAAAAGCGTCTGGTCTCATTGGCCGCGGTGCTGGCGATGCGACCGGAGGTGCTGTTGCTGGACGAACCCACCAACGGACTCGACGCCGAGGCCGACGCTCGATTGCTCGACCTGCTGCTGGGGCTGCCGCAGGCGATGCTGTTTATCTCCCACGACAGCCGGCTGATCTCCTGCCTCGCCACCCGCAGCGTCCTGTTGCGGGAGGGCCGGCTATGGCCGGCGCTTCTCCATGCGCATCCGCACACCCATACCCACGCCCATTCCCACCTGCACCCGACGCAGGCGCCTCGTCCCGTTCTCGCCGGTCACGAGCACAACAATGACCATAGCGGTGAACATGGCGATGACCATGCCGGCGACGAGCATCCTCACCGCGACGGCGACACATAGGATCGGGCGGTGGCTCTCCGCCGCCGCGATCGCCTCAGCCGACGCTGCGTCGCGCCGTCCTCGGGGCAGCCGATGGAGTAGGCCGGTTAGCCGCCAGCGGCGGCGAGCCCTTCTTGCGCGACAGCGCCGCCAGCCCGATGAGCGAGAGGATCACCGGCGGCAGGCAGACGGCGACCTGCTTCAGCGCCATGCTCTTGAAATTCTGCAACGCACGCTCCTTTCTCGTCGTCCGGATCGAGGCACGATTCTTGCGTGTGCGAAATAAGCTCTTTCCGGTCGAGGCCACTCTGCCTATGTTTACGTGATGTGATCTGGGCAGGAGGGGTCCGCAAGCCCGAGAAAGCCGCCAATGAGCGGCCACTTCGGTGGCTTATTGCAGGAGATCCGAGCGTGCGAACCGAGGCGACGGAAGAGGAGATCTTGAATCGAATCGCCGCCATTCAGGCTGCGGCCGAGATCCTCGACGACCACGTGGGCCTTTCCCACGGCGACCAGAAGGCTTTTCTCGCGGTGATCCGCATGGAAACCGAGCGTTTGCATGCGTTGGTCCGGCAAGTCGCTCGTCTGTTTCCCGATTGCCGGGCGTTCGTCGCCCCGGCGTAAGTAGCACCGTCCGGTCCTCCTACGGGCGTTGACCAAATTTGCAGTAGCGGCGGCCGTAGTTTGGGCGTTGCGATGCAGGCCCGCTCAAAATGCAGGCGTGGCAATCACCTCTGCGAACGCACGAGCCCCATCCAGGGAGCACAACCAGGAACGATGGTGGGCGCGGCTGGGATTGAACCAGCGACCCCTACGATGTCAACGTAGTGCTCTCCCACTGAGCTACGCGCCCCTCGTTCCCGGGCTCAAGGTCCGACCATCCGCAAAGGCGCCGGACGAGCCGATATCGATAGGCAAAAGCCGCGGCGATGGCAAGCGTCCGCTCCAACATGGACGATGCCGTCTTTTGGGGCATGCCCGTCGGCGAAACCGGGGACGCCGGGCCGATGCGGGTCCCGGCATTTGCGGTTGCCTCCGGGCAGGGTCCGCGGTAACCAAAGACCCCTTCAGCTCGCCGGTCGGCGCACCCGTCCGGTCCGACCCAGGAGCACAGGAGTGGGGCCAGCCGACACCGCGCCGCTCGCCGGCGTCCCGGCGCAACCGGGTGAACCACCTTATTCGATCATTCGGCCGGCGACGCAGACGGTGCCTCTCGTCTTCGCCTCGCCCCACAGCGGCGATATCTATCCGCCCGCGTTCGTGCGCTCCGCCAAGCTCGGCTTCCAAGTCCTGCGCCGCTCCGAGGACGCGTTCGTGGACCAGCTCTTCCAGGCAGCCACCGACGTTGGCGCCCCCCTGCTGAAGGCGCATTTTCCGCGGGTGTTCATCGACCCGAACCGCGAGCCCTATGAGCTCGATCCGGGCATGTTCGATGCTCCGCTACCGGACTATGTCAATCGACGCTCGCCGCGGGTTGCCGCCGGACTGGGAACGGTCGCCCGCGTCGTCGCCACCGGCGAGGATATCTATGCCCACAAGCTGTCCTTCGACGAAGCGCGCGGGCGTATCGACACCTATTATTTTCCGTACCATCGGGCATTGAGCGAACTGCTTGCCGAAACGCACGCCCGCTTCGGCTGTTATCTGCTGATCGATTGTCACTCGATGCCGTCGGTCGGGGGGCCGATGGACGCCGATCCCGGCAACCGCCGTCTGGACTTCGTCCTCGGCGACTGCTTCGGCACCACCTGTGCAACGGCGCTCGTCGATCTCGCCGAGCGCTGTCTACAGGTGGGAGGCCATTCCGTGCGCCGCAATGTGCCGTACGCTGGTGGCTTCACCACCCGCAACTACGGCCGGCCCGGCGAGCGCAAGCACGCTTTGCAGATCGAGGTCAATCGCGCTTTGTATATGGACGAAGTGCGCATCACGCCCTCTCCGGGGCTGCCGGACGTCGTTGCCCACCTGACGCAACTGATCGGGGCGCTGGCGGAAGCGGCGCCGCGCGTGATCGGCGGCCGATGAGCGGTGCGTCCGCCTTTATCCCGGCGGGAAAGCCCTCCCTCCACCCGGGTGCGCGACCGCTGATCCGTCCCGCCGACGCGGCCGACATCGTCCAGGTGCAGGCGATCTACGCCCATCACGTGCTGCATGGTACGGCGTCGTTCGAGGAAGAGCCGCCCGATATCGCCGAGATGACGACCAGGTGGCAGGCACTCGTTGAGCGGGACCTGCCCTATCTCGTTGCCGAACGCGGCGACCACATCGTCGGCTTTGCTTACGCCGGTCCCTTCCGGCCGCGCAACGCCTATCGCTACACGCTCGAGGATTCCATCTATGTTCACCCTCAGGCGACCGGCCAAGGTGTCGGGCGCGCGCTGATGGGCGATCTCATTGCCCGGGTGACCGCTCTCGGCTACCGGCAACTGATCGCCGTCATCGGCGATGCCGCCAATACCTCCTCGATCGCCTTGCATGCCAGCTACGGATTCGTCGAGGCAGGACGGCTGCTCAACACCGGCTTCAAGTTCAATCGCTGGCTCGATGTGGTGTTCATGCAAAAGGCTCTCGGCGCCGATACGGACGACGCGCGGAGCGCCCCGGCTCCGACGCCGCGACGCGAGCCATAACACCGACCGCCGGAATAACCGCATCCCCGGCGACCATCACCAGGACGCGGGCAAAAAAAAGGGCCGCTTGGTGACGGCCCGAGTTTTGGGAGGAAACGTCCAAGAAGCACGGGCAACCCGGCCGAAGCCGTGCTGCGCCGCACAAGAAAAAACATAGGGGGTGGGACTTCTAATTGCAATCGGGAAATCGGCGCGAGAGCGGGCAATCACCCACGAGAACTAGAATGATGTCGCTATGCCACTCAACATGCTGTGAAATATGCGATAAATATGCACCACAACGCCCGGCGCCCGACCATTTACAAGAAAAGAGGCCCCTTGCGCCATACTTTCTGCAACCACAAAGAGAAATGCAGCGCAGCAAACCCAAGGCCCCGGCGTGCGGTGCATAAAATAGTAGCATCCAAGAAGCATGTCGCCGGCTCGCTGAACGGGGCATGGATCGCCGCCGGTGCGGATGAAGATGCGCGATCCCGCTGTCGCCATCGATCACAAATACGTGTGTCCAGGGGAGGAAACGGAAGATGAGCGGATTGATCGCCGATATTGGCGGCACCAATGCCCGCTTCGGCATGGTCGGGGACGACGGGATCACCCGGCAGGTGCTTCGGCTCGCCTGCCGTGATTTCCCGACACTAGTCGATGCCTGCCGGCATTACCTCACCCACTTGGGCGCGGCCGAACCGCCCCGCGCCGGCGCCATCGCCGTCGCTTCGCCGGTGTCGGGCGACGAGGTGAAGATGACCAACCACATCTGGTCCTTCTCCGTCGAGGAGACGCGCCGCCAGTTGGGCTTCGATACGCTCAACGTGATCAACGACTTCGTCGCCATCGCCCTCAGCCTTCCCCACCTGTTCGGAGATGACGTGGTCAAGGTGGGGACCGGCGAGGCGCTGCCGCATGGAGCGATCGGCGTCCTCGGCCCGGGGACGGGTCTCGGCGTGTCGGCGATGATCCCGACCGGGCTCGGGTGGACGCCCTTGACCAGCGAAGGCGGCCATGTCACCGCCCCGGCGTTCGACGATCGGGAAGCGGCGGTGCTCGCCGCCGTCCGCCGCCATCGGCTCCGGTCGGGCAAGGATGACCATGTGTCGGCGGAGCGTGTCATCTCCGGACCCGGCCTGGTCAATCTCTACCAGGCGATCGCCGAGGTCGACGGCGTGGCGGTGGATCCGGCGATCACGCCGCCCGAATGCACGCGACGGGCGATCGACGGCTCCTGTCCGATCGCGGTGAACACGGTTGCCATGTTCTCGGAAATGCTCGGCACCATCGCCGCCAACCTGGCACTGACGCTGAATGCCCGCGGCGGCATCTATATCGCCGGCGGCATCGTTCCCCAGCTCGGCGAGACGTTCGTCAAGTCCGGCTTTCGCGCCCGGTTCGAGGACAAGGGCCGATTCGGTGGCTACCTGCAGTCCATCCCCACCTGGGTGGTGGTCGAACCGCTGCCGGCGTTCGTCGGCCTCGCCACCCTGGTCGGCGGCCGCGCGGCAGTCACCCATCATCTGCCAGGGGAAATATCCTCGACGACATCCGCAGAGGCGTCCTCGGCGAGCGACGGTGGCGCTAAATGATGCCGTCGGCCCGCAGCCGGCCGCGCTCTTCGGCGGAGAGGCAGAGGCGATCGCCGTAAATCTCGTCGTTGGCGTTGCCGAGAGCCGGGCCCAAGCTGGAGATGCGCCCCGGTGTCGCCGACAGCCGTGGGAGGACGTTGGGCACGGTGATGCGGCCGAGGTCCGGATCATCGATCTCGATCAGGTTCTCCCGCGCGACGAACTGCGGATCGCCCACCATGTCGGCGATGGAGTTCAGCGGGCCGATCGGCACCTCGGCGGCAAGGCACCGCCGCATCACCTCCTCCCGGTCCAGAGAGCCGGTCCAGGCGGCGACCAACCGGTCCACCGTGTCCCGCGCCGCCAGTCGCTTCGCCTGCGGCCCGAAGGTATCGTCTTCGGCGAGTTGGGGCCGCTCCATCGCTACCGCCAGCCGCTGAAACATCTTATCGGTGGTGCAGGCGATCGCCACCCACTTGTGATCCCTGGTCGGGAAGTGACCGTGCGGACAGGCGTTGCGGGTACCGGCGCCTTCCCGCTCGCGGACGATCCCGGCATGAACGTAGGCGGGCGCCAGTTCGTCGAGGACTCTGAACACCGCTTCGTAGAGGCCGATGTCGATCACCTGGCCCATTCCGCCGGCCCGCCTTCCGATCATGGCGACGAGGACACCGACGGCACCGAAGAGCCCCGCAAGATAGTCTCCCAGGGAGGTGGAACCGGGGGTCACCGGCGGGCCGTCCGGCATCCCGGCGAGGGCGGAGAGGCCGCCTACCGCATGGGCGATGCGGGCGAAGCCGGGGCGATCGCGATAGGGGCCGGTCTGTCCGTAGCCGGAAACCCGCAGCAAAATCAGCCCGGGGTTGATCGCCCGCAGGACATCCCAGCCGAGCCCCCACTTTTCGAGAGTGCCCGGGCGGAAATTCTCGCAGACGACGTCAGTGTCGGCGATCAGCCGCTTGAACAGGGCCTTTCCCTGCTCGGCGCGCAGATTCAAGGTGATCGAGCGTCGATTGCGCGCCTCGGACAGCCAGCACAAGGTGGAATTCTCGCGGCGGGTGGGCGTTCCGAAACGGCGGAACGGATCGCCGCCCTCGGGATGTTCGACCTTGATCACCTCGGCGCCGAATTCGCTCAGGATCGACGCGCAGAAGGGAGCGGCGATGAAGGTCGCCACGTCGAGGACGCGCACGCCGGCAAGAGGCGGGGATGCGGGCGGAGGGGTCATCGTTCGCTTATGGCACACCGGTCGGTCCCGCGCACCCCCGGCGTACCGCCACCTCTATCCGCTTTGTCCGCGATCGTCCCAGACGCGGGCGATCAGCCGCTTGTGGGCGCCGACCCAGAAGAGTTGCGCCGAGCGCAGGTGACGGAGCTTCTCCTCGGCAACGGACCGCAGCCAGCGTCCGCGCGAGGTGGCGGACGTCCGTGGCACCCCCGCCCCTTCCACCCGCAGCCCGAGGCGGCGAAAGATGTACAGCGCCCGCGGCAGATGGAAGGCATCGGTGACGACGATCATCCGGCGCCAGCCGCGGCGACGGATGAAGACACCGGTATAGACGGCATTCTCGAACGTGTTGCGGGACTGGTCCTCGAGCAGGATGCGATCCCGGGCGACGCCGAGGACGAGCGCCATATCGCGCATCAGGTGCGATTCCGGGGGAGCTCCCTTGGCCGTACTGCCCCCCGACAGGACCAGATAGCGGGCACCGCGTGAATGGAAGACATCGACGCCCCATCGAAGGCGGCGGATCAGCGCCGGGCCGGGAATGCCGGGGGCAACGACCGCGGCGCCGAGGACGATCACCGCGTCTGGCCGCTTCCCGTCAGTAGGAGCGGGGCAGCTCGAGGACATGCTCGGCGAGGTAGGCAAGGATGAGGTTGGTGGAGACGGGCGCCACCTGATAGAGGCGCGTCTCCCGGAACTTCCGCTCCACATCGTATTCGCTGGCAAAGCCGAAGCCGCCGTGGGTCTGCAGGCACATGTCGGCGGCCGCCCACGAGGCATCGGCGGCGAGTAGCTTCGCCATGTTGGCCTCCGCCCCGCACGGCTTGCCCGCCTCGAACAGTGCCGCCGCCTTGGCCACCATGAGCGCCGCCGCCTCGGTCGCCGCGTAGGCTCGCGCGATCGGAAACTGGATGCCCTGGTTCTGGCCGATCGGCCGGTCGAAGACGATGCGCTCGCGGGCATAGCCGGTCGCTTTCTCGATGAACCAGCGGGCGTCGCCGATGCACTCGGCCGCAATCAGGATGCGCTCGGCATTCATCCCGTCGAGGATATAGCGGAAGCCACGCCCTTCCTCGCCGATCAGGTTGGCGGCCGGCACCGGCACCCCGTCAAAGAAAACCTCGGTCGCGTGATGATTGATCATCGCCGAGATCGGCCGGATGGTCAGCCCGGCCCGTCTCGCTGCGTGGAGGTCAACGATGAACACCGACATCCCGTCGTGCGCACGGGCCACCTTGTCGCGCGGCGTCGTTCGGGCCAGGAGCAGCATCAGATCGGAATGCTCCGCCCGTGAGGTCCACACCTTCTGGCCATGAATGTGATAGACCTCGCCGTCGCGGATCGCCGTCGTCCGGATGCGACTGGTGTCGGTACCGCTCGTCGGCTCGGTGACGCCGAAGGCCTGCAGCCTCAGCGTTCCGGCGGCAATGCGCGGCAGGAGCTGCGCCTTCTGCTGCGGAGAGCCGTGCCGCAATACCGTCCCCATGGTGTACATTTGCGCATGGCAAGCGCCGCCGTTACAGCCGCTGCGTTGAATCTCCTCTAGAATGGCGGCGGCGGCTGGCAGTCCAAGGCCGCTCCCGCCATATTCTTCGGGTATGAGGGCAGCGAGATAACCTGCGCGGGTGAGATCGTTGACGAACGCGTCCGGGTAGGCCCGCTCGGCATCGAGCCGACGCCAATATTCGCCGGGATAGGCGGCACAAAGGGTTCGTACTGAAGCGCGAATATCTTCAAAGGTTTCAGTCATGCGCAAGATTCGCTAAAAAGGGATATCCGGGTAGGAAACGAACATGCCAGATGCATTCATAACTGAGCGCGTAAGCGACAACCAGCGGGTCGACGAGAGGCAAGACATGGAAAGGCGAACCAGCGTCGACGTGATGAGCGAACTGCTATCGCTGAAGGATTCGATCATCGTCGATGTCGGCTGTGGTGACGGGTGGCTGACGCGGCGCCTGACACGCCTCGGCGCGCACGTCACCGGGATCGAGGTCAGTCCGCGGCACCTGCAGGAGGCGCGTGCACGGCCGAAGGTGGGTGATGAACGATACATGCCGGGGCTCGCCGAGGACCTGCCGGTCCGCACCCGCTCCGCCGACATCGTCATCTTCTTTAACAGCTTGCACCACGTGGATCGTGACGGCTTGCCGAAGGCGTTGCGCGAATCGGCCCGCGTGCTGAAATCGGGAGGGATCCTCTACATCTCGGAGCCGCTGGCGGAAGGCGCCTACTTCGAGGTGATGCGGCCGGCGCACGACGAGACACGGGTGCGCCAGCAGGCTCAGCAGATCCTTCGCCAGGCGCCGGAGTATGGACTGATTGTCGAGCGGACGCTCACCCACATCGATGCAATCACCTTCCCCGATTACGGCGCTTTTCAGGACCGGATCACCTCCATCAACCCGCACGTACGCGAGCGATTCGACGAACGGGATGACGAGATCCGGGCCAATTTCGAGGCGCTCGGTCGTCGCTCCGAAAAGGGCTGGTCGTTCGATCAGCCGATGCGGGTGGCGCTGCTGCGTCGCTCTTAGCTCACCCGCCGGGCTCATCCGCCGGTCGCCGCCTCACCCCCAGAGGCCGGCGACCGGATGGACGACGCCGCGATCGAACCTCAGCCCCGGCGTACGATCCGCTGCCAGCCACAGCGGCCCGTCCAGGTCGACCAGATCGGCAAGGCCGGCAAGGAGCAGTGCGGGCGCCATCGCCAGCGACGTGGCAACCATGCAGCCGACCATCACCCCGAGACCACGCTGGCGCGCCGCCCCGATTAAAACCAGCGCCTCGCCGAGGCCGCCGGTCTTGTCCAGCTTGACGTTGATCATGCCGTAGCCCGCCGCGAGCCGATCGAGATCGGCGCGGGTGTGGCAGGCTTCGTCGGCGCAGAGCGAAATGGGCGACTTTAGGTCGTGCAAGGTCTGGTCGGCGGCGGCGGGAAGCGGCTGTTCGATCATCGCCACGCCGAGGGCGGCAAGGGCGGGAAGCGCCTGGGTGAGGATTTCCGCCGTCCACGCCTCGTTGGCATCGACCACCAACCGCGCCTGCGGCGCCGCCCGGCGTACTGCAGCAACCCTCTCGATGATGCCCCCCGCCGCCACCTTCAGCTTCAGGAGCGGCCGGTCGGCCAACGAGACAGCGGCGGCGGCCATCTCGTCCGGCGTGCCCAGGCTGATGGTCTCGGCAGTGATGACCTCCCCCGGTTCCGGAAGCCCGAGGTAACGCCAAGCGGGAATACCGTCTTGCCGGCAGGCGAGGTCGACGAGGGCACAGTCGAGGGCGTTGCGGGCCGCCCCCGGCGGCAACCGCTGTTCCAGACCGACACGATCGAGCCCGGCGGCGATCTCCGGCGCCAACCCCTGCATCGCTGCGGCAACGCCGGCGGTCGTTTCCCCATAGCGGGCGTAAGGAACACACTCGCCTCGTCCCGTCAGCCCTCCCGCCTCGATCGTCGCCACCACCACCTCCGCCGCCGTCTTGGTGCCGCGAGCGATGGTGAACGGCCGGGCGAGCGGCCAGGTCTCGACGGTGATGGTCAGGCGCCTGGTCACTGGAAAAGACGATCGAGGATCGGCCCTGTCCCTTCGATCATCGGATCGACGCACGGCAGACCGAGGCGGTCGCCGATCTCCGCCAGCAAGGCGCGACCGGCGCTCCGCTGCAGACGGCTGGTATCGACGGCGACGCCGACGCAGCGCGCCGCGGGATTGGTCAGCCGGGCCGCGTCCTCATTGGCGGCAACGCAGCGGCCAAGATCGGGCAGTCCCCGTTTCGGCAGCCCGCGCATCTGCGTCCGCGTCGGCTCGTGGCACAAGACGAGGGCGTCGGGCTGGGCGCCGTGCAGGAGTCCGAGGCTGACCCCGGCATAGGACGGATGGAAGAGCGATCCCTGCCCTTCGATCAGATCCCAGTGGTCGGGCGCGTTGGCGGGAGCAAGCCACTCGATGGCACCGGAGATGAAGTCGGCAACGACCGCATCGACCGCGACGCCGCCGCCGGCGATCAGAATTCCGGTCTGGCCGGTGGCACGAAAGGTCGCCGCCATGCCGCGGGCCTGCATGTCGCGCTCGAGGGCGAGGGTCGTATACATCTTGCCGACCGAACAGTCGGTCCCGACCGTCAGCAGCCGCTTGCCGGGGCGTGGCTCGCCGGTGCCAACGGGAAAGCCGCGGCTTGGGATGCGGACCTCGACCAATCGGGTGCCGCCGTCCGCCGCCGCGGCCCGCAGGCGGGGAATGCCATCCAGCCGTTGATGCAACCCGCTCGCCACATCGAGTCCCGCCGCCAGCGCCTCCTCCAGCACGCCGAGCCAACTCTCGCCGATCACGCCGCCGGCGTTGGCGACCCCGATGACCAGGGTCCCGGCGCCCTGCGCCGCCGCCTCGGTGGGCGACATCGGCGGGAGATCGAGGACAGCCTGGCACCCCGGCAAGGGAACCTGGCCGAGGCACCAATCGGGCCGCCAGGTCAGGACGCCAATCGCCGTTTTGGCGGCGAGCCGGTCGGGAGCGTCGCCAAGAAAAAGCAGATAGGGACGCCGCAGTTCATCCATTCAGCCGCCGCTCCTCAACCGTGGTCCTCGCGGCAACAGCGATTCCGCCAGCACGCGGAAGCCACTGCGTTCCACACACTGCCGCATCCCGACTCTACACAACCGGCCCCACAAAAATCACCCCGGAGCGGCGCTCCAGGTACATTTTTGGATAGACGCGGGCCGACCATGGAGAACGTCAATTACGCTAAACAATAATGATTTAGTGGCAAACCTTCGCAAGCAGCGAGGCGCTCGCGTACCGGTAGCAGGCTTTTTTAAATTGACATCATCCCGCACCTGCGTATGGTGCCTGTAGGTATTACTGCACCCGCGAACAGAAGGTGCATCTATATCTTGTAGGAGGACGGTTGGACCGAAGCAAGGTCCAAGAAATTTGTGGAGGATTGATGCGACGCAAGACGGGATTGACCATCGGCGCCGCCGCCGGCTTCGGCCTTTGGCTGGTTGCGCTGCTGATTCCGGGACAACCGGCCGCCATGCCGCTCGGGGGACTCGACCAAGCACCACAATGGTTCGATCAGGAAGATGACGGGGGACCGGTCACCGCCCTGACCCAGTTGCCGCCTGCCATGCGCGACCGCCTGCGCAACGTCGGGCAGGATCTTCGGCAGGAGTTTCGCTGTTTAGCCTTGAATGTCTTTTGGGAATCGAAAGGAGAACCGCTGGTCGGCCAGATCGCAGTCGCCTCGGTTACCCTGAATCGTCTTGCCGACCCTCGCTTTCCAAAGTCAATTTGTGATGTCGTCTGGCAGGGATTTGGACTGGGTCGGAGCAAATGCCAGTTTTCTTGGGTGTGCGACCGTCGTCTCGACCAGCCAAACGAAGATACCGCCTGGCAGCGGGCGCAACAGGTCGCCTATCGTACCATGTTCCTTGATCCCGTCGATCCGACGGACGGTGCGATGTACTTTCACGCTACCTACGTCCGGCCCGACTGGTCCTACGAAAAGCCGCGCATCATGCGGATCGGCCGTCATATTTTCTATGGTGAGATGCGCGATAGCACCCAGTTGGCGCGCAACTAGGCAACTCGTATCCGACCGCTGATCTGAAGGAGGCCGACGGCACCGATCCGGCGGCCTGTTTTTTTCGCCATTCCTACCGATGGCCACTCCTACTGATGGAAGTGGCCCTCCTGACAATGCTGCAACTCGTGGTGCACAACCTGCCAGCGCGCCATATCGTCGCCGCTGCGGGGCGAGCGCGTCCAGATGATACAGGTACGGAACTCCTTGTCCCACGCCGCCATCCCCTCGCAATTGGCGCGTTCATTGTGGGAACTGCAGATCTTGGCCATTTCCTGATCGGAAACGATGTTCCAGGTCAGGGACCGCGGCTCGATCGGAACCGCCTTCGCCACCGGCGCCAGGGCGCCAACTGCAACCATTGCAACTAATGCTGCGAAGAAGGTCTGTTTTTTGGTCATTTTTGTCGCCTTAATACATCTTTAACGTGCCTAAAAATATCTGTATACCCCTTTTGGGGGTTGGGCAAGATAAAAACCCTCTATGCGTGCTATTGTTTTTAACACACTCCTCGTGCGTGTATGTCGTCATTCTGCCGATAAATCCCGTTGTCGGCGGGAAGCCGGTACCGCAAAGTGCAGCCGCGCTTTCCCGTAGGCATGGGACCCGTCGCTTGGAATCGCTCCTGACCGCCCGCGTCTTGCACGTGCTGGCCGTCGTCATCTGGATCGGCGGCGTGGCAATGGTGACAACGGCGGTACTCCCCGCCGCCAGGCGGTGCCCGGCCGTCAAAGAGGGGCTCGCCCTGTTCGAGGCCATCGAGGGCCGGTTTGCCTGGCAAGCCCGCCTGGCGACGCTGGTCACCGGCGCCAGCGGCTTCTATCTGGCCTGGGAACTCGACCTCTGGGATCGCTTCCGGGAGCTGGGATACTGGTGGATGCACGCGATGGTCGCCTTATGGGCGATCTTCATGTTGATCTTGTTCATCATCGACCCGTTTTTCTTGCATCGATGGCTGCACCAGCAGGCGGCGACGGCGCCCGCCCGCACCTTTCGGCGGATCGCCATCATGCATTGGTTGCTGCTTGCCTTCGGCCTGATTACCATCGCCGGAGCTGTCGCCGGCAGCCACGGGGCTTGGTTCGGCTGAAACGGAAGACTCCATGCAATCATCGACGTCGTCGGGGCCGGTCGCGGTGCGGAGAGCGCTGGCGGTGGCAATGGCCGCCACCATTCTCGCCGTTGGGCTCGTCATTGCCGGCTGGTTGATCGGCCGTGGCTTTGCGCAAGGCCGCCAGGGTGAGCGGTTCGTGAGCGTGAAGGGCGTCGCCGAACGTGAGGTCAAGGCCGATCTGGCGCTATGGCCGCTCCGTTACGTCGCCACCGGCAACGACCTGGTGGAGGTCCAGCGCAAGATCGCCGCCGACGGGCAACGGGTCCGCGCCTTTCTGGCCGCGGGTGGCCTAGAGGACGAGGCCATTTCCGTGCAGGACGTGCAGGTGATCGATCTCCTCGCTCAAACCTATCGCTCGGGGCCCATCGATAGCCGTTTCATCGTGGCGGAAACGTTGATGGTGCGGACCCTCCAGATCGACAGGGTGCTGGAACGCAGCGGCCACCTCGGCGATCTCGTCGCCGCCGGCGTCGTTCTCGGCGGACAGGAGGGGGGAGCGATTCAAGGGCCGCTCTATCTGTTCACCCGCCTCAACGAAATCAAGCCGCCGATGATTGAGGAGGCGACCCGCAGCGCCCGTGCCGCCGCGGTCGAATTCGCCCGCCAATCCCAGAGCCGGATCGAGGGCATCCGTCGGGCCAACCAGGGACTGTTCCAGATCCTGCCCCGTGACGAGGTGCCGGGAGCGAGCGAGCAGAGTCAGGTGGACAAGGTCGTTCGCGTCGTATCGACGATCGATTACACGCTGACCGACTGACCCTCCCCACCAGCGCGGGGCGGTCGACCGGTCCCTTGCGGCTGGCCTGCTGCCGGTGCGCCGAAGGCGCGGCGGATCAGCGCCAGCAGCAAGCGCGGAATGGCCACGCTCTCCACCGTGTTGTGGCAGGCACCTGTGAACAGGCGGATGATCAGCCCTTCCCGCTCGCTGCTGCCGAGCGGCAGGAAGGCGATGCGCACCGCCTCTCCCTCGACGGCGACGATGCGCCCGGGCAACTCGCCCACGTTTGCCATGCTGACGGTGATGAGGCTTTCCCGACCCAACGGCAAGGCGCCGAGGGTTGGCAAGCGAAGGCGCGTCCCGCTCAGGGACAGGCACTCGACGCGGCAGGGAACCCGCCCATCGCCGAACCGCAGCTCCGCCGGATCATCGATGGTGAAACGCTCGGCGCGCCGATTGTGGGGCGCCTCGATACAGATGAGCATCACCAGCGCGAGGATGATCAGATTGAGGATGCTCCACGCCGCCGCCACCGGAAAGAAGGACCAGGTGTCCAGCGGCTGCCATTCCGGCACCGTGTTGAGGATCAGTCCGCCAGCGGTGAGCAGGCTCATTGCGAGGGCGAGGCCGAAGGTTTGGTGATCAAACGCCTTTCCAGCCGCAAGCTTCCCCTTTGGGGTGACACCGAAGTGTCCCTCGAAAGGGCGAACGATGCTGATGAGGATCGAGGGCAGTAACCGGAAGGTAGAAAAGACGCCGGCGGCGGTGGACAGGATCGGGACATAATGATGGGGAGCCAACCAGCGCAGCCCAAGGCAGAACGCCATCATCATCGGCAGCTGATAGTCGATCAGGTCGGCAAGCTCGGTGAAAAACATGGGCGTCAAGCCGGTGCCCAGATAAACGATGGGCACGATCAGCGCCATCAGGCGCACCGGATACTGGATCACCCAGCTGAAGGGAAAGAACAGAAGTCTTTGCAGCAGTGGAAGGTCCCGACCGAACGGCCCTTCCGGTAGGTAGAGGGACTGGATGGCGCCGCGCGCCCACCGCTGCCGCTGGATGAAGAATGCGGGGGTTGTTTCCGGTGCCAACCCGGCGCTCAGCCGCTCGTTGAGGTAGCGGGTGACGTAGCCCCGACGCAACAGGGCGAGCGTCGTCAACAAATCCTCGGTCACCGAGGTCGTGGGCACACCGCCGATCTCGGCGAGGGCGGTGCGGCGGATGACGCTGGATGACCCGCAGCAGAAAGCGGCATTCCAGGCGTCGCGGCCGGGAGCCATGACGTCGAAGAACAGTCGCTGCTCATCCGGCCAGACGGTCTGCAGCAGGAGGTTGTTCTGGATCGGATCCCGATTGTAGAAGTGCTGCGGGGTCTGGACGATGCCGATGCTCGGATCACCGAAAAAACCGACCGTCCGTCGCAGAAACTGCCGGAACGGCACGAAATCCGCATCGAGGATCGCAACCAGTTCGCCCGACGTGCGCGCGAGCGCGGCATTGATGTTGCCCGCCTTGGCGCCCTTATTGTTGTCGCGGGTCAGATAGCCGACCCCCTTGCGCCGACAGTAGTCGGCGAGCCAGGGGCGGCGGCCGTCGTCCAGCACCCAGGCGCGAAAGTTCGGGTAGTCGATCTGGGTCAGGCCGACGATGGTTTTCTCGAGAACATCGAAGCCCTCGTTCAAGGTGGGAACGAAGACGTCCACCGACGGCCATTGCGCGGGAGCCCGCTGCGCCAGCGCCGCTTCGTACGCGTCCGCCTCCGGCCGACGGTCGTCCCATCGGGAAAGAATGAGAAGGAACACAAGCATCTCGATGATGGCAGCGAGTTCGATGCCATAGCAGAACCAGATCCAGCCGATCTGTAACGGGGTGCCGGTTGCCGGAAGCACGGTGACGAGCAGCCGCCAGACGATATAGCGAATGCCGAGAAAGCCGGTGAAAGCGGAGACGAACGTGCGTGCACCGTTTTCCTCTCGATGGAGATAGGGCGTGACCGCGCAATAGAGCGCGGCGGTGACCAACGCCGGCAGCAGGTTCAGATAGTCGTCGCTCACCGTTCACCCGTGACCAGCGACACCAGCCGATCCAGCCCCCGCTCGAACGGGGTTTCGAACCAGACCCGCGCACTCCGGCCAACGCCGCAGAAGGTACCGGCTTCAGCGCGCAGCGCATCCCGGTCCACCATCAAGGTGACCGAAAACTGGCCATCCCGCTTGTCGCCGGGATGGGCGACGGCGTGCGTATCCCGAGCGGAGACGGCGTTGCCGCGCATTGTCCGCACCACGCCTTCGATCTTCCCCGAGGAGCCGATCAGTCGCACGGTTGCCGGGTTTCCCGGCCGCACCGCATCGAAGTGCGCCTGGTCGAGCATGACCTCCAGGAACACATCGTGACAGTCGAGCAACTGGAGGAGTTCGGCGCCGATGACCACGTCGTTGCCCCGTACCACCGATCGCTGCCAGACGACGGCGTCCGACGGTGAAACCTGCGCCGACCTGGATTGCCGATCGAGGCGCTGTTCTTCCACCTGCATCTGGTTTTCGATCTCGCCCACCCGCATCTCGTATTCGCGACGGCGGGCCTGCAGGTCCTGCCGCCGGAGCGCGATTTCGTCGATGCGCTGGCTGGAATAGGGAACGTCGTTCTGGCTGGAGTCGACGAACACACCGGCTTTCGCCGCCTGCCGTTCGGTCTGCAGCCGCTTCACCGCCGCCCGTGCCTCGCTAAGACGCTCGGTGGCCGTCCGCGACTGAGCAGCGGCCTCGTCCAGAGCGGCCTGGCTCAGATGGCCCTGGCCAAACAACTCATTGCGGCGGCTGAGGTTGCCGCTGCGTTCGTCGGCCAGCGCTACCGCCGCGCGAGCGCCCGCCTGCGCCTCTTCGATCTGCCGGTCGAGGAGCTGCTCGCGGACGGTGCGGAAGTTAGCGCTGCGGTCGAGCAGGTCTTGGCGCGTCGCCAACAGGTCCCGGTCCTGGCGATCGAGAGCTTCGATCCGCTCGGCGAGGGTTGCCCGCTCGGTCCGCAACTCATTGAGAAAGCTACGATCCTGGCGGCCGTTCTCGATGATGGCAACGACTTCCCCGGCGGCAAGCTCACGCCCCACCGGCGGTGGTTCCATGGTCACCGTGCCCTCGATCGGCGAGTAGACGGTAATTAGACGCCCGTTCACGACCGCCTCGCTGCCGACCAGCCCGACGATGTTGGGCAGGCTGACGTAGATGGCGAGGCCAAGAAGGCTTAGGCCGGCGACGATGCGAAGGGCATGACCGAACCGCGGCCTCAGCGTTCGGCCGGCGGCGCTTATCTTTCCTCGTATGGGACCCATGATTCACTGATTCTCGGGTGCTCGCCACAAGCGACGACACATGCGTTTCTCAACACTGCCTCAAAAACACCCTTTTAGGGTAGATCTATTATCTGCTGACGCACCCACTGGTCCCACAGAGATACGCGGCTTATCCTATACGCATCGGCCGGGCCGGAGATCGTCGCCTTCCCGAAAGCTGGTCCTCCCTGGCGGGATGCTCGACCGCCAATCGACGCGCTAGCTCACGCGACGATCTCCGCGCCCGACCGACCCGGGATAGTTACCCAAACGGGGTAACTAGAGCAATCGTCTTCTTCAACCCCGCTCGGCAGCGCCCATCTGCGGCACCGGCGCCCCGAAGGTATCGATCAGCCGGCTGGTGATTAGCCGGATGAGAAACAACCCGAATGCAGGGTGCTCCAGGAAGAGTTCGGTGGCCTTCTTGCCGGTCAGGGCGAACAACACGCAGTCGGTGTCGCAGACGGCGGTCGCCGTCCGTCGTCGGTCGGGTGCGAAGAGTGCGATCTCGCCGATCAGATCGCCGGCGGTGACCAGCCGCTCGATCTCGACGATCCGCACCCGTCCCTGGGCGATATAGTACATGATCTCCGCCGGCTCGCCCTTCTCAAACAGCCGCGTCCCCCGCGAACGCTTGACCTTGAGCATGAACGGCAGCAATGGCTCGATGGATAGATCGTCTTCACTGAGAAGCCGCGCCGCCAGTCTTCGCGTTCGCAAGAGTTCGAGAAAGCGAAATAGGTTCAGCAGCAACTGGACCAGATGGGCGACCCACAAGAACGGCACGCCGGCCAGCCAGCCATAGAGGGCGTAGGCGATGTTCATCCCCGCCGCCAGGGCCCGCAGGGGTAGCATCCCTTTCATGGCGAAGGCGGCGAGCCCAAAGGCCGCTGCCAGGTAGCCGGTCGTCTCGATCCAATCCGCCATAACCTTCACCTTCTCCCCGCCAACGTCTTGCCGCCGCTTATTTCTCCCCGTTCACGCTTGCCGCCGGGGTTCGGTCCGTACCATATCAGGAGCTTGGGAGAGCGAACGAGGGGCGATGTCCGCCCCATTTGCGCCCTCGGCCATCGATCCCACCCCTGATGACGCGCCCTTACGCGTCCGAAGAGCCGCCCCCGCTGCCGATGCAAAGACTGGCCCAGACCCTCTCCCTCATCGCCGCCGTCGTCGGCGGCGTCGCCGCGGTGGTTATCCTTTCGCGGGTGCTGCTGACCCTGGACGACCTGGAGAGCGGGGATCTGCGTCTTGCCTACGGGGTCGGCATCCTTGCCATCACCGCCCTCGCCGCCTTCGCCGTCTGGCGCATCCTTCGCGGCCCCCGTCGTCCGCAAAAGCGGCCGTCACCGGCGGTCACCCGCAAGGCTCCCGAAACACGCCTCGACCACCTGTTCCAAAAGCACGGCCTGGAGAGCGACCCTCGCGACGCCGCCCTGCGCACCAGGCGGCGCGGCCCGGGAGAGCCGGTCAGGATCGCCCTCGTCGGCGTCCGCCGCAGCGGCAAGAGCGGCGTCGCCGCCGGCCTCGACACCCTTCTGTCGGCGGAACCTCGGCTGCCGCCCTATGACATCATCGAGATCCCGGGACTCGGCAACGATTTCGCCACCAACCTGGAGGCGATGACCCCGGCATTCGCCGCCCACATCGTCTTGTTCGTCGTCGATCAGGATTTGCGAGACTACGAGTTTGCCGCGCTGAAGGCCCTGGCCGAACGAGGGGCGGCCCCCATCGTCGTTCTCAACAAGTCCGACCAGCGCGACGCGGTGGCGCGTGCCGAGACGAGGCAAGCGGTCGTGCGGCGGCTTGCCCATCTGGTCGCCGCCGATGATATCGTAGAGGCCGCAGCCGACCCGCTGCCGGTGGTGCGCGTTGCCCGCGACGCCGGAGGTCACGATGTGGAAACGGAGGTCACGCGGCCGGCCGACGTCGCCGCCATCGCCGAGCGCGTCATCCTCCGCTTACGCGCCTGAATCTGAACCGCCGCGGCCGAAAAATTGCCGCCCCTGCCTGGTGCCCTGCATGTCCGCTCCCACCGACCGCCATTACAGTGACACCCTCGACACCCTGCGCCGCCTCGCCCGCTCGGACGAACTCCGTGAGAGCGAGCGAGAGGCGGTGGCCGAAGACCTCGCCGACATCGACACCATGCTCGGCAAGCTGGAACAGGGCGTGGTCGAAATCGCCGCCTTCGGTGAGATCAATTCCGGCAAAAGCTCACTCCTGAACGCGCTGCTCGGCAGCCGGGTGTTCGTCACCTCCGCCGAGGGCGGCAAGACCCGGGAGCAGACCCGCCATCATTGGACCCCGGCCCTCAAGGAGTTCGCCGGCCTCGGCGACAGCAAGCTGGTCGTCGTCGATACCCCCGGGATCAATGAGGTGGGTGGGCTCGACCGGGCGGTCCTTGCCCACAAGGCGGTGCGCTACTCGGACATCGTGCTGTTCGTCACCTTCGGCGATCTCAACGACGTGGAGTTCGCCGCCCTGAAGCTGCTGCACGAACTGGACAAGCCGATCGTCCTCGTCCTCAACAAGATCGACCTGTTCAAGCGGCGAGAGCTGGAGGAAACCCTGAGCTCCGTTCGTCGACGCGTCGCGCCGATGATCGGCGACGCCGACATCGTCTTCGCCGCCGCCGATCCGACGCCCTCGATCCGGCTAGTGACCCTGCCCGACGGCCGCGAGCGCGAGGAGGAGGTCAAGCGCGCACCGATCATCGAGGATTTGCAGGCGCGCATCCTCGAAATCCTCAGCCGCGAGGGCAAGGCGGTGGTGGCGCTCAATGCCAACCTGTTCGCCGCCGAGGTATCGGAGCGCATCTCCAAGCTGAAGGTGGAAGCGCGGCAACTGGAGGCGGAACGGCTGATAACCCGGTTCATGTGGATCAAGGCGTGTGCCGTCGCCCTCAATCCGCTCCCGATCGCCGATCTCGCCGGCGGTGCCTTGTCCGATGGCGTCATGGTACAGAAGCTGGGCGAAGTATACGCACAGCGCTTCTCCCTCTCCAATGCCAACCGGCTGATCCGCGAGATCCTTGGCGCCTGGGGTATCGCCGTCACCGTCGAATGGGCGACCCATCTATTGTCCGGCGCCCTGAAGACGACAGTTCCCATCGTCGGTCACGCCGTTGTTGCAGTGCCGCAGGCATTGGCTGCATCGTGGACCTGTTACGTCATCGGCCAGGCGGCCAACCGCTACTTCCGCGACGGTGGCTGGGGGCCGCGAGGTGCCAAGGCCATCGTCCGCGAGATCCTCGCCGGCCTCGATCAGGACAGCGTGCTTGCCCCTTTGCGGGAGCGATTGTTGGCGCGGATCGAAGGCAGACGGGAATAGGAAGTGGCAAGTTCCATCGATAGCCGCGTCATAGAAGCGCGGCTGTAATGTGTTTTTTTAGCTGGACTTCCACTGTTGAAAGGGCGGACTGTAGCGCCGCCTGGTCTGCGGTTGTCCCACCCCCCCCCTTAGAGGACAACCGAGCACACCGGTCCAGGAGCCGGGCCGCGCCAAAGTAACCCCCCAAAGGCGCGGCCCGGTATTACGGTATCCGTCTCTGACTGTTCTCGGATGCCGTCCTTCCCGGCTACTGCCTGGAGCCGGAACTCCGCAACACAACGAGACATGCTGCATGGAGATCGCTACGTGAAATGATGCACCGCAGCGCGAAAGGCCGCTATCCGCTCTGCGTTGCCGGCATACGTTGCGGAATCAGGATAGGGTTGGCCCCGCTCCGGCCGCCCGCAGCAGCGTTGCCGACGGGGGTTCGCCGAAGCGCTTTCGGTATTGCTGGGCGAAGCGACCGAAATGGAAGAACCCGCACTCGGTCGCGACATCGGTGACCCGCACATCGGGTCCGGCTGTTTTCAGCAACTCATGAGCGCGATCCAAGCGAAGGCAGATCAACGCTTCCATCGGCGAGCAGCCGCGGATTCGGCGGAACGCCGCCTGCACGCTTCGTACGCTGACTCCGGCAACCGCCGCCATCTCCTCGACACCGATGGGATCGGCGAAGTGCGCTTCCATCCAGGCCTCGATGTGCGCCAGCCGCGCCGTCGCCATGTAGTCCCGCCGGCTCGTCTCTGGACAGAGGGCAGAGATGCCATCGAGAAACAGGGCGAGCAGCGTGCGCTCCAGGCTCGCCGCTGCCTGCGGAGAGGTGCACAAGCCGCTTTGCGGTCGATCCAGTTCGTCGGCGGTCCACCGACACAACGACTGCAGGGTGCCGACTTGCGGCGTAATCATCGGGACGACCAGACTTGTTTCGGCCAGCTTGGGCACGTGATCAAACCGACGATAGAGGGCTCCATCGACCTTGCTGCGGGTGAAGGTGAGAATGAACTTGCGAAACGGAACGGTCTCCAGGGCCAAATCCTCGCCAGGAACATGCAGAACCGCCTGCTCCGGCGTGGCGCTCACCTCCCGTCCGTTGATCACGTGGTGAACGGCCCCGGTCTCATGCAATGAAATCCGGTAGCAATCGCCAACCGGTCCGCAGATCACCTTCAACCGCGACGGTGTCTCCGCGTAGGCGAGACTTGTCTGATCCAACTCCGCTTGATGCCACCGCAGCCCGTACTTGCGACCGCTCAGCAAATAGGACTCGTGCCGTTCCCACAGCCGACTGACGTGTTCGCGCGCTTGGTCGAGATCGCCGGTCGCCAGCCGGCAGTGCTGGCGGAGATATTTCTTATTCATGAGCACCCGTCCCGGGGCCGATCTGACACCGCGATGCAGGGCGCAGAATATCCCCATTCTGGGGCTGTGGAATACAAAAAATCGCAGAAAACGCCGCCGCCGCCTCGCGGCGGGCAGCAGCATCAGTGCTTGAGTATTTGGCTGAGAAACTTGCGGGTGCGATCCGATTTCGGCGCCGAGAAGAATTCTTCCGGGGGAGCCCGCTCGACGATGAGGCCCTCGTCCATGAAGACGACGGTATTGGCCACCGTCTTGGCGAAGCCCATCTCGTGGGTGACGCAGATCATGGTCATCCCGGCCCGCGCCAGTTCCACCATGACGTCGAGCACTTCCTTGATCATCTCCGGGTCGAGGGCGGAGGTAGGCTCGTCGAACAGCATGATCTCCGGCTTCATGCACAGGGCGCGGGCGATGGCGACCCGCTGCTGCTGGCCGCCGGAGAGCTGGCCGGGATACTTGTGCGCCTGCTCGGGGATGCGGACGCGGGCGAGATATTCCATCGCCACCGCCGTCGCCTCCTTCTTCGGCGTCTTCTTCACCCACACCGGTCCCAGGGTCAGGTTCTCCAGCACGGTCAGATGCGGGAACAGGTTGAACTGCTGAAACACCATTCCCACTTGGCGGCGGACGGTTTCGACGGTGCGGATGTCATTGGTGAGTTCGGTGCCGTTGACGATCAGATGCCCCGACTGATGACGCTCCAGCGCGTTGACGCAGCGGATCATCGTCGATTTGCCGGAGCCCGACGGGCCGCAGACGACGACCCGTTCGCCGCGGCCGACGTCGAGTGAGACGTCCTTCAGAACGTGGAAGGCGCCATACCACTTGTTCATCCGGTCGAGGCGGATGATCGGCTGCCCCGGCGGGGGCGACAGGACGGCGGCATCGGCAATGTTGGCGGGCACCGACGACCTCCCCTTCAGAACCGGCGCTGGCCGACGGCCAGCCGGCTTTCAATGAACAGGCTGTAGCGCGACATGAAGAAGCAGAATCCCCAGTAGATAAGCGCAATGAAGGCGTAGCTCTCGATGTAGAACTGCCGCCACTGAGGGTCGGCAATCGCCGTCTTTGCCGTCGTCAGCAGGTCGAACAGACCGATGATGATTACCAGCGATGTGTCCTTGAACATGCTGATGAACTGGTTGACCAACGGCGGAATGGCGATCTTCAGCGCCTGCGGCAGGATGATCAGCATGGTTTTCTTCCAGAATCCGAGGCCGAGGGCGTCTGCCGCCTCGTACTGACCGCGGGGCACCGCCTGCAAGCCGCCGCGCACCGCTTCCGCCAGATAGGCGGCGGTGAACAAGGTGATCCCCACCAGCGCCCGCAGCAGCTTGTTGATGGTCACCCCTTCCGGCAGGAACAAGGGAAACATCACCGATGCCATGAACAGGACGCTGATCAGCGGCACGCCGCGGACGAACTCGATGAAGCCGACGCAGACGGCGCGGATCGCCGGCATCTCCGAGCGGCGGCCGAGGGCGAGCAGGATGGCGAGCGGGAACGAGCCGATCATGCCGACGGCGGCGAGGATCAAGGTCAGCGGCAGGCCGCCCCAGAGATCAGTCGGAACAAAGGTCAGCCCGAGGACGCCTCCCCACATCAGCACGGCGCAGCTAACGAGGATGAGGACCCAAAGTCCCAGCAGCCACGGCCGCCAGAACGGCGGATAGCAACTGACGGCGATGATCCCGATGAACAAGGCGACCGCCAGCAGCGGCCGCCAGTGCTCATTGAAGGGATAGAGACCGAACAAGATGAACCGGTGCTTCTCGCCGATCATCGCCCAGCAGGCGCCCTCGGCGGCACGGCACATCTCGGGACTGCCACCGGTCCACACCGCATCGAGAAACCCCCAGGAGATCAGCGGCGGGATCGCCAGCCACAGGAGCCAGAGCGAGACGAGGGTGAGGACCGTATTCCACGGGCTGGAAAACAGGTTCTCCCTCGCCCAGCGGGAGAGAATGGTCGCCAACCCTTCGCCGGACGGCGGCCGGTCCGGGTAGTGGCGTGGTTCGACGGGCTCTTCCTCGCGGGCAAAGATGTCGTCCGGCTGTTCCTGGAACCGGGGGTCATTTTGGTCATGGGGACGCCGGTCGGCATCCGGGGCGTTGCGGTCGCCGGTCAACGGGCACCTCGGACGGCAACCCGTCGATTATACCAGTTCATGAAGCCGGAGATGGACAGGCTGACGGTCAGATAAACGGCCATGATGATGGCGACGCCTTCGACCGCCTGCCCCGTCTGGTTGATCGTCGTGTTGGCCACGCTAACCAGATCGGGAAAGCCGATGGCAACCGCCAGCGAGGAGTTTTTGGTCAGGTTGAGGTACTGGCTGGTCAGCGGCGGAATGATCACCCGCAGCGCCTGCGGCAGGGTGATCAGCCGCAGCACCTGGCCGCGGCTGAGGCCGATGGCCAGGCCCGCCTCCGTCTGCCCGTGCGGCACGGCGAGGATGCCGCCGCGAACGATCTCGGCGATGAAGCTGCCGGTGTAGAGCACGAGGCCGACCAGCAAGGCGGTGAACTCGGGCGTGATGGTGACGCCGCCGGAGAAATTGAAGCCGGTGAGTTTCGGCACCTCCATCGTCATCGGCGCGCCGCCCAGCAGCCAGACGACGAGCGGCAGGCCAATGACGAGGGCGAGGCCGCTACGGATGGTGGGGAATAGCTGTCCCGTGCGTTCCTGTCGCCGGCGCGCCCAACGAGCGATCGCCCAGGCGCCGACGAGGCCGATCACCATCGCCGCCCCCATCCACAGGTAGGTGGAATTCCAGACCGGCGCCGGCAGCTTCAGGCCGCGGGCGGAGAGGAAGACCCCCGGCAGCGGGTTCAGCGCCTGCCGTGGCCCCGGCAATCCCTCGGTGATTAGCGAATACCAGAAGAAAAGCTGCAGCAGCACCGGGATGTTGCGCAGCCCCTCCACATAGACGCCGGCAAGGCGGGCGACGATCCAGTTGCGCGAGAGACGCGCCACGCCGGCGACGATGCCGATCAGGGTGGCGAGAACGATGCCGATCACCGAGACGAGCAGCGTATTGACGAGGCCGACGGTGAGCGCCCGGAAATAGGTGTCGGCCGGGCTGTAGTCGAGGGGGGTCTCACTGATGCCGAAGCCCGCTTCCCGGCCGAGGAAGCCGAAGCCGGTGGCGATCTGGCGGGCTTCCAGGTTGGCGAGGGTGTTGGAGACGAGATAGGCGATCACTGCGGCGACGCCGCCGATCACCGCCACCTGATAGAGGATGGCGCGGATGCGCCGGTCGTTCCACCAGGCGACCCGCGTGGCCGGTACAGAAGAGGGCCCGTCGCCCGGCGGTGTGTGGTCCGGTGATGTCATGTCGGCGGGACCGCTGGTGCTGCCCGGGACCGCCGCTCCGGCCGCCGGCATGTCACCGAGACCGGAGCGGCAGCGTTTTTCTTAACGGAAAGGCGGTGAGTACTGCAGTCCGCCGTTGGTCCATTGGGCATTCAGTCCGCGCGGCAGCTTCAGCTTCGAGCCCATGCCGACGTTGCGATCAAAACTTTCTCCGTAGTTGCCCACCTGCTTGATGATGTTGTAGGCCCACTTTTCGTCGACGCCGAGCGCCTGGCCGAAGCCGGGCGTGACGCCGAGGATGCGTTTGACGTTGGGATCGGCGCTCTTCAGCATCTCGTCGACGTTGGCCGAGGTAATGCCCCGCTCCTCCGCCTCGAGCATGGTGTAGATGGACCAGGACACCACGTCGTACCACTGGTCGTCACCCTGACGGACGGCGGGCGCCAGCGGCTCCTTCGAGATCAGCTCCGGCAGCAGCACGTAGTCGTCCGGGTTGGGAACGTCGTTGGCGCGAATGGCGGCGAGCTGCGAGGCATCGGAGGTCATCGCGTCGCAGCGTCCGGAGACGAAGGCGGCGGTCACTTCCTCGTACTTCTCGATGGTGACCGGCTTCAGCTCCATCTTGTTGGCGCGGAAATAATCGGCGAGGTTCAGCTCGGTGGTCGTTCCCGTCTGCACACAGACGGTGGCGCCGCCCAGTTCCTTGGCGCTGCTGACGCCCAGCTTCTTGGCAACGAGGAAGCCCTGGCCGTCATAGTAGTTGACCGGCGCGAAGTTCAGTCCGTTGGCAGTGGCCCGGGTCAGCGTCCAGGTGGTGTTGCGCGACAGCATGTCGATTTCGCCGGACTGCAGCGCCGTCAGCCGCGCCTGGGCACTCAGCGGTACGTACTTTATCTTGGTCGCGTCCCCGAACACGGCGGCGGCGACGGCCCGGCACATGTCGACGTCGATCCCGCGCCACGTCCCCTTGTCGTCAGGCGCGCTGAACCCGTACAGCCCGGTATGAACGCCGCAGACGAGCGATCCACGGGCCTTCACCGCGTCGAGGGTAGCGCCGGCGAACACCGGCGAAGCGGCGCCGCTGACGCCGAGCATGGCGACCATCGCCGCGAATGCGAGTCGTTTCATCGATCCTCCTATCGTTTCGGTCCCGGGTCCTTACCGCCGGTTAGCGGCCGGATGGACCCTCCGTTTCGCTCGTCCAGGGCGAAAGCATAGCACCCGGATCGGGTTGGATGCCATCACTGCGTGAAAAAAATCGACGTACCTGCAAGCGATTAGCCCCCCTGGGGCAATCTTCCGCCTCAGGATCCTCTCCCGGCGCCCCCACAGACTTCCCTTCAGGCGTGGGTCCGTGCCATCTCGTAGAGGGAGAGCACGATCTCGATGACGATCAGGATGACAATATACCATTCGACCCGATGACTGCGTCGCGCTTGCAGCAACCCGAGGGCGGTCGTCGCCGTCTCCGAGATGAGGTCGAGTTTGCGGGTCAGCGCCCGGTCCCGCTCGGGGAGTTCGTACTCTTCGTGCAGCCGCTGGTACAGGCGCTCGAGCTCGGGCCGATCCCACAGCAGCTCCGGCTTCTCGGTGACCTCGACCCGTCCGACCATCCGGTGCTGGGTCATCAAGACGTCGCCGATGTGCTCGAGAAGCTCCCGCGCGGACAGGCGGCGACCGCCGGAGGACCGTAGGCGCTCCGCCACCGGCTCGATGCGATCGAAGACGCGGCCGGCGCGGCGCTCGTCGAAGGCGAGCACCACCGATTTCGCCAGCACATCGGCGACCAGCAGCAGACGCTCCATCGACAGGGCACGAAGATGAATGACGTCCGTCGCCCCCACTCGCTCGTCAGCGGTCTTATCGACGACGAGTTCCGCTTCCTCGCTCTCCTGGTCATCGAGCGGCTTGTCACAGACGGCAATTAGGGATCGCAGGAATGCTGCCTGTTCGACCGCATCCATGTGAAACATCACGGTGACACCGTACCTGAAGAGAACGGCGATGCCCTCCGATCCGGCCGACAGGGCCAGTGGTGACGCGGCCAGGCTGTCGGTTCGATAGAGAGAGCGGAGATCGATTCGCTTGGCGACCAAAACCGCGCGCACTGAAGCGCGTCGCCATTGGTCAAGGTCACGGGTTTGCCCGATCGGAAATGACATCTGGTCCTCTGCGGCCGGCTTGCCTTGCGCGTCGCTTGCGTTTGCCACCCGCTAACCACCGGCAAACGGACTCGTCGCCTTTAGCTAAGGAAAGTTCGCCACAGGTCAGGGGCGGCCCCACCGGCCACCGCATCAACTAGCAAGGATGCGGCCAAAATCGCACGCCGCCGGAACTCGCCGGTTCGGCGTTCACCACCACCAGATGTAGGGGATCTTTACCTGACGTGCCGGTACCGCCAGATCCGGTCGCGGATCGATAAGAGCCGCATACCACTCGATCGCATCGACCGTCAGCCTCACCCACTGCCGCCCGAGCGCCGCATTCACCAGCACCAGATCCTTATTTGAACCGCCCATGCACCACCTCGCCTCGAACTTTCATTAATACCATCTTTCGAAGCCACCCATCATTCAATTTTCAGGGCCCTATCACCAAAAAATAGACGTTGTCAGTGGCCAGTCTTTTTCGGCCAGCCGGCGATCCCATTCCGACAGCACATGAAGCTTGCTATATGAGGCGTAACGGAGCGGGGCAAATGCCCCGGGAAGTCTTCGACACACGCAAGGGGAGCAAGCATGGCAAAGTCCAAGGCGACGACAGATGTGACGACGGGAGGGGCGGACAAGGGCCTCGATCAGCCCAGTGCGGCGCCGGGCGAGGCGATCTCTTTCGAGCAACCTGGGGTGACGGAGCAGGCAATGACGGCTCCCTACCAGGAATTGATGACGTCCTGGTGGACGACCGCCGCATTGGCCTGGGGCACGCCGGTCAGAATGTGGTCCGAAATCGTCGCCGCCGCCTGGCGGCCGTTTCTGCCGCCGACCGCGCTGACGACGGACCCCCGCGAGACTCTGCCGGTGGACAGACCGACCCGAGCCGAGGCGCCTGCTCCGGCTCAGCCGGCGCCGCAGGCCGCACGTCGCGCTCCCCGCGTGGATGCGCCAACACGGTCGGTGCCGGGAACCAAGCCGCGCGCCCGTTAGTTGCCTGCAGGCGATCTGCCGTAATGCGGCAGGGACGCTTGTGCCGACGCGGCGATGGTGCCAGGCGACGGCAGGACCGTCGGCCGAGAATTGTCGGTCAGACTGTCGTCGGCGGTGCCTGCCATCGACGGGCAAGGGAGGACGGACGTGCCGAGACTGACGCGCGAGCGGGTGCAACATCTGGTCGGCAAGAATCGGCTCGACGATCACTGTATCGCCGAGATCGTCCGCACCGGGGCCGGCGAGTCGGACCTGATCGAGGCGGTCAATCGTGTCGCCCGCGGCGGGGAGGTGGGCGCGGAAAAGATGCGGCCGATAAGCCTCAGCGTCGCCAAGCTCTGTGAGATCCTGGCGTCAGCGAGCGACCCCTACAGCGAGCCGGACTGACGACGGGAGCCGGCTACGCGCGGGCGCTAGCCCTCCCCGTCCTGGTCCATCGGCAGGTTTTCCGGCAGTTCGATGGTCATCAGCGGCGCGTCGGAGCGGTCTAGCCAGACGACGGCAAGCGGCAGCAGCGCGGTGTGGGTTTGCACATCGGCGAAACGGCGCTCGGTCACCCCCCAGTGGACGAACACTCCCGCATCGGCAAGGGCGTCGGTGCGGGCTAGTACCGCCGCGATCAGCGGCTGCTTGTTGCGCAGCTCCGCCTCCTCCCAGGTTTCGACCAAGGCAGAGAACGCTTTGACGAAAGCATCGACATCCGCTCCCGGATCGCCCGCTTCCGGGTCCTGAAGGATCAGACTGGCGTATTGGGCTGCTTCCAGCACCGACCACAGGCGGTCCGATTTGGCGGCGAGGCTTGCCCTCGCCAACGCCAGTTCGACATTGACCTGCACCGGCGTGGTCATTGGCTCTCCGCTCGACGGGAGCGCTTCCCCCGCAACCGCGACATCAGCCGGAAACGTCCGATGGAAGTGGCGGCACCGGCGGGACCACCGACGGGGGCCCCTCGCCCATCGCATAGAAGGGATCGGCGTGAATATCGGCGGCGGCGACGCCATTGGTCCGCAACAGATGCACCGCCGCCTCGACCATCGCCGGCGGTCCCGCCAGGTATGCCTTAACCCCGGCGAAGCTTGCGAAATCGGCGGCGACGGCGTCGACGACGGTCCCGATGCGACGCGATGTCGGCCCTACCGGCTCCGAAAGTACGGGGACGAAACGCAATCCCGGGCAATCAGCGGCCAAGCGGAGAAAATGGCTTTCCAGATAGATATCGCCCTCGTTGCGGGCCCCGAAATAGAGATGAATCGGCTCACGCAGCCCGCTGCCGATTGCCGTCTCGACGATCGACTTGATGGGGGCGAGACCGGACCCGCCGGCGACCGCCAGGATGGGACCCGGGTGATCCTGGCGCAGCCAGGAACTGCCGAAGGGGCCCTCGACCCATACCCCGTCGCCGATGCGGAGATCGCGCGCCACGTAGGCGCTGGTCCCTGCGGTGCTGGAGCGGCGCACGTGGAATTCGAGGAACGGCTCGCCCGGCCGGTTCGCCATCGAGTAGTCGCGCGGCCGCTGCTGGCCAAAGGTGACCCGGGCGTACTGGCCGGCGGCGAAGTGGAATGGTTCTTCCGCAACAATCTCCAGCCGGACGATCCGGATTTCGCGGGTGGCCTCGTCGAGCCCAACGACGCGGCAAAGCATCGGCCGTGATTGGCTTTGCGGCACCGGCGGTGCGCCTGACATAGGCTACTCCTGCAGTCGGACCCTGCGCCGGATTTGCCACCGTACCGCCGCCGGTCGTTTCCCCCCGCCCGGCCGACGATGGCGGCAGCGGATGGAGAGGGCTGCTCTTCACGTAGCAAGACGACGCCTCCGCTTCAACGGCGTGTGACAACCGGCATCGCCGGGAAGCCATAAGCCGCCAGTTGCCGCGCCAAGTCGGCGGCCGAGGTATAATGCACCGCCGCCATGCCGAACGCTCGGGCGCCCGCCACATTCTGCGGCGAGTCGTCGATGAACAGGCAATCACCGGCGGTGAGCCGGTAGGTTTCGACGAATGCACGGAAGATCGCCGGGTCCGGCTTGACGACACCGAGCGCGCCGGACACGACGATCCCCTTGAACAACTGGAAGAAATCGTATCGCGCCACGACTAACGCGAACTTTTCGACCGAGAAATTGGTGATCGCATAAAGCGGGACGCCCGCCGCCGCCAGCGCCCGCAGCAAGTCGACGGTTTCGCCATGAATACCGGCCACCATCTCATCCCAGCGCTGATCGTAGGCGGCGATCAGCGACCCCAGATGCGGATACTGTCGCTGCAGTTCGTCGACGCCGAGAGCAAAAGGCCGTCCCCGATCGAGCGCCAAATTCCACGCCGGGGTGCAGACTCGCTCGAGAAAGTCCTCCATCGCCGCCGCGTCGGCGATGAGCTTGCGGTAGAGATGGCGCGGATCCCAGTCGATCAGCACGCCGCCGATGTCAAAGACGACGACACGTGGCCGGGCCGGCGTTGCCATCTGGTTTCCATGCCGTCGCACTTCGTTCCCTCACCGTCGCGTTGTGCGCGTACCCGCCGCCGATCCATCCGGCCGCCATTTGCGCCGGCGCGGGTGATATGGTAACCGACCGGCAGGGCGTGAGGCACCGCCCGCACCGTTTCGTCAACATTGCGGGCCGAAGGATGTGCGGCGAGGACGAAATGGGCGGATGCCCGCCGCCGTCAAGGCGGCACGGGCGGCTGTGCCATCAAGGGCGATAGGGGACTCAAAGTAGCAATGCTCACCCTCTTCTGTCGGCGCGGCGGCCGCATTGTCGAGGAGGCCTTCACCCCGGGGCAACCCCAGCCGTCGGGGGTGTTCTGGATCGACCTTCTTGAACCGTCCGCGGCCGAAACGGAAGCGGTCAGGTCGATGGCCGGCATCGACGTGCCGACTCCCGAAGAGATGCGGGAGATCGAGCCGTCGAGCCGTCTCTATCGGGATGGTCTTGCCGTGTTCATGACCGCGAGCGTCCTCAACCAGACCGAAAGCCCCCATCCGGAAACGCGGGCGATCACCTTCGTCCTCGCCAACGGTTTCGTGACGACGATCCGCTATTGCTCGCCGATGCCGTTCAAGACCTTCCGCGCCCGCATCACCGGCCATCCCGAATTCTGCACCTCATCGGAAATGACGCTGGTCGAGTTGCTCGATGCCATCGTCGATCGCGCCGCCGATACGCTGGAGACGGTGGATCAGAACGTTGGCACCCTGTCGAAGGTGATCTTCGCCCCGGTGGGGACGGCCGCCACCCGGGACTATTCCCACGAACTCAACACCATCGGCATCAGTGCCGTCCGCTGCTCCAAGGTGGACGAAAGTCTGGTCAGCCTGCTGCGCATGCTGACCTTCTTCGATGCCAATCTGCGGTTGGGCGGGAACAAGGAAGCCCGCGGCCGGCTGAAGGACGTGCAGCGAGACATCGTTGCCCTCATCGGCTACGTCGAGCGCCAGTCGGAGAAATTGCAGCTTCTGCTGGACGCCACCCTGGGCATGATCAACATCCAGCAGAACAACATCATCAAGATCTTCTCGGTGATTGCCGTCGTCTTCCTGCCGCCGACGCTGGTCGCCAGCATCTACGGGATGAACTTCGATCTGATGCCGGAGCTGAAGTGGCATCTCGGCTATCCCCTGGCGCTCATCCTCATGCTGTTGTCCGCTATCCTGCCGTTCACTTACTTCAAACATCGGGGCTGGCTCTAGGTCCCGACAGGACCCGAGGGGGGCGGTGGTGTCGATCAACCACGGACCGAGCGTCGCCGAGGATCTCACGTCAGCCCCGGTTGCGCCGGAGTGATCGCCATGCATCCCGCACACCCCTGCGAGGCCGAGGCGGGCGCGTCCGCGGCACCCCGAGTCGGGATGCACCCTCGGGTGCCCCCTTTCGTGCACCGATGAGCGGCTTGTTCCGGTCCCGCTTTTCGCCCATGCTGACGGGACTGCCAATGCGCCTGGCGATTGCCGTTACGCTGACGGCACTGCTGTGGCTGGTGGTCGCCTGGAGCCTGCTGTGGTGACGACCGTCGCGCCGATCATCCGCTTCGATGACCTGACGCTGGGCTACGACCGCCATCCGGCCGTGCACCATTTGCGCGGCGCAGTGCCGCGCGGCGACTTGCTCGCCGTCGTCGGCCCCAACGGCGCCGGTAAGTCCACATTGCTAAAGGGCATCATCGGCGGACTGAGACCGCAAAGCGGAGGAGTTTCCCTGGTCGGCGTCCCCCGCCGCCATATCGCCTATCTGCCGCAGCAAAGCGAGATCGACCGCTCCTTCCCGATCGCAGCCATGGATTTCGTCGCCATGGGGTTGTGGCGCCAAGTGGGCGCCTTGCGCGCCCTGCAGTCCCAGCAGCGGCAGAAGGTGGTGGCGGCGCTGAGGACGATCGGTCTCGAAGGCTTTGAGCGGCGGCCCATCGGCTCCCTGTCCGGCGGCCAGATGCAGCGGTTGCTGTTCGCCCGGCTGCTGTTGCAGGACGCCCCGCTGATCCTGCTCGACGAGCCCTTCACCGCCATCGACAGCCGGACCGTCGCCGATCTGCTGGCGCTGGTCCGGCGCTGGCATGGCGAGCGGCGAACCATCCTCGCCGTGCTGCACGATCTCGACCAGGTGCACCGGCATTTTCCGACCTCGCTCTTGCTTGCCCGAGAGCCGGTCGCCTGGGGACCGACGGCCGACGTTCTCACCCCCGACAACCTGGCGCGGGCACGCCATCTGTGTGAGGCCTGGGACGAGAACGCGGCCCTGTGTGCCCGTGAGGCGGAGGAACGGTCATGATCATCGATCTCGTCGTCTCGCCGTTCCTTGACTATGGGTTCATGCGCCGGGCGCTCGCCGGCTGCCTGGCGCTGTCCCTGGGATCGGCGCCGGTGGGGGTATTCTTGCTGCTGCGGCGGATGAGCCTCACCGGCGATGTGATGGCGCACGCCCTGCTGCCGGGGGCTGCCATCGGCTTTCTCGTCGCCGGCCTGTCTTTGCCGGCAATGACCGCCGGCAGCCTCGTCGCCGGATTGATCGTGGCGCTGCTGGCCGGGGTCGTCGCCCGGACCACCGTGCTGAAGGAGGATGCGAGCCTCGCCGCCTTCTACCTGATCTCGCTCGCCTCCGGCGTCCTCATCGTCTCCGTTCGCGGCACCAGCGTCGATCTGCTGCACGTGCTTTTCGGCACCGTCCTCGCCCTCGATGGCCCCGCCATCGTGCTGACCGCCGGCGTCGCCTCGCTCACCTTGTTCACCTTCGCCTTCATCTATCGGGCGCTGGTGCTGGAATGCGTCGACGCCTCGTTCCTGCGCTCGGTCAGCCGCCTGAGCTCACCTGTGCACCTGACCTTTCTCTTCCTCGTCGTCCTCAATCTGGTCGCCGGCTTTCAGGCGCTGGGGACGCTGATGGCGGTCGGCCTGATGATCCTGCCGGCCGCCGCCGCCCGCTTTTGGGCCCGGGAGGTCTCCGGGATGATTGCGGTCGCCATGACCATTGCCTTCGCATCGAGCGTCACCGGCCTGCTGCTGTCGTATCACTTCAGCCTGCCGTCCGGGCCGGCGATCGTCCTGACGGCAGGCGTGGCCTACGTCGGCTCGGTGCTGGCCGGACCGGTGGGAATCCTGGCGGCCCGGCTCCCGCGTCGCCACCTGGAAGCCTGAGCACCAGACCTACGGAGAAGGAACGATGTTTTCACGACGTTCTCTCTTGCAAATTGTTCTCATTGCCGCCTTGGGCGGGATGGGGGCCTCGCCGTCGGTCGCTGACAGCCCTGTGAAGGCCGTCGCCAGCTTCAGCATCCTCGGCGACATGGTGCGCGAGGTCGGCGGTGATCGGGTAGAGGTGATCACCCTCGTCGGACCCGACGGTGATGGCCACGTCTACCAGCCGACACCGGCCGACGCCAAGGCGGTGGCGGCGGCGCGGATCGTATTCGTCAACGGCCTCGGTTTCGAGGGATGGATGGATCGCCTGATCAAGTCGGCATCCTTCAAGGGGCCCGTCGTCGTCGCCAGCAAGGGAATCAAGCCCTTGACGATGGCGGAAGAAGACGGCCACGAGCACGGTCACGACGCCCACGGCAAGACGGAGAAGGGCCACGACTACGGGGATATCGACCCGCACGCTTGGCAGAGCCTGAAGAACGGCGAAGTCTACGTCCGTAACATCGCCGAAGGGCTGACCGCCGCCGATCCAGCCGGTGCCGCGACCTATCGCGCCAACGCCGAGCGCTACCTTGCCGAGATCACCGCGCTCGATCAGGAGGTGCGCGGCGCGATCGCCAAGCTGCCGGCCGACCGGCGGAGCGTCGTCACCTCCCACGACGCATTCGGCTATTTTGCTCAGGCCTATGGGCTCGAGTTCCTTTCCCCGGAGGGAATGAGCACGGAATCGGAAGCTTCCGCCAAGGAGGTGGCCGCGCTGATCAAGCAGATTCGCGCCGAGAAGATCCCGGCCGTGTTCATGGAGAACATCACCGACCCGCGTCTCATCGAGCAGATCCGCAAGGAGACCGGTGCGGCCATCGGCGGCACCCTCTATTCGGATGCCCTGTCAAAGCCGGACGGACCCGCCGCCACCTACCTGCAGATGTTCCGCTACAACACCCGGACGCTGACCGGCGCTCTGTCCTCCTGATCGGGTGGTCCTGATGCCGTCGTCTGTATGGACGGGTCAGATCCCGCCCATGCAGACGTACTTGATCTCGCAATATTCCTCGATGCCGTACCGGGAGCCTTCGCGACCGATGCCGGATTCCTTGACGCCGCCGAACGGGGCCACCTCGGTCGAGATGATGCCTTCGTTGACGCCGACCATGCCGTACTCCAGCGCCTCCGCCACCCGCCAGACGCGGCCGATGTCGCGGGAATAGAAGTAGGAGGCGAGGCCGTACTCGGTATCGTTGGCCATGGCCACCGCCTGTTCTTCCGTCTGGAAGCGGAACAGGGGGGCCACCGGCCCGAACACTTCCTCGCGGGCGATCTTCATCTGCGGGTTGGCGTCGGCCAGCACCGTCGGCTGGAAGAACGTACCGCCCAGCGCGTGTCGCTCGCCGCCGACGATCAGGCGCGCGCCCTTGGCGAGGGCATCGGCGATGTGCTCCTCGCATTTCTCCACCGCGGCCTCGTTGATCAGCGGCCCCTGCTCGACGCCGGCCTCCAGCCCCGGCCCCACCTTCAGCTTGCGCACCGCAGCGGCCAGCTTTTCGGCGAAGGCGTCGTGCACCTGGTCCTGAACCAGGATGCGGTTGGCGCAGACGCAGGTCTGACCGGAGTTACGATACTTGGATGCCATCGCGCCGACGACCGCCGCATCCAGATCGGCATCGTCGAAGACAATGAACGGTGCGTTGCCGCCCAGCTCCAGCGACAGCTTCTTCAGCGTGTCCGCCGACAGACGCATGACCAGCTTGCCGATCTCGGTGGACCCGGTGACCGAGACCTTGCGCACAATGGGATTGGTGCAGATTTCCTTGCCCACCTCCGACGCCGAGGACGAGGTCAGCACATTGAGGACGCCGGCGGGCAGGCCCGCCCGATGCGCCAGTTCGGCCAGCGCCAGCGCCGACAGCGGCGTCAGCTTCGCCGGCTTGATCACCGACGTGCAGCCGACGGCGATCGCCGGCGCCACCTTGCGGGTGATCATCGCGATCGGGAAGTTCCAGGGCGTGATCGCCGCAGTGACGCCGATCGGTTCCTTCAGGACGACGATCCGGCGGCCGGCCACGTTCTGCGGAATGATGTCGCCGTAGACCCGCTTCGCCTCTTCGGCGAACCACTCGATGAACGATGCGCCGTAGACCACCTCGCCCCGGCTCTCGGTCAGCGACTTTCCCTGCTCCGAGGTCATCAGCACCGCCAGGTCCTGCTGGTTCTCGATGATCAGGTCGTACCAGCGGCGGAGCACGGCGGCCCGCTCCTTGGCCGTCTTCGCCCGCCAGGCGGGGTAGGCCTTGTTGGCGGCCTCGATCGCCCGGCGCACCTCGGCGACGCCCAAGTCCGGGACCCGAACCAACTCGGCGCCGTCGGCGGGATTGGTCACCGCAAAGCTGCGGCCGCCGTCGGCGGCGATCCAGCGCCCGTCCACATAGGCCTTATCGCGCAGCAGCCCGGGATCCTGAAGATGCATGTCCGCCATGGCGCTTTTCCCTTTTTCCCTGGCCCTCTTCCCTGGGCGAAGCATACCCTCCATTGATCGTCCCGGCACGACGAAAAGGTCGGCGCCCGCGGCGTCCCCGACCGCGAGCACGCAAAGAAATTAGCGCTAGAATTGCCGCGATCTCCCATCCGTTAGCACGGGAGTTATTCCACGCTCCGGAAACGAGGTCGCCAGAGCAGACGGTTAGCGGGATAGCCGCTAGCGGCGGATTCCCTCGAAGGTGACCGCATCCCCCGTACTGCTCCGGCCGACGCCGATGATGATGTCATCGGCCGCTCCGAGGGTGGCCTGGGCGATCGTCACCGTGTAGCGGACGTTGCCCGGGAACGTATGAATCAGGGAACCGGTGACCCGGCAATTGGCGGCGACCTTCAACGTGCCGCGGACCGTGTTGTTGACGTTGGTACTGGTGACGCAGGTCCCCGTCACGTCACCGTTGGTCACCGAACCCGAGCACCGGTTCCAACTTGGCGTGCCGGTTAACGTGGTGGAATAGACATCCCACGTACCATTGCCGTCCGCGGTGACGCAGGCCGCATTGGCGACCGCCGGGACCGCCAGAATGCCGATCGCGGCACCGGCAACCCACGCCCCAATTCTTCGCCATCCGGCCAAAGATGCCCTGATCACAGCCATCCTCCCTTCTTGTCCACTCTCCCCCGAGCGACCCATTGCCGCTAGGCGACACAGGTCCCCACTTGAGCTAGCGATCGTCGACAGCCAGCCATCCCTGGCCGCCCGACGCTAAACATGGCCTCAATGAGGACTATGAAGGGAGGTAAAGCCGCTATTTTCGCCGGCGTCAAGCGCTGCGCGAGCGACGGTGTATTTGCCACAAAAGAGGGACTGATATCCCCAGGTGAGGGCTATCCCCGGTCTGTTTCGCCAACCTCTGTCGGGGAGCTCGCCGCCGGCCACAAGGGCGGCTTTGCGCCTTGGCGGGCGGATGATTTGCTGGCGCACCGCCCCCTCGCGGACGTCGTCCACGCGATACAGATAGCGGGCCGTCTTCTCACCGACAAACAAAGGAGCTGTCGGTGAGAAGACGATGTTGCGGTCAGGTGGCGTCGATGCGGCGAGGGTGGGTCATCTTGTCCGGTGCAAGGATTTCGTCGAGCGCCTGTTTCGACAGCAGTCCCCGCTCCAGGACCAGCTCGTAGACGCTACGGCCACTTTCGAGAGCTTCCTTGGCGATGGCGACCGACTTTTCATAACCGATCACCGGGTTCAGGGCCGTGACCAACCCGATGCTGTTCTCCACATAGGCACGACAGCGGTCGCGATTGGCCTTGATCCCCTCGATGCAGCGAGCGGCGAGAATGATGCAGGCGTTCTTCAGCAGCATCAACCCGTGCAGCAGATTGTAGGCCATGATCGGCTCGGCCATGTTGAGTTCCAGCTCGCTCGCCTCCGCCGCCATGGAAATGGAGACATCATAGCCGATGATCTGATAGCAGATTTGATTGACCACCTCAGGAATAACCGGATTTACCTTTCCCGGCATGATCGACGAGCCGGCCTGCATCGGCGGCAGGGTGATCTCGTACAAACCGCAGCGCGGCCCGGAAGACAGCCAGCGCAGGTCATTGCATATCTTCGAGATCTGCACGGCTGCCCGCTTCATGTTGCCCGACATCTGGGCGAAGGCTCCGCTGTCTTGCGTAGCCTCGACCAAGTTGGACGCGTTGTGTAAGGGCAGGCCGGTAAGTTCTGCGAGTTTGCGGGTCACCAGTTCGGCATAGCCCGGGGGAGAATTGATCCCGGTGCCGATGGCGGTCGCGCCCATGTTCATTTCGTGCAGTTCCTCGCCGCCGTAGGTCAAGGCGCGCATGGCATCGCCGACCATGATCGCGTAGGCGGAGAACTCCTGTCCGAGCGTCATCGGTACGGCGTCCTGGTTCTCCGTGCGGCCCATCTTGATCACGTCGGCGAACTCCTTCGCCTTCGCTTCAAAAGACTGTTTCAGGCCCTGCATCGCCCCTAGCGTGTCCTTCAGCGAAAAGATGAGGCCGATCTTGATCGCCGTCGGGTAGGCATCGTTGGTCGACTGGGAGCAGTTGACCGCGTCATTGGGGTGCAGATGCTCGTAAGCACCCCGGCGGTGCCCGAGCAGTTCGAGGGCGCGGTTGGCGATGACCTCGTTGGCATTCATGTTGGTTGAGGTGCCGGCACCTCCCTGGAACATATCAACGACGAACTGATCGTGCAGCTTGCCGGCGAGAATCTCGTTGCAGGCGAAGGCGATCGCCTGCGCCTTGTCGTTGTCGAGAACGCCAAGCTCGCTGTTTGCCAGCGCCGCCCCCTTCTTCACGTAGGCCAACGCATTGACGAAATGCGCAAACTGCGCCAGGCGGATGCCCGAAAGGGGAAAGTTCTCCAGTGCGCGCAGCGTCTGGATGCCGTAGTAGGCGCCGTCCGGGACCTCGCGCCATCCGAGCAGATCGTGCTCCCGGCGGGTGACGCTGGCGATCGCTCCGCCCGCCTCCATCTCGAGATGGGCGCTCGCTGCCCGCAGGCGCTCGTTCACCCGTTGCGAGGCGCGCGCGACGACGCGGTAGAAAATCTCCGGTTGCTTTTCGCGAACACTATCCCAGGTCTCGCGCATTACCTGCCACACCGTCGCACCGCTGCGCGTCACCGCGCTCGCCGTGTGCGGTAACTCGGAAAGCAGTGCGCCCTCCCCGATCATCGCGCCCTTGCCGAGAACGGCGATGACGGTTGCCGACCCATGCAGGCCGCGAAGCAACTCGACCTCACCGTCTTCGACGATCCCGACCCAGCGGCGCGGCATGGATTCGTGAAACAGATATTCTCCCGCCCGATAAACCTTTCGGTCGCCTTCGTTCAGGATGGCCCGGATGTCATCGACGCCGACGTCGGCGGCGACGGCTGCCGCTTGGATAACCGGTTCTGGAACGTCCATCCCTGTCCCTCCTTGTTTAGCGCACGAACTGCGCGATGAGCGAGCCGACGACGATTGCCGTCGTCGTCGAGACCAAACCAGGCAGCATGAATGAATGATTGAGAATGTAGCGGCCGATCCGCGTTGTTCCGGTGCGATCGAAGTTGATCGCCGCGATCAGCGAACCGTAGGTCGGCAGGAAGAAATAGCCGTTCACCGCCGGCCAGAAGGCGGTCAGCATTCCCGGCGCGAGTCCGAGGCTGATGCCGAGCGGCATCAGCGCCCGCGTCGTCGCCGCCTGACTGAACAGGAGAACCGAGGCGAAGAACAGGCCGAAAGCGAAAATGAACGGATGCTCGCGCGTCAACTCACCGATTCCTCCGATGATGACGTCGCTGTTGCCGGCGATGAAGGTGTCGCCGAGCCAGGCGAGACCGAAAATGCCGATCACCGCGGTCAAACCGGCGCGCGACGTCTGCGTTTTGACCACGGCATCCGGCTTCACGCGCATCAGCAGCATCATAACGGCGGCCACGCTGAGCATGACGATCTCGATCGTCAGCGCCATGCTCATGGTCTCGGTATCCGAGTGGAACGGTGGGCGAAGGTCGGGAAACAGACCGCTCAGCACGATCAGGGCGACGCCGCCAAGGAAAATGAAGGCACTCCACCGGGCTGACGGCGGTAGCACCGCCTCCACCGCCGCCGCCTTGACTGCCGGCTCGATTTCGCCGGCTTCGAGGCGCCGTCGATATTCGGGATCCTGGTCCAGCGGCACACCGACCCGCGTCTGCACCAGGGCCGCCACCAGCACGCCGGCAACCGTGGCCGGAATGGCGATGACGAGGATATTGGGCAGCGCGTAGTGGAGCGGCTCGAACAGGCTGATCATCGCCGCCGTTGCCGCCGACACCGGGCTGGCGGTGATCGCCTGCTGCGAGGCGATGGTCGATACCGCCATCGGCCGCTCCGGCCGAATGCCATTCTCATAGGCGACCTGGAAGATGATCGGCAGCAGGGGATAAAAAATGTGGCCGGTACCGGCGCCGAGGGTGAAGACGTAGCAGACGAGGGGGGCCACCACCGTAACGTGCTGGGGATTGCGGCGAATGATCCGTCCGGCGACGCCGACCAGGTATTCGATACCGCCCGCTGCCTCCATCACCGCCGAAGCCATGACGACGGCAAGGATGATCAGCATCACGTCGATCGGCGGACTGGTCGGCTGCAAGCCGAAAACGTAAGTGAGGACGAAGACACCAACCCCGCCCCACAATCCAAGTCCCACACCGCCGGTACGACTTCCCAAATAGATCGCAGCCAACAGGACGACAAACTGCGCAATGATGGCGAATTGCATGCGATCCTCCCCGACGCTGTGTCAACTTTGGCGGGTGCGCCCCGCTCGTCACTTCTATTTTCCAAATTACCGTTGTCGGGCAGTAGCCTTTTCGGCCCGCCCATATGCGCTGCGCGCCGCCCGCACGTTCGGTACGGATGTCTGCCGAAGACCAACCCTTTGACGGCATTGCCTACAGGGCAACGGCCTAATCCTTGGTGCTGACCCGAGCACACCGGCTTCACCACACACCTCCAAGGCCATTGGAGGGCTGCGTTTACTTACCACCGTAAACCGACCTTTGTTTTTTGGAAGTGTTTTTCTTCTGACCGACCCTCGGGAACACCAAGAAAGCCCGGAACCCGGTTCGGCTACCGGCGGCCAGGGATGCGGCGGCACGATGACGGCCGTGAACGGCAGAAGATGGCCGTCGCGCTCGGTCGCAAATCTGCCCGGACCCCTTTAGCCCCTGAGAACGAGCACAAAAGGCACTTTTGCCCCGTATTCCCGGCGGGTACTTTATAACTTATTGAAAAACAATGAGAAATATGGCGGATGGGGAGGGATTCGAACCCTCGATGAGCTTTTGACCCATACTCGCTTAGCAGGCGAGTGCCTTCGACCGCTCGGCCACCCATCCACGCCGCCGGGACAAAGGAGGACACCCCTTTGCCCCGCGTCTCCTTGTAAAGAGACGGCGCAATCATTGTCAACGAACGCCACGCCACCCGTGCGCCGCCGCCGGCGCCTCAACCTGGGGTTGGCGGCGGCTCCAGCCGCAGCATGTCGGCCAGCAGCTCCAGGTCCGTTCGCCGTTGCGAGGCCGGCCGAAAGACGAGGGCGATCGCGCGCGCCGGCGCTTCGCTTTCGAGCGGCAGGACAACCACCTCCGGCGCCATCCGCCGCCCTGCCGTTGCGAAGGCCCCCACCACGTCAACCATTAACTTTGCAACTCTGGTCATATTTCAATTCTGGGCCCTGGCTGGTGGTGCCGCGCTAGGATGATTGGTCGAATGAGGGGGGAAGATGCGCAATCATCTGACATTGATTATCGCGCTCGCGGCCTGTCTGATCGCTGTCGAAGCGACACCGGCCAACGACGCCGCGGCCGCAGTCACTGCCACCGCGACCGACAATGCCACCGTCACGCCTGCCTGGGTGGAGCGCTTGCCCCGCGACCGGCCGGACGTGGTGATCAGCCCGTCAACGGGGGACACGGTCGGCGAGTTAGTCGCCAATCCGTCGCATCCGGCGCGCATGGTACTGGGATATGGCGACGACAGCAGCCAGTGGCTGCGGGTCAGCCAGGATAACGGCCGGACGTGGTCGCCGGCGCGGTCGATGCCGACATCGCCCCGCCCGCTCGCCGGGGGTCCGTTGCTCCGCTACGCCGCCGACGGCCAGATCCTCTATGCGGCCTACGGCAACATCGTCACGTCGACGACAGATGACGGCATGACCTGGTCCCCGCCGGTCGAGGTCCTGGACCGCGAGGGGTGCTGGGATCTGGGGTGTGACGGAATAAACACATTTGTCGTTTCGCCGGTCACCGACCAAGAACTCTACCTCTTGACGTACATTACCGAGTTCGATTCCCACACTTATAACACAAGATATCTTATCTATCGATCGAAAGATGGCGGATCAACGTGGTCTCTATATAACATAATATGTCCGTGGCTAGCATGGACCTCTGAATGTTCGGTCAGTTCATTCATCTCCGATCAATCCGGGCATCTCTTGGTCAATTATATGCAAGACGAGTATTGGATCGAGAGCAATCAGTTCACCCGCAAGGCGGTCATCGCGGCCTCGACCGACGACGGCAGCTTCGCTGATCTCCGGGTCTGGAACGGCGACAGGAGCAGCGCATATCCGGCGTGGGCGACCGGCCAGCTTGCCGTGGGACCGCGCGGCATCGCCCACCTCATCTATGTCGAGCGGGTGTTCAATACCGGCACGATCTACCATGAGTGGAGCCGGCCGCCCTACCGGGTCTGGTCGCCGCGGGTGCGTCTCAGCGATGCGACCGACACCATGCTCAAGTGGGCCCCGACGCTGATCGTCCAGCCCTGCGGCCGGCAGGCGGTAATGCACGCCGGCTGGCAGGCTAGGCCCGTTTCTACCGACGAGGGGGCGACAGTTTTCTACGTCCGCCGCCTCGCTGCGCCCGGCCATCGCTGGTCGTCGCCGATCGCCGTTTCCGATGAGCCATTCCCGTGGGGGCCGACCACCGCGATAGCCGTCGGCGTCCGACCGTTCGCGGCGTGGGCCGGGACAACGTCCGTGCAGGGCAGTGCCATCGACCCAGGAATCGATTGCCGATAGCCGGCGCGTGCCTTCGACCGCTCGGTCCCACCGGGGCTAGGTATTATTGGACCGCCGCAAGCGGTTCAAGCCGGGGTCGGCAAAGCCTGCAGCCGCAGCATGTCCGCCAGCAGTTCCAGGTCCGTTCGCCGCTGCGAGGCCGGCCGAAAGACGAGGGCGATCTCGCGCGCCGGCGCCTCGCTTTCGAGCGGCAGGACGACCACCTCCGGTGCCATCCGCCGCTCCACTTCCGCCGCCATCTCGGGCAGGAAGGTGAGGCCGAAGCCGCTGGCCACCATCTGCACCAGCGTGCCGAGGCTGGTCCCCTGCAGATCCTCGTTGCTTCGCCCCGGGGCGAGCCGGCAGGCGGTCAGCGCGTGATTGCGCAGGCAATGCCCGTCCTCCAGCATGAGCAGCCGTTGGCCGTCCAGGTCGCTGGCGGCGATGCGCTCCCGGCTCGCCAGCGCATGCCCGACCGGGCACGCTACCATCAACCGTTCGCTGCCGAGGCCGATCGCTTCGAGGGGTCCGATATCGTACGGTAGAGCGATGATCGCGGCGTCCAGCCGCCCTCGCACGATCAGATCCAGCAGCCGCGCCGTCTGCTCCTCGCGCAGATACAGGCGAAGGCCCGGATACCGGGCGCGCACCTGTTGCAGCCGCGGCGGCAGCAGGTAAGGCCCGATGGTGGGGATAACGCCCATTCGCAGCGTTCCCGAGAGCGGACGCTTGCCGGTGTCGGCCGCCTCCGCCAATTCTTCCGCCGCCCGCAACAGGGCACGGGCGCGACCGACGATCTCCTCGCCGAGCGGCGTCGGCGTCGCCTGCCGCCTGCCCCGTTCGATCAGGGTCACCCCCAGCAGTGCCTCCAGTTCCTGGATGCCGGCGCTCAGAGTCGATTGGGTCACCAGACACTCCTCGGCGGCACGGCCGAAGTGCCGGTGATCGGCGAGCGCCACCAGATAGCGGAGCTGGCGCAGGGTCGGGATCGGCTTCATCGGCCGCCTCGATGGAAACGACAAAGGTTTTGCGTTGGAGAGATCATCACCACCTATCTAGTCTTGCGAGAAGCAGACGTTTCTCGCAGCAAACAGTACGGAGCAATCGATGGCTAAGGCGACGGTCATGGAGATCGATATTGGCATCAGTGGCAAAGACCGGAAGGCGATCGCCGAAGGGCTAGCAAAAATGCTCGCCGACACCTACACCCTCTATCTGAAAACCCACAACTTTCACTGGAATGTCACCGGTCCCCAGTTCAACACCCTGCATCTGATGTTCGAGACCCAATATAGTGAGCTGGCGTTGGCCGTCGACGCCATCGCCGAGCGTATTCGGGCCCTGGGAGTCGTTGCCCCCGGCAGCTACGCCCAATTCAGCGAACTGACTAGCATCAAGGAGGAACTGGGCCAGCCCGACTCCAAGGAGATGATTCGCCAGCTCGCCAAGGATCAGGAAGCAGTGGTCCGGACCGCGCGCCAGGTCTTCCCGCTGGCGGAAAAAGCCAATGACCAACCCACCGCCGACCTGCTCACCGCACGCATGCAGGTGCACGAGAAGACTGCCTGGATGCTGCGCAGCATGCTGGCCTGATCGGGGTGCGCGAATCCGTTGTCGGCACCGGCACGGGCGCGGTCCCGACTGGCACAAACGCCGGGATCGCTCTAGCCTGACTGCCGGTTCGTCGCGCAGATAAGCTTGAGGAACGCGGGTGGCCCCGATCTTCGGAGAAGCGGAGACGATCGAAGAGCAGTTGCGCAGCATGCATGCGCGACTGTGCACCGAGTTGCCCGGCATCGCCCGCGTCGCCGTCGCCATCTACGACCGCAAGACGGACGCCCTGAAAACGTTCGTCCATTCCACCAACGGCGTTTCGCCGTTCAGCCATTACCTGGAAAAGCTGGAAAACGTCCCCGCGCTGGCCGATCTGGCGCAAACGCGCCAGGAGCGGGTCATCGACGATCTCACCGCCAACCTGTGGTCGGACTCCCGCCGGGCCCTCGTCGAGCACGGCTTCCGCTCCAGCTTCACGACGCCCTTCTACGACCGGGGCAAGCTGATCGGTTTCGTCTTCTTCGACTGCTTCGAGCGCGGCTACTTCACCCCGCCGCGCATGCGCCACGTGCAGCTCTATGCCCACCTGGTGGGGTTGCTCGTCATCGATTCCTTGCGCAGGGCCAATTTACTTCGCTCCGCCGTCGCCGTCGCCCGGCATTTCGGCCATCGCCGCGACGAGGAAACCGGTGCCCACCTGGACCGCATGGCCTACTACTCGCGGCTGGTGGCCGAAGCCCTTTCAGCGAGACTGGGGCTCGACGATGAGTTCGTCGAGTTCGTGTTTCTGTTCGCCCCGCTGCACGACATTGGCAAGATCGCCATCCCGGACGAGATCCTGCTGAAGCGCGGGCATCTCAGCGTCGAAGAATTCACCACGATGCAGCGCCACGTCTCGGAGGGCGTCGGCATGATCGACGCCATCACCGAGAGCTTCGGCATCGGCGCCGCCCAGCACGTGGACGTCCTGCGCAACATCGTCCGCTATCATCATGAGTGGTATGACGGCAGCGGCTACTTGGCCGGACTGGCGGGTGAGGCGATTCCGCTGGAGGCCCGCATTGTCGCCGTCGCCGACGTGTTCGACGCCCTGACGACGGAACGTCCCTACAAGACCGCGCAGTCCAACGACGAGGCATTTGCGTACCTGCAGCGGGTAGCGGGCCGCCACTTCGATCCGATCTGCGTCGAGGCATTGTTGTCGAGTCCGCTGGAACTGACGGCCATTCAGCGGCAGTTCCAGGCGGCAGCCGGTTTCCACGAAGCATACGAAATCGACGGCCTCTGAGCCGCCGTCGCCGATTCTACCCACCGCCTTCCGGTTTCAGGATGACGCTGATCCGGCCGCTCCGCTCCAGCACCGCGGCATTGATACGCGATAGATCCTCCGTCCCCCTTTCTCGCGCAGCCTCCAGCAGGTCGTGTTCGCTAATCCCGGCTCGCCGCATTTCTCGGCCCTTGATCTGCCCGTTCTCCACCAAGCGGATCTCGACTCCCTTGGTGAGGCGGCCGAGCAGATGCCAGCGACAGGTGAGCCGAGCGAGCACCGCGTGCAGGATGATCAAGAGGGTCGTCGCCGCAAAGGTCGGCAGCAGGTGGGCGTTGCCCGTCATTGCCCGGCTCAGCGCCGATCCGACGAGGACGGCGACGACGATGTCAAGATCGGTGCTCTGGCCGAACATGCGCCGATAGGCAAACCGGAAGATGATGATTGCGTAGACAAAGATCAGCGTTGCCCGCAACGACGTCTGCCACCAGGTGATCGACTCCGCACCCGAGCCGAACACCCCGTCGATGATGGCTTGCCCTTCGCCGAGCCACTGGAGGACGGCGGACGAAGTGGGCAGCGACGGCGACGTTGGCATCGGCATGACCCCTGCTGCTTTCGGACAAGAGTAGTGCAGCACCCTGTCCGCCGCACCCCGCCATCCGCCGCGCACGGGGATTGGAACCAATATTGCAGCGGCGTGTTTATGAATACGTTCTGATGGTGGATCTGGCGCCGCTGATCTTCAGCTTAAAGGCGCACGCCACCGCGGCTCCGGGCACGAGAGCGGCTGTTTGAGCGAGCGTTCCTCGCCCGGAACGACAGGGAAGCGGAGGAAGACAAATGTTCGACTGGCTTATCGTGGGCGCGGGTTTCGCAGGAAGTGTCCTCGCCGAAAGGCTGGCAAACGAGACGGACGCACGCATCCTGATCATCGACCGGCGCCTGCATGTGGGCGGCAACACTTATGATCGTTTCGACAAGTCGGGCGTCCTCGTGCCATCCTATGGGCGGCATGTGCTGCAGACGACCGACGAGCGGGTTCTCGGTTATCTGTCCCGCTTTGCCGACTGGCTGCCCTACGAACCGGCGGGTGAGCAGAAGCGGCAGGATGTTTCCAGGTTCGCCGATCGCGACGGCGAGCCGCTGGTCCCGGCGAAGGGTTACGCCAACCTGTTCGAGCGGATGCTGGAATCGCCGAACATCAAGATCATGCTGAACGTGGACTACGCGGAGGTCCAGAGCGTCATCCCGTTTCGGCGCGTGATCTACACCGGATCCCTCGACGAATACTTCGACCACTGCTACGGCAAGCTCCCCTACTGGTCGGCCGACTTCAGCCAGGCCGCCCCTCACCATTCCCTGGCGGATGACGTCATTGGCGGCGACATCATCCTCGGACGGCCGGAAAACGAGGGCGGATATCCGCTGGCGGAGGAAAGCAGCCGGGCGTTATTCCGACGTTACAAGGACTTGGCCGACGCGGCGGTCAATGTGTTCTTCACCGGCAGGCTGCCCACTTACCGCTACTGCACCATGGACGAGGTGGTCGCCCAGTCGCTGGCCCTGTTCGACCGCATCGGCGGGGAACGTGCGGAACACGGGATGCTGCCGGATGTCGCGCCAAAAAAACGGGAGCGACGCGACGGCGGGGTCGCCGCAGGCGGCTTTTCCGCAGCAACCCTCCTACCGGCCGTGAGTGCTTAGACGACCTCTTGGATCGTTCTGCCAGGCCCGACTGCCTCCGGCGGGTCCTGGCAGCCTCGTCCAGTCTCATCGCGGGGGAAATGTCCCCGGCTGCCGGTTTGAGTCCCTGCCAGCAGAAAATCCGGCCAAAGCGCCGCGACCACATTTCGAGAGCCCATGGATCAAATCGTAAGCGAGCCCTTGCCGAGCGATGCGGATCTGCCGCCGCCGATCCGCGGCGTTCTCTTCAGCGTCGAACGCCTCGAACAGTACGCCCACCCGCTGGCCGCCTCGCACGTGGTGGCGCCGAAGCCGCGGCGCGGTGCTCCGCTTCTCAAGCGCTTGGCGCAAAATGGCGAAGCGCTGCGGCGCGCCTACGACGCCATCTCCACCGCCGTCGCCGCCGGTGAACCCATCTCGCCGGCGGCCGAGTGGCTGGTCGACAATTTCCACATCGTCGAGGAGCAACTGCGCGAGATCAAAGAGGACCTTCCCGCCGGCTTCTACCGGAAGCTGCCGAAGCTGGCGGTCGGGCCTTTTGCCGGCTATCCGCGGGTGTTCAGTCTCGCCTGGGGCTACGTGGAACACACCGACAGCCTGTTCGATCCGAAGACGCTGTCGCGGTTCGTCATGGCCTATCAGGAAATCCAGCCCCTGACATTGGGCGAACTGTGGGCGATCGCCATTTCGCTCCGCCTGGTCATGATCGAAAACCTCCGGCGTCTCGCGGACCGGGTGGTGCAACGACGGGTGGCCCGGGCGGCGGCCGATGCCCTCGCCGACGCCATGACCCATGACACACCCGCTCCGACCGAGCAGGAAAAGCTGCTCGACAAGTGGAAGGACTCTCCGCTGTGGGGCACCTTTATCGCCCAGGCGGCCCAGCGGCTGCGTGACCGTGACCCCGAAGAAACGCCGCTCCTGGCGCTGGTCGGCAAGCGGCTGGCGGACGGGGGGCGGACGATCGACGAAGTGGTGCAGTTCGAGCACCAGCAGCAGGTCGCGGGTCAGCTCATCATCCGCAACGTGATCACCAGCATGCGGCTGATGTCGCTGGTGGACTGGGCCGAGTTGATCGAAGGGGTGAGCCTGGTCGAGACGGCGCTGCGCCAGGGCACCGACGTGGCGGCGATGGATTTCGCCACCCGCGACACTTACCGGCACGCCGTCGAGGAACTGGCGCAGGCATCCGGCCGCACGGAACTGAACGTGGCCGAGGAAGCCGTGCGGCGGGCGTCGCTGGCCGAGGCCGGTACTGTCGAGCACGATCCCGGTTTCCACCTGGTCGGCCCCGCGCGCAAGCGGTTCGAGCGCGACATTGGCGCCCGGCTACCGCTCGGGCAGCGGCTGAAGCGGTCGCTGCGGCGGGCCGGGACCGGCGTTTACCTCTCGGGAATCGTCGCCCTCACCCTGCTCTTCCTGGCCCTGTTCGTCGCCGCGTCTCCCGCCTCGACCGCCATGCTGGTGGCCCTGGCGCTGCTCGCCCTGATCCCGGCGACCGAGCCGGCGGTGGCCCTGGTCAACCGGACCGTCGCCGCCGTTCTCAACCCGCGCCGGCTGCCGCGGCTGGAGCTGATCGACGGCGTGCCGCAGCCGTTGCGGACGATGGTCGTCGTCCCGGTGCTGCTCACCAGCGAGGCGGCGATCGAAGAGCATGTCGAGCATCTCGAAGCGCATCATCTCGCCAACGACGACGGCGAGCTCTATTTCGCGCTGTTGTCCGACTGGGCGGATGCGGACACGGAGGAAACCGTTGCGGACGCGCCCTTGCTGGCGGCGGCGCGGCGGGGAATCGCCGAGCTCAACCGGCGGCATCGACCCGCCCCCAACGGCGGACCGCGGTTCCACCTTTTCCACCGCCGCCGCGTCTGGAACGAAAGCCAGCGCTGCTGGATGGGCTGGGAGCGCAAGCGCGGCAAGCTGCACGAGCTGAACCGGCTGCTGCGAGGTGCCACCGATACCACCTTCGTGGACAACGGCGACGAACCGGCGACGGCGCCGGCGGGGGTGCGCTACGTACTCACCCTCGACGCCGACACCCGGATGCCGCGCACCACCATCCGCCGTCTGGTCGGTACCCTCGCCCACCCCCTCAACTGGCCCGTCTACGATCCGGAAATTGGCCGCGTCACCCGCGGTCACGGCATCTTGCAGCCGCGAGTCGTCCCGACCCTGCAAGAGTCCGGGACCGGCAGCCTACATCAGGAGATCTACGCCGGGCCAAGGGGCATCGACGCCTACGAATTCGCCATCTCCGACGTCTATCAGGACCTGTTCGACGAGGGGATCTTCATCGGCAAGGGTCTGTACGAAGTCGACGCGTTCGAAACCGCCCTCGCCGACCGGGTGCCGGAAAACACCGTCCTTTCCCACGACCTGTTCGAGGGGATCGCCACCCGCGCCGCCCTCGTCACCGATATCGAGCTGTTCGAGGACTTTCCCGGCCATTACGAGGTGAACGTCGCCCGCCGACACCGGTGGGTGCGGGGCGACTGGCAGCTGCTGCCGTGGATCTTCGGTCACGGCGGCAACGGGCGTCGCGGTCGCCAGCCGCTGCCGCTGATCGGCCGCTGGAAGATGCTCGACAACCTCCGCCGCAGCCTTGTCGCGCCCACTTCTCTTGCCTTCCTCGTCGTGTCGTGGTGCCTGCCGGAGCCGCTGCCACTGCTGGGCACTCTGTTCATCTTGCTGACCATCCTGATCCCGTCGCTGACCCCGCTCGTCAGCCACCTGACGCCGGTGCGAGCGACGCCGGCGCGCCGCGTCTCCCTCAGCGGCGCCGGACACGATGCGCGGCTAGGCGCCATGCAGGCCGCCCTCGCCTTCATCTTGCTTCCACACCAGGCGTGGGTGATGAGCGATGCCATCGTCCGCACCATCTCTCGCCTGATCCGACGCCGCAATCTGCTGGAGTGGGTCACCGCGGCGGCGGCCCGCACCGGCTTCGATCTCAAGCTGACGGGGTTCTATCGCCGGATGATGGGGGCGGTGGTCCTGGCCGTCGCCGCCGGGATTATCGTCGGCCTGATCAACCCCACGGGCCTGCTCGTCTCCGTCCCGGTGATCCTCGTCTGGCTGGCGGCGCCGGCGGTGGCGTGGCGGATCAGCCTGCCGCGTCAGGCGCAGAAGGACGAACTGATGACCGCCGACGAGGAGTGGATGCTGCGATCCACCGCCCGTCGCACCTGGCGGTTCTTCGAGCGGTTCGTCAACGCCGCCGACAACTTCCTGCCGCCGGACAATTTCCAGGAGGACCCGCGGCCGGAGATCGCCCATCGTACCTCTCCCACCAACATCGGCCTTTATCTTCTTTCCGCCATCGCCGCCCGGGACTTCGGCTGGATCGGGACCGCCGATCTGACCGAGCGACTGGAGGCCACCTCGCGGACGCTGGACACCTTGCAGAAGTTCCGCGGCCACCTCTACAACTGGTACGAAACGCGCACCCTTGAGCCGCTGGAACCGCGCTACATCTCGACCGTCGACAGCGGCAATCTGGCCGGCCACCTGATGGTTGTCCGCCAGGCATGTCTGGAATTGATGGACGCGTCTCCCGATCCGGCGACGACCCGCCGGGGCGTCCGCGACACTTTGCGGGTGTTGCGCGATGTCACCGCCGACAGTGCCGGCGAGCGGGCGGGCTCGGTCCTTTTCCGCGAACTCGACCAGCACATCGACGAGCTTGATGCGCGCCTCGCCGGCAGAACCGACGACACGGAAGCAACGCCACCCGCCGGCGGCGGCGATTGGCAGGAGATCGCCCGCCGCACCGACGAGATCGTCGACACCGTGCAGGCACTGCAGGAGCAGCGGGCGACCCGTGTCCGCAGTCAGCTGGTCGACTGGGCCAACGCCCTCCAGGAAGTCGTGAAGAGCCACCTCCTGGACGAGGCGGTGATGGGGGCCGATCTGCGATCACGCCTTCTCGCTCTCGCCGACTGGGCGGACGCCTTCGGCAAGGCGATGCGCTTCGACTTTCTCTACAACCGGACGCAGAAGCTGTTCGCCATCGGCTATCGCCCGGCCGACAGTTCGCTCGACACCAGCACCTACGACCTGCTCGCCTCTGAAGCGCGGCTGGCCAGCCTGGTCGCCATCGCCCGCGGCGAGGTCCCGGCGTCCCACTGGTTCCGCCTCGGGCGGCCGATGACACCGGTCGGCGGCGGTGCCGCCCTTGTCTCCTGGTCGGCGTCCATGTTCGAGTATCTGATGCCCGAACTGGTGATGGACGTGCCCGCCGGCAGCATCCTGTCGCGCACCGCCCGCTGCGTGGTCGCCCACCAGATCGCCTACGGCAAGGAACGGGGCGTCCCCTGGGGCATTTCGGAATCCGCCTACAATGTCAGGGACCTGAACCTCACCTACCAGTATTCCAACTTCGGGGTTGCCGGTCTCGGCCTGAAGCGGGGACTGTCCCAGGATGTGGTGGTAGCGCCCTACGCCACCGCCCTGGCGGCGATGGTCGATCCCGCCGCCGCGGCCAAAAACCTCGGCGTCCTCGCCGGGATCGGTGCCCGCGGCGCCTACGGCTTCTACGAGGCGGTCGACTACACGGCGAACCGCCTACCGCAGGGCAGGGATCACGCCATCATCCGGGCCTACATGGCCCACCATCAGGGAATGACGGTGGTCGCCCTCGCCAACATCCTCGATGGCGGCAAGATGCGCACCCGCTTCCACAACGAGCCGGTGATCCGGGCGGCCGAGCTGCTGCTGCAGGAGCGGATGCCGCGGGTAATCACGGTCGCGGCACTGCGCGACGCGCAGCCGGGGGTTCGCCTGCACGTGCAGAGCACGGTCCCGGCGGCGCTGCGGCGCTTCGAGACGCCACACACGCCGACGCCGCGGGCGCATCTGTTGTCCAACGGCCGCTACTCGGTGATGCTGACCGTCGCCGGCTCCGGCTACAGCCAGTGGCAGGACCTGGCGCTGACCCGTTGGCGGGAGGATTCAACCCGCGACTGCTGGGGCAGCTACATCTACATCAAGGATCCCCAGAGCGGCAAAGTCTGGTCGGCGGGCTACCAGCCCACCGGCGCCGAGCCCGACTCCTACGAGGTGAACTACTCGGAGGAGCGGGCGGAAATCCGGCGTCAGGACGGGTCGATCCTGACCAAGCTGGAAGTGCTGGTCGCCGCCGAAGACGATGTGGAAGTCCGGCAGCTGACCATCAGCAACCTGGGCGCCCGCATGCGCGAGATCGAGGTCACATCCTACGCCGAGATCGTGCTGACCCCGCAGGCGGCCGATGCGGCGCACCCGGCGTTTTCCAATCTCTTCGTGCAGACCGAGTTCGTGCCCGGCCTCGAGGCCCTGGTGGCGACCCGCCGCGCCCGTTCCGCCGACACGTCGGCGGTCTGGGCCGCCCACATGGCGGTCAGCGGCACCGCCGGCGGTGGCCTGCAGTACGAAACGGATCGGGCCCGCTTCATCGGCCGCGGCCGTAGCGTTCGCAATCCCGGCGCCATCTTCGACGACCGGACCCTCTCCAATACCCTCGGCTCGGTTCTCGATCCCATTTTCAGCCTGCGCAGGCGAATTCGGCTGGCACCAGGTGCCAGAGTTCGCATCACCTTCGTCACCATCGTCGCCGACAGCCGCGATGCGCTGCTGTCCATCGCCGATCGGTACCGGGACGAGACCGTCTTCGAGCGAACGGGCGCCCAGGCGTGGACCCGTGCGCAAGTGCAGCTCCACCATCTCGGCATCAGTCGGGATGAGGCGCATCTGTTCCAGCGGATGGCCACCCGCCTCCTCTACATCGATCCGCATCTGCGTGCACCGCGCGAGGTTCTGCAGGGCAACCGGCGCGGGCCGCGGTCGCTGTGGGCGCACGGCATCTCCGGCGACCGACCGATCATCCTGTTGCGGGTGGACGAAGGGGAATCCCGCGACATCGCCCGCCAGTTGCTGCGCGCCCAGCGCTACTGGCGGGCGAAGGGACTGATCATCGATCTCGTGTTCCTCAACGAACAGGAGCACTCCTATCAGCAGCACACCCAGGAAACCCTGGAAGCCCTCGGCCGCGCCAGCCAGGCCGCCGCCGGCGGGGCACAGGGCGGGGTGTTTACCTTGAAGGACTCCCAGATCGACCCGGAGGATCTGCGCCTGTTGATGACGGCGGCGCGCGTGCTGCTGGAATCCGGAGCGGGAACCCTCGCCGAGCAGGTCATCCGCCTGTTCACCCGCGGACCAGCGCCCATGCCCGGCCGGGCGCGGCTGCCGTCGCCGCCAACGGAAGAAACCCCGGTGCCGCGGCCGTCGCTGGAGTTCTTCAACGGCCTCGGCGGGTTTACCGAAGCGGGTCAGGAGTACGTCGTCATCATCGGCGCGCGCCAGCAGACGCCGGCCCCTTGGGTCAACGTCATCGCCAACCCGGCGTTCGGCTTCGTCGTTTCCGAAAGCGGGTCGGGCTACAGCTGGTGCGGCAACAGCCATGAAAATCAGCTTACGCCCTGGTCCAACGATCCCGTCGGCGATCCGCCGGGCGAAGCGATCTACATCCGCGACGAAGATACGGGCGAAACCTGGTGCCCGACGCCGCTGCCGATCCGCGAGGAGAGCCCCTACGTCTGCCGGCACGGCCAGGGATATAGCCGCTTTGAGCACGCGAGCCACGATATCGGCCTGAGCTTGGTCCAATTCGTGCCCCGCGAGGACCCGGTCAAGATCTCCCGGCTGGTCGTCGTCAACCGCTCCCGACGGCCACGCACGCTGACGGTCACCGCCTTCGTCGAGTGGGTGCTGGGACCGTCGCGCGCCGTCGGCGCCCCCTACATCGTCACCTCGCTGGAGCCGTCGACCGGCGCCATCTTCGCCCGCAACCCCTGGAACTACGAGTTCGCCGACAACGTCGCCTTCTTCGACATGGGCGGTCGCCAAACCACCTGGACCGGTGACCGGACCGAGTTCATCGGCCGCAACGGCAGCCTCGACCAGCCGGCCGGCCTCGCACCCGATGCGGTCCTCACCGGCCGCCTCGGCCCCGGCATGGACCCTTGCGCGGCGATGCAGGCGACCTTGCGGCTGGCGCCCGACGAGCAGACGGAAGTGCTGGTCCTGCTGGGTGAGGGGGCGAACGAAGCGGAGGCGACCCGCCTCGTCCTCCGGTATCGCCGGCAGAACCTGGACGACCTGCTGAGCGACATCCGCCGTCAGTGGGACGACGTGGTGGGCACGCTGCGGGTGAAGACGCCCGAGCGCGCCATGGACATCCTGCTCAACAGCTGGCTCCTGTATCAGACGCTAAGTTGCCGGGTCTGGGCTCGGGCGGCCTTCTACCAGGCGGGCGGGGCCTTCGGCTTCCGCGATCAGTTGCAGGACACGATGGCGCTCGCCGTCTCCAAGCCGGACGTGACCCAGGCGCAGCTGCTGCTGGCGGCGTCACGGCAGTTTCCCGAGGGCGATGTCCAGCACTGGTGGCACCCGCCCAGCGGCCGAGGGGTGCGGACCCATATCTCCGACGACCTCATCTGGCTGCCGGTCGCCGTCGCTCACTACGCCGAGGTCACCGGCGATGCGGCACTGCTCGACGCGCAGGTCCCCTTCATCGAAGGGCCGCCCCTGCCGTTGGAGCAGCACGACGCCTACTTCGAGCCGCAGGTCTCGGCGGAGTCCGCTTCGCTGTTCGAGCACTGCGCCCGCGCCCTCGACGCCCGCCTCGACGTCGGCCGCCACGGTTTGCCGCTGATCGGCACCGGCGACTGGAACGACGGCATGAACCGGGTCGGTCACGCCGGCAAAGGCGAAAGCGTCTGGATGGGCTGGTTCATGTACTATGCGCTGCTGCGCTTTGCGCCCATCGCCGAACGGCGCGGCGAGACCAAGCGAGCGGCGCATTGGCGCAGCCATGCGGAAAGCCTGCGCGAAGCGGTGGAACGGGAGGGCTGGGACGGCGACTGGTACCGACGCGCCTTCTTCGACGACGGCACCCCCCTCGGCACCGCCGCCGGCGAGGAATGCCGCATCGATTCCCTGTCGCAGAGCTGGGGCATCCTGTCGGGCGCCGCCGATCCCGCCCGCGCCGCCCGCGCCATCGAAGCGGTGGATGAATACCTGATCCGCCAGGTCGACGGCATCGCCCTGCTGCTGACGCCGCCGTTCGACCGCACCAGCCACGACCCCGGCTATATCAAGGGCTACTTGCCGGGCATCCGCGAAAACGGCGGTCAGTATACCCACGCCGCCGTCTGGGCGCTGATGGCGCACGCAACCATCGGCAACGGCGACCGGGCGATGGAGGTGTTCAACCTCATCAACCCCATCCATCACGGCAAGAGCCGTCTCGGCGTCCAGCGCTACAAGATCGAGCCTTACGTGCTGGCCGGCGATGTCTACGGCGAACTGCCGCACGTGGGACGCGGCGGGTGGAGCTGGTACACCGGCTCGGCCGCCTGGATGTACCGGGCGGGGATCGAGTGGATTCTCGGCTTCCGGCTGAAGGGCAAGACGCTCCACATCGATCCGTGCATCCCGAGCGACTGGCCGGGGTTCAAGCTCACTTTCCGCTACCATTCGGCCCGCTACGAAATCCTGGTGGACAACCCCGAGCGGGTGTGCCGCGGGGTGCGCGTCCTGCGGGTGGACGGCCACCCCTTCGCCGCCGACGGCACGACCGGCATCCCTCTCGTCGACGACGGTGCCACCCACACCGTCGACGTGGTGCTGGGCGAGGTGGAAGACATGCCGGTGGACGAGACTATAGTGGCGGATGAATCGGCCGCCGTCGCGAACGCCCCGTTGCAAAGTCTTCTGGGCGCGTCCGAGCAGCACGTGGACTGACAAAGCAGGTGACTGGGATCAAGCGGCTGACATCCAGCTAGGTGATCATGGTCTTGATAATAGGTTTTCCCATATTGTTGAAATCAATGAGACTGGGAAACTCACAATATTTCGGCGCTATGATGACGGAACGAATATCATCTATACTTCTATTAACTTACTTCAAGAAGACGGCAAATCCCCACTAAGATCGTTTGACGATATAGCTGTTGAGCTTGGAAAGGCCATTATTTTCGATTCGTCTATAGGACGAAAAATATTTGGACTATGAGACTTTTCTTACCTTTGGGTCCAAAAAAATTGTTCGGGTTAAATTAGAGCAAACGCAATTTGAGCCATCCGTCGCTCGCTCATCACCATCCTACCCGACCTCAATCTCGGCGGTCACCGGCAGGTGATCGGAGGCGGCGCGGGTGAGTTCCGTGCGGTGCGTGCGATATCCTCTCGGGGGCGGCAGGCCGCGCACCAGAATTCGATCGAGGGCAAACAGGGGCCACCTTGACGGATAGGTGGCGGCGCAGCCCGATTGCCGGCAGGTGCGAAGCAGCGGCCGGACACTGACACTGCCGGGCGTCCAGTCGTTGAGGTCGCCCAGCACCACCAGAGCATCCGGCCCGTCACCCAGCGCCCGGCGGAGCTGGGCGGCCTGTCGCCAGCGCTCCCGCATCCCGAGCCCGAAGTGGGTGACGACGACGCGCAACACGGTGCCGTTCACATCGACGTCGGCATCGATGGCCCCACGCGCCTCTCGCCGTCCCATGCTCAGGTCGTGCCGGCGCACCTGTCGCACTGGCAACCGTGTCAGCAAGAGGTTGCCGTAGTCGCCCCGGTGGTCGCGAATGTTCGGCCCGGCCACCGCCTCGTAGCCAGGCAATTCGGACAGATATTCCAATTGCCAGTGGCGGTCGTCGTGCCAGTCCACCTCCTGCAGGCCGATGAGATCGGCGCCGAGCCCGCAGATCACCGCGCCGATGCGTCCGGCGTCCCGGTGCCCATCGGTGCCTACGGCACGGTGGATGTTGTAAGAGGCGACGCGCAGCGTGGGCACGGGTCAGCGAGCGCCGGCGGGCCGGTGATGGTTGTGCAGAAATTTGCGCCAGCAATAGGCCGCCGCCGCGGCGATGACGAACAACGTCACCACCAGGCTGGCCAGGTTCAGGACGTCCGGCGAGCGGATCGCCTGCACCAGTTGCCCGGAGAAGATGGTGATGGCGGCAACGCCCGGCGCCATGCCGAAGAGCGTTCCCACCAGAAAATCCCGAAAGCGGATGTGGGAAGCGCCGGCGGCGAGGTTGATCAGGGTGAACGGGGCGATGGGAAGCACGCGGATGATCATCATCGAGAGAATGCCGCGCCGCGCCAGATGGTGGCTGATCCGGCTGACCCGGCCGCCGGCGAGCCGCCGCAGCAACGGTCGACCGAGCAGCGCCCCGGCGCCATAACCGGCCGTTGCGCTCACCAGGGCACCGGCGCCGGCGACTAACATGCCGGCGATCGGACCGAAAAACAGCCCGGTGGCGGCGATCAGCACCATCACCGGAAACATCAGCAGGCCACCGACCACGTAGGCGGCGATGAAAACAGCGACCACCAGCCTGCGGTCGATCGTTCGGGCCCATTCCCCCACCGCCCGGGGGTTGCTCGCCAGTTCGGACAGCGGTCCCCATCGCCACAACGCGGCCACCGCCAACAGCCCGGCCACCACCACGCCGAGACGCACCAACCCGGAGCGGACGGTCATCCGGCCGGGCTCGTCGGCGACGAGTTCGTGCGCGATGCGCTCCGGCTCCGCCGGCCCTTCCGGGTCGACCAGTTCCAGGTCACCGGCGATCGAACCGAAGGCCTCGGGTGCCGCCTCGGGGAACGGCAGCAGACTTCGCCCCGGCCCGCGCAGGGCCTCGATGGCACCGACCAGCGAGCCGCAGGCCTCGATCTCGGCGGCCAGGCGATCCGGCGCCACATCCAGGTGTTCGGCGATGAGGCGATCACGGAAGCCCTTGATCGCCCGTTGCGCATCCGACCCCATGTCCCCCTCGATCGCGAGGTTGCACTCGGCGTCGAGCCCCATGGAGCGGTTGTTGAGGTTGCCGGAGCCGATGGTGACGAAGCTGCCGTCGACGATGATCACCTTCGAATGGATGTTGACCCCCACCTCGCCCGTGTTGCCGACGACCGGGGTGTAGACGCGAAAGCGATCCGGTCGGCCGACGGCGCGGACGCCGGCCAGCAGCCGTTGCTGCTTGCTGCCCATCGTCGCCTGTTCGAGCCAGCCGGTGGGCTGCGGCGGCAGGACGACGACGAACTCCGGGCCGTCGGCGATCGTCAACCGGTCGATGATGGCGCGGGCCACTTTGTCGGCGCAGAAGTACTGGCTTTCGATGTAGACGTTTGTCTTGGCGTGCCGGATCGCGTCGACGAACAAAGCCTCGATTTCGCGCACCTCCGGCCGGCCCTTCCAAGCCGGATAAGTGCGCGCAATGGCGACGCCGATTTGGCGCATGTGGACGGCCAGCTCTTCCGGCCAACACCCGTCGCGAGGGCGCACGGGACGCAACCGCTCGCCGGTGGCACGGGTCCAGCGGTCACGCGCAACCCCGGCCAGCGCCCACGCCGCCGCACCGTCCACCGCCACCTGAGCATCGTGCACCGCCTCATAACGGGCGCCATCGGCATCGCGGCGGCGGGGATCGTTTGGCCGATGCTCCGATCCGTCCAGGCGCCGTGCCGTCAGATCGATGCCGCCGAGGAAGGCCAAGGAGTCGTCGATCACCACCAGCTTCTGGTGCTGGGAAGCCCCGAACGGATGCTGATCGTCCAGGGCCAGGCACAACCGCTTGCTGCTGAACCAGTCGAAACGGGCACGAACCGCCCATTCCCGATCCATCGCGAAGATGAGGGGCGAATCCCAGATCAGCACCCGGATCACCAGCCGCTTGCGACGGGCAACGAGAAAATCGAGGAAAGGCCCGAGTTCGTTGGGGACGCTGGGATCAGCTTCGTCGGGGAACTCGAGCAGGGTACGACTGTTGATATCCCAGCCGATGATCAGGATCGAGCGCTGGGCGCCCAGCGCCGCCGCCTTGAAGCAGCGGAAGTAGGCCTGGGCGTCCGTAAGGAAGGCGACGCGATCCGCGGTCACGACAGCCTGGCAATTGCGACCCTCGACCGCGATCGGCTCCGCGACGGCGGTTGCGAGATCGGCGACAAGTCGGACGACCAGCTGGGAACGGGATGACACCTGATGACGCTCCGTCTGTCTGCAGCCGATCAATCCCGCGGGCATCCGCCCGTCGGGGCCGCCGCTCCGTATAGCGTGAGGACGCATGCGGCGCACACCCTCTGATCGGCGCCCGTTCTGATGAGCGGCCGGTAATGGCGAGCCCATCCGCAGGCCGGATCGCCGAGGTTCTCCTCGATGGCTACGGCGAGACCTATGCCCACGCCCTGGCGATCGATCTCGGCCAACCACCGGCTCCGCCCTTTTCCAGTGGTTCTGCGCATCGTTGTTGTTCAGCACCCGCATCCGGGCGGAGGCGGCGCTGCACGCGGCGAGGGCCCTCTTCGACCACGGCCTGACCACCGCGGAGACGATGGTGGCGGCCAGCTGGGAGGAGCGGCGCCTGCTGCAGGACTTCAAAGGCATCGGCGAGGTGGGCGCCGACATTTTTCTGCGCGAGGTTCAGCTGGCGTGGGAGGAGGTGTTCCCCTTTGCCGATCGTCGCAGCCTGCGGGCAGCGGCTCGTCTTGGCCTCGACGCCTCCGCCTCCGCCCTCGCCGCATTGGTCGAGCACGCCGACGTTCCGCGACTGATGGCGGCGCTGGTGCGGGTGGAACTCGGCAAACACCATGACCGGGTGCTCGCCGCGGCCACCGCCTGACCGAGCCCGCCGATCTCGTCCGATGATTCCGGCAGATTGATCCCTCCCGGCGGGTGTCTCCCGCCCTGCCGGTTTATGCCGCCGTCTCTCCCGACGCATCGAGCACAGTGCGAGCAAACGGGATGGTGATGCGGCGATGATGGGCCAGCGCCGCCCGGTCCAGGCGGTCCACCAGCGCTTCGATAGCGGCGAATGACCGCTCCAGGCGCGGCAGCAACCAGATGATCACATCGTCATCGACGGCGAGCTGACGGTCGGCGAACAGCTTGACCAGCAGGGCGGCGATCAGCGTCTCGTCGGGACCGTCGATGGCGACGTCAGGCGCCGCCAGCAGCCGCGAGCGAATGTCGGCCAGGGCCAGCGGCCAGCGTCCCACCGACCGCTGCGCCGTCAGCAACAGCGTCCGGCGCGACGCGGCCAGGGCGTTGTAGAGATGGAACAGCCCCTCCTCCTGAGAGCGGTCGAGGCCACGATCGGCGTCTTCGACAACGCAGCCCGGCGACGCGCCGACGAGGGCATCCGGATCGGCCCCGCACCCATCGGCGCCAGCGAGATCGGTCGCGGTGACGAGGCGCGACCCGGTTCGCCGGACAAACGCTTGCGCCAAGTGAGTCTTGCCGCAACCGGGCGGACCGCGGAGGATCAGCGCCGGGGCCGGCCACGCCGGCCAGCGGTCGAGCCAGAGCACCGCGGCGCGATTGGCGGCGCAGATGAGGAAATCATCGGCCCGCCAGGACGGCGGCTGGCCGAGATCAAGGATGAGCTGGCGGTCCGGCATTCGCGGCAGACGTCGACCCCGCCGCCTCGTCCACGGACGGCGTTGACGGAAGGATGGTGACCGCCATCGGCGCGGATACGGGCCCCGAGGTCATGAACGCTTCGCCCTTCTGGGGCTGATAGAGGGGGCTCTCCCGATACTGCTGGATGAGAAAGCGGACGATGACGCCGATCGCCGCCGCCGCCGGCACCGCCAGCAGCGCGCCGGTGATCCCCAGCAGGGCGCTGCCCGCCATCACCGCGAACAGCAGCCAGACCGGATGCAGGCCGACCTTGTCGCCGAGAATCTTCGGTGTGACGAAATTGCCCTCCAGCATCTGTCCCGACATGAAGACACCCGCCACCACCGCCGGATAGATCCAGCCGTCGAACTGGGTGAAGGCGATCGCCATGCTGGTGCCGAATCCCAGGATGTTGCCGACGAAGGGAATGATGGTCAGGATTCCGGCGGCGAGCCCGACCACCAGCCCGAAGTTGAGGCCGACGATGGTCAATCCGGCCGCATACCAGATGCCCAGCAACAAGCAGACGATCGCCTGGCCGCGAACGAAGCCGGAGAGCCGCTTGTCGATATCCGCCATGATCTTGCGGATCGCTTCGCCGCCGGTGTGGGGAATCAGCCCGTCGAGATAGGCGACGATGCGATCCCAGTCGCGCAGCAGATAGAACGCGACGATCGGCATAATGAAGATGAGGCTGATCAGATTGAAAATGGCGGCGCCGCCGGAGACGACCCGGCCGGCCATGTCGCCGAGCCAGCTCGCCAATTTGCCCGCCGACTGGCTGAGGGCGGCGTTGACCTCCTGCTGCTGGGCCGCGGTCAGCCCGCCGCGCAGGCGCCGGAGCAGCGCCTGCCCCTCGGCGCTCACCGCGTGAGCCAGATCGGGGACGCTGGCGACGAACTTGGTGACCTGATCGACGATGGTCGGCAGCAGGGCGACGAGGATGGTGAGGAAGATGAGGACGAAGCCGCCGACGATCAGCAGCGATGCCAGCGTGCGGGGAACGCCAACGCGTTCCAGGCGGTCGGCCACCGGATCGAGAAGGTAGGCGACGGCCATGCCGGCAACGAACGGCAAGATGGCGCTGCGCAGCAGATAAAGGATGATCAGCAGGCAGGCGAAAACGACCACCCACAGGAAAACCCGCCGTTCGGTGCTCATGGCGTCGACATCTCCGTTGCCTGCGGCCGCGGGGGCAACCCCGATGCGGCCGGCGGCTTGGTGGCGTCACCACCGAGGGAGGGCACAAGCGGACTGGTATCGGGTGCGATCAACTGCCGGCCATCGGCCTCGAACAGGACCAGATCGGCGTCTTCCAGATTCTCGCGCAGCGCACCCAGCGTTCCGGTGTAGGAGATGGAGACCAGCATCTCCCGTCGGGTCATCATCGTCAGATCGACCCGGCGGATACCCTCTACCTGCCGCAGCGTCTTTTGCATCTTCAGCCAATCGCCCAGACTGTCCACCGGCACCCAGGCGGCCAGTTCCGCCCGATCAGCAACGCTGGCGGTGGCCATTCGTTTCCACGCATCGACCATGGCGGCCTCGGAGCCGGTAGCGGCGCGGCGCAGAAAGGCGTCGGTTGCCTCGCCCTCGTCGGGCGTGAAGGAGACGCGGCCGGACGCCTGACGGGAGCGTCCCTGGCGGACGAACCCCACGTCGAGGCTGGCCAGCCTCCCGTCCGCATTGGTCTGCGGGGTGGCGACGACGACGAGGCCGCTGTCGCCCCCCATCTGACGGACAATCTGCAGCAGCCGCGCCTGATCGCCGATGACGGCGGCGGTATCCGTCGGCGCCATGACGTAGCGTTCGGGCCGCCGCGTCGCCATGTTGCGCCAGACGCTGGCCCACGGATCGCCGCTGATGCCGGGGATCGCCGCGTCGAGCAGCGGGAAGACGACAATCGGCGGTGGTGGCGGCGCCTCGCCCGGCAGCAACGGCACGGAGACACCTGCATCGCGCAGCAGTCGGCTCGCCCGGGACGGCTTGAAGCGATAATCGAGGGTGGCGATATAGCGAACGCCCGAGGATTTTTCGTCGCGGATCGAGAAGTCGGAGATCATGTCCTCGATCTGTTGTTGCGACATCCGCGCGTAGCGCGACCGCTTGTCGGCCGGCACGTAGGTATCGACGAACTGCTGCAGGGCCTGGCGGGCACCGTCCTGCAGCGCCTTGTCGCGCGCCGCCGCCGCATTCTCGGCGGTAACGTCGACGTGGATGCCGGTGATCTCGTAGGACGGCGGCGATGTCAGCGCCGGCATCGGCGCGGCGACAGCCGCTCCGGTGGGAGAACCTCCGGCGGGAGAGGCCGGAGCCGTCGGCTGAGCCTGAGCCAACGACTGCGCGGACGCGACGGATGCGATGGCGATCCACCACAGACCGACGACGAGCATCAACGCCCAGGCCGAAGCCGGCCGGGATCTGAGGGACTTGCCGGCAGCGCCCGCCTGGGGCTGCGCTCGCCGTGAGACAACGATTGCCTGGAACACGCGACCCGCTATTCTCGCCATGACGTCATCAACCACACTAGCATGCCCTTCCGAGGTGACGCATTAGCCCACTCACCTACAAGGACGCAGGCGTCGACATCGATGCCGGTGCGAGGCTCGTCGACGCGATCCGACCGTACGCGCGCTCGACCGGTCGTCCGGGCGTGGCCTCCGGCCTCGGCGGCTTTGCCGCCCTGTTCGATCTGAAGGCCGCCGGCTTCACCGATCCCATCCTCGTCGCGACGACCGACGGCGTCGGCACCAAGCTGAAACTGGCGATCGCCAGCGGCCGCCACGATGGCATCGGCATCGATCTCGTCGCCATGTGTGTCAATGACCTCGTCGTTCAAGGCGCCGAGCCCCTTTTCTTCCTCGACTATTACGCAATCGGGCGTCTGTCCGTCGATGCCGGACGGGAGATCATCGCCGGTATCGCCCGCGGCTGCCGCGAGGCCGGGTGCGCGCTGATTGGCGGCGAGACGGCCGAAATGCCGGGGGTCTACGCCGAGGGGAACTACGATCTCGCCGGTTTCGCCGTCGGCGCCGCCGAACGCGGCCGCATCCTCACCGGCGCCGGGGTGGCGGAAGGCGACGTCATCCTCGGCCTGGAATCGTCAGGCGTCCACTCCAACGGCTTCAGCCTCGTCCGCCGGGTGATCGAGCGAGCGGGCCTGACGCTGGCGGACCCCGCCCCGTTCGCGCCGACCCAGTCCCTGGGCGAGGCGCTGCTGACGCCGACACGCATCTATGTTCGCAGTTGTCTCGCCGCCATCGCCACCGGCGGCGTCCGCGCGCTCGCCCACATCACCGGCGGCGGCCTCGTCGACAATATCCCACGGGTGCTGCCGCTGGGTCTCGGCTGCGAGCTCGATACGGACGCTTGGCCTGATCCGCCCGTCTTCGCGTGGCTGGCACGCGAGGGCAACATCCCGTGGACGGAGATGGTGCGCACCTTCAACTGCGGCCTCGGCATGATCGTCATCGCCACCGCCAAGCACGCCCGTGAGGTGGTGGCGGCGCTGGAGGAAGCCGGGGAAAACGTTCATGTTGTCGGCCGCATCGTCACCCAGGGAGGAGCGCCGGCACCACGGGTCGCCCTGGTGGGGGCAGAGGACAGGTGGTAAAAATCCGCCTGGGGGTGCTGATTTCCGGCCGCGGTAGCAATATGCAGGCGCTGATCGATGCATGCGCCGACGCAACCTTCCCCGCCGCCATCGCCCTCGTCGTCGCCAACGACCCGACGGCGCCGGGCTTGGCCCGCGCCACCGCCGCCGGGATCGAGACCGCCGTCGTCGATCATCGGGACTTCGCCGGCCGGCCGGCCTTTGACGCAGCGCTGACGGCGGTTCTTCGCGCCGCCGGCGTCGATCTCGTATGCCTCGCCGGCTTCATGCGCCTGCTGACCGAGCCGTTCGTTCAGGCTTGGTGGGACCGGCTGATCAACATCCATCCATCGCTGTTGCCGGCCTTCCGCGGCCTCCACATCCATCGCCGGGTTCTCGACTACGGCGCGCGGATCACCGGCTGCACCGTCCACTTCGTCCGGCCGGCGATGGACGACGGCCCGATCATCGTTCAGGCGGCGGTTCCGGTCCTGGGCGACGATGACGAGGACCGCCTCGCCGCCCGTGTCCTGGCCGAGGAGCACCGGATCTATCCGCTCGCCGTCCGCCTGTTTGCCGAAGGCCGGCTCACCATCGACGGCAACCGGGTGCGGGTGGCCGAACCGCGGCAGCCCGAGCGGTCGCTGCTCAACCCCGAGCCTGCCTGACCCGGCCTGGCCCGCGGCGGTGCGGGCCAGGCCAATAGGGCGACCGCGGCCGGGTTCAGCCGACGATTTCGGTTTCGGCGAAGAAGAAGGCGATTTCCTTGGCGGCGTTTTCCGGGCTGTCGGAACCGTGGACCGAGTTTTCCTGGACGTTCAGGCCGAACGCCTTGCGGACGGTGCCTTCCACCGCATTGGCGGGATTGGTGGCGCCCATGATCTCGCGGTTGCGGGCGATGGCGCCCTCGCCTTCCAGTACCTGAACCACCACCGGCCCGGAGCACATGTACTCACAAAGCTCGTCATAGAACGACCGCTCCGCATGCACCGCGTAGAACTTGCCTGCGGTCTCCTTGGTCAGCTGCAGCCGCTTCTGGGCAACGATGCGGAGCCCGCCGTCCTCGAAGAGGGCATTGACCTTACCGGTGATGTTGCGCGCGGTGGCATCCGGCTTGATGATCGAAAGCGTCCGTTCGACGGCCATTGTAGCGTCACTCCCTCGTCATGTTTGCGAACAACTGGCGGGGGGAGCGATCGTCCCGGACCTGAATGGCTGCGCGTTTCACCGCGCACGTCTCCCCTCGGCGCCGTTTCGAAGCGCGGGCGCGCTTATAGCCGCCGACGTAGCCGAAGGCAAGCCGCAGGGCTATGCCTGTAGGCGATGGCAGAGGCGATGGCGAGCGGCCTGCTCCCGCCGAGCGGCCAGTCCCCAAGGAAACGGTCATCGAGGGGGCAATCCCCAGGGAGACAGACAGTCCTGCTCGCCAGTGCGGCGGTCGAAATTCCGTCATGCCAAGTTTCGCCCCGATCACCAAGTACAAGGCAAGCAACAGCCAAATTCGGGGAGGACCCATCATGTCGTCTGTTCAGCTGGCGACGCTTGCGGACGGAATTGCGGACATTTCCGCCGACACCCTGACCGCCTTGCGCGGCCAACTGCGTGGATCGCTGCTGACCGCAGACGATCCCGGCTACGACGAGGCACGCTCGGTCTGGAACGCGATGATCGACAAGCGGCCGGGGCTGATCGTCCGCTGCGCCGGGGTCGCCGACGTCCTGGCGGCGATCCGTTTCGCACGCGACCATCGGCTGCTGATCTCCGTCAAGGGGGCCGGACACAACATCGCCGGGAGCGCCGTCTGCGACGGCGGCCTGATGCTCGATCTCTCGCCGATGAAATCCGTCTACGTCGACCCGTGGAACCGCACCGCCCGGGTCGAACCGGGGGTGACCCTCAGCGAATTCGACCGGGAGGCACAGGCCTTCGGTCTCGCCACCCCGCTCGGCATCAACTCGACCACCGGCGTTGCCGGCCTCACTCTCGGCGGCGGCTTCGGCTGGCTCAGCCGCAGCCTCGGATACACCATCGATAACCTGCTCTCGGTGGAGCTGGTGAGCGCCGCGGGCGAGTTGGTGCGCGCCAGTCAGGACGAGAACGCCGACCTCTTCTGGGGGCTGCGCGGCGGCGGCGGCAACCTGGGCGTCGCCACCTCGTTCAGCTTCCGGCTGCATCCGGTGGGCCCGCAGTTGCTGGCGGGCCTCATCGTCTATCCGTTCGACCAGGCCGGCGACATCCTCCGTCGATATCGCGCCTTCGTCGCCGAGGCGCCGGAGCAACTCACCGTCTGGTCCGTCCTTCGCAAGGCACCGCCGCTGCCGTTCCTTCCCGCCGACGTTCACGGCAAGGAGGTAGTGGTCCTGGCGCTGGCCTATACGGGAGCGGTGGCCGCAGGCGAGCGGCTGATCGAGCCGCTCCGCCACTTCGGCACCCCGGTCGGCGAGCACGTGGAACCGCTGCCCTTCACCGCCTGGCAGGCCGCCTTTGATCCGCTGTTGACCCCGGGAGCCAGGAACTACTGGAAGTCCCACGACTTCGCCGAACTGAGCGATTCCGCCCTCGATCTGATCATCGAATACGCGGGCAAACTGCCGACACCCGAGTGCGAGATCTTCATCGCCCATCTGGGCGGGGTCGCCGGACGGGTCGCCGCGGACGCCACGGCATACCCGCATCGGAACGCCAGGTTCATTCTCAACGTCCACACCCGTTGGCGGGAGGCCGCCGAGGACGACGCCTGCATCGACTGGGCCCGCAGCTTTTTCGACGCGACGGCGCCCCATGCGACCGGCGGTGTCTACGTCAATTTCCTCACTGCCGACGAGCAGGACCGCGTCCGTGCCGCCTACGGCGCCAACTATGACCGGCTGGCATCGCTGAAGGCGAAGTACGACCCCGGCAACCTGTTCCAGGTCAATTTCAACGTCCGACCGGCGGCGTAGCGGCGTAGGGGCTCGCGGGGCTGTCGCGCCGGGCCGGTACCGTCCGATATCAACCCTTTGGTATAGGCGATCGGATGGGTTAATATATAGGATTCCGTTGCTCGGCTATCCGTTGCAGCGGCCAAGGAATAAGCGTCCCGGGTCGATCGGCAGGGTGAGTATTATGAGAACATGGAAGAGTGGGCGTGCCGTTTGCACCGCCCTGGCGGTGGCCGTAGGTGTCGCCTTTTCTTCTAACCTTCCTGCCGCCGACCAGCCCGCTCCGACCAAGGGAGAAAGCGACGTCGATACCCAGGACGATGGCGGCGCGGTCGTCGTCGACTCCGACGACATCCGCGCCCTTGTCGCGCCGGTGGCACTCTACCCGGATCCCATTCTGGCCTTGGTGCTGCAGGCGGCAACCCTGCCGCTGCAGGTGGTGCAGGCCGACCGGTTCCTCGACAAGCGGGAGAAGGACCCGAAGCTCGAACCCGATCCCGACTGGGACAAGAGCATCATCGGGCTGCTCAACTACCCGCGCCAAGTGCGCCTCATGTCCGAGTATATCGACTGGACGGAGGAACTCGGCGACGCCGTCGTCGACAATCTTGATGCGGTGCAGTCGTCGATCCAGGACATCCGCTTCGCCGCCTACCACGCCGGATTTCTCAAGTCGGACGATCGGCAGAAGGTCGAGGTCAGGGACGATCAAGTGCGCATCACCTCGACCGATGCGAAGAAGGTTTCGATCCCTCAGTACGATCCGGCGGCGCTGCTGACCGCCCTCGACGAGATCGACGAGGACGAGGATGCGGCGGACGACGACGCCGCGGCGCCCACCGCGAAGGCGGAAGAGCCGCAGAGAGCGCCGGCCGCAACGAAATCCGAAGAGCCGCCGCCGGCGCCTGCGGCTCAGCAGGCCGCTCCGGCGGAGACCGCTACGACGAGTCCCCCGCCGCCGACCGAAGCCGCCCCCGCGGCGTACACCACCCAATCCGTGGCGCCCCCGGTCATCTCCTATGGCCAGCCGGAGGACAATTTCTGGGATGACGCGGCCACCTTCGCCGGTGGTGCCGTCGTCGGCGGGCTGCTCGGCTGGGGACTGACCGAAGCCTTCGACGACGACGATCACGATCACCACCACGGGTGGGACGACGACGATTGGAACAACGACGACATCGAGGATGCCCTGCGCGACCGCCGAGAGTTCCGCGATGAGCGACGCGACGATGTGCTGGCGGCTCGCGACGAGCGGAGGGAGGACCGTCAGGCCGGCGCCGAGGCGCGGCGGGCGGATCGGCAGGCCGCCGCCGAAGCCCGGCGCGAAGATCGGGCGGAACGGCAGGAGGCTCGGCGGACGGATCGCGATGCCGGACGCGAAGACCGGCAAGCGGAAAAAGGAGCGCGGCGCGCCGATCGGGCGGAGAGGCAGGATGAACGGCAGGCGAAGCGTGACACGCGTTCCGACGAACGTCGGCAGGCGCGGCAGAACAAAGGTGAGAGCCGCGAAGACCGCGCCGCCGCCGCCCGCGATAAGCTGAACGAGCGACCGAAAGCGAGCGGCGGCCGGACCAAGCCGGCCGCGGCCGCGGCGGCAAGCCCCAAGGTCCAGCAGGCAAGAGCCCAGCGCGGCAAACGCGAGGTCAAGCTCCCCGGCGCCGGCACCCAGGCGGGAACCGCCGACCGGGTACGGCAGCGCAGCGGCACGCCGGCAGCGAGCCGCAAGTCGACAACGGCAAAGCTCAACTCCGCCAAGCAGAAGCGCACCAACGGCAGTGCCGGCTATGCCCACAAACGCGACAATCGCGGCATCGCCGCCAGCTCGGGCAATTACCGACAGGTGCGCAACGAAGCCAGCCGCGGTGCCCGCAGCCGCGGCCACCAGGGCGGTGCCCGCAGCCGCGGCCACCAGGGCGGTGCCCGCAACCGCGTGGCCCAGAGTCCCGTGGCTCAGAATGGCGGCCACCGGAGCGGGGGCCGCGCCCAGGCGACGCCGGCCTCGTTCAGCCACCGCGGTGGAGGCGGCGGCCACGCCGTCGCCCCGCAGCGAGGCGGCGGTGGACGGGGCATCGCCTCCGACCACAATCGTGGCCATGCCGCCAACGCCGACAGGACACGGGGACGGGCGAGCCGTGGTGGTGGGGGTGGCGGCGGACGGGGCGGCGGTGGCGGACGGAGGAACCGATGAGCCACCGCATCAGCGACCCGATTGTCGTCTCGAACACGGAGCAAGCCCCGATGAGAGCAAGCATGGACCACACGGTGCCGGTGATGCGACGACTGGCACGAGTCGTCTTCTTCCTGGCCGCCGCCCTTCTCCTCGCGACGGCGGCACGGCCGGCAGGGGCGGCATCCGCCTACCCAACACCCGAGGCTGCCCTGGAAGCCTTCCGCGCCGCCGTGAACGGAGAGAATGGCAAGGGCCTGCTCGACCTGTTCGGTAAGCAGTACGAGGCCGACCTGATCGGCGGCGACCCCGCCGAGGCGCGGCAGAATCTTGAGGCGCTCCGCCGGATGGCGGCGCAAAGCATGACCCTGGCGCCGGACGGCGATGACCGGATGAGCATCGTCATGGGGCGACGCGGCTGGCCGATGCCGATCCCGCTGGTCAAAGGCGAGCAGGGCTGGGCCTTCGATATCAAATCCGGGCTTCAGGAAATCACCGACCGCCGCGTCGGCCGCAATGAATTGGCGGCGATTGACTTCTGCCGGGCCTATATCGACGCCCAGCGCCGATACGCCAGCACGGACTACGATGACGACGGCGTGCTGGAGTTCGCCCAGCGGCTGAAGAGCACCGACGGCAAGCGCGACGGCCTCTACTGGCCGCCAGGCCCGGATGGCATCGCCAGTCCGCTCGGACCATTCGCCGCGGCCGCCGAGCCCTATCTGAAAGGCCGCAAGGAAGGCGAGCCGTTCCGCGGCTACTACTTCCGTATCCTCAAGGAGCAGGGCGTCAACGCACCCGGCGGCAAGTACAATTACGTGATCAACGGCAACATGATCGCCGGCTTCGGCCTGATCGCCTGGCCGGCCGACCATGGCCGCTCCGGGATCATGACCTTCCTGTGCAGCCACAACGGGAGCATCCTCGAGAAGGATCTCGGTCCGGAAACCGCCAAGCTCGCCGCGGCAATCACTGCCTTCGATCCGGATAAGACCTGGGTGCCGGCGGAAACCGAGTAGGGAAACCGAACAAGCCTCAACGCGAGCGGTTCGTCCATTCCGGACACCGTATCCGGGTTATTGCCCGCCCCTCCCTCTGCCTGCATCTCCCTGCAGAGGAGATGGAGCAATCATGATCGGCCGTGAGCGATCGTGAGCACCGGTGACGCCGCCGCGGCCGTATGATGATTCTCGGAAACGGATCCTCGGCACGACGCCTTCAAGGCGGTCGTCAACGGCATAAAGGCGGAAAAGCGATGACGAGCAGGCGGACCCTCCTGTGGGCGGCAGCGGCCGGCTTGGGCGCAACTGCCATCGGCGGACTGACGCGGCTGCGGGCACGGGCCGCCACAACGCCGCCGGCGCAAAACTTCGAGGTCTCGCACAGTGACGCCGAATGGCGGTCGCTGCTCACCCCGGAGCAGTACGAGGTGCTGCGCCGCCACGGCACCGAGCGGGCCGGCAGCAGTTCCCTCGACAAGCTTTATGCGTCCGGCAGCTATCTGTGCGCGGGCTGCGATCTGGCAGTGTTTTCGTCGGCGACCAAGTTCGACAGCGGCACCGGCTGGCCCAGCTTTTTCGCGCCGATCGAGGGCAACATCGGCACCAGCGAGGACCGGAGTTGGCTGATGACCCGCACCGAGGTGCACTGCCGTCGCTGCGGCGGCCATCTCGGCCACGTCTTTCCCGACGGACCGGCGCCGACCGGCCTGCGCTACTGCATGAACGGCGTCGCCCTCAAGTTCGTGCCGGCATGAACGCCGTAAGGAACAGGGGGAACCACGCGAGCACGGAGACGCGGAATTGAGCGAATGCTTTCATACGATCGCCCGGGCCGCCCTGGTCGGCGGCTCGCTCCTTGCCCTCGGCGCGACGGCGGGCGCGGCGGAAACCGCGGAGTCTCCGGGCACCGCCACCGCTATCTTTGCCGGCGGCTGCTTCTGGTGTGAAGAAGCCGCCTTCGAGCCGGTCGAAGGCGTCACCGCCGTCATCTCGGGCTATACCGGCGGCCGCTTGGCCAATCCCACCTATGAGCAGGTCTCGGCCGGCGGGACCGGACACTATGAAGCGGTCCAGGTGGTCTATGATCCGCGGCAGGTGAGTTATGACCGCCTCCTCGACGTCTTCTGGCACAACGTCGACCCGCTGGATGCCGGGGGCCAGTTCTGCGACCGGGGCGACCAGTATCGTTCGGCCATTTTCTATGAGAACGAGGAGCAGAAGCGGCTCGCCGAGCAGTCGAAGGCCGATCTCGATGCCTCTCATCGCCTCGACAAGCCGGTGGTAACGACGATCGTCGCCGCCGGTCCGTTCTATCCGGCCGAAGACTATCACCAGGATTATTACAAGAAGAACCCCTTGCGCTATCGCTTCTACCGGACTTCCTGCGGCCGCGACCACCGCCTGGCGCAGGTCTGGGGCGAAGCGCCATCTTCGTCGCATTAATCGGGCGGCGACTGGACGGCCTCTGCCCTCCGCGGTGTTCGGCCGGGGACGTTCCCGCCTCCGGCCGAACCGCTTTGGCTTACGGACAGGTGCCGGGCATCGTCCGTACCCAGGTATCCATCGAGCCGAGGATATCCCAATCGAGGCGGGTGGTCGCCAGCGGCGGCATCCCATAGCCGTCGCGCCGCCACATCCGCAGCAGCAGGATCGATTTTTCCGGCGACCCGGGGGTGAGCAGCAATGCCGACGGATCGCCGAGGTTGCTGACCAGCGGCGGCTGCCAGCACACGTTCATCTGCTGGGTCGTCTTCCAGTAACGCAGATCCATATTGGCCTGGGCATTACCGCCGGGCCGGTGGCAGAAGGAGCAGTTGGAATGCAGATAGGCCCGGGCGCGATCGGTGGCCGTGCCGCTGGTCCGAGTGGCGAGCGCCGGTGACACCGCCGCCCACGGGATGTTGTTCTGGAATGCCCCGATCACCTTCAGGGTGTCGATCTGATTATAGGTGCGCCCGGTGGAGGGATAGGTGAAGTCGCGGTTGAGCTGCGCCACCTCCAGGCCGAGGGTCGCCCCGGCGGCCGGTGTATGGCACTGGGCGCACTGTTCGCGACTGGGGTACTGCCAGGTGAGATCGCCGATCTGCTTCACCTTGCCGCCGGAAAGCAGCGCCGCGTCGTTGCCGACCCATTCATAGGAATAGCCCCGCCAGCCGCCGCCCTGCGGATGGCGCATGAACAGCCGCGTCTCGATGGGCGTTCCCTGGTAGGAGAAGCTCTTGATGGCGACGGAGCGCACCGGCAGGTCGAAGTCGCCGGTGGGGCGGACGGTAATGCGGGCCCCTTCGGGCAGGGCGAAGCCGCGCTTCTTGTCGGTGCCGTCCGACCACAGGGGGTTGTTGACGTCGAAAGGAATTACCCCGCTCGCGAAGTTTTGCGGCTGTCCCGGATCGACGCAGCCGGTCTGGGACAGGTACGAGGCCATGGGTGTCCCGCCGGTCGCCGTGCCGGAGCCGGGAAGCAGCTTCCAGATGGCATTGAACGGCGTGTCGATGACGTAGAGTTCGCCCCGGTTGTCTTCATAGAACCCGGTGGGCATGCCGCGCGTCAGGCTGCCGATCTCGACACGCGTCCGGTTATCGGGCGTCAGCGCCCACAGCCGCGGATGTGAGGCCGAACCGAAAACGTAATAGCCGTAGAGCGCCGGGATATCGGTGCCCCGGTAGACGTAGCCACCGATCGCCGCCGCACCTTCGGAGTGATCGAACGTATGCACGGGCGCCTGCAGATAAGCAGGATTGCAGCTGGACTGGCGGCATTCCGGTCCCTCGTAGAGGGGCCAGCCGTAGTTGCCGCCGTAGCCGACCTGGTTGACTTCCTCCCAACTGTCCTCGCCGACGTCGCCGACCCACAGCCAGTTGGTCGCGCGGTCGAAGGAAAAGCGCCAAGGATTCCGGAAGCCCTTGGCGAATACGGTGATCCCGTTGCCCAAAGTGGGTCCCGCCACCCAGGGATTTATCATGTAAATCCCGCCGTAATAGCTCCCCCAATCCTGGGCGCGGAAGGCGAGGGAATTGGGCAGTGTCCCCGAGCCATCACCCGAACCGAGGAAAAGCTGGTTCCACGGACCGACCTGGATCTGGCCGAAATGATGCCAGGGGGAGTACTGTGGAATCGCTAGGACGACGCTCACCGACGCCGGATCAAACGTTTGCCCGTTGTCGTAGGAGGTGAACCGATAAAGCACGGAATACACGGGGTAGCCCCGAACCGTCCGGTGGTTTGCGACGAGGAATATGTGCGTCTGGCCCGCCGCCCAGTCGGGATGGAAGACGAAGCTGGTCACGCCCCACTGCTGCGAGTCGGAGACGTCTTTGGCCGTCAGGGCCATCCAGGGGCGCAGATCAAGGGCGACCGACGCCGTCGTCGAGCCGGAGACGAAGGTCTTGAGCAGCCCGCCGCGCTCGCTCACATACCAGCGATTGAGATCGGTGGGGTGCTGGCGCACCTGGGTCGGCGCAAGAAAGGTCAGCCCAGGAAACGCAGGGGCGGCACGGACCAGTGTATTGTCGATCGGCACCGCCTTAGCGACGCAGGTTCGATTGGTGGGGCGGACATCCAGCCCCTGTGCGGTCGCGGGAGCGCCCGCGAGCGCCGCCGCGAAAAAGCCAATCAAGACCACCACCAGCACCCTCAGTGGGGGCAGCACGGTCAATAGGCGCCTTCGCAGCCTGTCAGTCCCGTGGGTCAAACCTGTACTCTCCCCAGCAGACATCGCCGGCCTAATCTTCGCAAACACCATGAGCTAGCGATCGCAAGAGGCAAACGCAATCACAGCTCCTGCCCTATATAACGCCCGCGAGCGGCGAATGATCCGCGTCAAAGGAGCGGCAAATCGTCGCCCCTCGTCATCCTCCGCAGGCATCGGCAACGACACCTCAGATGAGGCCTGTCATGCCCCGCATGGGTTACCTACAAACGGTAATTTGCTCCGCTGCCGCGCCGAGCCGCTCCCCGGTGAGGACCATGACGCGGCTCTCGATGCCGGAGTGGGGCATTCCGCCGCGTGTTGTTTTTTCGCACTGCCGCAAAGCCAAATTCGTGGACATCGCCAGCCCCCTCCGCACATCGGGTCGACCCACTGGTCGCCCACGCAAAATCCGGACCGATTCGTCCGCGAGCCCAACCGAATGACCCGCCACCCCGTCCTCGTCCGCGGCGGCGTCTCACCCTGTCTGCACGGCAAAAGTGGCTGAAGTGAGCCAAAGTGCCACGTACGCGGCAAGCCGGATTGTCAAATGGTCCGGCGCGTCCCATTCTTTTTGCTCCGGTCTTTCTGCTCCGGGCATGCGGACGGCGATACGACAGCTCGCGAGAGGTGTGGCCATGACGAACGGATCCGCCGGCGAAGACGGGAAGAAGACCTGTTTCGTCGTCATGGGCTTCGGCAAGAAAACCGATTTTCAGTCGAACCCGCAGCGGGTGCTCGATCTCAACATGACCTTCGAGCACATCATCCGGCCGACGGTCGAGGAGGCCGGCATAAAATGCATCCGCGCCGACGAGATCATCCATTCGACGGTCATCGACAAGCCCATGTACGAGCAGCTGCTGGCCGCCGACCTGGTGATCGCCGATCTGTCCACGTCCAATGCCAACGCCATCTATGAACTCGGCGTCCGCCATGCGCTGCGACCGTACACGACCATCGTCATGGCCGAGAGCAACTTCAAGTTCCCGTTCGATCTCAGCCATCTCAGCATGCTCACCTACGCCCATGCCGGTGAGGACATCGGTTATGGGGAGGTGATGCGGGTCCGCGCGCTGCTCAAGGCGAAAATCGTCGAACTGATGGACAAGACCGAATGCGACAGCCCGGTCTTTCTGTTCCTGCCGTCCCTTGCCCAGAAAGCGGCCGCCGCCGGCGGTGTGTCGAGCGACACGCCGCCCGTTGCGCCACCACCAGGCCCCCCCCAAGCTCCTCCCCCGGCGGTCCCTCCCCCGGCGGCGCTTGCCCCCCTCCCCTCGGCGCCCCCCCCTTCACCCGCACCGGGGGCTCCGGGTGCCGCGGCCCCCGCTGCACCCCCTATCAGCGACGAGAGCTTCGCCTCGTTGATGCAGGGCTTCCATGCGGCGAAGGCGGCGGTGCAGGCACCGGCAGACTGGCTGGCGGTCATCGGTTTCCTGAAGGCGCTGCAGAAGATGCAGCCGAACGATCCCTATCTCGCCCAGCAACTGGCCCTCGCCACCTACAAGGCGGAATTGCCCGACAAGCTGGCGGCACTGGTGGAGGCAAAGCGGATCCTGGAGCCCCTCGCTCCGTCCACCTCGAGCGATGCGGAGACCGTCGGCCTGTGGGGAGCGGTGCACAAGCGGCTGTGGGAGGTCCACCACGACCGGGGCGATCTCGACCTGGCGATCCGTGCCTATGCGCGCGGCTATTTCTTCAAGAACGACATGTATAACGGCATCAACTTCACCTATCTGCTGGACGTGCGAGCGGCGGTGAGTGAAGGCGACGAAGCGATCGCCGACCGGGTGCTGGCCAGACGGTATCGCCGCGAGGTGTTCGAGCAGTGCGGACGCCTCCTGGAAGCGGCGCCGAAGACGGCGGCCGACCGCTTCTGGCTGCTGGCGACGCGGGCGGAGGCGGCCTTTGGGCTTGCTCGGGATGACGCCGGCAGGCTTCTCGCCGAAGCGGTGGCGGCGGCGCCGGAACCCTGGATGGCGTCGACGCTTGAAGATCAGATCGGTAAGCTGAAGGCGCTCGGCCGGTGAAGGGCGGCAGACGGAAGAGCCCCGCCGCGCTCGCCGTCCTCGCCTGCCTCCTGGCTTTCCCCCTGGCATTCCCGGTGCAAGGAGATACACGGCTGGATATCAATGCGCTCTTCGCCGCGGCAGAGAAGGAGGGCCGCGTCGGCCTCGCCCGCAAGTCGCAGGTGGTCGACGTGCGGTCGGCCAAGGCGGGCGAAATCATCGTCACCATCATCGCCGGCGAAGGGAAGGAAACCCAGAGCCGGCCCGCCGTCGACGGCGACCGGGTCGTCCGCAATCGCTGCCCCGAAACCGGCGACGAAGAATACCTGGTGAGCGCCAAGACCTTCGGGGAACGCTACGAGGGACCGCTAGGCCCGGTCGACCCGGGCGGCTGGCAGCGCTATCGGCCGGTCGGCACCGAGTTGCAGTACTTTCGCGTCCGTCCCGAAGACGGTGCCTTCACCTTCACCGCCCCCTGGGGCGAGGCGATGGTGGCGCGCCCCGGCGATGCCATCGTCCGCGATCCCGCCAACCGCACCGATACCTATCGGGTGGCGGCGATCTCCTTCGAGTGCACCTACGAAATCATCGAGCCGGCAAATCCCCGCTGAGCCGCGGCGATCGCGGCCCCCAGCCGCCCCGGCGCCTCACTGGGTCACCAGCCGCGGGTCCAGCACCTCGCCGGTGACGTTGCCCTCCACGCTCGCCCGATACGCCAGTGCCACCCGTTCCGCCGGCAGCCCGTGATCGGTCGGCAAGCCCATTGCCTGCAGGGTTTCCGTCACCCACGGCGGGCTGACGACGTTGATGCGAAGGCCACGGGGTACTTCGAGCGCTGCAGCGCGAGCAAACCCTTCGATGCCGGCGTTGACCAGGCTGATCGCCGCACTGCCGACCATGGGATGATGGGCGAGAACGCCGCTGGTGAGGGTGATGGACCCGCCATCGATCACGAACGGATGGCCGTAGCGGACCAAGTTGATTTGCCCCATCAACTTGTTGCCGAGAGAGAAGGCGAAATCCTCATCGGTCAGCGCCTCCAGCTCGGCGAACCGGGCCTCCCCCGCCGCGGAAACCACCGCGTCCACCGGCCCGAGGGCGGCAAACAGGGCCTCGATCGACGCGCGGGCGGCGAGATCGACCCGATAGTCTCGGGACGTGCGCCCCACGCGGACAATCTCATGATCGGACATCAGTAGGCGGGCGATCGCACTGCCGATGGTGCCGTTGGCGCCGATAACGACGATTCGCATCCCCTTGTCTCCCGTCTCGCCCGACCGATTTGTTCGCTCCTCCTATAGATAGCACAGATTGCGGCTAGTCGTCTGACCCAGCCGCCCCGTCGCCGCGCCGGCCGCGCTTGAGGGACGACCGCCGCATCTTCGCTTCCTTGTGTCGCCGCCGGGACGCCGCCGTCGGCCGCGTGCGGTGGCGCGGACGGCCTGCCTCCGCCGCCTGGCGGACGAGGGCGACCAAGCGCTCCAGCGCGTCCTGCCGGTTGCGTTCTTGGGTCCGGTGACGGCGGGCGATGAGGACCAGCACCCCGTCCTGGGTGAGCCGACGGCCGGCCAGCCGGATCAGACGGGCACGCACCGCGTCCGGCAACTCCGCGCCGCGGGTGTCGAACCGCAGCTGCACCGCGGACGCCACCTTATTGACGTTCTGGCCACCGGGACCGGTGGCGCGGGCGAAGGTCTCCTCCAGGTCTCGTTCATCGATGACGATATCGTCGTTAATGCGGATCATCGGCGCAAGGCTCCCACAGACGGCCCCCGAACGACATCCCGGATGAGGCCCCCGCCCGGTGCTTTCGCCGCAGACGGTCTCCATGCTAGCGTATCGGCGACGTCGGGCACGTCCGTCGCGTGGCCGAACTTCGGGTCAGCCAAACGTAGGCATCGGCCAACCGGCCGCGTCTGAGGGGTCATGGTCAACCGTCTGCGCGTCGCCCGCCTGGATGCCTCACAATACCAGTCCCTCGGCCCCGGATCTCCCCCCGATGCCGCTCTGCATCGTCGCCTCGACGCAACGATCCGCCGGCACCTGCCGGCGGTCACCGCATCACTCTTCGCCCAGCCGGCGCCGACCGCCGACGGCCGGATCATCGAATGGTATTCGGATCTGAGCGGGCAGCCGGTGCCGCTCGCTGCGCTCAGCGCCGGCGAGCGCAGCGCCGCCGAAACCGTTCTCGCCGACCGCCTGCGCTCGCTCACCGCCCTCGCCGATCGCCTTGCCTCGGGCGAGGACGCCGAGCTCGGGCAAGCGCTGCGCCAGGCGCTGTCCTACCCGAGCGAGGCCAACGTCTACGTGGTCGACCGGCAGCCGGTGCTGACCTTCTGGGGCTACCGGCCGCTGGCCGCTCCTCCCGCCGTCGAGCCTGCCGGCACCGACGCCCCTCCGACGGCGCCGCTCCCCGCCGCAGAGACGGTGAACCCATCGACGGCGCGCCTGCCGAGATGGCTGCTACCGCTGGCCGGCCTCCTGGCGCTGGCGGCGATCATCGTCGGCGTCTTCGCCTCGGGCCTCGTCCGCTGGCCGCCCTGGGGTCCCGACTACGTCCGGCTGCTGCAGGCCGCCGGCGAGGAGGAGCAGGCCCTGCAGCGGCGGATCGCCGGGCTCACCGCCGATCTGCAGGGCAAACTCGCCTATTGCAGCCTCGATCGTGCCCTCGCCGCGGCAAAGGCCGACGAGGACCGTCTCGCCGGCCGCCTCGCCGAGATGGTCACCGCGCTCGCCGCCGCCCGCGACCTCTGTCCGCTGCGAGCGGCCCTGGCCGACGCGACGAAGACCGGCGCCGACCTGGACCAGCGGCGGCAGAAGGTCGCCCGGGACCTGGCGGCCGCCATCGAGGCCTGCCGGAAGAAGGCGCGCGAAGAGGCCCGCAAGGAAGAGCAGGCCCGGCGCCAGGCGGAGGCGGAGAAGCGCCAGGCAGCGGAAGCGCAGCGCAAGGCGGAGCAGGCGCGGCGGCAAGCGGAGACGGCTGCCCCGACCCCGCCGCCGGCACTTTCCCCCGCGCAACCGCCGGCCGAAACCCCCGGCAAGCCCAATCCACCACAGGCAACACCCCAACCGCCGCCGGCATCTCCGCCGCCGGAAAAATCGGCCCGCGCCCCGGACCAGGCGCCGTGCCCCGGCGAACGGACCCCCGAGGAGGCCCCCGACGCCGCCATCGTCCTCGACGCCTCCGGCAGTATGCGCCTTCCCGCCGACGCCTCCATCAGCCAGATCCAGGGCATGCTCAGTCAACTGGGACCGCTGGGAGCCTTAGGCGCCGCCATTCTCGGCCAGGCCGGTGGCGGCCCGACCCGCCTCGAGGCGGCCAAGCGGGGCGTCAACAGCGTCGTCCGCAGCATGCCCGACGACGTGGATGTGGGGCTGGTCACCCTGGAGCGGTGCCCGACCGCCACCAACAACGGCTTCTTCAGCGGCGCCCAGCGGGGCCAGCTCTACGCGCGGGTCAACGGCCTCACGCCCATGCAGGGAACGCCGCTGGCGCAAGGCGTCCTGCAGGCGGGTGAGATGGTTGACGGCGTCAAGGCACCGGCGGTGATGGTGGTGATCTCCGACGGTGACGACAGTTGCGGCGGCGATCCGTGCAGCGCCGCCCGCCGCCTGCACGCTCAGAAGCCGCTGCTGAAGATCAACGTCGTCGATATCCTCGGCACCGGCGCCGGCTCCTGCATGGCAAACGCCACCGGCGGCCGTGTCCTGAAACCAGGCGATGGCCTTGCCTTCGAAAAGACGATAAAAGACGCGGCGCAAGATGCCATCAAGCCAGCGCATTGTCGCTGAAGTAGCACCGAACCTGGGGGATCCAAGACTTCATGGCGGGAGCGCTGCTTCGTTCCGGTAGTTTGAGCGAATTTCGCCCGCTGGGGGCCGTCGGCAAGCCGGTCTACAGTGCCGCCAGCCAGCTACGTGCCACCATCCGTCGCCTTTATGGTCCGGAGACGGCGGACCTGTTCGCCATTCCCAAGCGCCACGAGCAGGGCGACGTCATCGACTGGTACGCGCCGGAGCCGGGGTCCGTCGTTCCCTGGTCGGCGGCGACGGCGGAGGAGCGGACGGACGCGGTGGCCGCCCTGCAAGCGGCCCGTGACCGCCTCGCCGTGCAGAGCCAGACGCTGCAGGCCGACAGCGAGACGGCCGAGCGCAAGGTGTTCGGCAAGCTGCTGGCGCAGGCGACCCGCATCCCCGGCGAGGACCATATCTATCTGGTCAACGGCCGGCCGGTGATGACGTTCTGGGGCTTTCACCCGCTGGATGCGGCGCGCGGATTCGACATCATCGGCGGCCTCGGCACCGGCCAGGCGACGCCGCCCGCCGCCGCCGCAGCGGATGCCCTGACAGCTCCCGAATTGGAGACCATTCCCGCCGTTGCCGAGACGGCGCCGGTGGCGGATGCGCCGCGGCGATGGTGGCGGTTGTGGTGGCTGCTGCTACCCCTGCTGCTCCTGCTGCTGTTTTTGCTGCTGGTCGGTCTGAAGAGTTGCGGCACGCCGATTCCCTATACTGACTGGGTGCCCAGCCTGCAGACGCCGCCGACGGCGCCGGCCCTGGTCCCGCCCGATCTGAAGCCGGTGCTCGGCCCGGACGGCCGGCCGCTGACCAGCTCAGAGGGCTCGTCCATCTATGTGGACCGGGACGGGCGGACGGTTACCGTCGATGGGCAAGGCAACCTGGTTCCGGTGGGGCCCGATGGCAAGCCGCTGGAGGGATTGCCGCCAGGGACGCGCCCCGAAACCGGGACGCCGTCTCCCGATGGCAAGCAGCCGACCCCCGAAGACAAACCCACCCCCAGCGACAAGCCGACCCCCGACAAGCCGACCAACGAGAAGGAACCGCCGCCGACCGGGACCGAGCAGCCGAAACCGGGAGCGGAAAAGCCCGACGCTCCGGGCGCGCCGCCGCAGAAACCGGACCGCACGGCGGGCCCGCAGGGTGGAGGCCCCGGCACGCCGTCTCCCGCCGCCGGCACGCCGTTGACGATCCCGCAGAAGGCCGTCCGCGACGGGGATACCAAGTTTCTCGATGGCGCCTGGCGGTCGATCACCGGCCTCCAGGACAAGGCCGGCAATCCGGTCGATCTCTCCTACGAGTTCCACCAGGGCCAGGGGCCGGTCACCCTGCGCCGGTCGGTGGGCGGTCAGCAGCAGACCTGCTCCGGCGTGGTCAATTCGGCGATGGACGGCGGTCGGCTGGTCCTTAACCAGGGACCGGTCACGTGTCCCGACGGCACCGTCTTCGAGAAGTCGAAGGTCGCCTGCTCGCCCGGTGCCGACGGCAAGGCGAAGTGCCAGGGGATCAACGAGACCGGCAGCACCTACGACGTCGACATCATCAAGTGAACTGTTGGACCGGACGTGGCATGGCAGAGAGATGGGGCGATGCTGGCTGAGCTGGTGAGATACTCCGAGCGGACGGCGCTGATCATGCGCAGCGGCATCCAGTTCATGGATTTCGGCCTGACCTTCGATCTGCGCCAGGAGCCGCCCGGCGAATTCGTCTTGCGGTCCAGCAACAACGCGCTCGCGCGGCTCGAATATCAGGAGCGCGACGGCAGCTATGTCTGCCCCGGCAATCCGCCGAAGAAGACCGCGCCCAGCGAAAAGTACGCCACCGTCGTCGACGAGTCGTTCAAGCTGCTGGAGTACTGCTGGCTGCCGGTGCCCTATCTGCGCACGGACGGCGATCGCGGCTATGCCGGACCGACGACCTGGGCCCGCGGCCGCATCGTCCCCCTCGCCCCCGGCGACGACCTGCAGGGCCACACCCATCGGCTGACGCTCGCCTTCGACACCAACGTCATCGACGATCCGGAGGGGCTCGCCTATCTGGCGCCGTCGTTGGCCGACGTGCAGACGGGCGCGTCGTTCCGTCTCGCCCACCGGGCGCACGAACTCGACCGCTTCATCGAGCTGCCCTGGATCGTCGAATGGCTGGCGGAAACCTACACCGAGCAGGCGCCGGCGCGGCTGCGCATGGCGGCGGAAGATGTCGCCGACGAGATGCGGGAGAACAAGGCCCACTTCGCCCACTACCTCAACTGGCTCAGCGTCATCGGCGCCCGCGCCCGACTGCCGGAAATCGTCATCCGCTCCAACGCCAGGGGCGACGTCATGGCGCCGATCCCGGTCGACATGGTGCTCGACGTGGGCAACTCGCGCACCTGCGGCATCCTCATCGAGGAGCATCCGCAGCAGGGCCACGGCCTGAAGAACCGCTACGAGTTGGCCTTGCGCGATCTGTCGCTGCCGCAGCAGGTCTACGCCGAGCCGTTCGAGAGCCGCATCGAGTTCGCGCAGGTGGTCCTCGGCAAGGAGCATTGTGCCTGCAAGAGCGGCCGCAACGATGCCTTCGTCTGGCCGACCATCGCCCGCGTCGGCCCGGAAGCGGCGCGCCTCGCCAACGGACGGCGGGGCACCGAGGGCTCCACCGGCTTGTCCAGCCCGAAGCGGTACCTGTGGGATGAGGACCGCTACCAGCTCGGCTGGCGGTTCAACGTCGGCCTGTCGCGCGACGAGATCGAACCGCACGCCACCGGCGCCCCGTTCTCCAACCTGATCAACGACGAGGGCAACGCCCTTTTCGACGTCGAGGACGAAGAGAAGCGGATGCCGGTGTTCATGCCGCACTACTCGCGCAGTGCGATCATGACCTTCATGCTGGCGGAAGTGCTGACCCATGCGCTGGTGCAGATCAACAGCCCCGGCCAGCGCCTGAAGCAGGGCGACCCGGAAAAGGCCCGCCACCTGCGCTCCATCATCCTCACCGTGCCGCCGTCGATGCCGAAGCCGGAGCGGGACATCTTCGCCAACCGGATGGCGCAGGCGATGGCGCTGGTGTGGAAGTCACTCGGCTGGCACGGCGAGGACGATCCTATGGACGAGATAGGCCGCGCCACCGCCTGGCCCCCCTTCCCCACCGTGCATGCGGAGTGGGACGAGGCGACCTGCGCCCAGGTGGTCTACCTGTTCAGCGAGTGCCAGGAGCACTTCGCCGGCCGACCCGAGGACTTCTTCCGGGTGATCCGACGGCCGGGCCGTCCCGCGGACGGTGATCGGGACGGCCGGCGGCTGACGCTAGCGTCCATCGACATCGGCGGCGGCACCACCGATCTGGTTGTCACCGACTATCGCCTCGACGAAGGCCAGGGCGCCAACGTCTACATCACGCCCGAGCAGCGGTTCCGTGACGGGTTCAAGATGGCCGGCGACGATCTGGTGCTGGAGGTGGTGCAGAAGCTGGTGGTTCCCGCCATCGAGCAGGCGCTGCGCGACCACGGCATCGCGGAACCGGCGCCGCTGCTGTCTCGATTGATCGGCTCGGAGCCGGTGTCGGTGCAGGAGAGTGCCTTGCGCCAGCAACTGGCGCTGCAGGTGCTCTATCCGCTCGGCCTCGCCATCATCAAGGATTACGAGCACTACGACCCGGTGGCCCGCGCCGAGGTCCGCGCGCGAACCATCGCCGAGATGCTGGTCGGGCGTGAGCCGCCGTCGACGGCGGTGCTCCAATATGTGGCGACCGGGGTCCGCCAGTCGCTGCCCGCGGCCGGCGATTTCGACCTGACCGGGGTGCGCGTCGTCGTCGACCTGCACCGGCTGCATCGGTTCTTCCTCGAGGACCAGATGGAGATCTGCAAGACCATCCAGGCGTTGTGCGAGGTCGTCTGGCTCTACGACTGCGACATGCTGCTGCTCAGCGGTCGTCCCTCCCGGCTGCCGGGCATCCAGGCGCTGTTCCGGGCGCTGCTGGCGCTGCCGCCCGATCGCATCCTCGCCCTCGACGGCTACCGCGCCGGGACCTGGTATCCCTTCCACAAGGACGGCAAGATCGCCGACCCGAAGACGACGGCGGCGGTCGGCGCCATGGTCTGCAAGGTTGGCGGCGAGCGCGGCATTCCCAATTTCAATTTCCTTTCCAACGCCTTTCGGGCCAAATCGACGGTTCGCTACATCGGCCTGATGGACCGCAACATGCGGATCAAGAGCGAGGACATCTACTATCGCGACGTCCGCCTCGACGATGAGACCTACGACCTGCCGTCCGACCCGTTCGAGGTCCGCGGCCGGATGGTGTTGGGCTTTCGCCAGTTGGAGAGCGACCGCTGGGGGGCTAGCCCGCTCTACGTCCTCGACTTCACCAAACGGGCAAAGGATCAGCTGGCGAAGGCCGATCGCCACGCCTCGCCGGTGTTGCAAGTGCGCTTGAAGAAGGATCGCCGCCGACGCGCCGAGCGGTTCGAGATCGCCGGCGGCGTCACCTCCGATGAGGGCGTCACCCTGGCACCGCGCGATCTGACGCTGAAGCTGAACACGCTGAACACCGTCGGCATCGGCGAGACCGACTACTGGCTCGACAGCGGCAGCGTCATCCGATGAGAGGGGCGCCGATTACGGCGCGGGGAACGGCAGCGGGGGCGATGACGGGGGAGGAACAGTGACCGAGACACCGGAGGGGCTGGCCGGGCGCTGCGACGACATCGTCGCCGGCTCCGGGCGGCTGATCGACTGGATCGGCGAGACGCGGCGCAATGCCAGGCGCCTCGACACCGAGGCCGACGGCCTGGTGGAGGCGCTGCGGCGATCGCGCAACCAGTGCCGGCGGCTCGGCCAGGCGGCGAAGCGGCCGCTGTCGATCGGCGTCTTCGGGATGAGCCAGGCGGGCAAGTCGTACCTGATCTCGACGCTGGCGCAAGGCGCCAACGGACGGCTGCAGACCGAGCTCGACGGGGCCCGCCTCGATTTCATCGCCGACATCAATCCGCCCGGCGGCGGCAAGGAGGCGACCGGCCTGGTCACCCGCTTCACCCGCCGTCCAAGCCAGGCCCCGCGCGGCTACCCCATCGAGCTGACCCTGTTCTCGGAAGCGGACCTGGTGAAGGTTCTGGGCAACAGCTACTTCAACGACTTCGACCGGGAGCGGACGCCGGAGCTGAAGCCCGACGCGGTCGCCCGTCACCTGGCAGCGCTGAAGCCGCTGCGCCAACCCAACCCGACCGGCGGCCTCGACGAGGACGACATGGTCGATCTCCTCGACTACTTCGGCAAGCGCTACGGCAAGTCCATGGAGGCGCTGAAGACGGACTTCTGGAAGGACGCCGTCGATCTGGCGCCACGGCTGCCGGCCGCCGCCCGCGGCACCCTGCTCTCGGTGCTATGGGGGATCGAGAACACGGCGTTGACCGCCATTTACGTCCGGCTGCGGGACGCGCTGGCCGGCATCGGTGGCGCGCGCACGGTCTACGTACCGCTGACCGCGCTGGTCCGCCCCAAGGGCACGGACTACGAGTGGTCGCCGCAGAGCATCCTCAACGTCGACGTCCTGGAACGCCTCGGCAAGGACGATGGGGAGACGCTGACCGTACTGCCGGTGGCCGCCGACGGCTCGGTCGGTCGGGAAACGCCACTGCCCCGCTCGCTGCTGGCGGCGCTGACGGCGGAGATGATGTTCGTCCTCGCCGATCCGCCGGTCGCCTCCATGCTGGAGAGAGTCGATCTGCTGGATTTTCCCGGCTATCGCGGGCGGCTGCAGATCGCCAGCCTGGACGAGATGCGCAAGGATCCGAAGCTGGCCGATGCCGATCCGGTGGCGCAACTGCTGCTGCGCGGCAAGGTCGCCTTCCTCTTCGAGCGCTACACCGAGGATCAGGAGATGAACCTCCTGATCATGTGCACCCGCTGCGACATCCAGATCGAAATCACCGAACTCGCCCCCGTCCTCGACACCTGGGTGCATTCCACGCAAGGGGAGACGCCGGCCGACCGGGCGAAGCGGCCGCCGGGGCTGGTGTGGGTGATCACCCAGTTGGACAAGCGGCTGACTCCGAAGCCGGGCACCTCGGACGTCCTGCAGCGTCAGGAGTGGTCCAGCATGGTCCACATCACGCTGCTGGAACGCTTCGGCCAGTGCGAATGGCTGCAGGACTGGGCCAACGGCAAGCCGTTCGACAACGTCTTCCTCATGCGCAAGCCGGGCTTCCTCGGCGCCGTCATCGAGACGGTGGAGACGGCGGACGGGACCGAGGAACGCGGCCTGATGGCGGGCGAACCAGAGCGGCTGGCGTACCAGCGAGAGATCTTCGTCGGCAACGAGAGCATCGGCCGCCACATCCGCGGCGCGGGCGAAGCCTGGGACGCGGTGCTGCAGGCGAACGACGGCGGAATGAAGCGGCTCGCCAACTATCTCGACGGCGTTTCCGGCAAGGAGATCAAGCTGGCGCGCATCGGCGAACAGGTGCGAGCAAAGATGGAGACCATCGGCAAGTGGTTCGATCCGTACTTCTTTGCCGAGGGAGCGGGTCAGGTCGAGCGGAAGAAGCGGATCATCGAGGCGGTCCGCAACGCCATCGAGGAGCACGCCGACGGCTTCGGCGAGCTGCTCGCCTTCCTGCAGCCGCCAGCGGAACAGCTGCGGCGGCTCTATCTCCGCGTCGATGTGGATACGGAAGGCAATGCCGACACCGGCAGCGCACACGGTGGCATGGCGGACGGCGATGACCGGCCGAGCGAGGCGCGGCCCCGCCGTCCGGGTCTGGTGCGGCTGCCGATTGCCCGCCAGGACGAGAAACAGCCGCCGCCGGCGGTGAGCGGGCGCGCGCTCGTGTTCGCCAAGGCGGTGCTGGGCGAATGGACGAAGCAGGTGCGCGAACTGCCGGCCAACCTGGAACTGGAGCGCTTTCTCGGGCTGCCGGCTTCGGTGCTGCAGATGATCGCCGACGAGCTGGTGACCGGCGCCGACCGCCACCGGGTGGAGGAGCGGCTGATCGAGGCGCTGCGCCCCCTGGAGGAGAAGCGGTCGACGACCCGCGTCGGTATCGTCGATCAGCAGGTGCTGCTCGCCCGCTGCATCGTCAACGACTTCGTCGACTCCCTGGGCTTCAGCCCGCTGCCGTTGGCGGAGCGTCCCGCGTCACCCCTGGACGGGCGCAAGATCTTCGAGCCGCCGGCGCCGATCCCGGCGGGGACGCTGCCGGTGCTTCCCGCCGACGAGATCCCCTATCCCGGCATGTTCGTCCTCGACTGGCTGGTCGCCTTCCACCACCTTTGCGTCGGCAACGCCGGGCACAGCGCCGGCCGCGAGATCACGCCCGAGCAGAACCAGCGCCTGGGAGAGATCCTCGCGACGATCGGCGGCACCGCCGGCGTTGGCGTTGGCGCATGAGCGATCGAGGATCGTCAGTCCCATGAGCAAAGGAGACGCCTAAGTGGCAATGCGGGCGGAACTGAGCGCCGACCGCGAGCAGGGGGCGGGATATGGCCTGCTGCGGCTCACCGGCCTGCCGGCCGGCCTGTCCACTGACTCCGGCCCCATCGACTTCTCGCTTCGCTGCAACCAGGGGACGGCGCCGTTTCTCGGCAGTGACGGCCGCTGGCAGGCGACCGAGGCGTGGCATTCCGTCGGCGATACCCGGGAGGACGAAGCCGGCGCCCTGATCGTGCCGCTCGGTCCCTCGATCATCGATCCGATCGTCAGCCAGCCCACCAACGTCACCTACCTGCTCACCATCGCCGTCGGCGCCACCAAGCAAGCGACGCCGGTCAAGCTGATCCGGCCGCTGTTTGGCTCCGGCGCCGCCGCCCCGGCGATCGCCGATCCCGGCCCGAGCCCGGCGGAGGTGCAGCGACAGGCGGAGGAGGAGGCCCGCCGCAAGGCGGCGGCGGACGAGGCGACGCGGCTGCGAAACGAAGAGGCCGAGCGCCAGCGCCTCGCCGCAGAGGCGGCAGCGGCGCAGCAGGCGGCAATGGACGATGCGGCCCGGCAAGCGGCTAGCGGCCGCAGCCGGGCACCCCTCATCGCCGGTCTCGGTCTGGGGCTGCTGCTCGTCGCCGGAGCAGCCGGCGCCTGGTATGGCTGCCTCATTCCCGGCTTCGGAGCCGGTCGCTGCCAGCAACCGGCCGGCGTGCCGCCCACTCCACCGCCGGCGGCGGAAGCACCGCTCAGTTGCAGCGGCCTCGACGCTGCGGGCTGCTACCAGGTCGCCAGCCGGGCGCTACAGCAAAGGCAGCTGGAGCCGGCGCGGCAACTGCTGCAGCAGGCGGCGGGCCTGGGCTCCATCGAAGCCACGCTCGCCGTCGGCCGCATGTACGATCCGCAAACCTGGTCGGCCGAGACCTCGCCCGCCGGTCATGCCAACTGGGAGACGGCCGTCTTCTGGTACGAGAAGGCGGCGCGGCAGGGCAACGTCGCCGCGCAGACGACCGCCGGCCGGCTGCTCTGTCAAAATGCCAAGAGCGACCTCGAACGGGGCCAGGGACGCGCCTATCTGGAGCAAGCGGCGAACGCCGGCAACGCCGAGGCGCGGCAACTCCTTTCCACCTGCCAGTAGAAGTCGCGGAACGATGACATCCAACCAACCGGGATACGCCACCGCGGGTCTAGCTCCTCGCATCGGCGTTATGGCGCTTGCCTTCCTCCTTCTTCTGTCCGTCCTCCCGGGCGCTGACGCCGGCCTGGTGGTGGCGCAGAACCGGACCCCCAAGCTGCTGGAAGGCAAGACGTCGCTCTATGAGCGGGTGCTGACCCGCCCGGGCGCCCTCATCGCCGCCCAGCCGGGAGCATCGGACGGCAAGGCGGTGCCACCGCTCTCCCAGTACTACGTCTATGATCGCAAGCAGATCAGCGGTCGCGAGTGGGTGGAGGTCGGCGCCGGCAGCCTCGGCAAGACCGACGGCTGGATCGCCGCCGAGGCGACCTTGCCGTGGAAGCAGCAGATGACGCTCGCCTTCACCAATCCCGCCGGCCGTGACCGGACGCTCTTGTTCGACAAGCGCGAGACCGTCGTCGAGCTGCTGAAGGCGCCCGATCCGGCGGCAACGGTGGCGCCGATCCTGAAGGCGGCGGAGTCCCCCCAGGGCGACCCGCGCGTCGTCTCCATCGAGCCGGCGACCTACATCGACATCGACAAGCAGTTCTACCTGCTGCCGATCCTGCAGGCGCGCGAAGAGGAGACGGCAAAAGGGTTCCGGGCGCGGGTGATCGAGATCGCCTCGGTCACCGCCAAGGCCGACGCCACTTCGCCGGCGATGCCCGGGCAGGCGAAGCCTCAGGCGCCAACGGCGCCACCGACGGACGCGATCAAGGCGTTTTCCACAGCCGTTGTCTTCGTCATCGATTCCACCATCTCCATGGGCCCCTACATCGACCGCACGAGGGAAGCGGTGCGGCGCGTCTATGACGCGGTGGAGAAGGCCGGCCTCGGCCACCAGGTGAAGTTCGGCCTCGTCGCCTTCCGCTCGTCCACCAAGGCGGTGCCGAAGCTGGAGTACGTCAGCAAGATTTACGCCGACCCCAACAAGGTGGCGAGCACTCAAGATTTTCTCGACCAGGTGGCATCTTTAAAGGAGGCTGCCGTCTCCAGCGCCCACTTCGACGAGGACCCGTACGCCGGGGTGATGGCAGCGGTAAAGGGGATCAACTGGGGTCCCTTCGGCGGCCGTTACGTCGTCCTCATCACCGATGCCGGGGCGATCGAGGGCCGAGACCCGTTGTCGAGCACCGGCCTCGACGCCCAGCAGGTGCGCCTGGAGCTGCAGGAGCGCGGCATCGCCCTTTACGCCCTTCACCTGAAGACGGCGGAAGGCAAGGCGGACCACGGCCACGCCACCTCCCAGTACAAGGATCTGTCCCGCAACCCGAACGCCCCGGCGGCGCTTTACTTTCCAGTCGACGCCGGCTCGGTCGAGCAGTTTGGCCAGCTCGTCGACCAGCTCGCCGGCCAGATCACCGACCAGGTGAAGGCAGCCTCGAAGGGTGAGATGGTTCCCGGCAGCGCCCGAACCGCCATCACCCCGGGCGCGCCGTCACCCGCCAATCCGCAGACCCAGGCGCAGCTGGCGGCGGCGACCGAGCAGGTCGGCCGGGCGATGCAGCTGGCCTGGTTGGGCCGGACCCAGGGGACGACGGCGCCGCCGCTGTTCCGCGCCTGGCTCAGCGACCGCTCGTTCGCCCAACCGGACAAGGCGACGACCGAGGTGCGGGTGCTGCTGACCAAAAACCAGCTTTCCGACATGGCGCAGGTGGTCTCGGCGGTGCTGGACTCCGGCGAGAAGAACCAGCAGACGACGACCGCCGATTTCTTCGATCTGATCCGCTCTGCCGCCGCCCATCTCGCCCGCGATCCGGCGAAGCTGGCCGATCCGAAGGCGAAGAACCTCGGCCAGCTGGGTCTGCTGGGCGAATACCTGGATGATCTGCCTTACAAGAGCGACGTCATGGGCCTGACCCGCGACGATTGGGTGTCCTGGAGCACGTCCGAACAGGAAGAGCTACTGGACAAGCTCCGGCGCAAGCTCCGCCTCTACCAACTCTATAACGACGATGCGAGCCGCTGGGTGGTGCTGGCGCCGGGGGCGGACGCCAGTGACACCGTGTATCCGGTGCCGCTGGAGGCGTTGCCGTGAGTGAGGCCGACCTGGTCCTCGACATCCGGGGGACCAGCCGGCAGCGGGGCGACGACAGGGACGGCTTCCGCCTGGAGGTCCCCCGCTTCACCGTTCGCAGCGGCGAGTGCGTGGCAATCACCGGCCCCAGCGGCTCGGGGAAGAGTACCCTGCTCGATCTCCTCGGTCTCCTTCTCGCCCCCGACCGCGCCGACGGCTTCATCCTGAAAGTCCCCGATCAGCCCGTCGTCGACGTGGCCCGCTTGTGGCAGGAGGGCGATCGCAACGGCCTCGCCCGCGTCCGCGCCCGTCACATCGGCTACGTGCTGCAGACGGGGGGCCTGCTGCCGTTCCTGTCGGCGATCGACAACATCCGGCTGTCGCCGGCGATCCTCGGCCTCGATGGCGGAAATGGCCGGGGCGACGACGACGGCGAAGGGCTGGTCGACCGGCTCATCGACGCGCTCGCCATCCGTCCCCTGCTGGCCAGGAAGCCGCGGGCGCTTTCCATCGGCGAGCGGCAGCGGGTCGCCATCGCCCGTGCCCTGGCGCACCGGCCGGCGCTGCTTCTCGCCGACGAGCCGACAGCGGCGCTCGATCCCCAGCAGGCGATCGGGGTGATGAAGATGCTGCTGGGGCTGATCCGCCGCTTCCGGATGACCGCGATCATCGTCAGCCACGACTGGGATCTGGTCAGCGCGCTGGGGCTGCGCCAGGTCCGGGCAGAGACGGTGGCGGGTCAGGCGGCCGCCGTCACCCGGTTCGCCGGATGAGCCAGTCCGGATGAGCTCATCCGCATGAGCCAGATCGCCCGCCAATGGACGCGGACCTGCGTTCTCGCCTGGCGCGACTTCATGGACGAATGGCGGGTGTCCCTCTGCCTCGTCTTCGCGCTGGCGGCGGTGCTGGCGCCGCTCCTCGTCCTGTTCGGTCTCAAGTCCGGCATCGTGACGACGATGACGGAGCGGCTGCGTGCCGATCCGCGCAATCTGGAGGTGACTTTGCGCGGGCATCGGCACCTGGACGCGGCCTGGTTCGCCACCCTGCGCGCGCGCCCGGATGTGGGCTTCATCCTGCCGCGAACGCGACTGCTGGCGGCGACGGTATCGCTGGAAAGCGCGACCGGCGCCAGCCTCGACATCGATATGCTGCCGACGGCGGCGGCCGATCCGCTGCTGCCGCCGGGGTTGGCGCCGGCAGCAGGGCTGCGGCAGATCCTGCTCACCGAAACGGCGGCCGGACGGCTCGGCGTGCGGGCGGGCGATGCCGTCACCGGCCGCGTCTTCCGACGACTGAATGGCGAACCGCAGACGTTGACGCTGCCGTTGACCGTCGTCGGTGTGGTTCCGGAGACGGCGCTCGGCCGCGATGCTGCGTTCGTCTCCGTCGAGCTGCTGGTGACGACTGAGGATTATCGGGACGGCGCCGCGGTCCCGGCGTTGGGAATCGGCGACGGCAGCCCAACCCGCGCCGAGCGCGTCTTTGCCGGTGCGCGCCTCTATGCCCGCGGCCTCGACGACGTGGCGTCCCTCGCCGCCTGGCTCCGTGGCGAGGGGATCGAGGTGGCGACGCGGGCGAAGGAGATCGAGACGGTGAAGGCGATCGACCGGGTGCTGAGCTTCGTCTTCCTGGTTCTGGCGTCGATCGGCATCGGCGGCTACCTGTTCTCGCTGGCGGCGAGCCTGTGGGCGAACGTCGAGCGCAAGCGGCGGGAGATTGCGCTCCTGCGCCTGGTTGGCCTCGGCACCGGTCCGGTGGTGGCATTTCCGGTGGTGCAGGCGATTCTCGTCGCCGTCGCCGGTATCGCCGTCTCGAGCCTGCTTTATCTGGGGGTGGCGGCGGCATTCAACGCGACGTTCGCGGGAGAGCTGGGCCGTGACGAATTCGTCTGCCGGCTGTCGCTCGCCGATGGGCTCGTTGCCGCGGCGCTCACCCTCTTGTTCGCGATCGCTGCTGCGATGGTGGGAGGATACCGTGCTGCGAGAATCGATCCGGCCGAAAGCCTGCGCGCGTCTTAGCTGCGCACGCCGCCCGTCCCACGGGGGGCGACTTGCGGCGACGGCGGTGCTGATCGCCGCCCTTGCCGGCACATCAACCGCCCAGGCGGCGCCGTGGCCGGCGGACGCCTACAACCCGAAGCCGGCGGCGGACGACGTCATCCTGCCGATGCCCTGCGACGGTGCCATGGCCTTCCGCCGGGTGGTCATTCCGGCCGACGGCCCGCTGGGCGACCGCCTCGTTTTCGTCGGCGGCACCGACAGCGAGCACGGCTACGCCGAAAGCCTGCGACCGACCCACATCGCCGGCAGCTTCACCGGCAAGGGCAGTGAGCGCTCCTATCTGCTGGGCAAGTACGAGGTGACCCGGCAGCAGTACAAGGCGGTGGCCGGCCCCTGCCCCACACCTGCCGCCGATCTCGCCCTGCCGCAGACGGACGTCGCCTGGATCGATGCGGTCAACTTCGGGGACCGGTACAGTCTCTGGCTCCGGCAGAACGCCGCCGATAAGCTGCCGAAAGAAGGGGACGAAACCGGCTTCGTTCGCCTGCCCACCGAAGACGAATGGGATTTCGCTGCCCGTGGTGGGATCGGTGTTTCCGACTCCGAGTTCCGCGAACGGGTCTTTCCGATGCCGGACGGCATGGCCGCCTACGCTTGGTTCGCCGGCTCCGAGTCCGCCAACGGCAAGGTGCAGCGCATCGGCCTCTTGAAACCGAACCCCCTCGGCTTGCACGACATCCTCGGCAACGTCGATGAGATCGTCCTCGATCCGTTTCGGCTGAACCGGCTGGACCGTCTGCACGGCCAGGCCGGCGGCTTCGTCGTCCGCGGCGGCAACTTCCGGACCGCCGAAGACGACATGCGCACGGCCTACCGGCACGAGATTCCCTACTACAAAGGCGGCGAGCCGCGACGGGCGGCGACCACCGGCTTCCGGATGGCGCTGGTGGCGCCGGTGATCACCTCGCCGGACCGGCTGAAGGCCATCGAGGACGCCTGGGGCAAACTGGGCGCCGAGGCGAAAGCCGATGCACCACCTGCCGCGGCTCCGAAGGAAGACGCCAAGTCCACCCCGAAAGTCCCGACCCTCGGCAGCAAGCCGCTGGACGATCCGGTGCAGGAACTGGGTGCCATCGCCGACGCGGCGACCGACGCCAACATGCAGACCCGGCTGAAGAACCTGCAGCTCGCTTTCCGCGCCAGCTTCCAGGCGCGCGACGACCAGCGCGACCGGGCGGCGAAGGCCCGCCTACGCCTTGGCACCTTCCTTTGCCAGAAGCTGCACGACGACGGCGTTCCCATCGATCGCCTGAAGGATGTGCTGAAGGCCTGCATCGAGGCGCGGGGCGCTGACAACGAGCGCTGCCGCGGCCAGAAGGCGATGATCGACGACGAAGAGGCGAAGCAGTGGTCGAACCTGCGCTATTACGCCGACACCATCGTCTCTCTGGACGAGGACTATGGGGCGAGCGTCCTCGATCGCCAGATGGCGGTGCTGAAAGCGGAATTGACCGCCGGGGGGTTGCAAGAGCTCGTCTCCGTCGCCGATATTTATGGACGACACGCCGCGGGATACCGGAAGCAGCAGACGATCGACCGCGCCACCTGGCTCGCGGAGTGCAAGAAGGCGGGCTGACCCCGGGGGGCGGAGTCCGGCCAAGCTTGGTCAACAGGAGGATGCCCGTGATCGGGGCACAACGACTTCGTCCCGCGGCGGCGATGGTCGCCGCTCTTCTTCTCGTTCAAGGTTGTGCGACACCGGGGGGGTCCGACGGCGACGCGCCCATGGCCGGGCCGCCGCCGACGCCGGCCGAGCAGCGGCTGGCGGCGCAGAAGTCCGACTACAACCGTACCCTCGCCGAGGGTCTAGCGATCGGCGCCGTCGGCGGTGCGGCGCTGGGCGCCGGCATCGGTGCCGCCGCCAGCGGCGGCAACAGGGGCATGGGGGCGCTGATCGGCGCCGGCATCGGCGCCCTCGTCGGCACCGTCGCCGGCGGTGCCACCGGCAGCTACTATGCCGAGAAGAAGCAACAGTACGCCAACGAGGAGCAGCGCCTCGACTCGATGATCGCCGATGCGCGCGCCTACAACGCGAAACAGGAGGCGACGCTGGCGACGACGCGGACGATGGTCGCGCAAGACCAGCAGCGGCTGGCTGACATCGATCGGGAAGTGGCCGCCAAACGCATGTCGAGCGAACAGGCTCAGCGGGAGCTGGCCGGCATCGATCGTCGCCGGCAATTGCTGGAGACCACCATCGCCTCACAGAAGGCACGACGGGACGAGTGGAAGCAGGCGGTGGCGGAAGCACGCACCGACTCGCAGAATCCGAAGATCGCCCAGGTGGACCAGGAAATCGACAAGTTGGAGAAGCAGGTCTCCCTGATGCAGAACGAGTTGGACGCGCTCAGCTCCCGGCGGGCAACGGTGGCGGGATGAGCCCGCGGAGGATGGCCCGCTTGCCGGTGTTGCTGCGGATGGGCACCCTGCTCCTGGTTGCCGCCGGCCCCACGGCCTGCGCCACCACCGACTGCGATCCGACGCAAGGCGGCCTGATCCAGGGCATCCGCTGCGACAGCTCGGGTGGCTTCGATGCCCGCATCAAGGATCGGCAGAATCAGCAGGCGTCGCTGCTCGACCAGCAGATGGCGCTGGAGCGGGAGATCCAGGGAGTGGAGGCACAGCGAGCCGGCCTGGCCAGCCAGATCGAGACGAAGCAGGCCGAGCAGGCGCGGGCGGAGCAGCAGCTGGCAGCGGTGCGCCGCAAGCTGGCCAGCGGCCAACAGCAGAACGTCGCCTTGCAGAAGCAGGCGAAATCATTGGAAGCGGACATCGCCAAAAGCAAGGCGGACATCAACGGCCTCAGCCAGCAAGATCAGCAGAAAAAGGCGCGACTGGCCAAACTGAGCCGGGAGCAGCAAAACCTCGATCAGGAATACAAGGCCGCGACCGGCGGCAAGTAGGCGGTTCAGCGCGGCGAGGCTTGCTGCTCCGCTTTCAGCAAAGCCTCGGCCTCCGGATTGTTGCACACATCCGTCTTCAGCATCTCCTCTAGCTTGGCGATCCGCTGGCGGAGCGTCTCGTTCCTGGCATTCTGAGCATCGAGCTGCTGCTGCAGCGCCTCCCGACTGGGAGCCGTCGCCGCCGGAGCCGAGGGCGCGGCCTGCGGGCTTTGCGCCGTCTGCGCCGGCGCCGACGCCGGCAAGACCACGCAAGCGACGGCGAGCATCGCCGCCCATCCCGGTCGCGCCCCTGCTCCGAGCCTGCTCCGCATCGCACCTTGCTCCTTCGCTCGCGCTCGTCCGTCGTCTCTCAATAGCCTATTCCGGAGCTCCCGACGAGGCTGCGATACACTGGTCAGCCGACGGCCCGGCAAAGAAAGCTTGATCGGCGGCGAGTCAGCTGCTTGCCTGCGACAGCCGAATCGGGGGTAGGTGCCGGCCACGGACGGGCGGGCCGCGATATCGGGGAATGCGGACGTTGCGGTGAGGCGAGCCGGCCCCTTGCGGGCGCGGCGCAATCCGGGACACCTTGCGGTAAAGCCCGCGGAAAGCGGCGACCTCAACAGCGGACGGCGACATGGCGGACGTCTTCATCAGCTACGCACGCGAGGATCGGGCCAGTGCCGAAAAGCTGGCCCATGCCCTGGAAGCACACGGCTGGTCCGTCTGGTGGGATCGGGAGATCCTGCCAGGGAAGGACTTTTCCGCGGTGATCGGCACCGAGATCGCCGCCGCCAAGACGGTGGTCGTCCTTTGGTCGCGCTCGTCGGTGGCCTCCAACTGGGTCCGCGACGAGGCCCACGAGGGGCTGGAGCGCAGTGTGCTGGTGCCGGTGCTGCTGGACGGCAGCGAGCCGCCCATGGGCTATCGGGCGATCCAGGGCGTCTCCCTGCAGGATTGGGAGCCGGGTCGCGATCATCTCGGCTTCAGCCAGCTCATCGAGGCGATCACCGCCCTGCAGAAGCCGGGCGAACCCTCCCCCTCCGTCGGCCTGGCCGCCTTCGCGGTATCGCCGCAGTTGCGACCCTGGTATCAGCGCAAACCGTTCGCAATGGGGGCGATCTTTGCCGGCCTCGCCCTGATCGCCATCCTCTTGTTCATCCTTCTCGGACACAAGGACGAGGCACCGCGCCCTCCCATCGTCAGCCCCCTGCGCTCGTTCAAGGACTGCCCCCACTGTCCGGAGATGGTGGCCCTCAACACCGGTGCGTTTCGCATGGGGACGTCGTGGTTCGACCGGGAAGCCCAGTCGGACGAGCGACCGGTGGTCAACGTCAGCATCGACAAGCCGTTCGCCATCGGACGTACCGAGGTGACCTTCGCCCAGTGGGACGCCTGCGTCGCCGACCGCGGCTGCCACGGTTATTCGCCCGACGACCGCGGCTGGGGACGCGGCAAGTTCCCGGTGATTTACGTCTCGTGGGAGGACGCGCAGACCTACGTCGAGTGGCTGAAGTCGAAAACCGGCAAGGACTACCGCCTGCCGACGGAGGCGGAATGGGAGTACGCCTGCCGCGCCGGGACGGAGACCAAGTATCCCTACGGTGATCAGATCACGCCCGAACTCGCTAACTTCAATCGCGCCGTCTCCCGCCCGCAGCCGGTCGGCAGCTACCCCCCCAACGGCTGGGGCCTCTCCGACATGAACGGCAACCTGTGGGAATGGGTCGAGGATACGTGGGTGAGCGGCCACCGGGGACGCCCCACCGACCAGTCGGTGCGGGACGACGGTGATCCGCAGGACCGGGTGATTCGCGGTGGGTCGTGGGACGACCGGCCGCGGCGCGTTCGCTGCATCAGCCGCAACCGCAAGGACCGGGATCAGCGGGAAAACGAGATCGGCTTTCGCGTCGCCCTGACTTCGGCGACGCCCTGACGGATCCGATGCTCCATCGAGGCTGCCGGCGCGAACTGGCTCAGGTCGTCATCGATACGCCCGCGCTCGCGCTCCCATGGTCAGCACCATTCGGAACTTGGTCTCCCCGGACAGCATCATGCGATAGGCCTCCTCGGCCCGCTCCAGCGGCATGGTCCTGATCCTGGGGCGCACGCCAGTCAGCACGCTGAAGTCGAGGGTCCGCTCCGTCTCGAAAGGCGAGCCGGTGATGGAGCCCACCACCGCCCGTTCGCCTGCCACCAAGTGTCCTGTGGCAATGGCCAGAGGGTCCCTCCCGATGCCGAGCAGGACCAGCCGCCCTTCCGGCGCCAGCCCCTGCATCACGGCCGAAACGGCATCGACATCGCCGATGGTTGAGAGGATCGCCTTGGCACCGCCTAGGTCATGTACTCATAAAGGGGGATTCCCCTTTATGTTGTAGTATGTTTCAAGCTTCCAAACGGTGGGAGCTTGGCGATGGCACCGCGCCCATCAGCACGCCGCCGGCGGAAAAAAGGGGGCCCGGATCACGCCATCGGTCGCTCCCGCGGCGGATTGACCACCAAAATCCACACCATCGTCAACGAGCATGGCCTGCCGCGCCGGCTGCTGCTGACCCCAGGCCAAGCCTCCGACAAGACAACCTTGCCCGATCTCATCGCCGGCATCGCTCTCGCCCCCGCCGTCATCGCCGACCGCGGCTACCATGCGAAGAGCCTCATCGCCCTGATCGAGGCCAACGGCGCCCGCGCCCACATCCCATCGCAAAGCAACGTCAGGGTTCGCCGCTCGGTCGATCCCAGCCTCTACCGCCACCGCAACCTTGTCGAACGCTTCTTCAACAAGCTCAAACACTTCCGACGTATCGCCACCCGCTACGACAAACTCGCCCGCAACTTCCTCGCCGCCGTCGCCCTCGCTTCCATCCGACTCGGGCTCCGACATAATGAGTCCACAACCTAGCGCGTTCAGCACTTGGGCTGCGTCCTCCCGCTCCGTGTCAACATAACGATGCGCGCCGAGGTCCAGCGCGTCCGCCGCAATGTCCTGTCCGCACCCGACGGCGATGACGCGAAAGCCCATCCTGCGGGCATATTGCAGCGCCATGTGACCCAGACCACCAATCCCGAGCACGGCAACGGTGTCGCCCGGTTCCGCGCCCGACGTCCTGAGCCCGTTGAAGGTGGCGATGCCGGCGCAGAGGATCGGCGCAGCTTCCTCCGATGAGAGCTCCTCGGGGATCAGACCCGTGACGCGGGCGGTCATCATTTCGGCATAGCCGCCATCACGGTTCGATCCCATGACAGGATGTTGCCCGCAGAGATGAAAGCGGCCACGACGGCATTCGCGGCACTCACCGCAATGCCCGCCAAAGCGGCCGACGCCGACGCGCTGGCCGACCTTCCAGACGGGCGGAACCTGCGCGCCGCGCGCGACGATCCGCCCGACGACCTCGTGTCCCGGAACCCGGCGCTGCGCCGGATCGGCCTTCTCGATGTCGCCGCGGTCGGCGCCGCAGATGCCGCAAGCCTCGACCGCGATGAGAACCTCGCCCGTCTCGGGCACGGGTACGAGCCGTTCGACAAGCTCAAGCCGGCCCGTCTCCGTCACCTGGATGGCTCGGTAGGTTGCCGTAATGATATCCCCTCCCGCGCAATTCGTGATTTCTCAGAGCGCCACCCCGGCTGCCATCAAACGCGCGATCGCCTCGTCCACGGTAGCACGTGAACAGCCGAGGCCACGCCCATTATGGCGCAGGGAAGTCCACGTCGGCCACCACACTGGCAGCGGAATCGACGGCGTGGAGGGCAACGCACACGGCCGTGAGGCATGAAAAGGAAGTGTTGGAGCAGCTTCAGCCGCAGCGACCGCAGGAGCCGCCTTCCGCGACCGCGCAACCCTCGTCCAGAATCTCGCAGATCATGTCGACGCAGGCGCCGCAGTTGGGCGCCGCCTGCTGCCGGCGAAACACATCCTGCCAGGCGGTGACACCAGCCGCCGCCGCCTGACGAACGTGACGGTCGCTGATTGCGGAGCAAAGGCAGAGGATCATCGAGCGTCTTTCTCGGCCAACCGAAACCAGTGTTGACAATACGCGCGACCGGCGCGAAGATCAATATGCAACTGATAGTCATTCGCATACAAGCACGCGGATCGGGCATCCCGGCAACAGTGCGAAACGAGAGCGACGACATCAGTAGGGCGGAGCGCAGACGATGATGCAGTGGCAACGACTCACCCCCCGTTCGTTCGCGGATGCGCTCGCCGCCCTGACAGAGTGGCGCTGGTGGTGGGGCTCATCGGTTCACCCGAGCAAGAAGATCGTCATCGGCTCCAGCTCCTGCGTCCGCGAATCCGGCAGCCGGTCCTCGCGCCTGGTGAGGGTCCGCCGGCCCTTCTAGCCGCATCCGTCCCCCGCCCCGGCCGCTACGTCCCTGCCCCATCCCGCCCCGTCCCTCGCTTGCCGGCGGACGTTCGGTGTTCGGCACGCCCGGCGAAACGCCGTCATCCTTGCCGTTGACCCGTCCGCGGTGCGCGCCTAAACAGCGACGACGACGCAAAAAACGCGGCGCGAGCTTCCGGGGAAAATCGATGCGCAGCCTGCCGAAATATCCCTCGCTGTATGAGATCAACACCCGGGTCTGGTTGCGCGCCCTGTCGGATCGTCTCGGACGGCGCATCACCCTCGCCGACGTCCCTGACGCCGAAATCGATCGCCTGGCCGACCGGGGCTTCGACTGGGTCTGGCTGATGTCGGTCTGGCAGACGGGAACGGCCGGTCGCGCCGTCTCCCGCTCCCGTCCGGACCTGCGCGAAGAGTATCGCCGTCTCCTTCCCGACCTGAAGACCGAGGACATCTGCGGCTCGGGCTTTGCCATCACCGGCTACGCGGCGAGCCAGCGCGTCGGCGGCGACGCCGCCCTGGCCGCGTTCCGCCAGCGGCTGGCGGCGCGCGGCATCCGGCTGATGTTGGATTTCGTGCCCAACCACACGGCGCCCGACCATCCGTGGGTCACCCGCCATCCCAGTTACTACGTGCGCGGAACCGAGGCCGACCTGCAACGTACCCCCGGCAACTACGTCCGCATCGATCTGGGCGACGAGACGCAGGTCTTCGCCTACGGTCGCGACCCGTACTTCCCCGGCTGGTCCGACACCCTGCAGCTCGACTACGGCAATCCCGTGCTCCAGGCGGCACGGCGGGCAGAGCTGGTGGAGATCGCCGGGCGATGCGACGGCGTCCGCTGCGACATGGCGATGCTGATCGTGCCCGAGGTGTTCGAGCGCACCTGGGGCATTCCGATGCAGCCGTTCTGGCCGGAGGCGATCACGGCGACCCGCGAAGCGGTCCCCGGCTTCGTCCTCATGGCCGAGGTCTACTGGGACATGGAGTGGACGCTGCAGACGCAAGGCTTCGACTATTGCTACGATAAGCGCCTCTATGACCGGCTGGCCGCCCGCTATGCGCGGCCGGTGCGCGAGCATCTGATCGCCGATCTGGACTATCAGCGCCGCCTCGCTCGCTTTCTCGAAAACCATGACGAGCCGCGCGCCGCCGCGGCCTATCCGTTGCCAGTGCACAAGGCGGCGGCGGTCGTCACCTTCTTCGCCCCCGGGCTGCGCTTCTTCAACGACGGGCAATTGGAGGGGCACCGGCTGCGGCTGCCGACCCACCTCTGCCGCGGACCCGCCGAGCCGACAGACGAAGCGATCGCCGCGTTTTACGACCGATTGCTGGAGGCGCTGAAATCGCCCTTGTTCCGGGACGGAGACTGGTCGCGCCTCGATCCGTTGCCCGCCTGGGCCGGCAACTGGAGCTGCGATGCGTTCATCGCCTATGCCTGGCAGGGGGCGGACGGAACCCGGGCGCTGGTCGTCATCAACTACGAGGACGCCCAGGGTCAGTGCCACCTCCGGCTGCCGTTTCCGGACCTCGCCGGACGGAAGGTGCGGCTGAGCGATGTCCTCGGCAGCGATGTGTATGATCGCGACGGGAGCGCCCTGGTCGAACCGGGGCCGGGACTCTACATCGACCTCGGCCCATGGGGCTGCAACGTGTTCCGGCTGGGTGACCCCACTTGAGGCGGGTGGCGCCGACGCAGGCTGCCGCCCACCGGCACGGCTCGCGGATCGGTGTCGGTCTTTGCCTGGCGATGTTCGGGCTCGGGCTTGGCCCCGCCGGCGGCGCGGCCGCGGCCGACGCCGCACCCGACCTGCATGTGGTCACCACCGCCGAGAGCCTCACCATCGAGGCGAAGTCGGAGACCTGCACGGCGACCCTCGCCCGCACCGGCGCCGCCGGCGCGCCGTTCTCCTTCAGCAGTGACTGCCGATATGATGCGGCCCGCGAAGCGGAAACGCTCGCCCGGATGATGGAGACGGCGCTGCCCACCGCCGCCGATCGCCTCGACGGCGCGGCGATCGTCGTCGAAAGCCTGGAGCGAACCTTCCCCGAGTTTAGCCGCCGCCTCGCCGTCGCCGCCGATCGCTCGCCCGAGTGGCACGGCGAGCGCGCCCGGCGGAGCGCGTCCTTCGCCAACGCCACCACCCTGCGCATCGCGAACACGCCGCCGGTGTACCGGGAACTGCAGGAGGCGATGCGGCGGCTGCGCTTCGATGTGCGGATCGCCGCCGTCGACAAGGTGCAGGTGGGGGTGCCGGCGGAGACGCCGTTCGCCGAATGGCTGGACAGCCGCCGTGTCGATCCGCGCCGGCAGGTCCCCTACGATGCCGAGGTCACCTTCCGGCTGATCCCCTCGTAGGGAAACCGCCGTCACCGGCTCAGCGGCTGGGTTCGAGTCCGGCGACGCGGCAGCCGCCGTACGTCTTCCAGGAAGAGATCGAGCAGTCGGGCAGGACGGTGAAGGCAACGCCGCTGCCGCTGACGCAAGTTTCGGGGCGACCGGAGAGATCCCAGTAGCCCACCTGCTCGCCCGGCTGGCCGCCGTTGAGACGCTCCTCGCGAACGCTGAACGTCTGCATCTGGGCGAGCGACAACCCGCCCATCGCCAGGAACGCCTCGACCGACGCCCGGCACGGCGTCTTCGGCCACGGCATCGCCGGCTCGGTTTCCGCCTTGTCGGCGGGCGTCGACGATCGCGGCGCACAGCCAGCGGCGGGCAAAAGGACGAGCGCGGCAATGATCACGGCGATACGGCGCATGGGACCAGTGTCATACAACTAGTTCAGTAATCGTACTAGCGCCCGTGCGGCGCCTTGACCAGCGAATCGATTCTAGCGGCGCCGCGACCTCATAGCCGCTACGGCTTTGTAGCACTTGACCCACTGCCGAAAAGCGTGGCGGTTAGCCTCGCTACACCATAGTTCTACCCCGAACAGGTTCGGTATAGACGCAGCGCTAGCTTGCTCTCAGAATCTGGGTCCAGGTTCTGGCTCGTCGGACTCCATGAAGGCATTTGGGATCGGTTGCTTTTGGTTTGGCCGTAAGGCAGAGGCTCACGACCATCAGGCTATGGTCGGCACGGAGCATCTTGCTGCAGTAAGGAGAGCGCTAGAGGCTATACCCAACTTAAACAACGTAGAAATAATTGAACCTGAGCATATGTTATGGCACGAGTCGGAATGGGAGCAAGAAGGGCAAGAAATATATCCTATAGACCTTATAATAAAGTTTAACGTCTACCTCCCAAAACGCGTGCAGGACCAGCTTTTTCCCATTCGAGACTCTCAAACTGATACTGAATATTTTGAAGTATTCATCTATTATGGTTATTACGCACCAGTTTCTTATATTAGTTACAATACAGATGATCAACTATTTGCACGTCCATCAGATAGTGTTGTGATTATTCCTAATTATCTAGAAAAGGAGTTCGCGCGTACATCAGAAAATGTAACTTTCAACTTTCTTGGGCCAATCCCTTTCCATGCGGATTTTTGGTTAGAAGGGGAGGAACGGGGTACCGTCGAGAATTTCTTATTTACGAATTTAGGCGATTCTGGTGTAGGTTATTCAAGTATTACGGTTAAATATCGCTCTAATCAATTCATATCTATAGACTCTGCATGGATGTTATTCATTCGCTCGACCTATCATCATATTGATTATTACTATAATGCCGTGAGGCAGCGTAACGACATTATAAACGTGAACACCGAGATTCAGGATAAGCTAGACCAGTTGCTGCAACTGCAAACTGCCGGCGGGGTACGTGGTTCACTAAATCGCTTCCGGAAGGCACCCAAGGCGACTCGAGACTTGATGATCTTAGTTTTGCAGGCGGAAATGGCTGGTCTCAGCGCAGGCCGCTTCTTGGAAGAGGCCCAACGACGAGGTATTCTCCCAGAAGGTTCGCCTTTTACTGCTGCCACCGTAAAAGAGATCGAGGATCAAAAAAATCGGTTTCCCATTGGTCAAATCGCAGAAACTGTAAAGATGTTTGAAGAAAGATACCTCAAGAACCTTGAAAATGGTACTGTACTGGTAGCGGGGTTACTGGGGGGAGTCGTTGGCGCAATCATCACAATAATAATTGGGCCGTTTATGTCTTGAAACGTTCTGGCCTATTTACGTCCGGCTGCTAGCGTCCCGGCATGCTGCGGCGGAAGGACAGCGCCTCGGCGATGTGCAGCCGGCGGACGGCATCCGCGCCGTCCAGGTCGGCCAGCGTCCGGGCGACGCGCAGCACCCGGTGGTAGCCACGGGCGGTCAGCCGCAACCGCTCCACCGCGTCGGCGAGCAGCCGGCGGCCGGCCTCGTCCGGTGCCGCCGCGGCTTCGAGGACAGCGCCTTCCGCTTCGGCGTTGCTTCGCACCGGCACCTGGATCACCCCCTGCCGATAGCGGTCTCGCTGCCGCTCGCGTGCGGCCTCCACCCGGGCGGCAACCGCGGCCGAGCGCTCCGCCGATGGCGGCAGGGTCAGATCGGCGGCGGAGACCGCCGGCACCTCCACGTGCAGGTCGATGCGATCGAAGACGGGGCCGGAGATGCGCCCCTGATAGTCCTGGGCGCAACGCGGCGCCCGGTTGCAGGCGCGTCCCGGATCATCGAGAAAGCCGCAGCGGCAGGGATTCATCGCCGCGACGAGCTGGACGCGGGCGGGATAGGTGAGGTGGCCGTTGGCGCGGGCGACGGTGACGCGGCCGGTCTCCAGCGGCTGACGCAGCGCCTCCAGGGCCGGACGCGGGAACTCCGGCAGCTCGTCGAGAAAGAGCACCCCCATGTGCGCGAGCGAGACCTCGCCCGGCCGCGCCCGCAGGCCGCCGCCGACCAGCGCCGCCACCGAGGCGGAGTGATGGGGCTCGCGGAACGGTCGCCGCCGCACCAACGCCCCCTCGCGCAACGCGCCGGCGATGGAATGGACCATCGAGATTTCCAGCGCCTCCGCCGGTTGCAGCGGCGGCAGCAGCCCCGGCAGGCGGGCCGCCAGCATCGACTTGCCGGAGCCGGGTGGACCAATCATCAACAGGTTGTGGCCGCCGGATGCTGCGATCTCGATCGCCCGCTTGGCCGTTTCCTGGCCCTTGATGTCGGCGAGATCGGGATGCAGGGCGTCATCCTGTTGCAGCTTCGGCACCGGTGGCGCCAGCACCTGGTGGCCCTTGAAATGGTTGACGAGGGCGAGCAGCGACGGTGCCGGCAGCACCGCGAGATTGCCCGCCCACGCGGCCTCGCCGCCCTGCGCCGCGGGACAGATGAGGCCGAGACCGCGGCCGCTGGCATGCACCGCCGCCGGCAGCACCCCGGACACGGACGCGACCGCGCCATCGAGACCGAGCTCGCCGAGGGCGACATAATCGCCGATGGCATCCTGGGCGATCACCCCCATCGCCGCCAACAGGCCGAGGGCGATCGGCAGGTCGAAATGGCTGCCCTCCTTCAGCACGTCGGCGGGCGCCAGGTTGACGGTGATCCGCTTCGGCGGCAAGCCGAGGCCCATGGCGGTCAGCGACGCACGCACCCGCTCGCGGCTCTCGGCCACCGCCTTGTCGGGAAGTCCGACGACGGCGAACGCCGGCATCCCGTTCGCCATCTGTACCTGAACGGCAACGTCGAGAACGTCGATGCCCTGAAAGGCGACGGTGCCGACGCGCGCGACCATCGTCGCCGTCCCGACGGCGGCGGCTTCAGGCCGCCCGGCTCCCGCCTTTGTCGGTCACCCCGGCCAGGTGGCGGGTGAGCGCCCGATCGGCGGTGCGAATGTGGTTGACCAGCCAGCCGCGAAAGAACCGCAGCAGGTCGATGCTCACATCCAGCGTCCCGTCACCGATCAGCGTCGCCAGAATCTTGATCTGGGTGATGAGCACGCCGTGGTCGCGAGCATGAACGATGGCGTTCGGATCGCCCGTCTCCCGCATCATCGCTTCCTCGCGGAGGAAGTGTTCCTCGGTGGCATCGATCAGGCGACCGATTGCGTCGCAGACGGTTTGCGCATCGGCAGCGCCAACCACGCAGTCGGCGACCTCATTGATCAGGATGACGAGGCGACGATGGTCGTCGTCCATCGTCCGATCGCCGACGAGCAGGGCATCGTTCCAGTCGAGAAAGGCCATCGGTCGCCTCCTGTTAGCACGCGCCGGTCCTCGCGCGATCGGCGAGGCGTCCAGCGGCGCCATCCAGGATCCGGCACTTGCATTAAGATCCGCCTAAGAGGGCGAGCCACCCTCTCCCGGCGGAGATGGGGCTCGGGAACCCCGGCGACGGACGAGAGTTAGTTACGGGAACGATCGTCGACGCTCGACGATATCGCCAGTTTCACTCGCTATGCGCCATCACATGCGCGGAAGGGTAAGGGGTATGTCGCTGGTCTCCGTGGTCGTCACTCTGATCGTCGTCGGGATCATCCTTTGGCTGATCAACACCTACATCCCGATGGATGGGAAGATTAAGAGCATCCTCAACATCGTCGTCGTCGTCGCCGTCGTTCTCTGGCTCCTGCAGGGCTTCGGCGTCATCGACGGCTTGCGCACGGTACACGTCGGCTAACGGGCGGGGACGGTCGCGGGATAAAGAGACAGTCTCAAGGCCAGGCGACGGCGGGCGGCAACGACATCAAGATCGCATCGGGGTTGCCGCCCGTCTTCAGGCCGAACTGGGTGCCCCGATCGTAGAGCAGGTTGAACTCCACGTAGCGCCCCCGCTTCACCAGTTGTGCATGGCGCTCGGCGACGGTCCAGGCCTTGTCCTTATGGCGGCGGATGATCCGCGGGTAGACGTCGAGGAACGCCTCGCCGACGGCGCGGACGAAGGCGAAATCGCGCGCCCAATCGCCCGTCGCCAGATCGTCGAAGAAGATGCCGCCCTCGCCCCGTGCCTCGCCCCGGTGCGGCAGGAAGAAGTATTCATCGCACCACTGCTTGAAGCGCGGATACCAGTCGGTATCGAACCGGTCGCAGGCGGCAGCCAGCGCCCCGTGGAACGCGCGGGTGTCGTCGGCATCGGCGAACACCGGCGTCAGATCGGCGCCGCCGCCGAACCAGGTGCGGGTGGTGGCGATCATCCGGGTGTTCATGTGCGCCGCCGGCACGTGCGGCGACAGGGGATGGACGACGACGGAGACGCCGGAGGCCCAGAAGCGGCCATCGTCCGCCGCACCGGGAATGCGCGCCCGCATCTCCGGGGATAACAGGCCGTCGACGACCGAAATATTCACCCCCGCCTTTTCCAGCACCCGGCCGCGCACGAGGCTCATGGTGCCGCCGCCGCCGCCCGGCCGCTCCCACGGCCGCGCCTCGAACCGCCCCGGCGGCCCCGCCCCGGGTCCATCCGCTTCGATCGCCTCGAAGGCGGCGACGAGCCGGTCCCGCAGCTCCTGGAACCAGGCGGCGGCGAGGGTTCTTTGCTCGAACGGGAGGTCGCTCATGGCTGACCGCGTGCCGCCAACGCCAGCGCCTCGCCGAGCCGGTCATTGCCCCAGAAGAGTTCCCCGTCGACGAAGAAGCTGGGCGCACCGAAGATGCCTCGCTGCGTCGCCTCCTCGCCGCACTGGCGCAACCTCGCCTTGACCGCCGAAGTCTCGGCGCGGGCGATGACTTCGGCCGCCGGCTGGCCCAGGTCGGCGAGCACCCCGGCAATGACGGTGCGGTCGGTGATATCGCGATCGTCGGCGAAGTTGGCCTGGTAGACGGCGCGGACAAAGGCCGGGAGCCACGCCTCGTCTGCGGCGGCGATGGCGACGCGCGCCGCCAGCAGACCCGAGCGGGGAAACGCCGTCGGCCGCCGCCACGCCAGACCGAGACCGGCACAGGTCCGCTCCAGGTCTCGCCACATGTAGCGGCCTTTCGCCGGATAGAGATTGAAGGGCGAATCCCGCCAGCCCTGGGCGGCGAAGATCGGCCCGAGCAGGAACGGCCGCCAGACGATGGGAACGCCGGCGGCGGCTGCCGCCCCCTCGATGCGCATCGCCGCCGGATAGGAATAGGTGCTGGCGAACTCGAACCAGAATTCGACGCTCATGGGACGGCTCCATCTGCTGCCGCCTCGCGCGAGGCGGTGGTGGGCCCACCGGGAAAGCGGCGGGTCTGTCGCAGCGCCTCTCCCAACGCCATCGCCCCGACCACCGCCACGTTCAACGACCGCAGGCCTGCTCGCATGGGGATGCGCAGCCGGGCATCGGCCACCGCATGCACATCGGCCGGGACGCCGCCCGTCTCGCGGCCGAGAAGCAGCGCGTCGTCACCGCGGAAGGCGAAGTCGCAATAGCAGGTCTCCGCCTGCGTCGTCAAAAGGACGAGACGACCCGGCCCGCGGTCGCGGACGAAGGCGTCCCACGAAACGTGGCGCCGGATCGTCGCCCGGTCCGTGTAGTCGAGCCCGGCGCGCCGCAGTCGCCGGTCGCCGAAGAGGAAGCCGCACGGCTCGACGATGTCGCAGGGAACACCGAGGCAGGCGGCCAGCCGGATGAGGGTGCCGGTGTTCTGCGGGATGTCGGGCTGGTAGAGGACGATACGCATACGCTTGCCTTACACTGGATGGCGGCGCGGGGATCCGGGGGAAAATTGGCAGCGGCCGCGGATTCCGCAAGAGCGAACTAGACCCGCAAGTCCGCCCTTTCCAGCCCATTACGATTGGTATATGCATTTCGGGCAGGGGTTCTGACCTCCGACACATTCGCCTTGGCGGAACAGGTGTCGTCGGGACGTTTGCTCTCGCACGAGTGAAGAGGGTTGCTCGTGCGCAATCAGGGGATGCGGCAGCCGCTGCAGGCGCGGGACGGGCTTCAGCGTGCGGCCGATCGGGGAGCCATCTCGCGCCTTGCTTGAGGCGCCCCCGGGAACGAAAGCACGAGGGTTATCCATGGCAGAAACGGCATCGACCTCACCTTCCCACGACAGCGAAGGTGCCACACGGCGCGACTTCTTGCTCATCGCCACCGGTACCATCGCCGCGGCTGGAACCGCGCTCGCCGTCTGGCCCTTCATCGACGCGATGAACCCGGCGGCGGACACGCTGGCTTTGGCATCTACCGGCGTCGATCTCGCACCGGTGGCGGAGGGCCAGAGGATCACCGTTGTCTGGCGCGGCAAACCGGTGTTCATCGACCACCGGACGGCGGAAGAAATCAAGCGGGCGGAAGACACGCCGCTCAACCAACTGGTGGACCCGCAGCCGGATTCGGCGCGCGTGAAACAGGCCCAGTGGCTGATCGTCGTCGGCGTCTGCACCCACCTGGGCTGCATTCCGCTCGGCCAGAAGTCGGGTGAGCCGCGGGGTGATTTCGGCGGTTGGTTCTGCCCGTGCCACGGGTCCCACTACGATACTTCCGGGCGCATCCGCAAAGGGCCGGCGCCGAAGAACCTCACCGTTCCCCCCTATGAATTCACCGCCGACAAGACCATCCGTATCGGCTGAGAGATCATCTGATGGCAAGCGCAACAAATAAGCAATGGAAGAACCCGACCATCGCCTGGATCGATCGGCGGCTGCCGATCTTCTCGATGATGTGGGCAGATCTGGTTGATTATCCAACCCCGAAAAACCTGAATTACTGGTGGAATTTTGGCTCGCTGGCCGGGATCGTCCTGATCGTGATGATCGCTAGCGGCATCTTTCTCGCCATGCACTATACGCCGCACACCGCCTTTGCTTTCGAAAGCGTCGAGCGGATCATGCGCGACGTCAATTACGGCTGGCTGCTCCGTTATCTCCACATGAACGGAGCCTCGATGTTTTTCATCGTCGTCTACATCCACATGTTCCGCGGCCTTTATTACGGCTCCTACAAGGCACCGCGGGAAATTCTGTGGATGATCGGCGTCATCATCTTGTTGGCGATGATGGCAACCGCGTTCATGGGCTACGTGCTGCCGTGGGGGCAGATGAGCTTCTGGGGCGCCACCGTCATCACCAACCTGTTTTCCGCCTTCCCGCTGGTCGGCGAAAGCATCGTCACCTGGCTGTGGGGCGGCTTCTCGGTCGACAACGCGACCCTCAACCGCTTCTTCGCGCTCCACTATCTGTTGCCGTTCCTGCTGTTCGGCCTGGTGTTCGTTCACCTGTGGGCGCTGCACACCGTCAAGTCCAACAATCCGCTCGGCATCGACGTGAAGGGGCCGCAGGATACGATCCCCTTCACCCCGTACTACACCGTGAAGGATATGTTCGGGCTGGGCGTTTTCCTCATCGTCTATCTGTTCTTTGTCTTCTTCCAGCCCAACTTCTTCGGTGAGCCAGACAACTATATCCGGGCGAACCCGCTGGTAACGCCGCCGCATATTGTCCCCGAATGGTACTTCCTGCCCTTCTACGCGATCTTGCGGGCGATCACCTTCGACCTCTTCTGGGGCCTGTTGCCGGCCAAGCTGCTCGGCGTCATCGCCATGTTCGGCTCGGTGCTGATCCTGTTGCTGCTGCCGTGGCTGGACACGTCGCCGGTGCGCAGCGCCCGCTTCCGTCCCATCTACAAAAAGCTGTTCTGGCTGTTCGTCCTCAACTGCCTGGTGCTGGGATGGGTCGGCGCCAATCCGCCGGAAGGATTCTTCATCCCCCTTGGACAGGCGGCGACCGCCTTCTATTTCGGCTTCTTCATCGTCATCCTGCCACTGCTCGGCTGGATGGAACGGCCGCGGCCGTTACCGTCGAGCATTTCTACACCCGTCACCAGCAGTGGTGTCGGCGTTTCGGCACGGGGGATGGCAGAATGAACAAGCGAGTCCTTTCGACCCTGGCCATCGCCACCGTCACCCTCGGCCTCGGTGCCGCGGCGATCGCCTCCACCGCGGTCACACCGCCGGCGCAACGGTGGTCCTTTGACGGCATGTTTGGCACCTTCGACCGGGCGGCGGCCCAGCGGGGCTTCCAGGTGTTCGAGGAATCCTGCCACGCCTGTCATGCCCTGAAGTTCGTGGCCTTCCGCAATCTCACCGACCTCGGCTTTACGCCCGACCAGGTGGTGCAGATCGCCTCCAAGTACGAAGTTACCGCCGGTCCCAACGACGAAGGCGAAATGTTCCAGACCCCGGCCAAGCCGGCGGATCACATGCCGTCGCCGTTCGCCAACGACCAGGCGGCGCGCGTCGCCAACAACGGCGCCCTGCCGCCCGATCTGTCGCTGATCGTCGACGCCCGCGTCGGCGGGGCGAATTACGTCTACGCGGTGCTGACCGGCTATCACGATCCGGCACCCGACGGGTTCGTCGTCAATCCGGGCATGTACTTCAACGAGTACTTCGCCGGCCATCAAATCGCCATGCCACCCCCATTGACTGACGACCGGGTCACCTATACGGATGGGACCAAGGCGACGGTCAGCCAGATGGCCCACGATGTGGTGACCTTTCTGAGCTGGGCGTCCGAGCCGAACATGGAGGAGCGGAAGCGCTTGGGGATCAAGGTGATCTTGTTCCTCATCGTGATGACCGGCTTCCTTTATGCCCTCAAGCGACAGATCTGGTCGGACGTTTCGCATTAGCAGTATCGACGCAAACCGGACCTGCGCCGCACCAGTGTGTGTGAAGGGGTGATCTTCATTCCCTGGCGTCGGCGCGAGCGCCCGGGCGAAACGCCAGGGTGGTTGGTCGCGCCATCGAAAAAGGATGACGGGATGCGTTTGATTACGATTGGGAAGGCCTTGCGCTCGGCCAGGGCTTCGCTCCTGGCGTTCGGGCTGGTCCTCGGCCTCGCCGCCATGCAGCCGGCTTTCGCCGCGGCACCAACCGATGCACCGCTGACGGCGAAAGAGGTGAAGATGGCCCTGGCGACGACCCAGGAGCTCAGGCCGCTGCACGAGAAGTACGGCCCGCAGATCGCCGAATACGCGAAAACGGTGAAGCAGCCCCAGCCGACCGATGATCACTGCAAGCTGACGCCGGAGGTCAAGGGTGCTCCCGGTTTCAGCGAGATGGAAAAGGTGGTGAAGCGGAATGGTTTCGCCAATGGCGAGGCCTACTGCCGGGTCATGGACCGGTTGATCCGCGCCTACATGGCGGTGCGTGTCGAGGAGCAGGCGCCCCTGCTGGAACAGAAGCTGCAGGAAGCGCGGGCTCAGATCGAGGCGGACCCCAACATGAAGCCGGAGGAGAAGGAGCAGCTTCTCGCCCGCCTGACCGAGCATCCGGCGATCCGCGCCGCCCGGGCGGTGCCGGCGGCCGACAAGCAGGTCGTCGCCGAATTCCGGCCGCAGCTCGACGCCGCGTTCGCGCCGCCGCCGGGAGCGGAACCGCATCCGGGAGGCCCGGCGCCGGGAATGGCCCCGCAGCAGTAGTCGCCTGCCAACGCCTGCTCGCTTCGTCGACGCCGCCGTTTGCGAACGGCGGCGTCCGGCGAGCGACGGCAGAGCGATGAGGGTGAGCGATGGCTCACCCTCTCGCCGGCATCAGTTATCCTTCGCCCCCTGGCGTACCCAGTCGCGAATGATCTGAACCTGCGCCTTCAGCAGCGGCGGTCCGCTGTGGGGCATGCGCAGGCTGGGATCGGCCCGCCCTTCGACGAGCACCAGCAGGTTGCTGCGGAGTGGCTCGCCGGGGATGACGATCGCCCCGTGCTTGGTCCCCGTCATCAGCCCGTGGTAGCTGGTGAGGTCGAGGCCGCTCTTCTGGTAGCCTTCCCCGCCGGGACTGTGGCACTCGCCGCAGCGGGCGGTGAGGATGGGCTGCACATCCAGCTTATAGCTGACCTGCTCGTCCGCCGCTTTTGCGGCGAACCCGACGCCGGCGACCACGGCGAGGACGGCGACCCCACTGACGACGGTTAGCGCTCTTGCGTTCATTTGCTCTCGCTCCCCTTTGCCGCGTTCGTGCGGCCATGCGCCGCGGCGGTTGTTCGCGGTTTGCCGAGCGCTTTCGGGAACCTTAGCACCGGCCATCGGCGAAGCCCAATTGCAATTGGCCGATGGCCGCCCTGCCTGTGCTCCCGCAGCGGGACCGATTCAGGCGGCTTCGGAGGTGGTATTCAGCGGCCGGTTGGCGGCATCGACGTAGACGACCCGCGGCCGCCAGGCGACCGCTTCCGCCCGTGGCAACGAGACGTAGGCGGCGATGATGATCAGATCGCCAGGATGCGCCAGGCGCGCCGCCGCCCCATTGATCTGGATGCATCCGGAGTGGGCGCCGCCCTCGATGACATAGGTTTCGAAGCGAGCGCCGGTGGCGATATTGTAGATCTGCACCTGTTGATAGGGCAGAAGCTCGGCGAGGTCCATCAAATGGCGGTCGATGCTGATGCTGCCTTCGTAATTCAGATCCGCCGCCGTCACCGTCGCCCGGTGGATCTTCGAGTACAACATCGGAACCCACATCAGCCTTTGTCCTCCATCCGTATCATTGTCGCGGTGGGGCGTTTATCTCCCCACTTTTTTCATGCTCTTTGCTTCCCGCATCGGCGGGCGGAGGGTTGTATCAGGGCCGGCACGCCGGTGCAAACGCCGACTGTACAATCTTTCTAAACAAGGGCGCGTTCTCGACAACCGTTCCGGCGCGGAGCGCCATTAACGGACGGCAGCCGCCATATTGCCCCCATCGACCGTCAGCACCGCCGCCGTCGTCTTCGCCGACAGCGCCAGATGCAGAAAGGCGCGGGCCACGTCCTCGGCGGTCACCTCCCGGCCGAGCAGGTTGCCGGCCATGTAGGCCTGCTCGCTGACACCCCGCGCCTTCGCCCGCTCCGCCACCATCGCCGGGGTCAACAAACCTGAGCGGATGCGATCGGCATTGACCGCATTGGCGCGAATGCCCTCACCGCCGTAGTCGATGGCGTACTGGCGCATCAGCGCCAGCGTCGCCGCCTTCGGCAGCCCGTATGGCCCAAACGACGGCCCCGGATTGAGCGCCTGCTTGGAGACGTTGAACAGCAGGCAGCCCCCCGTCCCTTGCATCCGCATCACCCGCACCGCCGCCTGAGCGACGGATTGGTGCGCCCAGAAATTGAGCTCGAAGCTTCGGCGCAGCACCGCATCCTCCACCTCGCCGATCCGCCCCTGCCAGGCGGCACCGGCATTGGAGACGACCAGATCGACGCCGCCAAAGGTGGCGACGACCCGGCCGATGGCTTCGGCGACCCGCGACGGCTGGGTGACGTCGCAGGTAACGGCGATGCCCCCGGTCCGCCGGGCCACCTCGGCAGCCGCCGCCGCGTCCACGTCCAGCACCGCGACTTCCGCCCCGGCGGCGCGAAAGGCGGCGGCGGTGGCGGCGCCGATGCCGGAGCCGCCGCCGGTGATGACCACGATCTGCCGGGCGAGCGGCTTTTCTTCGCCTTTGCCCAGCTTCGCCTGCTCGAGCGACCAGTACTCCACGTCGAAGGCGTCGGCTTCGTCGATAGACTGGAAGGCGTCCATGATCTCGGCGGCGGCAATCACCCCGACGTTGCTGACGGCGAGATCGGCGGCGATACGGGCGTCCCGCGCCGAGGCGCCGACGCCGAACAGGCCGACACCAGGGACGAGAACGACCCGCGGCAGAGGGTCCAACGGTCGCTTGCCGCCGCCGACACGGGGGTTGTTGCGGGCAAAATAGTCGCGATAGGCCTGGACATAGGCGCCGATCGCCTGCGGCAGCCGGGCGGCGAACGCCGGCAATTCGTCGGCATCGGCCGCCGGCAGGATGAGCGGCAGGCGCTTGGTACGGATGACGTGATCCGGCGTCGCCGTGCCCTGCTGCCCGTAGCGACCGAGCTGCTGGCCGCCGATGAAAGCCATCACCTCCGGGCTGGTCCGGGCATCGAGAATCCAGCGCCGCCCCCGATCGCCGCCCGCATCGCTGTCGGCGGCCGCGAGTGCGCCGCGCAGCATCGGTGCTACATCGGTCACCGTCGCCGGACGCGCCGGCAGCTTCGCCGGCGTGAACGACTTCGGCCGGTGGTGGCCGATCCCCTTCGGCAGGTGGACGCCGGCGACGGTCACCCGTCCGGCCTCGGCGATGCGCGCCTCCGCCATCGCCACCTTCTCGATCATCAGCTCGTAAGACTGCTTGGCGGTGTCGCCGAAGGTGAAAATGCCGTGCCGGAGCAGGATCAACCCGTCCACGTCCGGTTGCCGACGGAAGGCGGCGAGCACCGCCTTCGCCAGCTGGAATCCCGGCATGACGTAGGGGACGAGCGCCATCGTCCTCCCGTAGAGGTCCCGGCACAGCCGTTCGCCTTCGGGCTGATCGGTGAGGGCGAGGACGGCGTTGGCGTGGGTGTGGTCCACGTAGCGGTGGGGCAGGATCGCGTGCAGCACCGCCTCCACCGACGGGTCGGGGGCACGGGCGTCCAGGAGCGCTCCCCGCTGGGCGCTGACCATCTCCTCGTCGCTGACCTGATCGAACTCGGCGAGGCGACGCAGGGCAGCGAGACGAACCGCCGGATGCCCCGCTGGCTCGATGGTCGCCATGTCCCAGCCGGAGCCCTTGACGAACAGCACGTCGATGATGTCGCCGCCCAGATCGGCGGCGCGACTTTTCACCGACGTGTTGCCACCGCCGTGGATGACTAGTTCCCGGTCGGCACCGAGCAGGCGGGCGGAATAGGTTCTGAGCGCCAGATCGAGGGGGACGCCCTGCTTCGTGTAGCGCTCGACGGCGGCCTCGGCCTCGTGATCGGACCAGCGGTTCTCCATCGGCGCTCTCCTTTTTCCGGCGATCGAAACCTGCCGGCCCCGAACCTGCTCAACCTGACGGGGCATTTTAGGCGCCAGCCGACGCAGGTGCGAGGCCGGCGGCGAAAACTGGCCCCGTCCGGGAGTTGATCCGAACGCCACCCGCGCTAACTTCGCCTCGGAACGGGCCGGTGGGACGGGATGGCAGAACAACAGACGAACCAGGTCGGCGAGAATGCCGCCGCCCGGACCTGGCATGCGACGCCGATCGACGACGTTCTGCGGCGCCTCGCCACCGATCACAACGGCCTGTCGTCGGCGGAGGCCGCACATCGGCGGCAACGCTACGGCGCCAACCGGCTCACGCCGGTGAAGCCGCCCGGCGCCGTCCGCCGCTTCCTGCGCCAGTTTCACAACATCCTGATCTATGTGCTGCTGGCGGCGGCGGGGGTGACCGTCGCTCTCGATCATTACGTGGACGCCGGGGTGATCCTCGGCGTCGTCATCGTCAATGCGATCATCGGCTTCGTCCAGGAGGGCAAGGCGGAGCGGGCGCTGGACGCCATCCGCAAGATGCTGTCACCGCAGGCGACCGTCCGCCGCGACGGCCAGCGCCAGTGCATCGCCGCCGCCGACGTCGTCCCCGGAGACATCGTTCTCCTGGAGGCCGGCGATCGGGTGCCGGCCGACATGCGGCTGCTGGCGGTGAAGCGGCTATCGGTGGACGAGGCGGTGCTCACCGGCGAATCGGCGCCGGCCGAAAAGGATCCGGCTGCCGTCAACGCCGGCGCCGTCGTCGGCGACCGCCGGTGCATGGCCTTCGCCGGCACCCTGGTCACCCGCGGGGTCGGCACCGGGGTCGTCGTTGCCACCGGCGAGACGACGGAGGTCGGCGGCATCAGCCGCATGCTGGGCACGGTGGAAGGGGTCGCCACGCCGTTGATGGCTCAGCTCGCCCGCTTCGGCCGCGCCCTCACCCTGGTGATCCTGGCGCTGACCGTGCTCGTCTTCGCCGTCGGCGTCGTCGTCCACCACTTCGCCCTCGATGCCATGTTCATGGCCGCCGTCGGCCTCGCCGTCGCCGCCATCCCCGAGGGCCTGCCGGCCATCGTCACCATCACCCTTGCCATCGGGGTCGAGCGCATGGCGCGCCGCAACGCCATCATCCGCAGGCTGCCGGCGGTGGAGACACTGGGCGCCGTCGATGTCATCTGCTCCGACAAGACGGGCACCCTCACCCGCAACGAGATGATGGTGGCCAGCATCGCCACCGCCGGGGCGATGATCACCGTCGACGGGCAAGGATACACACCCGAAGGCGAATTCCGCATCGACGGCCGGTCGCTGCCGGCCGACGCCTGTCCCGGCGTACGGACGCTGCTGCGCTCGGCGCTGCTCTGCTCCGATGCCGGCGCCCACGCCGGGGTGGACGGCTGGGCGATCGACGGCGATCCCACCGAGGGCGCCCTGGTCGTCGCCGCCATGAAGGCGGGACTGGATCCGGTGGCGGAAACGGCGGCGGCCCCTCGTCTCGACGTGATCCCGTTCGACGCCGACCAGCAGTACATGGCGACCCTCAGCCGTTGCCCCGGCGGCCGATCGATGATCCACGTCAAGGGCGCACCGGAGCGGGTGCTTGCCATGTGCAGCCGGCAGCGAACCTATGCCGGTGGCGACGAGGGGGACGCCCCCCTCGACATCGCGCCCTGGCGGCGGGCGGCGGAGGCCATCGGCGTCCGCGGCGAACGGCTGCTGGCGATCGCCGTCAAGGCGCCGCCGGGACCGCTGCAGGCGCTGACGCCGGTGGATGTGGACGGCCGGCTGACCCTGCTCGGCCTGGTCGGCATCGTCGATGCGCCGCGCGCGGACGCGCTGACGGCGGTCTCCCGGTGCCGGGAGGCCGGCATCGTCGTCAAGATGATCACCGGCGACCATGCCCACACCGCCCGCGCCATCGCCCAAGCCTTCGGTATCGGCGAGACGCCGGCGACCGCCGACGGAGCATCGACCCGGCGCATCGATGTTCTCACCGGCGCCGATCTGGAGCGCCTGGACGACGGAACCTTCGCCGAAGCGGCGTCCAACGTCGCCGTCTTCGCCCGCACCACGCCCAAGGACAAGCTGCGGCTGGTCGAGGCCTTGCAGAACCGCGGCCTGACGGTGGCGATGACCGGCGACGGGGTGAACGACGCGCCGGCCCTGAAGCGCGCCGACGTCGGCATCGCCATGGGCGGTCGTGGCACCGAAGCGGCAAAGGAAGCCTCGGAGATCGTCCTCGCCGATGACAACTTCGCCTCCATCACCCACGCGGTGGAGGAAGGCCGGACTGTCCATGCCAATCTGCAGAAGGCGATCCTCTACCTCCTCGTCACCAATGGCGTCCAGGCGCTGACCATCACCGTCGCGGTGGTGCTGGGAAAGGAGTTGCCGCTCACCCCGGTGCAGGTGCTCTGGGTCAACATGGTCACCGCGGTGACCCTCGCCATCGCCCTCGCCTTCGAGCCGGCGGAAGCGAACGTCATGCGCAAGCCGCCGCGCCCGAGGGATGCGCCCCTCGTCTCGCGCCTGATGCTGCTGCGCATCGCCTTCGTCTCGGCGCTGATGGTCGCCGGCGTCGTCGGCCTCTTCGAATGGGCGCGAGCCCAAGGGGAGTCGCTGCAGGTGGCGCGGACGATCGCGGTCAATGCCCTCGTCGCCTTCGAGATCGTCTACCTCGTCAGCGTCCGCCGCGGCCTGGGCTGGGCCTTGGCGCCCTCGGCGATGCAGGGCGTCCGCCCGACCGCCCTCGCCATCCTGCTCGTCTCGCTGCTGCAATTGTGGTTCACCTACGTTCCACCCCTGACCGGCCTGTTCGAGACGGCGGCGCTGCCGTTGTCGGCCTGGGCCACCATCGCCACCATCGCCGGCGGCGTCTTCGTCATCGTCGAGATCGAGAAGGCAATTCTCCGCCTGTACGCCCATTTACAACGGCGGAGATACGAGCGCGCGTAGAGGCCAGCGAAGGTGTTCGTGTTATAGTCGCGATTGCGGAAGCGGGGCGAAGGAGCGGCAACGATGTTGTGGCGCGGTGGCAGGCAAAGCGACAACGTGGAGGACCGGCGGGGAGAAGGCGGCGGCTTTTCCTACGGCGGGGGCGGCCAGCGCTTCCCCGTCGGGATGCGGACGGGCAAGATAGGCGGCCTCGGACTGGTTCTCCTGGTCATCCTCGGTCTCGTCTTCGGAGTCGATCCGAGCGCGCTGCTGCAAGGCGTGCCCTCCGGCGGCGGCGGCCCATCGCAGCAGTATATGCCCTCCCCGCAGACGAGTTCCGCCCCCGGCGGCGAATCGGAAAGCGAGCTGAAGCAGTTCGTCTCGGTGGTCCTCGCCGAGACCGAGGATACCTGGAAGTCCATCTTCCAGGCACACGGCTGGACCTACGAGGAGCCCCGCATGGTGTTGTTCTCGGGGATGGTGAATTCGGCCTGCGGCATGGCGCAATCCGCGTCCGGGCCCTTCTATTGCCCCCTCGACCACAAGCTCTACCTCGACTTCAGCTTCTTCAATGAGCTCGACCAGCGGTTCGGCGCCCCCGGCGACTTCGCGCAAGCCTATGTCATCGCTCACGAGATCGGCCACCATGTGCAAAACCAGCTGGGCATCCTGCCGAAGGTGGAAGAGATGAAGGGGCAGGTCAGCCGCAGCGATGCCAACCAGCTTTCGGTGATGGTGGAATTGCAGGCGGACTGCTTCGCCGGCGTCTGGGCCAACCGGGCGCAGCAACAGCGCAAGATTCTCGAACCGGGCGATCTGGAAGAAGGCATCCGTGCCGCCGGCGCCGTCGGCGACGACCGCATCCAGCGGCAGACGCAAGGCTACGTCGTTCCCGATGCTTTCACCCACGGCTCGGCCGAGCAGCGCGCCCGCTGGTTCCGCCGCGGCCTCGAAAGCGGCGACATCGCCGCCTGCGACACCTTCAACGCCGGAAGCCGGTGAGACGCCAGCCGGTCACCCTCGCCTCGCCGGGGCGACATGCCGATCCTGACCATCGGCCATTCCACCCGCTCGCTCGATGAGCTGATCGAGCTTCTGACCGGCGCCGGGGCCACGGCGGTGATCGATGTGCGCGCCTTCCCGCGCTCGCGTCGGCATCCGCAGTTCAACATCGATACGATGCCGGGGGTGCTGGCGGTGGCCGGCATCGCCTACACCCACCTGCCGGCGCTGGGCGGCAGGCGTCCGAAGCAGCCGGGCGTCGATCCGGCCCTCAACGGCTCCTGGCGCAATCAGAGCTTCCACAATTACGCCGATTACGCCCTCAGCCGTCCGTTCGCGGACGCCCTGGCGGCGGTGCGGGAAAGGGCACGGGAGACTCGCCCGACGCTGTTGTGCGCCGAAGCGCTCTGGCAGAACTGCCATCGCCGGCTGATCAGCGATCACCTGATCGCCGCCGGCGAGGGCGTCTTCCACATCCTTGGCAAGGACCGGATCGAACCGGCGATGCTCGATCCGGCGGCGGTGGTCGGACCGGCGGGCGCGGTAACCTACCCGCCGGCCCAGACCTCGCTCCTCTAGCAGCCGGGAGACGGTTAGGCGTCGTCGCCGGAACCGAGCCAGCGGTAGACGATGCCGCCGAGCACGCCACCGACCAGCGGTGCGGCCCAGAACAGCCAGAGCTGCGCCAGCGCCCAGTCGCCGACGAAGATCGCTTGCCCGGTGGAGCGCGCCGGATTGACCGAGGTGTTGGTGATCGGAATCGAGATCAGGTGGATCAGGGTCAGGCACAGGCCGATGGCCAGCGGCGCGAAGCCGGCCGGCGCCCGCTTGTCGGTCGCTCCCATGACGACGAGAAGGAAGAAGAACGTCAGCACCACCTCGGCCACGAAGGCGGCGACGATGGTGTAACCGCCGGGCGAATGCTCGCCGAAGCCGTTGGCGGCGAAGCCGGCCTCCAGCCCGAAGCCGGCCTTGCCGGTGGCAATCACATAGAGAACGGCGGCAGCGCCGATGGCACCCGCAACCTGAGCGATCCAGTAGGGAAGAACGTCCGAGGTGGGAATCCGACCGCCGGCCCACACGCCCAGCGTGATCGCCGGGTTGAAGTGAGCGCCAGAAATATGGCCGACGGCGTAGGCCATGGTGACGACGGTCAGGCCGAACGCGAACGACACGCCGGTGAGACCGATGCCGACCTCGGGAAAGGCCGCAGCATAGATGGCGGACCCGCAGCCGCCGAAGACCAGCCAGAACGTGCCGAAAAATTCGGCCGCCAGGCGATTGCTCATACGCATGATCCTGCCTCGCAGTTTGTATATCGATCGATTGATGAAATCAGGCGATGTAGCGGATGGCACCCCCGGCTCCGCCCGAAACACCCCCTATCGCCGGATATCTTTATGGGGATTGGCGCCCGCGAATGTAGCCCGTATTCGGGATTCCGGTGTGGAACGGCCGCAGCGTGGCGCCGGAAGCACAGATTTCGCCCCGGCGCCGGCCACCGTTGCCACGATGACACACCGCGCGGCAGCCGATTGGTCCCTCCGCCGGCAAAGGAGCATGAAAGATGCTGCGCAGCGTGTTGGCCGATCCGGTCTTTCTCGCCTGTGTCCTGGCACTGGCCGGCCTGCTGCTCATCCTCGCGTTCGATCGGCGGCGCTCTGGCGCGCTGCTGATTCTCTGCGCCCTCGCCGGTCTCTACGCCCTATCCACCGAGGCGGTGAGTTCCCGCCTCCTCGCCCGGGTCGAAGGCACCCCCTACGCCTGGCCGCAGCCGCTGCCGACCGGCGATGGGGCGCCGCAGGCGATCGTCGTCGTCTCCGGCGGCCTCGTCCGCCAGCCCGACGTGCTGGGGGGCGACACCGTCGCCGAGGACACCCTCGAACGCCTCCTCTACACCGCGCGGCTGGCGCGGGCGACCGGACTGCCGGTGCTGGTGTCGGGCGGCCTCATCCATGACGCCAACCGGTCGCTGGCGGCGGCGATGGCCGACACGCTGCAGCGCGACTTCGGTGTTCCGGTCGCCTGGCAGGAGGCGCGCTCGCTGACCACCTACGAGAACGCCAGGTATTCGTCCGAGATCCTGGCCCCGCTGGGCATCCACCGCATCTATCTGGTCACTTCGGCCGCCCATATGCCCCGCGCCCAGGCCATCTTCACCGCCGCCGGCTTCGCGGTGACGCCAATGCCGACCCTGTTCACCTTTGCCGTCCCGCGGCCCGGCCTCCTCGATCTGGTTCCCCGCAGCTACAATCTGGCCGAGTCGGCGCGCGCCCTGCACGAATGGGCCGGCTCGCCCGCCTACCGGATAATGTACGAGCACCGGGACTGAGGTGCCCGAGGCCGCTTCCACCTTGCCCGTGCGCGCTCCGCCGGCGACACTGGGGCGGTGAGGTCGATTGGCCCCGAGGTGACGGAATGCGCGTCGGCGACGAGACCATGCGGACGATCCGGCCGGCGACCGATGGCCGCACCGTCGAGATCATTGACCAGACGCGCCTGCCCCATGCCTTGGTCATCGCCCGCCTGCACTCGATGGACGACGCGGCGCACGCCATCCGCAGCATGCAGGTGCGCGGCGCGCCGTTGATCGGCGTCACCGCGGCCTACGGGATGGCGCTGGCGGCGGCATGGGATCCCGGCAACGGAGCGCTCGCCCAGGCCCACGATCGCCTCCTCGCCACCCGGCCGACCGCCGTCAATCTCCGCTGGGCCCTGGAGGACGTGGGCGCGCTGCTGCGGCAACTGCCGCCCGAGCGACGGGCGGACGCCGCCTGGCGTCGCGCCGGCGAGATGGCGGAAGAAGATGTCACCCTCAACAGCGCCATCGGTGATCACGGCATCAAGCTGATCGAGGCGGCGCTGGCGGCGAAGGGCGGCAAGGGCGTCGTCCACGTGCTGACCCACTGCAACGCCGGCTGGCTCGCCACCGTCGACTGGGGCACCGCGCTCGCCCCCATCTACAAGGCGCACCGGGCGGGGCTGCCGATCCACGTCTTCGCCGACGAAACCCGGCCGCGCAATCAGGGCGCGTCGCTGACCGCCTGGGAACTGGCAGAGGAAGGCGTCCCGCACACGGTCGTCGTCGACAACGCCGGCGGCCACCTGATGCAGCGGCGGCTGGTCGATCTGTGCATCGTCGGCACCGATCGGGCGACGCGGACGGGGGACGTCTGCAACAAGATCGGCACCTATCTGAAGGCGCTGGCCGCCCGCGACAACCGTGTGCCGTTCTTCGTTGCCGCCCCCGGCCCCTCCATCGACTGGAGCCTGCGCAACGGCCACGACATCCCCATCGAGACCCGGTCGCCGGCGGAGGTGACCACCATCAGCGGCATCACCGACGATGGCCGGCCGGAGACCGTGCGGTTGACGCCGTCGGGCTCTCCCGCCCGCAACGATGCCTTCGACGTGACCCCGGCGCATTTGGTCTCCGGCCTGATCACCGAACGCGGCGTCTGTCAGGCCTCCGAACGCGGCCTCACCCGCCTGTTTCCCGAGCACCGCTAATCCCACCCCGGCGCCGCACCGACTGACGGCCGCCGGCATCCGGTCTTATCCGGATTGAGCGGATCCGTCGGATCCACTAGGATGCAGTTTTTCACCCCAATGGGTTAAAATGGTGCGGCCGACACAGGTCTCGCCGGGGGGCCCGAGGGTGCGCGACGAAGTGACGACACGAAGTTGCGAAACTGGGCCGGATGCTCCTGGCATCTGACCTCCGACGACGCTGGCGGAGACATCGCTTGACCGCAAAACAACCAGGCAAGGGTGTCGACATGCGAGGAATCTTCCGCGACCGCCGGCAACGGCTGCGCGCTTCGTCCGAGGCATTTCCCATTCTGCTCGCCAATTTTCTCGAGACCGACGTTTCAGACCGCGCCGACCGCTGCGACGAACTTCTGGCAGGCCTCGATCGCGCCCGCCGCGGCGAGAGCTTCGTCGCCAGCGGCAAGGTCTATGCCCTGTTCGCGGACCCGAGCACCGTCGAGATCAGAAACGGCTTCGACGACGCCATCGAGCCGCTGCGCCTTTCACTCGGCGATGTGGAGCGCGCGCTGACCGCTTGGCGCCGCGCGATGGAATAAGAGCGAATCGCAACACCATAGGGCGGCCGAGCTTCCACCCGGTCTGCCTCCTCCCCGGCATCGCCGATGCCAACCGGATCCGGGCAAAACGTCGCCCGGTCTTGACAGTAACGATCCCGGCGGTCGATCACGCCCGCACCTCTTTCGCCCGTGCTGGCCATGGTTGCCGGGAGAATGGCACAATGCCGACGATGCGGTCCGTCGCGTCGGACACATGGTCGGCAGGAGAAGGCATGCACTTGTTCGACGAGTTTCGCCATCGCTTTCGCGACATCATCTTTCCCGCCTTCGGCATCTGCGCCGTGGGCTATTTCGCCTATCACCTGGTCCACGGCGATCGCGGCCTCATCGCCTGGCATGCGCTCCAGCAGCAGGTGGCGGCAAGCCGGCTGCAAGCGGCAGCGGTACGCGACGAGCGGGAACAGCTGGAACAGCGGGTGCATCTGCTCAATCCGAAGAACGCCGACCGCGACATGCTGGATGAATGGTCGCGCCGGCTGCTGAACTACGGCCTGCCCAACGAGCGGGTGATCCCCCTCGATCCGCGGCAGACGGCGCCGGCAACACCGGCCGGCGGCTGACGCTCTCCCGGCACCCGATCTCGCGCGATCCTCGGGCCTATTCCCCCGTGGCCGATTCACGCGTCGCCGCGTATCGGTCCTCGAAGGCGTTCCAGAGCTGCACCTCCAAGGAGGTCTGGTCGAAGCGGCCGATCTCCTGAATGCCGGTCGGCGAGGTGACATTGATCTCGGTGAGATAGTCGCCGATGACGTCGATGCCGACGAAGATCAGGCCGCGCCGGCTCAGTTCCGGGCCGATCGCCTCGCAAATCTCCACATCGCGGGCGGTGAGCGTGTCCTTCATGGCGGTAGCGCCCACGTGCAGGTTCGAGCGCGCCTCCCCCGGCTTCGGCACCCGGCGGATGGCGCCCGCCGCCCGCCCATCGATGAGGATGATCCGCTTGTCGCCACCCCGCACCTCCGGCAGGTATTTCTGGACGACGACCGGCTCCCGGTAGAGCTGGGTGAACATCTCCAGCAGCGCGTTCATGTTGTCGTCTTCCTGATCGACGTGGAAGACGTTGGCGCCGCCGTTACCGAACAACGGCTTGAGGACGATGTCGCCGTGCTCGGCGCGGAAGCCGTGGATTTGCTCCCTGTCGGCGGTGATCAGCGTCGGCGGCATCAACTCGGGATAATGGGTGACGAACAGCTTTTCGGGTGCGTTGCGCACCTCCACCGGGTCGTTGACGACCAAGGTTTTCGGGTGGATGTGCTCGAGAAAGTGAGTCGCCGTGATGTAGGCCATGTCGAACGGCGGGTCCTGGCGCATCAGCACCATGTCCACATCGGCGAGATCGAGGAAGACCTCGTCACCGATGGTGTAGTGATCGCCGAGGACGCGCCGCACGGTCAGCGGCCGGGCCCGGGCGTAAAGGCCGCCCTGGGAGAAGGACATCTCCTGCGGCAGGTAGTGGTAGATCTGATGGCCCCGCCGTTGCGCTTCGAGGGCGAGCGCGAAGGTGGAATCGGCGTCGATGTTGATCGACTCGATGGGGTCCATCTGGATGGCGACGACGAGGGACATGGCCACTCCTGGCGGCTGGCGGAAACCGGCGGGCATTGAGCCGGCGGGTATTTGAGGCTGCGCGGACGATCCTGGCAAGCTCGGCCTTGCCGTTCAGCCGTCGTCGGCGCGAAAGGCAGCCACCACGTGGCGGGGCCAGCGCCAGCGTCCGACCAGCATCACATCGAAGCGGACGCCAAGGCCGGCCAGCTCCGGTCGGCGGGCGACGAACAGCTCCGCCGCGCGGACGATCCGCCTGCGCTGGCGTACCGTCAGCACCTCCTCGCTGGCCTGCCGGCGCGCCTTGACCTCGACAAAGACGAGGATGCCGCGGTGCCGGGCGATGAGATCGATCTCGCCGACGGGCGTGCGCAGATCGCGGGCGAGCAGTGTGTAGCCCTTCAGCCGCAGGACGATGGCGGCGAGCGCCTCCGCCGCCCGGCCGTAGCGTTGCGCCCGCCTGCGCCCATCGTCCGGGGGTGACGGAGGAGACGCCATCAGCGGCGACCGGCGAGCGCCAGCGCCCGGGCGTAGAGGCCGCGCCGCGGCAGGCCGGTGGCGGCGGCGACGGCGATCGCCGCATCCCGCGGCGATCCGTCGGTGAGCGCCTGCGTCAGCATCCGTTCGATCGCGGCCTCGTCCACCTCGGCAGCCTCGCTCGCCGTCGGCGGCGCGATGACGACCGTCACCTCGCCCTTCGGCTCCGGCATCGCCTGATAGGTGGCAGCGAGGTCGGCCAGCGTCCCCCGCCGCACCTCCTCGAACAGCTTGGTGAGCTCGCGGGCGACGACCGCATCGCGGTGACCAAGGACCAGAGCCAGATCGGCCAACAGCGCCGCCAGCCGTCGCGGCGATTCCAGCATGACGAGCGTCGCCGGCATCGCCTTCAAATCCTGGATCGCCCGTCGGCGGGCGGCCGCCTTCGCCGGCAGAAACCCGGCGAAGAAAAACCGGTCGGACGACAGCCCGGAGACGGCGAGCGCCGCCAGCACCGCCGAAGGCCCGGGAATGGGGATGATGGGGACGCCCGCTTCGATCGCCGCCCGGACGAGGCGATAGCCGGGATCGGAAACCAGCGGGGTACCGGCGTCGCTGACCAGCGCGACCCGCGCCCCGTCGACGATCGCCGCCACCAGCCGACGGCTGGTATCCGCCTCGTTGTGGTCGTGACAGGCGACAAATCGCTGGGGCGAGCCCCGGTCGTGGCCGATGCCGTGGATGGCGAACAGCTTGCGGGTGACCCGGGTGTCCTCGCAGGCGACGATGTCCGCCTCGGTGAGGACATGGAGCGCGCGCAAGGTGATGTCCGCCGCATTGCCGATGGGCGTCGCCACCAGATAAAGGCCGGTGGCAAGTGGTGGCAGCGGTTTGCGAGCCGCCGCCGGTGATATACTCTCCGCGGCCGGTTCGCCGCTTTCGCCGCCTGCGACGACGGTCGCATTGGCCCGTTCTAGCCGGGCGGTGCCTGGATGAGGATGCAATGACCCGCCACTCCCGCCTCCGCTCCGCCGCCGTCGTTGCATGCCTGGGGGCCGCCCTGTTGATCGCTGGCTGCGATCATTCGCCAACGCCCAAGGTCTCGCAACCCCTGCCGCCACCGGTCGTCGTCAGAACGCCCGACGCGGGCGTCATCCAGCGGACGTTGCCGGCGCCGACCGCCGAAAGTGAAGCGGGCGAGCCCAAGCTGGCGGGACAGCAGGGACTCCCGCCGGTGCCCGCCGATGGCGCCCGGGTGGCGCTGCTGCTGCCACTCAGCGGCCGCCTCGCCGAGATGGGCAAAAGCATGCTGAACGCCTCGCAACTGGCGCTGTTCGAGGTGGCCGACGACCGCCTGCAGCTTATCGCCTATGATACCGGCGACAGCACCGACGGTGCCGAGGCGAAAGCGCGCAAAGCGGTCAGCGACGGCGCCTCCCTGCTGATCGGCCCGCTGCTGGCCACGTCGACGAAGGCGGTCGCGCCCATCGCCCGCACCGCCAATATCCGCGTCCTGTCGTTCTCGTCGGACCGCCGAGCGGGCGGCGACGGAGTCTACGTGCTGGGATTCGCGCCGGAGACGGAGGTGGAGCGGGTGGTCTCCTACAGCGCCGAAACCGGGGCCCGCCGCTTCTCGCTGCTCGCACCCAAGGACAACTACGGCAACACCGTCGCCGCCGCGCTCAGGAAGACGGCAAAGGAGCAGACGCTGACGATCGACCGCATCGAGCTCTATGATCCAAAGACCAAGGACTTCGGGGAAATTCTCGACCGGGTGCGCGGGATGTCCCCGCCGCCGGCGCCGGCAACCCCCGACCTGCCGCCGACACCGGCGACGAGCACGCCCGGTACCGGGTCCGCCGCCGCTCAGGGGACGGCCCCTGCGCCGCCCGCCACGCCGGTTGCGTCCACACAGGTGCCTTTCGATGCCCTGCTGGTCGCCGACACCGGCGACCGCCTGAGGCTGCTGGTCGGCCAACTGGCAACGAAGAACATCGGTCCCGATCGGGTGCGCGTTCTCGGCACCGGTGCCTGGGACGACCCGGCGATCCGCCAGGACCAGGCGCTCATCGGCGCCTGGTTTGCGGCGCCGGAGCCCTCGTTCCGCCGCGACTTCGAACGGACGTACGAGAAGACCTTCGGGGCGCCGCCGCAGCGCCTCGCCACCCTCAGCTACGACGCCACCGCGCTGGCCGCAGTCCTCGTCCGGGAGCGGGGCCGCCAGGGGTACGCCGACGAATGGCTGACCAACTCCGAAGGCTTCTTCGGGCGGGACGGCCTGTTCCGGCTGGTCCCGGAAGGCTATGTGGATCGCCGGCTGGCGGTGCTGCAGATCAGCGTCGACGGCACCGCCGTTGTCTCCGGCGCCCAGCGCCAGTTCACCGGGTTCTAGGCGGCGCACTCGCTGCCGGTGGCGAGCAGCCGGGCGAGGACGGCATTGAGACGCAGCCGGCCGGCGGCGGTGGCCCGCACGCTTGCCGCATTGACGGCAATGAAGCCGGCCGCGGCGAGTCCGTCCAGCGCCCGCGGATCGAGGCAGGCCACCGGATCGGCGCCGACACGTGCCGCGAAGCGCGCCCGATCGATCCCTTCCGTGAGGCGAAGACCGAGCATCACCAGTTCCTCGCTCCGTTCCCCCACCGTCAGCGGCGTGCGCATCGCGAGCCCGTGACCGGTCCGCTCCACCGCCGCCAGCCAGCGGTCGGGCGCGTTCAGGCAACGCCACCCCTCGCAGGTTCCGTCCTGGCTGATCCGGCCGTGGGCGCCGGGACCGATGCCCAGATAGTCCTCGCCCCGCCAGACGGCCAAGTTATGGCGGCAGGCACCGCCGGGGCGGGCGTGGTTGGAAATCTCGTAGGCCGGGAGTCCGGCGGCGTCGAGCACGCCTTGCGTCACCTCGTACAGATCGGCGGCCGCGTCGTCGTCAAGCGTCGCCACCCGCTCCCGATGGAAGGCGGTGCCCGGCTCGATGGTGAGCTGGTAGACGGAGAGATGATCGCCGGCCAGATCGGTGGCCATGGCCAGTTCGCGCCGCCAGGCCGCCGCCGTCTGCCCCGGCCGGGCATAGATCAGATCGAACGACACCCGCGGCAGGTGGCGGACGGCGAGCGCCAGCGCCGCCGTCGCCTCGGCGACCGAATGCCGCCGGCCAAGGAAGGCGAGCGCATCCGCGTCGAGGGCCTGCACGCCGAGCGAGAGCCGGTTGACGCCGGCCCGCCGGTAGCCCGCGAAGCGCTCGGCCTCGGCAGAGGTCGGGTTGGCTTCGAGGGTGATCTCCACGTCGGCGGCGACCGGCCAATGACCGGCGATGGCATCGAGGATGGCGCCGACCAGGGCGGGCGTCATCAGCGACGGGGTGCCGCCGCCGAAGAAGATGCTGGCGATCGTCCGCTGGCCGCCGTCCTCGCGCAGCATGGCGGCAAAACCGGCGAGCTCACGCAGATAGGCGCGCCGCCAGCGATCCTGATCGGGCGCCACCGCCGCCACGTGGCTGTTGAAATCGCAGTATGGGCATTTGGAGCGGCAAAACGGCCAGTGGATGTAAACCGCCAGCGGGGTGTCGGTCCCGGTCGGCGCCGCAGCCGACCCCGCCGTCAGAAGCATGCGTCGACCAGGCTGCGGAAGGCGGCGGCCCGGTGGCTGATGGCGTGTTTCTGCTCGGGCGACATCTCGCCGAAGGTCTGCGAGTGGCCGTCGGGGACGAACATGGGGTCGTAGCCGAAGCCGCGCTTGCCGCGCGGCGGCCAGATCAGGTCGCCCGCGACCGTGCCCTCGAACGTCTCGATGCGGCCGTCGGGCCAGACGAGGGCCAGCGCACAGACGAAGGACGCCCGCCGCTCCTCGCTGTCCTCCAGCATCTTCTGCACCCGCCGCATCGCCAGATCGAAATCACGCTTCGGTCCCGCCCAATCGGCGGAGCGAATGCCGGGCGCACCGGCAAGGGCGCCCACACACAGTCCCGAGTCGTCGGCGAGCGCCGGCAGACCCGTCGCCTCGGCGGCGGCGCGGGCCTTGATCTCGGCGTTCTCGGCAAACGTCTCGCCGGTCTCGTCCGGGACCGGCAACCCCAGGTCGCCTACGGACACCGCACTCACCCCGTAAGGCGCCAGCAGGTCGCCGATTTCGCTGACCTTGCCTTTATTGTGGCTGGCGATCACCAGCTTGCCGGCCGTCCATTCTCGAGCCATCGCGTTCCACCATGGTCAGGGGGGTCCCCAGGTGTGCCGCCTACGTTAGTCCGAGCGCTTGGCGCTGCAGATCGACGAGCTGTTGGACGCCACGCCGCGCCAGCGACAACAGGGCCAGGAAGTCTGCCTCGGAGAACGGCTCGTCTTCGGCCGTGGCCTGAATCTCGACCACCCGACCTCTGCCGGTGAGCACGAAATTGGCATCGGTGCCCGCCTCGCTGTCCTCGGCGTAATCCAAATCGAGGACGGCCGTCCCCTGGTGCAGTCCGCACGAGACGGCCGCCACCTGGTCGGTGAGCGGCTGCGCCTTCAGGATGCCCAGGTCGACAAGCCGGGCGAACGCCCGGTGCAGGGCGATGTAACTGCCGGTGATGGCGGCGGTGCGGGTGCCACCGTCCGCCTGCAGCACGTCGCAATCGACGCGCACCTGCATCTCCCCCATCGCCGTCAGATCGGTGACCGCCCGCAGGCTGCGGCCAATCAGTCGCTGGATTTCCTGGGTGCGTCCCGACTGCCGGCCACGGGCGGCCTCCCGGTCGGTCCGCTGGGAGGTCGATCGGGGCAGCATGCCGTACTCGGCGGTCACCCACCCGCGCCCCTTGTCGCGCAGCCATGGCGGCACCCGCGGCTCGACGGACGCCGTGCACAGGACATGGGTGTCGCCGAAGCGGACGAGGCAGGAGCCTTCCGCGTGCTTGTTGAAATTCAGATCGAAGCTGACCGGACGCATTTGGTCGAAGGCTCGGCCGGATGGTCTCATGCCTCGTCGATGCCCCCTGCTGGCCCTTGCCTGCTTGGCGACAGCCGCGCCGTCCGGTGAAAGGAGGGAGGGCCAAGCCTGAAAAAACGCACAGTAGCGCTGCCCCCGGCCCAGGTCAAACCGGGTGCGTTGACGGCGGTGCCATTCGGTCCCTACATCTCGCCGAAAAGGTCCGGCGCTTTCCGGCCGGTAGCAGGTCGCCCGAAGGATTGCCCCCGCCCATGCCCGAAGCCTGGCATGTCCCGCCGACGATCGCCGAGCTCAGCGAGCGCTCGCGCGAGATCTTTCGCGAGGTGGTCGACGCCTATCTGGAGACGGGAGAGCCGATCGGCTCGCGAACGCTGTCAAAGCGGCTGCTGGTTTCGCTGTCGCCGGCGACGATCCGCAATGTCATGGCCGACCTGGAGGAAGCGGGACTGCTGTTCGCACCCCACACCTCGGCCGGACGGCTGCCGACCGAGGCCGGCCTGCGGCTGTTCGTCGACGGCCTGCTGGGCATCGGCGCCCTGGCCGACGACGACCGCCGGCAACTCACCGAGCGCTGTGCCGGCTCCGGGTCCAGTGTCGAGGGGCTGCTGGAGGGGGCGACGGCGGCGCTCTCCGGCCTCACCCGCTGCGCCGGCCTGGTCACCGCACCGAAGACGGAAAACCCGCTCCGGCATATCGAACTCGTCAGCCTCAACCCCGGCCGCGCCCTCGTCGTCCTCGTTTCCGAGGACGGGATGGTCGAGAACCGGGTCATCGAAACGGCCTCCGATCTGCCGCCATCGGCGCTGGTCGAGGCCTCCAATTTCCTCTCGGCGCGGCTGGTCGGCCGCACCATCGCCGAGGCGCGCGACGAAATCCTCGGCGAACTGAGCCAGCACCAGGCGGAACTGGACCAGCTGACGCAAAAGGTGGTGCAGTCGGGCCTCGCCATCTGGTCGGGAGGCGACGGCAGCCGCGGCCAACTCATCGTCCGCGGTCAGTCGCATCTGCTGGACGATGTGCAGGCGTTGGGCGATCTCGAACACATCCGCTCGCTGTTCACCATGCTCGAGACCAAAGAGGTTATGGTCAAGGTACTCTCCATGGTTGACAATGGTGAGGGCGTGCAAATTTTCATTGGTGCAAACAGCTCTCTGTTCAATCTCACGGGCTGTTCGATGATCGTCAGCCCCTATCGCAACAGCCGCGAACGCATCGTCGGCGCGATCGGAGTGATCGGCCCCAGCCGCATGAACTACGCGCGAATCATTCCGATGGTCGACTTCACCGCGCAACTGATCGGCCGGGCGATCGGATAGCCGATCGGCCGTCCCCCTGACCGAGCCAACCGAACGAGGAGCCATGATGACAGAAACCCGTCACCCCAGCGACACGCCGCCCGCGACGGAGGCGGTCGGTCCGGACCCCGCGGAAACCGAGGCGACGGAACTGACGGGCGAACGGTTCGCCGAACTGGAGGCCGAGGTCGCCCGACTGAAGGATGAACGGTTGCGCGCCCTCGCCGAGGTGGAAAACATTCGCCGCCGCGCCCAGCGCGAGCGCCAGGAGGCGAGCCAGTATGCCATTTCGGCCTTCGCCCGTGACCTGCTGTCGGTCGCCGACAACCTGCAACGGGCGCTGGCGAGCATCGACGCGGCGGGACGCGCCGCCGATCCGGCGCTGGACACCCTCGCCAGCGGCATCGAGATGACGGAGCGGCAATTGCTTTCCGTGCTGGAACGCTACGGCATCAAGCCCATCGAGGCCGAAGGCGCGCCGTTCGATCCGCATATTCATGAGGCAATGTTCGAGATCGACAACCCTGCGGTCGAGCACGGCACCGTCTTGCAGGTGCTGGAGCCGGGCTACCTCCTGCACGATCGCACCCTGCGGCCGGCACGGGTCGGCATCGCCCGCGGCGGGCCGAAGCGGACGGTGGCGGACCCGGGCGCCGGCAAGGGGAATGATCCCGCCTCCGAGCGCGCCGGCGATCCCTATCGGTCGGCCCAGCGTGAAGACGCCCCCGGCCGCCGCGTCGACGAGACCTATTAGGGCAACCGTCGCCCTGCGGCACGTCGCCGCCCATCGGGGCCGTCCATCGGCGGGAAGAGGATGCGCAAGCCGGTTGTCCACAACCTCGTCCCCTGCATGCCGTGGGCCCGTTGCGTGCCTAGAATCCGCCGCATATATAACGCGCAAGGCCGGTCAGACGGCCACGGCCACTCTTTACAACGGGGGCCTGGGCGACGCCGCACCGGGTCGCTGAGGTCCGCCAGAAGCGAGGTATTCCCATGAGCAAAGTGATCGGTATCGATCTCGGAACCACGAACTCGTGCGTCGCCGTCATGGAAGGCAAGGACGTGCGGGTTATCGAGAATTCGGAAGGCACGCGGACGACCCCTTCGATCGTCGCCTTCACCGACGCCGGCGAACGACTGGTCGGCCAGCCGGCCAAGCGCCAGGCCGTCACCAATCCAGAAAACACCCTGTTCGCCATCAAGCGACTGATCGGCCGCCGCTACAACGATCCGGTCACCGAGAAGGACAAGGCGCTGGTGCCCTACCGCATCGTCGAAGGCGCCAACGGCGATGCGTGGGTGGAAGCGCAAGGCAAGAAGTATAGCCCCAGCCAGGTTTCCGCCTTCATCTTGCAGAAGATGAAGGAGACGGCGGAAAGCTTTCTCGGTGACGAGGTGACCCAGGCGGTCATCACCGTTCCCGCCTACTTCAACGACAGCCAGCGGCAGGCGACCAAGGACGCAGGCAAGATTGCCGGCCTCGAGGTGCTGCGCATCATCAATGAGCCCACCGCGGCCGCGCTGGCCTATGGCCTCGAGAAGAAGAACTCGGGCACCATCGCCGTCTACGACCTGGGTGGTGGCACCTTCGATATCTCGATCCTGGAGATCGGCGAAGGCGTGTTCGAGGTGAAGTCCACCAACGGCGATACCTTCCTCGGCGGTGAAGACTTCGACAAACGGATCCTCGACTACCTGGCCGACGAGTTCAAGAAAGAGAACGGCATCGATCTGCGGACGGACAAGCTTGCCCTGCAGCGGCTGAAAGAGGCGGCGGAGAAGGCGAAGATCGAGCTGTCGTCGACGATGCAGACGGAAGTCAACCTGCCGTTCATCACCGCCGACCAGACGGGTCCGAAGCACCTGACCATCAAGCTCACCCGCGCCAAGCTGGAAGCGCTGGTCGAGGACCTCATCGGCCGCACCATCGAGCCGTGCCGGAAGGCGTTGAAGGATGCCGGGCTGTCGGCGGGCGAGATCAACGAGGTGGTTCTCGTCGGCGGCATGACCCGGATGCCGAAGGTGATCGAGGCGGTGAAGACCTTCTTCGGCCGCGAACCCCACAAGGGGGTGAACCCGGACGAGGTGGTCGCCGTCGGCGCCGCCATCCAGGCGGGCGTCCTGAAGGGCGAGGTCAAGGACGTGCTGCTCCTGGACGTCACCCCGCTGTCGCTGGGCATCGAGACCCTGGGCGGCGTGTTCACCCGGCTGATCGACCGCAACACGACGATCCCCACCCGCAAGAGCCAGGTGTTCTCCACCGCCGACGACAACCAGACCGCGGTCACCATCCGCGTCTTCCAGGGCGAGCGGGAGATGGCGGCCGACAACAAGCTGCTCGGCCAGTTCGATCTGGTGGGCATTCCGCCCGCCCCGCGCGGCATGCCGCAGGTGGAAGTGACCTTCGACATCGACGCCAACGGCATCGTCAACGTCCAGGCCAAGGACAAGGCGACCGGCAAGGAACAGCAGATCCGCATCCAGGCGTCGGGCGGCCTGTCGGACAGCGACATCGAGCGGATGGTCAAGGACGCCGAGCGGCACGCCGCCGACGACAAGCGCCGCCGAGAGAAGGTCGAGGCCCGCAACCAGGCCGATGCCATGGTGCATTCCACCGAGCGCGATCTGAAGGAGTACGGCGACAAGATCGCCGCCGCCGATCGCGAGGCAGTGGAGCGGGCGATCGCCGACGTGAAGGGGGTGATGGACAGCGATGACGCCGATGCAATCAAGGCGAAGACGGAGATCCTCAATCAGGCGCGGATGAAGCTGGGCGAAGCCATGTACCGTGCGAGCCAGGAAGCGGCGGCCGGCGACGCGGGAGGTGGTCCATCCGGGAGCGGCCCGGGTGGTGGCCCCGGTGGCGACGACAAGGTCGTCGATGCCGAGTTCGAAGAGGTGGACCCGGAGAAGAAGAAGGCGAGCTGACCTCGCAGCCGACGAGAAACGCCGCCGGCGCGATTAGGGGGCTGCCGGCGGCGTCCCCGCGTCTTCCCCGCGGATGGAGGCGATGGCGAAAGAAGATTATTACAAGATCCTCGGCGTCGCCCGTGACGCCGACAAGGACGAGCTGAAGAAGGCCTATCGCAAGCAGGCGATGCAGTATCACCCCGATCGCAATCCAGGCGATCGGGAGGCCGAGCGGCACTTCAAGGAGGTCAACGAGGCCTACGAGGTGCTGCGCGACGACCAGAAGCGCGCCGCTTACGATCGCTTCGGCCACGCCGCCTTCGAACACGGCGGCGGCGACGGCTTCGGCCAGGGCTTCGGCACCGGCTTCGCCGATATCTTCGAGGAAATGTTCGGCGAGTTCATGGGTGGCGGTCGCCGCGGCGGTCGCGCCAACACCCGTGGCGCCGACCTCCGCTACAATCTCGAAATCAGCCTCGAACACGCCTTCACCGGTCACAAGCCGACGATCCGCGTCCCGGCCGCCGCGTCGTGCGACGTGTGCAAGGGTAGCGGCTCCGCCAGCGGCTCCGGCGCCGAGACCTGCTCCACCTGTCGCGGTGCCGGGCGCGTCCGCGCCCAGTCGGGGTTTTTCACCGTCGAGCGGACCTGTCCCTCCTGCGGCGGCTCCGGGCAGATGATCCGCAATCCCTGCCGGGCTTGCTCCGGCTCGGGCCGCGTACAGCGTGAACGGGATTTGCAGTTGACGGTGCCGCCAGGGATCGAGGACGGCACCCGCATCCGCCTCGCCGGCGAGGGCGAGGCCGGCCTGCGCGGCGCGCCGCCGGGCGACCTTTACGTCTTCGTGACCGTCGCCCCCCATCCGCTGTTCAAGCGCGACGGCGCCGATCTCCATTGCCGAGTGCCGGTGCCGATGACGACCGCCGCCCTCGGCGGCACCATTGAGGTCCCGACCATCGTCGGCGAGCGCGCCCGGGTCGGCGTTCCCGCCGGCACTCAGTCGGGCGAGACCTTCCGTCTGCGCGGCAAGGGGATGAGCATCCTGCGATCGGCGTCCAAGGGCGATATGTACGTCGAGGTGGTCGTCGAGACACCGGTCCACCTGACGGACAAGCAGCGGCGCCTGCTGGAGGAGTTTGCCGAAAGCGGCGACGGTGAGGAACACAGCCCGGAATCCCACGGCTTTTTCGCCCGGGTGAAGGAATTCTGGGACGAACTCCGCGACTAAGGCGGGGCGGCAGCGGGACGGGGGAGGAAGCGGATGCGCATCGGCATCGCCGGCGCGGCCGGGCGGATGGGCCGCATGCTGGCGGCGGCCATCGTCGAAACACCGGCGGCGGAACTGGCGGGCGGCCTGGAGTTTGCGGGCCACCCGGCCGTGGGGTCGGATCTTGCGCTCGCCGCCGGACTGCCGGCAGCCGGCCTGACCATCACCGACGATCCGGAGGCGCTGTTCGCTGCGGCGGATGCCGTCCTCGACTTCACCACCCCGCAGACGCTGCTGAGCCTGGCGCCGGTTGCCGCCCGCGCCGGCAAGGCGTATGTGGTCGGCACCACCGGCCTCGGCGATGCCCACTTCGCCGCGTTGCGCGAAGCGGCGCAATCGGTGCCGATCGTTCAGGCCGCCAACATGAGCGTCGGGGTCAACCTGCTCCTGGGCCTGGTCGCCGAAGCGGCGGCCGTCCTCGGCCGCACCTACGATCTGGAGATCGTCGAGATGCATCATCGCCACAAGGTGGACGCCCCCTCCGGCACCGCGCTCGCCCTCGGCGAGGCGGCGGCGGCGGCGCGCGGCCAGCGGCTCGCCGACGTCTGGGTGAAGAGTCGCGACGGACACACCGGTGCGCGGCCGACGGGCGCCATCGGCTTCGCCACCCTACGCGGCGGCGATGTCACCGGCGATCATCAGGCGATCTTCGCCGGCGACGGCGAACGCATCGAACTGGGTCATCGCGCCTCTTCCCGCGCCGTCTTCGCCAGCGGCGCGGTGCGGGCGGCGCTGTGGACGGCGGGCCGCCCGCCCGGCCTCTACGGCATGCGCCATGTGCTCGGGTTCGCCTGAGATGGCCGCCGCCATGACCATGCGCCGCCGCCTGACGCGGACGCTGATCCTCGCCGGCCTCGCCGCGGCACCGCTGATCCTCGCCGGCTGCGCCGACAAGACCTCGGCCTCTGCGGCAGCCAACGCCGGGAAGGGGGCGACGGACCTGACCACCGCCCAGGGCCCCGACGCCGACCTGCTGCGGGCGGCCGGCACCGGCAACATCTTCAAGGTCCGCGATCTCCTCGACGCCGGCGCCAACGTCAACGCCCACACCGATAACGGTTCGACGCCCTTACATGGCGCCCTCTACTACCGCTATCCGCAGACGGCGGAACTGCTCATCTGGCGCGGCGCCGACATCAACGCCCGGACGACGCCGCAAGGGGTGACGCCGCTGCATCAGGCGGCCTGGAGCGATATGCCGGACTCGTGCCGGCTGCTTCTCTGGCGCGGCGCCGATCCCAATGCGCGGACCATTGAAGGGGTGACACCGCTGATGTGGGCCGCCAACCGCGGCAATGCGGACGTGGTCAAGGTGCTCCTCGATGGGGGCGCCCGCGCCGACATCCGCGCCCCCGACGGCGCGACCGCCCTCTCCCTCGCCCAGGACGCCGGCCACACGGACGTGGTCCAGGTGCTGCAGGCCGCGCCGGCGACGGCCCGACCTGCGAGCTAGTCCGCGCTCGGCGGCCGCGGGATCGACCCATGCTGGCGGGCGAGCGCGCGACGAAGGGCCAGCGCCACCGCTTCTCGTTCGTGCGGCGGCAGAAAGCTGGCGATGGTCAGCGACCGGCCATGGGAGCGCAGCTCGAGCCGGTTGTCGAACCCCGGCGCCGGCTCCAGGTTGACCTGCAGCCAGCGGGGCGGAAACGCCACGAGGGAGTGCTTGCCCCACGGATCGGTGCGCCGCACGGTCAGCGCCGACGCGGTCAGGATGATCGCCTCGCACACATTTCCCGACCGCTCGTTGAGGCGGAAGAACCAATAGACGATCAGGAGTTCCAGGCCGAAGAACGGCAGCACCGGCCAGGCACCGACGGCGATGAACACCAGGCCGACGCAAAGCCAGACGCCGGCCAGACCGAGGACGAGCATGGCCGTCGTTCGCTGCCGGAGGCTGCGATGCGGCCGCAATACGGCGCTGTAGAAGACGACGCCATCGGCAAGCTGGTCCATCGTCGGCGAGGTCCTCGGCGGAGGGGAGCGAAACTGCGACGTACGCCGACTCTAGCGACGGGCGGCAACGACGCCAAGTGCGGCCGGCCACGGTGTCGCGCCATCCAGGCGTCGGGCCATGCGGCGGGCGGCGAGAGGCCGGTCGGCCATGCCGCCTGAGATGCCCGCCGCCGACATCGATGCGTTCTTTGCCCGGCTTGCCGCCGCCAATCCGGAGCCCCGGGGCGAGCTCCGCTTCGCTAACCCCTACACGCTCCTTGTCGCCGTCATCTTGTCGGCGCAGGCCACCGACGCCAGCGTCAATAAGGCGACGGCGCCCCTCTTCCGCGAGGTGGACACGCCTGAGAAAATGCTCGCCCTCGGCGAGGACGGCCTGCGCGCGGCGATCCGGACCATCGGCCTGTTTAACGCCAAGGCCCGCAACATCATCGCCACCAGCCGCATCCTGGTCGAGCAATTCGGGGGGACGGTGCCGCACGACCGCGAGGCGTTGCAGACGCTGCCGGGTGTCGGTCGGAAGACCGCCAACGTCGTCCTCAACGTGGCGTTCGGCGAGCCGACGATCGCCGTCGACACCCACGTCTTTCGGGTCGCCAACCGCACCGGTCTCGCCGCGGGCAAAACGCCGGAGGCCATTGATGCCGGCCTGATGGCGCGCGTGCCGTCTCGCTGGCTCATCCACGCGCATCACTGGCTCATCCTGCACGGCCGCTACGTCTGCACCGCCCGCAAACCCGCCTGCGGCGCCTGCACGGTGCGCGACCTCTGCCGCTATGAGGAGAAGACGGTCCCCGCCTGAAGGAACGGGTGCGGGACCAGCTGGCCCGCCCGCCGGTTACGGGCGACGTTGGAGATGCACGCATCGGGAGCGACGCTGGCGAAGCTGCGATCCCGCGCCTCGACGTGCTTCACCTGGTACTGGCCCGTCGACGGATCGCGATAGAGGTAGAGATCGAGGACGCAGCTGCCGCCCCGATACTGAAGGATCTCGGCCGGTCCGTCGGTGCGCCGGAAGTCCGCCGGCCCCAGCATCCCCGTCACCTGGGACGGATCGAGCCCGATGAGACCGGCCGCGTCGCCGCCATAAGAGGACCTGCCGGAGCCACTCCCGCCGATCCCGTCGCCGTCACCGTCGCCGGCACAGCCGGCAAGCGGCAGCAACGCGGCGAGAAGAAGCGCCGCTGCCCGGCCCGCGTCCCCCATCATCCGTCGGCCGGTCAGGCGGGATGCGGAAGGCGAGCTGCATCGGCGTGGCCGGCGGCCGATGCGCCGGACGCCTTCGGGTCATCCTCCAGCGCGCCGATGTCGCCGGCAATGTGGCCGCCGGAATCGACGATGATGCTGCCGTAGCGAATCTTGCCGGAGACGCGGCCGGTGGCGCGGACGACCAGCCGTTCGCGAGCGATGAGTTCGCCATCGAAACGGCCGAGGATTTCCGCTTCCGAGACCTCGATGCATCCGTGGAAGACGCCGGTGGCACTGACCTGCAGGTGGCGGCAGTTGGCGGACGAAACCTGGACGATCCCTTCGACGATGAGCTTCTGACAGGACTTGATCTCGCCGGAAAACTCCACGTCCTGGCCGACGAGCAGGGTTTTTTCGCGCACCGCCGGCATCTGCAGCTCGCTGCGCGCCGTCGGGCCGGCCAGTTCTCCCGGCCGGCGGGTGAGGTCCAGGTGTTGAGCCGTCGACAGCGGACGGGCCGGCTGCGGGGGGATGCGACGCGCCGCCGGCTTCGGTTCCTGCACCTCCACCTCGACCGGGGCGGGCGGGGCCGGCATCGGCGGCATCTCCGCCTCCGGTCCGCCCTCTGCACCGTTGCCATCCGCTTTCTTGATTCGAAACATTCCGGCACGCCCTCCTTTGCTGATCTCGTCCGGCCCACTGTCCGTTAGCCAACTGGCCGATGGCCCATTATCCCTCGGAAGCATCACCGCCGCGCCAAAGCGACCGCGTCGCCCGGTGCGTCAAACGAATGGTAGAGGTGGACCATGACCGCGGTCGCCATCACCGGCGCGATCAGATTGATCAGCGGCAGGGTGAGGAGAAACGCGATGACGACTCCGACCAGGAACAATTGCCCTCGATGTCTGCGGCGCAGTTCGGTGACGGTGGCGGGCGGGTGACGGCGGAGCGCCGCCACCTCAAAGTATTCCCGGCCCAAAAGATAGCCGTTCACCGCGTAGAAAACAAAAGGGAATACCGGCGGCACCAGCAAAAACAGCAAGGCGAAGACGTTGGCCGCCAACATCACCGCCAGCAACTTGATCGAATTGAGAATCGATTCCTTTACCGATTGCTGACGCGCCGCCGGCAACGATGGATAATAGCGGCGCTCCACGGCCTCGGCCGCGTCTTCAAGGAAAAAGCCGAGGATGGCGGTGGCCACCGCCGGGAAGAATAAAAGCGTCAGCGCAAGGACGGCGACGCCGCCGAGAACGTCCACCGCGGCGTCCAGCCAGCCCGATTGGAAAAGCGTCGTGTGGGTCAGCAGCACGCCGACACCGATCCATAGGAGGACGATCAGAGCGGTCGCCCCGAGGACGCCGATGCCGACGATTCGCCGGATCGCCGGATCGCCCAGCTGCCCCAGCGCCCGTGAAAAAGCGGTGATCATCGCCGCGTCTCTTCGCCGCTCACGCCCTCGCCCCTTCCCGTGCCGATGACAGGCGCGGCGTCTGCCGCCGCCCGCCTGATGTACGGACCGCCCATCGGCGACGCAAGGCGTCCTCCCCGCGGGGGGCGCGTCATCGCCGCCGGCCCCCCCACAGCGCCGCCGCCGGCCGCGTTGCCACGACGGGCATCGCCGCTATACTGCGCCCCGTCGCCCAAACCACCGGTCAGAATGAGGGTATGCGGCCCATGGCGGACCTGCGCTTCGACGTGGTCGGCATCGGCAATGCGATCGTCGATGTCCTCGCCCATACCGATGAGACGTTTCTCATCCGCCACCGCCTCGACAAGGGGACGATGACGCTGATCGACGCTGGCAAGGCGGAGGCGCTCTACGCAGCCATGGGGCCGGCGGTGGAGGTATCCGGCGGTTCGGCCGCCAACACCATCGCCGCCCTCGCCTCACTCGGCGGCCAGGGCGCGTTCATCGGCAAAGTCCGCGACGATCAGCTCGGCTCCATCTTCCGCCACGACATCGTCTCCCTCGGCGTCGCCTTCAAGACGCCGGCGGCGGTGGAAGGCCCGCCGACCGCACGCTGCCTCGTCCTGGTGACCCCCGATGCGGACCGCACGCTGCAGACGTTCCTCGGCATTGCCGCCGACATCGGCCCCGAAGACGTGGACGAGGATTTGATCGCCGACGCCCGCGTCACCTATCTCGAAGGCTACCTGTGGGATCAGCCACGGGCGAAACGGGCGTTCATACTGGCGGCGGAACTGGCGCACGCCCATCACCGCGATGTGGCGCTCAGCCTCTCCGATCCTTTCTGCGTCGACCGCCACCGTGCCGACTTCCTGACCTTGATCCAACAGCACGTGGATGTGCTGTTCGCCAACGAGGACGAGATCGTCTCGCTGTTCCAGGAGCATTCCTTCGATGCGGCGATGCAGCGCATCCGCCACCAGTGCCGGATCGCCGTCCTGACCCGCTCGGAGAAAGGATCGGTCATCGCCGCCGGCAACGAGGTGCACATCGTCGATGCGGAGCCGGTGAACACCGTCGTCGATTCGACGGGCGCCGGCGATGCCTTTGCCGCCGGCTTCCTGTACGGCCTCACCCGCCAGCTGCGGCCCGAGACCTGCGCCCGCATCGGCGGCATCGCCGCCGCGGAGGCGATCAGCCACGTGGGTGCCCGGGCGGAGGTGCCGTTGGCCGACCTCGTTCGCGGCCGCCTGAGCTAAGCAGCCATAGGGCTGCGCGCGTGGAGCGGCAAACAGACGGCTGGTGGAATGCCGCGGCGGTTTACCGCGATCGGCGGGTGTTCGTTCTCCTCTTCCTGGGATTTGCCAGCGGCCTGCCGTTCGGCGTCCTCGCCGAGCCACTGGTCGCCTGGCTGGTGGAGGCGGGCGTCAGCAAGACCGAGGTCGGGCTGATCGGCCTCGTCAGCCTGCCCTACTCGCTCAAGTTCCTGATCGCGCCGTTCATGGACCGGTTGCCGCTGCCGCTGCTCTCCCGGTGGCTCGGCCGAAGACGCGCCTGGGCACTGTTAACCCAGGGACTGTTGATGGCAGCGCTCGTCCTTCTCGGCCGCAGCGATCCCGGCAGCGATCTCGCGACCGCCGCCGCCCTCGCCTTCGCCACCGCCCTGGCATCCGCCAGTCAGGATATCGTCCTCGACGCCTACCGAGTTGAAAGCCTGACCCGGAGCCAACTGGCGGCGGGAGCGGCGACGATGGTGTTCGGCTGGCGGCTGGGACAAACGGCCGCCGGTGCCGGTGGTCTGCTCCTCGCCGAGGTGCTGCCATGGCCGGCGGTGTTCGCCATCATGGCCGGCCTCGTCCTCGTGGGCGTGATCGCCATTCTCACCAATCCGGAACCGGCGGTGCCGGGCGACGAGGCGGCATTCGCCGGCGAGCCCCGCGGCGACGCCCTGCATCGGCGCCATCCATGGCTGCCGCGGCCGCTGGCCGACACCCTCGCCTGGCTCTACGGCGCCTGCGTCTGTCCGTTCCTAGAGTTCCTCACCCGTCGCGGCTGGCTCGCCATCCTCGCCTTCATCATGCTCTACAAGTTCGGCGACGCCGTGCTGGGGGTGATGAAGGTGCCGTTCTTCCTCGAAATCGGCTTCTCCAAGAGCGACATCGCCGAGGTCGTCAAGCTGTTCGGCTTCGCGGCGACCATCTTCGGCGGCCTCATCGGCGGTGTCGTCGTCGCCCGGGTCGGGCTGATGAACGGTCTCCTCTTCTGCGGCGTGCTGATGGCGGCGTCCAATCTCGTCTTCCTGGCCCAGGCGGCGGCCGGTCCCGATCTGACGGTGCTGGCGATGACGATCAGCGTCGAGAACATCACTACCGGCATGGGCACCACCGCCTTCGTCGCCTACATGTCCAGCCTGTGCAACGTCGCCTATACGGCGACCCAGTACGCCCTGCTGACGTCGCTGATGGCGGTGTCGCGGACGGTGCTCTCCTCCGGCGCTGGTTGGCTTGCCGACCAGGTGAGTTGGCCGATGTTCTTCATCCTGACGACCCTGGCGGCGGTGCCGGGGTTGCTGCTGCTCGTTTGGATGATGCGCCGCTACCCGGTCGCGGCGAACGCTCCGGCCTGAACGGTCGCGAATCGGCCGTCCCCCCTCTTCGGTCTGATGCATTTTAGCCACATGATGGCGGTGATGGTGTGTCGCTGGAGGAACTCCCCCGCCAAGCTCTTGTTATTTTCGTGGCAAAACCGAAGTAGCGCTCAGACGCACGCGGCAGAATTGGCCTCAGGTTCCGCTGCATGGGCAAGGGGAATGTGTCTGTGCGGGAACTCTATCTGTTGCGTTGACGCCACACTAGTTTGGAGGTTTTTCCCGAAACCCACTGTTGAGATAGCGTTTCGTGAAAAAGATTCCACAATGTTCTGGCCCAGGACGAGACGACCAAAGCTTGGACTCGAAGGTTGCATTGCAAACCCGACTCCGCATCGTCCGAGGGTCATCCCACGAGGAGGAGTTTGAGGAATGAAAAAGGTAGTCTTAGGTCTTGGTCTCGCGGCTATCGTCTGCTCGCCGGCGCTAGCGCAAAGCGGCACCACGACGACCACGCAGAAGGCGCCATCCACCGCCGCATCGATGCCGGCCGGCGCCCCGATGCCGCCCTACACTTTCGAGCCCGGCCCGCGGCAGGGTGACTGGGAAGCCGCCATCTCCGCCAGCGGTGCATCGACCAACGAATTCGGCGGCAACGCCATCGGCGCCGAAGGCTCGATCGGCTACTACGTCCTGAAGATGCTGCCGCTCACCTTGCGCCAGAACGGTGCGTTCGCCTTCGGCGGCGACCTCAGCGACCAGTGGACGCTGGCGACCCGCCTCTTCGCCGATTACCAGTACAACAATGGCAACTGGTTCCAGCCGTTCATCGGCGTCGGCTTCGGCGGCGTCTATGGCCGGAATGTGGACCAGAGCCTGGTCTTCGCCCCCAACGCCGGTGCCAAGATGTACGTCAACGAGAGCACCTTCGTGCAGGCGCGGTTCGAGTGGGACTGGACCTTTACCGCCGACAAGAACAGCGAGTTTAACGAGGGCGCTGCGCTTTACGGCATCGGTGTCGGCTGGAACTTCTAAGGTTTTGCTCACCCATGGTATTGTATTCGCTTGAGATCTCCGGGTCTATCGTGGGCGTTTCGCGCCTCGATGAGCCCCCGATTGGGAGGAGCAGTAGATGAAGTCAACGCTCAAAATCGCAGCCGTCCTGGCCGTCGCCGGCTTGGCGATGACCGGCTGCGCCAACCGCTTTCAGGGCGACGCGCAAGCGGCGGGGCGCGGACCCACCGCGTTCGACAGCGCTCTGGTGACGAACTACAAGAAGTTGTCCGACATCGAGTACGCGTCCGGTGACGCCAAGGATGGCGACACCTATGCCCTGCGGGCGATTGCCGCCGGACAGGGCAAGCCGACGACCCCGGATGACCTGAAGCTCCGCCAGATCCCGGCGGGCGCTCAGTCCGAGATCAACCAGGGTCGCCAGCGGCTGGTCGCCGCCCTCGACAAGAACGGCCGCACGAGCAAACCGGAAGTGGCAGCTTATGCCCAGGCGTCGTTCGACTGCTGGGCCGAGCAGCTGCAGGAGAACCTGCAGCCGGATGCCATCGCGGCTTGCCGTGATGCGTTCATGAAGTCTCTCGCCGAGCTCGAGAAGCCGGCCCCGGCCCCGGCCGCGGCACCGGCGAAGCCGTCCGACTTCCTCGTCTTCTTCGACTGGGATAAGTACAACCTGACCCCGGAAGCGCTGAAGATCATCACCGACGCGGTCAACGCGGCGAAGAAGGAAGGCGCGAAGGCGATCAAGGTCGTCGGTCACACCGACACCTCCGGTCCTGCCGACTACAACCTGCGGCTTTCCGAGCGGCGGGCGAACGCGGTGGCGCAGCAGATGATCAAGCTGGGTATCCCGGCGACGGCCATCACCACCGTCGGTCGCGGCGAAGAGGACCTGCTGGTGCCGACCAAGGACGGCGTCCGCGAGCCTCAGAACCGGCGTGCCGCCATCAGCTTCCCGCGTGGCAGCGCCAGCCTCGACAACACCTACGCCGTGGGCATTTACACGGTGAACTAAACCCGATCGCTCGCGATCGGTCCTCGCAGCAAGGGCGCCTCGGCAACGAGGCGCCCTTTTTCTTTTGAGCAGTTTCTTTTGTGCAGTTTGGCCAGCCCCGGCATCAGCCGATGCGCTTGCGGATCAGGATATCGTCCTCGCCGGAGCGGACCAGATCCGCCAGGGTGGCGACCTCGACGAAGCCGTGAGCGGCATAGAACCGCCGCGCGCCGCCGTTGAACGCCGAGACCGTGGCCCACAGGTTGCCGGCGCGGCCGGCGACCTCGCTCGCCAGCCAGTCCATCATCGCCGCACCGATCCCGGCGCCGCGCACCGCCGGTGCCAAACCGACGAGCTCGATATAGGCACCGCGCAGCCAGGGGAAGCGCAGGCATAGCGCACCGGCCGGCGCGTCGCCGACGCTGATCAGGAACCGATCGAGCCCGGCGTCGTCACGGGCGAGATACCGGCTCATCTCGGTTGCGCTGTATCCCAACCGGCGCCACGGATCGGTCGCGGCAAGGAGCGGTCCCAGAACCTCGGCCGCCACCGCATCCACACGTCGCAATCGGCCGCAACCCAGGTCGTAGGCATCGCCGCCGAAGGGACGACGTGCAGCCGCTGCCGTCGTCACCCCGTTCCCTCGCCGAACAGCTTGTCGTAGCGGCCGTTGTCATGGGGGCGAAGCTCGTAGCATTCCGCCACCGAAAACGGCGTCCCTGCCTTGAGGAGGGTGGCGATGGTGACGAACCGGTATCCCCGTCCTCGCAGCCCGGCGATGATCTTCGGCAGCGCCTCGGCGGTCCCCGCGCCGCGTCCGTTGGCATGGAAGACGACGATCGACCCCGGACGGACGCCGTCCACCACCGCGCGCTCCACCGTCGCCGCCGATTGGCCGCGCACGGCATCGCCGCTGATTACGTCCCACTGGATGGCGACGAGGCCGAACCGGCGCGGCATCGCCAACGTGTCCGCGCTGCAGGTGCCGTAGGGAAAGCGGAAGGCGGTCGGCAGCGGCGGCACCCTTGCCATTTCCGCCTCGTCGATGCCGGCGGCGGCCGCCCGTTTCGCCAGTTCCTCGCGAAGGACCGCGTACTCGGCCTGGGTCCAGAGAACCTGGGCTTCCGCCCGCTCGCCCGTCAGCACCCGCAGGTTGCCGTGGGTCCAGGCGTGATTGCCCACCTGGAACAGCGGATCGGCCATCAGTTGCAAGGCTCGCTCGCGATGGCTGCGCAGCCATTCGCCACCGGCGAAGAAGGTGGCGGCCACCCGTTCCTTGCGCAGCACGTCGACGATCGCCCCATCGTAACCGGTGATATCGTCGGCGCGCTGGCAGAGATCGAAGGTCAACGCCACCACCTTGGCCTCGTTCACCGGCTGGACGCGTCGGATCGAGCCTTCCGGCGGCGGCTCTGCCGACGTGGATGGCTGGGCGGCCAACTTCTGCAGCGCCGCCGGCTCTGGGGGCGAGGGATCGGGACGCCGGCGAACGATCCGCGCTTCGTCCGGACGAGCGGCGAGCTCTTGCGCCGACCAGAGGCCGGCGAGAACTCCCGGCGAGCCGACCGGAACGTCGGCCAGATCGGGCAGCACCGTCGGCACCGGCGCCGCGGGCGGTTGAGTTGGGGATGTGCCGGGATCGGCGAGTGCTGCGCCCTTGGACGACCCCTCGGCGGTCCCTGTCGCCCGGCCCGCGCGCGCGATCAGACCGGCGAGCAGGAGCGAAGCCGGCGGCAAGGCGGCGAGCCCCGCCAGCAGCCGCCGCCGGCTGAGGCGGGCGCCCGGCCGGCGCGCAACGAGCCCGGAACCGGACCCCCGACCGAATGGCGATTGATCTCTCGTCCGCATGCTCCTAACAAGGCGGAATGCTGGGGGTTGTTGTTGGCACGAGGGAGGCAGGCGGCCCATGGACCTCACTAAGATCAGCGTGGGGACAAATCCGCCCTACGACGTCAATGTGTTCATCGAGATCTCGATGGGCGGCAATCCCGTGAAATACGAACTGGACAAGCGCTCGGGAGCGATCTTCGTCGACCGCTTCCTGCACACGGCCATGTACTACCCGTTCAATTATGGCTTTATCCCGCACACGTTGTCCGAGGACGGCGATCCGGTCGACGCTGCGGTCATCAGCCAGGTGGGCGTCTCCCCGGGCGTCATCATCCGCTCGCGACCGGTCGGGGTCCTGATCATGGAGGACGAGGCCGGCATCGACGAAAAGATCCTCTGCGTTCCGGTGGATGATCTGCATCCTTACTTCGCCAACGTCTCGTCCTATCGTGAACTGCCGCAGATCCTGTGCGAGCAGGTCACCCACTTCTTCGATCATTACAAGGATTTGGAGAAAGGCAAGTGGGTCAAGGTGAAGCGCTGGGGCGAGCCGGACGAAGCGTTTCAGTTGATCCGCACCGGCGTCGCCCGCGCCAAGGGCGAGGCCTGATCTGACCTTGCCCTTCGCCCGCAGGAGATCAGCCGCGAGGAGGAGAAGGATCGGAAACCCATGGACCCGAGGGCCGTCACCGCTCGCATGCAGATCGTCGAAGGGGACATCACCCAGCTGACGGTCGATGCCATCGTCAACGCCGCCAATGAGTTCCTCCGCGGCGGCGGCGGCGTCGACGGCGCCATCCATCGCGCCGCCGGTCCGGAGCTTCTCGTCGAATGCCGGACCCTTGGCGGTTGTCCGACCGGTGAGGCGCGCATCACCAAGGCGTATCGCCTGTCGGCCCGTTACGTCATCCACGCCGTCGGTCCGGTCTGGCGCGGTGGCGCCTCCGGCGAGGAGGCGCTGCTCGGCTCGTGCTACACGGAATCGCTCGATCTCGCCGCTCGCCACGGCTGCCGATCGATCGCGTTTCCCGCCATCTCCACCGGTATCTTCGGGTTCCCCCCGGAGCGCGCCGCCCAACTCGCCGTCGACGCCGTCCGCGCCTATCTCAGCGAACGGGACTTGCCGGAGCGGGTGATCTTCTGCTGCTTCGGGCCGGCTTCGGTGGCCGCCCACAGAGCCGCCCTCGCCTGAGGGGCGCCGCTATCGGCGGACGGGTCCGCGCCCTTATGACGAGGTGAACTCGGCCGACGAGGGATGGGCGATATGGACGTTGTTCGCCCCATGCTCTTTCAGCAGCCGCTCCGCGGTCGCCAGCCTGTCCGCATCGCTGACGCTGACCCAGAGGATCAGGCTACCGGCATCGACCGAGCGGGCGAACGCCTCAGTGTGTGGCTTTGCCGTCACCTCTTCCAGCACATCCTTGACGGCGATACCGCCGACGGCGGCGCCGATCACCGCCGCTATCGTCGCCGCGATCGGGCCGCCGGCCAGCAAAACGGCTCCGGAGGCGACGATCGGCACCTCGTAGCGAAGATCACCCACCAGGGCGACCGAAGCATCCCGCCAGGTGGTTGCGGGCTTGCCGGCCGCATCCAGCGAATCGTGGGAGGCGAGCACGCTCAGATCGGTGCGGGTGAAACCGTGGGCGAGCAGCACCTCCACCGCGGCACGGAACTCCGCCTCCTTCGCGATCACGCCGACCACCTCGCAAGGAAATCGGTTGCGCCCGCTGTCACCTTGCATCCCGTTCATCCCGACTTGCCCTTGTCTCCCGGCGCCCGCGTCCGCGGTCGCCACCATCCACCGCCCATGATAATCGTTTCCGCCGCAATGGCCATCCGAGTTGCATCCGCGTGAACCGCTCCGAGCCCGGCGCCGCCCCCTCCTCCGGCCTGTCCGCCCCTCCGTCGCCCACCGGGTCCGATGCCGGGTCCACCGGCGGCGGCGATGGCGGACCGATCACGCCGGTGATGACTCAATACTGGGCGATCAAGGAGGCGCATCCCGATTGCCTCCTCTTCTTCCGCATGGGCGACTTCTACGAGCTGTTTTTCGATGACGCGGTGAAGGCCGCCGCCGCCCTCGACATCGCCCTGACCCGCCGCGGCCGGCACCTGGGCGAAGCGATTCCCATGTGCGGCGTTCCCGTGCACAGCCACGAGAGCTATCTCGCCCGCCTCATCCGCAAGGGATTCAAGGTGGCCGTCTGCGAACAGCTGGAACCGCCGACCGAGGCCCGCAAGCGCGGCGCCAAGGCGGTGGTCGCCCGCGACGTCACCCGCATCGTCACCCCCGGCACGGTGACCGAGGAGGCGCTGCTCGACGCCCGGCGCCCCAATCACCTGGCGGCGATCGCCGAGACGGCAGGCGCTTTCGGTGTCGCCTGGGTGGATATCTCGACCGGCGTCCTGCGCTCGGCGGCTGCGCCGGACCCGGTCGGTCTCGCCGCCGCCCTCGCCGTCATCGAGCCGGAAGAGATCCTGGCCGCCGACGTCCTCGTCGCCCGTCCGGCCACCCGACCGGTGCTCACCGAATGGCAGACGCGGCTGACGCCGCTGCCGGTCGCTCGTTTCGACAGCCTCACCGGCGAGCGGCGGCTGAAGGGACTGTTTCGGGTGGCCAGCCTCGCCGGCTTCGGCGATTTCTCCCGCGCCGAGCTTGCCGCCCTTGGCGCCGTCGTCGATTACATCGAACTCACCCAGAAGGGCCGGCTGCCGCAGCTGGCGCCCCCGAAGCGCCTCGTCGACGGCGACGTCATGCAGATCGATGCGGCCACGAGGCGCAATCTGGAGCTGACGACGACGCTGGCGAGCGAACGTCGCGGCAGTCTCCTCGATCTGATCGACCGCACCGTCACCGGCATGGGAGCCCGCCGCCTCGCCGCCCGCCTTGCCGCTCCTTCCACCGATCGGGCCCTGATCGACGCGCGCCTCGACGCGGTGGCCGCCCTCGTCGCCGACCCTGGACTGTGCCGGCGGCTGCGCGACGCCCTCACCCAATGCCCGGACATCGAGCGCGCCGCCTCCCGGCTGCCGCTCGGCCGAGGCGGTCCGCGCGATCTGGCGGCGGTGCGCGACGGGCTGGCGGCCGCCGGCGTACTGCACCGGCTGCTGAGCGATGGCGCGTTGCCCCCGTTACCGCAGGAGCTGCGCCATGCGGGCGAAGCGTTGGCCGACCCCGCCGGCGACGGCGGCAGCCTCCTAGGATCGTTGACCCGCGCGCTCGCCGAAGAGCTGCCGGCGAACCTGCGCGACGGCCAGTTCATCGCCCGCGGCTACGACGCGACCCTCGACGAGACCCGGCAACTGCGCGATGACGGCCGACGGCTGATCCTCGACCTGGAAGCCCGCTACGTGGCAGAAACCGGGCTGTCGCAACTGAAGATCCGCCACAACAACCTCCTCGGCTATTACGTGGAGGTGCCGCAGCGATTGGCGGACCGCATGCCGGCCGCCGGCGCCGGCCCCTTCATGCAGCGCCAGTCCATGGCCAACGCCGTCCGCTACGCCACCGTCGAGCTTGCCGATCTGGAGCGGCGGATCGCCCGCGCCGCCGATGACGCGCTCGCCCGCGAGACGGCCATCTTCACCGAGCTGGCCGCCGCCATCGGCGCCGCGGCAGGGCCGCTTGCCGGCTCCGCCGACGCCATCGCCCAGATTGACGTGGCGGCGTGCCTCGCCGTCGTCGCCGAGGAATACCGCTTCGTCCGGCCGACGATGGAGGCGGGCGAGGCGTTCGAGATCGTCGGCGGCCGCCACCCGGTGGTCGAAGCGAGGCTGAAGGCGACGGGAGGCGGCGCTTTCGTCGGCAACGACTGCGATCTCGGCGATCCCCACCGGCTGTGGCTGCTGACCGGCCCCAACATGGCCGGCAAGAGCACCTTTCTCCGCCAGAACGCGCTGATCGCCATCCTGGCGCAGATCGGCGCCTTCGTTCCCGCCGACCGGGCGCGCATCGGCATCGTCGATCGGTTGTTCTCGCGGGTGGGCGCCGCCGACGATCTGGCCCGCGGCCGCTCCACCTTCATGGTCGAGATGGTGGAGACGGCGATGATCCTGCGCGAGGCAGGGCCGCGCTCGCTGGTCATCCTCGATGAGGTCGGCCGCGGCACCGCCACCTTCGACGGACTATCCATCGCCTGGGCGGTGGTCGAACACCTCTGTGAGATCAACGGTTGCCGCGGCCTCGTCGCCACTCATTATCACGAGCTGACGGCGCTGGCGGCGCGGTTGCCGGCCCTGGCCTGCCACACCATGCGGACGAAGGAATGGCGGGGCGACGTCGTCTTCCTGCACGAGGTGGCGCCGGGAGCGGCCGACCGCTCCTACGGCGTTCACGTCGCCCGCCTCGCCGGGCTGCCGGCGACCGCCGTCGCCCGCGCCGAGGAGATCCTCGCCACCCTGGAGAAAAGCGAACCGGACTCGGCGCTGACCCGTCTCGCCGCCGATCTGCCGCTGTTCGCGGCGGCGCTCGCCCGCCTGGCCCCGGTCGCGCCGCCGCCAGCTTCGTTGGCTGAAACGCGGCTACGGGAGATCAACCCCGACGAGTTGTCGCCGAAGGACGCGCTTGCGGTGCTCTACGAACTGAAATCCGTCGTCCGGCCGTGAGTTTTGTGTAGCGCCGGCGCAACACTTGCCGTCCAAACTTACGAGCCGATCACCTGCTTGTCGCCGATCAGGTGGCGGAGCACCTTGATGCCGGCCTCGTGCATGTCGTGGCCGCCGTCGCTGCCGCACGCATGCGCCAGCACCACCGGCTCGATGCCGTGCTGGAACAGATCGAGGGCGGTCGCCAGCACGCTGTCCTCGGTGGCGATACCGCACAGATGCACCCGGTTGACGCCGTCGCTGCGCAACCGGTCGACAAACGGTTCCGTTAGACAACTGTAAGCTGATTTATCGATAATGGTGGCGTCGCCACGCGGCTGGAAGGCCAGGTGCGTTTCGGCGGCGCCGAGGGAGAAGGCTTGCCAGCCCATGAGTTTGCGATAGAGGGAGCGTTGCGGATTGTAGAGGCGGGTGACGATGACCTGATCGAAGCTGGCTTGCAGGCCGTCCACACGCGCCGGAACATGGGCCGTCCACTCATTGATGAAGCCGTTCTGCACATCGATGATCAGAAGTCGGCTTCCGCTCATGGCCCGAACCCATAGAAGAGAGTCGTGCGAAGCCTCGACGGTGGATTTATATATCAACCGTCAGACCAGGACCCGCGATGTACCGCATACCGAACCGCCGCGCCATCATCAATCGAAAGACCCTGCTTCAGGAGCTGGAAGAGCAGTTGCGGTGGGGCGTCACCACGCCGCGCGGCCGCGCCAACGCCTTGCAGATTTTCAAGGCCGGGTTGTACCGCGGGGTGGGCGAGGTGCGGCGGCGCTTCGAGGAAGAGGGTGCGAGCGGAACCGAGGTGGTGCATGCCAACGCCTTCCTCGTCGATCAACTGGTCCGGACCATCTACGATTTCGCCACCAGCCGCGTTTATCCGTCCGATCCTGCCGCCCCTGCGAGCGCGCAGTCGGTCGTCGCCACCGGCGGCTACGGCCGCGGCGAGCTGTCGCCGTTCTCCGACATCGATCTGATGTTCCTGTTGCCGGCGAAGCCGCCGCCGCTGGCCGAGCAGATCGTCGAATACGTCCTTTACATGCTCTGGGATTCGGGATTGCAGGTCGGCCATGCCACCCGCTCCATCGACGATTGCATCCGGCTATCCAAGGGTGACCTCTCGATCCGCACCAGCCTGTTGGAAGCGCGCTGGCTGTGGGGGAACAAGCCTTTATTCCATGCCTTCGATCAGCGGTTCATGTCGGAACTGGTGGCGCCGACCGGCTCCGCCTTCGTCGAGGCCAAGCTGGCCGAGCGGGACGCCCGGCACGAGCGGATGGGCGATTCCCGCTATGTTCTCGAACCGCACATCAAGGACGGCAAGGGCGGCCTGAGGGATCTGCAGACGCTGTTCTGGATCGCCAAGTATCTCTACCGCGTCAAGGACATCAGCGACCTGACCGGGCGCGGCGTGTTCACGCCCGCCGACTGCCGGCAGTTCAAGCAGGCGCAGAACTTCCTGTGGACGGTCCGCTGCCACCTCCACTACGTGGCCGGCCGGCCGGAAGAACGCCTGACCTTCAATTTCCAGGACACGGTCGCTCGCCGCCTGGGCTACGCCGACCGCCCCGGCGCCCGCGGTGTCGAGCGGTTCATGAAGCATTACTTCCGGGTCACCAAGGATGTGGGCGATCTCACCCGCATCCTGTGCGCGGTTCTCGAGGACGAGCATCGCAAGGCAAGAACCCGCTTTCGTTTGTCCTCGCCCATGTCGCTGTTCCGTCGGGCGCCGGCCGGCTTCCGCATCGACGGCAACCGCCTCACCTTCGATCTCAGTGACGGGCTGAGCAAGGATCCGGTGCGGCTGATCCGGCTGTTCCGGGAGGCCCAACGCAACCGTCTCGACATCCATCCGCAGGCGTTGCGTCTGGTGCAGCAGAATCTACGGCTGATCGACCCGAAGGTCCGCCACGACCGGGAGGCCAACCGGCTGTTCCTGGAGATGCTGACCGACCAGACCGATCCCGAGCCGGCGCTTAAACGGATGAACGACGCCGGCGTCTTCGGCCGCTTCGTTCCCGAGTTCGGCCGCGTCGTCGCCCAGATGCAGTACGACATGTACCACGTGTACACCGTCGATGAGCACACCATCCGCGCCGTCGGCATCCTGAGCCAAATCGAGCGCGGCCTGCTGAAGGACGATCATCCGGCCGCCACCGTCGCCTTCAGCGAAATTCGTTCCCGGCGCGCCCTTTATGTGGCGGTCCTTCTGCACGATATCGCCAAGGGTCGTGGCGGCGATCACTCCGAGATCGGCGCCGATCTGGCGCTGACCCTCTGTCCGCGCCTCGGCCTCGATGACTGGGAGACCGAGACCGTCGCCTGGCTGGTCCGCTACCACCTCGTGCTGAGCCGCTACGCGTTCAAGCGCGACATCGACGATGCGAAGACGGTGAGCGATCTCACCGGCCTCGTCCAGTCGCCGGAACGGCTGCGGATGCTGATGATCCTCACCAACGCCGATATCCGCGCCGTCGGTCCCAACATCTGGAACGCCTGGAAGCGCGGCCTCCTCGACGAGCTCTACTATCGGGCGCTCGAGGACATGGAGATGACCGGCGGCCAGCCCGCCGAACGGCGCGCCGCCCGGGTCGAGCATGCCAAAGCGCGGCTTCGCGCGCGGCTCGTCGACTGGCCGGAAAGCGTTCGCGAGAGCTATATCAGCTATGGGTACTCCGATTACTGGCTCGCCTATTCGCTCGACGAGCAGGAAAGCCACTTCGGGATCATGCGCGAAGCCGAGCGCCAGGGTCGCGAGCTCTGGGTCGAAGCGCGTCAGCATCCGCAGCAGGATGTCACCGAGGTGATCATCTACGCGCCGGACCACGCGGGATTGTTCGCCCAGATCGCCGGTGCCATCGCGCTCTCCAGCGCGTCCATCGTCGACGCCAAGGTGGTCACCCTCGCCAACTCCATGGCGCTCGACGCCTTCCGCATCCAGGACCTGTCGGGTCGCCGGTTCGACAGCCCGGACCGAATCCAGCGGCTGATCCAGCGCATCGAGGCGGCGGTCACCGGCAAGCTGCACCCGGACCGCGAGCTGGAAGAGCAGTGCCGGCGGGCGCTGCCGAGCCGGATGGGGGTGTTCAAGGTGCCGCCGCGGGTGATCTTCGACAACCGAGCGTCGATCGCCCACACCCTGATCGAGGTCAACGGCCGCGACCGGCCGGGTTTCCTCCACGACGTCACCTCGACACTGACGGCGATGGGGTTGCAGATCGTCTCCGCCCACATCAGCACCTACGGGGAGCGCGTCGTCGACGTCTTCTACGTCAAGGACGTGTTCGGCCTGAAGGTGGAACAGGGGCAGAAGCTGGCGAAGCTGCAGGAGCGGCTGCTGGAGGTGATCACCCCGGCTCCCGACGCCCCCGCCGAGCGGCAGGTCGCCGCCGCCGAATAGCCGGGGTTCACGGCGACTTCGACAGCGGCGTCCGCGCGGTCCCTACTGAGGTTCGGTGATCGTTACGACCCGATCGGCGGTTACGCCGGCAAGATGCTGGCGGACCCCGCTGGGCCAGTCGACGACGATCGCGCTCGCTTGGTCGTTGCTGCCCAGCCCGAAATGGAGGCGCTGGTCATTCTGTCCCCAGAAGCGGTGGACGCCACCGTTCTGCTCGCGCAATTGGGTTTTCCCCCCGGCGGTGACGTAGACCTGGGCGCCGATGCCGTCCCGGTTGCTGCGGATGCCGGTGAGATCGATTTCCAGCCAGTGGTTGCCGTTACCGCCGTTGTGGTAGAGCTGCGCCCGTTCCTTGTCGTAGGTCAGGAAGAGGTCCACAAACCCATCCACGTCGTAGTCCGCCGCGGTCGCCGTGTCGGCCCAACCGGTAGAACGACCGGCCGCACCTCCCGCCATGCGATCCACGGTAAAGGTGCCGTCGCCCCTATTCCAAAGGATGATGTTCGGCAGGTCGCCGCCCTGGCCGACCGTGGGGTAGCCGGCACTGCAATCCAGGAAGATATCCACGTCCATATCGTTGTCGAAATCGGCGGCGATGGCTCCCGGTCGCGCCGACCTGGTAACCTGGTTGATCCCCGAGCGGACGGTTCCGTTGACCCAGCCGGCCTTGGTGTTGAAATAGAGATCGTGGCCAAAAGGCGTCGTTGGCGGAAACCACTGGTTGGCGATGAAGACATCCGGCCGCAAGTCCCCATCGTAGTCGGCAATGGCCAGATCGGGGTCGTTGGCCCGTAGTTTCGTCGGCGTCACGTCGCGGAAGGGGATCGTGGTCGTATCAATCACGTTGATCCCGGATGGGCGCGGACTCGTCGGTCCCGTTTTCGTGCCCCGGAACAGGATATCCATCCGCCCGTCCCGGTTCAGATCCGAGATCCAGGTGGCGACGGCATCGACCGGCGTAAAGCCGGTCGCCTTGCGAACGTCGACAAACGTGCCTCCCGGCAGTTGATGAAACAAGGTGGGGGGAGCCAGGCCGTCCGGCCGTGCCTCGGCGCCGGAGAAGACGTCAAGCCGGCCGTCGTTGTCGTAATCGAGCCACGTGGCGACGCGCCCTCGCGACAGGGGATAGTCGATCCCTCGCACCGCCGCCTGGTCAACGAACTCGCGCGTTTTTTTGTCATAAGCGTAGAGTTGAGTCGCACCGCTGCCGGTCCCCTCCTTGGCCCCCACCAGAACCAGCAGGTCCCGGTCGCCGTCGTTGTCGAAATCCGCCCAGCTCGACCCGTGCTTGTCTCCCCAGATTCCTACCGCCGTCGGCGGCCTCATCAGGACCTGGTCGGTTACGTCGGCGAATGTCCCATCCCTGAGGTTGTGATTCAGCGTCGGCCGATCGAAGTGGTTGCCGACGAAAAGATCCGGGTAGCCATCGAAGTCGTAATCCCGCCATGCGCTGCCACTCGCCAGCCTGCCCGCGTCGCCTGCCATCACCTCCGCGGTACCGGTAACCTCCTGGAACACCACCCTCGCGTGGGCCACGTCGACCCATGCAGCAAGGGAGAGCAGCAGTGTCGCTGCTTTAATCGCCAGATTATTCATAACTTCCTCGATTAACTTACTGGTGTTTTAGGCAGCCGGCACCATTGCACTCAAAACCCATCGGGTAAAGTGCCCAATGCGCGCAAACTGGTTATGATCGAGCTGCTGGTTTGCGAATGGAGTGACGCATCCGCCGCCCCATCAAATCCGCGGGCTTCAGGAAACCGGTGTGAAGCTGCGCTGCAGGCGGGTACTTTCCTCGACGATCGCCTGCAGGAAGCGGTCGCGCTCCCGTCCGGCCAGGTCCCGGGAGTAGTCACGGAGAATTTCCGCCGCCGCCAGGATCGCGGTCAGGGAACTGCTCCGCTCCTGGTCGAGGCGGGACAACCCGGTGTCACACGCGGCGGCATCGATGGGCGGGGCGGACTCCGTCGCAGGCAAGGCCAAATCCCATCACGAACGGATCGAGGACATGAGTGTTTTACCCAAACGGGGGAATACGCGCAATCGTCTTGTTCAACAAATCCGTTTGCGGTGACCTCGTTGCAGTCCAGCAAGCAAGCCGCCACCGGCGGTCCGGGTTGTCGCACCGCACCCGGCCGTCGTCGGTGCCCTCGTCCTGGCCATGATTACGGTTAAGTCACATTCGCAGTGGATAACCCTGTTGACGAGTGCCTCCGGCGCCTCCTATCCCCCATCCACACCAGCATTTCGATCGCTTTGCATATCGTCTAGGCAATACGCATCCTCATTGAACATCGACGATGCAAAATAACTAACCCAAAGTAGTCAGAGTGAAAAATGCCTGTAATGTCAACCTCCTCGGCGACAAAAACAGGCGGCGTTTTGTCTCGCTTCTGCAGCAAGGCGCGGGGCCGCGATCGGATTTTGACGGCCGATCCCGTTTGCCTCATAGGCGCTCGTGTGGAAGTTTCCGACCGCCGCCGCGAACGGCAAGGACACCCCCCAGCCGCCCTCGCATCTGGCGATCTCTTTCCCCGAGACGGGCCAGAACAAACCTGGACGCAAACCTTGCGCCCCTGTATCCTTCTTCCAAGAAGACGTCCGGAAAATGAGCGGACGCTGATAGGTGGGACGGGGATGATGGCGCGCATTATGCTTGGAGTTGTCGCTTTTTTTTCGCTTCTGACCTGGACGAGTCCGGCTCCGGCCGCCGACGACCTGGCGTATCCTCCCCGTTACTCCCGATTTGGCGACGATTCACGCAGCACCGTTGGCGGCGTGACCATCCTTCGCGGCTCACCCAGCCGGCCGCCGGCCGAGGCACCACAAACCGCCGCGCCGCCGCCGCAAATCGTGCGTGCCGGCGTGATCGGCACCGGCAACAATCTCTGGTTCGTTGACTCCAACCAGCGCATCCGCGCCTGCTGGCTGTCGGGAACCGGCTATGTCAACAGCCTGCGACTCACCTGCACCCCTTGATCCCACTCCCCCGGGTGGGCGCCGGCCGGGTGAGCGAAGAGACCGCGCACGTGATCGAAATCTACGTGGATGGGGACGCCTGTCCAGTGAAGGCGGAGGTGTTGCGGGTCGCCCGCCGGCACCGGCTTCCCGTTCATCTCGTCAGTAATTCCGCCCTTGCCGGCATCGCCGATCCGCTCATCCACCGGGTGATGGTCGACGCCGGTCCGGACGCTGCCGATGACTGGATCGCGTCCCACATCGGCCGCCGCGACATCGTCGTCACCGGCGACATTGCGCTCGCCGCCCGCTGTCTGCAAAAAGGGGCTCGCGCGCTGGCACCGACCGGCAAGCCCTTTACCGACGACAGCATCGGCATGGCCCTTGCCATGCGCGATCTGAACGCGCAGCTGCGCGATAGCGGCACCCTCCGCGGCGGCGGCCCAGGATTCACCACCAAGGATCGGTCACGCTTTCTGCAGGCGCTGGAAAACACGGTGCAGGCGTTGAAACGGGGGGCGTGAACCTCCGCGCGGAAGGGTGATCAATGACGACGAACTGGATCCTGCTGCTGGCGGCCGGCTTGGTCGAGATCGTCTTCGCCACCTGCCTCAAGCTCTCCGACGGCTTCCGCAAGAAGGTCTGGACGGGACTGTTCATCGCCGCGGCCGCGGTCAGCTTCTTCCTCCTCAACCGCGCCATCGAGACCATTCCCCTCGGCACCGCCTACGCCGTGTGGACCGGCATCGGCGCCGGCGGCACCGCCCTCGTCGGCATGCTGGCGTTCAACGAACCCCGCTCGCTGCTCCGCATCGTCCTCCTCGTCGTCCTCATCGGCGCCGTCGGCGGCCTGAAAGCGGTCTCGCCGGAATGACGCCCGTGCGCCGTGCCTGGCTCTGGCTGCTGGCGGCCGGCGGCTCCGAAATCGGCTTCACCACCTGCCTGAAACTGGACGGCCTCGTCGCCGACGCCCTGTTCGCCGCCGCCGCCGGCCTCAGCTTCTTCTGCATGACGCGGGCGATGCGATCGATCCCGCTCGGCACCGTCTACGCCGTCTGGACGGCGATCGGCGCCGTCGGCACCGTCCTCGTCGGCATCCTCGCCTTCGGCGATCCGGTGACGGCGGCGCGGCTGTTCTTCCTCGGGCTGATCGTCGCAGTCATCATCGGCCTCAAGCTGGCATCACCCACGGCACCGCCGGCGCAGCCCCCGTCTTGCGGAGACGGCCGTCCTGCCAGCAGCCGGTGAGCCGGATTCAGCGGCCGCCGGTGCGGCTGCTCCTCACCGCTTCCAGCCAACCGAGGCCGTAGCGAACATCGGGCTCGAGATAGGTCCCTTCCGCCCATTCGTTCCAGGCATTGATGAAAACGAGCCGCTCGGCGCCGCCGCTGCGCCGGTCTTCCTGGCGCAGCACGTGGCGCAGCCAATAGCGGAAGCGGGCCGGCGAGGCGCCGTGAAAGATGGTCGCCTGCTTGCCGCGCCGGGCGGTGTTGTCCCAGCCCATCATCACCCCGCGGTGGACGGTGAACGGCGGCGGCTCCGCGTAGCGATCGAGGTCACCCGCGATCGCCTCGTCGTAGCTGAAGATAGCGCCGGCGAAGTCGCTGGGCTCCCCGGTCAGCGCCGGATCCAGCCGCAGGGTGCGGACGCCGTGGGGAGGAAAGTCCACATAGGCGTCGAGACCGGCTTCGTCCGGTCTCTCCGGCAGGTCATGCGTCCAGAAGCGAACCGCCGCCAGATGCACCTCTCCCACCCCCATCTCTCGCCAGATCGCCCGCCACGTGCGCACGGCGGCACGATAGTCGGGAATGTCGGTGATCCGGTAGACCAGTAGCACCGGCTTGCCGGCGTGGCGGAGATAACGTCGATCGGTCATCATCGCGCCGACATCGCGGGCGAAAGCGGGGATCACGTCCGGGCTGTAGTGCTGGGCGATCAGCACCTCCTTGTTCAGCCCGTCCCAGCTTCGCGTCCAGTTCTCGTTCGCCCAGCAGAGGCAGAAGGGCCAGTCGGGCCGGCCGCTGACGAGCATCCGCTGCAGCGGCATGTCGAGGATCGGACGGCCGTCGAACCAGTAGTAATAGTAGCAGAAGCCGGCCACGCCGTGGGCGCGCGCCAGATTGGCCTGTGCTTCGGCGACGGCCTCGACCCGCAGGTCGTAGAAGCCGAGGTCGGCAGGTAGCCGCGGCTGGGCATGACCTTCGTACTGGCGGCAGGCGCGAGCCACGTTGCTCCACTCGGTAAAGCCTTTGCCCCACCAGGCGTCGTTCTCGGGGATCGGGTGGTACTGGGGCAGATAGAAGGCGATGAGCCGCGTCGACGTTGGCGCCACCGCCGGGGTGGCTCCCTCCAAAGCGGCATCGAGTTCGTCGGAGGTGACGATCGTCATCCCCGATGCGCGCGCGATGATGCCGATGATCCGCTCGACGGCGTGAGCCATCGTGCCGTCGATGCGGCCATCCTCCGGCTCGAAGTCGGCAACGCCGAGACCGAGCGACTGCAGGAGACGCAAGATAAACGGGTTCACCCAGTAAATGGAACCTGCAGGAAACGTCATTTCCTCGGGATCGAAGACGTAGTCCATACGAGCAAGCAGATCGTAGAGAGTATCCAGATTGCTGCCCAGGAACTCCATGGTCAGCCGGTTACCGGCGGCAACGACGAAAGCGCAGTCGGGATCGCCCTCCATGAGCGCCATCACCTGGCGGACGCGGGCGCGACTGCCGGCGATCTCGCCGATCAGGCTCTGCCGCCAGTTGTCGCCGTCGTTGCGATGGAGGCTCTTCTTGGTGTGGATTTTGAGGACGAAGCGATACTTGCAGAGCACGCTGGTGTTGACCAGGGCGACGAAGGGGTACACGTCGCGGCCGTGATTGGGGAACACCAGGATCCGCGCCCGCGGGTAGCGAGCTTGCAAGCTGGCGGCAAGCCGGTCGCTCTTGCCGACAACGAGGCTGATGAAGATGTCGGGCTCGCCCGGCAGATGATCGAGAATGGCGAGCACCTCCTCCGCCAGCTCCGGATAGTAGATGTGGAAGACGACGGCGACATCGGCCGTCGGCTCGTAGGCCTTGAGATCGAAGAGATCGGGGAACGCTTCGGGAGCCGGGAAGACGGCCGGCAACGCCGGCGGTAGCACGGCGGGTGTCGTGTCCAACGCCGCCGCCGGCTCGGTTCCAGGCCTGTCGCTGTCCGCCGCGACTGGCACCAGCCGCACGGGACGAGCTGGCTCCATGGCAATGGTGGGGGAGATCGCGGCCGGGGTCGGCCGCTTTTTCGAATTCTTCTCGCGCCTGAACAGACTGGCAAGGCCGCGCAGCGGTCGAGTCACCCGCCAGGACAGCGACCCGGTAACCCGCTGGTGCTCGATGATGAGATCATCGAGTATCGCCTGCACCGTCTGGCGAGCCACGACAACGTCGTCGCGCGCCGCCAGCGCCTGCCGCAGTCGCGCCAGAGCAATTCGATCGGCAGCGTACGCCGCCTCCAGTTCCTGCAGCTTCCGCCGCAGTGTCGAGACATCGGGCGCGCCGTCGCCGTCACCTCCCCTGCTGTCGTTCCCTTCCGAACCCTTCGAAACCATGGTCAGTCGAACAGCCTCCGGCGTCTTTCGGCCCTCTGCGTGCCGATGCGGCATCACGCACCTATTCCCTACGTTGTGTCTGTCGTTCGGATTGGACAAGGGTACAACGCCGATCGGCGGCGCATCCCCCGTCGCTTGCCGTCGGCCCGACCGCATGCTACAGACGCCCTCGCTCGACTTCCAATATGTTGTGGCGAGTGGCCGGGAATTTCGCCGGCGAGACCGCCCGCTATAGACTCCCCGGCAAATTTGCTGGCGCCCGCGCTCTAGTGCGTTGCGCGAGCGAGTGGCTTGAAGGCCTCAGATCGTCTTGACCAGTAGCAAACAGGCAGGAGAGACGGCGCCGTCCGATGCCGCCGCGGCCGGGCCAACCGAGGCAACCAGCGAACCGGGCATCCGGTCCGAACTCGATCGCCTCAGGCAAGAGCGCGACGCGGAACGGGAACGGGCCCATTGCGCCGAACTCCGGTTGCAGCAAGCCGAACAGGAAAGAGAACAGGCGCGGGCGCTGATGCTGGCGACGCACGCCCAGGCCGCCGAAAACGAACTGGCGCGCCGCAAGGTGAAGAACCTCAACAAGCGCATTACCAAGTCCACGACCTGGACGCTGGTCAAGCCGTTCTGGTGGATCGAACGACGATTGCGCGATCGCGGCAAGGTGGCCGGTGACGACCTGGCCGTTGGCGAGTATGGCATCTCGCGGAAAGCCTACCGGAAGTGGGTCGCTGCCTACGATGAGCTAGACCGCGGCGACCGGCGAGCGATCCGCCGACACATCGAAGTCATGCCCGCACGGCCGCGCATATCGGTGCTAATGCCGGTCTACAACCCCGACCCCGCCCACCTGCGTGCCGCCATCGCCTCGGTCCGCGGCCAGCTCTACCCGGACTGGGAGCTCTGTATCGTCGATGACGCATCGACCCGGCGCGAAATCGCGCCGATCCTCGCCGAACTGGGGAAGGCCGATCCCCGCATCCACGTCAAGGGCCGGCGGGAAAATGTTGGCATCGCCGCCGCCAGCAATACGGCGCTCGCCATGGCCAGCGGCGACTACGTGGCATTCCTCGACCACGACGATGTGCTGGCCCCGCACGCCCTTTACATGGTCGCGGCCGAGCTTGCCGCCCACCCGGAAGCGGAGTTCATCTATTCCGACGAGGATCATCTGAACGAGCATGGACGGCGGACGACGCCCCACTTCAAGCCCGATTGGAATCCGGAACTGCTCGCCCGCCAGAACTACATCTGCCACCTCTGCGTCTATCGCAGCGACCGGCTGCGGAGTTTGGGGGGGCTGCGAGCCGGCACCGACGGCAGCCAGGACTGGGATCTGGCGTTGCGCATGGGCGAGGCCGTCCCCGCCACCCACATCCGACACATTCCCTTCGTCCTCTATCACTGGCGGCGCTATGCCGGCGGCGGGCAGTTCTCCGAAGCGCGGTGGGCGGAAGCTCAGGAACGGGGCCGGCAGGCGGTCCGTGACCATTTCGGCCGGCTGGGACTGGATGCCCAGGTGACCGCCGACACGGACGGCTATAATCGGGTTCGGCTGCCGTTGCCGACGCCGGCGCCCCGGGTGTCGATCATCATCCCGACCCGCGACCGGGTGGATCTGTTGCGGGCGTGCGTCCAAGGTCTCCGCACCCGCACCGACTATCCCGATCTGGAGATCATCGTCGTCGACAACGGCAGCGCCGAGGCCACCACCCACGCCTATTTCGCCGACCTGGCGGCCGACGACAGGGTGCGCGTCCTGCCCTATCCGGGCCCGTTCAACTATTCCGCCATCAACAACGCCGCGGTGCGTGCAGCCACCGGCGACATCCTGGCGCTGCTCAACAACGACATCGAGGTCCTGGGTCCGGACTGGCTGGCGAGCATGGTGGCGCACGCGGTGCGGCCGGAGGTGGGCGCCGTCGGCGCCCGCCTGCTTTACGCCAACATGCGGGTGCAGCACGGCGGTTGCGTCACCGGCATCCAGGGGTCGGTGGCGCACGCCCACGTCATGCTGCCGCAAACCGATGCCGGCTACTTCTCCCGTGCCAGGCTCACGCAGGCGATGACCGCGGTGACCGGGGCCTGCATGGTCCTCCGCCGCGCCTGTTTCGACGAGGTGGGCGGCTTCGATGAGATCGATCTGCCGGTCGCCTACAACGACATCGACCTCTGCCTGAAGCTCCGCCAGAAGGGCTACCGGATCGTCTATGATGCCGACGCCGAACTCTTGCACCACGAGTCCATGTCCCGCGGCTACGATCACCAGACGGAAGAGCGCCGGCAGCGTCAGCAGAAGGAAATGGCCTTGATGCTCCAGCGGTGGGGCGACGCCCTCGATCGCGACCCCTACTACAATCCGAACCTCTCGTCGGAGCATCCGTTCGCCGTCGCCTTTCCGCCGCGGACGACCAAGCCGTGGCGAAACAACGGTTGAAGCCCGCCGCTGTCCATCCGCAGAACGATGCTGTGAGCTTTCAGTATGCAGGTGTAGCCTAGAAGATGAATATTGTCCCGACGTTCTTACCGTCTACAGTCGCGGTTCTCAGCCTAGCATTCGCCATATACCAATATAAGCGCGCGCAAGCTAATTTAAGATGTCGGATTGGTCTCGGAATAGGCGTAAATGAAGACTCAGAGGGCACCTACATTGGAGCATTAGTTTCCATATCAAATATCGGATCACGGCCCAGCTACTTCGGTGGGGTCAAAGCGATGCAAAATGATGGTGACTTCTTTTACCCGTCTTTTTCAGTGATACCCGGAACCAAGATCGAGCCTAACGACTCGGTTTCCGGGCTGATCCCGGTCGGTCATGTCATAGGAAAAAACGGGAACTATCTGGTTGACGTACCATGACGCGAGATGGATGCTATCCCACATGTGTGTTGGTACGTCAAGCGGATAGTTCCCGAAAAAACATCAAAGAGATCAGGGTCATTGACGGTATAGGGCGCGAATGGAAGGTTCCAAAAAGATCGCTCAAAAACGCCCTGAAAGAAATTGAAGCAGAAAAGGCTCGACTCGAGTCTTTAGGGTTCTGTGTCCATCCGCGCTCAAAGATGCGTAGCTTGGTTCCTGTATGAAGTTCTGCGTGTATCTAGACTTCCGGCTTCTACTAAATGAAAATGCTCTGACTGGCCTAGAATCGCCGAGGGTCAGTCCCCGAGGCAGAGGGCGAGGCCGTCGCGCCAGTCGGGCAGGCCGATGCCGAAGCTGTCGGCGAGCCGGGAGCAGTCGAGCACCGAATAGGCCGGCCGCTTCGCCGGGGTCGGATATTCGCTGGTCGCGATGCCGACGACCCGGGCCCGACGTTCGCCCGCCGGCGCCGACGCGGCGACGATCGCCTCGGCAAAGTCGCACCACGTGGTCTGTCCGCCGGAGGTAAGGTGGTAGAGGCCGCCACGCTCGGCGAGCGCGTCCCAGCCGTCGCGGTGACGGGTTGCCGCCAGCACCAGCGCCGTCGCCTCCGCGATCAGCCGCGCCCAGGTGGGCGCACCGTGCTGATCGGCAACCACTCGCAACTCGTCCCGTTCGAGGGCGAGGCGCTGCATCGTCTTCAGGAAATTGCGGCCCCGATCGGCATAGACCCAGGCGGTGCGGAAGATCAGGTGGCGGCCCCCGGTCGCCGCGATCGCCTGCTCGCCCGCCAGCTTGGAGACACCGTAGGCATTCAGCGGCGCCACCGCGTCATCCTCCCGCCACGGCCGGTCGCCGCTGCCGGCGAAGACATAGTCGGTGGAGTAATGAACGAGGGCGGCGCCCGCCCGCTTCGCCTCCTCGGCGAGGATGCCGGGGGCGGTGCCGTTGATCGCCATCGCCAGTTCGGTCTCGGTCTCCGCTTTGTCGACCTGGGTGTAGGCGGCGGCATTGACGATCAGCCGCGGCTGCGCCCGGCGCACGGCACGGCGAATGGCGTCCGGGTCGGCGAGATCCAGGTCGTCCCGCGCCAGCCCGATCACCGGCGCCAGCGGCGCCAGAGTACGGGCCAGTTCCCAGCCCACCTGGCCCTGGCGGCCGAGGAGAAGGATCGGTGCCATTTCCTGCCCCGGCACCCTCAGGCCGAGGCCCGATAAGGGACGAGGCGGCCCGGATCGATGGCCGCCAGCGGCAACGCCGCCGCATCCTTCGGCGAGAGGATCGGCGCCTCGGTCGGCCAGACGATGCCGATGTCCGGATCGTTCCAGATCAGCGACATCTCACCCGCTTGGTTGTAGACGTCGGTGCACTTGTAGCAGACGAGCGCCCGCTCGCTGGTGACGCAGAAGCCGTGGGCGAATCCCTCGGGAACCCAGATTTGCCGCCGGTTAGTCGACGACAGAACGGCGGAGACCCACTGGCCGAAGGTGGGCGAGCCGGTGCGCACATCGACCGCCACATCGGTGACCTCGCCTTCGAGGACGAACACCAGCTTGCCTTGCGGGTTCGGGTTCTGGATGTGCAGGCCACGCAGGACGCCCTGCGTCGAGAACGAGATGTTGTCCTGGACGAACGGCCGGCTCAATCCCGCCTCTGCGTAGCGCGGGACATTGAACGATTCGAAAAAGTAGCCGCGATCGTCGCCGAAGACGCGCGGCTCGATCAGCAAGACGCCCGGCAGCGCGGTATCGATGACCTTCATGCCGCTTCGTCCGAGACCCGCGCCCGCTCGTGCAGCAGCGAGGCCAGATACTTGCCGTATTCCGACTTGCGCAGCGCCGCCGCCAGCCGTTCCAGCTGCGCCTCGTCGATGAAGCCCATGCGCCAGGCGATCTCCTCGGGACAGGAGATCTTCAGCCCCTGTCGCGCTTCGATGATCTCGACGAAGGTCACCGCCTGGTGCAGCGCCTGGTGGGTGCCGGTATCGAGCCAGGCCATGCCGCGCCCCAGGATCTCGACGCCCAGCTTCCGTCTGTGCAGATAGGCGAGGTTGACGTCGGTGATTTCCAGCTCGCCCCGCGGCGACGGCTTGAGGGAGCGGGCGATGTCGACCACGTCTTCGTCGTAGAAGTAGAGCCCGGTGACCGCGTATTCGGAGCGTGGCGCCTGGGGCTTTTCCTCAATGCTAATCGCCTCCCGGCGCTCGTTGAACTCGACGACGCCGTAGCGTTCCGGATCGCTCACCGGATAGGCGAACACGGTGGCACCGGCCGAGTGCGCCGCCACCTCCTGCAGCCGCTCGGCCAAGCCGTGGCCGAAGAAGATATTGTCGCCGAGGATCAGGCAGCAGGGGGCGCCGCCGATGAACGACGCGCCGATGAGGAACGCCTGGGCGAGACCGCCCGGCTCCGGCTGCACCGCGTAGGCGATCTCCATCCCCCACTGGGAGCCGTCGCCCAGCAGCTCCCGGAACAGGGGTGCATCGTGCGGCGTGGTGATGATCAGCACCTGACGGATGCCGGCCAGCATCAGCGTCGACAGCGGATAGTAGATCATCGGCTTGTCGTAGACCGGCAGCAGCTGCTTGCTCACCACCTGGGTGACCGGATGCAGCCTGGTCCCCGCCCCGCCGGCGAGGATGATCCCTTTGCGTTTGATCGCCTGCATGCCGTCCTTCTTCTCTCCCCGTCAGGCGGACTGTCGATAGGCACCCGACTGAATCCGCTCCCACCAGACACGGTTTTCCAGGTACCAGCTTACCGTCTTGGCGATCCCAGTCTCAAAGCTCTCTTTCGGCACCCAGCCGAGGGTCCGGTTGATGTGACTGGCATCGACCGCGTAGCGCTTGTCGTGCCCCTTCCGATCCTCGACGAAACGGATCAGCGAGGCGTGCGGACGATGGGGCGCGTCCGGGACCAGTTGGTCGAGGAGGGCGCAGACCGTTTTCGCCACGTCCAGATTGGTGCGCTCGGAGTTGCCGCCGATGTTGTAGGTCTCGCCGACGGTCCCCTGCGACAGGACGAGGCAGAGCGCCTCCGCGTGGTCGTCCACGAACAGCCAGTCGCGGATGTTGTCGCCCTTGCCATAGATGGGCAACGGCCGGCCGGCGTGGGCATTGAGGATCAGCACCGGGATCAGCTTCTCCGGAAACTGATAGGGGCCGTAGTTGTTGGAGCAGTTGGTGACGATGGTCGGCAGACCATAGGTGTGATGCCAGGCGCGCACCAGATGATCGGACGCCGCCTTGGATGCGGAATAAGGCGAGTTGGGCTGATAGGGCGAGTCCTCGCGGAATAGGCCGTCGGGACCGAGGCTGCCGTAAACCTCGTCGGTCGAAATGTGGTGAAAGCGGAAGCGCCGGCGGCGGTCGGCGTCCAGCCCCTCCCAATAGGCGCGAGCGACCTCGAGCAGGGTGTAGGTGCCGACGACGTTGGTATCGATGAACGGCCGCGGGGCGCCGATCGAGCGATCGACGTGGGACTCGGCGGCAAGATGCATGATCGCGTCCGGATGGTGACGCCGAAAGGCATCCTCGACCGCGGCAAAGTCGCAGATGTCGATGCGCTCGAATCGATAGCGCGGGTGGGTATCGACCATCGCCAGCGATTCCAGGTTACCGGCATAGGTCAGCTTGTCCACATTGACGACGCGGCATTCGCTCTCGGCGATCAGCCGGCGGATCACCGCCGAGCCGATGAAGCCGGCACCGCCGGTGACCATGATGGTCCGGGGTCGGGCGAGATCGAAATACGGGTCGGAAGACTGTGGGGACGGCTGGTCGGACGGCGCGGTCATCGTTTCGCACGTGCATCATGAGCCAGGGAACCGCACCCTTGTCCAAAGCTCTGTTGAGTTCAAGGGCTTTTAATTGCGAGAGCCAAGTCCCGCCGGGACCGTGGCTGTCAGGACCGATCCCTCGTCAGCGCTGGAAAACGGCACAGACTTCCACATGCGGGTTCCACAGGAATTGATCCACAATCGTGATTCGGATGAGACGATAACCGCCCGCGGCGAGTGTCCGCGCGTCCCGGGCGAAGGTCTCGACGTTGCAAGAGACGGCGACGACCACCGGCACCCTGGAGGCGGCGAGGGCGTTCGCCTGGGCGGCGGCCCCGGATCGTGGCGGGTCGAAGACGACGGCGCCGTAGGGCTGCAGTTCCGTTGCCGTCAGGGGCTGCGCGAACAGATCGCGGCGCTCGCAGCGCACCTGCGGCACCGCCCGGCTCGCCCGGGACAGGGCGGCGAGCGCGCCGGCATCGCCGTCGATGGCGTCCACCTGGGCGCCGCCGCCCATCGCCAGCGGCAGACTGAAGGTGCCGGCACCGCAGAACAGATCGGCGATCCGCCCCGCCTTCAACCCCACCGGCTGCCCCGCTCCGGGCGACGCTCCGGGCGACGCTCCCTGGGTCGCCGCCAGCACCGCTGCCACCAGCGCCCGCTCCCCCGCCTCGCTGGCCTGCAGGAAGCCGCCGGGCGGCGGTTCCACCGGCACCCCGCCGAAGCGCACCGTCGCCGGGCGCCGCTGAACGACGGGCTCGGGGGTGATATCCCTGGCACCTTCTCCGTGACGCCAGGACAGCCGCGCCAGATCGGTCTCCTCGGCGAAGCGGGCGAGCCGTTCGCGCACCGCGACCCCCGGCGGCGCCGGCAAGCCGACGACGAGGTCGACACCGGCGGCGAGCGCGGTCGCCGACAGGGTGCTGCGGCCGCCGGGTGGCAGCAGCTCGCCCATCAGTGCCCGCAGCGCCGGGGTGAGGGCGAACAGGGAGGGCGCCAGCACCGGGCACGCCTCGATATCGACGACGGCGTGGCCGCGGCGAACGTTGAAGCCGAGGCGCGCCGGTCCCCCCGCCGGTGGCCGCTCGGCGACGAAGACGGCGCGGCGGCGGCCGCCGGGAGCGGTGCGGGCCAGCGGCGCCATCTCGGCGGCGGCAATCCCCGCCCGCGCCAGCGCCGTCCGCACCCGCGCCAGCTTCCAATCCTCGTACGCGGCGTCGTCCAGATGCTGCAGGCTGCAGCCGCCGCACCGACCGAAGTGCGGGCAGGCCGGCGTCGCGCGCCCCGGCCCGGCAACGACCACCTCCAGCAGTTCGGCCGCCTGACCCTCGCCCCGACGGGCGAGCGGCCGCACCCGCACCCGGTCCCCCGCCACCGTCGCCGGAACATAGAGGCGCCCGTGCGGCCCGTCCGCGATGCCGTCGCCGCCGGCGCCGATGCGCTCGATGGTCACCTCCAGCGTCGCGCCACCGGCCACCGGTCGCTTCGCCCGGCGTCTGTCCCCGCTTGTGCCTTTCCTCGGCCGCCCCATTACTTATCCCATCGTCCAGCCCATCGCCCAGGTGGCCGCTCTCCGGTGGAACTTTGCCGGATCGGCGCCACTTATGAAAGGGATAGGCCAGCGACAACCTCCCTTGGGTTGTAAGGAACGCGCGGTTGGTGATGCGTTCCTCGCCGTCCGCTGCTAGGATGGCGCTTCCGCCAACATCGGCGAACAGGCCTACGGTGAACAGAATTGAGAGAGACCAGCATGCGGAAATGGACCACGCCGAAAGTCATCGAGATCTGCGTCGGCATGGAGATCAACGGCTACGCCAGCGCCCAGAACTAGCTCGCCGGCGTCCCGCACCGACCGCCGTGACGACCTGAGATCCGGCGGACACGGGATCGGGTAAAGAGCATCACCGGTGCAGATCGTCGTTCTCGGCTCGGCCGCCGGCGGCGGCTTTCCCCAATGGAACTGCAACTGTCCCGGCTGCCGACGCGCCCGCGCCGGCGATCCCGCCGCGCAGCCGCGCACCCAGGCCTCGCTGGCGGTGTCCACGGACGCCAGCCGGTACCTGCTCGTCAACGCATCCCCCGACATCCGCCAGCAGATCGCCGACGCCCCCCGCCTGACACCACCGGCGGCGGACGTTCGCGGCAGCCCGATCGCCGCCGTCGTCCTCACCAACGCCGATGTGGACCACACCGCCGGCCTGTTGAGCCTGCGGGAGCGGCAGCCGCTCGCCCTCTACGCCACCGCCCGCGTCCTCGAAGTCCTCGCCGGCAATCCCATCTTCCATGTGCTTGATCCGGAGTTGGTGCCGCGGCGGCCGCTTCCCCTCGATGTCCGCGTGGTCGTCGACGGACAGGGCGCGGCCGGCCTCGCCGTTACCGCCTTCGCCGTGCCGGGCAAGGTGGCGCTGTGGCTGGAGCGGGAGGCGGGGGACAACCTGGCCGGCGCGAACGAGGACACCGTGGGCCTGCGCATCGAAGACACGGCGACCGGCCGGTATTTCTTCTACGTTCCCGGCTGCGCCGCGCTACCCGCCACTCTCGCCGCCCGCCTGACGGGGGCGCCGCTGGTCTTCTTCGACGGCACCACCTGGCGCGACGACGAGATGGTAGCCACCGGTGCCGGAACCAAGACGGCGGCGCGCATGGGCCACATGAGCATCGCCGGCCCAGACGGCTCGCTGGCCGCCTTCCGCCCGCTCGGCGTCGGCCGCCGCATCTATACCCATATCAACAACACCAACCCGGTGCTGCTGGCGGACTCCGCCGAACGGCGGCAGGCGGAAGCGGACGGGTGGGAGATCGCCACCGACGGCATGGAGATCCACCTGTGAGCAGCGGCCCCGACGACCTGGAGGCGCGGCTGCGGGCGATCGGCGCCGCGCAGTACCACGACAAGCATCCGTTCCACGCGCTCCTGCACGGCGGCCGCCTGGAGAAGGGACAGGTGCAGGCCTGGGCGCTGAACCGCTACTACTACCAGGCAGCGATCCCGCGCAAGGACGCGGCGCTGCTCAGCCGTCTCGACGACCGGGAGCTGCGCCGCGCCTGGCTGCCGCGCATCCTCGAACACGACGGATCGGCGGACGATCCGGGCGGCATCGAGCGCTGGCTGGTGCTCACCCAAGGCCTCGGCCTCGACCGCGCCTACGTGGTCTCCCAGGCGGGCGCCCTGCCGGCGGTGCGCTTCGCCGTCGAGGCCTACGTCCGCTTCGTCGCCGAGCGCTCACCCCTGGAGGCGATCGCGTCGTCGCTCACCGAGCTGTTCGCCCCCGCCCTGCACGCCCGCCGCATCGCCGGCATGCTGGCCGGCTACCCCTTCATCGGCGACGAGGTCATGGCCTACTTCCGCCGCCGGCTGGTGGAAGCGCCGCGCGACGTGGACTTCGCCCTCGCCTACGTGAAGCAGCACGCCCGCACCGAGGAGCAGAAGCAGCAGGTGGAAGCGGCGTTGCGCTTCAAGTGCCAGGTGCTGTGGGCGCAGCTCGACGCCATCCACCACGCCTATGTGGCGCCCGGAACGCCGCCGCCGGGCGCGTTCGTTCCCGGGGAAGCACCATGACGGGACCGCCTGCGGCGGCCGATCGTCCCGCCGACCGCCTCGGCGAACGGCCGCGGCTGGCGACAGGCGTCCGCCTCAGCCACGACGAGCGTCGCCAGCGCTGGGTGCTGCAGGCGCCGGAGCGGCTGTTCGTCCTCGACGAGATCGCCTACGAGGTGATCCGCCGCTGCGACGGCCGGGAGGTGGCGGCCCTCGTCGACGAGCTGGCGCTGAGCTTCGACGCCGACAGGGACCAGATCGCCGCCGACGTGCTGGCGTTGTTGGACGACCTGCGGGCGAAGGGGGTGCTGGCGGGATGACGGGAGCGCCCGTCCCGCCGCCGCTGGCGCTGCTCGCCGAGCTGACCCACCGCTGCCCCATGCGCTGCGTCTACTGCTCCAATCCGCTGGCGCTGCAGCCGGCGAGCCACGAACTGCCGACCGCGACCTGGGCGCGGGTGCTGGGCGAGGCGGCCGAGCTGGGGGTGCTGCAGGTGAGCCTGTCGGGGGGCGAGCCGACGGTGCGCCGCGACCTGGTCGATCTCGTCGCCTGCGCCCGCGGCGCCGGCCTCTACACCAACCTGATCACCTCGGCGGTGCTGTTCGACGACGGCGACATCGCCCGCCTCGCCGCGGCCGGCCTCGACCATGTGCAGATCAGCCTCCAGGACACCCAGGTCGCCGCCGGTGAGCGCATCGGCGGCCTCAAGGGCGCGCACGCCCGGAAGCTGGCGGCAGCGCGGGAGGTGCGCGCGGCGGGGATGGCGTTGACGATCAATGCCGTCATCCACCGCGGCAACGCGGCCCGCGTCGGCGAACTGATCGATCTGGCGCTGACGCTCGGCGCCGGCCGCATCGAGATCGCCCACGTCCAGTACCACGGCTGGGCGCTCGCCAACCGCGCAAGCCTGCTCCCCAGCCGGGCCGACTGCGCCGCGGTCACCGCCGCCGTCGAGGCGGCGCGGGTGGCGCTCAGGGGCCGCCTCGTCATCGATCACGTGCTCGCCGACCATCACGCGCGGTGGCCGAAGGCCTGCCTCGGCGGCTGGGGGCAGCGGGCGCTGACCGTCGATCCGGCCGGGCGGGTGCTCCCCTGCCAGGCGGCGACGACGATTCCGGGGCTGACCTTCGCCCACGTCGGCGACGCGCCGCTGGCCGAGATCTGGGAGCGCTCGGACGCGTTCACCCGCTTCCGCGGCACCGCCTGGATGCGGGAACCGTGCGCCCGTTGCGATCGGCGCGAGCTCGACTGGGGCGGCTGTCGCTGCCAGGCGCTGGCACTGACCGGCGACGCCGCCGCCACCGACCCCGTCTGCCACAAATCCCCCCACCACCACCTCGTCGAAACCATCGCCGCCGCGGCCGAGGCTCCCACCGCCGGCGACGCCCTCCTCTATCGCGGACGTTCGCCTAAACGGGAGATCGTCCAACGGCGCGGCGCACCAATCCCTCGATCCACTCCTGGTGATCGTTGATCATGGGGTTGGGCTTTGTCCGCGCCAGCTCCTGGGCCGGCTTGCCGATCTGCGTCTCCTGAGTCAGCACGCGCAGCCGACCACCAGGCAGGTCCTCCAACAGCCAGGCATGATGAACATCCAGCCGGCTGTCGGCGTCGCCCTCCACCCAGCCATGCCAGGCGACCCGAGCCGGCTTGCCGGCAGCGGGCGGCTCGTACTCGCTAACCTCCGCTTCCACCGGCAACCCGAAGGTGGTGAATCGAAAACGCGCCCCCTGGCTCAGTTCGGGGCCCGAGCCATCATGGAAGCGGATCTCGGAGGCATTGCCGTAGTATGTGGGCCAGGCCGCCGTGTCGCTGAGATAGGGCCACACATCGGCGACACTGAGGGCGGCGACGATGATTTCGTTAGACGCGAAATTATCCGTCGTGCCGGGCAGAAACCGCTCCGGCCAAGAGATTTCGTGCATCGCAATGCCTTCTCGAAAGACGTCGCAAACGGAGTGTGGATGCAGCGGCATCCGGACGCTGACAGGGTTCGCATATGGCGGCGGCCGATCCCGTCTGCCACAACTCCCCATCATCCGCTCGTCGAGGCTACCGCCGCCGCGGCCGGCGAGAACCTCCACCTATTCTATCGCGGCAAGCGCGGCACGCAGTCGCGCCTACAGCCCCATTGGGGCTAAACGCTCTCCGCATAAAAGACGACCGTTTACCGGGATCGAGCCCGATGACTTGATCGGGTTATTGCTTGCACAGCCTATGAAACGCCGACCCGGTCGTGCAAACAGGGTCGCACCATAAGTGGGGAGCCCGGGATAACACTGTTCTTTGTCCTGACTACTTCCATGACTGTAATGCGAAATGAATAGGCCAGCCTCACACGATTGGGGGTTGAGTTGTTTGCTATCTAATAACTAAAATGACTCTAAGGGGAGGGGGTGTATTAGCAATATCTGATCGCTCCGATAACTAGGCATAACGAGGTGGTGGTTACTGCACCGCAAGGTGCAGGAGAGGGAGTAATAGTTCCAGTGGCAGAGGACGAAAGCGCGGCATAAGGAAGAATTACCACGCGCCCAGAGATGCGCGGGTGAGACAACCATCAACGCGAAGCGTTCAACGCTAAGCATCCGCCGCCCTAAATGGTCGGTCGGTGGGTGCGTACAGGGAGCACACGGATGACAATGCAAAAATTATTTGGAGTGGTGGCGCTAAGCCTGCTGCTGGCTCCATGGTCGGCGATGGCCCAGTTTGCCTTTACCCCAATCGACGTGCCCGACGCGACCAGAACTGCGGCCCATGGGAACAGCATGCACAAAATTGTCGGCGAGTTTGATGACGAGAATGGCAGTACCCATGGCTTTGTGCTGACCAGGGGCGACTTCACCACGATTGACGTGCCCGGCGCGGTCTCTACTAAGGTCAACGGCATCAGCGCGAACGACCGGCTCGCCGGAACCTACCAGGATGCCACCAGGCTACACGCCTATTTCTGGAGCAAAGGCGTCTTGACCACGCTCGACCCGCCGGGCTCGACCGAATCGCAAGGGGGGTTCGTCAATGTCCAAGGACAGGTTGTAGGCGGTTACAGGGACAACAACCGCATACGTCATGCCTTCGTCTGGAGCAGGGGCATCTTCACCACGATTGACCCGCCCAACGGGCACCCGACGTTGGGGCCAGTGGCCTTCGGGATCAACGACCGGAGGCAGATCGTCGGCACGTACGTGGATGAAGACGGCAACCGCCACGGCTTCCTATTGAGCAAGGGCGTTTACACGACCCTCGACGTGCCGGGCGCCGTGTTCACCGTGGCCGAGGGGATCAACAACGCCGGCACAATCGCCGGACTCTATCTTGGCACCGACGATACGACCCACGGCTTCCTGCTGAAGTGCGGCAACTACACCACGGTCGACGTGCCTGGCTCGGCGCGGACCGAGATCTATTCGATTAACGCGATCGGCCAATTCGTCGGCGCGTATGAAGACGCGTCCGGGGTCCACGGCTTTCGCGCAACCCCTGTCCACTGAGCACTCTTCTCTCGGAGATGTCTGATCGGAGCGAGCGGCTACGCAGAAGACCGGAGTGGCCCTGTCAACACCACTCCCGGCAGCCATCCGAGACGCCGTCGGCGTTCTGCGCCGACGGCGTCGCTCGACATGGACCTAATATCTGGTGCCCGCGGGGGGACTCGAACCCCCACTCCCGGATGGGAAACGGATTTTAAGTCCGTTGCGTCTGCCATTCCGCCACGCGGGCACGCTCGCGGACGAGGCTAACGCCGCCGGTTCCGCCGAGGCAAGACCGACGAGCAAATCCCGGGCCAGGCGCACACACGGCGTCGATGCCGCCCTCGATCGGTTGACCCTGTTCAACAACACAAGACAGCGCGCTTTCGCGGGGCACGAAAGAACAGCGCTCGCGCCATCGCCCAAATAATTATTACCCAATTGGGTAATTTTGGCCCCGGCCCGAGAAATGTCAAGAAGGTTCACTGTCCTAAACACGCGCTCAACCTTCGGTCTTCTGCAAACATTCCGTGACAACCGTCGGCGACATCGATAGACATAGAGAATAAATAACCTATATGGGGTATAATCGATGCGCACTCACCTGTTTCGTTTGTTGGCAACCGCGGTTGTTGTCATGGCCAGCGCCGGCTATGCCAGCGCCGGATCGCGGACCACTTGCGCCCGGGTCGCCGCCAACGAGCCGTGGCAAGGAACCGGTGTTCAATTACAGGAGGGAGACTTCGCCTGCGTGCGGGCGCAAGCCTTGTGGTCGCACGGCCAGGAGGCGGCCAATATCGTTCCGTTCTACGGCCCGCAGGGGTATTTCCTGAACGAGAATGCCAACCCGCAGCCGCTGGTCGCCTTCCCCTTCGCCCGCCTCGGCGCCCTGATCGGCAAGATCGGCGATGCCGGCAACGCCTTCCCGATCGAGAACGGACTGTGTTTCGCCGTCGAGCCGGCGCCGGGCGCCCCCGGCCGGTTGCCCGGCGAGCTGCAGCTCAGCATGAACGATGTTCCCGGCGGCTTCGCCAATAACCAGGGCTCGGCGCAGGTGGCCATCGCCGTCGAGCGGATGGGGCGCCGCGAGTCGTCGCCCACGCTGGATCGCCTCGTCACGCAGGCGTTTCATAGCGGCTGCGGCCGGTAGACGGCTCGCCACCGGGTCGCCGCGGTCTCTCCTCTTCCGTCGGGCGGCGGGGCGCCGCTACACTTGGCCGGTCATGACCCTCGCCCCCGACACCCGCATCGTCCCCGGCTCCACCCCGCCCGCCTTCGACGCCACCTTTCGCCACGATCTGGAGAGGCTGTTTCGCTGGCGGCGGGATGTCCGCCGCTTCCGCAGCGACCCGGTCGACGCTGGCCTCCTCGACGCCCTGATCGGCCTCGCGGCGCTGGCGCCCTCCGTCGGCAACGCCCAGCCGTGGCGGTTCGTTACCGTCGGCGACACGGCACGGCGGGCGGAGGTCCGCGCCAACTTCGAGGCCTGCAACCGCGACGCGCTGGCCAACTACTCGGGCGACCGGGCCCGGCTTTACGCGCGGCTGAAGCTGGACGGCCTCGACCAGGCGCCGGTGCATCTGGCGGTATTCGTCGACAACGAGACTCAGATCGGCCACGGCCTCGGCCGACGGACGATGCCGGAGACGCTGGCGTACTCGGTGGTCGGCGCCGTGCACGCCCTGTGGCTCGCCGCCCGCGCCCACGGCCTCGGCCTCGGCTGGGTCTCCATCCTCGATGGCGAACACATCCGCCGCATCCTGGCGCTGCCGGAGTCGTGGCGGCTGATCGCCTATCTCTGCCTCGGCTACCCCCAGGAAGAGCACCTCGACCCGGAGCTGGAACGCCACGGCTGGCAGGCCCGCATCGACGCCGCGGCCACCATCTGGCGCCGCTGACCCGCCGAAGCTGCGGGCGTGCGGCGGCGGAGAAGGGCCGCCGCCGCACGCCCGGCCGTCGGCACCCGGAAAACGCCCGCCGACGGTGATTCATCGCCCCGAGCGCGGTGCTTCCGCACTATATCTGGGATATCCCCCCGCCCGCAGGATTCCACGGAGCCGCCGATGCCCCACGACACGACGCTGATCGCCACCATCGTGGGTGGGCTGGTTCTGGCCTTCGCCTTCGGCTTCGTCGCCGACCGGTTCCGGCTGCCGCCGCTGGTCGGCTACCTGCTCGCCGGGGTTGCCGTCGGCCCCCATACCCCCGGCTTCGTCGCCGACACCGGGCTCGCCCTGCAACTGGCCGAGATCGGCGTCATCTTGCTGATGTTCGCCGTCGGCCTGCATTTTTCCATCAAGGATCTGCTGGTCGTCCGCAAGATCGCGGTGCCGGGGGCGGTGGTGCAGATCGCGACGGCGACGGCGATCGGCAGCGGACTGGCGTATTTCCTCGGCTGGGGACTGGGCGGCGGACTGGTGTTCGGTTTGGCGCTGTCCGTCGCCAGTACGGTGGTGCTGCTGCGGGCGCTGGAGGAGCGCAGCGCGCTGGACATCGACAACGGGCGCATCGCCGTCGGCTGGCTGATCGTCGAAGACCTGGCGATGGTGCTGACGCTGGTGCTGCTGCCCGCCCTCGCCGGCGCGCTGGCGCCGGGGACGGACGCGGCGGCGTCGACGGTCACCCACACCGAGCTGGCGCTGTCGCTGGCGCTGACCCTGGCCAAGGTGGCGATCTTCGTCGCCCTGGTGCTGGTGGTGGGTCGCCGGCTGGTCCCCCGCCTGCTGGCACTGGTGGCGCGCTCCGGTTCGCGCGAGCTGTTCACCCTGGCCGTCCTCGCCATCGCGCTCGGCATCGCCTACGGCTCGGTCGAGCTGTTCGACGTGTCATTTGCCCTGGGCGCCTTCTTCGCCGGCGTCGTCCTCAGCGAATCCGATCTCAGCCACCAGGCCGCCGCCGATACGCTGCCGCTGCAGGACGCGTTTTCGGTGCTGTTCTTCGTCTCCGTCGGCATGCTGTTCGATCCGACCATCCTGGTGCGCGAGCCGCTGGCGGTGCTGGCGGTGGTGGCGATCATCCTCTTCGGCAAGTCGCTGGCCGCCTTCTTCATCGTCCTCGCCTTCGGCCATTCGGTGGCAACGGCGCTGATCGTCTCCGCCAGCCTGGCGCAGATCGGCGAGTTCTCCTTCATTCTCGCCGGCCTCGGCCTCTCCCTGCAGCTGCTGCCGGCGGAGGGCAAGGACCTGATCCTCGCCGGTGCGCTGCTGTCGATCACCCTCAATCCCTTCATCTTCGCCGGCTCCGATAAGCTGGCGGCCTGGATTCAGCGCCGGCCGAAGCTGCAACGGCGACTGGAATGGGCGAAACCGGATCAGGGTTCGGCGCCGCTGGTGGCCACCGATGAAGAACCGCTGCGCGATCATGCGGTGATCGTCGGCTTCGGGCGCGTCGGCGAGACCATCGGCAAGGCGTTCGACATCTGGGAGCTGCCCTATGTGGTCATCGAACGGGATCGGCGGCGCCTGGAGGAGTTGCGCGCGCAAGGCGTTCGCGCCGTCTTCGGCAGCGCCTCGGCACCGGGCATCCTGTCCGCCGCCGGCATCGAGCACGCGCGGCTGCTGATCATCGCCGCACCGGACGCCTATGGCGCGCGGCGGGTCCTCGAACTGGCGCGCGGCCTGAACCCGGAGATCGACACCGTCGTTCGCACCCACAGCGAGATCGAGCTGGCGCACCTGGAGGCGCAAGGGGTCGGTCTCGCCGTCCTGGCGGAACGGGAACTGGCGCTGGGGATGATGGGCTATGCCCTGCGCAGCCTCGGTCTGAGCGAGGGCGAGGCGCGGCTGTTCGTGCAGAGCTCGCGGCGCTTCGACGACGCCGGCATCGTTCCGAAGGCGGAAGCCCACGAAAAAGCGCCGGAACTGCGGCCGCACACCACGACCGACCGCGCCGACTGACTGGCGTTCGACCCCTTCGCCGGGTCCGCGTCTGCTACTCGGCAAAAATCCGCTGAAGGAAGAACCCCGTCTGCGCCCAGGACTCCGCGTCCGCCGCCTGGTCGTAAGCGAGCGGCATTCCGAAGCGCTGGCCGAACTGGGTGGCGTCGGGGTTGGTGAAGCCATGCTTGGCACCGGGGAAGCCCACCAGCGTGTAGTCGGCACCCGCCGTCTGCATTTCACCGACGAACGCCTGCACCTGGTCCACCGGCACCATCGGGTCGGCCTGACCGGTGAACACCAGCACCCTCGCCTTGACCGCGCCCGGCTGCGCCGGCGTCTTCGCCGCCAGGCCGCCGTGGTAGCTGACGACACCGGCCAGGTCGGCGCCCCGTCGCGCCATGTTGAGGACGATGGACCCGCCCATGCAGTAGCCGATGGCGGCGATTTTCGTCGGGTCGACGGTGGGTTGCTGCAGCAGCATCGCCTTCGCGGCATCAAACCGCTTCGCCGCCTCGGCGAAATCAGCCATCACCGCCTGGCTGAAGGCCTTCGCCGACTCCGGATGGTCGGCGACCTGGCCGCTGCCATACATGTCGAGGGCGAAAGCGGTGTATCCCAGCGCCGCCAGCATCTCCGCCCGCCTGCGGCTGTAGGCGTTGTGTCCCCACCACTCGTGCACCACGAGCACCCCCGGCCGCTTATCGGCCACGGCATCGTCGTAGGCCAGATAGCCGGTGAACTCCTTGTCGCCGACGCGATAGGTGATGGTCTCGGTCTTCAGCTCCGCCCGGGCGGCGGACGACGCCAGCGCCAGAAAGACCACCGCGGCGATGAAACAGACGATCCTGCGCATACCATCCTCCCGCTTGCCGGCAAAGGCCACCGTTTCACCATCTTCGCAGGATTCGCGACGCATCGGGAGCGGAAAGCCGCCTTGAGTGAAGCCCGTGCGCCTTCGTAAACGCCGGTGCTTCGACATTGACTCGACAGCGAGCACAAGGGATACCGCAGGTGCGAACTGTGGTCCCTGACAAGCGAGACGAAATGCGCACCATCCCCCGTCGCCTCTCCCTTGCCTTCGCCGCCATCATGTCGCTCCTGCCGTTGGCCGGCTGCGAGAGCTTCGGGCGAGGGGTGACGCTGGCGGTCATCCAGAGCACCCAGGGCGAGAGCCAGGACACCCGCAACTGTCAGGTCGAGGGGCGCCCCTTCGTCGGCATCGAGCCTCTTCTCGCCAAGCAGGACGCGCTGCCGCCGGCGACCGAAAGCAACGGCAGCCGACCGGAAATGAAGGTCATCTACGTGCACGGGATCGGCACCCATGCGCCCGGTCACGGCACCGCCCTGCGACAGAATCTCGCACGATCGCTCGGCCTCGACATCCGGGCGCCGCGGCCGAAACGGATCGTCATCGCCCATCCGCAGTTCCCGAACCAGAACCTGGGCGAGATCAACATCTCGCGGTTGACTGACCACAACCGGCAGCGCAACCTCCTGTTCTACGAGCTGACATGGTCGCCGATCACCCAGCCGGACAAGGATCTGCTGGCGTTCGACAAGGAGCAGGAATACGTGCTGCGGCGGGCGGCGCTGAACCAGGCGCTGCGCACCTTCGTCAATGACGTGACCCCCGACCCATTGGCTTATGCCGGGAAACGGCGGGAGCCGATCCTGCTGGCGGTGACCCAGACCATCTGCTGGGCGGTCTCGCGCAGTTGGAGCGAGCTGCCGGAACTGACCGAAGGCCAATCCTGCGGGGCCGACATGCCCGGCGTCGGCAGCCGGGTCGCGATCGACGACTTCGTCATCATCAGCCATAGCCTCGGCAGCCGCGCCGTGCTCGATGCCATGCAGCGACTGACCAACCTGCCGCTGGCACCCGATCCTCGCCTCAAGGTGATCGCCGACAATTTCAAGCAGCGGGATATCCAGGTGTTCATGCTCTCCAACCAGCTACCGCTGCTGGAAGCGGGGCGTGAGGGACAGCAGGTGGTGGGGCAGATCGGCGCCTATTGCGGCCCCAACCCGACGAAGCCGGGCCGGTTTTTCGAGAAAACGGAGCTGATCGCCTTCTCCGATCCCAACGATCTCATGAGCTACCCGGTGCCCGATCAGTTCGCCGACCGTTTCATCGAGTCGCGCCTTTGCCCGAGCGTCACCAACGTGACCATCAACATCGTCGGCGTGAACTCGCTGCTCGGTTTGGGCGAGATCGCCAATCCGCTGGCCGCCCACTCGGGCTATGGGGCGGACGAGCGGGTCGGCGCCCTACTCGCCAAGGGAGCCGGCCATCCCGACGTCGCGCCGCTGGTGAGCGAGCGGTGCAGTTGGCACGAGACCGACGAGAGCCTGATGCAGTAAGCGGCGGCAATACGGCGGCACAGGGGGGAAGAACCCGCATGAAGGACGATTCCGGCTCGCCGCCGGAACCGCGTCTTCTGGACAGGTTTCTGGGCTGCCTGTTGGGCGGCGCGGTCGGCGATGCCCTTGGCGCTCCGGTCGAGTTCATGACCCTCTCCGAGATCCGCCGCCGCTTCGGTCCCGCGGGCATCACCGCCTACGCGCCCGCCTACGGCGGACCGGGACGGATCACCGACGACACCCAGATGACCCTGTTCACCGCCGAGGGATTGATCCGGGCATGGGTCCGCGGACGTCTCAAGGGCACCTCCACCGACACCGGGGTGACGGCGCATGCCTATCTACGCTGGCTGCTGACCCAGGGCGAGCAACCAGGCCTGGGTGCCGACCGCATCCAAGAGATGACACGCGAACCGGGCTGGCTTTTTCAACAGCGCCGGCTGCACAACTGTCGCGCCCCCGGCAACACCTGCCTCGCCGCCCTGCGGGCGATGACGGGCTTCGGCGACCCGCCGCGCGCCGACAATGACAGCAAGGGTTGCGGCGGCGTCATGCGGATGGCACCGGTGGGCCTTTACGCTCGGCGCGTTGCTCCGTCCCCGGAGGAGACCTTCCGCCTCGGCACCCAACTGGCGGCGCTGACCCATGGCCATCCGACGGGAGCATTGACCGCGGGTGCCCTCGCCGTGTTGGTCCTGGCGCTGTCCGACGGCGCGTCGCTTGCCGAAGCCCTGGCAACGGTCAAGGGCTGCCTCCGTGCCACCCCCCTCCACGAGGAGACCTTGCGCGCTCTCGACGCCGCCCAGGATCTCGCCCGCTCCGCCATGCCCGCCGATGAGGCGATCGCCCTCCTGGGTCAGGGCTGGGTCGCCGAAGAAGCGCTGGCAATTTCCGTTTACTGTGCGCTCCGCGCCCGCGACTTCAGAGACGGCGTCGTTCTCGCCGTCAACCACGACGGCGATTCCGACTCGACCGGGTCGATCACCGGCAACCTCCTCGGCACCATCCACGGCGTGCAGGCGATCCCCCAGGAGTGGCTCGAGCCGCTGGAACTGCGCGAGGTCATCAGCGAGGTGGCCGAAGATCTCTATGCGTTCCGCGACTGGCCGATCGGCGGGATGGAGCGGACCGGGGAGGAGGCGGAACTGGAGCGGCGGATCGGGCGGAAATACCCGGGTTGGTAATCGCGCAGCCACCGGCTGCGAGCGGCGCCGGCCTTATACGGATAGCGGCCCGCCCCTCGTCTCCCGGCGCGGCTAGGTTGTGGACTCATTATGTCGGAGCCAGAGTCGGATGGAAGCGAGGGCGACGGCGGCGAGGAAGTTGCGGGTGAGTTTGTCGTAGCGGGTGGCGATACGTCGGAACTGTTTGAGCTTGTTGAAGAAGCGTTCGACAAGGTTGCGGTGGCGGTAGAGGCTGGGATCGACCGAGCGGCGAACCCTGACGTTGCTTTGCGATGGGATGTGGGCGCGGGCGCCGTTGGCCTCGATCAGGGCGATGAGGCTCTTCGCATGGTAGCCGCGGTCGGCGATGACGGCGGGGGCGAGAGCGATGCCGGCGATGAGATCGGGCAAGGTTGTCTTGTCGGAGGCTTGGCCTGGGGTCAGCAGCAGCCGGCGCGGCAGGCCATGCTCGTTGACGATGGTGTGGATTTTGGTGGTCAATCCGCCGCGGGAGCGACCGATGGCGTGATCCGGGCCCCCTTTTTTCCGCCGGCGGCGTGCTGATGGGCGCGGACGATCGAGGAATCGATCAGATGCAACGCATCCGGCGCGGCCGCCGCCAAAGCCTCGAACACCCGCAGCCATACCCCGCGTTTGGCCCAGCGATTGTAGCGGTTGTAGACGGTGGTGTAGGGGCCGTAGCGCTCCGGCAGGTCCCGCCACGGCGAGCCGGTGCGCAGGATGTAGAAGATGCCGTTGACCACCCGCCAGTCGTCCACCCGCGCCACGCCGCGCGGCTTGTTCGGCAGATGTCGCCGGATCATTCCCCACTCCCGATCCGTCAAGTCGAACCGTGCCATCGCCAAGCTCCCACCGTTTGGAAGCTTGAAACATACTACAACATAAAGGGGAATCCCCCTTTATGAGTACATGACCTAGGCGCAAAGAATTTCTGCATAGACGTCGGGATCGACGTTGCCGCCCGAGACCACCACCACGGTTGCGCCGTCGGCTTGAGGCGCTAAGCCGCCCATCGCCGCCGCGAGCGCCACGGCGCCACCTGGCTCGATGACCAGCTTCATCCACTGAAACGCGAAGCGCATGGCTGCGCGAACCTGATCGTCGGTGACGGCGAGGCCGCCCGCCAGCAACGTCTTGTTGATCGGGAAGGTCAGCTCACCGGGGCTCGGCGTCAACAGCGCGTCGCAGATCGAGCGCGCGTCGGCCGGTACCGTCTCGCGCTGGCCGCTGGCGAGCGAGCGGGCAGTGTCGTCGAACGCCTGCGGTTCCACGCTGTAGATCGCAATATTCGGCGCCGCATCCTTGATCGCGGTGGCGATGCCGGCGACGAGCCCGCCGCCACCGCAGCAGACGAGCACGCGCCCGATCGATGCGCCGGCGTCGGCAGCCTGTTCGAGGATCTCGATCCCGGCGGTACCCTGGCCGGCGATGATGTGCGGATCGTCGAACGACGGCACCAGCACCGCGCCGCGCTCCACGGCGAGCGCGGTGGCGATCTCCTCGCGCGACTGGGTGTAGCGATCATAGGGCACGATCTCGGCACCAAGCGCGCGCGTGTTGGCGAGCTTGATGGCAGGAGCGTCGGCCGGCATCACGATCGTCGCCGGGAGCCCAAGCAACCGGGCTGCCGCGGCGACACCCTGCGCGTGATTGCCGGACGACCAAGCAACCACGCCCGCCGCCTTCTGTGCCTCCGAGATGCGCGACAGGCGGTTGTAGGCGCCGCGAAACTTGAAGGAGCCCGTGTGCTGCGCTCCCTCAAACTTCACCAGCACCCGGTGGCCTGCTCGCTCGTTGAGCGGCGCGAACTCAAGAAGCGGCGTGCGGACGGCAACGCCTGCGATGCGGTGGGCGGCATCGCGGACATCCGCGGCGGAGATGGCGAGAGCCGTCATAGGATGTTCCTTCGTTCAGCGCTCGACGGCGGCGATGAGATGACGGGCGAGGCCGTCAGCCAGCTGGGAATGTCCGCTTTACGTCAGAAGGCTTAGCCAGGAAAACGCGCAGGATCTATAAATGCCCGGAGCCTTCAACCCGACCCTGCCCAGACACTATCCGGTGTAGGGCTAATCCAAGGATATAAAATGATAACAAAAGAGGATGCTGCTCGGCGTCAACTTGTCACCTCTATAAGACTGTTTTTTGAAAACCGCGATTCGATATCGATACATACGCTTGCTCAGTGCGCTTTCATGGTTTTGGATAACGTTTGTGAGAAAAGGGGCTTTAGCCGCTTTATTGAACATATGGTTGAGGTGAATCCTTCATCAAACGAAGAACAAATATACAAACTTGCAGCAACGTACAGAAATTTTTTTAAGCATGCTGACAGGGATCCGGATACTTTTTTGCAGGACTTCGATGATGACTGTAACGACCATATTTTGATTATCGCCGTTGAGGATCTGGCGCGGCTCACTGGCAAACTTCCTGTTGAGGCACAGGTATTTCAGCTCTGGTATTTCAGTGTCTACAGAGAAAGACTTAATTGCGAGGCCTATGAGCGAATGATTAAGTCGATCGAGAACTGGTTCCCGGAAATCCAGCATATTGTGCGGGCTGAGCAGAAGAGACTTGGAAGAGAAGTGCTTGACCGGGCATTGGCGCTTCCAGAGCTTCTGGATGACCCTAGAACAGATATCACGGAGCTTGCGACCTGGAGATAGACGGAGGATCCGCGTGGTCGTTCTCGCCCCAATTTACAAGCGTCAGTGCGGAATTTAAGGCTTCGGCAGAAATGCCTGCTTTGCCACAACCAAGGCTTCAATGATGGTTGCGAGTCTCTTGCTGCCATCATGAAATTGAAACAGCCGCGGAACGGATTGAAAGACACCCCTTCAAAAAACTGCAAGCCCATACCACCTAAGCCATTGAATTTATTGGTGCCGGATGAGGGACTCGAACCCCCGACCTACTGATTACAAATCAGCCGCTCTACCAGCTGAGCTAATCCGGCGATGGCGCGCCTGGTGCCCGACGCGGGCAGCATAGCCCAGTCCCGCCATCGGGCTCCAGCGCCCTTGTTCGCCCTCGTTCGCCGCCGTTTACCGGCCGCGCACCCGGACGGCTTTTCCCGGCCGCCGAAACCGCGTAAACGAGCGGCGATGCAGTTCCCTCCCCTCCTGCCGTTTCCGTCGTCCCGATGATCGAGCTGACCCAGGTCGGCCACCGCTTTGCCGACACGGACGCGCCGATCCTCGCCGAGATCGATCTGACCCTGAGCGAGCGCCGCATCGCCGTCATCGGCGCCAACGGCTCCGGCAAGAGCACCTTCGCCCGCCTGCTCAACGGCCTGATCGTCCCCAGCGACGGCAGCGTCCGCGTCGACGGGCTCGATACGCGGACCGACGGCAAGGCCGTCCGCCGGCTCGTCGGCTTCGTCTTTCAGAACCCGGATCACCAGATCGTCCTGCCGACGGTGGAAGAAGACCTCACCTTCGGCCTGCGCAACCTGAAGCTGCCGGCGGCGGAGATCACCGCCCGCAGCGAGGCGGCGCTCGAACACTACGATCTCGCCCGCCTGCGCCATCGCTCGGCGCATCTGCTGTCGGGCGGCGAGAAGCAGTTGCTGGCCATCGCCGCCGTCGTCGTCATGGAGCCCCGCTACATCGTCTTCGACGAGCCGACGACGCTGCTCGATCTGCGCAACGCCCGGCGCATCGGCCGCGTCATCGCCGAGCTGGCGCAGACGGCCATCGTCATCACCCATGATTTCTCGCTGATCGAGGGCTTCGACCGGGTGCTCGTCTTTGATCGCGGCCGCCTCGTCGCCGACGACGCGCCCGGAACGGCGATCGCCCGCTACCTGGATCTGATCGGATGAGCCTCGGCCTCTACCTGCACCGCGCCTCGCCGATCCATGCCATCCCGCCGGCCCCGAAGCTGATCGTCCTTGCCGTCGCCGGCGTTGCCGTGGTCGCCACTGGCAACCCCTGGCCGCTGTGCGGGCTGCTGGCGGTCGTCCTCTCCCTCTTCGCCTTCGCCCGCCTGTCCGTCGCCGAGGTGCTGCGACCGATCCGTCCCACCCTGTGGCTGGTACTCGCCGTCGTCCTCGTGCATGGGCTCCTCGGCAACTGGCAGCAAGGGGTGGTCGCCGGCCTGCGGTTCGCGATCCTGGTGCTGCTGGCGACGCTGATCTCCCTGACGACGCCGGTGGCTGCCATGCTGGCGACGGTGGAGGGCGCCATGCAGCCGTTGCGGCGGCTCGGCGTCCGCCCGGCGAAGGTGGCGCTGGTCGTCGCGCTCGCCATCCGCCTCGTCCCGCTGGTCTTCGAGGAAGCGGGCAAGGTGCGCGAGGCGCAGCGGGCGCGCGGTCTCGAACGCTCGCTGACGGCCCTGTTCGTGCCGCTGCTGGTGCGCATGCTGCGCTCCGCCAACGAACTGGCGGACGCGATCGAAGCCCGCTGCTACGACGGCGACGAGGCCGCGGAGCGCAGCAACATCGGTGCGTCGCCGCCCCAAGGTCGTTTACCCTGACGCCGCACCCGACTAGGCTCCCGCCAACCGCCGCCTGACAGAGGAACACACCGCCCGTGTCGACCCGTGATCTCGTCCACGTCGCCCTCTTCGCCGCCATCGTCGCCGCCCTGGGGCTGATCCCGCCGCTGACGGTGGGGTTCATCCCGGTGCCGATCACCGCCCAGTCCCTGGGGGTGATGCTCTCCGGCGCCATTCTCGGCGCCAAGCGCGGCGGCCTCGCCGTCCTCGTCTTTGTGCTGCTGGTCGCCATCGGGCTGCCGGTGCTGGCGGGCGGGCGCGGCGGCCTCGGCATCTTTTTCGGGCCGTCCGGCGGCTTCGTGCTGGCGTTTCCCATCGCCGCCTTCACCATCGGCTGGCTGATCGAGCGCCGCTGGGACCGGCTCGGCTTCGTCACCGCGCTGGCCAGCATCCTCGCCGGCGGCGTTGGCATCATCTACGCGATCGGCGTTCCGTGGCTCGCCGTCGCCGCCAACCTCAGCCTGGTGCAGGCGATCACCGGCTCGGCCGCCTTTCTGCCGGGCGATGCCATCAAGGCCGCCGTCGCCGCCATGATCTGCGTCACCATCAAGCGGGCCTATCCGGTCATCCGCCCCGGCCATGCCGGTCACGGATGAGATCGCCGCCGTCGCGGCAGCCGATCCCCGCCGCCCGGCGCTGACACTAGCCCTGGCAGTCGGGGCCACCGGTTTCGACTATGGCACCCTGATCGCCCGTGCGTCACGGATGGCGCGGGGGCTGCCGGGGCGGTCGGGCATAGGCGGCCATGACGGCGAACCGGCGCGGATCGCTCTCCTCACCCGTGACAACGCGCCATTCGTACCGGCTTTCCTCGCCATCCTGACGGCCGGCGCCATTGCCGTCATCCTCGACCCGAAATGGTCGGCCGCCGAGCGGCAGCGGGCGCTGGCGGCGGTGCGGCCGGACCTGCTGCTCACCGACCTGCCGTTTGGCGATCCTGGCTTGCCGACCTGCACGCCGGCCGACCTGGCGCACGCACCACCCCTCGCCGCCACTCTCCCCGTGATCGACGATGAAGCGCCGTTCCTGATCACCTTCACCGCCGGAACGACGGCAGCGCCGAAGCCCATCATCCGCAGCCACCGCTCCTGGCTTGCCAGCCTCGCCGTCGCCCGCGACGCGTTCCCGATCGCGGCCGGGGAAGCGGTGCTGGTGCCGGGATCGCTGGCGCACTCGCTCTCGCTGTTCGCGCTCGTCGAGGCGCTGTCGGCGGGCGCCCACGTCCATCTCCTTCCCCGCTTCGATGCCACAGCCGCCCTCGATGCCATCGCCCGCCATGCCATTCGCCGGCTGACCGCGGCCCCCACCATGTACGCCGCCCTGGTGGCGCGGGCGCAAACGGGCGGCGAGGCCGGCGCCCGCTTTCCCGGCGTCGCCACCCTGGTCTCGGCCGGCGCCAAGCTGGAGCCGGCGTTGCGCCAGGATCTGGCGCAGGTTTTCCCCCGCGCGCGCATCGTCGAGTACTATGGCGCATCCGAACTCAGCTTCGTCGCCGCCGGTGCGGCCGACGACGGCTGCCCCGCCGACGCGGTGGGCCGGCCGCTGCCGGGCGTCCAGGTCAGCATCCGCGACGAGACGGGACGGGAGGCCGCCGCCGGGGCGACGGGCCGGCTGTGGGTGCGAAGCCCGATGCTGGCGACGGCCTACCTGGACGGCAGCCCCCTCACCAACGGCGACGGCTGGGCGACGGTGGGCGATCATGCCCGGCTGGACACCGACGGCTGGCTCTACCTGGCCGGCCGCGACCACGGCATGCTGGTCACCGGCGGCCTCAACGTCTATCCGGCGGAGGTTGAGACGGTGCTTCGTGCGGCGGAGGCGGTGGCGGAAGCGGCGGTCTTCGGCCTCCCCGACGCCTATTGGGGCGACGGGATGGTGGCGGTGGTCGCGCTGCGGAACGGCCGACGGCCGACGAAGGCGGAGCTTCTCGCCCACTGCCGGGACCGGCTCGCCGTCTACAAGTGCCCGAAGCGCATCTTTCTCATGGACGCGCTGCCGCTCCGGCCGAGCGGCAAGGTGGCCCGCGAGGAGCTTTGCCGACGGCTGCTCGCCAAACCCGACAGCCTGGTGGAACTCGCCGAATGAGCGCCGGCGCCCTCGTCGTCGCCGCCCGGCGGACACCGATCGGACGCCTTGGCGGTGCGCTCCGCCGGCTCCCCGTCGAAGCCCTGGTCGTCCCGGTGCTGCATGCGGTGCTCGCCGACGCCGGCGTCACCACCGACGAGATCGACGACGTCATCCTCGGCAACGCCGCGGGGCCCGGCGGCAATCCGGCCCGGTTGGCGCTGCTCGCCGCCGGCTTGGCCGTAGAGGTGCCGGGGGTGACCGTCGATCGTCAGTGCGGCTCCGGGCTGGAGGCGATCACCCTCGCCTGCCGGCTGGTGGAGGCGGGCGCCGGCGAGGTCTATGTGGCCGGCGGCGCCGAGAGCGCCAGCACCGCGCCCTGGCGGCTGGAGCGGCCGGCGAGCCTTTACGGCCGGCCCCGCCTCTACGACCGCGCCCGCTTCTCGCCCGAGGCCATCGGCGATCCGGAGATGGGGGTGGCGGCGGAAAACGTCGCCCGTGCGTTCGCCATCTCCCGCGAGCGGCAGGACCGCTTCGCGCTTGCCAGTCATCGCAAGGCGATCGCCTCGCAGGCGAGTGGCCGCTTCGCCGCCGAGATCGTCCCCATCGACGCCGGCGACGAACGACCCGTGGAGGTGGACGAATGTCCGCGCGCGGCGACCGATCTCGCCAAACTGGCGGCGCTGCCGGCCGCCTTCGTCGACGGCGGCACGGTGACCGCCGGCAACGCCTGCCCGGTCAACGACGGCGCTGCGTTATGTGTGGTAATGAGCGAGCGGCGGGCGCGCGCCGTGGGTAGCGCAGGGAGATCGCTGGCGTTCGTCGACGCGGCCGCCCGCGGGGTCGATCCCAACCTCCTCGGCACCGGTCCGATCGCCTCGACCCGCACCCTCTTCGCCCGCCAGCCGGACCTGTCGATGCGCGACATCGATCTGGTCGAGTTCAACGAGGCGTTTGCCGCCCAGGTGCTGGCCTGTCTCGACGCGCTGGCGATCCCCGAGGAGCGGGTGAACGTGGGCGGCGGCGCCATCGCCCTCGGCCACGCCTACGGGGCCTCCGGCGCCGTCCTCGTCTGCCGGCTGTTCAGCGAGATGGTGCGCACGCCAGCGGCGGGAGCACACACGCCGCGCTACGGGCTGGCGATGCTGGGCATCGCCGGCGGCCTCGGTATCACCGCCCTTTTCGAGCGCCGCTGACGAGCAATCGGCAAACCGCCTAATCCCAGCAAAATTTGTGATATGGTACCGAGATCAGCGAGACGGTAACCGCTCCGACAGCGCCTTCCTTTGGCTGGCGATATCGCTATCAGGCATGGAACTATGTGGATATTTCTTAACAACGCTTTCCTGTCGATTGTTGCCCATCGCGACGATCCTTCGCTTCTCCTTGTCCGGGCCCGCTTCAAGGGCGATATCGAAGCCGTCTTCCCGGCCGCGGCAGTCGCCGAGACGCTGGCGGCCGACTATCGTTTCCGGGCGCCATTGTCGCGCGACGAGGTCGCCCAGGCGATCGCCTTGGCGCTGCGGACGATGACCGCCGACAACTTCAAGTCATCGGTCGGAGAGCACTGGCGCCACGATCTCTACCTGGACGTATGGAGCACACTGGCCACCGCTCAACGGCATCGGGCGGCTAGGGCGGCGAGGCAGGGTCAACGGCGGTCGCCGGTGTAGCCCGTCGGCGGACGGTCGTCGGACGATCGTCCGACGATCGTCCGACGGCGCCCCGCCGTCTCAGCGGGCGCCGATGCGCTCGGCCAACTTGCCGGCAAGCTCCTCGTATTGCTGGATCATCTGCGTCAACCGTTCGCCGAGGGTGCGGATGACACCGAGGGCGGCGTCCGGATGCGAGGTGATCAGTTGCAAGAAAACATCTGCATCGAAGCGCAGCACCTTGACCGGCCCGAGGGCCTTCACCGAGGCCGCGCGCGGCTGATTGAGGATGACGGCGAGTTCGCCCACCAGACCGTGACGACCGACCTGGGCGATGGGTGAGGAAGCTCCCTCCCGCTCTACGTAGACCTCCACCGTCCCTTCGTCGATGATGTAGACGCCATCTGCCGCCTCACCCTCCGAGCACAGGATCTCGCCGTCCTCCAGCAGCAGATGGGTTGCCGAAAACGCCAGCATCTTCAAAGCTCGGGCATCCATACCGGCCAGCATCGGCATTCGACGCAGTAAAGCCACGGTCGGTCCGTAGTCCACCGGATGTCTCCCTCACTCTAAGCCGCGGTATCGGCGGCGACCACCGTCCCTCTCGCCTCACGCAAGTCCTTGACCAGGCCCTGCTCGGCGATACGTCCGTTCTCCATGACGATCATCCTGTCGAACGACTCGCTGTTTTCGCTCGAGTTCATCACGCACACCACTCCACCCGGGACCGCCCCCAGCACCTTGTTGAGCACCGCCGGCTGGGTCATCGGATCGAGGGCGGCGAGGGCCCGATCGAGGATCAGCAGGTCCGGCCGCTTCAGAAGCGCCCGGGCGACGGCGATCTTCTGCCGCTGCGTCGCCGAAAGCCGGCTGCCGCCGATCCCGACATCGAAATCGAGGCCGAGATTGGCGATCGCCTGGCGCAGGCCGAGTTCCTCGATCACCTCGGTGATCAGCGCGCCGATCTTCCGCTGGGCGAACGGCCGCCCCGCATCGATCTTGCCGAACAGGATGTTGTCCTGCACCGAGGCCGGCGCGTTGTAGGCGGTGGGATCAAAGAAGGCGATGTCTTTCGCCAAATCCGCCGGCAGATCGGCGGCGAACGCCCGCCGCGCCGCCAGCAACCGCTCCGTCCAGGCCGCATCCAGCAAACCGAGGCGGTGGCGGCTCGGCACCAGCTTGAACGGCAGCGCCAGCAACCGTGCCCGGTCGGCGGCGTCGGCCTGATCCAGGTGATCCGGGTCGACGCGCCGCATCGCCGCTTGCAGCTCCGGCAAGGCCTCGGCGCTGATGAAGCTGAACCGCTCGAAAAAGTCGTTGTCGGGCGCCAGTCCCTGCATCAGGTCGATCATCACCTTCGCCGCGTCGTAGCCGATGCGGGTCAAGTTCTCGGTCAGCTCCAGGCGATCGAGGACCGATCGCATGTAGGCGTTCTCGGCGATGTGCTCGGGATCGAACGTCGGTCCGATCGGGGTGCCGAACAGGAGATTTTCGGCCAGCGACATGTTGGAGTTGTAGCGGCTAGGGTCAAAGGTCTCGACGAGTCCCTTGTAGTTGCGATCGGCGAGGCGTTCCCTCAGCCGCTCGCGGGCCACCAGGCAGGCGGTGGCGATGCGGGGATTGCGTTTCGGATCAATACTTTGCCGAAGGCCAAGGGCGAACATGTCGCTTTCCAGATCGACGATCGCCAGCGCCCGGATGGCCAGTTGCTTCAGTTCGTCCTGCCCTTCGGCGCCGGCGTCACCCCAGTCGATCCAGTCGGCGCGCGTATCGGAAAGGGTGTTGCCGCTGCGCGACGCCTCCAACAGCCGCTGCTTCTGCAAGATGGCGGCCCGCCCCTCATAGGGCGGCAGGTGCAGCGGCTGCCGGCGCAGCGGGTAGTACAGGTTGTCGCGGATGCTGCCGGAGATCAGGGCAACATCCTCGCCGACGAAGGCGATGCGGCGCCCGGTCACCGCCTCGGGCAACGTCGCCAGCTGGTCGTCGCCGATGCGAATGCTGCCGCCGGTCGGCAGCACCAGCCGGGCCAGCATGCGGGCAACGTCATCGGTGCCGGAGCCGCCGGGGCCGACCAGGGCCACCTTCTCGTCCAGCTCGAATTCGAACGAGATTCGATCCACCAGCCTCAGTCCGCCCTCATCGTCGAGGGTGAGCGCCTGGGCGACGACGCGACCGCTGAGATGGGGCACCGGACCGTCGGGGACCTTTTGCAATGTCTCGTCCAACAGGCCGGCGGGAATGAATTGCTCGAACAACTGGTCGTACTTGACCCGGGAGTCCTCCTTCAACTGATACCAGTCGAGGAGTTCCTTCCACGGCGAGGATAGGTCCTTATAGGCGGAGAGGACGGCGACCAGCGCGCCAAAGGATAGCTGTCCCTTGATGACCAGGTAACCACCGATCGAAAAGAAGAAAAACGGCGTTAACTGGGCGATGAAATTATTAAGGAACTTGATAAAGAATTTCTTCCGATAGATTATAAATCGGATATCGAAAATCTTTCCGACCCAGCGAGCAAAGTCCGCGCGGTGAAACTCGGATGTATCATTTCCATGTATCTCGCCGATGCCGGTCACAGCTTCGCCGATCCGCTGCGAAAGGCGACGTACGGTGCGGACCCGCTCCTTGGCCAACTGGTTGACCTGCCGCTGCAACTTGGGAATGAAGTAGACCTGAAGCGGATAGAGGGCAACGGCGGCGGTCCCCAGCACCCAGTCCTGGACGAACATGAAGACGATGATGGTCAGCAGGGTCCCGCCCTGAAAGGCCGGCAACGCCACCGCGTCACCAATGAAACCACCCAACGGTTCCACCTCGGCGGTGATCATGGCGATCAATTCGCCTTGCGATGTTCGCCGGAAGTGCGGGATCGGAAAACGCAGGGTGTGGGTGAACAACTGATAGCGGAACCGGCGCAACATGCGCTCGCCGACCAGTCCCTTATAAACGTTGATGACGTATTTGAATCCGCCGTTGATGGCAACAAGCAGAAGAAAGATGCCACAAAGGGTAAACAAGTAGTGGAATTGATCAAACGTTATGCCGTAGATGGTCTTCGGGAAATCACTTCCCTGAATCGCCTTGTTGACGATCGTCTTAGGTAACTCAAGCGAGGCATAAAGAAATGGAAATGAAGCTATGGTCAGGACAAGCAACAGCACCTGCTGCTTCCAGCTATAGCGCATAATGAAGCGAAAAATAGAGTTTTCCATTATGTTCGCACCGGGCGGTTGTCGCGGCTGAAGCAGGCTGGCGGCAAGACCTGGGGCTTCCTTGCGGCATCGACATCCTAAGTCGTTTGCGCGAAAGCGCTAGGCTTTTCCGAGAGCCTTCGCTATTGCTGTTGCGTGAACTCCGGCAAGACCGGTGCACACAGGGGAAACGGATGCGTCGGCGAAGGGCGCAGCATCGACTGCTGATCTACAGCCATGACAGCTTCGGCCTCGGACATCTGCGCCGGTGCCGAACGATCGCCCATGCCCTGGTCGCCGACCGGCCCAATCTGCAGGTGCTGATCTTAACCGGTTCGCCGATCATCGGCTCCTTCAGTTTTTGCAACCGTGTCGACTTCGTGCGCATTCCGGGCGTCATCAAGCTGCGCGACGGCGATTACATGCCGCTCAGCCTGGATATCGGATTGCGCGACCTGATCGCGATCCGCGGCAAGATCATCCGCCATACGGCGGAAGCATTCGCCCCGGACCTGTTCCTCGTCGACAAGGAGCCGCTCGGTCTGCGCGGCGAGGTGAAAGACACGCTGGCAATGCTGAAGTGCCAGGGAGTGCCCCTCATTCTCGGCCTGCGCGACGTCCTCGACGAACCGGCCCAACTGGCCGAAGAGTGGCAGCGCAAGAATGTCGGCCCAGCGCTGACCGATCTCTACGATCATATCTGGGTCTATGGGCTGCCCAGCATCTGCAACGCCCTGGAGGGGATCGACCTGCCGGCAAAGAGCCGCGACAAGGTCCACTATACCGGCTATCTGCGGCGGACGGTCGGCGCCGGGCTGCGCTGTGGCAGTCCCGCCCTCGACGGCCGGCCTTACATCCTGGTGACGACCGGCGGCGGCGGCGACGGGGCCGAGCTGATCGACTGGGTGCTGTCCGCCTACGAGAGCGATCCCACCATCCCGCTGACCGCCCTGCTCGTCCTCGGTCCGTTCATGCATTCGGCGCGGCAGGCCGAGTTCATGGCGCGGGTCGGCCGCCTGCCCCGGGTCGAGGCGATTACCTTCGACGCCAACCTGGAAGCGCTGCTGGCCGATGCCGCCGGCGTCGTCGCCATGGGCGGCTACAATACGTTTTGCGAGATCCTCTCGTTCGATAAGCCCGCCATCATCGTCCCCAGGCGCGAGCCGCGACTGGAGCAGTTGATCCGCAGCGAGCGCGCCGAGGCGCTTGGCTTGGTGCGCATGCTGATACCGGGGGCGGATGGCGATCCTGCCCCGATGGCGGCCGCCCTCCACGCCCTGCCGGCGCAGCCGCGGCCATCGGCGGTGGCCATTCCCGGGCTCCTCGACGGGCTCGAGGTGATCCGCGACGCGGTGGACGACCTGCTGGCGCGGGACGACTGCCGGGACGCCGCGTGGGCGCTCTGAGCCGGGGCGGGCCGCCGCGCCCGGCAATCGCCTGCGTCCTCAAGGGCTACCCCCGTCTCTCCGAGACGTTCATCGCCCAGGAAATCAAGGGGCTGGAGGATCACGGCATCGATCTGCGCATCTTCTCCCTGCGCGATCCGACCGATCCGGCGATCCATCCCATCCATCGGCAGATCCGCGCCCCGGTCGTCTATCTGCCGGAATATCTGCACCGACAGCCACGGCGGGTGATCGCCGCCTGGCGGAAGGTCCGCCGCTGGCCCGCCTACCGGGCCGCCCGCCGCCTCTGGCTCCGGGATCTCCGCCGCGACCGGAGCCGCAACCGGTTCCGTCGCTTCGGCCAGGCGCTCGTCCTCGCCGCCGAGCTTCCGGGCGACATCGGCTGGCTGCACGCCCATTTCCTGCACACGCCGTCGTCGGTGACTCGTTACACCGCGCACCTGCTGCAACTGCCGTGGAGCGCCTCGGCGCACGCCAAGGACATCTGGACGACGCCCGACTGGGAGAAGCGCGACAAGCTGGCCGACGTGCAGTGGCTGGTCACCTGCACCCGCACCAACGCCGAGCATCTGGCCGCCCTCGCCCCGGCCGTCCTCGCCCCGAACGGGCAGCGGGTCAGCCTCGTCTACCACGGCCTCGATCTGGATCGCTTTCCGCCACCCCCAGAACCCCGCCGGCCACCCCGCGACGGCAGCGAGGCCTCCGATCCGATTCGCATCCTCTCCGTCGGGCGGACGGTCGAGAAGAAGGGCTTCGACGTGCTCCTCCACGCCCTCGCCCGCCTACCGCCCCATCTCGCCTGGCACCTGTGCCACATCGGCGGTGGCCCCCTCGGCCGCGATCTCGCCCGGCTCGCCCGCACCCTTGGCCTCGCCGACCGCATCGACTGGCTCGGCCCGCAGCCGCAGGACCGGGTCCTCGCCCACTACCGCGCCGCCGACCTGTTCGTCCTCGCCTGTCGCATCGCCGCCGACGGCGACCGCGACGGCCTGCCGAACGTCCTCCTCGAAGCCCAAAGCCAGCGCCTGCCCTGCCTGGCCACCCGCGTCTCGGCGATCCCCGAACTGATCGAGGACGGGGCGACCGGCGTCCTCGTCGCGCCCGACGACGCACCGGCGCTGGCGACCGCGCTCACCCGCCTGATCCGCGACCCCGATCTCCGCCACCGTCTCGGCGCCGCTGGCCTGCATCGCGTCGAGAGCGTATTCTCCCACCAGCGCGGTCTTCAGACGTTGGTCAGCCGCTTCCGGCAAACCGCACAGTCCTGGGCGACATGCACATCGCCTTCTACGCTCCCATGAAAGCGACGGACGATCGGCGGCCCTCGGCGGGCGGCCGCCAGGCGGCCCGCCACCTGCTTGCGCCCCTGCCTACCCCCGGGAGGACCCTGTCATGTCGCGACGGGTGATGTTCTACGTTCAGCATCTGCTCGGCGTCGGCCACCTGAAGCGGGCCTCGCTGATCGTCCGCGCCCTGGTCGAGGAGGGGCTCGACGTGGCGGTCGCCCTCGGCGGCCCGGAGGTGCCCGGCGTCGACTTCGCCGATTGCGCCCGCATCCTGCTGCCCAGCGTCCGCGCCGCCGATGAGACCTTCAAGGTGCTCCTCGACGAAGACGGCCGGCCCATCGACGACGCCTGGCGGGACCGGCGGGTCGAGCGCCTGCTGACCGAATTCCGGGCCTTCCGGCCGCAAGTGCTGTTGCTGGAGATGTTTCCCTTCGGCCGCCTGCAGTTCCGCTTCGAGTTGCTGCCGCTGCTGGAGGCGGCGCGCACGGCGCGGCCGCGGCCGACCATCGTCTCCTCGGTGCGCGACGCGCTGGTGCGACGCTCCGCTCCCGACAAGGCCGAGAAGATCGTGCGCCTGGCCGACCGCTGGTTCGACTGCATCCTCGTCCATGGCGACCCGCAGTTGTTCGGGCTGGAGGCCACCTTTCCGCAGGCTGCCGCCATCGCCGACCGGCTGGTCTACACCGGCTATGTGGTCGACTCCCGCGGCAACGGCGCGACGGCGACCACGGGGGCGGCCTCCCTGGCCCAATCCTCCGAGGGCCGCGACGAGGTGATCGTCAGCGTCGGCGGCGGCGCCGTCGGCCTGCCTCTCCTGCAAGCGGCGCGGGAGGCGCGCGCCCTCACCCGCCATAAAGACCGCATCTGGCGGCTGATCACCGGCCCCAATCTTCCCGACGCCGATTACGAGCGCCTGGCCTGGGACCCGCCCGACGGGGTGATCGTCGAACGCTGGCGCGACGATCTGCCGCGGATGCTGGCGGGCGCGGCGCTCTCCATCTCCCAGGGCGGCTACAACACGATCATGGACATCCTCGCCGCCGGCGTTCCGGCCATTGTCGTACCGTTCGCCGCCGGCAACGAGACCGAGCAGACGTTCCGTGCCCGCCGGCTGGCCGACAAAGGCGTGCTAACCCTGCTGCCGGCCGAAACTCTTTCACCGTCACGACTTGCCGAAGCGGTTGACGACACTGCCGCTGTCGCTCCATCGTCAATTACTATCAATACGACCGGCGCCCAGACGACCGCGCGGCTGATCGCGGCACGGATCCAACGAAAGGCGCGGCATGGACGGCAACATGACGAGCTGGGAGGCTCTTGATCGGGAACTCGATGCCTGGGCCGAGGCCGGGCAACGGGCGACGCTGTGGTGGCGGGACGATGACGCCGTCCGACTGACGCCGCAGGTGGAGCGGGTGCTGGCGCTCTCGTCGGCGACGGACACCCCGGTCGCGCTGGCCATCATTCCCCGCGATGCCGACGACGACCTTGCGGAGCAACTGACGCGGGTGCCGACCGCGACCGCCCTCCAGCACGGCTTCGCCCACACCAACCATGCCGGCGCCGACGACCGGCAGAACGAGTACGGCCCGGAACGGACGCTCGCCGTCCGCCTCGCCGAACTCGCCGCCGGCTGGCAGCGCCTCGCCCGCTTCCCGCGCACGCTGCCGGTGCTGGTGGCGCCCTGGAACCGGCTCGCCGCCGACCTGCCGCCGGCGTTGCCCGCGGCCGGTCTCTCCGGTCTCTCCGCCCTCGGTGCGCGACCGGCGGTCGAGGCCGCCCCCGGCGTGCGCCAGGTCAACGTGCACGTGGACATCATGAACTGGCAGAGCCGGCGGTTCGCCGGCGAGGATGCGGCGATCGGCCAGCTGGCCGGCCATTTGCGGGCGCGGCGGCAGGGACACGCCGACGCCGATGAGGCGACGGGGGTGATGACCCACCACGCCTTCCATGACGAAGAGGCGTGGCGCTTCATCGACGAGCTGATCGCCCGCACCCGCGGCCATCCGGCGGCGAGGTGGCTTCCGGCCGCCGAGGCCTTCTGGCCATGACCGTGCATCGCTATCCGCCGCGAGCGGGCGTCGCCGATCTCGCCCGGGCCGGCGTCGGCACCGCGCTGGCGACGGGGCCGCTTGTCGCGCTGCCGCTGGGCGGATGGCTGACGGCGCTGTTCATCGCCCTGGTGGCGCTGTTCGTCTGCTATGGGGCAACCGGTCTCGGTCGCTTCTTCGCATCGGTGGAGACGGACAACGACGGCGTTCGGACGACGGGGGCGTGGCGTCAGCGGCGGACGATCGCCTGGGAGCGCCTGCGCAGCCTGCGGCTCACCTACCATTCGACCCGCTTCGACGGCGGTGGCGGCTGGATGACCCTCCGCCTCGCCGGCGACGATCGCGTCAGCTTCGATTCCCGCCTCGACGGCTTCACCGACATCGTCCGCCGCGCGACAGCGGTGGCCACCCGCCGGCATCTGCCCTTGGACGCGCCGACGCGAGGCAACCTGCGTGCCCTCGGCATTGCCGTCCCGGATTGGGCCGTTCCAGAGCCGACTGCGCCCGACCCGGCCGTTCCCGACTTGCCGGCTTCCCGGCCGGCGATGTCCGAGCGCGAGGTCGCCGGGTCATGACCGACCTGCTCGCCGTCCAGGGCCTGGCGGTCGGCTTCCTCGAGCGGAACGAAATGGTGCGGGCGGTCGACGATCTGTCTTTCCGCGTCCGTAAAGGCAGCGCGGTGGCCATCGTCGGCGAATCCGGCTCCGGCAAGTCGGTGACCGCCCAGACCATCCTCGGCATCCTACCGCGCAACGGCCGCATCCTCGCCGGGTCCATCCACCTGGCCGATCCGGCCGGCGGCGAGACCATCGATCTCACCACGCTGCCGCCGGACAGCGCGGCCTATCGGTCGATCCGCGGCCAACAGGTGGCGATCATCTTTCAGGAGCCGATGACCTCGCTGTCGCCTCTGCACACCATCGGCGACCAGGTGAGCGAAGCCCTCTTCCTGCACACCGCGTTGGACCGGGCGGCGGGCAAGCAGCGGACGCTGGACATGCTGCGGCTGGTCGGCTTCGACGACCCGCCGCGCGCCTTCAACACCTATCCGTTCGAGCTGTCGGGGGGATTGCGCCAGCGGGCGATGATCGCCATGGCGCTGATTTGCCGACCGGCGCTCCTCATCGCCGACGAACCGTCCACCGCCCTCGACGTCACCATCCAGGCGCAGATTCTGGGGCTGATCGGCGAGCTCCGCCGCGAGCTGGGGATGGCGTTGCTGCTCATCACCCACGATCTCGGCGTCGTCGCCAACGTCGCCGACGAGGTGGTGGTGATGTACCGGGGCCGAGCCGTCGAGAGCGGCGGCGTCAACGACATCTTCCGCCGGCCGCAACACCCGTACCTGCGCGGCCTCCTCGGCGCCGTCCCCCACTTCAACATGCGCCCCGGCGAGCGGCTGAAGCCGCTGCGCGAGATCAACCGGTTCGAGGGACATCTGCTGAAGGCAGCCCCGGGTGCCGCCGGCGACCGCCAAGCCGACAAGGGAAAACCGCTGATCCAGGTAGTCGACCTGGCCAAGACCTTCACCTCGCGCAAGGGGCGCGGCCTGTTCGGCGGCGGACCGGCCACCCGCTTCACCGCCGTCGATCGGGTCAGCTTTACCATCCATCGCGGCGAGTGCGTCGGCCTCGTCGGCGAGAGCGGCTGCGGCAAGTCGACGGTCAGCAAGATCATGTTGCGGGGGATCGAACCGGATCGGGGCAGCGTCCTCTACCACGACGGCAGGACCGTGGACCTGCTCGCCCTCAATCCCCGCGCCATGTTCCCCTACCGGCGGAAGATCCAGTACATCTTCCAGGACCCGCACAGCTCGCTCAATCCGCGGATGACCGTCTTCGATATCCTCTCGGAGCCGATGATCGTCCACGACGTCGGTGACGGCGCCTTCCGCCGCCAGCTGGTCGCCGAACTGATGCAGCGAGTCGGTCTCGATCCGCGCTTCCTCAGCCGCCACCCCCATAGCTTTTCCGGTGGCCAGCGGCAGCGGATCGGCATCGCCCGCGCGCTGGCGCTGCGGCCGGAGCTGATCATCTGCGACGAGCCGGTGTCCGCCCTCGACGTCTCGGTGCAGGCACAGATCCTCAACCTGCTGAAAGCGTTACAGAGCGAACTGGGCCTGACCTACCTGTTCATCTCCCACAACCTCGCCGTGGTCGACTACATGGCCGACCGCATCCTCGTCATGTGCGCCGGCCGCATCGTCGAGGAGGCCCCCCGCGAGGCGTTGTTCCGGCGGCCGGTCCACCCCTACACCCAGGCGCTGCTAGCCGCGGTGCCGTTTCCCGATCCCGACCGCAAGCTGGACTTCGTCCGCCTGCTGGGCGGCCGGGCCTCGGATCCGGCCGCTTGGCCGCCGCCGTTCGACGACACGGGCGACGCGGCGATGGAGATGATCGATCTGGGCGAAGGCCATCGGGTGCGCGCGCGCGCCGATCTGCGGCCGATGGCGGCGGAAGGCGGCCGATGATCGCCCGCCTTCCGGTCCCCGCGGTCTTCACCGTCGCGGCAATCGCCAGCGCCTTCGCCACCGTCCTCGTCTGGACGCCTGCCGCCGCCGACTTCATCGAGACGCCGGCCCTCGCCCGCGCCGTGGCCGAGGGCCGCCTGCCGCCGGTGGCCCAACGCCTGCCGCAGGCGCCCCGCATCATCGATCCCGCCGCCGCCGGCGGCAGCAACGGCGTCCACGGCGGCACCCTGCGGTTGCTGATGAGCCAGCCGAAGGACACCCGGATGATGGTCGTCTACGGCTATTCCCGGCTGGTGGGCTACACCGCCGACTGGACCATCGCCCCCGACATCCTCGCCTCCGTCCAGATCGAGGAGGGCCGCGTCTTTACCCTCCGCCTGCGCCCGGGACATCGCTGGTCGGATGGAGCGCCGTTCACCAGCGAAGACTTCCGCTTCTGGTGGGAGGACGTGGCCAATAACGCGGATCTCAGTCCGGGCGGACCCGAGCGGTATCTGCTGGTGGACGGCGAACGGCCGCAGGTCAGCTTTCCCGACGCCACCACCGTCCGCTACGCCTGGAGCAAGCCCAATCCGTTTTTCCTGCCAGCCCTGGCCGGCTCCCGGCCGGAATACATCTTCCTCCCGGCCCACTACCTGAAGGCTTTTCACCCCGCCTACACCGACAAGGACACCTTGAAGGCGAAGGTCAAGGAGGCGAACGGCCGCAACTGGACGTCCCTGTTCAACCAGAAGGGCTCCCCCTACCGCAACGACAACCCCGAACTGCCGAGCCTGGAGCCGTGGGTGCTGGCGACGACGCCACCGTCGACCCGCTTTCTGTTCGCCCGCAATCCCTACTTCCACCGCATCGACACCGCCGGCCGACAGCTTCCCTACATCGACGAGGTGGCGATGATGATCGTCGGCGCCGGGCTGATCCCGGCGAAGACCGCCGCCGGCGATGCGGATCTGCAGGCCCGCAACCTGTCGTTCGAGAACTACACCGTGCTCAAGCAGGGAGAAGCCCGCCACCCGTTCACCGTTCGCCTCTGGAAATCGGCGCAAGGCTCGGCGCTCGCCCTCTATCCCAACCTCAACGCCACGGACCCGGTCTGGCGGACGGTGCTGCGTGACGTTCGCTTCCGCCGGGCGCTGTCGCTGGCCATCGACCGGCACGAGATCAACGAGGTGGTCTATTACGGGCTGGCGCAGGAGGGCAACGATACGGTGCTGCCGGACAGTCCGCTCTACGAGCCGCTGTTCTCCACCGCCTTCGCCGGCTACGACCTAGCCGCCGCCAGCCGGCTCCTCGACGAAATGGGTCTCGGCCGACGCGGCAGTGGCACCCGCACCCTTGCCGACGGCCAGCCGCTCACCCTCGTCGCCGAAACCGCCGGCGAGGACCCGACGCAGGTGGCGATCCTGCAGTTGATCCGCGACACCTGGCAGGAGATCGGCATCCAGTTGCTGATCAAGCCGGAACAGCGGGAACTGATGCGCAACCGGGTGTTCTCCGGCGATGCCATCCTCTCGGCATGGACCGGCCTGGAGAACGGACTGCCGACGCCGCAGCTGTCGCCCCAGGAACTGGCGCCGACCAGCCAGCAACAGCTGTGCTGGCCGAAGTGGGGTCTCTATTACGAGACCAACGGCCGCACCGGCGAGCCGGTGGATCTGGTGCCGGCACGCGACCTCCTCGACCTGAACGCCGCCTGGGTCACCACCGCCGACGTGGACCGCCAGCGCGAAATCTGGCAGCGCATGCTCACCATCCGCGCCGAGCAGGCGTTCAGCATCGGCACCGTCCGCGGGGTGCCGCAGCCCGTGGTCGTCAACAGCCAGCTCCGCAACGTGCCGGCGCAAGGCATCTACAACTGGGAGCCCGGCTCCTTCTTCGGCGTCTATCAGCCGGACACCTTCTGGTTCGATGTCCCCGCGCCGCTCCAGCCAACCGCCGAGAAAAAAGATGCTCAGCTACCTGGCCCGTAGACTGCTGACGATGCTGCTGACGCTGCTCGTCATCAGCGCGCTTGTCTTCATCATCATCCAGCTGCCGCCGGGGGACTACCTGTCCACCTATCTCGCCGAACTGGCGAGCCAGGGGGAGAAGACGGCGCAGGAGAAGATCGCCTATCTGCGGGCCGAGTACGGGCTCGATCAGCCGATGATCGTCCAGTACGGCCACTGGCTGGCCGGCCTGCTGCAAGGCGATCTGGGCTACTCCTTCGAGTACGGCAAGCCGGTCTCCGAGCTCGTCGGCGATCGCCTGTGGCTCACCGTCATCCTCAACGTCGCCACCATCATCTTCGTCTACGCGGTGTCGTTTCCCATCGGCGTCCTCTCGGCCACCCGCCAGTACAGCTGGACCGACCACGGCCTCACCTTCCTCGGCCTGCTCGGCCTCGCGACCCCCAACTTCCTCCTCGCCCTCATTCTGATGTACCTGGCCAACGTCTGGTTCGGCACCTCCATCGGGACGCTGATGGCGCCCGAGTTCATCGATCAGCCGTGGTCACTGGCGAAGATGGGCTCGGTGCTGCAGCACCTGTGGGTGCCGGTGCTGGTGATCGGCACCGGCGGCACCGCCGGCATGATCCGCCGCCTGCGGGCGAACCTGCTGGACGAGCTGCAGAAGCAGTACGTGGTCACCGGCCGCGCCAAGGGGCTGCCGCCCGGCCGCCTGTTGCGCAAGTATCCGCTGCGGATGGCGCTCAACCCCTTCGTCGCCGATATCGGCAACCTCCTGCCCAGCGTCGTGTCCGGCTCGGTCATCGTCTCGGCGGTGATGTCGCTGCAGACGACGGGGCCGATGCTGCTGCGCGCCCTGCAAAGTCAGGACATGTACCTCGCCGGCTCGTTCCTCATGTTTCTCGCCGTGCTGACGGTGGTCGGCATGTTCCTGTCCGACATCCTGCTCGCCGTCCTCGATCCGCGGATCCGCCTGGAAGGAACCACCGACCGATGAGCGGCGACAGCGCGGCCGAGACCATCCCCCACATCGTCGATCCGCGGCCGTTCGTCGTCGAGGAAAGCGAGCGGCTGACGCCGGAGAAAGAGCGCTATTACATGGCGCCGGCGTGGAAGATGACCTGGTGGAAGTTTCGCCGCCACCGGCTGGCCGTCATCTCCGCGGCCATCCTCACCTTCTTCTACGTCTCGATCCTGTTCTGCGAGTTTCTCGCCCCCTACGGCCTGAACGCCCGTCACACCAACTTCATCTACGCGCCGCCGCAGCGGGTCCGGCTGTTTCACGAGGGGCAACCGGTCGGCCCCTTCGTCTACGGGCTGGTCTATCGGCTGAACATGGACACGCTGAAGCGCGAGTACACCGTCGATCGCACCGACGTGCAGCGGATCCGCTTCTTCTGCAAGGGCGATCCCTATACCTGGCTCGGCCTGGTCGGATCGCGCCGCCATCTGTTTTGCGCGGCGGAAGGCGGCACCTTGTTCCTCTTCGGCACCGACCGCCTCGGCCGCGACATGCTGTCGCGGATCATCTACGGCGGCCGGGTGTCCATCACCGTCGGCCTGATCGGCGTGTCCGTCAGCATCGTTCTCGGCCTGTTCTTCGGCGGCATCGCCGGCTACTTCGGCGGCTGGATCGACGACGTGGTGCAGCGGCTGATCGAGATCCTCCGCTCGCTGCCGGAGCTGCCGCTGTGGATGGCGCTGTCGGCCGCCCTGCCCGTGTCCTGGAGCCCGCTCCTCGTCTACTTCGGCATCACCATCATCCTCGGCCTGCTGGACTGGCCAGGGCTGGCGCGGGCGGTGCGCTCGAAGCTGCTCGCTCTGCGGGAGGAGGACTACTGCAAGGCGGCGCAGTTCACGGGCGCCTCGCCGGCGCGGATCATCGGCCGCCACCTGCTGCCCAACTTCTTCAGCCACCTGATCGCCTCGGCGACGCTGTCGATCCCGTCGATGATCCTCGGCGAGACGGCGCTCAGCTACCTGGGCCTGGGCCTGCGGCCGCCGGTCACCAGTTGGGGGGTGCTGCTGACCGAGGCGCAGAACATCGAGGCGGTCGAGCTCTACCCGTGGCTGCTGGTGCCGATGATCCCGGTGATCATCACCGTCCTCGCCTTCAACTTCATGGGCGACGGCCTGCGCGACGCCGCCGACCCCTACGCCTGAACACACAGACTGGCAACCTCCTACCTTCTTCCCCCACATTCCCCACGATGGGCTGGAACTCTGGGGTGATCTGGGAGTTTGACGGTTCCAAACTCACTCCCGTGCCAGTCCATCCTATAATCAGGTCAGAGAGATCCCCATGAAATCAGCATGGCTCGCGCTCACCCTTACCGCCGTCCTCGCGACACAGCCGGGATCGCTTTTTGCCGAACCAATCCGGCAGGAGCGCGTCCACTTCAAGGCGGGCGCCTCGTCGGCGACGATCGAGGGGCGGATCAAGGGCGACGAAGTGGTCGATTATGTCCTCGGCGCCCGCGAGGGCCAGTCGATGAACATCAGCATGGCCACCGACAACACCGCCAACTACTTCAACATCCTGGCGCCGGGGCAGAACGAAGAGGCGATGTTCATCGGCTCGACGAGCGGTAACCAGTTTGAGGGCGTCCTGCCGGCGACCGGCGACTACAAGGTTCGCGTCTATCTGATGCGTAACGCCGCCCGTCGCAAGGAAGCGGCGAAATATCGACTTGAAATGATCGTCAATGACAGTGGAAAAGGGGCCGCCGCCGATCAGGCCGCCGTAACGACCGCGGTGGCCTCGGCCTCCGCCGGACAGGGGAATTCCCATGCCACCGGGCAGATCCCGTGTGCGGAACAGACCGGCCAGCCCATGGGACAATGCAAATTCGCTGTGTCGCGCGAAGGTGACGGCACCGCCACCGTTGTCGTGACCAAGCACGATGGCAGAACGCGGGCGCTTGTCTTCACCAACGGCAAGTTCAGCGGTGCCGACGTCAGCCAAGCGGAAGGCACCCTGAAATCCAGTGCCACCCGCGAGGGCGACCTCAGCCTGATCCGGGTCGGCACCGAACGGTACGAGATTCCGGACGCCGTGGTTTATGGCGGCTGATGCCGGGACGGGGCGGGGCGCGCCGCGCCGGCGGCCGGATACGTTGGCGGGATCCATGGAATGAGGGCACGTCTCGTCCTCAAGGGGCTCGCCGCAACCTACACCCTCGCCGGCGCCGCCGCCCTCGTCATCGGCTTCGCCATCCGGTGGGACGATCCGCTCGCCGCGGTGTACCCGCTGTTGCTGGGGGCGCCCTGGACGTTCCTGTTGAGTGAAACGGGCGCCTACGCCGACGACTCTCCCCTCATCAACATCGCCCTGGTTACCGGCGCCATCGGTCTCAACGCCGCCTTGCTGTGGTGGTGGGCGTTGAGGCGCCGGTCGCCGGCTGCAGAGCCGGAATGATCGAACCAACTCCGTCGCGCATCGGAGAATGCCTAGCCGTCGTCGCCCCGGAGTCGTCGCCGCGTGTCGTTCCCGTCGTCAGGATGTCGTCCGGATGTCGTCGGTCGAAGGAGGCCGGGTTGACCAAAAAAGGGCAGTTTCCAGGCCTGCCGGCGGCATACCGAACGCGCGCGGTCAAAAAACAGTCGTCCTCTGTCCTCCTTTGTCGTCATTCCGTTGACCGCCATGCGGGCGAATGGCCGATTGAACAAAGGAGGAACATAACACGGCGACGCGGCCGGGATCAACGGCCGCATGGGCCGCGGCGGTGCAAGCCGGCAGGTGCCTAGATCCAGCCCTGTTTTTCGGCGGTGGCGCGGATCTTGGCGGCGATTTCCTGTGCCGTGCGCGCGGCCGCCCCCTCCACCGTCTCCGATCCCGACACCTCGCCATAGGCTTTCGTCGCCCCGGAGACGGCCAGGCCGACCGGATTGCTGGTGGCGACCAGGACGACCAGCGGCACCGCCCCGCCCGGCATTGCGCCGCTGCCGGCGCCGACTTCGCCCGATCCCAGCGGTTGCAGCCCCTGCGGGGTCATCATGTATCCCTTGACGACCGTCTTCAGCTCGGCGGCGCCGGCCCCGAAGCCGAGCCCGACACGCTGGACCGCGTCGCCCTCGTCGACCAGCGAGAAGTATCCGGCGACGAGGCCGTCCCCCGGCTGCGGTGCCGGCTGCCCGGCGGCCCGGACCGCCGGCAGCCCCATTTCCCGCAACTCGGCGACCAGATCTTCGGCGATCTGCGCCCCGAGCTTGCGGCCCACCGCCAGCTGCTGCGCCGTCAATGGCGGCGGCACACCCGCCCCTCGCCCGGCGATCGCCACCTGAGCGGGCAACTCCGAAGGCGTCGCGGCAATATCATAAACGATGATCCGGTCGGGTCGCGGGATCTTCCCCTCGTAGGATTGGTAGCTGGTGACCTTGCTCGACGCGCATCCGCAGACAAGGGCGACGGCGACCAGCAAGCTCATCTGACGCGCCAAGACGCTCGTAAGGCTCATGAGACCCTCTTCATTAGGACTTCCCCGAATTGACCCTGAAGGACTTCCCCGAATTGACCCTGACCGTCCGTCGCAAGCGGCAGCGGCCCCGTGCGAGATTATGGACACGATCGCCGACGCCTTCAAACCGGTCCTTGCCGCCTTCCTCGGCTCGATATCAGTCGGCGATCAGTCTTCGCCGCACACCTTCGCCGCCCAGGCGTCGCCATACCCACCGACGAAGGGCGCACCGAACGAGCCCCAGGTCTCGCCCGCCACGTAGACACAGCCCGCGCCGGCATCGGCCGCGGCGGTGGCCTGATCCAGGGTCGACGTTCCCATCTGCCGCCGCCACAGCAGGCGACCGTCGCCGGTGAACACGGCGACCCAGGCATCGTCCCAGCCGCGATTATGGCCGGCGAAGTCGCCGCTGGTGCGACCGCTGACGATGATGTTGCCAGCGGCGTCCGTTGCGGCACCGGCCGCCTCATCGTAACCGGGGCTGCCAAACTGTCGCCGCCAGAGCAGGTGGCCATCGCCGCCGTCGTACTTGTCGAGCCAGGCGTCCCCACCACCGGGGCAGTGGACGGAAAGACAGCCAAGGGTGTAGCCGACGACGAAGACGTCGCCGTTGCCATCGGCGGCCACAGCGGTCGCGCCGTCGCGCAGATCGGTCCCCACCTGGCGTTGCCACAGGGGGAGACCGGCGGGGCTGAGCTTCTTGATCCACGCATCGTCCTGGCCGTGGTAGCGACCGGTGAGCGCCGCTCCCGTGTCACCGACGAGAAAGACATTGCCGGCCCCGTCGGTCGCCACCCCGTTGACGTTGTCGGCACTGGCGTTGCCGAACTGCCGCGCCCAGACAATCGCCCCGTCCGTCGCGCTCAGTTTAGCGACGAAGACGTCGGTGCTGCCGTGATACCGACCGGCGAACCTGCTCCAGGTAAGGCCGGTGATGACGGGATTTCCCTGCGGATCGACGACGAGGCTACCCACTCCCTCCGCTTCGGTCGTGCCGTACTTGCGTAGCCACAGCGGAGCCCCGTCCGCCGTGTACTTGCCCACCCAGGCATCGAGATCGCCGATCGGCTGTCCCGCAAGATCGCTGTTGGTGGCGCCGGCAACGAACACGTCTCCCGTCGTGGCGGCCGCGATGGCCTCCGCCTGATCGTCGCCGTCGTCGGAGGTGCCGGGATTGCCAACCTGCCGCACCCAGAGAAGCACGCCGTCGGGGTCGAACTTGGCGAACCAGCCGTCGCGAAACGAATCCGGCCTGCAGTCGCCCTCGAAGCATCCCCAGGTCGAGCCGACCAGGTAGACGTTGCCGAGAGCGTCAGCGCTCATATGCGTATACTGATCGGTCTCGGTGGTGCCGATCTGGCTCACCCAGACCGGCGGCTTGTGTGCCCAAACCGGTGCCGGCGTCAGCGCGCCGAGAGCAACCAGTCCCAGCGCAAGCGAGCGGGAGAGCGACCGCGCGCGTCTCTTCTCCACGAACGAACGCTTCCGGGCTGACCCGGAATCCCGAGGCATCCTCTTCATGATGATCTCCCCCGTCGACCGGCGGTCCGGCCCACCCCTGGGCCGCGACCCCGCCCGTCTGACTTCGGCTGAATGCTTACATTTTTTGGGCTCCTTGTCTGTGAATCCGCAAATCCGGCGCGATTACCCCGGATCCCGCCCCGAACCGGACACAGCTTTCGTGCGCAGGCCGGCTTCCGCATGCGCACCCGCAGCAGAAGTCGTGACCCGTCATTTTGGCGGATCACCCGATGCCTGGATCCGGCCTACGATGGTTGCTTCGCGGCCAACGCGCGCACGTCGGTGAGGGTCGCGTCCACCAGGTGGAGGAGATATCCCGCCGGTCCGAGCCCGGCAACCAGGTCGCGGATGAGGGCGAGCCGCGCCTCCACGTCGGTGAGCGACACCGCCGGGGTCGCGATCAAGCGCTGCTGCAGGTCGGCGATGCGGCACTCCAGGTTGCCGACCGAGCCCGACCCCGGCTCCGCCGCCGCCGCCAACGCCAGATCCAGCTCGCGCTTGACCCGCCGCAGCGATCCGTCCTCTTCGCCCATCGCCCGCGCGGCCCCGGATGCGGCGGCGCCGATCAGGCGTGCAACCAGCTCAGGGCGTCGTCCCGGTCGCTCGGCAGGAAAAAGCGCACCGTCGCGTTCTTGGCCACATCGGCCAGGCGCTCCTGTTCCCCCGACCATTTGGCCGCGGCGATAACGGCGATTTTGCTCACCGCATCGGTGATGCACCTGGCGAAGACGGTACCGGCGGTTTTCGCCCCCTTCTCCCACCCTTCCAGGTGCTCCCAATCCACCAGCATGCGAAAGCCGCCCCGCTCGCCGCCCAGGAGATGGACGCCGACGGCCGGATACTCGTTCTGCAGCGCGCTCATCGCCGCGTCCAGGTCGCTTTCGGTTATCATCCCATTGACGACGATGGTGAGGATGCGCTGCTTCTCGTCTGCTTGGTAGGTGATCATCCCGCCACTCCCACTCCTGCGCCACTGCTTTCCCTTTGCGGCGGCCAGACCCGTAGCAGGAAGCCCAAGCAAATTCCATCTGCAACCGGCATGCGCCATACTAGGCGGTTGCGTTTGTTGAGCGAAGGATGCCCCCCATGTTCGAGTCCGCCGAGCAGGTCCACGCGGTTGATAAGGCGGCGTTCAAGGCCGAAGAGCCGGAGCTGCGAGAAGCGCTGCTCGAAGCGCAGCTCGACCTGATGGAAAAGAAGGGCTTTGCCGTCCTCGTCCTCCTCGCCGGCATCGACGGCGCCGGCAAGGGCGAAGCGCTGGCGCGACTGAACGAGTGGCTCGACCAGCGCCACCTGGCCAATGAAGCGTTCGACGATCCCAACGACGAGGAACGGGCGCGACCCCGCCTGTGGCGGTTCTGGCTGCACCTGCCGGCGAAAGGCCAGATCGGCGTCTTTCTCGGCTCCTGGTACGCCGACGTCTTCGCCAAGCGGGTGCTGGGCGGCGGCGACGACGCCCGCCTGGAAAAGGACCTGGCGACGATAAATCGCTTCGAGGCGATGCTGACCGCCGAGAACATCCTCCTCATCAAGCTGTGGCTGCACATCTCGCTGGATGAGCAGAAGAAGCGGCTGGCGGAGATCGAGAAGGAGGCGGGCGGCGGCCGGCATATCGTCGAGTACACGATGCTGCGCAAGCACCATGAGCTGGCGCTGACGACGATCAAGAAAGGCATTCGCATGACCAGCGTCGGCGAGGCGCCGTGGTTCGTCATCCCGAGCGCCGACGGGCGGTACCGGGACCTGATGATCGGCCACACCCTGCTCGACGCCATGCGCAAGCGACTGGACGCCCCGGCTGTCGCCGCCGCCCCGGGGAACGTCACCGCCCCGGGAATCGTCGCCGGGATCGATCACAAGTCGCCGCTGGACGTTCTCGATCTCAGCCGCACCCTCGCCGAGGACGACTACAAGAAGCAGTTGAAGCACTACCAGCGACGGCTGGCCAAACTCACCGACGGCAAGGCCTTCCGCAAGCACGCCCTCGTCTGCGCCTTCGAGGGCAACGACGCCGCTGGCAAGGGCGGCAGCATCCGCCGGGTCACTGGCGCCATCGATCCGCGACGGTTCCGGGTGCATCCCGTCGCCGCGCCCACCGACGAGGAAAAGGCGCGGCCGTACCTGTGGCGGTTCTGGCGGCGGATTCCCGGCAAGGGCCATGTGGCGATCTTCGATCGCACCTGGTACGGCCGGGTGCTGGTGGAGCGGGTCGAAGGCTTTTGCGGCGGCGCCGACTGGATGCGCGCCTACGCCGAGATCAACGACTTCGAGGAACAACTGGTCAAGGAAGGGATCGTCCTCGTCAAGTTCTGGCTGGCAATCAGTAAGGGCGAGCAGATGCGCCGGTTCAAGGCACGGGAGAACACGGCCTACAAGCGCTACAAGATCACCGACGAGGACTGGCGCAACCGGGAAAAATGGGACGCCTACCGGGTCGCCGTCGGCGACATGATCGACCGCACCAGCAGCGAATACGCGCCGTGGACGCTGGTCGCGTCGGAAGACAAGCCCTATGGCCGGATCACGATTCTGAAGACCATCTGCGATCGCCTGGAAGCGGCACTGTGACCGGCGGGCGCAACCGAATCCAGCATAATGCTAAGGTCGAGGATACGGGAGCATTCCCATATTTCAAGACACCTCCAATTCGAGGATGGATACATGGGTAACACCTATACGGCAATTTTCGAACGCGACGGGGATTGGTACATCGCGTATTGCCCGGAGATACCGGGGGCCAATGGCCAAGGTAAGACCAAACAAGAGGCGCGCGAAAGTTTGAGCGCAGCGATCAGGTTGATTTTCGAGGACCGCCGCGAAGACGCCTTGCGGGGATTGCCGGACGATGCGGAGCGGGAGACGGTGACTGTGGCGTGAAGAAGGGTCGTCTGCTTCGTCATCTCCGACGCCACGGATGCTACAGATCGGCACCATGTCAATAGATCAATTCATTCACCTCATAGATATCCTCGCGTGGCCTGGAACAGCGCTCCTATTGTTTTTGACAACGCCGTGGCTCACACGGCGCTTGGTTCCCTTCATCGAGCGAATCAAATACAAAGACGTTGAAGTAGAGTTTTCGAAAAAGATCGCGGAGGTTTCCGAAAACGTAAGTGGACCGCCGCTGATTGAATCTGGAGAGTCAAAGGAGAGAGATCGCATTTATCGCTTAGTCGAGATTTCTCCAGCGTCTGCGGTAATTGAGGCTTGGACGAGCCTTGAGCGGGTTGCTGAGGAAAAGGTTCGGCAACTGGTTCCCAAAGGCGAAATCTTCAAGGATCCCCTTGGTCGACCCATCGATTACCTCGACTTCAAGGGGGCTCTAGTTCCATCAGCTGCGAGTGCCGTTCGCGACCTCCGCATGCTCAGGAACCAAGCAGTGCATGCCGGACCTGCAGACATTTCGCGGGAAGACGCACTACAGTATGCAGCCGTGGCAAATCGCATCCGAATGCAGATTGACGCTATCATTGAACTCCCGGCCGTAAAACTTTCCGCTCTGACCCTTCTCATTGTGGAGCTCAATCACCTCATCGACTCGAGAAAGTATGATGACATTACGATCGACGAAGTATATCAATGGATTGATGAAAAATCGATTCTTTCATCTCTTAAAATACGAACAAAGGGGAACTCAGACCTAAGTTCGTTTAGTGAAAATGGACCTTACCTGAAATTCTCCACCTTCTACCACGACCAGATGAAACAACTCAAAGGTGGCTACGCGGGAGACCATAGAAAAAAGTGGGGAGTTGAGAACCTAGGACTATGTCTGCTCCTCGCATGGACTACCGAACTAATTCAACAGGGTGCGGGATGGTATCCCAATGAGATATAACTTCACGTAGCAGGTCGCGAGGTTGGAGCAGCCTTTGGGCGTATTCCGACCTACGATCCCTGGGGTCGCTTTGAGCACGCTTAGCGGACGGCCCGCACAATAAGAGCGCAAGCCGAACGACCGCAGGCGGCGGCTCATTTCGCCGGCAGGATGACCTCCCAGATGGACTGGCTGCCGCCGTTGTCCAGCACGTAGAGCGTGTGGCCGACGAGTTCGGCATCGATGGGATTGTTGAAGCCGCCGACGATGCGGGTCGCCGTCATCCGATAGCCGCTCGCCCGGTTGGTCAACTGCAGGTGCAACAGGTCCTGGCCCGGGTCCTTGAACGGCCCCGCCACCGTGTCGCCGGTCGGATCGCCGACGGTCCAGCCGAGGATGAAGCCGTCGCCAGTCAGATCGGCCCCCAGCGCCCCCTCCCGGTCGAAGACGAGGCCCAGCGGGGTGCGGTGGGCGGTGAAGCTGGCGATGGTGGTGCCTTGCGTCGAGGCATCGAGGATGGCGCCGGTCGACTCGCTGCGGAAGCTGTCGGCATTCGGCCCGGCGTTGGCGATCGGCTCGGTGAGGACGAGGTTGACCGGCTTCTGCGGGAATTGGGGGTCGTCGTGGTAGTAGCCGCGCCAGACGGCGTTGAACATCGGGTTGAGCAGCTTGTCGGCGGCGGGGTCGTAGGGCGAAAACTGCTGCGGATTGGCGAGGCCGCCGATGCGCCAGGGAAAGCCGTAGTGGCGGCCGGCGCGCAGCCAGTTCAACTCATCCGGCATGTCCCGGTCGGGGCCGTTCTCGCTGCCGAATAGATCGCCGTTCGGCCCATAGGCCATGTCGAAGGTGTTGCGGGTGCCCTCGGCGAAGATGTAGCCGCGCTTGCGCAAGGTGGCGCGATTGTCGGGGAGGACCAGGTTCCGGCCGCTGGTCGGCAGCCGCAGGATGCAGGCGGTCACCCCCGACTCCCGCAAGCCGGGGAACAGCCCGCCCGCCGACTGCTCTTCGCCGTGGTCGGTGCGCGAGCCGCTGTTGACGAGGATGCTCTGGCCGCCCGGCTCGACGACGATGCCGTTCAGCCGGTGATCGTAGGCGGTGGCGCTGCGCGGGTAGGCGGCGGTCTGGGCCAGGATCGACCAGGTGCGGCCGCCGGTGCCGTTGACGACGCCCTTGACGATGCGGCCGCGGGTGCGCGTCTTGGGCGCATCGCCGTTGCCCACCAGGTAGATCGTCCCGTCGCCGCCGATGGCCATTCCCTGGGTGATGCGCACGCCGTGGTCGGCGCGGGAGTAGACCAGCGTCTTCGTCGGCGGCGAGAGGTCGACGCGGAACACGTCGCCATTCTGCTTCAGCAGGTAGAGGGTGTCGTTGCGCGGGTCCTTGACCAGCCGGATCGACTGCGCCCCGCCCTCCGTCACCAGCAGCCGGCGGACCTGGATATCGCCCCGGGTCGGCTGCGGAACCGTCTCCGCATCGGCGGTCCCGGCAACGGCGACGAAACACGTGCCGATGACGGCCGCCACCACGCCGGCGATCCGCCGACGGCCGGCGATTTCAAGAACCGACGCCGCCGTCACTGCTCCCGTCTTTTTCATTAGAGCCGCCCCCACCCGCGTTATGATTCCCCAAACAACCATAGCGCAAACGCGCGAGGCGGACAATACAACCGCTAGGGGTGGCCCGCATTTGCAGACCGTTTCACCCGCGGGAATGTGGCCAACTCACCATCGAGAGCGTCACCCCCGACGAAGCCTCAACTAGCCAGAAGCAGACATTCGGGGTTCCGATCACCGCGCAGCCGATGCCGTTGCCTGACTTCTGATTTTCGCTGCGCGTCAGAGGCGGCCAACTCGACTAACGCGGGTCACCGCCTTCGCCAATTCCAAGGCCGATATCCTTCTTTGGATATTTGACGAAGGTCGCGGCATGAGCGGCCTGCATCTGCAGGATGGGACCATAGGCCCATTCATAGTCGCTGTTGCTCCGCGTCAGCCGCTCTTTGGGATCACGGTAGATATCGAAGACCCACGGAGACACTCCGACTGGGGCGTAAGTCGACATGCTGATGTTGGAGAAGGGCTGATCGTACTGGATCACTTTGAAATAGGCTTTGAACTCGCCCCAGCGCAACCCGGAGAAGTCAGCCTGATTGTAGGAGAACACCGCCTGCCGATTGGATTGGCCATCCTTCGCGAGAAGGAAAGACGCTTGGTCGATTCCGTCGATATACCGCTCCGTCGGAATTTTGTCGACGATACCCCCCAACGCCAGCGAGGTGTTGAATAGATCCATCAAGTCAAAGAGGCCGTCACTGACACGTCCTCCTCCTATCATTCCAGGCCAATACGCAATTCCTGGCACGCGAACGCCCCCCTCCCAGGTCGTCCCTTTGCCGGATTTAAAGGGAGTGAAACCGGAGTCCGGATAGCTATCTTCTTCCGGGCCGTTATCAGAGGTGAAAAACACTAACGTATTGTTCGCCTGTCCGGTCTCTTCGAGAGTCTTTATCAAGCGTCCGACGATGTCGTCGACTTCGACAACGGCGTCCTTGTAGGGCAACTTGGCAGGGCTTTTCCCCTGATAACCGTCTCCGGGATAATTGTCGAAGTGAACTTTGGCGAAGGCGTGTATCAGGTAGAATGGCTTATTCGCCTGGGCCGCTCGCTTAATGAAGCCAACCGACCAATTCGCAAAGTCCTGATCGACATTCCCCATCACTTTGGGGGTGTCGAGCGGGTAGACGATCTTCAAGTCACCACCCTTTTTGCCTTCGACGACGGCGTTGTATTGGCTAAGGCTCTTGAATGTCGCTAACCGGTCAGGGTCGAGCATCAGCTGCGGATATTTCGCGATATCCATGTATTGCGTGTATTCGCTGACGACCGACAGGAAGCCATAAAATTCGTTATAGCCAACGTCTTGCGGCTGCATCCCCTTAGCTTCGCCGATATGCCACTTGCCAGATAAGCCAGTAATGTATCCGTTCGCGCTTAACAATTTTGCTGCGCTGACTTCGTCAGCCCAGGGATTTTTGGTCGGGTGGTCGGAGGCGAGTAAGGGGCGGGTAAGTCCGCTCCGCGCCGGAATGCGCCCTGTCATCAAAGCGGCGCGCGTAGGGGTGCAAAGCGGCGTCGCGTAGGTTGACGTTAGCTTCAGTCCGTTGAATGCCAACTGGTCAATGTTAGGCGTGGGGGCACCCGCCATTTCGCCCCCACCAAAGACGCCGGGATCGCCGTAACCCATGTCGTCGACTAGTATAATGAGGATGTTCGGCTTGCGACCCGTTTTTGCTTCAAGCTGGCGAAGCTTCTCCGAAGCTTCTTTCTGCTGAGCAGAATGCGGTATCGCCGGTTCGAGATAATCTTCAAATCTAACAGTGCGATCCCACCCTTTCGGTTCCTCAGCCTGCGATGCCGTTACCGCAAAAGTGAGTAAGACTGAAACCCAGCCAACCAAGAGGCAATTCGAGGGTGTCATGACTCAACTCCACTCGGAAAATACAGCTTTGTCTCTTAGGTAAGCATCCTTAGGCGGTTGTGGAAGCAGAGTCAAAGCGGGGTCCGTCTTGGTCAGGAGCGCCAGTGGGAGGCTTGCGTCACCGTGTCCGGTCTACCCTAGGACAAAGGACATCGTGGTCCGCACCCCAGGTGACTGCTTATGGGATAATGATCCGCGGGCTTGCGTCGCGTATTCTTCACTCGAACGCGGCGCGGCGTTCGGCGATACCGTAGGGGGCCTCGTGGATCAGGACTTCCGCATCGGGAAAGGCGAGCCCGAAGGGAACGGTGACGTTGGCCCGGATGCTAGGGACAGAGCTTGGCGACGAAGGCGTCATCTTCTCCTTTGTGGGGGCCGCCGAGCGAAGTATCCGTCCAACCGGCAACCACGACGTTTCCGGCAGCGTCCGTCGCCACGCCGTTTGCCTCAGCGTAAGCGTCAATGCCGGGATCCAATAGACGCGTCCACAAATGATTGCCGCTAGCGTCGTATTTGGCCACTAACAGGATATAACCGCTCTTCCAGCCTATACGTATACGGTAACCAGCAATAAGGACGTTGCCAGTGGTGTCCGCCGCCACCCCAGTAAACCAATGAAATCTAGGCGGACCTCCCGGATGGTTATAGTTGGGACCGCCGACGTATCGCCGCCAGAGGCGGTTGCCGCTTCCATCGTACTTGGCGACGTGGGCCTGGTTATCGTCATACCCCCCGGCAATCACGATGTTGCCTGCAACATCCGTCGCTACTGCAGCCACGTAATCATAATAACCCAGATCGAAGACACGCGCCCACAGAAGCTGACCGCCGGCGTCGTACTTGGCGATGAAGGGATTAAAGTTGCTCCAACCGGCTATTACAACGTTATCGGAGCCATCCGTTGCCACACCGTACGCCCTATCGCCCTCGGCCGTACCGAACTGACGGGTCCACAGGTGCTTGCCGTTGGCGTCGTACTTGGCGACGAAGGCATCTTCGTTCCCTTGATTGGCCCCCCCGAGCGAACCCCAGGTATAGCCCGCAACTACGACGTTGCCAGCGGCATCCGTCGCTAAACTGTACGCCTCCTCCCCCGTACCCGTCCCGAACTGGCGCGCCCACAAGTGCTTGCCGTTGACGTCGTACTTGGCGATGAAAACATCCGAGTAGCCTCGGTTGAACCCCCCCAGCGAACCGTAGGTAGAGCCCGCAATTACCACGTTGCCGGCTACATCCGTCGCTACGCCGTACCCCTCATCCGCCGCACCCGTACCGAACTGACGGGTCCACAGGTGCTTGCTGTTGGCGTCGTACTTGGCGACGAAGGCATCTTCGTTCCCTTGATTGGGCCCCCCGAGCGAACCCCAGGTATAGCCCGCAATCAGGATGTTGCCACCAGCGTCGACCGCAACGCCCGTAGCACGGTCATCGTCTTGCGTGCCGAACTGCCGCTTCCAGATGATGCCTCCCGGCTCCGTGCACTCCGCATCGACAACGGCCATGTCCTGCGGCAAGTCCTCTGCCGTTACCGGAAGGCCCATGAACAGGCAAGCGGCGCAAATCGTTCCGCCGATCATATCCACCACCATCGATCGCATGATCCCCTCCTTCTTGGCGATCCCGTCGGTTGCGGCTTGTCTACCCGAAGATGACAACGCCAAAATCCAGACCGACGCCTCCTCTTTGCGGGAATCATAACCCTTGAGGGAATATTGCGGGGCGAAAAGCGCGTTATCTGCAGGGCTGCCTTGAACGATTCGCGGGGTGATCGAGAAGCGCCTCAGGATCGTCGGACGCAACCCCTGGCAACGATCCTGATGTCTGCGAATGGGATTCGCGCCATCACCCGGTCGGCGATGGCGTGCGCCTCCCGTAAAGTCAGTTCAGGATCGAGCTTGAGCCAAACTTGGGTAGTGCCGCAGCCACCCTGTCGTCATGGCTTTGGCTCACCAAGAAAGGTGGTCCGTCCTGGCGCAGTGGACGCGATGGCCGAGAGTAGGTCGGGGAGAAGAGGCCGTATATCCGCGAGACGGTTCGTCTGCCCACAAAGCAGCCTCTCAGCCAGCGGCAGCTGGGAAAAATGCGGGAGGACCCGGGAGTGGGAACTGACGGACCCGGAAGGACGGGTCCGTCAGCCAAGTAGGAACACGTCACTCGACGACGAGGGTGGGCTTCAGTGCCACGGGACGGGCCAAGTTGTAGAAGTTGGGCGAGGTGGCCATGACCGCCGCGTGGATTTCCTCGAACTGCTGGCGGGTGCCGTCGCCGCGGATGCGGACCGTGTAGCGCAAGGCTTCGTATCCCGGCGCGACGTCGGGGCTGAGGCCGAGAAAGCCACGCAGGTCGATGTCGCCCTCGGTCTCGATCTCCAGGCGGTCGATGGTGATGCCGCGGACGGCGCACTGGGCCACGTACCCGACCGTCATGCAGGCGTTGAGCGCCGCGATCAGGTACTCCTGCGGGTTAGCAAAGCGGTTCGACCCGCCCAGTTGCAGCGGCTCGTCGACGTCGATCGAGAAGCGCCGCTCCACCTGCTCGCCGCCGAAGCCGAAGCCCTGCACCTCGGCCCGGCTCCGCGTCTGCCCCTGCCAGGTCGTCGCCACCCGCCAGCTGGTCATCGCCTTCGCCTGATCGCCCTCGATCGACGCAATGAGTGCCTTGAGATCGTCGACGTTGATCCCGTTGACCACCGTCGGCTCCTTCTCCTTGATCATCGTGTCCATGGTCGTTCCGTCTCCCTGACTGTCGTGAGGCTCTAAGTGGTAGGCGCTAATGCAACGTCGCCAGCGCCGCCTCGATCCGCTGGCCCTGCCCTTGGGTAATCTTGCGCGAGAGCGCGCCGGTAAATCTCGGATGGGCGGCACCCGAGTGGATGTATTGCCACCGGTACGCCCTGAAGAACGCCGCCTCGATGGCCAGGACCTCCTGCTCGCTGACTGGTCGTCCGGCATTGCGCATGAAATAGCTGGCATCGGCGGTCGCCTGCGCTTTGAGAATGCCGTCGACCGCACCGACCAACTCGATGAAATCATCGACCCCCCGGTCACGGTCTTCCGGGCTCAACTGCGCGTCATGGCGCTTCCATTCCAACTCGTCGAGGATCGCGTGCTGGCTCTCCTCCTTCCAGTGGAAGAGGAAGACGTCCTTGAACAGCGCCGAGAGGCTCCCGTCGGGCTCGATGCTGTGGCGGTAATGCAGCTGGGTGAACAGCTCGATGTCGAGCGTCAGCGCCAGCACCGCCCAGGTGCTCTTGCCCAGCACCGCCCCGGCGACGGCATTGGGCTCGGCCGCGAAGCGGTATCCGCCAGGCAGGGTTTCGCCGATCATCGCCTCGATCCGCTGGAATAGCGCCTGATGCTTCAGCTCCTCGTCGCTGAAACGGATCAGCGCCTCGAGCGCCACCTGATCGCCCAACCAATAGTCACGGCTGAGCTCCAGCATCTTGGCGTTGATGAACCGCTCGACGAGACCGAAGACGTTGGCGTAGGTGCGGCCCTGAATCTGGCTGACGAACCGCTTCTCATCCTCCGACAGGGTAGTAAACCCTTCGATCAGCGAAAGGCCATCGGGCAGGTACTTCTCGGTTCGGAGAAAATCACGCCCCTGGATGACGTCCGCATCGATATCCCACCGCACGCTCTTAGAAGCCTTAATACAGCGGGCGTAGAGTTCTTCGGATGATACCTCCATCGTCCCTTGCATGTCGGTTCCTCCCGTTACCTGCAAATTGCAAGTATGGATAGCGCTAAGACGGTCGCGGTTCTATGATTGGCCCCCCGTGAAATATGATCGAAACGCCGGATCAACCGGAGCGCTCGCCCCTTGGACGCGTTATCGGACGTCTTGAGGATTGCCAACCTGACCGGGGGCGTTTTTCTGCACGCCGAGTTCTTCGCACCCTGGTGCGTCAACTCACAATTGAGCCCGGAGGATTGCTCGCCCTTCCTCGGCCCCGCGGCGCATCTGATCCTCTATCACTATATCGCCGAGGGAGAACTCCTCTTCCGGGTTGAGGGGAGCGAGGCCGAGCCGATGAGGCTGCGCGCCGGCGAGGTCATCCTGTTACCCCGCAACGACCGTCACGTTCTGGGCAGCGACGTGACCCTCGCGCCGGTCGATGGTCACACCCTGATCCATCCATTCGACCGCGGTGGCCTGTTCACCATCCACCATGGCGGGAACGGCGCCCTGACCCGACTGATCTGCGGCTTCCTCGGCTGTGACAGCGCCGACGGCAACCCGATCTTCGCGACGCTGCCGCCGGCGCTGCATCTCCACGTGGAACAAGCCGGTGCGGCCGAGTGGATCCGCTCGACATTCCAGTTCGCTGCCGACGAGATATCCGCAGGACGCCCCGGCTCGGAGAGCGTACTGGCCAAACTCTCCGAGTTGCTCTTCGTCGAGGCGGTCCGGCGATACGCGGAAAACCTGCCCGAGGACGAGACGGGCTGGCTCGCGGGCCTGCGCGATCCTTACGTCTCGCGCACGCTGGCGCTGTTCCACCGGGAGGTGACCCATCCATGGACGATGGACGAAGTCGCCCGCGCCGTGGGGCTTTCCCGATCGGCCCTCGCCGATCGATTCACCCGCCTGATCGGAACAGCGCCCATGCACTACCTTGCCAGCTGGAGGATGCAGATGGCGCGGCAGCGTTTGCGAAGCACGCCGGCCTCCCTCGCTCAGGTCGCGGAAGCCGTTGGCTACGAATCCGAGGCCGCCTTTTCGCGCGCGTTCAAGAAGGCCTTCGGCGTCGCCCCCGCGACCTGGCGGCGGTCCCGTTAGGGTCCTGACCGGAAGCCTACGCCTCAACTGTGTCCGCGATGCCAGCTCATGGGACGAACTCGCAGTCGGGATGACGATCCGTCCGCGGGTCAGCGGCGATCGCCGCCTGAGGTGTGAGACCAGATCGCCGCCTCCTATTCCTCACTCGAAGGCGGCGCGGCGTTCGGCGATGCCGTAGGGGTCCTCGTGGATGAGCACTTCCGCATTGGGAAAGGCGACCTCGATCCGCGCCATCACCCGGTCGGCGATGGCGTGCGCCTCGCGGAGGGGCAACTCCGGGTCCAGCTCCAGGTGAAGCTGGATGAACGACCGGGTGCCGGACGAGCGGGTGCGCAGGTCGTGCATGTTGATGACGCCGGGATCGGCGGCGACGATCTCGCGGATGCGCGCCCGGTCGTCCGCCGGCAGTTCGTGGTCCATCAGCAGATTGAGGCTGGCGCGGACGATTTGCGCCGCGCTGAACAGGATATAGAGGCCGATGGCGGCGGCGACCGCGGCGTCCGCCTGCTGCCAGCCCAGCTTCGCCGTCAGCAGCAGGGCGACGATGACGCCGCCGTTCACCAGCAGATCGCTGGTGTAGTGGAGGGAGTCGGCGTCGATGGCGACGGAGTCGACCCGCCGGATCACCCACTTCTGGAAGGCGACCAGGCCGAGGGTGAGGACGATGGAAAACACCATGACGGCGAGGCCGATGGCGCTGTTCTCGATCGGTCGCGGATGCAACAGCCGTTCGCCCGCCTGGAAGAGCAGGAACGCCGCCGAGCCGCCGATGAAGGCGGCCTGGCCCAAGCCAGCGATGGGCTCCGCCTTGCCGTGACCGAAGCGATGCTCCCGGTCCGCTGGCACCGCCGCCTGGCGGATGGCGACCAGGTTGAGCAGCGACGCCATCAGATCGAGGACGGAATCGACCAGCGTCGACAGCACCGCCACCGAGCCGCTGCCGATCCACGCCGCCGCCTTGGCGGCGATCAGCGTCGCGGCCACCGCGACCGCCGCGATCGCCGCCCGCCGCTTCAGCCGATGGGCATAAGCGGCGTCGACGGGTGGGGGCGGGGGTGTCGGCGGGGTCTGCGGCGGGGGCGGCTGCGGCGACGTCCCGCCGTCCCCAGCAGCAGCGGTGTCCGCGCCGCCGCCGTCGGTCACGGATACAGCTCCTCGGTGCGCCAGCCGTCGTCCTGGTGGTGGAAGACGAACCGCATGTGCAGGCGGAACGGCCGGTCCTCCCAGAACTCGAAGGTCTCCGGCACCACCCGGTAGCCGGACCAGAAGGGCGGTCGGGGGATCGTCCCCAGGGCGTAGCGGGCGGTGATGCGGGCGACGCGGCCTTCCAGCTCCAGCCGCCCCTTCAGCGGTTGCGACTGTTTCGATGCCCAGGCGCCGATCTGGCTCAATCGCGGCCGGGACGCAAAATAGTCGTCGGCCTCCTCAGGCTCGACCGCCTCCACCGGGCCTTCGATGCGCACCTGCCGGCGCAGGCTCTTCCAGTGAAAGAGCAGCGCCGCGTGGGGATTGCGCTGCACCTCCGCTGCCTTGCGGCTGCCGAGATTGGTGTAGAAGACGAAGCCACGATGGTCGATTCCCTTCAGGAGGACCATTCGCGCCGACGGGATCCCCTCCGGCGTCGCCGTCGCCAACGTCATCGCGTTCGGATCGTTCGGTTCCTTCGCCTCCGCCTCGGCCATCCAGGCCTGGAACTGGACGATGGGATCGCTCGCTGCCGGAAAGCTCATGGCCCTCCCCTGCCTTCGCCTTGCTGTGCCTCGACCTTAACATGTTCACCGCCACCGCGCAGACGCAACGGGAACGCACGATCGTCGGACTTGGTTCGCCGCCATCGGCTTTGCTATGGTGCGGGCCATGCGCGATCCCTACGACGTGCTCGGCATCGCTAAGGGCAGCGAGACGGCCGAGGTGAAAAAAGCCTATCGGAAGCTGGCGCGAAAGCTGCATCCGGACCTGCACCCGGGCGATCATGCGGCGGAGGAGCGCTTCAAGGAGGTGGCGTCGGCCTACGACTTCCTGTCGGACGCCGACAAGAAGACCCGCTACGACAAGGGCGAGATCGACGCCGCCGGTCAGCCGAAGATGGAGCGCCGGTTCTATCGGGATTTCGCCGAGGGCGGGCCCGCCGGCCAGCGCTATGCCGATCCGAACGAGATCTTTTCCAACATGGAAGGGATGGGTGTCTTCGCCGACCTGTTCGGCGGTGGCGCCCGCCGCGGCGCGGCGCCGAAGATTCGCGGCCAGGACATCCGCGAGACGATCGAGGTCGCCTTCCTGGAAGCGATCAACGGCGCCCAGCGGGAGATCTCGTTCGCCGACGGGCGGCGGCTGAAGGTGACCATCCCCGCCGGCAGCGCCGACGGCCGGGTGCTGCGCCTGAAGGGGCAAGGGCAGCCGAGCCCCACCGGTGGCCAGGCCGGCGATCTGCTGCTGGAGATCAAGGTGCTGCCGCACCCGATCTTTACCCGCCAGGACAACAACATCACCGCCGAGCTGCCGATCTCCCTGGGCGAGGCGATTCTCGGCGGCAAGGTCGAGGCACCGACGGTGGACGGCCCGGTCAGCCTGACCATTCCGAAGAATTCCAACACCGGCAGCCGGCTGCGGGTTCGCGGCAAGGGCGTTCCCCTCGCCGGCGGCGGTCGCGGCGATCATTACGTGACGCTGAAGGTGGTGCTGCCGGACCCGCCCGATCCCGCGCTCACCGCCTTCATCGAAGGCTGGGCGCCGCAGCATCCCTACCGGCCGCGGGAGAGCTGAGGAGGAGACGACGGTGCCGAGCTTCGACGAGATCGTCCACGTCCACCACCTCGAACGCTTCGAGCTGGAAGCCTGGATCGAGCAGCGCTGGGTCAAGCCGGCGAAAACGGGCGAAGGCTATGCCTTCGACGAGGCGGACGAGGCCCGCATCGCGTTGATCCGCGAGTTGCGCGACGCGTTCATGGTCAACGACGATGCGCTGGCGGTGGTGCTGTCGCTGCTGGATCAGCTCTATGCGACCAGGCGGGTGCTCCACCGGATGGACGCCGCGGTCGAGGCGTTGCCGGAGCCGCTGCGCGGTCAGCTCCGGGCCCATCTGCGGGTCGACGAGCCCGGCTGAACGTACCCGCTTGCCCGTCATTGCCGGCCGCCGATGCTGCCCGCCAATGCTGAAACGGACGATTGACGGCGGGGGCCCCTTCCGATAATGGCGGGGCGGCTGTTGGCCGCATCTCCTTCGGCTTTTTTCTTGCGCCCGACCGGACCCGATACGGCCGTTAAGTACGGTCGATCGCCTTCGACCGGGCATCGCAAACGGGACTTGGACCGATGACACCAGCGGGACCGATAATGGCCGGCAAGCGCGGCCTGATCATGGGCGTGGCCAACGAGCGCTCCATCGCCTGGGCCATCGCCGAAGCGGTGCATGCCCACGGCGCGGAGGTCGCCCTCACCTATCAGGGCGAGGCGCTGAAGAAGCGGGTCGATCCCCTCGCCGCCCGCATCGACTGCCAGGCGGTGTTGCCGTGCGATGTCACCGACGAGGCGAGCCTCGACGCCGTCTTTGCCGATCTAGACCAACGCTGGGGCGACCTCGATTTTGTCGTCCATGCCATCGCCTATTCCGACAAGGAGCAGCTCAAGGGCCGCTACGTCGACACCACCGCCGATAACTTCGTCCAGTCGATGCTGGTGTCGTGCTTCTCGTTCACCGCCGTCTGCCAGCGGGCGGAGAAGCTGATGGCGCAGGGCGGCAGCCTGCTGACGCTGACCTACCTGGGCGCCGAGCGGGTGATGCCCCACTACAACGTCATGGGCGTCGCCAAGGCGGCGCTGGAGGCGAGCGTCCGCTATCTCGCCGAGGACCTGGGCCGCCAGGCGATTCGGGTCAACGCCATGTCCGCCGGTCCCATGAAGACGCTGGCGGCGTCCGGCATCGGCGACTTCCGCTACATCCTCAAGTGGAACCAGCTGAACTCGCCCCTGCGCCGCAACATCACCGGCCCGGAGGTGGGCGGCGCCGGGCTCTACCTGCTGTCGCCGCTCTCGACCGGGGTCACCGGCGAGGTGCATCACGTGGACTGCGGCTACCATGCGGTCGGCATGCTCGCCGTCGACGCCGCAGAGCAGGTGCGCGAGATGCTGGCCGGCTTCACTCCCCAGGGCTGACATCGGCGGTGGCGGGCAACAGCTTCGGCCAGCTTTTCCGGGTCACCAGTTTCGGCGAGAGCCACGGTCCCGCCATCGGCTGCATCGTCGACGGGGTGCCGCCGCGGCTGCCGCTGAGCGAAGGCGATATCCAGCTCCACCTGGACCGGCGGCGGCCGGGCCGTTCCCGGTTCACCACCCAGCGCCAGGAAGCGGACCGGGTGCGCATCCTCTCCGGTGTCTTCGAGGGGCTGACCACCGGCACCCCCATCGGCCTCATGATCGAGAACGCCGACGCCCGCTCCAGGGACTACGGCGAGATCAAGGACCTGTTCCGCCCCGGCCATGCCGACTTCACCTATCAGGCGAAATACGGCATCCGCGATTACCGGGGCGGCGGCCGCGCCAGCGCCCGGGAGACGGCGATGCGGGTGGCGGCGGGCGCCATCGCCCGCAAGGTGCTGGGTGACGGCATCCGCATCCGCGGCGCGCTGGTACAGGTGGGCCCCCACCCCATCGACCGCAGCCGCTGGGACTGGGCGCAGGTGGACGCGAACCCGTTCTTCGCGCCGGATGCGACCATCGTCCCCGTATGGGCGGACTTCCTCGATGAGACGCGCAAGGCCGGCTCGTCCGCCGGCGGCCTGGTCGAGGTGGTCGCCTCAGGGGTGCCGGCGGGCCTCGGCGAGCCCACCTTCGATCGCCTGGACGCCGATCTGGCGAAGGCGATGATGAGCATCCCGGCGGTCAAGGGGGTGGAAATCGGCGACGGTTTCGCCGCCGTCGCCATGCCGGGCCCGGAGCACAACGACGGCCTGCGCTTAGGCCGCGACGGCCATGTCAGCTTCCTCTCCAACCACGCCGGCGGCGTGCTGGGGGGAATCTCCAGCGGTCAGGACATCGTCGTCCGGGTGGCGATCAAGCCGACCAGCTCGGTGCTGACGCCGCAGCCGACGGTGACCGTGGACGGCCGGGAGGCCGAGATCTCCACCAAGGGCCGGCACGATCCCTGCGTCGCCATCCGCGGGGTGCCGGTGGCGGAAGCGATGATGGCGCTGGTGCTGGCCGACCACCTCCTCCGCCAGCGCGCCCAATGCGGGTGATGCGCTGAGACGGCAAGACCTTTTGCCTCGATGGCATCTTTCACAGCGGGATGAGAGGGGCGACGTCGCGGTCGGAAGCCCGCTCGCTCCCAGCGAGGCCGGCAGCCACACCGGTGCGGTCGGCGGCGTTCCGGTTCTGGCTCATCTTCCGCTTCCCCACGAGCCGGGAAATCGGCATGCGCACGCCGACGATGCCGCGGAGTTGCGCCTGAATGAACTCCGGCGGCGCATCGGACACCGCCCACGACGAGGTGAGTTCTCCCTCGTGGAGGTTTGTCAGATGATTGACGACCTGCAGCAGCCGGTCCGCATCGTCGAAAAATTCGACCGGACCATAGGCGTGGACGGCGACGTAATTCCAGGTCGGCACCACCTTCCCCGTTTCCTGCTTGGTGGCGTACCACGTCGGCGTCACGTAAGCGTTCGGCCCCATGAATATGGCCAGACCGTCACCCACAGGCGGAACACGCCACTGGGGATTGGCCTTCGCCAGGTGGCCATAAATCACCCCGTGCTCACCCTCGCCCTCATCAAGGTAGAGAGGCAGTGGTGTCGCCAGCGGCCCGTCCGCCGTGGCGGTGACGAAGTCCGCCAGCCGTGCTGCGCGGATGGTGGCTCGCAGGCTCTCCCGATCATCGTCGCGGAAGGCGGGCGGCGTATACATGGGGCAACTCCTTTGCGTTGCCACAACAGATGGCCGCAAGCGAGCCTCGTGAAAATAGCCCCCCGGTCGCCGCCGGTGAGATTCCGTCAGCCGAGCAGCGAAACGGCGACGCAATCTCCTTCGCCGCGGTGACCGCTGACCGTGGCGCCCGTCGCCAGCTCTTGCTTGTGATAGGCAAACAGCGCCCGGTCGATCTCCCGCAGGTTCCAGCCGGCGAACCGGTGGCGGATGCAATCCATGACGTAGCGGAACTCTTCATAGTGCTTGAGGGTCATGGATCGGCTCGAGACCAGACCGGCGGTGAACAGGACGCCGACGGTGCGCACGTCGATGATCGGCATGCTACGCGGATACATGAAATGGACGATCGTCGACGCCGTCGGCACACTGAGACCCGGCAGCTTCGCCCCCGGCTCCAACAGGACGGCGAGCCGCCGCGACGGGGATTCCTGCGCCGCGCGCCGAAACGCCGGCTCGTAAACCTGGTCGTACTGTTCCATGCGCGCGTAGCGGATCGCCCGCATCGCCTTCTTCCATCTCCAGATGGCAAGGAACGTGTCCTGATGGATGGTTCCATGGGATCGCATGTCGCGGGCAACCCGATCGACGAGAAGCTGATACTCCGCCTCGTCGCCCTCGGTTTCGTCGTATCGGGGGTGCCACGTCCTGACAAAGGCGTCGTTGATCAACAGGCTCATGGGAATTCTCGCCACCTCGTCAACCGGCTGTCACGGGCGCGCGCATGTGCGCCGTCCGCCCTCAACGGCGAACCTACCCGTTTGGCACACGCGCTGGCTGTGATGGGCGACAGGCGGCGATGAGAAATTCCCGCGTCGGCGCCGGCAGAGGTCGTCGAGGAGGACGAACCCGGTCGGCGACCGGACTCGTCCTGGAAATTTGCCTACGGTGAACTCGCCAAAATCTACGTGGGGGCGACTACTGGATGCGGATCGACCACGTCACGTCCATTTGATTCCCCGTTTCGACCTCGGTGAATGTTCGAATAGTGTGATCGCCAACCGGGAGCGGCGGTAACATGATCCAGTAGCCGTCGGCAACCGCCGGATATCGCGGACCCGCAGCAAGACCGAATTCGGTCACGATGGAGTTCTTGCGCACGAAAAAGCGAAACCCGCCAGGGTCCGACTGGATTCGGTAGGCGAATGGATCGGCAAGCGACTGCCCATCGACTTCCAGCTTGAGAACGACCGCACCCGCATTCCAGTAAGCCGGAATGGGATCGACCGCCTTCGGAGCAACATCGCGGTTTGCGTCACAGCGAACCTGATCGACCTTTTTCGAGTATCGACTGCAGGGATCTTCGGGTTCCGGAAACTCCGGAGCGAACGAGATCGCATTGAACATCGGAAAGAAGATATAGCTGCCCTTCGGGATCGTACAGACTCGACGGTAAGGCACGACCGGATCGTTGAAAAAGCTTCCCGCAAGGAACCAAACGCCGCCTTGCTGACGGAAGGCGCAAAACTCCCCGGTTTGATCGAGAAACGGGCTGCGCGCAGACGGGAACGAATACGCCCATTGCGTCCATACCCCCGCCCAATCCCCAAGGCTCTTTCCCAATACCTTCGTGAACGGCTCGACCGGCTTGATGTCATTTGCTTCCGCTGAAGCCGACGCATCGGCGGCAACCACGGCTTGCCCCACACCAGGACCGTCCGGGACCACTCCCGCCGCGGCCGGTGCCGGACCGGCGATGCACAGAGCCACCGCCAGCGACATGCCGACGCCGCCGCCAGTGCGGACACAAAGAGAACGTCTAATACTGATCATGATAGCCCCCCTCCCTGGTCGCATGCCCCCGCACGCGTTATTCGATGACTGTCTCATACTTTAGCCAGGAGGACAACAATCGAGAAGCGGCGCCGGAATTGACTGTTGTTCACTCCTCTCTCGTCTGCGGACGACAGGCAGCGACGAGAAATTCGCGGTTGCCATCGGCGCCGGCGATGGGGCTGGCGGTGAGGCCGAGGACCGACCACCCGGCATCCCCCAGGAAGCGGCCGATGTGGGCGCAAATCCGCTGCTGGACGGCCGCATCGCGGATGATGCCGCCCTTGCCCACCTCGCCCCGCCCCGCTTCGAACTGTGGCTTGATCAGGGCGACAAGTTGGGCGTCGGCCGCCGCCAGCGCCATCGCCGGCGGCAGAACGAGGGTGAGGCTGATGAAGCTGACGTCGGCGGTGATCAGCGCCGGCGGTTCCGGGATCTCCTCGGCCGACAGCCGGCGGGCGTTGATCCGTTCGAGAACGACCACCCGCGCATCCTGCCGCAGCTTCCAGGCCAGTTGCCCCGCGCCCACGTCGACGGCGTAGACGCGGGCAGCGCCGCGGGCCAGCAACACATCGGTGAAGCCGCCGGTGGACGCGCCCACGTCGAGGCAGACGCGGTCGCGGGGATCGATGGTGAAATGGTCGAGGGCGTGCGCCAGCTTCAGGCCGCCGCGGGAGACCCAGGGGTGATCGCGGCCGCGAACGACCAGCGTCGTCGCCGGCGCAAGCAGGTCCCCCGGCTTGTCGATCCGCCGTTCGCCGGCAAAGACCACACCAGCGAGGATCAGCGCCTGGGCGCGGGTCCGGCTTTCTGCCAGCCCGTGCTCGACCAGGAGCTGATCGGCGCGCTGCTTGCGGGCCTGCGGTGGCCTATCTCGGTCTCTTCCCGCCGAACCGCCGGGCGCCCGCCCTGTCGGGTCGCGCCCGGCCGGCCGGCCGCGGTCAGGCGCGGGCGGCCTCCGTCGCATCCTTGGTCCGGCCGAGCGCGGCCAGTGCCGTGGCGACGATGTGGCGGGCGTTCAGTTGCGCGACTTCGTACTGCAGCTCCGGCTTGTCCTGATCGAGGAAGACGTCGGGCAGTGTCATCGGCCGGAACTTGAGGCCGGTGTCCAGCAGCCCCTCGGTCGCCATGTACTGCATGACATAGGCGGCGAAGCCGCCGGCCGAGCCCTCCTCGATGGTGATCAGTACCGGATGCTCGTGGGCGAGGCGGCGGATCAGCTCATGGTCCAGCGGCTTGGCGAAGCGGGCGTCGGCGATGGTGGTCGACAGGCCGCGGGCGGCCAGTTCGTCCGCCGCCTTCATCACCTCCTTCAGCCGGGTGCCCAGATTGAGAACGGCGATGGAGGTGCCTTCGCGCAGGATGCGGCCCTTGCCGATCTCCAGCGGGATGCCCCGCTCCGGCATGTCCACTCCCATGCCTTCGCCGCGGGGATAGCGGATCGCCGACGGCCGGTCATCGATCGCCGCCGCCGTCGCCACCATGTGCATCAGGTCGGCCTCGTCCGCCGCCGCCATGACGACGAAGCCGGGCAGGCAACAGAGGTACGGCAGGTCGAACGAGCCGGCGTGGGTCGAGCCGTCGGCGCCGACCAACCCCGCCCGGTCGAGGGCGAAGCGAACGGGCAGCCCCTGCAGCGCCACGTCGTGGACCACCTGGTCGTAGGCGCGCTGCAGGAAGGTGGAGTAGATGGCGGTGAACGGCTTGAAGCCTTCGGTGGCGAGTCCTGCGGCGAAAGTCACCGCGTGCTGCTCGGCGATCCCCACATCGAAACAGCGGTCGGGGAAGCGGGCGCCAAACTTGTCGAGGCCGGTGCCGGCGGGCATCGCCGCGGTGATGGCGACGATCTTGTCGTCGTGCTCGGCTTCCTTGATCAGCGCGCGGGCGAAGGTATCGGTGTAGGACGGCGCATTGGCGCGGACCTTCACCTGCTCCCCGGTCAGTACGTTGAAGCGGCCGACGCCGTGATACTTGTCGGCGGACTGCTCGGCCGGCTTGTAGCCGTGCCCCTTCTTGGTGACCACGTGCAGCAGCACCGGCCCCGGCTCCCGGTCGTCGCGCAGGTTCTTCAGCACCGGCAGCAGGTGCTCGAAGTTGTGGCCGTCGATGGGGCCGACGTAGAAGAATCCCAGCTCCTCGAACAGGGTGCCGCCGGTGACCAAGCCGCGGGCGTATTCCTCCGCCTTGCGGGCGGCGACGCCGAGGCCGCGCGGGAACTTCTTCGCCAGGTCTGCCAGCACGTGGCGGAGCGAGCGGTACGGCTTCGACGAGATCAGCTTCGACAGGTATGCGCTCATGGCGCCGACCGGCGGCGCGATCGACATGTCGTTGTCGTTGAGGATGACGATCAGCCGCGAATTCATCGAGCCGGCGTTGTTCATCGCCTCATAGGCCATGCCGGCGCTCATGGCGCCGTCGCCGATGACGGCGATCACGTCGTTGTCGTCGCCGCGGAAGTCCCGGGCGACCGCCATGCCCAGCGCGGCGGAGATCGACGTCGACGTATGGGCCGCCCCGAACGGATCGTAGACGCTCTCCGACCGCTTGGTGAAGCCGGACAGCCCCTGGCCCTGGCGCAGGGTCAGCATCCGGTTGCGACGACCGGTGAGGATCTTGTGGGGGTAGGACTGGTGGCCCACGTCCCAGATCAGCTTGTCGTCCGGCGTATTGAACACGTAGTGCAGGGCGACCGTCAGTTCGATCACACCGAGGCTGGCACCCAGGTGGCCGCCGGTGATCGAAACGATGCGCACCGTCTCTTGCCGCAGCTCATCGGCGAGCTGCTGCAGCTGCTCTTCCGGAAGCCGGCGAAGGTCGGTCGGATCGTTGATGCGATCGAGGAGCGGGGTGTTGCCTTTCTCGGTCAATGCTCAGTCTCCTTGTGGGGGCGGCCGTCCGGTGTGAAGCACACCCGAGTGGCCGTCAGTTCCTGCGGTCGACGACGTACCAGGCGAGGGCCCGCAGGGGATCGGCGGTCTGCGGAAAAAGGCTGAGATGTTCGACCGCCTGCTGCGCCAGCATGCGCGACTGCGCCCGCGCCCGGTCGACACCCAAGAGGGAGACGAAGGTCGCCTTGCCGGCGTCCTCGTCCTTTTGTGTGCGCTTGCCGACGACCGAGGGATCGCCCTCGGCATCCAGCAGATCGTCGGCGATCTGGAAGGCGAGGCCCAGGTCGTGGGCATACGCATGCAAGGCGTGCCGGGCCGAATCCGGCGCCTTCGCCAACACCGCCGCCGATTCGCAGGAGAACGCGATCAGCGCCCCGGTCTTCATGCGCTGCATGCGGGTGATCTCGGGAATCTCCAGCGGCGTCTCGGCGGCGAGCAGATCGAGCATCTGGCCGCCGACCATGCCGTCGCCGCCGGCGGCTTTCGCCAACTCGCAAACCAGGTCGCTGCGGACGCGCGGATCGGGATGGGTCGCCGGATCGGCCAGCACCTCGAAAGCCCGGGCGAGCAGCGCATCGCCGGCAAGGATCGCCGTCGCCTCGTCGAACTTCACGTGGCAGGTGGGCAGACCGCGGCGCAGATCGTCGTCATCCATCGCCGGCAGATCGTCGTGGATCAGCGAATAGCAGTGCACCATCTCGATCGCCGCCGCGACGCGCAGGGCGAGCGATCGACTGACCGAGAACTGCTCCGAACTGGCCATGACCAGGAACGGCCGGATCCGCTTGCCGCCGGACAGAGTCGCGTAGCGAATCGCCTCCATCAGCCGCGCTTCCGGATCGGGGCGCAGCGGCAGCAACTGGTCGAGAACGACGTCCACTTCGCGGGCGTTACGGGCAAGCTCCGCCTTGATGTCGATCTCCGCTTCCACGCTGGCGCCACTCAATCCCGAGACACCGAAGCCGGAGGAGCCGAGGCAAAGGATTCGGTTCCGGCCACCGATCCGTCGGCACCGAGCACGATCTTCTCGATCCGACCCTGCGCCTCGTTCAGCTTATTCTCGCAGTGCCGCTTCAGGAGCGCCCCCCGTTCATAGGCGGTGATGGCATCGTCCAGCTTCGCCTGGCCCTCCTCGAGACGACGAACGATCGTCTCGAGTTCGCTCAAGGCGTCCTCGAAGCTCATCAGCCGGATATCCGTTGCGACCTCTGCCCCGGTCATCGGCCCGCTAGTTCCCCCTATCGATGCGCGCAGTTACCCGCGCCATTGCCTGTCGCATCGCGGCCTCGCTCGTAAAAGTCGCGTTGCATCTGCGCAACATTAGCCCATTCACCCTCTTTTCGCGGGTTTCACCCGGAGGCGCAAGCACAAACCCGGCGACGAAACCGTCGCCGCATCCGACGGAGCGGCCAGTGTCGCGCAAATGTTACGGCCAATCTCCGGTCGCCGGAGCCGGCGCGACCCCCCGGTCGCCCGGGCCAAGTCTCCGGCCACTCCCGGCAAGTTTCCAGGGTAGGAGGTGCCGTCAGCCCCTCCGCGGAGGCGTCCTAATGGCCCATCAACGCCCGTACGTGCGCCGCGGCGCTGGCTCCCAGCGCCTGCAGATCATATCCCCCCTCGAGGGTGGAGACCACGCGACCGCCGCAGCATTTCGCCGCCAGATCGACGAGTTCGCGGGTGACCCAGGCGAAATCCTCCGTTTCCAGCCGGAGCTGGGCCAGCGGATCGCGATAATGAGCGTCGAAGCCGGCCGAGATGATGATCAGCTCCGGTGAAAAATCGCGCAGCGCCGGCAGGATGCGCTCCCGATAGCCGCTACGGAACTCCTCGGAGCCCGACCCCGGGCGCAACGGTACATTGACGATGTTGTTGAACACCCCCGTCTCGTGTTCCATCCCGGTCCCGGGATAGCAGGGCCATTGGTGGCTGGAGGCATAAAAAAGGTCCCGGAACCGGAACATGTGGTTCTGCGTCCCATTGCCGTGGTGAACGTCGAAGTCCACCACCGCCACCCGTTCCATGCCGTGGGCATGGCGCGCATGTTCGGCGCCGACCGCCGCGTTGTTGAACAGGCAGAAGCCCATCGCCGCCGACGACTCGGCGTGGTGGCCCGGCGGACGTACGGCACAGAAGGCGTTCTGCGCCTCGCCGTTGCTCACCGCGTCGACGGCGGCGCAGATGGCCCCCACCGCCCGCAGCGCCGCTTCCCCGGATGCGGGATTGATCGCCGTATCCGGATCGAGATGGACGTGGCCACGGTTGGGTACGTTTTCGAAGATCGACTCGACGTAAAACGGCGCATGGACGCGCTCGATCTGGCGAAGAGTCCCCCGCGGCGCCTCGGTGCGATGAAGAAAGGTGAATTCTTCGGTCTCCAGGGCGCGCAGCACCGCCTTCAGGCGAGCCGGCGCCTCCGGATGCCATTCGCCCATCTCATGGTCCTGGCACACCGAGTGTGAGAAGAGCAAGGTTGCCATCGTTCACTACGTTTTCTTGGACGCGTCGCCATTATATGGCGATCCACTCCATCTTGGTCCGCTACGAACGATCTTGAAAGGGCGAATTGTCGCCCCCTCGGTCGCGTTCGGTGCATAAGACATCAGCGGCCGCCATGGATATCGGCAGCCGCTTCTCCTCCATCTGTGCCAGGGCGCTCGACGAGGACGAGCTTCCGCCCCTCGACGACGATGGCGACGGCACCCGAACGCAGCTTCAGTGCATCTTCGCCGAAGAGATGGCGGCGCCAGCCGGTGAGGGCCGGAACGTCGGCCCCGGCGCCGTCGACGGCAATCGCCTCCAGATCCTCCGTCGACGCCACCAGCCGGTGGGCGACGTCGGCATCGTCGCACTTCATTTTCAGCAGCACCTTCAGCAGGTCGACGACCGGCGCCACCCCCCGCGGCAACAGCCGCTTCTCGTCACCCGCCGGCAGCTCCGCCATCGGCACCGCGAGACCGCGCTCCACCGCCGCCAGCACGTCCGCCCCTTGCGGACTTTCGGCGAACTTGCGGGCAAGCCCGCGGGTGCGGCCCAGCGCTTCCGCCGTCCGCGGCGTATGGTGGGCGATCTCCAGCAGCGATTCGTCCTTCAGCACCCAGGTGCGGGGAATGTCCCGCGCCCGCGCCTCCCGCTCCCGCCACGCCGCCAGCTCCCGCATCACCGCCAGCATCCGGCCGTTGCCGCTGCGGCTGCGCAGGCGACGAAACGCCTGCAGCGGATCGATGGTGTAGGCGGCGGGATTGGTCAGCGCCGCCATCTCCTCGCCGAGCCACTCGCCACGACCGGTAGACACCAGTTTCTGCATCAGCTTCTGGTAGACGGGACGCAGGTGGATGACATCGGCCAGCGCATACTCGATCTGCCGGGGGCTGAGCGGCCGCAGCGACCAGTCGGTAAAGCGGGAGCCCTTGTCCACCTTCGCCCGCGCCAGCTTGCTCGCCAGCGTTTCGTAGGAAACCTGGTCGCCGAAGCCGCAGACCATGGCCGCGACCTGGGTGTCGAACACCGGAGCGGGCAGGCTGCCCATGAGCTGAAAGAAGATCTCCAGATCCTGGCGCGCCGCATGGAACACCTTGACGATGTGCGGCGCCCGGAAGAGATCGAACAGCGGCGCCAAATCGAGGCCGGCGAGCGGATCGATGGCGACCGCGTCATCGGGTCCGGCGACCTGCACCAGACAGAGGCGTGGCCAGTAGGTGCGCTCCCGCATGAACTCGGTGTCGACGGCGATGAACTCGGCGTCGGCGAGGCGGGTGCAAAGGGCGGCAAGATCGGCGGGCTTGGTGATCAGGGTCATCGCGGTCCTATATCCACAATCCCCAACGCAGGTAAACATCCGCGGTTGCCGGGACGCGCGCGGATCGATCGCTTTCTTGACAAAGGAGGGCGCGGCGTGCGTCTAGACACCGGTCCGGGCCCGCAAGACGGAACCCTTCCCGCCCGTCGCCGCCGGCCGCCGGCGTCGCCCGATCGGCACGGATTCCAATGGCATGAGTCCCAATCGGCATGGATAACGAGATGCATCCCTATCGCACCCATACCTGCGATGCGCTGCGCAGTGCCGACGCAGGCCGAACCGCCCGTCTGTCCGGCTGGGTCCACCGCAAGCGGGACCACGGCAATCTGCTGTTCATCGACCTGCGCGACCACTACGGCGTCACCCAGACGGTGATCGACGCCGGCTCAGCCCTCTTCGCCGAGGCCACCGCCGTGCGCCCGGAAAGCGTCATCACGGTGACCGGAGAGGTGGTCCGGCGCTCGCCGGAGACGATCAATCCCTCGCTGGCGACCGGCGAGATCGAGGTCCGCATCGGCGAGATGCGCATCGAGAGTTCGGCCGACACCTTGCCGATGCAGGTGGCGGGCGACCAGGAATACGGCGAGGAGACGCGGCTGCGCTATCGGTTCCTCGATCTGCGCCGGGAGCGGCTGCACCGCAACATCGTCCTGCGCAGCCGGATCATCGCCTCCATCCGCCGGCGGATGACCGGCGCCGGCTTCGTCGAGTTTCAGACGCCGATTCTCACCGCCAGCTCGCCGGAGGGTGCCCGCGACTATCTGGTGCCGAGCCGCAATCATCCGGGCAAGTTCTACGCCCTGCCGCAGGCACCGCAGCAGTTCAAGCAGCTGTTGATGGCATCCGGGTTCGATCGCTACTTCCAGATCGCCCCCTGCTTCCGCGACGAAGACGCGCGGGCCGACCGCTCCCCCGGCGAGTTCTACCAGCTGGATTTCGAGATGGCGTTCGTCACCCAGGAGGACGTCTTCGCCGCCATCGAGCCGATCCTCGCCGGCGTCTTCGCCGAGTTCGCCGGCGATCGCCAGGTGACGGCACCGCCATTTCCGCGCATTCCCTTCGACGAGAGCATGCTGAAGTACGGCGTCGACAAGCCCGATCTGCGCAATCCGCTCATCATCACCGACGTCGGCGAGGTGTTCGCCGGCTCGGGATTCGGCCTGTTCGCCCGCGCGGTGGCGAAAGGCCAGGTGGTGCGGGCGATTCGGGCGCCCGGCGGCGCCGGCCGGCCGCGGGCCTTTTTCGACAAGCTCAACGACTGGGCGAAGGCGGAGGCCATGGGCGGCCTCGGCTACGTCATCTTCGCCGAGGGCGAGGCCAAGGGCCCGATCGGCAAGAACCTGGAGCCGGAGCGGCTGGCGGCCCTGCGCCAGGCGACCGGCGCCGTGGACGGCGATGCGGTGTTATTCGTCTGCCAGACCAAGGCGGCGGCCGAGAAGTTCGCCGGGCAGGTGCGCGAGCGGCTGTGCAATGAGCTGGACCTGCGGGAGCGGGACGCCTTCCGCTTCTGCTGGATCGTCGACTTCCCCATGTACGAGCGCAACCCCGACACCGGCCAGATCGAGTTCAGCCACAATCCGTTCTCCATGCCGCAGGGTGGGCTGGAGGCGTTGCAGACCCTGGACCCGCTGACGATCAAGGCGTTCCAGTACGATATCGTCTGCAACGGGGTCGAACTGTCGAGCGGCGCCATCCGCAACCACCACCCGGAGACGATGGTCAAGGCGTTCGAGATCGCCGGCTACGGTCGCGACGAGGTGGTGCGCCGGTTCGGCGGCCTCTTCCACGCCTTCAGCTACGGCGCGCCGCCCCACGGCGGCTCGGCCCCCGGCATCGACCGCATCGTCATGCTGCTGGCGGACGAGCCCAACATCCGCGAGGTCATCGCCTTCCCGATGAACCAGCAGGCGCAGGATCTGCTCATGGGCGCCCCCGCCGAGGTGGAGCCGCGGCGGCTGAAGGAGCTCAGCCTTCGGGTGGAGCTGCCGCCGGTGAAGACGCCACCATCCGCCAGCTCTACCCTCGGCGGCTCAGCCCCGGACGGTTCAGCCCCGGGCGGCGCTGCCGGTTAGTCCCGGTCCTCGCCCAACTGCATGACGCCGACCGCCATACCGAGGGAGCCGAAGGTGATGAACAGGCCGAAGAACAGCAACAGGATATAGAGCGGCCGGTCGGGCGACTCCGCCATCATCGACCACAGGTGGGCGATGTCGAACCAGAGGATGAGAACGCCGAAGAGAAGACCACCGAGGCTGCCGTAGATCAGGTGGGTGAGCAAAAAGCGAAGCAGGCGGCGGTGGTGGGTATCCATCAGCTCACGATCCTTCGCCCGCGGCGAGGGAGCTCCCTCATGTTGAGATGGGGGCCTACGGCACCGTCGTCCACGTCATCCAACCCGCCGCGCGGAGAAGCGGAGGCGAACGTAGTCCGCCGTCCAGCCGCCTGCCTCATCGCACAGCACCGGCCGTAGCAGACGGACGACCCGGTCCCTGGCGGCGGCGCGAACCTCGGGCACCAGCCGTTCCAACCAGCCGGTGGCGAAGGTTTCCAGCCAGCCGTCGATGCCCGTCGGCAGCGGCGTCGGCCGCGGGTAAAGCTCCATGTCGTCTGCGGAAAAGCCGTGGCGGCGCAGGCGCTCCGCCCAGGCCGCCGCGGTGGGGAAAAACCATGGCTGTGGCTCCGGATCGGCGCCATGGGCGGCGATGACCGCCGCCAGGGCCACCCGGATGGCGGCGACGTTGCCGTGACCACCGAATTCGCCGACGAACCGGCCGCCGGCGACGAGGGCACGGCGGACGCCCGCCAGCACCGCGTCGGCGTCGGTCATCCAGTGCAGGGCGGCATTGGAGAAGACGGCGTCGAACTCCCCATCGAAGCTTAGCCGCTCGGCCGCCATCACCCGGGCGTCGAGGCCGCGGGCGCGGACCGCCGCCACCTGTTCGGGTGACGCATCGACGCCGACGACGGTGGCACCGGTCTCGGCCAGCGCCGCCGTCAGCACCCCGTCGCCGCAGCCGAGATCGAGGATGCGCTCGCCCCGCCGCGGCGCCAGCCGCTCGATCAGCGGCTTGCCCAGCCGGGCGACGAAGCCGGCGTTCCGTGCGTACCCGTCCGGATCCCATGTCTGCGCCATCGGCTCACTCGACTTGCGGCCTACGACAGGGCCGCTTCGTCCTCGATCGGCTCACTGCCGTCGTCGATCAGCAATTGGCGCACCGCCTCGGTCGCAGCATCGACGGCCGCCGGATCGACGCCACGGATGACCAGACTGACGCCGAACCGGCCGTGGCGGGCGAACGGATAGCTGCCGATCTCCACATCCGCGTGCGCCGCCTGCACCGCCGCCAGAGGGGCGGCGATGCGGCCTTCGGTGGTGAACGCGGAAACCGTGCGTGAGCGCATGGGGGCGCCGCCCAGGAGGCGGTGGCGGAGCCCGTCGAACATCGCCCGCATGATCGCCGGCACCCCCGGCAGCACGAAGACGTTCTCCATCTGCACGCCCGGTGCCGTGCTCACCGGATTGTCGATCAATCCGCCGCCGGCCGGCACGTCCGCCATCTTCAGGCGAGCGGCATTGACCTCCTCCGGCCGGTAGTGCTGGCGCAGCCTCGCCTCCGCCTCCGCATGGCGCACCAGCGGCACCCCGAACGCCTTGGCGATCGCCGCTGAGGTGATGTCGTCGTGGGTGGGGCCGATGCCGCCGGTGGTGAACACGTAGTCGAAGCTGGCCCGGCAGGCATTGACGGCGGCGACGATGGCGTCCTCGTCGTCGGCGATGATGCGGGCCTCACGCACCCGGACGCCGGCGGCGTTCAGCTGCTCGGCGAGAAACGGCAGGTTCTGGTCGCGGGTGCGCCCCGATAGCACCTCGTTGCCGATGATGATGACGGCAGCGGTGACTTCCCGCAGCGCCGACGCGGCCATCTAGGCGGACTCGCGCGCCAGGCGGTTGGCGGCGGCGCGCAGGTGCAGATAGGCAAGGTCTAGCAACGGCGCCTCCACCCCGTTTTCACGGCCACGGGCGAGCAGATCGCCGATGACGTGATCCGCCTCGGTCGCCCGCCCCGCCTCGACGTCGCGCAGCATGGACGCCACCATCGGCGATTTTTTGTCGGTGAGCATCCGCCGCGCCGCCTGCAGCGCCTTCTCCCGCAAGGGGGTGCCGCAGGCATCGGCGATCAGCGCCGCCTCGCCCTGCATGGAGGTCATCAGTCCCTCGCCCATGGGCTCGGCCATGATGTCGCAGACGGCGGCCCGCATCAGGCAGGTGGCACCGGCCAGCGTCGCGATGAACGCGTGCTTTTCCCACATCTCCTGCAGGATCTGATCACTCCTGACGCCGTCGAAGTTGGCCTTCTCCATCACCGCGGCGAGACGTTGGCACACATCCTCCTGAACCGGCCGGCGGGAGCCGAACACGAGGCGGTGCAACGGCGAAAGGTGGAGGATCCTTCCGTCCGGGGTCAGCGTTCCGGTAATCTGGGCGAGCCCCCCCAGTACATGCTCGGCGCCGAACGCATCGTCCAGCCGGTCCAGATGCCTGAGGCCGTTCAACAGCGGCAGCACCACCGTCGTCGGTCCCATCGCCGGCCGGATCGCCTCGATCGACGAGTCCAGGTCGTAGGCCTTGCAGGTGAGGATCACCACGTCGAAGGAGGGCCCGACGGTGTCGGCGCCGACGGTCGCCACCTTGCGCCGGATGTCGCCGACCGGGCTTTCCACCACCAGCCCGTCACGCGCCAGCTGCGCCGCCCGGCCGGGACGGACGAGGAAGGTCACCTCGGCCCCCGCTTCCGCCAGCCTTCCGCCGTAATAGCCGCCGATGGCCCCGGCGCCCAGTATGAGGATGTTCATTTGGCGTTCTCCTCTCCCACATGACCCCTTACAACCAGTCGCGAAGCATGGCGACAAGCGGCGCGTCCGCCGGCGGCATCGGATACTCGCGCATCGCCAACGGCCGCACCCACGCCAGTTCCTGGCCCTCCAGCGGTGACGGCGTTCCCTTCCACACCCGGCACAGGTAGAGCGGCATCAGCAGATGAAAGTCGGAATAGGCGTGGCTGGCAAAGGTAAAAGCGGCGAGGCAGCTTTCGGTGATGTCGATCCCCAGTTCCTCGCGCAGCTCGCGCACCACCGCCGCCTCCGGCGTCTCCCCCGCCGCCAGCTTGCCGCCGGGAAACTCCCATAGCCCGGCGAGCGGTCGTCCCGGGGGCCGGCGGGCCAGCAGCACTCGGCCATCGATGTCGACCAGGGCGACCGCGGCGACGAGCACGATGGGCAGCGCCGGCCGAACCGGCGAGGCCAGTCCCAGGCAGCCGGTCTCAGGACCGGTAATCGGCATTGATCTCGATGTAGCGATGGGTGAGATCGCCGGTCCACACCGTCGCCGTGCCGCCGCCGACGCCGACGTCCACCTCGATCTCGATCCGCCGGCCCCGCATGTGGTCGGCCACCGGCCCCTCGTCGTAGCCGGGGAGCGGTCCACCGTCGCCGGTGATGAGAACGCCGCCGATGCGGATGGCGAGCCGGTCGGGATCGATCCGCTCTCCCGCCTTGCCGACGGCCATGACGATCCGCCCCCAGTTGGCATCGGAACCGGCGACGGCGGTCTTGACCAGCGGCGAGTTGGCGATGGCCAGCGCGATGGTGCGGGCGGCACCGCCGCCGATGGCGCCGGTGACGCGGATGGTCACGAACTTGGTGACCCCCTCCCCGTCCTCGACCACCTGCCGCGCCAAACTCTGGCAGACCCGGTCGAGGGCGAGCCGGAACGCCGACAATGCTCCATCACCCGGATCGGTGATCGGTCGATGACCGGCGGCGCCGGTGGCGAACAGCAACACCGTGTCATTGGTGGAGGTGTCGCCATCCACCGAGATGCAATTGAACGAGCGGCCGGCGGCGTCCTCCAGCAGCGACTGCAGGCACGGCGCCGCGATGGCGGCGTCGGTGAAGACGAAGGCGAGCATGGTCGCCATGTCGGGGGCGATCATCCCCGAGCCCTTGCAGATGCCGGCGATGGCCACCGGGGTGCCGTCGATCTCGCAGACCTCGCCCGCCCCCTTCGCAAAGGTATCGGTGGTGGCGATGGCGCGCGCCGCCGTCTCCCAGCCGTCGCTGCCGAGACGCTGGGCGGCCTGCGGCAGGGCGGCCAACAGCCGGTCGGTGGGCAGCGCCTCGCCGATCACCCCCGTCGAGGCGACGAACACCCGCTCCGGCAGGCAGCCGAACAGGCCGGCGACGCCATCGGCGGTGCGGTGCGCCGCCGCCTCGCCGGGGCGGCCGGTGAAGGCATTGGCATTGCCGGCGTTGACGATCAACGCCGTCGCCGTCCCCCCGCCCAGCGCGCGGCGACACCAGCGGACCGGCGCCGCCGCCGTCTGCGAGCGGGTGAAGACACCGGCAACGCTGGTCTCGGCAGGGAACGCCGCCAACAGCAGGTCATCGCGACCGCGATAGCGGATGCCCGACGCGGCAACGCCGAGACGAACCCCGGCGACGACCGGCAAATCGGGAAAGGAAGACGGGGCAAAAGGCGACACGTGGGGTGCCGATGACGCTGACTCGGAAGGCATGACGATCGACCGCAGGCTGACCAACACAAACGATTCCCGGCATGATGCACAGCCGGCGGCCGGGGGCAAGGCCGCCCGCCCGGCGGCGCCGGCGCCGCCGCCCGCTTGCATTGACAGGGCAAACCCCGCTCTTTATGTCAAGGTTCGGAGTGGGTGCGGCTGCGCCCCCGGCCGACGTGTGCTGCGTCGGCCTCTTCGAAGGATCATCCATGTTCGGAGCCATCGCCAAGCGGTTGTTCGGCACCGCCAACGAGCGCTTTCTGAAAACGCTAAGCAAGTCGATCACCGCCATCAACGACGTGGAGCCCGATCTCAAGGGCCTCAGCGACGACGAGTTGCGTTTGCGGACGCAGACCTTCCGCGAGCGGCTGGCGGCGGGCGAAAGCCTCGACGACCTGCTGCCGGAGGCGTTCGCGACGGTGCGCGAGGCGGCCATTCGCACCCTCGGCCAACGCCACTTCGATGTGCAGTTGCGCGGCGGCATCGTCCTCCATCGCGGCATGATCGCCGAGATGAAGACGGGCGAAGGCAAGACGCTGGTCGCCACCCTCGCCGTCTACCTCAACGCCCTGGAAGGCAAGGGCGTCCACGTCGTCACCGTCAACGACTACCTGGCGCACCGGGATTCCGAGTGGATGGGCACCATCTACCGCTTTCTCGGCCTCAGCGTCGGCTGCATCGTTCACGGGCTGAGCGATGACGAGCGGCGTCGGGCCTACGGGTCCGATATCACCTACGGCACCAATAACGAGTTCGGCTTCGACTACCTGCGCGACAACATGAAGTTCCGGCTCGAGGAGATGGTGCAACGGCCGTTCAACTTCGCCATCGTCGACGAGGTGGACTCGATCCTGGTGGACGAGGCGCGGACGCCGCTCATCATCTCCGGCCCCGCCGAGGATTCCTCCGAACTCTACATCCGCATCAACCGCCTGATCCCCCATCTCGCCGACGAGGATTTCGAGAAGGACGAGAAGGCGCGGGTCGTCAGCCTGACCGAGAGCGGCAACGAGCGGATCGAGGAGCTTTTGCGCGAGGATGGGCTGCTCGCCGCCGGCGACCTCTACGACATCGCCAACGTCTCCCTCGTCCACCACGCCAATCAGGCGCTGCGCGCCCACAAGCTGTTCACCCGCGACGTGGATTACATCGTCAAGGACGACAAGATCGTCATCATCGACGAATTCACCGGCCGGATGATGGAAGGCCGTCGCTATTCCGAGGGGCTGCACCAGGCGCTGGAGGCGAAGGAAGCGGTCACCGTCCAGCAGGAAAACCAGACGCTGGCCTCGATCACCTTCCAGAACTACTTCCGGCTCTATCCCAAGCTGGCCGGGATGACCGGCACCGCGATGACCGAGGCGGCGGAGTTCTCGGAGATCTACAAGCTCGACGTCATCGACATCCCGACCAATGTGCCTTGCGTCCGCATCGACGCCGACGACGAGGTCTATCGCACCGCCCGCGAGAAGTACGACGCCATCATCGAGCAGATCGAGGACTGCCAGCAGCGGGGCCAGCCGGTCCTCGTCGGTACTGTCTCGATCGAGAAGTCCGAGCACATCTCGGCGCTGCTGAAAAAGAAAAAGGTCCGCCACAACGTCCTCAACGCCCGCTATCACGAGCAGGAAGCGACGATCGTCGCCCAGGCCGGCGTCGGCGGCACCGTCACCATCGCCACCAACATGGCCGGCCGCGGCACCGACATCCAGCTCGGCGGCAATGCCGACATGCGCATCCGCAACGAGCTGACCCATGCGGACGACGAGGCCGGCAAGGCGCGCATCCGTGCCGAGACGGCGGCCGACCGGGAGCGGGTGCTGGCGGCGGGCGGGCTGATGATCATCGGCACCGAACGCCACGAGAGCCGCCGCATCGATAACCAGCTGCGCGGCCGCTCCGGCCGCCAGGGCGACCCCGGCGCGTCCAAGTTCTATCTGTCGCTGGAAGACGACCTGATGCGGATCTTCGGCTCCGGCCGCATCGACAGCATGCTGCAGCGTCTCGGCCTGCAGGAGGGCGAGGCGATCACCCACCCGTGGGTGAACAAGGCGCTGGAGAAGGCGCAGCAGAAGGTGGAGGCGCGCAACTTCGAGATCCGCAAGAACCTCCTCAAGTACGACGACGTGATGAACGATCAGCGCAAGGTGATCTACGAGCAGCGCCGAGAGCTGATGCACAGCGAGGACGTCTCGGCCACGGTGGGCGACATGCGCCACTCGGTGGTGGAGGCCATGGTCACCCGTCACATCCCGCCCAACGCCTATCCCGAGCAGTGGGACGCCGCCGGCCTGTACGACGAGGTGGTCCGCGTCCTCGCCGCCGAGCTGCCGATCACCGACTGGGCGAAGGAGGAAGGGATCGCCGACGAGGAGATCCGCCACCGCCTCCTCGACCTCAGCGACCGGCGGATGGCGGAGAAAGCGGCGAGCTACGGCTCCGAGATCATGCGGATGATCGAGAAGAGCCTGCTGTTGCAGATCCTCGACCAGATCTGGAAGGAGCACCTGCTCACCCTCGATCACCTGCGCCAGGGCATCGGCCTGCGCGCCTATGGCCAGCGCGATCCGCTGAACGAGTATAAGCGGGAGGCGTTCGGGCTGTTCCAGGGGCTGCTGGACCGGCTGCGCGAGCGGGTGACCCAGGTGCTGGCGCATCTGGAGGTGCGGCCGGCCGACCCGCCGCCGCCGGAGACCTTCCTCCCCCATCCCCAGGAAATGCACGAATCCCGCCAGGATCCGGCGTTCGCCGGCACCATGGGGGAGATGGTCTTCGAGGACGATGCGCCGGGCGAGACGGCGACCGCGGCGCCGGTGCGCTCGCGGCAGACGGGGCGTGCCGTCGATCCGCGCAACCCCGCCACCTGGGGCCGGGTCGCCCGCAACGCGCCCTGCCCCTGCGGCTCCGGCAAGAAATACAAGCACTGCCACGGCATGCTGAGCTGATCGGCCAGCGGCCCGGCCTTCCGCAGGAACCGAGTAGCCCGGAAAAGCGAGGCGACGTCCGGGCAATGCCGGGCACGGTCGTCAAAGTCCCCCGCATTCCGCTCCGCTCCATGGCGGGCTACATTCGTCCGTCAGCATCGGGCGCCCGTCAGGATCGGGTCGGAACCGCACCCCGGCCCTCTTGCGCGTAAGGAAGCCGGGGTGCCCAGAAAATCCAGCCGGCCCGGGCTACGAAGCGGCTACTCGTCGTCGTCCGCCGTGCTCGTCCCCTCACGGATAGGCGTCATCAGCGCCGCCCGGCAGTGACCGGTCGCCAGGATGCAAAATGTTCCCGCGATCTGTCCACGTTCGTTGATCCCAGTTCCACTAGCAAAATATTTCGGGTTCACATGGTCCTGCAGCTTTTGCAGGCCGCACTTTCGCGACCACACAAAGGATTCAAAGCTCAAGTCTCCTATACAGACCACCTGTCCACGGTTATTGATATGCCTTGCAAATGCATAGATGTTTTCGCCGCCAAAATTTCCTAAGTCCTCTATTCCGCGTTCCTTTGTCCAGATGACAGCGAGAGGTACTCCCTCATCGTTTCTGCTGTATCCAACAATATCCCCCCGATCGTTGAGGTCCCTGGCATAGCTTCGGGTGTCGCCCGGCAAGGTGCCGAGGTCTTCCATCCCGCGCCCTCTCGTCCAGAGAAATGCATGGGAATTACCGCTGCTCGTCGTACTGCTTCCCACGACCTATCCCCGGCTATTGATCCCGGCAGCGCTACTACCGCTACCGAGGGTACCGAGCAACTGCACGTGATTGTTCGGCCGCCAGATCCCGGCACGATAATCACCCGTCGAGATCGTAAAAGCAGTAACCACTTCACTGCGATCATTGATGTCCGGGAGGAGGCCAATACTCTCGTCCAGCTCACGCATTCCGCCTTCTGGTGTCCAGATGAAGCTGCGATATTCGCCGTCCTTCCCCACGTCGTACCCCACGACCTGACCGCGGTTGTTGATGCTGGAGCCAGAACTTCCGGTGCCTAACGTCCCAAGATCCTGCATGCCCCCTTGCCGAGTCCAGCGGAACGCATGCTGCTCGCCGGTGGGCAGGTACCCCCATCCCGTAACATCTCCCCGGTCATTGACTTCTGTTCCCTCGTCGTGACCGCCGCCGAGGGTGCCGAGATCGGTGGCCCGGTAGCGGACGTTGCAGTCCTCGCCCTTCCACGCCAGGGCCGGCTGGGTCGATGCATCGTCGCCGCCGCCAATGCCACTGCGGCCAAAGAAACGCGAAGTCCTCCACGATAAGTATTCATGTCGTCCTCCCTGTCAGGTCGACTCCCGTTTTGCTGCTCGGCGTTTCTTATTCTTTCGCATACCTTCCCCCTGACCGATCCGCGGTGTCTGATCGGCCCTGATTCCGGGCGGAGACACCTGGACGATGGCAAGACCACTGTCCATCAAAGGCGAATGATACTTAGACCGAACCCACTTTTACTCTTAGTATACTAGCACTGACGCCGCGTCTGTTCAATCCTTGCCGCGCATGGGGCGGTCCTCGACGCTGCACGGTGAAATTTCCCGATTCTCCGGCCATCCCGATCAGGAATTCCGAGTCGTCGTCGGCAGGGGACGGCCATCCGCCGCCACGTCCCCGCCGTGGCGACGTGATTCCCTCCGCCAACGCGCGGACCGACACGTTCCGGACGATTCACGCGGCCCTATGGGGCGACGGCCGCTTTCCCCCACCCCGCGCGCTTCTGCCGACCGGTTATTGAGCAATAGGCCGCCAATGCGACGCAATGGCGGCCATGGGGGCCGTACGGCGGTTGCGTAAGCAGCAATAAAATTCTCCACATGGGGATTCCCCGTATGGAATAGCCGCAATTTGGGTTAGTGTTACTGGCGTCACTCGTGTGTGTTGACCTCGGCACACCGGTGCCCGTGCTCTTGAACATAACGATTGCGAGAAAAATCACCATGAAGGGGGGTAGGGGGCTGAACCTCGGCGCGGATCGGGACAGACGCGCGTCCGAGATGCAAAACGAGATGGTCCGTGTCCACTACGCCGGCACGCCCACCGTCCTCGTTTCGGTGGCGGTGAACGCGACGCTGATCGCGCTCATCTTCGACGGTGCGGTTGCGCCTGGCCTGCTGTTCACCTGGATCGGGCTGATGATGGCGATGATCGCCGGACGCATCCTCATCTGGGACCGGTATCGGCGGAACAGCGGTGCCGCCGCCGTTGCCACCTGGGAGCGCCTGGCGGTACTCGGCTCCGCTGCCAGCGGCCTTTTGTGGGGAATGGCCGGCTTCTGCTTCTATCCGGCAGCCGATGAAGCGAGCGGGCTCGTGCTCAGCTTCATCATCGGCGGCATGGGCGCCGGCGCCGCAACGGCGCTCGCCTCCAACCTGCCCGCATTCTACGCCTTTCTCGGGCTGTCCATCCTGCCGTTCACCCTGCGGCTGTCGATCTCGGACGGCGAATACCACCTGCTGATGGCCGTCTCCTGCCTCCTGTTTCTGGTGTCGCTGATCGTCCTCACCCGTCGCGCCTCTCGCTGGCTGCACCAATCGCTGCTGCTTCGTTTCGAGAACGCCGAACTCGTCCAATCGCTGGAACGCCGGGTGAACGAGCGAACGACCCAGCTTCAGGAGATGAACACGCGGCTCTCCCTCGACATTGCCGAGCGCCGGCGGACCGAAGCGGCGCTCGCCGATTACGCCGAGCGTCAGCAGACGGTGGCCGCCTTTGGCGAGCGGGCCCTGTCCGGTGTCGATCTGGACGTGCTGTTCGACGATGCCGCCCGCATCGTCACCGAGCGGTTGCGCGCCGCCGAGGCGGCGGTCCTCGAGCACGTCCCCGATCGCCACCTTCTCCTGCCGCGACAGACAAGCGCCAGCCCGGAGTCGGCAACGGCGGGCGCCGAGATGGCCGATCGGCACGGCCCTGCCGCCGGCGTCGCCATCGACCCGCGAACCACCGTCGTTTCCACCGAGGTGGCCCGGGAAACGCGCTTCGAGGTGCCGCCGACCCTGAGCGTCGACGCCGCCTGCAGCCTCGCCGCCGTCGTCATCCCTGGCCGCGACCGGCCGTTCGGCGCCCTGCAGGCCACCGCACGCGAACCCAATCGTTTCTCGGCGGAGGACGTGGGCTTCCTGCAGTCGATCGCGACGATGCTCGCCGCTGCCATCGATCGCAAGCGAACCGAAGCGGACATTCAACGGCTGGCCTTCGAGGATCCGCTGACCGGACTGCCCAACCGGGCGCTGTTCCTTGAGCGTCTGCAGCGCGACCTGGCCACCGCCGGGCGGTCCTGCAAGCCATTGGCCCTGCTGCTGCTCGATCTGGATCATTTCAAGGACGTGAACGACACCCTCGGCCACCCCATCGGCGATCTCCTGCTCGCCGCGGTGGCGATGCGGCTCAGGGACTGCGTCCGCGACGCCGACGCGCCGGCCAGGTTGGGCGGCGACGAATTTGCGCTGACGGTGCCGGATTTGCGTTGCCCGGAAGGTGCCGCGTCGGTCGCCGCCAAGATCATCGACGCCATTGCGCCGCCGTTCCTGATCGAAGGCCACGAAATCACCGTCGGCGCCAGCATCGGACTGACGGTCTGCCCAGCGGACGGCACCGATGCCGATACGCTGCTGCGCAATGCCGACCTCGCCCTCTATCGGGCGAAAACGGAGGGCCGCAACACGTACCAGTTCTTTGCCCCGCAGATGGCGGCGCAGGTCGACACTCGCAAGCGCATCGAAAACGATCTGCGCCGCGCCCTCGACCGCTCCGAACTTCGGCTGCACTTTCAACCCCAGTACGATCTGGTCACCCAGCACATCGTCGGCGTCGAGGCGCTGGTCCGCTGGCAACATCCCACCCGCGGCCTGTTGATGCCGGACGAGTTCATTCCCGTCGCCGAGGCCTCGGGGTTGCTCGTTCCGCTGGGCAAATGGGTAATCGAGATGGCGTTCCAGCGGGCCGGGGAGTGGCGGCGCCAAGGCCTGCCGCCCATTTTCACCGCCGTCAACGTCTCCCTCAGCCAGTGGCGGCGCAGCGACCTCGCCACCATCGTCGAAGACCTGGCGCGACGCTTCCAGTGCGATCTCAACTGGCTCGAACTGGAGGTGACCGAGCAGGTGTTCCTGCCCTCCGAAGGCAGCGACTGCGTGGCCGGGCTGCGCCGGCTGCAGGGCCGCGGCGTCACCGTGTCCATCGACGACTTCGGGACCGGCTATTCCAGCCTCGGCCGGCTGCACGGCCTCCCGGTCAACCGCGTCAAGATCGACCGCTGCTTCGTCGCCAGCATCGGCCGCAGCCGCGATGCGGAGATGATCGTGCGGGCGATGATCGCGCTCACTCGCAGCCTCGGCCTGGAGGTGATGGCAGAGGGCGTGGAGACGGAAGAGCAGGTGGCGTTCCTTCGCCGGGAAGGGTGTCAGGCGGCGCAGGGCTATTTCTTCGGTCCACCGATGCCGGCCGTCGCCGTCGCGGCGTTGCTGGCCAGTCAGGCGCAGCCGCGGCCGCAACGACGCCCCCGCCCGTGGAGCACGTTGTCGCCGCCGGCGGCCGATTTCCCGATCGCGCTCGCCCGGGTGGAGCCGCGCAACCGACGCTGGAGCTGACAACGGGGCGCTGACAACATAGGGTGCTAACGGGGCAGGCTAAGCGTTGCCGTCTTTGCGGCGGCTGCCTTCGTCGTGGCGGGCATCCTCGGCGAACAGGTCGCGCAGTTCGTCTGCGGACTTCTTTGCCAGCACCTGCATCCGCTTCTCGTCCTGATGCTGGCCGAAGTGACCGTAGAGGCGCTGTTCGTCATAGGCGCGGAACCTCTCGGCCACCCGCTCCGCCTCGTAATCCGGCAACCCCAGGCCCTCCAGGACATGCCTGGCCATATCGAGGCTGGAGAGAAACGTCTCCCGCCAGACGACGGCGATCCCCAGCTCCATCAACCGATAGGCATGGGCGCGGTTGCGGGCGCGGGCAAAGATCTTCAGATGCGGAAAGTGCTTGCTGACCGTCTCCACGGTGCGCAGGGAAGCATCCACCTCGTCGATCGCCAGCACGAAGATCTCGGCCTTGTCGGCCTTCGCGGCGTGAAGAAGATCGAGCCGCGAGGCATCCCCATAGTAGACCTTCGATCCGTACTGGCGAACGAAATCCACCTGCTCGGCGGAGATCTCCAGCGCCGTGAAACGGATCCCTTTGGCCCGGAGGATACGGCCGATGATCTGGCCGAAGCGGCCGAAGCCGGCGATGATGACCTGGCTCTCGTCGTCCGGCAGCCGATCGTAGGCAGCGGCCTTTGCGCCTCTCGCCTTTCCGGCGTCGGTTAGTCGTGCATTCAGGGTAAACAGCAGCGGCGTCACCGCCATCGACAGGGTCACCACCGCCACCATCCGGTCGGCGAAGCCGTGACCGAGCAGGCCGTAGGTGGCGGCGGCACCGAAGATGACGAAGGCGAACTCGCCGCCTTCACCGAGGGAGACCGCCAGCGAGCGGGCCGATCGCGCGTCCAGGCCGTTGGCGCGGCCGAGCCCGTAGAGGACCGCGCTCTTGACGACCAGCAGGCCAGCGACGAGGAGGACCAGCCGCACCGGCTCCCGCAGCAGGAGGCCGAGGTCGAGCGACATGCCGACCGCCATGAAGAACAGGCCGAGCAGCAACCCCTTGAACGGCTCCAGGTCGGCCTCCAGCTCGTGGCGAAATTCGGAATCGGCCAGCAACACACCGGCGATGAAGGTGCCGAGGGCGGCGGAGAGGCCCAGGTGTGCCATCAGCAGCGCGGTGCCGACGACGGTCAGCAGGGCGGCGGCGGTGAACACCTCCTGGACGCGGGTGGCGGCGACGATGCGGAGCGCGTAGCGGAGCAGGTATTTGCCGGCGATGGCGACGACGATGAGGAGGCCCATCGTTTCCGCGGCGGCCAGCATCCCGGCGGCATCGAACAACGAGGAGCCGGCGCCGGCGATGACGGGAATCGCCGCCAGCAGCGGGATCGCCGCGATGTCCTGGAAGAGGAGGATGGCAAACGCCGACCGCCCGTGCCGGGTGGTCAGCTCTCCCCGCTCGGCCAGCGTCTGCAGGGCGAACGCGGTGGACGACAAGGACAAGGTGAGGCCGACCACCGCCGCCGCCGCCGCATCGAGGCCGATCAGCCGCCCGGCGACGGCGAGCGCACCGCCGGTGACGAAGAGCTGCATGAAGCCGAAGGCGGCGATCGGTTTGCGCATCGTCCACAGCCGGCTCGGCTGCAGCTCCAGGCCGATGACGAACAGGAGGAGGACGACGCCCAACTCGGCAAAATGCAAGATAGCGTCCACATCGGTGACCAGGCCCAGGGCCTGCGGGCCGATGGCCGCCCCGGCAACGAGAAATCCGAGCAGCGCGCCGAGGCCAAGCCGACGCGCGATCGGCACGGTAACCACCGCCGCCGCGAGGATGATCGTCGCGCTGTCGAGATTGTCCATCCCTTGGCCAAGCGCCCGCTGTTCGCCACCAACCCATGCAATACCGTGGCCGCCCGGCGGACGAAAGCTCAGATCTCCGGAGGTGGAGGCGGAGTCGTGTCGAACTCGCGCGAGTGGGTCCACTCACGGACGATGGTATAGGCGACCGCCAACAGCGTCGGCCCTATGAACAGACCGAGAAAACCGAAGGCGACGATGCCACCCAAGACTCCCAGATAGACGAGGAGGAGCGGCAGCGCACTGCCGAGACTGATGAAGTACGGGCGGATGATGTTATCGACGGTGGAGACGACAAGGAGCCCCCACAGGCCCATGAAGATCCCCCACTCGATCCGGTCGATGGAGAACAGATAGATGGTCGACGGCAACCAGACCAAGGGCGGCCCGGAGGGAATGAACGACAGCAGCGAGGTGAGCAGGCCGAGGAACAAGGCGCCCGGCACCCCCGCCAGCCACAGCCCGAAGGCGGCCAGCGCCCCTTGCGCCAGCGCCGTGCCGAGGATGCCATAAACGACGCCGATCATCGTCCGCTCGGCGACGTCCAGCAGGTGGCGGCCGCGCGGTCCGGCGACCCGGTCGACGAGGACGCGTAGCCGCACCGCCCCATAGGCGCCGTCGCGGAAGAAGAAGAAGGCGACGACGACGCTCAGCGTGAGATCGAGGATGCCGCGGCCGATCTTGCCGCCGACACCGAACAGCCAATTGCTCGCCGGGTTGACGTACTCGCGGGCCATGGTGGCGAAGCGGGTGGTATCGCCCGCGTAGGACTGCCAGAGGGCGTTGAGCTGGTCGCCGACCAGCGGCACGCGGGCCACCCAGGCGGGGGGTGGCGGCGGGCCGCTCTCGAAGACGCTGAGCACGTGGCTAGCAAACTTGGCGAAGTTTTCGGCGATACTGGTGCCGAGGATCGTCAAAGGCACCAGGAATCCCACCGCCAGCAGCAGCGTCATCAACGCCGCGGCGAGCGAGGTCCGGCCACCCAGCTTCGCCTCCAGCCAGCGGAAGGCGGGCCAGGTGGAGATCGACAAAATCGTCGCCCACAGCAACGCCGGCAGGAACGGCTGCAGCACGATGATGCAGCCGAGCGCGATCAACAGGAGGATGGAAACGCCTAGCACCTGTTCGATGCGGCGGATGGCCGGATTCATTTGTACGGCTTCATTCCGAACGGTTCGTGGGGCAACGGAACGCCGGCCACCCCTCGCCTGCAATGACGATCATCGCAGGCGTTGTAAACCGGAATGACGCCGCGCGGAACGGCGGTGTGAGCGTCAGCCGTGACTGACGTAGCCAACCGGCGGCTGGTAGCCCGTCGAGACCATGTGCGCCCGGCGCATGGCGGCGGCGGCTTCCTTCGCCGACAGCAGGACGGTGGTGCGGAAGCTGGCGTTGGCGCCGGCCGCGTTCAGGGTCAGACTGCAGGCGAGGCAGGCCTCGTTGTCGGGAAACTCGACGATGGCGATGCCGTCCATCTCACCGAAGGCGAAAAAGAACTGCAGCACACGGCCGCCAAATCCCTGCACCGCCTTGCTCAGTTCCGCCGCCCGATCCTGCGTCTTATCCACCATCGCCTTGAGTTGCGGATCCTTGTAGATCCACTGGAACAGGTAATAGGCCATCTCTGCCTCCCCCGAAAGCCATTGTCCGATCGCAACGGAGGAAACCGGTGCGACCGGTTGCCGGCATCATAGCATGCGCTGGGCTTTCGCGGCATCCGGCAAGGTTGGAGGGGCCTAAGTCCCGGGCCGTTCAGGCGGAATCCGACTTGCAGCCGGCCAGCGCGGTCTCGAGACCGCTCCAGACCAGCGGACTCATCACCAGCAGCGGCTTGCTGACGATGGTGTAGGTGACGGTGGCCGCCGCCGGGTCGTGCTCGTAGCCGAGAACGAGGCGGCCGAACGGCGTGCTCGTCGTCGCTTCCCCGTGGGTGGCGTCGATTTCCCGGAAGTCGGTGCCGTGCTTCTCCCGACCCAACTTTTGCAGCCGCTCCCAGGTGGCGGTGTCGACACCGGTAAAGGTCTTCGACTCGGGCATCTGTCGCTCCTCTCCTCCCGGCTCCTACCGGGGCGCGCAAACTTGGCCAGGCTCCCTGCTCGCGCAGACGCCCGCTCTCCGACCGGCCGCGGGGGGTGTCCCCTACGGCCGTTCCGGCGGTCGGTCAGTCCTCAGATGGCATCAAACGGACCTTAAACCGGGGCTGGGCGCTTGACGCCGAGAGCCTGGTGAATCTGCCGGCAGGTGGTGGCATCGAGGTTGAGCTGCGCCGCCAGCTGCAGCAGATAGTCCTCTTCCGCCTGGGTGTCCACGTCGATGGCCAGCAGCGACGCCGCGTATACCTGCACCGCAACGTCAGGGCTCCCCACCGCCTGGCCGGCGAGGGCGGCGATGTCGCGCGGCTTGTTCATCTCGGTTTCGACGAACCGGCGCTCTTCCTCGGAGGCCCCCTGCTCGTCCAGCTTGCCGAGAATGCGCGCGCGCTCCTTGTCGTCTATCTCGCCGTCCGCCTTGGCGGCGTTGATCATGGCGCGCATGATCAACGAGGCGTTGCTTTCCAGCTCCTTCTCCTCTTCCGGCGATTGCGGCTCGCGCAGACCCAGCGGCGCGTCCTTGACGTCGACTTCGCCGGCCTGTTGCGCCTGCCCGCCCTTGTTGAGGGCGGAGTAGGCGAGGCTCCCCAGCAGCGCCAGCAGGCCACCGCCGACGGCGCCGCCGCGCCCACCGAGCGCCGCCCCGGCGAGCGCCGCAAGGCCGCCGATCGCCAACGGGTTGCCGCTCTTCACCGCCCCCGTGGCCTGGCCCATGAGGTCCTCGGCCCGACCGGCAAAATCGCTGAGACCCTGATTTTGACCGAAGCTGCCGGTAATCTGTGAGAAGAGATCAGCCAGGGGACTATTACCGCCAGCGAGACCGGACGGCCCCATGGCGTGGCCGACGCGGCTGCCCGCGGACGTGGCCATCCCTGCATCCATGAGCTTGCCGAGAAGATCACGGGCGTTGAACATTCGCATTCCTCCTGAGTAACCCGATTGTGGATCCCGCCGGATGCGACCGGCGCAAGTTCCCTTTCCCCGATAATGTGGTTTCGGTTCCGGTCTTGGCATGCCCTTTCTGAGATATATTTATACGTCCCGCTGGGGTGCCTTTGTTGCGTTGGGGGTCAGAAGAGCTCGCCCCGATTACGCGTGATGGCGCAAAGTGCGGCAAGGTCCGCTTGCTAACGGCTGCCGACGGAGACCTCGTAGGCAACCTCGATCTCCTCGTCACCGCTGACCAGGCACTGGCAGGCGAGGCGATAGCCCTCGATCATGCCGTCCGTCTCGACGAAGCCGGTGTCCTCCGGCAGCAGCTTGCCCATGGCGTCCAGCAACCACGCTTCGTCCTCGCCCGGACCGGCGGCCTCGGCCCCGGCGGTGGGCGCCTTCCCCTTGATGCGGACGAGACACGCGCCGCAGCCACCGAAGGTGCAATTGAACGGCAGCGGCACGCCGTTGGCCCGAGCGACGGCCAGCAACGTCGGCGACCCGCTGCCGTCGACGACCACGGTCTTGGTCGCATGGGCAGAGGTGAAGGTGATCTTCGCCATCGCTATGGATCGTCCGTTGCGGTACTCATGCGTTCGCCTCGGGCCATCTCTGCGCCCCATTGCGCGACGACGGCATTCGCCTCTTGCTGATATACGTCGTCGATAACGACAGGAAAGGGGACGTTATGCCCGGGACCTCCAGAGCGAGGCTCAACCCCGCCTCGCACCCGCATGCGCGGCCGAAGGTGATCCTGCTTGCCGGCTTTCCCAATTCGGGGACGACGATCGCCGCCTATATCCTCGGCCAGCATCCGAAGGTGTTCGCCTCCGGCGAACTCACCCAGTTTCCGGGACGCCAGCTCAAGCCGTCGAAGGTCTGCTCCTGTGGGCAACCAGCGATGCAGTGTCCGTTCTGGTGCGAGGTCCTCGACCGGCTGGGCGATCTGCGCCATGCCGCCGATGCGGTGAAGATGCCGGCCCTTTACCGGATCATTTGCGACGTTTCCGGCGCCGACGTGGTCGTCGATGTCGCCCATGACCTGCGGGCGGTGCGCGCCGCCCGCGCCCTCCCCGGCATCGACCTCCGCCTCGTGCACCTGAGTCGGCCGGCGCTCGCCGTGCTCCGCTCGCGCCTTGCCCTCAACTGCCGGCAGGGCGACGTGAAGCCCTACACGCTGACCTACGCCTGGCGCGCGCTCAACCATACGCGGCGGCTGCACATCTACGAGTGGGTCCTCGGGTGGTGTGTCCGTGCCGAAGGGACACAGCAGGCGATGCGCGCTTCCTACGAGGAGCTGTGCAACGAGCCGGCGTCGCCGCTGGCGCAGATCGGCCACATCACCGGCCTCGACTTTTCCGACGTGGTGAACCGGCTGCAGGCCGGCGCCCCGCTGGAGGTGCCGACGCACATGATCCGCGGCAACGCCCGGCTGCGTTCGGAAGCGAGCGTCCATCTCGCCGCCCGCTGACTCCAGGCATCGGCGCCCCATCGCGAGCGGTCGGCGCACTTAACGGCGTCCGCCGGCGATGCTAGGGTCGCCGCCGATCCATCGAGACAACAGCCGATTCATCGAGACAAAAAGGAAGCCGACGCCATGGATGTGCGCGCCGCCGTCGCCTACGCCGCGGCTCAGCCGCTGGTCATCGAGACCGTGCAACTGGAAGGACCGAAGGCCGGCGAGGTGCTGGTCGAGATCAAGGCGACCGGCGTCTGTCACACCGACGCCTACACCTTGTCCGGCCAGGATCCGGAAGGGCTGTTCCCCGCCATTCTCGGCCACGAGGGAGCCGGCGTGGTGGTGGAGGTGGGTCCCGGCGTCACCTCCGTCGCCCCGGGCGACCACGTCATTCCGCTTTACGTGCCCGAGTGCCGGCAGTGCGACTACTGCCTCAATCCGAAGACCAACCTCTGCCAGGCGATCCGGACCACGCAAGGGCAGGGCCTGATGCCGGACGGGACCAGCCGCTTCTCCATCAACGGCCAGCCGCTCCTCCACTACATGGGCTGCTCGACGTTCGCCAATTTCACCGTGCTGCCGGAAATCGCCGTCGCCAAAGTGCGCAAGGACGCGCCCTTCGACAAGATCTGCTACATCGGCTGCGGGGTGACCACCGGCGTCGGCGCCGTTTTGTGGAGCGCCAAGGTGGAGCCGGGATCGCGGGTGGTGGTGTTCGGGCTCGGCGGCATCGGCCTCAACGTCGTCCAGGGGGCGCGGCTCGTCGGCGCCGAGATGATCGTCGGCGTCGACATCAACCCCGGCCGCCGGGAGATGGCGGGGCGGTTCGGGATGACCCATTTCGTCAACCCGCGGGAGGTGCAGGGCGACCTGGTCCCCTATCTGGTCGAGCTGACCGGCGGCGGCGCCGACTATTCGTTCGAGTGCGTCGGCAACACGACGCTGATGCGCCAAGCGCTGGAGTGCTGCCACAAGGGCTGGGGTGTGTGCACCATCATCGGCGTCGCCGGCGCCGGCGAGGAGATCGCCACCCGGCCGTTCCAGTTGGTCACCGGCCGCGTCTGGCGCGGCACCGCCTTCGGCGGCGCCCGCGGTCGCAGTGACGTGCCGAAGATCGTCGACTGGTACATGGACGGCAAGCTCAACATCGACGACTTGATCACCCACGTGCTGCCGCTGGAGCGGATCAACGACGCCTTCGAGATGATGCACGACGGCCGGTCGATCCGTACCGTCGTCACCTTCTGAGCGGGCTTGGGCCATGAGTCTCGAACGCATCCGCCGGCAGCGCATGTTCGGCGGCTGGCAGGAGGTATGGCGGCACGCCTCGACGGCGACGGGAACGGCCATGGAGTTCGCCGTCTATCTGCCGCCTGCGGCCGAGGCCGGCCGGCGCCTGCCGGCGCTGACCTGGCTCTCCGGGCTCACCTGCACCCACGCCAATTTCAGCGAGAAGGCGGGCGCCCAGCGTTACGCCGCCGATCACGGGCTGATCCTGGTCATTCCCGACACCAGCCCGCGCGGCACCGATCTGCCGGGCGAGCACGAGATCTACGACTTCGGCTCCGGGGCCGGGTTCTACATCGATGCCAGCGAGCCGCCGTGGGACGGTCCCTACCGGATGGAGACCTACGTCGCCGACGAGCTGCCGGCCCTGGTTGCCGCCCACTTCCCGGCGGACCCGGCACGGCAGGGCATCTTCGGCCACTCCATGGGCGGCCATGGCGCGCTCACCCTTGCCTTCAAACGGCCGGGCCAGTATCGCTCCCTTTCCGCGCTGGCGCCCATCGTCGCCCCCGCCTCGGTGCCGTGGGGACAGAACGCCTTTCGCCGCTATCTGGGCGCCGACCACGCCCGCTGGCAGGCCCACGACGCCTGTCGTCTCGTGGCGTCCTCGGGTTGGGCTTCGGAGATCCTGATCGACCAGGGGACCGCCGACGAGTTCCTCGACGTGCAGCTCCGCCCGGAGCTGTTCCGCGATGCCGCCGCCGCGGCCGGGGTGCCGCTACGGTTGCGCCTGCAGGACGGCTACGACCACAGCTACTACTTCATCGCCACCTTCATCCACGACCACATCGCCCATCACGCCCGACTGCTGACGGACGACTGAGACGACCGCCCTTCCATAACGAGACCCCGCCGGCCCAGCCGGCGGGGTCTTATCGCATCAGCCCAGCTTGGTGACGGGTTACTGGAAGACGACGTCGACCCAGTAGTTGGAGGCGCCCCAGGTATCCGTCGGGAACGTAGTGGTGGACGTTCCGTAGTGGTAGACGCCGTTGCCGCTGGTGGGCGTGTCGGCGGGGGCCGTCAGGCTGCCGGTGACCACGTCGTCGATGAAGTAACCGTTGTCGGCGGAGTAATAGCCCACGTTGGTGTGATAGGAGACGACGTAGGTGGTGTTCGCCGCAATCGGCACCGGCGTCGTCAGGTTGACCTGCTGCCAGCCGCTCTGCGTCTCGTTGCTGAAGGTGGCGGTGGCCAGAAGCTGGCCGCTGGCACTCCACAGATGACCGACGTGGGTGCCGGTATTGCTGGGGCCCTTGTAGAACCGCAGCGCGGTGATGTTACCGGCCACCGCGGCCTGGAACTTCATCCCTAGCTCGACCGCGGCCGCATCATTCTCGGTGATGGTCCCTGGCGTCGTCGTGCCAAAGAGAGTCCCCTCGACGGGGGTACCGCCGCCGCCGCTGCTGCCATCGCACACGGTGCCACCCGCTTCGACGCAGACGTTCTGATACACCGTCTTCGCGGCCGAATAGCGCGCGCGCGCCGCGTCGCGGGCGGCCGCGGTTTCGAACAGATCCCATGCGCCACCCGGCGTCGTTCGCGCCAGGAGCGTGTTCATCCACTTCACGTAGAAGTTGGCGTCGTCCGCGCTGACACGCACCGGTTGGTTGTTGATGTTGATGAATACCGCGCCGGTCTGCAGCCGATGTTCGCCGGCGGCATCCACCCGTCGCGCCGTCAGCCAGCCGCTCTTCGACACATCCACCGTGGTCGACAGGGTCAGTGGTGCCGTCGCGGTGACGGTGCCCGGCTGCCTTTTTAGCACGACACCGTTCTGCACCAGTTCGATCGCGCCGCCGGTGATCTTCTGTGACGCCGTCCATTTGACGGTGACCGGAACCTTGGTGGCACCTCCCGCACCGTAGGCCAATTCGTCTCCGGGCCCGGCACTTCCGTTGACCTTCAGGTCGAGAAATTCCTTGTGGCCGTTCCGAGAGACGACGGTGCGGCCGTTCTTGATCCCCTCGATCCACTTACGATAGGTGAACTCGCCGTCCACCTGCACGTAGGTCAACACCGAGCCAAGCTGCGACACGCCGCAGGGATAGTCGGTGCCGCCGGCAAAGCCGGGGCGGAAGCCGGCGTTGAGCAGCCGGTAATAGGCATTCATCGCCGAGTTGCCGCCGGCGACGTCCTCGGAGACGAAGTCGGCAGCACCGAGCGCAACCTCGACCGGGTATTCGATCGGGATGCAGCAGTTCAGCTCACCAGGAATGCCATCGTCCAGGTACTGCATATGGGCGAAGCCGGCGACCGGCCGCGGGCTCTGCCCATGCGCCCAGAGGAAGATCGGATAGGTGTATTCCTCCCAGATCTGGTGGGCGTTGCTCAGGCCCAGCAGGACCAGATGACCGCCGAGAGCATGGTGCTGGACGCTTGGGTCGTAGAACGTGGCGTCCCAATGCCACTCGGTATCCCAGTGGAGCATGCGGGTGGCATTCGTTTGCGAGGCATCCAAGCCGGTGACCAGCGGTAGGTCCGTCGTCGCGTTCTGCACCTCGCCGTTGCCGCAATCGGCGAGCAGCGAGATCACTCGCAGATTGTTGGTGCTCATCTTCGTCCGCAGGCTGGTCACCGCTTCCGGCGACCCACCGCAACTGCGGTGGACATGCGGGTCTCCCGCATACCAGCCCGCCGGCTCGGGAACGGCGGCGACCGCCACCACCGGCAAACTTAAGACGAAAGCAGCAAAGGCCCCCAAAACGGAGCCCAATAGCAAACGGCCCGATCTCATCCCTACCTCCGTTGGCCTTCCCTCCGTCCGGCTTGGCGGTGGTCCGCATCAGCCGGCACGGGAAGTGGCGAAAGCGCGTAGGGCGTGGGCCGCACTTATTATCGTCGGACCTCACGAACGAGAGGAGGAGGCAGGCGCCGGCTGAACCGGCCCGACTGCATCCCTGCTTCATGGAACAGAAGTGACTGTCGACCCCCAAGAGAGAAGCAGGAACGATAGGCCGTCCGCCCGCACGGACGGCCCGATAGCCCCATCACTGTCCCGACCCCCACACGCACTGGTTTAGTTTTGCGAATACTAGCTTAGCCATTCGCCTGAAATCAGGCAATTACCTGTTTGGATTACTACCCTTGGTTTAATCGAGGCCGATTGAGGGAGGGCGGTCGGCCAGACGGGTACGGAGGAGTGGATGGCGCACCGCGATGCGCCGGCGCCGGATCAGCCGTGACGGCGCGGCGGAAGGTGGCGACCGAGGAGATCCTCCAGGTCGGCGAGATCGAACGGCTTCTCGATCACCGGTGCATCGTCGTAGCGAGGGGGGATCGCCGGCAGTCCGCAGCCGGTGACAAAGATGAAGGGCAGCTTCAGGACCCGCAGCCGATCCGCCACCGGGTAGACCTCGTCGCGACCCAGCTTGATGTCGAGAATGGCCCCGTCCAGGCGTGCGGCTTCCGCCTCGACGAGGGCGAGCGCCCGGCTGACGCTGCCGGCCGGGCCGACGGAGTTCACCCCCAACAGGGACAGCATGTCGCAGAGAAGCATGCCGACGACGGCTTCGTCTTCGGCGATGAGCACCCGACGCGCGGCTCTCATTGCGGGCATCGAGCCCACACCCCTGCTGATGTCACCGCGCCCGCCCTGCTGCAAGCGCGTCCCCTGCACCGACAGCTACTCCCATGACCCCAATGGCGCAAGTGGGGAAGTCGACGCCCCGCAGAGGGCCCGGCAGAGGATCACCGGCGGGGCGGGCCGCCTTCCGCCGGCGCAGACGAGCTGCTAGACTCGCCGCCAGCCTAAGCAATGAAAAGCAATCGACCGGAGAGGGAGCAGCGCGGATGACGGTACGGATCGAGAAGGCGGGGGCGGTGTGGACGGTGATCCACGATCGCCCGGAGGCACGCAATGCCATGGACCCGGACAGTGCCGACGCGCTGGTCCGTGCCTTTCTCGAGTTCGATGCCGATCCGTCGGCCTCGGTCGCCGTCTTCTGGGGCGCCGGCGGCGCCTTCTGTGCCGGCTGGGATCTGAAGTTCGTCAGCACGCTGGATAAGGAACGGCCGCTCGGCGAACTGGACCTCCCGCCGCTGGCTCCCCGCGTCAACGGCGGCGAGATTCCCCGCGGCCCGCTCGGCCCTTCGCGGCTGGAACTGGACAAGCCGGTGATCGCCGCCATCGCCGGGCCGGCGGTCGCCGGCGGCATGGAACTGGCGCTGTGGTGCGACTTCCGGGTGATGGAGGAGGACGCCTACCTCGGCGTCTATTGCCGGCGCTGGGGCGTCCCTTTGATCGACGGCGGCACCGTCCGCCTGCCCCGCATCGTCGGCCTCGGCCGGGCGCTGGAGATCATTCTCACCGGCCGCAAAGTACCGGCGGAAGAATGCCTGGCACTCGGCCTCTGCGAATACCTGGTGCCCACCGGCGGTGCCCGCCAACGGGCGGAGGAACTGGCGCACGAGATCGCCCGCTTCCCGCAGACCTGCGTCAGGACCGACCGCCGCTCGGCCATTCGCGGCTACGGTTTGCCGGTCCGCGATGCCCTGATCCAGGAGTGGTACAACGGCCGCGAGGCGGTGCTGAAGGACGGCATCGAGGGCGCGGGGCGCTTTCGCGACGGCCTCGGCCGGCACGGCGACTTCGACAAGATTAGCTGAGGCGATCCGTCAGCGGTAAAGGCTGACCAGCCTGGCGACGAGAACGGCGATGTAGAGATTGCCGGTGACCGTTTCCAGGGTGGTCCAGATTTGGGCGAAGTGATTGATCGGCGTGATGTCGCCGATGCCGAGGCTGGTCAGGCAACTGAGGCTATAATAGAGGAAGCTGTGGAACTTGAACGGCACCTGGTCCATGGCGGAGATTGTTGCAAAGGCGCCGTGGTCCAGTTCGTAGATCATCCAGTAGGTCACCCCCCACCCCACGCCCAGGAGCAGATAGATGGCGGCGGCCCCGCACAGGATATCGGCGTCGATCTGGGAGGCGGTGACCATCCGCCGCAAGATCACAAGAATTGTGTAGCCGAGATAAGCCGCCAGCAGCCCGAGCGCCGGCAGATAGATCACTCGATGTTCAAGAAGAAGGCCGGCACCTATCACCAGCCCACTGCCGATGGCCAACGCACCGGCGATCCATCGTTCGTGTCGGCGCGGCGTCGCCGCGGTGATTGCGGCAAACAGCACGATCGCCAGCAGCACGGCGAGGACGGCGTGATCCACAAAGTCCCTGCCGACGAAGGGCGAGGCGATCGCCAACAGCAGCAGCGCCAGCAACAGCCCCAGGAAGCGGTAGCTTTTGAACTGGGCGAGGAAACGCCGGGGTTGCGGATGAGTTACCGGCATGGGCCTAGGTCCCCGACTGAGGGCGGCGAGACCGGAGGCAGCGGGTGTTCGACGTGGGGGCCGATCGGCGCCTGCCGCGCCGTTCCCCAGCCGATCATCCAGTCCCTGCCCCTCTATCCGCGCCTGTTCAGGCTTGGTTTCGCCGACGACGGGCGACGTCTGTTCGCGGCCTGTGTACCACGATGCAACCTGCGGGCACAGAATGAATTTGAAATTCGCCTCAGACTAAACAAGTTGTCATTATTCCGGCCGCCGAACTTGTCGCGGCGACGTTGTATAGGGGGTTGAACAGATCTGCAGGAGTGAGAGCCTTCATGAACCGGCGATCCACAGCCCCCTCCCGTCGCAGTCTCCTGTGCACGCTGATGGCGACGCCCCTTGCCGTCGCCGCGTCACCCGCGGTGTTGCGGTCGGAAGACAAGACCGAAGGCGACCGGCTGATCGCGCCCAAGGTCTGCCTGCTGACGCCCCGGCTGATCGAGGGCCCCTACTATCTCGACCTGAAGACGGTCCGCGCCGACATCAGCGAGGGCCGGCGCGGCGTGCCGGTGGAGCTGGCGCTGCAGGTGGTGGTGGTCGCCGCCGGCTGCTCCCCCATTGCCAACGCGCGCGTCGATCTCTGGCAGTGCGATGCCGAGGGCAATTACTCCGGATTTGCACGCCAGGGCAGCGATACGGCCCTCGACACCCAGGGGCAGACCTTCCTGCGCGGCACCCAGTTCACCGGCCCCGATGGCGTGTGTACGTTCCGCACCATCTATCCCGGCTGGTATACCGGCCGCACCACCCACTTCCACTACAAGGTTTTTCTCGACGAGCGCACGGTGCTGACGAGCCAGATCTTTCTCCCGGACGAGCTTAACCGGCACGTCTACGCAACCGCCGCGCCCTACAACGCCAGGGTGGCGAAACAACGCACGTTCAACCACAACGACTTCATCGCCGCCGAAGCGGGAGACGCTGCCTACGCTTCAATTCACCAACGGGCGGACGGCTACGCAGCGGCGCTGGTCGTCGGCACCCAGCCGCCGCGACCGCGCGGCTGAGCCGGGCACCGCCGTCGATGTGACGTTGGCGCCCGCCCGCGGCTAAGCCGTGCCCTGCTTTCGCTCGCCGAGCCAGCCGCCCAGCACGCCAGCGCCGAAGGGGACCAGTCCGCCGGCGATCACGTTGCCAAAGCTGAAGTTGCCGGAGAGAAGCAAGCCGATGAGGACCGCCACCGCGGCGGAAATCCCCGGCTCGAGAATGGTCCGGCCGACCGATTTGACACCGACGATATAGCCGCCGATCACGAAGCAGAGGAAGTTGACCACCGCCACCAGCGCCATCTGGCCGCTGGTGAATTCGATTTCCTCGATGGAGGTTGCGCCCTGGAGCTGGGGGGCGAGAACGAGCCCCAACACGAAACCCGCGGCGATATTGAGGGCGAGCATGATCAGCACGCCGATGCCGATCCATTTCCAGTCAAGCTTTCCCGACATCATCCCCTCCCGTGAAGCGGCCTACGCATTCCTCTTTTAAGGCGGATTCGCCGTCAGGCAATCAAAACGCCCGCCTTTGCCCTAGCGAAAAAGCTGCCGCCAGCGACGGCTGAGCCACGATCGTTTCAGCGCCACCGCCGCCTTACGCCCCCAACGCTCGAAAAAGACGAACATTCGGACGCTGAGGCGCCTGAGAAACGGAACATCCTGCGCCAGCAAGAGGATGCCGAGCGGCAGCATCCAGAATCCCAGCACCGGCAGGAATCCGGCGAGTCCGCCCGCCATCAGCAAAATCGCCGCCGTCACCCGCAGCGGCATCATCTCCGGTCGACGCAGCCACCCGAGCGCGGACCCGGCGCGACCCGGCATCTTCGATTGGATCTTCTGCAGCTGCTCCTCGTAACGGACGTCATCTTCGGCCGTCACCCGCGCTCCTCCCCTGGCCGGCGGCATCCCGTTCCTTGCGGACGAACTGTCCGCAGACGATGCCTACGCGTCGCCGACCCGCTCCGGCTTGCCCTTGCGCTTGGTGCGGGCCATGTCCTCCAGCTCCTTTTCGCTCATCGAATCCACCATCTCTTTCGATGCGCCCTGCAGTTTGGACTTGGGCTGTTCGCCCCGCTTGACGGCGAGGGCGGCACCAGCCGCCATCTGCTGCTTCTTCGATTTCGCCTTCGGCATCATCGCCTCCTCGGCTCATCCCGACCAAGGACTAGAACGCGCAGGCAGCGTCCGTCGTTCCCCTCCGCCACCGCTGATCGGCGCCCCTCCCTCGACACCCTCATCGCCGCAGCCGCAATGAAAATCAGCTCGGACCGCGGCCTCGCAAGTACTCTTAGGGATATATCCCCTCTCGTTGCGGCATAGGCTGGTCACGCCCCGACATCGCCCCAGTCTTGCCCTGCCATCGACATAATGCGCTGACAACGTACCGCCCGCTGTCATTGGGCAGGCCAACCGCTGCCGACACCATAACTGTCAGCAAGACACCAAGTAGAGCTCAAGGAACATTCTTCCGCTTTACATTGTCCATTTGTTCATCAGGCGGCCGCTCAACAGTTACCTTTTGAATCCATAATGGAGACTTATCCATGAAATGCATGCGCGCAAGAACCGGCATGCCCACGGCCACTCTCGCGGTCGCGCTATGTGTGCTTCCTCTCGGCTTTTCAAATACGGCGTTCACGCCGAGCCCGTCGCTTGCCCACGCCGCTGCCCTGCCGCAAGGCAACACCGGCATCGCTGCGCAGTATCCCGGCGACGTCAACATCCGTTCGAACAGCAATGTTCTGTTCACCGACGACTTCGAGTCCTACGCGTCGGCGAGCCAGCTGAACAACAAGTGGAACGGATACTACCAAAGCGCCAACACAAGCATCGTGACCGAAGGCAGCAACGTTTTCGCGGGACGCAAGTCGCTCCAATTCACCCAGCCGCAAGGTGGAAGTGAGGTCGCCAACGAGATCGTTAAGAACATAAGCCCGGAGCAGAACAAGCTCTTTGTGCGTGTCTATACGAAATTTAGCTCTGGATTCGGAGTGACATCACCAGGACACAACGGTATTCGCATCGAGTCAAACTATCCCGGCCCTGGCCAAATCCCCAATGGCAATGATTTCTTTCTTTTCTCCCTGGAGAACAGCGCCTACTACAATGAGGCACAGCCGGGCTTTACTCATATCTACACCTACCATCCAGAGCAGCGCTCGCAATGGGGAGACCATTGGTATCCCAATGGCAAGGTTCTGCCGTTCGACTCGCAGCCGGGAAATTTCGGTGCCGGTTTCACGCCCCGCGCCAACGTCGTCCCGCAAACCGATCGATGGTACTGCTACGAGTTGATGGTGAAAGCCAACACTCCCGGCAAGCGCGACGGACGCGTGGCAATCTGGATCGACGGCAACCTATCGGCGGACTTCCAGAACCTGCGCATGCGCGACACCACCGCGCTCAAGATCGATCGGATGATGTTGGGACTCCACGCGCAGAGCAACACCAACGGCGCCGACCGCAAGTGGTATGACAATCTCGTCGTCGCCAAGTCTTACATCGGACCGATGGCGGGACGCTAACAGCACGCCGCAAAAAGGACGGCTCGGCCGGGGATCACGCCCCGGTCGACCACTCTTGCCGTCCCAGACGGCATCAGTGGCGAAGCGGGCGCCCGCCTAAGTAGCCAGCGCCGCCTTGATACGGTCGATGGCCGCCACCTCTTCCGCACTCACCTGCGTGCCGCCGAAGCCCAGGAAGCCGCCCTCGCGCGCCGCCTTCGCCACGGTGTCGGCGATGGAAAGTACCCAGGCGCGGAAGGCGGTCGCCTCCTCCGGCGTCGCCTTTTTGCTGACGACGCCGGCCGCCGCCTGGCAGGTCTCCGCCGCGGTCTGCATAAACTTGTCGACGCCGAGCCCTTGATAGGGGTTGTCGGTGAAGGTCTCGGCGGACGACTTTTCGCCTCCCTTCACCCGCGCTTCGACAATCGCCTGGATAAGGGCGACGTCGGGATGCTCCTTGCCGCCACCGAGAATGCTCTGGGTCAGCGACACCGCTTCTTTCATGGTGCCAAGACCGCTCTTTCCCGACATCATTACCGCAAGGCCGGCGAACGTCGGCGCGTCCACCAGCAGTTGCCACTCCTCGGCCGTGTAATCGGCTTTCGTTGTCATGACCGTTGCCCTCCCTCCGTCGCCCGGCACACACCGAGGCGAGCCGGCAAATTCTAGCGTAAACGGCTCGGTCTTGTCTTCGGGGCTGACCGACCGCCCCGCTTGCGGCCGCCGCGCGCCCGGCTCGCCGAGCGGAACCGCCGCGGAAGCTGCCGCGTTGGCAAAGGACGAACCTGCAGGATAGGGGAGCATCCGGGGTGAGCGGCATCGCCTGGTGGCAGGGGGGCGTCTTCTACGAGGTCTACCCGCGCTCGTTCAGGGACGGCAACGGCGATGGGATCGGCGATCTCGCCGGGATCAGGGAGAAGCTGGACTATTTCGTGTGGCTCGGCGTGGACGCCCTCTGGCTGACGCCGGTCTTTCCCTCGCCGATGGTGGATTTCGGCTACGACATCGCCGACTACTGCGACATCGATCCGCTGTTCGGCGATCTCGCCGCCATGGATGCCCTGATCGCCGAGGCGCACGCCCGCAAGCTGCGGATCATCCTCGACTTCGTCGCCAACCACACATCCGACCAGCATCCGTGGTTTCTCTCGTCCCGCTCGTCGCGTCACAGCGAGAAGCGCGACTGGTATCTCTGGCGCGATCCGGCGGCGGACGGCGGCCCCCCCAACAACTGGACCTCGGTGTTCGGCGGCAGCGCCTGGGAGTGGGACGAAGCGACCGGCCAGTACTACTATCACGCCTTCGCGACGCAGCAGCCGGACCTGAACTGGCGCAATCCGGCCGTCCGCGAGGCGATGCAGCGGGTGTTGCGCTTCTGGCTCGACCGCCACGTCGACGGCTTCCGCCTCGACGCCGTCGCCCGCCTGATCAAGGACGACCGCTTCCGCGACAACCCGGATCCCATGGACATGCCGATGGTCGACGGCTTGCGCCGTCCCGACCTGACCCGCGCGCGCTACTCCCGCAATCTCCCCCAGGTGCACGACGTCCTGGCGGAGTTCCGCGCCGTCATCGACGCGTACGGGGATCGGGTCCTGGTCGGCGAGACGTACCTGCCGGTAACCGACCTGATGGCCTACTACGGTCGGAGCCGCCCGGAAATTCAGCTGCCGATGAACTTCCATCTGATGCTGCGGCCGTGGACGGCCGACAGCATCGCCCGCCTGGTGGAGGAGTACGAAGCGGCGCTGCCGCCCGGGGCATGGCCAAGCTGGGTGCTCAGCAATCACGACAATTCCCGTCTCGCCAGCCGTCTCGGCCTCGATCAGGCGCGGATCGCGGCCATGTTACTGCTCACCCTGCGCGGCACGCCCTTCCTTTACTACGGCGACGAGATCGCCATGGAGGACGGAGACATTGTCGCCACCGAGGTGGTGGATGTGTGGGAACTGAACACGCCCGGTCAGGGGCTAGGACGCGATCCGGCGCGTACGCCGATGCAGTGGGAGGGGGACGGCCGGGGTGGTTTCACCTCCGGCGAGCCGTGGCTGCCGGTATCCCCCAACACCTCCGAGGTCAACGTTGCGGCGGAAGCCACCGACTCGATGTCGACGCTCACCCTCTACCGGCGTTTGCTCGCCCTGCGCCGGGCGGAACCGGCCCTCACCGGCGGGTCGTGGCGGTCTCTCGGCGTTCAGGGCGGCGCCTTCATCTATCTGCGCCAGGCCGGCAAGCGGCGGCTGCTGATTGCGCTCAACCTCAGCGACGAGCCGCACGCGCTCTTGCTGCAACGGCCGCTGGCGTCGGGACGCATCCTGATCAGCACCTATCTCGACCGGGACCGGGAGGATGTGGGCGAGGAACTGGACCTTCGCGCCGACGAAGGGGTGATCGTCGAGTTGGCCTCGTCCTGAGGAATGGATCGCGCCGCCGCTGGTCTGGTCCCCTTAAGCCTGTTGGGCGTAGACGGCGACGTTATCGCGGAGCATCGCCAACAGATCGGCGCGCGCCGCGTCCCGGGTGCCGCCGACCCAGGCCGCCGCCAACGGCAGCTTTTCCGTGGCAGCCTCCGCGGCGAGCGGAATGTAACGCACACCCGCCACCGGCATCCGCGCCGTCCAGCGAGGGACGATGGCGATCCCGACGTCAGAAGCCACCAGATTGACGATCGTATACTTCTCCTCGGCGAAGAACGCGACCCGCGCCTGCAGGCCGGCTTCGACGAACAGTTGCATCGTCAGGTCGTGACTGTGGGGGCGTGAACGGCGCTCGGGCACGATCATCGGCTGTCCGTCCAGATCCTCGACCGAGAGGCACCCGCGCCCGGCCAGGGGGTGTCGTTCGGGAACGGCGACGATGGGCGTTTCGTGGAAAAGGAAGAAGAACTCGATCGCTTTGTCGGGGGCATCCGGCGGACGAACGAAGGCGAGATCAATGCTGCCCGACAGCAGTCGCGGCAACAGGCGGATGGTCTTGTTCTCCACCAACTGGACACTGACATCCGGTCGCCGCTCGCGGAAATCATGGAGGACGAGCGGTACCAGGCCCGCGGCGGCGCTATCGATCGCACCCAGCCGGAGCGTGGTCGCCCGGGTGCGCCCGCGCGCCTGAAAGCGCGTGGTCAGCCTGTCCATTTGCTTGAGCAGGCCCCGCGCCTCGTCGAGAAAGATCGCGCCCTCCTCGGTCAGGGCGACGTTCCGCGTCGTTCGCTCCAGGAGGCGGGCCCCGATTTCCTCTTCCAGCAGGCGGACATGCCGCCCCAGCGCCCCCGGCAGCATCTGCAACCGGCTGGCCGCCTTGCCGAAATGGAGTTCCTCGGCGACCGCGACGAAGCAACGAAGCTGTTGCAGATCCATCGTGTCCCTCCAACCGCTGGTCCGATTACATCATTTTTTTGAATAAACCCGCATCAATTGTTTGTCCACGGATCAGCGGTAAACTTGCCAGTACATCTCAAGCGATACTTGAGATGAAATCAGAAACCCTGGCTGGCGAGGAGACTAGCTCATGTCTAGTGAGCTCGAAGGGCGGACACTACGCCGAATAAGCTGGCGTATTGTCCCGTTTATCATGATATTGTATTTCGTCGCGTACATAGATCGGGTGAACATCGGTTTCGCCTCACTACAGATGAACAAGGATTTGGGGTTTTCCTCATCCGTGTTCGGGTTTGGCGCCGGCATCTTTTTCGTCGGCTACTTCCTGTTCGAGGTTCCCTCCAATCTTGTGCTCGAGAAGGTCGGCGCGCGGCTGTGGATCGCCCGGGTCATGCTCACCTGGGGGCTGATTTCCGGCGGAATGGCGTTCGTCCAAGGGGAAACCAGCTTTTTTGTCCTGCGGTTCCTGTTGGGCGCGGCGGAAGCGGGCTTCTTCCCGGGGATCATCCTCTATCTGAGCTACTGGTTCCCCGCCCGCCACCGCGCCGGCGTCACCGCCTTCTTCATGGCCGCGGCCCCCATCTCGACCGCCCTCGGCTCACCGGTTTCGGCGGCGCTGCTGCAGATGCACGGGGTCATGGGCCTTGCCGGCTGGCAGTGGCTGTTCATCATTGAAGCCATTCCCGCCATCATCCTCGGCATCGTCGTCCTCATTTACATGACCGATCGGCCGGAAAAGGCGAAGTGGCTCCAGGACGACGAGCGGGCTTGGCTGGTCGACGAGATGAATGCGGAGCGCGCGGGCAAGGCCGCCCATGCGAGCCACAGCATCTGGCGCGGGCTGGCCGACCCGCGCGTCATAGCGCTCGCCCTGATCTACTTCGGGACATCCGCCGGCCTCTACACCCTCGGCATCTGGGCGCCGCAGATCATCCAGCAGCTGGGCGTCTCGTCGATGACCGTGGGCCTGCTCAACATGATCCCGCCGACCGTTTCGGTCGTTGCCATGGTGCTCTGGGCCCGCCACTCCGATCGCTCCGGCGAGCGCACCTGGCACGTGGTCGGGCCCTGCCTGCTGGCAGCGGCCGGTCTCGCCTTTGCCGGCAATGCGGTCGGCGCGGTCATGGTCGTCTTGGCGCTGACCATCGTCAACATCGGCATCTCGTGTGCCAAGCCGCCCCTGTGGTCGATGCCGACCCTGTTCCTGTCGGGTTCCGCCGCCGCCGCCGGTATCGCCACCATCAACTCCATCGGCAATCTCGGCGGCTTCGCCGGCCCGTTCGTGATCGGCTGGATCAAGGACCTGACCGGAAGTTTTGCCGGTGGCCTTTACTTCGTCGCCGGTCTGTTGGTTCTCTCTGCGGTGCTGACTCTCGTCGTCGCCAGCACCCGCCGACGGGAAGCGCAGGTGGCCTCCTAATCCTGATCAATAAGTTTTATTCTGGGAGAAGTGTCATGCGTGAATACAAGATCGCCGCCATTCCTGCCGACGGTATCGGTAAAGAAGTGATCGCCGCCGGCCTTGAGGTGCTCGAGGCCCTGGCGGAGCGGGACGGCGGCTTTCGCCTGGCGGTCCAGTCCTTCGACTGGGGCTCGGACTACTACAAGCAGCATGGGGTGATGATGCCCGAAGACGGCCGCGAGACGCTGCGTCCCTTCGATGCCATCTACTTCGGTGCCGTCGGCGCGCCCGATGTCCCCGATCACATCACCCTGTGGGGACTGCGCCTCGCCATCTGCCAGCCGTTCGACCAGTATGCCAACATCCGCCCCACCCGCATCCTTCCCGGGATCAAGAGCCCGCTGGGCGGCATCGCCCGGGAGGATCTGGACTGGGTGATCGTCCGCGAGAATTCCGAAGGCGAGTATGCCGGCCAGGGCGGCCGCTCCCATCGCGGCCTGCCGGAGGAGGTGGCGACCGAGGTCACCATCTTCACCCGCGCCGGAGTCACCCGGATCATGCGCTTTGCCTTCGATCTCGCCCGCTCGCGGCCGCGCAAGCTGTTGACCGTGGTCACCAAGTCCAACGCCCAGCGCCACGGCATGGTGATGTGGGACGAGATCGCAGCCGAGGTGGCGAAAGACTATCCCGACGTCACCTGGGACAAGATGCTGGTCGATGCGATGACCATGCGGATGGTGATGAAGCCGAAGACCCTCGACACCATCGTCGCCACCAATCTGCACGCCGACATCCTCTCCGATCTGGCGGCGGCGCTGGCAGGCTCACTGGGCATCGCCCCCACCGCCAACCTCAATCCGGAACGGAAGTTTCCCTCCATGTTCGAGCCGATCCACGGCTCGGCCTTCGACATTACCGGCAAGGGGATCGCCAACCCGGTCGGCACCTTCTGGACGGCGTGTTTGATGCTGGACCACTTAGGTGAGAGGGACGCCGCCACCCGGCTGATGCGGGCGGTCGAGCGGGTCACCGCCGATCCGTCGCTGCACACGCCCGACCTGGGCGGTACGGCGACGACCCGCCAGGTCACCGATGCGGTCATTCAATCCATCAAGGCGGACAACCAATAGCGGTGAGCGGCGTGGCCGGGCCATAGCTGCCCGGCCACGTGTTGCTCGGATCGGGGGCGGCAGCCAGCAGGCTGCCGCCCCTTCGCGCTTTCCGTGAGTCTTGGGGGAATTGGCGGCGCGGGCGGCGCGAGCTGCGCATCCGGCCGACCCCAACCTTGAACAGCAAGCCAGGGCCGCTTAGCCTGATCAACCAAACCGACACGTCACCAAGCAGATCGATTCCGTGGCGAGGCTGTATTGGCCTGCTTCGACTGCCGCCCCCTCCATAGCAAAAATGCTGCGCCGTCGGCGGTGCGTAAGTCTCGCACCGACCGGTGCCGACCCCCTGCAGGTCACTCCGGGCTCATGGTGCTGGCCATGGCCTGCGTGGCGATGTGGGCCGGTAGCGCGGTTGCGGCCGGCAACCTGGAGAGGGGTAAGGCGGTGTTCGAGAACCAGTGCGCTGTGTGCCACGCCACGGCGCCCGAGTTCCACAAGGAGGGGCCCTCGCTCGCCGGCGTCTACGGCAGGCGCGCCGGCACCGCGCCGTTTTTTGCCGGCTACAGGGGGTTGCGCGGCGCCGACTTCGTTTGGGACGAGCGCACGCTCGACGCCTGGCTCGCCGACCCGCGCAGCTTGCTCGACGGCAAGAACACCGCAATGACGCTGCGGCTGAACGATGCCGGCCAGCGCGCCGACGTCATCGCCTATCTCAAGACATTGCGCTAGTAGTCGGTAAGGCCGGCGACGCGGTTGTCGGGCGCGACGAAGAGGTCAGGCTTCGAGCGGCCGGCCAATCGGGTCCGATCGCCGCGACTTCGTGCGCCACCATCTCCACCATCTCGTCCAGGCGCGCAGCAACGGCCGGGCTCAACTCCAGGCCGAGGTCAAGGCTGGCGGGCTGAACGCCGATGACGGTGACGTGGGCGGGCGAGGCGTCGAGCAGCCGCAGCAGCGCGAGCACGTCCTGCAGGCCGAGCTGGTGCGGCGAGGATCTGGTCCGGAAGAGCGCCGGTATTTCGTCGCCTTCGAGGCGGACGACGGTTCCGGGCGGGCCCCCGGTGGCTATGGCGTCGACAAGGATCAGGTGATCCCGGCCGGCGATGACGTCGAGCAGGTCCATGCCGCAGGTGCCTCCGTCCAAGATCTCGACCTCCTCCGGGACCCGGTAGCGCTGCTGCAGCGCCTCCACCACGCGAACACCGATCCCCTCGTCGGAAAGCAGGATGTTGCCGACGCCGAGTACGAGAACGTTTGCAACGCGACGATGCATGCCCTCGCAGGCATCCGCCTGCACCACGAGCCCGCCGCCGAGCGGCGCCGTCATAGCGCCCTGACCCGCACGAGTTCACTCCCGTTGCCGTCGAGCATATGGATGGCGCAGGCGAGACAAGGGTCGAACGAGTGCACGGTACGGATGACTTCCAGCGGCTTCTCCGGGTCGGTGACGGGATTGCCGATCAGCGACGCCTCGTACGGCCCCATCGCGTCCTTGTCGTCGCGTGGCCCGGCGTTCCAGGTGCTGGGCACCACCGCCTGGTAGTTGGCGATCTTGCCGTCGCGGATGACCGCCCAGTGGGACAGCACGCCGCGCGGCGCCTCGTGGGCGCCGAAACCCTGGATCTCGCCCTTGGGGAAGGTCGGCTTGTTGAACGTGGCGAAGTCGCCCTTGGCGATGTTCTGCATCAGCAGGGTCCACTGCTGATCGAGCGTCTCGTACAACACGGCGCAGCGGACGGCGCGGGCGGCATGCCGGCCGATCGTCGAGTGCAGCGCGGCGAGCGGGATGTCGGCGCCCGCGACCTTGCCGGCAATCGCCAGCAGCCGGCCGAGGTTGCGCTTCGTCGGTTCGTGACCGGAAAGATACATCGCCAGCACGTTGGCGAGCGGCCCGACCTGCGCGCGCTGGTCATAGAAGGTCGGCGCCTTCACCCAGGAGTACTTGGCGTTGTCCTCGAACCCGGTGTACTTGGGCACGGTCTCGCCGTCGTAGGGGTGCAGCGGCGCGCCGGAGCCGGCATACCAGGCGTGCTTGGCACTCTCCTTCACGCCTTTTTCGAAGAAGCCGTCCTGGTAGTTGGCGAGAGGGCGGAAGGTGCCCAGGTCACCGGCGTGAATGTAGCCGCCGGGCAGTGCGAACTGCGTGTTCTTGCTGTCGAGCGGCATGTCGGGGACGGAGAGGTAGGTGGTGACCCCGGCTCCGTAGCGGGTCCAGTCGGCGTAAAGCGCACCGATCGCGGCGACGTCCGGCAAATAGACCTGATTGACGAAGGCGCCGATCTCGTCGATCAGCGCCTTCACCTTGTAGAGCCGCTCCAGCGTCAGCGTCGACTGGCTCTCGGGGTTGATCGGATTGGAAACGCCGCCCACCGCCAGGTTCTGGATGTGTGGCGTCTTCGAGCCGAGTACGCCGACGATCTGGTTGGCGCGCCGCTGGTAATCGAGCGCCTGCATGTAGTGCACGACCGCCAGCAGGTTGACCTCCGGCGGCAGCTTCATCGCCGGGTGCCCCCAATAACCGCTGCCGAATACGCCGAGCTGGCCGGAGTCGACGAAGCCCTTGATCTTCTGCTGCACCTTGCTGAACTCTTCGACGCTGTTCAGCGGCCAGTCGGAGAGGCTCTGCGCGATGCCGGCGGCGGCCTTCGGATCGGCCTTCAGCGCCGAGACGATGTCGACCCAGTCCAGCGCCGAGAGCTGATAGAAGTGGACGATGTGATCGTGAATGCCGTGCGCGGCGATGATCATGTTGCGGATGTACTGGGCATTCAGCGGCACTTCGAGAGCGAGCGCGTTCTCGATCGCGCGCACCGAGACGATCGCGTGCACGGTGGTGCAGACGCCGCAGATGCGCTGGGCGAAGATCCAGGCGTCGCGCGGATCGCGCCCCTGCAGGATCACCTCGATGCCGCGCCACATCTGCCCCGACGACCACGACTTGGCGACCTTGCCGTCTTCCACCTCGCAGTCGATGCGGAGATGACCTTCGATGCGGGTGATCGGGTCGATGGTGATGCGCATGTGAGGACCGCTCCGAAAGTTCTCGTTGCTCCGTCCCGTTGGGGTTACCGGGGCGCCGGCGCGCCCTTGACCACGTGTAGTACCGGCAGGTTCTTCACCAGCAGGACGTACATCAGGACTTCGAAAGAAAAGATGGCGAGGGTCACCAGGATCTCGCCCGCGGACGGGAAATAGCTCCAGCCATCGCCCGGGTCGTAGCCGATGAGGTAGGAGTTAAGGCGGTAGAGAACGCCGTTTAACAGCATCGCGCAGGCACCGAGGAAGATGGACCGAGGATTGGTCCGGTTGGCCTTCGGCAGCAAAAGGACGGCGGCGGCGGCGCCCATCAGGAACTCCAGCCAGAAGAACCAGGCCCTGACGTCGCCGGCGAAGGCAAGCGGCCAGGCGCCGCGCCAGACGACATCGCCGTAACGGACGACCATGAAGACGATCTGCACCCAGACCATGATGCCGCACAGGCCGGCGAGGATACGCGTCTCGAAGGGCCGCTTCAGGGAAGCCGAGGAGAGCACGGATTCGAAGACGACGACGGCGTAGCCGAGGGTAAAGGCGGTGAGCAGGAAATTCAGCGGCAGCAACTGCGACTGCCACAGCGGCGACAGCTTGTAGCCGAGCAGGATGACGACCGTCCCCATCGACGACTGGTGCATCATCGGCAGCAGGCAGCCGAGCGCGGTGAAGATGAACAGCACCCGGTACAGCGCCCTGCGCGATTGCGTCATGCCGAAGCGCTCAAGTACCGTCGGTGCGAACTCGACGAGCAGCACCAGGATGTAGACGAAGATGCAGAGTGCCGTCTCCAGCAGCACCGAGTTCGCGTTCCACAGCCACGGCAGCAGGATGTTGTGGCCCTGCCACCAGCGGCCGAGATCGATCATCACCGCGATCGCGCCCAGCACGTAGCCGAACAGGCTGGTCATCAACGCCGCTCGGACGATCGGGTGATACTGGCCGCGGTTGAGGATGTAGACCAGCAGCGCGATCACCAACCCGCCGCAAGCGAGGGCGGTGCCGATGATCAGGTCGATGGCAATCCACATGCCCCAGGGATACCCATCGCTGAGATTGGTCACCGAGCCGAGGCCGAAGACGAAACGTTGCGCGAGAACGACCGCCGCGGGAACCAGCAGCATCATCAAGACGATCACGGGAACGGTGAACAGCTTGCCGCCGACCGGCGCATGGTCGTGCGTTGCCCTGGCCGTTTCGGCCCGCGCCTCAGTCCTCTCGGCCTCGTCATGATGCGTCTTCACGTTGCGGTAGGCGAGCGCCGCCAAACCGGCCAGGACCACCGCCGGCGCCACCATCCCTTTGTAGAGGAGGTGCTGAACGCCCTCGGTTTCCGCCGCGTACATGTGGTCCGGCACGTTGCCGTGCGGCAACCCGAGCTTGTCGAACGGGACGGCCGAAAGGTAGAGCGCCTGCGTTCCGCCGAGGACGTTCTCGCCGTAGACCTCCGGCCGATACGCCACCTGGACGACCTTTTCGTGCGGCGGGGTCGGCCGACCGTAGCGGCCGTTGATGTCGCCGCGCGGATATTCGTAGCGGTCGCCCGGCTTCAGTGCCAGGCGCCGGTGCGCTTCCTCACGGAGGTCGGTGACGCGGCCGAACAAGGTTGCTCCCGTCGGGCAGTGTTCGACGCAGCCGGGCAGTTGGCCTTCCGCCAACCGATGGCGACACAGCTCGCATTTCCGAATTCTGCCGAACGCACTGTCGAATTCGTACCTCGGCACCTGGAAGGGGCAGGCAAAGACGCAGTAGCGGCAGCCTATGCAGCGCTCCGGGTCGTTGCGCACGACTCCCGTGTCCGGGTCCTTGATCATCGCCGAAACCGGGCAGCAGGAAACGCACGACGGATCGACGCAATGCAGGCACTGGCGCTTGACGAAGGCGAAGCCGTCCGTGGCGCTGTCCTTCTGCTCCATCGTGCCGTCGCGATAGACCTTGATGATGTTCAGGGTCTTGCCGGAGAGATCCTTGGGCGTATCCCAGGTCCCGGTGTTCCAGTCCCGCTGGTCCGGGGAAACGTCGGCAGGCATGCCGTTGGCGGCCTTGCATCCGGCGACGCACGCTTTGCAGCCGACACAGAGCGTGGAATCGTACATCAGGCCGAGTGCGTCTGGCAGTCTCGGTTTCCCTTCGCGGGCGATGGCGTTTGCCTCGCTGACCGCCGCCACGGCGACGGTTCCGCCCGCCGCACAAACCGCGGCACCTTCCAGGAATTGGCGACGATTGACTGACATTTCGGACCCCTAGCGCGACTCCGACCGGTCGTCGTGGGATGATCGCTCGATCGCCTTGTCGTCGGCGACCGGCTGCCTGCCCAGGCGGGAGGCGAGCACGGCGCCGGCGCCGAGTCCGGCGCCGACCACCGCGCCCGCCAACGCCGCCGCGCTGACCGTTGCCCCCTGGCCTCTCTCTTCGGCGACGCGGGGGAATGCCGTGGGCGGCGTGACTGTAAGGACGTTCGCCAAGGAGTGGATCGGCTTGGTGAAGCCGATGCCCTGCTCGGTACAGCCGAAGCACGGGTGGCCGGTGCCGACCGGCCAAGCCCCGGCGCCGACGTCGCCGAACAGGATCGCCGGACAGTTGGCGTAGGTTTCCGGCCCTTTGCAGCCGAGCTTGTAGAGGCACCATCCTTCGCGGTGCCCCTGATCGCCGAACTCCAGCGCGAAGCGTCCGGCGTCGAAGTGCGGCCGGCGCTCGCAATTCTCGTGGATCAGACGGCCGTAGGCGAACTTCGGCCGGTTCTTGTCGTCGAGATCGGGCGCCTTGCCGAAGGTGACGAGATAAAGAACCGTGGACAGGAAATTATAGACGTTGGGAGGACAGCCCGGAACGTTGATCACGGTCTTTCCGGGCAGCACTTCATGCACCGGCCGGGCCTCCGTCGGATTGGGGTCGCTGGACGGGATGCCGCCCCATGACGCGCACGAGCCGATGGCGATGATCGCCGCCGCGCCCTCCGCCGTTTCCTTGACGATGTCGAGGATCGGCCGCCCCCCGACCATGCAGTAGACGCCGCCATCCTTTGTCGGGATCGAACCGTCGACGACGAGAACGTACTTGCCCCAGTTCTGCTTGATCGACTGCGCCTTGAACGCCTCCGCCTGATGCCCGCAGCCGGCGCACAGCGTTTCGTGGTAGTCGAGCGAGATCATGTCGAGGATCAGACCCTCGACCGTCGGATGATGGGCGCGCAGCAGCGACTCCGTGCAGCCCGTACACTCTTGAGCGGAGAGCCATATGACCGGCGGCCGTCCCGGTGCGGTCGCCGCTTCGGCGATGCGGAGGCCGAGCGAGGGCGATAACCCCAGCGTCGCCGCGACCCCGGTGCAGAACTTCAGAAAGTCGCGCCGCCTGAGACCACCGAGCGCGCCCGCGTAGCCGTCCAGATCGCCGACCTGATCGAACACTGGGCGCAACTCGCCCGTCATCATGAACTCCTCCCTTCGCGATTTATTCTTATTCACCGTCTTTTCGACGGATGTTACATGTCTCGATTAAAACGACTTTAAATCATGCAGCATCGATATCAATAGCAAACTTTCTGTTTATTGTGAAATTAATAATAGATCTCAATCTATTAAAGACACGATAGGGGCACGCGACGAACGAGTACTGCGGATTGCGGAAAGCCGTGCCCCAAAGCTGCCTGCTGTTCCCGCTCACAGCGAGTCTGATGGCCGAAGCAGCGCCCGAACGGTGCTGAGCGCCCCCTAAAAGCCGCAAGGCGCGGCGTTCTCTACCGGCATTCACGGCCCTCAGTCGCTGCGGGATTTGGGGGTTCTTAAGCGGGCCCGGGGTCCCACCATCTTCGATTTACGTAATCGCTTTAGGGGTCGCCGCGCGCAGATCCTGCGGCAACGGCCTGCTGGGCGAGGCAAGTGTGCTTCGTCGAGCTACTTCAGGACAGACAAAGCCATCCGCCAGCGACGCCGCCGGATACACTCGCGGCACGCCGTTTCGCTGCCGAACCCCGGGCCGAACTCCTGAAACGTTCGAGGGTAATCAACCCAGGCCAGGGGATGTCTTGAGCTTTCCACCCGCTGACGCTACCGCGTACGAACGGGATACCAATTTTCTACCATTTTAACAACACACCGGCGCCAGCCCCGATTAACAAACCCCCAAATAGGGCAAGACCTCTATCGAGAAAGGCATTTCTCATCAGTTCATCTGTTCCTTCCTGAACAGAACGTCTTTGAGCTACGATTACGGGTCTGTCAGTATCGGCTGCTGTTTGCTCGATCCCATATAAATCGATATTTTCATTATCCAACTTCGCAAGTTCAATTCCTGCACCCATCGCCCCAACTTCAATCATAATTCCAGCGGCCAAAGCATACACGGCTACCAACTTTTTCATGTTATCGCCCCCTAAGCTGATAACGCAGCGGATTATAGCACCACTAGACCATTATGACCGTGAAACGCCAGTCAGTTGAGGTGGCGCGCCTCGAAAGTGCGGCAAAGGCGTGTTGGTGCGCTGATGGATAGCTTCGATGGGCGGGCACCGAGGTGCGGTCCTGACCTTCGCGCATCAAAAAAGTTGACGACGTGGCGGCGGGAAAGAGATAGCCTGAAAGGTGAACACATCCGGCCGGGCGCCGGGGGTGCTCGGGGTGCCCCGCGAAAGCGGCCACAGAGCCGCGACGGGCACGAAGCGGGCGTTCGGGAGGAAAGAGTCGCATGCACGAACTGGCTCTCTGCCAGAGCGTCGTGAATACGTTAGCAGAGCAGGCCATCATTCACCGCTTCGACCGCGTGACCGCCGTCCGGCTCGAAATCGGTGCGCTGTCTTGCGTCTCACCGGAAGCGATCGAATTCTGCTTCGCGGCAGTCACGCGCGGAACTCTGGCTGACGGCGCCTGCCTCGAACTGATCAGGCTACCCGGGCAAGCTTGGTGCCTCGACTGCGACGCGACGGTGGCGATCGGCGAACGGCACGAGGGCTGCCCGCGCTGCGGCGGCTACCGGCTTCGCCTGACCCAGGGCGACGAGATGCGTATCAAAGATCTGGAGGTCGCCTGATCATGTGCACGGTGTGCGGATGCGGTGCTTCGCCTGGCAAGCCGCAGCGCGCGGAACGCGATCGGTTGGCCTTCGATCGCGCCGCCCAGCCTTCGGACCACCTGGACCGTCATCATCACGGCCATGATCATGGGCACGGTCATCATCACGGCGAGGATCACTCCCATGCCCACGATCACTCCCATGCCCACGGGCACGCGCATGCGCATTCCTCGGCGGTAAGGACGAGCAGCGGCGCGGCGAGGCGGCTGGTGCGCATCGAGCAGGACATCCTCGCCGAGAACGACCGACTGGCCGCTGGCAACCGCGCCTTCTTTGCCGACCGGCGCATCCTCGCCATCAACCTGATGTCCGGCCCCGGAGCGGGCAAAACGACACTTCTGGCAAGGACCATCGCTGACCTGTGCGGCGGGGTGCCGATCGCCGTCATCGAGGGCGATCAGGAAACCAGCTTCGATGCCGAACGCATCCGCGCTGCCGGCGCGCCCGCGATACAGATCAATACCGGCAAGGGCTGCCATCTCGACGCCCGCATGGTCAGCGCCGCGCTGCCGACTCTTGAGCCGGAACAAGGCTCGGTCGTCTTCATCGAGAACGTCGGCAACCTGGTCTGTCCCGCTGCCTTTGATTTGGGCGAGGCGGCGCGGGTGGTGGTGCTGTCGGTCACCGAGGGCGACGACAAGCCGCTGAAGTACGCCAATATGTTCGCTGCCGCGGACCTGATGCTGATCACCAAGATCGACCTGCTGCCGTTCGTTCCGTTCGACCTGCAGCATTGCGCGGCATTGGCGCGCCGGATCAATGCCGAGATCGAGATTCTCGAGGTCTCGGCCACGAACGGCGCCGGCCTCGGCTCCTGGTACGATTGGATCGCGCGCCGCCGCGCCGCCCGCAGGGTGCCGATGGCCATCGGCACGGACGCCGGGTGAAGCACGTGCTAGCTGGTCTGCCGGCGGACGATGCGATCGGGTCGGTTGTAGAACTGCCTCGGCCGGTTCCGCCCGTGCTGGCGGTCGGCGCCTTCCTGAAGAACACCCTCTGTTTGGCGAACGAGCGGACCGCGCTGCTTTCCCGCGATGTCGGCAATCTGGAAACCGTCGGATCGGTTCGTAGCTTCGAGGCGTGCGCCGAACGCCTTCTGACCATGGCCGGCGATCTGCCCGTTGCGGTGGCGCACGATCTCCACCCTGACTTCCACAGCACCCGTTGGGCCGAAGCGTTTGCGGCGAGCATGGGCATCGAGGCCGTTCCCGTGCAGCATCACCATGCCCACGTCGCCGCGGTCATGGCGGAGCACGGAACGGAGGAACCGACCCTCGGCCTCGCGCTCGACGGATTTGGGCTTGGACCCGACAACGAAGCCTGGGGCGGCGAGTTGCTGTGCGTCGACGCCGACGGCTACCGGCGCCTCGGCCACCTCGCGCCCTTGCGGCAGCCCGGCGGTGACAAGGCAGCCCGCGAGCCGTGGCGCATGGGTGCTGCCGCGCTGTTCGCCCTCGGCCGTGGCGACGAGATCGCGATCCGGTACACCGGCATCCGCGGCGCCGAGGTGATCGCACGAATGCTGCGGCAGAACGTCAACTGCCCGCCGACCTCCAGCTGCGGCCGGCTGTTCGATGCCGCCTGCGGCCTGCTGGGGATCAAACCGTTCGCCGCCTTCGAGGGCGAAGCACCGATGGAGCTGGAGCGGCTGGCGGCCGCGCCCGAGATCGATCCGGCCGGGTGGCGTCTGCGCGACGGCGTGCTCGATCCATTGCCCCTGCTCGAGCGCTTGACGGGCATGAGCCCAGGGCAAGGCGCCAATCTATTCCACGGCACGCTCGCGGCCGCGATGGCCGAGTGGGTGCACGAGGCAGCCGCGAAGACGGGGATACGCCGGGTCGCCCTTTGCGGCGGCTGCTTCCTCAACCGCGTGCTGACCGGAGAGCTGACCGCGGCTTTGCGGCGCGGCGGACTAACGGTGTTGCAGCCGATCCGGCTCAAACCGGGTGACAGCGCGGTCAGCCTGGGGCAGGCCTGGGCCGTGGCGATGGCGAGGAGATAGGCGCGGATGTGTCTTGCGGTGCCGGCACGGATCACCGAATTGCTGCCCGACGGGTTGGCCAAGGCGGAGGTCGGCGGCATCGTCAAGGAACTGAACCTCAGCCTCGTCGATGACGTGGCGGTCGGCGATTTCGTCATCGTCCACGTGGGGTTCGCCCTCGCCCGTCTGGAGCCGGAGGAGGCGGAGGCGACGCTCGCGTTGTTCGCCGAGGCGGGCGTCCTGTCGGATGACGGTGCGCGGGAAGCGACAGCATGAGCGTCCGCTTCGTCGACGAGTTTCGTGATGGCGGCTTGGCGAAGACGCTCGCCGACGCGATGCGTGCCGAGGCAAACCCCCACCGCCGCTACAACCTTATGGAATTCTGCGGTGGGCACACCCATGCGATCTTCCGCTATGGCGTGCCCGACTTGCTGCCAGAGAACGTGCGGATGATTCACGGTCCCGGCTGCCCGGTCTGCGTGCTGCCGATTCCGCGCGTGGCGCAAGCGCTGCAGCTCGCCCTCGACCATCGCGTGATCCTCTGCACCTACGGCGACATGCTGCGCGTGCCGGGACCGCAGCGCCAGACCTTGCTGAAAGCGAAGGCGGGTGGCGCGGACGTCAGGATGGTCTACTCCTGCCTCGATGCGCTCGCCGTCGCACGTGCCCATCCCGACCGGCAGGTGGTGTTCTTCGCGATCGGCTTTGAGACGACCACGCCGCCGACGGCGGTTGCGCTGCGGCAGGCCAAGGCTCTGTCCCTGACCAACTTCAGCGTGCACTGCAACCACGTGCTGACGCCGCCCGCCATCATGGCGCTGCTGGACAGCCCCGAGGCGCGTGACGGGAAGGCCCTGGCACTCGACGGCTTCGTCGGTCCGGCGCACGTCAGCGCGGTGATCGGCAGCCGTCCCTTCGAGCCGTTAGCGGAGCGCTACCAGCGACCGGTGGTGATCGCCGGTTTCGAGCCGCTCGACGTCATGCAGGCGATTCTGATGCTGATCCGCCAGCTGAACGAGGGGCGCGCCGAGGTGGAGAACGAGTACACACGCGTCGTCACCCGCGATGGCAACGTCAAGGCACAGGCGCTGATGGCCGACGTGTTCGAGCTCCGTGATCGCTTCGAATGGCGCGGGCTGGGCGAGTTGCCGTGGAGTGCGTTGTGCATCCGCGAGGAGTACGCCGAATTCGACGCCGAGCGGCGCTTCTCGCTCACGGAAACAACCGAATCCGACAGCAAGGCCTGCGAGTGTCCGTCGATCCTGCACGGCCTGAAGCAGCCGACCGACTGCCGCATCTTCGCCACCGTCTGCACGCCGGAAAACCCCATCGGTGCGTGCATGGTATCCTCGGAAGGCGCGTGCGCCGCCTACTACACGTTCGGCCGCGCCCGCGAGCGCCGACGGATGACGGCCTGACGCCGAGAGCATGGTCAAGCGCCCGTACACCCATCCGCTCGACCTGCGCGACGGACGTATCGATCTGAGCCACGGCTCGGGCGGACGGGCGATGGCGCAGCTGATCGAGGAGCTGTTCGAGGCGCACTTCGACAACCCGTGGCTCGCCGGGCGCAACGACCAGGCCTGCTTCGAGGTGCCGGGCGGGCAGATGGTCATGACCACCGACGGCTTTGTCATCTCGCCGCTGTTCTTTCCCGGCGGCGACATCGGTTCGCTCGCCGTGCACGGCACGATCAACGACGTGGCGATGGCCGGCGCCTCGCCTCTCTATCTTGCGGTCGCGCTGATCATCGAGGAGGGATTCCCCCTGGCCGATCTCCACACCATCATCGCGTCGATGGCCGACGCGGCGCGCGAGGCCGGGGTTTCCATCGTCACCGGCGACACCAAGGTGGTCGAGCGGGGCAAGGGCGACGGCATCTTCATTACCACCACCGGCGTCGGCCGTGTGCCGGAGGGAGTCCACATCTCCGCCGATCGGGCGCGGCCGGGTGACGCCATCCTCCTGAGCGGCACCATCGGCGACCACGGTATCGCCGTCCTCTCGAAGCGAGAGAACCTTTCCTTCGAGGCAGAGATCCGCTCCGATTCTGCGGCCCTGCATACCCTCGTCGCCGAAATGGTGCGTGCTGTTCCCGGCATCCATGCCATGCGGGATCCGACCCGCGGCGGTCTCGCCACCCTCCTCAACGAGATTGCACGAGAATCCCGCGTCGGGATGACGATCCGTGAGGACGTCATCCCGGTCAACCCGGGGGTTGCCGGGGCGTGCGAGCTCCTAGGCCTCGATCCCCTCTACGCTGCCAACGAGGGCAAGCTCGTTGCCTTTTGTCCCGCGACTGATGCCGATCGGCTGCTGGCGGCGATGCGGTCCCATCCGCTCGGGAGGCAAGCAGCGATCATCGGCGAGGTGGTGAAAGATCCCGACTGCTTCGTCCAGATGGAGACCGCCTTTGGCGGCAACCGCCTGGTTGATTGGCTCGCCGGCGAGCAACTCCCTCGCATCTGCTGACACCAGAAAAGGACCACGTCGCGGCAGGGTCGCTCGGGCGGCGGCCTCTGCTACGGCTAGAGCATTCTCGGATTGAGTGGAATCGCTGAGAGGGATTCCCGAGGTGCCAAATGTGTGATTCTCTTTGTCAGGATCCACAAGATGCGGTGTCGAAGGATGTGGCGGCGGGGGCGGAGCTACGCGCAGGACCTGCGCAGCCGGGTGCTGGCGGCGGTCGATGGCGGGATGGCGGTGCGGCAGGCGGCGCCGCTGTTTCGGGTGAGCGTTTCGTATATCTACAAGGCCCTGATCCGCAGGCGGGCGACCGGCGACAGCGGCGCCAACCGGAACCGCGGGCATCGACCGCGCAAGCTGTCTGCGCGCCAGGAGTTGGCGCTTGCCGCCCGCATCCGGGCGGAGCCGGACATCACGCTGGCCCGCCTGCAGGACTGGCTCGGTGACCGGCACGGCGTCCGGCTGAGCAATGGCGGCCTGTGGGCGGCGGTGAAGCGGCTCGGCTTCACGTTCAAAAAAAACACTGCTGGCGAGCGAACAGGAACGGCCGGACGTTGCCGCGCGCAGGGCTGGGTGGAACGCGGCCCGGCCGTTCATTGATCCCGAGCGCCTGGTCTTCATCGATGAAACGGGCGTCAATACCAAGATGACCCGCCTCTACGGGCGTGCCCGCCGCGGCGAGCGGGTGAAGGGGGCGGCGCCGTTCGGGCACTGGAAAACCATGACCTTCGTCGCCGCCCTCAGGCTCGACGGCATCACGGCTCCCTGGCTGCTCGACGGCGCCATGGGCGGCGACGCCTTCCGGACTTACGTCGAGCGCGTCCTCGCACCCACGCTCAAGCCTGGCGACATCGTCGTCATGGACAACCTGCCGGCGCATAAGATCACGGCTGTCCGCGAGGCCTTTGCCCGAGCCGGTGCGCAGGTCTTCTACCTGCCGCCCTATTCGCCGGATATGAACCCGATCGAGCTCGCCTTCAGCAAACTGAAGGCGCTCCTCCGCCACAACCCGGCCCGCACCATCGACGCCCTATGGCAACGGCTCGGCACCATCCTCGACACCTTCACCGCCACCGAATGCGCCAACTTCTTCCGCCACGCCAAATATCAACACTCAATGTGAAAATGCTCTAAAGGCCGCGCGCGCGAGACCGACGCCGCCGGGAACACGGTCCCCGGTGGGCGCGTAATTGACGAAGGCGAAGCGGAGGTGGTGCGGTGGATCTTCCCGGAGTACGTGGCCGGCCGCTCCCCGCGCTGAACTCGCCCATCGGCTGACGATCGAACTGCGGGGCGACCTGGCGGCGATGCTGGTATTCAGCCCCAGCAAGACGCCCTCCGGCCAGGGCGCAAAAACTCAACTGATTGATTCTGTTGAGGAAATAAAGTTGGTTGCGGGGGCAGGATTTGAACCTGCGACCTTCAGGTTATGAGTTAAATCGATGTGACTTTGATCCTTTACGCAGGATTGCGCAGAATCACGCTAAGTATCTGACATTGTTGACTTTTGACCGGTGGGACGGCATTCTCCCGTGCGATCGGCTACGACGAATTTCCTTCCCTCTTGCTGACATAGGGCTGACTGAAGGACGCGCCGCAGCCTGTCGGGTAGCAGATTGTCGGTCAGGAACGCCGCATGGGCAAGCTTACCAAACGCAGCATCGAGGCGCTGGCGCCGAGGGAAATCGACTACATCGTCTGGGACAACGACATCCCCGGCTTCGGGGTCCGGGTGATGCCATCCGGCCGTAAGAGCTTCGTCCTACAATATCGCGCCGGCCGACGGTCGCGGCCGGCACGCTGAACCTGCCGGACTCCAAAACCGGTGCCAAGGTCGTGCACATCGGCAAGCCAGCTGTCGATGTGCTCGAGGGCATCCCTCCCCTGCCCCAGAATCCTTGGGTCATCACCGGCAAGAACCCCGGCGCCCGCCTTTCCGATCTGCAGCCGTTCTGGCAGCGCGTTCGCGCCCGCGCCGGGCTCAAGGACGCCCGCATCCACGACCTGCGCCACACGTTCGCCTCGGCCGCAGTCGCCGCCGGCCAGGGCCTGCCGATGATCGGCAAGCTGCTCGGGCACACGCAGGTGCAGACCACCGCCCGTTACGCCCATCTGGCTGCAGATCCGGTGAAGGCGGCGGCGGAGCAGGTTTCCAAGGCGATTGCGGCGGCGTGCTGGGAAACGAAGGAGGCAAAGCCGCGGTAGGACAGAAGAGAGTCGCTTACACTTTCCAGGGAACCACGCTCGTTACGCATCAGCCCAGCGGCAGTTTCGATCCCTTTCCGCATAGCGACCGTGACGCATTGCAGCTTCGGCAATGCACCGGCCTTGTGACTGGCAGGTCTCGAAGTCGCTGCATTGGCCGCACACCGTATCGGCGTAGTCATCCGCGGGCGGCACCAGGAGGCGTGCGAACGTTCCGTCATGCCACGCGGCCGCAACGGAGGTCGTACGGAGGTTCTTGCCGGCGAGGCCAACGTCGTCGATGAGCTTGTAGCACCGGTGCACGGTACCGTCCGGAAGAAAAAACATCCGGGTGAAGCCGATGTCGCACCGAACGCCGTCGGCGGCGTCTGACGGGATAGAACGGGGATAAAAGACGTCTACCTTGAGCTTCGGAAACCGCATCGCCAAGACATCGCGGAGCGCGTCCAGCCGACGCTCAGGCCAGGCGGTGTCCGCCGCTTGCCCGCTGTCGTTCGGTGTCACCGGCGTCGCTTCCTGTTCCATCAAGAGAAGGCTTCGTGCGCCGATGTCATGGGCGAATTCCGCGAGATCGTCGAGTGGCGGTGCGGCCGATATAGGAACCACCGCCTGAATAGAAAAAGCCACGCCCGTCGCCGTCAGGTTTGATGCCGAACGCCGAACCTGGTTTGGATAGGCTGCAGAACCGATCAGGTTTCGGGAGGCTTGTGGATCAACGCTGTCCAGGGACAGCGCCATATGTGCGATGCCGGCCTTTCCGAGGCGCTGGGCGAGACTGCATGAAATCGGCATCTTCGTCGTGAGCAGCGGCGTTACGCCGGCAGCGATAGCGTCTCCGATGATCTCCGGCAGATCACGTCGCAACAGCGGCTCGCCACCGGTGAGGAGCAACGTGCGCGCTCCGAGAGCGGCGGCTTCCGTGATGATCGAGCGCAGCTCGGCACGGTTCAGAGTCGAGTCCGCGGCCCGGCCGCCGGTTATGGTTGGTCCATAGCAGTATCGGCAGCGGCGAGGGCAAAACCGCGTTACCCACCAATGCAGAATGCGCGGTCCGGGAAGCCGCCTCAGGCCATCGATGGGTGCCGACAACGGCGAAGCGGTCGACTCCGCCGGCGTGGCGAGGGTTCGTTGAGAATTGTCAACGAGCAACGGCGCAAGGCGCGTCGCCAGGTGGCTGGTCAGCGCACCCGCTTGCGATCCAAGGGCGTCGGTGAGGCAGCAAACAACGTCTTTCAGATCCCGCCGGCCGTTCATCAGCGTGAGAATGGTGGTCTCGGCCGCGGTGAGAGAAGCGACGGGCAGGCGATCCGCCCTCCGGTAGACGATACTGCCACCGTCGCGGTGGGCAAGGTCCCATTCGTCGCCGAGCGCCGGTCTCATGACATATGCCGTTGCTGGCAAAAAGCGTCCGGTGCCCGCGGATCGCCGAAGAGCGAGAGCGACGTGAAAAAGCAATGCCCCCTCTGACGACAGGCGTCGAACGCGCCGCACTGGCCGCATTCCGAGTGGGCATAGTCTTCGCGCGGCCCGCGCACCATCCGGTCAAGGCGCTCACCGGTCCAGATGTCCATAAGGCTCTGGTCTTGGATGCAACCGACGATAAGGTCTTCGCAATCGGGGAGATACCGACAAAGAGTGACACGACCGTCCGGCAGGACATGCAGGTCGCGCCAGCCGCTGTCGCAGATCGGCCTATCGGTTCCCCTGGCCGTCACCGACGCCGGCGCCTCGATGGCCACATTGAGCCGGCCATCGTGGCGTGCTTTCAACGTATCAACCGCCTGTCGAACGGCGCGCTCGTTAATGGTCAGGTTGCGAAACGAGGATTTCGCCGACGGTGGTGTTGCGAGAAGGCTTATCGTGAGCTGTGTCGCGCCGAGTTCGATGGCGAGGGCAGCGAGTCCCTCCAGGCTGCTCGTGTTGACCCGCGTGGCAACGGCGTTGATGGCGACCGGAATGCCGGCCTGCCGAAGAGCCTGGATCGCATCGACCGCCTCGCCGAGAAAACCTCGGCAACCTGACAGAGCGTTGGCCTCGATCTCGCGCGCGGAATCGAGTGAGAATGTCACGTCGGTCAGTCCGGCATCGGCGAGCCGGTCGGCGAGCGGAGTGTCGATCGGATAGCGCGTAGCCAGGTGAGTTCGAACGCCAACCTTCGAGGCGGCGGCGATCACGTCCGGCAAATCCGACCGAAGAAGCGGCTCGCCGCCGGTCAGATAAAGGTCGGCCGCGCCGCACTGAGCCATCTCGGCGACCATCCGGCGCGCGAGCAGACCCGGTAGCCGAACCTCTTCATTCCTTGGCATCGGCTTATGGGCAGTCAGTCCGGATTGGTAAAAGCAATAGGGACAGGCACGCGTGCAGGCACCGGTCGCGAGCCAGATGACCGAGACAGGCGCACTTTCTCTTTCGCGCTGGACGTTGTGTGCTGGACCGTCTCGTCCGATGTTATCGAGCCAGTCAAAGTCGAGAGGGCGTCCCGACCCATCGATAAGATAGGGTGCGAACCGGTGCCGTGCTTTTTGCACCAAATCCGAGCCGTCGATCGCGGGGAGACATGCCGCGCACGCGGATGTCGACGCCTCGACGTCACCCGTGGCGCCGAGAAACATCAGTGCTACCGCTTCGCCCACGGAAAGACGATGCCGTACCGACCCCTGCCGATGGGCAAGGAACGGCACCCCCTCCCGGCAGACCACCTCAACGTCGGCGCGAAGAAAAGCCGGCTTCGCTCCGCTCACGGGCCAAGACACGCAACAAGCGCCGCGATGAAGTTAGCGCGCCCTGGGCGTGGTAACGCGATCCAGGTCGACCTTGACGATCGCCACTGTTCCGCCGGAGCAACACACGGCCACCGAGTCAAGATGGCCAATCACCTCGACGGGAGCGTCCTTCAACATTTCACGAAGTTGAAAGATGACCTTCTCGCCGATTTCGGCACGCTCATAAATCGTCTGTTTGGATTTTTCGTCAGCCATGGTCTTCCCGAGCTCCACTCTCCTAGCTTCAAAAAGCGCGCACCACCTCGCAGATGTCACTATTCTTTCTTTGGATCGGACGACGCGCCGATCTCGTGAGCGCGTGCTCCACTCTCACGGGTAGTTTGACAACCCGCGAGATGCTATTTCTTGCGCAGCGCCTGGAAGCGCTCGACCTCCGCCGTTACCTTGGTTGCTGCCTGTACATCGACCTGATCCGGCGGAAGGATGCCGATTTGAGCAAGCAGCTTGCCACGCCATGCGGATCGTCCCAAATCCGTAAGTGCTTCGGCAGTTACCGGCTTTATGGTAAAAGTATAATCAAGAAACGGCCTCTCTTCAAGTAACATCGTACTTTTTTCTTAATTATGATAGCTATTATCAAAGTAATCATGTCTCAAGGACGCCCGCCAACACAACCTGCGGCCACGTTCGCATCGGCTGCCGTCGCCGCCGGCCAGGGTTTGCCTATGATCAGCAAGCTGCTTGATCACACGCAGGTGCAGATGACGGCGCGGTGCGCCCATCTCGGTGGCGATCCGGTCAACACCGCGGCGGAACAGGTGTCCGCTGTGATTGCAGAGGCGGTGCTCGGTATGCAACGCGAGAGAGCAGCCGTCACCGAGTGACGGCGCAGAAAACGTGCGGCATCGGCAGCTTACGAACCACTTTGGCGTCCACCGGAGCTTTCTGGCATATTCTGTCATCCATTCCCGAAATGAGGGCTGGTGGATGCCAGACGAAATCCTGACGCTGCCGGAAGTGGCACAACTGCTGAAGGTCGCGCAGAAAACCGTCTACACTATGGCCCAGAAGGGTGAGCTGCCAGCGTTCAAGGTGCGCGGTCAGTGGCGTTTCAAGCGCGACGACATGGAAGCCTGGATCGAACATCAAAAAGCAGCCTTCCGAACCGATGAGGGGAAATGACTTGGCAGCCTTGCTTTCCGATCGAGTTCTCCAGGCTGTGGACGCGGCGGGAGATTCCTATCACCGACTCGTGCTGGCAGTCGGTCCGGCAGGCTCCGGAAAAACTGAAACGCTTATCGACCTCGCCGAAATAAACGAATGGCCGCGTCTCAATGTCAACCTTGAGTTAGCCGAGCAGCTCTTGGAGTTCACGCAAAAACAGCGTGCCATTCGGGTGGCCGGCATTCTCGCCGACATAGTTCGCGCTCGTGTCTCGACCGTGGTCTTGCTCGATAATATTGAGATGCTCTTTGCCATCGATCTTGCCCAGGATCCGCTCCGTTTGCTGCAAGGGTTGTCGCGGAACCAGGTAGTCGTTGCTGCATGGCCGGGTCGCTTTGACGGTAAGGCGTTGACTTATGGCGAACCTGGGCATCCGGAGGCTCGGCGGTATTTGGCGCCGGAAGCCGTGGTCATCACCGTCGACGAAACGGGGCGGCCTCATATCGCAGAGCCGAGATGGGGGACCGCATGAAATACTCCGAACTCATCCAGTTCGAGCCGATTGAAACGGTCGTCCAGTTGCGCGAAGCCGACTCGGCACGAGATGCGCGTCGCTTGGTCGAGACCTTCGTGATTTCCGACCGCATGGCTGAGGTGCTCTGCGACGTCGTCTTCCCGCAGCTGCAGTTCTCGAAGCCAGCAGACAACAAAGGGATTCTGGTTGTCGGCAACTACGGCACCGGTAAGTCGCACTTGATGGCGGTGATCTCGGTCATTGCCGAGAGCGAGGATCTGAGATCCGTCTTAAACAATCAGCGAGCCGCTGACGGGGCGGCGCCGATTACCGGTCGGTTCCGGGTCATCCGGGCCGAGATCGGATCGACGACCATGTCGCTTCGCGACATCATCTGCTCCGTGCTCGAAGACGGGCTGGGTCGGCTCGGCGTCGCCCACCAATTTCCGGCGACTGGCGATCGGCACGAGAACAAGACCACCTTCCAGGAAATGATGGCGGCATTCCAGAGCGTGCATCCGGACCAGGGGCTGATCCTGGTCGTGGACGAGCTGCTTGATTACCTGCGGTCCCGCAAGGATCAGGAACTCAGCCTGGATCTGTCGTTCCTGCGGGAGTTGGGTGAGGTGTGCAAAGGCTCTCGATTCCGGCTCATCGCTGGCGTTCAGGAAAGCCTTTTCGACAATCCCCGCTTCCAGTTTGTCGCCGATACGCTGCGGCGGGTGAAGGACCGGTTCGAGCAGGTCCGCATCGCTCGCGACGACGTCGCATTCGTCGTGGCCGAACGGCTTCTGAAGAAGGATGCGCGGCAACAAGGGCTGATCCGTGAGCACCTGAAGCAGTTCGCCCCCCTTTACGGCTCCATGAACGAACGCATGGAGGAGTTCGTCCGCTTGTTCCCTGCGCACCCGGCTTATCTCGACACCTTCGAGCGCGTATACGTCGCGGAGAAGCGCGAAATCCTGAAGACGCTCAGCGCCGAAATCGGCAAGCGGATCAATGACGAAGTGCCGCCGAACGACACCGGCGTCATCGCCTACGACTCCTATTGGACGGTCCTTCGCGACAACCCGTCGTTCCGCGCCGATCCGGATATCAAGGAGGTCATCGACCGCAGCGGCGTGCTCGACGCCCGCGTCCAGCAGGCGTTCACCCGGCCGCAGTATAAGCCGGCGGCACAGCGCATCATCAATGCGCTGTCGGTCCATCGGCTGACGACGGCTGACATCTACGCGCCGATCGGCGCCACCGCGGAGGAGCTTCGCGACGATCTGTGCCTGATGCTGCCGGTGCCGGAAAAGGATGCCGCGTTCCTCCGTACCCTCGTCGAAACCGTCCTCAAGGAGCTCATTCGCACGGTCAGCGGTCAGTTTCTCAGTTTCAACAAGGAGAACGGCCAATACTTCCTCGATCTTAAGAAGGATGTCGACTTTGACTCGCTGATCGAGAAGAAGGCCGAGCTCCTTGATGACTCGCAACTTGATCGCTACTACTTTGATGCGTTGCGCCGCGTCGTCCTCGAAGATCCGGACGCGCCGCCGTATGTGACGGGATACCGGATCTGGGAACACGAGATCGAGTGGCGCGAGCGCAAGGTCGGGCGCAGCGGCTACCTGTTCTTCGGCGCCCCCAACGAACGATCCACGGCGCAGCCGCCGCGCGACTTCTACCTCTACTTCCTGCAACCGTTCGATCCGCCCTACTTCAAGGACGAAAAGAAGGCGGACGAAGTGTTCTTCCGACTCAAGGACCGGGACGACGCCTTCGAACGGGCACTCAAGCTCTACGCCGGTGCCCGCGAGCAGGCGGCAACCGCCTCCGGCAGCAACAAGAAGGTCTACGAGGACAAGGCCGGCGATCAGTTGCGGACGCTCACCAGCTGGCTGCGCGAACACATGCCGAATGCGGTCGAGGTCATCCATCAGGGCCGCGCCAAGTCCCTCCTGGAGGTGGTTCGGGGCAAGCTGCCGCCGAACGCCACCGTGCGCGACTACGTCAACACCGCAGGCTCCGCGCTCCTCGCCGCGCACTTCGCCGACAAGAGCCCGGAGTACCCCGTCTTCAGCGTCGTCGTGACCCGCCAGAACCGCGATCAGGCGGCGCAGGAGGCACTCCGCTGGATCGCCGGCAGCGTCAGGAGCAAACAAGGTTCGGCCGTGCTCGACGCGCTCGAACTCCTCGACGGCGACGTGCTGAAGGCGCGCCAATCCCGCTACGCCAAACACGTCATGGAATGCCTCGGCCAGAAAGCGCAAGGCCAGGTGCTCAACCGCTCGGAACTGATCGCGCCCGAAGCCGGCATCGACTACTGGACGCGCTTCCGCCTCGAGCCGGAATTCGCCGCGGTGGTGCTGGCGGCGCTGGTCCACAGTGGCGACGTCGTTCTGAGCCTCCCGGGCAAGAAAATCGACGCCGCGGGCGTCGAGCAATTCGCCAGGCTGCCGATCGGCGACGTCGCCGAGTTCAAGCACATCGAGCGGCCGCGCGACCTGCCGCTAGGTCCGCTTCAGGATCTCTTCGAGGTGCTCGACCTGCCGAAGGGATTGATTGTTAACCCGGCCACCCGCGACGAGGCGGTCATCAAGCTGCAGCCGCGCGTCGGCGAGCTCCTCACCAAAGTGGTTGCGGCTCAGGCGCGCGTCGGCGAGCTGGTGTTCTGGGGCCGCGCGGTTCTCTCCGATCAGGAACAGTCCGACTGGAAGACCCGGCTCGGCGGGCTGAAAGCTTTCCTAGAATCGCTTCAGCCCTTCAACACCGTCGGCAAGCTCAAGAACTTCCCGCACGACTCGGCGGCGGTGCTCGGCCAGAAGGCGGCACTCGACCTGTGTCGGGAGGTCGATGGCTTGACCGAACTGCTGCAGCAGGTCTCGCCACTCACCTCATATCTCGGCAAAGCGGAGGCGCTGCTCGACGCTCATCATCCCTGGCAGGAAGAAGTTCGCACCCGACGAGCCGAACTGCTCTCCAGAATCGGCAGCCCGAAGCATCGGTCGGAGGCGGAGTTCAGACGGCTCCTCGGCCAGACGCTCGCCGATCTCAAGTCCAAGTACCAGGATGCCTACCTAACGGCGCACGAACGCAGCCGGCTTGGCGCCAACGACGACAGGCGCAAGGCGAGCCTGACCAAGGATCCGCGCCTGGCGCAGCTGCAGAAGCTCGCCGGCGTCGAGATGATGCCGACGCAGCAGCTCCGCGATTTCGAGAACCGGCTGTTTGCGCTGAAGACCTGTTTCCAACTTGGCCGGCCCGACATCGAAGCCGACCCGCTGTGCCCGCATTGCGGCTTCCGGCCGGCGGAGGAACCGGCGGGAGGTACGGCGGCGAAGCGCATCCTCGCCGATCTCGACGAAGCGCTCGATGCGTTGATCCGGGGCTGGACGGAAACTCTGCTCACCAACCTCGAAGATCCGACGGTGTCGGGCAACGTCGAACTGCTGAGCGACGCGACCGGTAAGCAGGCGCTTCAGCAGTTCTTGGCCGAGAGGAAACTGCCCGATCCGATCAGCCCCGCCTTCGTCAAGGCGCTGCAGGACGTGCTGAGCGGCTTGCAGAAAGTGGTGCTCGCGGCAGCCGACTTGCGCGGCGCGCTGACCGACGGCGGCCTCCCCTGCACTGTCCCCGACTTGCGCGAGCGCTTCGAACGCCACCTCTGGGCGCTGCTGAAAGGCAAGGACCCGGCAAAGGTTCGGGTGATCATTGAATGAAGCTCTCTCGCAGTGAGCTCCTCTCGCGTATCAAGGGCGGCGAGTGGTCCGATTTGGAAGTGAAGGCAGCGCAACACGAAGTTCCAAGAAGCGCTTACGAAGCCGTTTCGGCCTTCACGAACACGTCAGGCGGTTATTTGATATTCGGCGTCGAGCAAAGTGGCGAACAATTCGAGATTGTCGGCGTAATTGCTTTGGACAAAGTGCAAAACGACTTTCTCAGCGGGCTACGCTCAACCGAAAAAATTAGCTATCAGATTGCAACAACTGACGACATTATTGAAACTGAAACCGGTAAGTTGCTCGTGTTCTACGTGCCCGAAGCGCCCCGCCAACATAAGCCTGTTTACCTCAACCGGGACATCCGGCGTAGCTTCATTCGACGCGGTGCGGCCGATCATCGGTGCGACGAGAATGACATCCGGCGGTTCCTGCGAGCGGCCGGCGGACAGTCCTATGAATCGGAAACAGTCGATCTCGACATAGAGAACTGCATCGACGCGGATACCCTGTCCCGCTACCGTCGCCGGTTTGAGGTGCGCGACCACGGCAATCGCTGTAACGCCTTCGACGCCGCTCATTTTCTGGAGCATTGGGCCTTGGCTGCCCAATCGACGGGCACGCTTCGGCCGACGCGAGCCGCCATCTTGCTGTTCGGCACTGGAGTGGCTTTGCGAACGATCGTGCCGCGACCAGTGGTCGACTGCCGCTGGGCGGTTCATGCCTGGGATGCTCCCGCGCCCGAGCAGCGCTGGGCGGATCGTCTGATTTGCGAGGAAAATCTCTGGACGTGCTGGGAGCAACTGGCGGATCGCTACGTCCAGAATGCGGCGAAGCCCTTCGCGCTCGACGTCGCAACGATGGAGAGGCAGGAGCGGCCGGAACACTTCGTCTCCTTCCGGGAAGCGGCGATCAACCTGCTGATGCATCAAGATTTCGAGGAAACGACGCGCGCGGCCACCATCTGCTTTCATCCGGACCGAGTGGTGTTCGAGAATCCCGGGACGGCGCGCGCCACCAAGTCGGCCCTTCTGGAACCCGGCGCCAAGGACGTCCGAAATCCTCTGATCGTCGGGATGTTCCGGCGCGTCGGACTGAGCGAGCAGGCGGGAACGGGCATCAACGCCATCTTCGGTGACTGGCGACGGCGAGGCCGCGTGCCGCCCGAAATCGTCAACGACGTTGCCACCTACACGTTTCGGCTGAGCCTGCTTGCCAAGGAGTTGCTGTCCGAGCGTCAGTTGTTGTTTCAGGCGGCGCTTGGCGTCGACTTGTCGGATCGGGAAGCGACCGCGCTTGCCATCCTCTGCGGCCAGCCGCAGGTCTACGTGCCTGAGTTCCGAGCGTCGCTCGGCATTGGCAGCACCGAACTGATGCCGATCCTCAATCGGCTGGAAGCGCAGGTGCTGGCGACAAAGAGCGAGTGTCCTGATGGCCTGTGCTACGTGCTTTCCGACCATCTTCGGGAACGGTGGCCCCTAGCAGAAGGGCCAGGGACTGCAGCGAGCTTGGTCAGTGACCAAGCTACCCGGAAGCCAACGAGCTTGGTCAGTGACCAAGCTACGGCAATGCCGCGCCAGCAACTGGATCGCCTGACCGATGATCAGTACCGCCTACTCGCTGCCTGCGACACGCCGCGGCGGCTGACCGAACTCATGGATCTCTTGGGCGTCACGCACCGCAGCCAATTCCGCGGCTTTCACCTACGCCCGCTCATCGATGGCGGTTTGCTGAAACTTCAGTTTCCCGACCGGCCGCAGCATCCCGGCCAGCGCTACTCATTAACGGAGATCGGCGCCGGGATCGTCGCTCGACACATCAAAGCCGAAGAATCAGAGCGATGAGCAGCAAGGGTAAGTCTGCCAAGAGCGGCAAGTTGTTCATCGAAGCTTCGGGGCAGTTGAGGCTGTTGGATAAGTCGGTGGAGCAGCGGGCGCTGGAGAAGGACAAGGTCGAGTGTTTGGGGCTGACGTTCGACAGCGAAGATGAGCGGCGGACGTACTTCACCGAGAAATTGAGGGAGAAGCTGGCCGATCCCGAGTTCCGCAAAACGCCGGGGTTTCCGATCGGGACGAACGAGGACATCATCCGGATGTCCGATCCGCCGTGGTACACCGCCTGCCCCAATCCGTTCCTCGAAGACTTCGTCCGCTGCTACGGCAGGCCGTTCGATCCGGCGGAGCCATACGCGCGCGATCCGTTCGCGGTCGATACCAGCGTCGGTAAGACGGACGCGCTTTACAAGGCGCACGGCTACCACACCAAGGTGCCGCATCTCGCAATCGTGCCGTCGATCCTGCACTACACCGAGCCGGGCGATATCGTCCTCGACGGCTTTGCCGGCTCGGGGATGACCGGGGTGGCGGCGCAGTGGTGCGGGGCGGCGCCAGCCGAGTACCGCAAGCAGCTGGAGGCGCAGTGGGCCAAGGGAGGCCGCCGCAAGCCGAAGTGGGGGGCGCGACGGGCGATCCTGAACGATCTGGGGCCGGCGGCCACCTTTATTGCCGCCAACTACACGATTTCGTTCGATGTCGAGGCCTTCGCCGAAGCTGCGGAGCGGATCCTCGCTGAGGTAGATCAGGAGCTCGGCTGGATGTACGAGACGCTGCACACCGACGGCAAGACCAAGGGGCGGATCAACTACACGGTGTGGAGCGAGGTATTCACCTGCCCCGAATGTGCCGGCGAGGTCAACTTCGTCGCCGAAGCGCTGGATGAGGAAACCAGGCGCGTCCATGAGAGCTTTCCGTGCCCGCACTGCACGGCGGAGCTAACCAAGGACAACCTGCAGCGCGACTTCGAGACGTTGATCGATCCTGCAACGCGGCGGCCGTGGAAGCGCGTCCGCTTCCGTCCCGCCATGATCAACTACCGCGTAAGCAAAACCAATTACGAGAAAGTGCCCGATGGGCGCGATCTGGAAGTCTTGGACAGAATAGCGGCCTTGGCGTTACCGCCGGAGATGCCAACGAACCCGTTCCCGATTGAGAAGATGTACCACGGCAGCCGCTTAGCGCCGAAGGGTTTCACCCACGTCCATCACCTTTTCCTCCCGCGGGCGGCGCAGGCGCTGGCGGCGCTGTGGCGCAAGGCATCGGCCGAACCCGACCGCCGCCTTCGCAACATGCTGCTGTTCTTCGTCGAGCAAGCGATTTGGGGAATGTCCCTCTTAAACCGTTATAGTCCTTCGCATTTTTCGCAAGTCAATCGCGCGCTCAACGGCGTTTACTACGTTGCCTCGCAGTCCTCCGAGGTAGGTCCTTGGTATGGGCTATCGGGAAAGCTGAAAAGGCTCTTAAGCGCATTTGAACAAGTACTGATCAACAAACCTGCAGCAAATTCGACAGGTACGTGTGCAAGGATATCGATAGGCGACGATTCCGTCGACTACATTTTCACCGACCCGCCCTTCGGTGAAAACATCTACTATGCCGATTTGAATTATCTGGTCGAAGCCTGGCATCGTGTGCTGACCAATGCTGAGCCGGAAGCCATTGTCGATCAGGCGAAGGACAAGGATCTCCTCCACTATCAAGCGCTGATGCGGGCATGCTTCGCCGAATACGCCCGGGTGATAAAGCCGGGCCGGTGGATGACGGTCGTGTTCAGCAACTCCTCCAACGCGGTGTGGCGGGCGATCCAGGAAGCGCTGGGCACCGCCGGCTTTGTCATCGCCGACGTCCGCACGCTGAATAAGCAGCAAGGGTCGTACCGTCAGGTCACCAGTTCCGCCGTCAAGCAGGATCTGGTGATCTCCGCCTACAAACCGACCGAGACGCTGGCGCAACGATTCAAGCTTGGTACGTCGTCACCCGAGAACGCCTGGGCCTTCGTCAACGAACACTTGGCGCACGTGCCGGTCTTTTCCGGCCGCAACGGCGGCGCCGAGCCCGTTATCGAACGGACGCTGCAAAGACTGCACGACCGGATGGTCGCCTTCCACGTTCAGCGTGAGCTACTGGTGCCGCTGTCGACGGCAGAATTTCTCGCTGGGCTAGAGCAGCGCTACCCGAAGCGGGACGATATGTATTTTCTGCCGAACCAGATCGTCGAGTACGACCGCAAGCGAATGACGATCGAGGGGCTGCGCCAGCTGGACCTGTTCGTTCATGACGAAGCGACCGCCATTCAGTGGCTGCGCCGTGCGCTGCAGCAGAAGCCGCGCAGCTTCCAAGATCTGCAGCCGGCATTCATGCGCGAACTTCAAGCCTGGGCCAAGCACGAGAAGACGGTCGAGCTGAAGGAAATGCTGCGGCAGGGCTTCCTGCACTATGACGGCACAGGACCGGTGCCGAGCCAGATCCACAGCTATCTTTCGACCAACTTCAAGGAGCTGCGCAACCTCGACAAGGATGACCCGGCGCTCGTCGCTAAGGCGCGGGACCGCTGGTACGTACCCGACCCGGGCAAACAGATCGATCTCGAAAAGTTGCGGCAGCGGGCCCTGCTTGAGGAATTCCACGGTTACAAGCAGTCGAAAGAGCGCAAGATCAAGCTGTTCCGCGCCGAAGCTGTGCGAGTCGGCTTCAAGGCGGCATTTGATGCTTCGGTCTATAAGGGGGACACCGAAGAGTTGAGACCTATTGTCGAGGTGGCAGCGAAGCTTCCGGAAGCGGTGGTCGAGGAAGACGAAAAGCTGGTGATGTATCTCGACGTCGCCAGGATGCGCCTCGGCGTGGAGTGAGAGCCGCGGTGGAGGCGGGAGAGTGGTGGCTGAGCCTCGACCACGAGGAGCCCTGCCGCATCGTCGAAACCGAACGGCTGTGGGGGCAGACCGCGTGCCTGATCTGGCTGCCGCGGCGGGGGGCCGCAGTTCGCGTGCCGGAAAGCCGGTTGAAGCCGATCGAGGCGAGCAACGCGCGGCTGCTGCACCGGCTGTCGTTCGCCGCCGCCGCCGCGCGTATCGCCGACGCGCTGGAGCGCGATGCCCTGGTGGCGCCGCTGGAAGCGAGCGTCATCCCGCTGCCGCATCAGCTCTACGCGCTGCAACGGGCGATGAGCGGCGACCGGGTGCGCTACCTCCTCGCCGACGAGGTGGGTCTCGGCAAGACGATCGAGGCCGGGCTGATCTTAAGGGAACTTAAGATCCGCGGCCTGGCGCGCCGCATCCTGGTGGTGGCGCCGGCCGGACTGGTGCTGCAGTGGCAGTCGGAAATTAAGACCCATTTCGGCGAGACGTTCCGGCTGATGCTGCCGGGTGCCTGGTCGGCCCTGCGCGACGCCGGCGGCGTCGACGAGGCCGAGAACCTGTGGCGACTGCACGACCAGGTGATCTGCCCGCTCGACTCGGTCAAGCCGATGGACGCCCGCCGCGGCTGGAGCCGTGAGCAGCTGGCTCGCTACAACCGAGAGCGGTTCGAGGATCTGGTGGCCGCCGGTTGGGATCTGATCATCATCGATGAGGCGCACCGGCTGGGCGGATCGAGTGAGCAGGTGGCGCGGTTCAAGCTGGGCGAGGCGCTGGCCGAGGCGGCACCCTATTTGCTGCTGCTGTCGGCGACGCCGCATCAGGGGAAGTCCGACGCCTTCCGCCGACTGATCGGCTTCCTCGATGCCGACGCGTTGCCGGGCGACGAAGAGATCTCGCGCGATGCCGTCACGCCGCTGGTCATCCGCACCGAGAAGCGCCACGCCATCGATGCCGACGGCCAGCCGCTGTTCAAGCCGCGGTTCACTCAGCTGGTGCCGATCGACTGGGTGGCGGCGCACGGCGAGCAGCGGGCGCTTTATGAGGCCGTCACCGAGTACGTGCGCGATGGCTACAACCGCGCACTCAAGGAAAAGCAAACGGCGGTCGGCTTCCTGATGATCCTCATGCAGCGGCTCGTCACGTCGAGCACGGCGGCGATCCGCATGGCGCTGGAGCGGCGGCTTGAGGTATTGCAGCTGCCGTCGGGGCAGTTGTCGCTGTTCCCCGAAGACATCGCTGAAGACTGGACATCCCTCGATGCTCAGGATCAGTTGGACACGATCCTGAAGACGCGGCTGAAGGGGCTCAAGGACGAGCGTGCCGAGGTCGAGCTGCTGCTCTCGGCGGCGCGGCGCTGCGAGGCGCGCGGGCCGGATGTCAAGGCGGAGGCGCTGCTCACCCACGTCGAGCACCTGAAGCGCGAGGAGGAGGATCCGGCGCTCAAGGTTCTGGTGTTCACCGAGTTCGTGCCGACGCAGACGATGCTCTCCGAGTTCCTCGGCCAGCGCGGCTTTGCGGTCGTCTGCCTCAACGGCTCGATGGATCTGGATGAGCGCCGGCAGGCGCAGCGGACGTTTGCCGGCGACGGGCAGGTGCTGATCTCGACCGATGCCGGCGGCGAGGGCCTGAACCTGCAGTTCTGCCATGTGGTGGTGAACTACGATCTACCGTGGAATCCGATGAAGCTGGAGCAGCGGATCGGCCGCGTCGATCGCATCGGCCAGAAATGCGTCGTGCGGGCGTTGAACTTCGCGCTGGAGGACACGGTCGAGCTGCGCGTCCGCGAGGTGCTGGAAGAAAAGCTGCAGCGCATCCTGGACGAGTTCGGCGTCGACAAGCTCGCCGACGTGCTCGACTCCGAAGAGGGCGGCGTGCCGTTCGAGGCGTTGTTCGCGCAGGCGATCCTGTCTCCTCAGGACGCGGAGAGCCGCGCCATTGCCGTGGCCGAAGAGATCCGCCGCCGCGCCGAGGAAGCCCGCACCGGCTCACGTCTGTTTAGCGGTGGAGCGCATCTCGATCCCGGTGCGGCCCAGCGGATTGCGGGACACCAGATCCCGTACTGGACCGAGCGGATGACGGTGGAGCACCTGCGCAGTCACGAGGATCGGGGGGCGGCTGTCCGGCGAGAACGGGTCGGCCATACGTTGCGCTGGCCGGACGGCTGTGAGATCCGCGGCGCCGTCTTCAGCCGCGATGAAAGCGAGCTTCCTGGCACCGTTCACCTGACCCTGGAAGACGATCGCGTTCGCGGCTTGACGGCGCAGCTGCCAGTCTTCGCTCCCGGCCAACCGATACCGGCGATCCGCGTCCCCGATGTGTCGGACAAGATCGGCGGTCTCTGGTCCCTCTGGCGCGTAAGCCTTCAAACAACTACCGGCCGCGAACAGCGCTTCTTCCCGCTGTTCGTCAGTGACGACGGCCGCGTTCTTGGGCCGACGGCGCGAACGATCTGGGACCGGCTGATCGATCTGCCCGCGGGCATCGAGCGCGATGCAGGCGATCTGGACGGCCCGCTGGCGGTGAATGCCTACGAGCGATGCCAGCAGGCAGCCGAGACGCAGGGGGCCACCGTTTTCGATGAGCTTGCCGCTTCCCATTGTCAAAGTGTGGATCGCGAGCGCCGGAAGGGCATTCTGGCCTTCGCATCACGCAAGCGAGCGATCGAACGCCTCGGCCTGCCTCAGGTGCGAGCGTATCGCCTGCGGCAACTCGCCGAAGAAGAAAGCAGGTGGCGGATCGAGCTTGCGGCACGGGAGGCGGCGCTGCCTGATCTGGCCGCGGTGTTGCTGCTGCGGATCCGAAAGGACGGCGCCGGCCAATGAACGCACCGAGCGGCCTTTCCGGGTGGCGCGAGCCCATCCTCGCGCAGTTCACGCCGGAGATCGCGGCGGTGGCACGGTTGACCGTGGTTGCCGATCCCGACCGGCTGCTGGCCGAGCAAGGGATCGTCGACGGCATCCGCCAGCGCGGCTTCGAGATCGTCCTGTTCGAAGACCATGTCGCGTTCCGCTACGCCTATGAGCGGCGCTTCCGCCAGCACTGGGATGCCGGCGAGACGACAAACCTTTTGGTGCTGCTGTGCGCCTCGACCGCCGATGTGTCCAGCTTGCCTTTCGATCTCCTCGACCAGGCGCGGCGCGACCGCCGGCTGTTGACCTTCAGCTTGGCCGAATTGTTCCCGACGCTCGCGCCTCATGTCGTCGGTGAGCTCGAGCGCGGCGATCTCAATGCGCTGTTCGCGGCCCAGTACCTGCATCAGCCGGGGTGCCTAGGTGAGAATGCGACCCGGGATTTCGTGCTGAGGCATGTGTTCGAAGTTGACCCGGCGTTGATCAAGAGCACCGCCGATCTGCTGCGCATGCTTCTTCGGCGTCACTATCGTGGCCGGGTGTTTCCATCTTCGCTCGACGATCGGCTGACCCATCTGCTCCAGGCGACGGGACAGTGGCGGGACTGGCCACTCGATCAGCTCGTGCGCAGTCGCGTCAGCTTCTTCGAGTTCCTGCAGGAGCGCTGGCCGATCTTTCTTCAGCGGGCCATCGCCAGCGAACGCGGGCTGAAGGAAACGGCGGAGCCCTATGATCTTCGTTACGAAGGGCCGACGGGTCTACCCTTCGACCACGACGATGTCCGCGTTTACCTCGATAACCTGTTCACCGAAGGCATGCTGGCGCCGACCAGAACCGTGGCCAAGTCGGCGGTTTGCGGCACTTGGATGGCGGCCGGCGTCGATGGAACCGGGGCCGGGGACCATCTCAACCGCCTTGAGAAACTCATTCGGCTCTTGGAGGAAGAGCTTCCCGACCGGCAAGCGGTGCATACGCAATGGTTGCAGACTGCGTACCGATGGGCGGAGATCATCGCGCTGCGTTGGGCTGCGCCATCGGCGCTCGGCGAAACGCAGTCCCAGCGCGTCCACCGGCTCCATGAGCGTATGGAGCAGACGTTTGCCGACTGGCTCGACGCCCACTACGCCTCGTTGCACAGCCTCGCCTATCTGCCGCGCCCGGTCATGGTCCACCAGATTCCGTACTTCCTGGCCCATGGCCTCGGTGCGGACGGCGGGGCCGGTCGACGCGCGCTGGTGGTCGTCGACGGCCTTGCCATCGATCAGTGGGTTGTGGCGCATCAGGCGCTCGCGGCGAGCCGCTGGTCAGCCGAAGACGGCGCCGTGTTCGCCTGGGTGCCGACCCTCACCGCGGTGTCGCGTCAGTCCATCTTCGCAGGCAATGCACCCTTCTTCTTCGCGACGAGCATCGGCACGACTCAGAAGGAACCTCAGCTTTGGTCGCGGTTCTGGGAGGATCGAGGCCTGCGAAGGAGCGAAATCGCCTACGTCTGTCAGAAGAGCCAGGAACACGACGATGCCTTCCTCGCCCGCGTACGGACAGAGGTTGAGATCGATGACTGCAGGATCGCCGGAATCGTCGTCGGCACTGTTGACCAGATGCTTCACGGCACCGTTACAGGAACCGACGGGCTGCATGCGAGCGTCCGCCACTGGGCTCAGCGCGCGTCCCTATGGAGCCTCGTTGACATGCTGGTCGATACAGGCTTCGAGGTCTATCTGACGGCCGATCACGGGAATATCGAAGGAGAGGGGATCGGCAAGCCCAACGTCGGACTGTGCGCGGAAGAGCGCGGTGAACGCGCTTATGTTTTCCGGGACGATGGCACGCGGATGGGCGTCGCTTCCCTTTATCCGGGCTGTGTTTTCTGGCCCACGACGGGCTTGCCCGACGACTATCTTGCCTTGATTGCGCCGCAGCGCCGGGCCTTCATAGCCGACGGGAAACGAACGGTCGCTCACGGCGGGATCAGTCTTGAGGAAGTCGTGGTGCCGTTCATTCAAATTGTGCGGCGCTGATGAACCAGGCGACACGAAGAACTATTGGATTCGACCGAAAGATCGAGCTCGCTTGGCTCGACGCGATCGCCGCGCAGGTCGCAGCCGGCGCGTCGCCCGAGGACGCACGGGAGTATGTTTGGCGCTTGCTGGACGGGGTTCTTGCCGGGGACTCGATCCATAATGCTCGCGGCAAAACTCTGACTGTCCTGTCCCGGATATGGCTTTTCGTTCCGGAGAACGCCCAAGAACTTCGGGATGACGCCATCAAATTTTTTCGTGAAGCTCCGGCGAACGGTCGTTTGGCGATCCATTGGGCGATGATGATGGCCGCTTATCCATTCTTCCTGGACGTCGCAGCGAACGTCGGAAAGCTGATCACGATGAACAACGAGGTAACGCTATCTCAGGTCACCCGAAGGATGCTAGACGCCTGGGGTGATCGCTCAACGCTTCCGCCAGCGACGCGGCGGATCCTACGTTCGATGGTTCATTGGGGTGCTCTGCGAGACGGTGGCGTTCGCGGTCATTACTTACCTCCGCCAGTCCAGAGAAAAATGGGCGGAGATGCCGCCGAGCTACTGCTCATGGGCTTGCTTACTGGCCTGGGCCGCGGTCTCCACGCATCACACCTATTTTCCCACCCATCTCTGTTTCCGTTCGATCTGCGCGCGCATTCGGACCGGCTAAGCAGAAGCCCACGTCTTCAGTTTCATCGACAAGGCGATCAATCAGATTTTGTAGAGGTCAGCCTCTGAAGTACTGGCAACCATTTGCTAGGAGATGTGGAGCCTTAACTCCGCCTCTCTTCTCCGCACCAGCCCCTTCAGCTTGCGGCCGCCGGCCCAGATCCATTTCACAAACTCGGCCGCGTGCTCCCTCGGCGCTTGACCTTCGGCGCAGCGCGCGAGCCGGATCACCCGCCGAGGCCCAGGCGGAAGAACTGGTGCCCGGCGGCCGGAGTGCGACCGCCCGCCCACTTCGGCGCCGCGATGTAGCCGGCGTGGTAATGATCGGCGCCGGCAGCGTGATCGGCGATCTCGCCCACAATCGCGCGCTTCGCCACGTCGAGGCAGGTGGCGAACTTCTCGTTGCGCTCATCGACGAACCGTACCCGCTCGGCCTGCGCGTCGAACCAGCAGCTGAACTTCCGGCGGGCGGTACAGACGAGCGAATGTCTTGTCCACCCCCGGTTGGCGTGATCGGTGGTGATCACCCAGGCGACGGCGACTTTCCCTCGAACGGCTCGCCACGACGGTCGCCGTCATGGCGCGGACCGGATCTGTTGAGTTGTCGATCACTGGCATAGACCGGCTCGGCCCTGCTGCGCGTTTGCCGGCCCCCAGCCCGCGCTCGGCCTCGATCGCGGCAGTATCGGACGGATCGATCATCGCGTAGAGGGCGTCATTGAGGCGGCCGAGCTTGGCCTTGCCTTCGAGGATGCCATCGACCGCGGCTACGTAAACGGTGCCGGAATAGGTGCCGGCGGCGAGGTTTGGATCAACAGCTTCGTCCCGCCGCCGGCGACGTGATAGGTCACGTCACGGCCGAAGTTCGCGGGGCAAAACGTGTCGATCGCCGCGGCGAACGCGGCCATCGGTCAGGTGGCCACCGGCAGGGTCGGCCGGATCAGCATTCTGACCGTCGCCGACGGATTGGCTGCCGAGGCAACCGCGACGCCGACCTGCTGCTGTGCGGTCGATGTCTTGTTGACCACCTTGTTGGTCCCATCCCAGAACAGCCGGTCGCCGGCATCGATCGCCAGCGCCGATGTCTTGGCGATCTCGACCACGCCTTGGGTCAAAATCTCCACCTCGGCGCCCTCGGCGGCATCGTGCTGGGCAATCCCGAACAGGGTACGGATCAGCACGCCCTCGCCGGAGGCAACCCCACCGGTGGGTGCAACGACGGTGATCGCGTGGCCGGGCTGGTATAATTCTTGGCCATGGACGGTTCCTTTCATCACGGTTTCGGTGGGCTGCCGTGCCGTTTCGCGACAGCGACCTGCCGCCGCGAATTCGCCACCTCCTGCCGAGCAAGGGCAGGAGATCTTCCTTGAGGCTTTCAACCACGTGTGGGAGCGGTACGCGGCGTCGGGCAGGTGCCATCCCGGCCGGTTGCTGGAAGAGACCGCAAACCGGGTGGCCTGGGCGGCAGTTACATCAGGCTCGGTGGACGCTGAATGCGTCGGAGCTGATTACGGCGCGACGCCGGGGTTCTTGTGCAGTCCGCGCCAGTCGATCGCCTTGGCGCCGAAGTCGAGCCGCGCCTTGATCTCGACGCCGTCGACGTCGAAGCCGACGCGGGTCTCGATATAGACGCCGTCCTGCCCCTCGAGGTAGGCGTACTCGATGGTGTCGATGGAAGACGGGCTGGCGAACAGGTACCACGGCACCGCGCCGGACGCGGATCGAGCCTCGGCTCGGCGATGACGGCGAGCGAGCGGATCGACTGCGGCACGACGTTCTTGCTTTCCGCCGGCACCAGGTTCTGGGCGATCAGCTGCTCGGCGGTGAGTTCGAGAGACGACGGCACGACGAGGAAGGCCGGGCGGATATTGAGCACCGTCCTGCCGTCGAGGCCGGTCTGCTTCGCCATCGCCGCCCTAGCCTTGCCGAGGCCGGCGACGTCGAGGGCGGTGCCGGTGGCGGCGAGGTTCTTGTGGGTGGCGTGGAACAGCGCGACGCCGTCGGCCATAGTGGGGTTGGCGGTGACGATGCCCCAGACGACGTCGCTTTCCAGCGTCGCCGCGGCGGTGCCGAACAGGCTCGGCACGCGGGTGAAGGCATCGAGGTCGTCGTTGACGATCACCTGGCGGGTGATGCCGATGACCTTGCCCCAGGTCTCGACCCGGTAGCGCTCCTTGCCTTCTCCCATCGTGCCGCGTTTGAACTCGCCCGATTCGTTGACCTTCTCCAGCTGCGGCGCCTCGCCCAGCTGGACCCGGTGGATGTCCTTAAAGTCGGCGGCGGTGGCGCGCCGCGCGAGCGGCGGGAAGGTCCTCGGCGCCGCCTCGTAGGCGTCCCGCAGCGTCTTGTTGGTGACCGCGGCGAGGATATCGGGAAAGTCGGAGGTGGTGTGCAGCGCCCGGGTGGCGATCTCGTCGCGGGAGCAGCCGCGGACGCGCACCCCTTCGCCCTCCAGGAAAGCGCGCGCCATCTCGATCAGCGAATACCCCCGCCAGTCGCGGGCCGGCTCGGAGAGCGCATAGCGATGCGGATCGAAGCGGTGCAAGAGCGCCGTCTCCACCGCCGCCCGTCGCGTCTCCCGTTCGTCGAGGCCGCCGATACGGATGTGCGGCCGGGTCTCGATCGCCCGGTCGCCCTCGGCCGCCCGGTCGATCAGCAGGCCGCGGGCCCGGTCGAGGGCGACACCGTCGCGGACCAGGGTATCGGCAACCACCGTATCGAGCCCCAGCTTCCGAGCCGCGTCGTAGATGCCGGCGATCCGGGCCCGCTCCTCGGCAACCACCCGCCGGGCGACATCCTCGGCACTGATGGCAGAGTGATTGGCGGTGCGGTCGGCGCGGGCGTCCGGCTCAGCTCGGGCCGCCGCGTCGGACGCCGTTGTCATGGCGGCGTCGCAGCTGTCTCGGGTCACGGCATCCTCGCTGGTGGCGATCGTGTTGTCGGCGTCGCGAGCCGCCGGTGTCGGTTGATCCATGGCTGTGGTCTCCGGTTGATGGGCGGCGGGCGCCCGGTGGATGAGCCGGCAGGGAGCGAGGCCCTGCCCCTGACGAAAGCCGGCGGCCTGATCGGCACCGACCGGGACCGCCGATAATTCCACCGGCTGCCAGTCGATCGCCCGCCACACCGGCACCTGGTCGTCCTGCCCGATCACCTCGTAGACGCGGACGAGATAGCCGACCGAGACGTTGCGGATGATGCCGGCGCGGACGTCCTGCCACAGCGGCTCGACCTCTTCGCGGGTGCTGAAGCGGACGGTGGCGCGGCCCTCGTAGCCGTCGTTGCTGCCGGCGATCCATGCCCGCTCGACGACGCCGAGGACGTTGGCGAGATCGAAGGTGCCGTGGGTGTTCAGCAGCGGCGCGCCGTTGTTGAGGCGGGAGAGATCGACGTGCCGGGGATCGAGCGACAGCACCTCATCATAGCGCTTGCCGGTCCACAGATCGGTCCGGCGTACCATCGCTCCCGTCGACCAGACGACCTCGACGCTGCGCGCCTCGGCATCGGCGGTCTCCGGCTCGAGGCGCACCTCGACGCGCGTCTGCAACGGCAGATCGATGATGTTGTGTTCCGTTACCACGGGCTCTTCCTGTCTCATGTTCATGATATGATCACCCGATGACCGCAGAGCCGTTCGCCTCCCGCCCGCAGGCGGAGCCATCGATGTTGTGCCGGGACTGCCTGGAGCTGGTCCCGGCCGGCGGCGCATGCCCGCGCTGCCGCTCGCCCCGCATCGTCTCGCATCCCGAACTCGGCGATCTCGCCATCGCCCACATCGATTGCGATGCCTTCTATGCCGCCATCGAGAAGCGGGATGATCCGTCGCTGGCGGACAAGCCGGTGATCGTCGGTCACGCCGGCGGGCGTGGCGTGGTGACCACCGCCTGCTATGTCGCCCGGCGTTACGGCCCGCGCTCGGCGATGCCGATGTTCCGGGCGCTGCAGCTGTGTCCGGCAGCGGTGGTGATCCCGCCCGACATGGCGAAGTACAAGCGGATCAGTCATCAGATCCGCGCCATCCTGGAAACGGCGACCGCGGTGATCGAGCCCGTCTCCCTCGACGAGGCCTATCTCGATCTCTCCCGCGGCGTGCGCCTGTCGGACCGCCCCGCGGCGGTCGTGCTGGCCGGGATTGCGCTGGCGATCGAGGGCGAGGTCGGCATCACCATCTCGATCGGACTCAGCTTCAACAAGTTCCTCGCCAAGCTGGCCTCCGATCTCGACAAGCCGCGCGGCTTCGCGGTGATCGGCCGCGCCGAGGCGCTGGATGTTCTTGCTCCGCTGCCGGTCGGCAGGATTCTCGGCGTCGGCGCCGCGACCACACGCAGGATGGAAGCGATCGGCGTGAAGACGATCGGGGCACTGCGCGCCATCCCGGAGGCGGATCTCGTCGCCCGGTTCGGAAGGTTCGGCCAGCGGCTGGCCCGGTTCTCGCGGGGTGAGGACGACCGCGAGGTCGTCGCTGATCGGCCGGCGAAGAGCATCTCGGCCGAGACCACCTTCGCAACCAACCTGCGCCACGCCGTGCAGCTGGCAGAGGTCCTTCGTCCCCTCTGCGATCGCGTTGCCGGCCGCCTGGCGCACGCCCGGCTCGCCGGCCGCACCGTCGTCCTCAAGCTGAAGACCGCCGACTTTCAGGTGCTGAACCGCTATCATCGGCTTCCCCATGCGACGCTTCGGGCCGACGTCATCTTCCAGGCTGCGATGCCGCTGATCGGCAAGGAAGCGAACGGCCGCGCCTTTCGCCTCATCGGCATCGGCGTAACCGACCTGTGCCCGGCCTCGCTGGCCGATCCGCCCGATCTCTTCGCAGCCCTCAACCACTGAGGGTGCTCTGGTCGTCATGCTTGGCGGCGCCGGTTTTGGTTGCCTTGCGCGGATCGGTGTCGAGGACGATGCCGAGGGCATCGAGTTCGCCGTTGGTGGCGCCAATCTCGGCCAGCACGTGGGCCGGGTCGTAGCCCTGGCGGGCGATCGCTTCCTTCAGCGTCATCAGGCCTGCGCGCACGGCGAGGATATCGGCCTGGATGTCCTTCAGCGGGTCCACCGCCTCGAAACGGGGGGCCGTCCATTCGGCGTCGATCGTCCCCGCCGGCAGCGCGCCGATCGCCTGCGCCGCGGCGGCGAACCGCTGCCACACCGGACGGCACAGGCCCGGGACTAGCAGCTGCCATTGCAGCGCCTCCATCCGCCGGCGGAACTCCAGCAATCCGGCCCGAATCGACGAATAGTTGACCTGGCTGAGATCACCGGTGAGGAGCTCGTAGGTCAAGCCCACGCCGGCGGCGATGGCGTGCAGCTGCACCCGCATGTACTCGGCATAGCCGCCGCCGGAGGATGGCGTGGCGAACTTCACGTCCTTGCCGGGGGCCAGGTACTCGATCATCCCCGGCTCGAAGCTCTCGACCCTTTGGCCCTCGGCGCCGGTTGCGGCCGGGCCCAGCGTCTCCTCGTCGTCGGCTCCGGTCACGAAGGCGGCGAAGCAGGCCTCGATCTTCTTCCGCACCAGTTCGGCGTCGTCGTATTCGTCGAGATCGCGCAGCTTGAGGATGACCGGCGCAAACCACGGCACGCCCCGCACCTGGCCGGGTCGCAAGCGATCGTAAAGGTGCAGCACCGACGACGCCGGCACCGGCTGGCTGGTCAGTGATGCCCGCTGAAACGTCGCCGTCTCGCCCGGATGCACCGGGAACAGCCAGTAGGCGCGCCGCCGCCCCAGCGCATCGAACTCCACGCCCTGGACGACGAAGCCGCCGTTCGGCAGATCGCCGGTCTTGCTCGCATCGAGGTGGTCCGGTTCCAGCAATTGCAGCTGCAGCGGAACGGCCAGGCCGTCCTCGATCCGCCGGTCGCGGAGGCGCACCAGGCACTCGCCGCTCTCGACCATGGCGCGCACCGCCAGCGCCTGCAGGCCGGAGAAGTCGGTCAAGCCATCGGCATCGCAGGCTTCGGCGAATCGGGCCCAGAGCCTGTCGGCGGATTCATTGGCCCCGGCATCGATAGAGCGGGCGCGCGGCATGATCCCGGTGCCCACCAGGTTGCTGACCACCGCCTGCGTCGCCTTGGCGGCATAGGGGTTGTTGCGCACCAGATCCCGCGAGCGGTCGCGCAGGCGAGCGAGGGCGGTGCCGATCTCGGCGTTGGCGCCGGTGCCGGCAACCACCCAGCCTTCCGTCCGCCGGCCAACGCGCGCGCCCTCGTAGCTGCGGGTAAGCATGGCGATCGCCGCCCGCTGGCGGGCGCGGCGCAGTCCTGCCCGCGGCGCCACGTAACCGACGGCACGGTCGAGCCAGTTCACCGCCGCCATCACTCCTTGCGGAAGGCTGCGAAGCTCCGCTTGTGCTTCGACTGTCCTGCAGTCGTCGCCATCTCGCCCTCGATGGTGCGGATGCGACGCAGAAGATCGGCTTCCGAGGCGTACTCGACGGAATGGCCGTCGCAGCTCACCCGCAGCGTGCCGGAGGCGTACGCCTTCCTCAGCGCGTCCAATTCCGCTTGCGACCACGCCATGACCGACCTTCGATTACCGTCGCTGCAGCCAGTTCCGCCGGCCGTCTCCCAGCCAGCGGGGCGGTATGACACGCCGACTCGACAATGGATCGGCGCGGGTCTGTTGTTCGACGATCGCTGGCATCGGTGTCGTCGTTCCCGCCTCGATCGCCAGCTGCGTTTCCAGTTCGCGCCATTTCCGCTCCGGCCAGCGGTCGGCACCGGCGATCCAAGCGGCGGCGCGGGCGTAGACCCGGCAGTCGAGCGCCTCGTTGCGTTCCCGCAGCTTCTGCCACTCGAGTCGGGTGAACCCGCGCCGGGTCTTCACCGTCACCAGCTGCTCGCCCACCAGCTGCTTCACCCACTCGGCGTCCACGCCGCGCGGCAGGTGGATGGTGCCGGCGGGCGACGCGACGCCGTCGACCGGGGTGTCGAGGCGGAGATACCGGTAGGTTTCGCTCTTGAAGGTGGCGACGGCGATGGTCCACAACTTGGCACCGCGGCGGATCTTTTTGCCGCCTTCGGTGGCATCGACGTACGAAGGCCCGATCACCGGCGCCGGCCGGCTGAAGCCATCGACGCCCTTGACCGCCACCACCTGGCCGCTACCCATCCGCCGCGCCCAGGCGTAGACGGCCGGTGCCTCATAGCCGGTGTCGATCGCGAGCTTCGCCAGGCCGAGGAAGGCGCCCGATGGATGCGGCCAGGTCGCGCCCAGCAGATCCGTCAGTGCGAACCACACCTCCGTCCGTTCCGGACCGCCGGTCCCCGGGCTTGACCCGGGGATGACGACGTGGTCGACCAGCCAGCTTTCCAGGCCGCGACCCCACGCCCACACCGAGACCTCGATCCGGTCTCTCTGCACGTCGGCGCCGGCGGTGAGAAAGAGTCCTCCCGCCGGCACGGTGCCCATGCGCCAGTCCTCGCGCCTCTCGTAAAGGCGCTGCCAGTCGGGCGCCTCGCCGGTCTCGACCCAGGTCTCGCCCAGCACGGTGTTGACGAAGCTGCGCTTGGCCTCGTCCGAGGACTGGCACGCCTCCCACTCCCGGGCGATCCGCTCCCACGACAGCCATCCCACCGGCGAATACAGGCTCGACAGGTGGAAGCCAATCGTGAGCGGGTCGGCACTTTGTGCCGTCGACCGCCACTCGCCCTCCGCCAGCATCATCGTCTTGTGATGCTCGGCGATCGGTGCCTCGCAGTGCTCGCAGACATAGGCCGCGGTCTCCGGCCGGCCCTTCTCCCAGCGCAGCCGATCGAACCTCAGGTGCTGATATGCGCCGCAGTGGGGACAGGGCACGAAGTACCTCCGCTGGTCCGACGCCTCGTATTCCCGCTCGATCCTTGACAACCCCTTGATCGTCGGTGTCGAGGCGAGGAACACCTTGCGGCGCCAGGAGAACGTCCGCGTACGCGCTTCGGCGAGGGCCACCGGGTCGCCCTCGTCGTCGGCCGAGGGCGGATAGGCGTCGACCTCGTCGAGGAACAGGTAGCGCACCGGCATCGAGCGCAGGCCGACGGCGGAGTTGGCGCCGGTCAGTACCAGGATGCCGCCGGGGAACTCCTTCGACAGCACCGTGTTGCCGGAGTCCCGCGACCGGGCCGGCGATACCTTCTCTCTCAGGCTGGGGCTTTCCTCGACCAGCGGATCGATGCGCTGCTGCGAGAACCGCTTGGCCAGCTCGACCGAGGGCTGCACCGCCAGCATCGGTCCCGGCGCATGGTGGATGACATAGCCGATCCAGTTGCAGCCGCTCTCGGAAGCGCCCAGCTGCGAACCCTTCATGAACACCACCCGCTCCGCCGGATGACGCGGGCTGAGCGCGTCCATGATCTCACGCAGGTACGGGGTGCGCTCGGTGCGCCACGGCCCGGCCTCATTGGCGCCGCGCGGGCTCAGGATCCGATGGCGATCGGCCCACGCCGAGACGGCGAGGTCCGGATCTGGGGTGAGCCCGGCCGTCCAGGCCCGGAGAAGGTCGCCGGCGCCGTCGAAGGCAGGGTCCCATGGTGAGCTGCTGTCCACAAGTTCGTCACCTAAGATCGGGCCGGATCTCGGCCAGTTCGCCCAGGTGCTGGCGAACGTAGGTTTCGAGTGCCGTCTGCATCGCGTGGGCGCCGATGCCGAGATCGGCCGCCATCATCGCCGCCACCCGCGCCGGCCAGCCTGCCCAGGCATCCCGCTCCTGACGCGCCAGACGAAACACCAACCCGACGGCACGCGCCCGATCGACCACCTCGCCCTTCAGCTTCTGCAGCCGGAGCCGCCGCTCATGCGCCTTCAACGTCTCATTGGCGGTGTGCGCCTGCAGGTAGGTCATGCCGCCGGCCATCGTCGGTGCCAGCAGTCCCTGCTCCCTGAGCGTCTCAGTGACGGCACCGACGGCGGCCTCGGGCACCGGTTTGTAACCCGGCAGCGGCTGGCGTCGTTTCGCCGGATCGGTGGCGTCAAGGCGCCTGGCATCGGAGGCGGCGGCGTCGATCGAGCCGTCGGCATGCAGCAGCAGCCGGCCCGAGGCCCGGGCCTTCTGCACCGCGCCGCGCGAGACGCCGGCATGCGCCGCGTACTCCCGCTCGCTCATCCCCTGGCGATTGATGGTCATCAAGCGATCACGCCCAGATCAATAAAGCAATGCAATTACAGCAAGTTAGCCTTGCTCAAGCGCCCCACAAGAGCAAACATGATGGTCATCAACAACGCGGCACCGCCAAGAAGGGACGACGAGGATGGATGAACAGCGTTTCGAAGATCTGCGCAACGAACGGCGGATCGACCATGTCAACAAATGGTTCGACGATATGCGCGACTTACTGATCAGTGCGCAACGCGATCTGGAGCGCCAGAAAGAATACTTCAACGAACGCCTGCTGACGCAGACATCGCATCACGAACCAACCGACGCGGTCGGATGGGCGATTGATCGCATGCTCAGCATCGCCAGCAATCTGCGGATCACGACCATAATGCAGCACGGATCGGCGATCCGAGCGGTAACGCGCGACAGCGAGTAGATGGGCCGATCCACCGCCAAAAGGAACGAAGACAATGACCACCGCGATCCTGCCGACCAACAACGAAGACTGGGGCTTTTGGGGCAACATCGGTCCCCAAACAGCCGATCGCCGCGAGGCCTGGGCATTGGCCACGACCGCGATCGGCAAGGCCACTGGCGGAACGCCGGAAGCGGTGCGCGTCTTCCTCGACAGCCGGCACGGCCGCCACTTCGCCGACGATGTCGGCAACGGGTTGTTCGAGGGCCTGACCCTGCCACACGCGATCGACACCGCGGTCGAGCGCTGGATGGGCTGGACCATCGGCAAACGAACCGAGCACGAATACGGCATCCCGCGCGACCTGCCGTATCTCACCGGCTGGGTGATGCACTGTGAAATCGAGGCCGAGCTGACCGACTGACCAGGCATGCAGTCTTTCTGGCCCCGACCGCCACCGGCCGTCGGGGCTCGAGGTGGTAGAAGGCGCCGCATCCCGCGCGCCGATGAGAGGACGCCACCCATGACCGTCCAGTACCCCTTCACCCTCGCTCAGCTGGCGCAGATCCTGAGCGCGCTGGAGAACGAGCGCCGCAATCCCAACACCAAGCGCAACGCCATCAAAGCGATCGAGCGGAACGCCGCGCAGATCGGCCTCACCGCCGAAGACGTCTTCGACGCCGCCGACGGCCTCTTGAGCGGCCGGCTGAGTGCCGCCGCCTTCCGCGCCGCGTTGCGCGACCAGCCCCCGGACTTGATCCGCGTATCTGCGCCGGCCGGTGTTGCGACCGAAGCGGCCGAACCGCAGCCGGATAACGAGGCCTACGAGCCGGATGAAACGTACATCATGCCGAACGCCGGTCCGCTAGCGGCGGCCGAGAGCGGCGCGGGCGACGACTCTGCGGCCACCGTCGTCGAGGCGACCGACGACCCGCCGGTGGCCGCGACGGCCGCCGTGGCGGCCAACCTTGAGACGACCGGAACGCGGCTCGGTGCCAAGGAGCAGCTGCTCTCTGCCTGCAGGGCCGCCGCGCATTGGCTGCAAGCCGAGTTCGACAGCCCGGGCCAAACCCGGGCCGACGAGATCCTGCGCGTCCTGCGTGCCGCCATCGCCCGGGCGGAAGGCCAGCCGCGCTCGCCGCGTCAGGCTCATGAATCCCGCCGGCAGCGCCCGCCGCGGGAGAACACCAAGGAAGCGCAGGTCATCGCGATGCTGCGCCGGCCCGAGGGTGCGACGCTGGCGCAGATTGGCGAGTGCACCGGCTGGCAAACCCATAGCATCCGGGGATTCTTCGCCGCCGCGCTGAAGAAGCGCCACGGGCTCGCCGTAACCTCGGAGAAGCCGCAGGGCGGTGAACGAACCTACCGGATCTCCCTGTGACGGAGGCGATGCCGAAGATCACACTGCAGCAGCGGCTGGTGGATGCGCTCGCCGCCACCGGCCGCGGCACGGTCGTGCCGAGCCGGAGCCGCAGGTACGTCACCCTCAAGCGGCCGGACGGATCGTTCTTCTATGTCGGCAAGGCCGGGGCGCTGCGCTTCAGGCAGCTTGGCCGCGCCCGACGACTTCAAGCGACGGCTGCTGCAGGAAACCGGCCGATACCTCGGCGGTTTCAGAACGGCCGATGCCGCCGGATGACCTGCCCGGCGGTACTCGTTTCCCCACGCTCAGATCGCTTCGAAGACCCTTCGCAGAAGATACGAGCGGGCGAGCGATGCGAGGGCAAACAGCCCCCCGATGGCGAGGTTGTCGCCGAAGCTGACCTGCAGGGCGAACAGCGGGAAGACGATGATCTGCGTCAGCAGCGCCACGCAGAAGCCGACAAAGACGTTGGCGATCGCCTCGACCAGCGACATCCGGCGCGTCTGTGTGGTTGCGGCGGCGGGACTGGAACCCGCGTCTGCAGGGTATGAACCTGCCAAGGTGCCGCTCCTCCCCTTGCTTTAGACGCGCATCAGGCCGCCTTCGGCAGCCGCTCGCCGGCAACTTCGTCAAACGTCCGTCCCTCGCCGTCGAGCGTCGCCTGCTTGCCGGTCGCCTTATGCCAGCGCTTGACCGCCACGTCCACGTACTGGGGCGAGACCTCGATGGCGAACACCCGCCGGCCCGTTGTCTCGCCGGCGATGATCTGCGATCCCGAGCCGGAGAACGGCTCGAAGCAGATCTCGCCTGGCCTGGCGTGCTGGCGCATCGGGATGGCGAACACCTCGATCGGCTTCGACGTCGGATGCCCGGTCTTCTCGCCGACCTTGACGGTCGGAATAGTCCAGATCGTGCTCGGATAATCGTCCGACACCCGCGGCGGCTTGTGGCCCTTCAGCCAGCCGAAGAAACAGGGCTCGTGCTGCCAGAGATAGTACGACCGGGTGAGGATGCCGCGATCCTTGGCCCAGACGATCTGCTGGTGGACGAAGGCGCCGAACTTCTCCCATACGCCTTCGACCATCGCCTGCCTTCGGCTGGCGTGCCAGCAGTACCAGGCGGCGTTCGGCAGGATGGCATGGTCGACCGCCGCCTTGATGAACCCCTCGTACAGCTCGGGACCCTGCGAGGAATCGTCCCAGGTGATGCCGTAGCTGGTGCCCCAATCCTTGTTCTTGTCCGGGCCGCCCTGCTTCGATGGATGGTTGGTGCCGTCGTAGTCGACCAGGTACGGCGGATCGGTCGCGAACAGGATCGCCTTCTCGCCGTCCATCACCCGGATCACGTCCGCGGCCCTGGTCGAGTCCCCGCACAGCAGCCGGTGCTCGCCCAAGAGCCACAGATCGCCCGGCCGTGAGACCGGGTTCACCGGCGGCTCGGGAACGACATCCTCGCCGGCAAGGCCGTCGCCCTCGCCGAGCGGCGCCAGCAGCCGGCTGAGGTCGTCGCCGTCGAAGCCGGTGAGGTCCAGATCGAAGCCGGCGGCATCGAGCGCCTGAAGCTCCGCAGCCAGCAGTTCGTCGTCCCAGCCGGAAAGCTCCGCCAGCCGATTGTCGGCGATGCGATAGGCCCTCACCTGCTCCGGCGTCAGGTGCGACAGCCGGATCACCGGCACTTCGTTCAACCCAAGGTGCTGAGCCGCCAGCAACCTTCCGTGGCCGGCGACGATCTCGCCGTCGTCCGCCACCATCACCGGCGCCGTCCAGCCATACTCCACCAGGGAAGCAGCAATCTTCGCAACCTGATCGACCGAATGCGTCCGGGCGTTCTTCGCATACGGCTTCAGGCGCGCGATCGGCCATTGTTCAAGCTGTTCGGGCAGAAAACGCAACGAGGTCATCGGTTATCCTTGAGGCGGGATCGAGCTAAAACGATGCCGGTACAATCGGCGGTTGGGAAAACATCTGCCTGGTCACCGGTATTGACGGGATCTCGCCGATCACGAATACAAGGGCTCTTATGAACAGTCCTGTCCAGCGTACAATCAGCGTTCGTGAGGTAGTTCTCACGTCATCGGGCAAAGAGGGCAAGGAATGAGGACGTCACGCAATCTCGACACGAAATCGAGGAGGTCGGATCGGGTCACGTGGATGAGTGCCGTGGCGGCGATCCTTGCTGGTTTTGTCGGCGCCACGGCTCAGGCACAGACGACGATCGTGCCCACGGCCGGCCAGACGCCGGAGCAAATCGCTTCCGATCGGACGGCTTGTGAAACGCAGGCGGCCTCCCAGTCCGGCTATCACCCATCCCAGCCACCGCCATCGGCAAGTCCCCGTGGCCGGTCAACGGGCTAAGGGCGCCGCACGCGGTGCGGCGGCCGGTGCCGTGCGCGAAGAGAGAACGGATAAGGACGAGCGCGAATACGAAGATGCCGTCGGAGCCGGTGCCAAGGCCGGTGCCGTGGTGGGCGGCTCCAGGCAGCGCCAGGACCGGCGCGAGTCACGCCGGGAAACGGCGCAGGAGGAAAGGGCCTACAGCCAGAAGCAGTCGGCGTATCAGCAGGCTTTCAGCGCCTGCATGTCGGCGCGAGGCTACTCCGTCCAGTAATCCGGGAACGGGACTGCGCTGCAGAGACCTGCTGCCGCCGCGCCTCGCGGACGGCTGCGGTGGAGTCCTAAATCCAGCCGGAAGCCACCCCGGAGTCCAGACTAATACTCTGTTTCAGAAACGAAAAAGCCACCACCTGGCGGCTTCTGGACTTGGTGGCTTCCCAAAATTCACTGCTGTCGCTAGCGATCTTTCGGGCGTCGCCCACCAGCATAGGTTGTGCGCCCGGAAGGAACCAGTTAACTTCGCAGCATCTCGCCCGCCTCTCGTCCCGAAGCGCCTGCCCGACCGGCTCTTCGGTGACAATTCAAACTATAGGAATAGTATACATGTTGCGAGTTCTCGTGTCAACAGCCCAATATGTTGTGCGCAGGAGCACGCACATACCCGTACTGGTTCGCCAGAACACCCAGCGCTGCGATGAAAATGCCTTGCGCCTGCTTCTCGTTGATCGGCCGGCCGCCCCAGCCCTGCCGCATCGTCCACTCGCGCACTGAGCGTTGCAGCCCGAGGACGTGCCAGACGCAGCCACCGGCTGGACTGCCGAGACCGCCGAGAGCGTTCACAGCCGCGTCGACGCGCCGCCGCGCGTCGATCTGCGTCTCCGTCAATTCGGCGCGGTTGCCCTTTGACCGATCGCGATCGAAGCGCATGCAAACGAGCGTGTCGTAGCGAGCGATGGTGAACTGTGCCTGGAAGTCGCGTGCCGAATCGTGCATCTCGCGGGTGATCGTGCCGGCGCGCAGCATGATGCCGAGGGTGTCGACGGTGCGATGGTGGACGACCGGCCGGCCGTCCGGATCTGCTTCGTACACCGGCTCGAGCATGTCGCTCGGCCGCCGCATGACCGGCACGTGCATGCCCCGTCACCGGGCCACGGAGTTCCGCAAGTTCCTGGACGAGGTCGAGCGGCAAGTGCAGGCCGATCTCGACATCCATGTGATCATGGACAACTCCTCCACCCACAAAACCAAGCTGATCCAGGACTGGTTCGCCAAGCGACCGCGCTGGCACCATCATTTCACCCCGACATCGGCGTCCTGGATCAATCAGGTGGAGCGATTTTTCGCCCTGCTCGCCGAAGAGCAGATCAGGAGAGGAGCCCACCGGTCGACCAAGGAGCTCGAGGCGGCGATCGAGGCGTTCATCAACGCAAGAAGCGTCGATCCCAAGCCGTTCCGATGGACAAAATCCGCCGACGACATGCTGGCCGTCATCGAGCGCTTCTGCCGTCGAACCCTCGATCTACAAGCCCAATGTGAATAGGAACTTCAGAAACGGGACACTAGGTCAAGCTGTGGGAGGGGTTTTGATATGATCACCAACGGTATTAAAGCTAACCTTGTCCTTGCCAGCTTCGGCATACTCGCGCTTATCCTCGCGGGCTGTGTTGATAGCAGGAGTGAACTGATTGTAGACGCTGTCGAGCTCCAGCCGCTCCCAGTTCCCGGCTCTAATGCCATGTATACAGGCACATATCCGAATGATATCAATGACCTCGGCATCGTCGTGGGGAAATCATTCTGTGATACCGCTTTTGGCGCCGCTCCGTGCCCAAGTGACGATTTCGCCTCAACTGCTACGTTGTGGAAGAATGGGGTGCCGCAGGCCCTTTCTACGTCTGCGAATCCTTCCCATGCGCTCAAGATTAATGACCGTGGTGAAGTTCTTTATGTACAATACGATAACAAACAAGCTACGCAAGGAACTTACTTTCTCTGACCCGAAGGCGCATTCGCCGCGGCGTCTTCAAGTCAATCCTCGACCTTCAGGCCGCCATCAACCGATACCTCGACCAGCACAATGCCAACCCAAAGCCCTTCATCTGGACCAAGCCAGCTAACGCCATCCTCACCAAACTCCAACGTCAGAATCGATACCAGATGTTGACCAGCTTCGGGTTGCGGACCTTCAGGGCGGCGCTAAAGCAAGAGAACGCGTCGC
>JAXMDO010000001.1:0-1097500 GCA_046348775.1 Rhodospirillales bacterium | reverse complement strand
TGTCGCTATCTTGCTTTCCAATTGTCGGATACTTGGCTCAAGGTGGTCCTTCCACACTCCATCCGCTGTGTGTATGTCCTTGACAACTTGTATCGCGGTGTGCTCGACAGAATAACGAGTTCCCGCTACGGTGAATTCCTCATCAACTGCGGGTCTATTGCGCTCGATCTGATCTGGTTTATAGATAGCCTCCGCATCAGCACCCCGTAATAGCTCGACATGGCATCTGACTGCATCTCGAACCTCCTGCTCGTTATCTTTTGGAGCTTCTCGGGATCTCTCCCAAAAGAATGGTGTTAAAAGAGCCAGGGAGGTAGTCCTGTTTAGGCTGCGTGGGCGGGTTCCCGGGCGAGGACGAGGCCATCCGGGCCGGCGGTGACCGCCACCCGATCGCCCTCGCCGATACGGCCGTCGAGGATCTGCACCGCCAGCGTGTTCTGCAGCTCCCGCTGGATCACCCGCTTCAGCGGCCGCGCCCCGTAGACGGGATCGTAGCCCTTCTTCGCCAGCCAGGCGATGGCGTCCGGTCGCATGTCGAGGCTGATCTTGCGCTCGGCGAGCAGATGGGTCAGCCGGCGGAGCTGGATCTCGACGATGGCGTCCATCTGCGCCGGGAACAGCCGGTGGAAGAGAATGATCTCGTCCAGCCGGTTGAGGAACTCCGGGCGGAAGCTGGCGCGGACGATCGCCATCACCTGCTCGCGGGCGGCTTCGGAATCCTCGCCCTCCGCCTGCTGAGCGAGGATGTCGCCACCCAGATTGGAGGTCAGGACGATGATGGTGTTGCGGAAATCGACGGTGCGCCCTTGACCGTCGGTCAGCCGCCCATCGTCCAGCACCTGCAAGAGGACGTTGAAGACATCCGGGTGCGCCTTCTCCACCTCGTCGAAGAGGATCACCTGGTACGGCCGCCGGCGTACCGCCTCCGTCAGCGCGCCGCCCTCCTCGTAGCCTACGTACCCCGGCGGCGCCCCGATCAGCCGGGCAACCGAGTGCTTTTCCATGTATTCGGACATGTCGATGCGGACGATCGCCTGCTCGTCGTCGAACAGGTACTCGGCCAGCGCCTTGCACAGTTCGGTCTTGCCGACGCCGGTCGGGCCTAAGAAGAGGAACGAGCCGATCGGCCGGTTCGGGTCCTGCAGACCGGCGCGGGCCCGGCGCACCGCATCGGCGACGGCGACCACCGCCTCCTCCTGGCCGACGACCCGGCGGCCGAGGTTCTCTTCCATCGCCAGCAGCTTCGAGCGCTCGCCCTCCAGCATCTTCTCCACCGGCACGCCGGTCCAGCGGGCCACCACCTCGGCGATGTCGTCGGCGGTGACCGCCTCGTTGACCATCCGGTGCTGGCCGGCCGCTTCCGCCGCCGCCAACTGCTTCTCCAGCTCGCGGATGCGGGAGTTCTGCAGCTCGCCCGCCTTCTCGTACTGCCCTTCGCGGATGAACCGATCCAGCTCCTGCTTCGCCTTCTCCAGGTCTTCCTTCAGCCGCGTCGAGCCAGCGAGGGCATCCTTCTCCGCCCGCCACTGGGCGGTCAGCGTCTGCGAGCGGTCCTCCAGTTCGGCCAGCTCCTTGTCCAGCTTCTGCAGCCGGTCGGTCGCCGCCCGGTCGGTCTCCTTCTTCAGCGCTTCCCGCTCGATCTTCAGCTGGATGATCCGGCGGTCCAGCTCGTCCACCTCCTCCGGCTTGGAATCCACCTGCATCTTCAGGCGGCTGGCCGCCTCGTCCATCAGATCGATGGCCTTGTCGGGGAGGAAGCGGTCGGTGATGTACCGGTGCGACAGGGTCGTCGCGGCGACGATGGCGCCGTCGGTGATGCGCACCCCGTGATGGAGTTCGTACTTCTCCTTCAGGCCGCGCAGGATGGAGATCGTGTCCTCGACCGTCGGCTGGGAGACGAACACCGGCTGAAACCGCCGCGCCAGCGCCGCGTCCTTCTCGATGTGCTTGCGGTACTCGTTCAGGGTCGTCGCCCCGATGCAATGCAGTTCGCCGCGGGCGAGCGCCGGTTTCAGCAGGTTGGACGCATCCATCGCCCCCTCGGCGGCGCCGGCACCCACCAGCGTGTGCAGCTCGTCGATGAACAGGATGACGTCACCGGCGGCGCCGCTGACGTCGTTCAGCACCGCCTTCAGCCGCTCCTCGAACTCGCCGCGGAACTTGGCGCCGGCGACGAGCGCGCCCAGGTCGAGCACCATCAACCGCTTGTCCTTCAGCGGTTCGGGGACGTCGCCGTTGACGATGCGCTGGGCCAGGCCCTCGACGATGGCGGTCTTGCCGACCCCTGCCTCGCCGATGAGGACCGGATTGTTCTTGGTGCGCCGCGACAGCACCTGGATGGTGCGGCGGATTTCCTCGTCGCGGCCGATCACCGGATCGAGCTTGTTGTCCTTGGCCGCCTGGGTGAGGTCGCGCGCGTACTTCTTCAGCGCATCGTAGCCCTCCTCGGCGGTGGGCGAGTCCGCCGTGCGCCCCTTGCGCACCTCGTTGATGGCGGCGTTCAGCGTCTGCGGCGTGACCCCGGCGTCGGCGACGATGCGCGCCGGCGGCGTTCCCTTCGCCATCGCCAGCGCCAGCAGCAGCCGCTCGACGGAGACGAAGCCGTCGCCCGCCTGCTTCGCCAGCTCCTCCGCCTGCTGAAAGACGCGCGCCACCTCCTGGCTGAGATACACTTGGCCAGCGCCGCCGCCCTCGACCCGCGGCAGCTTGGCGAGCTCGGCGTCGGTCGCCCGGCGCGCCCGCAGCGCATCGCCGCCGGCGGCTCCGATCAGGTTCGCCGCCAGCCCCTGCTCATCCTCCAGCAGCGCCGCCAGCAGATGCAGCGGCATCAGCTGCTGGTGCCCGCGCCGCAGCGCCAGCGTCTGCGCCGCCTGAATGAATCCCTTCGAGCGCTCGGTGTATTTTTCCAGATCCATCTTGCTTGTCCGTCGGTTGCCCTGCGTGCCACTGCAACACCGGTGATATGGCTTGCGCCGTCCTCCGCGCAACCGGGGCCATTGCCGCCGACTAACGCACTGGCGGCCCCGTTAGGTGAGCAGGTCGCCGACCAGGCGGTCCAGGTGAACCGACAGGCGCGCCGCTTTCAGTGCCGCCCGCACCATGCGGCGGGAGCGAACGAAGTGGCCCTCCGAGGGCAGGACCACCGTCGCCGCCACCAGCGCCGCCTCGCGGGCGGCGGCGACCAACTGGCGGTGCTCGCTCACCTGCGGATCGAAGCACGGAATGGGCAGCTCGAAGATCAGCTTGTCGAAGTCACGCGCCCCCCAGCGGCCCCGCGACTGCAAGGCGGCGATGCGCATGCGGATCGCCTCGGAATTGAGCAGGCCGGCGAGATAGAAGGCCTCCGAGAGCGACTGCGCCTCCGCCCAGTAGAGCTTGTGGTCGATCACCGCCGACCGGTCCTCGACAACCGCCGCGGCGAGCAAGATGCCGGACTTGGCGTAGACGACGCGGATCGGCGCCGGCGGCACCTGCCGATCGAGCGCTTCCAGGTAGTTCCAGCGCTCGATCAGCGACATGGGCCCGCGACCATGCTGCGACCACAGCTGTTCGGCCACCCGCAGCCAGCTGCACAACCCGGGATAGCCGCGCTCTTCGGCGGCGGCGGCATCGAGGATGGCGTCCGTCGACGGATCCCAGGGGACAACGGCGAGCGCCGGCTTCAGGATGCGAAAGGGAGCGATGGACTCGCCGAGAAGAAGGGTGCGAACGAACTTCGACTCCACCGCCGCCGTCAACGGCGGCAGATTGCGCCAGGGCACCTTGTCCTGGCCGCCGGAACGGCTGGTGACCACCGGCGCTGCCCAGTTGGCGCCGAGGCGGCCGATATCGACGCGGTTCACCAGACACAGCCGCCGCGGCACCATCGTCGCGCCCTGGCGGAACGACCGGCGATAGGGCGAGCCGCCGCTGAGTTGCGCCCCCGCCGGCCAGGGAACCTCCGTCACCCGCAGCGCCGGCTCGGCCTCTGCCGCCGTCGCGTCCCGCCGCGGCAGGACGCCGCGAAACAAGGTGATGGTGTCCGGCAGCGGGCCGGCCGGGGTCCGCCTGGCGAAGACCACCGAGGACGGCACCGGAAACAGCGGCTTCAGCTTCTCGTCGAAGGCCCAGGCGCCGACGATCCGGACCTCGGCGCTGACGAAGCGGCCACCGCGAAAACTGGCGTACTGAGCGCGATTGAGGACGCCGAAGGGCATGACGAAGGCGATCGTCCCCTGCGGCTTCAGGTAAAGCTCGGTGCAGCGGACGAAGAAGTAGGCGGAGAGGTCGTGATGGGCCGCCAGCTTGCCGCCGGCCCACAGGCTGCGCAGCCGGCACTCCTCACGGAACTTGCGCTGCAGTTGCGACGCCATGAAGCGGTAGCTGAGCCAGGGCGGATTGCCGATGATGACGTCAACCCGCTGGAACGGCGCCGACAACCACAACGGTCGGCTGAGGTTGCGGGCGACGTAGCCCCAGATATGATCGCGGCCGCTCTGCCGCAGATCCCGCATGTGGTTGTAGGTCTCCACCAGGATTTCCCGGTCGCGATCCTCAATACCGCGGTCATGGTGGCTGAGCCACGCCCGCATCGCCGCCGGTGCGGCGTTCTGTTCGCTGAGGTCGAGCATCGTCTGCACGGTTTCATCGAAGCGCGCCGGTTCGTTGGCGAGGCGCTCGGGAAACAGCAGATCGGGGCCGTCCGGCACCCGGATGCGCACATCGCGTGCCGCGTACATCTGCCGGGTGTTCCACTGCAGGCTGTCGCCCAGATAGACCGGGATCGAGATGGCGCCCGGCCGGTTCTTCAGGCGATCCTGACCGAGGGCGAGGAGATAGGTGACCCGCGCCACCAGCACCGCCACCGGATGGACATCGATGCCGACCACCCGCTCCAGGCACTGACGAAGCCCTTCCGACGGATCGAGCCGACTTTCCTCGGCGGACCTGAGCACGTGGCGGACGGCATGAAAGAGGAAGGTGCCGGAGCCGCAGGCGGGGTCCAGCACCCGTTGCGACAACGGGCGCTCGATCGCTTCGGCGATGATCTTCGCCGCCAGCCAGTCAGGGGTGTAGTATTCGCCCAGATCGTGCCGGGTCTCCGGATCGACCAGCGACTCATAGAGGCTCTTGAGGACGTCGTGCTCCACGTCTTCAAACCGGAAACGGGTGACCTGGCGGGAGACCCGGGCGACAAGATCGGCGCCCGCTGGGGCCTGCAGTACCCAATCGAAGAAGTCCGACTCGACGGCGCCGGCAATGCCGGCCTGGCGAAACGGCTTGCCGCTGAGCAGGTCCGCCGGTTCCGGCAACGGCACCGCCAGCACCCGTACCGCCAGCGTCTTGGCGACGATGGTGAGATAGGTGTGCTGCAGGAAGAGTTCGTCCGCATCGACGGTGGTGCCATAGACGACAGCGAGCAGGTCCGCCCACAACCGGCGCTTCAGATCCACCTCCGGCAGATCGCGCACCGTCCGCCAGAGGGTGGCGAGGCCGGTGAGCGCCCGCCGGCAGGCGAGACTTTCGCGGCCCAGCTCGAAGCAGATGATCGCCGGGTCTGGCAGCAGGTTGGGGCGGAGCGAGACCGCGGAATCGAGCCAGATCAAAAGGCTGCGGGGCTGCGTCGGGTCGATCCGGTAGCTGGTCAAGGGCGTGAGCACGCCCTCGTCCATCTGATAGGAGAGGAATTCGGCCCCGTCGGTGGCGATACCGATGAAGCGCTCGCCGCTCTCCCACTCCCGCTCCGGCAGGTAGCGCCCCAGCCCTTCTTCCGCATCTCGCCGTTCGCGGCGCAGATCGCGCTTGAACTCGAAAACCGTCAACCCGAGGAGGGCGTCGGCGCGCCCGCGGACCTCCGGCAGTGCCCGCTCGAAATGAATTTCGCTGCTGCGCGCCCCGAGGCCATAGACGAGCAGCTCATAAATTAGGGCCCGGACCTTTTCATGCCCGGGGCGACTCGCCATTTCGACGGCGATTTCAGTGAGGCGGCGTGCCGGCAGAGACGACATGGGGCATGTGGGTAGAGGATTGATGGGTCAGTGAAAATTACAACCGATTCTGGTTTTGGGCGAAGCAGGGGTAAGGGGTAACCCATATAGAGTAACCTTAGTTGGTCCGCGAGTCGGCGATTTGAGTTTCCTGGAAGAAAACTGTCTTCTTCCCCGGAGGAGAGCACGGAAACAGGCGATCGACGACCGGCCTCTTGCGAAATGTGCGGCAGGGAATGTCGCAGTGCTTACCGGGCATCGTCGCGCGGGTGAGTTCATCCCTGCGGGCGCGGCGCGGTAGGGCCCTCGGCGAGGGCGCCCGAGCGCGGAACGGCGATCACTCCGGATCGGTACCGCCGGTCTTGGCGCCGATCTTGGACTCTTCACCCGCCGCAAGGCGGCGGATGTTGTCCATGTGTCGGATCACCGCAATCAGCGCCAGGACGGCCGCCAGCCCGGCGCGAGCCCCATCGGCGAGCCACAGCATCCAGAACGGAGCGCTGGTCAGGGCCAGCAGGGCGGCCAGCGACGAATAACGAAACACCCGCGCCGTCACCAGCCAGACCCCGGCGACAGCAAGGCCGACCGGCCAGGCCAGCCCCGCCAGCACCCCGAGGGTGGTCGCCACCCCCTTGCCGCCACGGAAAGCCAGCCAGACCGGGAAGTTGTGGCCGATGACGGCGGCGAAGCCGGCCACCAGCGGCGGCCAGCCACCGGGTGCGGCCGCGTCGGTGAAGAGAAGCACCGGCAGCGCCCCTTTGAGCGCGTCCAGGAGCAAGGTGGCGGCCGCCAGCCCCTTGCGGCCGGTGCGCAGGACGTTGGTGGCGCCGATGTTGCCGGAGCCGATGCGACGGATGTCGCCAACCCCGGCGAAGCGGGTGATCAGCAGGCCGAAGGGGATCGACCCGGCGAGATAGCCGGCCAGGGCGGCGACAAAAGTCAGTTCGAAGGAATCACCCACCGCTTTGCCTCAGTCGCCGAGGGTGAAAACGCAGCGCCCGTCGATGATGGTCATGATCACCCGCCCCTGCACCGGACGATAATCGAATGGTGTGTTCTTCGACTTGGAGTAGAGATCCGCCTCCCGTACCTGCCAGGCCCGATCCGGATCAAACAGCGTCAGATCAGCTGCCGCCCCCCGTGCCAGCCGACCGGCCGGCAGACCGAAGCGATCGGCGGGACGGCTGGTGATCAGCCCGAGCACCTCCAGCAACGTCAGGTGGCCATTATGGTAGAGCTCGAGCGAGATGCTCAACAGCGTCTCCAGGCCGATGCCACCGAACGCCGCCTGGGCGAACGGCAGCCGCTTTGCGTCCTCGTCTTCCGGCGCGTGGTCGGAGGCGATGGCATCGATGGTGCCGTCCACCAGCCCCTCGATCACCGCCTGCCGGTCGCTCTCCGCCCGCAACGGCGGCGACAGCTTGCCGAAGGTCCGATAGTCGCCGATGGCGTTCTCGTTGAGGGCGAAGTAAGGCGGCGCCGTCTCACAGGTGATGTCAAGGCCGCGCGCCTTCGCCTTGCGGATGACGTCGATAGCGGCCGCCGTCGACACATGGGCAAAGTGCAGTCGGCCATGGGTCAGCTCGACCAGGCGAACGTCCCGCTCTACCAGGATCACCTCCGCCGCCGCCGGGATGCCGACGAGGCCGAGGCGGGTCGCCATTTCACCTGCGTTCATGACACCGCCCGCGGCCAGCGTCGGTTCTTCCGGATGCTCGACGATGAGCAGGCCGAAGGTGCGGGCGTAGCGCAGGGCTTGGACGAGCACCTTGGCGCTGGCGACCGCATTGACGCCGTCGGTGAAGGCGACGGCGCCGGCCTCGGCCAGCATGCCCAGTTCCGCCAGTTCCTCGCCGGCCAGCCCCTTAGTCACCGCCGCATAGGGATAGACCTTGGTCAATCCCAGGAGCCGGGCGCGGCGGGCGACGAACTCGACGACCGAGTTGTCGTCGATGACAGGGGTCGTGTTCGGCAGGCAGATCAACGAGGTGATGCCGCCGGCGGTCGCCGCCCGGCCGGCCGAGGCGAGCGTCCCCTTGTGCTCCTCCCCCGGCTCGCGAAGCTGCACCCGCACGTCGACGAGCCCGGGGGCGAGACAATGGCCCCGGCAGTCCACCCGCTCGCAGTCGTCGGCAAGGCCGTCGCCGCCGATGTGGGGGCCGAGATCGGCGATGGTCTCTCCCTCGGTGATCAGCCCGCCCGGTGCATCGAGGCCGCTCGCCGGGTCGAGAAGGCGGGCATTGACGTATGCGACCCGTCCCTTCGCCGTGCTGCCCACCACCCTTGCTCCCCTCGTGTCGACCCGTCTCGCCGTTACCCGTGCGCCTTCAGCCGCTCCCGTCTACCCCATCGGCGCGCGATGATCCCGCGCTATCGGTTGCTGCCGTTCCCCGGCGGCCGATTGCGGCTCAGCACCTCGAGGCAGGCCATGCGCACGGCGACGCCCATCTCCACCTGCTCGCGGATGACGCTGCGGCCGAAATCGTCGGCGACGACGGAGTCAATCTCCACCCCGCGGTTCATCGGCCCCGGGTGCATGATCAGCGCGTCCGCATTGGCGCGCGCCAGCTTCTCGTAATCCAGGCCGAAAAAATGGAAATACTCGGCGATGGACGGGATGTAGTTGCCGCGCATGCGCTCCGTCTGCAGCCGCAGCATCATGATGATGTCGCAGCCGTCGAGGCCGCGGCGCATGTCGTGATAGACCTCGACCCCGAGACGCTCCGCCGCCGTCGGGATCAGGGTGCACGGCGCCACCAGCCGCACCCGCGCCCCCATGGTCGTCAGCAGGTGGATGTTGGAGCGGGCAACCCGGGAGTGGGTGATGTCGCCGCAGATGGCGACCTTCAGCCCCGACAGCCTCCCTTTGCGCCGGCGGATGGTCAGCGCGTCGAGGAGCGCTTGCGTCGGATGCTCGTGGCTGCCGTCCCCGCCGTTGATGACGCCGCAATTCACCTTCTCCGAGAGCAGTTGCACCGCGCCCGATTCGGGATGGCGGACGACGAGGACGTCCACATGCATGGCGTTCAGCGTCATCGCGGTGTCGATCAGCGTCTCACCCTTGCGCACCGAGGAGGTGGCGACCGACATGTTGATGACGTCGGCGCCGAGGCGCTTCGCCGCCAGTTCGAACGACGTGCGCGTCCGCGTCGACGCCTCGTAGAACAGATTGATGATGGTGCGGCCGCGCAGGAGCGACTTCTTCTTGTCCGCCTGGCGGTTCTGCTGGACGTAGCTCTCGGAGCGATCGAGGAGCACGCTGATCTCGGGGGGCGTCAGCCCTTCGATCCCGAGGAGGTGACGGTGCCGGTAGGTGAAGGGAGCGAACGGATCGGTGTCGTCCATGAGCCGCCACTATACCGGCCCCCGTCGCGCGCGCAAGCCAACGCCCCGTTCTCTCTACCCCATCTGTGATCAGCCGTCGCCGACCCGCCGGTGTCGCTCGCGCGACGGCAGTTCGCGTGAGGTGGCGTGGGGTTGACAGTACTGATTTCGCCATACGCTCAGCCCGCAAGCTACCGGGCGGCCTCGAAAATCCCCCTCCGCCGGATAGGGCCGATCAGGGTAGCAGAGAACTCTACTAAGACTTTTGAACTTAAACGAATTACTTGTAATCATCTTCAAGAATGTCTAAGGCCTCGTGAAGCCTCACGACGTCCATGCAGTTTGGTCCCATGGCCTTCTTGAACTCCTCCACCGCCCGCCCTGGATGAGGTTCACGCTTTAGATCTTCAAGAATCTTGACCGTCTCCTGCTTCGTCTTGGTCTCCCAGTCAGATCCGGCTTCAGCCACAATCGCCTTGAGCCCGGTCGCGCCACCAAGAGTGGCCACATCGTCGGGCTGCCCAGCTGCGAAAAGAAGAAAGAAAGCAGCACACCCTGCCAGGTTTATGGAAGTAGTAACCATCTCACAAAAACCACGGCTCGACGGGCGTAGTCGTGTGTGTCCACCACCAGCTTTGCCGCCACGTCATGGATTGAACCCTAGCTCCTTGTAGAGCGGGGATTCGTCAACCCCGCGGCTAACAAGATCGCGTCTACTCGAATTCGGGAAACGCGTCGCAACCAATCTCGCCGGCTATCCTCCGTTTCGTTTTCGGCGCCAACTACCCGACCCTGCTCTACTAAACTAATGGGCCACGATCCTTTGTCTAGAAAGCGCTCTATTGTAACCCTTTGTTGCAACTCTACGCGACAAACGCAGTGATACAGGTCACTCCGCCGTCATACGGGGTTCCGGGCGAGCGAGTGGAGTCTATTCAGCTCGATTACAGATGCAATCAGCCGCCGCTCGGGGGGTCGTAGGCGAGATTGGGGGCGAGCCAGCGTTCCATCTCGTCCACCGGCATCCCCTTGCGGCGGGCGTAGTCCTCCACCTGGTCGCGGTGGATGCGGCCGAGGCCGAAGTAGCGGGCGTCGGGATGGGAGAAATACCAGCCCGACACCGACGCCGCCGGCCACATGGCAAAGCTGTCGGTGAGGCGGATGCCGGCGTTCTCCTCGGCATCGAGCAGGTCGAACAGCGTCCGCTTCTCCGTATGGTCGGGACACGCCGGATACCCCGGCGCCGGCCGGATCCCCCGGTACGCCTCAAGGATCAGCGCCTCGTTGGCCAGGTCCTCGTCCGCCGCATAGCCCCAGAACTCCTTGCGCACCCGCTCATGCATGCGCTCGGCGAACGCCTCCGCCAGCCGGTCGGCCAGCGCCTTCGCCATGATCGCGGCGTAGTCGTCGTGCCGCGCCTCGAAGTCCTTCACCACCTCGTCGAGGCCATGGCCGGTGGTGACGGCAAAGGCGCCGAGCCAGTCGCGGACGCCGCTTTTCGCCGGGGCGACGAAATCGGCCAGCGCCAGATTCGGCCGGTCGCGGTCACGGCGCATCTGCTGGCGCAGCGTATGGACGTGGGCCAGCACGTCACGGCGGTGCTCGTCGGCGTAGATGGCGATGTCGTCGCCTTCCGCGTTGGCCGGCCACAGGCCGATGACGGCGCGGGGGCGTAGCCACCTCTCGCCGACGATGCGCCCCAGCATCGCCTCCGCGTCGCGAAAGACGCCGCGGGCGGTCTCGCCGACGACGGGATCGTCGAAGATGGCGGGAAATCGGCCGCTCAGCTCCCAGGTCTGGAAGAACGGCCCCCAGTCGATGCGCGCCACCAGTTCGGCGAGATCGTAAACGTCGAAGACGGTGAGGCCGGGGACGCGCGGCTCGGGCGGCCGATAGCTGTCGAACAGCAGCTTCATCTTGTTGGCGCGGGCATCGGCCAGCGGCAGCCGGTCGCGCTCGGTGTTGCGCCGCGCGTGCGCCTCGCGCAAACCCGCGTAGTCGTCGCGAACCCGTGCCCGGTATCGGGCCGATTCGTTCGTTGAGAGCAGCGAGCCGGCGACGCCCACCGCCCGCGACGCATCGTGCACGTGGACGACCGCTCCCTCGTAGGCGGGCGCGATCTTCACCGCGGTATGCACGCGGCTGGTGGTGGCGCCGCCGATCAGCAACGGCAGCGTCAGCCCCTGGCGCTGCATGTCGCGGGCGACGAACACCATCTCGTCCAGCGATGGCGTGATCAGGCCCGACAATCCCAGGATGTCCGCCTTCTCCCGCGCCGCCGCCTCCAGGATCTTGGCGCACGGCACCATGACGCCCAGGTCGACGACCCGGTAGTTGTTGCACTGCAAAACGACGCCGACGATGTTCTTGCCGATGTCGTGCACGTCGCCCTTGACGGTGGCGAGAACGACGGTGCCGGCGGTCGGCCGCGGCTCCCCTTCCGCCTCCGCCTCCATGAACGGCAGTAGGTAGGCCACCGCCTGCTTCATGACCCGGGCGCTCTTCACCACCTGCGGCAGGAACATCTTGCCGGCGCCGAACAGGTCGCCGACGACGTTCATCCCCGCCATCAGCGGCCCCTCGATGACGTCCAGCGGCCGCGTCGCCGCCTGCCGCGCCTCCTCGGTGTCGGCCTCGACGTAATCGGCGATGCCGTTGACCAGGGCGTGGGTCAGCCGCTCATTGACCGGCAGCTCGCGCCAGCTCAGGTCAACCGCCGTCGCCCGCTTCTCGCCCTTGAAGCTGCCGGCGATCTCCAGCAGGCGCTCGGTCGCGTCCGGCCGCCGGTTGAGGATGACGTCCTCCACCCGCTCGCGCAGATCCGCCGGGATCTCGTCGTAGACGGCGATCTGTCCGGCGTTGACGATCCCCATGTCCATGCCGGCGGCGATGGCGTGATAGAGAAACACCGAGTGCATCGCCTCGCGCACCGGATCGTTGCCGCGAAAGGCGAACGAGACGTTGGAGACGCCGCCGGAGACGAGCGCGTAGGGCAGCTCCGCCTTGATCCGCCTCGTCGCCTCGAAGAAGTCGACGGCGTAGCCGTTATGCTCCTCGATGCCGGTGGCGATGGCGAAGATGTTGGGATCGAAGATGATGTCCTCGGGCGGGAAGCCGACCCGGTCCACCAAGACCCGGTAGGCGCGGGCACAGATCTCCACCTTGCGATCGGCGGAATCGGCCTGGCCCTGTTCGTCGAACGCCATCACCACCGTCGCCGCCCCGTAGCGGCGGATGCGGCGGGCGGCGGCGATGAAGGCGTCTTCGCCCTCCTTCAGGCTGATGGAATTGACGATGCCCTTGCCCTGCAGGCACTTCAGTCCCGCCTCGATCACCGACCACTTGGAAGAATCCACCATCACCGGCACCCGGGCGATGTCCGGCTCGGCGGCGATCAGGTTGAGGAAGCGCCCCATCGCCTGCTCGGAATCGAGCATGGCTTCGTCCATGTTGACGTCGATGATCTGGGCGCCGTTCGCCACCTGGTCGCGAGCGATGTCGACGGCGGCGGCGAAGTCGCCGGCCATGATCAGGCGGCGAAACTTGGCGGAGCCGGTGACATTGGTCCGCTCGCCGATGTTGACGAAGCTGCCGATCACGGGACGGTGTCGCTGACGATGGCGAAGGCTTCCAGCCCGGAGAGCCTGAGAGCGCGGCCGATGGCCGGCACTTGGCGCGGCGGCTTGCCTTCGACGGCGGCGGCGATCGCCCGGATATGGTCGGGCGTCGTCCCGCAGCAGCCGCCGACGATGTTGACCAGCGAGGCGTCGGCCCAGGATGCCAGGTGTGCCGCGGTCATCGCCGGCGTCTCGTCGTAGGCGCCGAACTCGTTGGGCAGCCCGGCATTGGGATAGGCACAGATGGCGGCATCGGCGACCCGGTCCAGTTCGGCGATGTGCGGCCGCATCTCGGCGGCGCCGAGGGCGCAGTTGAGACCGATGGTCAGCGGCCGCGCATGACGCACCGAATTCCAGAACGCCTCCGCCGTCTGACCGGAGAGATTGCGCCCGGACAGATCGGTGATCGTCCCCGAGATCATCACCGGCAACCGGACACCTCGCTCCTCGAAAACCTCCTCGGCGGCGAACAGCGCCGCCTTGGCGTTGAGGGTGTCGAACACGGTTTCGATCAGGATCAGATCCGAGCCGCCGTCGATCAGCCCCCGGGCGGCCTCGGCATAGGCGGCGGCCAGCTCGTCGAAGCTGATGTTGCGAAAGCCCGGGTCCTCCACCTTCGGTGAGATGGACGCGGTGCGATTGGTCGGACCGATGGCGCCTGCCACCAGTCGCGGCCGGCCGTCGGCGGCGGCGGCCCGATCGGCGACGGCGCGGGCCAGGCGCGCCCCTTCCAGATTCAGCTCGAAGGCCAACTCCTCCATGCCGTAATCGGCGAGCGCGATGCGCGTCGAGTTGAAGGTGTTGGTCTCGATGATGTCGGCGCCGGCCTCCAGGTAGAGCCGGTGAATGTCGGCGATGATGGCACCTTGCGTCAGCGTCAGCAGGTCGTTGTTGCCGGCGAGATCGCGCGGCCAGTGGGCGAAGCGCTCGCCGCGATAACCCGCCTCGTCGAGGCCGCGGCGCTGGATCATCGTCCCCATGGCGCCGTCGAGGACGAGGATGCGCCGGCTGAGTTCCCGCGACAGCCAGGCGAGACGGTCGTCGCGGCCGGTCATGGCGACACCGCCGCCTGAGCCTCGCAGGCGGCCTCGACCGGACGGGGACGCACGCCGAGGACATGGCAGATGGCGTAGGTCAGATCGGCGCGGTTGAGGGTGTAGAAGTGGAACTGCTCGACACCGCCGGCATAAAGCGCCCGACACTGCTCGACGGCGGCGGCGGCGGCCACTAGCTTGCGCGTCTCCGGATCGTCATCGAGTCCGGCGAACAGATCGGGCATCCAAGCGGGAATGGAGGCGCCACAGAGCCGCGCGAACTTTCCCACTTGCGCGAAATTGGTGACCGGCAGGATCCCCGGGATGATCGGCACCCCGATGCCGGCGGCCCGCGCCTGGTCGAGAAAGCGGAAGTAGGCGTCCGAGTCGAAGAAGAACTGGGTGATGGCGCGCGCGGCGCCGGCGTCGATCTTGCGTTTCAGGTTGTCCAGATCCTGAGCGGCACTCAGCGCCTCCGGGTGCACCTCCGGATAGGCGGCCACCGAAACATCGAAGTCGGCGATGCGCTTCAGGCCGGCAACCAGGTCGGCGGCAAACGGGTAGCCGTCCGCATGGGGCTCATAGCGGGCGCTGCCTTCCGGCGGATCGCCGCGCAGGGCCACGATATGGCGGATGCCCGCATCCCAGTAGCGGCGGGCGATGTCATCGATCTCGCCGCGGCTGGCGCCGACGCAGGTGAGGTGCGCCGCCGGCTCCAGCGCCGTCTCCCGACGCAAACGGACGACGGTGGCATGGGTGCGCTCACGGGTGGTTCCGCCGGCGCCGTAGGTGACCGACACGTAGGCGGGCTCCAGCGTCGCCAGCCGCTCGACGCTGCTCCACAGCGACGCCTCCATCTGCGGCGTGCGCGGCGGGAAGAACTCGAACGACACGCGAACGTCCTCTGGCAGCGGCGCTGCCACTGAGAGCAGCGCGCCCGGGCGGGGAGCGCGACGAAGGGCCCCCGACATCGGCGTCGTCGTCCGCGAGGTCAAGCGTCGATCTCCCTTGCGCTCCAGATCAGGGTTGCTGGCCGGCCACCCCGCCGTCGGTCGGATCGAGATGGGAAGGCGCCGCCGCCGACGCAACCAGCTTTGAGTTATCGTCCGCATAGTCGGCTTGACGCATGCGCCGCGATGCGTCGGCAACTCCCGGCACCTTGCGCCGACCCTACCCCGAGACGCGATACCGACACACTGGTTTTTTTCGATCGGTTGTGCTACTCGCCGAGCCTGGATTTCAATCGCGCTACGGTACCGTCCGCAACGGATGGTGGTATAGATTGCAACAGCGCCGCGGTGGTCCCACCGGCGGCAAATCGCCGCGAGGAGAGCCGACGCGTGTCCGGACCGAGCAGCCGCATTTCTCCCCTGCCCGTCTTCGGTTCCGTCTCCCGTCTGGGGCGCGGTATCGCCGCAGCGGTTGCGATCACGGTTTCGGCCGCCGGGTGTGCCACCCCGCCGCCGCAGTCCGATCCGGAAGCCTACGCGGAATTCCGTGAGATCAACGATCCCATCGAGCCGTTCAATCGGGTGATCTTCGAGATCAACCGGGGGCTTGATGCCATGTTCCTCAAGCCGCTGGCCGAATTCTACCTGTTGCTGCTGCCGCCGCCGGTGCAGACGGGTATCCACAACTTCGTCACCAACCTGCGGGCGCCGGTCACCTTCTTCAACGATCTGCTGCAAGGGGAAGGCAGTCGGGCGGCGAACACCGCCGGCCGCTTTGCGGTCAATACCACCGTCGGAGTCGGCGGCCTCGTCGACTGGGCCTCCGACTGGGGCATGCCCTACCACAACGAGGACTTCGGCCAGACACTCGCGGTCTGGGGCGTCGGCGAGGGCCCTTACCTGGTGCTGCCGGTCATCGGCCCCTCCAATCCCCGCGATGCCGTCGGCATCGCCGTCGACAGCGCGGTCCTGGATCCGTTCGGCTTCCTCGTCACCTTCGTCTACGATTCGACGCTGCTCGACATCCTGGCCTACACACGGCTCGGGCTCACCGCCATCGACGCGCGGGCCCGCAACTACGACGCGCTCGCCGACATCGAGAAGAACTCCCTCGACTTCTACGCGACCATGCGCAGCCTCTATCGTCAGTCACGGGCTTCCGAGATCGCCAATGGACGGCCGGTTCCTTCGCCCGATACCCCGACCATCGATTGACGGCGCCGACGGGCGCGCCGTCCTGATCACCGCCGTGGCCGGCTTTCGACAAGCCCTGGTCGCCCTCGCCTTGCTGGCGGCGACCCCAGCGGTTGCGGCGGTAGCAACACCCCTTGCCGCCCTCTCCACCAGCCTGCTGCCCGCCTCCGATGGGGGCGAATGCGAGTGGCGGGAGAATGCTTTCGCCGACGAGGACGCCTTCCTCTGCCCCGGCGTCGGCGGCTTCAAGGTCTATGTGCGGACGGTGGGGATCGATACCTGGCCCGCGTTTGCCATCGGCCACCAGTTATCCGATCTGCACGCCAGCATCGCCCGCATCAGCGGTGCCGACGTCATCGCGCTCACCGGCGAGCCGATGGAATGGCGGATGGCCGGTGAGCAACCGGTCGCCGCCATTTTCCAGATGCGCACGGAACGGAACGACGGCTCACAGAGCACCAGCTACGTGGTCGCCCGCATCGCCGGCGATCACGTCTGCGTCGCCGGCCAGGCGGCGAATGAGGATGCGGCGCGCCGCATGGCCGATGGCGGCAGCGGCTGCCGCTGACCGAGAGGCGGCGAGACGGCTGATCGAGAAGACGACACTCAGCCGTTGCGGGCGATGATCTCGCCCTTCAGCCCGACGGCGCGGACGAGGCGGGAAAAGCGCCGATCGATGGCTTCCGACTGAAAGGCCCCGTTCTCCGGCACCCGCAATTGCAGGACGTCCTTGTCCAGCTTCAGCCGCGTCTGCGCCAGGATGTCGGCGGCCGCCCCCGACAAGGTGTGGGCGAGGCGCAGTGCCAGGCCGATGATCCGGGCGCGGGCGAGGCGGGCGTCGTCGAGCAGGGTCCGCACCTGCCCGACCCTCCGGTCGTCCTCGTTGCCGCCGTAGCGGATGAGGACGGCGAGCGCCAGCTCGGCCCGGTCGGCATGAAACAGGCCGGGGTAGGGGACGCGCAGCACCCGTTGGAAGGCGTGCTCCGCCCGATAGTCCGGATGCTCGTTCCAACCGATGTCGCTGAGGAGGCACGCCGCATAGCGCAACCGTCGCTCGTCGGCCGTCTCCCGGGCGAAGAGCGGCGACATCCAGTCGAGAATCTCGTTGCCGTGCAGCTTGAAGCGACCTGAGCGCTCGACCCGACGCTCGCAGGCGCTGATCAGCGGGTCCTGCCGGCGCAGCGATGGCGGCAGCAATTCCAGCATCTGCCCTTCGCGCATGCCGTAGGCGGAGAACACCAGGTCTTTCGGCCGGGCCGCCTGCAACAGGGCGGCGAGCGCCGCCGCCGCGTAAGGGAGCGACTGCAGTCGCGGCGCATCGACGTTGCTGAGTTGCTCCAGGGTGCCGGCACTCAGCGACGAGATCAGGTCGGCAAGGCGCAAGCCGTCAAAGAAGTGAATGGTGAAGTTGTCGATCACGTGCAGCGGATGGTGCGTCTGGTCGATGAAAATGCGGGCGAGCGCCCGCCACGAGCCGCCCACCGCGTAAACGGTGCGCCCCCCAATGTCGGCGAGCCAGGGCACTGTCGCCAGGCCGCGCTCCAGGACGGCGCGCACCTTCGCCCGGTCACCGCCGGACTCCTCGGCCAGGCGCAGATGGCCGAGCGGCAGGGTGGCGAACCGGTCCACCTTGCCTTGATTGAGGCTGACGAGATCGAGGCTGCCACCGCCGAGATCACCGAGGACGCCGTCGGCGGCAGGAATCCCGTGCATCAGACCGACCGCCGCCAGCCGTGCCTCCTCGGCGCCGCTGAGGATGTGCACCGGCAGTCCGCACGCCGCTTCCACCGCATCGGCGAATTCGGCGCCGTTGCGCGCATCGCGCACCGCCGCCGTCGCCACCAGTTCCAGACGCTCGACCCCCATGGCTTCGGCGAGGCGGGTGAAGCGGTGCATCGTCTTCAGCGCGAGGGCGACGCCCTTGGGATTGAGCATGCCGGTCTGGCCGATGCCAGCGCCGAGGGCGCATTGCGCCTTTTCGTTGAAGATGGGGATCGGCACCCGGGTCGGGATGTCGTAGACGACCAGACGCACGGTATTCGAGCCGATGTCGACGACGCCGACCCGTCCCGGTGCACGCTCACCGTCATGGACGCCTTCAGGGAAACCTGGTCCCGATGCGGTGCGGCCGACTTTTCCCCGTGTCCCGTCGGTCACCGGATCGGCGGCGAGCGCCGCCAGTTTCTGTGCTTCTCCCGCTCGCATCGTTCGTCCCCGCGACCGGATTTCGTTGCTTTGCCGCGGCCCGCTTCGCCCCTGTCCGCTTCAACGTCGGACCATCGCGAAGGGGGTCCGCCCTGCCCCTCAACCCGGTAGCCGAGGGCGCTGCAAATGTTTAGCATAAACCCTCCTGGCCAGGATGGCGAAATCATGTTCCGTACCGCCGAATTGGGACGCACCGTGTCCAAGGAGGAGTATCACACGCAGGCGCCGGTCCTGCGTGCCGGTCTCCTCGAAGCCCAGCAGGATCTCAAGAACGCGCCATTCCCGGTGATCATCGTTTTTGGCGGGGTCGACAAGGGCGGTAAGATCGAGACGATCAACCTGCTGAACGAATGGCTGGACCCCCGCTGGCTGGTGACGCGTGCTTACGGCGCGCCGTCGGACGAGATGAGCGAGCGGCCGGAATATTGGCGTTACTGGCGCGACCTGCCGCCGAAAGGGCGGATCGGCCTGTTCATCCGCTGCTGGTACTCGACGCCGCTGATCGATCGGGTACAGGGCCGCTCCGCCGAGGCGGATTACGACGAGGCCCTCGACCGGATCGTCGCCTTCGAGAACTGTCTCGCCGACGACGGCGCCCTGATCCTCAAGTTCTGGATGCACCTGGGCCGCAAGCAGCAGAAAAACCGCCTGGCCGAGCTGGAGAAAAATCCGCTGACCCGCTGGCGGGTCACCCAGACCGACTGGGATCACTGGCATCTGTACGACGACTTCGTCGGCGCCGCCGAACGGCTGATCATGCGCACCTCGACGGGGAAGGCTCCCTGGCAGATCGTCGAAGGCTTCGACAAGCGATACAGCGGGCTCACCGTCGGCCAGACGGTGCTCGATGCCATCCGCCGGCACATCGACGCCACGCAACTGCACGATCGTCTGAAGGCGGAGGAGAGTGCACTCAGGATCCAGGGAAAAGAAAAGGGGCGGCTCCAGAAAAAAGAAAAAGCGGACGATCCCGCCGGTGCGTCCAGCCCGGCCGCGGCAACGGTCGTCGAACTGCCGCGGCTGACCATCCTCAGTCGCCTGGTGATGACGGCGACGGTGGACAAGCAAGCCTATTCCAAGCGGCTGGAAAAGTTGCAGGGCAGCCTCAACGAGAGCTGCCGTCGCGCCAAAGACCTGGGCGTGTCCACCATCTGCGTCTTCGAAGGGTGGGATGCCGCCGGCAAAGGGGGAGCGATCCGGCGGATCACCGCCGCCCTCGACGCCCGCGACTACCAGGTGATTCCCATCGCCGCACCCACCGACGAGGAGCGGGCCCAGCATTACCTCTGGCGGTTCTGGCGTCACCTGTCGCGGGCTGGCCGCCTCACCATCTATGACCGAAGCTGGTACGGACGGGTGCTGGTGGAGCGCGTCGAGAGGTTCGCCAGCGAGGCGGAATGGCGCCGCGCCTATGCGGAGATCAACGACTTCGAGGACCAGTTGGCCCGCCACGGCATCGTGCTCTGCAAGTTCTGGATCCATATCACCGCCGAGGAACAGCTCGCCCGCTTCGAACATCGTCAGGGCATCGCCTACAAGCGCTGGAAGCTCACCGACGAGGATTGGCGCAATCGTGAGAAGTGGGGGGATTATGAGCTGGCGGTGAACGATATGGTCGAGCGCACCAGCACCCGGCAGGCGCCGTGGACGCTAGTCCCCGGCAACGATAAGCGCTCCGCCCGGCTCAAGGTTCTGGAAACCGTCGTCGAGCGGCTGAAGGCGGGGATCGACGCCGCCGAGATGACGGGGATCAAGGCGCTCAAGCTGAGCAAGGTCGGGAGATCTGCATGACCGAGACCGAGGCGAAATCCCGGGCCGATGAGAACCGGAATCTGAGCCACGGTCCGCAAGACATCGAGCCCGTCGCCCAGGATACCGACGCCCTGAGCACCATCGGCGGGGAAGCGACGATCATCGATGGGGGGATCGTCGACGCGGCGGCGGACCAGGAGCGCGAGCCGGCGGCCGTTGCCACCTCGCCGCTGTCAACGCAGGCGCCCGCCGCCCTGCACAACCTGCGGGCGCCGGAACTCTACCTGAACCGCGAGCTCACCTGGCTGCAATTCAGCTTTCGGGTCCTCAATGAGGCCCGCGACCGGCGCACGCGGCTGCTGGAACGAGTCAAGTTCCTGGCGATCGCCGCCAGCAACATGGACGAGTTCTTCATGAAGCGGATCGGCGGTTTGAAACAGCAGATCGGCGCCGGCGTCACCAAGCTGTCGATCGATGGCCGCACCCCATTGCAGCAGCTGGAAGAATGCCGCGTCACGATGGCGCAATTCCGCACTCAGCAGCGGGAAACCTACCTCGATCTGATCGGTGATCTGAAGCGGGCCGGCATCCGCATCTGCTCCTTCGCCAAGCTGCCGCCGGACCAGCAACAGGCCATCCGCGACTATTACCACGAGAACATCTTCCCGCTGGTGACGCCGCTGGCCATGGACCCGGCGCACCCGTTTCCGTTCATCTCCAATCTTTCCCTCAACCTGCTGGTCACCCTGCGCTTTCCCAACGAGCCGCAGCTGACGATGGCGCGGGTGAAAGTTCCGGTCGGCTCGGGCGTGCCGCGGTTCATCAAGATCGGCGGTGAGAACAACTTCGTCCTCCTCGAGGACCTGATGGCCGACAATCTCGGCGAGCTGTTCCCCGGTATGGAGATCGCGTCGGTCGAGCTGTTCCGCGTCACCCGCAACGCCAACACCGAGCGGAGCGAGGAACAGGCGGACGACCTGGTGCAACTGATCGAGGTCGAACTGCGGGATCGCAAGTTCGCCCCTATCGTCCGCCTGGAGGTGGCGAAAGGGATCAACGCCAACCACAAGGGCATGCTGGCGGCGGAGCTCGGTCTCGACGAGGAGCGGGACGTCTACGAGACCGAGGTGATGATGGGCATGCGCGACCTATGGGAGCTGGTCGCCCTGGACATCGCCGAGTTGCACGACCCCACGTTCCAGCCGATCGAAAACGTCAAGCTGCAGGCGCGCGACCTGATCTTCCACATCATCCGCGAGAACGGGCCGATCCTGCTGCACCACCCCTACGAGTCGTTCGCCACCTCGGTCGTCCGCTTCGTGCGCGAAGCCGCGGAAGATCCCAAGGTGCTGGCGATCAAGATGACCCTCTACCGCACGTCGGCGTCGACGATGATCATCGACCATCTCATCGATGCCGCCCGCAACGGCAAGCAGGTGGCGGTCGTCGTCGAGCTGAAGGCGCGTTTCGACGAGGAAGCCAACCTGCGCTGGGCCAGCCGGCTGGAGGAAGCGGGCATTCACGTCACCTATGGCGTGCTCGGGTTGAAGACCCACGCCAAGGCCATCCTCGTCGTTCGCCGCGACTACAACGGGTTGCGGCGCTACGTCCACATCGGCACCGGCAACTACCACGGCGGCACCGCGCGCCTTTACTGCGATCTCGGGCTACTCACCTGCGATCGCGACATCGGTCTCGATCTGACCGAACTGTTCAATTACCTGACCACCGGCTGTCGCCCGGCGCACAGCTATCGCAAGCTGCTGGCGGCGCCGCACCTGATGAAAAAGACGCTGCTGGCCAAGATCGATCGGGAAATCGCGATCCATACCGCCGGCACTCAGGGGCTGATCCGCTTCAAGTGCAACGCCCTCGAAGACGCCGATATCGTCGAAGCGCTTTACCGCGCTTCCCAGGCGGGGGTGAAGGTGGAACTGATCATCCGCGACACCTGCCGCCTGCGGCCGGGGCTGACGGGCTTCTCCGAGACGATCAGCGTGCAGAGCATCGTCGGCCGTTTCCTGGAGCACGCGCGCGTCTACTGCTTCAACAACGGCGGCGAGGAGGAGTTTTTCATCGGCTCCGCCGACCTGATGACCCGCAATCTGGAAAGCCGGGTGGAGATCCTGACGCCGATCGAACATCCCGATCTCCGGCGCGAATTGCATGCGCTGCTGGAGACCCAGCTTGCCGACCGGCGGAGTGCGTGGGACATGGGCGCCGACGGCAGCTACGTGCAGCGTCGGCCCCGTGGCACCCAAAAGGCGCGCTCCAGTCAGGAAACCCTCATCGAGGCGGCGCGGCTGCGCTCGGAGCGGGCGAAGCGATTGCGCAAGGTGAAACCTCGGGCGTTCGCCCGCCGCGGCCCGAAGTAACAGCCTGACGCGAATAATTAATCCGGGCGATGGGACCCATGTGATGAAGGTCGTCTATCTGCTGCGCCACGCCAAGTCCAGTTGGAAGGACGAGGGCATCGAGGACCTGGAGCGGCCGCTCGCCAAGCGCGGCAGGGCCGCTGCCAAGGCCATGCGGGACTACCTCGCCGAGGCGAAGGTGCAGCCGGCGCAGGTCCTCTGTTCACCGGCGAGACGGACGCGCGACACGCTGGCGATCATCCAGGGCGCCTTCGCCTCCGCGGTGCCGATCCGCTTCGAAAAGGGCATCTACATGGCCGAGCCGACGACGCTGCTGCGTCGGATGAGGCGGCTCGCCGATAGCCTCGGCTCGGTGATGATCGTCGGCCATAATCCAGGCTTGGGCCAACTGGCGCTCCGGCTGAGCGAGGGACGGGACAACGAGGCGCGTCAGGATCTGGCGGTCAAGTTCCCCACCTGCGCGCTGGCGATCCTCCGCAGCGAGGCCGAACACTGGAGTGAACTGGAGGGTGGCGCCACTCTGGAAGCGTTTGTCCGCGCCCGCGACCTGCTTCACGCCTGAGGGTCGGCCGGCCAGGGGCAGCGGCCAGGAGTCAGCGGCAGGAGGGCTTCAGCCGGCGGCGGCACCGCTGGTCTCGACCGCTACCACCTTCTGGTAGAGGCCACCGAAGAAGGTCGTCTTCGTCCAGGTGAATCCCTCTCCCTCGGTGCCGGCAAAGTCCGGGATCTCGCGGCGGATCAGCCCGAAGGCGAACGGCTCCAGCCAGCGGAACACCAGGTCCATGGGCCGGCGCAAGGGATGCCAGCGGACCGCCTGGTGGTAATCGATGAACACCACCTTGCCGCCCGGCCGGACCTTGGCGAGCAACGACTTGACCACCGCGTGCTTGTTCTCGTCCGGGATCTCGTGGAGGAGGAAAAAGCAGCAGACACCGTCATAGACGCCGCCACCCGGATTCGCCGCATCGGCGGCCCAGACGCGCGTATGGGGATAGGGTTCCAGCTTGCGCTGGACGTGCTCCACCTGTAACGGCGAGATGTCGATGACGTCGAGCCGACCCTGATCGCCGACCGTTTGCGCCAGTTCGGTGCAAAGATTGCCGTAGGCGTTGGCCGCCTGCAGCACCGTCTCGCCGGCGGCGAACTCGCTGCACGCCGCCCGCACCAGCCGCGGCAGGTTTCCCCACAGCAGCGCCGTCAAGAACACCGGATTGTCGAAAACGAATAGGCTGGCCGGCGTCAGATAGGCCCACCAGTAATTCCGAACCAAGTAATCCGGGAGTTCGATCGCCTCTTGGTTTGCGGACGCCCGCAGGTCCGCCTCAAGTCCGCCATCCATGGTCGGTTATTCCCCCGCTTGCGTCTGGGCTGCGAATACACTGAAAACGCCATTGCTGCAAAGCGCAAATGCGTTCGGCTGTTATTCGCGCATGCGACAAGCCGAGGCGGATGCCACTGGTGTGATGCGCCCGAGAGCCGAGAGGATGCGCCGGATGCGGTCGATCCGCTCGTCGTCGTCCGGGGTATGGCGCAGGACGAATGCCAACCGATGGCCCCAGTCCGCCACGTGATCGCGGGGCCGGTCCGGCGCCGGCGGGCAGCCGGTGAGCCGACCGATGGTGCTGGCGTAGCCGGGATGAAGCTCGGGCTGCGCGGAGACGAGCCGGCTATCGCCCAAATCGAGGTAGCCGGCGACGTAGAGCCTGTGGCCGAGTTCCGCCATCTGCCGGGCGCTCAGCCGACGCGGATCGGGCCACGGCTCCGGCGCGGGACGGATGCGCGGCGCGGCCATCGGCGCGGCGACGGATCGCCCGACGCGGGCGCGCGTCGAGCTGGCAACCCGCTGGCGCAGGCCTTCCTTGATCTCGCCGCCCCCCTGCCGCAGTCCGCTCCACCACATCACCACCTCCTCCTGCAGATTGTTCGGCCCTCGCCCATCGGGATTGCAAAAGAAGGACCATCACCGAGGGCCCTTCGAATGCCCCTTTCGCGGCCGCCGGGGTCCTGAATGGTCGCCATGCCCGGCAGAAGTTGCCGGGACCAAAGGTCGATGGCCGGCAAGATGCAGCCAGCGGGCCGGCCGCGCGATCCCCGACTCAAAATGACTCCTCTCCGTTCGGGGACAGCTCGGCCACAGGCCACGGGTCTTCCGGAGCGATGGATGCCGGCGTCGTGGACACTTCACCTCCAAAGAGCGTATCGTCCGCTCCGTTCGCCCGGAGGGCGTGTCCATCCAAGGGCCTGATCTTGATGCGCTATCGCCTCGTTCTTGCCGTACTCGCCCTCAGCCTGGTTGCGGAGGGACGGCCGATGGCCGTCGAACTGCTGCCGCATCGGGCCGTGTATCGGATGTCGCTGGCTCAAGGCGAGATGTCGCGCGACGTCTCGTCGGCGGACGGCGTCATGCTCTACCAGTTCGCCCTCGCCTGCGACGGCTGGACGGTCGAGAACAAGACGGTCCTGCGCCTCGGCTACGAGAACGACGCCTCGACGCAGACGGTCTGGACCTTCGTCAGCTGGGAGTCCCTCGACGGCCATCACTTCCGCTTCCGCGCCCGCTACGAGCAGGACGGACAGAAACTGGAGAAGCTGGAAGGGCAAGCCAACGTCGGGGACAGCGGCGAGGGTGAAGCGGTCTTCGACGAGCCGCAAGGTCTTCGCATTGCGCTGCCCGCCGGCACCTTGTTTCCCACCGCCCACATGCGCGATGTGCTCGCCGCCGCCGGCACGGACCGGCACACCCTGTCCCGCACCGTCTTCGACGGCTCCAGCGTCGACAACCCTTACCAGGTGAACGCCCTGTTCGGCCCGCTGCCGGCGGCCGCGGCGGAAGGGCTGGCAAAGTCGGCCGGGCTGCCCATGCTGCCGGCGTGGTGGACGCGGATGGCCTTCTTCCCGCTGGCGTCGCAGGCGGCGCTGCCGGAGTTCGAGATCGACGCCCAGTACCGCGCCGATGGCGTCGCCGATCGCATCCGCCAGAGCTTCGAGCGGTTTGCCGTCGATGTGCGGCTGCAAAACCTGCAGGTGCTGCCGAAGCCCGAGTGCTAGGCGGGGGGCCAGAGCCAGGCGGCGCCGCGCACGCCGCTGGAATCGCCGTGGTGGTGGCGGGACAGGCGGGTCGCCACCCGATCCGAGAAGATCCACGCACCCCACAGCCGGGGAACATCCCAATAAAGGCGGTCGATGTTGGAGAGACCACCTCCCAGCACGATCACGTCCGGATCGACGATGTTGATCACCATCGCCAACCCTCGCGCCAAGCGCCGGACGTAGCGGTCGATGGCGGCCACCGCCAGCGGATCACCGGCGGCGGCGCGGCGGGCGATTTCGCCCGCCGTCGGACAACGCGGGCCCGGTTCGCTGCCAGGGTTGTTGGGGTCGAGCCTCCCCTCCGCAAGGTGGGGCGCATGGCGGGTGAAGTCGCCGTCCAGCCCCGGCCCTGAGAGGTAGGTCTCGATGCAGCCGTTGCGTCCGCAATAGCAGGGCGGTCCCGGCCGCTCGTCCTTCTCCGGCCACGGCAGCGGGTTGTGTCCCCATTCGCCGGCGATGGCGTTGGCACCGGTGAGCGGTCGGCCGTCGACGACGAGACCGCCGCCGACGCCGGTCCCCAGGATGACGCCAAAGACGACGTGGGCGCCCTGCGCCGCGCCGTCCGTCGCCTCCGAGACGGCGAAACAGTTGGCGTCATTGGCGACGCGGACCGGCCGGCCGAGGGCGGCGGAAAGATCGGCATCGAACGGACGGCCGATCAGCCAGGTGGCGTTGGCATTCTTGACGAGACCGGTCGCTGTGGAAATCGTACCCGGGATGCCGACGCCGACGCGGGCATCGCCGCCGATCTCGTGTTCCAGGGCGGCGACCAACTCTACGACGGCGGTGATGGTTGCCCCATAGTCGTGGGCGGGCGTCGGCACCCGCCGTCTTGCCTGCTCGCTGCCGGTGGCCGACAGGGCGATGCCTTCGATTTTCGTCCCGCCAAGATCGATGCCGATCCGCGGGCGACCGCAGGCAGCCGGGGGAGCGGCCGACCGGCCCTCGTCCCGCTCCTGCCGCGCGCTCACACCGACGGACGGTCGTGGATGCGTCCGGCCGACGGGTGATCGTCGTGCAGGCGGCTCGACGCCGGCTCCTCGCAATATAGACGATGCAGGGTTGCCAGCACCGCCCGCGCCTCGTCACCGGCGAGCGAGTAGAAGATGGTTTGCGCCTTGCGCCGCGTCTTGACCAGGCCGTCGCGCCTGAGGCGGGCCAGATGTTGAGACAATGCGGACTGGCTCAGCCCGACAAGGCGTTCCAGTTCGCCGACCGATCGTTCCTCCGTCAGCAGCTGGCAGAGCACAATCAACCGGTGCGGGTTCCCCATCGCCCGAAGCAAGGCGCTGGCGCGTCGCGCGCTGGTATACAAAGCCTCCACGTTCACCTTATTTCACCGAGCTGTTCTTGGGATCCCCGCTCGCCCGCGTCGGTCTGACCTCTTTCCATTTTGCGAGCGCCATTCGTGAAATATATTCGGTTTCACACACTAATTCTAATAAACCGCGGCGGCGGCCGCCATGGGGTTTTTTCCCCATCCTTATCGGCCTTTATCGGTGCCACCGAAACCGCCGTTTTTCTGGCTCCCCCGCGGGTCCCGGGCGAGGCATGGTGCCGATCGGGAGACGTTTGCGACGGACCGGAGGAGCCGACCGATGACATCCCACACCCTCGACGCCCGCGGTCTCGCCTGCCCGCTACCGGTACTGCGAGCCAACAAGCACCTGCGAACGCTGGCGGCTGGCGACGAGTTGTGTGTCGCCGTCACCGATCCGGCGGCACCGGCCGACTTCGATCGCTTCTGTGCGACGACCGGACACGTCCTGGTGTCGGTGGAGACCAATCCGCTCGATCAAACGGTGACCATCCTGCGGCTGCGCAAGACGGGCTGACCGGTCAGAGCCGGTGGTACTCCCGGTACCAGTCGACAAAGGTGGGGATGCCCTCATCGAGCCGCGTCGAAGGGACAAACCCGAGCAGGTCTCGCGCGCGTTCGATGTCGGCATGGGTCTCGGTGACATCGCCCGCCTGGTGGGGCTGGTAGTCTAGTTCGGCCTTGATGCCGATCGCGTCCTCCAAAACCCGGACCAGGTCCAGCACCCCCGTCGGACGGTTGTTGCCGAGATTGAGCACCCGGTGCGGGCCCTCGGCATCGGCGGCTGGCGGCCGCTCCAGGCAGGCGGTGATGCCGCGGACGATGTCGGCGATATAGGTGAAGTCTCGACGCTGCTTGCCGTAATTGAAGATGGGCAACGCCTCGCCGGCAAATATCTTGCGGGTGAAAATCCAAACCGCCATGTCCGGTCGCCCCCAGGGCCCATAGACGGTGAAGAACCGCAGGCCGGTCAGCGGCATCCGGTACATGGAGGCATAGCTTTCGCTCAGCACCTCCATCGCCTTTTTTGTCGCCCCGTAAAGGGAGACCGGGGTGTCGGTCCGGTCGTCCTCGGCGAACGGGCGCTTCTTATTCCCGCCGTAGACCGACGACGACGATGCGTAGACGAAGTGTTCGAGACCGGGAAGCCGCCGCGCCTCCTCCAGCAGGACCACGTGCCCCTGGACGTTGCTCCTGATGTAGGCCAACGGGTTTTCCAGGGAATAGCGGACGCCGGCCTGCGCAGCCAGGTGCGCGACGCGGCCAATGGACGGAAAGTCGGCGAAAAGATCGGCGACCGCCTGCCGGTCCGCAATGTCGAGGCGACGGAAATCGAATCCGGGCTGCTCCTGCAGGCGGGCGAGCCGGGCCTTCTTTAGCGCCGGGTCATAGTAATCGTTCAGATTGTCGATGCCGACGACGGCGGTGCCCGCCCGCAGCAGGGCATGGGCCAGGTGAGAGCCGATGAAGCCGGCAACACCGGTGACCAGCACGCGCATGGAGCGCTTCCCTCTTTCCTTGATCTCGCCCTAAGGGGTACAAGCGCGCAACATAACCAGACGGTTGGGCGAAGTGCCGGCCCCGTCCGGGTGCTGTCAACCAGGAACAACGGTCCGCCGATGCAACGCTACGTCAGGCTGGGGATCAACATCGATCATGTGGCGACGATACGCAATGCCCGCGGCGGGACCCATCCAGACCCGGTGCGAGCGGCGCTGACCGCCGTCGAGGCGGGTGCCGATCTGATCACCGCGCATCTCCGCGAAGATCGTCGGCACATCCGGGACGACGATGTGGCCCGCCTGCGGGCGGAGGTGGCGGCCCCCCTCAACCTGGAAGTCGCCGCCAGTGAGGAAATGACCGCGCTCGCCCTGGAGCATCGTCCGCACGCGGTTTGCCTGGTCCCGGAACGGCGGACCGAACGGACGACGGAAGGCGGCCTCGACGCCATCGGCGGCAGACGGTTGCTGGAGCGGATCGTTCCGCCGCTGGCCGCCGCCGGCATCTGCACGACGTTGTTCGTGGAGCCCGACCCGGAGCAACTGCGCGTCGCGCAGGCGGTGGGCGCCACGGCGGTCGAACTGCACACCGGCCGCTACTCGGACCTGACGGACGACGCCCGCCGCGCCGAGCTCAACCGCCTGCGTACCGCTGCTGCCGCCGCCCACAGCCTCGGCCTCGAATGCCACGCCGGACACGGCTTGACCTTTGACAATGTGGCGCCCGTCGCCGCCATCGACGGCGTCGTCGAACTCAACATCGGGCATTTCCTGGTCGGCGAGGCGGTGTTCAGCGGTCTCGCCGCCGCCATCCGCCGGATGCGCGTGCTCATCCACGCCGCGGTCGCCAATCCGGCCAGCTGATGGTCGTCCTCGGCACTGGTATCGACCTGCTGGACATCCGGCGCATCGAGCGCACCATTGACCGCTTTGGCGATCGCTTCCGCGAGCGCGTCTACACTCCGCTCGAACGGCTCCATTGTTCACGAAGAGCGAAGCCGGCAGCGGCCTACGCCATGCGCTACGCCGGCAAGGAAGCCTGCGCGAAGGCGCTCGGCACCGGATTTCGCGCCGGCATCTTCTGGCGTGACATCGAGATCGATTCGCTGCCATCCGGAAAGCCGATCCTCCGGCTGACCGGTGGCGCGCTGACCCGACTCCTTCGCCTGACGCCTCCCTCGATGATCGCCGGCATCGACATCTCGCTGTCAGACGAGTATCCCTACGCGCAAGCCTTCGTGGTTATTTCCGCCCATCCGTCGCCGGCCCCCGGAGTCGCGGACGGAGCACCCTGAAGCCGGTCGCGCCAACGCCTCGCGCATCGCCACCCAACCAGCAGGCAATAACCAACAGGCAATCCCCTTCATGGCAGCCACATCTCGCGGCAAGGGTATCTCCGAGTTCATCAAGACCGTCGTTTACGCGCTGGTTATTGCTGCGGTGATCCGCTCGTTCCTGTTCGAGCCGTTCAGCATCCCATCGGGTTCGATGATGCCGACGCTGCTCATCGGCGATTACCTGTTTGTCTCCAAATATGCCTACGGCTACAGCCGGTTTTCGTTCCCGTTCAGCCTGCCGTTGTTCGAAGGCCGCATTTTCGGCACAGATCCGAAGCAAGGTGACGTGATTGTCTTTCGTCTGCCGAGCGACACATCGACCGACTATGTCAAGCGCGTCATCGGTCTGCCCGGCGACCGGGTGCAGGTGATCAATGGCATCCTCCACGTCAACGGCAAAGCCGCGGAGCGGACGCTGATCGGAGACTATAAGGCAAACAGCGGCATCGGACAGCCGAGGCGGTATCGGGAGTATCGGGAAACACTACCGAGCGGTGTCGAACATTTGATCTTGGAAGTCTCTGATGATGCGCCGATGGATAACACCGATGTCTATACGGTGCCGCCGGGGTCCGTCTTCGTCATGGGCGACAATCGGGACAGTTCACGGGACAGCCGTTTCCTCGCGGATGTCGGTTACGTTCCCATCGAAAATATCGTTGGCCGCGCGGAAATCATTTTCTTCTCGCTGGACGGCCCCATCTACAAGGTATTCGCGGAACCGGGGACGATCCGCTGGTCGCGCTTTTTCAATGTGATCCGCTAACGGCGGGATGGCCTTGGCACGAGGGAGCGCTGCTTGTTCCCAGCCAGCGGCGGAAGCGGGTCCGCCGAACTTGAGTGCGGGGGGAAGGACGTGCCAGCCGACGAGCCGCCGCCGGTGGCGGTCGAAACGTTTCAGGAGACCATTGGGTATCGATTCGACGATACGCAACTCCTGGTCGAAGCGCTAACCCATGCCAGTCAGGGGGTCCGTCGTGACGGCCGGCCCTTCTCCAACGAAAAACTGGAGTTCCTCGGCGACCGAGTGCTCGGGCTGATCATTGCCGACGCCCTGTTTCACCGCTTCCCGCGGGAAACCGTGGGACACTTCGCCGCCCGTTTTGCCAGCCTCGTCGACCGGGACACCCTCGTCCGGGTCGCTTGCGCGGCCGGCATCGACACCGTTCTCCTCTTCGCCGGTGTCGAGGGTGATCGCGTCTTCCAGCGAATGGCCTCTCCGCTTGCTGATGCCTGCGAAGCGGTCATCGGCGCCCTTTACTTGGATGGCGGACTCGCCGCCGCGAGGACCTTTGTCGAGCGGCACTGGCAGCCGCTGCTGGAGCGCGAGCACGGTGCGGAAAAGGACGCCAAGTCACGCCTGCAGGAGTGGGCCCAGGGCCGCGGGCTGCCACGGCCGACCTATCGTGAGACGGCCCGCTCGGGGCCGCCGCATCTGCCCACGTTCACGGTCGAGGCGACGGTGGCCGGATTTCCTGCCGTCACCGGTGAGGGCGCCTCGAAGCGCCAGGCGGAGCAGGTGGCGGCAGCGACGCTGCTGACTGCGGTCGACCCCAAAACGATCAGGCGGGGACCCAAGGATCCGCAAGCTACTTAGGAGCGCCGAGAGGCCCTACGGGCTGCCGGGCCTGCCGACGCAGACGTAGCGAAAGCCGGCGTCGGCCATCATTTGCGGATCGTAGATGTTGCGCAAATCGACAACGACCGGGGCGGCCAGCAGACCCCGCATGCGGGCGAGGTCGAGGGCACGGAATTCGTTCCATTCGGTCAGGACGATGACGGCATCGGCCCCGGTCATCGCCTGATACGCATCGTCCCGCCAGTCGATGCCGGAGAGCAGGGTCTTCGCCTCGTTCATACCGGCGGGATCGAACGCGCGGACGGTGGCGCCGCCGGCAACCAACGCGGGAAGGATGCTCAGTGCCGGCGCATCACGCATGTCGTCGGTGTTGGGTTTGAACGTCACCCCGAGGACGGCGATCGTCATCCCCTCGATGCGCCCACCGCAGGCGGCAACGATTTTCTCCGCCATGCGTTTTTTGCGGGTTTCGTTGATGTCGTAGACGGTCTCGACGATGCGGACCGGGCTCGCCTGTTCCTGCGCCGTGCGGATCAACGCCAGCGTATCCTTGGGAAAACAGGACCCACCGAAGCCGGGACCGGCGTGCAGGAACTTGCGGCCAATGCGGCCGTCGAGGCCGATGCCATAGGCGACATCATGGACGTCGGCTCCCACGTGCTCACAGAGATCGGCGATCTCGTTGATGAAAGTGATCTTGGTCGCCAAGTAGGCGTTGGCGGCGTACTTGATGAGCTCGGCGCTGCGCCGGTCGGTGAAGACGATCGGCGTCTCGATCAGATAGAGCACCCGATAAAGCTGACGCATGGTTGCCCGCGGCCGTTCACTATCGGTGCCGATCACCACCCGGTCCGGCCGCATGAAGTCGTTGATCGCCGAGCCTTCACGCAAGAATTCCGGATTGGAGACGACGTCGAAATCCGCGTCCGGGCGGGCCTGGCGGATCAATGCCTCGACGCGATCGGCGGTGCCGACGGGGACGGTGGATTTGTTGACAATGACCGTATAGCCGTCGAGGGCGGCGGCAATCTCCGTCGCCGCGGCATACACATAGGCCAGATCGGCATGGCCGTCGCCACGACGGGACGGGGTGCCGACGGCGATGAATACGGCGTCGGCGGCGGCAACGGCGCCGGCGAGATCGGTGGTGAAGGAGAGGCGACCGGACCGCGCGTTGCTGCGCACCAGCTCATCGAGGCCCGGCTCGTAAATGGGAATCAGCCCTTCATTGAGACGAGCGATTTTTTTCGCATCCTGGTCAACGCAGGCGACCTGGGTCCCGAACTCGGAAAAGCAGGCGGCCGAGACGAGACCCACGTAGCCGCAGCCGATCATCGCCACCTGCATCCCACCCCTCCCCTTAGCCTTCGACGTCCGCCGCTCCGCGGTGGTTGTAGCAGATGGAATCGATGGCTCAACCCTGCGTCACTTTTTGCAGCGGACTTTGCCGTTGTGGTTAACCCCAGGGGCCGCGGGAGCCAGGCCCCTCGCCCGTGCCCGCCGTCGGCTCGATGGCCCGCCCCGCGATCAACGCCTTGATGAACATCGCGAAGATGGCCGGGTTGTCCACCAGGTAACGACGCCACAAGCGTGCAGGGTCGGACATCAACCGGTGCAGCCACTCCAGGTGCAGCCGCGAGACCCAGCGCGGAGAGCGGCTCTCGGGAAAGGCTAGGAAGTTGAGTGAGTTGCCGATGCACAGGCCAAGGCCGGTGGCATCATCCCGTTGTCGAACCCGCAGGGCGACGATTTCCTGACGGGGCGAACCGACGGCGAGGAAAACAAAGCGCGCCGGGTGGTCGACGATAAACTGAACGACCCGCTCGACCTCCACCTCATCACCGATGAACCCCATCGGCGGATCGTAGTGGGCGATGTTCAGGCCGGGATACCGTTCCTGCAAGATGGCGACGGTCGCCGGTGCACAACCGATGATGGTGATCCGATCGTCAGCAGTGAGCACCTGCTCGAAGATCGCCCGCGTGAGGTCGGAGCCCGTGTTCAGGGGTAGATCCACCCCCAGGAATCCGGCGAGCCTCCGCAAGATCTGGCTGTCGCAGACGGAAAGCCACGCCTGGTTGTAAAGGTTGCGGATGCCCTCGCCCTCGCGCCCGACACGAACGACGTGATCGACGTTCGGCGTAACCACGTAGGCGAAAGGAGCATCGGGGACACGGCGCGCCAAAAGCGACAGCAGGTCTCCGCCCGAGACCAGACACATCGGCACATCGAGAAAACGCAGATGCCGCCCGGCAGACAGGCGCTTCGCCGGCCGCACCCCGTGTATCCCTGCCTCCGCAGACAGATCTCTGCGCAGCGTGACCAAATCTCGTCCCCTTTAGAAAAAACCTTGCCACATCCCGGCCGAGCGCGGGCCACGGCCTCCCTCACGTTGCCGCATCGGATCCCAAACCGATGCCGCCAGTCTGCCGTTCTCGGCATGTCGTACGCGCGGAGGGAGCGCAGCCAGTTATCGTCCTCACGCGGATAATAAGCTGCCCCCATCGGCTGCAGTGTGATGATGTTCACAACCCATGCGTTGAATTTCGCGCTGTGCGTGTTTCGACACAGCCACATCGCGAACTCCCCGCAGATTCAGCGCCATTGAACGTACAGTGTGATGGAACCGACACCCGGAATGGGCTGCATGGGGTAAGATGCGCGCGATTCATAGTTGTCGGAAGTTGGTGAGATAAAGGTCATGGTTGCTTGCAAGATGCAATCGAACCGTCATTCGCGGCACCGCGGATGCTGAGCGACGCACGCCAGGTTTCGGCCGGAACGACGCTGTCCGCCGATGTTTGCATCATCGGTGCCGGCGCCGCCGGGATCACTCTCGCCACCGAGCTGGCGCAGGGCTCTCAAAAGGTCGTGTTGCTGGAGAGCGGTGGCTTCGACTTCGAGGAAGCGACGCAATCCCTTTATCAGGGCGAAATCGTCGGTCATCCCCTGAACGCGCTCGACGTCTCGCGGCTGCGCTACTTCGGCGGGACGACCAACCACTGGGGTGGCATGTGCGCACCGCTGGCGGCCGGGGATTTCCGGGTCCGGCCGTGGGTGCAATATAGCGGCTGGCCCATCGGCGCCGACGACCTCACCGGGTACTGGCGGCGGGCGGTGCCCTATGTGCAGATCAGTTCGGACAACTTCTCGGCGCACGACTGGGCGGCAGAACTGCCGGCGATCTTCCAGGGAAACATGCTTGGCGATCGCCTGGCGCCACTCATGTTCCAGCAGAGTCCGCCGACGCGGTTCGGAGAGGTCTTTCGCCAACGGCTGACCGAAGCGAAGTCGGTGGAGGCGTTTCTGCACGCCAACGTGTTGTCCCTCGACACCGATAGCGAGGCGCACACGGTGGAAAAGGTCCGGGTCGGCTGCCTCGATGGCAACCGCTTCACCGTCCGCGCTCGCGTCTTCATTCTCGCCACCGGGGCGATCGAAAACGCCCGGCTGCTGCTGCTGTCGGACGGCGTGCAGGCGACCGGGCTCGGCAACGGCAACGATCTGGTCGGCCGTTTCTTCATGGGCCACCCCCAGTTCGACGACGGCGCCCGCATCGTCCTCGACGAGCCGACGGCGGCCGCGGCCAAACCCCTCGGCTCGACGCTGCGCTCGTACGCCATGCTGCAGCTCACGGCGGCGACCTCGGCACGCGAACAGCTTCCCGGCTTCGCCGCCCATCTGGATCCAAGGGCCTCGGAGGCGGCGCCGACCCTGCACCACACGCCCTCGTATCTGGCGCTCAAGCGCCTGGTAGCCCGCATCAAGGGCACCGAATTCCCGACGACGACGGCGGTCGACGATCTGCAGACCGTGTTCGGCGATCTAGACGGGTTGGTATCCGGTCTCTACACCCGCTTTGGCAAGGCGCCGATCCTGGACGTGCGCCCGCAATGCGAGCAGGTGCCCAACCCGGCCAGCCGCGTCTACCTGGGCGAGGAGCGCGACGCGCTCGGCTTGCGGCGGATCGTCGTCGACTGGCGGCTCACCGACCTGGACCTGCTCGGCATGCGGCGCGGACTCGCCATCGTCGGCGATGTGTTCGCCGGCAACGGTCTCGGTCGGCTGGAGCTCAGCGAGGCGCTGCAGGAGGCGACGCCGGCAACCCTCGCCTGCGCCGAGGCCTGGCATCACATCGGCACCACCCGGATGAGCGACGACCGGCGCGCCGGCGTCGTCGACCGGGACTGCCGTGTCCACGGCACCAACAACCTTTACGTCGCCGGCAGTTCGGTTTTCCCGACCACCGGCATCGTCAATCCGACCTTCACCATCGTCGCCCTGGCGATCCGTTTGGCCGATCACCTGCGCAGCCGCACGGCCTGAGGCAGGATTTCAACGACCCGGCCGGATGGCGTCATCCGGGCGGAACGATCGGTTGTGCAGACGAGGGGCCCGACCCGAAAGGAGATCGCCATGAGCAACAAGCCTCGCATCCTGATGACCAACAACTACGACATGCCGCTGCAGCGGCAGTTGTGGCTGGAGGACGGCGGCCGGCGGCCGAACCATCACCTGTGGGCGACGGTCCAGCTGGAGGCGGCGGGGTATCCCACCTCGATCATCCCCTTCGACGCCAAGTCGGCGCTCGCCCGGCTGAGCGATGCCTGCAAGATCTTCGGCGATCTCGGCCAGCAGTGGTACGCGCTCACCCACATGGCCGAGTACGACGTTCTCTACGCGGCCCATCAGAATCCCTTGCTGCTGCTGGCCCTGTGCCGCCGCCTCGGCCTGTTTCCGAAGCCGATCATCAGCGTTCTGCATCGCTCGTACGGCCGCTCGCGGGCGGCGCGCCTGTTCGTCACCGCCTTTCTCCGCGGCTACGATACCTTGATGACGGTGACCCGCGAGATCGCCACCGCCATGCGGACGAACGGCCGCTGGTCGGACGCGCGACTGACGGCGTTGCCGTGGGGACTGGACGTGCCGGCGTTCGACCGGGCCATCGAAGGGGTCGCCACCGATACCGGCGAAAACCGCCATTTCATGAGCACCGGCAAGACGAACCGCGACTTTCACGTCCTGGTGGAGGCGTTCCGGCAGGTCCCGGGCGCGGCACTGCGGGTCTACCACGGCACCGACAACGCCGCCGCTATGGCGGCGCGCGACGCCGCCCGCGCTCTCGGCGACGCCGGCGCCAACATGGCCTTCCGGCAGCTCAACTTCAACGACTGGCGGGAGATCGCCCGCATCAACAAGCAGGCCTATGCGATCCTGATCGCCCTCGACCTGGAGAGTGCCGCCCCCTACGCCAACGGCTTCGGCCTCACCGCGCTCCTCGACGCCATGGCCGCCGGTCGTCCCATCATCATCACCCGCACCGCCTATCCCGTCATCGACGTGGAGGCGGAGGGCATCGGCGTGTTCGTCAATGGCGCCGATCCTGCCGCCTGGACGGCGGCCGTCCGCCGCCTCAGCGATGATCCGGAGGCGGCCGAAGAGATGGGCCGCCGCGCCCGCCGACTGTGCGAGAGCACCTATAACATCGAGACCTATGCGGCGGGGGTGATGCACCGGATCGATCGGGTCACCGACGGCGTCGCCGCACCCCGCGCGATCTCGCCGATTCACGGCTGAGCAAGACGCGATCGCCCGTCGTCCGCCCTATGTTGTACTTGGGGCGGCCTGGATAAGAGCAAGATCTCGCTGGGTGAATGACCGAAAGGCGCGGCAGCTCGACGCTGCCATGCTTACCCGCGCACCGCCGCCTCGATCCTGGCGACGTCGATCTTCTGCATCTCCATCATCGCCGCGAACGCCCGCTTTGCCACATCGCCGCCCTTGGCCATCGCCTCGGTGAGGACGCGCGGCGTGATCTGCCACGACAGCCCCCATTTGTCCTTGCACCAGCCGCAGGCGCTTTCCGCGCCGCCGTTGCTGACGATCGCGTTCCAATAACGGTCCGTCTCGCCTGGTCGTCGGTGGCGATCTGAAAGGAGAATGCCTCACTATGCTTGAACGCGTCGCCGCCGTTGAGGCCAATGCACGGCACACCGCACACCGTGAAATCGACAACCAGGGCATCGCCCGCCTTACCGCCCGGAAAGTCGGACGGTGCCCGGTGTACCGCGCCGACCGTGCTGTCGGGAAAGGTTCGGGCGTAAAAGTGCGCGGCCTCTTCTGCGTCATGGTTGTACCACAGGCAGATCGTGTTCTTCGTCATCGTGACTCTCCTCCAGGAGCGCCTATCCCGTTCAATACTTATATGGATTTTAGGCCTGACATAACGATCGAGACCTGACACCCGAGAAACCCAAGAGCGGGCCGACGCCGCCATATCCGGGCACACACGAGAACGCCGCGACCGATTTCGGTCGCGGCGCTTGCTCAGGTCGGGTCGGACTGGAAGGGAATGATCAGGCGGCGAGCAGCTCGCTGTCCGCGGACACCTGATTGAAGACGACGGCCACCTTGGCGGCAGTCGCCGCATCGAGACCACGCAGCTGATAGGCGAGAGCGTCGGCGCGGCCACCGATGGGCTGGCTGACGATGAGCGTCTGATCGGCCCGCTCCGCCAGCCGGCAGGCATGCTTGGCGCTGGTCAGTGGCGGCGCGTCGAAGATGACCACGTCGTAGCGGCTCTGCAGCCGGTCGAACGCCTGCTCCACCGCCGCCATCGTCTGGTAGTCGAGGCCGCGCGCGCTCATCCCGTGGCCGAGGATCTGCAGGCCGTGCCGCTCGCTGACCCAGATGGCGCCTTCCGGATCGATGCCGTGCTCGGCACAGTCGGCCAGGCCCAGCTGGCCCTCACCGCCGAACAGGCGGCTCAGCGACCGTTCAGGGTCTAGTTCCACCAGCAGCGCCTTCAGGCCGACGCCGCGGCAGAGGATGGCGAGCGCCGCCGCGAGGCTGGAACCGCCTTCGCCCGGCTGCAGCGAGGAAACGACCAGGCTGCCCACCTTGTGCGAGCCGATCCCCAGCATCGTCGCCAGATCCAGCAGATTGCGGGCATAGATGGAGTTGATGGAGATGTCATTGGCATTGAAGCCGCGCTCCTGCAACGGCAGGGCGGCGATGACCGGATAGCCGGCCAGGGACTCGAACGACTTCAGTTGCGCCGTCGTCCGGATCCGCCGGTTCCGCAACGAGCCCGCGGCAACGAAGAGGAAGGCGAAGCCGGACCCGGCGACCGCGGCGGCGCCGGCGATCAGCGACTTCTTGGGAAACACTGGCGAGTCCGGGGCGACGGCACGGGAGACGAAGCTCGCCGCCGCCTGCTCGAGGCCGATCGTCGCCTCCACCGTATCGATCTGATCGTCGAGGCGGGCGAGCGACACCTTGGTCGCATCGGCTTCGCTCTGCAGTCGGGCCAACTGGACCTTGCTGCCGGTGACGTCGGTCGCCTCGGTCTCCACCTCCTGCAACCGCTGGCGCAGCTTGTCGACCTTCTGCTGCAGGATGCGCTCCTCGTTGCGCACCGCCTCCCCGTCCGCTCCACCTCCTGGGCGATGGCGCGGTCGATCTTGGCGATGCTCTCCTGTTTCTTGACATACTCGGGATGACGCGGACCAAAGGTCTCGGCCGCGTCCGACAGATCCATGGCCGCCTGGGCGCGCCGCTCCCGCAGCGCCTGGATCAGCGCCGACTGGGCCATTTCCGTCAGGTCACCGCCACCGCCGGCGGCCTTGGCGCGGTCGAGCACCTGGCGCTTGGCGGTCGCCGCCGACAGATCGGACTCGGAGACAATCAGTTGCTGGCGAATGTTGGCGAAGACGCCGCCGGCCACGTCGTTGGTCTCGGCGAACACCAGCTTCGAGCCGGACCGGGTGCGGACGATATTCTGTTCCAGCCCCTTCAGCCGCCCGGACAGTTCGTCCCGTTGCGCCGTCAGCGCATCGAGGGCCTGCAGCCGACGCTCGCGCGCCGCCATGATCTGCTGGCCGATGAAGGCGTCGCCGACGGCATTGGCGACACGGGCGGCGACGGTGGGATCACCGGCGGTGGCGGCGATCTCGGCGACGCCCGACTGGCCGAGCTGGGTGACCGACACCGCCTTGGCGAGGGCGGCGACGGCGGCACGCTCGCCGGCGCTCATCGTTCCGCTCATCGTCCCGGCGCCGGTCGAGCCGTCGTTGACCACCTCATCCGTCTGCGGGGTCCGCTTGGGCTTGCCGGCCGCCTTCAGTTCGCCATTGAACTCGGGATAATAACGAAGCCCGGCGGTCCGCACCGCCTGCCTCAGAACGTCGAGGCCGGCAACCGCCTGCACCCAGCTCTGGATGCGCACCGGGTCGATGTAGGCATTGGGGTCCCGCTTCTGCTCATCGAGGACGCTGAGGCCGTCACCATCCACCCGCACCAGGGCGGTCGCCTGATACTTCGGCGGCAGCAGGGAGGCGACGGCAAACGCGAGGCCGCCGGCGACCAGGCCGGCGAGGCCGATCTGGCGCCAGTTGCGACGCACCGCATCGAGGACGAGCGAGAGATTGAGCGCATCGCGCTCTTCCGTCCCCGGTTGCAGGCCGGGTTGCAGCGTCCACGCCCCGCCGGGAACCCCAGCGCCGGCCAGATGGACGCCCGGCAAGCCGGCAGAGGCGGCCGTCGAGAGATGACGCGACGGATCGGGCGGCGTCGGTGTCAGCTCGTGCGTCATTCGCGTCTCGTCCTCTATCTTTGAGTCACAAATCGCTGTTTCGTGTACCGGTCGCCGCCCACCTGACGGCCAAATCGGTCCCGTCGCGGCGCACCGGCGCGACCTCCACACAGGGGTCGTCGGCAGAGCGCCGCCCAACGGTCTCTCGGGATCATGCATACGATAAGTTGCGCCGGGCGTATGTGATCGCCGTCATCAACAACCGCCGGGAAATGGGTATCATCGGTTGTTGCGGCGCGGAGGCGGCAACCGGGTGAACGGTTGGTTGGCGATCCCGCCTGCAACAGCGACCAAGGACGCGTCCGCGCGTGACCCTTTCCACCGGAAGCATGCCGTGATCAGCCTGTCAGACCGCGAGGCGCGATGACCCTGCCGGGATTTGTCACCCGCCTGCTCGCCTCGCTCGGCGTCGAGCACCGCTACATCCTGGTCAACGGCGCCGGCGTCATCGTCGCCCGCGCCGGTGGTGCGGCGCTGATCATGCTGATCACCGTCCTCGTCACCCGCGCCCTCGGCGCCGAGGACTATGGCCGTTTCGCCTTCCTGCTGTCGGTGGCGTTCCTCGCCGTCCTCTTCGGCGGCCTTGGACTGCCGGTCGCCGCCAACCGGCTGCTGCCACGATACCGGCAGCGGCGCCGGGAGGGCAGCGGCGGCGCCCATGCCGGCGGTCAGTTCCTCCTTCTCGGCGGCGTCGTCGTCTTCACCGGCAGCCTGATTGCCGCCGTGCTGGCGGTGGAAGCGATCCGCACCTTCACCTCGGCCCAGGACCTGCTGCCGTTTCCCCTGTGGGCGATCGCTCTCTATGTGAGTGCGACGGCGATGATCAGCTTCCTCGCCCCCGCGTGTCGCGCCCTCGACCGGCCGACGACCGCCGCCCTCGTCGACAACATCTATCCGCGGCTGATGATCCTCGCCGGCATCGGCGCCCTCGTCCTCGCCGGCCGGGCGCTCACCCTCGACAACGTGCTCGTCCTCTGGGGCATCGCCGGCTGGGGGACCGTCTGCATCGCGCTTGCCGCCCTCTTCCGTCATCCCGAGGTGGTGGTCGCCACCGGCCGCCGGCTGCGTGCCCGCCAGCTGCGGGTCTGGCTGTCGCTGTCGACGACGATGATGATCACGCCGGTCTTCTATTTCGTCCTCAGCGAGACGGACATCCTCTGTCTCGGCTTCTTCAGCAGTCCCGCCGATGTGGGCATCTACAACGTCGCCCGCCGGCTGGCCGAGCTGATGCAGTTCGCCTACGTCGCCGTCAACACGCTGCTGCTGCCGCGCATCGCCGCCGCCCACGCCGCCCGCGACACGGCGCGCATGCAGGCGATCGTCGATACGATGAACGTCCTGGTGCTGATCCCGGCGACCCTCGTCCTCCTCGTCCTCGCCGGCGGCGGGCAGACGGTGCTCGCCCTGTTCGGCCCCGAGTTCACCCACGGCTGGGTCGTCGTCCTCATGCTGGTGGTACCAAGGTTCACCGATCTCGTCCTCGGCCCCGCCTCGGAGGTGCTGATGATGACCGGCGACCAGAAGCGGGTCGCCCGCATTAATATTGCCGCCGGGTTCGCCAACCTCGGCCTCAACCTCGTCCTGGTGCCCACCTGGGGTGCCATCGGCGCGGCGACGGCGACGGCGGTGACGATGATCGGCTGGAAATGCGTCCTCTTCGTCCTCTGCCGGCGGCGGATCGCCGTCCAGCCGTGCCTGGTCGCCCGCCTGGGCGCGCTGGTCCGCAGCCGCCGCGCCGCGCGCGACCTGCCGTCGGTCAAAGCCGAAACCGCCAACACCTGATCTCCAACGCCGTTGCCGAGTTCACCGCCGATGCAGCCGCAGCCGACCCGTCCCGCCCTTCCCCTGGTCAGCGTCCTGGTGCCCACCTTCCGCCGGCCGCAGTTGCTGCCGAAGGCGCTGGCGAGCCTGCTCACCCAGACCGACCTGCCGCCCGCGGCGCTGGAGATCGTGGTCATCGACAACTGTCCGAACGCCTCGGCCCGCCCCATCGTCGCCCCGATCGCCGCCCAGGCGGCCGCCGATCGGCCGCTCCGCTACTTCAATGACCCGCGGCCGGGGATCAGCCACCCGCGCAACACCGGCCTCGCCGCCGCCCGCGGCCGCTTCGTGCTGTTCCTCGACGACGACCAGCAGGCGACCCCCGGCCTCGTCCACGCCTACCTGGAGGCCTACCGGGCGACCGCGGCACAGGCGCTGTTCGGCCCGGTGGAAGCGGAGCTGGAGCCGCTGCCGGATATGGGTCCGGCGGCCGGCAAAAACGAAGGCGCCGATGCCGACATCGCCGCCTACTTCTCCCGCCGTTACGCCGTCGCCGACCGGGCCGAGATCACCGACGACATCGCCCGCCTCGGCACCAACAACGCCTTCTTCGAGCGCGGCGCGTGCTTTCCCGATCCCGATCCGTTCGATCCGGCGCTGGGCACCATCGGCGGCGAGGACACGCTGATCTTCCGCACCCTCGCCGCCCGCGGCATCCGCTTCGCCTGGGTCGCCGACGCGCTCGCCTCCGAGTTCGTGCCGGCGGCGCGGCAGACGTTTCGCTATGTGCGCATGCGCCGGTTCCGTTCCGGCCAGATCCGGGTGCTGACCTGCCTGCGCCTCAAGCCGGCGCGGCCGGTGCAGGCGGCGGTGTGGATGGCGGCGGGCCTGGCGCAGACCGTCGCCTACGGCCTCGTCGCTGGCCTGCTGCGGGTGGCCGGCGGCACCCGCTGGCAGCATTTCGCCAGCCGCGCCATGGGCGGCGCCGGCAAATTGCTGTGGATGGAGAAGTTCCGCTTCGCCGCCTACGGCGCCTCCTCCCGCCTCAGCCGCTAACTCGATGCGCTGAGCCGCCGATTCTACCGCGACGCACCGTGGGCGTGCTCGCTGTCCTGATCGCAAGGTCAGTCGATGTGCCGGAAAGGGTCTTGCCGTTTATGGAGGAGTCTCACGACCGTGACGCCGAAATCCGCAAGCGTGTAGAAAATGACGTGGCTCTCGAAGGGAAAGGATAACAATCCTTCCGCCACTTCGTTGCGTTTCCGGCCAGGTAAAGTTTGGTGCGCCAATTCCGTCAACCGGCCGTGCAATGCGTCGATATAAGTGCGCGCCTGTTCCTTGCCCCAACGCTGGAGCGTGTAATCAGCAATTGCATCGAGGTCGGACTGGGCCGCTCGTGAGAGCTGGAAGAGCGGCACTACCCGAGCCGCTCACGTAGCGCCCGGAAAGCTTCATCGCCGTCAATGGTTCGGCCTGCCTCAATGTCGTCGAGGCCCTTGCGGATCTCCGATCGCAACCTGGCCAGCTTCAGCGCTTCCAGTTCCTTGTATTCTTCCGCCGAGACCATGACGGCCACGGCCCGGCCATGCTTTTCGATGATCACCGGTTCGCGCTGCGCCGTGTCCAGCAATTCGCCGAAGCGGTTCTTCGCTTCGAGGGCGGCCATGGTCCGCATTGATGAGTCTCAACAACGGTTAGAGCAACCATAATAGCTGTTTTTGCTGACCGGTCAAATCGCCCGGCTGGCCTGATGGCAACCGGCCCGCTTCGGGTTGGCCGTCCGCGAGTGACGCCCAGCCAGCGGGCCGGCGAGCGGTCCAGCATCCCCCGCCCCTGCCGCTCAGCCCTTCTTCTTCCGTCCAGCCATGTGCGCCAGATATTGGGTGATCAGATCGATGTCGTGATCACTGAGCGCCGCCGCGTCGAACCCTGGCATCTGCATCGCCGGCCAGCTCCGCACCGAAGCGGGGTCACGGATGAGCTGGCGCAGCGCCGACGGCTGCAAGTACTCGGTGGGGTTCTGCGGCAGGTTGAGGTCGGGGCCGACGTGGGCGCTGCCGGCACCGTTGAGCGCGTGGCAGACCATGCACTGGGTAAGGAACAGCGTCTGGCCGGCGCGGATCGGCTCGTCCGGGGGAAGCGATGGGTCCACCGCCAGCTCCGGCCAGCGGTACTCCGGCGACTCGGTGCTGCGAACGCTTACGACCATGTACGGCCACTGCTCGCTGCGAATGGCGGACGCCGCGGGTCTGAGCCAGACCACGTAGAACGGACCGGCACTCTCCGTCTTGCCCGGAATGGCCGGCCAGGGTGCGTCCTCCGGCTCGATGGCGAGGTAGGCAACCGACGCCGTCTCATCCTGGGGGAATAGCAGCGCCGGCGGCAGGACGGTGACGAAGCCGTCGGCGGCGACGATCTCGATCACCTCGCCCGCCATGCGGTCGGGGGTCAGCGACGCCTCGCGCAGCAATGACGCCAACGGCACCGCCCGGTAGGTCATCGGCCGCTTGTAAGCCACGTCACCAGGGATATGGATGGTGGTCAGATCACCACGCTGCAGGAGTGCGCTGCGCGACAATTTCACACGTCCGTCGCCGGCGACGATCTCGATGCCCGGTTGTGCCGCCAGCAACGCCACGGGGGTAAACACCAGCAGCGTCGACAATAGGCCCGCGAGCAGGATATCCGCATCTCCCCACCCTCCCATAATTATCCGCCCGTAATTACTGCCCGGGGGCCCTTGCCGCCGGCCGCGCCGAGCGGTCAGCATTCGCCACCCGTGCGCCCGTGTCGAGGTGGGGCTGCGTCGACGTGGCGACGCCGGCGGGCCGGTTCGCGCCCGCCGCCTCGTGCGGATGGCGCAAAGGGACCATGACTTCCGGCGTCGCTGGAAGGGCGTGATCGGCATGGCGAGGGCGACGGGCAGGGGCCGCATGCCGCATCGCCGCCCAAACGCTCGTGACTGGATGTGCGCTTTTTTCGATGCGCGTGGATAGCCGCGGCATCACTCTGCTCTGGATCCGTCCGGCGATGTTTCGCACTCTGCTGACGGACCCGATGGAAGAGCAGGACGATGAACATACGGCAGCCGACGACGACCAAGGCACCCGACGAGGAACTCTCGACGCTCCTCAAGCTGAAGGGGCGATGCAGTTACGTGTTGGCTGCACTCGGCTTGATCATTGTGATCTATCCGTATCTTGTCATCTTTAACTGGGGCCGTATCGTTCTTTTACTCCTTGTATCATCAATAATTATTTCTATAACCTATGCTATCGGTCATTCCAGGAAGGAAATGTTTGCGGCTATTGTGTTCGCGGTGGTTCTGTTTGTGCTGCAGGCCATATTCGTATTCACGGGTGAGGTTCTTGCCTTCAGAGTAGGCATTATCGCTCTCGCCTGCTTCCTGGTCTTTGCCGTTTCGCGCCTACTTTCCTATCTGATGCGGCGCGGTCGGATCACCGCCGACAAACTGCATGCGGCACTTGCAATATATATTCTCGGCGCGTTCCTCTGGGCCACGCTCTACACCTTCGTCAACCACATCGATCCCGGTTCTTTCCTGGTGAACGCCAATCGCAACGGGCCGCCTGATTACTATGACATGCTCTACTTCAGCTTCACCACGCTGACCTCGACCGGTTATGGCGACCTGACCCCCGCCACCCGACCTACCGAATCCCTGGCCATTCTCGAACAAATCGCCGGCGTCTTTTACGTGGCGGTCCTCATCGCCCGTCTCTCCGGCCTCTATCCGCCCGGTGTGGCTCGCCCCAAGTAGGCCGCGCGCGCAAGGAATCGCCATGTCTGCCGCAAAGCTGTGTGGCGCGAGTTCGGCCGTAGCCTTGAATCCCGGCTCGCCGGGAAGACCGCCACGGCCGCTTGCGACGGGTTGGCGTGGTCGTTGCGGATGGCGCAAACGGAACCATGACTTCCGGCACCGCTGGGAGTATCGAGAACGGGCGTGATCGGCGTGGCGAGGGCGGCAGGCAGGGGCCGCATGCCGCGCCGACACGGCCATCGGTCTCATGCGGAAGAGCAAAATCATGGCGCAGGCAGACGACGACATTGAAGACATCAACGAGTGGCTCCAGGCCGAGCTGGAAGACGCCCTCGACGAAGACTACGAGCTGGAGATGTCGGAGCCGGCGCTCTCCATGGAGCTGCGCCGGATCTACAAACAGAAGCATCCGCCGACGCTCGCCCGCGCAACCTACTTCAAGGCCATCCTGACCCTGCAGTCGGAATTGATCCGGCTCCAGGACTGGGTCGAGGCGACGAACGAGAAGATCCTGGTGATTTTCGAGGGCCGGGACGCCGCCGGCAAGGGCGGCGTGATCAAGCGGATCACCCAGCGGCTCAATCCGCGCATCTGCCGGGTGGTGGCGCTGCAGAAGCCGAGCGACCGCGAGCGCAGCCAATGGTATTTCCAGCGCTACGTGCCGCACCTGCCGGCCGGCGGCGAGATCGTCCTCTTCGATCGGTCCTGGTACAACCGCTCCGGTGTCGAGCGGGTGATGGGCTTCGCGTCCGAGGAGCAGGTGGAGCAGTTCTTCCAGGACACGCCGGAATTCGAGCGCATGCTGGTGCGCTCGGGCATCCGTCTCATCAAGTACTGGTTTTCCATCACCGATGAGGAACAGCAACTGCGCTTCCTGATGCGCATCCACGATCCGCTGAAGCAATGGAAGCTGAGCCCGATGGATCTCCAGTCACGGGTGCGCTGGGAGGCCTACACCAAGGCGAAGGAAGACACCTTCGCCCACACCAATATTCCCGAGGCGCCGTGGTTCATCGTCGAGGCGACCGACAAGAAGCGGGCGCGCCTCAACTGCATCCAACACCTGCTGGACCAGATCCCGTATCAGGACGTGGAGCACGTGGCGATCACGTTGCCGGACCGGATTTTCAACCCGGAGTACGAACGAAAGGTGCTGCCGCAGGAACTGTACGTCCCGAAACGCTACTGATCGGGACTCGACGGCGAAACGCCGGCGGCGCACTCTCTTCATCCGGCGCTCGCGGAGAGCGAGAGCGGGCGCGGTAGGGGGAGGAATGTCCAAATGGTTGTAAACACCATCGAAGGGAACCCTTCGGCATACGGATATCCATTACTGATCAAAAGCTTGCTGGAAACCGGGGTGACTCTCGCCAGCGATCAGGAGATCGTCTACGCCGACCGGAAACGGATGACCTATGGCGATCTGCGGGAGCGGGTGGCGCGCCTCGCCTCACGGCTCCGTAGTCTCGGCGTCCGCGAAGGCGACACCGTCGCGGTGATGGATTGGGACTCGCACCGCTATCTCGAGTGCTACTTTGCCGTCCCGATGCTGGGGGCTGTTCTCCATACGGTGAACGTCCGCCTGTCCCCCGAGCAGATCCTCTACACGATCAACCATGCCAGGGATGACGTCATCCTGGTGAACAGCGAGTTTCTTCCCCTGCTGGCGGAGTTGAGAGACCGCATCGAGCCGGTGAAGACGTTCATCCTCCTGGACGACACCGGTCGGCCTCCCGAAACGTCCCTCGTCATCGATGGCGAGTACGAGGATTTGCTGAGGAGCGGCGATCCCGAATTCGAGTTCCCGGAACTCTCCGAGGATACGCGGGCCACGACGTTCTATACGACGGGCACCACCGGCCTGCCCAAGGGCGTCTACTTCAGCCATCGGCAACTCGTCTTGCACACCTTCGGTGCCCGCGCCGCCCTCGGCGGATCGGGACAGGGCCGCTTCAACGGCGACGACGTGTATATGCCAATCACGCCCATGTTCCATGTGCATGCCTGGGCCTTTCCCTACCATGCCACCACCTTGGGCGTGAAACAGGTCTATCCCGGCCGGTACGTGCCCGAAGTGCTGCTGGAACTGATCGAACGGGAAGGCGTGACCTTCTCCCACTGCGTGCCGGCGATCCTACAGATGCTGCTGGCCAGTCCCAAGAGCAAGGAGGTCGATCTTTCGCGGTGGAAGGTGGTGATCGGCGGCTCGGCGATGCCGCAAGCGCTGGCCAGACAGGCGGTGGATCGGGGTATCGACGCCTTTACCGCCTACGGCATGTCCGAGACCTGCCCCTTGCTCACCTTAGCCCAGCTCAAGCCCCACATGCGGGCTTGGGACGTGGCAACACAGGTCGAGGTGCGGTGCATGACCGGTCGACCGCTTCCCCTCGTCCAACTGCGCATCGTCGACGCGGCGATGAACGATGTTGCCCACGACGGCAAGTCACAGGGCGAGGTCGTCGTGCGCGCCCCGTGGCTGACCCAAGGCTATCTGCGTGACCCGCGCAACTCCGCAACCCTGTGGGAGGGCGGCTGGCTGCACACCGGCGACATCGGCGTCATCAATGAGGACGGCTACCTGAAGATCACCGACCGGATCAAGGACGTCATCAAGAGTGGTGGCGAATGGATCTCCTCACTGGAGATCGAGGATCTTCTCATGCAGCATGCGAAGGTGGCGGAGGCGGCAGTGATCGGCGTTCCCGATCAAAGATGGGGCGAGCGTCCCTGGGCGTATGTCGTTCTCCGCTCGGGCGAACCTGCGGACGGTGCCGAAGCGGAGCTGAAGAGGCATCTCAAATCCTTCGCCGACCGGGGCATCCTGTCCCCGTACGCGGTGCCGGATCACCTGGAGTTGGTCGACGCCCTGCCGAGGACGAGCGTCGGCAAGCTGAACAAGAATGCGCTGCGGGCGATGAACGCGGCGCAGAACGAGTCGCAGACGAAAGAAATGGCCCCGCAAACTTAGCCGACCCCCACCTATCGAAAAGGCGTGGCCGATGTGGATGGCAACGGTTGGATGGCGGCGGGACGGCACGGGCGTGGCTACGGCCTCGTCGCCGCCCCTCACCCGCGAACGCGGCGATCGCGGGTGGGCCAATCTCGGACGTGATGTCCCAATCTCGACATTTCTCTTGTCCCGTGTGGAACACAACAAGGAGTTCTGCCGCGCGCTTGGGTGAGGTAGAGTGGTCGGCGCTACTCCTCCCCGCAGCCCTTCTGCTACGCCGTTCCCTCATGGATCGTGAGACGATATTCATCAGCCACGCTACGCCGGACGACAACGACTTCGTCCGCTGGCTCGGGACCCGTCTGACTGGCCATGGCTACCGGGTCTGGGCGGATATGTTCGGACTCAAGGGCGGCACTCCGTTTTGGAGCACGATCGAAGATGCTCTTCGGTACCATGCCATCAAGGTGATCTACGTGGTGTCCCGGAAGAGCGTCGACCCTGGCAGGACGGGAGTGCGCAATGAGCTGTCCGTCGCCGATACCATGCGGAAAACCTTGCAGGACCCTGCCTTTATCATCCCGGTCCGGATTGATGACACTCCGTTCGGTGATTTCCCGATCCAGGTGCATACGCTTAACGCGGTCGACTTCACGGCGGGATGGGGTACCAAGCTGGTCGAGCTTCTAGACACGCTAGACGCAGGGAACGTGCCGAGACTCTCGGGGATCTCACAGTCGAGTTCGAGATGTGGCGCGCCACGATGCTTCGAACGGCCACTGCCGTCGAGGAAGCGCCCGAACCGCTCCTGACCAACCTACTTACGGTGCGTCGCCTGCCCCGGTGCATCACGTTCTACGAGTACGGGGGCGACAACACTAAGATCAGGCCGGCCCTTAAGGACACTGGCGTCCCTCACGCGATGTTCAACCGGCTAATCCTCACATTTGCGGACACGCACTCCTTTCAGGCGAGTTTGCCGCCAGCCTTCAGCGTCCGCATTCGAGCTGTCGTTCCCATGATCGCCTTCCCTTGAGGGCTCCGTCACAGAGGTCACGGCACCTCGCAAGGACGATGCTCGCAACGTAACGACGCATCTCTTGCGCAGGCACATTGAGCGATATCTTGAGGCGCGCGGACTCAGGTGCTTCGAGACCTCATCGGCGCCGAGCTTCTACTTCCCCGACGGCATGATCCCTAACAACAAGGTGTGCTATGTCGATGCGGCGGGTTGTAGGACCTACAAGAACGTCGTCGGCCGTAGCGCGCGCAACAAGGTGCTTTGGCATCTCGCCATGAAGGTTAGCGTCGTACTAGGGCCGCCGGCCCTCGTCCGCTTCAAACCCTACGTCTGCTTCTCCGAGAACGGACTGGACGCAATCGCTGATCCCAAACGAACCTCGGCCATTCGCCGCCGGTTCTGCAAGAACTGGTGGAATCCGCAGTGGCGCCAACTCCAGCAGGCGTTTTGTGCCTTTCTCGCGAACGGCGAAGACGAGATCATCGTACCGCTCGACGGGACCGAGACCCTCGCACTTGACGGCAAGCTCCTTGAGCTGACCGCGACCCGTCGCATGCCAGACGACCTGAAGGTCACGAACGAGCCTGACGATCCCGACGAGCCTGAGGACGACGAGGTGGAGGTCGAGTCCCCGGACGAGCTTGACTCAGACGGGCTGGACCTGGAGGCAGCCGAGTGAGCGATTGGCGGCTCGTTCATGTACCAGAGCCGGCGCTCGCCTTCGGCTTCGGCCAGACCGCCGAGCACCCGAAGGACGGCCTCTTCCTGTTCGGGCCGCCCGCTTCAAACCAAAATCCAGCGCGCATGGACGTGGGCGTGATCGGGACCCCCAGGGCATCGCGAGATACGAGCACTGGGTGCGGGCGCTGGGTTCGCCCATCGCCGCGCCGGAGAAGGGCAAGGACGCCAACAAGATGATGTGGCCTGGTTTCCAGGCCGTCTTCGGCGTGCCCTGGCCCGCGAAGCCCTTTGTCACCTGCCTGATCGGCGGAGACGAACTGAGCCGCCGCATCCGGATCGCGGATCGGCATGAAGCGATCTTCCAGGCCGTTGGCGTCTATGCCGATGCCTTGCGCAAGTTTCTTCGTGAGGAGGAGGCCCGGCCTCAGTTATGGTTCGCGATCGTGCCCGAGGAGACTTTTCGCTTCGGCCGTCCAAAGTCTTTCGTCCCCCGCGACCAGCGCGAGAGTTCGACCTCGACGATCGGCCGGAAGGGCGCGAAATCCATCCTCAGGAATGGGTCCCTGTTCCAAGAAGAGATCGAGGCGGCAGCCATCTATGAGTATGAGCTGAACTTCCACAACCAGCTCAAGGCTCGTGTCCTCGATACGAACGAGGTGATCCAAGTCGTGCGGGAATCCACCCTGGTGCCCGACGAGTTCGAGGAGGGGAGTCGGAGGTCCTTGCAAGACCCCGCATCGGTTGCGTGGAACCTGTCAACCACGAGCTTCTACAAGGCTGGAGGCAGGCCCTGGCACGTCGCAGAGATCCGCGAGGGCGTGTGCTACGTGGGACTGGTCTTTAAGCGCATCGAAAATGCGAAGGGTCGCGACAACGCCTGCTGTGGAGCGCAGATGTTTCTCTCCACCGGCGAAGGCGTGGTGTTCAAGGGCGCGGTCGGGCCTTGGTATTCGGAGACAGAGAAGTCTTTTCACCTCGATCACGACCAAGCGGCCGAACTGATGACCCTGATCGTCGGGGCCTACGACGGCATACATGGTCGCCCGCCGCAAGAACTGTTTATCCACGGTCGGACTTGGTTCGATGCCCAGGAGTGGGCCGGGTTCTCAAGCACTGTCCCGGACGGGACCAAGCTCGTCGGTGTGCGAATCAAACGCCAGAACGAGGTCAAGCTATTCCGTTTCGGGAGTAAGCCGGTCCTGAGGGGAACGGCGATGATCTCCACGTCGGGCCGGATAGCTTATCTCTGGACGTCAGGCTTCATCCCGCGGCTCGACACCTATCCTGGTCGCGAGGTCCCCAATCCTTTGACGGTCGAGATCGCCAGGGGTGATGCGGATATCGAGCAAGTCCTCTGTGATCTGATGGCGCTTACGAAGCTGAACTTCAATAACGCCGGCTTTTCGGACGGACTTCCGGTCACGTTGCGGTTCGCGGACCTAGTCGGGGAGATCCTGACCGCTGGGCCCGCCGGTCCCAAGGCGCCGTTACCGTTCAAGTTCTACATCTGACGCGTCGGTTGTTGGATTAATGGCAGGTTGATTCGGAAAGGTCCGCTCCCTGGCAAAACGCTCGACGTGTCATTCCCAGAAAGCGCAGATGTCCAGGTGCTCAAGGCCGCGCCAAGCGTTCGCGACGGGTCGATAAGTTGCTATTGGCAATGCGCTGAAGGCATCCGCGTGTACAAAGCGGCTTAGAGCATTTTCACATTGAGTGTTGATATTTGGCGTGGCGGAAGAAGTTGGCGCATTCGGTGGCGGTGAAGGTGTCGAGGATGGTGCCGAGCCGTTGCCATAGGGCGTCGATGGTGCGGGCCGGGTTGTGGCGGAGGAGCGCCTTCAGTTTGCTGAAGGCGAGCTCGATCGGGTTCATATCCGGCGAATAGGGCGGCAGGTAGAAGACCTGCGCACCGGCTCGGGCAAAGGCCTCGCGGACAGCCGTGATCTTATGCGCCGGCAGGTTGTCCATGACGACGATGTCGCCAGGCTTGAGCGTGGGTGCGAGGACGCGCTCGACGTAAGTCCGGAAGGCGTCGCCGCCCATGGCGCCGTCGAGCAGCCAGGGAGCCGTGATGCCGTCGAGCCTGAGGGCGGCGACGAAGGTCATGGTTTTCCAGTGCCCGAACGGCGCCGCCCCCTTCACCCGCTCGCCGCGGCGGGCACGCCCGTAGAGGCGGGTCATCTTGGTATTGACGCCCGTTTCATCGATGAAGACCAGGCGCTCGGGATCAATGAACGGCCGGGCCGCGTTCCACCCAGCCCTGCGCGCGGCAACGTCCGGCCGTTCCTGTTCGCTCGCCAGCAGTGTTTTTTTTGAACGTGAAGCCGAGCCGCTTCACCGCCGCCCACAGGCCGCCATTGCTCAGCCGGACGCCGTGCCGGTCACCGAGCCAGTCCTGCAGGCGGGCCAGCGTGATGTCCGGCTCCGCCCGGATGCGGGCGGCAAGCGCCAACTCCTGGCGCGCAGACAGCTTGCGCGGTCGATGCCCGCGGTTCCGGTTGGCGCCGCTGTCGCCGGTCGCCCGCCTGCGGATCAGGGCCTTGTAGATATACGAAACGCTCACCCGAAACAGCGGCGCCGCCTGCCGCACCGCCATCCCGCCATCGACCGCCGCCAGCACCCGGCTGCGCAGGTCCTGCGCGTAGCTCCGCCCCCGCCGCCACATCCTTCGACACCGCATCTTGTGGATCCTGACAAAGAGAATCACACATTTGGCACCTCGGGAATCCCTCTCAGCGATTCCACTCAATCCGAGAATGCTCTAGCCGCCGAAGAAGCGTTTGACGACGCCGGCGGCGGGCTTGTTCTCGATGGAGAAGTCGGCGATCCAGTCCTTGCCGGTGGGCTGCGCATCGACCCGCCAGCCCCACAGGTACATGCCGGCCAGCCAGCCGTCGTTCTGCTCACACGCGATCTGCATCAGCGCCTCGTAGAAGGCCGTCTGCACGTTGAAGTCGGCAAAGGTGTAGCTCTTCTCGTAGTCCCACGGCCGGGCGAGCGCACCCTCGACGCTGCGGACGCCGATCTCGGTGAACAGGATCCGCTTGCCGTGCTTGGCCGCCATCTCCCGAAACAGGTCGATGTAGGCGGAGCGGCCGTAGACGCCTTCGCCGTCGGGGACGGCGGGTGCCTTCGTCCAGCGCTCGATGATGGCCTCAGGCGTGATCGGCGCCGCGCTGGCGGTCGGCCGGGTGGCGATCGCCATCGGCGCGTACATGTCGATGCCGATGTAATCGACCGCATCCCAGAAGGAGACGGTCTGGTCCTCGCCCCAGTTGGCGGCATAGACGAGGGGACCGTGATAGTAGCGCCGGGCGTCGTCGATGACGCGCAGCCACTGGTCGCGCTCGCCGGCACCGGTGAGCTGGGACAGTTCGGCGCCAATGGCGAACTGGTAAGCGCGGGTGGACTGGGCCAGCTCGGCGTAACGGCGGATATAAGCCCGATAGTTCTCGAAGAACGCCTCCCGATCGGAGGGATTGATCGCCTGCGGCGGCTGGGTGAAACCCTGGACGCTCAGGTGCGGCTTGATCATCACCCGCAGGCCCTGCTCGCCCGCCAGCTGCGCCGCGTGGGCGACGCTCTCGACGCTCTCCGACTGCTCCGACGCATAGATCTGCGACGCGTCGGCGGATTTCAGGAACAGGTTGGGGATGATGGCGACCGCGTTGAAGCCCAGCCGGCGGAGGGAGGCCAGGCTTTCGGTGAAGCGCTCGCTGTGATAGGTGCCGCTCCACCAGGACGGCAGGCTCATGCCGCGCACCCCGAGATCGGGCGTGCACCGCGGTGCTGTGCTCGCGGCGGCGGTCGTTGTCTCGGCGCGGCCGGGAACCGCGGCGGCGGTCGCACCCACGACCACCATCGCCGTCAGCATGTCCCGTCGCGAACAGCCCGTCGATCCGCTTCTCATCGCCTCATCATCCCCGTTGTTGCCGGCACCCGCCGTCGCCACCCATGCGACAGGCGCACGGCGGTGGCCGAAAGCTGCACTCCAGTGATAGCCGATCGGAGATTAAGAGACTGTTGCGGCTGTCACAGTCATGACGGGAAAAAGTGTCGCCCTCTGCGACCGCGGATTCGCCGCCCCCGGCGCAACCAGGCTGGCGATCTATCGGGTGTATCCGCCACTTAGGTGTTTTCCGCCGGAACCCCTTCGCGGCGGAACACGCGCTCGTCGGCGAGGAACTCGATGACCACCGGCAGACCCCGCACCAGGCAGAAGGCGACCGAAATCCAGACGAACGCCAGGGTGAGCTGGCCGAGAACCGGCGACCACGTCGCCCACCAGGCCGGGGCAAGGGCGGGCATCGGCTGCAGGAACAGCACCCAGGCGAAGGTCAGGGCTTTGACCGCGCCGTACAGGCCGCGCATGGTGCGGCCGCCGACGAGCATCTTCGCCCACGGTGTGCGGAGCATGCCGAACGCCGTTTCGCCGCGGGCGATGGCGGTGTAGCGGATGGAATCGACGATCGCCCCGCGGACGATGAAGACGATCGCCACCCAGATGGGGATCAGGCCGAGATTGCCGAGGACGATCCACAGCACGCTTTCGACGATGCGATCGACGGCGATATCGAAGATGGAGCCGAAGACGGTCGCCTCGCCCCGCCGGCGGGCGACCCAGCCATCGACACCGTCAAGGGCGATGATCAGCAGCAGAAGCGGCGCGTTGATCAACTGCCAGGGTGCCGGCGCCCAGTAGGCAAGCGCGACCAGCACGAACACCAGCAATAATCGCACGAACGTGATCAGGTTCGCCATCTCGCACACCCGTAGGCGCACCCCGTCATCGGGGCCACATCCACCCGGCGAACGCCGCCGCCGACCTCGTCGCCTCCTCTGCCGGCCTCCCCTGCCACCCGCGACCCCGATCACCCCGTAGGCCTGCGTGGTTGCGCCTGCAACCCGTTCTCCTCAGAACTCCCGTTCTTTCTCTTGCTCTTGCGACTAATTAGATTAGCGATCACTCCACCTCTGACGCAACCAAAGATCGGCAGCGAAACAAAGAACAGCGTCCTCAGATGCCACCGCCGGCCTCGATGACGCCGGTCAGGTATTCGATTCGGCGCAAGAGGCCGTGCAGGTGAGCATCCGAAATGCCCTCTCGCTCCAGACGCCGCACCGTGTTGATCAGGTAATCGCGGTTGAGGCCGGCGATGCCCGCGGCCCGCATGATGATCTCGGCCGCCGTCTCGGTGGCGAGATGGCCGGCGAACTGGGGATGGTCGGCATCGGCGATGAAGGTGTAGGCGGCGACCTCCATCCCCCCGCCGCCATCGTCGACGAGGACGGAAAGCGTGCGCGCCAGGTAAGCGTAGCCCACCAGCTCCCGTTCATCGAGGTAGGCGCGGACACGCTCGGCCTCCCCGCCGGGGACGCGGAACGCCAGCCCGCGGCACGACCCTCCCGGTGCCAGGCCCAGCACCAGCCCCGGCTCGGCCGGCGTGCCGCGGTAGTGATGGGAATAGATGCAGAAGGCGCGGTGGTAACCCTGCAGCAGCGCCGGCCGGGCCTCGTCGAAGGCAAACCCCGGCTGCCACATCAACGAGCCGTAACCGAAGACCCAGAAATTCTCCGTCGTCTGCACCCGCGCCTCCGCTGCCGCTCCGCCGACGTTTCGTCAAATATTCGGCAACGCTGCAAAACCCGTGCGAGCCGGCCCCCGCGGCATTCTCGGCGATAACCCCGGCGGCCGTCCAGACGCGGCGACCGTCCACCGGCGGCCGCCTTCTGGTGGCATCGTCGCGGCGGAAATCCGGAGCCGCCCTTGTACCGCCATCGGGGCTGCTATAGCGTTCGCCCCATGGATGGGACGCCAGGCGCCACCAGCAAGCGAAACCGGGTCGGCATCGGAGTCAGCATGCGCAGGGGCATCATCGGCGGCATCATCGGCGCCGTCATCGGCATCGTCATCGGCGCCACCGTCATCGCGCCGCGGCTTCACCCGAAGGGAGCCCCGCTGTCGGCGGCTCCACCGTCGCCACCGGCCGAGGTGGCGCGCGAACTGCCGCGACTGCTGCTGCCGCGGCCCGACGTCGAGATGAAGATGGCGAGCGCCGTGTCCAGCAATATGCCGCTGGCGGGCAGCCTGGGACGGCGCTTCGACAAGCTGGTCAGCGAGTCCTCCCGCGGCCAGATCGAGATCCAGCTTTATGAGCCGGGCGTTCTCGTCCCGACCCAGGATCTCCTGGATGCAGTGGCGTCGGGCGCCATCGACGCCGGGTTCGTGCCGCCGGCATTGCTGGGGAACGACATCACCGCCCTGCATATCTTCGGCGGGGTGCCGTTCGGCCCGGACGCGGCGGAATTTCTCGCCTGGATCGACTTCGGAGGCGGCCGCGAGATCCTCGACAAGATCGGCGAAGCCAACGGGACCCACGCCCTCGTCTGCGGCATGCTGCCGGCGTCCGCAGCCGGCTGGTTCCGCAAGGAGGTCGAGATCAGCGCCGATCTGCGCGGCCTCAACATGGCCGTCGGTGGCCTGGGTGCCCGCGCCCTGGAGCGGCTCGGCGTAAAGACGCGCCGGCTCGACCTGACGCAGGTCGACGCCATCCTCGACTCCGGCACCATCGATGCGGTTGCGTTTTCCGCCCCCGCCCAGGACGTTTACGTCGGCTTGCAGAATCGCTTGAAGTTCTACTACTTCCCCGGCTGGCAACAATCGCCGTCGGCGGTCCTTCTCCTGGTCAACCTGGGCAAGTGGCGGGCGTTGAAGTCGTCCCAACGGGTGCTGATCGAGACCGTCTGCGGCGACAACGTCAGCTTCTCCCTCGCCGAAGGTGCGGCGATGCAGTACCAGGCGCTGCAGGATCTGCACGCGGCGGGGGTGCAGTTCCGCCGCTGGCCGTCACCGGTCCGCGACGAGCTGCAGCGGAACTGGACGCAGATCGTCGAGGAACTGGCCAGCCGCGACGCCGAATTCCGCCGGACCTGGGCGTCGCTGTCGGCCTTCCGCAAGCAATACAGCGTCTGGGGCGATCTCTCCAGGCAGTGAGGTTTGGCGCCCTGATCTGGCGCCGGATCGGCCCCCAATCAGCCGCCACTCAGCCGCCGGTGATCCATCCCCGCTCGCGGAAGTAACGCACGGCACCGGGATGCAACGGCACCAGGATGCCGTCGCGAACCATCCGCTCCGGGGCCAGATCGGCCAGCGCTGGATGGTAGCCCCGGATCTCGTTCAGGTGCTCGATGACGGTCCGGGTGAGGGCGTAGACATCGTCTTCGTCCTGGTTCGCCGAGGTCGCCAGCAGCGACACCACCCCCAGGCTCGGCACCGGCCCGCTGGTCGTGGCGAAAGCGCCCTTGTCGATGGTCGTCGGCGTCGTCCCGGGAACCGTGGCGACGACCGCCGCCACCGCCTCGCGCGGGATCGGAATCAGCCGGGCGCCGCATTCGTCCGTCGCGCGGGCGACCGCCACCGCCGGGCCGCCGGCCACCAGGCCGAAGGCATCCAGATCGCCGGCACAGACGGTCGCCGCCACCCGTCCCGGCGCCAGCTCGGTCGCCGCCGCCAGGTCTTCATGACGGATTTGGTAGTAGGCCAGCAGCGCCTCCATCAGCGTCCGTTCCGGCGATTGCGGCGGACCGAGGTTGACCCGGCGGCCGCGCAGATCGGCGAACGAGGTGATGCCGGAGTTCCGGGCGACGACCAGGTGCAGCGGCTCGTCTCCCAGCGCCAACACCGCGCGCACCTCGGGAAACGGCCGGAGCGAGCCGGGCGCCCCCCCTTGGTAAGCGACCGCGGCCAGCGCCGCCGGAACGATGGCGAAGGCGAGCCGGCCGCCAGCAAGCTGATTGAGCGTCTCGCCGGCGCTGCCGGCCAGCGCGAGCGAACAGCGCGTGCTCTCGGCACGCGACAGCGACGCCTCGCCGGCGAGGCGCATTAATAACCGGCAGATGGCGCGGCCTCCCATCTCCGCCAACGGATCGCCGCTGGTGGCGCCGAGGGTGAAGAAGCGGCCGGCGACGGGCGCCATCGGACTACCGGGAGAAGACCCGGGAGTTGGCTCCGGATCCGATGCCGCCGGCGACCCGGCGAAGAGGAAAGCGATCAGCAGGACGCCGACGGCCGAAGCCATGCGTTGCCGGCACCCCCGCGAGCCGCTAGCTTGGCGCCCTGATCGCCCGTCTACCAATCGTCCGCCCACCAATTGCCTGCCCCTTGCCGCCGAGCCAAAGCCAATGGACATCAAGAACCACATCCGCAGCATCGCCGATTTTCCCAAGCCGGGAATCCTGTTCTACGACATCTCCACCCTGCTCGCCCACGCTGACGCCTGGTCGGTGGCGATGGGGCGGTTGGCGAAGAGCGTCAGCCGACAACAGCCGGATCTGCTCGCCGGCATCGAATCCCGCGGCTTCCTGGTCGCCGCCCCCCTCGCCCTCAAACTGGGCCTCGGCTTCGTCATGGTGCGCAAGCGCGGCAAGCTGCCAGGGCCGACGATCCCCTACCAATACGCCCTCGAATACGGCACCGACACCATCGAGGTGCAGGCGGACGCCGTCGCCGCCGGCCAGCGGGTCGTCGTCCTCGACGATCTGCTCGCCACCGGCGGCACCATGGCGGCGGCGATCAATCTCCTGCGCAGCGTCGGCGCCGACGTGGTGGGTGGGGCAGCGATCATCGAGCTCACCTTTCTCAACGGCCGCAAGGGCCTGGACGTGCCGTTCACGTCGCTGGTCGCCTACGACAGCTAGCCGTCCTCAGGCGCCGTCGGCGCCACCGCGGGCCAGCCGCACCACCTTTCGCATCAGGGTCGGCAGCGCCAACGACGCCATGGCGTCCGGCGCGATCCAGCGGCCGCCTTCGGTCCCCGGCGTCGCGGCGCCCGCCGGCACCGCCGCCCGCACCACCGAGAGCCGCAGCGCGAAGTGGGTGAACACGTGCTCGACCGCGCCGTCCAGCGGCCGCCAGGAGACGAACGGGCCGGATAACGCCGGCGGCGATTCCCGGATGGCGTCCTCCAGCGCCCAGGGTTCGGCCCGCCAAGGGGTGGACGGCACCTCCATCAGGCCGCCGAGCAGTCCTTGCGGTGGCCGTCGCCGGAACAGCACCGCCCCGTCCGGACGCTCCGCCCAGAAGGCGACGCCGTGTCGACGCGGCCGCTCGCACGCCGCCGGCTTCACCGGCAGCGATTCGGCGATTCCGGCCGCATGGGCGGCGCAAGCACCCTGCCACGGACAGACCAGGCAGCGGGGACGCCGGGGCAGGCAGACGGTGGCGCCGAGATCCATCAGCGCTTGCGCGAAATCGCCGGGCCGCTCCGCCGGCGCCAGCCCCGCGGCGACCGCCTCGATCGCCCGTCTGGCCGCCGGCAGCGGCGTCTCGATGCGGAAGACGCGGGCCAGCACCCGCACGACGTTGCCGTCGACGGGCGTCGCCCGCGCGCCGAAGGCGATTGCCGCCACCGCCGCCGCCGTGTAGGCGCCGAATCCCGGCAGCCGGCGCAGGCCCTCGACCGTCTGCGGAAACCGGCCGCCGTGCTCGCGGACGAGGATCGCCGCCGCGCCATGCAGATGGCGGGCGCGGGCGTAGTAGCCGAGGCCAGCCCAAGCGTGCAGCACGTCGTCGAGGGGTGCCGCCGCCAGCGCGTGCACCCCCGGCCATCGGGTCACGAAGGCCTCGAAGTAGGGGATCACCGTCGCCACCGTCGTCTGCTGCAGCATGATTTCGCTGATCCAGACCCGGTAGGGATCGATCGGCTCCCCGGCGGCGGCTCGCCACGGCAGATGCGGCCGGCCATGGCGGTCGTACCAGGCGAGCAGGCGACGAACCAGGTGATTCCCCTTCACATTTGCGTCGATTGTGCTTTCCATCGCCACCAACGAGTGTCGCGCCCGGGCGCCAGTCGCTACGATCTCGCGACGATCGTGCCTTGACCCGGCAGTGGGAGCCAGAGCAATGGCAGGGACATCGGCTGCCTCATCGCCATCGACCAGGAGCGCCCGCTCCCGGGGGCTGCGGGCGCTCGCCGAGACGGTCGACCGCTTGACGGCGCCCCTGATCGGCACCCAGCGGCTGCTGGCGGCGGATCTGATGCTCGACTGGGCGACGATCGCCGGCGATCGCCTCGCCGCCGTCAGTTGCCTCGATCGGCTGGTGTTTCCGCCGAAGCAGCGCAGCGGCGGAACCTTGCACCTGCGGGTCGCCCCGGGTGGCGCCGCACTCGAAGTGCAGCACGACGCCCGCCGCCTGATCGACCGAATCAATGTCCATCTCGGCTATCCGGCGGTCGCCCGACTGAAGGTGCTGCAGGCCCCGCTGCCGCCGCGGTCGCCGGCACGGCCGCCAGCGTCGCCGCCCCACCCTCCCGCCCCAGCTTCGCCCCCGTCCCACACCTCCGAGGCCGCGGAAGCCAGCGCTGGTGCGGGTTTCGACGCCGCCGTGCTCGCCGGGATCGAGGACGACCGGCTGCGACACGCTCTGGCGCGGCTTGGCCGCCGCCTCGCCGCCGATGCCGGGGATGCCGATCGGCCGGAACCGCCGGCCGACGCTTGTCCGGGTGTCGACAAGCTCCTATAGTCATCAACATCTTGTGGTCGAGAGATATATGAGAACAGTTTTTTGGTGTTTGATCGCCCTGGTGCTGGTCTGGGCGCCGCACGGAGCGACGGCGGCGGTGTCGACCGAGCAAGCGCTCGCCGAGCGCAGCCTCGGGTCGGCCGACGCGCCGGTCACCGTCATCGAATTCTCGTCCCTGACCTGCCCCCACTGCGCCGACTTCCATCGCGAGATCTTCGGCAAGATCAAGTCGACGTTCATCGACACCGGCAAGGTTCGCTACATCGTGCGGGATTTTCCGCTGGAGCCGCGGGCGATGGCGGCGGCGATCGTCGCCCGCTGCGTTCCGCCTGACCGCTACTTCGGCTTCATCGACATGCTGTTCACCGACCAGCAGACCTGGGCCCGCAGCAAGGATCTGCTGGCCGAATTGCAGCTTCGCGCCCAGCTCGCCGGGTTGTCCGCCGAGGACTTCAATGCGTGCCTGAACAATCAGGCGCTGATGCAAGGCATCCAGAAGCGCGCCGAAGAGGGGCAAAGCCAGTATGGCGTCGACGCCACGCCGACCTTCGTCGTCAACGGCAAGCGACTGCCCGCCGTCCGCTCCTTCGAGGAATTCGAAGCGGCGATCAATGCGGCGATGCCGAAGACGCCTTAACGGGGACTGCCGGATCCGGTGCTGCAGCTTTCACGGCTCAAACTCTCCGGCTTCAAGTCGTTCGCCGAGCCGACAGAGGTCAGCATCGAGGCCGGGCTGACCGGCATCGTCGGACCCAACGGCTGCGGCAAGTCCAATCTGATCGAAGCGTTGCGCTGGGTGATGGGCGAGTCGTCGGCGCGGACCCTGCGCGGCGGCGATATGGATGATGTGATTTTCGCCGGCGCTGGCACACGGGCGTCCCGCAACGTGGCGGAGGTGACCATCGACCTGGACACCAGCCAGGGCGGCGCGCCGCCGGCGTGGGCGGGCCTCGATCTGCTGCAGGTGACGCGGCGGATCGATCGCGGCCGCGGCTCCACCTATCGGGTGAACGGACGCGAGGTCCGGGCGCGCGACGTCCAGCTCCTGTTCGCTGACGCCGCCACCGGTGCCCGCTCGGCGGCGATGGTGACGCAAGGACAGGTGGCGGCGCTGATCGCCGCCAAGCCCCTGGAGCGGCGCGCCCTCCTCGAGGAGGCGGCGGGCATCAGCGGCCTGCATGGCCGTCGGCAGGAGGCGGAGCAGCGGCTGAAGGCGGCCGAGGACAACCTGCTGCGGGTCGAGGACGTGCTGGCGACGCTGGCGGTGCAGGCGCAGAGCCTGGCACGGCAATCGAAGCAGGCCGCCCGCTATCGGCAGGTCTCGGAGCAGATCAGAACGACCGAAACCTGTGTCCTCGGGCGGCGTTGGCGGCAGGCCGCCAACGCCTCGGAGCGCGCCGCCGCCCGCCTCGCCGCCGCCGACGTGGCGATCACCACCGCCGGTACCGCGGCCGGCGCCGCCGAGGCGGCCCGGCAGGAGGCGGTCGCGGCGATGCCGTCGCTGCGCGAGGCCAAGGCCAACGCGGATGCCGCCCGCCAGCGGCTGATCTCCATGTCCGAGGGGCTGGCGGCCGAGGCGGCGCGGCTGGAGGCCGACCGGGATGCCTGCCGGCAGCGCCTCAGCGAGACCGCCGCCGATGTCGCCCGCCAGGAAACCCTGCATCGGGACGCCGCGGCCACCGTCGCCCGCCAGGTGGACGAGCGGGAACGCCTCATCGCCGCCGGCCGCAACGACGACGAGCGACGCCGCAGGGCGGAGGCCGATGTTGCCCACGGCGAGACACGCCTGAGTGCGCTGGAAGAGGAGCTTGCCCGGCTCACCGAACGGGTGGCGATGAAGGACGCGGCCCGCGCGGCGGCGACCCGGCGGATCGAGGAGCTTCGCCGCGAGGTCGAGCGCCTGACCGGCCGCCTGCGCACGGTCGTCGCCGACGAGGTCGCGCTGGCCACCGCGAGCGGACGGCAGCCGGAGGCGGATGCCGCCCTCGCTCGCGTCGGTCCGGCGGAAGCGACGCTGACGGCGGCCCGTGCCGATCTCGCCGCCGCCGAGGAGGAGGCCGGACGCGCCGCCGGCCACATGGCGGAAACCGGGGCCCTCGATCAGGCAGCGGCGACGGAGGCCGCCGGCCTCGCCGCCGAGGTGCGGGCGCTCGCCGAACTGGTGGAAGGGGATGGGCAAAGCGGCCGGCCGCTGATCGACGCCTTCACCGTCGATGCCGGCCTGGAAGCCGCGCTCGCCGCGGCACTGGCCGAGGACGCCTTCCTGCCGCTGGCGGGCGATGCCCCCGCCGATTGGCGGATGCTGCCGGCGCACGCCGATGAGCCGGTGCTGCCCGCCGAAGCAGCGCCGCTGTCCGCGTCGCTGACCGGTCCGCCAGCGCTGGACCGGCGGCTGGCGCAGATCGGGGTGGTCGCCGATCGGCAGCGGGGGGATGACCTGCAGTCGCGGCTGGCTCCCGGCCAGCGACTGGTCAGCCGCGCCGGCGATCTCTGGCGTTGGGACGGGCTGATGCGCCCGGCCGGCGAGGCGAGCGCCGCCGCCGTCCGCCTGGATCAGCGACAGCGTCTGGCCGCCTCCCGGACCGCGCTGGCACGGGCGGAAGCGCGGGCGACGGCCGCGGCGGGGGCGCAGCGCAGCGCCCGTGAGCGGGTGCGTGCAGCCGGCGAGGCGGTGGGGCGCGCCCGTGCGGCGGTGCGCGAGGGCGAGCGCGCCCTCGATGCCGTCCGTCGCGCCGCCGCCCAGGAGCAAGACGCCCGCGTGCGCCACGAGGCCCGCGCCCAGGCGCTCGCCGCCAGCCGTGCCGGCATCGAGGCCGATCTCGCCGATGCGGAGGCGCGGCGGGCCGCCGCCATGGACGCGGCGGCCGAAACGGTTGCCGACAACGGCGACGAGGCGGCGCGCGAGGCCTGCCGGGCCGCCGTCGCCGAGTCTCGCCGCGACAGTCTAGACCGCCGCCGCGCCCTCGATACCGTCTTGCGCGAGAGTGGCGGCCGCCGCCGGCGACTGCAGATCCTGGGCGAGGAACTCGCGGCGTGGGAATCCCGTCGGGACGAGGCCTGGCAGGCGATCGCTGAACTCAGCGAGCGGCGCGCCGCCGCCGAAAGCCGCTTCGCCGAACTGGAGACGCGACCGGCGGAGCTCGCCCGTCGCCGTCAGCTCCTGGCCGAGGAAATCGCGCAAGCGGAGCACCGGACGGGCGAGGCCGCCGGCCGGCTGACCGACGGCGAGCGTCGCCTCGACCATGCGGACGCAGAGCTGCGCGCCCGCGAGGCGGACCTTGCGAAGACGCGGGAGGAACGGGTGCGCGCCGAGGCGGCCGTCGAGCAGGCGACGACCGCGCAGACCCAGCTCCGGCACTTGATCGATGAACGGCTCAGCGTCGCTCCAGAAGGACTCGCCGTCCTCGCCGCCGAGGTGGCGGATGGAAGCGAGATCGACGTCGGTCGCGAAGAGCGTCGCCTGGACGCCCTCAAGCGGGAGCGCGACCTGATCGGGCCGGTCAACCTCCGCGCCGAGGACGAACGAACGGAACTGGAGACGGAGCGCGCCCGCCTCGACGGCCAGCGCCAGGATCTGCTGCAGGCGGCGACCAAGCTGCGCCAGGGCGTCGCCGAACTGGACCGGGAGGGGCGGGAGCGCCTGCTCGCCGCGTTCACCGAGGTCGACCGCCAGTTTCGCGCTCTGTTCGGCCGGCTGTTCGGCGGCGGTCACGCCCACCTGGCCCTGACCGACGCCGACGATCCGCTCGCCACCGGTCTCGAGGTGATGGCGAGCCCGCCGGGGAAGAAGCTGCAGTCGCTGTCGCTGCTGTCCGGCGGTGAACAGGCGCTGACCGCGCTGGCGTTGCGCTTCGCCGTCTTTCTCTGCAAGCAGGCGCCCATCTGCGTGTTGGACGAGGTGGACGCCCCGCTCGACGACGCCAACGTCGACCGGCTGTGCTCCATGCTGGAAGACCTGGGGCGGGAGCGCACCCGCTTCCTCGTCATCACCCATCACCGACTGACCATGGCCCGGATGCACCGTCTGTACGGGGTGACCATGGCCGAGCGGGGGGTCTCGCAGCTGGTTTCGGTGGAGATGCAGCGCCCGGACGGGCTGCGTTCCGCCGGCTGAACGCCTCCGGCCAATGCATCGGATGTGCATCGGGCCGTCGGCCTTGACACCCGAAAACCCCCTCTCTATCGTTCCCATGTTGCGCTGCAACCGGATCAATCAGGGGGTCTGCCGCACCGCTGCCGATGAGTGAGGACGATCCCGAGTCGTTGGCCCGCCTTGACGCGAGGCTGAAAAGTCTGAAGCGCGAGGTCGGAGGCGAGAGGACCTCGGGTGGCGCCAAGGCGAAGGAGGGGTACGGCCTCGCTTTCACGCTCGCCGCCGATCTGGTCGGTGGACTGATCGGCGGGACGTTGCTCGGCTGGGGCATCGACACCTGGTTGAATACCGCACCGTGGGGCCTGATCGGCTTCTTCTTTGTCGGCGCCGCCACCGGCATGTGGAGCGTCTACCGCACGGTCCAGGCGCAAGACGGCGGAATGGGGTTCCACAACCCCGAAGGACGGGCTAATAGGGAACGGCTCCCGGGCGGGCGCGACGCCGGCAGCGGGGGAACCGACGAGGGAAAAGAAAAAGGATAAGACGGTGGCCAGTCCGCTGCATCAATTCGAAATCCACAAGATCGTGCCGGTGCACATCGGCGGCCTGGACGCTTCCTTCACCAATTCCGCCCTGTTCATGCTGATCGCGGTGACGCTGATCACGCTGTTTCTCGTCATGTCGGTGCGGGAGCGGGCGCTGGTGCCGGGGAGGGTGCAATCGATCGCCGAACTCTCCTACGAGTTCATCGGCGGCATGATCCGCACCAACGTCGGCCGCGAGGGCCGGCCGTACTTCCCGTTCATCTTCTCCCTGTTCTACTTCATCCTCGTCGGCAACATGCTGGGCATGATGCCCTACGGCTTCACCTTCACGTCGCACCTCGCGGTGACCCTGGGGATGGCGGTGGTGGTGTTCCTCGGCACCACGGTGATCGGCTTCGCCAAGCACGGCCTGCATTTCCTGTCGTTCTTCCTGCCGCACGGGACCCCCATCGGTCTGGCGCCGCTGCTGATCCCGCTGGAGATCATGTCCTACTGCTTCCGGCCGATCAGCCTGTCGTTGCGCCTGTTCGCCAACATGACCGCCGGCCACACGCTGTTGAAGGTTTTCGCCGGTTTTGTCGTCTCCCTCGGCCTCGCCGGGGTGGTCCCGCTGCTGGCGGTGATCGGACTGACCGGACTGGAGTTTCTTGTCGCGTTTCTGCAGGCCTATGTGTATACGGTGCTGGCTTGCATCTACCTCAATGACGCACTGCACATGCACTAAGCCGCGTCGTTGAAACGTCGGCGGCCGGTGCCCATGCCCGGCCGAACCGCTCAAATAACAATCGGTGAAGAGGGAAATCAGGTCATGGAACTCGACGCAGCAAAGATGATCGGCGCCGGTATCGCGGTCGTCGGCTTAGGGGGCGTCGGTGCCGGTATCGGCAACATCTTCTCGACGACGATCGCGTCGCTCGCCCGCAACCCCGCGGCACAGCCGTTGATCCAGCTGCCCATGTGGGTCGGGTTCGCCCTGGTGGAAGCCATTGCGCTGTACGCACTGGTCGTCGCCCTGATCATCCTGTTCGTCTGAGCCGCCCCACTTCCGGGGCGGCTGCGGCCGCCCCCGCCTGATCCACGGAATTCCCCATGCCGCAGTTCGATCCGGCCGTCTGGTCGCCACAGCTCGTCTGGCTCGCTATCAGCTTCGTCCTTCTCTACGTGCTGATGGCGCGGGTTGCCTTGCCGAAGGTGGCGGAGGTCCTGGAGGAACGGGAGTTCCGCATCAACGAGAGCCTGCGCAAGGCGGAAGCCATGAAGCAGCAGGCCGAGGACGCGGTGGCCGCCTACGAGAAGATGATGGCGGACGCCCGGACGAAGGCGCAGGAGCAGATCCGCACCGTCCGCGAGCGGGCGGCGGAAGAGGCGGCCGAGCGCAACGCCGAGCTGAGCGAGCGGCTGACGACGCTGATCGGCGAGTCCGAGGCACGGATCGCACGGGCGCGCGATGATGCCCTCACCAATGTCCGCGCCATCGCCGTCGAGGTGGCGGAAGCGGTCGTCGGCCGCCTGATCGGCAAGGTGGATGCGCGTTCCGTCACCGGCGCCGTTGACCGGGTTATCGGAGGCAAATCCTGATGTGGGCCGCATTCGCTGCCGAGCACGGTGCCGCCGCGGCGCACGCGTCGGAGCCGTTCTACGCCACCGCCGAGTTCTGGGTCGCCATCGGCTTCTTCATTCTGCTCGCTCTCATCGGCAAGCGGGCCTATCGGCTGGTCGTCGTCGCTCTCGATGAGCGTGCCGACCGTATCCGCAGCCGGATCGACGAGGCAGCCCGCCTGGCGGAAGAGGCACAGGCGCTGCTCGCCACCTACGAGCGCAAACAGCGGGACGCGGCGGGCGAGGCGGAGCAGATCCTGGCCGATGCCCGCCGTGAGGTCGATCGGCTGACGGAGCACGCGGCGGCGGAGTTAGACCGCTCGCTGCGACGTCGCGAGGAGATGGCGATCGATCGGATCGCCCAGGCGGAAGCGGCGGCCATTGCCGAAGTCCGCACCCGTGCCGTCGACGTGGCGATGCAGGCGAGCGAACGCCTGCTGGTGGAAAAAATGACACCGAAGCAGGCCGATGCCCTGATCGACGCCGCGATCGCCGAACTCCCCCAGAAGCTTCACTAAAAGAGAAGCTTCACTAACCGGCCGCTTGCCCCCGCCTCCGCCGGCGGCCTCACATCCCGGACAGCGCTTCCAGGATCCGGCATTCGGCCGCCCGGCCGCCGCCGCAGGCATCGAGCATCCGCTCCAGCTCACCCTTCAGCGAGTTCAGGCGCTGGATGCGTCGCTCCACCTCCCCGAGTTGACCGGCGACGATGGCATCCGCCCGTTCGCACGGCAGCTGTGGTCGATCAACGAGCTCCAGCAGCTCGCGAATGCTGGCGATCGAAAAGCCCAGCTCCCGCCCGTGGCGAATGAAGGCAAGCCGACGCAGATCGTCCACCCCGTAGCGTCGCTGGTTGCCCTGGCTACGCGGTGGCGGCGGCAACAGCCCCACCTGCTCGTAATAGCGAATGGTCTGCACCTTGGCGCCGCCGCGCGCCGCCAGCTCGCCGATGGATAGCCCCGCCATTCCCACGTCCGGCATCCCCCGCCTTTTTCCGCTTGAAGCTACAGCGACTGGAGAGATTAGGATCCCTGGACGGTATGTTCAATGGGAGCGGGAACGATGAGTGGATGCTGCTGTGGGCCGGCCGCGCCGAAATTCGACGGAACCTCCGGCGGCTTCCGGCGCGCCTTGTGGATCGTCATCGGCCTGAACCTGACCATGTTCTGCGTCGAGATGCTGGCCGGACTCGCCGCGTCGTCGCAGGCGCTGCAGGCGGATGCGCTGGATTTCCTCGGTGATACCGCCACCTACTCGCTCACCTTGCTGGTCATCGGCCGCTCGATCGCCGCGCGCACCCGTGCCGCGCTGATCAAGGGATGGAGCCTGCTCGCCATGGGGCTGTGGGTGCTCGGCTCGACCATCCATCAGGTGTTCATCCTCGGCATGCCCCGCTACGAGGTGATGGGGGTGATCGCCTTCCTCGCCCTCGCCGCCAATCTCGCCAGCGTTCTCCTCCTCGTCCGCTTCCGCAACGGCGATGCCAACGTGCGTTCGGTCTGGCTTTGCAGCCGCAACGATGCCATCGCCAACATCGCGGTGATGATCGCCGCCCTCGGCGTCTGGGGCAGTGGCACCCCCTGGCCGGACCTGCTGGTCGCCGGCATAATGGCGACGCTGTTTTCGTGGAGTGCGCTGCAGATCATTCGTCAGGCGCTGGCCGAACGGCGCGCCGCGGCGGCGTCGGTGCCGGCCTGCGCCGGCTCGGCCGTGGTCGGCTGATCTCATCCGACCGCCGTCCCGTCGATCGGCGGTGGAACCGACCGCGCTCCCCGGGCTTTCTCTTACAGTGAAAGCTCGCGGGAGGAGATGTCATGCTGAAGGTCGCCGCTCTCGCCTACCTTCCCATCGCGGCCGCCCTCTTCGGCCTCATGATCTTCATCATCCTGGCGCTGCCGGGAACCTTGGGTGACTTCCAGGTCGCCGCGTCGCTCTATTTTGGCGCCGCCGCTCTCAGCCTCGTGTTGGCCGCCCCCGCCGCCTGGATGGTGGCAAGACGTATGCTGACCAGACGGGAGCGACGGCTGCTGGACGCCCACGCCGGCCGCGGCGCGTAAACACGGAGAGGCATTTACCCGTCGCCGATCAGCTGCAGCCAGGCGGCTTCCGACAGCACGGTGACGCCGAGCGCCGCCGCCTTCGCCGCCTTCGAGCCCGCGTCGGCCCCGACGACGACATAATCGGTCTTCTTGGAGACGGAGCCGGCGACCTGGGCGCCCAGCGATTCCGCCCGCGCCTTCGCCTCGCTGCGGGTCATCGCTTCCAGGGTGCCGGTGAAGACGACCGTCTTGCCGGCGATGGCGGAGGACGCGGTGACCGGCGGCGCCACCGGCTCGATCGAGATTTCGCCGTCCAGGTCGGCCAGCACCTGGCGGTTGTGCGGCTCGCGGAAGAACAGCGCCAGGTCCTCGGCGACCGACGGGCCGATGGATTCGATCCCGATGAGCTCCGCCATCGCCTCCCCATCGCTCTCGGCGGCGCGGCCCATGGCCGACGTCCAGGTCTCGTAGCTGCGGTAATGGCGGGCGAGGCGCTTCGCCGTCGCCTGGCCCACCTGACGGATGCCGAGCGCGTAGATGAAGCGGTCGAGCGGAATGTGGCGCCGCGCCTCGATGGCGGCGAGCAGGTTGTCGACCGAACGATCGCCCCACCCTTCCCGACCACGCAGCTCGGCCGCCCGCCCGCTCAGGCGAAAGATGTCGCCCGGCCGCTCGATCAGCCCGTCGCGGCGAAAGGCGGCCAGGTGCTTCTCCCCCAGCCCCTCGATGTCGAAGGCATCGCGGGAGACGAAATGGCGGAGCCGCTCCAGGGCCTGCGCCGGGCAGATCAGGCCGCCGGTGCAGCGCTTGGCCACCTCCTCCGGCTCGCGGGCGGCAAGGCTACCGCACTCGGGACAATGGTCGGGGAAGACGAAGGCAACCGAGCCGGGCGGACGCTTTGCCTCGACAACGGCGACCACCTGCGGGATGACGTCGCCCGCCCGCTGGACGATCACGTGATCGCCCTCGCGGACGTCCTTGCGGGCGATCTCGTCCTCGTTATGCAGGGTGGCGCGGGAGACGACGACGCCGCCGACGGTCAGAGGCTCCAGCTCGGCAACCGGGGTCAGGGTGCCCATGCGGCCGACCTGGATGCGGATGCGGCGAACGATCGTCTCCGCCTGCTCGGCGGGAAACTTCTGCGCAAACGCCCACCTTGGCGCGCGAGAAACGGAACCGAGACGTCGCTGCCAGTCTAAGCGGTTAACTTTGTAAACCACACCGTCGAGGTCATATGGCAGCTCCGCCCGCTCACCTTCGAGCCTCCTGTAATAGATAATCATGTCCTCAAGGCTTTCACACGTTTGGTTCCGTTGGTTCACCGGGAAACCGAGCTTACTTAGATAGTCCAGAAACTCGGCGTGTGTTTGAGCTCCTGTTTTTTCGATGCTCCGACCCCAGCCAAACGCATAAAATCTCAATTGCCGACTTTGAGTTATGGTGGGATCGAGCTGACGTAGCGATCCCGCTGCCGCGTTACGCGGATTTGCGAACACTTTGGCACCAACGCGCTGTTGTCGCTCGTTCATTTGTTGAAAAGTTTGTCGTTCCATATATACCTCCCCCCGCACCTCTAATATTTGGTCGGGTAGATCAATTTGATGCGGAATATCTCTTATCGCTTTTACATTTTCAGTTACATCTTCCCCGTACTCACCATTCCCCCTCGTTATTCCTCGTATAAGCGTTCCATTTCGATACCGGAGCGCTACAGATAGGCCATCTATCTTGGGTTCGGCAAACATTTGTAGATCAAGTGACGGACTATGTAACTCAGATAGATACTTACGAATGCTTGCCACACTTTCCCTCATTTCCGCCTCCCCAAACGCATTATTGAGGCTGGTCATATGCGGACGGTGAGCGATCTTATTAAAGCCTGACGAAGGTGAAGCACCTACGCGTTCAGAAGGACTATCAGGGCGCTTCAGCTCGGGGAACCGGGCCTCGATCAGGGCGTTACGCCGCTTCAACGCGTCGTATGTGGCATCGTCGACGACCGGCGCATCGTCCTGATGATAGGCAAGGTCGTGGGCGGCCAGCTCCGTCGACAGCGCGGCCAGTTCCGCTGCCGCCTGCTCGGCGCTCAGCTCCTCGATGGCGAGGGCGCGCAGCGTCGCCGCTTCCGCGGCCGCCTCGTCGGCGCCGCCGCTCATCCCCCCGCTCCCTGCAACAGGCTGAGGGCAGCGGCGCGCGCCTCATCGGTGACCGCGGCCCCCGCCAGCATGCGGGCGATCTCCTCCCGGCGGCCGTCGCGGTCGAGGGCGGCGACGGCGACCGCCGTCGTCTCGGCAACCGTCGACTTGCGGATCTGCCACTGGTGGTGACCGCGCGCCGCCACCTGCGGCGAGTGGGTGACGACCAGAACCTGCACGTGGGCGGCGAGCCGGGCGAGGCGTTCGCCGACGGCATCGGCGACAGCACCGCCGACCCCGGCATCCACCTCGTCGAAAACCAGCGTCGGCACCGGATCGGCGCCGGCCAGCACCACCTTCAGCGCCAGCATGAACCGCGCCAACTCGCCGCCCGACGCGATGCGCGCCAGCGGGCCGGGTGGGGTTCCGGGATTGGTCGCCACCTCGAAGGCGACCCGGTCCTGGCCGTGCGCGCCCCACTCACCGGCGGCAAGCGGTTCGACGCGGGTGGCGAACCTGGCCTTCCCCAGCCGCAGCGGCTCCAGCTCGCCGGCAATCGCCGCGTCGAGGCGACCGGCCGCCAGCCGCCGCTCTTGCGAGAGGACATCCGCCGAGGCCAGGTAGGCGCGCTCCGCCGCCGCCTCGCGCTGGCCGAGTTCGGCGATCCGGTTGTCGGCAATGTCGATGGAGGCCAGCCGCTCGCCCATCTCCTCGCCGAGAGCGGCCAGGTCGTCGGCGGCGACCGCATGCTTGCGGGCGAGCGCCCGCAGCGCGAACAGCCGTTCCTCCACCTCTTCCAGGTGACGGGGATCGAGATCGGCATCGCCGGCGACGCGGGCAAGGCCGTCGGCGGCATCGGTCACCTCCGACACCCCCCGCTCCAGGGCGGCGATGACCGGGTCGAGCCGGCCCTCCGCCTTCGCCGCATGGCGTTCCAGGGTGCGCAGCGCCTGCCGCAGCGCCTCGCCGACGCTGCGCCCGGTCGCCGGCTCCAGTTCGCCGATGGCATCCTGCAGCGCCTGCATCAGCTTTTCGGCGTGCATGAGCGTCGCCCGCCGGGCCGCCAGTTGCGCCTCCTCCCCCGGCTGCGGGCTCAGCTCGGTGATTTCGTCGACGGCGTGGCGGAGAAAGGCCTCGTCGCGTCGGGCGGCGATCAGCGCCTGCTCCGCCTCCGCTCGCGCCGTTCGCGCCGCTTGCCACGCCTGCCAGGCGGCCGCCGTCACCTGCACCTCCACCGTCAGTCCGGCGAAGGCGTCCAGCAACCGGCGGTGCTCCGCCGGGTCCAGCAGGCGCTGGTTGTCGTACTGGCCGTGGATCTCGACCAGCGTCTCACCGATGCGGCGCAACAGGCCGACGCCCACCGCCTGGTCATTGACGAAGGCTCGCGACCGGCCATCGCCGCCCAGCACCCGGCGCAGCTCCAGCGCCCCGCGCTCGCCGTCCGCCTCACCACCCGCTAGCCCGTGCTCATCCAGGATCGCGTGGGCCGGATGGCCCGCCGGCACCACGAAGCGGGCGCTGACTGTCGCCTGGGCCGCGCCGTGGCGGAGCAGGCGAAGGTCGCCGCGGCCGCCGAGGCCGAGGCCGAGCGCATCCAGCAGGATCGATTTGCCGGCGCCGGTCTCGCCGGTGAGCGCGCACAGGCCTTCAGGAAACTCCAGGTCGAGCCGGTCGATGATCACCACATCGCGGATCGACAGCGAGGCGAGCATCCGTCCTCGTGCACCTCAGAAAAGATCGGCCTCTGCGCCCGATGCGCCGCCGACCAGCCTGTAAGCGTCGGCATACCACTCGCTGCCCGGAAAGTTGTAGCCGAGGACGGCGGCGGTGCGCCTCGCCTCGTCGGTGAGGCCGACGGCGGTGTAGGACTCGGTGAGCCGCAACAGCGCCTCCGGGACGTGGGTCGTCGTCTGATACTGGCTGATCACCGTCCGGAAGCGGTTGATCGCCGCCAGATAGTGTCCGCGCGTCTCGTAGTAGCGGCCGACGGTCATCTCCTTGCCGGCCAGGTGGTCGTTACACAGTTCGATCTTCAGCCGGGCATCGCGCGCATACTGGGAGTTGGGATAGCGAGCGACCAGTTCCTCGAACGTCTTCTTCGCCGAGCGGGTCATTTCCTGGTCGCGGTGGATATCGGAGATCCGCTCGTAGTAGGCCAGGCCCTTCAGATAGTAGGCGTAAGCCACGTCGGGGCTTGCCGGGTGCAGCTCGATGTAGCGGTCGAGGCCGCCGATCGCCTCGTCGTACATGTCCGCCTTATAGTAGGCGTAGGCGGACATCAGTTCCGCCTTGGTCGCCCACGGCGAGTAGGGGTGCTGGCGTTCGACCTCGTCGAACAGCTTGGCCGACTTCTTGTAGTCGCCGTCTTCCAGCTTGTTCATGCCGTCGTTGTAAAGATCGTCGACCGGTCGCTCGACGTAGATGTCCTTGTCCGAACTGCAGGCGGCGATGGCCAGCGCCAACAGCGCCACCGCCAACTTCACCCCTGCCGCCCTACGTCCGCGTCCGCTGGTCGCCATGCCGAACTTCTTTCACCTGCCATTGCCGGCCGCAAGTATAGCACGGCCGATCGCCGGCCCGGCAAGGCGCCAGCAAGCTGAAGGAGGGCGGAACCTGCGCTCCGCCCCCTCTTGCTTCAGCTTGCCTGCTTCCCGTCGTGCTCCGCCCGGGCGGCGTCAGTTGGCCTGCCGGCGCAGGAAGGCCGGGATGTCCAGCAGGTCCTCTTCCGCCTGTGACGACGGCAGCCGCTCACTGGCGGAGAGACCGCCGAGGCGCGGTGCCTTGCGGAAGGCCGCGTCGTCCGCCATGTCCGCCGCCGGAGCCGCAACCGGCTTCGGTCCGCTGGTGCCGGCGATGCGGGCGAGCAGGTTCGACATCCGGATGCGGGGGCGAGACCCATCGTCCATGGCGCGACCGCCGTGGTTGTGGCCCAGTTCGGCCGTGGCCGCATCGACGTCGGTCCTCGACACCGGCGCCGGGGCGATGAACACGTTGCTCATCGCCGAGCCGTCGGTACCGGTGGCGGCCAGACGCTTTTCGTTGGCGTCGACCCGCAGCGTTTCCCGCGGCAGTTCGGCGTCGGCGTAGGCCACTTCGGCGGCGTTCCCCTCGGCCGCCGGACGGAAGGTCGTCTCTTCGCGGCCGCGGACGTTCACCTGCTGCCGGACCTCGCTCAGCCGGCTGACCACACTCACCTTCGGCGGTTGCTGCTTCAGGGCATCGGCGATCTCCATGCCGGTGGCGACGACGGAGACGCGGATGCGGCCGTCCATCGTGTCGTCGAAGGTGGAGCCGAAGATGATGAAGGCGTCGGGATCGACCTCGGAGCGAATGCGGTTGGCGGCCTCGTCCACCTCGAACAGGGTCATGTCGTGGCTGCCGGTGATGTTGATCAGCACTCCCCTCGCGCCCTTCATGGAGATGTCGTCGAGGAGCGGATTGGAGATCGCCGCCTCGGCCGCGTCCAGGGCGCGACGATCGCCGGTGGCATCGCCGGTGCCCATCATCGCCTTGCCCATCTCGCTCATCACCGCCCGGATGTCGGCGAAATCGAGATTGATCAGTCCCGGCATCACCATCAGGTCGGTCACCCCACGGACGCCGGAATAGAGGACATCGTCCGCCATCTTGAAGGCATCGGCGAAGGTCGTCCGCTCGTTGGCGATGCGGAACAGGTTCTGGTTGGGGATGATGATCAGGGTATCGACGAACTGCTCCAGTTCCTCGATGCCGGAATCGGCGATGCGCATGCGGTGCGCACCTTCGAAGTGGAACGGCTTGGTCACGACGCCGACGGTGAGGATGCCCTGCTCGCGCGCGGCGCGGGCGATCACCGGCGCGGCGCCGGTGCCGGTGCCGCCGCCCATGCCGGCGGCGATGAACACCATGTTGGAGCCGCGGATCTGCTCGATGATCTCTTCCAGCGCCTCTTCGGCGGCGATCCGGCCGATGTCCGGCCGCGAACCGGCGCCGAGCCCTTGGGTGACGGTCATCCCGAGCTGGATGCGCCGTTCGGCCAGCGATTGCGCCAGGGCCTGCGCGTCGGTGTTGGCGGCGGCGAATTCGACGCCTTCCAGCTTGGCCCGGATCATGTTGTTGACGGCATTGCCGCCGGCACCACCGCAGCCGACGACGGTGATCCGCGGACGGAGCTCCGGCACGGGGTTGGGGGTCGGCACGCTAAGATTGATGGTCATGAACGCCTCCGCTCGCTACGTAGTAAAAACCGGTCTGAAGTTAAAAGTTCTCGCGCAGCCACTGGCCGAACCGTCCGAACCGCCCCTGTGGCATCGGTGACGGACAGTAAGTCGCCTGCCCCTTCTCTTCCGCCTCGCTGACGGCGCGCCGCAGGAGGCCGGTGCAGGTCGTGAACGCTGGAGTGGATGCCGCTTCCGGCATCCCGTCGATGGGGATCGGCCGGCCGATCCGCACCTGTTTGTCGAGGATCGCCCCAGCGAGATCGCTGGTGCCCGGCAACTGACAGGCGCCGCCGGTCAGCACCAGCCGCCGCCCGGCAACCTTGTCGAAGCCGGCGTCGTGCAGGCGCGAGCGCACCATCTCGAAAATTTCCTCGATCCGCGGACGGATCATCGAGACCAGCATCGAGCGCGGCACCTGGGCACAATCGGCCATGCCGTCGCCGCCGATGGGCGGCACCTCGATCACCTGGCGACCATCGGAGGGTGACGGCACGCAACTGCCGAACAGCGTCTTGATGCGCTCCGCCTGGCCGACCGGCGTCGACAGTCCGCGCGCCAGATCGCGGGTCACATGCTGGCCGCCGACCGGAAGGATGTCGGTGAACACCAGCTCGGTGTCGAAGTAGACGGCGACCGACGTGGTGCCGCCGCCCATGTCGATCAGCGTCACCCCCAGCTGCTTCTCGTCGTCGATCAGGCAGCCGAGCGCCGACGCGAACGGCGAGACCACTTTGCCGCTGATCTCCAGGTGGCAGCGGCTGACGCAGGTGTAGAGGTTGCGCAGCGCGCCCGCCGAGGCGGTGACGACGTTCAGGTTGACGCCGAGGCGGTGGCCGAACATGCCGCGCGGATCGCGGACGCCGCGGGCACCGTCGATGGAATAGCCGACGGGGATGGTGTGGATGACGTGGTTGTCACCGTTGACCTGATCGGCGAGACCAGCCGATTCCAGGATGCGACGGATATCGTGGTCGCCGATCTGATGGCCGCCGATGGAAATTTCGTACGGGACCAGCCGCGACCGCGGCGCGCCGGTGGACACATTGACGACGACGTTGCGGATCTTGTCCTCCGCCATCCGCTCCGCCGCATCGACGCTGGCGCGGATGCTGGCCTCCGCCGCATCCAGATCGACGAGGGTGCCGTTGCGAACCCCCTCGGAGACATGATGGCCAATGCCGACGACCCGGACTCCCTGCGGGCCGACCGAACGGGCAATCAGGCAGGCGACCTTCGTCGTACCGATATCGAGCGCGCCGATCAGCCCGTTGCGGGCCTTCGCTTGGGAAGACGCCTTCACTTTTCTCACCACTCCTCCCTCGGCATCGCCTGACTTGCGGTTATCGTCATGCGTCGTTGTCCGTCGGCTTTTCGCCATCCTTGAGCTCGCGCGGCTGCACGATCAGCCGATCGGAAAAGCGCATGTCGATGCTGGCGACGTTGCGAGCGAGCAGGCCGTGGGTCCGCTGATAGTCGGCCAGCCGCGCAAACGCCTCGGCCGGATCGGCGTCCGGCAGCAGAACCGTGATCCCGTCGGCGAAACGCAGGTTCCAGCGGCGATTGCCGACCCAAACGGCGGCGTTGATGCGCTGCTGCAGCTCGGGCTCCGTCGCCAGCATGGCCAGCAGCCGCCCGGTCTGCGCCGGCGCCCCGTCGCCGACGACGACCAGCAGTCGCCGCGGATTGATCTCCGGCGCCTGGACAATCGCCTGCCCGGAGACGTCGATCAGGGTGAACTTGCCCTGGTGCTGCCACAGCGCCACCGGCTGCCGCTCGGTCAGGCGGACGATCAGGGTGTCGGGCAGGATGCGCTCGATATCGGCGCCGTTCACCCACGGCAAGGCCAGCACCCGCTGCCGCGCCGCCTGCAGATCGAGGGCGAGGATCGGCTCGCCGAAACCGGTGCCCAGGGCGCCGAGCAGCGCCTGCCGCGAGGTCTCGCCACGGCCGACGACGAGGATTTCCTCGATCGTCAGCCCAGCCGCCGACGATGTACGGGCGAAGCTGTCGGCGACGAGATCGGACAGGCGACCGTCTTCCGGCGACATCGCCAGGGTCGCCAGCGTCACCCCGCCGCCGACGACGAGGACGGCCGCCCCCAGCCACAGGCGGCGGCGCGACCAGACGAGGGCGCGCTTGAGCGAAAACGGCAGGTGGGCCAGCGGACCGGCCAGGGGGCCAGATCGACGGGGATCACTCATGCATCGTACTCCGCGTTCTCCACCATCCAACCGATCAGATCGGCGAACGGGATACCGACGTGGGCCGCCTGCTCCGGGACCAGGGAGGTGGGCGTCATGCCGGGCTGGGTGTTGACCTCGAGGATCACCAGCCGCTCGCCGTCCAGGCGGAAATCGGCGCGGGAGACGCCGCGGCAGCCGAGCGCCCGGTGCGCCGCGAGGGCGAGTGAGAGGGTCTTATCGTACAGGGCCGGGCTGAGATCGGCCGGGATCACGTGGCGGGAGCCGCCGGGGGCATACTTGGCGTCGTAGTCGTAGAAGCCGCGGCCGGTGGTGATCTCGGTGACCGCCAACGGCCGGTCGCCCATGACCGCCACCGTCAGCTCGCGCCCGGGGACGAACCGCTCCACCATCACCTGGCGGCCGAACGGCCACTCGCCTTCGGTGAACGGTGCCCGCGACGCCTGGTCGCGCACGATGTGGACGCCGACGCTGGAGCCCTCGTTCAACGGCTTGACCACGTAGGGCAGCGGCAACGGATCGCCGGCCAGCAGCTCATCGCGGGAGACGATGCAGCCTTCGGCGATGGGAATGCCGGCGGCGGCGAAGATGCGCTTCGCCAGCGGCTTGTGCATCGCCAGGGCCGAGGCGAGCAGGCCGGAATGGGTGTAGGGAATGGCCATTATGTCCAGCATCCCCTGGATGCTGCCGTCCTCGCCCCAGCGGCCATGCAGGGCGTTGAAGACCACGTCCGGCTTCGGCGTCAGCTGTTCGATCAGCCGCTGCGGGTCGCGGCCCACATCAATGGTCGTCACCCGGTAGCCGCCGTCGACGAGGCCTTGCGCAACCGCCGCCCCGGAGACGAGGGAGACCTCCCGTTCCGCCGACCATCCGCCCATCAGGACGCTGACCCGCTTCGTCATCGGCGCTCCCCCTGAGCCGCCGCCGGAACGCCGATCCGTTCGATCTCCCAGCGCAGGTCGACGCCGCTGGTCTCGCGCACCCGCCGCCGCACCTCCTCGCCCAGCCCCTCCAGGTCGGCGGCGGTGGCGGCGCCGGTGTTGATGAGGAAATTGCAGTGGTGCTCCGAGACCTGGGCGCCCCCCCTGCGCAGCCCCCGGCAGCCGGCGTCGTCGATGAGCTGCCACGCCTTGCGGCCTGCCGCCTGCGCCGCTTCCGGATTGGCGAAGGTGCTGCCGCCGGTGCGCGCCCGGATCGGCTGCGATCCCTCGCGGGCCTCGCGGATCGCCGCCATCCGCGCCGCGATCGTGGCTGGTGCGTCCGCCTCCCCCTCCAGCGTCGCCTCGACGAAGATCGCGTCGCGGGCGACGCCGCAGTGGCGATAGCCGAAGCCGAGATCGGCGTTGGCGAGCAGCTGGCGGTTGCCCGCACGGTCCAGGAGCCGGGCGGAAACCACCACATCCCTGGTCTCGCGACCGTAGGCGCCGGCGTTCATGCGCAGCGCCCCGCCCATGGTTCCCGGCACTCCGCTCAGGAACTCGAGGCCGCCGATGCCGGCGTCGCGGGCGGTCAGCGCGACGTTGAGATCGAGGGCGCCGGCCCCGGCGACGATGCGGGCGCCGCTAGCGTCGATGCCGGCGAAGCCACGGCCGAGGCGAACGACCACCCCCGGCACGCCGCCGTCGCGAACGAGGAGATTGGAGCCGACGCCGAGCACGGTGACCGGCACATCCGCCGGCTTCGCCGCCAGGAACTGGGCCAGGTCGTCTTCATCGACCGGGCGGAAGACCACCTCCGCCGGTCCGCCGACGCGGAACCAGGTGACCGGCGCCAGCGCCACGTTCTCGGCGTACCGGCCGCGCACATGGGGCAGACGCCCGAGCAATCCCGATGCTCCCGGTGCGGACAGCCGCGCCGCCATCATTCGCCCACCCCCCCGCGCACCTTCAGCTCCGCCAGCTCCTCGGGCAGGGCGTGCGCCCACTGGGTGATGTTGCCGGCGCCGAGACAGACGACGAAGTCGCCCGGCCGCGCCAGATCGGCGACGATGCGGGCGAGATCGCCCCGCTCGGCCAGCGGCAGCACCTGGCGATGACCGTGGGCGCGCAGACCTTCCACCAGCGCGTCGCGGCCGATGCCTTCGATCGGGTCCTCGCCGGCGGCGTACACGTCGGCGACGATGACCGCGTCGGCATCGTTGAAGCAGGCGCAAAAGCCGTCGAACAGGCTCTGCAGGCGGGAGTAGCGGTGCGGCTGGACGACGGCGATCACCTGGCCGTGGCCGATGCCGCGGGCCGCCTTGAGGACGGCGCCGATCTCGACGGGATGGTGGCCGTAGTCGTCGACGATGGTGACCCCGTCCACCTCGCCGGTCTTGGTGAAGCGGCGATTGACGCCGCCGAAACCGGCGAAGGCGCGGCGAACGGTCTCGTCGTCGATGCCGATCGCCTGCGCCACCGCCAGCGCGGCGAGCGCATTCTGCACATTGTGGCGGCCGAACATCGGCAGGAACAGATCGGCGATGGTGCGGGCGTGACCGCTCTTGCGATCGGTGATGACCGCATCGAAGCGCATGCCGTCGGCGGTCGAACGCATCTCCGCCGCCCGCACGTCGGCCTGGGCGCCGGAGCCGTAAGTGATGATGCGCCGGTCGAGGAGGCGCGGAATGATCCCCTGCACCTCCGGATGATCGATGCACAAGGTGGCGAAGCCGTAGAACGGGATGTTGGAAAGGAAGGTGACGAAGGCTTCCTTGAGGGCGTCGAAGGTGCCGTAGTGGTCCAGATGTTCCGGGTCTATGTTGGTGACGATGGCGATCGTCGCCGGCAGCTTGACTAGGGTGCCGTCGGATTCGTCCGCTTCCGCCACCATCCAGTCGCCGGAGCCGAGCCGGGCGTTGGAGCCCCAGGCGTTGATGATGCCGCCGTTGACCACCGTCGGGTCGCGGCCGGCGGCGTCCAGCAGCGAGGCGACCAGCGACGTGGTCGTCGTCTTGCCGTGGGTGCCGGCGACGGCGATCGACCACTTGAGGCGCATCAGCTCGCCCAGCATCTCGGCGCGGCGGACGACCGGGATCAGCCGCTTGCGGGCAGCGACCACCTCGGGATTGTCGGCCCGGATCGCCGACGAGATGACGACGACCTGGGCCTCGCCGAGATTGCTCTCGTCGTGACCGATGGCCACCGGCACCCCCGCTTGGCGCAGGCGCCGGGTGTTGGCGCCCTCGGCGCGATCGGTTCCCTGCACCCGATAGCCGAGGTTGTGCAGCAACTCGGCGATGCCGCTCATGCCGATGCCGCCGATGCCGACGAAGTGAATGGTGCCGATGTCGAGGGGGATCGCCTTCATGCCGCGCCCCTCCGCTCCAGCGGCGCCGCGTAGCTCTCGTCGGCGATCCGCACCAGCGACAGCGCCAAGTCCGCAAGCCGCTCGGCAGCATCGCCGATGCCAAGCTCGCGGGCCCGGCACGCCGTGCCGTGCAGAGTCGGCGGATCGGCAAGGAGAGCGCTCAGCCGTTCGGCCAGCCGCTCGGCGGTGAGGTCTGCCTGCGGCATCAGCCAGGCGGCGCCGGCCTCGGCGAGGGCGCGCGCGTTTGCCGTCTGATGGTCGTCGGTGGCGTAGGGATAGGGGACCAGGATGGCGGGTCGGCCGACCACCGCCAGTTCGGCGACCGTCGAGGCGCCGGAGCGGGCGATCACCAGATGCGCCTTCGCCAGCCGCTCGGGAACGTCGGCGAAGAAGCTGGAGAGTTCGGCGGCGATCGCCAGCCGGTCGTAGGCGGCGCGGGTGGCCTCAAGGGTTTCCGGGCGGCACTGCTGGGTCACCGCGAGACGGGCGCGCAAGTCCGGGGCCAGTCGCGACAGCGCGTCCGGCACCAGGGTGGAGAACACCTGTGCGCCCTGGCTGCCGCCGAGGACGAGCAGCCGGATCGGCCCATCATCGGCGGGCGCCGCATAGGGCTCGCCGGTCCAGCCGGCGAAGGCCGGACGCACCGGCATGCCCACACGGACCACCTTCCCGGCGTTCTTCGCCGACAGCCCGGCGATGCGCTCGAAGCCGGTGGCGATGCGACGCACCCGCCCGGCGAGCAGGCGATTGCCGCGACCGAGGACGGCATTCTGCTCGTGCAGCGCCGTCGGGATGCCGAGGAGACTGGCGGCGAGCACCGTCGGCACCGAGGCATAGCCGCCGAAGCCGATAACCGCATCGGGCCGCCGCCGCCGCAGCTGGACAAGGGCGCCGGCGAAGCCGAGGGCGAGGCGGGCGATGCCGGTGGCCCGGGCGATCGGCCCCATGCCGGTGATCGCGGCGCCGTGGACGCGGACGACCTCGACCGCACCGCCGAAGCCGGTGCCGCGGCGATCGGTGAACAGCACCGGAACGATGCCGCGGGTGGCGAGGCTCGCGGCGACCGCTGCCGCCGGGAAGACATGGCCGCCGGTACCGCCGGCAGCGAGCGCAATGACCGGCCGCATCCGCATCAGCCGATCCCTCCCGCGTGCGGACGTTCCCGGGTCAGCGCCAGCACCAGGCCCATGGCCCACGCCAATGCCAGCGACGCCGAGCCGCCGTAGGAGATAAACGGCAAGGTGATCCCCTTTGGCGGGATCAGGTGCATGGTCGTCGCCATGTTCATCAGCGCCTGCATGCCGAACAGGGCGATTAGCGCACCTCCGGCGAGGATGACGAACAGGTCCTCGTCCTTGAAGGTGCGGATCAGGCTGCGCAGGACGACGAAGGCGAAGAGGGCGACGATGAGCAGGCAGACGATGAGGCCGAACTCCTCGCCGGCGACGGCGAAGATGAAGTCCGCGTGCGCGTCCGGCAGTACTTCCTTGACCCGTCCCTCGCCCGGTCCGCGGCCGAACAGGCCGCCGGCGTGAAAGGCCTCGATCGCCCGCTTCACCTGATAGCCCTCTCCCGCCGCCGGATCGAGGAACTGATCGACGCGGGCGTGGACGTGATCGAAGGTGAAGTAGGCGAGGACGCCGGCGCCGACGCCGCCGAAGGTGAGCAGCGCGATCACCACCAGCGGGCAGCCAGCGAGGAAGATCTGGATGCCCCAGGCGGCGAGGACGAGAACGGTGGTGCCCACGTCCGGCTGCAGCAGCAGCAATGCGGCGACGACGGCCAGCAAGCCGACCGACAGGCCATAGTTGCGGACGTTGCCTCCTTCCCGCGCCGAGGCGATCAGCCAGGCGCCGACGACGGCGAACGAGGGCTTGAGGAATTCCGACGGCTGCAGCGACAGGCCGAAGACGCTTAGCCAGCGGGTGGCGCCCTTCACCTCCTCGCCCTTGAACAAGGTGGCGAAGGTCAGCACCAGGGCGGCGGCCAGCACCCCCAGGGCCACCCGCTGGACGCCCTTCGGCGACAGCAAGGAGGTGACCAGCATCAGGCCGATGGCGAGCGGGATGTAGACGAACTGCCGGTGGGCGAAGTGGAAGGGATCGTATTGCAGGCGCTCGGCCACCGCCGGCGAGGCCGCCATCGTCAGCACGATGCCGGCTCCGGCGAGGCAGATGATGGCGACGATCGTCCAGTGGTCGACTGTCCACCACCAGCGGCTGATCAGGCTCGTATCGGTGCGGGCGAAGGTGGTCATCCGGCCGTCTCCTGGCGCTGCCGCACCTGCGGCCTGGACGTCGCGAAAGCGGCGACGAGAGCGCGAAACGCCTCGCCCCGCGCCTCGAAGCTCTCGAACTGATCGAACGACGCGCACGCCGGCGACAGCAGAACCGTCGCCGCCGGCAAGGCGTCGGCCTCGGCCAGGCGCCGCGCCGCCGTCACCGCCTCGTCAAGGGTGCCGGCAATGGTCAGCGGCACCCGCCCGGCGAGGGCCTGCGCGAACGGGGCCGCCGCCTCGCCGATGAGGAAGGCGTGGCGGATGCGGTCCAGGTAGTCGTCGAGGGCGGCGAGCCCGCCTTCTTTCGGCCGGCCGCCGGCGATCCAGTAGATGGACCGGTAGGAGGCGAGGGCGCGCGCCGCGGCGTCGGGGTTGGTCGCCTTGGAATCGTTGACGTAGGTGACGCCGGCTATGGTGCCGATGCGCTCCTGGCGATGGGCGAGACCGGGAAAATCGAGGATGGCGGCGGCGATGGCGGCGCGATCGAGACCGAGGGCGCGACCGACCGTATACGCCGCGGCGGCGTTCTGGGCGTTGTGCTCGCCCGGCAAGGCCTGCGCCCGCGCCAGATCGAGAACCGGCGCCGGCTCGCCCTCCATCCCATCCCACAGCCGGCCGGCCTCGGCGAAGACGCCCCCCTGCGGCCGCTCGCGGACGGAGATCGGCACCACCCGCGCAGTGCCGGCGGCGCGCTGCCGCTCACAGATATCCCGGCACGGCCCATCGTCGATGCCGATGACGTGTGTGGCCCCAACGTTGGCGGGCGTGCGGGCGAAGATCAGCCGCTTCGCCGCCACGTAACCGTCGAAGCCGCCGTGCCGTCCCAGGTGGTCCGGGGTGATATTGAGGAGGACGGCGACCTCGGCCGCCAGCGACGGCGTCAGTTCCAGCTGGTAGGACGACAGTTCGAGCACGCAGGCATCACCCCTGGCGAACGGACGGAAGCCCAGCACCGGCGGGCCGAGGTTGCCGCCGACCTGGGCGGCAACGCCGCATCGCTGCAGGATGTGGCCAATCAGCGCCGTCGTCGTCGATTTGCCGTTGGTGCCGGTGATGCCCACGTAGCGGACCGCCGGCTCAGCACGGACGAGCAGCTCCACGTCGCCGATGGGATCGAGACCGGCGCTGCGGGCGGCGGCGGCGACAGGATGCGGCGCCGGATGGGTGTGGGGAATGCCGGGACTGAGAACGAGGGCATCGACGTCGGCAAGGCCCCGATCGAGCAGATCGACGACGGGGATGCCATCATCGGCGGCAACGGCGCGGGCGGCGGCGCCGTCGTCCCAGGCGGCGACCCGTTTGCCGGCAGCAAGGAGCGCGCCGGCGGCGATGCGACCGGAGCGGCCGAGGCCAAGGACGGCGAAGCTGTGTACGGGAAGTGCGGTCAAGTCGATCATCCGGCTCACCGCAGCTTCAGGGTCGAGAGGCCGAGCAGCGCCAGCACCGAGGCGATGATCCAGAAACGGATGACGATGGTCGCCTCCGCCCAGCCGAGCTTCTCGAAATGATGGTGCAGCGGCGCCATGCGGAAGACGCGCTTGCCGGTGAGCTTGAAGGAGACGACCTGGACGATCACCGAGACCGTCTCCAGGACGAACAGCCCGCCGACGATGGCCAGCACCAGTTCGTGCTTGGTGGAGACGCTGATCGCGCCCAGGGCGCCGCCCAGCGACAGCGAGCCGGTGTCGCCCATGAACACCTTCGCCGGCGGCGCATTGAACCAGAGGAAACCCAGGCCGGCTCCCACCAGGGCACCGCAGAACACCGCCAGCTCGCCGGTGCCGGCGACGTAGTGGATCTGCAGATAGTTGGCGAAGACGGTGTTGCCGACCAGGTAGGCGATGAAGGCGAAGACGCCGGCGGCGATCATCACCGGGACGATGGCCAGGCCGTCAAGGCCGTCGGTGAGGTTGACGGCGTTGGACGAGCCGACGATGACGCCGATCGCCAGCAGATAGAAGAACGGGCCGAAGTTGATGAGCACGTCCTTGAAGAACGGGACGGCGAGGCGGTACTGCAGCGGGTCCGGGGTCAGCAAGGTGATCCACAGAGTGGCGCTGGCGGCGATGATCACCTGCAAGAACAGCTTGCCCCGCCCCGGCAGGCCGCGGCTGTCACGGTGGATGACCTTGCGATAGTCGTCGAGGAAGCCGATGGCGCCGTAGCTGATGGTGACCATCAGCGCCACCCAGACGAAGCCGTTGCGCAAGTCCATCCACAAGAGCGTCGACAGCGTGCAAGCGACGAGGATGAGAAAGCCGCCCATCGTCGGTGTGCCGCGCTTCTTCAGCAGATGGCTCTCGGGGCCGTCGCTGCGGATGGGCTGGCCACCGTGCTGGTGGGCCCGCAGCAACTGGATCAGCCACGGACCGACGGCGAAGCTGAGGAACAAGGCGGTGAGCAGCGCCGCACCCGACCGAAGCGTCAGGTAACGGAAGACGTTGAAGAGGGCGAAAGTGTCGGCGAGCGGGACGAGAAGGTGATACAGCACCGCCATCAGCCCCCGCGCCCGCGGCGGGCCGGCTTGCCGTGCGCCGGCGGCAGCGCCTTCAGCGCATCCACCACCCGTCCCATGTGGCTGCCGGCCGAGCCCTTGACGGCGACGACATCGCCGGCGTGGACCGCCTCGGCGACGATCGGCGCCAAGTGGGCGGAATCCGCGGCGTGCGCCCCCCGCATCGACGCCGGCAGCACGTCGAACAGGGCGCGCATGCGCGGCCCGGCGGTGAAGACCAGATCGACCCCATGAGCGGCCAGCGGGTGGGCGAGGCCGGCGTGGAGGGCGAGTTCGTCCAGTCCCAGTTCCAGCATGTCGCCGACGACGGCGATCCGCCGACCGCCCTGGCCCGGCGTCAGGCCGCCGAGGACGGCGAACGATGCCGCCATGGACACCGGGCTCGCGTTATAGCTGTCGTCCACCAGATCGAAGCTTCCCCCCTCGACGGCGACGGTGAAGCGCTGGCCGCGCCCCTTGGCCGGCTGCAGGTCGGCCAGTGCCTCGGCGGCCGCCTCCACATCGGCGCCGAGTCCGGCGACCGTCGCTAGAACGCACAGGCTGTTGGTCACCCAGTGGCTGCCGGGCAGGCCAACGTGATACTCGACCACCCGGCCCCCCACCATCGCCCGAACCCTGCTCTGCTCCGCGTCGAGCCGGCTCGACAGCAGGCGAACGTCGGCAAAGGCGTCGCCGCCGAATCCCAGGACGTGACGAATGCCGGCATGGCGCGCCGCCGCCGCCAGGCGGCTGAAATATGCGTTGTCGCGGAACAGCACCGCCGTCGCGTCCGGCCCACAGCCGGCGAAGATCTCCGCCTTGGCATCGGCGATCGCTTCCAGCGACGGGAAGCTCTCCATGTGAACCGCCTCGACGGTGGTGACCACCGCCACATCCGGCCGTGCCAGACGGGTCAGCGGGATGATCTCGCCGGGATGGTTCATCCCCATCTCGAAGACACCGAAGGCATCGTTCTTGTGCAGCCGGGCGAGGCTGAGCGGTAGCCCCCAGTGGTTGTTGAGGCTGCCCTGGTTGGCGGTGGTGGGGCCCTGCCGGGATAGGACCAGGCGCAGCGCCTCCTTCACCCCCGTCTTGCCGACACTGCCGGTGACGCCGACGATGCGCGCGGCGGTCCGGGCGCGAGCGGCGCCCGCCAACGCCCGCAGTGCTTCCAGCGTATCGTCGACCATCAGCAGCGGCGCGCCCGCCGACAGGGTCTCCGCAGCGCGATCGACGACCGCGGCGACCGCGCCCTTCGCCAAGGCGTCGGTGACGAAGTCATGGCCGTCGAAGTTGGGTCCCCTCAGAGCGACGAACAGATCGCCCGGCGCCACTGTGCGCGAATCGATGGCGATGCCGGTCGCCAGCCATTCCCAGGTGCAGCGTCCGCCGGTCGCCGTCCTCGCCTCGGCGTAGGTCCACAGCGGCAGCGCGCTCATGGCGCCCCTCCACCCACCACGGCGCGAACGACCTCGCGATCGTCGAACGGCAGCACCCTGGCGCCGACGATCTGGCCGGTCTCATGCCCCTTGCCGGCGACGACCAACACATCGCCCGCTTCGAGACCGGCGACCGCTTCGGCGATCGCCTGCGTCCGGTCGCCGATTTCGTCCGCATCGGGACACGAAACCATGATCTGGCGACGGATGGCGGCGGCATCCTCACTGCGGGGATTGTCGTCGGTGACGATGAGTCGGTCGGCGAGCGCCTTGGCCACCGCGCCCATCTCCGGGCGCTTGCCGGTGTCGCGGTCGCCACCGCAGCCGAAGACGACGACGAGGCGGCCACTGGTCTGCGGACGCAGCGCCTTGAGGACGGCGGTCAGGGCATCGGGCGTGTGGGCATAGTCCACGTAGATGGGTGCGCCGCGCAGGCGCCCGACTCGCTCCAGCCGCCCCGGCACCGGTTCAAGCCGGGCAAGCGCCGCCAGCACCGCGTCCGTCGGGGTGCCAGTGGCCAGCGCGAGGCCGGCGGCGGCGAGGGCGTTCAGGGCCTGGAAGTCGCCGACCAACGGCAACTGGACCACGTGCGCCGCACCGAGGACATCAAGGCTGAGGCGCTGGCCGTCGGCGATCGGCTCGATCGCCCGCAGTCGCAGGTGCTCGCCCGCCCGGCCGTAGGTCAGCACGTTCAGGCCGCGCGCCGCCGCCGCTGCCCGCACCCGGGCCGACGCCAGATCGTCGGCGGCGATGACCGCGCTGCCGCCGTCGGCGACCAGGGTCGAGAACAGCCGGAGCTTGGCGGCGAGATACCCCTCGATGCTGCGGTGATAATCCAGGTGGTCACGGCCGAGATTGGTGAACGCGGCGGCGGCGAGGCGCACGCCGTCGAGGCGGCACTGATCGATCCCGTGGCTCGACGCCTCCATCGCCAGCGCATCGACTCCCTGCGCCGCCAGGTCGGCGAGCGTCCGGTGCAGGACCACCGGATCCGGCGTCGTCATCGATCCTGCGTGCTGTGCACCGGGAGCGGCAAGGCCGAGGGTGCCCAGGCTGGCGGCGTTGCGTCCAGCGTGGGCCCAGATCTGACGCAGGAAGCTGACGACCGATGTCTTGCCGTTGGTCCCGGTCACCGCACAGACCGTCTCCGGCTGCTGGCCGAAGAAGCGGGCCGCCATCAGCGCCAGCATTCGCCGCGGGTTGCTGTGGACGATGACGGCGATCGGCGAGGCTTCGGGGCTCTCGGTGCCGGTGGGGGCGGGAGTGGCGGTACCGCCTTCGGCGAAGGCCCGCGCGACCAGCGAGCGCACCGCCGTTTCGGCGGCGGCCGGCGCCAGCACCGCCGCGGCTCCCCGCTTCACCGCCTCACCGACGAACGCCAACCCGTCCACCCGTGCCCCAGGGAGGGCCGCGAACAGGAACCCCGGCTCCACCTTCCGCGAATCGGCGGCAAGCCCGGTGATTTCTAAGCGGCCAGTCTCGGGAGCGGTGGGCAAGGCGGTTTCGATTCCCTTCAACAGTTCAGTTAGACGCAAAGTGTTTGCCCTGGATGCGCGCGATGGCCTCACGAACGCTCGGACGCTGGGCGCGCGACTTGGGCGCGTCCTCCGCCTTTGCCGCCGCCTCGGCGTCCGGAGCCGGCATGCCGAGGATGGGCGCCATCCCCTCGACGATTTCGGCGACGACGGGCGCGGCGACCCAGCCGCCGGTGGCGTAGTTGTAGGTGCTCCGGTTCCCCTTCGGCTCGTCGAGCATGACCAGGACCACATAGCGCGGCGACGACATGGGAAATGCGCCGACGAACGAGGAGATGCGGGCGTTCTGCACGTAGCGGCCGTGATTGAGCTTCTCGGCGGTGCCCGTCTTGCCGCCGACCACGTAACCGGGAACGTCGGCCTTGGTCCCGGTGCCGAACTCGACCACCAGCCGCATCAGATCGCACATCTGCTTCGAGGTCCGGGGCGAGATCACCCGCACGCCGGGGGGCACGTCCTCGTGCCGCTGGCGGATCAACGTCGGCTGCCGCAGCAACCCGCCGTTGACGACGGCGCCGACACCAGCGACCAGGTTCAGCGGCGTCACCGACAGGCCGTGGCCGAAGGCGATCGTCATCGTGTTGACCTCGCGCCAGGGATCGGGAACCTGCGGCGCGCCCACCTCCGGCAGCTCCACATGGGTCCGGCTGAGGAGGCCGAATCGCTGCAGGTAGTCCCGCTGCCGCGACGTGCCCACATCGAGCGCCATCAGGGCGGCGCCGATATTGGAGGAATGGATCAGCACCTCCGGCGTCGACAGCCAGCGGTTCTGACTGTGGTAGTCGCTGATGGTGAAGCGGCCGATCCGCAACGGCCGGCTGGCGTTGTAGCCGCCGCGAAGGGTCGTCGCCCCCGAATCGAGGCCCATCGCCAGGGTAAAGACCTTGAAGGTCGACCCCATCTCGTACAAGCCCTTGGTGATGCGGTTGAAACGGGCGTCGTCCTTGGGATCGGTTACCGGCACATTGGGGTCGAAATCGGGCAGCGAGACCATGGACAGCACTTCGCCGGTGTCCACGTCGAAGATGGCCCCGGCGGCACCGACGGCGCTGAACTCCCGCCTGGCCCGCTCCAGCCGCTCGCGCATGAGTTGCTGCAGCCGGATATCGATGGACAGCGTCACCGTCTCGCCGGCGACCAGCTTCGCATCGAAGCTTTCCTCGATACCGGCGATCCCCTGCCCATCGATGTTGGTCAGGCCGAGGATGTGGGCGGCAGCGCGACCGGCGGGATAGTAGCGACGGGGCTCGTTCTTGAAGTCGATCCCCGGAATGCCGAGGCGGTTGACCTTCTGCTGGTCTTCCCAGCTGGTCATCCGCTTGATCCAGACGAAGCGGCCGGGCCCGGCCAGCGCCTTACGCAGCGCCTGGCGATCCAGCTCCGGAAACACCTGCATCAGGTCGCGGACCGCGGCGTCGGGATCGAGGATTTCCTTCGGGTCGGCGAAGGCCGAAGGCGTCGGCAGGCTGGTGGCGAGGATCTGTCCGTTGCGGTCGACGATATTGCCACGACCAAGGGCGCCAGGGCCGGTCTGGGCGGTCAGCGGCCGGTGCTCTCCCTGATCGAAGACGGTGAGATCGACCAGGCGCGCCGCCATGACGACGAAGGCGACCACGAACATGAGTCCGGCGGCGAGCAGCCGGTTGCGCGCCATCTCCAGCGCCCGTCGGCGCACCAGTCGGGCTTCGTCTCCTCCTCCGATGGCAACCGGCAAGGCTGGAGGGCGTGCCGTCACCGCTGACCCCACCTCTGGTCGACGCGCGCCCGCGAGGCGACGCTGACACCGCCCGTTTCAGCGGCGCCGTAGGCCTTCGTCCTGCCGGCGGCGGCGCCCTTCTTCCCATCCTTCGTCATCGACAGCGCCGCCTGATTGAGCGCCGCATCAAGGGAGGCGAAGGTGGTGAGCTGTCGCGGCTGCACCTCGACCAGGCCGAGGCGGCCATTGGCCAGCCGGTTCAATCGCTCCGGCTGGGTCAGGTAGGCGAATTCCCCGTGCAGCACCTGAATCGTTTCCCGCTCTTTGCCGATTTCACGATCGAGGGCGCCGAGTTCGTCTTTCAGCGACTGCACCTCGTATTTGATCGTCAGCAGGACGAGCGCCAGGGCGATGGCGAGAATGAAGCAGAGCGCCGAGGTCTGGCGGATGAAGGTGGCCCAGCCGTTCATGCGGCCCTCCGTGCCGGCCTGGATGAGCCCACGGAGCGCCCCGCCGAGGGCCATGCCGGCGCCCCGGTGCGCTCGGCCGCGCGCAGGCGGGCCGAGCGGGCGCGCGGATTGGCGGCGATCTCGGCCTCGGTCGGCCGCACCGCGCGGGTGGTGATCAGCCGGAAGCTAGGCGCCGGCGGCGGCGATGTTTCCGGCCGGTGCCGCGACGGCCGCCCGGCACGTCCACTGCGTGCCCGCAGGAATGCCTTGACCCGCCGGTCTTCCAGCGAATGGAACGCCACCACGCAAAGCCGGCCGCCCTCGTGCAGTAGCCGCTCGGCGGCGATGAGACCGCGGTCCAGTTCACCCAGCTCGTCGTTCACGTGGATGCGCAGCGCCTGGAAGGTGCGCGTCGCCGGGTCGATGCCGTCGTCGGCGGCGGGAACGATGCGGCGGATGAGCGCCGCCAGCGCCCCGGTGCTGCGGATCGGCTCCGCCTTGCGGGCGCGGACGATGGCGGCGGCGATGCGCCGCGCCGCCCGCTCCTCGCCGTAGGCGAAGATGATGTCGGCCAGCTCCGCCTCCGGCAGCAGATTGACCGCCTCGGCGGCGGTGGCGCCGGCGGTGGGGTCCATGCGCATGTCGAGCGGCCCCTCGAAGCGGAAGGAGAAGCCGCGATCCGCCTCGTCCAGCTGCCACGAGGAAACGCCCAGATCGAAGACGATGCCGTCGACGGTGGCCGCCCCGGCCGCAGTCCCGTGCGCCGGCAGAATCGCCCCCAGATCGCCGAAGCGGCCATGCAGGACGGTCAGCGTCTCCGGATGACGGGCGATGAGGGCCTCGGCGCGAATCAGTGCCGCCGGATCGCGGTCGACGCCGACGACGCGGCAGGGCGCCGCGACGAGCATCGCCTCGGCGTAGCCGCCGCCGCCGAAGGTGGCATCCACGTAGATGCCGCCGGCGCGTGGAGCCACCGCCCGCAGCACCTCCTGCAGCAGAACCGGCCGGTGCCCGCCCGCCACCATCATGCGTCCCCCCGCTCGGGCGGGACGGCGCCGGCGGATCGTCGCAGGCTGAGGGTCGCGCCGCGCTGCCGCGCCCGGGCGAACGCCTCGGCGCGATCGGCCTGATAAGTCTCAGGATTCCAAATCTGGAAGCGGTGACCGCGACCGACGAACAGCGCCTCGCCATCGATGCCGGCGTGCTGGAGCAGATCCGCCGGCAAGGCGATCCGCCCCTCGGGGTCGAAGGCGAGCATGTGCGCGCTTTCCAGCAGCACCGCCGCCAGCTCGTCCTGCTCGCTGGAGAACATGTCAAGGTCTTCGAGGCTCATCGCGATACGCTGCATAAATTCCTCACCGCACGCTTCGAGCCCCTCGGCCTTGAACAACGGGTAGACGTACACCCCGTTGCCTCCCTCAGTACCTTGTGCCTGGAGGGCGTCCCTAAAAACCTTTGGCACGGACACCCGTCCTTTGCGGTCGATCTTGTTGAGATGTCGGCCGACCAATAACGGCATTCCGGCTCCCTCGGGAACCGCATTGTTCGCGGAGCTCGAAGCGAACGCTGCGCTCGCCGGGCCGCCCTGCCCAACGCTGACGGCATCGCCGGCATTTCATGGGATATCATGGGACATGATGGTCGTCAATGGGAGCACCTGGAGTAAACGCCTCTGAATCGCGCTCATTGCGTGTGCGAACACAAGCGATTACCGCCGCGGCAAGTCTTCGGTGAAAGACTCCTTGCGCCTCGTTTGCCTGTGGATGGAGATCGATTCGGCGGCATTTTTGCGAATCGGGTGGCGACCCCGTTGCGAGCTGTGACTATTGCTGGACTAGTGTTCTTTTTTTGTTCTTTTCTGACGCCAACAATGACCCAACAATACTGAACCCATATCGCCAGCAAGCGATGCCAGAGCGGGGCCAAAGTGATGCCAGACGACCTGTAAGCCGGGTTCTGTCCCCGCCGCCGACCCGGTTGTGACACCTGGTGGTGACGGCGGATGGCCATTCATCTGGGACGCCCGTTGCCGGACGCCTCGCGCGACCGACCCGGACGGCGACGCGGAAGCGCGCCCGATCAGGCACCGGCGCCCTGGGGGCCCGGCGCCCTGACCAGCCGTCCCTACTTGGTCTTGCTCCCGGTGGGGTTTACCGTGCCGTCCCCGTTGCCGGCGACGCGGTGCGCTCTTACCGCACCCTTTCACCCTTGCCGGCAGGCCCTAAGGTAAGGACCCCGGCCGGCGGTATGCTCTCTGTGGCACTTTCCCTGGGGTCGCCCCCGCCGGGCGTTACCCGGCACCGTGCTTCCGTGGAGCCCGGACTTTCCTCCCCCGACCGGCGCACCGCGAAGCGACGGGCCGGCCAAAGGCGGCCATCCGGCCGTCTGGCATCGGAAAAAGCCTAGCCTCGCCGGCGGCAAATGCAACGCCGCTGTTCCGGGGGGCTTCCGTGGCGGCTTCCCCTCACCAGGTGAGCCGCATCCGCAGGCCGGCGCCCTGCCCATTGGGCTCCAGGGAGAGCGCCAGGACGGGCGCCGCCGCCGTTCCGCCCGCCGTCATCGCCTGGTAGGATTGCCAGTCGCGGGCGGGTGCCGCCGGCTGGGTCAGGATGTAGGCGACGCCGCCGACAAAGTTGGCCGCCGCCGAAATCGCCGCGTCCTTCGGGTCGCCGAGGGCGCCGATGAGCACCCCCCCTGCCGTGTTGAGGCCGAGGTTGGCGGCGTGGACCGCCCACGACGTGCGCTCGTCGGCGCGCTCGGCATTGCCCCGCAGAAGCACTTCGGCGGCCCGCAGCTTATCGATGCGCTCCGCCCGCGTCGCCTCCGGCAGAGCGGCGATGGGCGCGTCGCCGAGGCGGGCGTCCAGTGGCCGGAAGATCAGGTCGCCGACGCCGATGACGGCTAGGCCGGAACTCACCGCGTTGTTGACAACATCGTCGTGGTCATCGCTCAAGCCGGCCATGACGCCGGTGGCGATGGCCCCGCCGGCGTTCACCGTCATCCATCCCCAGTACCAGATCTGCCCGTGCAGGCGGCTCGCCTGCAACCGTTCCTCGATGAAGCGGAGGCGCTTGTCGATGGCTTCGTCCGACAGAGTGGTCGTCTCCGGGGTCAACGGCTCGACGGCGATCGCCGCGGTCAGCGTCGGCGTTGCGCAGACGACGCCGATGGCAATCCCAAGGGCGAGACGGCGGACGCTCATCAATGGATCTCCTTTTGCTGCCGGCGAGCCCGAAGCCGCGGCCCGATGGACGAGGATAGAGAACGCGCGGTCGCGAGCATCGGACGCCGTCAGCGCCGGGCGACGACCTCGCCAGCGGCGAGGAGGGCGGCCAACGCGCGGATGCGGCGGGCCGTGTCCCCGTCGAGCCGGCCGTCGATGCAGGCCGGCCGATAGCGCCGCTGGAAGGCGCGCAGCGTCGCCGGCGGATCGATGGTCTCGTAGCCGATCGCCGCCAGCGAGGGAAGACACGCCGTCATGTCCATGGGCGAAGGCGTCGGCGTTTCGCTATGCGGGTGCTCGGGCCAGAGGCCGATGCCGGTTTCGGCCAGCCGCCGCCAGTCCAGCAGCTCGCCCGGGTCCATCTTCCGACGCGGCGCCACGTCCGAATGGCCGACGACGTTGCGCGCCGGGATCGGATGACGGGTGAGGATATCGCCCGCCAGTTCCGTCAGCGCCGCCATCTGCAACTGGGGAAACGGCCGGTAGCCGAATTCATGGCCGGGGTTGACCAGCTCGATGCCGATGGAGCGGGCGTTGACGTCGGTGACGCCGCGCCAGAAGGACTGGCCGGCGTGCCAGGCGCGCCACCGCTCATCGACGAGATGGGTGACGCCGCCCGCCTCGTCGATCAGATAGTGGGCGCTGACCTTGGCCGACGGGTCGATCAAGCGGGCAAGGGCGGCCTCGGCGGTTTCCATACCGGTGTAGTGGAGCACCAGGATGTCGACGGGGGCGCCGCCCCGATCGTCGAAGTTGGGAGAGGTGCGTGCTCGCATTCGCTTCGCTCCCTGGTGGCCGTCAGCTGAGGGGCTGTGCCTTGGCCGCCGACGGGCGGGCGAACTCGATGACCGCGACCCCGCCGAGAGTGAGGATGCCGCCCACGACCATGATCATGGACAACCTCTCGCCGAGAAGAATGACGGCGAAGACCACCGCCAGCACCGGTGACAGCAGGGTCATCGGCACCACCCGGTTCATGGGGTAGCGCTCGACGAGGAAGTACCAAAGCCCGTAGGCGATGATCGACGACGCCACCGCCATGTAAGCGACCGCGGCCCATGCCCGCCAGCTGGCATGAGCGAGCGCCGCCCACTGTCCCTGTTCGAGGACGAAACTCACCGCCAGCAGCTGCGGCACCGTCAGCAGCGCCACCCAGCCGTTGAGGGTGAAGACGTTGATGGGGCCCAAGCGCTTGATGAGGACGTTGGCGACCGCCCAGGCGAAACCGGCGACCGCCACCGCAAACAGGTGCCAGGGGCTGGTCATCCGCGACGGCTCGCCGGCGAGCAGATAGACGCCGACGAAGGCCATGGCCATCCCGGCGAACTGGGCGCGGTTGATCCGCTCACCGAAGCAGATGCGCCCGAGGAGGACGCTGAAGGGAACGGTGAGCTGGATGGCGATCGCCGCCGGGCCGGCGTCGACGTGGGCGAGGCCGTAGAACATGAGGCCGAAATGGCAGCCGCCGAGGACCACCGCGATGGCGAGCACCAGCGGCCATCGCCGCCAATGGGCGCGGCCGAAGAACGGCAACAGCAGCAGCGCCACCAGGGCAAACCGCACCGCCAGCATCAGGAACGGCGGCAGTTCCATCAACCCCAGCTTGCCGAAGATGAAGTTGAGCGCCCACAGAACGACGACGACGAGGGCGGCGCCGGCATCACGAGGTGACAGCGGGCGGTCCGCCCGCGAAGGCGGCTGCAACGGACGGGCCATTGCCGCTACGTCAGGCCACGCTGCTTGGCGATGTCGTCGTAGGCAGCGTTGATCACCGCCATCTTCTCGTTGGCCTGCGCCAGCATCTCCCGCGGCAAGCCGCGGGCAACCAGCGTGTCCGGATGGTTCTCGCGAATCAGCCGCCGATAGGCCTTCTTCACCGCGTCGTCGCTGGCGGTGCGGGCAATGCCGAGGATGGCGTAGGCATCCCGCGTCTGCGCCGGCAGGAAGCGATTGCGCACCTGGGCGAACCGGGCCGCGTCGAAGCCGAAGATATCGCCGACGCGGCGGAGGAAGGCGAGTTCGGTCGCATTCACCGCCCCGTCGGCACGGGCGATATGGAACAGGCCGCCCAGCAACTCATCCAGCACCGCCGGTTCCCGCCGGAACAGCAGCGCCACCTGCCGGGCGTAGGGCTCGAACCCCTTGGCATCGCCCTTCGCCGCATCGAAGATGCGGGCCACGTTCCGCACCTCGCCAGGCGGGACCCGGAACACCTGCTTGAAGGCGTCGACCTCGGCGCGGCTGACCGTTCCGTCCGCCTTCGCCAGTTTGGCGCCGAGGACGATGACGGCCACGCTGAAGGCGGCCTCCCGCGACGAATGGAAGATGTCACTGCTGGCTCCGAGTCGGGGCCGCTCCGGCGGAGAGTCGGCCGCGTCGTCCCGCATCCGGTCGACGGCATGGCCGGCCGCCGCCCCGAACAGCGCACCGAGCGGGCCTCCCACCGCAAACCCGGCGAACCCGCCGAACACTTTGCCCCAAACGCCCATAACCGCCTTTGCATCGCCAGCCGTGCGCCGTCGCCACCATAAGCCTATCACCAGATACGACAAAGAGGCTCGGAGGCATCCCGATGGGACGGCAGTCGGGAGATAGCAGGGGAGACCGCATGACGGCGATCTACAGGCCGACAACCGGCCTTGTCTTTCTCGTCTTCCTCGCCGCGCTGGCGATCGCGACCGCCACCATCCCCATCGCCGTCGGCACCGCTGCCGAGCAGGCCAGCCTGCAGGCGGTGGGCCGCATCAGCCTGCCTCCGGGGACGGCGATCGCCGTTGCCGCCGGCGACGACAACGAGCGGACGCACCTGCTGCTACCGGCGATCGAGGACGCGTTGCGGGCGCGCGGGCTCGCCGCTTCGCCGGAGCCGCCGTCGGCCTGGCGGCTGCTGGTAACGACGACGACCGGCGAGCCGGATGCCGGCTCCGTGCGTCTCAGCGGGTCGATCGGCAGCAACAGCCGCCCGGACGTGACGGTCGAACTGCCGCTGCCGCAGTGGCCGGGACCGCGGCAGCCGGCGGCCTACCTCTACGGCGTCGCCATGACCCTCGATCGGCCCGGCGGAGCGGTCGTCTGGCAGGGGAGCGCGTCGGCGGCACTGGCGAATGCCGATGCACTGGTGATCCACACCAGGCTGGCGTCGGCGCTGGTGGGACACCTGGGCGAGACCGTCGCCAAGGCGCCCATCCCTCTCGACTGAGCCGCCCCCGCGGGAAGCCCCCAGCCCTCAGCGACTACGCCGGCTGGGCAATGTGGTGCGCCAGCGCTTCCTTCAGCTTCTCTTCCTGCTCGTTGGTCAGCGAGGTCTGCAGCACCCGGCCTTCATAGCGAGTGAATTCGGGCAGCACCTTATCCAGGGTGACTTTCTTGAACAGGACGAACAGGGCGGACGAATCGCTGCAAACCGTTTCACCCAACCGCTTGATGAAGTTGTCGTCGATGCCGTAGTCGGCGAGCGCACCGCCAAGGGCGCCGGCTCCCGCTCCCGCCGCCGCGCCGGCAACGAAGCCGAGAAGCGGGTTCATGAACAGGACGCCGACGAGAACGCCCCACAGCGCCCCCCAGGTGCCGCCGCTCATCGCCCCCATGCGGACGAGATTGACCGACTGCTTGAGGTTAAGCTTGCCGTCCGCATCGCGGGTGACCACCACCGCATCCTCGAGATCCACCAGGTAGTCCCGCTGCATCGATCGCAGATCGTTGAGAACCTGATCCGCCGTATCCCGCCCATTGAAGGCAACCACCACCAGATCGCTCATCGTTCACCCTCTCTCGACCCTGTTATGCCCGGCGCCACCGGCTCGGCCGCGCGCGGCGCCGCCGGTTGGGGCCATTCTTATAGAACTCCCCAACAGCGCGCGGACTCCGCCGCAACGTGATAAGGTCGCGCACTGTAGTTCGTTTGGCCGATCGCGTCATCCCTCGCCGCGGCCGGCGCCGGGACTATCGCGGGGGCCGCCCGCGGCATTCGGATCGGAGAGCGAAGTGTCAGACGCACAGCAGGACGTTCATCCGGCGGCGACGGCGTCCCCCGACATGTCCCCTGCCCCGTCCCCCGCAACACCCGTCGATGCGCGCCCCATGGCCGGCAAGACCTGCCTCGTCACCGGCGGCACCGCCGGCATCGGCCTTGTCACCGCCCGTGAGCTGGCGCGCCTGGGAGCCAGCGTCTCCATCGTCGGTCGCGATCGGGCCCGCGGCGAGGCGGCACTGCGGGCAATCCGCGCCGCGGCGGCCGACGCCCACGTGGCGTTCCTGCCGGCGGACCTCTCCGATCAGGCCGATACGCGCCGGCTGGCCGACGCGGTGCTCGCCCTTCATCCCCGCCTCGACGTCCTCGTCAACAACGCCGGCGGTCTGTTCGGCCGCCGCCGCCTCAGCGCCGACGGCATCGAGATGACCTTCGCCCTCAATCACCTCTCCTACTTCCTGCTCACCCAGCTGGTAATGCCGGCGATCGCCGCCGCCGCGCCCGCCCGCATCGTCAACGTGGCGTCGGCCGCCCACAAGGGCGTCAGCCTCGATTTCGACGATCTGCAAGGAGAGGAACGCTACGACCGCTGGCTCGCCTACAAGCGCTCGAAGCTCGCCAACATCATGTTCACCTACGAGCTGGCCCGCCGCCTGGCGGGCCGCCAAGTGACCGCCAACTGCCTGCATCCGGGCTTCGTCGCCACCGACATCGGCGCCCGCCACGGCTTCGTGCCAGCCTTTCTGTGGTCGATCGGCAAGCTGTACGCCATCAAGCCGGAGGAAGGGGCTCGGACCAGCGTCTACCTGGCCAGTTCCCCCGAGGTGGAAGGGCTGAGCGGCACCTATTTCACCAAGTGTCGGCCGAAGGGGTCGTCGGCCGCATCGCGGGACCGCGACGCGGCGGTGCGGCTGTGGGACGTCAGCGCCAACCTCACCGGCCTCGATGGCCATCCGCTATGAGCCAACGAACGCCGTCCCGGCGTTTGCGTCGTCGAGTGGGTTGAAGCTCGGCGCCAACGTCACGACGTGAGATCGCGAACCACGGACGGCGGGGCGGATCGGTCCGGCCGCCGTACATCACGACTCACGACGAGGGACAATGATGAGCAGAATGCCGAAGGAGCGGATGGAGGCGGCCCTCCAGCAACTGAAGACCATTTCCGAAGAGGATTACGCCAAGGTCAAGGCGCTCGCCGCCATCGTCAAGCCGCTCCGCAGCGTGCTCCACAAAACCCCCGACGACTACGCAATGACCGGGTGGAAGGACATCTACTTCCCATCGGACGACGGCACCCCGCTGGAAGGCTGGTATATTCCCGCCAAGGGCGGGGAGAGCGACAAACTGGTGATCTTCAATCACGCTCTGCCCATGTGCCGTGCCGGCTTCCCCGGCCACTTCGGCGAACCGTGGAGCAACTTCGATGCGGTCGAGATCGACTTCGTCATCCAGATGAAGCACCTGACCGACGCCGGCTACAACGTGCTCGCGTACGACATCCGCAACCACGGCAACAGCAGCGCCGCCAACAACGGCCTCAGCGGCATCGGCCGCTGGGAATGGCGGGACTGTGTGGGCGTCAAGACGTACGTCGACCGCCACCCGACACTCGGCACGATGGAAGTCGGGCTCTATAGCCAATGCATGGGCGGCAACTCCCAGTACGAGGCCATCTACCGGCGGCCGGACCTGTTCGAAAACGTCGCCTGCATGTGCAGCCCGATGGTCGTCTCGATGGCGGCCATCTTCTCCGCCTTCTCCGAATTGCAGGGGATCAGCCAGTACCAGGAACTCATCGACTTCGAGCTGCTGAAGATGGGCGCCTTCGTCGCCGCGGAAATGACCCCGCATCTGTTCGCGTCCGGAGTCCACATGCCGGTGCTGATGATTCAGGTGCTCAACGATAGCTGGACGCGCAACCCGGAGGATGCGCAAACCACCTTCGATCTCCTGGCCAGCCGGGAGAAGGAGCTGTTCTGGATCGAGAACACCACCCGGCGCTTCAAGGACGGCTACAATTATTTCGGGCGGCATCCGGAGAAGGTCATCGCCTTCTTCGACAGGTATATGAAGTGAGCCCCCGATCTGAAGTGAGCGCTCGGCCGCTCTCCTTATGACTTGCGGGCCGCCGCCACCGCCGCCACCAGCGTCTCCAGGTCGACCGCTCCCGGCATGATCTGATCGTCGACGATAAAGGCGGGGGTGCCGCCGATCTGCAGCTTCTGCGCCAGTTCCAGGTTGTCGCTGAGCTTCGCACTGACCGCGGGATCGGCCATCGCCGTCTTCAGCTTGCCGGGATCGATGCCGACCGACTTGGCGATCTCGAGAACCCGGGCCTCGTCCAGGTTGCCCCGGTTCTCCATCAGCGCCACGTGGAACGCCAAGTACTTGTCCGGCTGGATCATCCACGCCGCCTGCGCCGCCTGCGCCGCCGTGCGCGAGTCCGGGCCGAGGATGGGAAACTCCTTGAAGACGAAGCGGATGTTGCCGTCCTTCTTCAGTATCTCCCGCACCACCGGCGTCACCTTCTTGCAGTAGCCGCAGCGGTAGTCGAAGAACTCGACGATGGTCACATCGCCCTTCGGGTTGCCGGCGACCGGTGCCCGCGGGTCCAGCTCGATCGCCGCCCGATTGGCGACGAGGGCCGCCGTCGCCTCCTGTTGGGCGCTGGCCTGGCGCTTCTCCTCGTAGGCACGCAGCGCATCGATGATGACGTCCGGGTTCTTGGTCAGGTAGTCGCGAACGACCGCTTCGATCCGCTTGCGCTCGGCGTCGCCCACCTCTTGCGCCGTCGCCGGTCGCACGAACATCCCCGCAAGCGTCGCCAGCACCAGCGCGACGGCCAGTGCCGTTTGCAGCGGCGGGCGCAACATCGTTTTCGCTAGAACTTTCACGGGATCAATACCTTCTTCTGCGAAGCGGAGCCCTCTGCGAAGGCGGCGCGGGTTCATTCGTTGTCGTGGGCCACGTCAACGGCGGCGATGATGTCTTGTGCCTTCATCCAGCCGGGCGATCCGGTGGGCAACAGCCGCTCCGCCTTGTTGGCATGATAGCGGGCATCCACCGGTTTGTTGAGCAGCATCGCTTCCTCGGCGAGCGCCAGCGCGCTGTCGGCCTCGTCGCCGGAGCGCCCGTAGGCGATCGCCAGCTGCCGCCAGACGAACGGCCGGTTCGGCTCCCGCGCCACCGACGCCTGCAGGTTTTCGGTTGCCGCCGGAAGCAGAGCCGGATCGTTGGTCGCCAATTGCGCCCGCGCCAGATCGAGGCGGATCATCGGCGCATCGGGGAGCAGTTTCGCCGCCTTCTCGTAGGCGGCGACCGATTCTTTCGGCCTCCCGGTCTCGAACAGCATCTGTCCCTTCAGTTCCAGATAGTAGGGATCGGCGGGATGCTCGGCGATCAGTCCGTCAATCGTCGCGAGGGCCGACTTGAAGTCGGACGAGCGGTGCTGGGCGATCGCCCGGGCGTATCGCGCCTCCTCGCTGGTGTCCGATGAGGGATAGCGCTGCATCGTCTGCGACGGATCATCAAGGAACGCCCGCAGCTTCGCCAGCATGCGCTGGTGCTGGCGTTGCAGCTCCGGCTTCACCGGGACGTCGGAATAGCGGGAACGGCCGATGAAGTCGTTCAGCGCCTGCAGGCGGTCGGCGCTCATCGGATGAGTCCGCAGGTAGGGGTCCTGCCGCACCGGAGTCAGTATCTCCTGGTCGGCGAGCTTGTTGAAAAAGACGGCGAGGCCGCGCGCCGATGTCTGCGTCGCGTCGAGAAATTTCATCGCCGCGGCGTCGGCGCTGCTTTCCTGGGTGCGGGAATACTGCAGGAAGTTGCGCAAGGCGACGTTCTGGCCGCCGCTCATCACCGCCATGCCGATATCCGGCCGCCCGGCCAGCGCCGCGGCGGCGCCCAGCACCATCGACAAGATGTTCTCGGCGGTGCCGCGAGCGAGCGCATCGTGCACCCGCGACAGGTGGCCGCCGGCGATGTGGCCGGCTTCATGGGCTATCACCCCGATCACCTGGTTGGCGTCCGTCGACTGCAGCAGCAATCCGGAGTTGATGAACAGGTTCTGCCCGCCGGCGACGAATGCGTTGATCTGCCTGTCGTTGACAATGTAAATGCGGACGTTGGTAGGATCGAGGCCGGCGGCGAGGAAGATCGGTGTCGCGTAGCCACGGATGGTGCTCTCGACCTCGGTATCGCGGATCAACGAGATCGATTGCGCCGACGCCGGGCCGGAAACCAGCAGCGTCAAGGCGACAACAAGGGAAGCGAACGCTTTGCAGAACAGCCGCAACGGCACCAATGATCATCCGCAGTCGTCCTGTTTATCTAGTCACCGGTGCCGGCGCCGTCAATTGACGGCCCTGCTCGTCGGCGGCGCGCTGCTGGCGGGCGGCTGTCACCGAGGTCCGGAGCTGCCGAACACTCCGGCGGTGGTGGACGCCCCGGCGGCCTTCGGCATCGCTGTCGCCGACGAGCCCCAGGCCGCGCTGATCGGGCGCGACGTTCTCGCCGCGGGCGGCGCCGCCGCCGATGCGGCGACCGCCATGTACTTCACCATGGCGGTGACCCTGCCGTCGGCGGCGAGCCTGGGCGGCGGTGGTATTTGCGTGATCTTCGATCCGGTGGAGCGCAAGGCGCACGTGCTGGACTTCCTGCCGTCCGCACCGAAAACGGTGCCACCCACCGCCGACCGGCCGACGGCGGTGCCGGGCAACGTCCGCGGCTTCTTCGCCCTGCAGGCCCGTTTCGGCCACGAACGCTGGGCGGAAATGCTGGCTCCGGCGGAGACCCGGGCCCGCTTCGGCACACCCGTCTCGCGCGCCTTGGCGGGCGAACTGGCGCCGGTGGAATCGGCGCTTGCCGCCGATCCCGCCATGCGCCGGGTGTTCGCACCGCAAGGGACGTTCGCGTTCGACGGCGACACCATCGTCCAACTCGATCTGGCGACGGTGCTGGCGCGCATCCGGGTCGAAGGCCCCGGTGATTTCTACAGCGGCCGGTTGGCCGACAAGTTGGTCGCTGGCACCGCCGCCGCCGGCGGTTCCCTTACCCGCGACGAGTTGCAGGCGTTCCTGCCCTCCTGGCGGACGCCTTTGATGATCACCGGCGACGGCATGACTGCCCATCTGCCGTCGCCACCGCCGATGGCGGGGGCCGTCGCCGGCCAGATGTGGGCGATGCTCGTCGCCCACGACCGCTTCGCCGATGCGTCGCCGGGCAGTCGCGGCTCGCTGCTGGCGGACGCTAGCCTGCGCGCCTTCGCCGAGGCGGATCGCCTCGGCCTCGCCACGCCCGGGGCACCGCCACTGGTCGATCCGCAACTGATGGTCTCCCAGGCGCGGATCGAGCCGCTGCTGACGAGCCCGGTGCCGCGGACGTCCCGCGCCACTGCGCTGCCGCGGACAGAGAACCCGTCCGCCGCCGGTCTGATCGCCGTCGATGCCTCGGGGCAGGCGGTCGCCTGCTCGGTCACCCTCAACAACCTGTTCGGCACCGGCCGGATGGCGGAAGGCACCGGCATCGTCCTCGCCGCCATGCCCGACGCCGGCGGCCGTGGCTCGGCGATGCTGACGCCGATGCTGGTCACCGACGCCGACAACCGCCACTTCCGGTTTGCCGCCACCGCCAGCGGCGGTCTCGTTGCCCCGGAAGCGCTGGTCGGCACCGCGGCGCGCACCCTCCTCGTCAAGGAACCGCTCACCGGCGCCGTGGCCGACCCGCGCCTCGTGGCACTACCGGACCTGGACCGAACGATCGTCGAGGAGGGAATGCCGGCCGCCACCATCGACGCGCTGCGCGGCCGCGGCCCGGTCACCTCCGTCGTCAGCCTCGGTCGAGTTAGCGCCACCGCCTGCCCCGACGGCCTGCCGGGGGACCCCGCGACCTGTCAGGCCGTGGCCGACCCACGCGGTTCCGGTCTCGGGATCACCACCCATTGACGGCGGCAACCGTGGCGGGCCCGTCGCGACGCAGCGGCATCCCGCCCTTCATCGTCATGGACGTGATGCGGGAAGCCAACGCCCGTGTCGCCGCCGGCGATGACGTCATCCATCTGGAGGTGGGTCAGCCGTCGACGCCCGCCCCGGCCCCGGTGCGGGAGGCGGCGGCGCGGGCGCTCGCCACCGATCGCCTCGGCTACACCGACGCCCTCGGCCTGCCGGCCCTGCGGGCGCGGATCGCCCGCCACTACGGCGAGGCTCACGGGCTCGACGTCGATCCCCATCGCGTCATCGTCACCGCCGGCTCGTCCGCCGGCTTCCTCCTCGCCTTTCTCGCCGCCTTCGACGCGGGCGACCGGCTGCTGGTGGGCCTGCCCGGATATCCCGCCTACCGCCACATTCCCGCAGCGACCGGGATCGAGGTGGTGCCGGTGGCGCTGGCCGCCGACACCGGCTTCCAGCTCACCCGCGCGCATCTGGAAGCCGCCGCCGACCCGATCGCCGGCGCCGTCGTCGCCAGCCCCGCCAACCCCACCGGCAGCATGCTTGTGGCCGAGGATCTCCGTGCCCTCGTCGTCGCCGCCCGCGACCGGGGCATCCGGCTGATCTCCGACGAGATCTACCACGGCATCACCTACGGCCACCCGGCGGCGACGGCGCTCGCCTTCGGCGACGAGCCGATCGTCGTCAATTCGTTCTCCAAGTATTTTTCGATGACCGGCTGGCGGCTCGGCTGGCTGATCGTTCCAGAGCCTCTCGTCCGGCCGATCGAGTGCCTGGCGCAGAATCTCTACATCGCGCCAGCCAGTCTGTCGCAACACGCGGCGCTCGCCGCCTTCGAGGCGACGGAAGAGCTCGACGCCGCCGTCGCCCGTTACGCCGCCAACCGGGCCATGTTGCTGAAGACCCTGCCGCGGCTCGGCCTCACCGGCATCGCTCCCGCCGACGGCGCCTTCTACCTCTACCTGGATGTGGGGCACCTCAGCCGCGACAGCGCGGTCTTCGCCCGCCGATTGCTGGCGGAGACCGGCGTCGCGGTCACCCCCGGCAACGACTTCGACCCGGTGGTCGGCTCCCGCTTCCTGCGCCTCTCCTATGCCGGCGCCACGGCGGAGATCGCCGAGGCGATCCGCCGATTCGCCGCCTGGGAGGGGTTCGTCCCCAGGTAACCGCCGCTAAGTCACCAGCCGCTGCCACCAACCGCGGCGCGGCCGCTCGCTCTCCTTGTCTTCGCCGCCGCCGTTCTCCCCCGGCTCGCGCCCGACGGCATAGGCTTCGTGCTCGAAGACCTGCACCGGCAGATCACTTCCGGCTGGCTCGCTGTCGCTTCCGTTGGCCTTGCCGACGGATCCGTCGTCGGCATCGGCGGTGACCAGGTCCTCCGACCGCGACGGATTTTCCTCGGCGGCGGCCCCGGCATCGTCTGCACCCGGCTCCGCGTCCTCGGCCGAATCCGTCTGGCGCGCAACCGTCTCCTCCGCCGGCGCCGGTTCGCTCTCAACCAGGTCGACCGCCTCGCGGATATGGACGATCTCGATGCTTTCCGTCGGCTCGGTCACCGCCGCCGTTTCGCCCCCCTCGTCCGCCGCGGCGCTCTCGGCAACGGCGTCCCCGACGGGCTCGGCCGACGCCGCATCCGCCTCGGGCTCCTCCGCATGCCGGCGCCGTCGCGCCCGTTTGGGTCGCACCCTCTCGGCAGCCTCGACCGGATCGGCCGCATCGGTGGCCTCGTCCATGTCCGGTGCATCATTTTCCCCGGCATCAGCGGCCGCCTCGCCATCGTCCTCCGCATGGTCGTCGCCATCGCCCTCGGGGGCAGTCCCGGTGAAGAACTCGGCGCTGATCTCAGCCTCTTCCTCGGCGATCGGCTCGCCAAGGTCATCGCCGTCGCCGCTTACCGTCTCGTCATCGATGGCCTCGTTCGCCACCCCCTCCGCAGCGCCCGCTTCGTCGACGACAACCGTTTCTGCGACCAGCCCTTCCTCCGCCGGTCGGCGTGACCGGCGACGGCCACCGCGTTTGCCGCGGCGTCGACGCTTGCGCCCCGGCTCCGATGCCCCGTCGGGATCGGCTTCGGCGAAGGCCGGCTCCGCCTCCTCGTTGATCGCCTCCTCGGCGCCAACGTCCTCGTCCTCATCGGCGACGGCGCCCTCGTCGGCCTCCTCGCTCCCCGTCTCGTCCTCGGCGGCGCCCTCGCTGGCGTCCACCGCCAGCGGCTGTTCATCGTCACGGCGACGGCGACGCCCGCGCCGACGCCGGCCGCGCTTGCCGCCCTCTTCACGCTCCGCCGGCCGGGCCACCGGTCGGGCCACCGCCTCTTCGGTCTCCTCCGCCACTTCCGCCACCTCGTCATCGGTGCGCCCGGGGCCCACCCGACCCCGCTCGATCCGATACTCGGGGGAGTTCAACAGGGGATCGCCGATGATAGAGACGCTGAGTTCGAACCGCTCCTCGATGGTGGCGAGGCTGCGCCGCTTCTGGTTCAGCAGGTAGGCGGCGACCACCGGCTGCAAGGTGACGAAGATCTCCTTCGCCCGCTGTTTCTGGCCCTCCTCCTCCAGCCGGCGGAGGACGGTCAGCGCCGTCGATTCCGTCGTCCGGCGCACCCCCATCCCCTGGCAATGGGGGCACTGCTCGAAGCTGGTTTCCAGCAGACTGGGTCGCAGCCGCTGCCGCGACAGTTCCAGGAGCCCAAAGGGACTGATGCGGCCGATCTGGGTCCGGGCGCGATCCCCCTTCATCGCTTCCTTGACCCGGCGCTCCACCAGGCCCTGGTTGCGGGTGTTCTCCATGTCGATGAAATCGATGACGATCAAGCCGGCCAGATCGCGCAAACGGAGTTGCCGGGCGACCTCGTCGGCCGCCTCGAGGTTGGTGCGCAGGGCCGTTTCCTCGATGTGCCGCTCGCGGGTCGATCGCCCGGAGTTGACGTCGATGCTGATCAGCGCCTCGGTGGCATTGAGGACGATGTAGCCGCCGGAACGCAACTGCACCACCGGCTGGTGCATGGCGTCCAGCTGGTCTTCGATGTGATACGCCTGGAAGAGCGGCTGCATCCCATCGGCAAACTGCTTCACCCGCTTGGCGTGGCTGGGGATGAACAGCTTCATGAATTCGCGGGCAACCTTATATTCGGGCTCGCCCTGGATGAGGATTTCCTCGATGTCGCGCTCGTAGAGGTCGCGCAACGACCGCTTGATCAGGTTGCCTTCCTCATAGACGAGGGCCGGCGCCGTTGATTTCAGCGTCTCTTCGCGAATGTTGCTCCACAGGCGCATCATGTAGTCGTAGTCGCGCTTGATCTCCGCCTTGCTGCGGCCGAGGCCGGCGGTGCGGACGATCACCGCCATCCCGTCCGGTACGTCCAATTCGGCGAGGATCTTCTTCAGCCGCTTGCGGTCGGCGATGTTGCCGATCTTGCGGGAGATGCCGCCGCCGCGCACGGTGTTCGGCATCAGGACGCAGTAGCGGCCGGCGAGCGACAGGTACGTGGTCAGCGCCGCGCCCTTGCTGCCGCGCTCCTCCTTGGCCACCTGCACCAGCATGATCTGCCGGCGCTTGATCACCTCTTGGATCTTGTAGCCCCGGTGTGGCTGGCGTTGCGGCCGGCGCTCGATCTCGTCCTCGTCGTCGCTGCCGCCGACCTCCTGGACCTCGCCGTCCGCGCCGGCGACTGTTTCGGCGTCTTCGCTCTCGCCTTCGGCCGCGGCTGCGGCCGCCGCTACGGCTTCGGCCTCGGCGGCCTTGGCCTCCGCCTCGCTTGCTTCGGCCAATTCGGCGTCGCGCAGTGCCGCCTCTTCGGCGAGCAGCCGTTCCCGATCGGCGACCGGGATCTGATAGTAATCGGGATGGATTTCGCTGAAGGCGAGGAACCCGTGGCGGTTGCCGCCGTAATCGACGAACGCCGCCTGCAGCGACGGTTCGACCCGGGTTATCTTGGCGAGGTAGATATTGCCTTTCAGCTGTCGCCGGCTGGCGACCTCGACGTCATAGTCTTCCAGTCGGGTGCCGTCGACGACCACGACCCGGGTTTCCTCCGGGTGCGAGGCATCGATAAGCATGCGCTTGGTGGGCATAGAGCAAACTCCGTGACGCCGGCGTCGGTCCCGATGGGAGGCGAGGCCGACGGCGTCTTATTGGGCGGGTATATAAGGGGTGGGGATTCGAGGCGCGCTGCGCCATGCGGCCTCCGCCTCCAGGGCGGGAGACCGGACCGACGAAGAAGCACGCTGCGCTCGATGACATTCCTGAAATCAAACTTCTTTCTCGGCGCGGACACGCCGGTAAGCTGTCCGATCGCCTGTCTTGCAGTACTGCGGATGGAAACGACCGCTCCCCCCGAAGCCGGTGTGACCGCGACGTGTCCTTCCACCGAGTTCCACAAGTCATAACATACGTGTGTCTTTTCCGCTCGACAATAGGGTCTTCTACGTGCAGGCGCGGTAGATCGATCAAATCTTGTTGAAAAACTGTGCTCTCCGGCGTAAAGCTCATGCGGTGGATGATTAGGGGGGAATCGGCCGTCCAAAAACGCCGACCCCGCACCTTCACTCTGGGCTCTAAACATGCAGGCTGCTTTGACCGGGACGCCGACGCCGTGCCCGCCTCCCCGTCGCGCGCCGTGCGCCCGCTTCGCCGCAGCCCTCGCCGCCGTGCTGCTGGCGATATCGCTGGCCGGCCGGCCCGTCGCCGCGGCTCCGGCGAGCGAACCGACGCAGGTCACGCGTGCCAGCACCACCGTCGATCCGGGGCGGACCACCCTCGAACTGACCCTGAGCGACAAGGCCGGCTACAAGGTTTTCAGCCTGGAGAAGCCGCCACGGGTGGTCGTCGACCTCTCCGGGGTTCGCTGGCGCGTCGGCGACGGCGAGATGCCCCGGCCGGCGGGCGTCATCAGCCAGCTCCGCCTCGGCCAGCCGCAGCCGGGGACCGCCCGCCTCGTCCTTAATACCGCCGGCCGCACCAGACTCGAAGCGGCAACCTTGAAGTCACGCCCCGGCGGCGGCTACACGCTCGCCCTCGTTCTCGCCGGCAAGACACCCGCGCCCCCCTCGCCGAGCCCTGTCTCGGCAGGGCTCGCGACGGCGGGTGCTGCCGGGGATCCCCCGCCGCAGATTCCGCAACAGGTGCCGGCGACGCCGCTGGCGGCGGATGGCCGCCTGCCGGTCACCGCCCCCATCGGTGCCGCGTCGCTCGCCATGGCAATGGCGCCCGCGCCCCGCCCCGGCACAACCGAGGTGGGCGCCGTCGGCGGGTCGCCCGGGGAGCGCCGGTCCAGCAACGGGCGCGCGACGCCGGTGCGCCGGGCACGGGTCGTCGTCCTCGATGCGGGACACGGCGGGGACGATCCGGGCGCCATCAGCGCGCGCGGCCTCTATGAGAAGCACGTGACCCTGGCGACGGCGCGCGAGGTCCGGTCGGCACTGCAGGCGATCGGCGGCTACAAGGTCGTTCTGACCCGCGACAAGGACATCTTCATCCCCCTGCGGGGTCGGGTCGCCATCGCCCGGCGCGCCGGCGCCGACCTGTTCGTCTCCATCCACGCCGACAAAACGGAAGACGAAGCCATTCGCGGGCTGTCGGTCTATACCCTCTCGGAACGGGCCTCCGACGCGGAGGCGGCCGCCCTCGCCGATCGGGAGAACAAGGCGGACCTGATCGCCCACATGGATCTGCGCGGCGCCGCCCCGGACGTGACCGGCATCCTCATCGACCTCGCCCAGCGCGACACCAAGAACAGTTCCGCCCGCATGGCTGGCTTGGTCGTCACCGCGACCCGCAGCGATGTCCCGTTGCTGCAAAGGCCGCACCGGTTCGCCGGTTTCGCCGTCCTGAAGGCGCCGGACGTGCCTTCGATCCTGGTGGAACTGGGCTTTTTGTCCAATCCCGCCGACGAGGCGGCGCTCCGTTCGCCGACCGGCCGCGGTCGGCTCGGTCGTGCCCTGGCGCGGGCGATCGATAGCTATTTCACCTCGACCGAGGTCGCCAAACAGGGGTGACCAAACAGGGGTGAAAGACCGGCCCCGGGCGCCTTGAGGCCATCCGGCGGACCCCCTGGCGATCCTTGATCGCCCGGGTGTGCGGCGCCATATACGCGACAAAGAAAAGTCGCGTATTCTTCCGGTAACTTCGCTTAACATAACGTTCGTGGGATGACGATGCGTGTTCTTGGGGTGTTCTCGGCTGTCTTCGCAGCCCTGGCGGTGGTTCTTGTGATCATCGTCGCTGGCGCGCTGGTCGCCTTTCAGGGATTGCAGAAGGACCTGCCCGATCACCGGCAGCTCGCACGCTATGCGCCGCCGGTGACCACCCGCGTCTATTCCGGCGACGGCCGGCTGATGGCGGAATACGCCGCCGAGAAGCGCATCTTCCTGCCGATCGACGTCATCCCCAAGCACGTCATCGATGCCTTCGTCTCGGCCGAAGACAAGACCTTCTGGCAGCATCCCGGCATCGATGTGACGGGCGTCGTCCGCGCCATCCTCACCAACGTCGAGAACTACGGCACCGATCGCCGCCCCGTCGGCGCGTCCACGATCACCCAGCAGGTGGCCAAGAACTTCCTCATCGGCAACGAGGTGTCGATGGAGCGCAAGATCAAGGAGGCGATCCTCGCCTTCCGCATCGAGCAGACCTTTTCCAAGGACCACATCCTCGAGCTCTACCTGAACGAGATCTATCTCGGCAACAGCGCCTACGGCGTCGCCGCCGCGGCGCTGGCCTATTTCAACAAGAACCTTGACGAGCTCACCGTTGCCGAGGCGGCGGTGCTCGCCGGGTTGCCGAAGGCGCCCAGCTTCTATGATCCCATGCGCCAGCCGCAGGCGGCAAAGGCGCGCCGCGACTGGGTCCTCGGCCGCATGCTGGACGACGGACGGATCACCGCCGACGAGGCGTCGGCGGCCATTGCCACACCGCTCGGCCTGCATCCGCGCGGCGTGATCGGCCTCGCCGAGGCGGACTATTTCGGCGAGGAGGTGCGGCGCGAGGTGGTCAAGCGCTACGGCGACACCGCCCTCTACAAGGGCGGCCTGACCGTGCACGCCACCGTCGACGTGCGTCTGCAGGCGATCGCCGACGAAACCCTGCGCAATGCCCTCGAGCGCTTAGACCGGCCGCAGGGCTGGCGCGGGCCGGTGACCACCCTCACCGGCTTCGGCGCATCGAAGAAGCCCGACGATTGGGCGGCGCAACTGACGGCGATCGGCACCCCCTCCGGCTATGAGCCGCTGAGCCTCGCGGTCATCCTGCAGAAGACGGCGAGCGGCGGCGTCACCATCGGTTTTGCCGATGGTTCCACCGGCACCATCCCGGCCGCGCAGCTTCGCTGGGCGAAACCGGCCCGGGGCTACACCGGCGGCGCGCCGGGACCGGGTGACGTCGTCGGCGTCGGCCCCCTGGACAAGACCACCTGGGCGCTCCGCCAGCCGCCGAAGGTGGAAGGGGCGCTGGTCGCCCTCGATCCCCATACCGGCCGCGTCCTCGCCATGAGCGGCGGCTATTCCTACGGCCTCAGCCAATTCAACCGCGCCACCCAGGCGATGCGACAACCGGGCTCCACCTTCAAGCCGATGGTTTACCTCGCCGCCTTCGAGCAGGGCTACACGCCCTCGTCCATCATCAACGATGCGCCGTTCACCGCCAGCATGGGAGCGGGCGAAAAGGCGTGGGTGCCGCACAACTACTCGGACCGCTTCTACGGTCCGACGACGCTCAGGGTCGGCCTCGAACAGTCCCGCAACATCGTCGCCGTCCGCCTCGCCGACGAAATCGGCATGGACAAGGTGGTCGACGTGGTGCGCCGCTTCAATGTCGCCGACGACATGCCGCCCTACCTGGCCTATGCGCTGGGTGCCGGCGAGACGACGCTGCTGCGGCTGACCGCCGCCTACGGGATGTTCGTCAACGGCGGCCGGCAGATCGTGCCGACGGTGATCGACCGCATCCAGGACCGCTACGGACGCGTCGTCTATCGGCAGGACCCGCGGCTGTGCGTCGGCTGCCTCGGCGAGGGACTGAAGACGGAGTATCAGCCGGAAATCATTGACGACCGGCCCCACGTCACCGACGACGCCAGCGCCTATCAGGTGGTGTCCCTGTTGCAGGGAGTCGTCGCGCGCGGCACCGCCGAGAAGGCGCTCGCCGGTATCGATCGGCCGATCGCCGGCAAGACCGGCACCTCCAACGAGGCGAAGGACGTCTGGTTCATCGGCTTCACCCCCGACCTGGTCGTCGGCGTCTATCTCGGCTACGACGATCCGAAATCTCTCGGCAACCATGCCGCCGGCGGCACCCTCGCCGCCCCCATTTTCCGCACCTTCATTGAGAAGGCGCTACAGGGGACGCCGCCGACGCCGTTCCGGGTCCCGTCCGATATCCGCCTCGTCCGCGTCGACGCCACGAGCGGCAAACCGTCCAGCTCCCGCAACCCCAACGCCATTCTCGAGGCGTTCAAGCCCGGCTCCACCCCCGATACGCTCGCCGCCGGTAGCAAGCCGGATTCGCAGAAGGCACAGTCGCGGGTGACGGCGGGACCGATCTCCGGCTCGGGCGGCCTCTACTAAAGCCGAAAGACCCATTCCCCGGCGCAAGCGCTCCGCGCGCCCCCGCGCGGTGAACCGGCTTGCCCGGACCGAACGGGCGGGCTAGATGCTGAGCCGCCCGCTCACCGGGTCAGAGGAGCACCCCGATCCATGCGCGCCGAAACCGAGGCCGCCGTCCAGCTCGTCGAGCGCTCGCTCGATCGGCTGAGGAGGCATCTTTGACTACGACGCCACCCGCAGCCGTCTCGCCGAGCTGAACCGCGAGGCGGAGGCTCCCGACCTCTGGGACGATCCGGAGCGGGCGCAAGCGGTCATGCGCGAGCGAACCCGCCTCGAAACCAGCCTCGAAGGCATCGACGACCTAGCGCGCGAGCTGAAGGACGCCATCGAACTGATCGAGCTCGCCGAGGCGGAAGGCGACGAGGGGGTGCTCGCCGAGGCCGAGGCCGGCCTCGCCGCCCTGCAGAAGCGGGGAGAACGGGCGGAGCTGCAGGCGTTCCTCGGCGGTGAGGCCGACGGCAACGACGCTTACGTCGAGGTCCACGCCGGCGCCGGCGGCACCGAAGCCCAGGACTGGGCGGAGATGCTGGCGCGCATGTACGCCCGATGGGCCGAACGGCGCCGCTACAAGGTGGAGTGGATCGAGGAAAGCCCGGGCGAAGAGGCCGGCATCAAGTCCACCACCTTCCGCATCCAGGGCACCGACGCCTACGGCTGGCTGAAGACGGAGGCGGGCGTGCATCGCCTGGTCCGCATCTCGCCGTTCGACTCCAGCGCCCGCCGCCACACCAGCTTCGCCTCGGTCGGCGCCTACCCGGTGATCGACGATTCAATCGCCATCGAGGTCCTCGACAAGGACCTTCGCATCGACACCTACCGGGCGTCCGGCGCCGGCGGCCAGCACGTCAACCGCACCGATTCCGCCGTCCGCATCACCCACCTGCCCACCGGCATCGTCGTCCAGTGCCAGACCGACCGCTCCCAGCACCGCAACCGGGCGATGGCGATGCAGATGCTGCGGGCGCGGCTCTACGAGCTGGAGCTGCGCAAGCGGGAAGAGGCGACCCGCGCCGAGCACGAGGCGAAGACAGACATCGGCTGGGGCCACCAGATCCGCTCCTACGTGCTGCACCCCTACCAGATGGTCAAGGACCTGCGCACCGGCATCGAGACCTCCAACACGCAAGCTGTCCTCGACGGCGATCTAGACTCCTTCATGATGGCGGCGCTGGTCGCCGCCGGCGGCGGCGAGACCAAGCTCGGCGACTGACGCGAGGGATGACGACCGACCCGCGCTCTGGCTAATGTCGTATGAAGCGGGCGCGAGGGCGGATGGAGGCACACAAGCCCAATAGGGGAGGAGCAACGCGAGCGACGATCAGCGCGCTCGTGACGTTGGCGTTCGTCTTCCGCCTGATGCTGGCGGCGATGCCGATGCCGTCGTCGTCCACCACCGCGGCGAATTTTTCGCTCATTCCCATTTGCACCGTCGAGGGCGTGAAGTGGCGCGCCGTCCGGTCGGAAACACCGGCGAGCCCGGCAAAGGCCCCCACTGATCGCCCCTTGTGCGCCCTGTGTGCGGCCGCCCTCGGTCTGACTGCGCTGTTGCCCGTTGCAGGGCTCGTCATCCCTGCCGAGATGACCGGCGCCGCAACCGTCTTCCCCCGCAGCGCGCCGGTGCTGCCCATCGCCACGCGGCCGCCGCCGAGCCGCGGTCCTCCCCTTCCTGTCGGACTCTGAAACGCGAGCCTGCGCCTGCTGACGGCTCGCGCTGTCACGTTCGCTCTCGACTGGAAGGTCACGTCCAATGCCATCACCGTTCTTTCGCCGTGCAGCCTGCGCGGCGCTCAATGCTGCCATGCTCACCGTTATCGAGACCCCCCTCTCTGCCCAGCAGCCGGCTGCTCCCGACTCGGCGACGTCGGCCGCCACCGGGGGAGATGCCGTCGTGCCGTTGCCGTCCATCGATGTGGAATCTCCCGCCGAGACCTCACTGATCTCGGCACCCTTGACCAGCACCTCGCTCACGCCGCAACAGGTGGGCGACTGGCGCCTGAAGACCGACGATACGGCGCGGATGCTGTTGTCCGTCCCCGGCACCAGCGTCATCCAGGCCGGCGGCGTCTCCGGCCTGCCGGTGATCCACGGCCTCGCCGATGACCGGGTGAACACCGTGGTCGACGGCATGCCGCTGCCGTCCGCCTGCGGCAACCACATGAATCCGCCGCTGTCCTATCTTGCCCCGTCGAGCGTCGGCGATTTCACCGCCATCGCCGGGATCACCCCGGTCAGCAAAGGCGGCGATAGCATTGCGGGTACGGTGACCGTCAACTCGCCGGCGCCCCTGTTCGCTGCGCCCGGTGAGAGCCTGCGCTTCACCGGTGAAACGCAAGGCTACTACCGCAGCAACAGCGATAACTACGCCACCTCGATCGGGACCACGGTCGCCAACGACACCTACAGCATGAACTACAACGGGTCGTTCACCACCGCCGGCAACTACAGCGGCGGCGGAAGCGACGGGACCCTGCACTCGACCGAATACCGCGCCTTCAATCAATTGGTCACGGCGGCGGCGCGCGGCGACAATGATCTGGCGACGCTGCAATTCGGACAGCAATACATCCCCTACCAGGGCTTTCCCAACCAATGGATGGACATGACCGAGAACCGCTCGTACATCGGCAATGCCGCCTACGAGCGTTCGTTCGAGTGGGGGCAGCTGACCGCTCGCGCCTTCGTCCAGAGCGTCGATCACACGATGAATTTCCTCGATGACAAGGGCGGCAATGAGACCGGCGGCATGCCCATGAACGTCGATGCCTGGAACGCCGGCTATCGGCTGGCGGCGACGATCCCGCTCAATCAGCGCGACACCATCAACGTCGGCAGTGAGTATTATTACAACTGGCTCAACGATCGCTGGCCGGCCGTCCCCGGTAGCATGATGATGGGCCCGGACGAGTACATCAGCATCAACGACGGCACCCGCAACCGCCTCGGCACCTTTGCCGAGTGGGAAGCGAAGTGGACCCCGCAATGGAGCTCGCTCCTCGGGGTCCGCAATGACACGGTGTGGATGGATACGGGCGACGTCCAGGCCTACGACTCAATGCCGTCGATGATGAACCCGGATGCCGAGGCGGCAGCGGCGTTCAACGCCAGGAGTCATGGCCGAACCGACGTCAACTTCGACTGGACGATCCTCGGTCGCTTTACCGCCGACGAGAACCAGATCTACGAGCTCGGCTACGCCCGGAAGACCCGCTCGCCCAACTTCTATGAGCGCTACGCGTGGGGGACCGGGCAGATGGCCAGCCAGATGATCGGCTGGTTCGGAGACGGCAACGGCTATGTGGGCGACATCAGCCTGAAGCCGGAGGTGGCGCACACCGTCAGCGCGACCGCCGACTGGCACGGCGGGGGTGCAGCGCCGTGGCAGGTGAAGGTGACGCCCTACTACATGTATGTGGAGAACTATATCGGTGTCGAACGGATCCAAGACTTCACCGACATGGCCGGCCAGCCCAGCGGCTTTGTCCAGCTCCAGTTTGCCAATCACAACGCCCAGTTTTACGGCGTCGACCTGAGCGCCAGCACCGAGATTTGGGAAAGCGATGACATCGGCCGGTTCAATCTTGCCGGCACCCTCGGTTGGGTTCGTGGGCGTGACCTGACCACCAACACCAACGCGTACGAGCAGATGCCCCTGAACTCGCGGCTGACGCTCTCTCACGATCTGGGGGCCTGGGCGTCGGCGATCGAGATCGTCGTTGCCGCTGAGAAGTCGAAAGTAGACAACACCCGCAACGAGCTGCGCACCGACGAGTATGCCCTGCTCAACCTGCGCACCAGCTACGGGATCGGCCCGGCGCGACTCTATTTCGCGATCGATAACGTATTCGATACCGCCTACGACCTGCCGCTCGGCGGCGTTGCCGTCAGCGAGCTCGCCTTCAATGGCGGCCAGCGGCAGCAGGTGTGGGGCGTCGGCCGTTCGTTTATCACCGGGCTGAAGCTGCAGTGGTGAAGGCGGCAGCGATGCCGCCCACCGGTATCCAATTGACGGGTGACGTTAGGGTTGCCGGCGGTGATGACCGGCAACCGGGCAACCGGCGGGGATCCCTCATCGGCGCCATCGTCCTCTCCGCCGGTCTGCATCTGTCGATCTGCGGACTAGCTTTGCGGGTGGCCCCGTCAGCGGTCGGCAGCGAGCAAGAGGAGCCGGTTGCGATCGAAGTTGTCCTCGCCCCGCCATCCGCCGGGACGGCGGCGGGCGCGGAAGCGGCGGGCGGCGCGGTGGAGGCCCCAGCGCCCGCTTCCGGCGACGGCACGAACGAGAACGACGTGCCCGCTCCTCCGGACATGACCCCGGACACTGCGATTGTGGAATCCCAGCCGGTAGAAGCGAAAGTGCCGGCACCCGTTCCGGCTAAGGCGGTGCCCCGGCGCCGGCCCGTTCCCCAGGCGCGTGCCTCCTCCGCTCGTCCCCAGCGTGAGGCCGCTCCGGCCGCGGCCGGCGAGGTCGACGCAGAGGCCGATGGCGCGGCGGCCTCCGCCGCGGTCGGGCCGGGAACCGATGCGCCGGACGGCGATGGTCCCCCCGGACCGGGTCGTGAAGGGCCGGGAACGGCAATGGCCGGCGCCGGCGCCGCCCCAGGGCGGGCCGAGGCCCTCGACGCCTACCGCCGCGTCGTGTGGGCGCGGATCGACGCGCAGAAGCCGAAGGGACTGCGACTTCCGGGCCGGACCGGAGTGTCCTTTACCGTCGCGATCGACGGCACGTTGCTCGCAGCGCGGATCGCCCGCTCCAGCGGCAACGGCGAACTCGATCGGCTGGCGCTGCTGGCCGTCCAGTCGGCAGCGCCCCTGCCGCCACCGCCGGCGGCGCTGGGCGGTCAGCCGATGACCTTCGAAATCCCCTTCACCTTCCGCTGAACCAACCGGGAGTCTCAAGGCCTGCTCGCTTGGCAGCAGTTCCTGCTGTGGTTTCAGCCGCGAAACGTCTGGTCGCCTTCTTCGCCCAGACGCCGGCCCCCGTTTGTCGCCTGTTTGCGCTATGGCGGGTGGGCTGAGGGGGGTAAGCTAAAAGTGCCCATAAGGGCTGATCGAACCGCCGAAGATGACGATCTCGCGGGGTCGCACGCGGTTGCAGAAGCCAGTCGATTAACCAAGGCTTCGAAGAAAAAAATAAATGGGCGAGGAATCCTGCCGCCCACAAATGGAGGAGGAGCACAAGATGCCGGATATAAATGCTCAGGATTCCGCCGAGAGCCAGGCGCAGTCCGCCTGGCGGCAGCGCCTGTGGTCGCTGATGGACGTCAAGGTTGGCATCATTCCGGTTCCGCTGTTTGTCACTTTGCTCGCCATCATTCTGACGTTTAGTTTTTCAGTTGAAAAAGTACCAAATGATATCCTCATGGCGATGGGGATCATGGCCATATTCGGCTTCACCTGTGCCGAAATCGGCAAACGTATTCCGATCCTGAAGAACATTGGTGGCGCCGCCATCGCCGCCACTTTTGTTCCTTCGGCGCTTGTCTACTATCACATGATTCCCGAGAACCTGACGAATGTCGTCAGTAACTTTACCCGTCAATCGAACTTTCTATACCTGTTTATCGCTGCGATCATCGTCGGCAGCATCCTCGGCATGGATCGGGAAGTGCTGGTGCGATCGTTCCTCAAGATCTTCCTCCCCCTCATCGTCGGCACCGTCGCCGCCCTGGCCGTCGGCACCCTGGTGGGCGCGCTGGTTGGCATCGGCGCTTACAAGGCGCTGTTTTTCGTCGTCATCCCCATCCTCGCCGGCGGCGTCGGCGAAGGGGCGATCCCCCTGTCCATCGGCTATTCGGAGATTCTCGGCGAGCCGCAGAGCGACGTCTTCGCCACCATCTTGCCGTGCGTCATGCTCGGCAGCCTGACGGCGATCCTGATGGCGGGCTCGCTGAACTACCTCGGCCGCAAGCGCCCCTCGCTGACCGGCGAGGGCCGGGTGAGCCTCGACGATCATACGCCGCCGCAGGAGCTGCATCGGGGCACGATGACGTCGGATCTGTCGCTGATCGCGGCGGGGGGACTGCTGGCCGTCACCTTGTTCCTGCTGGGCAACCTCAGCCACAGCCTGCTCGATCTGCCGGCACCGGTGGTGATGCTGTTTCTCGCCGTTCTCATCAAGCTGGCGCGGCTGCTGCCGCCGTCGCTGGAGACCGGTGCCTACACCGTCTACCGCTTCTTCCATCTGGCGGTGACCTATCCGCTGCTGTTCGCCGTCGGCGTCGCCCTGACGCCGTGGGACAAGCTGATGGCAGCGTTCCATCTCGCCAACCTGGTAACCATCGTCTCCACCGTCGCCACCCTGATCGCCGTCGGCTTCTTCATGGCGAGGTGGCTGCGCATGTATCCGCTCGAGGTGGCCATCATCAATGCCTGCCACAGCGGCCAGGGCGGCACCGGCGATGTCGCCATCCTCACCGCCGCCAACCGGATGATGCTGATGCCCTTTGCCCAGGTGGCAACCCGCATCGGCGGCGCCATCACGGTCACCGTCGCCCTGCTCGTCTTCGCCCAGTGGCACTAGCGCGCCGAGGTCGGAAAAATGTCGATGAAACCCCTCGCCGCCCTGTTGCTCGTCCTGTTTGCCTGCATCTGTCCCCATGCGCAGGCCCAGAATCTCGTCCGCTTCCCGGCGCAAGGCCAGGTGCCGGCCGGCTACCCGGCGGACTATGCCGCGGTCATCGCCGGCGGCGAACGGGAAGGAAACCTCGTCGTATACGCCAACACCGACATCGAGGTGGCCAGCGCCCTGATCAACGACTTTCAGGTCCTGTACCCGAAGATCGGGGTCGAATATCACGATCTCAACAGCAACGATCTGGACCACCGGTACCTGCACGAGTCCCTGATGGGACGACTGGGCGCCGACATCGTCTGGAGTTCGGCGATGGACCTGCAGTTCAACCTAGTCAACGACGGCTTCGCCCAGACCTACGACTCCCCCGAGATCGCCAAGCTGCCGTCCTGGGCGGTGTGGAAGAACCAGGCGTTCGGGACCACCTTCGAGCCGGTGGCCCTGGTCTACAACAATCGCCTGCTGGCGAAGGACGAGGCGCCGCAGACCCGCGACGATCTCGCGCGGCTGCTCAATGCCAACGCCGACCGGTTCTCCCGCAAGGTTGTCACCTACGACATCGAGCGCTCGGAGATCGGCTACCTGCTTGCCATCGAAGATGCCGCCCAATCGGACAGCTTCTGGACGCTGGCGAAGGCCTTCGGCCGTGTCTCCGCCACGTTCGAGCCGACGAGCAAGGACATGCTGCAGCGGATCGGCGGCGCAGAGTCCGCCATCGCCTACAACGCCATCGGGACCTACGCCATGCGGCGGGCGGCGACCGATGGCGAGATCGGCTATCTCTTCCCCAAGGACTACACCCTCGTCCTGTCGCGGATCATGTTCATCGGCAAGAACGCCGGCAATCCCAACGCCGCACGGCTGTGGCTCGACTACGTGCTGTCGCGGCGCGGGCAGGCGGTCATCGCCACCCAGGCCCGGCTGGGATCGCTGCGCGCCGACGTGACGGAGGGCATCACCATCGCCAGCCTGCAGCAGACGCTGGGGAGCAGCCTGCGGCCCATTCCCATCGGGCCCAACCTGATCGAGGACCTGGATTACAAGCGACGGCAGCAGTTCCTGCAGCGGTGGAAGGAATCCGTCGCCGCCCGCTGAGCGGGCCGTCAGGCCCCTGACCTCATCGGGGTTTCGCCGCGTCCTTCGCCTCGGCGAGGGCGAGGATGCGGTGGAGCGGGCCGTCGGCGATGCCGAAGCCGTCCAGGTGGGCGACGACGTTGCGCAGGTAGTCCAAGGCGCTGCCGTAGGACCCGGCGCCGGTGGCGACCATTTCCGCCGCTCGCTCGTCGCTGAGCGCCACCAGGCAGGACGGGTGGCCGCGACGGGCGACGAACACCAGCGCCTTCACCGTCCGGCCGTCGTCGAGGCGGACCCGCAGCAGCCGGGGGACATAGGCGTTCAACGGCATCTCCCGCCGCCAGAGGTAGGCGCGGGTGACGGCGAGCTCCGGGGGGTCGATGCGGAAGACGCGGCCGCGGCAGGAGCCGCCGGCGGCGAGGCCGAGGGCGAGCCCGGGCCGCTCGGGGGTGCCGCGGTTGCGCACCGAACGGATGCACAGCGAGCGATGGAAGCCGCGAAGCAGTCCCCATGCCGCCTCGGCGAAGGGAAAGCCGGGGTCCCACATCAGCGAGCCGTAGCCGAAAACCCAGGTCTCGTCGGTTGCCGCCCCCGGCCAGTCGTCGTCGCGCATTCCATGGGTCACCCTCTCGCCGCTCACCGGCTGACCAGGGCGACGCCGACGGCGCTGAGCACGAAGCCGGCGACGGCGGCCGGCGTCAGCGTGGTGCCGAAGAGGAACCAGGCGAGGACGGCGGTCACCGAGGGCGTCAGGTAGAACAGGCTCGCCACCTTGGCCGCCGCCCCGCGACGAATCAGCAGGTGCAGCAGGCTGATCGCCCCGATCGACAGCACGATCGCCAGCCAGAGGACGGCGAAGACGAACTCCCCTGTCCAGACGATGCGGCCGGTCTCGCAGAACAGCGCCAGCGGCAGCAACGCCAGCGCGGCGGCGATGAACTGCACCGCCGAGCCGGAGAACAGGTTCATCCGCGTCCCGTGGCGCTTCTGATAGAGGGTGCCGGCGGTGATTCCGGCGAGCGCCACCAGCGCCGTGGCGACGCCCGCCACCGGGACCTCGCCCGTCCCCGCCCTGCCGCCGACGACGAGAACGACGCCGATGAACCCCAGTACCAGACCGATCCAGGCGACCCGGCTCAGCCGCTCGCCCAGGTAGACACGGGCGGCGCCGGCGGTGGCCAGCGGCTGCAGACCGACGATCAGCGCCACCACCGCCGGCTCCAGTCCCCGGCTGATGGCAAAGAAGACGCCGCCCAGATAGGCCGCGTGCAGGAGGACGCCGACGAGACCGATGCGGGCGATTTCATCCGCTCGGTGGGGCCAGGGGGCCCGCGTCGCCAGGGCGGCGATGGCCAGCAGCGGAACGACGACCGCAAAACGGACAAGGAGGAAGGTGAACGGCTCGGCATAGGGCATGCCCAGCTTCGCGCCGATGAATCCCGTGCTCCACAGAAAGACGAACGCGGCAGGAACGACGGAAAGCGGCGTCGCCGCCGTCCGATGGGAGGAGGAGCGTTCTGGCGGCTGGGACATTCGGTCAATCGGCCTGCGGCGAGACGAACAGCCTAAGCCGGTCGCCCCGCCGCGCGCAACCGGCTATGCTGTCTGCAAATGGCGCCGCGGACACCCGAGCGGCGACCGCAGCGGGAGCGGAACCGATGGCCGTGGCCGACAATGTCGCATCGTCCGTCCCATCGTCCGCCGGCGGTGATGGTGGCCTTCTCGTCTCCGTTCAGGTCGGGAGGATCGCCCCCCTCGGACCGGACCTGGTGCCCACTGCCTTCGTCAAGCGGCCGGTCGGAGGGCCGATCACGGTAGCCGTTCTCGGCCTCGCCGGCGACGAGCAGGCCGATCCGACGGTGCACGGCGGACCGGAAAAGGCGGTGTACGCCTGCGCGCTGGCCAATTACGCGGCGTGGCGGCAGGACTTTCCCGAGCACGCCCCGCTGTGGGTACCGGGAGGACTGGGGGAGAACCTCACCCTCGACGGCCTCGACGAGGAGGGCGTGCACATTGGTGACATCGTCCGCGTGGGTGGCGTGCGGCTGCAGGTTACCCAGCCGCGGCAGCCATGTTACAAGTTCGCCTTGCGCTTTCGGGACAAGCGAATGCCGAAGGCGATGGTCGCCAACGGCCGCTCCGGCTGGTACTACCGGGTCCTCGCAACAGGCTCGCTTGCCGCAGGCGATCGTCTCGAACTCATCGACCGCCCCAATCCGGACTGGTCGATTGCCCGTTTCAATCGTGTCGTCGCGGCGAAGGCCACGACGATCGAAGACTATGCGCAGATCGCCCGCTTGGCGGGCCTCTCGGCGGGTTGGCGCGATACGGCACGGCACCGGCTGGCGCGGGCGGTGCAGACCGGTGAGCCGGACCGATAGGCACAGCAACGGCAAGAGCGGTGGCCGGGCCAGAGAATAGCGACGCGGGGATAGGCAAGGGATAGGGACATCGGGGAACAGTCAGACCATCCGGGGGTTGTCGCAGCGGCGGCGACGGCCTTAAGCCTGTCACCGTCGTGTCTGCGCGCTGATCCCAGGCTCACCCATTGGTCGTCCGAGGGCATGGCAGAATGGGGACAACCATGACGGACGAGCGGCCGAGGCGTGATCCCTTGCTTCCGACCGGTGACCGGGCGTCCTCGGCGGCTGCTCCGCCCGCCGCGCCGGCGAACGCCATGAAGTCGCGCGGAACCCTGCCGATCACGTTGATCGCCGCCCTCGTTGTCGTGATCGCCGCCGCCGCCGCCTTTACCGCCTACTGGTTTTTCGCCATCGCCACCCTTGAGGAGCGGGTCGCCGGCTGGATCGAGCAGCGGGAGACGGAGGGCTGGCGCATCGATCGCGGCGCCATGACCCGCTCCGGGTTCCCGTCCCGGCTGCGGCTGACCCTCATCGACGGATCGATCGCCGCCCCCGCCGGCTGGCGATGGGCATCGCCGCGGACGGAGATCAGCCTGCCGGTGTTCGCCGGCTGGAGCGGCGACACCTCGCCCGTCGACGTGGCGTTCGGCGGCGAGCAGCGTCTCAGCCCGCTCCCGAACGGACCGGTCATCCTCGCCCACGCTGACACGCTCGTCGCCCGGCTCAACGACGATGACAGCCGGCTGCCGACGGGAACGTTCGTCGCCGACAATCTGGTCGTTGCCGCCGAGGGCGGTGCGCCCGTCACCGTCGGTCATCTGGAGGCGGCGTCCAGCGGCGATCCCACCCGCGAGGCCAGCCTGGACGACGCCACATTCGATCTGGCGGTGAACGCGCGGACGGTGACGCTGCCGCCATCGCTGGTCCCGGCGCTGACCCCGGCGCTGGGAGAGCGGATCGAGCGGCTGGACGTGGAGGCGCGGCTGATGGGCGGCCTCGGGGGCGGCCCCTGGCCGGAAGCGGTCGGCCGCTGGCGCCAGGCCGGCGGCACCGTCGAAGTGACCCGTCTCGGCCTCGCCTACGGGCCCTTGGACCTGGACGGGGAGGGCACCCTGGCGCTCGACGGGCGGGACGAACTCCTCGGCGCCTTCTCGGTCACCGCGCGCGGCCTGGCAGCGACGGTGTCGACCCTAGCCGAGCGGGGAGCGATCCCGCCCGAGGTGGCCGCCGCCGCCCGGTTCCTGCTGCACGCACGGGCCCGATCCGCCGAGCCCCCCAGTGCAGCGTCGGGCACCCCCGGTGCAACAGCGACAAGGGCGGATCCCCCCATCAACGTGCCGGTGAGCATCCAGGACCGCACCGTCTTTCTCGGGCCGTTGCCGATCGCCCGGCTGCCGGCGCTACCCTGGGCCTTGGAGCGTCGCTGATGAGGAAACATCGCTGATGGGCCCTCGGTGCCGAGTTATCGCTTTATGGCTGTTGATCCTCGTCGCCCCCGTCAACCTGTCCGGATGTGGCACCACCGCTCCCGCCTATCCGGGATCCGCCGCCGGCCAAATGCTGGCGGCAACGCCGCACCTGATCGACCCCCACTTCGCCCACACCGTCGTTTACGTTGTCGCCCATGATGGAGACGGCGCCTTCGGCCTCGTCCTCAACCGGGTTTATGGCCACGAGGCGCTGGAAGACGTACTGGAGGCCTTCGGCATCGCCGACGCCGAGGCGGTGGGGAACGTCCGCCTCTACTACGGCGGCCCGGTTCAGGGCGAGCGCGGCCTAGTCCTGCACTCGACCGACTACAGCGGGCCGAGCACGATCGCCATCGGCCACGGCCTGGCCCTGTCCACCGGCCCCGACGTGCTGCAGGCGATCGCCGATGGCGACGGTCCGCGGCAACGTCTCGTTCTCCTGGGCTATGCCGGCTGGGGGCCGCATCAGCTGGACGGCGAACTGGCCCATGAGGACTGGCTTCTGGCGCCCGCCGACCCGGCCATCATCTTCGCCGAGGATCCCGCGTCGTCCTGGGGGCGGGTGATGGAGAAAGCCGGCCTGCCCATGTGACGGTGTGTCTGCCGACGGTGTCTGCCGCGATCAGCCCGGGTGGCAGTCGTGGCAATCGCCGCCGCCGCCGTCGTCGCCGCAAGGGCGACGCTCCAGCTGGATGGTCGCGTGCAACAGCCGATGGCGCTCGGCCAGCACGCCCTGCATCCGGCGCAGCACCAGATCGTGATCGGCCTCGGCGGCGATGTTAGCGTGCAAGGTGATCAGCGGCTTCTCCGGCGTCAGCGACCACAGATGAATGTGATGGACGTCGAGGACACCGTCCACCGAGCGGACCAGATCGGCCTGCAGGGTCGCCGCGTCCCGGTCACGCGGCGCCGCCTCCATCAGCACCTGCCAGGCTTCGCCGATCAGCACCCAGGCGCTGCGGGCGATCAGCAGCGCCACCAGTACCGACAGGATGGGGTCGATGGGCATCCAGCCGGTGATGAGAATGACGGCGGCGGCGGCGATGGCGGCGACCGAGCCCAGCAGGTCGCCGAGGACATGCAGGGCCGCGCCGCGCACGTTCAGGTTCCTCCGATCACCGCCGTGGAGAAGGACGAAGGCGGCCACATTGGCGGCGAGGCCGAGGAGCGCGATCACCAGCATCGGTCCGCCCATGACCGCCACCGGATCCAGCAGCCGGCGCGCCGCCTCGACGGCGATCCAGACGGTGATGCCGATCAGCACGCCGCCGTTGACCAGCGCCGCCAGCACCTGGAAGCGATGCTGGCCATAGGAGTGGCGCGGCGTCGAGGGACGGCGGCTTGCCCGGAAGGCATACCAGGAGAGCGCCAGGGCGGCGGCGTCGGTCAGCATGTGCCCGGCATCGGCCAGTAGCGCCAGCGAGCCGGAGACAAGGCCGCCAACGACCTCCGCCAGCATGAAGCCGGCGGTGATGACCAGCGCCCACAGCACCCGGCGCTCGTTGTCCGCCGTCGTGACCTCGGCATGGCCGTGCGCGTGCCCATGGTCGTGATCGTGGCCGTGGCGGTGATCGTCCTCTCGGACGTGTCCCGAAGCATCGCCCTCCCCGCGCCCGCGGCGCTGCGCCTCGACCCCCGCATGGACGCCATCGCCTCGGAGCCCGTGCCCCATACTCAGCTCCCTATTATCTCCCCCGCTCGTACCAGCCTTTGGTTGCTTTCGTAACCCTTACCACCGACAGCATCACCGGCACCTCAACCAGCACGCCGACGACGGTGGCGAGTGCGGCGCCCGAGTTGAAGCCGAACAGAACGATGGCGGTGGCGACGGCGAGCTCGAAGAAGTTGCTGGCGCCGATCAGCGCCGAAGGTGCGGCGACACAGTGGGCGACGCCCAGTGTGCGGTTAAGCAGGTAGGCGAGGCCCGAATTCAAATAGACCTGGATCAGGATCGGTAACGCCAGCATGAGGATGATCAGAGGCTGCGTCAGGATCTGTTCGCCCTGAAAGCCGAACAGCAGAACGAGTGTGGCGAGCAGGGCGATGAGCGAGACCGGATGCATCGCGTCGAGGGTGTTCTTGAGCGCCGCCGCCCCGCGCGACAACAGCGCGCGCCGCCATAGCTGCGCGACGATCACCGGGATCACGATGAACATCATCACCGAGATCACCAGCGTCTCCCAGGGGACGACGATCGAGGACAGACCAAGCAGAAGGCCGACGATGGGGGCGAAGGCGAAGACCATAATCATATCGTTGAGGGCGACCTGGGACAGCGTGAAGTGCGGCTCGCCATCACAAAGGTTCGACCATACGAAGACCATCGCCGTGCACGGGGCGGCGGCGAGGATGATTAGTCCGGCGATGTATGACTCGATCTGATCGGCCGGCAGCCAGGGACGGAACAGCCAGCCGATGAACAGCCAGCCGAGCAGCGCCATCGAGAACGGCTTTACCCCCCAGTTGATGAACAGCGTCACGCCGATGCCCCGCCAATGCTCCTTCACCCGGTGCAAGGCGCCGACATCGATCTTCAGGAGCATGGGCACGATCATCAGCCAGATGAGCATCGCCACCGGGAGATTGACCCGGGCCACCTCGGCGCGGCCGATCGCCTGGAACAGAGCCGGGAACCAGTGACCAAGCGCAATGCCGGTGACGATGCACAGCGCCACCCACAGGGTCAGGTAACGCTCGAAGAGGCCCAGGTCGGCCTTCGCATGCTCGGCCTCGGATTCGGCCGGGAGCGAGAGCGTCACATGTTCGCTCATGCGGTCGATACTCCTGATGCGGATTCCGTCATGCCGGCTCCCTGGGATTGCGGTGAAGCTTCGCGGTTCTATCGGAGCCGCCGTCGTTCCGCATCGACCACGACTTCGCCGTCTTCCTTGACAAACGGCCCACGCTGCGGGCTCGGCAGAATATCGAGCACGATCTCCGACGGTCGACAAAGCTTGACGCCGAGCGGCGTGGCGACCAGCGGCCGGTTGATCAGGATCGGGTGCGCGACCATCGCATCGATCAGCTGATCGTCGGTCAACACCGGGTCATCGAGACCGAGCGCGTCATACGAAGTGCCCTTGCGCCGCAGCAGCTCGCGCGGGGTTATCCCGGCGCGTGAGATCAAATCGACCAGTTGGGGACGGCTTGGCGGTGTCTTCAGGTATTCGACGATGCGCGGCTCCTCACCCGAGTTTCGGATCAATTCAAGGACATTCCGCGACGTTCCGCACGCCGGGTTGTGGTAGATTGTCACCGTCACGACATCCTCCTCACTGTTCGTATCCGCAGATGTCCGGGTGTCCCTGGCAGCAATCCTCGGTCAGAAACGCCACCAGCCGACGCGTTCCGTCGATATCGACGGCGTAGAAGATGCGCCGCTCGACCCGCCATGAGCGCAGCAGCCCCGCGCGTTCCAGATGCGCCAGGTGGTGCGACAGTGTGGACGGCGGGACGGCAATGCGCGAGGCTATCTCGCCCGCCGGCAATCCGTTCGGGCCTTCGCGCACCAGTAGCCGGAATACGTCCAAGCGATACTCCTGGGCCAGCGCGGCCAAGGCTTCCACAGCAGCTCTCGTTTCCATCATTCTAGAATAATGAAAGCAAAGATGAGCGCAAGCCGCTCGTTAGCAGCAAGCACGGACGGCCGCGTTACCGATCCGTGACAGGCCGGAGTTCCAAGCAGCTCGGCGGTGATTGAAAGGAAATTTGAGAGGGGAGGAAAATTCTAGATTATCCCGACTGCGCGCAAGTTCCTTGGGGTGAATTAGATCGAACCGACAACAACGTTTCCGAGAGCTCGCCGCCTCCTCCTGAAATTACGTGTGTTTTCAATAGATTGCCTTCATGTGTGATGAGTCGGCAACGCCGTCGTAAGATCGTCGGGCAAAAATCACCGGCACCTTGTTTTCCCGCCCGCCCCTCGCCTAGTTCGCAAGTGCAAACAAGACGCGATCCAAACGCGTGCAAGCGCGAACAAGGAGATGCGTCTGATCACCTGGTCGACCAATGGAGGTTGTGACCATGGATAGCCTAGAGATTGACGAGCGCCAGCTTTGGGCGCTGCAGGACGACGCCGACGGGCCTCGCGAAATGATTATTGCTCCGCTGTCGGAGCCCGTCGCGCCACCCGCGCCGCCTGCGCCTGTGCCGGCGCCAGAGCCCGAACCGGCGATGCAGAAGAAGATCGCCATGATGCCCCGCAAGAAGATCGGCCTGATCGCCCACGACAACCGGAAGGCCGATCTGCTGGAATGGGCGCGCTACAACCGGGACCTGCTGGCGTGCCACGCCGTCTACGCCACCGGCACCACCGGCAAGGTCCTGGCCCGGGAGCTCGGCATCGAGATCACCAATCTGCAGAGCGGCCCGCTCGGCGGCGATCAGCAGATCGGCGGCAAGATCGCCGAGGGCGAGATCGACTTCCTCATCTTCTTCTGGGATCCACTGCAGCCGATGCCGCACGATCCCGACGTCAAGGCCCTGTTGCGGCTGGCGGTGGTCTGGAACATCCCGATCGCCTGCAATCGTGCCAGCGCCGACTTCGTCATTTCGTCGCCGCTGATGGAGGGCGACTACGATCGCCTCGTCCCCGACTTCGAGGTGTACCGCTCGCGCCCCCTGGCGATGAGCGCCTGAGGAGGAGATCAGCCCGCACACCGCGTAGTACCGCGTAGGTCGGAATAGCCTTCAGGCGTATTCCGACGCATGCTTCGACTGTGCCACATGCGGCGGATTAGGGGCGTCATCCCTAATCCGCCCTACGCCTCATCGAGATCTACGTCTCATCTGGGTCGGCGGTGCCGGAAGCGCGGTTACGCCTGCTTGGCGGCGACGATGCGGCGGCGCAGTTCGCGGGTGCGGGTGAACTGGTCCTTCAGCACCTCGCCCTCACCCCAGCGGATGGCCCGCCGGAGCGCGGTCAGGTCCTCGGAAAACCGCCCCAGCATCTCGAGGACGGCGTCGCGGTTGTTGAGGAAGATGTCCCGCCACATGATCGGATCGGAGGCGGCGATGCGGGTGAAATCGCGGAAGCCGCCGGCCGAGTACTTGACCACTTCCAGCGCCAACTGACCGGACAGATCGGTGGCGGTGCCGACGATGGTGTAGGCGATCAGGTGCGGCAGGTGCGAGGTGATGGCCAGCACCTGGTCGTGATCGTGGGCCGCCATCGTCTCCACCGCCATCCCGGCGTGGCGCCACAGCGCCGCCACCCGTTCGATCGCGTCCGGGTCGGTGCCGGGGGGCGGCGTCAGGATGCAGAAGCGGTTCTCGAACAGCTCGGCAAAGCCCGCCTCCGGACCGGAGAACTCGGTGCCGGCCACCGGATGGCCGGGAACGAAGTGGACGCCGGCCGGCAGATGCGGGCCGACGTCGGTGATCACGCACTGCTTCGCCGAGCCCACGTCGGTGACGATGGCGCCCTCCTTCAGCCCCGGCGCCATCGCCTCGGCGATCGCCGGATTGGCACCCAAGGGCGCGCACAGCACGATGAGGTCGGCCTGGTCCACCACCTGGCGCGGATCGGTGGTGATGGAATCGGCGAATCCCAGCGCCCGCGCCTTGTCCAGGGTCGCATGGGTGCGGGCGGAGACGGCGATGTGACCGGCGAGGCCGTCCCGCTTCATCAGCCGGGCGAGCGAGGAGCCGATGAGGCCGATGCCGATGAAGGCCACCCGCTCGAACCGGGGCGGGGCGACGACCGGGGCTTGCGGCTGCACGTCGGAGCCTCTCATCGCAGGAATGCCGCCAGCGCCGACGCCACCGCCCGCACCTCGTCCTCGCGGCCGATGGAGATGCGCAAGCAATCGGGCAGCCCGTAGGCGGCGACCCGGCGGACGATGATGCCCTCGCCTTTCAGGTAGGCATCGGCGGCAACGGCATCGCGGCCGCTGTTGGCGGGAAAGCGGGCGAGAACGAAATTGCCGGCGCTCTCCGGGACGACGAGGCCGAGATCGCGCAGCTCGTCGGTCAGCCAGCGCCGCCAGCGGGCATTGTGCGCCGCCAAATGGGCGACGAAAGCGCTGTCGGCCAGCGCCCCCAGCGCCGCCGCCTGGCCGATCGACGACACGTTGAACGGCCCGCGTAGCCGATTGAGCACGTCGGCCACGTCCGGCGGGCAGTAGCCCCAGCCGACACGGAGGCCGCCCAGCCCGTGGATCTTGGAAAACGTGCGGGTGACGACGACGTTGCCCGTGGCCACCAGCTCGGCACCGGTGGAATAGTCAGGCGCGTCGACGAACTCCGCATAGGCGGCGTCGATCACCAGCAGCACCCCCGCCGGCAGGTGCTCGCGCAGGCGCGCCATCTCGGTCGCCGGCAGGTAGCTTCCGGTGGGATTGTTGGGATTGGCGAGGAAGACGATGCGCGTCCGCGCCGTGACATGGGCGAGGAGCGCGTCCACATCCGCCGTCAGCTCACGCTCGGCGACGGCGATCGGCTGCGCGCCCACCGAGCGGGCGGCGATGGGGTATATGAGGAAGCCGTGCTCCGTATAAAGCACCTCGTCGTCCGCTCCGGCATAGGCGCGGGCGAGGAGCTGGATGATGTCATCGGAGCCGGCGCCGCAGACGATCTGCGCCGGATCGATCCCCTCCCGCGCGCCGATCTCCCGCCGCAGGCGGGTGCAGCCGCCGTCCGGGTAGCGGTGCGCCGTCGCCAGCGCCGCCTGCATCGCTTCCACCGCCAGCGGGCTGGGACCGAAGGCGTTTTCGTTGGAGGCGAGCTTGATCACCTTCTCGCGGCCCGGGATGGCCGACTCGCCGCCCACATAGGCGCGGATGTCGAGGATACCGGGCCGGGGAACGAGCAGGGTCATCCGGCGGCACTCCCTCTCTCTCCGTCCGCGTCGCTGGACGCTGGGCCGGTCTCGCCACGGGCCTCCGGGCGGGCGGGAGGACGTGCCGCCGGCAGTGCCGGCGCCGACCAGCCGGCCCCCAGTTCCGCTGCCGTCGGCGGCTCGGCATAGCCGCCGAGCCAGATCAGCCGGTGCAGCGCCGCCCCGCATCGCTCGCGGACGACCTCCAGGCGGGGATCGTCGGCACCGACGAAGCCCGCCACTTCCGCATAGAAGACGAACGCATGCGGCGGCTCGGTCTCCCGCCGCGAGGCGAGGAAGCCGGGGGTCAGTCCGGCCTGGCGCAGCGCCTGGGCGAATTGTCCCGCCGTCAGCTCGCCGTCGCTGTCGGCGCCCAGCAGCGTGCGGTCGCGGCCGGTCGCCTTCACCGCCACCGGGCAGACGACCAGCGCATCGACGCCGCCCTCGCGGGCGTTGGACGGGCCGGCGAACGGCAGCCGGGCGATGATCTTCGGCGCATCGGCGTGGGTGGTGAGCAGGTGCCGCCACCAGGGATCGGCGTCATCCTGGGACGGCAACGGTAGCACCCCCACCGTCGCCTCCTGCCGGCGCACCGCATCGATGACCGCCCGGACGCTGCCGTGACGACTGACCGGCGTGAAGGCGCCGAAATGATCCCGGGCGACGTCCCAGGTCCCGGGAGCGCCGTCGGTCGCCAGCACGGCAACGGAGAACCGCCCCTCGAACGACAAGGTGGCGGTGATCAGCAGCCGCCAGATGCTGATCAGCTCCCGCTTGGGAAAGGGGCCGCTGTGACGGGCGAGCAGCCCGTAGACGATCTCCGCCTCGCGCGACGGCTGGATCTTGACCTGCCAGTCGCGCTTGATCCGCCGGACCTTCTCGACGAGCTCGGTGCGCCGGATGATCAGCTCATGCATGGCGGCATCGATGGCGTCGATTTCCTTGCGCACTGTCTCCAGTGACGGTTCACGAGTCATTCGAGGTTCCGGGGATGGCTGCTTTCGATGCGGACCGGCGTCTCAGAGCCGGGTACTCTTAATCCGGCGACGGCATGAAGTAAACATTGACAGCGCCATGACGCGTTCCGTAGCAAGCTGCTTGATCCGGGTCAAAAAATGAGAACCAGACTTTGGCGTTGATGATCCCGCGCGGAGCCTCGGCCTTCGCCGCCGCCGGCGACGACGGCGCGTGGCCGGGACAGATCGTCCGGCTCGGGCGCGAGCGGCCGCTGCAGCTGGACTGCGGCATCGCCCTTCGCGACTTTCCCGTCGCTTACCAGGCGTACGGCCGGCTGAACGCGGAAAAATCCAACACCATCGTCGTCTGCCACGCACTCACCGGCGATCAGTACGTCGTCGGCACCCACCCGCTCACCGGCAAGCCCGGCTGGTGGGAAAATGTGGTCGGTCCCGGGCGCATCCTCGACACCAACCGCTACTACATCGTCTGCGCCAATGTCCTCGGCGGCTGCATGGGCTCCGCCGGGCCGAGCGAGCCCTGCCCGGAGACGGGCGAACTGTGGGGCCTCAGCTTCCCCATGATCACCATCGCCGACATGGTGCGCGCCCAGGCGATGCTGCTGGATCATCTCGGTATCCATGAGGTGTTCGCGGTGATCGGCGGCTCCATGGGCGGCATGCAGGTTTTGGAGTGGGCCGCCCTCTATCCGGAGCGCATCTTCGCCGCGGTCCCCATCGCCACCGCCGCCCAGCACACGGCCCAGAACATCGCCTTTCACGAGGTCGGCCGGCAGGCCATCATGGCCGATCCCGAGTGGCAGGGCGGCGCCTACTGGAAGACCGGCAAGGTCCCCCATCGCGGCCTCGCCGTCGCCCGCATGGCCGCCCACATCACCTACCTGTCGGAACCGAAGCTGCACGAGAAGTTCGGCCGCAACCTGCAGAACCGTGACGGCATCACCTACGGCTTCGACGCCGATTTCCAAGTGGAGAGCTATCTGCGCTACCAGGGGATCGCCTTCGTCGAGCGCTTCGACGCCAACAGCTACCTCTACATCACCCGGGCGATGGACTATTTCGATCTGGCCGGACGCTACGGCGGCGTCCTCGCCAACGCCTTCCGCGGGACCAAGGTGCGCTTTTGCGTCCTGTCGTTCACCTCCGACTGGCTCTACCCGTCGGCGCAGAGCCGGCGCATCGTCCATGCACTGAACGCCGTCGCCGCCAACGTCAGCTTCGCCGAGATCATCTCCAACAACGGCCACGATGCCTTCTTGCTGGACGAACCGGAGTTCCACCGGGTGCTGACCGGCTTTCTCGCCGGAGCGGCGCAGCACCGCGGGCTGGCGACGCCGTGACCGATCCGCAGCCGTCGCCGCGGACGGCGATCCGCATCGATCTGCAGCTCATCGCCGACATGATCGAGCCGACGTCGCGCGTCCTCGATGTGGGCTGCGGTGACGGCACCCTGCTGGACTACCTGGTCAACCTGAAGGGGGTCGACGGCCGTGGCCTGGAATTGTCCAGCGAGGGGGTCAACGCCTGCGTCTCCGCCGGCCTCTCGGTGATCCAGGGCGATGCCGATACCGATCTCTTCGACTATCCGGACGACGCCTTCGACTACGTGGTGCTCAGCCAAACCCTGCCGGCGATGCGGGCACCGCGGACGACGCTGATCCAGCTCCTGCGCATCGGCCGCCGCGCCATCGTCTCGATGCCGAACTTCGGCCACTGGCGGCTGCGCTGGGATTTCCTCTTCCACGGGCGGATGCCCATCAGCCCGGCCCTTCCCGACACCTGGTACGAGACGGCCAACATCCATCTGTGCACCTTGCGCGACTTCATCGAGCTCTGCCGGGACCTGGATGTGCAGATCGAGCGCGGCCTGTTCGTCGATCACGCCGGCCGCCCCGGCCGCCTCGGCCGCTCGCTGACGCTCGCCAACATCTTCGGCCAGCAGGCGGTGTTCCTGTTGCGGAAATAGCGGCGTGGCGGCGGCGGGCGCGCCAACGGTGCTGCTGGTTGCCGCCGGCCTTGCCCTCGCCGGACTGGCGGTCCGCTTCGCCCCGCCGGCGACGGTTCGCCTGGAGCCGATCGGCCGGTACGACGGCGGCGTCTTCAGTCCACGGGCGGTGCAGAATCCGCCGGCCTGGGACGCGCAGCGCCACCGTCTCTACCTGGGCAGCCAAGCGCGCGCCCGCATCGACATCCTGGACCTGAGCCGCCCGGCGGCGCCGCGGGTGATCGCCGCCATCGGCCGCGGCGACCTGCCACCCGGCATCTCGCCGGCCAAGATTGGCGGCGGCATCAGTGCGCTCGCCTATCGCGACGACGTCCTGGCGGCGGCCCTTGCCGCCAGCGACAAGGCGGACGCCGGCATCGTCGTCCTCTTCGACGGCGACGGCCGGCCGCTGGCGCCAGCGGTGGAGGTGGGCTTCTCGCCCAATGCCATGGCCTTCGTCCCCGGCCGGCCGCTGCTGCTCGTCGTCAACCAGGGCGATCGCGGGGGAGCGGTGGATCCGCCCGGGAGCCTGAGCGCCATCCGCCTCAACCGCGAAGGGGCGTCGGTGTCGCCGACGGTCTCCGCCATCGACTTCACCCGCTTCGACGGCCGCGAGGACGAGTTGCGCGCCGCCGGCATCCGGCTGATCACCGCCGGCGCCAGCGCGTCCCAGGACCTGGAGCCGGAATCGCTGGCGATGCCGGAAGACGGACACACCGCCTGGGTGACGCTGCCCCGCAACAACGCCATCGCCGTCGTCGATCTCGACGCGATGGTGATCACCGGCCTGCTGCCGCTCGGGGTCAAGGACATGCGCCGTCCGGGCAACGGCTTCGATGCTTCCGACCGCGACGGCCGCATCGCCATTCGGCCCTGGCCGGTCGAAGCCCTCTATCAGCCGGACGGGATCGCCGCCTACCAAGTGCTCGGCCGCACCTATCTGGCGACCGCCAACGAGGGCGACCCGCGGCCGGGCGAGGAGGTGCGCGTCGGCGAGGCGGTGCTGGATGCCGCCGCGTTTCCCGACGCGGCGTGGCTGCAGCGGCCGGAAAACCTGGGACGGCTGCAGGTCGGCCGCATCGACGGCGATCCCAACCGGGACGGCGCCCTGCAGCGGCTGGTGACGTTCGGCGCCCGGTCACTGGCGGTGTGGTCGACGGACGGGCGGCTCCTCGGCGAGAGCGGCGACCTGTTCGAACGGACGACCGCCCGGGCGGTGCCGACGGGGTTCAATACCACCGATGACGCGACCCGCTTCGACGACCGCAGCGACGATCGCGGGCCCGAACCGGAGGCGATTGCCATCGGCCGGGTGCGCGGGCGGGCCATCGCCTTCGTCACCTTCGAGCGTACCGGCGGCGTCATCGCCGTCGATGTGACTCGGCCGCGGGCGCCGCTGCTCCAGGACTACGTCAACACGCGCAATCTCGCCGTCGATCCGGCATCGGCATGCGCTCCCCCTGGACGCAAGGAGGCCGCCTGTGCCGCGGCGGGGGACCTGGGGCCGGAGAGCCTGCTGTTCATTCCCGCCGGCGAAAGTCCGACTGGCGCGCCGCTGCTGCTGGTGCGCTACGATCTCAGCGACACCCTGGTCATTTACGCCGTGCGCTGAGGGGATCGCGCCGAGGTGGACCTGTGGGGGGCGGATCGGTGGGGCCGATCAGCGAGCGGAAACGGTGACGTAGCCGCGAGCGGCGGCAGGGCGCTCATCGACCATCGTCGCCCCGTAGATCTGCTTCGTCGCCTCGAAGACGACGACACCGGCAAAGGTCGGAAACCAGCGCAGGCCGATCTCCTCCCACGCCGGCGCCGCCGACAGCAGCATCCGCGAGCGCATCGGTGGCACGAACAGGGCGGTCGACGACTGGAACGGGGTGAACATCCCTTCCTTCAGCTGCAGCGAGAGCTGCGAGCGGGAGAAGGGCCGGCCGTGGCCGAACGGCGTGCGCTCGAAGCGGGCCCACAGACCGCGTCGGTTGGGGGCGACGACGATCATCCGGCCGCCGTCGGCGAGCACCCGCCACAGTTCGCGCATCATCCGCCGACTCTGTTCCGCGCATTCGACCGCGTGAACGACGAGCACGCGATCCACCGCACAATCGGCCAACGGCAGCACCGTCTCTTCCACCAGCGTCACCAGCCCCGGCGCGTCCACCGGCCAGTGCACCGCCCCTTGCGGCGCCGGCATCGCGGCGATGATGCGGCTCGCCTCGCCGCGGAAGACGCCGAGGAACGGTGTCGCGTAGCCGAAGCCCAGCAGCGACAGGCCGCGCAGGTCGGGCCAGAGGGTGCGGATGCGGCGGCCGATCATCCGGCGGGCGACACGGCCGAGGCCGGACGCATAAAAATCGCGAAGATCGACGACATCGGTCCACATCCCCGTACTGTAGCGCACGTCCGAGGGCGGATGGTAGTCTGGCACCCGAATGAAGGGATTGCGTAAAACGCGACCGGGCGGGGAGACGGGACGGTGAGCGGGACAGCGGAGACAGAGGCGGCGACCAGGCTGGAGGTGATCCCCATCCCGGCGCTGCAGACCAATTACATCTACCTGCTGCACGAGCCGGTGGCAGGGGTCACCGCCGCCGTCGATCCGTCGGTGGCGGCGCCGGTACTGGCGGAGCTGCAGCGCCGCGGCTGGCGCCTCGATCTCATCCTCAATACCCACCATCATCACGATCACGTCGGCAGCAATCTGGAACTGAAGGCGCGGACCGGCTGCCGGATCGTCGGCAACGCCGCCGACCGCGCCCGCATCCCCGGCCTCGACGACGCCGTCGCCGACGGCGGCGAGGTGGGCGTCGGCCGTGCCCGCGGGCAGGCGATCGCCGTCTCCGGCCATACCATCGGCCACATGGTCTACTGGTTCCAGGACGCAGGCCTGCTGTTCTCCGGCGACACCCTGTTCTCGCTGGGCTGCGGCCGGCTGTTCGAGGGCAGTCCGTCGCAGATGTGGGCGAGCCTCTGTCGATTGCGTGCCCTGCCGGCGGAGACTCGCGTTTTCTGCGGCCACGAGTACACCCTCGACAATGCCCGCTTCTGCCTGACCATCGATCCGGACAACCGGGCGCTGCAGGCGCGGGCGGCCGACGCCAGGCGGCTGCGCGAAGCCGGCTTACCGACGCTGCCGGCGCGCCTCGGCGACGAGGCGGCCTGTAACGTCTTCCTGCGGGCAGACGATCCGATCATCCAGCGGGCGGCGGGCACCCCGGCCGGCGATGCGGTCGCCGCCTTCGCCGCCATCCGCCGGCGCAAGGACACGTTCTGACGCCGCTCTGGGTGATCGTCGGCTTGTAGCTTGTAGGGCGGATCGAGCGCAGCGTGATCCGCCGCATGTTTTCGCGGATGACGAATGCATCCGGCGGAATACGCCTTCGGCTATTCCGCCCTGCTACGCGGGTTCGCCCTATCCGGCCAGCAGCCGGCGCCCCTCCTGCCACAGGCGGCGGACGACGTCGCCGGCGGGCTCGACCCGCGCCAGCGCCGCCGATTGCCCCGCCCAGGCCTGCATGCGCCGGATGTCGCCCGCCCGCGCCGCCGCCTCGCGCATGGCAGCACTTAGCCCGCGCTGCACCGGGTAAGGCGCCGGTGGCGGTGCTTCCGGAGAAAGGGCAGCCAGCACATAGTCGGTGGCAATGGAGCGGCCGGGCCGACCGCTGAAGGCTCGCGACACGATGGTCTCCTCCGGCCGCGTCCGTGCCAGCGCTGCCGCCCAGGCGGGATGGATCTTCGCCTCCGGGCAGGGCAGGAAGGCGGTCCCCACCTGTACCGCACTGGCGCCCAGCGCCAGCGCCGCCGCAACGCCCCGGCCGTCGGCGATGCCGCCGGTGGCCACCACCGGCAGCCGCACCGCGTCCACCACCGCCGGCACCAGGGAGAACAGGCCGACCATCCGCCGCTCGGCGACGGCGGCATCGAACGCCGCCCGATGCCCTCCCGCCTCTGCGCCCTGAACGACGATGACATCGGCCCCCGCCTCCTCCGCAGCGAGCGCCTCGGCGACCGTGCTCACCGCCGCAAACCAGCGGATGCCCTGCTCCTTCATGCGGGCGACGAGGGCCGGCGGAAACAGGCCCATCACCGAGGAAAGGACCGGCGGTGCGGCGGCGAGGACCGCCTCGCACTGGGCGGCGAAGTCGATCGGACGAGCGTCACCCGCTTCCGGCGGCACCGGCGGCCCCCACCCGGCCAGAAACTCCCGCAGCCGCGTCTCGTGCGCCGGGTCGCGCACGGGGGGCGGATCGGGCACCCAGAGGTTGAGCTGGACGGGGCCCCGGCTACCTTGCCGGAACTCCGCCATCCAGGCGGCGATCTGGTCCGGCGAATGCAGCAGCATCCCGCCCGCGCCCATGCCGCCGGCGTCGGCGACGGCGATCGACAGCGATGGCGGGCACGCTCCCGCCATCGGCGCCAGCAAGATGGGCACATCGAGGCCGAAGCGATCGCAAAAGGTCCGGGCACGAGACAAGGGCGACGTCACCGTGAAGCCTTCTCCCCGCATAGCGTCCGATCGGGCGAAATGCCGATCGTCAGGATAAGGCATCCGGCCGCGAATCCGAAACGACCGTTGGCGTCATCCGCGGAAACGGAGCGTTCATGATTGGCGGCGTAGGATCGCCGCCATGACACGCGCGCTTTGGCTTCCCCTCTGCTTCGGCATCGCCTTGCTGATGATCGGCATCCCCTCCTGGCGGATGTCCTACAACCAGGATCCGTTCACCAACATGGCGCTCTGGCCGGGAGCCATCCTGCTCGCCGTGCTGCCAGCGGTTCTGGTCATCGCCGAAGCGGCGACGGTACGGCGCATCTTCCTCGTCATGTCGCTGTGCGTGCCGCTGGTGGACATCGCCATCATCCTCCGCGACACAGCCATCGATCCGACGAACCACAACCTCTGGCCCTTGGAGCTGATCTTCTCCGGCATCATCGGCGGCGGCATCGTCCTGCCCGGCCTGCTCATCGGTGTCCTCGTGCGGGCGGTGATGCGTCGGGGGTGAGACCGCACTCCCCGGATCTCACCTCGTCCAGATGCTGTGGTCGACATTCTTGGTGATTTCCGGGAATTCGCTCGCGTGAAAGGCTGGCTCCTTACCCGCCTTGCGCTGGGCGAAGTAGTCCCGGGTCAGCGCCACCACCGTATTGGACAGGATGACAATGGCGATCAGGTTGATGGTCGCCATCAGCCCCATGGTCGCATCGGCGGTGTCGAACACCGTCGTCACCGTCTGCACCGCCCCCCAGACGACCATCGCCAGCGCCGCCACCCGCAACGCCACCAAGCCGGTGATGTGGCCGTGCCCTAAGTAGATGACGGCATTCTCCGCGTAGGAGTAGTTGCCGATGATGGAGGTGAAGGCGAAAAAGAAGATGGCGATGGCGACAAAATACTTGCCGAGGAAGCCGAAGTGGGCCGCCATCGCCGCCTGGGTCAACTGCATGCCGCTGACCCCTGATCCCGGTTCGAGGACGCCGGAAAGAAGGATCATGAGGGCGGTGCAGGTGCAGATGACCAGGGTGTCGATGAACACGCCCAGCGCCTGAACGAACCCCTGGGACGAGGGGTGATGGGGGTCCGGAGTGGCACAGGCGGCGATGTTGGGCGCCGAGCCCATGCCCGCCTCGTTGGAGAACAGGCCTCTCTTGACCCCGTTCAGCATCGCCGCGGCGATGCCGCCGGCCACCCCGCCCGCCGCCTCGTGCAGTCCGAAGGCGTTGGTGATGATGGAAACGAGAACGCCGGGAACCTGGGGCAGGTGGGTGACGAGAACGTAGAGGGCGAGCAGCAGATAGCCGACGGCCATGAACGGAACGACGTACTCGGCCACCTTGGCGATCTTCCGGAGGCCGCCGAAGATGATGATGCCGTTGATCGTCGCCAGCACCAGGCCGGTGACCAGCTTCGGCGCACCGAACGCCCCTTCGATCGCCTCGGCGATGGAATTCGCCTGCACCGCGTTGAAGACGAGACCGAACGACAGGATCAGGCAGACGGAGAAGATCATCCCCGCCCACGGCGCGTGCAGCCCCTTGGCGATATAGAAGGCGGGGCCGCCGCGATACTGGCCGGTATCGTCGGTGACCTTGTAGAGCTGGGCGAGCGTGCTTTCCGAGTAGGCGGTGGCCATGCCGACGAGGGCGACCATCCACATCCAGAAGATGGCGCCCGGGCCGCCCAGATAGAGGGCGACGGCGACACCGGCGAGATTGCCGGTGCCAACCCGAGACGCGAGACTGATGGTCAGCGCCTGGAAGGGGGAAATGCCCGCTCGGTCGGTCCCACGTGACCCGCGGATCACCCGGAACATCTCGGGAAAGCGGAGGATCTGCTGGAAGCGGAGCCGGATGGTGAAATAGGCGCCGACTGCCAGCAGGCCGTAGATCAGCACGTAGCCCCAGAAGATTGTGTTCAGAAAGCCGATAACCGCGCCCATGCCTTCGCTCCCCCGATCCGATAGCCGCCCAGACAACCGTTGATGATGAGCGCCGCATCGCGTGAAATGAACAAAAATCGCCGCCGGCGCGCCTTTTCCCGACGAAGAGAGGGCACTCAGGGCTTAGAACGGGCGTCGGCCCGTCCGATGCGACGGACCGAGCAAATACCGGTCCAAACCGAGCCGTGGGCACCCACATGGGAAATGGGCGAGGCAGATGGGCGAACCAGAGAGGGAGGACCTATGATGAAGCTCTATTACTCGCCGACCTCGCCCTACGTGCGGAAGGTGTCGGTGGTCGCCCTGGAGACGGGGCTCGCGGTCAACATCGAGCGGATTCCCACCAACGTCCAAGCGCCCGACGCCGCCTTCGTCGCCGCCAACCCGCTGTCGAAGGTGCCGGCACTGATCACCGACGACGGTCTCGTTCTCTTCGATTCGCCGGTGATCTGCGAGTACCTGGACAGCCTGCACGGCGGCCGGCGGTTGTTCCCCGATCAGGAGCCGGAACGATGGCTGGCGCTGCGCCGGCAGGCGCTCGCCGACGGCATCGCCGATGCCACCGCCCTCTGCCGCATGGAGTTGCTGCGGCCGGAGGCGAAGCGCTGGTCGGGCTGGGTCGACCGCCAGTGGGGCAAGGTGACCCGCGGCCTCGATGTGCTGGCGGGCGAAGCCGCCACCCTCGCCGACGGGCCGTCGACCATCGGCGAGATCGCCGTCGGCTGCGCGCTGGGCTTCCTCGATTTTCGCTTCGCCGACAGGGACTGGCGGCCGGGACGACCGTCGCTCGCCGCCTGGTACGAGGCGTTCGCCGCCCACCCCTCGATGCAGGCTACGGCCCCCCACGAGCCGTGAGCCGGCATCCGGAAGAGCGTCCATCGAAAGCGGAGACGGCGGCTCGGTGCCGCCGTCCTCGCCAACGAGGCCGCGACTAGTTCAGGCGGCCGTACTGGTCCTCGTAGCGGATGATGTCGTCCTCACCCAGGTAGGGACCCGACTGCACCTCGATCATCCTCAGCGGAATCTTGCCGGGATTCTCCAGGCAGTGGGGGGTGTTGTGGGGAATGTAGGTGGACTGGTCCTCGGTGATGAAGAAGCTCTCGTTGCCGCGGGTCACCTTGGCCGTACCGCTGACGACGACCCAGTGCTCGGCCCGATGGTGGTGCATCTGCAGGCTGAGGCGATGACCGGGACTGACGGTGATCTCCTTGACCTGGAAGCGGTGGCCGTCATGGATCGACTGGTACCAGCCCCACGGCCGGAACACCTTGGTGTGGACGTAGTGCTCGGTGCGGCCGGAGCGCTCCAGCTCGGTGACGATGCGCCTGACGTCCTGGGCGCGGTCTCGCGGCACGACGAGGACGACGTCGTCGGTGGCGACGATGATCAGGTCCTCGACGCCGATCGCCGCCACCAGGTTGCCGTCGCCGCGCAGGTAGCAGTTGCGGGCATCGAGGGCGAGCGCCTCACCAAGGAAGACGTTGCCGTTGTCGTCCTGGGGACTGATGTCCCACAGGGCAGACCACGAGCCCACGTCGTTCCAGCCGATGTCGAGCGGCACCACCGCCGCCTTCTCCGTCTGCTCCATCACCGCGTAGTCGACGGAGATGGATTCCGCCTCGGCAAAAGACGGCTGATCGAGACGGACGAAGTCCAGATCCTGGGACGCGTTGTCGACCGACTTGCGGCAGGCGGCGAGCAGATCCGGCTTCAGGCGCTCCACCTCGGCCAGCAGGGTGGCGACCGGAAACACGAACATGCCCGAGTTCCAGGAATAGTCCTCGTTCTTGACGTAGACCTCGGCCGTCGCCAGGTCCGGTTTCTCCACGAACTGGTCGACGCGGAAAACCCCGTCCAGGCCCGGACAGGCGGCACCGCGTCGAATGTACCCATAGCCGGTTTCCGGCCGGTTGGGGTGGATGCCGAAGGTGACCAGCGAGCCTTCGGCGGCGGCGGCGAGCGCCGTCTGCACCGACCGGTGCAGCCCCTCCACGTCGGCAATGACGTGATCGGACGGCAGCACCAACATGACCGCATCCGGGTCCTGGGCGGCGAGGAGCACGGCGGCGGCGGTGACCGCCGGCGCCGTGTTGCGCCCTTCCGGCTCGAGGACGATGGCGAGCGGCTGGACGCCGATCTCGCGCATCTGCTCGGCGATCATGAACCGGTGCTGGGCATTGCAGACGATCATCGGCGCCCCGAAGCCGGTCCCGGTCACCCGGCGCACCGTGTCCTGCAGCATGCTTTTCTCGGACGCCAGCGGCAGCAGCTGTTTCGGGCGAAGCGCCCGCGACAGCGGCCACAGCCGCGTTCCCGCACCACCGGAAAGGATCACCGGGTAGACCAGTTGGGGCATCGATGTACGTCTCCGTCCGACCAGACTAGCGGTGCGCCGCCATGGCGAAGCACCGCGTCACGTAGTCGTTGAGCATATCAAGGCTGTCCTCGATCGACTGTGACGTGGTGTCGACCCGCAGCTCCGGCAGCGCCGGCGGCTCGTACGGGGCGGTGATGCCGGTGAATTCCTCGATCTCGCCGCGCCGCGCCTTCTTGTAGAGGCCCTTCGGATCACGGGACTCGCAGACGTTGAGGTCGGCGTCGATGTGAATCTCGTGGAACATGTCCGGCGCCAGCGCCCGCACCCGGTCGCGGTCGGCGCGATAGGGCGAGATGAAGGCGGTGATGACGAGGAAGCCGGCGCGGGCGAACAGGGCCGCCGCCTGGCCGACGCGGCGGATGTTCTCCACCCGGTCTTCCGGTGAGAAGCCCAGGTCGGAGCACAGACCGTGACGGACGTTGTCGCCGTCGAGCACGTAGGCCTGGTAACCCTTGCGGAACAGATACTGCTCGAGGGCGAAGGCCAGCGTCGACTTGCCGGCACCGGAGAGACCGGTCATCCACAGCACGCCCGACTTGTGGCCATTGGCCTCCCAGCGCTCCTCCATCGGCACCCGGTGCTCGACGCGGAAGATGTTGGTCGAGCGGATGGTTTGCGAGCGCCGCTGGTCGGCGTAGCCGTCCATGCTGATCAGACCGCCGCCCACCATCTCGTAGTTGTCGACGAGGACGAAGCGGCCGGTGTGCATGTTGTGGTCGAACGGATCGAGCGCCATCTGGCGGCGGCAGCGCAGCACCACCTCGGCAACGGCGTTGCGTTCGACGCGAGTAGTCTGTGCGGTGCCCAGGTCGGCGATGTCGATGACCCGCTCGACCTTTTCCACCTCCACCTGATACACCGCCGTGCACAGCTTCATCGTGTACTTGTCGCCGGCCTGCAGCGGCTGCCGCCCCAGCCAGAAGATGCGGCCCTTGAAGACGTTGGAGAGCATCGGCGGGTTGCTGACCAAGCTGATCAGTTCGCCGCGCTCGATGAACAGTTGCTCGTCGAGGGTGACGCCGACCGACTGCCCGGCGCGCACCGCCAGGATGCCGTCGTCTTCCGGCCACGACTCGATCGAGGACACCCGCGCCGTCTTGTTGGACGGCGAAAACAGCACCGTGTCGCCCTTGCGCAGGTGGCCGCTCTCGATCCGGCCGGCGAGGATGCGGCGGTCGTCGAACTTGTAGACATCCTGGACCGGGAAGCGCAGCGGCAGATCGAGGGAGCCGATCGGCGGCTGCAGGATGTCGAGCGCCCCGGTGATCGTCGGTCCGGAGTACCAGGCGCACGCCTGGGAGGCGTTGACGATGTTGTCGCCGTCCCGCGCCGAGACCGGGATGTGGACAATATGCTGCAGATCGAGCTTGAGGTCGTCCAGGTACTCACGCACCGAGGTGGCGACCTCGAGGAAGCGCGCCTCGGACCAGCCGACCATGTCCATCTTGTTGATGGCGACGACGATCTGATGAATGCCCAGCAGGTGCAGCAGATAGGCGTGGCGCCGCGTCTGCTCCTGCATACCTTCGCGGGCGTCGACCACCAGCACCGCGGCGTCCGCCTGGGCGGCGCCGGTGATCATGTTCTTGACGAACTCCCGGTGGCCGGGGGCGTCGATCAGCACGTAGTGGCGGATATCGGTGTGGAAGAAGATCTGCGAGACATCGATGGTGATGCCCTGATCGCGCTCGGCCTGCAGGGCGTCGAGAATGAACGCCCACTCGAACGGCATGCCGCGCCGTTCGCACATGGCCTGCACCGATTCCAGCTTGCCGACCGGCAGCGAGCCGGTGTCGTGGAAGAGACGGCCGACGAGGGTCGACTTGCCGTGGTCCACGTGGCCGACGATGACGATTTTCATCGGCAGCGTCGTCTGCACCTGCGGCTCGGGCGCGTGCGCCCGAGGAGAAGAAATCTTGTTCATTTACAGATACCCATCCGCGCGGAGCCGCTCAAAAGCATCTTCCGCTTCGTGATCCATGGCGCGGCCGGCGCGTTCGGCGATCTTCGTCCGCGACAATTCGTCGATGATGTCATCCAGTGTCGCCGCCGTGCTGTCGACCGGGAAGGTGATGTCCTGGTCGCCGAGCGAGCGATAGCGCTTGCCGTCCTTGGCGAAATACAGCGGCACCAGCGGGATGTTTTCCCGGCGCGTGTAGAGCCAGATGTCCATTTCGGTCCAGTGCAGGAGCGGATGGATGCGCACATGGGTGCCGGGGGCGAATTCGGTATTGAACTGGTCCCAGAATTCCGGCGGCTGATCGCGGAAGTTCCAGGTGTTGTGTTCCGAGCGAGGACTGAAGACCCGCTCCTTGGCGCGGGTGCCCTCTTCGTCGCGACGAATGCCGGCGATCAGGCCGCTGTAGGCACCCTCGGCGATCAACGCCTTCAAACCGGCGGTCTTGCGGGCTGCCGAGCGAGCGGCCGGCGGCAGTGACGGATCCATCTCCTCGACCGGCGGGCAAGTGCCGATGCGCACATCGAGATTCCACTCTTCCCGGATGCGGTCGCGGAATTCGTACACCTCCGGAAATTTCTTTCCGGTATCGATGTTGAGCAGAGGGAATGGGATATGGCCGAAGAATGCCTTGCGGGCCATCCACAGCATGACATTCGAGTCCTTGCCGATCGACCAAAGCATGGCGAGCTTGTCGATTCTGTTGAAGGCCTCACGGATGATGTAGATGGATTTACTCTCTAGTACGTCGAGATGATCCATGACAGGGCAGCCAACTCCTAGTTTACGAAAACTCCCCACTCAGGGGCATACACATATCGACTTCAACCGGTCGCGTCTAGATATTGCGGCGCAACAGGAAATCGGGGTGACGGATATGACACGGTTTTTTACACGAACGTGTCATCACTGAGACGATGTTGCCGGTCAGAGCTGCTCACTGCGGGGAACAAGGAGGTCGCACGCTGCAAGAGTCGCGCCACCGGTGATCAGGACGCAGGCCGCGAGCAGAGACCAGCTCGCTTCCGCCCGGCCGAAGCCGACCAGAAGCGCCGCCGCCAGCATCGGCGTGAGATAAGATGCCGCCCCGAGAACGCGAATATCGCCATGTTTAGTTCCATGGTCCCAAGTAAAAAATGCAGCGCCAAGGGGTCCCGCCCCCAGCGCCAGCACCGCAAACCATGCCCAGCCCTCCGGCCAGACCGTCGCCTCGAAGGCGAGGTGACCGAGCGCCGCGAGCGCCGCCGTCGCTCCGCAGAAGGCGCCGACCGCTTCCGTCGATACGTGGCGGGCGAAGCGGCGATTGAGCACCGAATACCCGGACCAGATGAAGGCACACGCAAGCGCCAGGGCGTAGCCGGTGGCGAAGCGCATCTTAAAGGTAACGGTGCCTCCGTCTGTGACCAGTAGCACGGTGCCGAACAGGCCGGCGGCGGCGCCGGCCACATGCCACCAGCGGAGCCGCTCGCCCGGCAGCAGCGCCGAGAACAGTACGATCAGCAGCGGCCACAGGTGGTTGATGAGGCTCGCCTCGGCGACCGGAGCGTGGCGGACGGCGAGGAAGTAGCAGAAATGCCAGCCGAGAAGGCCGCCGAGACCGATCGCCCAGGCGACCGGCGGATAGCGGAAACGACGGCCAATGCCACCGCCCTGCAGCAGCCAGCGCGCACAGACGACTGAAAACGCGATGGAAAAGGCGAGCGTCAGCAGCAGGAAGGGAGGAACGTCGGCGACATAGGTGGCCAGTACCGGCGTCGCCGACCACATGAGGACGGCGGTGACGCCGATCGCCGTCGCCCGCAGCGTCCGCGCCCGCTCCCCGGTTGACATCGCCGTGGAGGTACCGGCGGCCGGGTCGCCGGCGGCGGAGACGACCCCGCCCTCCGGGAGACCGACGTCGGCAGCGGCGACCCGGGTTGTCGCCGGGTCCGGCGGCGACGCCTCGCTGCCGACGGCCGTTATCAAGCCACGCGTCAAACCACCGGCCGCAACAGTTGCGGATTCTGCACCGGCGGCCGCTGGGCATAATCATAGAAGCCCTTGCCGGTCTTGCGGCCCAGATAGCCAAGCTGCACCAGGCGGGTCAGCGTATGCGGCGGTGCATGATGCTCGTGGCGGACGTCTTCGAAGATGTTGTGGGCCATGGCTTCGACGACGTCGAGGCCGATGTAGTCGGCCAGTTCGAACGGCCCCATGGGATGGGCCGCACCCAGCTTCATCGCCTGGTCGATGCTCTCGATGGTTCCGGTCCCCCGTTCCAGCATCCGGATTGCGTTCAGCATGTAGGGGGTAAGCAGCCGATTGACGATAAATCCGGTGGTGTCCTGGACGATCACCGGATCCTTGCCGATCGCCTTGCAGAATGCGTTCAGGTCCTCGATCACCTCTTCACTGGTCTCGAAGCCATGAATGATCTCCACCAGCTTCATGACCGGTGCCGGATTGAAGAAGTGCAGGCCGGCAATGCGGGTCCGGTGCTTGCAAACCGCCATCATCGCCGTCACCGACAGCGTCGAGGTGTTGGTGGTCAGCAACGCGTCCGCCCGGCAGACGCCCTCCAGCCGGCGGAACAGGTCCTTCTTGGTGTCGATATCCTCGACGATCGATTCGATGACCAGATCGCACTCGGCAACGGCGCGTTCGTCGGTGGTGAAGGTGATGCGGGCCAGCATCGCATCCCGGTCCTCGGCCTTCATCTTGCCGCGCTCCACCGCCTTCGCCAGGCCGCCCTCCAGGGACTTCTTCGCCTTTTCCCACGATCCCGGCGTGGCCTTGACGGCGACGACGGAATAGCCGGCCTGCGCGCAGACCTGCGTAATGCCGAGACCCATTGTGCCGGTCCCGATAATGCCGACCTTTTTGATTTGCATGGATGCTGTCCCTCACGTTCTTGTTCGCGGAAATGCAGTGGCTTGTTCGCGGAAATGCGGTGGGCGGCGCCGTTCGAAACCCATTGCTCCGAAACCCATTGCTCCGCCGCAACCGGGCAGGCGCCGGCGCCCGCGGAGCCCCTGGTGCGTTCATAGCATCGGCCGCTTTCCCCGGCATGTCAAAAGTGATGGTTGCAAGGAGGACCCGCCGCCAACGCAGGTCTTTGCGCCCCGCCTCGGCGCAACCGTGGAGAGGGACGGGGTGGCGTTGTGCAAATTCTCAGGGAGATGTTGCAATGCAAAATGTTTTTGTCGATACTACGCGGGGAGTGTTTCTGCTTCAGGTCTGGGCAACGCCCGTTACGCGCGATTGCGGATTAGAGCTAATGCACGATGAAACGGCGGCCGACTCGCCCGGTGCAGGCGAGCACGGGCGGATCACGATCAAAAAGTACGCGAACCGGCGACTCTATAACACGGCGACCAGCTGCTACGTTACGCTAGACTACTTGTCGCAGCTGGTTAAGGGCGGCGCCGACTTCGCTGTCTATGACGCGAAGACGGGGGAAGACATCACCCGCTCTGTGCTCACGCACATCATCGTCGAGGAGGAAGCGAAGGGGCAGAGCATGCTGCCGGTCAGCTTCCTTCGCAACCTGATCAGCTTTTACGGCGACAGCCTGCAGGTGGTGGTGCCGCGCTATCTGGAGCAGACCATGCATGCCTTCACCCGCAACCAGGAACAGATCCGCTCCTATTTCTGCGGCACCTTGGATGGGCTGATGCCCTTCGCCTCCTTCGATGAAATGGGCAAACAGCAACTGGCCCTGTTCGACCAGGCGATGCGGATGTTCGCTCCCTTCTATTCGGGAGCCAGCCATAACGGCGACAAGCGGGACAATGCCGACGGCGAGGCCGCCCCGTCGGCCGAGGTCCAGATCGCCGAGCTGCGCGCCCAGCTGGACAAAATCAAGCAACAACTGGACTCGCTGGTCAGCGATCGCAATAGCGGGAGCTAGCCACCGGGCAGCCGATTAACGCTAGATTCGGGCGTTTCCTTCGGGCGGACTTCTGTCGAAAGGCTCTCGCCGCCAGAAGGGCATCTCTTCGATCGCATTTATCCCGCGGCGATGATCGGTGGCGCTGATCCGCGCATATCGTTCCAACGTATACACGTATCAGTTCATTGGTCCCCTTGTTGGCCGAGACGACTTGCCGTTTCAGTTAATAATCGCTACTTGTGGTATCGGCGAGCGTCTGGGTTGGAAACAACCTCCCTTACGCAACCACTGTGGCCAAGGTGAAGTGGGACCCGTGAGGACTCGTGTCGAGCAGGGGGGACCATCCGAGGGACGGACGTTGACCGTCTTCGGTGAACACGAATGCGGATCGTGGAGAAAGTCACCATGGTGCCCTTTGATGACGATATGACGAAAAGCTTGGATAACGACTTGGACGTTGACGCCTACGTTGGAAGCCGGATTCGGGAACGGCGGGTCATGCTCGGCCTGAGCCAGCAACAGATGGCCAACCTCATCGGCGTTACCTATCAGCAGGCGCACAAGTACGAGCGCGGCATCAACCGCATCTCGGCCGGCCGGCTGTATGAAATCGGTCGCGTCCTCAGGGTCCCGGTCAGCTACTTTTTCGAGGGGCTCGACGGCAACTCCAGCGATGACGATCTGTCCGTCCGTCAGCGCATGTGCCTGGAGTTGGCCAGGAACTTCACCCAGATCCCCAATGACCGGCATCGCGAGGCCCTGAGCCAACTGGCGCGCGTTCTCGCCGCCAAGTAGGCGCCGGCGACAGCCGGCGCGCGGCCGCCATCGCCGGCCTATGGCGCGCCTTGTCGCACGACGAACGTCATCCACGGGTTGATCCACCGGCGTCATCCGTCCTTTCAGGGCGACCCGGGCGCGGGCATGTCCGTCGTTCCCTCTCCTCCGCCGCATGGACCGCCACTCGCCGGCTCGCCGTTATCGGTGGCGTTGGCAAGCGCGACCGCGGTGTTGCGAGCCATCCGATCGCGCCCCGAGCGCTTGATGGCGGTGCCGGCGAACAGGCGGCGAAAGTCGGGATCGTCCAGCCCCGCCAGCGTCCGCAACGGCAAGAGGTCCAGATCCGATCGCGAGCGCAGCTCCGGATGGGGAGAGGGGCTGGCGAAGCGGTTCCACGGGCAGACGGCGAGGCAGTCATCGCAGCCGTAGACCCGGTTGCCCAGCGCCGCCGCGAGGTCGGGGGGGATGTCGCCCTTGTGCTCGATGGTCAGATAGGAAACGCAGCGACGCGGCTCGATGCGGTAGGGGTCCGGCAGCGCGCCGGTGGGGCAGGCGCGCCGGCAGCGATCGCAGGTGCCGCAGAGATCGGTCGCCGGCGGATCGGCGGGCAGATCGAGGGTGGTGAAGACGAGGCCGAGAAAGAGCCAGGAGCCGTAGCGGCGGGAGACGAGGTTGGTGTGCTTGCCGATCCAGCCGAGCCCGGCCCGCTGCGCCAGCGGCTTCTCCATCACCGGTGCCGTATCGACGAACACCTTGACCTCTGCGCCGTGGTGGGTCGCCAGCCAGCCGGCGACCGCCTTCAGCCGCTTGCGCAGCACATGGTGATAGTCGCGGCCGAGGGCATAGACGCTGATGGCGCCGCAGCCGGTCGCCGCCTGGCGACGACGCGGATCGTCGTCGGGCCCGTAGTTGAGACCGCAGACGACGACGCTGCGGGCGGCCGGCCACAGGACCTGCGGATCGCCGCGGCGATCGGCGGTGGTTTCCATCCAGGCCATGTCGCCGTGGCGACCCTCGGCCAGATACTGGTCGAGGTGCGCCGCATCCTCCGGCGCGCCGGCGGCGCCGGTGATGCCCACGGCATCGAAGCCGACGGCAAGGGCTTGCCGCTTGACCGCGGCGGCGATCGCTTCCGGCCGATCGGTCACCGGCGGTCGAAGTCGTCGTCGCCGTCCTCGGCCTCGGCGGCGTCCTCGCCCGCAACGACACCGCCGAGGGCGGTGGCGATCGGCGTCAACAGCACGCGATCGGGCGACTGATCGGTACGCCTAGCCACCGCCACGTACTGGGAGACCAGCGCCCGCATGGGCTCCGCCAGGGCTTGCGGTCCGGCACCGAACGCCGGCGCCAGCGCCTCGATGCCGGCGCGCGCCGCGCCCATCGCGTCGCTCGGGCGATCGGCCTCGTCCAGGGCGCGGCTGAGGGCGAGCCTCGCCGACGCCAGTTCGGCCGGCGAGGCCGTCGACGCGGCGGCCAGCCGATCGACCTCCCGCCGGGCCGCCAGCACATCCCCATCATCGGCAGGCGATTCCATGGTCGTTATCCCTTCTGTGAACGAGCGCCAGGACGAACCCGAGCACCCTCTTAAGTCTGCCCGAGGGCGCTGCCGCCCTCAAGCGGTACGCCGACGGGTGTGCAGACCCGGCGAGAGTTCCCGGAGTTGTTGGTAGGAGTTGCGGTGGCGTCGGCGGAAGGTTAGCGTGGCGGCTCCACCCACCTCGCAGCCTCCCCTCCATGTTCGAGAACCGTTCCAGCTTCTTCATCGTCGGCGCGCCTCGCTGCGGCACCACCGCCCTGAGCAAGATTCTCGCCGCCCACCCGCAGGTCTGCTTTTCGCGGCCGAAAGAGTCCCACTTCTTCGTCCGCGACGACTTACCCCCGCTCGACCAGGCCAATCTCCGGACGCAGTTCGTCGAGCCGTTCTTCCCTCATCTGGCGCCCGAGCACACCACCTTCGGCGAGGGCTCCGTCTCCTCGCTCTACTCGCCCGTGGCCATCGAGCGTATCCGCACCTTCGACCCCGACGCCCGGTTCATCATCATGATCCGCAACCCCGTCGACATGGTCTATTCCTATCATGGGCGCCTGCTGTTCCTCCTCGACGAGGACCAGCGCGACTTCGCCCGCGCCTGGGCGCTGCAGGACGAGCGGGCCGCCGGCCGGGCGCTGCCCAAGAGTTGCCGCGATCCGCGCCTGCTGCACTACGCGGAGGTGGCGACGCTGGCGCCGCATGTCGAACGATTGTTCCACATCGCCGGCCGCGATCGCTGCTACGTCGTCGTCTTCGACGACCTCTCCAGCAATGCCGGTGCCGTCTACGAGGCGCTGCGCGGCTTCCTCGACCTGGAGATGGCACCGCCGGTGCGGCTGCATCAGAAGAACCAGCACCGCACCTACAAGAGCCGGTTCCTGCACCAGTTCCTGGTCAACCCGCCGCCGTTCGTCATCAAGGCGCTGGAGGCGGCGCGGGTAACGCCGACCACCGTCCGCAAACGGACGAAGCCGCTGCGGCGCTGGCTGCGCTCGAAGAACACGCAAAAGGAGGTGCGGCCGCCCCTGTCGGCTGAGATGCGTCAGGAACTCGCCGCCTTCTTCACCCCGGACGTCGCCCGCCTGGGCCAGCTGATCGGCCGCGATCTGGCCCACTGGCACTGATCCGCCCAGAAGCTCTTCGCCTCAAGCTCCTACGACTTCGGCATATCCACGACGGCGGAACCGGCAAAATCCGCGGTCGCCCTGCTCCTGAGGAAAGCGCACCAGCGCTGATCCAGGGCGGCGAAAACAAAGCTCAACGGCAACAAGATCAGCAGGGTGGCGACGAGGGTGGCGATCACCGCCGATTCGTAACCATACCGTTTTCCCCAATAAAGGAAAAGGCCGGCGGAAAACGAAAAAATGAGCGGAACATGCAAAGCGTACAGTGGAAATGAGACACGCCCTAAAAAATAGAGCGGACGTATCGACAAGATCTTCTGCACATTTTTATCGATCAGCGCTATATAGATGAGCGCAAGGGATGCAACCCCGTGGGCAAATACCCTGAGATAGACCTCGAACGGGCCTAGTTTTGCCGTGACTTTATATATCCCCTTGCCCGGGTCCATATAACTGAAGACCAACAGGGCAACGATGATACAGGAAAAGCTCACCGCTTTCGGGACTGGCACGCGGTTAAAAGGATACCGACTATGCAGGTAGGCAAGGCAATTGCCGGCAATAAAAAGAGGAAGATAAACATTGCCAAAAAAGGCCGCGACCCCAATTAGGGCAAAAACAACCATCGCCTCCAGTGGCCTGGCGTTCCTGACGACGGCGGTGGCGCCGAAGACGATAAAGCTGCCGATCAGCTCCAGGTGCATTGTCCATAGGCTGGTATTGAGCCAGGAGTCGGCACTGCTGCGGAAAAAAGTAAGAAAAGCCCCCTGCGTGACCGCTTCGATGAACGTGTTCGCTTCCGAAAGTTGTTGTGGAGCGTAAGCGAATTTACTCATCCACTCGGAATGAGTTATTTCCGACGCTTCCTTATAGTAGTAGAGACCGCACTTATATAGTGCGAATGAAAGGACCGTCGACGCCAGAGCGATCGGCAACAGTCTTGGCCAGCGCCTGAGCGCGGCGGAAATAATGGGCCTCTCCGGCTTCTGAAAAAAGCCGAGGGAGAGAACAAACCCGGAAAGGACGAAGAAAAGCGATACCGAGGCGGTGCCGTTGATGAGAAAGAAAAGCGGCGTCTCCATTAAATTGCTGCCTTCGATGGCGCCAGGTATGTAGCCGTGCCGCTGTGGCGCAAATGCCAGCATGAAGTGGCTGAAGAAGACGATGAGCGCCGCCAGCCCCCTGAGGCTTTCCAGCTGCTCGATCTTTTGAGCTCTTACTTTCACCCGACAAATGTCATCAGACGTTGAACTTGAACAGCAAGATATCGCCGTCGGCGACCACATAGTCGCGACCCTCGGAGCGCATCCGTCCCGCCTCCCGCGCCGCCTGCTCGCCGCCCAGGCGGACGTAGTCCTCGTAGGCGATGGTTTCGGCGCGGATGAAGCCCCGCTCGAAATCGGAATGGATGACGCCCGCCGCTTCCGGCGCCCTGGCGCCGCCGACCACCGTCCAGGCGCGGGTTTCCTTCGGCCCGGCGGTGAAGAAGGTCAACAGCCCCAGGAGCCCGTAGCCGGCGCCGATGATGCGGGCGAGCCCGGTCTCCTCCAGCCCCAGGGTGGCGAGATAATCCACCCGGTCGGCCTCCGCCAGCGCCGCCGCCTCCGCCTCGATCTGGGCCGAGATCACCACCGTCGGCCGGCCGGCGGTCGCCGCCCACTGCGCCACCGCCGACGACAGCCCATTGCCGTCGGCCGCCGCATCCTCCTCGACGTTGCACACATAGAGGAGCGGCTTGGCGGTCAGCAGGTGCAGGTGCTGGCCCAGCAGCCGCCGCTCCTCGTCGGTCATCGTCGCGTCGCGCGCCGGCGTGCCGTCGGCGAGGCTCGCCGCCAGCCGTTCCGCCAGCGCCAGCGTCGCCTTCGCCTCCGCGTCGCCGCCCTTGGCCCGCTTGCCCATGCCCTGGATGCGCCGCTCGAGGCTGTCCAGGTCGGCCAGCATCAGCTCGGTCTCGACGATCTCGGCGTCGCGCAGGGGATCGATGCTGCCGGCGACGTGCACCACGTCCGGATCGGCGAAACAGCGCAGCACCTGGATGATCGCATCCACCTCGCGGATGCGGGCGAGGAAGCGGTTGCCCAGGCCCTCGCCGCGGCTGGCCCCGGCGACGAGGCCGGCGATGTCCACGAACTCAAGCTGCGTCGGGATCACCTTCGCCGACTTGGCGAGGCGGGCGATCACGTCGAGCCGCGCGTCCGGCACCGGCACCCGACCCACGTTCGGCTCGATGGTGCAGAACGGGAAGTTGGCCGCCGCCGCCGCCGCGCTCGCCGTCAGCGCGTTGAACAAGGTGGACTTGCCGACGTTCGGCAGGCCGACGATGCCGCAGTTGAATCCCATCCCTAGTTCCCACCCGGCGGCCCGCCGCCATCGTTCCCTGTTGCGCCGTTGCCTGCGCCACCGCCGACGCCTTTCCGCTCGTCCGCCGGTTTCGGGCGCGGTGGCGGCGGCGGGGCCACCTTGCTCATGAAGGCGGGCGCGTCGCCCGCCAGCAGCAACCCCACATGCTCGCCGATCCGGTCCAGCAACGGCGGCAGCCATTCGCCGTCGCTGGCGGCGAAATCCTTCAGCACGTGGCCGAGCACCTTCGTCTTCGCGCCGGGATGACCGATGCCGAGACGGACTCGCCAGAAGTCGGGACCCAGGTGGGCATCGATCGAGCGAATGCCGTTGTGGCCGGCGGCACCGCCGCCCCGCTTCACCCGCACCTTGCCGGCGGCCAGGTCCAGTTCGTCGTGGAAGACGATCAGCCGGTCGAGGTCGAGCTTAAAGAAACGGACCGCCGCCGCCACCGAGCGGCCGGAGTCGTTCATGAACGTCATCGGCTTGAGGACGAGGACCTCGCTGCCGCCGATCCGCCCCTCCCGGGTGGCACCCAGGAAGCGGCTGCGCGAGGGCGCGAAGCGGTGCCGCTCGCAGATGGCATCCGCCGCCATGAAGCCGATGTTGTGGCGGTTGCCGGCATACTCCCGGCCAGGATTGCCGAGCCCGGCCAGCAGCCAGGCGGGAGCCGCCATTCAGTGAGAACCGCCGGTGGGGCAGCCGCGCCCCGACCGCCCGCATACCGAGTGATCGGCGCCCAGGTGACCGGCGCCGAGCGCGGGGTGCAGCGGTCGCCAGGCCTCAGCCGGCACCCGTCCCCTCCGCCCCCTCTTCCTCGGCCGGCTCCGCGGCGACCTCTTCTGTCGACGGCGCAGCGATCGAGGCAATGGTCGCATCCTCGTCGGTGACCGCCAGCTCGACGCCGTCCGGCAGCTTGAGGGCGTCGATATGCACCACGTCGCCGACGTCGAGGCCGCCGACGTCAACCTCCAGCAGCTGCGGAATGGCGTCCGGGCTGCACACCACCTCCACCTCGCGCATGACGACGTTGAGGACGCCGCCTTTCTTCACGCCGGGGGCTTTCGCCTCGTTGATGAAGTGAACCTCGACGGCGACGGTGATCTTGGTCGCGGCGCTGAACCGCATGAAATCCACGTGCAGCGGCCGGCCGGTGAGCGGATGGGTCTGCACCTCGCGCGCCAGCACCCGCTGCTTGGCTCCCTCCACGTCCACCTCGTAGACATGGGTGAGGAAGCCCGGCCGGCGCAGTTGCATCGACAGCTCCTTGGCGTCGAGGCTGATCATCTGTGCGTCTTGCCGGTTGCCGTAGATCACCGCCGGGACCCGGCCTTCGCGACGGACGGCCCGCGCGCCTCCCGTGCCGGCGCGGCCGCGAACGGCGGCACTCAATGTGAGCGTTTCGGTCATCCTCGCAACTCCTTCGTGTCTGGCCGGATCGGGATCTGCCCGTCTCCGGCAGGGGGGCGCCGGCGGGGCGCGGCCACCCGACCCGATAAATCCGTACGTCTAGTCGAACAGGCTGGATACGGACGTCTCTTCGCTGATCCGCATCATGGCGTCGGCCATCAACGGCGCGATCGACACCTGTTCGATGTTATGGGCGACGCGAACCGCCTCCGTCGCCGGGATCGAATCGGTGATGATCAGCTTCTTCATCGGCGATGCGGCGATACGGGCGACGGCACCACCCGACAGCACGCCGTGGGTGCAGTAGGCAGACACCGATGTGGCACCCGCTTCCATCAGCGCCTGGGATGCGTTGCACAGGGTCCCGGCAGAGTCGACGATATCATCGATGAGAATGCAATGGCGATCGGCGACGTCACCGATGACGTGCATCACCTCGGATACGCCGGCCCGTTCCCGCCGCTTATCGATGATGGCGAGATCGCTGCCGAAGCGCTTGGCGATCAGCCGCGCCCGAAAGACACCACCGATGTCGGGCGAGACGATCATCATGTCCTCGGAATTGAACCGTTGCTCCATGTCCTTGACGAACACCGGCGCCGCATAAAGGTTGTCCAGCGGGATATCGAAGAACCCTTGAATCTGGCCCGCATGCAGATCGACGGTCAGCACCCGGTCGGCGCCGGCAACGGTGATCAGGTTGGCGACCAGCTTCGCCGAGATGGGGGTCCGCGGCCCCGACTTGCGGTCCTGGCGGCCGTATCCGTAATAGGGAATGACGGCGGTGATCCGCTGTGCCGATCCGCGCCTGAGCGCGTCCAGGGTCACCAGCAGCTCCATGACGTTGTCATTCGCCGGGAAGCAGGTGGACTGGATAACGAACACGTCCTCGCCGCGGACGTTCTCCTGAATCTCGACGAAGACTTCCATGTCGCGAAAGCGGCGGATGCTGGCGGCGCAGACCGGCAGGTTCAAGCATGCCGAGATGGCTTCGGCCAGGGGCCGATTGCTGTTACAGGCAACGACTTTCATTGGGTTGGAAGCTTCCTCGACGGCATCCGGCTACCGCGTCGGGAGGCATCCGAACGCCACCGACGGTTCACCACCCCTCGGCCAGAGGGCGAACGGCGGCAATCTAGCAGCCCCGTTGCGTCGCTGTAAACGGGTTGACGACGACGAAGGCAAGCAAAAGTACCGGAATCCCATCACCCCGCCGCCGCCAGCGCGATTACCGACAGTTGGCGGCCGTAATCGCCACCGCCGTTCAGCGTCACCCGTCGATAACTGAAGAACCGCTGTTCATCGGCAAAGGTGTCGAACGGCAGCAGCGTCTGCGAGTGGAGCCCCATCCGGGACAGCCGCCGCAGCACGTATCCGGCCAGATCGAAACGGGCATGGCCCGGCCGGTCGGCGGCGACGAAAAAATCGTCGCTCGCCGCCTCGTCCGCCACGAAGGAGGCGCGGAATTCCGATCCCACTTCGTAGGACGGCTGGCCGATGCAGGGACCGATGACGGCGTCGATGGCGCCGGCACGGGCACCGAGGGACACCATGGCGGCGAGGGTGGCTTCGAGAATGCCGCCCTTGGCGCCGCGCCAGCCGGCATGGGCGGCGCCGATGACGCCCACCTCGCCGTCGGCGAACAGCACCGGCGCACAGTCGGCGGTGAGGATGCCGAGGGCGACCCCGGGCCGGTCGGTGGCCAGGCCATCGGCCTCCGGTCGCGCTTCGTCCGCCCAAGCTCGCTCGACGACGACGGCGCGGGCCGAGTGGACCTGCCGCACCGTCGCCAGCGCTGCCGCCGTCAGGCCCAACCCCTCCATCACCCGCGCCCGGTTGGTGTGGACGGCGCCGGGATCGTCGTCGGAGCCGAGGCCGCAGTTGAGGGACGCGTAGCGCCCCTCACTGACGCCGCCCTGTCGGCCGAAGAACCCATGGCCAACGGCGGGGGAGCGCGCCAGCGTCGGGGCGGTGAGCGCGACCGGAGGCGAGCGCAAGGGTTTCCCGTCGCACGAAGCGGGTGTGCTCACCACCAGTTTCCAGCCATCACCGGTTGATGAAGATGTTCGATTCTAGCCATAAGCCCTCATAGCCGGAAAGATCAACGAACGCCACCGAGGCGAAATACCCACCGGGGTGAAATGTTATCCGGCGGCCAACGGGATGGCGGGTGCGGAAAAACGCACAAATGCCGTGTCGAGTGTCACAATAAGTACATTAAAAGATGTTGCGGCGCGGCAAACACGTATTATAATTGTGGAAACATGGGTCGTGTGGGTTAAGCACGGCCGGAAAGGGGTCCGGGACAATGATGCCCTTCCGTTGGCGCGAAAATCTGAGCCTCGACGTCCCTGTGGTCGACAACGATCACAAGCACCTCATCGCCCTGCTCAACCGCCTGCATTATTCGATGCTGGCCGGGGACGATCGGGCGGCGATCGGGGCGATCCTCGATGAGCTTGTGGACTATACCCATACCCATTTCGAGCGGGAAGAGGCGCTGATGCGTCGCAGCGGCTACCCGGGCTACGCCGCCCACTGCCGGTTGCACGAGGTGCTGACCGCGCAGGTGATGGACCAGCAGCAGCGCTTCCGCGACGACGCGCAGGGATTTGATGTGGGGCGGTTCTACCGCTTCCTCGGCAACTGGCTGACCATGCACATCCTCGGCGAGGACGCCAAGCTCAAGCCCTGGATCGAGAAGCTGGCGGAATTCCAGGCGGCCTGAAGGCCTTCAGAACAGTCCACCGAAGCGATCCTGTGATCGATCCGATAGCGGCCGGCACCGGAACGGCGGTAGCGTGCGGGACGATGGTCAAGATTGTGATCGCGGTGATCGCTTGCCTGCTCACCGGCTGTGCAAGCGCCGGGACTGACGCGTCGGCGGGAGGTACGCCGCCCCCCTTCCAGACGTGGCAGGCCCTCCGTTTCGCCAGCGTCGTCCGCCAGCAGACGGACTTCACCTGCGGTGCCGCCTCGCTGTCGACCATCAGCGAGCATTACTTCAAGCGGCCGATCACCGAGGCGCAGTTCACCCAGACCATGCACGCGCGCTACACCGACGAGGTGTGGCGGGAAAAGGAAAAGGACGGCCTCTCGCTTCTCGACATGAAGCTGGCGGCGGAGAAGCTCGGCTTCAAGGCCGAAGGCGTGAAGATGACCATCGACGACGCCCTCGACCTGCAGGGCCCGATCATCATCCACCTGGACAAGGGATACGTGAAGCACTTCTCGGTGCTGCGGGGCATCCGGGGGGACCGGGCCTATCTCTCCGATCCGGTCATCGGCAACGTCCGCATCCCGCTCTACCGCCTCGCCGAACAGTGGACCGGCTATGCGCTGGCGATCTGGGTCTATGGCGAGCCACTCCCCGTCGATCACGGTTTGCTGATCAAGGCCACCGACCTGACCCACGAGACGCCGGCCGCCCGCCGCTTTCTCTATACCCAACCGCCGCCGCCGGTTCCCAATCGGTTGTAGCGCCGACGTGAGACGCGCCGGGCGGATCGGACCTCAGAAGCTGTGGCTGTAGGCGAGGCTCAACAGGGCGTCGGTCGCATCCCCCGACAATCCGAACAGCACCGAGGGCTCGATCAGATTGCGCGGCGAAAGGATATGGGTGTAGGCGAGGCGCAGGCTGATGGGCGACACCGATGTTTCGGCCACATGGGTGCCGTTGAAAACCCACTCCTCCTGATAGCCGGCAAACACCTGGCCGCTGATGGTGCCGCTGTCGTTGACGGCAAAGCCCAGGCCTCCATTGACGTCGTAGAGATCACCCGGCTCGACGTCGACGCCGTAGTACTCCTCTGGAAAAAAGTGGGTGTAGTTGACGCCGGCAAACAGAATGAGCGGATCGAATGACTTGATCGCCGTCAGGCCGGGGCTGATGGACCAGTGCCCGCTCCCCAGTTGTACCGCGAACGGATCGCGAATATCGCGAGCCAGGCCGGTGGCAGGCGCGCCCGGCGGTGGCTTAAGGTAAGGAGTCTCCCCGGTCGGGGCCGAGGCCGAAAGGCTGCCGATGATGTTGGGAAAAGTCGCCGACTGGGGGACCAGGCTGTATTTGAGGCCGAAGCGCAGATCGCCGATCCCGTCCGCGTCGTTGCGCTCGACACCGTTGAAGGTGTTGAGCTCTCGACGCCCCCAGGAATAGGGGAGCTGCACGAACCCTTCCATGTCCTCGATGAGGCCGAAGCGGATCGCCGGGATGATCGAAGCCACCTTGTCGTTCTGTACCGTCTGGTCGTTGCGGAGGTAGGAGAGGACCAGGTCTCCCTCCAGCTTGTAGGGCTGCAGCAGAACCGCGTCCGCGCGGAGAAACTGCAGCGGCTTCGCTTCCGCTGCCGCATCCGGGCCGGCCGATGCCTCGGCCGCCGGCTCGCCGCCCGCCGCTACCGCAGACGAAGCCGCGGTGGTTGCTGCCGGCGCGCTCGGCGCCGGAAGGGACGGTTCGGCCTGACCGATCATCGCGGCATCGGTGCCGGTGCCCGTACCCGTCACGGCGGCAAGCCCCTTGTCGCCGGTGATCGCCGGCGCCGCCTTCCTTGACGCGACGGCCGCGGTCGCGGTGCACGCAACGCCGCCCTTGCTGCCGCTCACCGGCAGCCGCGCCAGGCTGCTGCCCTGCAGGGTGACGACACCGAGGACCGGCGAGTCGATGCGGACGGTCCCCGCTTGGATCGAGAGGCGTCCGCTGATGCGATCGCCGGTCTGCAACGGCACCGGAACGGATGTGGTTGTCGTCGCGGTCGCAACGGCGTCCAGCGGCACCCGGAGCCGTTGCCCGTTCAAATAGCTGACATCGAGGCCGTCGCAGCCAACGGCGAGAATGCGGCCGGTCAGGCGATCACCGGCGCGGGTGACGATCTCGTCCGCCGCGGCCGGCTCCTCCCCCGCGGCATGCTCGTGCCCCGCGGCCGGGACGAGAGGCAGCACGGCGAAAGCCGCCGCGAGAACGGCTGACGGCGCATCGATGCGAAAGCGCCCATACACGACCTTCACCCCCGACTGACCACGTTGCGGGGGGCGGCCGAACAGGCCTCGTTATGGGTCAACGCCCCTAACGGGCCGAGGCAGGTGTCGCCGCACCCCGCCGCATTCTGCCAGCGGGGTGATTGACGGCGGCTTAACGGACGCTAGTAACCATATGCCGAATAGACGTAGGCGTAGGCGTTGTATGTCGTCGCGTAGGACGAGTATAGATAGGCATTATAATACGAGTTCGTCGACTCACTGCTATTGGACGCGTAGTAATATCGCCCATAATAAGAGTGGAGATACGCATAGTACGCGAACAAGTTTCCATAGTATCCGTAATAATCGCTGTAGTATCCTGACCCTTTCACGTCATCCATTGCGCCATCCGCGACAATCTGGACATTTCCAGATGTCTTCATCAGCGGGTTTGACGCCGCTGCCGGCGATCCGGCCAATACAACGAGAGAAAATCCGGCGGCGACTGCCGCCCGTACGACGAGCCCTTTGTTGGTGTACCCGTCAACTCCAAATCGCCCGCTCACGCTGCCCCCTCCTTTTGGGTTACTGGCCCCTAGACCTGCAAATTATAGCAAAATTCCCCTAAAATACAAGCATGGACTGCATCCTTGTGCGCCTGCTCAACGATGCGTTTTCTTCTCGCCGGTGAGGGAGGCGACGTATCTCGCCGGCGACCGCGGGCGGCGGCGCGGTGCTTCGCTGAGTCGGGGTGCCATCGGAAAAAAGCGCCGGGTCCCCGGCGGGGGGCGCAATCCCGGCGGCGCATTCCGGCCGGCAGTTGGCGCGCCTTCGCCGCTTGACCCCGCCCCTGGCGCCGGTCAAACAACCGCGCATGGACCACGGCAGCGACCTCACCGGCATCGCCCTCGTCTTCTCGGTCGCCGTCATCAGCGGCCTGGTGCTGACCCGCCTCCGCCAGCCGGCCATCGTTGGCTACATTCTGGCCGGCATCGCCCTCGGTGGCGACGGGTTCGGCCTGATCCAGAAGACCGAACAGATCAACACCCTCGCCGAGTTGGGGGTGATCATGCTGGTGTTCCTCATCGGCATGGAGCTCAGCCTCCGCACCTTCGTCTCCGTGCTGCGGATCGCGGTGCCGTGCACGCTGCTGCAGATCGCCGCCTCGGTGGGCTTTGCCGTTGGCCTCGCCTTCCTCGCCGGCAAGAGCTGGCAGACGGGGATCGTCTTCGGCTTCATCATCTCCCTCAGTTCCACCGCCGTCGCCATCAAGATGCTGGCGGACCTGGGCGAACTGCGCACCGACGTCGGCCGCGTCACCGTCGGCGTGCTGATCGCCCAGGACCTAGCGGTGGTGCCGATGCTGATCGTCATCAATGCGCTCAAGATCCGCGGCGGCGGCCTCGATCAGGTGGTGCTGCTGAAGCTGGTGGGGGCGGTGCTGGTGATCATCGCCTTCATCTGGTTCCTCAGCCGTCGCCATCGGCTGGTGCTGCCCACCCATCGCTGGCTCAAGGGACAGAGCGACCTGATCCCGCTCGCCGCCGTCGCCTTCTGCTTCAGCGCCGCCGCCGCATCGGGCGCCGCTGGCCTGTCGACGGCGTTCGGCGCCTTCCTCGCCGGCCTTCTCATTGGCAACTCCACCGACCGGGCGGTGGCGGTGCGGGCGACGCTGCCGATCCAGAGCATCCTGATGGTGGTCTTTTTCCTGTCGGTCGGGCTGCTCTTGGACCTGGACTATCTCGAGAAGTTCTTCCTCACCGTCATCGGCTGGCTCGCCCTCATCGTCGTCGTCAAGACGATCATCAACATCGCCGTCCTTCACCTGCTGGGCGAGCCGTGGGACCGGGCGTTTCCGGCCGGTGTGATCATGGGCCAGATCGGCGAGTTCTCCTTCGTGCTGTGCACCGTCGGCGCCGCATCCGGCCTGTTGACCCGGGACGACAAGCGGCTGGCCATCGCCGTCATCGCCCTCAGCCTGCTGGTCAGTCCGCTGTGGCAGCTCACCGTCCGCCGTTTTCACGATGCGGCGGCGGAAGGCATCACCGGCCTGCGGGCGACACTAAAGAAGGCCTACGAGCAGGAGCTGGGGTTCGCCGGCCGCACCGCCTTCGTTGTCCGCAACGGCACGGCGGTCCTCATCCGTACCGCCCGTCAGCCCGGCCGCCTGCGCCGCCGTCCTCGGTAGCTTTGGGGTATTCCGGCGGGCGTCGTTGCCGGCCATCGCCGCCTTCGCATCAGCAAAAACGACGGCATAAACCCAATTGGGGCGAGCAGATGCAAATAACTTTCGGTATAATATGGCAAAAATATGCGTGTTTTCTAACCTAAATAACATCTGCTTGTCTTGTAGGGAGTTAGCTCATGTTGCGTCGTCTATGTAATGCGTCTCCGGTGAGGGGGGCGCATATCGCGCTTGCTGCAATGCTATGGCTTGTCGGGACACTGCTGCTCGCGAGCGCACCCCTGCCCGCAGCGGCGGAAACGGCAGTAGAGGTTCCCGAGGCGGATATTCAGAGCCAAGAGAAACAGGCTGTTGAGGACAGCGGGGCAGTGGAGGACACCGGCAAGGCGGCCGAAACTGACCTTGCCAAGCCGGAAGCCGTGTTCGCCAATGGCTGTATCGCCTTCCCGGGCCAGCGGGCGATCGTTAACCTGCAGGCCCGCGGAACGGTCCTCTACCGGGTCGTGCCTGACCGGTTCTTCGACGTAACCCTGCGGGTTGTCTATCGCAATCTGCGCGGCTTCTTCGTCGATCGATTTTTCGCCGGCGGCACCGAAAGCATCCGGGTCCGCGGCCCCGTAGGCTTCTGGCCCGTCCGGGTTACGATCGCTGGCTTCCGCGGCTCCACCGGCTGCTTCGCGTTCTCAGCGACGCCGTAGTCGCGCCAACGATCCCGCCGACGGCGGAGCCGGCGCCCGTCGCGGCAAAAAACGAGGGGAGACCTCGAGGTCTCCCCTTTTTTCTTCTGATCCCGAACACCGCCTCACCCGCTATCGGCACTTCTGGGCAATCATTAATAAGCGGCGGGCAGCCAGATCACTCAGGCATCTTCGTTCAAAGCGGCGGCGGGAAGCCGTCAGACGACGTCCAGGCGGACGGGAACGTTGTTGCGGGTGGCGTTGGAATAGGGGCACACGGTGTGCGCCTTTTCCACCAGGGCGCGAGCTGCCCCGGCGTCGAGGCCGGGCAGATGCGCCTTCAGGGCTATGTCGAGGCCGAAGCCGCCGGGAACCTGGCCGATGCCTACCTCCGCGGTGACGCTGGCATCGTCGCTGACCTTCAGCTTCTCCTGACCAGCGACGAACTTGATCGCCGACAGAAAGCAGGCGGCATAGCCGGCGGCAAACAGCTGCTCCGGATTGGTACCGCTGCCCCCGGGCCCGCCCAGTTCCTTCGGCATCACCAGCCTGACGTCGAGAACGCCGTCCGCCGACGTGGAGCGGCCGCCATCGCGCCCTCCCTTCGCCGTCGCTTGCGTCTTGTAGAGAACCTCCATCGCCTCCTCCCTCGTTGGCCGGCCTCATAACCGGACCGGCCTCATTGCCGGCGGGCACCGATGCCGCTCGGCACCCGCTTTCCCTTCAGGTGGGAGCCCGGTGACGGTTTGCCAGCTGCTTTGGCCTTCGGCGACTCAGCCCTCGGCGACCAACCCCGCCTTGAACCGCCGCCAGTTGGCCACGTAATGGCGGGCGCCCTCGGCGAAGTGTGCCGCCATCTCCGGCGTCACCTGCCGCACCACCCGGCCGGGGGAACCCATGACCACCGAGTTGTCGGGGATGTCCTTGCCTTCGCCGAGCAGGGTCTTGGCGCCGATCACGCAGTTCTTGCCGATCCGGGTGCCGTTGAGGATCACCGAGCCGATGCCGATCAGGCTGCCGTCGCCGATGGTGCAGCCGTGCAGCATGACCAGATGGCCGATGGTCACCCCGGCACCGATGGTCAGCGGCATCCCCGGATCGGTGTGCAGCACCGAGCAATCCTGGACGTTGGAGTTTTCGCCGACGGTGATCAGCTCGTTGTCGCCGCGCAGCACCGCCCCCCACCAGACGCTGGCGTTACGCTCCAGCCTGACCTTGCCGATCACCGCCGCCGTCGGCGCGATCCAATAGTCCTCCCCCACCGTCTCGATCCGCACGCCGTCCAGTGAATAGTGCATCGTCCCTCACCCGCTGTGTTGCCCCGACTTAGGCCACCGGCCCGTCGGGGTCTCCGTTGCTCCAGGGCATCCGCCGAGAGCATTCACCCGCTCCTCGGCTCTGCCTGCACATCTGGGCTCCGAGTGTGCACGGGACCACCCCGCCTTCGCAACCATACCGCGGGACACCGGAGGGATGGACGATGCGCGGCGGGCTCAGCCTCCCGGCGCCCCGGCCACGAAGCCTGGCGGTGGCGGCAGGCGGGGATTGGCGAGGACAAGGGCACGGAACAGCAGCCCCATCCGGCCGGGATGGAGGAGCCGGCGAACGCCGCCGTCGATGGCCGTAGCGGCGGCCGGCTGCGCCGCCTTCAGCGCCTCCGCCCGTTCGAGGACCCCCAGCCGGCCGAGGAACAGGCCTTGCGGGATCGGCCCATGGACCGCCGCGCCAGCGGAACGGGCGGCGGCGGCCAGCGCCGCGAAGTCCACGTGGTGGGAGAGGTCGGCCTCGCCCGGTGCGGCCAGCGGATCGGCATAGCGATGGTGGGCGACCGCTTGCAGGGTGTCGCCGCAGCCCGGTCGGGCGTGACCGTAGTCGACGATCAGGGCCGCGCCGCCGGCGGCGACCAGCCGCCGGCCGATGGCGGTGGCGAGCGCGTCCGCCTGCGGGGAAATCTCGGCCACGTCGCCGTCCTCAGCCTCGGCGTCGGTGAAGGCGGCAAGGGCCGCCGAGACCGCCGGCAACGACTGCGGCTCGGACTCAGCCAGGACGAAGGCGAAGCCCTCCCCCCCCGGATCGAGGCCGACCCGCCGCTCCAGCCAGCCCTCGCCGGCGCGAACGAACTGACGGATCGGCAGCGCATCGAAGAACTCGTTGGCGACCAGGATCGTCGGCCCCGCGGCCACCTCGTCGAACCGCTCCCGCCATACCGGCGGCGACGCCAACCACCGCCGGGTCTGGGCGTCGGCGAGCGCGTCCGCCTGGGCCACGCACAGCCGCGGGCTGGTCTCGATCAGGGTAAGACGGAGCGCCACCACCAGCGCCGGCATCGTCGATCCGATCGCCCGCAAGGCGTCGGCGATCAGGGTGCCGCGGCCGGGTCCCAGTTCGACCAACTGCACCGGGTCCGGGCAGCCCATCTGCGTCCACACCGCCGCCGCCCACAGGCCGATCAGCTCGCCGAAGACCTGGCTGATCTCCGGGGCGGTAACGAAGTCGCCCGCGGCGCCGATGGCGGGTCGCTGCCGATAATAGCCGGCGTCCGCATCGGCGAGGCAGGCGGTGATGTAGGCATCGAGGGGAAGCGGCCCCTCGCGGCCGATCCACTCGCGCAGGCGGGCGGCGAGCCCGCGCGCCGCTGCGGACACGGCCGGCGGCGCACCGCTCACCGCGCCCGCCACCTCACGCGCCCCACCTCAGGCGCCAATGGCGGCCGGCGGCCGCCGCTGCGCCCGCCAGATCAGCCACAGGCCGCAGGCGATCAGCGGCATCGACAACAGCTGGCCCATGGTCAGGCCGGCCCACAAGAAGCCGATATGGGCGTCGGGCTCGCGGAACAGCTCGCCGGTGCTGCGCAGCACGCCGTAGCCGACGAGGAAGGCGCCGGCGAGCCAGCCCGGCCGGTTGCGCACCGCCGGCTGCCGCCAGAGCAGAAAGAGGACGACGAACAGCACCAGCCCTTCCAGCGCCGCTTGGTAGAGCTGGCTCGGATGGCGCGGCAGCGGCCCGTAGTGGGGGAAAACCATCGCCCACGGCACATCCGTCGGCCGGCCGGCCAGCTCGCCGTTGATGAAATTGGCGATGCGGCCGAAGAACAGGCCGAAAGGAGCCGCGCAGAAGATCAGGTCGGCGAAGGCCAGCGTCGGTATGCCGCGGTTGCGGCAGAACAGGCAGCCGGCGACGACGACCCCCAGCAACCCGCCGTGGAACGACATGCCGCCGTGCCAGACCTGCAGCGCCTCCAGTGGGTACTCCAGGTAGTAGCCCGGCCGATAGAAAAGCACGTAGCCGAGGCGACCGCCGAGGACGATGCCGAGCGTCGCCCAGACGACGAAGTCGTCCACGTCTTCCGGCTTCGCCAGCCGAGGCGAATGGGCGGCGAGCCAGCGTCCCCAGCGCCATCCCAGCAGGATGCCGGCCAGATAGGCGAGCGCATACCAGCGAATGGCGAACGGTCCGATCTCGAAGAGCACCGGATCGATCGCCGGATAGGCGATGACGAACGGCATGCGGCGCTGTGCCCCCTTCCCGCCGGCCCGCGCCGGCCGTTGCATCCGGCTGCCGGCTTATAGGATCCGCCGCCGCCGGCGGCAAGGCCCGCACCGCGACCCCCGCCCGGGGAGAGGCCGCCCGAACGCCGACAGAACCCGACTGGCGAAGGATGCCTGTCCGGCCGGCCCGCGCCACCCAAGGCACTGGCGGGTGCGTCATCCGTCCCGTCGTCGGCACGCTGCCCGCCTGTCGTCAGGGAGTCGTCAGCGCGTCGTCACCATGTCGTCGCCGCTGCTCCGCCGCATGATCTCAACCCATTGCCAGCGTTGGCATCATCGTCCAGGTGATCCTCGCATGTCCCTATCTGCCCGCCGCCGAACAAAGAGAGAACATACTCTCCCCGTCAACGACCGTCAATCGTTCTCAAATGCTGGACGTCCCATCGCCTTCCGCCGGGCACGCTGGCTACGCCTCGACCAGCACATCGAAACCGCCGAAGATCATCCGCTTGCCGTCGAACGGCATCGGGTTGGTGTCGGGCTGCAGGCGCGGATCGGCCATCACCTTGGCCATCGCCTCGTCGCGCACCTGCCGCGACGGCCACATGATCCAGGCGAAGACCACCGTTTCATCCGCCTGGCATTTCACCGCCATCGGGAACGAGGTCACCACGCCCTCCGGCACGTCGTCGCCCCAGCACTCCACCACCCGCAGCGCCCCCAACTCCTTGAAGACCACGGCCGCGCTTTCGCCATGCGCCCGGAAGCGATCCCGATTGGCGGTCGGTACCGCCGCAACGAACCCGTCTACGTACGCCATCAGCGTTCTCCCGTCCTGGCCCAGACTGCATGTCGTCGCACGAGGGGAAAAAGCAAGGATGGCAAAATTGGGTCGCCGTTGGCGGGTTCGATCCCCCTCGGCGTCGTACCGGTCACCCACCCATCAGCCTTGTTGCGCCGGCCGCCTTACGGCGACGGCAGGGCGAAGCTGTCGATGATCTTCTCTCCCTCCGCCGAGATGGCGGTGAGCTGATAGACGCGGCCGCCTTGGAAGACAAAGATCGCGCAGCCGGGAGCGACCAGATCCTGGCGACAGACCCTGAGGCCGTCGTGTCCGTTGATCGGCCGCGGCGTTGCGGCAGCCAGCACCTCGGCCGACGCGAAGCGGGCGCCCTGCAGCCAGGACGACAGCGAGGTCGCCGCCGCCGCATCGTAGACGCGCACCTCCAGATCGGGCGGCTCCCGGCCAGCGAGAGCGCCGCCGGCCATCACCGGGTTCATGAACATGATCGACGCTAGCGGCCGCGGCGTTGACGACAGCGCGGCCACGTCCTGGCGGCGGACGACGAAATCACCGGGATAGGTGACGGCGAAGCCGTAGGTCGGATCGCGGTAGGTGGCGGTCTCGGCGGCAATGACGGAAGTGGATACGATCAGGGCCGCGGCCATCGCCAGGGCTCGCATGCTCGCCAGGACCGGGAACCTCATGATCCACCTTCCTCCCACGATGACGACAGCATCAAAAAAAGGGGCCCGACGACGGCCGGGCCCCTTCTCCTGATTCAAACGCGCTCGCCTGGTCTCTCAACAGGTGGCGGCGTTGCAGAGTGGGACGATATTGGTGTCATTGAACCGAGCCCCGTAAAGGTTCTGCGTCCCGACGAAGAAGCCGGAATTCACGCTGTTCACCTGCCCGGCGACGATCAACGGCTGATAACCCACCAGCCACGAGCCACCGCTGATGCCACGGCTCCAGTTGCAGCCTTCGCCCAGCGTGTCGGTGGTCTGGGTGAAGGTCTCGGCGGTGCACGACCGCAGATACTGGGCCGGCCCGGGGGTGATCTGCTGATCCAGGTAATTGTTCGCCGGATAACCGCTGTTGAAGACGAGCTGGTTGTAACCGGCGTTCCACAGGCGGCCGGCCCAGCCCACGGCGTTGTTCAGCGTCTGACCGGAAGAGTTGGGATTCAGCTTGCAGACCGCGACGTCGTACCGGGTCCAGGTATTGATGCTGTATGCCCCGGTCAGATTGACCCACGCCGTCAGCACCCAGCATTGGTTCGCCGTAAAGGTGCCGTAGGGGGAGGCGCCGTTCCGGTAAGCGGGAGAAAACACCCAGTTGCTATAGAAGACATTGTTTGTCGAATCGTACACGCAGTGGGCGGCGGTGACGATGTTGTTGCCGCTGATCGACGTCGCCGAGCACGAAGCCCCACCCGTCGGTGTGTTGAACGTGAGCTTACCGACCCATCGATGTGGATAGACTTTCCACAAGGGCGCTTTCTGGTTGACGATATAGGACGTGTAGACCTGGGAGGTGCCCGTCGGCTCGGCGACCTCCAAGGCCCCTTCCACCCCGAGATCCTTGTTGGTCACTTTCCAGGCTTCGGGATAGGCGGCGCGGGCGACCGCGTCCGCATTGGCATCGGCGGCGCCGGCCGGCTCTGCCCCGGCGGGACCGGTCAAAGCCGCGTCGTCCAGCGCCGTCGTGTCGACCGCGCTCGATCCTCGATCGACCATCAGCAGGGGCCGCGCCTTGGCGATCCTGCCGGGTGTCCAGTAGCTGGCAGCGACCGCCTGCTGCTGCGGTGTCATGGTGACCGAGACCACCTCGGGAGATGCTGCGCGCGCTTGCCAGCACGCCGGCAGCATCATAGTAAAGACGGGGATGGTAACCCAAACGAGTCGCATAACGACTTTCATTCCTAGCCTCCTACACGCTGTGCACCTAAGCGTAAGGACGAGGACATGCAATAACGCAAAGACAATCCCCGCTCGCAGGCCCTACCTTGGCGCGCCTAGCTACCCTACAAACTGCATTTTTTGTTTCTAAACCGGCCTATTCTCTGAGGATATCACGCACGTTTTGTGGCGTAAACTTGTTTTTGCACACAAGACTTACTTTCAGGAGAAGTTGTCCACAGCCGCTTCCAGAGCGGCGTTCAGCGGCGCAGGCAAAGCGATTGTGCGTTCGTTCGGTGGTTGCGGCATCGCTTGCCACCGCCCCCAGGACGGGAGCTGAGGGATCGGAGCCCGGCCGTTCGCGAGCATCGACGCCACGGCGGCGACCTGATACGAAGGCGCATGGCTGGCCTGCCCGCCCCCTGCGGGGCTCATTCGAGGAGCAGAAGAAGGACGGCGGACCGATGCGGACGATCCTCGATTTCTGCCACGGGCTTCCCGAGCGCAGCTACCTCGCGGGTGAGACCTGGATCGCCGAAGGCGCGAAGACGGACACGCTGACCATCCTCATCGACGGCATGGTCGAGGTGGTGAAGGGTGACGTGCAGGTGCATGTGGCCACCGAGCCGGGTTCGGTGTTCGGCGAGATCTCGGCGCTGCTGGATATTCCTCATACGGCGACGGTGCGCACCCTGTCGGCGGCGCGCGCCTACGTGGTCGCCGACGCCGGGCACTTCCTCCGCCAACAGCCGGAGCTGACCTATTATCTATCGAAGCTGATGGCGCAGCGGCTGCATGGCATGACCACCTACCTCGCCGACATGCGCGCCCAGTTCCAGGACCGCGACGATCATCTCGGCCTCGTCGACGAGGTCCTGGAAAGCCTGATGCACCAGCAGGACGAGGAGTTTCTCCCCGGCTCGATCCGCCACCCAGACCCGAAAATCTGAGCCCGCCGACAATCGGCCGGACAAAATGATCAGAGGCGGAGATCAGCCGGGCGTCACCGCCTCCGGCTCGCACACCACCGGACAGTTCAGCGAGTTGGCGATGAAGCAGAGCCGGTGCGCATCCGTGTGCAGCGCCAGGGCGCGCGCCTCGTCGGCGCCGGCAGCGAGGCGGACCCGCGGCCGCAGCAGGATGCGGGTGAAGCGACCACCGCCGTCGGCGGTCTCGACCATGGTGCCGACCGGGTCGTCCTCGTAGGTGAGTACCGTCACCCCGGCATCCGCACACAGGTGCAGATACCACAGCATGTGGCAGGCCGCGGTCGCCGCCACCAGCAGCTCCTCCGGATTGTAGCGGCCGGGATCGCCGAGGAAGGCCGGATCGGAGGACCCTTCGAGGACCGGCTTGCCGGCCGCTTCGATGCGGTGATCGCGGGCGTAGGCACGAGGACCGGCGGTCCCGGTGCCGCGATTGCCGGTCCAGGTCAGCCGCAGTTGGTACGCATGGGATCGGCTCATGGCGCGCCCCCTCCATTGTCCCGCAGCCACGACGGCAGGGCGGTCAGTTCCAGCAGCGGGCGGACCAGCGGCCGGTCCAGGCGGGCGATTTCCGCCCCCATCAGCGAGAACCACATCGCCGTCTCGCTGTCGGTGTCCAGCACGATATGGCATGGCTCCGGGCCAATCTGGCGACCGGCGTTGAACACCCAGCTGCGGCCGATGCGGTCGATCCACGAACCGCCGCGCGCGAACGGCGATTCATGGATGTGCCCGCAGAGGACCATGTCCGGCTGCAGCGCCTCGATCCAGTTGACGAGGTCGGCATCGCCGGCATAGCGATCACCGACCCGGCAGGTGGGCGAGCCGGCCGGCGGCGCGTGGTAGACCCACACCCAGCGCTGCTTCGGCTTTTCCGCGTCGCGGACGAGCTGGTGGCCGACCGCGTCGCGGACGAAGGGGCCGTCCCACCACGGGCAAACGGTGAACAGGGTCCCGTCGAGGCTGAGGCTGTCGCCGTCGGTCGTCACCCCCAGTGCGCGCACCCGCTCCATCCACCGCGGCACCTTCTCGCCGGCGTCGTTGACGGAATCGAGGTCGTGGTTGCCGGAGGAGACGATCAGGCGGACCCTCGCCTGCAACCGCTTGAGATAGGTCAGGACGACGGTGGTCTGCGCCCGGCAGTCCACGTGGCCGGAGATGTCCAGGTGGTCGCCGGCGATGATGACCAGGTCGAACCTGCCCGCCTCCGCCAGCGTCCAGTCGAACTGCTTCAGCGCATAGTGGAGATCGGAGACGACTAGGCATCTCATGACAAGGCAGGGTTTTCCGCGGTTGCGTGGTCCGGCGGCGGCCTTATATCATATCAGCGGCCAAGCGTGGCCGTCTCCGCGCCGGTGGCAGCCGGAGAAACGCATTACCCAGGGCTTGGCGCACATGCAGACGACGAACCGTTTCTTCGAGGATCTCGCCAAGGTGGCGAGCGGGGCGGCTTCGACGCTGGTCGGGGTCAAGCAGGAGGTGGACGCGCTGGTCCGCCAACGGATCGAACGCTTCGCCGCCGACCTCGATCTGGTCACCCGCGAGGAGTTCGAGGCGGTAAAGGCGGTGGCGACGGCGGCGCGAACCGAGCAGGAGCGGCTGGAACGGCGTCTCGGCGACCTGGAAGCGCGGCTCGCGGCGGCGGGAGACGGAGCCGTCGAATCAGGAGGCGAGTGAGGCGGCGATCGTCGGTCGGTTCCCCCCGTTCGGCAAAAAGATATCCACACGCGGTCCTGCAATTAATAATGTGCCGCTTGCGACGGCGGGGTCTTTCTGGCAGCCTAGATATTGCTATGGCAACGGGGGAAGTTGCAAGATCTGGGGGGGAAGGTGGTCGGGGAGACGAAACGGCCGCACGTGGATCTCCGTCGCATCGTTCGAGGAGAGACGAAAAATGACCCTGATGCGTTCGGCCGAGGCTTCGGCAGACAGCCCCCTTGACGTCATCGAGCAGATCGTTGCCGCCAACGACTGGGTCTTCGACCGGCCCAACGATCAGGAAATGGCGGTCCACGTTCCCGGCCGCTGGTGTGATTACAATTTCCTTTGCGCCTGGAACGACATCGCCGATGCGATGCACTTCACCCTCGCCTTCGACACCCGGGTGCCGCGGGAGCGACGGGCGCACGTGCATGAGCTGCTGGCACTGATCAACGACCGCATCTGGATGGGTCATTTCGCCATCTGGGGCGAAGAGGGGCTGTTGGCCTTTCGCCAGGCCCTCCCCTTGCGCGGCTGTCCCGGCGCCAGCCGCGAGCAGGTGGAGGATATCTTCGACAACGCCATCCAGGAGTGCGAGCGCTTCTTCCCGGCGTTCCAGTACGTGATCTGGGGCGGCAAGTCGGCGGCGGACGCCCTGGCCGCGGCGATGATCGAAACGGTGGGCGAAGCCTGAACCCCGCCGGGGACTTCATGACGCAACCCCATCGCACCACCGCCGGTCCGATCATCCTCGTCGGCTGCGGCAACATGGGCGGCGCCCTGCTTACGGGCTGGCTCGCCCGCGGCATCGCGCCGGCGGCGATCTGCGTCGTCGATCCGGATCCCGGCCGGCGGGAGTTGCTGCCGGAGGGCGTGCACTGGAGCGCCGACGCCGAGGCGCTGCCGGCCACCGCCGAAGCGATCGTGCTGGCGGTCAAGCCGCAGCTGCTGGCGCAGGCGGCGCCCGCTTACGCCGGTCTCGCCGGCCGCGGCGCCCTGGTGCTGTCCATCGCCGCCGGCCGAACCCTCGCCGCGCTGGCGGCGTGCGTCGGCGAGCGGGCCGCCATCGTCCGCGCCATGCCCAACACCCCGGCGGCGATCGGCCGCGGCATCAGTGTCGCCGTCGCCAACCCCTTCGTCGATGCGGCGCAGCGCCGCCTGGCCGACGAGCTGCTGGCGGCCGCCGGCGAGGTGGCCTGGGTCGACGACGAAGCGCTGATCGATGCGGTGACCGCCGTCTCCGGCTCGGGGCCGGCTTACGTTTTTCTCCTCTGCGAATGCCTGACCGAAGCCGGCATCGACGCCGGGCTGCCAGCCCATCTGGCCGCCCGCCTGGCGCGCGCCACCGTCGCCGGTGCCGGCGAGCTGCTGCATCGGGCGGACGAGCCGCCGGCAGAGCTGCGCCGCCGGGTGACCAGCCCCGGCGGCACCACTGAAGCGGCGTTGAAGGTGTTGATGGCTGACGACGGCCTCGCGCCGCTGCTGGCAGCCGCCGTCCGCCGCGCCGCCGCCCGCGCCCGCGAACTCGCCGGCTGATCGCGGCCGTTGCCGTCGCGTGCCGCCACCCGTCGTCCCGCAATACTGCTGGCTCGGCATTTCTGCTTATAATGGGAGGCTGCCGTCCGCTCAGGGATCCCGACCGCCGATCCCGGCGAGGACTTGGGGGAGATGCCGATGTCGACATCGATGGAGATTGGGGAGGACACCGGCGCCTCCGACCGGCTGCTGGATGCCGCCCTCGACGTCATCGCCGGGCAGGGCTGGCGGGGGGCGACGATGGGTGAGATCGCGCTGCGCGGCGGTGTCTCCCTCGCCGACCTGTACGCGCTGTTCCCGAGCCGCCTGCACCTGCTCGCGGCGCTGCTCGCCCGCACCGACCGGCATGTGCTCATCGAGCCCGCCACCGACACCGCCGAGAACACCCGCGACCGGCTGTTCGACGTGATGATGCGCCGCTTCGATGCGCTGCAGGCCCACAGACCGGCCTACGTGCGGCTGATGCGGGAGCTGCCGTTCGATCCGCCGGCGATGCTGGCGCTGGTGGCGCGGATGCGACGGGCGATGCGGTGGATGGCGGAAGCGGCCGGCCTCTCCACCGCCGGGCCGGCCGGTTTCCTCCGCACCCGCGGTCTGGCGCTGATCTATCTGAACAGCCTGCGCATCTGGGCTTTCGACGAGAGCCCCGACATGGCGCGGACGATGGCGGCGCTCGATCGCGACCTGCGCCGCGCCGACGCCCTCGTCCACCGGCTCCCCGGCTTTTCGGCGACCGCTCGGCAGCCGGCGCCGGCACCGCGGCCGGTAGACCCGGACGATGGGGAACCGATCTCCCTGGATGGGATTCCCGATTGACCGCCCACACCGAACGTGGTGCGATTCGACCGCTTTGCAACCGCCGCATCGGCGACGCCGGCGGGCGCCGCCGCCAAGGGGCGACCGCGCCCACTCAGGCCACCGTATTATCGCGTCAATTCAAGCGCTTATAATAATGTTGCGCCGCACAAAAATTGCACCTTGCGGTGCAGCATGGCAAAGCCCATATTTCCCCCGTGGATGAGATGGCGCCCTGATGGCGCTCTTACAAATTTGTGAAGGGGAGATTCCCGATGGTACCGTCCGCTGAAGCCCTGCTTAAGGACCTTGATCCAGCCAAAATGGTGGAGAAGGTAACCAAGCTGGTGCAGTCAATCCAGGTGCCCGGCGTCGACGTGCAGTCCCTGGTCGACAGCCAAAAGAAAAACATTGAAGCGGTGACGAACGCCAATCGCGCCGTCGTCGAAGGCTTGCAGGCCGTTGCCAAACGTCAGGCCGAGATCCTGCAGGAGACCATGAACGAGGCGTCGAAGGCGATTGACACCCTGTCCAAGGTCGGCTCGCCGCAGGAACTGGCCGCCACCCAGGCCGACTTGGCGAAGACCGCATTTGAGCGCGGCCTGACCAACATGCGCGAGCTCGCCAACCTGGTTGCCTCGGCCAACCAGAGCGCGACCAACACCATCAATACCCGCATCTCGGCGTCCATCGACGAGATCAAGAATCTGGCGCTGAAGGCGAAAGCCCCGAAAGAGGTTCTGCCGGCCTAACGATCCCCTTGGCATGGTCGGGGTCGCCGGTGAGCGGCGGCCTCGACGGTGCTATCTTGCTTTTAGGACCCTCTGTCGGCTGCAGGCTCAGCGTGAAGCGAAGGGCTTCCGTTCCGTCCCCGTTCCGTCTACGGTCCAGCCGGCGCCGAGCGCGCCCAAAACCACTCGCGGTGCGCGTCGCCAGCGTCGAAGACAAACGTTGACGCCCTTGGGCGGGACGCCGTCGCCCCGGCCCCTGATGGAGGAGAGAACAAATGGCAATGCCCCCGGAAATGTTTGATATTTCGAAGTTCTTCAAAGGCATCGACCCGGCGAAGATGAGCGAAGAGATGAGCAAGATGCTGGGTCAGTACAAGGTCCCCGGCGTCGACATGGACGCCATCGTCGCCAGCCAGAAGAAGAACGTCGAAGCCCTCGTCGCCGCCAACCGCACCGTCGTCGAAGGCTTGCAGGCGGTGATGCGCCGCCAAGGCGAGATCCTGCAGGAGACCATGGGCGAGGTGACCAAGGCCGTCCAGGGCCTGGGCAAGTCCGCTTCCTCGCCGCAGGACTTGGTCGCCGCTCAGGCGGACCTGGCGAAGAAGGTATTCGAGAAGAGCCTGTCCAGCATGCGCGAGATCGCGGAACTGGTGGCCAAGTCGCAGACCGACGCGACCCAGCACATCAACGCCCGTATCTCGGCGACGCTGGATGAGCTGAAGCAGTCCGTGCTGAAGGTCAAGTAAGGCACGATCAAAATCGCCTTGCTGTCGAAAGGGCCTGGCCGCCATCGCGGCCGGGCCTTTTTTGCGTGCTCGCCCGGGAGTGGGAACCGCCATGGCCCTCACCGCCACTACCGTCACCTATGACGATTTCGCCCGCATCGACATCCGCGTCGGCACCATTGTCGACGCCCAGCCGCACACCAAGGCGAAGAAGCCGGCGCTGGTCCTGACCATCGACTTCGGCGGCGAGATCGGCCGCAAGACCTCGTCGGCGCAACTCACCCGCCACTACACCCCCGACAGGCTGGTCGGCCGCCAAGTCGCCGCCGTCGTCAACTTCCCGCCGCGACAGATCGGCCCGGTGCAGAGTCAGGTGCTCGTCCTCGGTTTTCCCGATGCCGACGGCGCCGTCGTTCTGGTGGCTCCCGACCAGTCGGTTCCCGACGGGGGCAAACTGTTCTGATCGAGACCGCCGCCACAAGTGCGGCAGCATGCTCGCCCATGCGGTTGATCACCGCACGGGACACTGCCATTTCGTGGTATGAGTTGGAGATGTAAGAGTAAGGGAACGGCATGCGCATTACCTCGAAAGGGCAGGTGACCATTCCTGTCGAGCTTCGCGAGAAGACCGGGCTGTTGCCGCACACGAAAGTCGAGTTTCAACTGGACGGGGCCGCAGTGCGGATCGTCCGGGCCGCGCTGCAAGGAGAGGGAGGGCGCAGCCGAAGGCTGATTGACCGGCTGCGAGGCAGTGCCAGCGTGCAGATGACGACGGATGAGATCATGGCGTTGACGCGCGGCAAATGACCCCGGTGCTGGTGGACAGCAACGTCATCCTCGACATCGCCACCAATGATCCCATCTGGGCCGACTGGTCCGGCGAAGCCCTGGCGCGGGCCGCCGATGAAGCCGTGCTCGTCATCAACCCGCTGATCTATGCCGAAGTCTCGATCGGCTACGACCGGATCGAGACGTTGGAAACGGCGTTGGCGGAAACGTTCCGTCGCGATCCCCTGCCGTGGGAAGCGGCGTTCCTCGCCGGCAAGTGCTTTGCCGACTATCGCCGGCGAGGCGGTGATAGACGCTCGCCGCTGCCGGACTTTTACATCGGCGCCCATGCCGCGGTCAGCGGGTTCCGTCTCCTGACCCGCGACACGGCCCGATACCGCAGCTATTTCCCCACGGTCCCGTTGATCCACCCCACATGACGCCGGGGGCGTAGATTGTCAGCGCAGCCACGTGCGAGCTTGCCGCATCGCCCTCGGAAGCGTGCTTCGGTTGGTGTCAGTCCAGATGCAGGGCGGCGGTGAGGCGGGCGGGGTCGACGGCGGTCACCCGGGCGTTCGCCTTGCCGAACAGCGGCGAGCGCTTCGACGGGAAGCTGACGAAATAAAAGCGCCCCTGCCGATCCCAGGCGTTGTAGCCGGTATGGCGATCGTAGCCCTGCAGCGCCGGGTCCAGGTCGGCAACGGCGCAGAGGCGCCGGGATGTCTTCGCGGTCAGATCGTACTCGTAGAGGGATGAGACCGCGCCCGGCTCTTCCGGGCTGGCGATGACATAGGCTTTTTGCCCGTCGGCGGTGACATCGAACACCCAGACCGGCTCCGCGTCCGCCACCACCTGCCCGACATAGCTCCACTCCGGCCCCTGATCGCTGAAGCGATAGATGCGGCTCTGGTCGTCGGCCACCAAGCAAACCCCGTCGGCCAGGCACTGGCCGGTCTCGATGGCGCGGGTCGCCTGTAACGGCCAATCGGTCCGCTCGCCGAACCCGGACGCCGGATCGTAGACGTAGATATGGTTGAACACGGCCGGGTCGTAAGTGACCGGGGCGGGGCTATGTCCGGCACTGAAATAAAGCCGGCCACGGGAGTCCACCCACATGAAGCGGTTGAAATAAACGTAAGGGACATTGAAGCGCGGCGGCCGACCGAGATTGGTCGTGGTCTTCGCCGTCACGTCGTAGCGGAGGATTTCGCCGGTCGGCACCGCCCCCTGATACAGCACCTGGCTGGCGGGATCGCCGGCAAGGGTGATGACGCTCAGGTGTGGCACGCTCACCCCGCCCGGTTGGCCGGCGCTGAGGTCGCTGAACTCCGTCGTTTGCGGATCGTAGGCGTAGAGGTGCGAGCCCCGTCTGTTCAGATAGCCGTCGTCGATCTTCGAGTAATCCATGGTCGCCACGTAGACCTGACCGTCGAACCAGGTCGGCCGGGTATGGAACTTCTCGAAGGTTTCGCCCGGCTGCAGATTGCGGGCGCCCTCGGCGGCGGCGTGGGCGTCGCCGACGCGGACGAGGCGGCCCGATGCGGTGTCGATGCGATAGAGCGCCGAGTTGGTCGCGTGGTCCATGCCGCCGACGAAGATGTCGCCGGACGGGGTGGAGCCGGTGGCGTGCCAGCTCTGGGTCGGTCGCAGATCGCCCGGCCCGTCGGGAAGCAGCCACAGCCAGGTGCCGTCGAGTGCGCCCGGTTGCGATGGAATGGCATCCGCGCGTACCTCGCCTCCCAGCACACTTGCGGCGAAGACGGCTGAGAGCACGAGCCCCGCCAACGGATAGGGGCCGCTCTTCCCGCCCGTGCGAGCGCGCAGACGGATCGACGTGTGGTCATGGGCCATCGCGGGGCTCCAGTTCAATGGCGCGGTGACCGATTCCGGCCGTTAGCAGCGGCCCTGGAGATCTGTCGCCATCGGCGGTGAGCAAAGACTATACGGAACAGCGCTGCCGTTTGTCGCGACAGCTGTTGGCGCTCGCGGGCCTTGACGAGGTCTGAGGGGTGGGTGCAGACCCTTTCGAGGGAGAGGAGGGCGCGATGCGGGTATGGCTGGCGGGATGGCTGTTTTTCTGCTCGTCGCTCGCCTGGGGTGCAGAGGCAGAGACGCCCAGGCTGCAGGATGTCACCGTTCATCTGTTATTCGAGCACTCGGGCCGTGTCTCGGACGATGTGACCTCGGTGAAGGATTTCGGTAGCTGGAATTTCATGCCGTTCGGGACCGGCGTCCCGGACGATCAATTCCGGTCCTTTCTGATCCGGCTCGCCTTCGAGGTCCCGTCACAGCGATACGAAGAAGGCACCGTTGCCACGGTGCGGCTGATCAGCGAGGGAAAAGAGCCCGTCTTCCAGCAGACGTTGCAGGGGATGGACTTCGCGAAACCGCCAACAAACTACGCCTGGATCTTCGTCGAAGGCCATGTTTGCGAACCGGTGACCTTGGAGGTGACGTCCTTCGGCCGGGTGATAAAGAAGGATCTGCCGTTCGCCTGTGGCGAATGACTGCCTCTAGGATCGCCGCGCCCCGCGGCTCGGCCGAGGAACGGCGCCCTCTTCGCCCTTCTCGGTGCGAGAAAGTCCCGAATCCCGCCGCTGTTGCGCATGCTTCTGATTGACGAATGGGGCGGTGCCCGGGCGGGGCTGAGATCGGATGAAATGCGGGTGCCGTTCCGCGAGATCGCGCTGCACCTGTGGGCGAACGAGCCGCCGGTGTACGTCTACGATTCGTCCAGCCCATACACCGACGAGACGGCCGAGATCGACATCTTCAAGGGATGCCCGACCGCGCGACGCCTGGGTGGAGGCGCGCGCGGCGACGTGGACCGCGACAAGGGTCGCGCCGTCCGTCCCGAGGACAACGGCAACGCCGGCTTCGACCGGCTGGTGCCGGTGTTTCCCATCGCCCGGCGGCTCAGTCCAGATGCAGGGCAGCCTTCAGCCGCACCGGGTCGACGGCGGTTACCCGGGCGTTCGCCTTGCCGAACAGCGGCGAACGCTCCGACGGAAAGCTGACGAAATAGAAGCGTCCCTGCTGATCCCAGGCATTGTAGCCGGTATGGCGGTCATAGCCCGTCAGCGCGTCGTCCAGATCGGCAATGGCGCAAAGGCGCCGGCTCGTCTTCGCGGTCAGATCGTACTCGTAAAGAGATGAGACTGCGCCCGGGGCTTCCGGGCTGGCGATGACATAGGCCTTTCGTCCGTCGGCGGTGACGTCAAAGACCCAGACCGGCTCCGCATCCGCCACCACCTTCCCGACATAGGTCCACTCCGGTCCCCGATCGGTGAAGCGATAGATCCGGCTCTGATCGTCGGCCACATAGCAGACAGCGCCGCCAAACAGGCACTGGCCGGTCTCAATGGCTCTCGTCGCCTGTAACGGCCAGTCCGTCCGCTCGCCGAACCCGGACACTGGATCATAATAATAGATATGGTTGAAGATGGCGGGGTCGTAGGCGACGGGAGCCGGGCTGTGTCCGGCGCTGAAATAAAGACGGCCGCGGGAGTCCAACCACATGAAGCGGCCGAAATAGACGTAAGGCACATTAAAGCCAGAGGGCCGTCCGAGATTGACCGTTTTCTTCTTCGCCATGTCATATCGGAGGATTTCTCCGGTCGGAACGGCCGCCTGGTACAGAATGTTACGCGCGGGATCGCCGGCAAGCGTAAGCACGCTCAGATGCGGAGCGCTCACCCCACCCGGCTGGGTCGCGCTGAGGTCGCTGAACGTTCCCGTCGCCGGGGCGAAGGCGTAGAGGTGCGATCCCCGTTCGTTCAGATAACCTGCGTCGATCTTCGAGTAGTCCATCGTGGCGACGTAGACCTTACCCTTGAACCAGGTCGGCCTTGTGTGGAACTTCTCGAATGTTTCGCCGGGGAGCAGATTTCCCGCCCGCTGCGCGGCGGACCGGGCATCGCCGACGTAACTGAGGCGACCGGCCTTCGTCCGGATGCGGTAGAGCGCCGAGTTGGTCGCGTGATCCATGCCGCCGACGAAGATGTTTCCCGACGGCGCGGACCCCGTCGCGTGCCAGCTCTGCGTCGGCTGCAGACCGTCGGGGGCGTCCGGGATAAGCCAGAGCCATGAACCGTCAACGGCGCCCGGGCGCGAGAGAACGGTCTGTGCCGCAGCTTCGCCCCCCATCGCAGCGGACGCGATAGTGGAAAGGAAGAGAACCAGCGAAAACGCATACCTTCTGGCCTGCTGCGACCGGTATGCACGCGTAGCGGCCCACATGCCGCGGCTGCGGTCAGTCATCGCCCCATACCCCCATACTCTGTCCACACGATTGATGCCGCCACTCGACCCAAAAGGTTATCCGATTAGGCGAACCCAGGCCGCCATTTATATCCCATTTGGATAGAGACACCGCCCGCGTTTTTCGCTCGACAGGCTCGCGCTAGCCGCACGGCTGAGATCCAGGATCGCCGGCGACCGGGGTCGGCTCCGGCGACCGGCCGGCCACCGGCCGCTGTCCTGCGCTCTCATTTAGGCCTGCGCATGGTTCTCATTGACGAACGGGGCGGTGCTGCCCACTATCTAGGCTCGTCCGAAGGGGAGCCCCAGGCGGGGTTGAGATCGGGTGAGCGCCCGACAACCCTTGGAACCTGATCCGGCTGACACCGGCGGAGGGATACGGACATCTCGTCCCCGTTCATCCGCCGCGCCCCGCCGGATCGCTCAGTCCGGAAAGGCTCGGCCATGACCGCTCACGACTCCTTGCAAAACTTCCGCGTCACCCGCGGCTCCCTGCCCGGTTCGCGCAAGACCTATGTGGCGGCGGGAGACGGGGGCGAGCTCAAGGTGCCGTTCCGCGAGATCGTGCTGCACCCGTCGGCGAACGAGCCGCCGGTGCGCGTCTACGATCCGTCCGGCCCCTACACCGACGAGACGGCCGAGATCGACATCTTCAAGGGGCTGGCCCGCCCCCGCGACGCCTGGGTGGAGGCGCGCGGCGACGTGGAGCGCTACGACGGCCGCCCGGTCCGCCCCGAGGACAACGGCAACGTCGGCTTCGACCGGCTGGTGCCGGTGTTCCCCGTCGCCCGCCGCCCCCTCCGCGGCAAGCCGGGCGTGGCGCCGACCCAGCTCGCCTATGCGCGGGCCGGCATCATCACCCCGGAGATGGAGTTTGCCGCATACCGCGAAAACCTCGGCCGCGCCGCATTGCCGGAAGGCCGCGACGGCGAGGACTTCGGTGCTGCCATCCCCGACGAGGTGACGCCCGAGTTCGTCCGCTCGGAGATCGCCCGCGGCCGCGCCATCCTGCCCGCCAACATCAACCACGGCGAGCTGGAGCCGATGCTCATCGGCCGCAACTTCCTGGTCAAGATCAACGCCAACATCGGCAATTCGGCGGTGACCTCGTCCGTCGCCGACGAGGTGGACAAGATGGTGTGGGCGATCCGCTGGGGCGCCGACACGGTCATGGACCTGTCTACCGGCCGCAACATCCACAACATCCGCGAGTGGATCATCCGCAACAGCCCGGTGCCCATCGGCACCGTCCCCATCTACCAGGCGTTGGAGAAGGTGGGCGGCATCGCCGAGGAGCTGTCGTGGGAGGTCTACCGGGACACCCTCATCGAGCAGTGCGAGCAGGGCGTCGACTATTTCACCATCCACGCCGGCGTCCGGCTGCCGTACATCCGGCTGACGGCGAAGCGGGTCACCGGCATCGTGTCCCGCGGCGGCGCCATCATGGCCAAGTGGTGCCTGGCGCACCACCGGGAGAGCTTCCTCTACACCCGCTTCCGCGACATCTGCGAGATCATGCGCGCCTACGACGTGAGCTTCTCGCTGGGTGACGGCCTGCGTCCCGGCTCCAACGCCGATGCCAACGACGCCGCCCAGTTCGCCGAGCTGGAGACGCTGGGCGAGCTCACCAAGATCGCCTGGGAGCACGACTGCCAGGTGATGATCGAGGGCCCCGGCCACGTGCCCATGCACAAGATCAAGGTGAACATGGACAAGCAGCTCAGCGTCTGCCACGAGGCGCCGTTCTATACGCTGGGCCCGCTCACCACCGACATCGCCCCCGGCTACGACCACATCACGTCCGCTATCGGGGCGGCGATGATCGGCTGGTTCGGCACCGCCATGCTCTGCTACGTGACGCCGAAGGAGCACCTGGGGCTTCCCGACCGGGACGACGTCAAGGAAGGGGTGATCGCCTACAAGATCGCCGCCCACGCCGCCGACCTGGCGAAGGGGCACCCGGCGGCGCGGCTGTGGGATGATGCCCTGTCGCGGGCGCGCTTCGACTTTCGCTGGGAGGACCAGTTCAACCTCGCCCTCGACCCGGAGACGGCCCGCCAGTATCACGACGAGACGCTGCCCAAGGACGCCCACAAGACGGCGCACTTCTGCTCCATGTGCGGCCCGCAGTTCTGCTCCATGAAGACGACCCAGGACATCCGCGACTACGTGGAGTCGGGCATGGCCGAGATGGCGGACAAATTCCGCGCCGGCGGCTCAGAGATCTACGTGGAAGCGGAGACGGAGACCACCGAGACGGAGACGGCCGGCGTCCCCGTTGACCGGGAGGTCAAACCCGCCGCCGCCGCGGAGTAACCGCGCGCGACCTACTCGCAGGGCACGGCAACGTGTAGGATAGCGACATCGTCCCGGCGCGGCCGGGAACACCGCACGAGAGATGAGCCGTGAAAGACCTGCGCCCCATTCTGGCGGCGCTTCGTGCCATCGAGGCGGAGGTGCGGTACCCGATCCGCCAGATCGGTATCTTCGGCTCCTACGCCCGTGGCGAGCAGCGGCCGGACAGCGACCTCGACCTCATCGTCGACCTGGGGCCGGGACTGACGCTGATCGATCTCGCCCACCTTGAAGACGAGCTGAGCGACCGCCTCGGCATGCCGGTCGAACTGACGATCAAGGACGCCCTGAACCCGCGCATCGGCAAACGCATCCTGGCCGAAGCGGTCATGCTTTGACCCGCGATCCGATCCTCTACCTCGACGACATGATCAACCACGCTCGGGAAGCGCACCGCTTCGTCGCCTCAATGACGCCGGGGGCATTCGAAGCGGATACCCGTACCCAGTACGCAGTGAAGTATGCACTGAATGTTGTCGGCGAAGCTGCGGGCAAGGTTCCGCCCGCCATTCGCGACCACTTCGCCCATGTTCCCTGGCCACAGATCATTGCCATGCGTCCTGCGAGTCACTTGCGATGCCGGACGAAAGGGTGATTTTTATCAGCTACCGTAGGAGCGATGCGGGAGGACACGCGCGCCACCTTCATGAATACTTGACCAAGCGTTTCGGCGAAGAGCGAGTATTTTTTGACCGGGCAACAATCGAGAGCGGCGACGTCTTCCCAGACGCATTGCGTCGCGGCGTCGAGAAATGCGTTGTGCTTTTGGCGCTTATTGGACCCGAGTGGTTGGACATAACAGGTGCCGATGGCAGACGTCTCGACGATCCTGACGACTTCGTGCGCCTAGAGATTGCTCTGGCGCTCAAGCTGGGCAAGAAGGTTATTCCGGTTCTCTTTGACGACGCCCCCATTCCTCACGGTGGCTGCTTGCCTGAACCTCTGAAGGCATTGGGGGCCTGCGATGCGCTGACCCTCCGTGGCAAGACATTCGAGTACAATACGCAACGCCGTGAGTTAGTGCGGCTTCTGGCCAAGCTGTCGCCCATTCTGCAGCCCTTCCCGGAAGAGGGCGAGACCACCTATGGCGTCGCTCCTGAGGCCCTATCGGCGCTTGTCGACCTAGCTACCCGCGGCTTTCAGCAGGCAAGTGAGGCACAGCGCCATACGATAGGAGCGCTTGAGAAGCAGCTGGGCTCAAATGATGCCCAGATCCAGGCGTTCTTTCGAATCATTGGCGAGGCAAATGTACCACCGGTGGGCGCGCCTCATTGAAGTAGCCGACCAATATCGAGAGCTGAAAGCGCAGCTCACCCCGGCACCTGGAGACCCGTCCGAAGTTGCACTGCTGAAGGAACAGGCGCGGAAAGCCCTGGACGACGGCCAGCTGGAAGCAGCCGACGAGCTACTCGCCCAAATCGAAGGGGCCCAAGACGCAGCACTCGATAAACAGTGGCAACAGGTAGAAAGGAATCGGCAGGAATTTGATCGCCGACAGCTGGAACGTGCCACAACAACGGCGCAGCGTGGCAGTGTGGAACTGACGCGACTACGCTATCGGGAGGCAGCTATACACTTTGAAAGGGCAGCGAAACTAGTTCCGTTTGAGCACAAAGCCCAAGCCATGGCCTATAAGGAGCAAGAAGCGGACTCTCTGTGTCGTCAGGGTGACTAGTTTGGGGACAACATTGCGCTCGTTGACAGCATAACGCTTTACGACGAGCTGCTTAACTTTACAAGCTACGAGCATACGCCACTCGACTGGGCTAATATTCAGCATAAACTTGGCTCTGCATTCTCCACGCTTGGTGCACGGCAGAGCGGTACAAGTTCACTAGAGAAGGCAGTGGTAGCTTTTCGAGAGGCGCTTAAGGAGCGGTCCCGCGAGCGGGCGCCGCTCGATTGGGCCCAGACGCAGAATAACCTCGGCATCGCGCTTTTTGAAATCGGCGAGCGGCAGAACTTCACAACTCAGCTAGACGCGGCCGTGGCAGCGTTTCGCGAGGCACTTAAGGTGCGATCCCGCGCACGCGAGCCCCTGGGTTGGGCGCAGACCCAGAACAACCTGGGCAGTGCTCTTGCGAGCCTGGGCGAGCGGGAGATTGGGACGGAGCGTCTGAAGGAGGCTGTCGCGGCCTTTTCCAATGCGCTTAGCGAATGGCACCGCGAACGCGACCCTCTTCGATGGGCAGGAACACAGAACAACCTGGGCGCTGCGCTCAAAACGTTGGGGCTGCGGCAGAGCGACCTAGCCTTGCTAAAACAGGCGGTAGTAGCGTTCCGCATGACGTTGCAGGAGTGGACTCGCGATCGAGTACCCCTTCGATGGGCCGGCACCCAGAACAATCTGGGTCTAACCCTCTCGATCCTCGGCGCAAGCAACAACAGAGCTGTGGACCTGAAGCGGGCCGTGCGAGCCTTTCGCGAAGCTCTGCAGGAATGGACCCGCGACCGAGTGCCCCTCGACTGGGCTGCGGCTCAAAGTAACTTAGGCTCCGCTTTGTCGAGGCTGGGAGAACTACAGCACAGCTCGGGGCGAATTAAGGAGGCTGTCGTGGCCTGCAACGAAGCACTAGAAGAAGCGACGCGCCAGCATGCACCACTCCTTTGGGCGCGTATCCAGGACCAACTCGGTCTTGCTCTTATGCTAATGGGGAGACTGGAGAACGACAGGGCCCGGGTAGAGGATGGATTGTCGGCACTTCGTGAGTCGCTTATGGAGAGAACTCGCGAACGATTGCCCTTCGAGTGGGCCCAGACCCAAAACAATCTTGGCTGCGCACTGTTGTTATTGGGAGAAGGGGAGAGCAACCCGGCGCGGCTGGAAGAGGCGGTGGTGGCCTTTCGCGCTGCGTTAAGCATTTTTGGGCCTGCGGGGGCGATCCGTAATGCGTTGGGCGCCGGGAGCAATCTTGAATGCGCGGAGAAGCTCTTGGCTACCAGGCGAGATTCGCCTGCCTGAGTAATTGGCCAAGGTCATGCCCTGGTACCTAAGAATTGCCCCCTGGAGAGCTTCGTACGTGGGCGGTCACTCGTCCCCCAATGTAAAGGCCGTGGCGAAAGAGACGGTGACGTTTCGCATTGAGGCCGAGGCGAGGGCGGGCGCTTGACCGGTTGGCGGCCGCGCTCGATCGCGATCGCAGCGATCTGCTCAATCAAGCGGTCGAGGCCTATCTCGACGTGCACGCGTGGCAGATGGCACACATCGAGGAAGGGCTACGTCTGGCGGCGGCCGGGGAGTTCGTCGACGACGACGAGGTTGCCGCATTCTGGCGACGCGGCAACTGAACACGGGCCCCGTAACAGACGGAATTTGTCAGCCCGCTGAGCGTCCGCAAGGTCGCCACTTGGGAAAAGCGCCGTGTGTTCCGGCGATGTCCCGCCGGGGTACTCTTCCGCACGCAATGGGATCGCAGGCAGTCTGCGGGGTTACGATGCCTCACCGCCAAGCCAGGCCGCGGCGCTGACGGTTCATTTAGACCGGGCGAGGCGGCGGGCGTTGGCCTTGACGCGGCGATGCCACGGGGCCAGCAGCGCCGTCACGCCCCCGGAACCGCGGCGGCGAGCGAGCACCGCGGCCGAGTCCTGCGCCGCCGCCACCTTCTCCTCCAGCATGCGTCGATATTCCGCCGCCGTGCAGCGCCCCTCGGCGATGAGGCGGGTTCGCCGGCCGATCGTCTGGACCGAAGACCAGAACGTTTCCGTCAGCATCAGTGGGAGAGCCAACGCCTGCGCGGCGGTGTTTCGCTTGCTACGTTTTCTGCGTGCCATGCGGTTCATATGGCCGTATGGCCGGCCGCGCGCAATCCTAGGCACCCCACCAGACCGACATCGGCGGGTATCACCGTCGAGCTATGACGCTTGTCCCAGGTACTGCCGGAGCAGGTCCTGCCATGCATCGGTCTCGATGTAGGCGAGCAGCGAGCGGTTGATGTCCTTGCGGAGCGGCGATCCGACCGGCAGCGCGAAGACATAGTCGACCCGCATGAACGGTGCGCCGACGATGGTCAGCCGGCCGGCGAAACCGTTGGCCACCTGGTACCGCAACACCGGCTCGGCGCCGACGAACGCTCCGATCTCGCCCCGCGCCAGGGCGGCGAGCCCCTCCTTGAAGTCGGGGTATCCCCGCGCCCGCACCCCGAACTGGCTGCGCAGGATGGCCTGGGGCGGCGAGTTCTGGAGGGTGCCGACCTCCACCTTGACCAGATCGGCCGGCCCCCGGACGCGACCGGCGAGGCTGGTCACGGTCAGCGAGGAGGTGACCTGGGCGGTGAACAGGGCAATCAGGATGACGGCGGCAAACATCCAGGCGACGCCGATGGTCCGCCCCGCCCGCGACCGCGGCGCCTTGTCGCCATAGCCCACCGTCGTCAGGGTGACCGCCGCCCACCACAGCCCGTCGCCGATCCCCTGCAGCGGCTGCGGCCGGAAATGCTCGGGATTGATCCGCCGTTCGCACCACCAGACGAGGACGGCGGCAATCAACAGCAGGCCGAGCAGGATGCCGGTTATCTTGGCGGTGCCGGCGGACATGACGTCGGCGAGGGGTTGCAGCCAATCGCCCTCGGTGCCGGCTGCCGGGACCGCGATGGCGAGGCCGCTGGAGTAATAGGGATGACTGAAATCCATCGTCAGCTCCCTATCGGCGCTCGCCGTCGCGGTGAGGACGGCCAGCAGCGTTCCTTGCTGGACGCCGGTGACGAGATCGGCCGGCGACATCTCCTGCAGCCGGAAGCGGAGGTCCAGGTCTCGCGCCACGTGCCGCCAGAGATCGACGGCGATGCCCTGCCAGTTGCCGTTCCCGTCGTCCATGGCGAACGGTGGCGCCGCCACCAGGCCGACGACGGGCAGCGCCCCGGCGGAGTCGAGATCAACGGTGCTGCCGGGGTTCACCGGTTCGGCGGCCCGGCACGGCGTAGCCGCGAAAAGACAAACCACGCCGGCAACGGCGAGGACAAAGCGCAGGCGGCATCCGAACCCGGACCGAACGAGGAGGAACTGCACCATCCGCTCCCTTAAGTGCATGTGTTGTTGATGTTGTTGCTGGGTGGCGGCTGCCCGCCTATCCGGCGAGTTGCGCGATCACCTCGCTGAGCGGCGCGCCCGAAACCCGCACGATCCCGCCGAAGGGCGTCGCCAGTTCCTGGATGAGAAAGACGGCGCCGGCAACCGACAAAGTGGCGGCAAACAGGAAGACGAGGACGGTCGGGTTCCGAACGGCGATGAGACCATAACCGGAGAACAGAATCATCAGCCAGATCACCACCACGAAAAGAAACGGCAGTGGGAGCTCAACGGTGCCCTGCACATACATCTGGAAACGCACCTGAGCCAGATCGGACGTCACCCGCAATGCTTGCGCCTTGAGAAATCCCTGGGTCTCGTTTTGCGGTGCCAGCAGAGTTAGCTGGCGCAAGAACGAGGCCATCGCCGAATGGGACTCGCCGGGGGCCAGCGAAACCGGGTCAGAGCCGTCCTCGGGCCAGAGCTGATGCAACGTCAATTCGGCCGACTGCCGCAACAGGCCGCGCAGCGGCTGGGTCTCCGGCCCGTATTCGGCCAACGTCCGGTCGAGCAACAGGATGTCCGCCGAAAACTGCCGCACCGCCGCACTCTGGGCGTCGTAGGTGCCCTTGGCGGTGGCGATCATCAGTCCGAGGACGAGCGCCACCAGGGTGGCGATGAGCGTCATCCCCAACTTGATCACATCCTTCGCCTCGGCGCTCAGGTGCGAGTCGGGTAATGCCTGTTTCACGTACATGGCAAGGACGGACCCGCTAAAGACGACGACGGCAAGGATGAGCGGAACGGCCACGGGATTCACAAAACCACCCCCTCTTTCGAAAGTATTAGTTCAGTATAGATAAAAGACAATCACGCCATCAGCACTCCGTGGTCACGCTGACGGCACTTCGCTCTCCGGCCGTACTTGCCCTCGCTGATTACCCTTTAATCCCATCGAGGGCAACGACAGCAGTATCGCCGAACGACGGCCATCGCCGGGACGATGCCGCGGATCACGCCGCGGCCTGCCGGATTAACTCCCCGTTCAACAACCCGGTGCTAAAGCAAGCTTCCTGGTGTTTGGCAATCATCGTGCTTTACGTGGGTCCTGTGCATGTCCACCCAAGCGATCAGTCTATTGCGAAAGCCAACCGGAATCGAACGGCCGTGGGGCGAAGAAGAAATCATCGTTAGCAAGACCGACCTGAAAGGAAAGATCACTTACGCCAACGACGTGTTCCAGCGCGTGGCGCAAATGAGCGAACGGGAGCTACTCGGCAAGCCCCACAACATCATCCGCCACCCCGCCATGCCTCGGTGCGTGTTCAAACTTCTGTGGGACACGCTGAAGGCACGCCGAGAAATCTTCGCCTTCGTCCTCAACATGGCGAAAAACGGCGACCACTACTGGGTGTTCGCCCACGTCACGCCGAGCACCAACGCCGACGGCGCCGTGGTCGGCTATCACTCCAATCGCCGCAAACCACGCGCCGAGCAAATTGCCAAGATCACGCCGATCTACGAGGCCTTGCGGCAGGAGGAAGGGCGATACGCCTCGCCCAAGGACGGCATGGATGCCGCCACCCGGCTACTGCTCGCCGAGCTCCAAAAGACGGGAATGGAATATGATGAATTCGTCTTCTCTGTCTAAGGCCGCCGGGCTGTCCATCGCCGTCGCCGCGCTCGGCGTCGTTCCCGTCATTTTCGCGCTCACGCGAGCGGACCCGTCGCTGCTGGAGGTGGGGCTTTGCGCGCTGCTCGTCGGCTGCGCCACGGGTGCCGCGTTCTATGCCCGGCGCGCGTCTTGCACCATCCGCGGCTGCTCGCAGGCGATGGCCAAAATCGCCGCCGGCGATTTTGAAACCCGCATCATCGGCGTCCACGAAGCCGGCGATCTGGGAAGCCTGGTCACCGGGTTGAACCGGATCGTCGATCTGACCGATGCCTTCCTGCGCGAGGTCGAGCATTCCATGCAGCGGGTCAGCAACGGCGTCTATTACCGCAAGGTGGTCGACCGCGGTTTGCCCAGCCTCTATCGCCGGAGCGGCGAAGCCCTCAATAAGGTGACCCGGGCGACGGAAGCCCGCGTCGGCAAGTTCATCACCCACACCGACGCCTTCGAAGCCAGGGTCAACGGCATCGTCGAGCATCTCTTCGCCGACGCGAGCCGGCTCAAGGAGTCCGCCGCCGTCTTGTCCAATGCGGCGGAAAACACCAGCGTCCGCTCCGATGACAACACCCAGGCTGTGGGCCGCGCCACCGAGAACGTTCAGAACGTCGCGTCGGCGGCAGAACAGCTCACCGCCTCCATCCAGGAGATCAGCCGTCAGGTGGAGCAATCCTCGGCGAAAGCCTCGCTGGCGGCCAACGAAGCAGCGGAAACCAACAAGTTGATGTGCGGCCTCAACGAAGCTTCGGAGAAGGTGAGCAGCGTCGTCAGCCTGATCAGCGCCATCGCCGCGCAGACCAATCTGTTGGCACTCAACGCCACCATCGAGGCGGCGCGCGCCGGCGAGGCCGGCAAAGGCTTCGCCGTCGTGGCGACCGAGGTCAAATCCCTCGCCAACCAGACCACGCGCGCAACCGAGGACATCGGGCAGCAGATCGGCGCGATGCAGTCGGCGACCGCGCGTGCGGTCGATGCGGTCAGGCACATCGGCACCATCGTTCACGAGGTCAATGATATTTCCGGCAACATCGCGTATGCCATCGACCAGCAGTTGCAGGCGACGCGCGAGATTTCCCAGAATATCCATCAGGCGGCGAACAGCACCCAGGAGGTCACCGACAACACGGGCGTCGTCAGTGAAGCCGCCGAAGCCACCCGGCAAGCGGCCGCCGAGGTTCTGCACACCGCCGGCGAATTCGTGACCCAGTCCGAGAACATCAAGATGCGGGTCACCGAGTTCCTGGAGGTCGCGCGCGAGAATTAAAGGGCATCCAGGGCGGCGGCGAGGCCGGCGGCGTCCAGGTCGCGGCCCCACAGCCAGCCCTGCCCCTTCTCGACGCCGATGGCGCGCAGGAACAGCGCCTGCTCCTTCGTCTCGACGCCCTCGGCGACGAGGCCGACCCGCAGCACGCCGGCCAGCGCTGCGATGCCGCGCACCAGCCGCTCGGCCGAGCGGTCCTGGCCGAGTCCGAGGATGAACGAGCGGTCGATCTTGAGGATGTCCACCTCGAGGCCGATCAGCTGCTGCAGGCCGGAGTTGCCGGTGCCGAAGTCGTCCAGGGCGATTTTCGCCCCCACCTGACGGAGTTCCTGGATGGCAGCCCGGCCCAGATCGTCCAGCACCCGGCGCTCGGTGATCTCGCCCACCAGCTGCGACACCCGCCGGGCGATCCCGAAGCTCTGGAACACCGGTCGCAACCGCTCGCGGCCCAACGCCACCGGCGGCAGGTTGATGCTGACGTAGAACGACGGATGGCGGCCGAGCAGGCCCAGGAGGTCGCGATCGACGCATTGCAGCATCCGTGCCGTCAACGCCGTCGCCAGATCCTCGTCCTGCTCGATGGCGTCGGCAACGGACTCGATGCTGGCCAGCGATCCGTCCTCCCGCCGCCACCGCGCCAGTGCCTCGCACCCCACCACCCCGCCGCCGTCGATCTCGACGATCGGCTGATAGCGGGCGCACAAGCAGCGCTCGATGGCGGCAATGCTGAGATCATCCATGGACGCACCCCCAAGTTTCGCTCCCAGCCTACCACCGACAAGGACACGGGCGCCAAGGCTGCGGAACGGCGAGGAGGGAGCGGCAGCACGCCAGGCCGTTCGGCTTGAAATGCGCTCTCTCGGGGTGTTCAGTATAGCCGGGCCGTCCGCGCGGCGGACGGCCCGGTCGCGCTGGCGGATGAGGATACCCTGATCGTCAAGCATCTTGATCACGTGACCGTCTGCGTGAGCGATCTCGAGGCGGCCAAGCGCTTCTTCGGCCTGCTCGGGCTCGATGAGGACAAGTCCGTCGTTATCTCGGGCGAACCGTTTGCCGCGTACATGGGCCTCGACGCGGTCGAGGCCGACCATGTGACCCTGGTATTACGCGGCGCTTCGCCCCGGTTTGAAATCCAGCTTCTGCATTACCGACGACCCGTCCCGATAAAGGACGCCAACATGGCGAGGCTCGACAGGGTGGGCTTCAATCATATTTGCTTTGCGGTCGATGACATCGAGGCGACGGTTGCCGATCTCAGGGCAAACGGGGTCGAGGTGCGGAGCGAGCTCAAAAGATTCCACAATCGGCGACTCGTCTTCTTGACCGGGCCCGACGGCATCACCGTCGAACTGGCACAGTGGAGCTGAGGCCGCTGAAAACCTGATCAACGCTTGCGTGCGCGGAGCCGCGGAGGTACCGGAGCGCGGGCGCGTGTCCTACAGGAGGCCCCGATGCACCGCTCTCTGACACTGACGCTGACCTTGGTCCTGCTTGCAATCACGCCCACGCTGATGGCGGCGAACGACCCGCGGATGCCGATCTCGCTGCCGGCCGACATGCGGGGGCCGTTCCTCGAACACATGCGCCACCACATGGACTCCCTCGACGATGTCATGGCCCGCCTCGCCGACGCCGACTTCAAGGGCGCGGCCAAGGTGGCCCGCGACGAGCTGGTGCCGGGATCGGGCGCCGGCTTCGGACGCTACCTGCCGATCGAGTTCCGCGAGATGGGCCTCGCCATGCATCGCGCCGCCGCCGAGTTTGCCGACGTCGCCGATGCCGTGCCGGTGCAACCGACGACCGCAGACTGGGAAAAGACCATCGCCGCGCTGCAGGTGATCTCCACCCAGTGCCGGGCCTGCCACTCCGCCTTCCGCGTCGAGTAGGGACCGCCGGGCCTGTCATGCCGGCGGGCGGCGGGGGACGATCAGGTTCATGGTGAAGATTTGCACCGGCTCGCCCGCCTGGTTGAGGGTCTGGCTGCGCAAGGTGGCATGACCTCGGTCGGGCCGCGACTTCGACGGCACCACCGCCAGCACCTCCGATTCCACCGTCAGCGTGTCGCCGGGGCGGGTCGGCCGCGGCCAGGCCAGCTCGCCGCTGGCACCGATGACGCCGCCGGCGATGGGAGCGCCGCCGTCGAGGAATAGGCGCATGCTGAGCGCCGCCGTGTGCCAGCCGCTGGCGGCCAACCCGCGGAAGAGGCTCGCCTCCGCCGCCGCCGCGTCCAGATGGAACGGCTGCGGGTCGTAGCGGGCGGCGAACGCCTTGACCTCGGCCTCGTCGACGGTGAGCGAGCCGCTGCGGAACCGCTGCCCCACCCACAGATCCTCCAGATACAGCCCGCCCCTCGTCCGCCCGTCCGCCGACCCGTGCGCAACGCCGTCCCCGGTCCCGTCCCCCGCCTTCGCCGCGCCGCTCTCAACGGCCAGCGTCTCCCTCGTTGCCTCGTCCTCGCGCATCATCGTGTCTGGCTCCCGTCTGTGTCCCGTTGCGTCCCGGCCCTTGCCGGCAGTCCTTCTGTACATGTTGTAGCTTCACAAATTGAAGTCAATTCCTTTTCGCCCCCGTCGTCCCCCCGCCGGCAGGAACCCATTTCCGCCCCCTTGCGCACGGCTGAGCCAAGCGCCTAATAAACTTCAAATCTGGAAGGGATGAAGGGCTGACCGAGGGCGACGATGGGATGGGATGACATCGGCGAGAGTGCCTGTCCGATCGCCCGGTCGCTGGCGGTGCTGGGCGACCGTTGGACGATGCTGATCATCCGCGAGCTGTTCCTCGGCAGTCGCCGCTTCGACGCCTTCCAGACGCAGACCGGCATCTCGCCGCACCTGCTGTCGGTGCGCCTGAAGCGGCTGGAGGAGGATGGGGTGATCGAGCGCCGATGCTATCAGCAGCGGCCGCCTCGCCACGAGTACCGGCTGACGGCGAAGGGCAAGGACCTGCTGGGCGTCGTCGTCGCCTTGCGGGCGTGGGGACTGCGCTGGGGCGGGCTCGATCCGGCGGCACCGGCAACGGCACTCAAGCATACCGGCTGCGGCGGTCCCGTCGAGGCGGGGCCGGTCTGCGGGACGTGCGGCGAGCCGCTGCACGCCCACGACATCACGGCGACGCTGGGCGAGGCGTTCGCCGCGGAGCGGGACAGCCGCCGCGCCCGGTCCGGCGAGGACAGCCCGCGACGCCGGCGACCGCGCGCCAGCGATCCATAAGATTGTTCCCGGCGAGCCGATCAAGCTATAGTCCGTCGAGCGGTCGTCCGCTGGCCGGCAGCGACAAACAGGGGCCGGCCTCCCGCCATCGGCTTTCCCGAGCATGCACAACAACGCCACGTCCGCGCGTCCGCCAACCACGGCGCAGTTCCGGCGAGGGATCCGTCCTCGCCTCACCCCGATCCTTTTCGCGCTGGTCCTTCTCGCGCTGCTCCTGGCGCTGAGCGGCGGCGGGGCGGGCGCGGCGGACCCAGCCGATCCGGTGTCACCCCCGGCGACCGTGGAGACGGTGGCACCGGCAGCGCCCGCGGGCGAGATGCCAGCGGGGGACACGACGACGGCCGAAGGAGCGACCGCCGGGCCACCCGGCGCATCACCACTGATGCTGCCGTTCCCGTTCTACAACGAGAACTTCGGCGGCGCGCTCGGCTTCCTCTATGGCCTCAACGCCTTCCCCGAACCCCAATCCCGGGTGCTGGCGACGGCCTTCGCCGGCACCGAAGGCTCGGCGATGCTGTTTCTCGCCGGCCAGGACCTGCGGACGCCCTGGCTCGCCCGGCTGTTCATCGATCCGATCTTCTCCGTCGGCCATTTCTCCGACAACAAGGCCTACATCGACGGCAATCCGCGCTTCCCCGACCAGATGGCCGGCAGCAACCTGTCCAGCAAAAACAACTACATCCAGGGCGACGGTATCGACATCTTCGCCCGCGCCCGCCTCAAGTACCTGCTCCCCATCGGCAACGGCGAGGAGCAGATCATCCCCGAATACACCCTCGAGCGCGGCATCCTGGTCGGCGGCGCCTCGGGAGCGTCGTCCCTCAACCCGCTCGCCAGCGGCCTGACCTATGCCTCCATCCGCCCGTTCTACCGCAACCAGCAGATCGACAGCGACGATATCGACCAGGACGAATTCAAGACCAATGGCCTCGATCTGCAGGTGTTCTGGGACAACCGGGACTTTCCCGGCAACCCGTCCAAGGGCCAGGGGGTGCGGGCCCAGGTCTCCCGCGACTTCGGCGTGCTCGGCAGCAGCAATTCGTGGACGGCGATCGAGGGCGAGATCGATCAGTACGTGGACCTGGGCGCCACCGACAGCTTTCGCCAGCGGGTCCTCGCCTTCGATTTCTGGACCGCGTACTCCCCCACCTGGGACAAGGCGGACAACGGCCAGGTGTTCAACCGGCCACCGTCCTACACCGGCGCCACTCTGGGCGGCCTGTGGCGCATGCGCGGCTATCCGTCGCAGCGGTTCAGCGACAAGGCGGCCATCTACTATGCGGCGGAGCTGCGACTGATCCCCGACTGGAACCCGTTCGATCAGTGGCCGTGGCTGCAGCAGTTCGTCGGCGTCCAGTGGCTGCAGATCGTGCCCTTCGTCGAGGTAGGCCGGGTCGCCCCCTCCTACAACATCGAGAACCTGCATTCCAGCATGCGGGTCGACGGCGGTCTTGGCCTGCGCGTCCTGGCCAAGGGCTTCGTCGTCCGCGCCGACGCCGCGGTGTCCGACCAGGACTTCGGCATCCAGATGATGGTCGCCCAGCCGTTCCAGTTCTGATCTGCTGGGCGCGGTCGCAGCGCATCGGCGTGGAGAGGGATCCGCCGGCGCTTCGGGTGAGGCGTCCGCCGTGCGGGGAGGGCCAGGGCCATGGAACGATTGCAGCTCTGCCGACTGAGCGACGTCGCCGACGGCGGCTCGGCGGCGTTCGAGCCGACGATCAATGGCCAGCCGCGCCGGTTGATGGCGATCCGCCGCGGCGACCGGATGTTCGTCTACGAAAACTCCTGCCCCCATCTCGGCTGGCCGCTCGACATCGTCGCCGGGCGGTTTCTCGACGCCGGCGGCCGCCACATCCTGTGCACCAACCACGGGGCGCTGTTCCGCATCGACGACGGGGTCTGCGTCAAGGGACCGTGCATCGGCGCCGCCCTTCCCGCGGTGCCGGCGGAGGTGACGGGCGGCATCGTCGTCGTTGTCCTCACCTGACCCGCTCGCTCTGCCAACCATCCACGGTCAAACAGGCGACGCCGCGCCAAGGTGTACGCGGCACTTTATTGACGGCATCCCCCAAATGAGATAGTATTCTCCCCGTTTTTTCTTTGTGCGCCAGGTTCCGGGGGGAGTAGCCGTGCGGTATCGCAAAGTAATGGCGGTCGCTGCATCAGCGATCGCGGTGGGGTTTGTCTGCGTTGCGGCCGCCGAGGAGGAATCCGATCCCATACAGCCGGCGACGTATGGGGCGACGGCGGCGGCGGCGAGCCCGGAGGTCTCCGAGGCGACGCCCAAGGACAGCAAGGATGTTCCGCTGGCGGTGAAACCACAGGCTTCGGAGTCGGCATCGGCGGCGGCCAGCAATCCGATCGCACCCCGCTATGTCGTGGTGACGGTCGCGACATATCAGAAGTGTTTCGCTTATCGCAGTAGCGATGGCGGACGCACTTGGCTGCCTCCCGTCGTCCTGCCGGGCGCCGCCAACAAGGGGTGCTACGACGCCGATGTGGCCTATGCGCCGGACGGCGGCGCCGTCTATGCCGCCTACAGCATCTACGTGGACGATGAAAACAGGGGCGTGGTGGTCACGCGTTCCAACGACGACGGCGCCACCTGGGCCGATCCGCCGGTCGTCGCCCTCGCTGAATCCGGACGCTACTTCTTCGCGCCCCGGCTCGCGGTGTCGCTCGCCAGGGCGGACGCCCAATGGGTTTATCTCCTCGCCAAGCGCGAACTCGATTTTGGGCCAATCGCCTCCATCGCGGTAAGCCGATCGGACGATCGGGGTGTCACGTGGGCCCCTCCCAGCGTGGTCGCCGCCTGGGACGAGGTCAGCGACGGCAGCGCCACGCTCGCCGGCGGCATCGGCGGTGATGTTCTGCTGGCGTGGTCGGTCGGCGAGGGGACCCAGAAGCCGGGTCAGATCAATGTGATGCTGTCCCGGGACCACGCCGGCCATTTCGGGCCCGCGGCCGTCGCCACCGACGAGATCTCCGGCATCTCCGGTTCCTTCGACGTGAAGATCGGCGCCAAGGGGACGGCACACATCGTCTTCGACCGTCGACCGCAAAAGCCGACCGACGGGACCGACATCGGCTACGCCTGGGGGGCGCGGCCCTACACCGCCTGGCGACCCCTGTCACCTTGAACGACGAAACCCGGCGCTCCCAGTCGTCCCCCGTCCTCACCGCGCAAACCTGCGGAACGAGCAGCCTCCTGCAGGTGGCCTGGGCGGACGCCCGGTTGTCGCCGGCATCCGACCCGGCGCAAAGCTGCGATGTGTTCTACACGCGCAAGCTCGCCCGCGGGTCGGCATGGTCATCCAATCTCCGCGTGTCCGACGTTTCTTCATTCAAACGGATCGAAAGTTGCGCTGCGTCGCCGGTGATGGCGGTCGCACCGGGTGGAGCGCTAGCGGCCTGGACCGACCGCCGCGACTCGACAGATGCGAGGGACTTCAAGTCCGACGTCTACACCAGCCGCATTCTCAGCGGAGTGAGCTGCCGCTAGCACCCTTCCGTCGGCGACGGGAGCCCGGCCATGTGCGCAAGCTCCCTCGCCGCACCCCCTCAAGCTAGGCCTCGGCGAAGCCGGGGTGATAGGCCACCTCTCCCGTCGGCGGCAGGCCCTTGAAGACGATCCGCTGGAGGTATTCAGCCGGCGCATCGGCATAGCGCAGGCCCGGGTCGCTGACGAACCCAAAGCGGGCATAGTATCGCGGGTCACCCAGGACGACGCAGCCGTCGGCTCCGCCCTCCCTGAGTCGGGTCAGCCCGGTCTCGATCAACACCTTGCCGATCCCGCAGCCCTGTCGATCGGGTCGCACCGAAACCGGCCCGAGACCAAGCCATCCGGTCGTCCTGGACTCTCCTGTCTTCCTCGATTTTACCGTCACTGGCGAGAACGCCACATGGCCCACGACATCGCCGTTTTCGACGGCGACCAGCGACACGCTCAGCGCTCCTGCCGCCCGCAAGGCATCCACGATCGCGGCCTCGGTGCCTGAACGGTGCTCCGCCTGCTTGAAAGCGGCGGTGGTTAGCTCGCCGATAGCGTCGACGTCTTCGGGTCTTTCTGCGCGTACCTTGGTCAAATCGCTTCGCCTTTGCTCCCATATTCAGAATGCCCCGTCACCCGGCCCTCCTCCCCGTCCTCACGAAAACGTGAGCAAGGCGTGGCTCCCCTCGCTCCCCTCCCGCGCTAGGTGATGTTCGGAGGGTCGGGCGGCGTTGCCGTCCGGCGGGTGGACGTTTGTCAACAACAACGAAGGTGGTCCTGTGGAGGTCGTCGTCAGCGCTCTCGATCACGTCTGGCTCGGCATGCATGTCTGGGTCTGGCTCAGCTTCATCGGCCTCGTCATCGCCATCCTCGTCTTCGATCTGGGCATTCTCCATCGCGAGGCGCACGAGATCGGCATCCGCGAGAGCCTGGCCATGTCGGGGCTCTACATCGGCCTCGGCCTCTTGTTCGCGGTGGCGGTGTGGTACGTCTACGCCACCTATCCCGCCGCTGGCGCCCTCGATCCGCAGCTCGCCGGACAACCCACCCCCCAGGCGCGCGCCTGGACCGCGGTCGAGCTCTACATCACCGGCTATCTGGTGGAGAAGACGCTGGCGCTGGACAACGTCTTCATCATCTCGATGATCTTCACCTATTTCGCGATCCCGCGGCTCTACCAGCATCAGGTGCTGTTCTGGGGCGTCCTCGGCGTCATCGTCTTGCGGGCGCTGATGATCGGCCTCGGCGCGGCGCTGGTCCTCGAGTTCGTCTGGGTGATGTACATCTTCGCCGTCATTCTCATCGTCACCGGCATCAAGATGCTGGTGGTGATGGACCAGAAGCCGGACATCGCCAACAACCCGGTGTTGCGGCTGATGAAGCGGTTCCTGCGGGTGACCGATCAGTTGCACGGAGATCGGTTCTGGGTGCGGCTTGCCGATGCGAAGACCGGCCGCCCGGTCCGCTACGCGACGCCGCTGTTCCTCTGTCTGGTGCTGGTGGAGATCGCCGATCTCATCTTTGCCATCGATTCCGTGCCGGCGATTTTCGCCCTGACCCAGGATCCGTTCATCGTCTATACGTCGAACATCTTCGCCATTCTCGGACTGCGTGCCCTTTATTTCGCGCTGGCGGCGATTGTCCATCGCTTCCACTACCTCAAGTACGCGCTGGCGATCGTCCTCATTTTCATCGGCTCGAAGATTTTCCTCGGCGATTTCGTCTGGGGCGGCAAGGTACCGGCCGCCGTCAGTCTCGGCATCACCGCCGCCTTGCTGCTGGCGGGCATCGCCTTCTCGCTGTGGAAGACGCGCGGCGGACGGGCGGCGACGGAAGGGAGCTGAGCCAACACCGGCCCCGTATCCCGCATGGCGGCTCATCCATCCCTTTTGGCGGCCGACAACGCTGCGAACCTCCCGCCAGGACGACCGGTGGACGCTGCCGGCTCCACCCTGGCCCGCGCGCATCTCCATCGGGCGCCGACCCTTGTGCCCGGCGCGGGTTGGTGCGATAAAGCGCCCCTGTCCGAGTCGCGAGTAATAAGAAAAAGCTAGCGCGATCCGACGTTTGGTCCTTTTGGGAGGAGCTATTCAAACATGAGCGAAGACCATGTATTTCCCGTGCGGCCGGAAATCGCCGGATCGGCTTGGTGCGATAACGACAAATACCTTGCCATGTACAAGCAGTCGATCGAGGACCCGGAAGGGTTTTGGGGCGAGCACGGCAAGCGCATCGACTGGTTTCAACCGTACACGAAGGTCAAGGACGTCAACCTGAAGGCGCCCGATGTCCACATCCGCTGGTTCGTGGACGGCACCACCAACGTCTCCCACAACTGCCTCGACCGTCATCTCGCCAGCCGTGGCAACCAGGTGGCGCTCCTCTGGGAGGGCGACAATCCCGCCGAGTCGAAGGCGGTGACCTACAAGCAACTGCACACGGACGTCTGCAAGTTCGCCAACGTCTTGAAGTCGATGGGAGTCAAGAAGGGCGATCGGGTCACCATCTACCTGCCGATGATCCTCGAGTTGCCGATCGCCATGCTGGCGTGCACCCGCATCGGCGCCATCCATTCCATCGTCTTTGGCGGTTTCTCTCCCGATAGCCTGGTCAACCGCATCCAGGACTGCGACGGCTCGGTCATCGTCACTGCCGACGAAGGCCTGCGCGGCGGCCGCAGGGTGGCGCTAAAGGCCAACGTCGACGAGGCGGTGAAGTCGTGCCCGAAGGTGGACACGATGATCGTCGTCAAACGCACCGGCGGCGCCGTCGACTGGCAGGACGGTCGCGACCACTGGTACGAAGACCTGATGGCGAAGGCGTCGGCCGATTGCCCGGCGGAACCCATGAACGCCGAGGATCCGCTGTTCATCCTCTACACCTCGGGCTCGACCGGCAAGCCGAAGGGCGTGCTGCACACCACCGGTGGCTACCTGGTCTACGTGTCGATGACCCATAAGTACGTCTTCGACTATCACGACGGCGACATGTACTGGTGCACCGCCGACATCGGCTGGGTCACCGGCCACAGTTACATCGTCTACGGGCCGCTCACCAACGGCGCCACTTCGATCATGTTCGAGGGCGTCCCCAACTACCCCGACTCCTCGCGCTTCTGGCAGGTCGTCGACAAGCACAAGGTGAACATCTTCTACACCGCGCCGACGGCGATCCGCGCCCTGATGCGGGAAGGCGAGGAGCCGGTGAAGAAGACCTCGCGCCAGTCGCTGCGCATTCTCGGCACCGTCGGCGAGCCGATCAATCCGGAAGCCTGGATGTGGTACCACGAGGTGGTCGGCGAGGGCCGCTGCCCCATCGTCGATACCTGGTGGCAGACGGAAACCGGCGGCATCCTGATCACCCCGCTGCCGGGAGCGACCGCTTTGAAACCGGGCTCGGCGACGCGGCCGTTCTTCGGCGTCCTGCCGGAGATCGTCGACGCCGACGGTCGCATCCAGGAAGGGGCCTGCACCGGCAATCTCTGCCTCGCCGATGCGTGGCCGGGGATGATGCGCACCGTCTACGGCGACCATGATCGCTTCGTGCAGACCTACTTCTCCACCTATCCCGGCAAGTACTTCACCGGCGACGGCTGCCGGCGCGACGAGGACGGCTACTACTGGATCACCGGCCGGGTCGACGACGTCATCAACGTCTCCGGCCACCGGATGGGCACCGCCGAGGTGGAAAGCGCGCTCGTCGCCCACCCGAAGGTGGCGGAAGCCGCCGTCGTCGGCTACCCCCACGACATCAAGGGCCAGGGCATCTACGCCTACGTCACCCTCAACATGGGCGAGCCGGCGAGCGAGGATCTGCGCAAGGAACTGGTCGCCTGGGTACGCAAGGAGATCGGCCCCATCGCCAGCCCCGACGTCATCCAGTGGGCGCCGGCGCTGCCGAAGACCCGCTCGGGCAAGATCATGCGGCGCATCCTGCGCAAGATCGCCGAAAACGACTTCGGCGCCCTGGGCGACACCTCGACCCTGGCCGACCCGACGGTGGTCCAGGACCTGATCGAGCATCGCGGCGGCTGATCCTCAACCGGATCTCACCGACGCCGAGACACGGGCGGGTCCTCGCGGATCCGCCCGTTTCCTATGCGGCCGCTGGTCGCACCCTCGCCGTTTGCACAAAATTGTTGACGCGGCGCCTCAGCGAGATACCCTTAATGGGGTATTCACCGCAGGGGGCCGAGCCATGTTGGGCAAGTGTGCGACCGCCGACTTGACCATCGGCGATCAATTCAGCCGCGCCGAGGATGCCGAAACCGTCTGGACGGTGCGGCGGGTCATCCAACTGCCGAAGTTGCCGAAACACGCGGTAATGACCTGCGACCGGCCGGTCCCGCGTCAGATCCTCGTCTCCGAGTTCGTGCTCCGCGATCGGCGGCTGTATCGGGCGGTTCCCTCCGGCGAGGCGGCGATTGCGGACAGCGAGCCGCCGCCGCGGCGCCGCTGGCGCTTCGGCCGCTGAGGCCGGCGGCGCCGTTCCCTCATGGACGCCAGAGGCGGATCTCTGCTGGGCACCGCTGGGCGTCGAGGCGGGCGCGGACATCGACGACGAGCCCGCCGCGGCCGGCGAACGGTGTCGAGACGAGCGGCCAGCCGCCCGTGAGATAGGCCCGGTGGGGCACCGCCAGGATCACCGCATCGGCCGGACCCAGATCGGTGAGTTCGCGCAGCGCGATCCCGGTCCGGGCGACCGCAACCGCCCGATCAACCAGCGGGTCATGGACGCCGACCCGGGCGCCGAACCCCTCCAGCGCCCGCACCAGATGAGCGACCCGGGAGTTGCGCACGTCCGGGACGTCTTCCTTGAACGACAGACCGAGGACGGCGACGGTGAACGGCCCGGCGGCCTCCGCCGGCCGCAGCCGCCGCACCGTCTGCTCGGCGAGCCACAACGCCATCCTGTCATTGATCCGCCGGCCGGCCAGGATCACGTCCGGATGGTGCCCCGCCCGCTCGGCGGCATAGGTGAGATAGTAGGGATCGACGCCGACGCAGTGGCCGCCGACCAGCCCCGGCGAGAAGTCGAGGAAGTTCCACTTGCTCCGCGCCGCCGCCAGTACGTCGTGGGTGTCCACGTCCAGGCGGCCGCAGATCATCGCCAGCTCGTTCATCAGCGCGATATTGAGGTCGCGCTGGGTGTTCTCCAGGACCTTCGCCGCCTCGGCGGTGCGGATGGACGCCGCCCGGTAGATGCCGGCGGTCACCACGCTGCCGTAGACGCGGGCGACGCAATCGAGCGTTGGCGCATCGTCGGCCGCCACCACCTTGGTGATCGTCTCGAAGCGATGCGTCCGGTCGCCGGGATTGATCCGCTCGGGCGAGTAGGCGATGGCGAAGTCGCGACCGGCAACGAGACCCGAGGCGTCCTCCAGGATCGGCCGGCACACCTCCTCGGTGGCGCCGGGATAGACGGTCGACTCGAAGACGACGATGGCGCCCCGGCGCAGACGGCCGCCGACGGCGCGGGTCGCTTCGGTAAGACAGCGCAGGTCGGGGGCCCGCGCCTCGGTGATCGGCGTCGGCGCGGCGACGATGTGGAAGTCGGCGAGGGCAAGGTTCGCCGCATCGGTGGTGAAGCGGATGCGGCCGGCGGCAAGCTCGGCCAGGATGTCCGCCGCCGCCACCTCGCGGGTCCGGTCGACGCCGCCGGCGAGCTCGGCGATGCGATCGGCGTCGATGTCATAGGCAACGACGGGCGGCTCCCCCGGCGCCGCCGCGCGGGCGAAGGCGATCGCCACCGGCAGGCCGACGTACCCGAGGCCGGTGACCGAGATGCGCCGGCCGTGTCCCAACGGGGGCGGGATCGTCGGCGGGCTCACGCCGTCGCCCTTTCGCTCGCCACCGCCATGCTGCCGCGACGGGCGACGACGATACCGGCGAGGATGACGGCGGCGCCGGCCGCCTGCCAGCCGCCGATCGCCTCCGCAAACAAAAGCCAGGCGAGGAGTGCAGCGATCGCCGGCTGCAAAAGCAGGCCGACGGCGGAGAAGGTGGCCGGCAGGTGCGCCAGCGCATAGGCGATCAGGCTCTGCCCGGCGGCATGGCTGAGGAGGGCGAGGCCGACAAGGGTCGCCCAGCCGCCCGTCGTCGTCGGCAACAGGCGCTCCCCGGTCGCCGCGGCAAGGACGAAGAGGACGACGGCGGTCACCACCCCCGACTTCACCATGATCGCCGAGGTGGAGAGCCGCTGCCTGAGCCGGGCGACGGCGACGATGTAGCCGGCGTAGAAGACGGCGGTCACCAGCGCCAGGGCATCGCCCAGGAGGTGCGCCTGGCTCAGCCGGACGCTGCCGCCCATCAACAGGGCGGCACCGGCGATCGCCATCGCCATCCCGATCAGGAACAGCGGCCGCACCCGCTGTCGCCAGAGAAGCCAACCGATGAGGGTGACGAACACCGGCGCCAGGTTGGGAAACAAGGTGGCGTTGGCGACGGAGGTGAACCGCAGACTCCAGTGCCACAGGGCGAGATCGCCGGCGAAACAGAGACCGGCGAGGACCACCCCCCAGATCAGGTTGGCGTCGGACCCCGATCCGGCCCCAGATCCGGCCATCGCGTCGGCAGCGGTGGCGTCCGAGCCGCCGTCCCGTCGCTCGCGGCGCATCGCCCGGTCCCAGGCCCACAGCACCGGCAACGCCAGCGCCAGCCGGTAGAAGCCGGTGGCGATGGGCCCGACCTCGCTCAGGCGAACGAAGATCGGCGCGAAGGCAATGGCGGCGGCGCCGGTGAACAGGGCGACCATCGCCCACCGCTCCCGCGCCCGCATGGTAGAGGGCGGCGTGGAAACCAGGGTCGGCGCGGGTGAAGCGCCGGGGACTGGATCGCCGGGGGATGGATCAGACGATGCGGCGGTGCTTCGCAATCGGGGCATGGCGGGCTAATATCGGGGATTGGGCGTCACCGCCAGAGGCACCGTGGTTGACAGTCGCTTTGGTCCCCGCTTCCGATCCCACCCGCACCCCGGCAACCCGCTCACCGGCGGTGATGGGCCGATGACGGATCGGTCCGATCATCGCCGGCCCAGCCGGTCGCAGCCTCCCGCCGCTTCTCCCCTTTCCACATTTGCGGCGGGTCAACCGGAGACACTCACCCCGCTGCTGGCACCGGACGAGCCGCCCCCGTTCCGCCTGATCAACGCGGACGCGACGACGCCCCTGTTGCTGGTCTGCGATCACGCCAGCCGCGCCATTCCGCGCGCCCTCCACGATCTCGGCCTCGGCGAAGCCGACCTCGGCCGCCACATCGCCTACGATATCGGTGCCGAGGCGCTCACCCTCGGCCTCGCCCACCGCCTCGGCTGTCCGGCGGTGCTCGCCGGCTACTCCCGCATCGTCATCGATCTCAACCGGCCGCCGGGCGATCCGCAGTCGATCCTGGCGATCAGCGACGGCACCGTCGTCCCCGGCAATCAGGGCCTGAGCGCCGACGCCCAGGCGCAGCGCGCCGAGGCGCTGCACTGGCCGTATCATCATGCCGTCGACACCGCCTTCGCCCGCCTCCGGCGCATCGGCCCGGAACCGCTGCTATTCTCGGTGCACACCTTCACCCCTTCCCTGGGCGGCCAGGACCGGTTTTGGGACGCCGGCGTGCTGTGGAACCGCGACCCGCGGCTGGCGGTGCCACTGCTGGCGCTGCTGCGAAAGCAGCCGGGACTGGTGATCGGCGACAACGAGCCCTACTCCGGGCTGGAGCTGGCCTATACCCTCGACCTCCACGCCGGCATCGCCGGCCTGGCCGGCTGCGCCATCGAGGTGCGCCAGGACCATTGCGTCGACGAGGCGGATCTGGCGCGCTGGATCACCCTCCTCGGCGATGCGCTGGCGGCCATCCTCGCCATGCCGCACCTCCACCGCGTCGGGGAAGACCGATGACCAGCGACCCCAGCTTCACCATGGGCATCGAGGAGGAGTACATCCTCGTCGACCCGCAGACGCGCGAAGTAGTCAGTGATCCGCCGCAAGGCCTGCTGGCGGCCTGTGAGGCGCGTCTGGCCGAACTGGTCCGTCCGGAGTTTCTCGTCTCCCAGATCGAGGTGGGGACCCCCGTCTGCCGCACGGCGCAGGAGGCGGGACTGGCGCTGGCCCGCCTGCGCGAGGCGGTTGTCGAGGTGGCCGGTAGCTTCGGCCTGGCGCCGATCGCCGCCTCCACTCATCCGTTCTCCGAGTGGCGGGCTCAGAAGCATACGGACAAGGAGCGCTACCATACGCTGGCGCGGGCGATGCAGGCGGTGGCGCGGCGGTTGCTCATCTGCGGCATGCATGTCCACGTCGGCATCGATGACGACGAGCTGCGCATCGACCTGATGAACCAGGCCGTCTACTTCCTGCCGCACCTGCTCGCCCTGTCCACCTCGTCCCCCTTCTGGCGCGGCGAGGACTCCGGCCTGAACAGCTACCGGGTCAGCGTCTTCGACGAGCTGCCGCGCACCGGCCTGCCGTCGCAGTTCGCCTCCTGGGGCGAATACCGGCGGCACGTGGACATCCTGGTGGCCGCTGGCGTGCTGGAGGATGCGACCATGCTATGGTGGGACATCCGGCCAAGCGACCGGTTCCCGACGCTGGAAATGCGGATCACCGACATCTGTACGTCGCTCGTCGATGCGGTCGCCATCGCCGCCCTCTATCAGTGCATCTTGCACATGCTGTATCGGCTGCGTCTGAGCAACCAGCGCTGGCGCATCTACGACCGGATGCTGGTGGAGGAGAACCGCTGGCGGGCCAAGCGGTACGGGACCGACGGCGGGTTGATCGACTTCGCCAAGGGCTCGGTCATCTCCTTCGCCGCCCTGATCCACGAGTTGCTCGATCTCGTCGCCGAAGACGCGGATACTCTTGATTGTGCCGCGCAAATCCGGCATTGCCGGTCGATCGTGATGCACGGAACGAGCGCTCACCGTCAACGCTCCGCCTACCGCGAGGCGCGCGACGCAGGCGCTTCGGAACGGGAGGCTCTGCATGCGGTGGTCGACGGGCTGATCAAGGAGACGCGGATCGGACTCTAGTCCGGCGCGCAACGGGGAGGATCGACGACATGTTTGTATCGGATATTCTGCGCCACAAGGGCGGCCGTATCATCTCCGTCGGCACCGAGCAATCGGTTGCCGACGCGGTGGCGCTGATGTGTGCCAACCGCATCGGCGCCGTTCTCGTCCTCCATGACGATGGCGGCATTGCTGGCATCCTCTCCGAGCGCGACGTGGTCCGCGCCCTGCCACGCTTCGGCAAGGAGATAACGGAGAAGAAGGTGGGCGACCTGATGACCTCGCCGGTGATCAGCTGCTCGTCTAAGGATCCGGTGGCGGCGATCGAGGGGTTGATGACCTCCAACCGCTTCCGCCATGTGCCGGTCATCGACGACGGCCAGCTGGTCGGCATGATCTCCATCGGCGACGTGGTGAAGAATCGCATCGAGGAAGCGCAGGCGGAGGTGGACGCGCTGCGTCGCTACATCGCCCTTTAGGAGGCCTTTCCTCCCGGCACGGCGGCCGCTGCTCTCAGCCGTGGCCGCCGGCAAAACGCCGCCCAATTAGCCTTGTGCCGTGGGCGCCGCCGAGGCGCCCACCTCGGCTAGCTGCAGGTGGCGGACGCCGGCGATGTGGATCGGTGAGACGATAATGTCGTGGCCGCCGAGCCCCCCATCACCGTCACGCCCGCCGCCAGGCCCACCGGCGCGGGCCGCAACCAGGCTGTGGTCGGTGCCGAGATCGATGCGGACGAGGCCGTCCGGCTCGCGCAGGATCACCAGCACATCCGAACGCTCGCTGCCGAGACGACGGGCGATCTTGTCGTCCAGGTGGGGGAACGCCGCGCGGGCGTCCTCCATGGCGCCGACCACGTGCACCCGCCGCCAAGCAAAGGGCAGCACCGCCGACAGCCGGAACGCCGTTCCCCGTGTGGTCAGGGCGTCGAGCCGCTCGCGCAGCGCACGCCGCAGCGCCGTCTTCTCCGCGCGGCCGATGTGGCCGCTGATCCGCGGCTGCGCCCCTCTCAGGGCATGAAGAACCACCGACCCGAGAAAGATCAGCGGCAGCACCGCCACGGAGAGGGCCACCCGTCGCCATTTCCGCCCCCCTGCCGCCGCGGTGTCGGCAAAGTCATCCCGCGGCAGCCAAGAGATCGTCTGGCGACGCTCGCTGTGTCCATCCATGCGCTGAGGGCCCTGTTCTACACCCGTGTCCCGCGAATTGTTCGCAACACCAGTTTGCCGGAGATAGGAACGTTTTGCAACAACCGCGCGTTGCCCATTTGGCGGTGTCTTGCCTCGGCGCCAACCCCGTTACGGGGGAAAAGCCTGTCCTCAGTGACGGAAATGGCGGAGACCGGTGAACACCATGGCAAGGCCGTGGGCATCGGCAGCGGCGATGACCTCCGCATCCTTCACCGACCCGCCCGGCTGGATGACCGCGGTCGCCCCCGCCTCGGCGCAGGCGATCAGCCCGTCGGCGAAGGGAAAGAAGGCATCGGAAGCGACGACGGAGCCCCTGGTCCGCGGTGTGGCGTCGCCGGCCGCCTGGCCTGCCTCCTCCGCCTTGAGCACGGCGATGCGCGCCGCGTCGACCCGGCTCATCTGACCGGCGCCCACGCCGACCGTCGCCCCGTCCCGGCAAAAGACGATGGCATTGGAGCGGACGTGCTTGGCGACCCGCCAGGCGAAGGAGAGATCGGCCATCTCGGCATTGGAGGGCGGCCGTTGGGTGACCACCCGCAGCGAGGAGCCGGCGCCCTCCCCATCGCGGCTTTGGGTGAGGAAGCCGCCGGCCAGCGTCTTCAGGGTCAGCCCGGCGGCGCTGCGATCGGGGACTCCGCCCGCCACCAGCACCCGCAGGTTTTTCTTCTGCCCGAGAATGGCCCGCGCGTCCGGGGTGATCGCCGGCGCGATGATCACCTCCAGGAACAGCTTCGCCATCTCCTCGGCGGTTGCGCCATCCAGCGGCCGGTTGACGGCGACGATGCCGCCGAACGCCGCGATCGGATCGCAGGCCAGCGCCTTCCGCCAGGCCCGCGGCAGGTCGTCGTCCTCGGCGACGCCGCAGGGATTGGCGTGCTTGATCACCGCCACCCCCGGCCGATCGAACTCGGCGATCAGCTCGTAGGCGGCGTCGGTGTCGTTGAGGTTGTTGTAGGATAGCTCCTTGCCCTGGATCTGCTCGGCGGTGGCGACGCCGGGACGGGTGTCGCCGGTGGCATAGAACGCCGCCGCCTGGTGCGGGTTCTCCCCGTAGCGCATGAGCTGGCGGCGGCTCCCCGCCAGGATCAGCCGCTCGGGGAAGCTCTCGCCCGCCTGGGCGGCAAACCAGCCGGCGATCGCCGCGTCATAGGCGGCGGTGCGGGCGAAGGCCTTGGCCGCCAGCTCCCGCCGCAACGCTGCCGAGATGTCGCCCTCGCCCCCCTCACCGGCGCGCATCTGCTCCATCACCCGGCCGTAGTCGGCGGGCTCGACGACGACGGTCACGAAGTCATGGTTCTTGGCCCCCGCCCGGATCATCGCCGGCCCGCCCACGTCGATGTTCTCGATCGCCGTCTCGAAGTCGGCGCCGCCGGCGACCGTCGCCTCGAACGGATAGAGGTTGACCACCAGCAGATCGATGGGGGCGATGTCATGGGCGCGCATCGCCTCCTGGTGCTCCGGGTTGTCGCGGATGGCGAGGAGGCCGCCGTGGATGCGGGGTTGCAGCGTCTTCACCCGGCCGTCCATGATCTCCGGGAAGCCGGTGTAGGCGGCGACCTCGACCACCGGCACCCCGGCGGCGGCCAGCGCCTTCGCCGAACCGCCGGTCGACAGGACTTCGACGCCGGCGGCGGCGAGGAAGCGACCCAGGTCCTCAATGCCGGTCTTGTCGGACACGGAGATGAGCGCGCGGCGGATCGGCATCGGTCCAGTTCCCTCCAGTTTCGTGGGGCCGGGGGCCGCCGTCATCGCCGGCACCCGCCGGGCGCCATATAGCAGAGCCGGCGCGGCGGCGTCATCCACTGCCGGCCGCCGCCCCATCGCGCCGTCGGCGCAAGTCTTTCCTTATCGGCTGGCACTCGCCCCGGCGACGCGGGATAATCCGGCGGTGGAGGAGCGTCCATGCAGAGGATCGTCGTTGTCGGTGCCGGCTTTGCCGGCTTGTGGGCCGCGATCGGGGCGGCTCGCCTGCGTGCCGAGGCCGGTTGCGTCGACGGGATCGAGATCCTGGTGCTGACGCGAACGTCCGAGCACGTCATCCGTGTCCGCCTTTACGAAAGCGACCTGTCGCAGGCGAGGGTGCCGCTGGCGGACCTGCTCACCCCGGTCGGCGTCCGCTTCCGGGTGGGCGAGGTGACGACGATCGATGCCGTCGACCGCTGTGTCGTCTTCGCGGCGACAACCGGGGAAACGGAAAAGATCGCCTTCGACCGGCTGGTGCTCGCCGCCGGCAGTGCCCTCGTCCGGCCGGCGCTGGCGGCGGCGCAGCCGTTCTTCGATGTGGACACCTTTGCCGGGGCAACCCATCTCGACCGCCATCTCGCAGACCTGGCGGCACGCCCTCCAGGCCTCGGCCGCTACACCGCCGTCGTCGTCGGTGGCGGCTTCACCGGCATCGAGGTCGCCACCGAGCTGATGGGACGCCTCGCCCGCTTGGCGCGCGACGCCGGTGCCGACGAACCGCCACGGGTGATCCTGATCGACCGCGGCGCCATCGGCGCCACCTTGGGGACGCTGCCGCGGCCGACGATCCGCGCCGCGCTGACCGCGCTCGGTATCGAATGCCGGGAAGAGGTGGAAGTCGACCGCGTGTACGACGATTCGCTGGTGCTGGCGGTGCCGCCGCGCGGCAGCGAGCGCATTCATTGCCGCACCGTCGTCGCTACCGCCGGCATGCGGGCGAGCCGACTCACCCTCAACCTGAGCCGCGACCTGGACCGGTTCGGCCGGCTGCCGGTCGACCGCTGGCTGCGCGTCGTCGGCCACCCCGCCTGCTTCGCCGCCGGCGACGTGGCCCGGGCGTTGGTGGATGCGACCCATGCCTCGGTCATGTCCTGCCAGCACGCCAGGCCGCAGGGGCGGATCGTCGGCCACAACGTCGTCGCCGATCTGCTCGGCCGGCCGCTGATCGAGTATCGGCAGCAGGATTACGTGACGGTGCTCGATCTGGGCGCCGGGGGCGCCCTTTACATGGAGGGCTGGGAGCGCCGGATCGTCGCCGAAGGCGCCGCCGCCAAGCGGACGAAAGAGGAGATCAATCATCGCCGCATCTACCCGCCCGCCGGCGGCGATGCCGCGCTCCTGTTGGCGGCGGCCACCCCCGTCATCCAGCCGGTGCCGAAATTGGCCGGCGACGCCTGACTAACTTTCCACACCGGCCGACGAGGCGGAAAGTGGCGGCGATGGAGCTAAACTTGTCCCGCCATTAAGGGATGCTTAGGCGGTCCTGCGCTATTTGCCTGTGGATGGACACATCGCAGCCTCCCACCCATAGCGAGCCGCCCTCCTTCTTCCGGGTCGTCGGACTGCCGGTGGGCCTGGTCCTCGTCTGCATCACGGTCCTCTTCGGCTCGTTCATCTGGCCGTCGGAGATCAGCAACCGCATCCAGATCGCGGCGCAACAGAACCTGCTGACCAATCTCCTGCGCAAGCAGGTCAGCGTCATCGCCGATCAGGTCACCTCCTGCGCCATCTGGGAACAGGCCTATTTCCAGATCGCTGCCCAGCGCGACGTCGACTGGACGGTGGAGAATTTCGGCAAATTCTACTGGGAGCATTTCGGAACCGACGAGGTCCATATCCTGTTTGCCGATGGCGAGCACTTCGCTTCCATGGTGCACGGCGAGGCCGCGGAGGCCGCGGCGTTCACCCGGGTGCAGCCCCAGGTCGCCGACCTGATCAAGGCGGTGATCGACCGCGCGCCAGTGGTGGCTGACCATCCCAGCGACGTCATCAAGGAGCTCAGCTACCACTCCGGCCAATCGGCCACCTTCCGCCTTGCCGCCCGCATCATCATGCTGCCGGAAGGCCCGGCGATCGCCATCGCCGCCAACATCATCCCCGACTACACCGAGCGACGGATGGTGGACGCGCCGCCGCCACTGATGGTGACCCTCTATGCGCTGTCGGCGGAGCGGTTCAGCGAACTGGGCCACCAGTTCGACTTTCCTGAACTGCGTTGGATCGCCACTCCCGATTTGGACCACTCCGATGCCAGCCTCGCCCTCACCGATGAGGCCGGTGCACCCATCGGCGAACTCACCTGGCAACCGGTCCTGGCGAGCCACACCTTCTTCCGGGACGGCTGGCTGCCCGGTCTCATGGTCATGCTGCTGGTGGCCACCGTCGCCTTCCTGGTCTCCCGCTCCAACAGCAAGCTCTTGCAGCGGATCGCCATCTCCGAGGCGGACGCCCGGACCAAGGCTCTGCACGATCCACTCACCGGCCTGCCCAACCGGCGCCGCTTCCTGGAGGTGACCGAGACCGATTTTCCCGCAGCCCTGGCGGCGGGACGGCCGGTCGCGTTGCTCACTATCGATCTGGATCGTTTCAAGGAGCTCAACGACACCCTTGGCCACATCGCCGGCGATTACGCGCTGGTGGAGATCGCCGGACGCATCGCCGGTGCCGCCGCACGCGCCCACATGGTCAGCCGGGTCGGTGGCGACGAGTTCATGATCCTGCTGATCGGCGCCGACAGCTGTGCCGGGGCCGAACACATCGCCGAACAGATCATCGCCGCGGTCAGGGAGCCGCTGGCCCTGTACAGCGGGATTGTCGGCGAACTCGGCGCCTCGATCGGGATCGCCCGCGCGCCCGAGCACGCGACGGATGCGGTCGAACTGGCACGCCGCGCCGACATCGCCCTCTACTATTCCAAATCCCTGGGACGCAACCGGGTGACCGGCTTCCGGCCCGAGATGGAAGACCGCCTGCTGTGGGGGCACAAGATCGAAACGGCGCTGCGAACTGCGATCGCCGAGGAGAGCTTCAGCCTCGTCTACCAGCCGCAGGTAGCGCCGGACGGATTCACCATCACCGGTGCCGAGGCACTGCTGCGCTGGGTGCATCCGACCCTGGGACCGATTTCCCCCTCGCAGTTCATCCCCGTCGCCGAGGAACGGCGGCTGATGTGGGAACTGGGCGCATTCGTCCTCGATCGCGCCATCGCCGACGCGTGCGACTGGGGCAGGCTGCGGGTGGCGATCAATGTCTCGGCCCAGCAGTTCGCCCGCGGCGACCTGGTCAATCTGGTCGCCCGCACCCTCGATCTCCACCAGTTCCCGCCCGCCCGCCTCGAACTGGAGATCACCGAATCCGCCCTCATCCACGACGAGCAGCAGGCGTCGGAGCAGATCCAGCGGCTGAAGGCGCTGGGTGTCTCCATCGCCCTCGACGATTTCGGCATGGGCTATTCCAGCCTGCGCTACCTGCGCCGTTTCGAGTTCGACCGGCTGAAGATCGATCGGGTCTTCATTAAGGACCTGAGCCCCTGCACCAACATCAAGACGATCGTCGACTCGATCATCAAGATGAGCCACGCGCTCGGTCTGGTGGTGGTGGCGGAGGGGATCGAGACGTACGACCAGTACATGCTGCTGCGCCTTGCCGGGTGCGACCAGTTGCAGGGCTTTCTCTTCTCGCAACCGTTGCCACAGGCCGATCTGCTCACCCTTCTCCGCGAGGCCGGCAGCTGCCTGCCGCGGCTGCAGGATCGCGCCAGCTGAACCGGTTTGCCGCGGCCGCTGGCCTCGGCCGCTAAATCTCGCGCAGGCTCGGCAGCGGGACGAGGAACCGGCCGCCCTCGGCGCGGAACCGCGGGTGGCGGGCAATAATGGCGTCGGCGTGGTTCCAGGCAAGGACGAGGGCCACGTCCGGGCGCGGCTTCTCGTTCAGGGCTTCTCCCGAGCGGATGACGACGTCGGTGCCGGGAAGACGGAGCCCCTGCTTGTCGGGGGTGTCGTCGCAGACGAAATCCAGCAGATCGTCGTCGAGGGCCAGGTGGGCGAGCAGCGTCGTCGCACAGGCGGTCGCCCCGTAGCCGACGATCCGGCGGCCCGCCGCCTTCAGCGCCAGCAGCCGGCCGGCGAGAACCGCCGTCTTGCGGGCGATGCGCTCGGCCAGCGCCTCATAGGTCTGCGGATCGGCGAGACCGGTGGTCGCTTCCGCCGCCAGCAATTCATCCACCGCCGGATCGCGGGGATAGGGCCCGCCCAGGCGCTGGGCGATGCCGCGCAGGCTGCCCCGGTGCGGCGGCGTCCGGTCGACGGCGATGATCTCGAAGTCGTTGGCGGCAAAGAAGCGGATGAGCGGCGCCAGCGCGTGATAGTCGAGGATGCGGTGGGTGATGCTGTCGAAGGCGGTCTGCTCGATCAGCGCCCCCAGATAGGCGACTTCGAAGGCGAAGACGCCGTCGCGGGCGAGGATCAGGCCGACCGCCTCCAGCAACTCCCCCGGCTTTTCCGCCTCGGCGAAGGCCATCTGGGCGGTGACGTAGGCGGCGCGGCCGCGCTCCTCCTCCAAGCGGTCGGCGACCGCCGGCAGGAAGAAGCCGGCGTGGGTGCGGATGCCCTTGGCCACCGCCCGTGCCGCCAGGTTGGTGGCCGGCTCGATGCCCTGCACCCGGCGGCCGGCGTCATCGAACGCCTTGAGGAAGGTTCCGTCGTTGGCGCCGATATCGACGACCAGCGCATCGCTGGCGCTGGGAAACCGCTCCATCAGGTAGCGGGCGAACGCCTTCAGGTGCGCGGTCATCGCCGGCGACGCTTCGTGCGGATCGTAGGAGCGGGAGAAGACGCGGAAGCGATCGACGATCTGCAGCAGCTGCACGTGGCCGCAGGCGCGGCAGCGGACCAGATCGAGCGGCAGCCGCGGCTGCGGGTCGCCGGCGTTCTCCGGCAGAACGAACGCATTGGCGATGGGCGACGGCGTCAGCGCCAGCACCGGATCGAGGGCGGGATGGTGGCACAGCCCGCAGGCCTGGCGCAGCCGGTAGTCCTCGGTCCGGTCGCCGGAGTGGCCCACCGCCGGCTGAATAGGCCCACCGGATCCGGGCGAGGAGCCGGGTGGCGATCCCTGGGACGATCCGGGTCGCTTCGGGAAGGGGGCGTCGCTCACGGAGCTCCCCCCTGCCGGCGAAGCGCCCACTTCAACTGGACGCCCGCGTCGCCGTTGCCGACGCTACCCGAAACGACGATCTGATGCGCCTTTTCCGGCCTGTCCGAACGGCCGAGATAGGCGGAGTCCTCCAGCGCAAGGGCGCCGCCGACGCACAAGAAGCGCCAGCCGCCGCCGGGAGTTTTCAGCAACACCGAGCGACCATCCTCGGCAACCGCTGCGCTGACCGCCGGATGCAGATGGAAGCGCAGCCGGAACGGGGGGTTGCCCTTGCCGCGGCCCTCGAGGCTGTCCTCGCCACGCAGATCGCAGCCGGTGGCATCCAGATAGAGGCGGCGGCGGTGGGTGAGACCGAAGCGGCGGCCATAACCGTCGTGGCTCGCTTCCAGCCAGATGGCACCGTCGGTCTCGCGGCGCTCCGCCTCCACCCTCGGCTTGACCCGCCGCCGCCAGCCGGCGCGCGACAGATCGGCGGCATTGGCGTCGCCGAGGGAGAGGGTGGAATGGGCGGCGGTCGAGCGGACGGCGGTCCGCCAGCGGACGTTGTCGCCGAAGTAGGTCCCGCAGTTGACGATCAGCCGGTCGCGGCCGTCGCTCATCTCGAAGGCGAGCAAGCCGGCGTGGGCGTCGACGGTCGCCGGCGGCGATCCCACGTCGGCGATGATCAGGCTGCGGCCGGCGGCGAGCCGGGTGTAGCGGTTGTCCGGCATGCCGATCGGCGCCCGCTCCTTGACGTTGCTGGCGACGAGGACGGTGTCGATCAGGCTGCGGTTCATCTCCTTGGCGCCGTTGAACAGGGCGAGGCCGCCGTCGGCGTGGCGGAAGGCGCGCAGGATCGGCGCCATCCGATCGATGGCCGACGCGGCCGCCGGCGGCGGCGCCTTAGCGACGAGGGCGAGGCCGGCGCGGATGTCCACCAGATCGCGCAGCACCGACAACTGGGTCATCGGGTTGCGATCGAAGTGGCCGCCGTCCGGAAGGATCTGCAGATCGATCTCCCGGTTGAGCTGATCGAGGCCCCGGTCCAGCTCGCCGACGCCAAGGGCGATGGCGGCGGCGATGCGGCCGATGATGATGGCGAAGGCCGGCGGCTCGCCCCGGCAGCCGCCGGCGACGCGCAGCAGATGCCGCGCCTGGGCCGCCGCCGCATCAACGAAGGCGAGGCGAAATCCGGGTTCGGCGCCGGTGAGAAGGAAATCGGAGGCGCTGAGCCAGTTGGCGAGGCGGCGGGCGAGCACCGGCGGCTGCCAAGCGGGGGTCGTCCAGCGCCGATGGGCGGTGAGCCAGCCGGCGGTCAGCGCCCGGGCCCGCTCGCGGGCCGCCTCACTGCCGAGACCACGCAGATCGACAAGCCAGCCGAACTCGTGCATCCGCTCGGCCAGCACCGCACCCGGCGCCAGCGCCGACCACGGCATGCTGCCGAACGGAAAGCGGTGGCCGCCGAGGAGAAATCCCCCTTCCAGCACGGCCTCCGCCTGCGCCGGATCGACGGCCGCCAGCGACGGGAACACGATCCCCGGCTCGTGGCGCGCGGTGCCGCGAAGGCTCATCTGATAGGGCTGCGTTCGATAGAACACGCCGGCGAGCGTGCTGGTCATCGGCCGTCCTCATCTTCCGCACGCGCGACGGCGCGCCGGGCGGCAAAAAACCCTGCTACCAGCTTGTCCCCATGTCCGCAAGCACGGCGGACGCGTCCTCAGCCGCAGCGCACCAACCGGGCCGCGTAAAATCCATCGAGGCCGCCTTCACCCCGCAGATGGCAGGGCAGCGTGCGCAGATCGCCGGTCGAATCGATCAGCTCGTCCATGCCGCCAACCTCGGCCGCATCGATGGGCTTCCGCTGCAGCGGCAGCCCCGAGCGCAGCAGCGCGGCGACGACACCCGGCCCTTCTTCCGGCTGCAGCGAGCACGCGCAGTAGACGAGGGTGCCCCCCGGCCGCAGCAGCCCGGCCGCATGGGCGGCGAGCTCGCCCTGCAGGCGGACCAGCGCCGCCACGTCGTCCGGTCGCTTCAGCCGGGCCACATCGGGATGGCGGCGGATGGTTCCGGTCGCCGAGCAGGGGACGTCGAGGAGAACGGCGTCGACGGCCTGGGGCGGTCGCCAGTGGCGGGCATCGGCGGCGACGAGGTCGGCCTCCAGCCCCAGCCGTCGCAGATTGTCGGCGAGGCGGGCGAGGCGCGACGGCGAGACATCGACGGCGGTGACCCTCGCCCCGGCCGCCGCCAGCTGCGCCGTCTTGCCGCCGGGCGCGGCACAGAGATCGACCACCCGCTTGCCGACGATGCGGCCGAACAGACGGGCGGGCAGTGCCGCCGCCGCATCCTGCACCCACCAGGCCCCCTCGGCGAAGCCGGGCAGTTCGAGAACGGCGGCGTGATCATCCAGGCGCAGGCTGCCGGTGGCGAGGCGGCGGACCCCGCAGTGGGCGGCGAGCCGGGCCACCGCGTCTTCGCGGCGGGCGGGACTGAGCGCCCCGTTCAGCGTCAGATCCAACGGCGCCGCGCCCAGGTGGCTTTCGGCGATGGCGCGGGCCACCTCCGCCCCGTAGGCGCGGCTCCAGCTCTCCCATAACCAGTCGGGGGTGTTCAGCCGGGCGGCATCGTCGGCAGCGACAAGGTCCGGCGCCTCCCTGGCGAGACGGCGGAGAACGGCGTTGACCAGCGCCACGTGCGCGGTGAACCGCCGCTGGCGGGCGAGCGCGACGCTGGCGTCGACGGCGGCATGGGCGGGGGTGGCGAGAAAAACCAGCTGACAGGCGCCGAGGCGGAGAATGTGTCGCACCCCCAGGGCGTTCCTGGGCAAGGGCCGGGCGAGGCAGCCGGCGATCAGCCGGTCCAGCTGCCCCAGCCGGCGCAGCGTCGTCGCCGAAAGATGACGGGCGAAGGCGCGGTCGCGTCGGTCCAGCTGCGGCAGTGACGGGTGGCGCTCAAACGCGTCGTCGAGGGGGTGGTGACGGACGAGGACGGCGTCGAGTAGGTCGAGGGCAATGCCCCGCGCAGAGGCTTCGCCTGCCGCCCCACCTGTCGCCTTTGGGGTCGCCGGCGGGCGCCGCAGCCGGGTCACGCCCGATGGGACGGAGCCGGCGTTCAGCCCCAGGGCCCGCCCTGGCCGCTGCGCGCCGCCATTCCGCGCAGCGCGCGGATGCGGTTCTCGGTGGACGGGTGGGTCGAAAACAGGTTGTCCATCGATTGCCCATGCAACGGGTTGACGATGAACAGGTGCGCCGTCGCCGGGTTCCGTTCGGCGCTGACGTTATCGACGCGCTTGGCCGCCGATTCGAGCTTGCCCAGCGCCGACGCCAGCCACAGCGGGTGGCCGGACACCTCGGCGCCGAGCCGGTCGGCGGAATATTCCCGCGTCCGGGAGATGGCGAACTGGACGAACATGGCGGCGAGCGGCGCCAGGACCATCAACAGGATGCTGGTGAGCGGATTGCCGCCGTTCTCCCGGTTGCCGAAAAGGGCGGAGAAGCCGGCGATGTTGGCCAGGGTGCCGATGGCACCGGCGATCGTCGCCGTCACCGTCATGATGAGCGTATCGCGGTTCTTGATGTGGGCGAGCTCGTGCGCCAGCACGCCCGCCAGCTCCTGATGGCTGAGGATGCGCAAGAGGCCGGTGGTGACGGCGACGGCGCCATGCTCGGGATTGCGACCGGTGGCGAACGCGTTCGGTTGCGGCTCGTCGACCACGTAGACCTTCGGCATCGGCAACTGGGCCCGCTGCGCCAGTTGCTCGACGAGGCCGACCAGTTCCGGCGCCGAGCGGGCGTCCACCGGCGTCGCGTTGTACATCCTGAGGACGAAGGAGTCGGCGTTCCAGTATGCGAAAAAGTTGGTCGCACAGGCGAAGACGAAGGCAATCACCATTCCCTGCTGGCCACCGAGGAGAAAGCCGACGACGAGGAATATGGCGGTCAGTCCGGCGAGAAGGAGGCCCGTACGCACGAGGCCCATGCAGCGATCATCCCTGTGCTTGAGAAAATCCGTAGCGGCTCGTTGCCGCCATATTGTAGTAGTAGCCGGTTTGGTCTGCCACAAGGGTGAGGCATGGAAAATCGGCCGATGTCGGACGGAGCGAACGGTTGCCCGGCGGAACCGGCGACACCGGTTGCGTCGCGGTCAAGCACCGGTGGTGCGCCCGTTCCGTCCGAGCCGGCCGCGGAGAAAGACGAGACCGGTCGTCCACCGGAGGTTGGCGGGCCTGCGGGCCCGGAACCGACCCGCTACGGCGACTGGGAACGTAAGGGACGCTGCATCGACTTCTAGCTCGTTCTGAGGTATCGGAGCAGCCTGCGGGATGCAGTTTTACCGAATTCTGCGGGAGGAGAGGCGCCCGTCACGCCGTCAGCGATTGTTCGCGCAACGATCGTCCGGACCTCGGAGGTTCGCTTCTTGCGTTTGAGCGGCTCCTGTGAAAAGACCGAAAACCGGTCCGGTAACAGGCGCCGCTTCTTCCTACCGTACCGAACCCGGCCGCGCTCCCGCGTACCGGGCACAGCGATTGTCATGGGCTCCCCTGCCCCGCGGGCCTTAAAGGCTCGGGTGGCAGGCATGGAGTCGAACGAACCGGGATCGCCAACGATGAAAACATTTCTGTTCGTGACGGGAAGCGGATCGATGGTCGTGCTGACGACCTATCAGTCGGTGACCGACAGCGGCCTGTTGAAGAAGCTGGAAAACAAGGGCCTGCACAAGTTTATCGCCTTTGAGATCCCGGCCGGACTGGCGCGCGAGCGCTATGGGGCGCTTTATCAGGCGGCGGCGGAGGAGTTGCGCCTCGCCGATGATCTTTACGTCCTCGACTTTTCGGGCGAGCGTGCCTTCTCCATGTTCCGCTTCGATGAGCTGGCGGCGCCGGTGGTTTACGACGCCCATGCGGGGACGCAATCCCTGCTGCCGCCGCTGCCCGCGACCGTCGCCGCACCGACGACGGAGGCGGTGGCGAAGCCCTGGCCGCATCTGGTGGCACGGCCGGCAGGGGCTTCGCGCTTCCATCTTATGCTCACCGATCTGGACGGCGACGATGCCGGCCGCACCGAGCTGAAGCGCTTGAGTTCGATCCTGACGCCGCTTCCCGGCATCGCCGTGCAGCGCGCCGACCGGATGCTCACCATCGATGATCGCGGCGATCCCATCGAGGGGATCGCCGCCGCCATCCGCACCGGCCGCGCTTGGCTGCGCGACGCTTACGCCGACGTGGCGATCTGGGGCCGGATCCAAGCCGATGGCTCGGTCAGGCTACGGTTCCTCTCGGCGGCGGTGACCCCGTTCGGCAGCGTCCGCACCTACCGGCCGCCGGTGGATACCTTGGAGGTGCCGGCGGGCGCCGACGCCGAGTTCGCGCCGATCGTCTATGCGGCGGCACTCGCCTTCGTCGATCCGGCCAGCGTCGACCAGGCGCGCGACCTGGTGGCGCTGCTGGCGCCGGCGGTGGAAGAAGGCGAGCGGGTCCTCGCACGGATGGCGGATCGCCTGTCGGCGTCGGCGCTCGGTCGCGCCCGCAGCGCCCTCGGTATGGCCTGGGTGGCGGCGGGACGGTCGGCGAACGAAGCCGCCCTGCTGGACAAGGCGATCGGCCATTTGCGCGAAGCCCTGTTCTCGATCACCCGCGATACCGATCCGGAGCTGTGGGCGGCGACTCAGAACATCCTCGGCAACGCGCTCCGCCTGCAGGGCGAGATGCGGCAGCAGCCGCAACGGCTGGACGAGGCGCTCACCGCCTACGCCGCGGCGCAGGAGGTGTTCCAGCGGGCCTCGATGCCGCTCTACTGGGCGATGGTCGAGAACAACCGAGGCGGGGCGCTGGCGGCGGCGGGCCGCATGGGCGCCGACGCGGCACCGCTGAAGGCGTCGGTCGCCGCCTATCGCTCGGCGCTCGACGTGATCACCCGCGTCCGCATGCCGGTCTCCTGGGCGATGTCCCAGAACAACCTGGGCACGGCCCTGCGCTCGCTGGGCGAGAAGGAGCCAAACCTGGGCGTCCTCTACCAGGCGGTCGAAGCGCATAGTGCCGCCGCGGAGGTGCTGACCCGGGTGCGGCTGCCGCTGCACTGGGCGAAGACGCAGATGCATCTGGGCGCCGCCTATCAGTCGCTAGGCGAGCGGGGCAGCGGCATGGAGCGGCTGGAACAGGCGATCGCCGCCTACAACGCCGCGCTCGAGGTCTACTCGCGGGAGCGCTTCCCGGCCGAGTGGGCCCAGGCACAGAACGGCCTCGGCACCGCGCTGACCGCGCTCGGCACCCGGCCGGGGCGGGCCTCGTCCATCGAACAGGCGGTGGCGGCGCTGCGGGCGGCGCTTGGCGTCTTCAACCGCGAGCACTTCCCCCTCGACTGGGCGCGGACCCGCATCAACCTGGGCGATGCCCTGCAAATCATGGCCGAGCGAGCGGAAGGGACGGCCCCCCTGGAAGAGGCGGTCGCCGCCTATCGTTCGGCGCTGGAAGTGATCTCCCGCGGCCGGCGGCCGCTGGACTGGGCGAAGACCAACAACAGCCTGGGGGCAGCCCTCTCCACCCTCGGCGGTCGCGAGGAAGGAACCCGCCGCCTGGAAGAGGCGGTCGCCGCCTATCGTGCCGCCCTCGAGGTCTATACCCGCGAGGACATGCCGTTCAGCTGGGCGATGAGCCAGAACAACCTGGGCAATGCCCTGCTGACCCTGGCCAAGCGCGAGGAAGGCACGACGCGGGTCAAGCAGGCGATCGCCGCCCACCGGGCGGCCCTGCAGGTGTTCACCCGCGACCGGCTGCCGCTGGAATGGGCGGCGACCCAGAACGGCCTCGGCATCGCCACCCGGACGCTGGGTGAGCGGGAGACGGGCAGCGCCAGCTTGCAGGACGCGGTCACCGCCCTGCGCTCTGCCCTGGAGGTACGAACCCGCCAGCGGCTACCCCTGGCCTGGGCGATGACCCAGTACAATCTGGGTTTGGCGCTGCAGGCGTGGGGCGAGAAGGAAGGAGGCGTCGAGCGCCTGAACGAGGCGGTGGCGGCGTTCCGTTCCGCCCTCGACACCCGCTTCCGCGAGCGGTTGCCGGTAGCCTGGGGCCTGGCCCAGATCAGCCTCGGCTCCACTCTCTCCAGCCTGGCCGAACGGCTGAAGGATCCCGGCAAGCAGAGAGACGCGCTGTCCGCCTTCCGCACCGCCCTCGATACCTTCCAACGGGCGGGCGCCGAGTACTACGCCGGCATTACCCGCCGGCGCATCAAGTCGCTGGAACAACTGATCGAGGGGCAGCGTGCCGGCTGAGACACCAACCGGCCGCGGGCCCAATCCAACGCAGGAAACGGGGGCCGGCAGACGGGCGAAAGCCACCGTTTGCCGGTCCCATGACCGTGCGTGGCGACGACCGATGCGACAAAGTCGCGCACTGTTGCAAATTTTCAGGTATAAGCTGTGGGCAAGTCCGCTGGATGGCACGTTTGTGGCAACCCGCGGACGCCCCACGCCGGAGAAAACGCCGCGCGAGGGACAACCGAAGTGAAGGATCAATGCCGGTCTCCTCGATTGCCCTGATCGCAACCATCGTCTGCAGCGGCGGCGGTAACGCGCTCGCCAACTGGTCACACCACTTCTCCGGCCGTCAGCACCTGATCGTCCTCGCCGCGGCGATTTGCGTTCACGGCACCGGACTGTTGTTCTTCTCGGTGGCACTGACGGGGATTCCGCTCAGCATCGCCTACCCGGTGCTGATCGGCGGCAGCATGGTCTTCGTGACCTTGCTCGCCGCCATCTGGTTTAAGGAGCGGCTGACGGCGCGTCACTTTGCCGGAATGGTGCTGATCCTGGTCGGCATGGTGTTGCTGAAAGGCGGCGTTGGGGAGACGGCGTCGGCAACGGCCTGTGCGCCGGGCCACGCCGGCCCGCCGGCGTGCGAGGCCTCAAACGGATGAGCGGCAACACGGCAACACCGGCATCCGCCTCCAGCCCTGCGGCAAGCGGACGGACGCAGGCCTGGGTGCTGATGGCGATCGCCATCGTCCTTCTCAACGCCGGCAATCTGCTCCTCGAGTCCACCTTCAAGCATAGGCAGGTCTCGCTGCTGATGTTTTTCGATGTGGGCTTCGTCGCCGCCATCGTCTGCCTCGGTGCGTCCTTTTTCGTCTACGTCAAGGCCTTGGCCACCTTGCCGCTGGCGGTCGCCTATCCGGTCATGGTGGGGATTTCGCTCATCATCGTTGCGGTCGTCGGCTGGCTCTGGCTTGACGTCCCGCTGGATGCACGCCAAATGGCCGGTATCGGCACCGTCTTTGCAGGCGTGACCCTCATTTCCCGTAGCGCGGGGACATCCGCGGAAAGGTTTCCCGAATGATGCGGCTTTCGGCGGGTTTCCCGCAGCGCCGGCGACGGCGGCTGGCGGATGCGGCGCTGATCAGTCTCGCCATGCTCTTGCCTGCCTGCGCCTTGCAGGCGGGGGCGACGCGCGACGCCGCAGCGCCGGTGGCCGCGTCGCCGGTGACCTTATCCTCCAGCAGCGCGGTCAGCCGGGCGATCGAGGCGATGTTTGCCGTCCCCGAGGCCACGGTCGTCGTCGGTGGTTGTTCTTATCCCATTGAACCGCTGCGCGTTTTCTATCAGTCGCGGGGTGATGCGCCGGTGTGGGTGGACAACCGCGGCCCCACCGCCCGCGGAACGGCGCTGATGGCGGCGCTGGGCGAAGCCGGCGGCGACGGCCTCGACGCCAGCCTGTATTGGGTGGATACGGACGCGACCACCGGCACCGCCCACGGCGCCGAGGCGGTTGCGGCGCAGGAGCTCGGCCTCAGCACCGCCCTCATCCTCTATGCCCATGACGTGTCCATCGGCCGCACGGCATTGCGGCCGCCCGACCCCGATCTGCGGGTGACCCCGAAGATCATCGATCCCACCGCGGTGCTGATGTCCGCCGCCGACGCCCCGGACGAGGCGGCGTACATCGCCAGCCTGGCGCCTTCGGGTCCGCTCTATCAGGGATTGCGCGCCGGCCTCAACCGGTACCGCCTGCTCGACCAGTCGGGGGTGTGGACACCGTTGCCGGCGGCAGAGACGCTGCAGCCCGGGGTGAACTCACCTTCCGTGCGCACCCTGAAGCATGTCCTCGCCGCCACCGGCGATCTGGCAACCCCGTACAGCGACACCCCGCTTTACGACGAGGCCCTGGTGGAGGGTGTGAAGCAGTTTCAGCGCCGTCACCAGCTGGCGGCGACCGGCAGTATCAACGACGCGACGAGGAAGGCGTTCAACGTGCCGCCGGCGACGCGGGTGCGCCAGATCCTGGTCAACATGGAGCGGCGCCGCTGGATGCCCGACGATCTGGGCAATCCCCACATTTTCGTCAATCTTCCCGACTACACGCTGACGGTGATGGAAAACGGCACCAGCGTGATGCGGATGAACGTCGTGATCGGCAAGGAAACCTGGCCGACCCCGGTGTTCAGCGACCTGGTGGAATATCTGGAGTTCAATCCGCACTGGAACGTCCCACCGACCATCCTGAAGAAGGAGGTGCTGCCGAGAATGCGCGGCAACCCCGGCTATGCCGCCGCTTCCGGGCTCCGCGTGTTCCAGAACGGCAAGCCGATCGATCCCTATGCGGTCAACTGGTCGGAGACGAGCGGCGCCGGCTACGCCTTCCGCCAGGATCCGGGGGAGCGGAACGCGCTCGGCCGGGTGAAGTTCATGCTGCCGAACGAGTTCGCCGTCTACCTGCACGACACCCCGTCCAAGTCGTTGTTTCAGCGCTCGATGCGGGCGTACAGCCACGGCTGCGTGCGCGTCGCCCAGCCGCTGGAGCTGGCCGAGTTCCTCCTCGCCGCCAACGACGCCAACTGGACGCGGAGTCGAATCGAGCGAACGATCAAGACGGGAGACAACCGGGCGGTAACCCTCAAAAAGCCGGTTCCCGTGCATCTCGCCTACTTTACAGCGTTGCCGGATAGCAACGGCGGCTTGCAATTCCGCAACGACGTCTATGGGAAGGATACAACCCTAGAGCGCACCCTGTTCGCGTCCGCACATTAAAGTTGATAGGGTTCTGCGCCAATCTTCATGCAGTACATTCAGTCTTGACCTTTAGAAGCCGACTAAGGCACAAATTGGGCTGACTGATGTCAAAAGCTGGTCGCACTTACTGGGAAGGGAGAACGCGATCGTGGCAAATGACGCAGGGGGCCATAGCGTTTCCCGTCGACGATTTTTTGCCATAGGTGCCGCAAGTACTGCGGCCCTTGTTACGGTTCCGGCTTGGGCACGTGACCCGGCGGAGTGGAATCAGTACGACTTCAACTGGGGGCGGGCCAAGCTAGCGGTCGGCCGTGCGTTGTCGTTCCGGCATACCCACACCGATGAGTCACTGAACGTTACTTATTACGAAAACGGTCGGTACTTGCCACAGGCCCTGGAGGAGGTTAACCACCTCTTCCGCGATTTTCGCAGCGACGAGATCAAGGAGATCGATCCGCAGCTGCTTGACACCCTCTATGCCATTCGCCTGCGGATGGAAACGAACGAACCGTTTGACATTCTGTCGGCCTACCGGTCGCCGGAAACCAATGCCATGCTGCGCCGTACCGGCTGGGGCGCCGCCCGCAACAGCCTGCACATGCAGGGCATGGCCATCGATATCCGCCTCCCCGATCGGGACTCCCGCTACATCGCCCGCGCGGCTCGGGACCTGGAACGGGGTGGTGTCGGCTACTATCCGCGCGCGAACTTCGTGCATGTTGACAGCGGCAGCGTCCGCACGTGGATGGGCTAGCCGGGACCGTTCACCTCTCTTGCCGTGGTGAGGTAGGGGAGCGGCATTGCCTGCGGTGGTGCCGCCCGACCCGCTTCCGGCGATCAACAAGGATCGCCGACGCGGCATGAACCTGGACGATTTTGATTTCCCACTGCCGACGACGGCGATTGCGCAACGGCCGGTCGTGCCGCGTGATGCGGCACGCCTGCTCGTCGTCGGCCGGCGGCTCGCCCATCATCGGGTCGACCAACTGCCGGAGTTGCTGCGACCGGGCGACCGCCTGGTCATCAACGACACCCGCGTCCTGCCGCTGCGCCTCTTCGGCCAGCGGGACACCGTGGCCGTCGAGGCGACGCTGATCGAGGATTTGGGCGATGGCCGATGGCGGGCGCTCGCCCGTCCCGGACGGCGATTGCGCCTGGGCGACAGCGTGCGGTTCGGCGACGAGATGCTGGCCACGGTCGCCGGCAAGGCGGCGGACGGCAGCGTCGAACTCGCGTTTAAGATCGCCGGGAGCGCGTTCGCCGCCGCCCTGCAACGCTGCGGCGCGGCGCCGCTGCCGCCCTATATCCGCCGCCGCAGCCGCGACGAGCGCGATCTCGCCGATTATCAGACGGTGTACGCCAGCCGGCCGGGCGCCGTCGCCGCGCCGACCGCCGGGTTACACTTCACGCCTGAACTGCTCGCCCGCCTCGTCGCCGCCGGCATCGCCATCAGCCGGCTGACCCTGCACGTGGGTCCCGGCACCTTCCTGCCGGTCAAGGTGAGCCGCATCGCCGATCACGTTATGCAAGCCGAATACGGTGAGATCGGCGCCGAAGCCGCCGCCGAGATCGAGGCGACCCGCGCCGCCGGCGGCCGGGTCATCGCCGTCGGCACCACCGCCTGCCGGCTGCTGGAAACGGCCGCCGCCAGGGTGGGCGCCGACGATGAGGGTAAGGTGCGGCCGTTCGCCGGGGCGACCTCGTTGTTCATCACTCCCGGCTATCGCTTCCGGGTCATCGATCTGCTGCTGACCAACTTCCACCTGCCCCGCTCGACCCTGTTCATGCTGGTCGCGGCCTTCGTCGGGCTGGAACGCATGCGCAGCGCCTATGGCGAGGCGCTCGCCAGCGGCTACCGCTTCCATTCCTATGGCGACGCCAGCCTGCTGTTGCCGGCGGACGCCGGATGAGCGGCTCGATCCGCGCGGCAGGGGACGAGATCGCTTCCGCCACCGACACCCCCGGCATCGGCTTCCGGCTGCTGGCCACCGACGGCGAGGCGCGTCGCGGCCGGCTGCTCACCGCCCACGGCGCCGTCGAGACGCCGGCGTTCATGCCCGTCGGCACCGCCGCCACGGTGAAGGCGCTGACGCCGGAGATGCTGCACGCGTCCGGGACGGCGATGCTGCTGGCCAACACCTACCACCTGATGCTGCGCCCCGGCGCCGAGCGGGTGGCGCGACTGGGCGGCCTGCACCGGATGATGCGCTGGCCGGGGCCGATCCTCACCGATTCCGGCGGCTTCCAGGTGATGTCGCTGACCTCCCTGTGCAAGATCGACGACGACGGCGTCACCTTTCAGAGCCACATCGACGGCAGCCGTCATCGCCTCGATGCCGAACGCGCGGTGGAGATCCAGCGGCTGCTGGACGCCGATATCAGTATGGTCCTCGACGAGTGCATCCGGCTGCCGGCGCCGCTGGAGCGGGTGGAGGACGCCATGCAACGGTCGCTGCGCTGGGCCGCGCGCAGCAAGGTGGCGTTCCACCAGCGCCCCGGCTACGGGCTGTTCGGCATCGTCCAGGGCGGCACCGACCCCGAGCTCCGGCAGCGCTGTGCCGGCTGCCTCACCGCCCTCGGCTTCGACGGCTACGCCATCGGCGGCCTCGCCGTCGGCGAGAGCCAGGCCGCCATGTTGGAGACGATCGCGGCAACGGTGCCGGCGCTGCCGGCCGATCGGCCCCGCTACCTGATGGGAGTCGGCAAGCCCGCCGACCTGGTGGGGGCCGTCGCCCGCGGCATCGATCTGTTCGACTGCGTGATGCCGACCCGCTCCGGGCGCACCGGCCAGGCGTTCGTCACCGGCGGCCCGATCAATCTGCGCAACGCCCGCCACGCCGACGACCGGCGGCCGCTGGATACGACCATTCCCTGCCCGGCCAGCCGCGACTACGCCCGCGGCTACCTGCACCACTTGGTCCGCTCGAACGAGATTCTGGGCGCCATCCTGCTGAGCTGGTCCAACGTCGCCTACTACCAGCAGCTGATGGGGCGGATGCGCGACGCCATCGCCCAAGGCACCTTCGCCCGCTTCCTAGCCGACTTCGCGCAGGAGCAGGCGGCGGGCGACATCGCTCGCGACTGATCCGCGACGATTGCCCCCCATGCGGCGGGCGCCGGCGGTCTTCAGCTCGCGGCAGGCGCCGCTAGGCGGGCAAGGATGTTGCGGGTCATGATTTCGGTCGCCTTGCGCGTCGCTGCATCGACGTTGTGCCAACCGAAGTCGTCCAGCCCCCAGGTGTACTGCATGCTGCCGGCGGCGAAGACGACGGCGCCCGACGGCCACGTGTAGACGGACATGTCCGCATAGCCGAACGGATCGGGCGAATGGGCGATCACCTGGGTGCCCGCCGGCGCGTTGCCGAAGCTGGCGTCGGTCTCGTACCCTAGCAGGTTTCTCAGGGTATCGCCGTTGCGCAGGCCGGTGCCCTCGTAGACCCAGTGGCCGGCATCGGAGACGACGATATCCCCCGCCACCGGATCGCCGTGATACATGACGCCGATCAGCGCATCTTCCGGCCGGCTGACCGGCCAGTTGCGCCATTGGGTCGTCGTCAGCCGGTCGTTGTTGCGGTTCTTGTCCAGCGCGTACGGATCGGCCTCCAGCGCCGTGTACTTGTAGCAGACCATCGTTCGCCGCGGCTGACCGGTGACCGGGCTCGGCTCGAAGCGGATCTGCCAGTAGCAGGTGTTGGAGCTGAAGAAGCCGAGGCCGATGCCACGCTCCCGCGCCGCCTCGACGTTGGCCCGCATCTTCCACGACCAGTATTCGTCGTGGCCGACGGACAGAAAGCCGCGGACGGAGGCCAGCAGCCCCGCATCGATGTCCATATCGACGCTGGTCGCGTATTTGACGTCGTAGCCTTCCCGCTCGAGAAAGCGGACCATGTTGATTTCCCAGAGCAGGAACTGGCCGGCGCCGTAGCAGTCGGTGTAGGGGCGGTTGAAGGAGACCTTCACCGCCGGCACTTCCGCCGTGGAATTGAAGCCATAGAGGGACTTGCCGCCCCATTCGTTGTAGGCCTGATAGGTGGTCACCGAGGCCTGCATCAGATAGGTGGCGGCACGGGCGTCATCGCGGACGATGAAGATGGCGTAGCGCTGGTAGCCGGAGGGCCGGGCCTCCAGCTTGGCCAGATAGACGCCGGAGGGCCAGTCGGTCGGAATCTTCAACTGCCACGACACCGACCAGCCGGCGTCCACGAGGCCGGTCAACGGGTCCGGCGTTGGTTGCGGTTGCAACTGGCCGGTGACGGTGGCCGGCTCGGTCATCCGTCTGGCACCGGCGCCGCCGTACCAGCCGACCCGGTAGAGGGTGACGGTGAACGCCGGATCGCGCGTCGAGACGCACAGACGCAGCTTCTCGCCGATGTTGAAGCTGGGCTTGGCGGGGTAGCCTTCGATCTCGCCGTCATAGCCGATGCGGCCGTCGAGCTGCCAGCCGGGATCGCCGACGCGGGCGTTTTCCGTGCGGATCAAGGTATCGGCGGCAACGGCCTTAGATAATGGAAGCCAGGGGGCCGCCAGGGCGATTCCGGCAACGCCGGTACCCTTCAGGAACAGCCGCCGGCTGCGACCGCCATTGTCCTCGCGATCGGTGCCGTTCGGTGTGTCTCCGCCACGTCCTTTCCCGTGTCCTTTGCCCAGCATTGCCGCATTCCCTGCCGTCGCTCGACCGCATCCCGCCAGTCGCTGCTCGATGTACCTCCGGAAAACTCTATCTATAATTGATGAAAATTTGCTGTGACCCGCATTACAGGCATTGCGCCATGACCACCCCTTGACCATCGGCGCGCCGCTCGCCAGGGTGGCCACGGCCAAGGATTCACGGTCAGGCAAAGTCCACAGGGGCCAAAGTCCCTCAGGCGACGGGCGCGAAGGACGAATGACGGGCGGCGACAGCGATCACCCGAATGGCGGCAGGGCCGCCCCCACACCGGCGGAGGGGCTCACCAGGCTGGGTCGCCCGACGCCGGTCCCGCGGTCGCCGGCGGACGCGGTGGTCGAGACCGTCGCCAACCCGCAACCGGAGAAGACCTACCTCGTCCGGTTGGTGGCGCCCGAGTTCACCGCCCTCTGCCCGATCACCGGGCAGCCGGATTTCGCCCACCTGGTCGTCGACTATGTTCCCGCGGCGCGGCTGATCGAATCGAAGTCGTTCAAGCTGCTACTGGCCAGCTACCGCAACCACGGCGATTTTCACGAGGCCTGCACGCTGGCCGTTGCCGACCGGCTGATCACCGCCGCCCAACCGCGCTGGCTGCGCATCGGTGCCTACTGGTACCCCCGCGGCGGCATTCCCATCGACGTCTTCTGGCAGACCGGCGCGCCGCCCGCGGGCCTGTGGCTGCCGGACCAGGGCGTCACCCCCTACCGCGGCCGGGGGTAGACCCGCCGGGCGTCCGGCGCCACGTCACCCGCGGCTCAGAGGGGCAGTCGCACCCGCACCCGCAGCCCGCCGGCCGGCGATTCGTCGAGAAGGATGTCGCCGCCGTGGCCGCGGACGACGTCGCGGGCGATGGTCATCCCGAGACCGACGCCGCCGGTGGCCGGATTGCGCGACCCGTCCATGCGAAAGAAGGGCTTGAACACGTCCTCCCGCCGCTCCGGCGGAATGCCGGGACCGTCGTCGTCGACGATGACTTCGATCATCCGACCGCTGCGCCGGCCGTACACCGCCACGTGTCGGGCGTAACGCATGGCATTGCCCACCAGGTTGATCAGGCAGCGGCGGATCGCGTGCGGACGCAGCGGCAGCGTCAGGTCTCCCTCGCAGTCGAGCCCCACCGCGCCACCATGGCGGCGGGCCTGACGAACGACATCGACAAGGAGCTCGCCGAGATCACAGGGCTCGGTCGCCTCCCGTCCCTCGCCGCGGGCGAACGCCAGATAGCCCTCCAGCATGCGCTCCATCTCGAGGACGTCTTCCTTCAACTCGTCCACCGCCGCCGACCGCCACATCATCTCCAGCTCCAGCTTCATGCGGGTCAGCGGCGTCCGCAGGTCGTGGGAGACGCCGGCGAGCATGGCCGTCCGCTGGGTGAGCTGACGCTGGATCCGGTTGCGCATGGCGACGAAGGCGATCCCCGCCTGGCGCACCTCGTAGGCCCCTTGCGGCCGGAAATCGGGCACGTCGCGCCCCTTGCCGAAGTCCTCGGCGACCCGTGCCAGCCGCCGCACCGGCCGCACCTGGTTGCGCATGAACAAGGTGGCGACGCCCAGCAGGATCAGCGCCATGCCGGCATTCCAAAGGACGAAGGCGACCGTCGTCCAGCTGGACAGCCGCGCGCTCGGCGACACCGCGGTGAGGACGCCCTGCGGCAGCTGCACCGAGACGACGATGTTGCCGGGATGGGAGCGCTCGTCGACCCGGACCGGCTTGCCGATCTGCTTCGACAACAGTGCTCGCCGCAGTTCGCCCTCGATCGCCGTCTGCGTCGGCGGCGCGTTGGGCAGGATGCCGTCCGGTTCGATGGAAACCTGCAGATCGAGGCGCCGCGCCGCATCCTCCATCAGCCAAGCCCGGCTCGGTGCGTCGGCGCCGTCCAGCGCCTCGACCAGCAGGACGATCTCGCCGGCGAGGCCGAGCGACAGCCGCTTGCTGATCTGGTCCCAGTGGCTCTCGTAGAACACCCAGGCGGAGAGCAGCTGCATCAGCAGCAGCGGGGTGACGACGATGAGCAGCGCCCGTCCGAGCAGGGTGGTGGGGAGGAGACGGCGCAGCATTCCGGTCGGGATCCCTCCGCCTGGGGCGGTCAGTCCGGCTTGAGGACGTAGCCGCGGCCGCGTACCGTCTGCAGGTAACGGGGCTCGCGAGAATCCGATTCGATCTTGCGGCGCAGGCGGGTCACCTGCACGTCGACGGCGCGATCGCCGCCAACGGCGCCGGTGAGCTGGATGAGATCCTCGCGCGTCAGGGGCATCCCCGGCCGCTCCGCCAGCGCCTTCAACAGCGCCGTTTCCACCGAGGTCAGCCGGACCACTTCGTCACCCTGGCGCAATTCCTCCCGATCCAGGTGAAAGGCCTTGTCGCCCATCTGCACCACCCGCGACTGGGGCGTTGGCTGCGGGACCCGACGCAGGATGCTGGCGATCCGCAGCAACAGCTCGCGCGGCTCGAACGGCTTGGTCAGATAATCGTCGGCCCCCCGCTCCAGCCCCTTGATCCGGTCCTCCACCTCGCCCATGGCGGTCAGCATCAAGATCGGGACGCTGCTCTGCTGGCGCAAGCTGGCGGCAAACTCCAGGCCGCTTTCGCCCGGCATCATCAGATCGAGGACGAGCAAATCGAAGGCGACGCTGGCCAACTTGCTGCGCGCATCGGCCGCGGTGGAGGCGGTGGCCACGAAGTAGCCCTGCTCGCTCAGAAAGCGCGCCAGCAGCGACCTCAGCTTGGCGTCGTCATCGACGACGAGGATCTGCGCCTGCTCTTCGCTCATCCGTACGCCCGTTCCCGGCCTATCGGCCGTTTCCGGGAGGGTCCTCCCCATCCACCATCGCCTGCAGCACGCGAACGAATCCCTCCGCCGAGCCTTCCCCGGCCGCCCGGAAGGCCACGTCCAGCCGCCGTGCCTGCTTCTCGGTGAGCAATCGCTCCAGGTCCTGGGCTTCGGCGCTGAGAAACAGCCGACGGCGACGACGATCGCCGTCATCGGCACGCTGAACGACGAACCCATCCTCTACCAACTGTGCCAGCACCGGCGCCAGACTCTGCTTGGTAATCCGCAGTAGCGCCAGCAGATCGCTCACTGTCATCCCGGGATGGCGGCCGACGAAATAGATCACCCGATGGTGGGCGCGACCAAACCCATACTGCGCCAACTCCTCATCGGCATCGCGGGTGAAATCGCGGTAGGCGAAATAGAGCGCCTCGATCGCCTGCCGCATCCCGGCAAGAGAGGGCGCCGCCTCATCGGCGGCCGCCACGCCTTCGCGTTCACAGAGCGACGGATCGTCCACCGCGTCTCCTTTTCGCCTTTTCGCCGCAATTACGTCAGCAACATTGACATATTTACCCGCCGGCGCTTATCATGATAAGCAAAAGGACCATAAAAGGTAATGATATTGCGGTTGTCCTTGATCCCGGGAACCAATGTGAATGTCTAGCCAACCCTATCACGATCGCGACGGTTTCATCTGGTTCGATGGCGCGCTTGTCCCCTGGCGGAGCGCTAACGTCCATGTCCTCACCCATGCCCTCCACTACGGATCGGGGGTGTTCGAGGGCGAGCGCGCCTACAATCAGCAGGTCTTCAAACTGACCGAACACTCCGAACGGTTGGCGGCATCGGCGCGGATGATGGGATTTGCCCTACCCTGCAGTGTCGACGACGTGGATCGGGCGACGATGGAGGTGCTCAGCGCCAACGGCATCACCGACGGCTACGTGCGGCCGATCGCCTGGCGCGGCAGCGAGATGATGGGCGTTTCGGCGCAGCAGACCAAGATCCATTTGGCGATCGCCACCTGGGCCTGGGGCTCCTATTTCCAGGAAGAGGCCCGGCGCAAGGGCATCCGCATCCGCACCGCCGAGTGGCGGCGGCCACCGCCGGAAAGCGCGCCGGTGCACGCCAAGGCGACCGGCCTCTACATGATCTGCACCCTGTCGAAGCATGCGGCGGAGAACGCCGGCTATCACGACGCGCTGATGCTGGACTGGCGCGGCCGCATCGCCGAGGCGACCGGTGCCAACATCTTCCTGGTCATGGACGACGGCCGCCTGCATACGCCGGAGCCCGACTGCTTCCTCGACGGCATCACCCGGCGGACGGTGATCGGCCTCGCCCGCGCCCGCGGTATCGAGGTGGTGGAGCGGGCCATCTGGCCGGAGGAAGTGGCGAAGGCGAAGGAAGTGTTCCTCACCGGCACCGCCGCCGAACTGACGCCGGTGGGCGAGATCGACGACTATCGGTTCACGCCGGGCGAGATCACCCGCCAGCTCATTGACGACTACGACGTCGCCACCGGCCAGCGCGCCAGCGGCGAGCAGGCTACCGCCGACGCCGCGGCCTGATCATCGCAGCCTGATCGTGGGGAGCTTCTGTGGCGACGAGAAACGCCGCCGCCGCGGCCCGGCTATCCTCTCTCGGGCTCCCCGCCAGTCGGCCTATCCTGCCGCGGTTACGGCCGGCGGGATGAGGCGCGGACCAGCTCGCTGCACTCGAAGCTGGCGGTCATCTTCATCGCCTTGCGCGACGGCTCCGGCGGCATCGCCGGCGGCGCTCCCGGCGTCGCCCCCGACTGCGGTTGGGGTGGCGGGGCCGGCGGGGCGGGAGGCACCGCCTGCTCGGCGCATTTGACGATGGTACCGGGCGTCCGCAGGAAATAGAGCCGCGTCTGCGGCGAGGCCGCCACCACCGACACTAGCTCGTAGCCGGCGGCCAGTAGATCCAGCATCGTGCGGTCGGTCCGCCGCCATTCCACGTCGGCGGACGGCACCGCCGTCGGGTCCGCCGCACGGGCGCTGGTGGCGCCGATCATCAACGCCACCAGCAGCAGCCTTCCTCGAATGGACGGCACCCGCGAGCCGCTCCTCAATTCAAGCCGGGCGAATAGTAAGTATAGTCCCAACTCGTCCCGCTTGAACTATACGCATAGAACAGGCTTCCATAAGCACAGAGCTCGCTGAAGCTCGCTATCAGCTCCGGCTCGCTCGTCCAAAAATAACCCCCAGATGTGGGATAAATATAGAGATAGTTAACGCCACTGTACTGATACTGGAAGCAATAGCTCGGCGTGACCAGGGTCCAGCCGGTCGCCACCGATCCGGCGCCGCTTGCCGCATTTGCGGTATTGCCGCCCAATATAGATGCACCGGCAATAATCGCCGAAGCAACAGCCGCTGATACGACGCGATTTGAAATGCCCATGTTCTTCCCCCTATTGGGTATTTGTCGGTATTAAAAAAGTGTAACTGATTATCGATTGCACCGACAATAAAAATAAGCGCGCTGCGTGCGCCGACACTCAGTCGCCGACGAATTTCTTTGCATTTCAGTTGTGTGAGCGGACGCAGCCGGTCCGCCGTCCGCGATCCTCATCGGGACGAGGCGGATTTGGCCGCGTGTCGAGGCGAGGATTGCTCAAATCCCCCGCTCCGCTTGGCGGGGGATTTCGCCGATGGGTCGGTCAGGCGCCGGCGCTGGGCCGGGCGCTGACCAACCCATGCCAGCGGGCGAGATGAGGCCGCTCCGGCGGAATGGTGATCTTCAGCCAGCCGGCGAAGTCGATGGAGATCAGCGCGGTGATGTCGGCAACGGTGAACACATCACCGGCAAGGTATTCCGACCCGGCCAGCCGCTGATCCAGAAGCTGCATGAAATGAACGACTCGCAGCCGCCCACGCTCGGCCAGCACCGGGATCTGGGGGAAGGAGGGGACGCCCGGCAGCGCCCGATCCTTCATCCCCGGCGTCTCATTGCGAAAGGCCTCGGCAACGGCGAGAAAGCCATCGATCTCGCAGCGATGGTCCCACATGGCGATGACGCCTTTTTCCGCCGCCGTTCGCCCCAGCAGCGGCGGATCGGGATAGATCTCCTCCAGATAACGGCAGCAGGCGCTCGCCTCGCTGATGGCGGTACCGTCATCCAGTTCGAGAACGGGGACGGTCGCCCACGGGTTGAGGCGAAGGAACCAGTCCTCCTGCTGCTCGCCCTTGCGCAGGTCCACCTGCACCATCGGCAGCGTCACATTCTTCTCGGCGAGGAAGATGCGCACCCGCCGCGGGCTCGGTGCGCGCGCAAAATCGTAAAGCTTCATGTCCGTCCTCCTCTCTCTTCTGCTCGTCCTGATCGCGCCCTTACCAGCGGCCCCCCGGCAGTGCCAGGGCCTTTTCCGTCAGCTCGCGGGTGACGAAGGCGAATGCGTCGTCCACATTGTCGGTCTTGTAGAAAAGGGAAAGATCGTCGGCGCTGATGGTGCCGAAGCGGACCAGCGCTTCCAGATTGAGCGCCGCATCCCAGAACTCGCGGCCGTAGAGGACGATCGGCAGCTGCTTGCGCAGTTTTCCCGTCTGCACCAGGGTCATCACCTCGAAGAACTCATCGAGAGTGCCGAAGCCGCCGGGAAAGGCGATCAGCGCCTTCGCCAGATAGATGAACCAGTACTTGCGCATGAAGAAGTAGTGGAATTCGAAGGCGAGGTGGCGAGTGATGTAGGGATTCCCCGATGCTTCGTGCGGCAGCGAAATGCCGAGGCCGACGTTGAGGCCCTTGGCCTCGGACGCGCCGCGGTTGGCGGCCTCCATGATCCCCGGGCCGCCGCCGGTGCAGACGACGAAGCGGCGCCGCTTTTCCTCCAGCCCCTTCGACCACTCGGTCAGCCGGCGGGCGAGTTCACGGCACTCCTCGTAGTAGCGGGAGATGGCGAGCGCCTGCTCGGCCGCGGCCACGTCGCCGTCCCCCGCCCGCGCCGCCTCCAGGTTCACCCACGCCTGCTCGCGGGAGACGATACGGGCGGAGCCGAAGAAGACGATCGTATCGCTGATCCGATAGCTCTCGAACCGCGCCCGCGGCTCCAGGTACTCGGCGAGGATGCGCAGTGGCCGCGCCGATGTTCCGTCCAGGAACGCCCGGTCGTGATAGGCCTTGATCGGCCGCTCGTCGTCGTTCCCGTCGCTCACGGAACGAACCCGGTGAGGTCCGGGATGACCTTGGTCCCGAGCGGGAACGGGTCGCGATCGGCGGCAGCGACCCGGCCGACGAACGGCATCCCGCACACCCGCGCCGCCTCGTAATCGGTCATCGCGTCGCCGATGAACAGGCAGCGGTCGGCGCTGAGGCCGTGGCGGGCGAGAATGTCACGGATCAGCTCCGGCTTTTCGGTCGGCGAGCCGAAGATGCCATCGAAGTAACGGCTGAGGTCGCGGCGATCGACGATCCGCAACAACTCCTCCTGGGGCGTCCCGGAGACGATGAACAGGGGCAGCCGCCCGTGCAACGCCTGCAGCAGCGCCTCGGCGCCGGGCACCATCGGCGACGCCACCACCTGGTCCTCCACCAGGCTGGAGAAGCGATGGCAGAGTTCGTCCAGTTCGTCCGGCGACAGCTCGGTAGCGAGCAGCGTCCGATGACAGTGGCGGATCTTCTTCCGCCGGGAGATGCCGCCATGCGCCCGGTGATGGGCGACGGCGGCGGCGACCACCGCCGGACCGTAGGGCGCGTACAGGCGCCGGAACGCCTCGGTCTTGATGTGCTCGGACTCGACGATCACCCCGTCGAAATCGAAAAGCACCGCATCAGCCGCCATCGCCGCCCTTCCCCTTTCCCTGCCACAGCGCCGCCTGCGCCGCATCGGCGGCCGAAGCCGCAACCCAGGCGGCGCCCGCCGCCGTCTCCTCTTTCTTCCAGAACGGCGCGTCCGTCTTGACGAAATCGACCAGGAACCGGCAGGCCTCGAAGGCGACCGCCCGATGCGCGGCGGCGACGCCGACGAAGACGATGCGCTCCCCCGGCCGCAGCCGGCCGAACCGGTGGATGATGATGGTCGCCGCGAGCGGCCACCGGGACATCGCCTCCGCCTCGATGGCGGCCAGTCGGCGTTCGGTCATCCCGGGATAGTGCTCCAGCAGCATTGCCTTGATCGGCCGGCTGCCGGAGCCGTCGCGCACCAGCCCCAGGAACGAGGCGACGCCGCCGATGTCGCCGCGATCGCCGGTCAGGCGCGCCAGCTCCTCGCCGGGATCGAAGTCGGCCGCCTGCACCCGGATCATCGCTCAGCCGTTTCCCGCATCGCTCATCGGCGGCCGCCGGTGACCGGCGGGAAGAAGGCCACCTCCACCGCACCGGCGAGCGACGCATCAAGGCGCGCATGCTCCTGATCGACGGCGACCCGCACCAGCGCCAGATCGGCGAGCGCCGCCGCCGGTCCGCCGCCTCGGTGGCGCAGCCAGGCGATCAGCCCGCGCACGTCCCGTACATCCGGCGGCGGCGTCACCTCTTCCTCGGCGAGGCCGGCACGTTCGCGGATGGAGGCGAAGTAGAGGATCTTCATGCCACCCCGCGCGGCGGACACCCGGCACCCTCGCTCATCGGACCGCCCCGATCCGGGTTGGCGTCATCCCACGTCCCGGGCTCGGTCGATCGGCTCGATGCCGGCCGCCGGCGGCGCCTCGAAGTCGCCGCCGAGATGGGTGAAGCCCGCGCGCAGATAGTCATAGCCGGTGACGACGGTGAGCAAGGCGGCGATCCACAGGCCGACGATGCCGACGTGGCTCGCCGTCCAGCCGCGGTCGATGGGCAGGGTGTCGCCGATGACCAGGAAGCCGAGGGCGGTCAATTGCAGCGTCGTCTTCCACTTGGCCAGCCGGGTCACCGGAACGCCGACCCGCAGCTCGGCCAGATACTCCCGCAGGCCGGAGACCAGGATCTCCCGCCAGAGGATGACCAGCGCCGGCAGCAGTTGCAGGCCGGTCAGCCGACCGACGGCGACCAGCATCAGCAGCACCGAGGCGACCAGCAGCTTGTCGGCGATCGGGTCCAGCATGCGGCCGAAGTGGGATTGCTGATGGCGGCTGCGCGCCAGATAGCCGTCGAGGAAATCGGTGACGCAGGCGTAGATGTAGGTTGCCAGCGCCAGCACGTCGCCGAGCTGCGTGTCGACGGCGAGCAACACACAGACCACCGCCGCGGCCAGGATGCGCGATAGGGTCAGCGCGTTCGGCAGGTTTCGTTCCATCGGCGCATCCGGCTCGTGGGCTGCTCACTGATCAAAAATCGGCGCTGGATCTGTTTATTGTAGCCGCCTATTGCCCGGCGTGAAACCAATCATAGATTTTACGCGCGATCGAGCGACTGATCCCGGGCGCCGTCTCCAGGTCGGCGATGCCCGCCGCTGCCACCGCTTTCGCTGAGCCGAAGTGGTGGAGGAGCGCCTTCTTGCGCGAGGCGCCGATGCTGGGGATCTCGTCAAGCGCCGAGCGGACCAGGCCGACGGAGCGCTTGGCCCGGTGGGTGCCGATGGCGAAGCGGTGCGCCTCGTCGCGTAGCCGCTGCAGGAAATAGAGCACCGGATCGCGCGGATCGGGCGACAACGGCTCCCGGTCGGGGCGGAAGATGCGCTCGCGTCCGGCGTCCCGCTGCGGGCCTTTGGCGATGGCCGCCAGCGCCACGCCGCCGGCGCCGACGCCGGTCCCGACGCCGATGCCGAGATCGGCCAGCACCTGACGCGCCGCCTGCAGCTGGCCGGCACCGCCGTCGATCAGCACCAGGTCGGGCCAGTCGCCGCTAGTCCGCTCCGGGTCCTGGGTGATGGCGCGGGCGAAGCGCCGGCGCAGCACTTCGCGCATCATCGCATAGTCGTCGCCGGGGGCGATGTCGCCGCGGATGATGAATTTGCGATAGGCGTTCTTGATCCAGCCCTCGGGGCCGGCGACGATCATCGCGCCGTAGGGGTCGCTGCCGCGGACGTGGCTGTTGTCATAGACCTCGATGCGCCGCGGCGGACCGTCGAGCCCGAACAGCTTCGCCACCTCCGCAAGCAGTCGCTGCTGGCTGGCGCTCTCCGCTAGTCGCCGCGCCAGCGCATCGCGGGCATTGTCGCCGGCATTACGCACCAGTTGCAGCTTGGCGCCCCGCTGCGGCACCGCCAACGTCACCTTGCGGCCGGCGCGCACCGACAGCGCTTCCGCCACCAGCGCCGGCTCCGGAGTCGGATGGCTGATCAGGATGCAGGGCGGCGGCTCCCGGTCGGCGTAAAACTGGGTGAGGAAGGCTTCCAGCACCGCGCCCGGCTCCTCGCCGGCGGCCCGGTCGGGGAAATAGGCGCGGGTGCCGTAGTTGCAGCCGCCGCGGAAGAAGAACGCCTGCACGCAGGCCGCGCCTCCCGCCTGATGCAGGGCAAAGACGTCGGCATCGCCGAGGCCGTCCAGGTTGACCTCCTGGTGCGCCTGCACCGCGGTCAGCGCCCGGATGCGGTCGCGCAGCTTGGCCGCCTCCTCGAAATCGAGGCCGCGGCTCGCCTCCTCCATGCGCCGCGCCAGGTCTTCCTGGATGCGGCGGCTGTCGCCGGACAGGAACGCCCGCGCCTCTCCGACCAGGGCGCCATAGGCCGCCTCGTCGATGTAGCCGACGCATGGCGCCGCGCAGCGCTTGATCTGATGCAGCAGGCACGGTCGGGTCCGGGCGGCGAAAATCCCATCGGAGCAGGTGCGCAGAAGAAACGCCCGCTGCAGCGTCGCCAGGGTCTTGTTGACCGCCCAGCCCGACGCGAACGGGCCGAAGTAACTCCCCGGCCGCGCCTGGGCACCGCGGTGCTTGAGCACCTGCGGGAACGGATGGTCGGCGGTGACGAGAATGGACGGGAATGACTTGTCGTCGCGCAGGAGAATGTTGTAGCGGGGCTTGAGGCGTTTGATCAGGTTCGCCTCCAGCAGCAGCGCCTCCGCCTCCGTATGGGTGGTGACGAACTCCATCGCCTGGGTGTCGGCGACCATCCGATGCAGCCGCGGGCTGAGACGGGGCGCCTGCAGATAGCTCGCCACCCGCTTCTTCAGGCTGCGCGCCTTGCCCACGTAGAGGACGTTGCCTTTGCCGTCCAGCATCCGGTAGACGCCCGGCGCCCCCGGCAGCGTCGGCAACACCGCCGCGATCAGGGCCGTCCCCCGCGTCGGCGGCGCCACCTCCGGCGGCACGGCCGCCGGGTCCGGGACCGCCCCCGTCGAGGCGACCTCCTCCGCGGGCGCAGACTCCCCTTCCTGGCCGGCGGCCGCTCCGGGGTCCGCGCCGAGGATATTTTGTTTCATGCTCTTTATGTGCCCGCAGCCCCCCGGCGGGTCAATCGCTGCCGGCGCCAGAGGCTGGGATCCGGGATTCCCCGTCAGGGAATCCCCTGTGGACAACGTTGTTGATACACCATCTCATTTGCGGGGGTGGGGATGCGTGGCGGTCGCAGGCGGTCGCTGGCGACCGCCCCCGCCGCGCTTTAACATCCTGATTACCCATCGTTTTTCGATCCAACGGACGAGCATTTGGGGAACACCGGCGATGAATCAACCCATATGGGGTTATCGCGCCGTTCACCTCCTCCCCTGTGTACAATCGCCATCACCTGCTGCGTAGCAGCAACCGGCAACGCTTTTTATCGCGGATCGGGAAACCGCTCGATCTCGACGCCGACACTGGCCGCGTCGGCAAAGGCGTCGAGCTTTTCGACGCAGACACGCACCGAGCGGATGCGCCCGTCGCCGAGGCACATCGCCGCGATCTCCTCTGCCAGCGTCTCCACCAGGCGGATATGGCGGCTGGCGACGATGGCGCGGACGCCGTTGCCGATCCGCTCATAGCAGACGACGTTGTTGAGGTCGTCCCGCAACTGGGCGTCCTCGCGCACGGCCAGGTCGAGGTTGATGCGAACCCGTTGCGCCGCCGTTTCCTCGTGCCGATGGACGCCGATGTGGCAGGCGAGGATCAGATCGCGGATGAAGACGTGGCGAATGGCGTTACGGGCATCGGCGATCCGCCGCGATGGTGATGACGTTGACGTCGGCGCCGGCGTCCCCGGTGCCTGGGGGTCGGCGACGGGCCGCCGGCTCATTCGGCGCCCCCCTCGTCCCGATAGCGATGGGCGGAGCCCAGGTGCTGACCGGCATCGACGGCGATCATCTGGCCGGTGATCGACGGCGATTCCAAGAGGAAGCGAACGGCGGCGCAGATCTCCTCCGGCTGCACCGGCCGCGCCAGCGCCACCCCCGCCCACTGGCGGCGGAAATGCTCCTCGCTCTGCCGGCTGGAGGGCAGCACCGGACCGGGGCCGACGGCATTGACGCGGATGGCGGGCGCCAGCGCCATGGCCAGCGTCCGCGTCAGCGTCCATAGCCCGGCCTTGCTCACCGTGTAGGACACGAACTGGGGCGTCAGATTCCATACCCGCTGGTCGATCAGGTTGACGACGTTACCGCTGGCCCCTTCCGGCAGCGCCCGGGCGAATTTCTGGGTGAGCAGCAGCGGCGCCCAGAGATTGACCTGCTGGTGGAGGTCCCAGGTGCTGCGGGTCACCGTGGCGAGGGCGTCGTGCTCGAACACCGAGGCATTGTTGACGAGACCGGTGACCGGCCCCAGCGCCAGGGTCGCCGCATCGATCAGGGCTTCCGTCTCCCTATCGCGGCTCAGGTCGCAGGGCAGCGCCACCGCCCGGCCACCGGCGTCGAGGATCGTCTCGACCACATCGGCCGCCGCCTCGGCGGACGCGTTGTGATGCACGGCGACCGCCCAGCCGTGCGCCGCCAGATCGAGGGCGATGGCGCGACCGATCCGCCGCGCGGCGCCGGTCACCAGGACGACCGGGGCGATGGCCGCGGCGATGAGGTCGGGATCGGTCGCCGACGACGACGGGGCCGGTGGGGCTACGGACGGCGTGTCTTCGATTTCCAGCATCGTTTCGACCATGTAGCCGGTGGGGCGGCAATAGCAAGTAATCGCAGCGCGATCGTCCGCAAGCTAATCGCGGGCGTCATCGAGTCCCGTCGCCCGCTCAGTCGTCGGCCAAACGGGTGGGGAAACGGGCGGCCCAGCGGGCAACGACCGGGGTGAATTCGGTGACCAGCGTCTGGTAAAGCTCCCGCTTGAACGGCACCGCCAGCGGCGGCAGGCTTTCCAGGGGCGCCCACCGCCAAGCATCGAACTCCGGATGCGGCGTGGCATCGAGACGAATGTCGGCATCGGTGCCGCGGAAGCCGAGGGCGAACCAGCGCTGCTTCTGGCCGCGATAGCGACCGCCCCACACCCGCCCCGCCAACTCCGCCGGCAGATCGTAGGTCAACCAGGGCGTTTTCGCCAGGATGTCGGCGTCGGCGGTGCCGATCTCCTCGGCGAGTTCCCGAAGCACCGCCGCCCGCGGCTTCTCGTCGCCGTCGATGCCACCTTGCGGCAGTTGCCAGGCCTCGCCCGGGGTATCGATCCGCTTGGCGACGAAGACGAGTCCGGCCTGGTTGAACAGAACGGCGCCGACGCCGCGACGATAGGGCAGCTTTTTGTTCTTCTTCTTGTTCTTACCCATCCGTGTCTCCCCCTGTTTGGCCGTTGCCGCCGATCGGCACATCCATCCGTCAGCGGCCGGCCCCCGTTTCGGTCCGAAACTGGCTGTCGACGACCGCCGTCACCGGCGCCAGCACCAGCCGCTTCTCCTCCAGCCCCGCAGCCCAGGCGCGGATGCGCGCCAGCGAAAGCGGCAGCGGCCGGGCGAGGCCGACGGCGACATGATGGCGACGGGCATGGGCCTCCAGCTCGGCGAGCCTGGCGTCGATGGAGGGCGCGTCCAGCGTCTCGTCAAGAACGAAATCGATCAGCACCCGCGGCACCTCCAGCCGTGCGGCCTCGGCGGCGAGCAGGGCCGCGCCGCCGCCGCTGGCATCGGCGAGCAGCAGGCCGCGGGCGGCAAGCGCGCTCAACACCGGCTGCACCGCCGCTTCGGCACGCGCGAAGCGGGTGCCACCGATCGCCAGCACGCCGACGGAGGCCGGCGTCGCCGCCAGCGCCGTGTTCAGCCGCTGCAGGTTTTCCGCCGCCGTCGCCGCGGATTGCAGCATCTCCGGACCCGCATCCTCGAACGGGAAATCCGCCGACTCCAGCGGCAACAGCGCCAGCGTCTCGTGCCCGAAGCGTCGCGCCGCGTGCAATTGGGAGGCGAGATCGTTGGCCGTTGGCACGAACGCCAGGCCGACCTCCCCCGGCATTCGCTCGATGGCGGCGTCGGTGGCGGCGGCACTCAGGCCCAAGCCGGCGACGACGATGACCACCCGCGGACGATCGTCGCTGCGATCGAACGGCCGGGCGTAGGTGCGCCAGGGGATCCGGCCGTCGGCGCCCGGCCGCGGCAGCAGAAGACCGTCGTCGCCCCGTTCCAGCAACGCCGGCTCGGCGCTCTCGGCCAGTGCCAGCAACTGGCGCACCGGCGGAATGGCGGCAAAGGCGTCCGCCGTCGTCGCCGGCACGTTCAGCCGGCCATCGGGCGTCGGCCTCGTCCTGGCGATCGCATCGATCGCGGCATCGTCGGCGGGCTCATTGTCCTTAGGTGCATCTGGGGGCTGTCTCCCGGCCGCCGTCGGCAACGGTACGCCGGCGGCGACGCTGCCGTCACGCGGTTCCGCCGCTTGATGCCCGAGCATGAGGAACACGCCGGCGGCGATCGCGGCGAGGACGACCGCCCCGACGGCGAGACCGACGATCGGCCGCGGGCCGAGGAGGGAACGCCACCCCGCGAGCGGCGCGGTGACCCGCGATGCCGCCGCGCCGATCGCCAACCGCCAACGCCGGAGGACGCCGCCGATGTTGCCTCGCACCGCCCGCACCATCCTCGACCGCGCCCGCCTCAGTTGCCGGTGGCGGCGGTCCGCTCCTGAAACAAGGCCAGACCGCGAACGAGATCGAGGGCACGCAGCAACTGGTAATCGCTCTTGGTCCCCGCCGCCTCGGCGCCCTCATCATCGTCCGACGGCACCGAAGACGGCGGCACCGGCGAAGACGACGGCGACGGGGTGGACGAAGGTGCCGGCGATGGCGACGTTTGTGGGGACGCCCCCGGGGCGGCCGGGTTGGCCGGCGCCCCGTCCTCATGGCGGAGCGCCCCCGGCAGATCGGCCTCGCGCCGCTGCCGTGCCGCCTCCATGGTCTCGATGCGCGCCTGCTCGACGACGATGTCGGGATCGATGCCCACCGCCTGGATCGAGCGACCGGACGGCGTGTAGTAGCGGGCGGTCGTCAGCCGCATGGCGCCGTGGCCAGCGAGCGGAATGATCGTCTGCACCGAGCCCTTGCCGAACGATCGGGTACCGAGAAGGATCGCCCGGTGCTGGTCCTGCAGGGCGCCGGCGACGATCTCCGCCGCGGACGCACTGCCGCCGTTGATCAGGATGACGATGGGGATGCCGCCGGCGATGTCGCCGGCCCGGGCGTTGTAGCGCTGGCTCTCGTCGGGCTTGCGCGAACGGGTGGACACGATTTCGCCCCGTTCCAGGAAGGCGTCGGAGACGGCCACCGCCTGCGCCAGCAGGCCGCCCGGATTGTTGCGGAGATCGAGGACCAGTCCCTGCAGCGGTCCTTTCGCCTCCGCCTTCAGCTTCTGCACCGCGTCCGTTACCCCGGCTTCCGTCTGCTCGCTGAACGACGAGATGCGGATGATGCCGACCTTGCCGTCGAGGCGCGAGCGCACCGACTTGATCTTGATCACGGCGCGGGTCAGCGTCACGTCGAAGGGTTCCTCGGCGCCGCGGCGGATGGTCAGGCGGACGGTGCTGCCGACGGCGCCCCGCATCTTGTCCACCGCTTCCGGCAACTGCATGCCCTGCACCTGCTCACCGTCGATGTGGGTGATCAGGTCGCCCGGATGCAGGCCGGCGGCATAGGCGGGCGTGTCGTCGATAGGCGAGATGACCTTGACGATGCCGCCGTCCATGGTGACTTCCAGGCCGAGACCGCCGAACTGGCCTTGCGTTTGCACCTTCATGTCGTCGAAACGCTTGGCATTCATATACCCCGAATGGGGGTCTAGCGCAGTCAGCATGCCGTTGACGGCCGCCTCGATCAACTGCTCATCGGTGGTCTCTTCCACATAATCGCTGCGCACCCGTTCGAAGACGTCGCCGAACAGGTCCAGGAGCTCGTAGGTCTCTGCGTTCTTCGCCTTCTCGTTCTTGGCCGACTTGTCTTCCGCCAGCGCCAACGCTGACGCGAGCGCGACCACCGCCGTCGCCGTCACCAGAGTACGCGCACGCATTCTCACCCTTTCGGTTGCAGGACCTTGGATACGGAGATCGTCCGCCCATCGCCGGTGACACCGGGGACGCGGGCGGATCGGGCCGTGACGGCTTGCAGCTTTTCGCCAAAGCGAACGCGATCCATTCGCCGATGATATCGCCTGCTTCCGCTCGCCGATCAAGGGAGCGCCGCGGAACCGGCGTCGCCGGCCGATGGTCCAAAGACGATGGCCCAAAGACGGACGGGGGCCCGGCGCCGTTGCGGGGTCGACGGATCGGCTAACCGCCCGACAGCAGGGCGTCGATCTTGGCGGCGAGAATAAAATCGTTTTCGTGCAGGCCGTTGATCTTGTGGGTGTAGAGCACCAGCGTGCAGTAGCCCCAGCCGAAGCAGATATCGGGGTGATGGCCCTCCGCTTCCGCCAGCGCCCCCACCTGATTGACGAAGGCGAGGGCTTGGCCGAAATCGGCGAAGCGAACGTGGCGCTCGATACGGGTCGCGGCGGCATCCAGCCGCCAGTCGGGGGTCTCGGCCAGATAGCGCCGCGCCTCGTCGGCCCCCAGCGGCGGCAGGCCGCCCCGACAGGGGGTGCAGCCCTTGCCGGTGAGTTCATTCACCATCGCCACGTCCTCCTCGGACGCGCGCCAGCAGCTCCCTCCGGCGCGCGCTCATCTGCGGGCCTGCATCGCCGCCGCCACCGCGTTGACCAGCGGCTTCATGGACGGCACCCGTGTGGGCATGATGGCGGGATTCATCCCGAACCGGCTCGCTTCGGCTGCCGCCACCGGGCCGACCGCCGCCACCACCGTGTGGGCGAGTCCGGCCCGCAGCGCCTCCTCCAGCCGCCGCTGGCGGGCCACGTCCCACAGCCGCCGCACCTGGGAGGCGCTGGTGAAGGCGATGACGTCGACGCCCCCCTCGGCGAGGCGCGCGATCAGATCGCCGACCCGTTCGTCGTCGATGTTGGAGGCATAGACGTAGGGAGCGACCAGGTCGATGATGGCGCCGGCGTTGGTGAGGAAGTCCATCAGCGGCGGATTGGGCTCGCCGCCGTAAAGCTGGACGCCGACCGTCCGCCCCTTGAGATCGAACCCGCCGAGGGCGGCGATCACCCCATCGGTGGTCGGCGTCGACGCCTGCACATCGGCGGCGAGCCCGATCTCCCGCAGCGCTCGCACCGGTTTCGGCCCGCGGGTGACCTTGCGCACCCGCCCGAGCGCGGCGACGAACGCCTCGCGCAGGTCGATGCGTTCGGCAAAACGGAGAAGACGCCGCAGGCCTTCGCCGGTGAAGATCACCAGATCGTCGCAGCCGTCGGCGACGAAGCGGTGCAGCCAACCCTCGATTGGCTTCGGATCCGGCGCATCGAGGATCGACACCAGCGGGCAGCGCAGGACGAGCGCCCCCCGCTGCTGGAAGAGTTGCGCCAGCACGTCGAGTTCGCGAGTCTCCGGAACGGCGATCGTTTTGCCGGCTAGCTCCGGCGTCGGCGCCGATGTCGTTTCGGGTTCAAAAGGATGGGTCACGGTCTCCTGCATGTCTGAACGACTCCTTCGTCCGGTCCGGTCCGATGCGTCGCCAATATGCCGCCGCCGGCTCCGTAAGGGAACGTCCGGCGGACCCTGTTAATGGGCACTCGATCAACGCGCCGAGCCAATCCGATGGCGCGAATTTTCTCATGCCTGATCCTCAAAATCGGCGCGCCCGCGCCTTTCGCCAACCCTCTAGACTCTAAAGGATAGTCTGTCTTCGAGGGGGACGGCGATGACAATCATACGAATCTCCGTGGTGGGCCCGCTTGTTGGAGCGGCGATGATGATCGGCTCCCAGTTGGGCGCAGACGATAAGACCGTGGTGTCGACGGATGGGCCAAATCCCCCATTCGGGACCGTAAGCGAGCTGGCGGTCAGACCTCCCCAAGACCGGCCTGACCTCATGGTCGTAAAGGGGGGATGGGCGCCCGCGCTCGCCATCCATCCCCGGCAACCGCGACGCTTGGTTGTGGCGTACGCACAGGAAGACGGTTACTGGGCAAAGTCGAGCGCCGATGGCGGGAAAAGCTGGGCGGTCCCTGTGGCACTGTCACCCCCTGTGAACCCCCACGCGGATGTTCGCGTATCCTATTCGCCGAACGGCCGCCAAACTTATGCCGCGTATGACGACGGAGAGGGCGATATCCTCTTTGTTATTTCCCATAACGATGGTTCAACCTGGCAGCCGCCCAGGACGATCCTTTCCGCATATATCGATACGTATGGTTATCTCCACACGTTCACTGTGGAGGCGATGGCAACTCCGCGTACGGCTGAAAACGCCAGCCGTATTTATCTCGCTATTGCCGAGCGTATCCGGCAAGACGATGATGAATACAGTTCGGTTCATACACCAATAATTTTATATACCTCTTCTAATGGTGGCAAAACCTGGACTAGAGGTCCTGAGCTCTGTTGGTCTGGTTACGACGACTGGGTCGACATTCACTGTGACCTCAGGCTCGCTGGGGGGTTGAACGGCGACGTGGTTGCATTTTACGCGACCTATGACGGCGGAGGGGAGACCGAAGGGACGTTCGCTATTCTCGCGTCTCGCGACTTCGGCGCCACATTCACCACCGTTCGCGAGGTAAAGGATATGGCGCTGTGGCAGAACATCGGTGACATCGCGATCGGGCCGAAGGGGACGGCACATCTTGTGTACCGAGGCCCCCTACCCGGAAATGGGGACGTCCTCTATGAATGGAGTGCCCCGCCCTACACCAAATGGGCCGCCCCAGTCCGGCTTAACGACGATCCTGTTGAGGCCACTCAGGGACTTCCGGTCCTCGCTGTGCAGAACTGTGGAGAGAGAGGGGTGGTCCATGTGGCTTGGCCGGACGACAGAATAACGCCAGAGCGCCACAATATCTTCTACACTCGCAAAGTAGCCAGCCAAGGCTTCGCGTGGTCTCCAAATCTAAGGATTTCGCAGGCCGTCGTTTGGAAAGGTCGCTTCGCTGCATCCGGAACGCAAATTGCCGCCGGTGGCGGCAGCGCGTTCGTTTTGTGGGACGCGCCAGGAAGCGACGGCGTTTTAGGCAGCCGCGTCATGCACGGTGTGTCCTGCCCTTAGCGCGTGCACCCGTGTTCTGAGCCGCTGGCCACGTTGTCAGCGGACGATTTGGTGGGCGAGCCGCGCCAGATCGACGAGATCGAAGATGCGGGCGGCGTAGTGGTCGTGCACCCGAAACGCCTGCTCGCCGCCCTTCAGCTCGGCGCCGAGGGCGTCGATGAGGCGATGCAGCCGCCGGCGATGGACGCCGAAGGCGTTCTGCAGGGGATCGGTCAGCACCCCGGCGAAGGCGGTGACGATGGCGCCGACGCCGAGGAGCGCGCCGGTCGTCCCGGCGACCAGGGCGGTGGACGGTGCGGCGGTGAACAGGCCGTACCACACGCCGCCGGCGGCGGCGCCGAAGGGAAAGCTGGCGATGGCGGCCTGCTGGGCGACGGCGGCGGCCAGCACCGGCCCCAGGGACAGCGCACCCGGCGTCAGCTGCTTGAACAAGGTGGCGCCGGCACCGGCCAGCATCAAGTTGTGGGCGAGTTCGGCGGCGGCGGAGCGGGACAGCAGGTAGGTGTCGATCTTTTCCTGCAGCCGGGCGCGGATCGCCCCATCGCCGCGCGCGCGGCAAAGGGCCGCATCCAGGGTCTCCACCGCGTCGGCCACCCGGCCTTCGCGCAGGATCTCGGCGGCGAGCGCATCGTGGTCCGATCGCCGGCGGCCGTCCTCGTAGGGCAGTTCCAACAGATCCGTATGCAGCCGCCAGGTCAGCTCGCCGGCGACGTCGGTGTCGAAAAAGAACGCCTGCCGCCGCAGTCGCCCGGCCATGCGCTCGGCGCCGGCTGCCTCCAATCCGGCCGCCGCCGCCTGCGAGGCGAGATAAGGGACCGCCAGCGCCACGTTGGCAGGCGCGCGCAGCAGGTCGAAACCGAACGCCTTGCGATGCAGGCGCAGCGAACCGAGCAGGCTGTAGTTGGCATCGACGAAGGCGGCCACCTTCTCGTGGCGGGCGGCGATGTAGCGGTCGATGGCGTGATCGACGATCGCCCGCACCTCCGCCGTTTCCGGCCCTGGCCCCGGCGCGGGCTTGGCTTCCGGCTCCGGCCCTGTCGGCGTCTCCGCTCTGGGGATATCCATCCGAGGACCCTTCACCCACCGTCGCTGCCCTGCTGACCACCGCCGCCAGAGACCAGGATCGGGGATCCGGGATCGGCGGCACCCAGCCTCAAAGTACTTACGTCGAGCAGATATCGGCATTGGATTGGCGGCGGCAACCGGGGCCCGACCGTTCGGCCGACCCCTTTTCTCCCGCAAGGCCGCGCCGGCGCGAGCGGCGCCGCCGCCCCCGCCCGGTGAGGCTTCTCGCCCACAGTCGCGCGGCGTCCCGACAGCAATTTCCATGATGACGGTTGACCGCCGACGGAATCGCACTTATCCAAATCACGATTATCCCTATTGGAGAACTTGGATATGAGACCTCGGCTCTCCCGACGGCCATCGACCGCAACCGCAAGATCGAGCGCACACAGAAAAAACGCGCGGCGCGGCACCCTCATGCGCCCGCTTGGGGTCCTGTCGGCCCGTCTCCGTGTCCGCCTGATGCGTAAACCCGCCCCGTCCTCGTCATCGTCGAGGCCATGGCTCGCCCTCGTCGGCGCCCTGACGGCGGGTCTCGCCACCGCGCCGGCGGCGGCTGAACCGGCGGCCGAATTGGCGGCGGCGGCGGCCGCTCGCCCGAACGTGATCGTCATCGTCGCCGACGACCTGGGCTACGGCGATGTGGGCTTCAACGGCGGCCGCGACCTCCGTACGCCGCGCCTCGACGCCCTGGCCAAGAGCGGCGTCGTCGCTACCGAGGGCTACGTGGCCGCATCGGTGTGCAGCCCGTCGCGCGCCGGATTGATGACCGGGCGCTATCCCCAACGGTTCGGCCACGAGAACAACATCCCGGAAGAGCCGGGCAACAACAATCTGGGGCTGCCGGTTGCGGAAAAAACCATCGGCGACGTGATGAAGGCGGCCGGCTATGCCACCGGCGCCATCGGCAAGTGGCACCTGGGCCAGGCGCCGGTGTTTCACCCCAACCGGCGCGGATTCGACGAATTCTTCGGCTTCCTCGGCGGCATGCACGACTACCTGCCCGGCCGCGCCTCCCAGATCGAGCGCAACGGGGTTCCGGTGAAGGAAACCCGCTATCTGACCAATGCCTTCGGCGACGAAGCGGCGGATTTCGTCAAACGCCACCGCAATGAACCGTTCTTTCTCTACCTCGCCTTCAATGCGCCGCACACACCGATGCAGGCGCCGCCGGGCTACCTGGCCCGCTTCGCCAACATCGCCGATCCGACGAGGCGCACCTATGCGGCGATGGTCAGCGCCCTCGACGACGCCATCGGCCATGTCGCCGATACCCTCGCCGAGAACAACCTGGAGCGGCGAACACTGGTCGTTTTCCTCAGCGACAACGGCGCCAACAAGACGTACGGCGGCTCCAATGCGCCGCTGAAGAACGGCAAGGCATCCCTGTACGAAGGCGGCGTCCGCATCCCCTTCTTTCTCCGCTGGCCGGGGACGTTGCCCGCGGGCAGGAGCGACGACCGGCCGATCATCTCCCTGGATATCCTGCCGACGGCGGCCGCCGTCGCCGGCGCCAACCCCGCCACCAAGCCGCTGGACGGCGTCAATCTTCTCCCCTACCTGCGCGGCACAAACCAGGGCCAGCCCCACGACGCCCTTTTCTGGCGGCGAAAGGGAAGCGCTGCGGTTCGCGTCGCACGCTGGAAGCTGATCGAGCCGAAGGACAACGACGAGAAAATGTACGATCTCGCCACCGACCCCGACGAGTCGGCGGACCTCCTCTCCCGCGAGGACAGCACCGCCACCACCCTGGAGACCAGGCTGGCCGCCTGGAACCGGCAACTGGTGCCGCCGCTCTGGTAGACGAGACCGTCCGTCGGGTGGCGGGAGCCGCCCGGCGGACGACCCTTACTGCAGGACGCCCTTTTCGCGATAGAAGCGCTCCGCACCGGGGTGCAACGGCACCGGCGAGCCCAGCGCCGCCGACCGGAGTGAGATGCCCTTGGCGGCGCCGTGCGCGGCGACCATCTCGCCCAGGTTCTCGAACATGCCCTTGGTCAGCGCATAGACGGTGTCGGCCGAAACCCCTTCGCGGGTCATCAGCAGATTGCTGATCGCCGCCGTCATCACCTCCTGATCCTGTCCCTTATAGGTACCGGCGGGGATCGCCGCAGAAAGAAAGGCCTTGTCGCCGATCTTGGCGATGACGCCGGGGGGGATCGGGACGACGGTGATCGGCACCCCATTGGCCAGATCGCGGATCGAGGCGACCCCGAGCCCGGCCGACTGCAGGGTGGCGTCCAGCTGACCATCCTTCATCATCGCCACCGAGTCGCCGAACGGCAGATATTCCACCGCCATCATCTCGTAGGTGAGCCCCGCCGCCTGGAACACCCGCCGGGCGTTGATCTCGGTGCCGGAACGCGGCGCACCGACGGACACCCGCTTTCCTTTCAGGTCGGCCAGCGTCTGGATGCCGGAGTCCTTGGTGGCGACGATCTGAATGTAATTGGGATAGATGGAGGCGATGGTGCGGATCTTGTCCAGCCTCGCCGGGAAGCCGGCTTCGGTCTCCCCCTTCCAGCCGAGCCCCACCGAGTCGGCGAGTGCGAACGCCACCTCGCCGCGGCCGACCTGTAGCAGGTTGAGGTTCTGCACCGAGCCCTGCGTCGCCTGCACGCTCACCGTCGCGTCCGGAAGCACCCGTTGGGCGATGCCGGCGAGGGCATTGCCGAGCGGGTAGTAAACGCCGCTGGTGCTGCCGGTCAGGATGGTGAGCGGCTGCGACGTCGCCTGCGCCTGCTGCCGCTGGCGCCATTCCAGGAAGCGGGCGAACAGCGCCTCCCGGTTATGGGAGTCGGCAGCCGACTTGCCCCCTTCCGCCGCAGTCATGAAGGCGAGAAAATCCTCGAACGAATTCTTTAGCGCGATGTCATAGCCGGCGCCGGTGGTCTTCGGCTGCCGGTCCAGCCAGTCCTCCGCCGGCTGAAACCGCGTCCAGCCGGGAATTTCCGCCGCCAAGTTCACTTCCTGCCATTTCGGATGGCGGGGCGGCTTCAGGAACTCCTCGAAATTGTTGAAGAATGCCTCGACGAAGGCGGCGACGTTCCGGTAGCGCTCGTTCTTCGGGTCCCAGTTGTACACCGCCAGCACCGCGCCGACGGCCACGGTGTCGACGGACTGACCGGTCTCGATCAGCCCCGGATAGTCCTCGTGGGTGATGAGGGACGGCAGATAGGTCTGCAGCAGGTCCGGCGTCGGCGGCACCGGCACGAAGCGCAGGTTGCTGCCCGGATCGATCTTGCGGAACAAGTCGGTCGGCTTGCCGGAGACGTAGACCATCGCCGCGATCTCGCCGCTCTTCAACTTCTCCAGCGCCAGCGCCTGATCGAAGTTGGTGGCGTCGACCTTGAGGCCGATGGCATCGAAGAGGGTTTGCGCGGTGATCGCGGTGCCGCTGCCGGCCACGTCCACGTTCACCTTCTTGCCGGCAAGATCGGCTAACGCGCCGATATCCTGGCGGGCCAGGACATGGACTTCCTCGTTATACAGCTTGGTGATGTAGCGGATGCGCTGGGCGATATTGGGATAGAGGTTCTGCTTGCGCATGTAGCTCAGCACGTCCGACTGGACGATGGCGAGGTCGACGCCGCGCAGGTAGAGCAGGTCGCTGATGTTCTGCACCGACCCTTTGCCGAGAAAGGGCAAGATGCGCAACTGGTTCGGCTTGTCGAGAACGGCGGCGAGATCGCTGGCGATGCGGATGTAGGTGCCGTTCACCCCGCCCGACATGATGGCAACGGTGCCCTGGTTGACCCGATCGCGCAGGGTCTCCTCGGCTTGCGCGCCCCGAGCCGGGACGCCCTGAGGCTGCGTGCCCCGAGTCTGCGCTCCTTGCGATTGGGCACCCTGGGCTTGCGCCCCTTGTGCGCCCTGGGATCGGGCTCGCCGAGAGTGCGTACGGTGAGATCGCGAACCCTGGGATTGCGCGTCCTCCCCTTGCTGAGAACCCTGGGCTTGCGCGCCCTGCTGGGCTTGCACGCCCTGGGCTTGCGCACCAGCGGGATCGCCGTGGCCGAAGAGAAAGGCAAGAACAACAAACAGTATGGCCAAGGCCCGGGTCATTCGCATCCATCCTCTCCGTCACCCCCAACCACGTCAGCGTCAAATGTCACAAAAGGCGCCGCCAGCGGCAACACGCAATAATTACCCCAGATGGCCGGCCACCGTCCCCGCTTGCCGCCCACCCCGCATGCGGCCGCGCCGGGGAGACTCGGCAGCGCAAAGCCTCGTTTTCCCTGGGCACCGCCGGTGCCGTTCCCACATGAAAGCAACGGGTAACCCGGCGCCAGGAGCACCGCCGCCATGGCCGTCCGCCTCAATCACACGATCATCGTCGCCCACGATCGCGACGCGTCCGCGCTGTTCCTGACCGAGCTGCTGGGCCTGCCGCCGCCGGCCGTCCTCGGCCCATTCGCCGTCGTCCAGGTGGGGGACACCTCCCTCGATTACATGGAGGCGGAGGAATACGGCACGTCGGGCGAAATCACCTCGCAGCACTATGCCTTCCTCGTCAGCGAGGGCGAGTTCGACGGCATCTTCGCCCGCATCCGCGAGCGGCAATTGCCCTACTGGGCCGATCCGGGACGGCGGCGGCGCGATGCCATCAACCGGTGGGACGATGGACGTGGGATCTATTTCGAGGACCCGAACGGGCACCTGCTGGAGGTCATCACCCGCCCTTACGGCAGCGCCGGCACCGCCGCCTCCCAACCGCACCCGTTGATCATGCCAATGCTCGACCCCGGGCTCGACCCCGGCGGCGGCCCTCCCTCCGCGTGAGCCGCCGCCGGATTACGTGCGCCGACTTCAGCCGCCGACGCGGCGGATCTCGGCGCTGGTCGGCTCATGGCCGAGGCCATCTCCGTCCACCACGTACTTCGCCGGCAGCCGGCCGCCGCCGTGCATCTGCGCCAGGGCCAGGAGCGCCGCCGGGTAGCCGTCGGGCGTCGTGCGCGCGGTGATGAACGGGGCGTCGACGACCGCCATGTAAGGGCTGCCGTTCCTAGAGATGAAGCCCCCGTCCGGCCCGGTGTACTGCTTGATCATCTGTTCGAGGGTGATGGTGGCCGAACCGTAGTTGGGACCGTAGCCGCCCTCGACCGGAACGTCGGTCGTGTTGTCGGTGTAGTCGTCCTGCTCCGAATGGCCGGTGGCCAGACGGCCCCAGATCAGCGGCACCTTCGTCGTCGGATTGGTGGCCTGGATGAGCACCTCGACGCCGAAGCAGATGGCGACCACCGGCCGCCCCAGCGCCGCCAGCAGTTCGATCAGCGGCCGGACCGAGGTGTTGCCGCCGTAATCCATGTAAGAGCCGGCACCGCCGACGATGAACATGCCGGCGTATTGGGTCGCCTCCCGCAGCCCGTCCAACAGCCGCTGGCGGAATGGCTCCCGCGCCGCCTCGCCGTCCTTCGGCCGCGGCGTTGGCGGCAGCCAGGCGTCCAGGTTGCGCGGCTGGTTCAGTCGCTGGCCTTCGGTCGTCGTCCGATCGTTGTAGCGGACGCCCAGCCCGGCCTCGCCCGCCGAGACCTGGCGAGCGTTCCACGCCTGATCCCGGAAGCTGGTGTCGAGGCTGACGCCGTAGACGAACGGCCGCTCGCCGCGTGCGGTGACATAGTCCACCTCGTAGCCGGCGGTGCGGAATACCTGATCGGTCAGCGTCAGCTCGGAACTCCAGTAGCCGTGCTGGGGAATGACGGCGACGATCCTTCCGGGCTTCTCCGGCAACTCGACGCTGACGCCGGTGAAGCGGGCGATCTCGCTGATCAGGAAGGCCTTGTCGAAACGCCCGTCCAGCATCCGCTGGGCGACGGCGCCGACCGGCGCCTCCTCTCCGAACTCCATGCTCGGGAACTCGACGGCCGTCGCATGGCCGTCCGCGATCGCCCTGGCGACATCCTCTGCCGATTGTCCGCCTTCCGCCATCTCAGCCTCCTCCCCGTTGATGGACCTCGCCTGTAGCTAGTACCCCGAATGCAGGGTGACAAGCGGCAAGCGGGCGACGATCATCGGTGACCAAAGGCTTGCGTGATTTGAGCGGTTTGTCTCGGTTGGCGAGCGAGAGCGGAGGCACCTCTCCTGTACGGTTTCAAGGCACATGGAATTGACCTCCGGCTGGGGCTCATGTACGTTTTTGGGGTGCATAGAAGTTTCGGGAGCCCCTCATGCCGAGAGTTGCCGTCGATACAAGTGAAAGAATGAACCTTCGGGTCAAGCCGGAGGTCAAGGCGCGCCTCGTCCGGGCGGCGGCGCTGCGGCACACGGATCTGACGGAGTTCGTGACGCGGACGGCACTGCGCGAGGCCGATGCCGTCATCGAGGCGGCCGAACATGTGAAGCTGTCGGAACGGGACAGTCTGCGCGTGCTGGAGTTGCTGGAAAATCCGCCGGCCCCGAACGAGAAGATGCGTACGGCGGCGAGGGCCCTACCCGAATCCCTGTGATGACGGTCTGGCACGAGGAGGCGATCACCAGAAAACATGATCGCAAGGCCTTTGATTGCGGCGATGCTCAGTTGAATGAATTCCTGCAGCGCTATGCCCGCCAGAGTCATGATCTCGGCGCCGCGAAGACCTTCCTTGCGATCGACGATGCTGACGGCAGGACCATCTGCGGCTTTTACAGCCTGGCGCCGGCGTCGCTGACCTACGCAAGAACACCGGAAACCCTCCGACGCGGCCTCGCCCAGCACGAGGTGCCGGGGTTCCGCCTCGCGCGCCTCGCGACGCGTATCAACCAACAGGGGCAGGGCCTCGGCGGCCAACTCCTGCTCGCGGCGGGGCTGCGCTGCCTGCGGGTCGCGGCCGAAATCGGCGGCGTGATGTTGATCATCGATGCCAAAAGCGAGCGGGCCGCCGCCTGGTACGCAGGCTATGGCGCAGCTCGGCTGGCAGACACCCCGCAAACGCTGGTGATGCCATTTTCGACCCTCTCCACCGTGCTGAGAGAGGTCAAAAAGCTATAGAACGTCCCGGCCTCACCCGAGACACGCTCGAAGGGAGTCCCGCAGGGATTACCCACAGACGTCGCGCCGTCCGGGATGGCGCGCCGCTGCATCCGGGCGGCGCGACGGAAGAGATCGGCGGCGGTTCGCGCGCCGGTCTCTTCCATTTCGCAGACGTTTGGCGGCCGGTCTAGGCCTTGCCTTGCGCGGCGACGGCGGCGGCAGCAGCCTTCACCTGCTCCTCGTCGGCCAGGTAGCGGTCGGAGATGACTTGCAGGTTCTCGTCGAGTTCGTAGGCCCGCGGCAGACCGGTCGGGATGTTGAGCTCGATGATGTCCTGATCGGAAATCTTGTTGAGATGCTTGACCAGCGCCCGCAGGCTGTTGCCGTGGGCGGCGATCATTACCGTCTCGCCGCGCTTCAGGTGCGGCACGATGACGTTGGCCCAGTAGGGCATGACCCGGTCGAGGGTGATCTTGAGGGACTCCGTCGACGGCAGCACCACCGGGTCCAGGTGGGCATAGCGGCGATCGAAGTACGGATGGGTCGGATCGCTAGCATCCAGCGGCGGCGGCGGAATATCGTAGCTGCGGCGCCAGACCTTCACCTGGTCCTCACCATACTTCTTCGCCGTCTCCGACTTGTTCAGCCCCTGCAGGCTGCCGTAGTGGCGCTCGTTGAGCTGCCAGGCGCGGGTGACCGGAACCCACATCTGGTCCATCTGGTCGAGCGCGATCCACAGGGTGCGGATCGCCCGCTTCAACACCGAGGTGAAGCAGACATCGATCTTGAAGCCTTCGTTCTTGATTTGCTGGCCGCCGCGCTTCGCTTCCTCAACCCCCTTTGGGCTGAGATCGACGTCGATCCAGCCGGTGAAGCGATTGGCCAAGTTCCATTCGCTTTCCCCGTGGCGCAGCAGAATGAGTGTCGCCGACATGCTCCTCGTCCCTCCTGACCGGCTTGTGATGATCCCGACCGAATGGAAAACTCGCGGCCGGCCGAGCGGAGGCGGAGTGTATCGAGTTCGGCGGCTGGCTTCAAACCCGCCGGCAGTACAAGTTCGCCCCGCCGACGCGCCCCGGCGCGGCCACGACCGCGGGTCGGCAGTTGGCAACCGGCAATCAGCGCTCCGGCGCGCGCGGTGTCTCAGGCGGCGGGGATGCGGCCGTCGATGAAGCTGCGCTCGGCGAAGGCTTGCGGCGTTCCCCACAGCCGTTCGATGGCGTAGAACGCCCGCACCTCCGGCCGGAACAGGTGAACCACCACGTCGCCGGCGTCGATCAGCACCCAGTCGGATTGGCCGGCGCCCTCCACCGTCGCCCGCACCTCGCCTTGCGTCTTTATTTTCTCGATGAGGTGATCGGCCATGGCGCCGATATGGCGGCTGGAGGTTCCCGAAGCGACGATCATGTAGTCGGCAATCGTCGTCTTGCCCGCGAGATCGATGACGACGATGTCTTCCGCCTTGTCGTCGTCGAGAGACGCCGTCACCAACGAACGCATCCCGTCGGATTTCGCTAGCGTCATGTCATGCACGATGATGACCGTGATCTCCTAAGCTGTTGCTGACTGCGGGGCGGGGAGAGGATCGGGGACCCCCGATGGGGCGGACGAGGGCGCGGGCAAGGCCGCCTCGGCGGCGCGAAAGGCCCGGATGCGGGTTGCCGATCCGGTGTGCGGCCGATTGTGGAAGAACACCCAAGCCGGTGCTTGCATGTCTGCCAGATGACGAGCCCTTGTCTCCGCGATGCGCCGGGAAGCGAAACGTTTCGCCGCCTTCCCCGACAGGATACGAGGAGAGTAAGGCGGCCTCGCGAAAACTGCAATCGGAATGGCGGCGAAGATCCGCTGCCAGTCCTTCCATTCCCAGACCTGATCCAGATTGTCGGCGCCCATCAGCCAGACGAAGCGACACTGGGCGAAGCGGGGCACCAGGGCTTGCAGAGTGTCGGCGGTGTAGACGGTGCCCAGGCGCCGCTCGACGTCGGTGACCCGGATGCGGGGGTGATCGGCGACCGTGGCCGCCTGCGCCATCCGCTCCTCGAACGGCGCCATGCCGGTGGCGGGCTTGAGGGGATTTTGCGGCGAGACCATCCACCAGACCTCGTCCAGGGCCAGCCGCCGCAGCGCCTGCACGGAGATGTAGCGGTGTCCCGCATGCGCCGGATTGAACGAGCCCCCCAGCAGGCCGATGCGCCGCTTCGCCACCGCTGCCCCTAGACTTGCCGCGCATCCTGCCGGGAGGGCGGCGACGGGTGCCGCCTCACGGACGGCATTGGCCGGTGCCGCGGACGACGTATTTGAAGCTGGTCAGCTGTTCGACCCCCACCGGGCCGCGGGCATGCAGCTTGCCGGTGGCGATGCCGATCTCGGCGCCCATGCCGAACTCGCCGCCGTCGGCGAACTGGGTCGACGCGTTCACCATCAGGATCGCCGAGTCCAGGTTGTCGACGAAGGTGGCGGCGGCGGCGGCGTCCTCGGTGAGGATCGCTTCCGTGTGGTGCGAGGAGTGCACCCGGATGTGCTGGATGGCCGCCGTCAGCCCTTCGACGATCTTCACCGCCAGGATCTTGTCCAGATACTCCGTATCCCAGTCCTGCTCGCTCGCCGGCTGCACTCGGGGGTCGAGAACGCGGCAGAGGGCATCGCCGCGGACTTCGCAGCCGGCGGCGATCAGGTCATCGAGGATCGGCGGCAGGACCGTCGGCGCCACCGCCCGATCGACGAGCAGCGTCTCGGTCGCGCCGCAAATCCCCGGCCGCCGCATCTTGGCGTTGAAGACGACCTTGCGAGCCAGCTCCGGATCGGCCTTGGCGTGGATGTAGGTGTGACAGATGCCGTCCAGGTGCTGGAACAGCGGCACCCGGCTCTCTGTGGCGAGGCGCTCGATCAGCGAGCGGCCGCCGCGGGGGACGATGACGTCGATGATGCCGGTCATCTTCAGCATCTCGCCGACGGCGGCGCGGTTGGGGGTCGGCACCAGCTGCACGCTCGTCTCCGGCAGGCCGGCGGTGACCAGCGCCACCGCCAGGCACTCGTTGATCACCGACGAGGTGGCGAAGCTCTCCGAGCCGCAGCGCAGGATGGCGGCGTTGCCGGCCTTCAGGCACAGGCCGCCGGCATCGGCGGTGACATTCGGCCGCGACTCGTAGATGACGCCGATGACGCCGAGCGGCGTGCGCACCCGCTCGATATGCAGGCCGTTCGGCCGATCCCAGGCGGCGATCACCTCCCCCACCGGGTCGGGCAGCGCCGCGATCGCCTCCAGCCCGGCGGCCATCGCCTCGATCCGCGCCGGATCCATCGCCAGCCGGTCCAGCAGCGCCGCGCTCAGTCCCTTCCGTTCGCCGGCCGCCACATCGCGGGCATTGGCGGCCAGGATGTCGCGGGTCCGGTCGCGAAGGATCGTCGCCGCCTCGCGCAGCGCCAGGTCCTTCGCCTGGCTCGGGGCCACGGCCAGGGCATCGGCGGCGGCCCGCGCCGAGGTGCCGATGTGGTGCATCAGATGCTTGAGGCTCTCGCCGGAAGCGGCTGTCGTTTCGGCCTTCGGCCGGTCGGCGGCAAGGGAAGTCATCGTGTCCGTTTCATCTCGAGCGCCAGATCATCCCGATGAACCAGCTCTTCCCGTCCACGGTAGCCGAGGCGATCCTCTATTTCACGGGTTTTGTGGCCGATGATGCGGCGCGCGTCGGCGGCGCCGTAGCCGACGAGGCCGTGGCCGAGGATGTCGCCCCCCGCCGTCCGGATGACCACCGCCGCCCCCTTGTCGAATTCCCCCTCCACCGCGGTGACCCCGGCCGGCAACAGGCTCTTGCCGTGCGCCAGCGCCATCACCGCGCCGTCGTCGACGACGAGGGTGCCGGCCGGCTTCAAGGTGCCACCGATCCAGCGCTTGCGGGCGGCTCGGGGCGACTGCGGCGGCAGAAACCAGGTGCAACGGCCGCCGTCGGCGATGCGGGCGAGCGGATGCAGTCCCTCGCCGGCGGCGATCACCATCCGGCAGCCGGCGGCAAGGGCGATCCGCGCCGCCTCCAGCTTGGTGATCATGCCTCCGGTGCCGAAGCCGGGCCGGGTCGTGTCGGCCATCGCCTCGATCTCGGGCGTGATCTCGCGCACCTCCGGGATCAGCCGCGCGCCTTTGTCCTTGCGCGGATCGGCGGTGTAGAGGCCGTCGATGTCCGACAAGAGCACCAGGGTGTCGGCGGAAACCATGGCGGCGACGCGGGCGCTCAGCCGGTCGTTGTCGCCGAAGCGGATCTCGTCGGTGGCAACCGTATCGTTCTCGTTGATCAGCGGCACCGCGCCTCGCTGCAGCAGCGTCGTCAGTGTCGCCCGCGCGTTGATATAGCGGCGGCGATCTTCGGAATCGTCCAGGGTCAGCAGCACCTGGGCGACGGTGATGTCGAAGCGGGCGAGCGCGTCCTGGTAGGCGTGCGCCAGGCGGATCATGCCGGTGGCGGCGGCGGCCTGCTTCTCGTCGAGGCGCAGCCGACCGGCCGGGAACCGCAGGTGGCGGCGGCCGGCGGCGATGGCGCCCGAGGAGACGACGACGACGTCGCGACCGGCTGCCTTCAGGGCGGCGATGTCGTCGGCCAGCGCGCAGAGCCAGTCGCGCCGGATGTCGCCAGACGCGTCGTCCACCAGCAGCGCCGAGCCGATCTTGATCACCAGCCGCCGGCTGAGGGCGAGATCGCTGCTGTCCCGAAACGGGCTCATCGGCCGGGCTCCCAGGGCTTCGTCGACGACGGGGCGTCGGCGGCGCGTCCCGCCTCGATGCAGGCGAGGACGGCGGCCAGCAGTGGCGGCAGCCCGGCGCCGGTGACGCCGGAGATGGCGAATACCGGCGCGCCGACCACGGCGGCGAGCGCCTGGCGGCGCCGAGCGATGTCGTCCTCGCTGAGCGCATCGATCTTGTTGAGGGCGACCAGCTCCGGCTTGCCCATGAGGCCGCCGCCGTAAGCGGCCAACTCGTCGCGGATGATCCGCCAGTTGGTCACTGGATCGTCGGCGGTGGCATCGACCAGGTGGACGAGGACGCGGCAACGCTCCACGTGGCCGAGAAAGCGGGTGCCGAGGCCGGCGCCGGTGTGCGCTCCCTCGATGAGACCGGGAATGTCGGCCAGCACGAACTCGCGGCCGTCGGCGCGACCGCTGCCGCCGCCGATGCCGACGACGCCGAGGGCGGGCCACAGGGTGGTGAACGGATAGTCGGCGATCTTCGGCCGCGCCCGGCTGACCGCGGCGAGCAGTGTCGACTTGCCGGCGTTCGGCAGCCCGACCAGCCCGGCATCGGCCAGCAACTTCAGGCGGAGCACCAGCCAGCGCTCCTCCCCCGGTGCGCCGGGGTCGGCGCGTCGCGGCGCCTGATTGGTGGACGACTTGAAGACGGCGTTGCCGCGGCCGCCACGACCGCCCCGGGCGACGATCGTCTGATCGCCCGGCTGCAGCAGATCGGCAAGGAAGATCATCCCGTCGGCATCGTAGATCTGGGTGCCGGCCGGCACCTTCAGGATCACGTCGTCGGCGCGGGCGCCGGTGCGCTCCTTGCCCATGCCGGGTTCGCCATTGCGCGCCCGGAAGTGGCGGCGGTAGCGATAGTCGATGAGGGTGTTCAGCCCATCCACCGCGGCGACGACGACATCGCCGCCGTCACCGCCGTTGCCGCCGTTGGGGCCGCCGAACTCGATGAATTTCTCGCGCCGGAAGGAGGCGCAGCCGTTGCCGCCGTCGCCGCTCTGCACGAACACCTTGGCTTCGTCGACGAACCGCACTCAGGCGAACCCGCTTCTCCGCTCCCCCGGCCCGCCGGCGCGGCGCGCCGGCTCAGGCGACCGGCAACACCGAGATGAAGGTGCGACCGCGGTAGCCGCGGTGGAAGGTGACCCGCCCGCCTTGCAGGGCGAACAGCGTGTGGTCGCGGCCGACGCCGACGTTGTCACCGGCGTGGAACTTGGTGCCCCGCTGGCGAACGATGATGTTGCCCGGGATCACCACCTGGCCGCCGAAGCGCTTGACGCCCAGCCGCTGGCCGGGAGAGTCGCGGCCGTTGCGTGAGCTGCCGCCGGCTTTCTTGTGGGCCATGGTCCTACTCCTCGCTGGCGGCGACTGCCGCTTCCGGGGCCGCCACCGATTCCTTCGCCGCCACTGCCGTCTCGGCCGTCGGCGTCTCGCCCGAGGCGCTGACGCCGCGGATGCGAATGACCGTCAGGTCCTGGCAGTGGCCGTTCAGCCGGCGGTGATTCTTCCTGCGCTTTTTCTTGAAGACCAGCAGCTTGGGGCCGCGCGTCTGCTCGACCACCTCGGCGAAGACGCGCGCCGCCTGGGGCACCGCCTGGCCGAACAGCGGCGCGTCCTCGCCACCGGCGAGCATGAGGATGTCGTCGAAGACCACCGGATCGCCGGGGGCGCCGTCGAGGCGTTCGACCACCAACTGGTCGTTCGCGGAGACGCGGTGTTGCTTGCCGCCGGTGCGGATGACTGCGTACATGATGTCGCCAGAGTTTGCCGCTACAGAAAAGACAACCGTTCGCGGGGTGGACCCCGCGGCGGCCGGTTGGATACGCCAATCTACCACCTTTGTCAACGTGGGGCGGTATGGGGCGGTCGAGCCAGAGGGGTGTCGGGAACCCGGACGATCGGCGGCCACCCGGCAGCCGCCCGCTGGACGTCGCGGCGTTGCCTGGCACGTCGCGCCCAATTCAGGTATTCTTTCCGCAACAAGGGCACGTTGGGAGCGAGGGTCCTCCCCAGCGCCGGGCGACAGGAGGGTCGATGAACGACATCTTCATCAGCTACGCCCGCGAGGACAAGGCGTGGGCGCATCGTCTCGCCGACGTACTGGAGGCGCGCGGCTGGTCGGCGTGGTGGGACGCCGAGATTCCGCCCGGCGAGACCTGGGACGAGGTGATCGAGCGCGAGCTCACGGCGGCGAAGGCGGTCATCGTCCTGTGGTCGGCGGTGGCGGTGAAGAAGCGCTGGGTGAAGACCGAGGCGTCGCTGGCGCTGGACGCCGACAAGCTGTTGCCGGTGCTGATCGACGGGGCGCTGCCGCCGCTGGCGTTCCGGCCAATTCAGGCGGTGTCGCTGGCCGACTGGCGGGGCGAGGCCGACCACGAGGGGTTCGCCCAGTTGCTGGGCTCGATCGAGCGGCTGGTGGGAGCGCCGGGCCAGCCGGTGGCGTCCGCCACGCCGTCGGTGCGCCGAGACGACAAGCCCGACGCACGGCCTGAAGACCGGCCCGGCGCGAGCAGGCGGCGCTGGCCGCTGTTCGTCGGCGGCGCCGGAGTCGTCGCCGCGGCGGCGATCGCCGGCTTGATGCTGCTTTCCAGGCCGAGCGTCCAATACAACGCCAGCCTGGTGAACGAAAAAGGCGAGGGCTACACGGCGAGCGTGGCAAGAAAGGAGGTCGTGCCGCCCACCCAAGCGCCGGCGCCTCCGCCCCAACAGGCCAATGCCGTCACCAGCGGCACCGGCGGCGGCGCGCAGGCCGGGTCGTCGCCACTCGCATCGCCATCAGGATCGCCACCGGGCGTCTATCCGCAGGCGTCGGAGCGGTTGTTGACGGACGCCGATCTGTCGGGGCTGTCGGCGGACCAGCTGCGGCTGATGCGCAACGAGATCTTCGCACGTCACGGCCGCGCCTTCGTGGATCCCGCCTTGCGGGACTATTTTTCGGCGCAGCCCTGGTACCGGCCGGTGAGCGGGAGCGGGGACGGCGGGCGGCTGTCGCCCATCGAGCAGGCCAACGTCGTCAAGATCCGCAGCTTCGAGACGAGCAAGAACTGACCGGCGACGCTGCACGGACAACCGCGACCTCGATCCGCTGGACGTCGATCGCCGGCGCAGTTGCAGGACGGGTGCGATTGCATTAGCGTCGCCCGCTCGCCACCGGGGCCACAGTCCGGGAGTAACATTCCGGGGCGGCGTGTCACTGTGCCGGCCGTCCGTTTTCGGATGAGCAGGTGGTTTGAGAGATCCGGGCGAGGCCCGGATGTCGGTGCGTGCGATGCGGAGGGGTGCCGGAGCGGCCGATCGGGGCGGTCTCGAAAACCGTTGTACCCTTTACCGGGTACCGTGGGTTCGAATCCCACCCCCTCCGCCAGTCGTACTCCCCGGAACGCTCTCTCCGACCATCGGGTGGCCAAGAAAAACGCGTTCTTTCAAAGGTTCTTGCTCCGAACAGCAGGTACCACGACCCGCGTCCGGGGCGCCCCATTTTTCTCTTTCTGGCCAGGTTCTCCGCCGAGTGGGAACTGCGTCATTTCAGTACCCATCTTGGGTTTCCTACACTCTCAGAGGCTTACGGGTCCGCTGAGCGGGTACCATTCCGAAGATGCGATTGCTAGGCGAAGTGTTCCGCAAATGTTCCTCAACGAGCATGCACTTGGCGCTTCTGTGGGCGCCGATCTCCCAATCGGACAAGAAATCGCGGTGACCGCGGAAGTCGGTAAGCACACCTTCGGTTAGTCGAGAATCGAGCTGCATATAGCGTCCGTTCCCGGCCGAGCTATCGTCGATGCATGACGAAAATTGCGCACATGACGGGCGGCGGGGAAGCGGACGGCAAGATCTCGTTCGCGTATGCCAAAACGGGGGACTTCCGAACAAAGACTAACGGCATCCCTATAGCGGTTACCAACGCTTGTCGTTCGCATTTCTCGTGAGATCAGATATGCTTACCCTCTCTGGGGGCGTCCCCACGGCGTAACATAAGCATCAAAGTGCTACTCGTACGCAGCGCCAATTCGAGGCGATCGCGAAGCCGATGAGACTGGAAGAGATCACTCCTGGAAGCCGCATCCGCGGACTCGACGGACCGGGGGTCGCCGAGGTTATCGGCGTGCGCTGGATCGGCGGCGACGCCCTCGAAGTGGTCTGTCACTCGAATGGCGCGGCGCGGCCGCGGATGGTGTTCCGCGATGAAGCCGGTGGGTTCGACCTGGTCGAGGAAGGTGCGGCGTTCGGTTTCCAGGGTGACGGCGCCCGCTTCCGCCTTGCCGCCGAGGCTTGGCGCATCCGCTTGGCCCACCTTTTCGATCCGTTCCTCGCCGTTCACACCTCTCGCATCGAGCCGCTGCCGCACCAGCTCACCGCGGTCTACGGCGAGTTGCTGCCGCGCCAGCCGCTTCGCTTCCTGCTCGCCGACGACGCCGGCGCCGGCAAGACGATCATGGCCGGTCTCTTCGTCAAGGAGCTGCTGATTCGTGGCGACCTGGAACGCTGCCTGATCGTTGCGCCGGGCAGTCTGGTCGAGCAATGGCAGGACGAACTGTCGGAGAAGTTCGACCTGCCGTTCGACATCCTCACTCGCGACCAGATCGAGAGCGCCGTCTCCGGCAACCCGTTCCTCGAGCGCAACCGCCTGATCCTCCGCCTCGACATGGCGGCGCGATCGGCCGAGCTGCAGGCAAAGATCGAAGCCGCGCCGGAATGGGACCTCGTCATCGTCGACGAAGCCCACCGCATGGCCGCCAGCTACTTCGGCGGCGAGGTGAAGTACACCAAGCGCTACCAGTTCGGGAAGATGCTGGGTGGCCGCTGCCGCAACCTGGTGCTGATGTCGGCGACCCCGCACAACGGCAAGGAACAGGACTTCCAGCTGTTTCTCGCCCTGCTCGACGAGGACCGCTTCGAGGGCCGCTTCCGCGAGGGCGTGCGCCGCGCTGACGTCTCCGACCTGCTGCGGCGCATGACCAAGGAGGAGCTGGTCCGTTTCGACGGCACGCCGCTGTTTCCCGAGCGACGCGCCTACACCGTCAAGTACAAGCTTTCCGCAGCCGAGGCTGCCCTTTATGAGTCGGTGACGGCCTACGTCCGCGAAGAGATGAACCGCGCCGACGCCATCGCCGACGGCGATAACCGCCGCCAAAGCGTCGGCTTCGCCCTGCAGATTCTGCAGCGGCGCCTGGCGTCATCCTCAGCGGCGATCCACGAGTCGCTCCGCCGCCGGCTCGACCGGCTGCAGCATCGCCTTGATGAAGAGCGGCTGATGGGTCGCGGCCGCGACGCCCGGCTTGCCGCCGTACCCATCGCCTTGCCGGACGACGAGGACGAGGAGCTGGAGGAGGCGCCCGGCGACGAAGCCGAAGCGGCGGAGGAAGCGATCGTCGATCAGGCGACCGCATCACGCACCATCGCCGAGCTGGAGGCGGAAATCGCCACCCTGCGCCGGCTGGAAGCACAAGCGGCGGCACTGCGGCGATCGGGCGAGGACACCAAGTGGCGCGAACTCGCCGCCATCCTCGATGATCCAGGCCTGCGCGACCCCCGCACCGGTGCCGGCCGCAAGCTGCTGATCTTTACCGAGCCGCGCGATACGCTCTCTTACCTCGCCGACAAGATCCGTGGCCAGCTCGGCAGCCACGATGCCGTGGCCGAGCTGCACGGCGGCATTCCTCGCGACCGCCGACGCGCCGTCATCGCCGCATTCAACGACGACCCGGAAGTCCGGGTGTTGCTCGCCAACGACGCCGCCGGCGAGGGCGTCAATCTCCAGCGCGGTGCGCACCTGATGGTCAACTATGACCTGCCCTGGAACCCGAACCGGCTGGAGCAACGCTTTGGCCGCATCCACCGCATCGGCCAGACCGAGGTCTGCCACCTGTGGAACCTCGTCGCCCACGAGACACGCGAAGGCGCCGTCCTCGCCCGGCTTCTGGAAAAGGTCGAGGAGGCGCGCAAGGCGCTGGGCGGCAAGGTCTATGACGTGTTGGGGGAGCTGTTCGAAGCGCGGGCCCTGCGGGAAATGCTGGTCGAGGCGATCCGCTACGGCGAGCGGCCGGACGTCCGCGCCAAACTCTTCGTGCGCATCGACGGGGCCATCGACGAAGCGCAGATCCGGGCCCTCGTCGCCGAGCGCAAGCTGGCACCGGAGGGGATGACCGCCGCCGACGTCGGCTCCGTCCGCGCCGAGATGGAGCGGGCCGAAGCCCGTCGCCTGCAACCCCGATTCATCGGCGCGTTCTTCTCCGAAGCCTTCGCCGGCCTCGGCGGCGCGCTGAGACCCCGGGAGCCCGGCCGTTTCGAGATCACTCACGTTCCGGGGAGCCTGCGCGATCGCGACTTCCTCATCGGCCGCGGCGATCCCGTGCTCACCCGTTACGCCCGCGTCTGCTTCGACAAGGCGCACATCCCCGGCCAGCCCCAGGCGGCGATGCTGGCGCCCGGTCACCCGCTTCTGGATGCGACCGTCGATGCTGTGTTGGAACGGGACCGCGAAACGCTGCGCCTGGGGGCGGTCCTTGTTGACGACGGCGACGACGGCGAGGCGTTGCAGGTGCTCGCTGTCCTGTCCCATGGCGTCCGCGACGGGACGCTGACCCGCGCCGGCGCCGCGCGCACCATTTCCGAGTGCCTGCAGTTCGTGCTGATCGACGAACAGGGCCGCGTTCGCGAAGGCGGTCCGGCGCCGCACCTGGACCTGCGTCCCGCAACCGCACACGAGCGGAGCCTCGTCGGAACCCGGCTGCGCGAGCCGTGGTTGAGCCGCGACCTGGAGGGACGCGCGATGGCGTTCGCTGTGCAGCATCTGGTGCCGCAGCACTTGGCCGAGGTGCGGGCGCGGCGGTTGAAGCTGGTCGAGAAGACCGAGGCCGAGGTCAAGGCCCGGCTGACGCGCGAGATCAACTGGTGGGATAACCGCGCCCACGAACTCGCCCTCGAAGAGCGGGCCGGCAAGACGCGGACGCTGAATGCCGAGATCGCCCGCCGTCGCGCCGAAGAGCTCAGCGTCCGCATGCAACGGCGGCTGGCCAGTCTGGCCCGCGAGCGGGAGGTGGCGGCACTGGCGCCGCATCTGGAGGGCGCTGCCGTCGTCGTCCCCGCAGGCCTGCTGCGGCGGCTGGGCGCGCCCGAGGCGGCAGCCACCGGCTTCGCCGAGGAAACCGCAGCGGTCGAACGGGCGGCGATGGACGCGGTGATGGCGGCGGAAAGGGCACTCGGGCGCGAGCCGCGCGACGTTTCGGACGCCAAGTGCGGCTATGACATCGAAAGCCGCGATATTCGCTCGGGTTCGCTGCTGTTTATCGAGGTCAAAGGGCGGCGCGCCGACGCCGACAGCGTCATCGTCACCAAGAACGAAATCATGACCGCGCTGAACAAGCCGGACGCCTTCATCCTCGCGGTGGTCCGGGTGCGGGACGGCTACGCCCACGAGCCTCGGTACGTGCGCGAACCCTTCCAGCGCGAGCCCGACTTCGCCGCGACCAGCGTCACCTACCGCTTGGCAGAACTCCTCGCCCGCGCACAACCACCGTCATGAACGCCCCCGGCAACTACCGATGGCTTGTGATCACACCTATCGTTAAGTTCTTCTGATCGCCCGGAAAGGACACCGCCGCCGTGAAGGTTACTTACGATCCTCGTTACAACATCGCTTACCTCCGCTTCCGCGGGAAAGAGATGGAAGTCGAGACGCTAAAGCTCTCTGACGGGATCCTGATCGATCTGGCGCCGGACGGCACGCTCTACGGCATCGAGACATTGAACGCCAACGAGCAGCTGAAGGCCGCCGACGCCGGCCGCCTCGTCGTCGTCGATCCCGCCGGCGAGGAGCACTCGATCCCGCTCGCCGGCTGACCGCGAAAGGAACCGCGCGCCGATGGCCCAGCGCCGCAAGCTGATCGAGGTTTCGCTGCCGCTGGAGGCGATCAATGCGGCGAGTGCGCGGGAGAAGTCGATCCGCCACGGTCATCCGTCGACGCTGCACCTGTGGTGGGCGCGCCGGCCGCTCGCCGCGTGCCGGGCGGTGCTGTTCGCCCAGCTGGTCGATGATCCGTCGGCGTGGCCGGAGCGGTTCCCGACGGCAGACACACAGAACGCTGAGCGCAAGCGGCTGCACGACCTGATCGCCCGGATGGTGCCGTGGGAGGCCTCCAACAACGAGACGGTCCTCAACGAGGCGCGGTTCGAGATCGCCCGGTCGGTGGCCTGGGGCCTAGGCGAGGAGCCGCCGCCGAGCGGCGACCCGGCGGCCGTGCTTGCCTACCTGCAGACGAAGGCGCCGCCCGTCTACGATCCCTTCTGTGGCGGCGGCTCGATCCCCTTGGAGGCGCAGCGGCTGGGCCTGCGCGCCTATGGCTCGGACCTCAACCCGGTCGCGGTGCTGATCTCGAAGGCGCTGGTCGAGATCCCGCCGAAGTTCGCCGGCCGGCCGCCGGTCAATCCCGAGGCGCAGGCGAAGCTGAAGGCGGGCGGCGCCTGGCAGGGCAAAGGTGCCGAGGGCCTCGCCGAGGACGTGCGCTGGTACGGCCGCTGGATGCGCAACGAGGCCGAAAAGCGCATCGGCCACCTCTATCCGAAGGCGAAGCTGCCGGACGGCAGCGAGGCGACGGTGATCGCCTGGCTGTGGGCGCGGACGGTGAAGAGCCCCGATCCGGCGGCGAAGGGGGCGATGGTGCCGCTCGTCTCCTCCTTCATGCTCTCGACCAAAGAGGGCAGGCAGGCCTGGGTCGAGCCGGTGAGCGATCCGTCCGCCCCCGACGGCTACGGCTTCGAGGTCCGCACCGGCACCCTCGCCAAGGCCGACGAGGAGCGTCTGAAGAAGGGAACGAAGGCCGGCAAGGGACAAGCCTTCCTCTGCGTGCTGACCGGAACACCGATTGAGCGGGCGTACATCCAGGCCGAGGGCAAGGCAAAGCGGTTGTCGTCGCGGCTGATGGCGATCGTCACCGAAGCGAGGCGCCGCCGACTTTACCTCTCGCCGGCGCCCGCTGATGAAACCATCGCGATTTCTAACGAACTCAGGGACCGCATCGAAGATTCCAAGCGCACGTTCCTTTCTGGCAGTACGCCGACGCGGGCGATGATCACTGGCGGGGTTTGTTCCGCCTACGGTCTGGACACCTGGGGGAGCCTCTTCACAAATCGCCAACTGGTTGCGCTAACCACTTTCAGCAATCTCATCAGCGAAGCACGGGAGCAGGTGCTTATAGGAGCGCGCGCGTCCCCCGCGCACGAAAGAGAAGAGGCGAACGAGACGCCGGCGCTCCATGAAGGGGGCACCGGCCCCGCCGCTTACGCCGATGCCGTGGCGACTTGTTTGGCATTCGCGATTAATCGCAGTGCGGACCGCGGTTCGACAATATGTTCCTGGGACAGCAGCCCAAAAATGGAGGCGCTGAGGAACACTTTTGCGCGCCAAGCTCTTCCGATGACGTGGGATTATTGTGAAGGAAATCCATTTTCTGGGTCATCAGGTAATATCCAAAACAATATCGAATGGGTGTCCGCAGTCGTGAAGAGTGCCGGAAGAGCTTGCGGTGCTGGATTAGTTTACCAGATCGATGCTCCCCAAAATAACTATCCCTTGAGGCTCATCTGCATATCCACCGACCACCTTATTATGACAATGTCGGCTACGCAGATCTCTCTGATTTCTTTTACGTCTGGCTCCGCAGGTCGCTACAACCAATATGGCCGGACCTTTTCCGCCGGCTGCTGGCGCCAAAAGAAGAGGAACTGGTCGCGACGCCTTACCGACACGGCGGCCGGACGGGCGCCGAGAGGCACTTCATGGAAGGCATGGCAGCCGCGATCCGCGCCATGCGCCAAGCCGCCTGCGACGACATCCCGCTGACCATCTACTATGCCTTCAAGCAGAGCGAGGCGGCGGACGAGGGCATTTCGTCGGCGGGGTGGTCCGCCTTTCTGCAGGCCGTCGTCGATGGCGGACTAGTCGTTGACGGTACTTGGCCGCTGCGCACCGAGCTCGGTAACCGCATGATCAGCATGGGCACCAACGCCCTTGCATCCTCCGTCGTCCTCGTTTGCCGTAAGCGGCTGGTGAGCGCCGCCAGCATCACCCGCGCCGAGTTTGTGCGGGCGCTGAAGCGCGAGCTGCCCGATGCACTCGCCAAGATCCGTGCCGCCGGCATCCAGGCAGTGGACTTCCAGCAGGCGGCGATCGGCCCCGGCATGGGCGTGTTCTCCCGCTACGCGCGCGTCCTCGAAGCCGACGACAGCCCGATGACGGTGCGTACGGCGCTGGCGCTGATCAACACCCTAATCGAGGAACTGGCGAGCGAGCAGGACGGCGCCTACGACACCGATACGCAAGCCGCACTCGCCTGGTTCCAGTCGTTCGGCTGGACCGAGCGGCCGTCGGGCGAGCTGATCAACCTGGCGACGGCCAAGAACACCTCGCTCGACGGCCTGCGCCGCGCCGGCGTCTTCGCCACCCGCGACGGCAAGGCCCGGCTCGTCGGCCGCGCCGAACTGCCGCCGGACTGGTCGCCGGCCAGCGATGACCGGCTGACCTTGTGGGATGCGGCGCAGCATCTCGCCCGCATTCTCGACGCCGAGCACGGCGGCATCGATGCCGCCGCCCGGTTGCTGCACGGCCTCGGCTCCAGGGGTCCCGAGGTCCTGCCGCTGGTCTACCGCCTCTACCAGATCGCCGACTACCGCAAGGAGCCGGCGGAAGCGCTGATCTGGAACCGGCTCGCCACCGAGTGGCCGACGCTGGAATCCCGCGCCGGCGAGTTTGAAGAAACAGAACCGAAAGGCGCGCCGACGCTGTTCGATCTCTAACAGCTCTCACCCCGACCCAATCCCGCGAGCGGGACAGGGAGGGGCACGCGTAGCGGAAGGGTGAGGGTTTTCGACGGGGGAGCGATGCAAGAACAACAACAGACACTGCGCCGCCTGCAGGATGCCGGCTTTCAGTTGCAGCAGGCGCTGGCGCCGATCGTCGAAGAGCGAATGAAGGCGCGCTACGGCGCCGGCTGGGCGATGTACGCCAGCCGGCCGCGTGGTGCCGATCCCAAGGGTCGGCTCGACCTCTACGGCATGCTAAAAACGTTGATCGCCAACTGGAACGACGTGTTTGAGAAGGCGATGCCGGCCGGCATGCGCACGCAAGCCTACCTCGCCCTCGAAGGCCGCAACGCCGCCGCCCATCCGGCGGAGCCGATCACCCACGATGCCGCGATCAGCTGGCTGCGCGCCCACCACGAGCTCGCCAAGGCGGTCAAGGCGCCACAATCGGCCGAACTGAAGAAGCTGCTGGAGGCCGAGCTGCAGGCCGTCTCACCCGCGCCGGCTGCCTTGCCTGAGCCGGCGGCGGCGCCGCACAGCGCCGCCCGTCAGCCGACCCTCGACATTATCGAGCCTGACCGCCCGGGCGTGGCACTGAAGCCATGGCGAGAGGTGTCGTTTCCTCGCGTCGACGTCATCGAAAGCCGGTTCCAGGACGCCGAGTACGCCGCCGACTTATCGGCCGTCGATCGCGGCATCGCACCCGAGGAGTACGGCACGCCGGCCGGCTTCTTCCGCATGACGCACGCAACGGTGGGGCTGCGCCGGGTGCTGAAGACCGCCGTCGATCGGCTGACCGACCAGGGCGGTGATCCGGTGATCGGACTTCAGACCACCTTCGGCGGCGGCAAGACGCACACGCTGCTCGCGCTGTTCCATCTGGCAGGTGCCGAAAACCCCGCTGACCTGCCGATCCTCAGCGACATCGTGCCGGCCGGAACGGAGTGGATCCCGACGCGGAGCGCGGTGTTCGTCGGCTTCGCCGTCGGCCCCGACGTGCCGTTCTTCAACGAGGGCGGGCGCACCATCCGCACGGTGTGGGGCTGGATCGCCTGGAAGCTGCTCGGCGCCGACGGCCTCGCCCTCGTCCAGGAGGCCGAGACGGCCGGCACCAGTCCCGGCTCGGTTGCGCTGGAAGCGTTGCTGAAGAAGGCCGCTCCCTGCGTCGTCCTGCTGGACGAGATCGTCGCATACGTGCGCCAGCTCGACGGCCAGCGGTTCGAGTCGCACCTGACGTTCTTCCAGGAGCTGACCGAAGCGGCGAAGAACGTTCCCGGTGTGCTGGTCGTCGGCTCCCTGCCGGAGAGCCTGGCCGAGGTAGGGGGCGCTAAGGGCCAGGAAGCGCTGCGACGGCTGGAGAAGATTTTCGGCCGGATTCAATCCGCGTGGCTACCGGCGAGCGGGGTCGAGACCTACGAGATTGTCCGCCGGCGGCTGTTCGAGCCGCTCGACGGCGCCGGTGAGCGGGCGCGCGATCAGACGATCAAGGCGTTCCACGAGCTCTACCGGCGCAATTCGGCCGAGTTTCCGCCGCAGGCGAAGGAAGCTGCGTATCTGGAGGAGCTGCGCGCCTGCTACCCGATCCATCCGGAGTTGCTGGGGCGTCTGGCCAAGGACTGGTCGGGGCTGGAGAAGTTCCAGCGCACCCGCGGCGTGCTCAAGCTTATGGCGCACATCATCGCGACGCTGTGGCGAGGGGACACCAAGGATCCGATGATCCTGCCCGGCCGCGTGCCGTTGCGGGACGAGCGGGTGCGCGCGAGCATCCTGGTGCCGGTCGAGCCCGGCTACGGCGCGGTGCTCGACCGCGAGGTGGAGGGCGATACGGCGCTGCCGGCGCAGATGGAGGCGAACCCCAGCCGCAACATCACCCGTGCGCGGGCGGCGACGCGGGTGGCGCGCTCGCTTTTCATCTGCTCGGTGCCGAGCGCGTCGCAGGCCAACAAAGGCATCACGGGGCAGGACGTGCGGCTGGCCTGCGCCGAACCCGGCGATCAGCTCGACGTGTTCGGCAACGCATTGCGCGAGTTCACCGAGCGGGCCGCCTACCTTTATGAAGAGGCCGGCCGCTATTGGTTCTCGACCCAGCCGACGCTGAACAAGCTCGCGGATGACCGGGCCCGCGCCTATTCGCCCGAGGAGGTGAATGCGGCGATCGTAATGACGCTGAAGGAGGAGCAGGCGCGTAAAGGTAGCGGCTTCGCCCGTGTCCATGCCGCCCTCGATGTGGCGAGCGAGGCCGAAGACGGGCCCGAGGTCAGTTTAATTATACTCGGCCCGGCGGCGCCGCACGCCGGCCGCGGCGCCGCCGACAGCGACGCGACCCGGGCTGCGACAGACGTGGTGCTGCGCAAGGGAGTGAAACAGCGCACCTACCGCAACGCCATCGTGTTCCTTGCGGCCGATGTTGGTGCGTTAGATACGGCACGGTTGGCGATGCGCCGCGCGCTGGCGTGGGGATCGATCGTTCGGGATGCCGATCAGCGGCTGTTGGAGCTCACGGGTAGCCAGCATCGCGACGCGCAGGACAAGGCTGGGAAAGCGCGAGCGGCAGCGGCCGCGGCCGTTCGGTCTGCTTGGACGCACGGGCTTGTGCCAGTTCCGGTGCCAGTGCCCGAACCGGAGTCGGAGAACAAAACGGCACTCAACGAGGCGCCGTGCACGTTCGACCATGTCTCCGTTCGGTCAAGCAACGGCAAGGGTCTCGCCGAAGCTGCGTGGGAACGCTTTTGCGCCGGCTCGACCGTCTATCAGCGCCTCGGCTGGCAGACCTTCTGGAGCCACCTTGGGCCGCACTGGCCGGCCGACCAGCCACATCTTTCTTCGATCGACGTGGCCGACTGGTTTGCGCGCTATGTTTACCTCCCCCGCCTGCGCGACCGGGTAGTGCTGGCCACGACAATCGACGCCGCCGTCGCCTCGACCGATCCGCCGTTTGCGGTGGCGCGACTGCAGGCGGACGGCACCTATGCCGATGTCGTTCTCCGTCGAAGCGCCAACGTCGCGTTCGCGGTCGACGAGGTCCTGCTCCGTCGCGAAATCGCCGAGGGCCTGCTGACGCCCACGCCGCAGACGCCGGCCGGCGTCGCGGGAAGTTCGCCAAGCGTCCCGCCGCCGAATCCTGCGATCACGCCGCCGCAGCCGGCAACGAAGGTCCTGCGGCGTTTCTTCGCAACGGTCGATCTCGACCCGGCACGGCCGGTGGCCAGGATCGGCGCCATCGTCGATGGCGTCCTCTCCGAGTTACAGCGGCCGCACGGCGCCACGATCCGCCTCGTCCTCGAAATCCACGCCGACGCCCCCGACGGCTTCCCCGACGACGTCGTCACCGTCGTCCGCGACAACGCCAAGACGCTCGGCTTCGCCTCCGGCACCGCCGACTTCAGCGAGGAATGATTGTGTGTGATGTGGATGGCGACCTGCCGAACGTCGGCTGAAGATCGGCCCTGATGAAAGTGAGCGAACTACGACTTCTTCATAGGCTGAGAGCGCTTTGTTTTATTGCACCTTGTGACATCGGGCGCTGGATTCCATACAAGGAGTGCATTTGTCGCACGAACAAGCCCTGGCCGCCGTGGCTTGGGTGGCGGACCGTAACGACTTCGCGCTTCCCAGCCAAAGCCGACGCCGTCTTGGCTGCATCGTTGCCAAGCGCGACCAGTTTGCGGGGGTTCAGGAGATGGATTAGTTCGCTCAACAATTCTTCACCGGCCTGCCGCTCTGTAGAATTGTGAGAGCGGTTTGTGAATGGGTCGCCGGGTTCGTGAGGATGAAGAGGAAAGACGTTCCATAGAAACACCGGCACCGCAATCAACTCCAGGACGCCCCAGATCACCGCCGCGGTGCGCTCGGCAACCGGCTGCCCTCGTGTCGCTCGCTCAATCTTGACGTTCCACCGCATGGCATGGACATGAGCATGGATATCGTCAGTCAGAGCGAGGCCCGTTCTTCTCCCGCCCCGATATCCCAGATCACGGCCTATCCAGAGCGAGTCAACGTCCACCGATGACGCGCGGCCAAGGACGCCGCACAACGCTTCCGAACGCAAATAAGGGGCGTTTTCAAGATCGTGGACTTCGCAATGCTTCGAATAAGGGTTGAAGACATTGTCGAACTCCATCTGACTCAAAGCCTGTACGAACTGAGCAGGCGTCATTATCATATTCCTCTTGGCGGTTTGTAAGCTATCGTCCTCGCACTGCGATCTCCAATGACCGTTCCACTCTTGTTTTCCCGCACATTTCTGAATACATTATATCCATCAAGTATAGCCTTCTCCCATAATTTTAGAGGGCAGGATTCGACTTCATATCCGCTGACGAACTGTTGAATTGTTTTCAACATATCGAAAGATACGCTATCTATTCCTTCAAAGAACCGCAACTCCTTCGCCCGCGCAAATATCCAGGCGGTCAGTCCTTCCTCAACGACTATGGCCCGACCGCCATCCTGGGCCTCGTCCACGATCGGGTCCGACTTGCGCTTTTGCTTGATAAGCGCTCTGAACGTCGGGGACCAATGCAGGATGGCCGCGTGCGCAAAATGAAACACGTCGTGGAAACGGTAACCGTCGGAGTCCTGGATGTTGTCGGTGAGGGGGTCGCCAATGAAAACGCCGTTCCAGCGCAAGTGGCATTTTCCGCTCGCCCTTTGCGAGATCTCAATCTCGAATTTTTCTGGAATTCTCTCTTCTTCTGGAAACTGTGAATCGAACGTTGGCAAGTCCGAAAGAACCGGATCGATAAAGCGGCCCCGAACCTTTGTCCTGTTTGTCTGGACTACCCTCGAAAAAGCCACGGCTGAAATCTGAAGCGCCTTGATGTACCAATCTACAAAGTCGCGCAGACGGTCGCGCAAAGTCTCGCTGGCATCCTGGGCACTGAGCAAAGCGGCGAGCGCTTCACCCAGCTTGAGCAAAGTGGTATCCAGATCAGGGACCGATACCGCTCGGGCAACATGGGAAATCGGCTGGCCGATAATGTCGTTTGCAGCGATATTCTCGGGATAACCCCCTGCCTTGACAGCCTCCGAAAAGACCTCTTCAACACCGATGTTCAGTCTTCGGCAGAGCGCCGTGAGATACCAAAGCGCATCGCCAAGCTCTTCCTCGACTGCGGAGCGATACCCGGCATACGCATCCTTCTCGCGGTGATGTTTTTTTGCCGTCGCCATGACGCTCCCGACTTCCCCAAACAGGCCGAGGAGAATGGGTTTGAGCTCGCTTTGAGGAAACCGGTCTGTCTCTTTGACGTCGCGGGCGTAGTCTCTCAATAGAATCGTTGTATCTTTCTCCTGAATGCTCACCTTTTTTGCTCCCCCTAAGCGCTTCGTGACCAGTCATGAGGCAAACCCAGGTAACCGGATTCGCCAAAACTCCGCAGCCATTCGACTACCTGCTCTTCAAGACCGTGGGGGAACTGAGACTTGTGATTACGGCCGGCACAGACGTCAAACCCCTGATACGAGCGCAATCCCGCAGGAACCTGTGGTCCAGCACCGCCCCAATACATGAATTTAGTACCGATGAGCACGCGGTTGGTTTGCGTATCATTCTCGATGTTTGCGGGGTTGGGCTGGCCGTTTTCCAAGCTATGGTGCGAGTTCTGCTGGTGCCAAAGCCCAGTGGCGGCATCCTTATGGTATATGTTGTCGCCAAAAGCCTGCTTCTTGCTTCCGCTCAGATTAGGCTTCTTGCATTGAAAGCGGGGGTCGCTCCAATACTCATCGTAGGTCATCGTTTCCGTAATGCGCATCGCATACACGGCCCGTCCTGTCAGGCCTCTGTCGGCGCACCCGGTTCCGAGAACCCAATCGCCAACCTTGGCGACTCTTCTAATATTCGGCTTGCACGTCGCGAGTGTGCATGCGCCAAAGAACGGGTTGGGCGCGAAGCCGTAATCGCGAGCGACCACGTATGAATAGAGCTTCATTTCCCCCCGCTCCGAATTTAGCAACCGTACCGCTTTATAGGACGGGGCGCACGAACTTCACCGGTCGGTGAAAGCCAGTCGTTCAAATCGCCGTTTATGGCATCGATAATCCGGCCGCTATTCCAGCCAACTACTGCGTCGGCATATTGATCGAGTGCCTCAGGAACCTCGCACTCATTTGCCCCGAGAGCCCAGACGCCGACGATTCGCTTCCCTATTTTGTGCGCGTACTCGATCTCCCAATTCACCCACTTGCTATCTTTCGTGTCCGGTGTGATGTAAACCATGCATGTACGCGCCCACTGAATTTGCGGTGCGAGAATTTGGGATTTTATGTATTGCTCTGACTGCGCCTCATTCGGCTTGGACGAGTTGATGGACGAATCACGAATCTGCATGCCGTTCTTCGACAACAGGTCCTTTACTTTCGTCAGGCCATCATCATCTTCGTGAATATGACTAATGAATACATTCTTCGTTTCGTCCGGCATCTTTGCTGCTCTCCCCCTCATTCCCATCCGCATGCTTCCACGTCGTGAGTGACATGGACACCCCAGGTGGGTATTATAAAACCGCAGGTTGCGAGGATAAAGGGGAAAGCGATGTTGCCGCCGGTACTGGAAATCTATGTCGTGTGGCACCCCGCCGATGCCGAAGGGTGCATTATAGCCAAGCGAATCGTAGACCATTTTCACGGAACGGCGTTCTCAGGGCTGATCGGTGGCGCGATTGAGGTCTACGCCCGGAGCGAGGGCTGGTCCCGATCTGATGACGCACCTCGTCCCCTTCCGTGGTGGGATAATAATCCTATATCTGGCGTCGAGCAACCATCTTTTGTCGCAGTCGTCCCGATCCTGGGTGTCGGGATGGCGAAGGCCGTCCAGAAAGATGGGCCATGGAAAGCATACGTCAGCGCCTTTGCGCAGGCGCGGGCAGCCGGACCAGACCGAGTGGGGATATTCCCCTATCGACTTGATGCAAGAGCGACAGATGGTACGACGCTCAGCGAGATACTCGGCAACTTCCAATGCATCGCAACATCCTTGAACTCCCCGACGGAAGAGGCGATCCCGGATATATGCAGGGACTTATCCCAAGGGGTGGCCCAGCTTCTGCGAAGAAACAGCTCGCGCTTAAAAGTCTTTATCAGTCACACCAAAAGAAGCTCAGCAGGAAGTGAAGGATATATTCAAGCCCTGATTGCGGCAGTGCGGGAGGTGATCGGCAACACGCGCCTCCAGGAATTTTTTGACGCAAGAGACCTTCAGCCAGGCTGTGACTGGGACACCGAGCTTCGCTTCGAGGCATCGACAAGCGCATTATTGTCGCTTAGGACAGACCTTTATCCCAGCAGAGCCTGGTGCCAGCGAGAGGTATTGATCGCAAAGTGCTCGGGCATGCCCGTCATCACAATGGACGCGATCGAAACCGGCGAAGAGCGTGGGTCGTTCCTGATGGATCATGTGCCTCGTGTTCCGGTGCGCAGGGACGACGGTAACTGGCGCAAGGCGGATATTCACAAAGGGCTGAACGTTTTGGTTGATGAGTGTCTGAAGCGGGCGCTTTGGCAAAGACAGGAGGAATTGGCAATCGCCAGGGGGCCGGGCATTAACATCGCCTGGTGGGCGCCTCACGCGCCGGAACCGGCCACGCTTGCCGAGCAGCTTGACGCCTGGAAAAATGCGGGAAGATCGCCTGCCGGCACGGTTCGGATTCTGCACCCCGACCCGCCGCTGGGACCAGATGAGCTGAAGGTTCTCAACCAGATTGCCTCGCTCGCCGGTATAAGCGGAGGGCTCGATATCATGACTCCTCGCCTTTTGGCCGCACGTGGCGGATGAGGAGGGCAGCGTGTCAGAACAGCAAGCGCCACTTCTTCCACGGGACGCGCTGGCCGGGATACGGGTAGGGATATCCGTATCGGAGAGTCCTGACCTTGGCCGGCTTGGTCTTCTCGAAACTCACTTTCGTCTAGCGCTCGGCGAAATCGCCAGATGCGTCCTGGCCTCGGGCGGCAGCCTCATGTATGGCGGCAATCTTCAACCGGATAGCTACACCTCGTTCCTGATGCATGAATTGCAGCGATCTGGGTATAGAGACGAGCGTCTCCATGTATGCCTGGCGTGGACCGAGCATCGGAAAATGGGCCTGAGTGAACTGAAACAGCAGGAAAAAGACCTCGGCCTTATCGGTACGATCACTTGTCTTGATGGAGAAGGACGGGTAATCGATCCTCGGACGGGAAGAGACGAAGAACCCTCGCCCATTACCGATCCAGGCATTCAGGCTGAATGCCTCACAAGCTTACGGCGCTATATGACCGAAAACACGCATGGCCGCATCCTTCTTGGCGGCAGGTGCCGCGATTTTCAAGGCAACATGCCAGGCCTTGTCGAGGAGGCTCTTTTAATGCTTGAGCACAGGAAACCTCTTTATCTTGCGGGAGGTTTCGGAGGGGTAACGTCCCACATCGCATGCGCGCTGGGCGTGAGCGACTTCCGGGCCCCGGACCTTCCAGGCTCACCCCCTCCGGATGCCCGTTTTGTGGAAGGGATAGAGCGCATTCGGGACTTCACAAGCCATTCCGACTGGCACGGACTCGATAATGGCCTGACGGCCGAGGAAAACCAGCAACTGACCTGTACCCATAGACCGAGCGAGATAGCTACACTTCTCAGTCTGGGGCTTGGCAGACGGTTCTCTGACTGCGTACAGCCCTCAGCTTAATAAGGGATTGCCGCTGCTCCTCCCATTCGCTCGGCAGCGCTTGGGTCAAGTCTTCGAGTTGCAGCCCCTTCGGCTGTCGACCGTCGAGGATGGCTTCGACGATGTCGGGGGCGAGCAGGGTCAGGCGGAGCAGGCGGCTGACGAAGCTGCGGGTGAGGCCTTCGGCGTCGGCGAGCTCGGCTGCGGACCGATATTTTCCCTGCTCCAGCAGCCGTTTCCACCGGTGGGCGCGGGCGACGGCGCGGATAAGCGCCTCGTCAGGGCGCGGCCGTGTCGGCGCCCACGCATCGCCGCCGTCGGGTACGACGATGGCCTTGCGGCCGCCGCGACGGACGAAGGTTACGGGCACGCGGACGGTAATGGTCGTGCCGTCGAACCGCCAATCGGACTTTGCCGATTTGCGGTTCGCCCTCATGCGGCGTGCGCCTTTGCATCCGTTGTGCGCAGTTGCTCGGCGAGCGTCTGCAGCCCGTCCGCCCGCAACCGCACCTCGATGTGGCCCTGGGCTACATCGACCCGTTCAACCAGTAGCCGGACGATGCGCGCCTGCTCCGTCGGGAACAGCTGCTCCCACAGCGGCGCGAACTCGGTGATGCGTGCCACCACCTCCCGCTCCGGAAGGGATGCTGTGCCGTCCGGATTTGCCGCCGCCCAAGTCCTGGCTACAATCTCCGGCGTTTCCAGCAGATGCCGCACCTGCGCCACCACAGCTTCCTCGATCTCGGCCGCCGGCACGCTGCGCACCGGGCAGTCGGCATGGCCGCCGCGGATCGCATCGGTCGCCACGTAATAGCGGTAGAGCCTGCCGGCCTTGCGGGTGTGCGAGGGCGTCATCGCGCGGCCGCCGGGGGCGAAGATCAGCCCTTTCAGCAGCGCCGGGGTCTGCGCCCGGGTGACATTACCGCGACGGCGAGCCTTATCGGCGAGGATGGCGTGCACCTTGTCCCAGGTCTCGCCATCAACGATGGCGTCGTGCTCGCCCGGATGACTCGTGCCCTTGTGCATCGCCTCGCCGAGATAGATGCGGTTGCCGAGGATCTTGTAGATCGCCCCCTTGTCGATCGGCTTGCCCGGCCGATGTTTGCCGTCCTGCGTCGTCCAGCACTTGGTCGTGTGGCCGGCTTGGCGCAGCTCACGCGCCAGTTCGGTCGCCGAGCCCAGCCGCAGGAAGCGGGAGAAGATCAACTGAACCAGCTCGGCTTCTTTCTGGTTCACCATCAGCTTGCGCGCGCCGACGTCGTAGCCGAGCGGCGGGATGCCGCCCATCCACATCCCCTTCCTTCTCGACGCGGCGAACTTGTCGCGGATGCGCTCGCCGATCACCTCGCGCTCGAACTGGGCGAAGGAGAGCAGGATGTTCAGCGTCAGCCGCCCCATTGACGTCGTCGTGTTGAACGCTTGCGTGACCGAGACGAACGAGACGTTGTGGCGTTCGAAGATTTCGACGATGCGGGCGAAGTCGCCGAGCGCGCGGGACAGCCGATCGACCTTGTAGACGACGATCACATCGATGCGGCCGCACTCGACGTCGCGCAGCAGCCGCTGCAGCCCAGGCCGCTCCATCGTGCCACCGGAGAAGCCGCCGTCGTCGAAACGATCGCCGACAAGGATCCAGCCTTCGTGCTTCTGGCTCTCGATATAGGCGAGGGCCGCGTCGCGCTGCGCATCGAGGCTGTTGAACGCCATATCGAGCCGCTCATCGGTGGAGACACGGGTGTAGATCGCACAGCGCAGCTTGCGCACCGGCGCCTTCACTTGCCGCTCCGGTAGTTGCGCAACCCCCAAAATAACGGGCCGTTCCAGCGGGTGCCGGTGATCGCGCGGGCAACGGCAGAGAGTGACCGGTACGGCCTTCCCTGATACTCGTAGCCGTCGACGAGCACGGTGACAGTGTGCTCGACGCCCTGCCACTCGCGGATCAGCCGGGTGCCGGCGATCGGCCGATCGCTCCGGCGTGTCACGGCCTTTCCAGCTAGCCGCGCCTCTTCGTCGGCGATCAGCCGGTCGAGCTTCGCCTCCGCGCGTGCCGACAGGCCGCCGTAGGCCAGCTCCTGGATACGATAGGCGAGCCGCTTGATCAGGAAGTCGCGGTTGAAGGACGGCGCGTCGCGATCGTAGAGCTCCCGCCACAGCTGTTTGAGGTCCGCCGTCGTTTTGCCCGGCAGCGCTGCGAGCTGTGCCAACACGCCGTCAGTCATCGCCTTTCTCTGCTTCGCCGTTTCCGGCCATGGACGCTCTGCCGCGCGGATAAGTCCAGGGAAGTCTCTCGGCGGTACCCACCCTCCGCCGCCCGTTTCGCCCGCAGCCGCAGCAGCCCCGTGGCCAGAATCTCACCGATCTCGCGCAGCCGCTCCTCGGCGGTCATGCGATCGGGAGCGAGCGCATTGTCCATGACGAACGGGCGTTCCTTGTCAGCATCGGGCACAACCGACCGTCGCCCGGCGCGGAAGACGAACTTCCGGCGGGCTGAGCTGGCCAAATCGAATCGAGGGGAGGCAGAACCGCCTTCAACGCTCGGCGCGGCGAGCGCGAACGCAAGGCGTCCGAAGGCATCTGATTATCAGACTTTATTCCTAAGATCAAGCGGTGGTACACAGACCGGACGATCGCGGCGAAGCGCGTTCCCGCCGTCGCCTCCGCCGGGCCCGCCCGCGGCCGACGGTTAGATGTCGCCGCGGCTCGCGGTTCAGCCGTGCCCCTTTCTGTCCCTCCACAAAGCGATTCCGAAAGTTCGCCCATGATCGCAGATCAATACGCCCGGCCGTGAGACTGGTTGATGACCGACCTCAGCGGCCTGCGCTCCACCGGCAGGCGCCGCGACTCGGCCTGCGCCGCGATCGCCGAGCAGCTGAACGCGCGCATCGAGGATGTCGCGGGCTTGCTGCTGGGCCCGGCCAATGGTGCGCTGTCGACGCGGTCGCAGTTGCGGTTCGGCCGGCAGGGAAGCCTCGCCATCGAACTCGCCGACGACAAGCGCGGGCAGTGGTACGACCACGAGAACAAGATCGGCGGCGGTGCACTCGACCTGGTTCGGCGCCAGACCGGTCTCTCCGAAGGCGAGGCCCTGGAATGGATCGCGTCACGTCTCGGCATCCCTGCTGAGCCCCAGCCACGGCCGCGGCGGATCGTCAACGCCTATGACTACTGCGACGAGAGCGGGAACCTCCTCTTCCAGGCCGTCCGCTACGCGCCGAAGACCTTCCGCCAGCGCCGCCCGGACGGCAACGGCGGCTGGAGCTGGCGGGTCCGCGGCATCCGCCAGGTCCCGTATCGACTGCCGGAGCTGCGCGCCAATGCCGATGCACCCATCTTCGTCGTCGAGGGCGAGAAGGACGCCGACCGCCTGGCGGGCCTCGGCCTGGTTGCCACCTGCAACGCCGGCGGCGCCAACACCTGGCCGGAGGCACTGACCCCGCACTTCCGTGGGCGCACGGTGTTCATCCTACCGGACAACGATAACGCCGGGCGCAGCCATGCGCATAGAGTCGCCGCCGCTCTACACGGCGTCGCAGACAGCGTCCGCGTGGTTACCCTGCCCGACCTTCCGCCCGGCGGCGACGTCTCCGACTGGCTCGATGCCGGCGGCAATGCGGCAACGCTCCTGGAGCTGTGCAAGGCGGCAGCGCCATGGCGACCCGGAAACGGCGCGCACGGCCCGGCCTCACTCACCCCGTACTGCGAGGAAGCCCTGACGCTGGTGTTTTCCGCCTGGCATGCCGAAGATCTCCGCTACTGCGAGGTCTTCGGCCGCTGGTTCATGTGGGACGCCGGGCGTTGGTGCGAGGACAACAAGCGACGGGTGTTCACGCTCGCGCGCACGCTCTGCCGCGAGACGTCCGTTGGGATTCTCGCAGACAGCGGCGGCGAGAATGCCGCGGCGAAGATTGCGACGAGCGTCGCCAGCGCCAGGACGGTGGCGGCGGTGGTCAACCTGGCGCGTGCCGATGCCCGTCATGCAACAGCACCCCAGGACTGGGACGCCGATCCGTGGGCGCTGAACACGCCCGCCGGCATCGTCGACCTGCGCAGCGGACGGCTCTTGCCGCACGACCGAACGGCGCTGTGCTCGAAGATCACCGCGGTCGCACCCGCTGAAGCGGAGTGCCCGCGCTGGCAACGATTCCTCGACGAGGTGACCGGCGGTGATGCGGAGCAACAGGAGTTTCTCGCGCGCGTCGCCGGCTATGGGCTTTCCGGCGCGACCCGCGAGCATGCGCTGTTCTTCTTCTACGGCACCGGCGCCAACGGCAAGGGGACGTTCCTCAACACCCTGACCGCCATCCTCGGCGACTACGCCAAGGTCGCCGGCATGGACACCTTCACCGAGAGCCACACCGATCGCCACCCGACCGAGCTCGCCATGCTGCGCGGCGCCCGCATCGTCGCCGCCCAGGAGACCGAGGAAGGCCGCCGCTGGGCCGAGAGCCGCATCAAGGCGCTGACCGGCGGCGATCCGATCACCGCCCGGTTCATGCGCCAGGACTTCTTCACCTACACCCCGCAGTTCAAGCTGCTGATCGCCGGCAATCACAAGCCGGGCCTGCGCAACATCGATGAGGCGATCCGCCGGCGGTTTCACCTGCTGCCGTTCACCGTGCGCATTCCCCCGGAGCAGCGCGATCCGAATCTGTTCGACAAGCTCAAGCAGGAATGGCCGGCCATCCTCGGCTGGGCCATCGAGGGATGCCTCGCCTGGCAGGCGGAAGGGTTGAGCCCGCCCACCGCCGTGCGCCGAGCGACGGCGGAGTACTTCGACGACGAGGACAGCTTCGGCCGCTGGCTCGACGAGTGCTGCGTCCGCGATTCCATGGCGCACGAGACGACTCGCGAGCTCTATGCCGCCTGGACAGCGTGGGCGGAGCGCTCCGGTCTGTGGGCCGGCAGCGAGCCGAAGTTCCGCAGCGCGCTGAAGGCGCGAGGGTTCGCAGCGAAACGCGAGCCGGGGACCAACCTCAGCGGCTTCGCCGGCATCCGGCTACTCCGCAGGGACTATACCGACAATCCGCGCTATGGCGGTTGATTCCCATGACACTACTTATCCGAGCTGCCGAGCCAAACAACAACTTCCTCGTGTGTGGAGGTGCGTGGAGGTTCTCCAGGTTATCGCCGTCACGCGCGCGTTCGCGCGCACGCGTGACGTGCCTATAAGCAAACACCTCCACGCACCTCCACATCATTGAATTTGCGATCGATTTCAGCACACCAAGGAGGCCGTGAATGGCACGAACCACGCCGGGACAAACAACAACGAACGCGAAGCCACCGAATAGACGACGCCGCAAGGCGGCGGCGACCGCCGTTCTGCATCGCCCCGGGGATCTGCTGGAGTCGGTATATGAGGCCGATCCCGACGGCCGTCCGGTCGTCCATCATCGCGTCGTCGATACCCTCGGCCGGATGCGCAAGGCGGGCACCATCAACGACGGCATGCATGACGCCGCCCGCGACTTCCAGGCGAGCTTCACCATCGCCAGCTACGCGCCACCGGTCTGCCTGCCGCTCGACGGCGTCCCCGGCACCGGCAGCCGTGCCGAGCTCACCGATGCCCAGCTCGATGCCCGCCGCCGGGTTATGCGGGCGCTCGACGCGCTCGGCGGCATCGGCAGTCCGGCCGGCGGCTGCGTCTGGCACGTGGTCGGGCTACAGCGCTCGATCCGCGAGTGGGCGATGCGTCAGGGCTGGGGCGGCCGGTCGATCGGCGAGAAGCAGGCGCAAGGCATCCTCGTCGCCGCCCTCGGCGTGCTCGCCGCCTTCTACGGCTATGCCGGCGCTCCCCGCTCAAAGACGTCGACCAGGGCGCAACCAATCGCCTGCCGCCGATAGGATCATAGTCCTTTTGTTCTTGACACCCGGCCTCGCAAGGCGTACAAGCTGCGTAGTGTTCTTATTATGTTCCGCCGTCGGCGCGGACGCTCCGCTGACGGAGGCAAACCGTCGGCGTAGCCGGGAGACAGGATGCTGATGATGGTTTAGACGCCGAACCGACAAGCGGAGGAACGACGAACAGTCTCCGCTCCGCGCAAGTCATTGATGTCTCTGGTTCCTTCCCGGGCCGCAGCCTATGCTGGCGGCGATGGCCCGGAAGGTTCCCAGCGTCAGCCGTGAATTTTGAGAAGCCACCCAATACAGAAGCCACCTGTCGGTGGCTTTTTTGTTGTTTGCAACAAAGGCTTAGCCTGGACTCCGCGGTGGACTCCCAGGTGGACTCCGGAGTCCACCCCGTGGCCACCGGAAGCGCCAATAGCAAAGTTATACCAATGGCTAGCCTGGACTCCCGGGTGGCTTCCCGGCGGGGTCCAGGAGTCCACCCCGGAGTCCACCCGGGAGCCGGCGTTTTGCCAGTTAATCAAGCAATGTCAATTCATTAGCTGGACTCGAGGGTGGCTTCCTCCTGGCCACCCGGAGTCCACCCCGCCCGGCCGCCGGGTGCGGTCGATCGGTCCCACCATCAGCCGTTGGAATGCGATGACGATGCTCTGTTTCCTGCCCGAACAGATCGAACAGTGGCCGGTCGCGCGGCTGAAGCCGTATGCGAAGAACGCCCGCACTCACTCCGACGATCAGATCGCCAAGATCGCCGCGTCGCTGGTCGAGTACGGCTGGACGGCGCCGGTGATGGTCGCGGACGGCGGCGAGATCGTCGCCGGCCACGGCCGGCTGCTGGCGGCGCAGCATCTCGGTCTCGATGAGGTTCCGATCATTCGGCTCTCGCATCTGACGCCGGAGCAGGTCCGCGCCTATCGCATCGCCGACAACCGCCTGTCCGAGCTGTCCGGCTGGGATGATGAGCTGCTCGCCGCCGAACTGCACGCGCTCAACGCTGCCGGCTTTGACTTAGGCTTGACCGGCTTCGAGGGCGAGGAGCTCGACCGGCTGCTGGCGTCGCTCGACGAGGGCGATGGCGTCACGGGCGAAGACGTCATCCCCGAGCCGCCGGTGAACCCCGTCTCCCGGCCGGGCGATCTGTGGCTGTTGGGCGATCATCGGCTGCTGTGCGGCGACTCGACCAAGACCGCCGATGTGATCCGCGTCATGAACGGCGAGCGGGCGATGCTGTTCGCCACCGATCCACCGTATCTCGTCGACTATGATGGAACCAACCATCCGTCGAAGCAGGGCTGGCCGGATAAGAACAAGGATTGGGGCAACAGCTACGGCATCACCTGGGACGACGCATCGCAGGGGCCGGAGCTGTACGAGGGGTTCATCAAGGCGGCGATCGGGAACGCGATCCTGCCCAACGCTGCGTGGTACTGCTGGCACGCCAGCCGCCGGCAAGCGATGGTTGAGGGGGTGTGGGAGAAGTACGGCGCCTTCGTCCACCAGCAGATCGTCTGGGCCAAGGACCGCGGTATCCTGACCCGCTCCTACTATCTGTGGCAGCACGAACCCTGCTTCTTCGGCTGGTTGAAAGGCAACAAGCCGCCGCGGGTCTCCGACGACTACCCGAGCACGATCTGGAACATTCCAACCGTCAAGGTCGGCGAGAAGACCGACCATCCGACGTCGAAACCGATCGAGGTGTTCGCGCTGCCGATGCGCCAGCACGCGCGACCGGGGGGTGTTTGCTACGAGCCGTTCAGCGGCTCCGGCTCGCAGATCATCGCCGGCGAGACCACCGGCCGGCGCGTCTTCGCCATCGAGATCAGCCCGCAATACGTCGACGTCGCGATCAAGCGCTGGCAGTCGGCGACCGGCAAGCAGGCGACGCTCGACTGCGACGGCCGCACGTTCGAGGCGATCGGCGAAGAGCGGCTACCGAAGGCGGCATGAGTTGCTATGCCGCCGAGCAGGCTTGGCGGCATCGTCGTGGATCAGGCCATCAGGTGATGGGTCGCTGCAGGTACGCGTGGAGGGGTCCTGACGATGATGTCGTCGTCGCTCTCGCCGGGGGCTACCTCGTCGGAGACCAGCACCAGCCAGCTGCCGTCCGGCTGCTGTCGACCGGTCGATTGGAACGGCAGGATCGCTGCCTCGGCGATCGCTCGATACGCGGCGGGGCCGATATGGATGGACTTCATCGTTCCGCCTCCTCAAGCAGCCGGGCCTTGAAGCTGCCGGGAACGGCAACGCTGTCGGCGACGCTGCGGCCGAACCGCAGGGCCCCGTTCCGGCCGACGTAGAAGAACGATCCGTCCGGGCGCCTCAGGGTGACATACCTGCGGCTGCGGCTCATGACGGCGGTGCCGCGGCCGGTGGCGACGAGCGCATCCACCAGCCGCTGCTGCAGCGTGATCTTCGCCATCGTCGCCTCCGCTACCGGCTAATCCTGTACACGCGCTCGCCGCCTTCCGGCTTCTCCGAGGTGACGATGAGGCCGAGCTTTTTCTTGAGCGCGCCGGCGAACGCGCCGCGAACGGTATGCGCCAGCCAGCCGGTGGCGGCGACGATCTGGGCGATAGTGGCGCCCTCGGGCCGGCGCAGCATCTCGATCACCAGCGCCTGCTTGGAGCCCTCACGCTGCTTGCGCGGATTGGACTGGCCGTTGCGCTTCGGGATGACCAACCGGGCCGGCGCCTCGGCCGGCGTGGCAATGGGCTCGCGCTTCAGATGCGCCGGGATCGACAGCGGGTCGGCGGCACCGGCATCGTCGGAAGCGATCGCATCGTCGGGACTGTCGCTCGGAACCGGCGTCGGCTCGGCGGATGCGGCCACGCCCTCGGCGATCGCGGCCTGATCGTCCGCCGCGTCCAGTGTCGCCCGAAACGCCTCGGCGCCCATCCGTCCGTCGAGAAGGCCGGCGGCGGCGGCGAGGATGTCATCTGTCGTCAGTCCGAGGCGTTCTGCGTGCCGGGCAATTCGCTTCAGCGCGGCGCCCTTGCTGTTGGGATTGCGCCGCTCGCCTTCGAGCGCGCTGAGAATGATGTTGAGATGAGACTTCGAGAGATCGGTCATCGGCGGTGTCCTCGGATCGGCGCCACGGGATGCGGCGCCTGCTACCACCGAAAGCCCCGACGTGGTCGGGGCCGGGCGTGGGAAAGAGGCCGGTTACCCGGCGCACTCGCCTTCCCGGAAGGCGGTCACCTCATCGGGATCCACGTGGAAGTGATTGTCGGAAAGCCGCTGCAGTCGCGCCAGCAAGCGGTCGAACTCGGTCTTCCGGGCGACGAACGCGGCGAGCGCCTCGCTGTTATCGGGACGGCGGCGGCTGGTGATGGTCATCGTGATGTTCCTGTTTTAGTCCGTTGGCGACGCGCCCATCAGGGCGGAAGCGCGCCCCGACATCAAGGTCAATCCGCTGTCATTGCATGGCTTTCCTGAGCGGACGGTGATCGTGCGATGAGCACGGATCGCCAGGGGATGAGCGAGCGTGCCTATGCCCGCCACGCCGGCCTGTCACGCGGCGCGGTGCAGAAGGCCAGGGCCTCCGGCCGCCTCGTGCTGAAGGCCGACGGCTCGATCGACGCCGCCGCCTCCGATGCCAGGCGCCTCCAGGCGACTGATCCGGCGAAGCAACGCCATCCGCCGCCAGGTGATCGCTACAAGCCGGTGCCGGATGCCGCCGTCGGTGCCGTCAGCGAGACCCTGAAGGAGCAGGGATTGCCGACGCCGGCGGTGGCCGGGGCGATGACCTATCTGCAGGCGCGCACCGCGAACGAGGTCCTGAAGGCGCAGGAGCGGCGGATCCGGCTGCAGAAGCTGAAGGGCGAAGTGGTCGATCGCGCCCGCGCCATCGGCCTCGTCTTCCGCCTGGCGCGGCAGGAGCGGGATGCGTGGGCCGGCTGGCCAGCGCGGGTGGCGGCGCTGATGGCGTCCGATCTCGGCATCGGCGCCCACGCCATGCAGTCGGTGCTGGAAAAGTATGCCCGGCAGCACCTGGGCGAGCTGGCCGAGGTCCGGCCGGATCTGCGGTAGGGACGCTGCGGCTCGTCCGCTCAGCTCCAGCGGCAGGGCATGGCGGCGATCGCCGTCGATGTAAGGGCGGATGATGACGGTAGCGGATGGCGGGACGCATAAGCTGGCCAGCTTCCGGTTCCGCCAATCCGGGTGCCGGCACCGTTGTCGCCGACAGCCTCGACCTCGCCTTCGACGGCGCCGAAGACCTGATCCGCGCCTGGCGCCACGGGCTGACGCCGGACCCCCATCTCAGCGTCTCGGCATGGGCCGATCGCCATCGGATCTTGAGCCCGCGTGGCGCCAATGAAGCGGGTCCGTGGCGGACGGCGCGCACGCCGTACCTGCAGGAATTGATGGACGCGCTGAGCCCGCGCCATCCGGCGCAGCGGGTGGTGTTCATGAAAGGCTCGCAGCTCGGCGCCAGCGAGAGCGGCTGCAACTGGATCGGCTACGTCATCCACCACGCGCCGGGGCCGATGCTGGCGGTGCAGCCGTCGGTCGAGCTGGCGAAGCGGTTCTCGCAGCAGCGCATCGATCCGCTGATCGAGGAAAGCCCCAGCTTGCGTGAGAAGGTGGCGCCGGCGCGATCGCGCGACTCCGGCAACACGGTGCTGTCGAAGGAGTTCCCCGGCGGCATCCTGGTGCTGACCGGCGCCAACTCGGCGGTCGGTCTGCGCTCGATGCCGGTGCGCTACCTGTTCCTCGATGAGGTCGACGCCTATCCGCCGTCGGCCGACGACGAGGGCGACCCGGTGGCGCTGGCGGAAGCACGAACGCGCACCTTTTCCTGGCGGCGCAAGGTGTTCCTCGCGTCGACGCCGACGACCAAGGGACTGTCGCGCATCGAGCGGGAATACGATGCCTCCGACCGGCGGCGCTATTTCGTGCCCTGTCCGCACTGCCATGAGTACCAGTATCTGAAGTTCGAGCGGCTGCGCTGGGAAAAGGGCAAGCCGGAGACGGCGGCGTACGTTTGCGAAGCTTGCGAGACGTCGATCGCCGAGCACCACAAGACGAAGATGCTGAGCATGGGCGAGTGGCGGCCGACGGCGACGCCGGTCGATCCGCTGTCGATCGGCTTCCACCTCTCCAGCCTCTACAGCCCCGTTGGCTGGCTGTCATGGGAGCGGATCGCCCGCGAATGGGAGGCTTGCCAGGCGTCGGACGAAGCCAAGAGGTCCTTCGTCAACACCGTACTCGGCGAGACCTGGGCCGAAACCGGCGAGGCGCCGGACTGGCAGCGCCTCTACGAACGGCGGGAGGACTGGCGCCGCGGCACCGTACCAAGGGGCGGTCTGTTCCTCACCGCCGGCGCCGACGTGCAGAAGGACCGGATCGAGGTCTCGATCTGGGCCTGGGGTCGTGGCCTGGAGAGCTGGCTGGTTGACCACCTCGTGATTGACGGCGGCCCCGGCGACGCGGTGACCTGGGCGCAGCTCGCGGTCCTGCTCGGCGAGACCTGGCCGCATGCGTCTAGTGTCCGCCTCGGCCTCGCCCGGCTCGGCATCGATACCGGCTATGAGGCACCGGCGGTGTACGCCTGGGCGCGGCGGCAGGGCTGGAGCCAGGTCTTGCCCATCAAGGGCGTCGAGGGGTTCAACCGCGCGGCGCCGGTCGTCGGGCCGACGCACGTCGACGCCACCGAAGGCGGGGTCAAGATCCGCCGCGGCGCCCGGCTGTGGACGGTCGCCGTCGCCACCTTCAAGAGCGAGACCTACCGGTTCCTGCGGGCGGCGGCGCCGACGGATGAGGGTGTCCACCATCCGGCCGGCTACATCCATCTGCCGCGCGGCGTCGATGCCGAGTGGGTGAAGCAGCTGGTTGCCGAGCAGCTGGTCACCGTCAAGACCCGGCGCGGCTTCACGAGGCTGGAATGGCAGAAGCTGAGGGAACGCAACGAGGCGCTCGACTGCCGCGTCTATGCGCGGGCCGCCGCCTGGATCGCCGGCGCCGACCGCTGGCCCGAGCGGAAGTGGCGTGAGCTGGAGGCGCAATTGAACATCATGGACCCTGTTGTCGTTGGTGAGATCCCGCCTGGCCCGCCCAGCGAGACGGACTCCGGAGCACCGGAAGCGGCGGCGGCCCCGTCCGCCGGCCGGCTTCGGTCCGCACCCCGTCGCGGCCGCCGCGTGTTCCGCTCCAGCTACGTGAGCTGACCGATGACCCTCGAGGAGATGACCGCGCAGCGCGACGCGCTGCTGGCCGCCCGCTATCGCGGCCTGCGCACCGTCGAGTACGAGGGCCGGCGTGTCACCTATGCCACCGACGCGGAGATGGCGGCGGCCGTCGCCGATCTGGAGAAACGCATCGCCACTGTCGAGACCGGTACGCCGCGGCGGCGGATCCTCACCTCGGCGAGCAAGGGTCTGTAGTTGCTGGCGCACTGGCGCCGCCGGGTCGGCGCCTTCATCGGCGGCTTCGAGGCAGGTCTTGGCAGCCGCCGGCTGAAGGGCTTCCAGCCCAGCCGCGCGCACATCAACACGCTGATCGCCGCGGCCGGCGCCGACATCACCGCCCGCGCCCGCTGGCTGATCCGCAACAACGGCTACGCGGCGAATGCGATCGAGAGCTGGGCCGGCAACGTGGTTGGCGCCGGCATCAAGCCGTCGTCGCTGATCGGCGATGCGATGCTGAAGGCATCGGTGCAGAAGCTGTGGCTCGACTGGACCGACGACGTCGATGCCGACGGCTTCACCGACTTCTACGGCCTGCAGCGCCGGGCCGCGCGCGAGGTGTTCATCGCCGGCGAGGTGTTCTTCCGCTTCCGCCCGCGCCATCCGGAGGACGGCTTCATCGTGCCGCTGCAGCTGCAGATGCTGCCGGCGGAGATGCTGCCGCTGACCCGCAACGAGGTGCTGCCGAATGGCAATGTCATCCGCCAGGGGATCGAGTTCGATCGCATCGGCCGGCGCGTTGCGTATCACGTCCTGCGTCGGCACCCGGGCGATGTGACCGATCCGGGACTGAGTGGCGAGACGGTACGCATCCCGGCAGCGGAGATTATCCACGTCGTCGATCCGGTCGATGCCGGTCAGCTGCGCGGCGTCTCGAGGTTCGCGCCCGCCATCGTCAAGCTGTTCCTCTTGGATCAGTACGACGATGCCGAGCTCGATCGCAAGAAGGTGGCGGCGATGCACGCGCTGTTCATCACCACCCCCGCTCCGGCCGAGCCGTTCGATGCGGCGGAAGGCACCGGCGAGGGTGGCGAGCGGACGATCGATCTGCAGCCGGGCCAGATCGTCATGCTGGAGCCGGGCGAGCAGGTGCAGACCTCGGATCCCGCCGACTCCGGGCAGACCTACGAGCCGTTCCAGTACCGGACGCTGCTGCAGGTCTCGGCCGCACTCGGCATCCCGTACGCATACCTGTCAAACGACATGATCAAGGCCAACTACTCGAACGCCCGCCTGGCGTTGCTGGAGTTCCGCCACCGCACCGAGGCATATCAGCACGCGGTCATGGTCTGGCAGCTGTGCCGGCGGGTCTGGGCCAGGTGGATGGACACCGCGGTGCTCGCCCGTGCGCTGACCGTCCCCGACTACGAGCAGAACCGGCGCGGCTACCAGGCCTGCGCCTGGCTGCCGCCGAAGTGGGACTGGGTCGATCCGCTCAAGGATGCCAAGGCCGAGATCGAGCAGATCGCAGCCGGCCTGAAGAGCCGCACCCAGGCGCTGGCCGAGCGTGGCTATGACGCCGAGCAGGTCGACGCCGAGATCGCCGCCGATCAGGACCGCGAACGGTTGCTGGGTTTGAGTTTCGGCGCGAAAGCGTCCGCGCCCGTCACGCCGAACGCAACTGAAGACGCCGCTCTGGAAGACGCCGAAGCCACGAGCGGCTGACACACCGATGAACCTCAAGCCTCTCGCCGCCAGCCGGCTTGCCGGCCGGCTCTGGGCGATCGCGCCAGAACGCCTGAAAGCGCTGGTCGCCAGCGCTGCGGCGCTCACGGCCGGCAGCGATTTGCCGTCGTGGCTGCAGGAGGCGACCCGGCCGCGGGGCTACACCGTGATCCCCGGGTCAAGCCCGGGGACCAGTGGCATCGCCGTCGTGCCGGTGCTGGGGCCGCTGGTCGCCCGTGGCGACTGGCTGACCACATTGCTCGGCGCCAGCGAATACGACGCCGTCGCCGCAGCATTGGGCAGCGCCGCCGAGGATCCGGCGGTGCGTGGCATCGTCCTTGAGATGGACTCGCCCGGCGGCGAGATCGGCGGCCTGTTCGATCTGGTGGATGCGATCGGCACGATCAGAGAGCGGTCGGCGAAGCCGCTGTGGGCGGTTGCTTCGGAGGCGGCGCTGTCGGCCGCCTACGCCATCGCGTCGGCCGCCGATCGTCTTTACGTCAGCCGCACCGGCGAGGTGGGCTCCGTCGGCGTCGTCGCCGTGCACCTCGACGAGAGCGGCGCCGATGCGATGGCCGGGCTGAAGTGGACGCTGATCCACGCCGGCGCCCGCAAGACCGACGGCAATCCGCATGAGCCCCTGTCGCCGCGGGCAACCGCCGACATCCAGGCCGACGTCGATGCGCTCTACGATCAGCTGGTCGCCGTCGTCGCTGCCAACCGCGGCTTCAGCGCCGACGCCGTCCGCGCCACCGAGGCGGCGATCTACCGCGGCGAGAATGCGATCAAGGCCGGTCTTGCCGATCGGATCGGCACCGTTGCGCAAGCAATCGCCGATCTCGAGGCGGCGCTGGAGACGAGGCGCCTTCGCGCCCCGAGCCGAACCGCACTTCGTTCATCCCCACAACAGCCAAGGACCCTCGCCATGACGAACCCCGATCCCCTGATCGATCAGGCCGGCGCCGAACCGCCGGGGCATGCCGCCGGCAAGAGCGAACCCATGCCGGACTTGCCGGAAACTCCTCCGCCTGAATCCGCCCCGGATCGCCCGTCACCGGCGCCTGTCCCGGATGCCCACGCGATAGCCGACAGGCTGCGCGCCGAGTTCTCCGAGATCGCCACCGTCGCCGCCCAGGCGGCTCGTCTCGGCATCGACATCGACGCCGCCGACGCGATGCGGCGGGGGCTCAAACCCGACGCCCTGCGGCGGACGATCCTCGAGACGTTGGCGAAGCGCTCGGAAGCGACCGACGTCGTCGCCATTGCCCCGCAGCCCGCCGCAACCGGCGACAGTCCCATCGTCCGCCGCGCCCGCGAGCGGGCCGCCGGCCGATAAGGGAGGTCTGATCGATGCCCACTCTCACCATGAGTCCGACGCTCGGCGATCTGCTGAAGTTCGAGCTGAACGGCAGCTATTGCCGAGAGGCGGTGACGCTGAAGGCCGGCACAAGCTATCCGCTCGGCGCCGTGCTCGGCAGGATCACCGCAAGCGGCGAGTATCGGCTCTCGCCGGCAGCCGAGGTGGTCGGCGACGAAGGAGCGGAGACCGCCGTCGCCGTGCTGCTGGAGGCGGTCGATGCCACCGCCGCCGATCGGACCGGCCTGATCGCCGCCCGCGGCCCGGTGATCGTGGCGAAGGCGGCACTGGTATTCGATGCCACGGTCGACGACGCGGCGAAGAAGGCGGTCAAACATGCCCAGCTCGCCGCGGTCGGCGTCGTCTGCCGCGAGACCGCCTGATCCCCTGTTCCCGATTCAAGGAATCCCCGGACCATGGTTGCGATCATCAACCCGTTCGACGCCAGCGGCTACACGCTTGCCGAGATGACGGAAGCCATCAACATCCTGCCCAACGTCTACACACGGCTGGGACAGATGGGCCTGTTCCGCTTCGAGGGCGTGACGCAACGGAGCGTCGTCATCGAGCAGGCGGAAGGCGTCCTCAATTTGCTGCCCTCGGTGCCGCTCGGCGGCCCCGCCACCGTCGCCAACCGCGACCTGCGGTCGATGCGCTCGTTCACCATTCCCTGGATCCCGCACGACGACGCGATCACCCCGCAGGACATCCAGGGCGTGCGCGCCTTCGGGATGAGCGACGCCGCCGATCCGCTGGCAACGGTGATGGAGAGGAAGCTTACGAGGCAAAGGGTCAAGCACGCACAGACTCGCGAGTACATGGAGGTCAACGCCCTGCGCGGCATCGTCAAGGACGGCGCCGGAACGACGCTCTACAACTACTTTACGGAATTCGGGCTGAGCATTCAGTCGGTCGACTTCGTCCTCGGCACCGGCACCACCAACGTGCAGGCGAAGGTGCGGGATGTTCTCAGGAAGATCGAGATCGAGCTCAAGGGCGAGACGATGTCCGGCGTTCTCGCCCTCGTCAGCCCGGAGTTCTTCGACAAGCTGATCGGCCACGCCAAGGTGGAGGAGGCCTACAGGTACTTCTCCTCGACCGGCGCCCAGCCGCTGCGCGAGGACACGCGAAGGCGCTTCCCGTTCGCCGGCATCGTCTTCGAGGAGTATAATGCTACCGTGACCCTGTCCACCGGCCCGACCGAGACACTGGTGCCGGCCGGTGAAGGCATCGCCTTTCCGCTCGGCACCCTCGATACCTTCGTCACCTACGGCGCCCCCGCCAACCTGATCGAGACGGTCAATACCATCGGCCTGCCGATGTATGCCCGCCAGCTGGCGCGCCCCGACGGCAGCGCCATCGAGGTGAAGACCGAGGCGTCGATCCTGCCGATCAACAAGCGCCCGCGGCTGGCGGTGAAGATTCACTCAAGCAACTAAGCCGACTGGATCCCCGGCTGGTCACGTCAGCGGTGAAGGTGCTGATGGTGGAGGTCGGGATAGTGCGGATGGCGATGGACGAGCGGCGCGTGGCGATGCCGATGGGTATGTCGCTCTTCTGCAACGTCGCCAGTGGGATGATCATGTTGATGGTGGCTGTCGTGGACGTGGCGGTGTTCGTGCTCGATCTGCTCATGCTCATGCACATGACCATGCCGTTCGGCCAGGTGGAGGTAGAGGCCTAGCGCCATAAGGCTGCCTGCCGCCACGAGGGTGAACGTAACTGGCTCCCCGAGCAGGGCTATCTTCAGGATCGCACCGACGAAGGGCGCCAACGAGAAGTAGGCTCCCGTTCGTGCCGTCCCGAGATGGCGAAGCGCCAAGACGAACAACGCCAGGCTGACGCCATATCCGAGGAAGCCGACGGCACCAGCAACAGCCACGGCCATTCCGTCCGGCAAACGCTCACCAGCGACCGACGCCACGAAAAGATTGACCGATCCTGCGGCGAGGCCCTTGATCATCGCGATCTGGATCGGGTCAGCTGCGGACAGCTTGCGCGTCAGGTTGTTGTCGATCCCCCAGGCGAGGCAGGCGGCGACCACCAGAAGGGCCCCGGCATTCAGCGCCAATCCGGTTCCCTGCCAGGATAACAGCATGGCCCCCGCGAGAATGGAAAAGGCACCCAGCAAGAGCCGGCGGTCGACATGTTCGCGAAACGCCAACCAGGCGATCGCCATCGTCGCCAGACCTTCCACGTTGAGCAGCAGTGACGCGCTCGCCGCATCGATCCGCGCCAGTCCGAACATCAGTAGAACGGGTCCTGCCACGCCGCCGGCAAGGATCACCGCGCCAAGCCAAGGGAGATCCCCGGCTCGCAGCGGCGCGTCTGTGTGCGCAAGCCCCATGGTGCTCTGAATTCCATGCGCAATCGCCAGGCCGATGCCGGCGCCGAGATAGAGAAGCCCGGCCATCAGCCAGGGCCCGACAGAGCCGAGGAGCAGCTTGGCCAGTGGTATGCTGGCTCCAAACAGCGCGGCGGAGCCGAGCGCCATCGCCACACCAGGCCAAAGCTGTGACCGCTCTCCTGACTTGCGGCCGGTCATGCTGCGCCCTTCATGGCGTTGGACCCTGTCAGCGTCATGGTTGCGGATCGGCAACCGGCTAAGAATTCTTATCTTGAACGCATTTCCTGCCGCTATCGAACTTCTCTTCAATGATCCGAACCTCGGCACCAATGCCGTCTACCGCGCCGGCGGCGCCGAGCCGGGGGTCCCGGTTCGAGCGATCGTCCGCCGGCCGGATCGGATCGGTAGCTTCGGCGAGACGCGGATCGTCGCCGAGACACTGGTGATCGACGTTCGCGTGTCGGAAGTTGCTGCCCCCGCCGAAGGCGACACGTTCCAGATCGGTGGCGAGACGTTCGTCGTTCAAGGCGAGCCGATCAGCGATGCCGAGCGGCTCATCTGGAGTATCGAGGCACGGCCGCAATGAGGCTGCAAGCGGTAATTCAGGGCGAATTAAGCACGCTGTTGAAGGCCGAACTCCGCGCCGCCGAGCGGGCGGTCACCGCCGGCGTCCGCGCAGCGACGGACGGCCTCAAGACCGAGCTGCGCGGCCAGATCATCCGTGCCGGCCTCGGCACCCGCCTCGCCAACACCTGGCGCGGCGACGTCTACCCCAAGGGCCGGCCCAGCCTCGGTGCAGCCGGCTACGTCTGGTCGAAGGCCCCCGGCATCGTTGGTCTGTACGCGGAAGGTGCGGTCATCCGCTCCCGCCGGGGCCTGTACCTCGCCATCCCGACGCCGGCCGCCGGCAGGTTCGGCGACAATCGGAAGAAGATCACACCCGGCGCCTGGGAGCGAATCCACGGGATGCGTCTCAGGTTCGTCTACCGCCGTGGCGGTCCCAGCCTGCTTGTGGCCGACAACGCCCGCTTAACCGGACGGGGCCGTGCCGTGGCGAACATCGGCCGCAACAAGGGAGCCGAGTTCACCCGACTCTTGGGCCGCACCACCGTGCCGCTGTTCATCCTGGCGCCGCAGGTGACGGTGCGGAAGAGGCTCGAGGTCGACGGTCCAGCCCAGAAATGGATGCGGGCGCTGCCGCAGCTGGTGCTGCAGCATTGGCGGGAGTGAGGTCGAGACGGACGGGGGCTGGTAGCCTGCCGTCAACCGTCGCCGGTTATGCTCGGCGGCATGGCCAAGCACATCGACACCGGCGCGAACAATGCCTTCAGGGGCCTGTTGATCGTCATGCGCTTGATCTGGGGCCGGCTCTTCCGGCCGATGCTGGTCGCAAACGCGGCCGGCTTCGTGTGGTGCGTCTATAGCGCCTTCTGACCCGGCGGCGTCCGTCGCAATTCTTCAAGCGTGTGTCGCAAGCAAATCCTGGCAATCCTCTCCGACCGGTTGCCGACCCTCGCGAGGGTCGGACATAGCAAGGCGCTGTCGCAGTCGCGCGGGATTACCTGATCATGGCGTCAGCCGGCTGAGCCGCACGAGTAGGCCACCATCCTCGCCAAGGAACACGAGCTTGCGGCCGCGATCGTCGAAGTGGGTACGAGCGGGTTGCCGCGAGCGCATCGAAGAACTTTTGCTCCTGATCCATCAGCGCCGGCACGCATGCCATCCTCGTCGCGTCTAGATTGCCGAAGGTCATGGCGTTGCCCTCGATGGTGACGGGCCCGAAATAGCGGTTGCAACCGCCGGAGCCGGCGACACGGTCGGCGGTTTCGAAGCCGATTGTCGTCCGGGCATCGTCGATCACGCCGCGGCCGCCGATATCCTCGGCGAGCTAGGTCGAACCGACGAGAGCCGATGGACTCGCTTTCGCCATCGTCGTCGCTCTGGACCCGCTGCACCCGGCGACGAGAACGAGCGTCGCCACCGCCAGGTTTCGAGCGGGGCGGGTCAGCATGTCGAGTGGATCAAGGCACCGACCGCTTCGGTTTCGGCCAGCCGGTTGTACTCGGTGACCGCCTCCGGCGTCGGCAGCACCTGACACGGAATGCCCTTGTCCTTGAGCAGAAGGAGCGTCTCCGGGCAAACCTTCAACATCCGGAGCACGCCCCTCGAGAGGACGACGACTTCGGCACCGTGTTCGAGCAACTCGACGACGTCCGCCGGCTGAATGCCGGGCTCGTGTCGCGTGCCGGTCTCGCCCCAGTCCCACGCGCGGGCTCCGCCCGGGTAGAGCTTGGCGTCCTTGACGGTGCCGTGGCCATCGATGCTCACCCGGCCCCAGCGGCAGCCGGCGATGCGCGGTGAACGCTGCTCGTCTTCGGTCATGATCGACAGTCTACCAGGAATCACCGATGGCTTCGAAGCGTGAGCAGGTTCTTGCAACGCTGTTCGACAGATTGCGAGCCGTTCCGGGCACAGCCGTCAAACGCAACCAGGCGCTGCCGCAGTCGGTGCCGGCCGGCGGTCTGATCATCCTCCGCGACGGCGATCCCGGCGAGCCCGACGTAACGCTCAACCCGCGCACCGAGTACTATACCCACCGCGCCGAGATCGAAGCGTTCGCCGGCGACGAAACCGGCATCGACGCATTGTTCGTCGCCGTCGCCGCGGCGCTGGCCGGCGACCGTAGCCTCGGCGGGCTGGCGGAAAACCTCTACCTCGGTGCGCCGGAGATCGGCGCCCTCGCCATCGACGGCGCGGCGCCGATCGCCACCGGCCGCGCGACCCTGATCATCGAGTACCTGGCCGGCGATCCGCTGGCCAGCGATTGACCCCGAACGGAGCGACCTGGATATGGCCAAGGCCCGCGCCTACGGCGCCGACAGCGTCCTGCTGGCGGCCAAAGAGACCAGCTACGGCACCGCACCGGCAAGCGGCTATCGCGCCCTCGATTTCAAGTCGACCGACCTGTCGAGCAGCATCCCGCTCGGCGACGACCCGCTGCTGGGCCGCGGTCGCAACGCCCAGGACCCGTATCGCGGCCTGGTCTCCGACGAAGGCAGGATCGAGATCCCTCTCGATCTCCGCGGCTCGGGCTTCTGGCTCGCCGGGCTGTTCGGCGATCCGGCAACGACGCAGACGAAGGCGTCGGGATATATATCGTTCTCAGGCCAACCGACAGTGAACGGCACGATCACCCTGAACGGCGTCACCTGGACCTTCGTCGCAGGCACGCCGTCCGGCAACCAGACGCAGATCGGCGGCAGCATCGATGCGACGCTGACGGCACTCGCGACAGATCTCAACGGCTCGGCCGATGCTCAGGTCTCCAAGTGTACGTACACCGCGAATTCCGCCGATGACCGGCTGGAGATCGAGTTCGATACCGTCGGCACCACCGGCAACACATTCACGCTGGCGGCATCGGCCAACTCCGGTGGCACGGTATCGGCGGCGACGCTGGCCGGAGGCGGCTATCGGCACGAGTGGCTGTCGGGAGGTGATGATATCCCGAGTTGCACCTTCGAGATTGGCCATCCGAAGCTGATCACCCCGGTGTTCTTCCGTCACCTCGGCACGGTGATGGAGAGCCTTGCCTTCGAGATGGGCCAGGAGGGGCCGGCGAATGGTACCGTGCAGCTGGTCGCGCAAGGCGAGGAGAAGGCCACTGCGACCATCGACGAGATACCCGAAGCTTATTCGCTGAAGCGGTTCAGCCAGGGCCGCGGTTTCATCAAGCGCGGCGGCGCTCCGCTCGCCGGCGTCACCGGCGGCAGCCTTACCTTCTCCAACAACCTGGAGCGGGTGCGGGTGATCCGTGACGACGGCAAGATCGAAGCCGCCGAGCCGACGTTCGCCTCGTGCGCGGGCGCGATGACGGTGCGGTTCGACGGTGCCACCCTGGTCGCCGAGGCGGCCAACGGCGATCCGGTGGCGGTCGAATACGGTTTCTCGATGGCCGAGGGCTGGTCGCTCACCTTCGAGCTGTTCCGGGTGTTCCTGCCGAAGCCGAAGTACGCCGTCTCCGGCCCAGGCGGCGTCGAGGCCAGCTTCGACTGGCGCGCCGCTTACGACGAGGCCAACGCGACGATGCTGCGCGCCCATCTGCTCAACGACGTTGCGAGCTATGCGTGAGCGCGGCGGTGGATCTCGCCATACCCGAAACGGCCGCAAATCGCCAGAAGCAGACTCCGCCTGTCCGGTCGAGAAAAGCCGCTTTGCCTCCGACAGCGACACTCGGGCAAGACGAGACAAAAAACGCGAATAGCGACTTGCAGAAGAGATGGTCATGCGTTCCAGAGCAACCGACGGGAGGAGTGCGTCCACATGCCAGCGAAATTAGCCAGATCAGCCCTTCGGCCGGGCTGCCCGAGCTGACGGGAGCCTTCCGGATCTCGCTTCTGTCTTGCAGGAGGGCCGGAATAACGCGACTATTCACGCCACGTTGGGAGTCATCTGGGGAATCCCGGGTCGAAGATTCTGCGCGCCCGGGGGCGGTATTACGCTCGCATATTCGACCGGAGAAGCTGCATGCCCCGCAACATCGACTACTACTTTTCACTGCTTTCGCCGTGGGCCTATATCGGCCATGTGCCGTTCATGGAGATCGTGCGCCACCATGACGTCAAGGTAACCTGCAAGCCGATACTGCTTGCCGACGTGTATCCTGAAACCGGCGGTCTGCCGTTCCCCAAACGCCACCCGGTGCGCCTGCGTTACCGCATCCTGGAGCTGCAGCGCTGGCGCGAGAAGCGCAGGTTGAAGTTCAATCTGCATCCGAAATTCTGGCCGCTAAACGCCGAAATGGCCGACCGGTTCGTCATCGCGGTGGCTGCCGCGGGGCATGATCCCGATCCGTTTCTGCGCCGTGCCTTCGCCGCCGTTTGGGAGGAAGAGCAAAACCTCGCGGACGACGCGACGCTGATCTCGCTTGCCGATGGCGTGAAGCTTCCTGGCAGAGAACTTCTGGCCGACGCCAAGCGCGACGGGAGCAAGGCGAAGTACGAGCAGAATGTCAAGGACGCCATCACGAGCGAAGTCATCGGTTCACCATGCTATGTGCTCGACGGCGAGGTGTTTTGGGGCCAGGATCGCCTCGATCTTCTGGCAGACGCGCTCCGCTCCGGACGCAAGCCCTATCGCTCCGACGCATGACTGCTGCCGGTCACGAGCGTGTAAAGGCTGAGAATTCCGTAGCCGCTCTGCCCTTAAAAGCCGACGCCGCTCGCGACAGCCGCGATGACCGGATCTGGGATCAGACGACCGCGCGCCGACGACACGGGTTAGTTTCGAAATTGCGCCGGACGTCGGGAAGCGACGTCTGCGAGTCGACGAATCTCGCCAGTAAGAGACATCGCGGCACCTTCACTGCGGGTATTGTCAACGCGCGCTTTGCAAGCATGAGCAGACGGCAGGCGAGCCCATCCCGCCGGCAGCGAAGCGGTCCACGATGGCTTGCGGCGCGCTTTGCGTCATTCAAGAATTCTGCACCACGGCGGCGAACCAGCAGCCGCGGGTTGGCAATCGCGGCCCTATAACCAGTTGGATGACGTCCGCAGCTCCTCGCGCGCGGCCTCGGCGAAGTCCTTCAGCAGATCCATGCCAACCCCGCTCTTCACCAGCTCTTGCAGCTCGCGAATAGTCTTGTTTGGTCCGAGGTATGTATCAATCGTTGTAAGCATGACTTTATCAGCGCACGCGACGGTTCGCGGAAAGCACATGACGCGCATCCTGCTGACCATGGCATAGAGATCGACGAGCGCTTCAATCCGTGGCTCGCTGCTCACGATCGCTTTGCCATACGCTCTCGATGCCGCGACGATGAAATCCTTGAAAAGGTCCTCTCGCTGCGAAATGTCGCGGGCGCGCTGTCCGGCTCTAGCTTGGGCACGTTGGTTAAGCCAAGTCGTGGTCGCCGACGTCAGGCCGCCGATTATGGATCCGGCAAGTGCGGCTAGTGCTGATAGGTATGCGATATCCATGCGTCGATTACACGTGTTCTTGTTATCCACCGCACAACCGAACGGGTGAGGCGTACTCTCTGTTTTTTGGCCTCATCGAAGCACCGAGCGGGACAGCGCGCCGCAGCGGTTGACCCATCGATCGACGGCGGCGGCGCTGCGTTCACGCGCCGAGGGCGGACGCCAGCCCGGCGGCGTCCAGTTCGTGCCCCCACAGCCAGCCCTGCCCCTTCTCGACGCCGATCGCGCGCAGGAACAGCGCTTGCGCCTCGGTCTCGACTCCTTCCGCGACGAGCCCCACCCGCAGCACGTTCGCCAGCGCCGCGATACCGCGCACCAGCCGCTCGGCCGACCGGTCCCGGCCGAGCCCGAGGACGAACGAGCGGTCGATCTTCAGGATGTCCACCTCGAGACCGATCAGCTGCTGCAGGCCGGAGTTGCCGCTGCCGAAGTCGTCCAGCGCGATTTTCGCGCCGACGCGACGGATCTCGCGGATGGCCGCCCGGCCCAGATCGTCCAGCGCCCGGCGCTCGGTGATCTCGCCCACCAGCTGCGGCGTCCGGTGGGCGAGCCCGAGGCCCTGCAGCACCGGTCGCAGCCGCTCGCGGCCCAGCGTAACGGGCGGCAGATTGATGCTGACATAGAAGGACGGATCGCGGATGAGCAGGTCCAGCACGTCCCGATCGACGCATTCCAGCATCCGCGCCGTCAGCGCCGTCGCCAGATCCTCGTCCTGCTCGATCGCATCGGCAAGGGGCTCGATGCTGGCCAGCGTTCCGTCCTCCCCCCGCCACCGCACCAGCGCCTCGCACCCCGCCACCCTCCCGCCGTCGATCTCGACGATCGGCTGGTAGCGGGCGCACACCGAGCGCTCGATGGCGGCGCCGCTGAGATCGGCCATGGCCTCACCCCTGGGCTTCCGAGGTGACGAGCGTACCACGGCCAGTACTGCGGAGCGACGGGGTCGCTATGGTGGCAGCGCCCTCATGCGTCGGAATACGCCTTCGGCTATTCAGACCTACGCGGTCGCTTTGAGCACGATAGTGGACAACAGCATAAGGAAGCCTGGAACGACGTTAATGGGATTTTGCGTCCAACGACCCGTTGCCGCCGGGTGACATCGTAAGCAGCCTTCTCGCCCGGTGACCACGTTCATCCGGCGACGCTGAGCGTGGCCTCCGGCGTGCGCTCATAGCGCACGAAAGACGCCAACCAGCCCCACGACCAACTTCGAGAAAAACCGATGATCCGTCTCGCTCTGAAGAGGGAGCCATACTGGCTCGATCTCGGCCATGGCGTGCAGGTGCACGTCCGCCCGTGCACGACGGCGGTGGTGCTGGCGGCGCGGGCGGCCATCGCCGGCGCCGATGCGGAGGGCCGTTCGGCGGGCTTCATCCGTGCGCTGGCGCGTGCAGCGATCCTCGAATGGGAGGGGGTCGGCGATGCCGACGGCAACCCCGTCGCGGTATCGCCGGAGATGATTGATGCGCTGATGGACGTCTGGTCGATCGCCACCGTCTTCGAGCGCGACTACCTGACACCGGCAGTGTTGCTGGATGCGGAAAAAAACGCCTGACGGCCCGCGCCGCATGGCACTTCGGCGGCGGGCCAAGCTATTGCGCCGGCTGTGCGGCGCAGGCGCTGCCTTGCGCCGAAGGCTTGCCCGGCGTTGATGACCAGCTTTGCCCCTATGTCGAGCACGCGCCCTTGACCGCCGAAGGATGGGAAACCTGGGATGTGCTCTGCAAGTGCGCAACCCAGCTGCGGCTGCCGCCGATGGGCGGCGCCGTCTTAGGCATCGATCTCGGCGTTGCGCTCGCCGTCGGCCGCGCCTGCGGCTACGACGCGACGGCGCTCGCCGAGCTGCTGCCGGCCGGCGAGGCGGGGCTGGTGAAGGCGATCAACGCGCGGATCGGGCAAGACGAACATGGCTGAGCGCAACATCGCCATCCGCTTGAGCCTGCAGGACGCCGAGAAGGTCAAGGCGGGGCTGCAGGCGCTGGGCGCCGACGGCCAGAAGGCGCTGCAGCGGATCGAGCAGGCATCGCAGCCGGCCTCGCGCGGCCTGCTGGCGGTCAACGCCGCCGCCGGCGAGGTGCGCGGCCGCGTCGAGCAGATGACCGGCGGCCTCGGGCCGCTCGGTGCCGGGCTGACCGCCATCGGTCCCGCGGGCTTAGCCGCCGGGGCGGCGATCGCCGGCCTCGGCCTCGCCGCGTCATCGATGGTGGCGCAGACCCGCGGTGCGCTGGCGCTGCTGGACGACCTCGGCGATACCGCACAGAAGCTGTCGCTGACCGGCAACGAGCTGATCCAGCTGCGGGCGGTGTTCCGCGAGAGCGGCGTCGAGACCGAGGACTTCGATCGCGCGATCAAGACGCTGAACGAGCGGATCGGCGATCTGGCGGTCAACGGTGAAAACGCCTCGGTGTCGACGCAGCGCGCCTTTGCCACCCTCGGCATCGCCGTCACCGACGCGTCCGGCAAGGTCAAGTCGAACGGGGTCATCCTCAAGGAGCTCGAGGACGCGTTCGCCCGCATCGAGGACCCGGCCAGCCGCGCCGCCCTGGCGCAGGACCTGTTCGGCAAGTCCGGCGCGGCGATGGCGAACGTCATGGCACGCGGCTCGGCCGAGCTGGAACGGCTGCGCCAAGAGCTCGCCGACATGGGCCTGGTGATCGACGAGCGGCTGCTGAACCAGGCCGGCGAGCTCAACGACCGGCTGGAGACGCTGTCCGAGATCATCCGGCTGAATCTGGCGCAGGCCTTCGTCGCCCTGGGTCCACACATCGCCCAGTTCACCGCGAAGCTGGCGGAAGCGGCGCGCAACGTCGCCGCCTTCTTCGACGACTTCAACGCCGCCGAGGAGCGGGCGACGGCCACCCTCAAGCGCGATCTGGAGCTGAAGGATCGCCAGATCGCCCAGATCAGGGGGATGATCGCCACCCCGCCGAACGCCATCGAGCGGCTGGTCGGCCGCGATCGGCAGAAGGATCTGGCGCCGTTGCTGGCCAAGGCGGAAGGCGAGCGCGCCGAACTGGCCCGGCTGATCGGCGAACGCGAGGCGGCGGAAGGGGCGGCACGCACCCGGACCTTTGAGGCGACGCGCGGCGTCGACGTCAAGCCGGATCGGGGCGCCGCGGTGGCGGCGAAGGCGGCGGCCCGCATGGCCGAGGCCGACCGGCAGGCGATCGCCGAGATGGCACGCGACATCGTCACCTTCGCCGATGAACGTCAGCAGTTCATCGACCAGGCGCTCGGCCGGCTGTCGGAGACAGCGACCGACGCGCAGCGCCGGCAGGTCGAGGACTACGCCAAACAGCTCTACGATCTGAAGCAGAAGCAGGAAGCAGCGACGAGGGCGGCGCGCCAGCACGAGCAGGTCGTCTCGGACGGCAAGCGCGTCTTCGAGGATACCCGCACGCCGCTGGAAGACTATCTGAGCCAGCTGGCGCGCCTGCGCGAGCTACAGGCACAAGGGGCGATCGACGCCGACACCTTCGCCCGGGCGCAGACGGCGGCGCAGGAGCGGCTAGAGGAGGCGATGCGGTCGAGCCCGCTCGGCAAGGATAAAGCCGGCGAGGAGGTGTCGCTGCTGGCCGAGGGCTTCAAGGACATCGGCGTCGCTGCGTCGTCGGCGTTCGAGGACGCGATCACCAAGGGCGAGGACCTGCGGGCGGTGCTCGACGGGTTGGCGCAGGACATCCAGCGGATCCTCACCCGCAAGCTGATCAGCGAGCCGCTGATGGCGGGCCTGGATCAGTTCCTCGCCGGAGTGTCCGCCAGCCCGGATGCCGGCAAGACGGGCGGCCTGTTCGGCAGCTGGGGCGCGCAGGCCGGCTCCTGGCTCGCCGGCCTGTTCGGCGGCGGCCGCAGCATGCCGAACACCGGCGGCCCGTGGATGGGAACGACGGCCGAGATGTTTGCGGCGCTGCACGAAGGCGGCATCGCCGGCGTCACCGGCGCCCGCAGCCGGCACTTCGATCCACGCCTGTTCGCCATGGCGCCGCGGCTGCACGGCGGGCTGATGCCGGACGAGATCCCGGCGATCCTGCAGCGCGGCGAGGCGGTGCTCACCCGCCGCCAGCAGCAGGCGGTCGGCGACGGCCTGCGCCGCGGCGGCGACGGCCGCCCGGTCAATGTGGTGATGAATGTCTCGACGCCGGACGTCGGCGGGTTTAAGGCCTCGCAGGCGCAGCTGATGACGCAGGCGGCGCGGGCGATGAGCCGCACTCGGCGGAGCCTGTAGCGGAGCAGTCGAGGCGGAGGCGAGAATTGCGTAGGCACATGGCTCGCATGGCGAAATGGGTGCATGCCGCGAAACGGGATGTTCTCGCCGTTTCCCTGGCCGTGCGCGATCGCCGCGTGCCCTGGTATGCGAAGATGTTGGCCGCCGTAGTCGCCGCCTACGCCCTCAGCCCGATCGACCTGATCCCCGACTTCGTGCCGGTGCTGGGTTACCTCGATGATCTTGTGCTCGTTCCTCTCGGCGTTTCCGCCGTGATCGCCCTCGTTCCGGACGAGGTGATGGCCGAACTCAGGCACGAGGCCGAGCACAAGCTGAACGAGCGACCGAAGAGCTGGGCAGGTGCTGCTGTTGTGATCGCAGTGTGGCTCGGCGGGATGGCTCTGGCAGCGCTCTGGCTGCGCTCGCTTGTCGAATAGCAGAGACGAAGCCGCCTACCCGATGCCCCCGCGACAACACACCGTCGGGCCAACCTGCTCTCGCTGACGCATGTCTTCATTCCACGAGGTGCAGTTCCCGCCCGACATCGCCTATGGCGCCGCCGGCGGTCCCGAGTACGCGACGGCGATCGCGACGACCGCCGCCGGTTACGAGGCGCGCAACATCAACTGGTCGGCGCCGCGCGGCCGCTGGAACGTCGCGCACGGCCTGAAATCCCGCGATCAGGTGGCGGCCCTGATCGCCTTCTTCCGCGCCCGCAAGGGCCGCGGCTACGGCTTCCGCTTCAAGGACTGGACCGACTTCCAGGCGCAGAACCAGATCATCGGCACCGGCAACGGGACGAACAAGGTCTTCCAGCTGGCCAAGACCTACACCTCCGGGCCGGTCGCCGAGACGCGGGCGATCACCAAACCGGTAGCCGGCACCGTCACCATCTCCCGGGACGGCGACCCGCAGCCGGGCGGTTGGTCCGTGGATACGACCACCGGCCTCGTCACCTTCAACGTCGCCCCGGCGCCGGATGAGATCGTCAGCGCCGACTTCGAGTTCGACGTGCCGGTGCGCTTCGACACCGACCACATGGACATCTCGATCGAGACCTACGGGCTCGCCCAGTGGGCGCAGATCCCGATCGTCGAGATACGCCCATGACATTCAGGCCGAAGTCCCTCCCCGCGGGTTCGCACCCGCGGGTCGGTGTACTTCGGCCTGGCAGTATCGACAAACCGCCTCGTGAAGCGGTTCGAAGCCTGTCCTCGGGCCCGCCGAAGGCGGGTCCCGTGGGGGCCGCTTTGCGGTTTGTGCGTTTTTTCTGATCGCTGATCCCTGGCATATCTGGCCTCTGACATCTGATGCGTTCGATCCCAGCAGCGCTCCAATCGCACCTTGACAGCGGCGTCAGCACCCTTGCCACCTGCTGGAAGCTGACCCGCCTGGACGGCGCCGAGTTCTATTTCTGTGACCACGACACCGACATCGTCTTCGATGGACGGCTCTACATCGCCAAATCCGGCCTCTCGCGCACGGCGCTGGCGACCAATGCCAGTCTTGCCGTCGATAACGCCGACCTCGATGGGCTGCTGATTTCCGAGATGATGTCGGCCAAGGATCTTCGCGCCGGCCGGTTCGATTACGCCAGCCTCGATATCTTCCTGGTCAACTACACGGCGCCGGAACAAGGCAGGATCCGGCTGCAGCGTGGCATCCTGGGCGAGGTGGTCCTCAGCGAGCGCGGTATGTTCCATGCCGAGCTGCGCGGCCTGACCCAGGCGCTCAATCAGGTTGCGGGCGAGGTCTACGCCCCGGAATGCCGGGCGACGCTGGGCGACGCCCGCTGCATGGTCAATCTGGCGCTGCTGCAGCAGACCGGCAGCGTCGCCACCGTCCTCGACGCCAACGGCCGGCGGATCTTCACCACCACCGGCGTCGCCGCCGCCGCCGGGTTCTTCGATTTCGGCCTCGTCGTCTGGGAGACCGGCGACAATGCCGGCGCGTCCTGCGAGATCGTCACCTGGAACCCGGCCACGGCCCAGTGCGAGCTGTTCCTGCCGATGGGCTACCGGATCCAGCCCGGCGACACCTTCATCATCTATCCCGGCTGCGACAAGCGGCTGGAGACCTGCAAGACCAAGTTCGACAACGTCGTCAACTTCCGCGGCTTCCCGCACATCCCCGGCATGGACAAGCTGATGGAGTACCCGCTTGCCTGATGCCTATAGACCGACTCGGGACACCATCGTTGCTGCCGCCCGCGAATATCTGGGCGTGCCCTGGCGGCATCAGGGCCGCTCCCGTGCCGGCCTCGATTGCGTCGGCCTGCTGGTGATGGTGGCGCGCGATCTGGGCCTCAGCGATTATGACCATCGCGCCTACGCGCGGACGCCGGCGACGGCGCACGGCTTCGTCCGCCACTTCGCCGACAACATGCCTCAGGTCGATCTCGCCGGCGCCCGCCCGGGCGAGGTGGTTGTCCTCGCCGACCCGGTCTATCCCTGCCACTGCGGCATCCTTAGCGAGCGCTTCGGCGTCCGCTACCTGATCCATGCCTCCGCCCGCTACCGCAAAGTCGCGGAAAGCCCGTATGCGGACGAGTGGCAGACGAAGGCGCGGTTCGCCTTTGCCTTCCCGGGGGTGGCGGCATGACCGACAAGCGGACCGGCGTTCAGCTCGGCTTCACCGTCGTCGGTTACGCCGTCGGCGCCTATTTCGGCTCCCCGCAACTCGGCGGCATGATCGGGACCGCCGCCGGCATGGCGGTCTCCTATGCCGCGTTCGGGCCGGAGACACCCTACAGTCAGGGGCCGCAGCTCGGCGATCAGGCGATCCAGAGTTCGGCCTACGGGGCGCCGATCGCCTACGTCTACGGGGCCTACCGCATCGCCGGCAACCTGATCTGGACCTCGGGCCTGATCGAGCGACTGGAAGTCGAGGGCGGCAAGGGCGGCCCGCAGCCGGAAACCGGCACCTTCCAGTACAAGACCAACCTCGCGTTCGCCCTCTGCCAGGGGCCGATCGAGGAGGTGCTGCGCATCTGGGCGGACGGCAACCTGATCCACGACAAGACCGGGGCCAGCGCGCAGGTCACCCACGACGGCATCTATTTCCGGTTCTACGGCGGCAGCGAGGACCAGCTCCCCGACCCGGTGATCGAAAGCTTCGAGGGCGCCGGCAACGTCCCCGGCTACCGCGGCACCTGCTACGTGGTCTTCTACGATCTCGAGCTGGAGAAGTTCGGCAACCGCATCCCCAACTTCACCTTCGAGCTGCTGAACACGCCCGAGCGCGTCCGCACCCGCACGCCGTTCCTGCACAGCGCCGCCGGCTTGCACAGAGACCTGTCGAGCATCGACTTCCAGCGCCGGCGGTTCTTCTTCGCGTACAGCGATGATGCCGACGCGATGGTCTACTGCTGCAATCTCGATACCTTGCGCGAGACCCGCAAGAAGCGGGTCGACGCGATGTTCGACGATCAGAAGGAGCCGCCGTCCTACACCTTCATCAACGCCCTCTACACCTCGGAGGTCACCGGCGATCTGTACATGTCGATCGGCTCCGGCAATTCGGCACCGCTGTTCCGCTTCTCCGGCAACGGCCTCGACGAGCTCGCCCGCTTCGGCGAGGAGGGCGGCTCGACGCAGAACAGCCTCGACAACATCGTCTCGACGCAGTGGATGACTGGGATCGAGTGCGGTCTTGTCAGCCAGACCTACGACAGCCCCTACGAGCTGCTGGTGACGGCGCCAACCGAGCTGCTGGTGCAGGTGATGCTCGGCCCGTTCGGCATGCTGTCGATGTTCGATTCAGGCGAGGTCTATCCGTTCGGCTACATCCTTTGCGCCGGCTGGACCGGCGATCTGTCGCTGTACCACCACACCACGCTGCGCTTCGTCTGGTGCGACGAGATGGACGAAGCCTTCACGATGGACACCACCGTCCGCGGCGTCTGCAAGGGCGGCAAGGGCGAGGGCTGGGGCGACGCCTGGGTCGTCGGCACCGAGTTCTATACCCCCTATGACTCGGTTCACATCTACCGGATCAAGGTCTGGGCGGGGGCGGCGTTCTTTCCCGACAGCCTCGACGGTGAGACCGGGGCGACGGTCGGGGTCGAGGCGGAGAAGACCGACATCATCGCCGCCGCCGACCTGCATGCGGCGACGACCGGTCTCCATCAGGTCTCTAGTGTCTGGTTCGACAAGGCCGACAGCAGCATCGTCGTCGCCGTGCAATTGCTGGGCGTCTCGTCCGATCAGAAGCTGTGCGTTTTCAAGTACCGCCAGGGTGACGGCGTTGTCTGGAAGACGCATCTTGGCTGCACCCTGGACCCGTTCGGGGATCACAACATCTGGCAGGCGCGGCTGGTCAACAACGACCTGGCGTTCATCGGCGAGGAGGGCGGCGGCTACTGCGCGGTCTACAAGATCAGCCTGGCGACCGGCGCGCTGCTGTACCGGGACCCGTGGCCGCTGCAGGGTTTGGAGCTTTACGGGCCACAGTGGCACGACAGCCTGCACGCCGCGATCTATTATTACGATCACCCGACGGTTAAGTGGGCACGGATCTACCTCGATCGCTACGCGGCCGGCGGCACGACGCTGGGGAAGATCGTCGCCGATCTCTGCGAGCGATCCGGGCTGCTGCCGACCGACTACGACGTGACTCAGCTCGGCGATGCGGTGCGCGGTTATCTGGTCGCCCGGCCGACGACGGCGCGCGCGCCGATCGAGCAGCTTGCGCTCGCCTACTTTTTCGACGGCGTCGAGAGCGACGGCAAGCTGGTCTTCCGCAAGCGCGGGATGGCCCCGAACTTCGCAATTGCCGAGGACGATCTGCTCGTCAGCAATCACGACAGCGCGGCGCTTTCCGAGCGGCGGACGCAGGAGGTCGAGCTGCCGGAGCGGGTGACCATCCGCTTCACCGATTTCGCCCGCGACTATAACGCATCGACGCAGATGATCCGCCGGATTACGCATCCGGTGCCGACGATGCACACGAAGAACCAGCTCGTCTTCGAGCTGCCGATCGCCACCGTCGCCGATGAGGCGAAGCGCTGGGCGCACGCGCATCTGCACGCGGCCTACAACGAGCGGTCACAGTTCGAGTTCAGTCTGCCGGCGAGATTTCTCGGCCTTGAGCCGACCGATGTGATCACGCTCAGCCTCAACGATGGCACGGTGTTGACGGTGCGGGTGACCGCCGTCGACATCGGCGTCGATTTCACCCTCAAGGTCACCGCCGTCTCGCAAGAGATGGCGCTCTACCAGTCGGCAATCACCGGCGACACCGGTCTCGGCGGCGTCTCCGACGCCATCGCCGTTGTCGGCGGCACGTTGGCGCTGTTTCCGGACCTGCCGCTGCTGCGCGACGGAGACGCCGCCGGCGATACCGTTCACCGCCAATATTTCTGGGCCGGCGGTTACGCCGACGGCTGGCCGGGCGCGATCGTCTACCGCTCGGCCGATGGCGTCGGCTTCTCCTACCTCGCCAAGGTGCCGAAGTCGCAGGCGATCCGCTACGGACTCGCCGAGACGGCGTTGCCGCCACCGGCGAGCCCGTGGGCGACCGACACCGACAACGCCCTCGATGTGGTGATGCTGCGCGGTGCCGAATATCTGGCGTCGATCAGCGACGACGAGCTGTTGGGCGGCGGCAACGCCGCCCTGCTGTTCAACCCAGACACCAGCCTCGGTGAGGTGATCCAGTTCCGCGACGTCGAGGCCTTGGGCGACGACCGCTACCGGTTGCGCACCCTGCTGCGCGGCCGGCGCGGCACCGACATCTTCTGCGGCCTCCACCGCTCCGGCGAGTATCTCATCCTGCTCGATGCGACGGCGCAGATGGTCTCGCTGCCGCTGACCGATCGCGGCGCCCTGCGTCAGTTCAAGGTGGCGACGCCCGGGCAGGCCCTGGAAAGCGTGGTGCCGAAGCCGCGGCGGTTCCGCGGCTTCGATCTGATGCCGTATGCGCCGGTGCATCTGACGGCGGTCGCCGCCGGCAGCCCGCAGGACATCACCCTGTCGTGGATCCGGCGCACCCGCATCGGCGGCGAGTGGATGAGCGGCCTCAGCGAGGTGCCGCTGTCCGAGGCGACCGAGGCCTATGAGGTCGACATCCTGACCTCGGCCAGCGACGCGACGGTCAAGCGCACACTCACCGCCGCGGCGCCGGCCCCCGGATCAAGTCCGGGGGTCGTTTACCCGAACGCGCAGATCGTCGCCGACTTCGGCGCGGTGCCGGCGAGCCTCAGTGTCGCCGTCTACCAGATGAGCGCGGTCGTCGGCCGCGGCTTCCCGCGGGTCGCAACCCTGACGGTAAATTGAGATGCCGACCACGCCGAACCTCGCCATCACCCATGTCGCCGCCAGCCAGGCGCAGAAGGAGGTCACCCTCAACGACGCGCTCAACAAGCTGGACCGGGCACTGACCGATGCCGTTGCCATCAGCGTCGCCTCCGGCAGCGCCGTCGTCGCCGACGCCGACTTCCGGCAGAACATCGCGCTCAAGGTCACCGGCGCCGCCGTCGCCGGCCGCACCGTGACCGTGCCGGCGATCAAGCGGCTGTTCGTGGTGATCTCCGATACCGCCAATGCCGAGGACGTGACCATTGCCCGCGGCGCGACGACGGTGACCCTGCCGGCCGCCGCTACCCTCATCTGCTATACCGACGGCAGCACCGACGGCCTGATCGCCGCTTCGTCGGCCGGCGCCGGTGGTGGCGGCAGCGTCGGGCCGACGACCTACCTGCTGTCCGGCTCGCTGCAGGCGAGGCCGGCGGCAGGGCAACGGGTCTTCCACCACCTCGCCGGCTCCGGCTTCGCATTGCTGACCGATCTGCCGGGTGCGGTGGGCAAGGCGAAGACGGCGGCGACGGCGCAGGCCGACTTCGACATCCGCGTCAACAGCGTCTCCAAAGGCACGATGCGCTGGCCGGCGGCGGCAACGTCCGCGGCCTTCATCTGGACGGCGGACGTAAGCGTCGCCGCCGGCGACGAGATCGAGATCATCGCCCCCGTGCCGATCGATGCGACGCTCGCCGACCTCAGCTGGACCATCGAGGGCGAGGTCGGCAACACGGGCGAGATCAACCTGTCCGACTTCTGGGAAGCGCAGCTGCCGATCGAGCCGGCCGCCGCCGTCCGGGATCTCATCGAGGCCGCCGATGCCGGCGCGGCTCGGGCGGCCCTGGGGCTGGCGCCGGCCTATGCCCAGGCGCTGTGGGGCGCCTATGTCAACCGGGTCACCAACGGCGACATGCGCATCGATCAGCGCCACGGCGGCGGCGCCGTCCTCGTCGACCACACCACCTTCTATGTCCTCGATCGCTGGCAAATCGCGGCGCAAGGCACCGCCGGCAATGGCACGATCACCGTGCAGCGGGTGGCGAACGCCGGCGGCATGGCCCAGACGTGGACGGTAACGACCCAGCGCACCTCGCCCGCCGCCGGCGATGGGTTCGGCGCCCTCCACTGGCTCGAGGGCATCAGCATCGCCGACCTGCTGCCGGGGACGGCGGCCGCGCTGCCGTTCACGGTCTCGTTTCGCATCAAGGCGTCGATCCCCGGCACCTACGTTCTCTCCGTCGGCAACGGCACCGCCGATCGCTGCTATCCCGTCGCCTACACCGTCGATCAGGCGGACGTCGAGGAGGTCAAGGCAATCACCATCCCCGGCGACACCAGCGGCACCTGGGCGACCGACAACGGCAAGGGGATGTACCTGCGCTTCGACCTCGGCATGGGCTCGGATTTCGAGAGCGGTAGCCCCGGGTCCTGGCAGGCCGGCAACTCCGGCTCGGCGGCCGGTGCGGTCAAGCTCATCCGCAACGCCGGCGCCACCTTGCAGATCACCGACGTGCAGCTGGTTCCGGGGACGACGGCGCTGCCGTTCCAGCGCCGCCCGATCGGCGAGGAGCTGGCCTTGTGCCAGCGCTACTTTGAGGCGGGCCGCGGCATCTGGGGCGGCGACGTGACGATGGGCGCCTGGTACGAGGTGATCGTCCCCTACGCGGTCGAGAAGCGGGCGCAGCCGACGATCTGGTTCGGCGACGGCAATCTGTCGGGGTTCCCGGCGGGCAACTTCAACGGCGGCCCGGTCGTTCCCGAAACCCGCCAGTTCATGTGCCAGAAGGTCGCCAATGCCACCCTCCCCGGCGCCTTCTTCGAGTTCCTGTGGACCGCCGACGCGGAGCTGTGGTGATGACCTACCGACTGACCACCGACGGCAGCCGGGTGATCCGGCTTGCCGATCACGCCATCATTCCCGCCGATCCGGCGAACGGCGACTGGCAGCGCTACCAGGCGTGGCTCGCCGCCGGCGGCATCCCGGAGGCGGCCGCTCCCGATCCGCGCCCCCACCTCGCCAACGGTGCCGCCCGCCGTGCCCGGCAGTTCGCCAAGGCGCTCGCCCGCGATCCGCTTGCCACCCTGGTCACCCAAGCCAAGGAGACCCTCCGATGACTGCCCGTGTGCCGTTTTCCGCCGCAACGCCGATGGGCCAGCTCGCCGCCGAGGCCGTCGACAGCATCCTCGAAGGCAAGGCCAGGCTTAACCGGCTGGCCGAGGCGCTCGCCGCGATGATCTATCCATCCGACACCGCGGCCATCGAGGCCGAGCTCGGCATCCCCACCGGCAAGGGGCAGCAGTTCTTCGACCTGATCGCCGGTGCCAAGGCGGCGCTTGATGACGCCTCCATCGTCGCCTTGCGCGAGATCGATCAGGGCTGACGTCCATGCTGATCTTCGCCGAGAGCTGGGAAAACGTATCATTGACGGCCGACGCCACGGCACGCGGCTGGACCATTGGCGCGAATATCATATTTAACAACACCGACGGGCGTAATGGGGGGAAAGCAGCTAAGCACGGCGGCGGTGCCGGCGGTACTCTGTCCAGGCTCGTCAATCACGGTACCTCCCTCTTAAGGTCGGCCTTCTGGTTCAAGGCCGGAGCTGTTTTCGCAACGGAAGACTGGCTGCTCATGTACAACAATGCAGCGGCCACGCAGTCGGGCGGCATCAAGCTCAACACCGACGGCAAGTTGAGGGCCTATTCGTGGGGAACGACGCCCGGTCTGGTTGCCAGCGGTGCGATCAATATCATCACCGGCAACTACGTGTATATCGAGATCGAGGCCTTGTTCGCCGACAGTGGGGGGTCGCTCAAGGTCTGGATCAATGGTTCCCTCGATATTAACTTCTCCGGCGACACGCTTGCCAGCGGCACCGTCTCCGTTGATCGTCTCACGTATAATATTAAAGGTAACAGCGATACCAAGTACGTCGACGATATCCTGATCTGGGACGACAGCGGGTCCGGATTGATTGGCAATCTCGGCGGCAAGGCATACACGATGAGTGTCATCCGCCCGACGTCGGACGTGACCGCCGAGTTCACCCGCTCGACCGGTGCCAGCAATTTCGGCACGGTCGATGAGGCCGCCTTGTCCGCTACAGATTACAACGAGAGTTCGACCGTGGGTCATGTCGACCTCTACGGGTGTTCGGACCTGTCCGGTGTGTCCTCGTCCGCGGAAATCCTCGGCGTCGTTGTCGAGAGCGCCATATCCAACCTCGGTGCCGGGGCAATCAACGCCAAGCTGCTCGCCGACATCGGCGGCACCACGGTCGAAGGCTCAGCCATCGCCGTGCCGTCGGCGGTGACCGTCGTCCAGGAGCTGTTCACAACCAAGCCCGGCGGCGGCGCTTGGACGCCGAGCGACGTGAACGCCGGCCGTTTCGGGATCAAGGTCGCCGCCTGATGATGGACTTCGTTCGCAATTCGCAACTCGACGCCATTGCCCTCGTCACCAAGCACGTCGTCGAGTTGGTTCAGCTCGACGCCGTTGCCTTGGTCGTCGAGCCGGTGCTGCCGCTCACGGTCCGTGAATACCAGCTCACCGCGATGGCCCTGACCGAGGACCCGCTGGTGCCGGAGAACTTCGCGCCGTGCCGCGCGATCACGCAGGTGTTCTGACATCCGCGTATCATGAGCGGGCGGCCGGCCGCAGCCGATCGAATTCTGTCGACGCACCCCCGCCGGCTCGCGCATCCGGCGCCTGCAGGCGTCGCTGCCGAAAGCCCTGCATGCATATCGGGCCGCCGGCGGAACGTTGAAAACAACGCTGACGGCGGCGTCAACAGCGGCAAGCATCGAACTCAAGACCAGGATGCGGGAAGATCTGGCGCTGATGATCCTGCGGAACCACCATCGGCGGCTAGCAGAACGCTAGCAGTTCGGCAAGCTGCCGCGCGTTGCGGACACCGTAATCGCTGTAGCAGTTGTTCATCAGCATGTGCACCCGGACCGCGTTCTCGGCGAGGCGGTGGATCGGGTCGACCCAACCCTTCAGTTCCTCCTCCGTGTACAGGTAGCGGAAGCGCTCGGCAGCGCTGATGTTGGGCTTCTCGTAGGTCTCGGCGTTGTGGCCGTGGAAGCGCACGACGGCGAGCGGACCGGTCGCCGCCACCACCGCCGGCGTCGACGATCGGAAACCCTGCGGTTCATCCACCACCACATAGGCGAAACCTAGCTTCTCGAGGAAAGACAACGTCCTCGTCCGGTAATTGTCGGTCATCCAGCCGCCACCGCGGAACTCGACGGCCAGCGGCCACTCGCTCCACTCGCGAAGCCGCTGTAGATAGCTGATATTGTCTCGCCTCGCGGTGAACCAGTGTGGAAACTGGAACAGCATGCAGCCCAGCTTGCCAGCTGCAGCCAGCGGCGCCAGGGCTTGGGCCTGCATCTCCCAGATTAGGGTGCTCGCCTCCTCCGGCACGTCGCGAAGATAAACCCGCTTCTTCTCGATCACAGGCTGGGACAACAGCTCCTTCACGGCTTCAGGCAGCCGCTCGACCGAGACAGGATGGTGCGTGAATAGGCCGAAGGCCTTGATGTTGAAAAGGAAGCCGGGTGGCGTGCGGTCCACCCAGAGATGGGCGTTGCGCTCCGAGGGTAGCGCGTAGTAGGTCGCGTCCACCTCGACGATCGGAAACTGGCTGGCATAGTGAGCGAGCCGGTCGGCCGCGGTTCGCGCGTTGGCGGGATAGAAGGTGCCGGCGTCGATCAGTGTCCGGTCGGTCCAGCTGCAGGCGCCATAGTAAATGTTGTCGACCGGCTTGCCCCGTTTGGAACGGCGGAGGCGCGTCAGCGTGCGAAAGCTTCATACGGCATCGTTTCGTCGCTGGGCGGGCCGGCAGGCGCTGACCGTCTACCCGCAACAGCTGCCGCACCACCCTTCTTTCGCGACAGCGCCGCCAGCCCGATTAACGACATGATTACCGGCGACAGACACAGCGCGATGACCTTCGCGGCGTGCTCCAATTTGCCGAGCTTTAGCACTTCCAGGTTCACGCCTCTAGTCAGCCGATTGCGCCGCACCGATCAAACATGGTGAGTTCCCATCGAGCCGTCAGCGCATCGTTTCGCAGGATGTAGCAGGCACCATCATCGGCGCGGGCAGCGGGTGATCTCTGTAAAGCCATCATCCTTTCCCAGGACCAGTGGGGGCAGGAGCCCCGATGGCGCCCGGAGGTCACGTCATCACGGCGGGCAGGTGCCCGATCTGACAGTCTCGCGCTGATCCTGTCGGATCGCTGACGGCGCGCATCAGCCGCCCGTCAGCAACGCTGCGCCATTCTCCCCCACATGTCGCCCTGCATCGTGCAGGAGCGAACGTCCAAAGGAGAAAGAGTTCATGTGCAAGATTGCCATCGCCGCCGCCGCCCTCGTTTCGATAAGCGCTTTCTCGATGGCCCAAGCCGAAAGCCTTGGCCGGCCCTGCACGGCGGCCCCCCAATCCCAGTGGCTCCCGCTCGAGGCGTTGAAGGACAAAGTGGAAGCCCAGGGCTACAAGGTCCAGAAAGCCAAACTCAAGGCCGCCTGCGGCGAGATTTATGCCCTCGACGAGAATGGCGCCCGCACCGAGCTGTTTGTCGATCCAACCTCGGGTCAGATCGTCGCTGTCAAGTGAAGGTGACGTGAGATGACCCTCCGCAACGATGTGCTCGAAGCCGGCGGCGCAATGCCGCCGGCGACGTCTGTGAAGGCTCGTATAACGACCGCGCCCCTTGTTCAGGTGTGGGACCCGTTCGTGCGGATTTTCCACTGGAGCCTGGTCGGCCTATTCATCCTCGCCTTCGTGACGGGGGACGAGACCGAGTGGCTGCACCTGACCGCCGGTTATGCCATCGGGGGTCTCACCCTCCTCCGGATCCTCTGGGGCTTCGTCGGTCCGCGGCATGCCCGCTTCAGCGACTTCGTCCGGACGCCGCGCGAAGTGACCGACTATGTCCGCAGTGCGAGCCGATTGCAGGCGCCGCGTTACCTTGGGCACAACCCTGCCGGAGGCGCGATGATCATCGCGCTTCTGACGATGCTGATCGGCATCTCCGTAACCGGCTTCATGATGACCACGGACGCGTTCTGGGGCGCCGAGTGGGTCGAAGATCTGCACGAGTGGCTCGTCTATGTGACGCTGGGCCTGATCGCCCTGCACGTGGCAGGCGCTGTCTTTGCCGGCATTGAGCATGGCGAAAATCTGGTGAAGGCAATGATCACCGGCCGAAAGCGAGCCTGATAGGAACTCAGGACCGTGCCGTCGTCCCCGGGCTTGCCTTGTCTCGGCGGCCCGGGAGCCGGAGCTCGGCCCTCAAGCCACCGAGCGGCGATCGGCCCAAGACCAGCGACCCGCCGTATGCTTCTATGAGGTCGCCGACGATGGCGAGGCCCAAACCGGCACCCGGCTTCGTCGCGTCGAGCCGGCCTCCCCGGGCGAGCACGGTCTCTAGGTCGCGATCGGGGATGCCCGGGCCATCGTCCTCGACGAGTAGGCAGGTCGCATCCCTGTCATGCCAGCCGCAGAGACGCACGCTTGTCCTCGCCCATTGGGCCGCGTTCTCGACGAGATTACCCAGCATCTCGACCAAGTCCTGTGCGTCGATGCCGACGGTAAGATCACTCGGAATGTCGATGTGCCAGTCGAGCTCCTTGCCTCTCGGCGTACGCCGCATAACCTCGACCACCTGTGCGGCGATGGGAGAGACAAGCTGGCTCGCTCCGCCGCGGGCGCGAACGCCGGCACGGGCACGGGCGAGTTCGCGTTCGACATGGCGCCGCATGCCCTCCACCAGGGCGGCGATCTCGTCAGCGAGCTCGGCCTCGCCGCGGGCCCGGAGCCGTTGCGCATCGTCGGCGAGGACGGTCAGCGGCGTCTTCAGCCCGTGGGCCAGATCGGCGGCGTGCGCCCTCGCCCGCTCGATCGTCGCGTCCTGCGTATCGAGCAGGCTGTCGACCTCGGCCGCAAGCGGCCGAACTTCGTCCGGAAAGTCCGTTCCCAGGCGGGCGGCGGCGCCGCTGCGGATCGCTGCGAGCCCGCGGCGGATCGCATCGAGGGGTCTCAAACCGACCCTCACCTGCACCCAGGCGGCGGCGATGAGAACGGCGGCGAGAACGGCCAGCGAGGGGACCAACTCGCTGGCGAAGGCGCGCCCCGCAACATGGATTTCGCCGCGATCGATGGCGACCGCGGCCCGGACCGAGCCGCCGCCAAGCCTCTGTGGCAGGGCGATGTGCCGCTCCAGAATAAGGAGCGTCGCTCCGCCCGGGCCGGGGATTGCATGACGATGGACCTCGCCGGTTCGCAAACTGTCCGGCGGAAGGTCGAGCGTGCCGTCCCAAAGTGAGCGCGAACGTAGCACGGTTCCGCCGGGCTCTTCCGTAATCTGCCAGTAGAGCCCACTGAGCGGCTCCTCGAAGCGAGGATCGGCGAGTGGCCGTTCCAGAAGCAGGGTGCCATTCTCCCCGCGTCCGAGATGGCCGATGAGCTGACGCAGGTCCAGCTCCAGCTCGACCACGACACGCCGCTCGACGTGGCGCTCGAAAAGCAGAGTGAGGCCCAGCCCCGCCAGCGCCAGCGCGATCAGGATGGACGCGGCACCGGCCGCCAGCAACCGCAACCGGAGCGAGCCGCGCGTCACGGCAAGGCCGGGTCGGGAATGACGTAGCCGAAGCCGCGACGAGTCTCGATCAGATCGGCGCCGAGCTTCTTGCGCAAGCGCCCGATCAGAACCTCGACAGCGTTCGGCTCGCGGTCGTGGTCGTGAGCGTAGAGATGCTCCATCAGTTCGCTGGGTGGGATCACGCGGCCGGCGTGATGCATCAGATAGCTCAGGCAGCGATACTCGAGGGGCGATAGCGCGATCGGGTCGCCGTCGAGCGTAATCCGCATCTGACGCGTATCGAGCACGAAGCGGCCGATGGCGAGTAGCGGGGAGGCGCGTCCCGCGGCGCGGCGCAGCAGCGCCCGCAAGCGGGCGAGCAGCTCCTCCATGACGAAGGGCTTGGCGAGGTAGTCGTCAGCGCCGGCGTCGATTCCGGCGACACGTTCGGCCCAAGCCCCTCGGGCGGTGAGGATCAGCACCGGGACATCGCGGCCGCCCTCCCGCCATTTCTTCAGCACCGTCAGTCCGTCGATCCGCGGTAATCCGAGATCTAGGATGATCGCGTCATAGTCCTCGGTGTCACCGCGGAACCAGGCTTCCTCGCCGTTGTCCTCGTGATCGACGGCATATCCCGCCTCCTGCAGAACGGACGTCAGGCGACGCGCGATGCGCGGGTCGTCCTCGACCACGAGCACGCGCATCAGTCCGCCTCCCGCTTGAGCACACGGCCGCTAGCCGCATCCACGTAGACCTCGACCAGGCGACCGCTCGGCTCCACCACCTTGAACTCATAGAGCCATCGGTCCCGCTCGCGCTCGAAGGATACGCCGACGATTTCACCGCCGAGATCACTACGGACCTTCGCCAGGACATCGACCAGAGGCAGCGCTTCACCCAGCTCGACCGCGCGTCGTGCGCTGTCATGTTCGCCGTTCCGATCGGCAATGGCGGGAGAGGCGACGACCAAGGCCGCGGCCATCCATGAGGCAAAGCGGATCAGATCTCGGCGGTTCAGAGGCATGACGCGCATTGTGGGGAACGGATGCTGACAAATCGCTGACATCGGTAAACAGCGGGCGGTCAGTGGCCGGCCGTTATGGTTCCCAGCCTCAGCTCCCGACAACACGAGTTGGGATTCAAAGATCAATCTTTGGAGGAGATCGAGATGACATCAAAGGGCAAACGGCTTGCATCCGCCCTGCTCATTATAGGGTTGGCAAGCCTCGCGGGAGGCGCCCTTGCGACCGTATCGCATCCGGATGACGGGCACGGCGGCGCGCTGCAAGAGATGAGGCTCGACCAAGGCAAGCGGTGGCCCACCGACCAGCCGCTGCGCCAAGGGATGAGCGACATCCGCGCGGCCATGGCGACAGCTTTCCCGCAGATCCACATGGGCCAGTTCACGTCGGCGCAGTATCGCGCGCTTGCCGCAAAGATCAAGGAGCGGGTCGACCATGTCGTCGGCAACTGCCGACTGACTGAGGAGGCCGACGCCCAGCTGCACGTCCTATTGGTTGAGATTGTCGAGGGCGCCGATGCCATGAGGAGCGGGCCCGATCGCGTGGGCGGAGCCATGCGGGTCATTCAGGCGATCGAAGCTTATGGACGGCATTTCGATCACCCGGACTGGGGGAAGTCGCAGGCGCTTTGAATTGGAGCGACGCGCAATGCGCGAGCCGACACGAGAAGAAGATCCACTCCCGCCTCTGGGAAACGGGCTCCGTCCATCTCGCCGGCGGGCTGACGGTGTCGGCGGCAGAAGCTCTCACCGGGCGACAGCGCGGACTGTCATTCCAAGACGGAAGCGACCAAACACCCTTCGCTTATTCTCAATCATCCGCAGCCAGGCCTAACAAGTCCAGGCGGGGACTCTCCCTGCATGTCGATGGGCTCAAACGAGGTTCACGCTGTGCGCCTTGATTGCACGTCCAATCTAAAAGTGAGAAAATAATTACTGGGTGATCAATAAAAGAAGATGATTATTAGTGTAATTGAAAATTGCTCAGTGGCGGCAGGCGCAAATGCCCGGCCTGCAACGGGTGGAGTGCTTGGGTGGAGAAGCGATGGTAGACAACGCACTTAAGGAGGCTCCGGTCGGAGCGAGCGTGTTTCGGGCGATCGGGCATTCCGAAGTTGCGAGGCTGGCGCAACCGTTGCCGAAGACGGCACTTAGGGTATTGGTTCTGGTGCCGAGCGAGCACGGTCGGCCAGGCCCGCTGGCTCGTCGGGAAGCGGAATCGATATCGGGTCTGGCCGGTGCTAACGGTAATGATGTAGTCTTCAACAGACAAGTCACATCTGGTATCGGCCAAATTCACGCTATTTTTCGCTCGGGTCCCTACGATGTCATTCACTTTTCCGGAGAGCGAACTGACGATGACATCAGCCCGGAATGTTCATTTATTCATCAGCACCTCACGACGATCGCAGCAGATCGACTGGTGCACGTCCTGCGATCTACGCCAAACTCGCCCAAATTGGTGGTTTTTGTCTCTTGGCTCGCGCGACACCAAGCGGATGTCCTGTCGCGCTGCGCGCCCTTCGTCATCAACATCGATCGATCCGTGGGCGACACGGAGCGGGTGGCATTCGTGCAGCAGTTTTATAAGGAACTATTCGCCACTCGTTCGGTGACAGGCTCCTTCGAGCATGCGATGCGGATGCTGCGAGCCGAGGGGCTTTCTCTGGCGGCCCCGTCCCTGCATAGGCCCGAGCTGACACGCAAAGGAACAAGTCGTTATATCAGATGCTTTCCGCCGGCCGACGAGAACGGAATCGTCATCAACATGGACGCGGTAGCCGAGACGATCGACGATTTCGGCATATCCAGGGAGGAAGTGCTGCACCTCATCGCCTGGCGGACACCGATTGACCGACGGCTCTTGAACGTGTCCCGCGACGATGCACTCATTCCGGTTGGCGATGTCCTGCTGGGATCCTTCTCATGGCGAAACCGGGAGGATGTCGCTTGTGACAGGCTTGCGAGGTTGGGCGCCGCACCCGAGGAACGATCGAGTCTTTGGCGTACTCTTTTGAACTCCCACAATAGGCTCGCGGCAAGCAGGTACAGGGGCCTGCGACGTCCCGCAGACCCTGCTTTCGAGCGGGAGTTGGAGGCGGCAATCGCCGCCTTCGAAGCCGTCATCGGGAATGACCTGCTTGCCCGTTCCGCCGATCTTGTCGCGCTCGGCTTCCGGCAGCTGTTGCCGCACCTTGCTCGGGCCGAAACCGAATGTGCCAAGGCATCCGATCGCTTGCTGCGCGGAGATTACCGAGGGGTGGTGTTGGCGCTCGAAAGCGCGCTCACTCATTATCATGCAGTGGTCAGCGACATCCAGCCGCCCGTCATCTGGGCGAATTCTCGAACGTCGATGTCGGCTGCCGATCAGGGTATCGCTGCGGAATTCACGCGGATTGGCGTGCCGCGCGAATAATGCGGGAGAATGGTCATGTCGATCACCATTATAGCTCTTCGGCTCGTCTCCATGGCTCTCTTTTCGGCGCTACTGTTCACGATGCCGGCGGCGGCGCAAAAAGGAATGGGCGAGCCGACCGGCGTTGCTCGCCAGGCGGTGAAGCCACCGATCGAGACCATGTCGGGAACCATCAAGGAGATCAAGGTCGGTCGCTGCGAGCGAACCACCGGGCGCTCTCTGGAGGGCGTGCACCTGATCGTGCAAGCCGCAGATGGCAATACGATCAATCTTCACCTGGGGCCGACCGGCGCTCTCGAGGATGTTCTTGACCAGTTGTCGGTGGGTCAGCAGATCACGTTCGAAGCCTTCCGCACAGATGCCATGCCGCCGGATGCCTATGTGGCCAAGTCTTTAAAGGCCGGCGACACGGCATTCGAGCTGCGCGACGATAACTTGCGTCCGAACTGGGCGATCGCGGGTCAAGGTGGCCGCGGCGGCGGAATGGGCATGGGCGGCGCTCATGGCCAGGGCCCAGGCCGCGGGGCGGGACCAGGCGGTGGCGGATGCTATTGGTAAGCGTCGTCGCCAGTTGAGCTCACTGCGATCAGCGGCGTCAGACGCTCCGGCGCGCGGATGAGCTCGGCCAGCGTTTATCGATCGAGGACGTCGAAAAAAGCCGCAAAAGCCTCCTGTAGCGCGCCGCGCAGCCGGCACGTAGGTACAGTGCACCCGGGGCCGCTGCCCGTACCGAGCCCGCTGTCGCTATCAAGGAATAATAATATTAATAACCATTCGCCAGCTGGCATTATCACAGTAATTGCCTGAACGTCAATAACCAGTCAGGGCAGACTAGCAGAGCTAAACGTGCTATACTTATGAAGTTTCGACACAGACGGATTGGGAGTGAGCTGCAGACTTCACCCCCATCCGAGAGGGCCGCGAGCATGGCGGAACCGGCGGTCACCTTGGATGACATTCGTGCCTCCTCGTCGGACGACGCCTTCCGCATGACGGCGCTCCGTGCGCTGGAAAAGAAGGTGCTGTGGCTCAGCACCTGGATGATTCACCATGCCAACTTCGTCCGGCCCAATCTTGACGGCATGAAGATCGGCGGCCACCAGGCGTCGTCCGCTTCCGTCGCTACCCTGATGACCGCACTGTATTTTGATGTCCTGCGTCCGGCCGATCGCCTCGCGGTCAAGCCACACGCGAGCCCGGTGTTTCATGCGATCCAGTATCTCCTCGGCCGGCAGACACGCGACAAGCTGGAGCGGTTCCGTGCACTTGGCGGGGTGCAATCCTATCCGTCGCGCACTAAGGACACCGATGACGTTGATTTCTCCACCGGCTCGATCGGGCTCGGCGTGGCGATGGCGCTGTTCGCCAGCCTCGCCCAGGACTACGTCCGCGCCAAGAGACTGAGTGGGGGTGTGCCGCCGGGACGGATGATCGCGCTCGTTGGCGACGCCGAACTCGACGAAGGCAACGTGCACGAAGCGCTGCTGGAAGCCTGGAAGCATGATGTCCGCAACGTCTGGTGGGTGATCGACTACAATCGGCAGAGCCTCGATGCCGTCATCTGCGACCGGTTGCTCGACAAGATCGAGGCGATGTTCCGCAACATCGGCTGGCGGGTGGTGACGCTGAAGTACGGCCGCGAGCTGGAGGCGGTGTTCCAGCGGCCCGGTGGCCAGGCGTTGCGGGCATGGATGGATGGCTGCCCGAATGCTCTTTACTCCGCGCTCGTTTTCAAGGGCGCAGCCGCGTGGCGCGAGCGGCTGGCGCACGATGTCGCCGGAGTGGCCGGCGTCGAGACGCTCCTCGCCGAGCGTGACGACCGTTCGCTGGCCCAGCTGATGACCAACCTTGCCGGTCACGATCTGCCGACCGTGCTCGATGCCTTCCACGGGCTGACCGACGATCGGCCGACCTGCCTGATCGCCTACACGATCAAGGGGTATGGACTGCCGATCGCCGGCCACAAGGACAACCACCCAGGCCTGATGACCGAGGAGCAGATGGAACGATTCCGCGCCGAGAACGGCATCCTGCCTGGCGCCGAATGGGATCGCTTCGCCGGCCTCGACATCCCTACGGCGGATCTCGAACGTTTCCTCGCCACCGTGCCCTTTGCCGCGTCCCAATCCAGACGACTTCGCGCGGCGCGCGTACCGGTGCCGACGGCGCTGCCGGTGCCGGAGGGCGAGCGCATGTCGACGCAGGAAGGCTTCGGCCGGCTGTTGGTCGAACTGTCCCGCGCCGGCGGACCCGTGGCTGAGCGCGTCGTTACCACCTCACCCGACGTCACGATCACCACCAATCTGGGCGGCTGGGTTAACCAGCGCGACGTCTTCCACCGCGAGCGGCGCGAGGACGTGTTCAAGGCGGAGCACGTGATCTCGGCGCAGCGCTGGGCGATGTCGCCGCAAGGACAGCACGTGGAGCTCGGCATCGCCGAGAACAACCTGTTCATCTTCCTCGCCGCGCTCGGTCTGGCGCACGACCTGTTCGGCGCCCGATTGTTGCCAATTGGTGTGCTGTACGATCCGTTCATCCAGCGTGGCCTCGATGCCTTGAACTACGCCTGCTACCAGGATGCGCGGTTCATCCTCGTGGCGACACCGTCCGGCATCACGCTCGCGCCGGAGGGTGGCGCACATCAGTCGATCGGCACACCCTTGATCGGCATGGCGCAGGACGGGCTCGCCGCATTCGAGCCGGCATTTGTCGATGAGCTGGCGGTGATCCTTGCCTGGGCCTTCGACTACCTGCAACGGGATGGCGAGGCAAAGGACTCGTCCTGGCTGCGCGAGGCGCATGGCGGTTCGGTTTATCTGCGTCTTTCGACGCGCGCGGTCGAGCAGCCGGCGAGGGAGATGACCGATGACCTGCGCAAGGCGATCATCGCCGGCGGCTACTGGCTGAAGCCTCCCGGCCCTGGCGCTGAGCTCGCCATCGTCTACCAGGGCGTAGTCGCATCGCAGGCGCTCGCCGTCTACGACCAGATCCTCGAGGACATTCCTGACGCCGGCCTGCTCGCGGTCACCTCCGCCGACCGGCTCAACGCCGGCTGGCACGCGGCGCAGCGCGCCCGGCAGACGGGATCGACGATCCACCGGGCCGCCGTCGAGCGCCTCCTGGCGCCGCTCGCCGCCGATGCAAGCTTGGTGACGGTGATCGACGGCCATCCGGCGACGCTCGCCTGGCTCGGCGGTGTCTATGGCCATCGGGTGCAGGCGCTCGGCGTCGAACATTTCGGGCAATCGGGCGATCTGACGGACCTGCACCGCGTCTATCGCATCGACGAAGAGGCAATCCTCGATGCGACCGCTTCGGCCTGTCTCGCCCGCTGCCGACGGCGCCTCGGCATCGAGACGGCCGGCTAACGGGGTGAAGCAAGATTGAGGGAGGGGATGATGCAACGGGATCTCGATTTCGGCGAAGTGGAAGGCCTGAAGATCGACGTGCTGACGGAAACCGGCTGGTTCGACGACACCGAATTCAAGGGCACGATGATGGCGCACGGCGGCACGGCCGAGAGCCAGTACCGCATTCCCTGGCGATGGGAAAACGCCGGCGGCTATGCGGCCCTGATCACGGTGACGCTGGCCGATGGCGAGGAGAAGAAGATCCTTCTCGATACCGGCTGGAACACGGACTGGATGGATTGGGCTCACGCCCGCTACGACATCCCGCGCCTGCTTGCCAGCGGCGACATCGACTTCATGGTGCTGTCGCACTGGCACCTCGATCACTTCTGGGGCATCGAATCGACGCTCAAGCACAATCCGAAGCTGACGATCTACGCGCCCTCCACGTGGCACGGCGAGGACCGCGCCCTGCTCAAAGAAGGCGCCGGCTTTGCCGCGCCCGACGCGGACGGGCGTGACGTTCCGATTTGCAAGAATGACGTCCGCCACGAAGGCGAACTCGTGCTCACCAACGAGCAGGGCGAGGACGGGCGCGGCATCTACAGCCCGATGCCCGGGCTGGCGGTCCGCATGTTCGACGTGCCGATCATCCTGCAGGTTCAGGGCGAGAACGTTCTTTTCTTCAACGTCAGGGACAAAGGCATCGTCACCGTCACCGGCTGCGGTCATCCGGGGATCATGAACCTGCTCGACTTCGCCCGCGACAACTTCAAGGTCAACCGCCTCTACGGCTGCTACGGCGGCTTGCACCTCAGCATCTTCGATACCTGGAAGCCCGAGTTCGACGAGATCATCGACGCGGTGAAAGCGAGCGGCATGGAGAAGATGGGGTGCAACCATTGTACCGGGTGGATGTGGGCGGAGAAAGCGGCGAGCCACGGCGTGCCAATCGTCAAGGGCACGGACGCCTATCTCGACTACCCCAAGCGTTCGACAGCGGCGAAAGGGAGCCACGCCTTCCTCGGCAACGGCGACAGCGTGACGTTCTGAGTTTTCGTCCTGCTGATGCTGAGACTCGGTGCGTCGCTCGTGCGGCAAGCCGTTCCCGGATCAACATGCTGTTGATGCTGTTCGAGGTGCACGCAGGGCTGGGTATCGGTAACGGGGAGGGGAAGGATGCAGGGGCGCATTGCCTTGTGCTTGATCGCTTTGCTAGTAGCGACATCCGCCGCGGCCGAAGATCCACGCACGCCGATCGAGATGCCTCCCGACCTGCGGGAAGCTTTCCTTGAGCACATGCGCCATCACATGGATTCACTCGACGACGTGATGGCACAGCTTGCGGCCGCCGACTTTAAGGGAGCGGCAAAAGTGGCGCGGGAGCGACTGGTACCCGGCTCTGGTGCGGGCTTCGGCCGGTATCTTCCGGTCGAGTTTCGCGAGATGGGCCTCGGCATGCACCGAGCCGCTGCAAATTTCGCCGAAATAGCCGATAGCGTGCCGGCTCAGCCGACCTCGACCGACTGGAAGAAAGCCATGGAGGCGCTGCAAACGATTTCTGTCCAGTGCCGCGCCTGCCACTCGGCATTTCGACTTCAGTAGCGCCGTTCGCGACTCGGTTTTACCGAGCTAGTGTGGTCGTTTATGGCGGCCTGGAGCAAAACTCCGGCCGGACGGAGGCCTCGGTCCCTCAACGCACCACAGGCGCGAGCAGGGCCTTCAATTCGCGCGCCAGATCGATATGTGAGTAGGGCTTTGGAAGCGAGGGAACCTCAATCCATTTGTCGTGCGGGACTCCTTGGTGGGCATAGCCGGTCGTGAATAGAACCTTGATGTTCGGGTCCAGCCTCCGCGCCGTATCGGCGAGTTCCATTCCGCTCATGCCGCCGGGAAGCTCGATATCAGTAAAAAGCACATCGACGTGATTGTCGGCGAGAAGCTCCAACGCATCCTTCGCCGTTTCCGCCTGGATGCTGCGCAGTCCTAGTTGGTCGAGCATGTTCACCGCCGCCTTGCGCAGCTTCGCTTCGTCCTCGACCACGAGCACAAGCTTTCCGCCAAACTCTTCGCGTGTCACATTGGAAGGATGCTCCTCCACAGTAGCGGGGAGCGATGGCGTCCGCGGCAGGTAGAGCTTTACGGAGGTGCCTTGGCCGATCCGGCTGTAGATGCTGATGTGCCCACCCGACTGCTTGACGAAACCGAAGACCATGCTCAGGCCGAGGCCGCTTCCCTTTCCCACCTCCTTGGTGGTGAAGAACGGCTCGAACACCCGGCTCATGACCTCAGGCGGCATCCCGGTACCGGTGTCGGTAACGGCGAGCAACGCATATTCGCCGGGCGTTACCTCGTCGAACTGTTCGGCATAGTCCTCGTCGAGGACGGCATTGCGCGTCTCCAGGGTGAGCGTCCCGGCACCGCGCATCGCATCCCGCGCATTCACCGCAAGATTGACCAGTGCCCGTTCCAGTTCGCCACGGTCGGCGAGGGCCTTCCACAGGTCCGGGGCCAGCGACTCCTCGATGCGGATGCTCGCACCCAAGGTGCGCCGCAACATCTCGGTCATACCGCGGACGACGTCGTTGAGGTCGGTGACGGTGGGCTTGAGCGGCTGCTTGCGGGCGAAGGCGAGCAGGCGGTGGGTCAGCTCACCGCCGCGCCGCGCCGACCACAGGGCATCGTCAAGATATTCGCGAATTTTGGCATCTTTGCCGACCCTCTCGCTCAAAAGCTGCAGATTGCCGATGATGATCCCAAGAAGGTTGTTGAAATCGTGGGCGATGCCGCCGGTAAGCTGGCCCACCGCCTGCATCTTCTGCGACTGCCGAAGCTGCTCCTCAATCTCCTTGCGCTCGGTGACGTCCTCCTTGACTGCGACGAAGTTAGTGATTTCGCTTTTCTCATTCCTTACCGGGGCGATCGAGGCGAGCTCCCAGAACAGCTCACCGTTCTTCTTCTTGTTGTGAAACTCTCCTCTCCATACACCGCCTGACGTGATCGTCTTCCATATTTCTACGTACTGTTCGGGCGGCGTGTGCCCGGACTTGAGAATGCGCGGATTGCGACCGATCGCCTCCGCCGGCGTATACCCCGTCACCTCGGCAAACTTCGGATTGACATATTCGATGGTGCCGTCCCGGTCGGTGATGACGACGGAGGTCGGGCTCTGCTGGATCGCTTGATAGAGCTTGCTCAGCTCTGCCAGCGCTTTCTTCTGCTCGGTGATCTCCCTTGCATAGAGAGCCACCTCCGACACGGGCTTGTCCGGCTGAATGACCGGATAATACCAACACTCGAACCATCGCGAGCGGGCTTCCATCTCCCGATGCACGGGACTCGCGGTCGAGGCGACGTGCCGGACAATCGCCATCCTCCACCCCACCTGATCAGGCGGTAAGAGCCGGTCGAGGGAGGCGCCGACAGGATTGGCCCCGCCCATTTTCTTGCCAAGTCTTCTCTCGGCGGCCTGATTGATGGCGAGAGCCACACCGTCGGTGGACAGCAGCAGGATCTCGTCCTGGCTCGCGTCCAAGAGCGCACGCATGCGGATTTCACTCTCCCGCAAAGCCTGTTCGGCTTCTTTGCGCGCGGTGACGTCGGCGGCCATGCTCACCACCAGACGCCGGCCGCGATCATCTCTGCCGAGTGGTGAAGAAGAAAATGTCCAGACGCGCAGCCGGCCATCGGCAGTATGGATGACGTATTCGCCCTCCTCCACGGCCCGGTCGAGCGCGTAGAGCTCGTCGATTTCAGCGTGCACGACCTCGTTGCGTTCGCCGTACGCCCGTTCCGTCCAGGCGGCAATGGTGCCGATCTCCTCGCGGGCATAGCCGGTTAGCTCCAGCCATGCTTGGCTGAGATGCACCACATCGCCGTCCTCGGCATGGACCATGATCGGGAAGGGAGCCTGCTCCACCGTGCGCCGCAGCCGCGCCTCGCTCTCGCGCAGCGCCCCGGCCGCCGCCAGTCGGGCGCGATGCAGGCGATCGACGCGAGCGGCACTCCAGAGCAGGCTGGTCGCCAACAGCGCCACGGTTGCCAACGTGACGAGGCCGAACTGGAACTCCGGGCCGTAGAGGCCGGCCTCCTTGCCGACGGCGAACAGCCAGGCCAGAAGCAGGGGGCCCGCGACGATAACCGGTAGCAACGTTCGTGCCGATGCGGCGCCTGGTCGGTCGCCGGAGAGCAAGGCCATCCAGCCCGTATCCGGGCGCAACGCCAACACGCCAAGGAAAAGCACAACGAGTCCCAGCGCGGCGTGCAGGGCGATGGGAGTAATGAAAGCCACCGATTGCAGCACACCGATGCCGATCAGGTAACCTAGCAGGGGCGCGGCCATCAGGAGCAGCCCGACGGTACCAGTGATGGAGAAAACCCCTCGTGCCCAGGCTCTCTCGACGTGAGCGAGCAAAAGCGTTGTGCCGAGCAGGGCGAAGGCGACCGCGGTGATCTCGGCGACCCGGCCCGGGTGGGGATGGCCCGGCTGATTGGCCACCGCTTCCCGGAAGAACCATCGATCGGTGCCGAAGTCGAATCCCGTTGCGTGTTGGATCAGCGCCTGGAGGCCGCTGATCAAAACCAAGCCGGCTAGAGCGAGGAAGGTGGCGGCCGCGATCCGTCCCCGAAGGGTCGCCGCGAGCAGAGCACCGCCGGCGAGGGCGATGGTGATGGCGGCCCAGGGCTGCATGGCCATCAGCCCCGGCAGCACCGTCTTGAGCGCAGCCACATCGAAGGTCCAGCCGACCAACACGGCGAGGCCGAGCGCGAGGGCTGCGAGCCCGCATATTTGCGAGATAACACGACTCCGGAACCTGACAGCTGGGCGTTCCCCCCGCAATTTTCCCGCAGCAATCTCGGCAGATTGTTGGCTCTCAGCGCGCAGCGAGAGAGACTGCCAGAAGAGCATGCCCAGCAGCAGCAGAGCCACCGATGCGCCGGCGATCCAGGTCTTTCGCGTGACAGTCCAGAACGATGGGGCCGCAGAGTACCACTTAGAGTAGAGTTCCTGGTACTTGGGAGAAGCGAGAAAATCGGCAGCGGCCGCGTCCAGCCGATCGCGCAATCCGGGCAAGTCACGGCGCACCGCAATGGCGCGCTTCACCTCGGCCAAGGGATCCCCCACGGCCTTGATATGGTCTGCGAGGTACGCCCTCTCGCTCACCTTCCACACCGAGTTCTGGAAGGAGACGAGGGCATCGACCTCCCCTGAAAGCAGGGCGAACAGCGCGTCCTGCAAACGGGCATACGGCACGAGATGCGCGCTCTTCTCCCGCTCGCTAAGGATTTCCTCCGACACACCCCCTTCGATCACAGCTACCCTACGGTGGGCGAGATCGGCCCATTCGTGAACGCCGTCCGTGTCTCGTCGAACAAACAGAGACGCGGGCGAGGCTACGAGCGGGCGGGTGAACAGCATGCGGCCCTCGCGCGCGCGGGTTATCGACACCACGGGAACGACATCGGCATCACCCTGCTCCAACGCCGCGATAAGATCGGCCCAGGTTGGAAACAGGCGGTAAATCACCCTCAGCCCCGCCCGTTTCGCCAGGTCGTTCATTATGTCGAGAGCGAAGCCTCCCGGACGGCCGTCTGCCTCGACCATGTACTCGGGATAGAAGTCCCGGGCGACACCGACGACCACTTCCTCCGTCTCGGCCCGCACAGGGTGTGCGGGAAAAGCGCTGGCAGAAAAACAGGCGCTGATCGTGATCAGAACGAGCACCGCAAGGCGTTTGTATCCGCCCATGCCGACCTCCCAGCGCAGCAGAAAAACGCGCCTTAGTCTTTAGGAGTCTAGCTTAGCAGGATTCTTGCGGTCCCAAGGCGGCTCGGAGTTGGTCGACCTCGACCGGCTTGTGCAATGTCGTCACCGGGCCAAGCCCCTTGTATTCGGCCAGCACCTTGGCGTGGGCGGCATAGTCGGGCGCATATCCGGTGATGATGATCAGCCGCGCCGGCGATTTCTGTCGGGCAAGCCAGATCACCACCTCGTTGCCGTCCATGCCCGGCATAATCATGTCGAGAACGATGGTCGTCGGCTTGAAGCTGTCATAGGCCTCAATCAGCGCACGCCCATCGGTGGTGACACGAACGGTGTAGCCCAGGTCTTCGGCGACGTTCTTGACGAAGCGGCCGAACCCGGGTTCGTCGTCGCAGACTAGCTAACAGTCGTTTTTCTTGCATCCCGACCATGTGCTCCCTCCTGGATGACGCGCCGCGCTCGTGAACTCGTGCCAAGGGGTTGCAAGGCACAAGAAGCACGGGAATTGTGCTATCGCACACGGCGCTGCCATCCCTTCACTTCGGGAAATCTGGGCTGCCTCGTCTCCGAACGAGTGCCCGGCTCGGGGCTAATGGTTATGGTGTCCCATTTGAGCTAATATTGGTGCGGACGTCCGCGGTATCAGCGGGCCGCTCGGGGACACTCTGCCGTCGTTAGCTTCGTCAAACCTCGGCTTTGAGCCGGTTGGCGCGCCACGCAGGCGACCATGGTGGCTGGCCAGGGCAGTGCCTTGCCAATCCACAACCTGGACAAACTGTTCTATCCCTCCTCGGTCGCCGTTGTCGGCGCCACCAATCAGGACAACGAAGCCGGCAACTTGGTTATGCACAATTTGCTCCAGGGCGGCTTCCAAGGTCCGATCCTGCCGGTGAGCGATCGCGAGCATGCGGCCACGGGGGTATTGGCGTACCCGCGGGTCGATGCGCTGCCGATTACCCCTGACCTTGCCGTCGTCTGCAACCCGCCGCGAGAGCTACCCGAGGTCATCGGCATGCTCGGGGAGCGCGGTACCCGCGCCGCGATCGTCCTTGGCCCCGCTCGCTACGGTCCGGGACAGGACAGCGTAGAGCCCGGCTTTTCACCAATGATGAGGGAGGCTGAGCACCACGGGCTGCGTGTCCTTGGGCCGGATTGCCTCGGCCTGATGGTGCCGCGCATCGGCCTCAACGCCAGCGTTTCGTTTCCCATGTGCCCGCCCTGGTATCGCCTTCGTTTCGCAGTCGGTGACCGATGCCATTAACTGACTTCCTCTGTGCGCGGAACCTTGACTAAGTCGTCTTCTCGGGCGGAACGACCGGCATTCCGTTCTCCTTGACCAACGGCTCTCGTTGCGGGTTCGGCAGGATGTCGAGCACCGCCTCGGACGGCCGGCACAGCTTGACACCGAGCGGCGTGACGACAATCGGCCGATTGATCAGGATCGGACGTTCGATCATCAGGTCGATCAGCTGATCGTCGGTGAATTTCGGATTGTCTAGGCCGAGCTCGGCGTAGGGCGTGCCCTTGCGGCACAGTAACTGGCGCGGCGTGATCCCCATCCGCGCGATCAGATCGACCAGCTCGGCCCGGCTGGGCGGCGTCTTTAGGTACTCGATGATGCGCGGCTCTTCGCCAGAGTTGCGGATCATCGCCAGCACGTTGCGAGAGGTGCCGCAAGCCGGGTTGTGGTAGATCGTGATCGTCATCGTCGTTGCCTCTTTGACCATCTGGTTACCTCCAGTACTGATGCCGGAAGTAATACGCCAGATCAGCCAAATGATTGACCGGGGGCAGCTCTTGCGCGGCGAGGACGACGAGAAGGAGGATAACCGCCAGCGCGACAAGCATCTCCCGCTTCAGGTTCAGGTGGTGGGTGGCGCGGCTGACGACGTAGTTGGTGAGCGGCTTCCAGTTGAAGACCAGATGCCAGACCAGCCCGGCAACGAAAAGAATGGCGAAGACGTTGTGCAGGTTGACCCATCCGTCCTTATCGAGCCACAGGAGCGCCCATTGCGTGGTGTTGGCGATGCGGCCACTCGGCGCGATGAACAAGACGATCCCGCTGATCAGCAAGACGACGGCGCTCAGCCCGACCATGAAGACGACCCAGCCGCGCTTGTGAAATGGCCTGGCCGGCGCAGACACCATAACTTGTCCGTTGCTCATCATCGTCTGACTCCATGCGTTTCGGTTGCGGGATCACCTCGACGCTGCCGGCACCCAAACCGGATTGCTCCGGGCGGGAACTGCCCTGTCGATCCACAGCTGTTGCGCGGCTACGCCAGCAGCGCCTTGATCTGCTCGGGCGTCAGCACCTTGCCCGAGGACCTGATCTTGCCGTCGATCATCAGCGCCGGCGTCATCATCACCCCCGCGTCGATGATCTGATTGCGGTCGGTGATCTTGCCGACGCTATACGTGAGACCGAGCTCTTTGGCCGCCGCTTCGGCGTTCTCGGCAAGTTTGGCGCACTTGGCGCAGCCGGATCCGAGGATCCTGAAATCGACCATCTTGGTTCTCCTCATCCCCCGTAGGTTCCGTAGACCATGCCGGTGATCGTCGCCATGACGACCACCAGCGCGACGTAGACGATCGTCTTCTGCGTGCCGAGGAAGCCGCGGATCACCAGCATGCTGGGCAGTGACAGCGCGGGGCCGGCGAGCAGCAGAGCCAGCGCCGGGCCCTTGCCCATGCCGGCGCCGATCAATGCCTGGGTGATCGGGATCTCGGTCAGGGTCGCGAAGTACATAAAGGCGCCGGCAATGGCGGCGAAGGCATTGGAGCCGAGCGAGTTGCCGCCGACCGCCGCCGCAACCCACGCGGACGGGATCAATCCCTCGCGGCCCGGCTGGCCCAATAGGAAGCCGGCGGCGAGCACGCCCAGGAGCAGCAGCGGCAGGATCAGCTTGGCGAAGCCCCAGGTCTGCTCGAACCATTCCTGGCCGGCGCCCGGCTGCATCGCCGCGACCGCGCACAGACCGACGACCCCGCCGGCGATGGCGAACTGCGGCTGACCCGGGGTAGCGATCGCCAGGGCGGCAACGAGAGCCGCGACCAGCGCGGTCCGCCACCAGGCGAAGCCAAGGCCAAGGATGAGGACCAGGCCGACGCCGGCGGCGCTCAGGCCGGCGAGGGCCCATTTCCATTCATAGATAGCGTGCCAGGGGGCGCTGTCCTCAGGGTCGGCCGGCGCCCAGTTGGCGAACACAAGAAAGGCGATCATCAGCGCGAACAAGGCGGCAACGGCGCCGGTGGGAAAGGTGGATGCGTCCTCCGGCAGCACCATCTCTCCGCCCGCGGCCGAGGCATTGCGCTCCTGCTCTTCGCGGCGATAGAGGACCGCCATGGCGAGGCCGATGATCACCGAGAATGCCACGGCGCCGATCGCCCGCGCCGCACCCAGCTCGAAGCCCAGCACCTTCGCCGTCAGCACGATGGCGAGGATGTTGATGGCGGGACCGGAATAGAGAAAGGCGATGGCCGGGCCGAGACCGGCGCCGCGCTTGTAGAGACCGCCGAACAGCGGCAGCACCGTGCACGAGCAGACGGCGAGGATGGTGCCGGAGACCGACGCGATGCCGTAGGCGACGACCTTGTTGGCGGCGGCGCCGAGCAGGCGGATGACTGCGGCCTGGCTGATGAAGACGGCGATCGCGCCGGCGATCAAGAGCGCCGGCAGCAGGCACGAGACCACGTGCTCGCGCGCGTACCATTGCAACAGCGCGAACGCCTCGTGCAGGGAGTTCTCGAAGCGGGGTGCGTCAAACGGAATCCAGAGAGCGGCGACGAATGCTGCCGTCAACAAGAGGAGGGTGCGGCCTTCGGTTCTCCATTCAAACGGCATCGCGCACCTCCTGTTCACCCTCGCCGTCGACACACTGAAAATCGGCGCGCTGCCGAGGCCGGTTGGGGAATTCGTCGAGACGGCGATGGAGGGCGGCGAAGTCCGGCGCCCTCGCTCATGCCCTCTGCGAGCTGATCGACTACCGTCCGCGCCCAGTCCGGCAGACCGGGATTGAGCCGGTAAAAAACGCGGTTTGCGTTCCGCGCGTCTTCGACGATGTCGAGCGCGCGGAGTGCCGCCAGATGGCGCGACATCTTCGGCTGCGAGACATTAAGAGCCGCCGTCAGTTCGCACACACAGAGCGACCCTTCACGGGTCAGCAACACCAGTGCCCGCAGTCGCGTCCCGTCTGCTAGCGCCTGAATCAGCGCATCCGCATCGATCGTCATGGGGTGAATATACGTCCGCGCGTATATACGCTGGACGGGATAATTTCGCATGGCTGGGTTAACGAATGAGCAAGTCAGCAGTGTGTGACGCGAACTTGAGGCGGTCGAATTGGGCGTCCCAGCAGAATAAACCCCCGGCATCGGGCTGCGGGCCATTTCAATGGAGCAACCTTCTGCGCGTGCGCCAAGCTCACCCCCGTAGGGGTGCCCCACTCTTTAATTTGGCAATGCGGTAGACGCGCTCTCCCCCTGCGGCTTCTCCGAGCCGATGGTGAGGCCGCGCTTCAGCGCGCCGGCGAAGGTGCTGCGGATGGTGTGCTTCTGCCAGCCGTGGCGTCGGCGAGCCGGACCGGCAGCGTATCGGATCCAGGCCGAACCCTTCTTCTTGTCTCGCTGTCGCCAACCGTCCTCGCTGTAACGATCCTCGTCCATCGAACGTTTTAGCACATGGCGGGCCGGAATGGCTCGCAGCCACAACGTGAGAGGACACAACGGTGAGAGTCCCCCCTGGATTCACGCGGGAGCAAGCGATGCCACCGGCGACAGCCGTAAACATTCTGCCATGGCCGGCATGGATCGGCCTCATGGCCGCGGGCTTCGCCTTGTTCTGGCCGCTTGGTCTGGCCATCCTGATTTATCTGGTGTGGAGTGGAAAGATGATGTGCTGTGGTCCAATGGCTCGCTGGAAAGAAGATTTGCGAACGGCCTTGGGTGTTGGACGAAGCGATTATGGATCGAGCGGGAATACGGCCTTCGACGCATATCGCGATGCGACACTGAAGCGTCTCGAAGAGGAACAGCGCGCCTTCGCGGACTTCCTGGGGCGGCTTCGGTCGGCCAAGGACAGGGACGAGTTCGAACGCTTCATGGCCGAGAGAGCAGCCCAGCCGGAGTAATGGCCGTATCGCTCACGCGAACCGGTCTTGCCCGACCGTGGAATCTCACCTGAAATGTTGCGTTGCGGACGGTGAAGTCCGGTTGCGGCCCGTTGCCGCGGCCGGGCACGGTGTCGGTGGCTGTGAGAGACAAGGGACGAGGAAGTAAGAATGGATGGAACGAACGAGAGGACCGGCCCTGCCGGCGCGGATTACGAAGCGATCCGCCGGTTCGTCCGGCGCCTCGTCGGCGATGAGGCCCTGGCGCAAGATCTGACGCAGGAGACGTTCCTTCGCGCACAGCGAGTCACCACCTACCACGATGCGGCGAACCGGCGGGGCTGGCTATTCTCGACCGCGCTCAATTTGGTGCGCGACCATTTCCGCGCCGCCGCCCGCCGCCCAGTCACTATCTCCAACGAAGAGGTTCTGGAGGCCCTGCCCGCCGAGAGCGGTGATGCCGAGCAACACGCCTTGCAGAAGGAGATGTCGGCCTGCATCGGCGAGTTCCTAGCGCGCCTGCCGCCGAGGCAGTACGAGGTGGTCAGTCTGCACGACAAGGCCGAACTGAACCACACCGAGATCGCCCGCGCCCTCGGCATCTCGGAAAGCAATTCGCGCGTGCTGCTGCATCGCGGCCGCGTGGCATTGCGCCAAATGCTCGAGGAGAGCTGTATCCTTTCGTTCAACCGCGATGCTTTGCCCTGCGAGCGGCGATAGCCACGCGCATAGCCCTGCAGAGCTTCGGGAGGGCGCGCCGTCTTCGCGGCCGCTTTCACTTCCGGGTGGTTGGACCGCTCGCGGTGAAGATCAGACGATCGCTCCCGCTCCGAACAGATTTTGGCGAGTGAACACCGAGCCGCCCTCCTGCCCTGGATCTTCACTGTGTGTCGTTCTGTCGTCGTCGGTCCGGCCGTAACAGGCAGCACGCATCATTCCGCAACAGCTTGAAAAGAAAGTAGAAAAACAGAGACGGTTCGTTTCCAGCGGCGTTCCCTCCGCCATTGGACTGCTATAGCCTCTTGTTCCATAATAACAATTTCTTGCGACATAAGTCGTGGCCCACACCGTCACATCGGCTGTCCCTGATCAACGCCGTACGGTGGACGAACATCCGGCCCGAGCAAGCCGAAAACCATGAACGCTAGCAGGACTCGCCCGGCCATCACCCCTCCGTTCGAGACGCTGCCTCGCTCCACGCATCCTTGAAAGCGTGCGCGTGCCGTTCCCGGCACGATCCATCCGTCGCAGCATCTCGCCTCGCAGCGACATGACCGGAGCCGCGCCTTCTCTTTTCCCTTTCTGAGAGGGGCGTCAACTTCGCTGGTTCGGCAGCGCCGAGAGCGGAGCGGCAATCGCTGGGGGCACCGGTGTCAACAATGCCCGCCACGCCCGCCTCTTCGGAGCGGCAAGGGCTGCCTCGGTCGACGTCGATATACCGGGGGCGATTGTCTGTAGACCGGGGGCGATGTCCGGTCCTAGATGTCCGCTCCTGCGAGAGCGGATTGTCATTCGCCTTGGAGGAACAGCCACCGCTCCCGCGCGAGCCAATCGGGATTGTGAGGCGGGATCATGAACATCGCCAACCTCCTGGCGCGGGCGGGACGGGCCCACGCCCAGCGTCCAGCCATCGTCGTCGGAACCGAGCTCGTAGCCGATTACGGCCGCCTCGCCCGGCGTGCCGCCTCCATCGCCACGGGTCTTCGCGAGCGTTTTCGCCTCAGCCGGGGCGATCGTGTCGCCCTCGTCATGGGGAATTGCGCCGCCTACATCGAGGCGCTGTTCGCGTGCTGGTGGGGCGGTCTTGTCGCCGTCCCGGTCAACGCCAAGCTGCATCCGCGAGAGATCGCCTACATCCTCGATCACACCGGGGCGCGGGTTTGTTTCGTCACCCAGGACCTGGCCGAGGCGGTGGGTTCGGTGCAGGGCGAACTCGCCGAGCTGGCGGCCCTCATCGCCGTTGACGACGCCGATTACACCGCCCTCACCCACGGCGATCCCTGCCCGGTCGCGGTCGCCTCCCCCGATGACACGGCCTGGCTCTTCTACACCAGCGGGACCACCGGCCGCCCCAAGGGCGCCATGCTAAGCCACCGCAATCTGCTCGCGATGACCACCAGCTATTTCGTCGACGTGGACGGGATCGATGCCGACCACTGCATTCTCCATCCGGCGCCGATGTCCCACGGCTCCGGCATGTATATCCTGCCGCATGTGGCGGCGGCGGCGAAGCAGGTGATCCCCGCCAGCGGCGGTTGCGAACCGGACGAGATCTTCCGGCTGATCGAGGCCCACCCCAGGGCGTCCTTCTTTGCCGCCCCGACCATCGTCCGCCGGCTCACCGACAGCCCCGTAGCCACCCATGCCGATACCCGCAACCTGAAGACGATCGTCTACGGCGGCGGCCCCATGTACGTCGAGGACCTGAAGCGGTCGATGGCGCTGCTCGGCAACAAGCTGGCGCAGATCTACGGCCAGGGGGAGAGCCCGATGACGATCACCGCGCTCAGCAAAGCTCGGCACGGCGAAACTGATCATCCCCGCTACGAACAGCGGCTGGCGTCGGTGGGTACATCGCACACCGTGGGCGAGATCATCGTCGCCGGTCCCGACGACCGGCCGCTGCCCGCTGGCGAAATTGGCGAGGTCCTGGTACGGGGCGAGGCGGTGATGACGGGATATTGGCGGGATCGACCCGCCACGGCGGAGACGCTCCGCGGCGGCTGGTTGCACACCGGAGATGTGGGGGCGCTCGATGCCGACGGCTTCCTTACCCTCAAGGACCGGAGCAAGGATCTGATCATCAGTGGCGGCAGCAACATCTATCCACGGGAAGTGGAAGAGGTCCTGTTACGGCGTCGCGGAGGTCTCGGTCATCGGCGGCGCCGACCGCGAGTGGGGAGAAGTCGTGGTCGCCTTCGTCGTCGCCGGCCGGGAGGCCGCGGTGGACGCAGCGGCGCTGGATGCCGTCTGCCTTGCTCACCTCGCCCGCTTCAAGCGGCCGAAGCGCTATGTGTTCGTGCAATCGCTGCCCAAGAACAACTACGGCAAGGTTTTGAAAACGGAACTGCGGCGGCGGGCGGAGAGGGAAAACGACTAACATGGCGGACCGGCTGAAGGACAAGGTAGCGTTGGTTACCGGCTGCGGCTCGGTCGGGCCGGGCTGGGGCAACGGCAAGGCGATGGCGGTTCTGTTCGCCCGCGAAGGTGCGCGCGTGCTCGGCATCGATATCGATGCCGATGCGGCGCTCGAAACGCAACGCATCGTCGAGGGCGAGGGCCACGTCTGCCGGACCCATGTGGCCGACGTGGGCGATGCCGATCAGACGGCACGGGCGGTCGCCGCCTGCCTCGAGCAATGGGGCCGCATCGACATTCTCGTCAACAACGTCGGCATCGCCCGCGTCGGCGGTCCGGCCGAACTGGACGAAGCCGCCTGGGACGAGGTGATGCGGGTGAACCTGAAGAGCGTCTACCTCACCTGCCGCCATGTCCTGCCGGTGATGGAGCGCCAGGGCAAGGGAGCGATCGTCAACAACGCCTCGATCGCCGCCTGGGGCTGGTGCGGCGTCAACTACGGCTTCTACAGCGCCAGCAAGGGGGCGATGATCTCGATGACGAGAAGCCTCGCCATCCAGTATGCGCGCCAGGGCATCCGCGCCAACTGTGTCTGCCCGGGACTGATGAATACGCCCCTGGTGCACAAGGCGCTGACCACCGTCTACGGCGAGGATGGCGACGTCGCCACCCTGATCCGGACCCGCGACGCTCAGTGCCCCATAGGACATATGGGCGACGCCTGGGACACCGCCTACGCGGCCCTCTACTTGGCCTCAGACGAGGCCAAGTACGTTACCGGCGTCGCCCTGAATGTGGACGGCGGCATTAGCATCCGCTTCGCCTGACGCTACCAAGCCGCAAGCTATCAGCGCGGCGACAAGGGTGGCAGTTGGGTCGCTCGATTCCGCAACGCCGATGCGCGGCAGCACTACCGGGCGTTGGGTGCGGCCGACGATGCGCGCGACGCCGACGGCAAAACGGTGCTCTCGTAATTGACCGGTCCCACGTAAGGAGCTCAGAACTTCCAGCTCAGGGTGGCGTTGAAGAAGTGAATCTCGTTGGTCGCGTAGTCGCCCTGGATGCGGCCCGACAGGGCCCCCCGATCCCGGTCCATGTCGGCGTCCCCCAGGTTCAGGTACTCGTACGCGGCGCCGATCGTCGCCCGCTCGTTGAGGGCGTACTGGACGCCGGTGCCGACGCGGATCTGCCGGTCCAAGGGCAACGCCGGCGTCCGCTGGCTCTTCGATAACGGAGAACTGTCGAAGGCGAAACCCAGCGACCATTGCCAGTCGGGGGCGAACCGGTAACGGCCGCCAAGGGCGAACCCCCAGGTGTCCTTGTAGTCGAGATCGGCGGTCGCGCTGCGGCTGGTGGTGGAGGACACCTCCAGGTTCGGCTGGCCAAACGCGCTCCAATCCTGCCAGACGAGGTTTGCCATGACGGCGACGGTATCGGTCAGGTCATGGTAGCCGCTGATCATGACCTGCTGCGGGACGGTAAGGCCCAGATCGACGCGGGCGGCAGAAATGCGGGGATCGAGGGCATTGAACACCGCGCCGCCGCCGCTCAGGTCCGGTTTTTGATTAAAGTCCAGGTCGACCGCGGAGTTATAGGTGACACCGAAGCGTGTTCCTGCCGCCGGCTCGATGAGAATGCCGGCGATGCCGCCCGCACCCACATCGTTGCTCTCCAACTGGATTTGTCCGTCCGGGCCGCCGAAAACGTTGCGGACCGAGGTCTTGCTGTTGAGGCGACCGTAAAGAATTTGGGCGCCGCCGCCGACGGAAAGCCAGTCGGTCACCCGGTAGGCCGCGACCGGAAAGGCGCCAAGGGTGATCAGTTCCGATTTCGTGCCGTAGTAGCGGCCGGACCAGTTGCTCTGATATTGCGCCGAGAGTCCGAAGTCGGAGCCGAGCGACAGACCGAACTTCAGATCGGGCGTGGCGCTGTAGACGAAATAGCCGCCGAGGCCGGGAATGAACCCCAGCGCATTGCCGCCGTTGCCGCCGGAGACGGTGGTGTCGTTGCCCTTGTCGAAACGGCTGATGCCGTAGGCAGGCTGAATGCCCACCAGCATCTGCGATTGGTCGAGCCGGGTCATGCCCGCCGGGTTGCCGAACGCCGTCGCCGCGTTATCGGCCGCAGCCGCCCGTCCGGCCGACGCGGTGCCCAGATCGGGCGTGCCCATCTCATAGAGGAAGAGGCCGCCGGCGTCGGCGGAGGTGGACAGCACCGCTCCGACCAGGCCGGTGATGGCGATAACGCCTGGCCGGTAACGTCGACCCAGCCTTACCCACCGGAGGGCGATGAAGGAAGGCGGCGTCCGCGGGCATGGCAAGGTCCTCTCGCCCTCAGCCAATGAGCAGCAGGCTCGATCGGGAAGTCCTCGCAACGGCTCCATCTCCCTGCCCTCTCTTGCGTGGTTCGGATTGAGATCGTTACTTAGAAGTAATACCCCATACGCCTTTCCAGTTGCCATCGGTACGGCTCGAATCCACTCTCATGGTAGAGCGTATGGGAAAACTCCGTGAAGCGACGAACGTGCCGAACAGCTTCTTGCCAAACATCAGGTCGAAAGGGACGAACACCTTCCCTTCGTCCTCATAGTTTATTTGGATATTTTCACTGGCATAAGCGGCCAGAAACCAGTCATCCGGGAGACTGATATTGAATTTCGGCTGGATATAGAGCTGATTGACATCGGGATGGTCTTTGTTTCCGTTTCGGCTGGCGACGCTGTTCAGATAGATCACCTGCGGCAGAACGAAGCTGCCGGGACTGATTTCCGGCAAGCTGTAACGAACGCCGGCGACCGGTCCAAGCTGATACTTGCCGTTGCCGGCTTCGTTCAGGCCGGCCGTCGGCCAGATGGCGCGCACGCCGAGGCCGTAGCCGATTCGGGCCGTCGATGGCGGTGCGATGATGGCCAGCTCGGTCAACAGATCGCCCTGCCCGAACCGGCTGTGCCCTTCGGGATTGAAGCGACTGGTCACGTCGTCGGAACCGACGAGGGGCTGGTCCACCCGACCGTAGAGCGTCCAGCTTTCGGCCAAGTCGGTCCGCAGATCGGCGCGCAGGGTCGTCGTCCATTTCTCCGGCTCGCGCCCGTTGTCGTCGGGCAGCCGCTGGTAGCGCTGGCGAAGCTGGAAGATATTGACCGGCCGGGTGATGTCCTCGCCGTTGTTAAAGGTGCCGTGGAACGCCGTCTCGACATCGCTGTCGGGGGGGATCGGCTGATCCGCCAACACGAATGCGGATGCCCACAGTTCCGCCATCGCTCCGCAGGCGGCCGCCGTACGCCGCCTCATCCTGGCTCAGTTCGGTGCGTCCGCGGCAAATACCCGTTTCCAGTCGTTCTTCATGGAGATGACCGTCCAGCCGCGCTGCTTCGCCTCGTCCATCAGTGACTGAGAGAAGATGCCGACCTTCGTCTCTGGCAATCCCGCCGCCGGACCGTACGCATACTCCCGCTCGGCGTCGTCATGGAGGACCAGCATCATCAACTGAGCCCCGTCACCGGCGCCCGTCCACTCCAACATCTCGCGATCGCCGTCGGAATTGCCGAACGCCGCCGTCGGCCGCTTGCCGATGAACAGGTTGATACCGACCGGCTTGCCGGCCTTGTCGTTGATGAAGAAGATCCTTGGCTCGCGCATCAGCCGCGGCTTGCCGTCATTGAAGTCGTAACGGGTGACGATGCTCGAGCCGACCACCTGTTCGACCGGCACGCCGTACACCTCATCGCTGAACACGCGCACGAACTCCTGGCCGCCCCCGGTGACGATATAGGTGCGGAAGCCGTTGGCCCGCAGGTACTGCATCGCCTCCAGCATCGGCTGGTAGATCAGCTCGGTGTACGGGCGCTGAAAGCGCGGGTGCTTCGCCGTTGCGATCCACTGCTGGACGATGGGCGCAAAGTCTTCGACGCTGATCCCGGCGTGCGTGGCACCGACGATCTCGGCCCACTGGCCCTCGCTGAACTTCGCCATTGCCGCCCGATCACCGGCCAGTACCGACTTGAACGGGTCCTTCTTCTTCCACTCCGGATGCTGGGGTGCCAGCGCGTGCACCCGATCGAGCGCGAACGCCGCCTGGGTGTAGATCGGGTGCTCCACCCACAGGGTCCCGTCCTGGTCGAAGGTGGCGATCCGATCCGCCGGCGGCACGAACGTCGGGCCGCCCTCGGTGGTGGTCGCCGCGACGAAATCCACGATCGCCTGCTTCGCCGGTCCGTCGTTCCACGATGGCAGCGCATCGGCGAGCGCGCGGGCATTCCCGGCGAAGAAAAGCGAGACGAAAAGCAACAGGCCGATGGCGCCCATCGCGATGACTGTGCGGATGGAGTGTTGTCGCATGTCCCGTCAAGACCCGATCTGTTGGAGCTTAAGAAAGCGGCCCGCCCCACGGGTGAAGCGAGGCGAGCCGCCGGTTTCGTGATCAGTTGCCTGATGGCAGAGGAATCGAGAAGCCGTCCTTCTTCAAGGCCTCTCGGATGTTCATGAAGTGTTCGTACTGGGTGAGCGTGATCGGGCCGCTGTAGCTTTCGCTCTGAAGCTTGCGCGGCGGATAGTCGACATAGGTCTTCATCAGCTTTTTCGTCGCTTCGTTGGCCGGAATCATGGCCCACGTGGTCTCGGTGAAGTTGTTCATGAAGATGTCGTAGCGTTCCTGCGGGTCCTGCCACAGGTCGAACACCTGAGGAATCGTCGCGACATACTTTTCGGGGCCTTTCCAGCCGAGGTTGGCATCAACGGCAAGCCCACCCGTCGGCTGACCGTCATCGCCGCGCAGGTTGAAGACGAACTTGTACTGTCCGACGCGCACGGCCCCCGGCGACAGCTCGTTTTCGGTGAAGTAGAACCAGGCCTTGCGATCGGACGGTCCGCTCCCCAGCCAGACCGGCGTCATGTCGTAGCTGTCGAAGATGATCGGCTGGCCCTCTCGGTCCTTTTCCGGCAGCTTGACGCCCGCAAGCGACGCGAAGGTCGCCATCAGGTCAAGGCCGCCCACCATGTCGTCGCTCTTGGAGTGCGGCGCAACCTTGCCGGGCCAGCGCACGAATGCCGGCACACGGTTGCCGCCTTCGCGGACCGTGCCCTTGGTGCCCCGGAACGGCGTGTAGCCGGCATCGGGATAGACGTCCTGCCAAGCGCCGTTGTCGGTGGTAAAGAACACCAGGGTGTTCTCCCGCAGCCCCAGGTCGTCGAGTTTTTTCAGGATGTTGCCGACGCGCGTGTCCAGTTCGACCATTGAGTCGGCATACTTTGTCTTGGACAGCGACTTGTGCTCGAACTCCGGCGCCGGAAGGTTCGGCTGGTGCACCTTCATGAAGTTGGCGTTGATGAAGAACGGCGCCCCGGACTTCTTGGCTTCGTCGAGGAACTCTAGCGTCGCCTTCTCGACATACGAGTCGAGGAACGGAATGCCGACAAGGCCCTTGTCCGGTGTGTTGACGTATTCACCGTTGACCTTGAAGTCTTCGGTGACCTTTCCGCCTGCCTTGCCGGAAAGCGAGCCCTTCGTGACCTCCTGGAACATCTTGCGCAGTTCCGGGCTCATGGCCGGGAACCAGTTCGGATCGCCGTAGGTGTAGGCGTTCAGATGGTACAGGAAGGCATACTTCATCTCGTCGTAGCCTTGCGCATTCGGCAGCGCGTAATCGGCCTCGCCCAGGTGCCATTTGCCGGTGAAGTAGGTGTTGTATCCCGCCTTCTTGAGCACGGAGGCGAGCGTCCACTCGGCCGCAGGCAACCCGCCGCCCTGGCCCTGGAACGCGACCGTCGTCATGCCGCTACGGTTGGGGATGCGGCCCGTCTGGATGGCCGCACGGCCCGGTGTGCAGCTCGGCTGCGCATAGAAGGTCGAGAACGTCATCCCGTCCGCAGCGAGCTGATCAAAGTTGGGGGTCGGCATGCCCCGGCTTTTTCCCCCGAGATACGGGCCGAGATCTCCGTAGCCGACATCGTCACCGACGATCAGCAGGATGTTGGGTTTGCTGCCGGCAACCGATTGCGCCTGCGCCGACAGCGATGCGAAAGCAAGAATGCCGATGGCAAGAACTGATAGAACAAGTCGTCTCATGTAACCTCTCCCCTCTGCCCGCTTCGGTCGCGCTTGAGTCGCACCTTAGGCCGTCGATTCCAAGAGGTTTTGGAGGAAGGCGTCATCGGGCCAGCGAGGCGAGCGGATCCTCCGCCGCCTGGACGCTCCAGGCGGTCGCGCCAAGCGCGAAAATGACGGCGTAGGCGAGACGGTTGCTCACTCGCGCGATCATCGGTGTTTCTCTTTCGATGAGATCTTGAGGAAGATGGCGCAATTTCGCCCGTGTGTGTCATGACACGGCCCATTTTTAGAGCCGAAACCAGGGCATGGTGAGATAGACGCAGGCGACCATCGCGGTCACGGGAGCTAACCACACCAACCCCGGCCAAAACTGCCGCATCCATTGCTCGGGCAACGCTGAGTATGAACGCTGCAAGCGCCGCTGTGGCCATCCAGCCGTACCAGTACATTGCGGGAGCAACGAACCCCATCGAGGGTCCTGCGACATCGCGCGCATGGTGCGTGCCCAGAAGGACTACGCCAAGCGAGGGATAGACGGTGAACAGTGCGAGATCCCGCGCGAGCGCGACGACGTAGACGACGGCGAACGCCGTTGCATATGCGAAGGCGAACCGGCGGAACCAGAGCGAGGACGTCATGCGCCGAAGCCCAGCATGTTGTTCACGACATGACCGATCAGAAAGCTCCACCATACGGTGAACGCAAGGATCGAGGTCAGCGCAGCGCGCATTTGGCCGGACTCGTCGGCTCGCGGCCGCCGCCAACACACCCAGTAGGCCGGCAATAGCGCCAGCCCGATGGCGACGAAATGCTCCTTGAGGTCGAATAGGCCGAGCGCCTGCCAGTGGCCGGCGCGCTCCAGCCCAGGCCTGATGTCGACCCGGAAGTACAAGTACACGACCGCGCCCAATACCGCGGAGGTCGCATACAGAACGACGATGGCGTTGGCGAATCTGGCGGACGGCACGGCGCGAAAGCGGCCGAAGAACGAACCGGACCGCGCGCGCACCGGCGCCCATGTCGCCAACGTCTGGTGGGTCATCGCGCCGAGCAACGCGACCGCGACAAGACCATGGATGATCAGGAGTGCCGTCGCCACGAGGGCACTCCTGCCAGTAGATCCAGCCTGTTCACTTGAGCACCTCGACGGAGGCAAACGGCTCGGCCGACCACGGCCGGAAGCGATTGAGCGTGAACTTGGTCTGCTGGCCCGGTTCGACATCGACCAGGACGTAGTTGTACTCCTCCTTCGGCGGCTGACCCTGCCAATAGAGGTCCGGCGGGTAATCATCCGGCAACTTGATGCTGGTCCGCCCGGGGAGGATCGGATCCTGTTCGGCGCCACCGCCGCCCAGCATCAGGTACTTCACGTCGTCGACGTTGAACATCTCGGTTGTGTGGACGTGACCGTTGAAGACGACCACCTCCATATCTTTGGCGTAGGACGCAATCAGCTTGTGCGGATTGTCGGCGGCCGGGATGGCGCCCAGGCCGGCGCGAGCGAACACCGGGTAGTGGAAAGTAAGGAAGACCTTGCGGATGCCTTTGGCCTTGGCCTCGTCCATCCACTGCTGCAGCTGCTTCATCTGCTCGGCGTACTTCGGCCGATCGGCGTCCCACAGCGAGGGCGAGCGATAGTCGTACTTGCCGCTCCACAGAAAGATGAAGCGGGAGTCCTTGAAGTCGAACTTGTATATCAGGTTCTCCGGCGTGACGCCGAGCTGCTTCAGGTAAGGCACAGCGTTCAGCACGCCGTCGATCCGAGGATCGCCCCACACCTCGTGATTGCCGACGCCGATGAACCAGCGGCCGTCCAGCCCCGCCGCTCGCATCTCGCTGTCGGCCGGCGGCAGCTGCTTCAACATCGTCTCGTTGACGCGCTTCCAATAAGGGCTGTCGTCGATCGTGCGGCCCTGATTCCCCCACCAGACAACATCGCCGCTGTTGACCACGAACCTGGCACGCCCGGACTGAACGTCCTTGACGATCTCGCGCGTCACCCAATCGCCACCCTGCAGCCGGAACATCGTCCGCTGCACACCGGGCAGCAGCTTCACGTCTTCCACGGCGGCTTCGGTGACCCAGCCCTTGTCCACCGTCAGCGTCATCTTCCGTCTTGGACATGAACGGCATGATGACCTTGATAAGCTCGTTGGTGACCGGATCGAAGATCATCTTCACATCCCGTTTCACCACCTCCTCGGCGACCCTCTCCGGCATCACCAGGCCGAACATCTCGACGAACAGCTTGGTCAGGTCGGGCTGGCCGCCCTTGACCGGCAGGTACATCATCGGTCGCGTGTCCCCGACCGCCGCAAAGGAAAAGCCGGGACCGGCAGGGCTTGGCGCCTGCTGCTGCGCCTGCGCGGCACTGCCGACCATGATCATGACCGCCGCGAGTGCGACCACTCGAAACCGGCTCGTCATCGTCGTTCTCCTCCCGTCATCTTCTTTCCGGCGTGGGCAGGCGCCCCGACGAAGGCGCCCAGCCCATTTCTCACCAAGCCGGCTAGTCGCTCGCGTGAGATCCTTTTTTCATCTGATCGAGGATTCCTTCGAGATTGTAGGTCGCCGGCGCCTGCAGCGGCGGGAACTCCTTGTAAGATTCGAGTTCCTTCAGCCAAAGCTGCTGGCCGATCGGCAGCATGTTCCAGTCGTAGAGGAAGGCGGTCATCGGGCCGGCGAGCGCCCCGCCGATGCTCATCGCCGTCTTCTGGTCGAGGCCCACCGCCTGCTCGAAGGGATCGCGCTTGATGTTCTGCACCAAGGTGAAGTGGAAGGGGATCAGCGGCAGGATCCAGCCCTCTGCACCGGGCTGCGACATGTTGTAGTACATCTTCCAGTTCTTGTAGCGGACCGCCGACGGAGTGGCGCCCGAGTAGAAGAAGAAGTGGTCGCGCGCCGACTTTTCCGACTTGCCTAGTAGGAAATCCGCCTGGTCGAAGCCGTCCAACGTCGTCTTGACGATGCCCGCGTACTTGCCGGCTTCAATCTGCTTCTTCAGGTCGTCGCCCTTCGGCCCGCCGGCGATATCGACGAAGGTGGGCAGCCAGTCGAGGGCGGCGAACATCTGGTTGGTCCACACCTCCGCCTTGATGTGCCCCGGCCAGCGCACGACCATCGGTGAACGGTAGCCGCCTTCCCAGGCCTCACCCTTCTGGCCCTTGAATGGGGTTACCCCACCATCGGGGAAGCTTATGGATTCGGCGCCGTTGTCGGTGGTGAAGACGACGATGGTGTTGTCGAGTTGGCCCATGTCCTCTAGCTTCTTCAGCACGTAGCCGATATTGTCGTCCATCTGCTTCATGCCGGCTTCGTTGGCGCCCCAGTCCTTGCCGCCCGGCTCGCCCACCATCGCCAGATACTTGTCCGACAGGACCGTGGTGACGTGCATGCGCGCCGGGTTGTACCAGACGAAGAACGGCTTGTTGGTTTTGGCGGGGTCGTTGCGGTCGAGGAAATCGATGACCTTGGCCGAGATTTCCTCGTCGATCGTCTTCGAGCGTTCGAGGGTGAGCGGGCCCTCGTCCTTGCACGTCTGGTTCTTCATCGTCCCGTCTGAGGACTTGCAGGCAAGCACCGGCCGCGGCGGCGTCAGGCAGATCGTCGTCCTCGGGTCGACGGCGCCGGGGACCTCGGCGACGCCCGGGATCGGCGTGTTCTTGCACGGCGGTGCGACGGTCTGCTCGGTCGGACTCTTGTTGATGTCGGGGAAGCTCATCTGCTGCATGGCATCCAGGTGGTAGAGGTACCCCCAGTATTCCTGGAAGCCGTGCGCGGTCGGCAGCGACTCGGTGTGATCGCCCAAGTGGTTCTTGCCGAACTCACCGGTGGTGTAGCCGAGGTCATAGAGGAACTGGGCGACTGCCGGGGTACCGGGCCTGAGCCAGGAGGGGCTGCCCGGCAACTGCGGCGGGATCATGCCGGTGCGCAGCGGATACATGCCGGTGAAGAAGGCGTTGCGGCCGGAGGTACAGCTCTGCATGGCGTAGTAGTCGGTGAATGCCATGCCCTCCCGACCGATGCGGTCGATGTTGGGCGTCTCGCCCACCATCAGGCCGCGGTGGTAGTAGCTCGGCTGCATCCAGCCGATGTCGTCACCCATGATGAACAGGATATTCGGCTTCTTTTCTTGCGCGGCCGCCGGAACGGGAAGAAATCCGACCGCCGTCAAGCCGAAAGCGAAGGCCGCCACCGCAGCACCACCCGCAAGCCGGGCCGTCGCTCTTTTAAGCTCTCGCTTCCCCATCGCCCTCCCTCCTTTTTGCTATGGTAGACGTCGAGCATTCTCCGTCCGCCCGCTTGGCTGCCTCGTAGCCCTGGGAAAGGCCGCAATCTATTTCTTCGGTCGGCAATGCTCCTGGCCGTTGGCAGCCACCGTCTCTGCCTCAAAACATCAAAACAAGGTGATCTCTGACTGCGGATTTGCCGCGAACGGCGATGATCACCGGCATTAGTTCGCTGATCTACAAATCAACAGTTACGGCTACTTTAGCGTAGCCCTGACCCAGAGGCATCACAAGTAAAAACACTTGTGCGGCGCTCCGCGGCAGAGCCTGCGGCAGTCGGCTGCATCACCAGTATGTTCTGCAAAATGCCGAGCACGGCGTCGACACCGGCGGCCTCCGACATGACCGCCGGCGACTTGTCCGAATCTTCCTTCGCGGCGTGGCTGCGCGAGTCAACGCATTTCGTCGGCTGATCTTTATTACGGGGTATTTGCAGTGGGCGCGTCCGAACAGCTAATCCGGCCGCCGGGTAGGGCCATTTCCCCACCCTCCCGCGTAGTGCATTAGGCGCATTGGGCGTCGAGGAGGCCCATGCGGCGGAAGCTGGTATGGCCGCGTCGGGAGACGATGATGTGATCGTGGAGGACGATGCCGAGGCGCTCCAGCGCGTCACGGACGGTTCGGGTCATCGTGATGTCCGGCTTGGAGGGGGCGGGGTGATTGCTGGGGTGGTTGTGGACCATGATGATCGCCGACGCATCCAGCTCCAGGGCGCGGCGCACCACCTCTCGCGGATAGAGCGGGGTATGGTCGATGGTGCCGCGGTGCTGCACCTCGTCGGCGATCAGCACGTTTCGGCGGTCGAGGAAGAGGACGCGGAACTGTTCGACCGTCTCGTGCGCCATCGCCGTGCGCAGATAGGTCACCAGCTTCTCCCATTCGTCCAGCAGCGGCCGGTTGCTGATCTCCTCCCGTGCCATGCGGGTGCCCGCGGCCCGGATGACCTTGAAGAAATCGATGATCTCGGCGCCGCCGGGAGCGGCGTCGATGATCTGGGTCTCCCGGGCGCTGACGACGCTGCCGAAGGTCTCGAAGCGGGTGAGCAGCTGGGTGGCGAGATCACGGGGATTGGACGAATTCAGATAGGACAAGAGCACCGCCAGCAGATCTTCGTCGGAGACGGCGTCTTCGTTGACGGAGACCGGCTCGGAGCAAAGGAGCTGCCAGCGACGGCGGCCATCGGTGGTGCCATGGCGGGGTGCTTTGCCTGCCTGGGGCTGTGCAGAAGAGCAGGAGATTGTCTCCTCGCCACAATCATCGTTGGCGATTTCGACCAGTTCGGCGAGGCCATCATAGGATAGCGGAGGTATGCCATCGGAGCCGGTATTGGTTTTGGAGGTGTAGATTGTTTCGAGAGCGATGGAGCCGGTCATCACAGCACACTCTTCGGGTATCCAGCAAAATCCGTTACGGATTTGGCCGGGGAGGAGACAACGACTGTACTCGTGGAAGAAACGGAAGAGCTGGCTTGGCGATCTATGGTTAACCTTTAGGGAACCTTCTAGTTCGCTGCACCATGTTTAGGACACCCTTCTCGTTTACAGTTTGGAGTGTACAGACGCCGACCCAAGCATGCCATACACCTGATCAGGTGTGACACAACCCGTGTGAGCCCGATCACCATACGTCTCGAAGCGTGCGCCAGGTCGTCAAAAAATCAGGGCGCCAGTGGGCGAGCGAAGGTCGTGGCTTCCTGTGCGATTGCCGCGATCGGCGCCGCCGACACCGACGCCGGCTGCTGGAACGGGTTGCCGTGGACGAGGATGATGCCCGCCGTCGGCGCCGCGGCGGCCGCGAAGAGGGCGATGGCCAGAAACTCGGCCCGCGAGCTGTCCACGTGCACCATGGCGATGGAGATCATGGTCAGGAAGCCGAGGAAGGCCATTCCCAGCCACTTGAACGGATTGACGTGGGTGTCGCTGAGGGCGATCCGCAGATCACGCATGCTGCGCACCTGCACCGCCTGCTGCAACAGCAGCGATTGCACCGGCGCGTTCACTTGCGCCGCCACCTCCTCGCTGGCCAGCAGCATCAACAGCGCGTTCAGGTCTTCGGCCACCGCCGGACTGCTCTGGCGAAGCGCCAGCAGCGGCCAGTCGGCGGTCGCAGCCTGCCGGGCATAGGTGGTGACCGCGCCGTCGACCTTCGCCCGGCTGGCGGCAGGAAGGCGCTCGGCAAGGGCGAGGATGCTGCGCAGCGCCCCCGCCTCCTGGGAAACCGCCTGCCGGGCCCGGTCGTGGGCGAGCCAGGTGTCGTTGGCAAGAAAGGCCAGGTTGAGGGCGAACAGCACGCCGATGACGTTGAGAAACGTGGCCGCTATGCCGCGATAGGTGCGGATGAAGCCGGCATATCTCGATCGCTGGGTCAGCCAGAGGAGGAAAATGACCGCAAGGAGGGTGCCGACGACGGCAACGACGGCGAGATAGTACTGGTCATATTGCCCCACGTGCATCGCCGGCCCCCATGGTTGGATCGTCTTCTCGGCAAGTCCCGTTGCCGTCGGCGGCAGCGTCGAAGCGTCAGAATTCGCGGCCGAGCCAGCGGTCGACGGAGTAGCGGCCGCCGCCGAGGATGACGAAAGCGAGCGCCACCACACCCCACAGCAGCGGGTATTCGAAGCCGCCGCTTGTCCAGAAGAAGCCCTTCGGCCAGTGGGCCTGAACGACGGCGACGGCCATGAAGCCGGCGATCGCCGCCGCCGCCGGACGGGTGAGGAAGCCCAGCGCCAGGCAGAGGCCGCCGCCCACTTCGGTCAGCGCCACCGCCAGCGCCCAGAAATAGCCGGGCTCGAAACCGGAGCTGGCGAAGTAGTCCGCCGTCCCCTGCATGCCCTTGCCGCCGAACCAGCCGAACAGCTTCTGACAGCCGTGCGGCAACAGCAGCAGGCCGGCGGTGAGCCGGATCATCGGCAGCGCCAGCGGTGCCAGCGCATCGTACAGGCCGCCCAGCGCCGGAATGATGCGCCGCGGCCGTCCTCCCCGCGAGCCGTCTGCATAAAGCATGTCCCGCCCTCCCTTTGTTGGTCATGCGTGCCGTTCTGAACTGAACGCCGCCGAACGGCAACTGCCGTGATATCCCCCGCCCTTCGCCCAGGATGGTGCTGAACGGAGTCGCCATCGGCAAATGGCAGGAACGTGTTGCCGGCGGCGATGGCGGCGGTCACAGTCGAGGCAACCCTCGCCGCCGGGGCCTATTGACGGCGGGACCCGGTAGCGATTTTTCCGTTGAGAGAAGGAGGCCGCGGATGAAGACGATGCGTGTCCCGGTGGCGTCTCTGGTGCTTGCCCTGCTAAGCCTTGTCCTGCTGGGCGGGGCTTCGGAGGCGAGCGCGTTCGAGTGTCCGCGCCCGGAGGTGGCGGCACCCGGCGTGCTGCAGGAGACGAAGGCAGACCAGCAACGGCTGGCAGAGCTGTTCGTTGGCGGCAATATCGACAGCGACATCGGCGTCGCCACCGCGGATCTGCAGCGAAAGTATCCGCAGGCCACCGATAGCGAGCTGGTGAACTATCTGATCGGCGCCTACTGTCCCGTCGTCGCTCAGATGCCGGGATTGAGCGACGCCCAGCGAACCGCCAGAGTCGAGCATTTCGCCGCCACCTTGTTCGAATTTCTTTCCGAGCAGAAACGCTGAAGACAAAAGGCGGGGCGTTGCCCGCGTTGCCGATGTCCTGAGCGCGCCGGCACGACAACGGCGTCGGCAGCCTCGCCGGCATCATCATCGTCGAGGCGGCGGCGAAGGGGGGGGCCGGATCTCGTTCGGCGAGTTCTGTCGCGCTGGGGTGCCGGTCTCGCTTGCCTGCATGACGATCGCCGCCGCCTGGATCGCGCTGCTGGCCCGCTGACCCTCCCCTTGGCGGCCGCCCTGACGATCGTGATCGCGCAAACGTGTGAAACGCACGGGTTTTTCCGGCTCGCCATACCTGTATGCTTGAGGGTGGGTCTCATTATCTGTAGCTGCGGGGGAAACGCACCATGACCATCGTCCGGGCATATGCGGCAGCCGCAAAGGGCGCCGCCCTGCAACCTTTCGAGTACGAGGCGGGACCGCTCGGCCCGCACCAGGTGGATGTCGCCGTCCGCTACTGCGGCATCTGCCACAGCGATCTGAGCATGATCGACGACGACTGGGGGATCGCCCAGTATCCGCTGGTGCCGGGCCATGAGATCGTCGGCACCATCGCCGCCAAGGGTGAGCACGTCCACCATCTCGAGGTCGGGCAGACGGTGGGGGTGGGCTGGAACTCCGGCGCCTGCCTGACCTGCCCCCAATGCCTGTCGGGCGACCACAACCTGTGCGCCACTGCCGAGGCCACCATGGTCGGGCGACCCGGCGGCTTTGCGACCCAGGTGCGCGTCGAGGCCACGTGGGCGATCCCGCTGCCGGACGACCTCGCCGCCGCCGAGACGGGCCCCCTGTTCTGCGGCGGCATCACCGTCTTCAACCCGATCATCCAGAACCACATCCTGCCGACCCATCGCGTCGGTGTCGTCGGCATCGGCGGCCTCGGCCACCTGGCGCTGCGTTTCCTCGACGCCTGGGGATGCGAGGTGTGGGCGTTTTCCACCAGCGCCGACAAGGAGGCGGAGGCGCGCGGGCTCGGCGCCGACTACTTCGTCAACACCCGCGACGAGGACGCGCTCGGCAAGGTAACCGGCGCCTTCGACATGATCCTGGTCACCGTCAACGTCGCCCTCGACTGGGACGCCTACATCACGGCGCTGCGGCCGCGGGGCCGGCTGCACATCGTCGGCGCCGCGCCGCAGGTCACCGCCTCGGTGTTCCCGCTACTCAGCGGCCAGAAGTCGATCGGCGGCTCGCCGGTGGGCAGCCCGGCGACGATCGCGACGATGCTGGACTTTGCCGCCCGCCACAACATCGCGCCGGTGACCGAGCACTTCGCCCTGTCGCGGGTCAACGAGGCGCTTGCGCACCTGCGCGCCGGCCGCGCCCGCTACCGCATCGTCCTCGACAACGATCTGCGTTGAGGCGCGCCCCCATGGCCGGCGATGGCGCGGACTTAAAGGGCGGCGCGGATGCGCTCCGCCGCCGCGGCGATGGCTTCCCGGTCGCCCGGCCGCAAGGGCCAGTTGAGGGGCAGACCGTCGTCCTTGCGCCGCGGCAGGACGTGCCAGTGGAGGTGCAGCACCGACTGAGCGGCGCCGGGGCCGTTCGCCTGCACGATGTTCAGGCCGCCTGGGGCAAAGGCCGCCCGCACCCCCCTTGCCACCTTCTGCGCGGCGACAATGGACGCCGCCAGCGAGGCCTCGTCCAGTGCGAACAGCGTCTCCGCATGCACCTTGGGGATGACCAACGCATGCCCCGGGTTGGCCGGATTGATATCCATGAAGGCGAGGCTGTGATCGTCCTCCCACACCCGGAAGCTGGGGATCTCGCCACGGATGATCCGGCAGAAAATACAGGTCTCGTCGAGCGTCATCTCCGTCCCTCCCATTCGCTGCGGACCCTCAATGGACCAAGGGATCATGGGCTTAATGCGGACGATTGGCGAGACGGCAGGTGGGCCCCGGCAACGGCGGGTGGACGCTTAGACACTCCCCAACGGACGGGCGGGATTGCCGGCGACTCTGGCGCCGGGGGCGACGCTGCGGATGACGTTGGCGCCGAGGCCGACGAGGCACTCCGCCCCCAGTTCCACCCCATGGATGATGCTGGTGCCGCTGGCCACGTAGCAGTTCTGGCCGATGACGCAGCCGCCGGCGATGCTGACGCAGGCGCCGATCAGGCTCCAGGCGCCGACGACGGTGTCGTGGTGGATGACCGTGTTCGGCAGGATACACACGTGATCGCCGATGCGGGCGTTGCTGGTGATGACGACGCCGGCCATGATCAGGACGTTGTGGCCGATCTCGGCCAGCGGCGAGACGCGCGCCGTCGGATGGATGACGCGGGCGAAGCGTTCCGCCGTGACGCCGAGCCCCTCGATCAGGTGCCGGCGCCCCCGGTAGGAGGTCGGGCTGCCCGGCACCGCCAGCACCCGCGCCGCCGGCTGCCGGATCAGGAGGTCGCGGCCGGCGACCGGGTAGCCGGCGACGGTTGTCCCCTGCTTGGCGGCGGTATCGTCGATGAAGGCGATCAGCCGGTGGGCGTCGCCCAGGCAGTCGATCGCCTCCAGGGCGTTGCCGTTGCACGGAAAGACGAGCAACGGCTCCGCATCGGAGACGGCGACTGGCTTGGCCCCTCGATTGGCCACCGGCTCGGCCACCCGCCCCGCCTCACGCCGGCTCGGCCACCCGCAGGCGCGCCGCAACGTCGGTGACCGCAGCGGCCACCGTCTCGCACTGGGCGGCGGTCAGCTCCGGGAACATTGGCAGCGACAGCACCTCCGCCGCCGCCCTTTCCGCATGCGGGAACTGGCCCCGGCGATAGCCCAGGTCGGCATAGGCAGGCAGCAGGTGGATTGGGATCGGGTAGTGGATGCCGGTCTGGACACCCCGGTCCTGCAGGGCGTTCTGCCACGCCGGCCGATCGTCAACGCGAATGGCGTAAACGTGGTAGACGTGGCGACCGTAGGGCATCGCCTCCGGCGTCGGCACTCCGCTTGCCGCCAGCAGCCGGTCGTAGCGGGCCGCCGCCGCCCGCCGACCTTCCGTCCACGCCTCCAGATGCCGCAGCTTCACCCCGAGGACGGCGCCCTGGATGCCTTCCATGCGGTAGTTGTAGCCCTTGAGCACGTGCTCGTACTTTTTCTCGGCCCCCCAGTCGCGCAGCATGCGCAGGGTCCGCACGTATTCGGGGTTGGCCGCGGTGATCAGCCCGCCCTCGCCGTAGGCGCCCAGGTTCTTGCCGGGATAGAAGCTGAAGCAGCCCATGTCGCCGAGACTCCCGGCGCGCCGTCCCTTGTACTCGGCGCCGTGTGCCTGCGCCGCATCCTCGATGACGACCAGGCCGCGCCGCCTGGCGATCTCCAGGATCGGGTCCATGTCGGCCATCTGTCCGTAGAGGTGCACCGGCAGGATGGCCTTGGTGCGGGGGGTGATCGCCGCCTCGATGGCACCCACATCCATGGTGAAGGAGCGCGGATCGATGTCGACGAACACCGCCCGGGCGCCGGTGTAATAGACGGCGGCGACGGTGGCGACGAAGGTGAACGGCACGGTGATCACCTCATCGCCCGGCCCGACGCCCGCCGCCAGCAAGGCGAGGTGAAGGGCGCTGGTGCCGGTATTGACGGCAACGCCGTGTTGCGCCTGGCAATAGGCGGCGAACGCCTCTTCGAATGCCGCCACCTTGGCGCCGAGGGTGAACTGGCAACTCTCCAGGACCTCCTGGATCGCCGGGTTCACTTCGTCCTTGATCGAGGCGTACTGCGCCTTCAGGTCGACAAACGGAATCACGCGGCCTTCCCTCCCTGGTGTCTGATATAAACGGTCTCGCCCTTGCCGCGCATGGAACTGGTCGCCGCCTCGATCAGTTCGACCACCCGCACGCCGAGATGGCCGCTCGTCTCCGGAACCTTGCCGTGGGCGATGCAGTCGGCGAAATGCTCGCTTTCCACCCGCAGCGCCTCCGCCCCCGACAGCTTCGGCGCCCACATGTCGCCCATCCGATAGCCGACGCGCATTTCCTGGATCTGTGCCGGATCGTCGGTGAAGCTGACCCCCTTGTCGTACACCTTGATCTTCTCGCTCGGCTCCAGATCGTCGTAGGTGATCATCTTCTTGCTGCCGCCGACGAGGATCTGACGCACCTTGACCGGCGCCAGCCAGCTGACGTTGATGTGGGCGATCATCCCGGAATCGTAGAACAGGGTCATGAAGGCCAGGTTTTCCGGGGTTCCGGGGAAATGGTTGATGCCGCTCGCCGACACCGCCGCCGGATGCTCGCCGATCAGATAGTCGAGAATGGAAAAGTCGTGGACGGCCAGATCGGAAATGACACTGACGTCCCGCTGGAACAGGCCGAGGTTGACGCGGGTCGAGTCATAGTAATAGACGCGCCCCAGATCGCCGCTCTTGACGATCTCGCCCATCCTGCGGACCGCGCCCGTGTAGATGAAGGTATGGTCGACGATCAGCGTCAGGCCCCGCCGGTCGGCCTCATCGGCGAGCTTGCGGGCCTGGAACGACGTCTCCGCCATGGGTTTTTCCAGCCACAGGTGCTTGCCCGCCTTCAGGACCGCCATCCCCAGCTCGAAGTGGCTGCTCACCGGGGTGGCGACGGCGATGGCATCGATGGCAGGATCGGTCAAGAGGTCGTGGAAGTGGGTGGTCGTCTTCACCGCTGGAAAGCGCCGTTGGACCAGCGCCAGCTTGGCGGAGTCCAGATCGGCGACCGCGGCGACCTCCACTTCCAGTGTTTCGGCGAAGTTGCGGACGAGATTGGGACCCCAATAACCGTACCCGATCACACCTATCCTAAGCATTCGTGTCCCTCTCCTTGTATACGGATGAGTAAGTTTTTCTGACCTGAGCGGTTCCGATTTAGCGGGTGCCGTGCTCGCTGCTATGGCCGGCGAGCGGTCGCGCCGGAACCCCGGCGACGGTGGCGCCGGCGGGCACGTCGCGGGTGACGACGGATCCGGCGCCGACGATGGCGCCCTCGCCGATCACGATTCCGCACATGATGGTGGCATTGGAGCCGACGGAGGCGCCGCGCTTGACGAGGGTGGGCTCCACCGCCCAGTCCGCTTCCGTCTGCAGGCTGCCGTCGGCATTGCTGGCCCGCGGCCGCCGGTCGTTGATGAACATCACCCCATGGCCGATGAAGACCTCGTCTTCAAGGGTGACGCCCTCGCAGATGAAGGTGTGGGAAGAGATCTTGCAGCGGGCGCCGATCCTGGCTCCCTTTTGGATCTCCACAAAGGCGCCGATTTTCGTCTCGTCGCCGATCCTGCAGCCATACAGATTGACCAGAGGTGGATGAAAAATCCGGACCTCCCGGCCAAGTACCACGTCGTCCGTAATGGGCATAATGCCCCTGCCCCCGTCTCGTTTTCTTCTCTTCCCGGGCTCAGTCCGCGGGCAGAGCCTCCCGTTCCGCAGCCCGTCGCCCCTACCTGAGGCGTCCATGCCGTCGGATCGGATGGTACCGGCGTCGCACAAAACCACCGCCCCAAGGTGATCGGTAGACGCAGCGCGCAAAATACATCGAAAACGTGCGGAAACGCAAGAAGTTCGCGCCGCAACACGAACTTTTTACAGACAGCCCCAAACGGGGCTAAGTATTGGCGAAGTCGCGGTGGCGGACTGCTGCCCGCCACCGCACTCGTCTTACTCGCCGACGAAGATCCCCGCCGTTTCCTTCTGGTGCCAGGTTGCCGTGGTGCCGGTCAGCTCCTGGCGGGCGATCCGCAACCGGATCTGGCTGCTCGTCGGATTGGCGTAGCGCAGGAAGACCGGCGTCGGATCCACGCCGCCGTTGATATCGGCGACGACGGTCGGATACCGGTGATCGCTGGCGCTCGGGAAGGACACCGATGCCAGAGAGCCATCGATATCGTCGGCGAACGCCTCCACCTGGCGTCCTTCGATGGTGCTCTCGCCTCTTTCGATGGCGATCCAGCCGATCCGTTCGCCGGTCGGACCATCACCCTGGCCCGGCCGCAGGTCGAGAGCGGTGACGAAGGACGAACCAGTCACGTTGGCGACCCGGGAGCTCACCGCCGGCGTCCCGTTCGCCGTCTCGACGCTGGACAGCACCACCGGCGCTTCGCCGAAGCCGCCGGTGAAGGAGACCCGCCGCCAGCCGTCGCCGCCGGGCTGACCGTCGGTGATGCCGCCGGCCTCGACCGCCAGGTCACCCAGCGTATGGCGGCCCGCCTCGGCGACCATATAGAAGGTGTCCTCCTTGCCGTGGCGGGCGGCCGGATCGTTCCACTCCTGGAAGCGGATTTCCAGCCGGTCCGCGGCCACCTGCCGCAGGCGGATGACTCCCGGTGCCGGATCGTGGGCGCTGACCGGGCGGGCGACGATCACCGGGTTCGTGTACTTTCTCGCCAGCGGCAGCACCGTCCACGCGCTATCGACGCCGCGGACGACGCCCCATTCCATCGCCGTATCCACCGGTGGCAGCCGGCGCAAGGCGGTGGGATCGGCGCTGTTGTCGCTGACCTGCTGGGCGAACATGTGGCCGCCGAGGGCGAGAACGCTGAGGCTCTCGTCCGGGTGGCGCACCTCCAGGTCCTTGGACTGCTCCTCCTCGACTTTCAATCGCTGGCCGAGAACGGGGAGCCAGCGGTCGTTGGCGGTGACGCTCTGCACGATGTAGGGAAGCGTCTCGCCGCCCACATCGATGAGGCCACCCGCCGTTTCCCGGCGGACGGCAACGTAGCCGACGGTTTCCGCGCCGTGGCCTTCCCGCTGCGCTTCTTCCTGCAGCAGGGCAGCCTCGAAGCCGTCGCCGGTCACCCCGCGCGCCCGAACGGTGACCGCCCGCGGATCGTTCGCCGTCTGCACCGTCAGGAAGACCAACGGTGCGCTTTCGAACGGCTCGCTGAAGCTGATGCGCCGCCACGATGCGCCGCCGTCGAGGGGGAAGCTGCCCACCTCCCAGACGGTGCCATCGCCCATGCGGTGACGGCCCGGCTGCATGACGGCGTAAGGGATGGTCTCCGGCGCATGGGAGGACGCGCCCAAGCGCTGCAGATAGTCCCACTCCTGAAAGCGCATCTCGAAGCCGGAGCCGCTGACGTTGCTGACGCGGACGACGCCCGGCTGCTCCTCATTGACGCTGGGGGTGCCGGCGATGACGACGGCGTCGGCAAAGCCGGTGGCGGCGTCGACATAGCTCCACTCGCTTCCCGCGTCCGCCTCGGAGGTGGCGAGCAGCAGCGGCAGCCGCAGATCGGTGGCGGCGTTGGATGGGGTCGCCTTGTCGCCGTCGCTTTCGGCCTTATCGCTCTCGGCCGCCGTCTGGCTTGCGGGTTCCGCCGCTTCGGCCGTCGAGACGTTGCCGAGGGCCAGCGTCGCCGCCCGCGCCGTGGCCCTGGCGACCTGGGAATAGGCCGACAGATTGCCCGCGGCGTCGGCCGCGCGAACGCGATACCGATAGACGGTGCCGGAGCTCAGGCCGGAATCGCCATAGGAAGTTTCGGCGGGTGCGACAATCTGCGCAAAGTTCGAGCAGCCCCTGCCGGTGCATCGTTCCAGCCGATAGCCGGTGACACCGACGTTATCGGTCGCGGGCGACCAGGAGAGGTTGATGCGATTGCCCGACGCAGCCGATGCGGTGAGCCCGGTCGGCGCCGACGGTTTCGCGGTGTCGATGGGGTTGGAGGTGCCGGACCCATACTCATAGGCACCGATGTCCCAGGCCGCCCCTTGCGGTCGAACGACGCTGTTGATGCTGCCGTTGAACGCGGCGGCGAGGGTGACGCCCTGATCGATGGCACTGCTGCCGGTGAGCGGGGTGAACCCGTCAGTGTTGGGGCGGCTGTCGACCCCGAAGGTACCGGTGAAGCCGGTCGGCTTGTCCGCGGGATTCTTCAGGCCGGGATTGGAAGCGACCAACAGGTTGTTGCTGGCGCTCTTGATTGATCCGGCATTGCGAAGCTGATTGCTCGAATACTGAACGATGTTGTTCTTGAATTCGAAGCTGTTGACGGTGCCGCTGTTGCCGATGAGATCGACAAACGTATTGTAGAACGTGTTGTTGTAGACAAGCAGGTCGAGCGTTCCGGAATTACCCTGAAGGACCAGACCACCGGTCTGATTGTTGTCCAGCAGCAGGTTACCGTAAACCTTGAGGTCTTTTGCACCCTTCTTGTAGAGCCTGATGATACCGTTGTTGTCCTGGGTGGTCAGAATGTTGTTACGGATGACGAGGTTTTGGGCTCCCCGCTGAGTGCCGTCGTTCTCCGGGCCGCTGATGAAGACGGCCGAAGAGTCAACGTTATGGATGTAGTTGTTTTCTATTGTTGAATCATACACCCAACCCTTAATGACAATACCATGTCCTTCGAGGTAACCCGGATCTTGTCCTGTATTATAAACCTCACAGCCTTGAACTTTGATATTGCCAATGCGGGAGTTCGGATCATCACTAGGATATAACACGATTGCATCGCGCGACACGTCGTGAACCGAACAATTAACAACTTCGACATTTTCAAGAATCCCGTTGTTCCCGCCGAAGTTGCTCATGGCAATTCCGTACTTGTATTCTCCCTTCGCCTGCTCGGAGTACACGTGGTGGACCTCGACGTTCTCGATGCGCTTGGTCGCTCCGTTCATCATGCTCCAAAAGCCGTGGTTCACGTCGATGCCGTTGGCTGACATGCTGTTGGCGTCGACCTCGAAGCCCTTGAACACGGTCGCTTCGGTCGGATGATCCCTGAACCGGACAACGCCGTTCTCGTTGAAATCGTTGCCGGCCCTGATCTTGGCGCGACGGCCGGTGGTTCCGCCATCCGCTTCCCACTCATCGCCGATGTAGCGGACACCGCCGACCAGATAGAAGCCCTGCGGTGAGCCGGTCGTCGTCCAGGTGTCGTCCCGGTCGAGATAGACGGTGTCGCCAGCGCTCAGGGAATGTCCCCCTGTATGGGCTGCGGTCCCGTTCATGCCGGGAACGTTCTTCCACGGCTGCGCCATGGTGCCGGGATTGCTGTCGTTGCCGGCCGTCTGATCCACGTAGTAGACAGCGCCGGTAGCTGTCGGCTGGGCGCTCGGCGGGGAGTCCTTCGCCGCTTCGCTCTCCGATTGGGGCGAGGTGGAACCGGTCCCTTCAGCCGAGACCGCCGCGAGCTGGGTTGCGGTCTTCGCCGTCGTATTCTGGGCTGACGCGCGGGCCCGCACCGGCGTCACGCCGTCGGTCTGGATTTCGGCCTGGGTGAGCGCTCGATCGTAGATGCGGATATCGTCAAGCGATCCGGACAGCAGATCCCCCTGTTCGCTGCTGTTCTTCGGCCACGCCCCGAACAGCGTGCGTCCGCTGCTTGTCGGGATGCTGCGGACGAAGGGCGTGCCCAGCTCCGCACCGTTGAGGTAGGCGCGCATCCTCGTCCCATCGTAGGTGTACGCCACATGCTGCCAGGAACCGGTCGGCACCGTGCCGAACCGGTATTCGCTGCCGCTTCCGTCCCAAAAGGCGAGCGAGCCGTTGGAGATGGAGAACTGGCGGTTGCTGCCAAAGCTGGCGATCGTCTCGTAGCCGCCGCTGCTTGGATTGTTCAGCCACGCACTCACGGTGAAGGTGCTGGCAAGCGGGCGGTTGCCGATGCTCACATAGTCGTTGCTGCCATCGAAGCCCAGCGCCTTGCCGTTCTTGCCGGTAACCCAGGCCGGACCGTTGACCAGCGTCCCCGGCCGGTTGTTGCCCGACCGATCCGCGGTGGTGGTGCCGCTGCCTTCGTTGAAATTGTAACTGCCGCTGGGACCGGATGATCCCGTTTGAGCTGTCACCGTCAGGGTGGCGTTGTTGCTGGTAACCGAGCCGGTGGTATTGGAGACGATGACGCGATAGGTGGTGCCGCTATCGGCCGCCGCAGTCGCCGGCGTGGTGTACGACGAACTGGTGGCACCCCCGACATTGGAGTTGTTTCGCTGCCACTGGTACGAGATCGGCGACGATCCGGAGGCGGTGACAGAGAAGATTGCGCTCTGACCCACGCTGACGGTCGCACTTTGCGGCTGGCTGGTGATGGCTGGTGCGCTCACACCCGAGTTGGACACCGTGACCGAGCGCGCGGCGCTCGTCCTCGTGTTGCCCGCCGCATCCCGGGCGACAGCGGTGAGGGTATGGGACCCACTTGAGGCGCCCGACGTGGCCCAGGTGATGGAGTAAGGGGCGACCGCATCCTCGGCACCCAGGTCCGCGCCATCCAGCTTGAACTGCACCCCGGCAACGGCGACGTTGTCGGACGCGTCCGCCGAGACGGCGACAGTGCCGGTAACCGTGGCGCCGCTGGCCGGCGCGGTGAGGGAGACCGTCGGCGCCGTGGTGTCGCCGGTCGAGCCCGAGTTGCCGGTGAGCGGATGCGGATATGTGTATGCCGTATAGCCGGGCTTTGCGGCGCCGGTGTTGACTCCGTCCCGCCCCCACTGGAAAAAGGTGCTGAAGCTGAGCCCGCAGGGATTACCCCAGTTCCATCCCCCATTCGCCACGGCGGTACCAGTGTTACCCCAGATATAAATTGGATCCGTAAAGTATCCAGACCCATTATGGTTTTGCCCTAGTTGCCTAGGTACAGGATATTTCACATTCGCGCAGGCTCCTTGCGGCCTAACATCCTCGGCACTCCGAATGGACAACTTAATTTCCGGTTTGTTTCCCCAATACGATCCAGCTATGTCATCGAACTTATTGTTAAAGATAACGCCGGTAGCCCCCCTGATCCACACCGACCAACTTTGATTAGCTATCTGTGCGGTGCTATCAGGGTGAAGGAACTGGTTATTGTACACTTCAAAATGACGGTCTCCTTGGGGAGATGTGTCTAAACCGTGTGAATTGAAGGATGAGTAGGTCGAAACATTGTACCTATAGACACACCGGGCGGCGTCATCACAGTCAATCCCCTGGTTCGTGCCACCATAGAAGGTATTTCCCTCTATATAGTGATTTAGCTTACCGGCCGTGTCCCGATTTCCGATGGTATCCGCGCTCGTCCACGATCCTTCAGAATCGTTCGAATTCTTCAGTTGAATAAACGAGTCGTCCCAACCGCCGGTAAAACTATTATTTGCTATAATAACACCACCAGCGACATTGAGCGTAAATAATCCTGAATTACTAATATCAAACTTATTGTTTTCAATCACTATCGGCTCGGCGTTCTTCCAGGATCCGGTGACAGAAAAGCCGTGGCTTTCATTCCCTCCCCCCGACTTGCTGAAGCCGAAACCGGAAACTCGGGTGACCCCGGCCGCCTGCTTGGTGATCGAATTCTGGCCGGTCAATGTGATCTTGGTGGCCGCGGTTCCGGCCCCTTTCAGGGTGATGGCCTTGGCCAACTTCAAGCCCGACCAACTGCAGCTTCCCGCCGGAACGGTAACCGTATCTCCATTGCTGGCACGATCAATGGCAGCCTGTACATCGGACTGCGAGCAGCTTGAAGCCGTGACCGTTGCCGCCAGTGCGACCTGAGTGCCGGGCACCGCACCCACAATCAGCAGAACGACAATGACACCGACAGCCAGACCTTTCTCCATCAGCGATCCTAGCAATTGGCCGAAGGAAAACCTCGCTTGTCGATCCCCTGTGCTCGTGACTGCAGTCATGTTGTTATTCCTTCCACAATTCGATTGGTGTTGATGTAAGTCACAGTGATATCAGCTCGCTTATTAGGTTTTTTGTTTGGTAGAATTGACCCTTAGTGGATGAGGGTATTTGAATGGTACGTAACCGGGCTTGGCCGTACCATTGTTGACCGCGTCGCGACCCCATTGGAAAAATGTAGTGAAGTTAAGACTGCAGGCATTCCCCCAATTCCAGCCAGCCTGCGCCACGGATGCACCGCTATTTCCCCACATATATATTGGATCTCGGAAATAACTGGAGCCGTTATAATTTTGTCCCAACTGTCGCGGCACCGGGTACCTGACACTCGTGCAGCTACCCTGAGGCCGCACATCCTCTGCACTACGAATAGATAACTTTATTTCTGCTTTATTTCCCCAATATGAGCCGGCGATATCATCCATGTCATTGTTGAATATCACGCCGGTGGCGCCCCTAATCCAAAGATCCCAGCTCTGGTTGGCCAGTTGTGAGGTTCCGCCAAGGTGCCGGAACTGGTTGTTGTACACCTCGAAATGGCGGACACCTTCGGGTGACGTGTCATAGCCGTGCGTATTGAACGCCGAATAGGTCGAGACATTGTATCTGTAGACACACCGAGCCGCATCGTCACAGTCGACGCCCTGATTTGTGCCACCGTAGAAAGTGTTTCCTTCGACATAGTGATTTAGTTTTCCGGTACTATCCTTGTTTCCAAGGGTATCCGCACTCTTCCATGACCCTTCGGAATCATTTGAATTCTTAAGCTGGATGAACGAATCATCCCAGCCACCGCTGAAATCATTATTAGCTATGACCACTCCGCCCGGCACATTGAGCGTGAACAACCCCGAATTGTTGATGGTGAACTTATTTCCCTCGATCACCACGGGTTCGGCCTTCTTCCAAGAACCGGAGACAAGAAATCCATGACTCCCATTGCCTCCACCGGTCTTGCTGATGGCAAAACCCGATATCCGAATAACTCCCGCAGCCTGCTTAGTGATCGTGCTCCTGCCGATCAGCGTGATCTTGGTGACGCCGGTCCCGGCCCCCTTCAGCTGAATGGCTTTCGCCAGTTTGACGCCCGACCAACTGCAGCTTCCTGCCGGGACGGCAACCGTGTCTCCATTGCTGGCGTTGTTGATCGCCGTCTGTACCGCGGCCTGTGAGCAACTGCCCGCGGCGATCGTTGCTGCGCGTGCGGTCTGAACGAGAATAGCTGCCGCACTTGCGGTGGCGAGGAGCGCGATCTTAACAGCGAGTGAGCAGCGTCTAAACATGAACCCCGAATGATGTATGTGGCCTATACTAAATAACAATCGCAATCCTTGCGGACTGAGAAACGATGTTATGTTTACAGTATTTTCCTATTCCGCGCATTGCGTCAGGCAGTCTCCACACTAAGACCTAGGGCAAATTAGGCGGCCGGGACTCGTGGTGGCATATTATTGGGCCAATCCGGCCTTGCTCTTCGGTTGATACGGCAGAGGCTTTTCCAGAAATTCGGCCATTTTGAGGCGGAGTGTTAAATTTGTTTGCAGCGCGACAGACACACCCTCTGCCGCGGCGTGCCCTGGCGATACTCGCCCCCCGCACACCCGCTCTCTTCGACCACCGTTCTTCCCCGCCAGAAGCCTAGCCCTCTTATTCCCTCGCCCGCCTTGGTCGGGACAATCCTGGCCCTCCGAGTGTCAGGCGTGGACCATTCCTGCCCCCTCGGTGCAATGATCCTCGCTTGCCTCGTACACGGATTGGCACTCCCCGCCAAAACAAGCGGGAGGCGCATGACAGCGCACAGTGTCATTGTCGAAGCCACCCTGATTAAGTTGGAATGCGGCCCAAGGCCTTGTGAATCCGGCACGGTACCGCGTATAACTCATTTGAGCTAAATATTACCCGAATATCCCATGCGATGTCAAATTTGCGATGCGCGTAGCGCTGGGGTGGCGATTCTGTTGCTTCCATTTGAGGCGTTGCTCGGCTCTCCAGGATCGTAGCTGTTCCTGAGTTGTTAGCGACCCACGTCCTTTATTCAGCGCTACTGCGAGCAAACCTTTTTTCGGCAATAGACGCACATCGAGAGCGCGGTCCATTCAGGCGTGCATCTACCAGGACAATCCCCGCCGCGATTGCACCAGCGCTCGAAATGAGGTATGGTACCTTCCTAGTTGTAGTTGGTTCGGGGGTAAACAGTTGGCCGAAGGATACCGATGTCGCTAGATCGCGGTCGGGACTCTGGTCGTTCGGGTATGCTGGTTCGCGAACTGGGGGATGAAATACTCGTCCTCGACGTGGAGGGAGAGCAGGTTCACCAACTCAACACGTCAGCGAGCCGGGTCTGGCGCCTGTATGACGACGGCGCCTCGGTTGAGGGGATCGTCGAAAAGCTTGTCGCAGAGTTCGATGTGAACAAAGAAAGGGCGCACCATGATGTGCTGGATGTGCTCTCGCAATTTCGGGCATTGTCTTTGATCAAATAAACGGCCGAAGGGGGGGCCAATTGTCAGCTCGCGTAAAGCGAGGGAGGCTAGCGAGATGTCAGCACCATCACGACGGGATTTTATCGAGAAAGCAGCATATGTAGCGCCCGCTATTTTGACGCTGCAGGCTGCCCCTGCTTTTGCCAAACCGGGCTCCCAGAAGGGGGGACCGCCCAGGCACCATCCCAAAGACGGACCGAGGGATTGGCCCGGAAATGGGCCGAAGGGTGGGCCCCGTCACGGTCGTGGCGGCGGGTTCCCCTGGGACGACTGAGGCCGGATTCAGCGAAACAAGCGAACCGCAGCAAGAGTGCGGTCGATCTTCTTTCGGCGTAGGCGCTGTCGTCCTTTACTTTCAGCATCAGCGGTAAGTGTGCTGCCAATTCAGCGGCTGTTGCCGGGTAATGCGACGGGAAGGCGGCGCCGCTAAGGTGAACGTCGCCGGCGTGCTGCTGCTGGCTTGGCGATCAGAGGATTATGGGCGCCGCCGACGCGTTTCCGACAGTGCACCAGCTCTTGCTGTCCGTCCTAGCCCTCCGTGTCCGCATTCGCTGGCGCCGCCAGGAGGCGTTTCCGTCGCTCATAACCAACTTCGGAGCGCTCAAGGTTCCAGAACACGACGGCGACCCCCACCTGGACTACCGGATCACCGGCGCGGGCGACGTCCTTTCGGTGGCCAGCCGTCGTCACGCGCCCCTGCGGGCGCGAAACCTCGCCCATATGCTGTATCTCGTCGAGAAGAGTCTGACGGTCGACCTGCAAATGCGGCGGGCGGACTTGTTTTTTCTCCACGCCGCGGCGCTCGAGTGGCAAGGAAAGGCCCACCTGCTGGTAGCCGACCCGGGTGGGGGCAAATCAACGCTTACCTGGGGTCTCCTCCACCACGGTTTCGGGTACCTCAGCGATGAACTAGCCCCAATCGAGATCGATCACCTACAGGTTCACGCCTATGCCCATGCCTTGTGCCTGAAGCGACAGCCACCGGTCTTTCCCTTACCGGACGCCACTTTGCACCTTGGGGACACCATTCACGTCCCCGTAGCCGCCCTCCCCGGCCCGGTCAGGACTGCTCCCCTCCCGCTCGCTGCCATCTTCTTCCTGCAGTATGCGCCCCATCACCACCGTCCCGCCCTCCGCTCGATCAAGCCCGCCGAAGCCGCTGCTCGCCTCTATGCCGGCGCCCTCAATCCCCTCGCTCACCCCGACAGCGGCCTGACGCCGACGCTCCGCATCGCACAAAGCGTTCCTTGCTTCGTCGCCGCCACGGCGGGACTCCCCGCGACGTGCGAGCTGATCAGCGCCACCGTCGCTGCAGGAACAACGTGCTGATCTTCCCGCTCCTGAAATACGTGGCTGAAGGCATGCCGACCACCGGCAGTGTTCAGGTGCGGACGGCATTGCGAACGGTCGCTGCCGATCCAACGGCCTATGCGATGCAAGCGGGTCTCGGACCCCTGCTCCATCGCGCGACGGCCGGCAATCCCCCCCCGCCGTTAAAAGACGCCATGGCTGCAGCCTACCTGGCGGCGCGGGTCCGCCACTCCTGTCTCTTCGACGCTGCCAGGAGGGCCATCGACCTGTGCGCGGGCATGGGGGTGCCGGTCACCCTGTTGAAGGGGATATCCATTAGCGAACAGTGCTATCCCGCCGCCTATCTGCGGCCGATGAGCGATATCGATCTCTTGATCCCAGCGACCGCCCGCGAAGCGGTCGAGGCTCGGTTCCTCCAGTGCGGCTATGGACAGGATCCCAATAAAATGGGGCCTGATTCCCATCATGGCGAACCGCTGCTCGATCCTGACCACTTCGTTTGGATCGAGCTTCACGAGGCGCTCTTTCCCGGTCGTTCCCGGCTTCGCCAAGGCCGCCTCTTTAGTGCATCGGGCATCGCCAAGCAAACGGTGGCCACCTCGCTGGCAGATCGCCCCGTCCAGCGCCTCAGCGACGCCCTCCAGCTCATTTATATTTCCTGCTACTGGGTGCGCGACGTCTCGATGCACGGGCTCCACCCCGCGTTCGTCTTTCCGGTCATCGATGCCGTGTGCCTCCTGACCAAGTCGCATCCGCCGGACTGGCAGGTCGTGCTCGACCTCGTCGATAATCCCATCGCTGCCGCGTCTTTGTATATTCTCCTCGCCTATCTGTCCCGTTACCGGATCGTCCCCATCCCCGAAGACGTCCTCGCCCACTTGGCGGCCAGCCAGCCCATCGTCGGCCGAACGGAATGCGCGATCCTCACCGCCATGGTGCACCGCTATCTGATCGGCGGACGGTCCTTCCGACCGTTCAACAGCTGGCATATCTGGACCAACCTGATCCGCCCGGGAACGCCGTTCCGCAAGGTGCTGAGTTTGCCCTGGAACATAGTGTTCCCGGCGCGTTACCCCGACCGCTACGATGCCGCATGGCAGGCGAAACGGATTGCGCAGCGGTTGCGGCGACCGCAGCACAGGACGGATCCTGCTCACACGGGGCAAATCATGCCGGAAGGTGAAGCAACCCATGCGGGGTTTGACACGCGTGTGCGCATCCCATGATAGTATAGGGTGCCATATCGGGAACCCGGCCCACTCAGGCGGCGGTCAATCCCGATGTCTGGGGGTTCGTCGGTAATTTCGCTCTTTGACTCAGGACCATTGACGCAAGGCCAGCGTCCACTTTCCAAGCGCGCAGACAGCGTCCTCGGTCGTGTGGGGAGAATTCCAAGCTAATGAAGATTACGGTGGTCGGCGGGGGCCGTATGGGGCTGCCGCTTGCTTGCATGTTTGGCCTCAAAGGGGCCTCCGTCGTCGTCTGCGATATCAATCCCGCGCTGGTCGCCGCGATCAACGCCGGGGCGTGCCCCTATGAGGAGCCGGGGCTGCCGGAATTGATCGCCGATCTGCATCGCCAACAGCGACTAGCGGCCAGCGTCGCCACCGCCGCGGCGACCACGGCCGCCGATGCCATTGTCATCATCGTCCCCGCCCATCTGACCCCCGACCGCCACATCGATCTGAGCGTCCTCAAGGCGGCATCCAGGGAGGTCGGCAAAGGTCTGCGCCCAGGCGCCCTCGTCATCTATGAAACAACGGTGACGGTCGGCGCCACCCGCCGCGAGCTGGTCCCGGTGCTGGAGGAGGAGAGCGGGATGCGGGCCGGGCACGACTTCTTTGTCGCCTACAGCCCGGAACGGGTGAAGGCCAACCTGGTGCTCGCCCGCCTCGAGACGACGCCGAAGGTGGTGGGCGGCTTCGATGCGACCTCGCGCGACCGGGCAGCGACCCTCTACCGGCAGTATCTGGGCGCGCCGGTGGAGGATGTGGGCACCCTTGAAGCGGCGGAGATGACCAAGCTCGTCGGCATGCTCTATCGCGACGTGAATATCGCCCTCGCCAACGAGTTGGCCGCATTCTGCGAGGTCGCCGGCGTCGATTTCGAACGGGTTCGGGTCGCCGCCAACCAGGATGGCGAAGCGAGCCTGCTCATGCCCGGCATCGGGGTCGGCGGCCATTGCACCCCCGTCTATCCATACTTTCTCACCCGGGAGTCGCGCCGCCTCGGCCTGACCCAGCGCCTTTCCGAAGCGGCGCGGGAGATCAACGACGGGCAGCCGGCGCGCCAGCTCGACCGCGTCGCCGCCGCCTGGAAGCCGCTCGCCGGGCAGCGGGTGCACATTCTCGGGTTCGGATTTCGCCCCGGAGTGAAGGTGGATACGCTGAGCCCGGCCTATGCCCTGCGAGATCATCTCCAGTGCCGTGGCGCTTCGGTCACGATCGAGGATCCGTTTTATAAGGAGGACGAACTGGCCGCCCACGGCTTCGTCGCCGGCCAGTTGACGGAAGCGGCACTAGTGGTGCTGAACACCGCCCACCCGGAGTTTGCCCGCCCGGACTTTCGGGCCTGGCATGCCAGCGGCATCGAGGCGGTGCTCGACGGCCGCAACATTTGGGACCAGGCCGCGGCCGAGGCCGCCGGCCTCGCCTATTTTGGCATCGGTCGCCATGCGCGCGGTGAGCGGCCGATGGGTGCCCACCGGCCGCCGCCGTCATCCGGATGGCTGGCCGACGCGCCGTCCGCTCCCCTCGCCGCCCAGCAGGCCGGAGACTAGACCGACGTAAATCGCCTTGTGCGCGCTCCAGCGATAGGTGCGGGAGAAGCGCTCGGTCGCCGCCTGCGCCAGCGCCTCCCGCTCCTCCGGGCAGCGGTAAAGACGGACGATCGTTTCGCTCAGCGAGGTCGCATTCCCCTCGGCAAAGAATGCGACCATGTCGTCGTCGAAATAACGCGTGATCGTGTTGGTCCGCGGGACCACGCAGGGAATGCCCACAAATACATACTCGAGCAGCTTGGTCGGCAACATGATGTCGGTGCCGCTCGATACGCGCAGCGGGACTAGTCCGATGTCGGCGTCCTCGATCAGCGGCGGGATCGCCTCCACCGGGACGAACCCGTCGCTGAACTGAACCACGTCGGCGAGACCGAGCCGGTCCCGCAGTTCCATCAGCCGCGAGCGCTCCTCGCCCGCTCCGATGATCCGCAACTGCATCCGCGGGATCGCCGCGCGCGCCTTCGCCACCGCCTCGATGGCAAGGTCGAGACCGAGGCGGTGGGCCAGGGTGCCGTGATAGACCAGCACGAACGGCGCATCCGCCGGCTTGCGGGGCGACGACGGCCGTTGGCGAAAGATGCGCTCGTCGGGAAGGTTCATCAGCACGTGGATCTTTTCGCGGGGGATGCCGCGGCCCGACAAGATGTCGCGCAGCCGCTCCTCCACCGTCAGCACCGCGGTGGCGAACCGGCCCGCCCATCGCTCCTGCAGCTCCAGCGCCCGGACCAGCCAATGGCGTTCGCCGGACGCGAACTTCTCGACGTAGAGCTCCGGCATCAGGTCATGGATGTCGTGGATCACCGGGCGTCCCAGCAGGCGCGGCAGCCACGCGGCGAAGACGAGGAAGTCCGGCATGTTGTTGATGTGGATCAGCCGATAGCGCAAGGGATGCCGCAGCAAGTGCAGCGATAGCATGCAGCCGAAGATGGCATAATCGATCAGGTAGTCGGTGAACGACGTGCAGCGGCGCTGCAGCCCCGCCAGCTTTTTTACGGTGACTCCCGCTAGGATCTCCCGATCCGGCTCACCCGGCCGGCGGCAGGCGAGAAAGACAACATCATGGCCGGCCTCGACCAGTGCCTCCGCCTCCCGCCGAACCCGCGGGTCCCGGCGGTAGTTGGTATAGGCAGCCATCAGCACTGCGGCCATGGGAAGCTCCGTTCTCCTGGTGTCTGAGCGGTTGAACCCCCGCGGACGAAAACGGCGTTCAGGACACGCCGGCGAAGCTCGCGGACCGCTGCGCCCGCTGGCGCCAGAACGCGTTGATGGCTCTGCCATCGGTCGCGAGGCCGCCCTTATCGCGCACGCTTTCGATCATGTCCCAGTACAGCCGGTCGTAGCCGGGATCGCGCGCACCGCCGAAGACGATCGGATGCCAGACGGCAGACACGCAGCCCCGCTTCTCGCACAGGTCGCGGACGATGTCTTCGATGATCCGCCGCGCGGCGGCCCCCTTCAGACCCAGGTAACCGCGCAAGGTCACGTCCATCAGGAACAGGCTGATCTGCAGGACGTCGAACGGCCGATCTTCCTCCAGACAATAGGGAAAGTAGGGGTAGGAGAAGCCCGCCCGCGGTCCCGGCCGGTCGGGAAAGCCCATGGACATGTCGTAGCGGATGCCCGCCCGTTCCTGCGCCGCAAACAGGGCGTCGTAGTCGAAGGACAGAAAGTGCTGGCGTGACCCTCGGGGCCGGCCCAGCCGGGCGGCGAGCAGTTCCGCCTCCTCGCCATACCAGGCGGCGTTTTCGGTCGAACGATAGCTACCGTGCAGGCAGAGGTCGAACCCGGCATCGGAAATGACGCGCAGGTAATCGCGGACCCGATCGTCTTCGATCCGGTAGTTCACATCGTTAGGGTGACGATGTCCGACTGCCACCTGAAACGATGAGCGGACGCCCAGCTCCTTTTCGCGGGCAATGATTTCCGGAACGCAGCCGTAGGGGTCGCGTCCCGTCGCCAGCGCCTTCAGCAGCCCCGCCGCCGCCCGGGCCGCGTCCGCCGGATCGCGATGATGCAGGAGGTGGCGGGCGATGGTCTTGCATCCCTGCTTCACCACATCGCCAGTGCCGTTCGGCAGGAAATCCACATCGTGGGAGAGAACCAGCGCGAACCGCCCTCCTTCCGGCCACGGAACCGGTTGCGGGCCCATCCTTCCCAAGCTCTCGCAGAGGGCGCTGAGCGATGCCATCAGCCGCCCCAAGTATCGATCGACGATGTCCTGTGGAATGCCCAGGCGGGCGAAGACGCTGCGGTCGTAGGTGCGGCGTCCGCCACCGCTTACCCGCTCCGACCACGACGAGAGGAAGTAGAAGGCGTTGGCGATGAGGTCGAAGGGAAGGACCGCTGCCGCGGTCGGGACCGGCCCGCGCGCGGGAAACACCGCCGCCAGCCCGTCGATGTCTGCCACCGACGTCACGTCCGATGCCGCTTCGAAGAGCTGCCACACCTCGGAGGTGTGCGTGATGGCGAGGCAGCGGGCGAGCGCCGACCCGGAAACGCCATCGGCAGAACCGTACAGGACCCACGGCCCCTCCGCCGGTGGCTCGGGGACGAAGCGACCGCCGATCCCGCCGGCCAGCAGCAAGGTATCGAAGACGTATCGGACTTTGGCCCGCAGTCGATCCGCGCAGCGGAGGGCGATGGGGATCGCCGCCGTCAAGGCCGACGCCCGGGCTCGCCCGCGCCGTTCGAAAGTTTTTGCGACAGCTTCCACGCCACATCCGGTCGGGGGCGGCCGCCGGGCGGGGTTGGCAGCGCCACCTCCGGCCTGCGCCGGACTGCCGCCGGCGTTCTATCCGTCACCCGCTGCGTTTGGTATTCGATGGCGATGATGTAAAACATCGTCCAGACAAGGTGCACCGCCACAAACGTAGCTTCGGTTATATTATGGGCAAGGAAGGCAAATAAGTACCCCAGCCGCAACCGGGCGAAATCAGGATTCCAGAGGAATTGACGGGCGATTTTTACGTAAGTTGTGAGAATTATCGCCACCAAGAGACCAAGACCAACAATACCCAGATTAAGGTAGGTCTCTATGTAGCCGTTGTGCGCCTGAATAGGACGCCACGCCCACTTTGCCCACATCGCTTCCAGTCGCGGGCCAAGCCAAAAGCTCTCGAACCCGGCGCCCAGCAACGGATTGGGCTGCAGGCTCAGCGCGTCGTGCCAGACCAGAGTCCGATCGGTGAGCGTCGGATCGCGCCCAAGCAATCGGATGATCTCGGCCGATAGCCCGAACCCCATCTCCGCTAACAACAACACAGTTATGGCGCCACACACGTAAATCCCGAGGTGGCGCTTGTTGACCCTGGAGGAGCCGAGCACCACCATCGTCGTGCTCCCTAATATAAATGTCCCCAAGGAGGTCGAGCTGTCAGCGCGCGACAGAAGCCAGAAGATCATCAGCAGAAAGAGGCTAGCGATGATCATCTCCTCTCGTCGGGCCCGTCGGTCGGCGATCGCCGACCGTGTAAGCAGGCTCCACACAAAGAAGTTACCAAATATTGTACATAATAGGCCGAGGAAGTTTTTATCTACCGCCACACCACTATAGAATACCCGTCCGGTCCAAGCATCATACCCCTGCGAGTACTGTGGAAAATATTTGATCATTGTGATCGAAAAGGGAACCAGCACATAGGCGCAGCGCTTCATCACGATCCTGAGCGCATTCATCGGCTTCGGGTCGCTCAGAATGACCAGCGCCATAACCGGGTGGCCCAGCGTCTTGATCCACCGCTTGATCGCGACCTCGGGGAAGTCCGACCAGCTGATGGACAGGAGGCCGTAGACGATGAATAGCACCAGCCAGGGGTTTTTCTGGACGAACCTGGCAACGGCGTTCCGACGTATCAGAGCGATCGTTCCGGCCAGGATCAAGCTGGCGAAGACCACGGCATCGACGGGACTTCCCTCGGCACCATTGGTTATGGTGAGGGAGGAGCCAAGACTGAGCCACTGGGAGACGAAGCGCGAGCCGACGATCAGGATCCAGACCACTGGCAGCCACAGGGCGGCGCTCCCCTTCTCCTCGGCGCGGAAGCCTCGGAGATAGAGCACAGCAACGAACACGATGGTCAGAGCGAGAGCCAGCGACGGAGGCACGGCTTTCTCTTTATCGTTTCACACGGCCGAGATCAAAACTTGCCCCGGCCGCCTATTTGGGCCGGCACCAACGCGCCGCGTGCAACGGACCTGTCCACGCAGCCAGCTCCTCGTTAAGAGATTTTATGATCATGCATGACACGCCCATACACCGCTTTGGTCTGCTGCGCCATGCGATCCCAAGAGTACTGCTTTGAGCTAAATTCGCGAATGTAAGCTCGTGTAGCTTCATGATCCGTATACATGGGGGTGGCAAAATACGCCTCAATACTTTTTGCCAGATCATTCGGGTCCTGTGATTGACAAACGATCCCCGTCTTTCCTTCGATTATGTAATCCCTTAGCGACCCGACATCAGTTGCTATTACTGGTAGGCCGAAATTGTAACCAAGAAGCAGCACGCCGCTCTGAAAGACGGCCGTATAGGGCAAAACCAGTACGTCAGCTGCCTTGAAGTACGCTTCCGTCTCCTCGTCGGGTATGAAACGAATGTGCCGGATAATCCGCTTGTCCACATCCGTCCCAGCTATTCCTTGTTCGATCTCGTTCCAATACGCGACGGGGCCTCTCGGCCGTCCAGCAATCAGCAAAGTCAGTTCGGATGTGGATTTCGACGCTATTTTCAGCGCCTCGACGAGATAACTTAATCCCTTGTAGGCGGCGATCGCCCCGTAGAACAAAAGGACTTTTGCCGAGGGGTCAACGCCCAGCCGTTTCCTCGCCTCGTCCTGCGACAGGTCGGTGACGGGTATGGTGTTGTTGACCGGAAGGGCGACAAGGGAAATCTTCTCCGCAGGAACGCTGAAGTCCTCGATAAGACGATCCCGCATCTTTTCGGTGTGAACGAATAGATGATCCACCAATCTGTATTGTACATTGAGAGTGAGCCTGTTAATGACGCTATCTGTCCCGTCCCGCTCTCCGATATTTACATTATGCACGGTATATGCAAGTCGACGACCGCACACTTTATAATACCATAGCAGAACCGTTCGATCGATCAGTTCAATCTTGTTATTCCACAAAATGTGAAAAATAGCTGGCTTGGCCGTCGGAGCATATCGAAGGAGACGGAGATAATACAGGACAATTCGGATGGCTTTTCGTAAGAAGGGCGCATCGGTGCTTACGTCTCCCCTCAGGTTCAAAAATTTAACCTGCGGATTTTGGCGAAGTTCCGGATCCTCCAAAAAGTCGCTTCCGATGAACTCGATATGCAAACCCGCGCTGGCCAGGCTTTTTGCCAGTCCGAGGGCATACGGCCTGTCCCCGCCGCCGGTCAGAAGAGAGATACTCGTGGTCTGGGCGCACTCGACGCTCGAACTCGCCCCCGGGCCCTCCAACCCGGCATTCATGGTCGCCTCACTATTCGTGACATGCCTATTCATCGCACAGCCTTACGTAAATCGGCATCTGCTCGGTTAGTGGCTAATGCTGCCCTCTACCCGCAGAAAACAATTACCCGCAGAAAACAATTACCCGCAATCAACAATGGACTCAGCGGAGTTGCTCGACATGACCGCGTTCAAGACCTCGTCGACGCCGATCGCCTCCATCGCACGCGGATCGAAGCCCCGCTTGTAGAAGAACTCTCCGAGGAGCGGCGAGATCAGCTTCGTCTGCAGGCCGTAGTCGAAAATCTCCCAAGGGCTGGTACAGCTGAACAGGGTGACGCAGCGGATCCCCAGGCCGAGGGCGAGATGCATCGGCAGGCTGTCGCCGCTGACCAGGCAACGGTGGTTGCGGATGTCACCCAGATGCTCCAGCAACGACGGTCGGAGCGGGAGCACGTTCACCCGCAGGTCGGCATCTTCCAGCCGCCTGCGCAACGCGTCGTAATGGGCCCAGTTTTTCATCGGCCACACCGCGCCCGCCACTGGCGCGATCGCCACATCTCCCACCAGGTCAGTGTCGACCGGCTCCGGCAACAGATACGCCTCGCCGCGGAACTCCAGCCCCAGCCCTTGAAACAGCAACTCCTGGTAGCTCTGCCGGTTGCGGTACTTCAGCTCATCCGCCTTCTCGCGCCCATAGCGGCTGATCAGGCTGAGATCGAACCAGCCGTGGGCGTCCTCGCTGTAGCGGCCGCGGTCATCCCCGTCCAGGTACGCCCCGAATACCCGGCGGCAGCGCAGATCGCGGACGAAGGCGGCGACCTCCCGCTCATCTTCGAGGCTGATGACAAGATCGAACGGGCTGTCGGCGACGCTGTCCCGTTGTTCCCAGGCCAAGCAGGTGACCGGGGCGGCCAGACCGGTCAGCAGCGGGACATTGTTGCGGTGGGTCAGCCAGGTGATATCTGCGTCCAGGCGGCGCAGCAGCGGCGTCGTCCGCACCACGTCGCCGGTGGCGTTCAGCTTGATAATCAGGATGCGCATGCGTCCAATCCGAGCCTGTCGGCTCCCGTCCGGGCAAAGCCATTGATGAGGGTGCGGTCGACCGCCTCTAGAGTGAGAATGCAGTGGAGTTCGTCGACATAGTTGCCGCGACCCGCCACATGGTCGTCGATGATGGACGGCAACCGCCGACCGTCCCAGAACGGCATCCGGCGGGTGCGGGAATCGCTCAACACCTCTTCGGCGTAGGGGGCCAGTTCGCGCCGGAACCAGGCGCGATAGGGCAGAAACTTGTGCAGGCCGAGCAGGCCGGTGCGCTCCAGCCCGCCCATGGCGCCGTCAAGCCACGCCATTCGGCGCGGCAGGCCATGGGCATATAGGTAATCGAGCTTGAAGGTGACGGCGCAGAATAGCCGGTGCACCGCCGCGAAGATGCCGCTCCGGGCTCCTCCGAGGCCGCGGTCGGTGGGGATCGCCACCAGCGCCGGGTTGCCGGCCCGGATTAGCCCGAGCGCGGCATCCGGCGATTGCCGCAGCAACATCGGAGTCTGGAAGGCAAGGCGGACGATCCGGTTGTCGAGAAAGGGCGACCGCACCGTCAGCTCGCTCCGCGCCGCGGCCAGCGGGCCGAACAGGTGCCACGGCACCTCGCGGAAGGCCGCGTTGGCGATGGGATGGCCGGAGGGAGGCACCGTATGCCCCGGGCTCCCCTGGCCGAGGGGAGGAGCGAACAGGCCCTCGGCCAGGCGGAGCGACTTGAAGGTGGAGACGCCCCGAAGCACTTCGCTACCGTAATTGCCGGTCAGCCGGATCGGCGACTGCCCCGCGGCTTGCCTAGAATAGGGGATCTCGTGGGCGGCCAGGACGCCGGCGCAGCCGTCGGTAACGAACACCGTCCGATCCACATGGACGCCGAAACCGCTGAGGAAATTGGCGCCGAGGCGGAGGTCCCGGTGATCGAGACCGCGCGCGCGCGCCACCCGCTCGCCGATCCGGGCATCAAGGGTGCGACCATCCAATCCCACATAGGTGTAGCAGACGGGAGGCGGCGCCTTATCCGGCAGGCAGGCCATGATCATTCGGGTGTCGAGCCCGCCGGTGATGGAGATGCCGACGGCGTTGTCGCCGGCGACGTAGTCGGGTAGCACGGTGCGGAAGGTGTCCTCGAAGCGGCGTTGAAACGTCCGTTCGTCGAGAACCGGTTGCGCCTCCCAGTCTTCCGGCTGGAAGTAGCGGCCCTGGCTGATGGTGCCTGCCGGTCCGAACGACCACAGGACGCCGCCCGGCAGCACTTTGATCCCGCGGAACAGGCTGCGGCCGTCGAAGGTGCTGCCGTAGGCGAGGAACTGGCGCACCCCCTCGTCGTCGAAGGCGCGGGCCGCCGGCACCGTGCTGAGTAGCGCCTTCGCCTCGCTGGCGAACAACAGCCTCTCCCCATCCTCGCAGACGTAGATGCGCTCGCTGCCGTAGCGATCGTTAAACAACCAAGCGCTCTGGCGCCCAGGATCAATCAGGAGGCCGGCGAACAGACCGTTGAGCCCGGCGACGAAAGCCCCGGTGTCAGCGCCGTCGCAGCGGCCCAGCAAGAGGCCGTCCTCGGCGCACGAAAGAGGAGCGTCGTCGGCCGAGATACACTCGCCGGAAAACAGCAGCCGGGTCCCGCCCCGCCCCGTTGCCGCCGATTGCCGGGCGGCGAAGGAACCCGGATGCGCCACCCACCCGGCATAAATGCCCAGCGAAGTACACGCGTACGTGCCCGAAACGTACGCCGGCCGATGCTGCATGCTGGCGATCATCGTCCGGACGAGGCAAGCGCATTCCTCCGGCGCGCCGGGACCGATTACCCCCGCGACGCCCGGCATCTAAGCCACCGCCCATCGCCACCCGTCGCCATCACTGGCCGTTCACGCCGCCGACCCATCATAAGCGGTAGGCGACGGTCGCCGCCCTCGCTCACGCCGACAGCGATAAGCGCACCCTTCACCGGGCTCGCCTTTCGTACCAGAAAGAGCGCCAGCGTTTCAGGGTGTCCTTTACTCGCGGCGGCACCATGGTCTTCCATCCGCGATGAGCGCCGCAACGAAGCGCCAGTTCTCCTTTCCAGGATAATGGCACATAATAACGAGGGACCTTTACGCCTTCAAAGCCACACCGGCGTTTGAATTCCGAAAGAGTATCATCCCCCCAGAAGAAATACACGAGATAGGGAAAGCCCCGTTGCTCGCAAATATCCACCGCCTTGGCGATCAGCAGATTGCTCGTGTTTTTATCGCGATGATTCAGGCTCGACAGCACCTGGCCTGTTATACAGTACCTGCCGGCATCTCCCAACATCATGAACCCGATCAGTTCGTCTCCGCAATAGGCACCGACCATCCGTTCCCGATACACGTATCGGGAAAACTGCGACTTTACCGTGTCGAAATCTTTTCCATAATGCCAGAATTGTCGCCCTTGTCGGACCGGGGATTCATTAAATATGGAGATCATCCCCCTGACGAAGGCATCGTCGAAGTCAGTTTCCCTGACTTCGACTCCCTGGCGCTCGGCCTTCCGGATCATATTGCGGAGGCGTGACTTTATTTGCTTGTTCCACCAGTCTTGATAGGTCGTGACCGGCAGCACCGCGATCTCTTCCAGCTCATGATAGTAGTCATATGCCGGCTGTACGTCCGGCATCCGCTGCCAGAAGGTGAAGAGATCGGCATCGACCAGATTGCGCCGCTTCAGGGCGGTGACCAGCCGTTCCGGATCCGCCACGTCTTCGTACCACTCGTCCTCAAGGCTCAGCCTGGTGATAAGCGAACCGCTCTTCGTGTACTGCTGGCCAAAAAACTCGTAGCACCGGATGGACGCCGGCTGGCCGCAGATCAGCGTGTCCTTGGTGAGCACGACCGGCCTATCCGTCCCGGATTGGACCATGCCTGACATCAATGTTCCCATAGCGATTGAGTTCGTTACGCTACCGACCAACACCGAGCCGGTTGGCGAGCAGTCCCTTCATGCGTCCGAGCTGCTCCTTGCGGTGAAAGGCCATGAGTTCCGGCGAAACCGAGCGCTCGTAGCCGGTGATCCAGCAGCGGAGATAGCCCAGCATCAGGAACAGGCCGCCGAGCACGTAGGGTTTCTTCGCCATCTGAAAGGTGCCGCGGAGCACCTGCCACAGCGGATGGCCGCCGAGGAAGTAGTCCTTCTTGCCGTAATGGAAGCGTGCGCCCAACTCGCTGGTGGCGGCGGTGCCCATGGTCCGATGATGCTCATAGGTACGCTCGTCGAAGGACCGAGTCGTCCACCCCTTCATCCGCGCCGTCGTCACCGCCACCCAGTCGATGCCGCCACCCTTGTTGGGCTTGTAACCGCCGATGTCCTCGAAGCAGCCACGACGGAAGAGCTGGCACTGACCGTTGACGTGCTCGACGTTGATGTAGCTGTCGGTGAAGGAGTGGAAGCCGCCCTCGGTGTAGTGGGTGCCGGCCACTCCAAGCTCCGGCCATTGTTCGAACTTGCCGAGGAGGTAGGCGAAGAGGTCGGTGCCGAACGAGATGTCGGCGTCGATGTTGCCGATGATATCGAACGACAGGTCCTTCACCTGGGCGTAGCCAGCATTGAATGCCATCACCTTGGCGGCAAAGTTACGCTCCTGCCGCGGCGGCAGCTGCACCAGCTGTAGCCAGTCCCGCCCCGGCAGATACTTCTGCACGATCGCGTCGGTCGCGTCGGTGGAGCCGTCGCTGACGATCACCCACCGTTTCGGCAGCACCGTTTGCGCGATGACCGACTGGATCGTCTTCTCGATGAACGCCGCCTCGTTGCGGGCGGGTGTGATCAGGACATACTCGAGCGTCACGGCGGTCCCTCAGCCAAGCAGAGCCGGTTGACCGGCCACGTTGATGACGGACGACAACAAATACCCCCTATGCGCGCACATTCCCCACCTGTGTTTGGTTATAGCGCAACCATTCCTCGAACACCACCAGGCTGAATAGCATTTTGTGATTGTCCGCCTTACCCGACCGGTGCTCCACCAGCAGGCGCTGCACCGCCTTCGGCTTCAGGAACGTCGACAGCTGCGAAGCTCCGTCCAGCAGGTAGCTGTCGATGTTGCTGCCGAAAGCGCCCTTGAACCAGGAATCGACCACGTCGACGGCGAACCCCCGTTTCTTCCGGGCGATGATCGATCGCGGCAGGAACCCTTCGCAAACCCGCCGATGCAGCCACTTTCGCCGCCCGTGCCGGACCTTGAAGGACTCCGGCAGCGCCTCGACGTACTCGACCACCTCCTTGTCGAGGAAGGGGACGCGCACCTCCAGACTGTGCGCCATCGACAACTTGTCGGCATACATGAGCAATTCGTCAGGCAACGACGAGCGCAGCTCCAGCACCTGAAACCCGCCGAGCTCATCGCTGCCCTCCATCTCCGGCTCCAGGTCCCCCCAGATCTCCCGTACCGTGTCCCCCGCTCCTCGCGGCAGGAGGTCCTCCTGGAACAGGCCATCAACCATGGCGCCCGGCATGATCGACAGCGCATTCTGGTACCGCTGCATCCGGCTATCGACGCCCAGGGCGTAGATGCCTCGCTTGAGGGCGGCGTTGCGGGGGAGCCGCCGGACCCCACCCTCGATCCCGTGCCGCGCCCAGCCCGGGAGTCGCCGCCAGGCCGCGCCATAGCGGATGCCGAGGTGGCGGGTGTAGCCGCCGAACAGCTCGTCCGGCCCCTGCCCCATCAACGCCACCTTGACATCCTCGCGGGCGCGCTGGCAGACGAAATACATCGGCACGATCGAGGAGGTGGCGATCGGCTCTTCGACAGAAGCGACAATGCGCGGCAACGTCCGCTCGAACGTCTCACGGCTGAGTTCGACGCGAACGTGGCGAGCATCAAAGATGCGAGCCGTCTCCTCCGCTTCCGACAGCTCGTCGTTCCGGTATTCCGCCTTGCTGTAGCCGACGGTGAACGTCGGCCAGGCGGAACCTCCCAGGTTCATCAGACCGAGGAGCAGACCGGAGTCAACCCCACCGCTGAGCAGGAGGCCGACCGGAACGTCGCTGAGCAGGTGCCGCTTCAGCGCTCGCTTGTAAATGGCGAGCAGTTCCTCGCCCGCCTCCCCATCGGACCGGGGCACGGCAAGGCGGTTCGGTCGAAACCGATACCAGCGTTCTTCGCGCCAGTTTCCGCCCTCGAACACCGCCATCGTCCCCGGCGCCAGCTTGCGGATGCCGGCGTAGATCGTCAGCGGCGACGGGGTGTAACGATAGCGCAGGAACAGGTTGAGGGCGGTGACGTCCACCTCCGGCGGCCGCTCGAGCGCGGCCAGGATCGAGCGGATCTCCGAAGCGAACAGCAGCGAGCCACCATCGACCCGATAATAGACGAGCTTGATGCCGGCAGCGTCGCGGGCGAGGACTAGGCGCTGGTGCCGCTCGTCCCAGATGGCGAGGCCGAACATGCCATTCAGGCGATTGAGAACCTCCGTCCCCCACTGCTTGTAGCCGTGGATGATGACTTCCGTATCGCTCTGGGTGCGGAAGACGTGCCCCTGATCTTCCAGTTCGCGGCGCAGTTCTGGAAAGTTGTAGATCTCACCGTTGAAGACGACCCGGATGCTCTCTTCCGCGTCGGTCATCGGCTGATGGCCGCCGGACAGGTCGATGATCGACAGCCGCCTGAACCCGAGGCCAAGGCCGTCGGAGACGAAGTAGCCGTCGTCGTCGGGGCCGCGGTGGACGATGGCATTGGCCATCCGCCGAATGGCCGCCGGATCGACCGGCGCCCGGTCGCGGAAATTGAACTGACCGCAGATGCCGCACATGATCAGCGCCCCATCGCTGCGCGTACGGGTTCACGCAACAGCCCGCGCCTCCGGGGTGGCCTGCCGCAGCAGGCAGAGACTGCGGAAGACTTGCGCCTGCGCCCAGCGATGCATCGGCACGTTGTCCCATCCGTACAGCAAGCGTCGGGAGCGGAAGGAGCCGTCCGGCTTCTGCCACTGGCCAAGCAGGTCATCGACGGTCGCCCGCAGCCGGTCGTCCAGCGTCGGATCGCGCCCTTTCAGCAGCACGCCGAGATTGATGCACTCGGCGTAATCGTAGAGCTCCTGGCGATAGACGGTCAGTCGGGGTGCCCGCGAGAATGGCTTCGGCAGTCCCCGCTCGTCGAATAGGTGGTGGACGTAATAGGCGACGCCGGCATCGATCGCCTGCCGGCAGCCCTCATGCCCGGTCATCGTCTCGATCTTGGCCAGCGCCTTCAGGACGAAGCAGGTGTGGAAGTGATCGACAAAGTCACGGACCCCATCCATGGCATAGAACCACGAGCCGTCCGGCTGCTGGGCATCGAGGACGAAGGTGAGGTTGCGCAGGGCGAGCCGCCGATACTTGTCCTCGTTGAACTGACGGGCGGCGCTAAGCAACAGGAAGGCGCGATAGGCGCTGGCGTTAATGACGCCGCCCTTGCTGTCGTCGGGATTGTAGCCCGCTGTCGCCGCTTCGGGCGAAAGCTCCCGGTCGGGGATGTCGGTCGCCGCATGCTCGGCCGCCGAGCGCATCACCGCGAGCCAGCGGGGGTCCCCATCGATGGCATGGACGGCGGCGAACGCCTCATAGACGTAGGGGGTCGTCGTGATCAGCGGCGTGCCGGCCGCCATCACCCCGGTCCGCGTCACCCAGTCGAAGGGATACCCCCAGCCGTGGTGCCGGTAGCCGGGACAGCGGCTCGCCTCCAGCACTTCGAGGAAGTGGACGGCGCGGTCGTAGTGAGCCTTGTCGCCGGTCAGCCGGTAGAGCGCCGCAAAGCCCATGGCGTAGTGGGCGTCGGCGATGGGGAACCGCTCTTTGCGCCAGAACAGCCGGCGCGCCTGGGGCAAGAACGCCTCGCAGGCGATCATCGGCGCCACCGCCAGCTTGCCCAGCTTCGGCCGTCGATAGTAAAGCGCCTTCGCCCCCCCGCCCACCGGCCCGGCGAAGAAGCTCTGGTGGTCGTAAGACGTCTCGCCGAACCGGTCGAGCCAGCCGACGAAACGGCCGACGGCGGCATCGCCCCTCGCCGGCGAGGCCGCCGGCTTCGCCCCCATGAGATCGGGTGCGCCGTTTGGGGTGCCGCACCGCAATCCGTCTTCCTGGCGAACGCTGGTCATCATCTATTCATTTGACCGAAGCAGGTCATCGAAGTAGCTGATGGTTTTGCTCAGCCCCTCCTCCAATCCGACCGTCGGTCGCCAGTCCAAAAGCGCATCCGCCTTCGAGATATCGGGCCGGCGTTGGCGCGGATCGTCGGCCGGCAGCTGCTCGAAGACCAGCTGCGACTTTGCGTTCGTCATTGTGATGATACGCTCGGCCAGTTCCACCATGGTGCACTCGGTGGGATTGCCGAGGTTGATCGGGCCGGTTACCTCCGGCGGGGTGTCCATCAGCTTGATCAGCGCCAAGACCAGATCATCCACATAGCAGAACGACCGTGTCTGCGAGCCGTCGCCGTAGATGGTGATCGGCTGTCCATGCAGCGCCTGAACGATGAAGTTGGACACAACCCGCCCATCCTTCGGATGCATGCGCGGGCCGTAGGTGTTAAAGATACGCGCTACCTTTATTTGCAGCTTCAGCTGACGATGGTAGTCGAAAAACAAGGTTTCCGCGCATCGTTTGCCTTCGTCATAGCAGGCGCGCGGTCCGATCGGATTGACATTGCCCCAATACGCCTCGACCTGCGGATGCACGTCGGGGTCTCCATACACCTCTGACGTGGAGGCTTGGAGGATTTTTGCCTTAAGCCTCTTCGCCAGCCCCAATACATTGATCGCCCCGTGAACATTGACCTTGGTGGTCTGAATAGGATCGTTCTGGTAATGGATCGGTGACGCCGGGCAGGCCAGATTATAGATTTCGTCTACCTCCACATAGAGTGGGAAGGTTATGTCGTGCCTGAGCAATTCGAAGAAGGGGCTTTCCAACAAATGCGCTATATTTCGCTTCGTTCCGGTGAAGAAGTTATCGACACAGAGAACCTCATGACCTTGCGCAATCAATCTCTCGCAAAGGTGCGAACCAATAAAGCCGGCCCCTCCCGTTACCAGCAGACGCACCCCATGGTCACCCTTCATTTTCTTTCCCCTGTTGTCGAATATGTGGACTTATAAGCCAATCCTGTGCAGCAGGCGGTCCACGTCCCGCTGCGCCAGGAGCTTTACCGCCCGCCAGTTCGCCATGACATTTCTTGCGCTGCGCGCGCCGAAGACGGTCTCGATCGGAGAGTACTTCCAACTCGCCCGCGGCGGATGCAGCGCTCCCCCGAACTCCCTGGCAACGGCATCGAGTTCATGGAAATAGTGCCGGTCGGCGGCATAGAAGTACGGAAGGAAGGTTTGCAGATGCCGCACCGCGGCCTTCCGTGTTCGTTCGCTATTTTCCAGTGAGCGCAAGTGGCGCACCGCCAACGTGAGCGAGAGCACGAGCGAATCCAGACTTTTTTCGCTTCGTTCCATATTCCAGTTGAGGCTGCCGATGGTTCCAATGCGGTAATAGCATCTGGCGCCGGCAACGAAGCGGACGCCGTCGCTGGCGCCGGCGACCCGGCAGATGTATTCGCCATCGTCATCGCCGGACGCCGACAGCCGCTCATCCCAGGGCCCCGCCGCTTCCGTCAGGCGACGGCTGACCAGCCACACCACCGGGTTCATCCACACGTTTTCGTTGAATCGGGCGAGAATCCAGTCGGTCGGGCCCAAGTCCTGCCACAGCGCATCGGGGATGAACTTTGCCCGCTCGTACCGGAAGAAAAAACGGCCCCATTCGGCGGTGAGCAGCGTCAAGGACGTTCTTCCGTCGTCCGCGCCTTCCAATTGCCGGGCAATCTTCTCCGAGTCCAGCAGATCATCGGCGTCCAACCACTGGATGTAATCTCCCTGCGCCATCGCCAGGAGATTGTTGCGAGTCCGGCAGGCGCCGGCGTTCTCCTGCCGGACGACCTTCACGGACGGCGACGCGAGCGTTTGGGCGATCTTGAAGGTGCCGTCGGCGGAGCCGTCATCCAAGACGATGACCTCTTTGTGCGGCCATGTCTGCTGGGTCGCAGAGGCAATGGTATCGGCGATCCATTTCTCGGCGTTGTATGCGGGGACAAGTATGGATACCAACTTAGCCACAGAAAACCTCTAACTCTGCAACAAAGAAGTCGTTATTTGTGAAAGCATAACAAGTGTTATCATGTATTACCTTCTGTTATCAACATCTTGAAATTGCAGCGTCGATTCCCATCCGAGTGTCTTTTGCTTGCTCCGCGACGGTATCAGGAAGTCTCTTTCTCTCAAGTATATGGCTGCCGTTCGTAAGCCGTCGGCGGCGATGCGCTGCATCGGCCGAACCTCGGCCACCGCCTCCCGGTAACGCTCCGCTAGCCTTGCACCGACGCGCTCGAGAGAAAAGTGCTGCACGACAAACTGGCGGGCGAAGGCCCCGAAAACGGCGTGCTGCTCGGGATGCTCGGCGAGACCGCGGATGAGCGCAGCCAAATGGGCATTGGGGTCGCCTTCCCGCTGCCCCTGGCCGAAGATGCCCCGGTAAAGGAAGCCTTCTGCCGTGTCCTGGCTCAACAACTCAGCGAAACCCTGTTCTCCCGTGATGATCACCGGCTTACCGAATGCCATCGCCCGGAGTGCCGATCCCCCCATACCGACGATGATGTCGGCGGACGCATAGGGCGGACGAGGATCGAGGAGGGCACCAGGTAACAGGATCGCCCGGCGCTTCAGGGCTGAATTGACCCGATCGGCCACTTCCTGTAGCGCCCCACGCGTCTCGCCATCACCGACGATGACATAGCGAATGGGGAAATCTTGCCCAAGCGAGCCGACGACTTCGGCCGTTCGAAACAGGCATTCCGACTTCCAACCCTTCGCCAGCCGGGATACCGAAACGAGGACGATTTCGTCCTGACCTATGCCTAAGGCAGCCCGATAGCGCTGACCGTCTTTCACGTCCGGGGCGTTGAGCTGCACATCGACGGGGGGAGGCAAAAAGCTCGCCCGTCGCCAACCGGCTGCCCTCGCCCGGTCCACGTTCTCGGCCGTCCCGAACGTGGTGGGCAGTCCTCTCGGCAGCACCCTGGTCAGACTCATCATCATGTCGGAGACGATCATCGGCACCCGCATCGCCAAGTGCACCGAATAGTAGGCGTCCACGCACTGCCACCAGTCCCAGACATGGAGAAGGGCAGGCCGTTCCTTCCGGACGGCGCGCCGCAGCGCCTGCATCCGTCGCCACGACGGATGGAAGTAGGCATCGGGTGCCGGCAGAAATCGCAAGCCCTTCTGCTCGATCAGCCGGACCATCGGCCCCGGCGTCGCAAACAGCACCATCTCGAAGTTGTGGGCATCTCGGAGGGTCGCCGCCAGTTCGATGGCATTAGTCTGAGTCCCGCCGACCTCTAAGCGATGCGCGAAAACCAGTACTTTCATGGGCGGTGTATATGTATCTCTGGTTCGACCGAAGCGATGGCGCTGGGATGCATGAACTATTTCCGTCTGGAGACGACATTGTAGGAGGACTTGATATAGCGCCGCAGGGGTCGGGGGATTTGATCCAACGAGACGAGGTCGAGGAGCACCCGCAGCGCAAATATGCTGCTGGCGAGCAGGATCGCTCCGCCGACAACAGTGGCGGTAAGCGGTTGCATGGCATAGAAGCCGGCGAAGGACAGTCCGATCGAGGCGAGGAAGATCAGGCCGGTCTTGATGTTCTCGCGCGACCAGCGGAAGCCGCTCAAGCGGCGGACGATGGCGTAGATCATTACCCCGTGGAAGACGTAGGAGGCGAAGAAGGCGATGCCGGCGCCGGCGAGGCCGAACCGCTGCACCGCCAGCCAGGTCAGGCCGACGTTGACCACCGTCCAGGCGATCTCGGTGGCGAGGAAGATCAGCCGCCGGTTCTTGGCAACGATGATATATCCCATTGGCCAGCTGATCACCCGCAGCGCGATGCCGAGGCAGATCCAGCGCAACACCTCGACCGCTTCGGCGAACTTCGCGCTGTAGAACAAAGCAAGAACCAGCGGCGCGAAGACGATGGTGGCGATCACCCCCGGTCCCGCCAACAGCAGGCTGATCTGCGTCTGTTCATTGACCAGGCGGTTGCCCTTCGCATCGTCGTTGTGGGCGCCCACCAGCCGCGGATAGAAGTCGGCACCCATCGCCTGCAGGATGATGCCGACATAAAGTCCGCCCAGGGTCCAGGCGGCGCTGTAGAAACCGGCCGCCTCCAAACCTTCCGTCCGCAGGACGATGGTGCGAACGGCATACGCCGCCGCCATCATCAGCATGCCGCTGGCCATGAAGGCGAACCCCAGCTTCAGCAGCGCCGAGGCTTCGCGCGCTACCTCCGGACGGCTCAGCGCCGGCAGCGCCACCTTCACCTTGCGGCTATACCACCACGAGAATACCAGTCCGGCAGCGGCCACCGCGATCAGCGCCGGCACCACGCCGGCCTCACCGAGCCAATAAACCAGTGCGATGCCGGCGACGCTGCCGACGAGCGGGCCGAGAACACTGACCTTTGCCAGGTCGGCGATGCGGCGCATCCCTTGCAGCAGCGCCCCCTGGCCGTCGGCGATGAGGCGGAAGAATACCGCGAGCCCCAGCAGCGCCACCGCTCCCGCGTGGGCCTCACTGCCGAAGGTGAAGGTGGACACGGGCACCGCCAGCGCCGCCAGCAGCACCGCCCCGATCAGGCCGAGAACGACCGCCGTCCGCCGCAGCACCACGACCGTCATCGCCAGCCGCGCCGCGTCGCCGGACCCGGCCGCCTCGGCGATCTGGCGGACGCCGCTGCTGTTGATCCCCATCTCGGCTGCCGAGCGCGCCAGGTCGGCGATCGATCCGTAGATGCCCATCAGCCCGAAGCCGGCGGGGCCCAGGAGCAGCGCCATCGCCTTGGTGCGGACGATGCCGATGCCGATGGTGATCACCGACGAGCCGCCGATCAGCGCCGAGGATTTCAGGATCTGGCCGTAGCTGCGCTCTGCCGCCGGCGCCGTGGGCTCCGTCCCCGCATCGCTCGCCGCCGTCTCCGCGGACGTCTCCCGGGGCCCCTCTACCCCGGGCCGGATGATCTCCACCTCGGCTGCGTCCATATCAGCGATCCGGACTACCCAAGGCCGCGCCCACCGAGCGCCGTCTCGGCGATGGTGCAGACACTGGAATCTCCTGAGACCGCCTCCATCCTCCTTGACGTACCGCATGCCCGCCGCAGCGCCGATGCCACCTGCTGCTGCTGCGCGTCGGTGATATCGGGGAACAGCGGCAGTAGGATGCACGCGTCCTGCGCCCGCTCCGAATGGGGCAGCGGCTGGCACGGCTGCTGCTGCCGGTAAGCCTCCTCCCGGTGGCTGCACATGATGCCACGCCGCGTGCTGACCTCGTCGTTCAGCATCGCCTGCATCACCGCCCGCTGGTCACAGTCCGCCGGCAACCGCACGCAGTAGCTCTGCCAGTTCGTCCGCGCCCACTCCGGTTCATCCGGCAGGACCAGCCCCGGAATGGTCGCCAGCAGCTCCCGATAGCGGTCGGCGACGATCCGCCGCCGGTGCACGATCGCCGCCAGCCGCGTCAGCTGCTGCCGGCCCACCGCCGCCTGGATGTCGGTCATCCGGTAGTTGTAGCCGACGGTCGGGTAACTCTCGAAGATCACCTGCTGCGCGCCGTGGCGCACCGTGTCCGGGACCGACATGGCGTGCTGCCGCAACAGCCGGAACCGCGCGTCCCATTCCGGATGGGAGGTGGTGATCATCCCACCATCGCCGGTGCTGATCACCTTGCGCGGATGAAACGAGAAGCAGGCGGCATCTCCGTGCGGGCGGCCGATCTGCTCCCAGGCGCCGTCCCAGCGGATCTCGGCACCGATGGCGCAGGCCGCATCCTCGATGACCGGAACCCCATGCCGACGGCCGATGGCGACGATCGCCGGCAGATCGCACGGCATGCCGATCTGGTGGACGCAGAGGATGGCCCGGGTGCGGGCGGTAATCGCGCCTTCGATCAGTCGCGGATCCATGTTGAACGTCGCCGGATCGATGTCGACGAAGACCGGCGTCGCGCCGCAGTAGCGGACGCTGTTGGCGGTGGCGATGTAGGAATGGCTGACGGTGACCACCTCGTCGCCGGCGCCGACTCCCGCGGCAAGCAGGGCCAAATGCAGCGCCGTCGTACAACTGGACACCGCACAGGCATGGCGGGCGCCGACGACGGCGGCGAACTCCTCCTCGAAGGCGGCCACCTCCGGCCCTTGCGTGATCCAGCCGCTGAGGATGACGCGGCGGGCCGCATCGGCCTCGGCTTCGCTCATCTCCGGCTTGGTAATTGGGATCATGACGACGCCACCACCTGGTCGCCGCTGCGTTGCGCCCGCCACCAGTCCACAAGCCGGGTCAGCCCCTCCTCCAGGCCGATCTCGGCCCGGAAGCCGAGGACGCGCGCCGCCTTCCCGGTATCGGCGAGCCGCCGCGAGACCTTGTTGACCTGCCGCTCCGGCCCGAACACCGGCTCCACGTCCGCCCCCATGATCTTCACCAGCGTCGTTGCCAGCTGAATGAGGTTGGTCTCGGTGCCGCTGGCGACATTGAAGGTCTCATCGACGGTATCCGAGGCCAGAGCCAGCACATTGGCCCGCGCGACGTCATTAATGTAGACGAAGTCCATCGATTGCAGCCCATCACCGAGGATCAGCGGCGGTTGTCCAGCGTCGATGCGTTCCATCCAGCGCACCAGGACTTCCGTGTACTTGCCGTGGATATCCATGCGCTCACCATAGACATTGAAATAGCGCATGGCGACGTACGGCAGCCCGAACATATCGTGATAAGACCGCAGCAGGCCCTCCAGCATGACCTTACAGGCGCCGTACCACGTCGTGTTGTTATAGGGGTGGTGCGCCTCGGTCGTCGGAAAGCTCTCCGCCAGCCCGTAGATCGAGGCCGACGACGCGGCGACGACCCGCTTGACCCCGCTTCGCTGCGCCGCTTCCACCACGTTGAAGGTGCCGTCGGCCATCACCTCCATCGCTTCGCGAGGATGCGCCGAGCAGGCGGTGATCCGCAGCGCCGCCATGTGGATGACCGCATCCATCCCTTCGGTCACCCGGCGCACCGTATCCACGTCGCGGATGTCGCCACGGACGAGTTCAACCCGGGGATCGGCGAGCGCGCGCTCGACGTTGGCCAGCGAGCCCCGGACCAGGTTATCGAGAATGACGATGCGAGCGGGCGAATAGCCAGTCAGGAGCTGGTCGATCGTCGCCGAACCGATGAGACCGCAGCCGCCCGTGACAAGGATCCTCGCGCCGTTAATGTCCATATTATTTTCCCACAAGGGTTGGATCGGCCTCGACGATGACGTGAGGCCAATAAAGAGTCGAGGCTGAGGCGGCCGTCCCCCCACGCCGCGCCATCCGCCGGCTATCCCTCGGCAAAGGCGGCATCCACATAGGCGCAGATCAGGTGACCGATGAGGATGTGCATTTCTTGGATGCGGGGCGTCTCCGCCGACGGAACGATCAGCGGCAGGTCGCACGCGGCCGCGATCCGTCCGCCGGAGCGGCCGAGCAGCGCGATCGTCCGCGCGCCGGCGGCCTGGGCAGCCCGGAGGCCAAGCAGGACATTCTCGCTCTCGCCCGAGGTCGAGATGCCGATCGCCACGTCCCGCGGACCAGCGAGGGCCTGTACCTGCCGTTCGAAGACGCTGGCGAAGGAGAAGTCGTTGGCAATCGCCGTCAGCGCCGAGGTATCGGTGGTCAACGCGATCGCCGGCAGCGGCCTGCGGTTGTTGGCCAGATAGCGGCCGACCAGTTCTGCTGCGATGTGCTGGGCATCTCCTGCCGACCCGCCGTTGCCGAAGACCAGCAGCTTGCCGCCGGCGCGCAAACCGTCGGCGACCATCTGCGAGGCCTCTTCAATTTGGTCGATCAGGCCGTCGAGAACCCGCTCGACGACCTCCCGGTGGCGAACCACCTCGTCTCGGATGACGCTCATGTCCGGTAATATCCGCCGCTTGCGGTCACCACCTCGGCATAGCGGGCGAGTCCCGCCTCCAGGGTGAGAAACGGTTTGTCGTAGCCGGCGCGACGCAGCTCCGTCAGGTCGGCCCGGGTGAAGCTCTGGTACTTGCCGCGCAGGTCCTGGGGAAAGGGAATATATTCGATCTCGCCCCTACCGACCAACGACCGACAGACGCGAGCCAGATCCTGGAAGCTGCGCTCCTGCCCCGTCCCACAGTTCAAAATTCCGCTACGAGGAGACTGCAGGAAGTGCAGGTTGACCTCCACCACGTCGTCGACGTGGATGAAGTCACGGACGAACCCGTCGCTACCCTCGAAGATTTGAGCGGTTCCGCCATCGGCCAGCTGGCCGAACAGGTGCCACGCGACCGACGCCATTCGCGCCTTGTGATTCTCCTGCGGCCCGTAGACGTTGAAATAGCGGAGTCCCATCACCTGTTGGCCGTCGGGAATATCCAGCATCCTGACGTAGTTATCGAACGCCAGCTTAGAGTAGCCGTAGACATTGAGCGGATACTCGCACTGCCGGTGTTCGCGGAAACCGGCGCGGCCGTCGCCATAGACCGCGGCACTGGATGCATAGATGAAGGGAACGCCGTGCGCCATTGCGTAGGCGAGCAGACTCTTCGACCAAGTATAGTTGTTCCGCATCATGTAGCGGCCATCGCTTCCGGTCGTATCAGAGCACGCGCCCTGGTGAAAGATCGCCTCCGGGATCGGCAGCGAGGGGAGCAGGGCCAGAAAATCGTCCTTGTCGGCGTAATCCCAGAACCGCAGGCCGCTCAAATTCAGATGCTTCGCCGCCCGAGTGAGATTGTCGACGATCAGGATGCGGTCCTGCCCCCGCGCGTTGAGGCCATGGACCAGATTGCTGCCGATAAATCCCGCGCCGCCGGTGACGACGATCATGAGAGCTCCCGGCAGCGAAGGTCCTGCACGATGCGGGTCGTGGAGCGACCTTCCACCAGGGCAACGGTGCGGACGACGCCGCCCCTGCTGCGGACGATGTCGGCACCGACGATCTCGTCGGGCGCATAGTCGCCCCCCTTGACCAGCACCGTCGGCGACACCGCCGCGATCAGCTCGTAGGGGGTCTCCTCGTCGAAGATCACCACATGGTCCACACAGGCCAGGGCGGCCAACATGTACGCCCGGTCGTCCTCGGCCAGAATCGGCCGGCCCGGGCCTTTCAGCTTGCGCACCGATTGATCGCTGTTGATGGCGACGACAAGACAATCGCCCATTTCCGCCGCCCGCTGCAGGTATTCCGCATGCCCCCGGTGCAGAATATCGAAGCATCCGTTGGTGAAGACAACCGCCTGGCCATTCAGCCGCTTCTCTGCGGCGATCGCAGCCAGCCGCTCCTTGCTCACGATTTTTTCCGTGCACGCCGCGTGATGGCGTGAGCCGTAGAGCTCGTCATTCACCTCGGCCAGGGTTACCGTCGCCGCACCCAGTTTGCCCACCTTGATGCCGGCGGCCACGTTGGCGATCCGACAGGCTTCCACGGCCGGCCGACCGGAGGCAAGGCCGACCGCCAGCGCCGCCATCGCGGTGTCACCCGCACCGGTCACATCGAAGACCTCCCGCGCCCGGGACGTGTAGCGGTGCACCCCGTCGGCGGAAAACAGCGCCATCCCATCCTCGCTGAGGGTGATCAGGCAATGCTCCAGGTCGAACCGTTCCCGCAGCAGCGCCCCCGCCGCATGCAGGCTGTCGCGATCGGCGATCTGGATGCCGGTTGCCTCGGACGCCTCCTTCTTGTTAGGCGTGACGATGGTGGCGCCGGCATACTTGTCGTAGGTTCGCCCCTTCGGGTCACACAAAACCGGGATCCGTCGTGACCGGGCCCAGGCGATGGTCTCGCGACAGACCCGCTCGCTGAGCACGCCCTTCCCATAGTCGGAGATGACGATGGCATCGACGGCGCCCGGCCCCTGCACCTGATCGATGAGGGCCGCCTCAATCCCCTTCTCCAGGGTGTCTCGCACCTCCCGGTCGTAGCGAACGATCTGCTGATTGATTGCAAAGAGGCGTGTTTTCTCGGTCGTCCGCCGCCGCTTGTCGCGCAGGACACCGGCAGCGCCGGCGCCGCAATCGCGCAAAAGCTGCTCCACCTCGTCACCGACGATGTCGTCGCCGATGACGCTGACCAGATGCGCCCGTGCCCCCAGGGCAATGATGTTGCGCACGACGTTGCCCGCACCGCCGAGCAGCGAGCGGCTTTCATGAACGTCGACCACCTGCACCGGCGCCTCCGGCGAAATCCGCTCGCAGGTTCCCATCAGATAGCGATCCAGCATGAGATCGCCGACGACAAGGATCGAGACCGGTAGGTCTCCCCAGTCCAACATCGCACACCGCCGCCGTACTAGATAACGTTAGGGATCTGTGCGCCGCCGCCATTTCGGCGGCAGCCGCATCCAGCCGGACATCCGCAACCGGACGCCCCGGCCGTCGCCCGCAAATGGCTCAAGCGTCCGTTCAATGACGACGCCCGCTGTTCTTACCAGGATCTTCAGATCAAGCAGCAGTGACCAGTTTTCCACATAGCGCAGATCCATCCTGACCATGTCGTTGAAGGTGGTGCTCTCGTCCCCCTCCACCTGCCACAGGCCGGTAATTCCCGGCCGCACGTGCAGGATGCGGCGAAGATGCCATGCCTGATATTTTTTCACCTCATAATCGAGAGGCGGCCTCGGCCCGACCAGGCTCAAATCTCCCTTCAGTACGTTGAACAATTGCGGCAGCTCATCCAGTTTCGTGCGACGCATGACTTGCCCCACCCGCGTGATCCGCGGATCAGCTTTCAGCGCCGTCCACCCGCCAGACGAATCCGGTCCATAGGCGTTTTCGCCGTCGTTATCGATGAGACGAGCCACATGCTCCCGGTGGATGCCGTCGTCGGCGCGAAAATGCATGGAGCGGAACTTGTTGATGATGAAAGGGACGCCGCTCTTCCCCACCCGCTCTTGTCGAAAGATGACCGGACCGGGTGACGTCGCCAGGATCATCAACGCGCAGATGGCCATGATCGGTCCCAAAATACCGAGACAGATCAGCGCGATGATGATATCCAGCGCCCGCTTGACGCCAGCCCGCAGCCGCCCGCGGCGCGGCGACCCGTCGAAGACCGTTCGACTGCATGGCGTGACGCCCTCCTCGGCACGCAAACACCCGAACAACGCGTCCGGATGAGTAAATACCGAGCCGATAACTTGCTGGCCGTCGCAATGGGCGATCACCCGCCGCAGGAACGTCAGGGCCCCCCCATTCCCCGTATCCAAGAGGAGCACCCCTATCGAGAGCTCATCGAGAAAGCCGACAACATCGATGTCTCGCTTGAGCTCACAAATCGCCCCGATCACCTGCTCAAGCCGCATCGTCCGGTCGCGAAGGCTGCCGTCGTGCCGAAAGACGGCAAGCGATAGCGGGGAGCCGGAGCGGTCGGCACGCTTCCTTTCAAGCCAGATCGTCTGCACGAAGCAACTGCTGGATAAAACGTCGCTTTCGTCGGTCGGCGTGCACTGCGCCGGGACCGCGGCCACAAGCCGCTCCTGCCCTCTGGACACCCGGACGGGCGCCCCCCCCTCAGCCGTCATAATGCAACCCTTACTTGCCCCATCGTGGTCATGATTGTTAGGGGACCGGAACTGAACCATCAACCCCCACTTGAGCAAGATTGACCAAACCTACTGCAGGTGGCGTTTGTGGCCTTGCGTATGGCGATATCGCCATAATTCGCAGCATATCCACCAGGCCAGCCAACGGAGACAGGGGTCAGCCCACCACTTTCGAGACGTCTTTCAAGAGAGGCATATCTTTTGAAATCTCCCTCAAGATCTCGCGTTTGCGATCCTCGTCCGACATGTCTTCGGGATCCCGCCGAAAGAGCTCGAGCCCCGAGGATCGGTGAGCCTCAAGGGCCTCGAAGACCAGGTCGACATCGACCGAACGGCGATTTTCGCCGTAGCCGATCACCAGCGCCAAGTCACAGAGGATATTGATCAGTCGCGGGGTGCCGTAGGCGTAGTGATGGATCGCGGCGCAGGCGCCCACGTCAACGATGGTGGGGGAGCCGCCGGCCACGGCGATCCGATGCTGGATGTAGCCGATGGTGTCCTTCAGAATCAGCGGCACCAGATCGTAAAAGACGGAAATCCGCTGGGCGAACTGGCGCAGGTCCGGCCGCTTCAGCGTTTCCTTGAGCTCCGGCTGTCCCACCAGGATGAGCTGGAGGACGAAGTGCTTGTCGGCGTTGACATTGGACAGCATCCGCACTTCTTCAAGGATCGGCGGCGTCAGGTTCTGCGCTTCGTCGATGATCAGAACGCAGCGCTTTCCCTCACCGTATCGCGCGATCACGAAATCCATGAGCGCGTGGTAGCGATCGACCTTGTCGGCGGCGGCGGTGGTCACATCGAAGGACCGCAGGATCGAGGTGATCAGCTCCCCGGCCGACGGATGGGTATTGGTGATCAGACCGACGACCAGGTCTGCCGTCGCCGTTTTCAGCAATCGGCAGATCAGCGTCGTCTTTCCCGACCCCACCTCGCCGGTAATGACGATAAAACCGGTCTGATCGGAGAGGCCGTACTCAAGAAGGTTCAGCGCCAATTTATGGCTTCGGCTAAGGTACAGGAAATCGGGATCGGGGATCAGCGAGAAGGGCTTCTCGTGAAAGCCAAAGTGGGTCTCGTACACCGGCTGTTCCTCACCAACACGGCCGAGCGAAGGGGAGGATCCTGGCCCCCCCACCGCACTCAACCCCAATTAGGTTAGTAGCCGTAGCCGTACCCATACCCGTAGCCGTCGCGGGCGGAACGTGACTTGTTTAGAACCGTCCCGATCAAATTGAAGTCCTGCAACAGCTCAAGACACCGTTCGACCGCGTCCCTGTGGGTTGCACCTTGTTCGACCACCAGGAGGCAAGCCTCCACGTGCTTGAGGAAGACCAGCACGTCGTCGGTCAACAGCAGCGGCGGCAAGTCATAGACGACGATCCGATCCGGATAGCGGGTCTTCAGCTCTGCCGCCAAATCCGCCATCCGCGGCGATGACAGCAACTCCGATGACATCGTCGAGCCGGCGCCGCAGGGCAGCAGCACCAGACGCTCGATTCCGGGATTGATCAGGCAATCGCCCACCGGCACGTCCCGCAGCAAAATGTCGGTTACGCCTTTCGTGCGCGGTAAGCCGAAGGTGGCGTGCATGGCAGGTCGACGCAGATCCAGGTCAACCAGCAGCACCCTGAAATGGGCAAAGCGGGACAGCATTATCGCCAGGTTGGCGGCAAGCAGCGTCTTCCCTTCGCCTGCCCCCGGGCTGGTGATGGCAAGGGTGGACGCCTGCAAGCCCTGCAACCGCTGCATCACCTGTGTGCGCAGCATGCGAAAGGCGTCTGTGATCGCGACCCCATCGATACCGGCAACCAGCCGATGCGCCTTGAGAACCTCCGGCGCGACGGCGAGCGTCTTGGTGACGACCGGTAGCGAAGCGGGCGGAACTTGAACTGCCGCTTCCCGCTGGGAATGACCGGAACCAACGGCGACAGCGCCGCTGGATAGACCACTTTCCCGCTGCCGCCGGGCCTTTTCCAGGGCCCGCTGGATTTTCTCCATCGGCGATCCTATCCGTCCCTGTTCGCGCCCGCCTCAGGTACCGCCCGTCAGCAACGTCGTACCCAGCCGTTCCTCGATCGTCAGCAGCGCCATGCCGAGCGGCATCACGTAAAGATGGACGGCGGTGGCCGCCCCGGTCACCAGGGCGAGAAGACCGACGCCGAAGGCGGCGCGCAACCGCCAGCTTCGGGCGACTTCCACATCGGTGCGGATATAGGGAATGACCGCCAGCGGCGGCATGCCGGCGACACGACCCAATTCGCGGGCGCTCCGCACCGAGCGGTCCATCATCTCCAACAACAGAGCCAGCCCAACTCCCGCTCCTGCCGAAAGAACAAAACTCAGCAACAATAAGTTCCGTCGATTAGGTTTGATTGGCGTGTTGGGCATTACGGGAGGTTCGATCAGCGAGAACCGCTCACTCTTGCGCTCGGTCTCGAGCAACTCCCCCATTTGGGCCGCCGTCTGCTTTTCGCGCACTTCGCGGTATTCGGTCGTTGCCGCATCCAAGGCTCGGCTCAGCCCCTGGTAGGTCTGCTGCACGTTGGGGGTATTCTCGACTCGCCGCTCGTAGTCGGTGATCCGCTGCCGAATGGCCGTGCGCTGACGCTCGTACCCATCCAACTCCAGATCCGCCGACTGCAGTTGAGCGCGGAGCTGGATATAGGCAGGATTGTCGGGCGCATCACCGCCTCCCCCTTGCGCCTGCGCTCCAGCCGCCGTCGCCAGACTCGCCCGTAGCGCGTCCACCTGGCGGGACAGCCGGATCACCTCCGGATGATTTTCCGTGTACTTTTGCCGTGCCGTTGTGAGTTCGGCCTGAGCCCGCTTCAGGTCCTTCTGCCATGATGACCGATCGGAAGCCGAGCCGCCGCTCTCTTTCTCCAGCGCCTCCACCTCCCGCCGCAGCCGCACCACGTCGGGATGTTCGGCACCGTATCGGCTCGACACGGCGGCCAGCTGCGCCCTTGCCACCTTCAATTGCGCCGCCGGGCCGAGAGCCCCGTTTTCCGCAATCGGTATGCTGGGTGTAATCCTCAACAGCTCCGCCTGCAGATAGATGCGGCGCTCCTTGGTCGTCTGAACCTGCCGGTCGAGCCCCCGCAGTTCCTCCTCTGCACGAGCGATCAACTGTTGGTTAAAGTCCAGTTGTTCTGGCAAGCTGCCGTAGTGGGTTTTCCTCAGCTCGGCGAGTTGACTCTCGAGGTCGGTGATCACCGCTTCCAGACGCTTCGTCTCACTCTCGAAAAAGGCAGCCGTCTGCGTCGCCCGAAACTGACGATCACGCAAGTTCTCCTTCAGGAAAAGCGACACCAACTGTTCGGCGACCGCTTGCGCCACCTGTGGTTCCCTGTCTTCGAAGGACACGGTAAACGCGACCGCCGCCCCCCCATTTTGAACCGTGATCAGCTCCATCTTGATCTTCTCGCGCATGGCTTCGACCACGTCTTCTTCCGGCATCCGCTGCCGTTCTTTCGCATATAGGTTGTAACTTTGAATGATACGCGCGAGATTGTCGGCGGTCATCACTCGCTGGTTGATGATCTGCAGCCGCTTGTCGGCGGCGCTGGCGATCGTCGGCATGGCGAGTTCGCGCGGGATATCCGGATCCTCGATCAGGATGCGGCCCGAAGACAGGTAAACAGGCGGCAGCAGCAGCACGACTGCGACACACAGCGGGAACAGGAGGACGAACGGCACCACAATGTACCAAATCCGCCGTTGCAGGACAGCGAGGTAGTCCTGCAGTCCGGCCTCCTGCTCTTCGCCAGCACCGCCCATGTCTCCGTCCCGCATTCTGCTCATCCGCTCCGGCTACCGCGACATCGCCAGTCGCGGCAGGCGATAGCTCAGCAAGGCGAACACCGAATTGCCGAACCCATTGCCCTCGTCGGTCGCCTCCCACTGAAGGCCATAGCCGAGACGAAATTCCCAATCGGGGGCAATGCGCCAGCGCACAGTGGGCTCGATCGCCGCATAGTCCCGGGATTCCGTGTCCTCGTTGCCCCCCAGTTGTTGTCCGCCAACCGTGTCCCGGTGAACATAGGTGAGCGGTACGTCGAGAAACAGATCTGGATGGAACTGATAACTTGCCGCCACGCGGACACCCGTATCCTCGTTGAGGGAACCGTTGGACGAACTGGCCACTAAGGCACGGAAGACGTCGCCCTCCAGCGCGATCAGTTCCTCAAGGGCGTAAGTGAGACCGGCATTGAACGAATAACCGGTGTGGAAGCCGCTCTCAGAGTGCCGAGCGCCGTCCTCCTGTGTCTCGACAATGTCGGTTTCGGAAAAGCTAGGGCCCGCCGCCAGACTGGCCTGCAGGTTCTCCGAAAATTTGTGCTTAACACCGATCAGCAGCGTGTAATACCGGCTGTTATCGTTGCCTTCTTCGGTATCGTTTGAATTGATCTTCGACCCGTACGCATTCGTGAAAATCTGTGAGCGCTCCGTGAGATCATGAGCCCATCCCGCCTGCACCCCCATACTAGCGGAATCCGGGATCTCTTTCGTGTCATAATGATTGTAGTTATAATATGCTGATAAGCTCACCTCATGCGTCGGCAGGAGCCGATAGGAAAAGTCCGGACCTATACTGTAAAATTCACGCCGCTTGTTGGCGAGAATGAAACTTCCCGTATCCTCGACGTCGCTGGTTCGGGTGGTATCGCGAAAATACTGCCCGGTCAGCCCCGCCCTCCAGCGTTCACCTCGGTGGCTCGCTTTCAGCGTAAAGTATTGATCATTTGAATCCAGATCGGATTGGGTCGGGAATACGGTGAAGTTAAACAGGGATGTGAGGGATAGATCATCGACCGGGGTACGCGCTCCTGCCGTCAGCCCGATCGAGCTGGTCGAACTGAACCCCGACACCTGCTCGCCGCCGCTGTCTTCAAGACCGATATTGTCTTCGTAGCTCAAGAGTTGATCCAGCTCGCTTTCCAGATACCATTCGGCGGCCCGGACGTCGGTCGCCAACAGCAGCCCGGCCAACCCGCAACCCGTTGCCACCGCCGCGCGCGCCCACTTTTGCCCCCGACCCCGCACCCGCCACTGCCCCTGCTGCCGTCCCCGCCGCCGCCTGCCCCCTAGAACAGCGATTTGCCGGCGACGACGACGGTATCGCCGCTCTGCAGTTCGATATCCGTTTCCAGATCACGCCCTCGCTTGACCTCGGAATACTCGAATGGGATGGCGACCGTCTTGCCGCCCTGGTGGCGCAGCACCCGGATGCTGTCTTCGCCGGCATACGGATTGAGGCCGCCGGCCAGCGCCAGCGCCTGCATCACCGTGATCCGCCGCGGCACCTGGAACTCGCCCGGGTGGTTGACCGCGCCAATGACATAGACACGGTAACCCGATGCGCCGGTGATGGAGACCGAAACCACCGCATCGGGAATGTACTTGGCCAGCCGCTGCGCCAGCAGGTGCTCCACCTCGTCCGTTCGCAAGCCGGCGACGGCGACGGTGCCGGCGAGCGGGAACGAGATGGTGCCGTCGGGCAGCACCACCAGATCGCGCCGCAACTCTTCCTCGCGCCACACCGACACCGACAGCGCATCCCCGGCACTGAGGGTATACGGCGGGGTTTCCTGCGCCGAGGCCACCTTGGGCAACGCCATTACCGCCGCCCCCATCAAGCCCAGCATCACCGCCGCTATGCGCACGCCACGCACCATTCCCCTCACCCCCGCCTCCGTTACCCGTCGCAATCGCCCCAGAACGCGCTGCTGTCCACCGCTCGGGTTCCACTCCCGGGATCGGCGCCACACATATAACACGCTTTCCGCGAATTGTGGATATCGCCCTTCCGTGCGTGCGAAAATGCCAAAGCGCACACTTGGTCCGAAAATCCATCGCGGGGGAACCCGCGACGCCGGCCCAGCTCAGCCGGAGGCCGCCCGCCCTGCACCGAGCGGAGGCCTTTTGGTCCGTACGTCTGTTTTTTGGAGGACGGAGCCGTTACTCACCTGGGGCGACTGCAGTTCACCATCCAAGGGGTACCATAGCGGTCGACCAGCATCCCGAAGCGAAGCGCCCAGAACGTTTCTCCCATCGGCATGGTGATCGTCGCCCCCTCACCCAGCGCACCGAAGATGCGTTCGGCCTCGCCTACGTCCTCGACATTGATGGAGACGGAGAACCCTTGCGGCGTCTCCTGGTATTGGGGCGGCACGTCCGCCCCCATCAGCCGCTGATCGCCGACGAGGAGGCTGGCGTGGATGATCTTGTCGTCCCACTCGGTCGTTGTCTGCGGGCAGCGCTCCGGCGCCTCACCGAAGGTCATCATCATCTCGACGGTGCCGCCGAGGGCGGTCGCGTAGAATGCGAAAGCCTCGGCGCAGCGACCGTCGAACATCAGGTACGGATTGATTTTCATGAGATCCTTCCTTGCCTTGGATAATGAAGACGGCCGACGGTGCGACCGACAATCGGCGCCGCAGCAAGCCACCGGCGCCGCCGCTTTGGCCGGTTCGTATGGGTCGTGAAGCCGCACCAGCGACATAGGGCGTTGTGCTGTAGCTGTAGCCAACGCCGTCGCTCGCTACCTGTTCCGCCGGGAACGACGCGTCGCAGTTGAGGCTGTTGGCGGTCGAAGGCCGGCATCGGCCTAAATGACGTTGGTCGGCGTGCCGGCGACAAATGCCTCGATGTTACCGATGAGCTGATCCACCAGCCGCGTTTGCGCCTCATGGCTCGCCCATGCCACGTGCGGGGTGATGATGCAGTTGGGCAGCGCCGCCAGGCGGACCAGCGGACTGTCGGCGGCTGGCGGCTCCTTCGCCGACACGTCGAACCCCACACCGGCGATCAGCCTCTCGCGCACCGCCCGCTCCAGATCCGCCTCGTCGACGAGGCCGCCGCGGGCGGTGTTGATCAATAGCGGCCGCTTGCCCATCGCCTGGAACTCGGGCCAGGCGATCAGCCCCCGCGTCTGCGGCGTCAGCGGGCAATGCAGGCTGATGATGTCGCTGGTCGCCAGCACTTCCTCCCAGTCGGTGTAAGGCGACTGCGCCCCACGCGTTCCCTTGCGGGCGGCGAATACCGGCGTCATCTGGAAGGCATCGCCGATCGCCGCCACCGCCTGGCCGAGGGAACCCTTGCCGATGATGCCGAGCCGACAGCCGGCGAGATCGGTGATCGAGAAGTCGAGGAAGGTGAACTGGGGCGACTGCTCCCAGCGATGAGCGCGCACCGCGTCGCCATAGGCAAGCAGGCTGCGCTTCAGCGCCAGGATCAGCGCAAACGTATGCTCCGAGACCGAGCGGGTGGAATAGCCCCGCACGTTGGCGACGACGATGCCCCGCTCACGGCAGCATTCCACGTCGATCATGTCGTAGCCGGTGGCGGCGACGGCGATCATCTTCAGCCGCGGCAGCCGCTCCAGCTCGGGCCGGCGCAGCGGCACCTTGTTGGAGACGACGATCTCCGCGTCGGCCGCGTGCGCTACCAACTGCTCGGGGCGGGTGCCGGCGTGATCCACCCACCGATGGGGAAACGCCGGCGAACGCAGGGCGATGTCGGACGATAGGGTGTCCCGGTCGAGAAAGGCGATGGTCAGTGTCATGGTTGAGATCCCGGTTTTTATGAAGGCCGCTGACCGTCCTCATATGGGATCGGCGACGCCGCTGCGCTTGGCGCGCAGGCTGAAGACATCGCCGGCTGGGGCGTCTAAGCTCTCCACGGGGAGGACCGCCGAGACGACGGCGGGGCGACGCCGATCCAGCGCGGCGACGGAAGGGAGCTTCGGACGTGCCGAAAATAACGGTTGAAGACTTCGATCACATCATCCGCGATGATCTTCCCTGGGCTTACGAAATCGGCATGCATACCGATTACGTTAAAAGGGGTTCGGCGGCTTTGCGGCTGCCCTTTCGGGAGTCGATGCTTCGGCCGGGCGGCGTGGTCTCGGGGCCGACGATCATGGCCCTCGCCGATGCCTGCATGTACGCGGTCGTGCTGTCACTGGTCGGCAAGCTCAAGCTGACGGTGACCAGCAATTTCTCCATCTATTTCCTGCACCCGGCCGCGCCAGTCGATTTGCTGGCGGAAGGGCGGATGATCAAGCTGGGAAGACGCTTGGCGGTGATGGAAGTCACCGTCCATTCCGAGGGCAAGACGACCCCCGTCGCCCACGCGACCGGAACCTACTCGATCCCGCCGACGGCGGGCTGAGCGCGGGGGAGAGCATCGGGCGGGGACGACGGGCAAGAGCCTTGGGAAACGTCCGGGCGTCGACGGCATCGGCTCGTTTTCGGAACGCCCTGACACCCTAAAGACCCGCGCCTGGCACGCGATCTGCATTCGTTCTCAACGCGCACCGACCCCGCGGGATGGCACGCACGGGGCCAAGTCCGGATGGCTGCCGGTCGCAGAGCGCTGACGCGCGCGGGAGCGGCGGCGGCGCAGCGATGCCGGCACGAAGTGAGCTTAAAGTAATTATTTATGCATAGATTAATAATAATCGGTCGAATTAGGCGCATTCCATGTCTTAATGCCACCCATCCAGATGCATTTCTCCCCCTCTCCAGACACCATAAGTGTGTTCCGATGGCAACAGGTTTGGCTGCTTGCAACCATCTTCTCTTGCCTTGCATTATATCGGTCCCAGATGGAAGATAGGCCATTGCCGGTCAGATTGATTGAAAGAAGCGGGACGAGAACAACAAGAGGATGAAAGAATGCTTAAGCGGTTGAAATGGGCGGGTATTGCCGCCGCGCTGGCGCTGGTTCCGGCGCTGACCACCGACGACGCCGCCCACGCGCAGCGGGCCGGAACTCCGGTCTTCGTGCAGAGTGGCGTCGCATCCTGGTACGGGCCAGGATTTCACGGCCGGAAGACGGCGAGCGGCGAGCGCTTCAACCAGTACCAGATGACGGCGGCGCACAAACGGTTGCCATTGGGGACGGTGGCGACGGTGACCAACCTCAAGAACGGCAAGTCGGTTCAGGTCGAGATCAACGACCGCGGACCTTACGTACGCGGGCGGATCATCGATCTGTCGAAAGCGGCGGCGGATCATCTGGGCATGCGCAATTCCGGGACCACCCCCGTTCGCCTGGAAGTCCACGAAGAGAACTGGGGCGCCGACTCTCGCTCCAGCTAATGGGAGCGGCATGAACGGCAGCTGACCTGCCCGTCGCTTTAGCGCGGGCTCAGGGGAGGGTCAGCAGCCGCCGCTCCCAGCGCCCAGGCGGGAGCGGTTTTCAGTGGCTGGCGTTCCAGGGCGGGCGTTTCGTTTGCAGTGTGCGCAATCACTGCCTGGGGCCGGAGGCCGGCTTATCGTCCTCCCAGCTTATTGGCCCTGTCGAAAACGACCCACCGGAGCCCCTCCATGCTCGGCAGCATCATGTCCTTCCGCGGCCGCCGCGGCCGTCTCTCCTATATGATGGTCCAGCTGCTGTTCTTCTCGATCGGCTTCATCCTGGGATGGCTAGGCCCGGCGGTGTTCGCCGCCCCCGTCGCCCCATTCATCATCTTCGTCGCCTTCGTCGCCATGATCTGGCCTTCGCTCGCGGTGACGGCACAACGGCTGCACGACATCGGCGCGTCGGGCTGGTGGCAGGCGCTGAGCCTGGTGCCGATCGCCAACTTCGTCCTCCTTTTGGTGCTGTTGCTGGCGCCGGGCCAAGACTACGAGAACCGGTTCGGCTCGCCCGCCCCGAGTTCAGGAGGACGGCTGCCGGCCGCCGCCTAGGACCACCCAGGGATCCCTCACCCGGGAAAACGGCCCCGCCGTCGGCTCGTCGGCCCCGCCCCATCTTCGCGCGGTTGCGCCCGTGCTCCCGCCGGTGCACCCTGTTCTTTGTCGTCGCGGGTGTGGACGAGGGACGGGACTGATGGCCGGAGCCGAGGGCGGCGCGATCCGGATTGGCGTCGGCGGTTGGACCTACGCGCCCTGGCGCGGCAGCTTCTATCCGGCGCGCCATCCCCAGAAGGACGAACTGGCCTATGCCAGTCGACGGCTGACCTCCATCGAGATCAACGGCACCTTCTACCGGACGCAGAAGCGCGAGACCTTCCGCACGTGGCATGACGAGACGCCGGACAACTTCGTCTTCGCGGTGAAGGCGCCGCGCTACGCCACCACCCGCGCCAAGCTCGCCGACGCCGGCGCATCGATCGAGCGCTTCCTCGCCAGCGGCGTCGCCGAACTGCGGCAGAAGCTGGGCCCCATCAACTGGCAGTTGATGCCGACCAAGAAATTCGACGGGACGGACGTCGAGGCATTCTTCAAGCTGCTGCCCCCGTCCGTCGAGGGTCGTCACCTCCGCCACGCCATCGAGGTCCGCCACGAGAGCTTCCGCCATCCGGAGTTCGTGGCCATGGCGCGGGCATTCGGTGTCGCCATCGTCACCGCCGCCGATGGCGACTATCCGCTGATCGCCGATGCCACCGCCCCCTTCGTCTACGCCCGGCTGCTGGGGACGAGGGCGGAGGAGCCGCTGGGCTACGCGCCGGACGCGCTCGATCGCTGGGCCGCCGGTGCCGAAACCTGGGCGGTGGGCGGCATCCCCGTCGGGCTGCAGCCGATCGCCGCCCCGCAGGACGGCGGCCGCCGCGATGTCTATCTGTACGTGATCAGCGGCCACAAGGTAGCCAACCCGCAGGCGGCGATGGCGCTGATCGAACGCATCGGCTGAGCGGGCGACATTCGCCCGCAGCGAAGCGACTGGCAGCGGCGGCAGGTCTCCACTATCGTCGCCGCCGTTGAGGCGTCGGCACAGCAGGCGTCTCCCCAAGTGAGGTCGACCGCGCGTTGTTGGCCGACGGCGGCCGGCGCCATCGGTCGCGGCCCCTCATCGGCGGATCGACAGCAGCCGGATCCCCCCACAGCCGGATCCCCACCGCATGGCCTTCGCGATTCTGCTCGATGTGGGCGCATTCGTCGCTCTTCCCCTCGTCATCTGGCACCTGACCCGCGGCGTGGTGCCGTTGGCGGTGCTGCCGATCCTGATCGGTATGGGGCTGTCGGTCGCCGGGGCGCGATTGGGTATCGGCCATCCGATCGCGGCGACTGCGCTGGGCGATCTCGCCGGCTGGCTGGGCGTGCTGCTCCTCGCCTTCGCCGCCGGTCTGGAGGCGCGTCCGCTCGTGGACGGGAGCGAAGGCGGACCCAATCGCGGCACCGGCGCGGCGGCGAACCGCTCCCTCTGGCGCATGCTGGACACCGCCCTGGTCGCGCTGGCGCTGCCGTTCGTCGTCGGCACCGCCCTCGCCTATGGCGCGCTGCCTCACCTTGACGGCTGGCAGCCGGCCGGGACCGATCGGTTGCTCGCCGCCGCCGGGATCGGCCTCTGCCTCGCCGTCAGCGCCCTGCCCGTCCTCGTCGGCATCGTCCGTGAGTTGAGCAATCCCGATCACCGCCGGCTGGGCCGGCTCGCCGTCCGCATCGCCGCCGCCGACGATGTCGCCCTCTGGGTTGGCCTGGGCGTACTGATCCTCCTCAGCCAGGCCGGCCGCGGGTTCGGCGCTTGGGGGTGGCCGGACCTGGCGGCGGCAGCCCTGATTGCTCTCCTTGCCGCCGGCCGCCGGCTCCTTGACGGCAGCCACCGTCGCCCTCCCGCCTGGCTCGCCTGGGGCATCGCCGCCCTCTATCTGGCTGCCGGCGCCTGGAGCACCACCGCCCTCGGCCTGCACGCCCTGATCGGCGCCTATCTCGCCGGTGTCCTCACCCCGCTCCCGGTGGCGGCGCGGCTGCCGGCCGAACGGCTCGCCTTCTTCGCCCTGGCGGCGTTGGCGCCGCTGTTCTTCGGCCATCGCGGCCTCGGCATCGACGGCGGCGTGTTCGGCTTCGCCGCGCTGGTCGCCGCCCTCGTCCTGTTCGCCCTTTCCGCCCTGGCAAAGACGCTGGCGGTGCTGCTGGTGCCGCCGCTGCCGGCGATGCCGCGCAGCGAACGGCTCGCCCTCGGCGCCCTGCTGCAATGCAAGGGCCTGATGGAGATCGTCGCCGCCACCATTCTGCGCGATCAGGGCATTCTCTCGGATACGGGCTACGCCGTGCTGATCACCCTCGCCGTGATCTCGACAGCGGCCACAAAGCCGCTCTTCGCCCGCTTTGCGGGTGCCGCCCGCCGCTCCGTCGAGGCCGCCGAGAGCCCCCCCGGCGCGGAGTGATTTTCGTTGCGCCGTCACAGCGGAGCGACGATCGCGCCTGGGTCGAAGCCTGCCTTCTTCCGGGTGGCGCGGCCGCCGGGGGCACGGTTCAGAATAGCTGCGGCGGCCGGGGAGGATGGCCGAGGAGGGCGGAATGAACAGGATCCTGCAGGGGATGCGGGTGGTGGAAGGCTCGGCGTTCGTCGCCGTCCCCCTGTGCGGGATGACGCTCGCCCAGCAGGGCGCCGACGTCATCCGCTTCGATCCCCTGCACGGCGGCCTCGATAGCCGGCGCTGGCCGCTCAGCGATTCCGGCAAGAGCCTTTACTGGGTCGGCCTGAACAAGGGCAAGCGCTCCATCGCCGTCGATACCCGCACTCCCGAGGGCCAGGCGCTGGTCACTCGCCTCGTCGGCCAACCGGGCGAAGGCGGTGGCATCTTCCTCACCAATTTTCCGACCCGCGGCTGGAACGGCTACGAGCGGCTGCAGGCGGCACGGCCGGATCTGATCATGCTCAGCTTGACCGGCAATCCCGACGGCTCGACCGCCGTCGACTACACGGTCAACAGCGCCATCGGCCTGCCGTTCGCCACCGGCCCCGCCCACGGCGCGAAGCCGGTCAACCCGGTCAACCACGTGCTCCCCGCCTGGGACTGCATCACCGGCGTCACCGCGGCGATGGCCATCATCGCCGCCGACCGTCACCGCCGGCTGACCGGCGAGGGGCAGTTGATCCGGCTGTCGCTCGCCGACGTCGCCATCGCCATGGTGGGCAACCTGGGGCTGATCGCCGAGGCGCAGGTCAACCACCGGGACCACTACGCGTTCGGGAACTACCTGTTCGGGGCCTACGGCCGGGAGTTCGAGACCCGGGACGAACGCTACGTTTACGTCGTCGCCATCACGTCGCGCCAGTGGGAGGCGCTCTGCCGCTGCACCGGCACCGGCGACAAGATGCGCCTGATCGAACCGCTGCTCGACGTGGACCTGAGCCAGGAGGGCGACCGGTTCAAGGCGCGCGACGCCATCTGGGCGGTGCTGGCGCCGTGGTTCACCGCCCGCAGCCTCGCCGAAGTCGCCGCCGCCTTCGAGGGCACCGGCGTCTGCTGGGTCCCCTATCAGACGTTCATCCAGATGGTGGAGAACGACCCCCGCTGCTCGACCGCCAATCCCATGTTCGCCGAGTTGGAACAGCCGGGCATCGGCCGCTATCTGGTGCCCGGCTCGCCGCTCCATTTCGGCGCCGCGCCGCGGGAGACGCCACGGGTGGCGCCGATCCTCGGCCAGCACACCGACGAGGTGCTGGCCGACGTGCTGCACATGAGCGCGGGCGAGATCGGCCGGCTGCGGGATGCGCGCATCGTCGGCGGCCCCATCGAGCTGTAGCGCGGGCCCCCTGCTCGGCCGGCCCAACCTCCGAGCCAAGAAAACAAGTCAAAAACGATGGCATACGTACTGACCCACGTCGTGCCCCCCACGAGTCCGGCGCTCAACTAGTTGGCGGTGCGGCATTGTCAGACTCGGCTAGGCTGTTTAAGAACGCATCGATGCGGTCTGCTAGGACCGAGTTCTTCTCGACATGTCGAGCATAATACACCAGCGAGGTAACTGCGGTCCTCTGTTTTAGAGGGTCCCAGAGCTGCACTATAGAGAGAAGATCATCTGTGGATACGGCCCGTATACCTAGCCCTTCGATTAAATCCCGCGTACCTTCCTCAAAACCAAGAGCGGCGACAAGTCCGAGCGCACCACGACGTGTTACCTCATGGGCGAAGGGCTCTAGCTTCGAAACATCGTCGGTCCTCAGGATGAATTGCTTTACTTCGGCTGACATGGCAAGGCGCGCGCCTTCCCATCCGTCGATATCACCGACCCGCTGCAGTCGTTTTGATCCCGTGCGAACCTTATCTATTTCGACCTGGAGATGGGGGTTATCCGCGCGAAGAAACCCGAACACCATCCCCTGAAAGGCGGCCCCGGTCGGCTCGCCTCTCTGCCCGATCAACTCGAACCCCTCCAGCAATAGTCGGAAGAGAGGCGGCTCCGTCGCCACAGAAGCCGGATCAAACGCCTGGCTCTTGAGTGTGTCGAGCACGTAATCTGCCACACGCTGGCGAAGCGTCGCCAACTCCCCGGAGCTATAGGTGACAAGAGAATCGAGCCACGGCCGATAATCCGCCCACGCCTGCGTGGCGTGCGGAGCGCAGCTGGGATAATCATATCTCTTGTGCTCAACTCGAAAGAATCGTTCGGCAGCGTTGTAGAACTTGCGGAGGCTACTGGTTCTACCTGAGGGAAGGGCAACAATAAGAGTATTTGCGCGCTTGCCGGCGGCGGTAATCGTCTGACGTGGAAAGCGGACAAGCAAATCATCGAGGTTCTTCGCGCCGACGCCAGTCAGATCAAGCTGGCTGAAAAAATCAATAAAAGCGATTAGAAGCCCGGCAGAGAATTTTCGCTCGGGGAAGCCCCGAACAAAATCGTCGAACAGTTCATCAAGGGTCATCGGGTCGCATCTGGATAGCAGCGAGTGCATCGAATGCATCGCAGGCCATATGGTAGTAGTGGGGATCTCGGTCGGTCCCTATTGCACGGTAGCCCACCGCCTCGGCCGCAGCGAGCGTAGAACCGCTACCCGCGAAGGGATCATAGATGATCCCTAAACCCAGCGGCAACGCCGCTCGCACGAGTTGACGAAGGAAGCGCTGAGGTTTCAACGACGGATGGGGTGCAATCTCCTTCTCCCGACCTCTTGTCGGTGAACAGGCGATCACGTCCTTGAAGGGCTCCTCCTCGGATATGCGTCGTAAACCTCCGGTACCCCATTTTCTCAAGTTTTCGGCAATAGTGCCTTCGGGCATCTTGCGAAAGATGCCCCAGGGCTCCCAGCCTGACCGCGCCATGACAGAAACCTCGGGGAACTCGCATTCCGCACCTTTTGGGCGATCACCACCGCGGAGGGTCTGAACCAAGCGAATCACCTCGCCGCGCTTTTCGAATCCTGCACTCTGGAAGGCGTGGAAGGTCATCGTTGAAAGAAGCGGATTGGAAGCTAAAAAAACATGACCGCCAGGAACAAGAACTCGACCGATAACAACTGCAATTTTGTTAAAAAAACTGTACAGATTATCCATCTCCCCCTTAGAAAGGACGGTAAAGCGCGGAAGCGGCCTCCGGCGAATACCTCCGAGAGAAGGAGGAATGCGCCAAACCCCGCCCCGGCCGGCTCGCAGCTTTTCATGGTTCACGGGGTGGTATTCGATCAAACTGTATGGTGGGTCGGTCACAATGGCACTAACCGAATTGGCAGGTAGCTCACCTAGCCAATCAAGCGCATCAGCAAGAATAACGGTCGCGTCCCTCGATAAATGCCTACGTGGCTGGCCGCCAAATGCTCGAACCTTATCCCATGTTTGCTTCACTCGCTCCGATAGTGCAGCTTGCCAGTAAGCAGCATCGTCGCTTGGATTGGTCTTAAATGACGAACGACTTCCGATATAGTTCATATTTTACTTATGCCACGATACAGGACCACTTACGAGAGCCGAACTAAGTACAGCACAGAAATAGAACATTGCAAAGGATAGACGTCACGCATTCTTCCTACCGCCTGGCGCGGTCGGCGGTGTGGACGGCGGGGGTGGCGCGCAGCGCGGCGACGACGTCGGTCAGGTGGGTGGCGTTCCTCACCTCCAGATCGACGAGGATATCGAAGAACTGGGTCGTCCGCGAGACGATGCGCAGGTTGGTGATGTTGCCGCCGCTCTTGGCGATGACGCTGGTCAGGCTGGACAGGCTCCCCGGCTCGTTGACGATCATCACCACGATGCGGCCCACGTAGACCTGCTGCGGGTCCTCCTCGACGTTCCAGGCGACATCGATCCAGCGCTCCGGCTGGTCGGCGAACAGACTGAGCGTCTGGCAGTCGATGGTGTGGATGGTGATCCCCTTGCCGGTGGTCACCAGGCCGACGATGCGGTCGCCCGGCAGCGGATGGCAGCAGGCGGCGTAGTGCACGGCCATGCCGGGGATCAGCCCCTGGATGGGAATGCCGCCGCCCCGCTCGCCCATCTTTTTCTGCCGGCGGGCGCGGGCGAGCGGCACCACCTTTTCATAGAAGCTGAAGCTGCGTTTGCGCTTGACGCCGGGATAGACCGCCTCGAGGACGGCGCGGGCCTGGATGTTGCCCATCCCCACCTGCACCGTCACGTCCTCGGCCGAATTCTGCTTGAAGTTCTTGGCGATCGCTTCCACCGCCTTGTCGGAATAGCTGAAGCTCTCCTGACCGAAGGTGCGCTCCAGGATCGAGCGGCCGAGGCTCAGGTATTCGTCGCGCTGGCGCAGGCGGACGAAGCGGCGGATGCGGGCGCGCGCCTTGCCGGTGACGACGAACTGTTCCCAGGTCGGCGACGGCGTCTGCGCCTTTGAGGTGACGATCTCCACCTGGTCGCCGTTGTTGAGCACCGTCTTCAGCGGCATCAGCCGGCCGTTGATCTTGGCGCCGACGCATTTGTCGCCGATGGCGGAATGGACCGCGTAGGCGAAATCGACCGGCGTCGCCCCGTGCGGCAGGTTGATTAGATCGCCCTTGGGGGTGAAGCAGAAGACCTCGTCCCGGAACAGATCGAGCTTGGTGTGCTCAAGGAACTCTTCGGCGCCGCCGGCATGCTCGAGGATTTCCAACAGCTCGCGCAGCCAGCGATATTGCTTGCCGCTGGTGAACTCCAGGCTCTGCTTGTAGCGCCAGTGGGCGGCGACGCCGTATTCGGCCACCTCGTGCATGTCGAAGGTGCGGATCTGCACCTCGATCCGCTGCCGTTCCGGTCCGAAGACGCCGGAGTGCAGTGAGCGATAGCCGTTCGGCTTCGGCGTCGAGATGTAATCCTTGAACCGACCGGGAATGACCGGATAGGCCCCGTGGACGATGCCCAGCGCCCGATAGCAGTCCTCGCCGCTGGCGACGATGACCCGGAACGCCATGATGTCGCAGAGCATCTCGAAGGTCAGGTTGCTCTTCTGCATCTTCTGCCAGATGGAGAACGGCGACTTTTCGCGGCCGATCACCTCGGCGTTGAGGTCGTGGCTGTTCAGCGTCTGCTTGAGCTGGGCGATGATCCGCAGCACCAGATCGCCGCCCTGCTCGCGCAGAAACTTGAGCCGGGAGGTGATGGAGTCGCGGGCGGCCGGGTTGATCTCGGCGAACGCCAGGTCTTCCAGTTCGTTCTTCACCTCCTGCATGCCGATGCGTTCGGCGAGCGGCGCGTAGATGTCCATCGTCTCGGTGGCGATGCGGATGCGGCGTCCGGGGTCGCCGATGAAGTGCAAGGTGCGCATGTTGTGCAGGCGGTCGGCCAGCTTGACCAGCAGCACCCGGATGTCCTCGGACATGGCGAGAACGAGCTTGCGAAAGTTCTCCGCCTGTTTCGTCTTGTCGGAATGCAGCTCGATGCGGCTGAGCTTGGTCACCCCGTTGACCAGCCGCGCCACCTCGTCGCCGAACAGAGACCGGATGTCGGTGAGGGTCGCCGCCGTGTCCTCAATGGTGTCGTGCAGCAGGCCGGTGACGATGGAGGCGGAATCGAGGCGGAAGCCGGTCAGGATGCCGGCGACCTCCAGCGGGTGCAGGAAATAGGGATCGCCGTTGGCGCGCGTCTGTGAGCCGTGCGCCTTCATGGAGAAGACGTAGGCGCGGTTCAGCACCTCCTCGTCCACCTCCGGATCGTAAGCCCTGACCCGTTCGACCAGTTCGTACTGGCGTATCATCCCGTTAGGGTCTCACCCGTCCAAGCCGCGTCCGACCACCCTCCGGACACGATGGACGGTGGTCCCTCGATAGAAGGTAACGGTTCACACCGTTGGCACAAGTACGCAGAACAAGACGGTCCGGGAGATCAACGCGAAAGAAAAATGGCCGGACGGTGGAGGCCGTCCGGCCAGAAGGTGGAGTTGAGGAACCGGAAAGGGACGGCCGGCGAGACGGCCGCCCCGGTCGTGACTGCTCGGGTCGCTACTGCACGGTCTCGCCGTGCAGGCTGATGTCAAGGCCGGCGACCTCGTCCTCCACATCGACACGGAGGCCGATGATGAGATCGATGACCTTGAGGATGATGAACGAAGCAACCGCGCACCAGACGATGGTGACGACGATGCCTTCGACCTGCGTCCATACCTGGCCGGGATTGCCCTCGAGCAGCCCGGGGGTACCGCCGATCGCCTCTTCGGCGAAGACACCGGTGAGGATGGCGCCGATGATGCCGCCGACGCCGTGGACGCCGAAGACGTCGAGGGAGTCGTCGTACTTCAGCGCGTGCTTCAGCCAGACGGCGCCGGCGTAGCAGCAGAGGCCGGCGGCGAGGCCGATGAACAGGGCGCCGGTGGGACCGACGAAGCCCGACGCAGGCGTAATCGCCACCAGACCGCCGACGGCGCCGGAGATGATACCCAGCACCGACGGCTTGCCGCGCAGGATCCACTCGAGGAACATCCAGGTCAGCGCGGCGACGGCGGTGGCGATCTGGGTGACGACCATCGCCATGCCGGCGCGATCACCCGCAGTCACCGCCGAACCGGCGTTGAAGCCGAACCAGCCGACCCACAGCAAGGAGGCACCGATGAGGCTGAGAATCAGGTTGTGGGGCGCCATGTTGTCGACGCCGTAGCCCTTGCGCTTGCCGACGACAATACAGCAGACGAGGCCGGCGATGCCGGCGTTGATGTGGACCACGGTGCCGCCGGCGAAGTCGAGAACGCCCCAGCCGCCGAGGAAGCCGCCGCCCCACACCCAATGGGCGATCGGTGCGTAGACGATCAGTGACCACAGAGTCATGAACAAGATGACCGCCGAAAACTTCATCCGGTCGACGAAGGCGCCGGTGATCAGCGCCGGGGTGATGATGGCAAACGTCATCTGGAAGGTCATGAAGACGCTTTCCGGAATGGTCGCCGCCAGCGCATTGACGGTATCCAGCCCCATGCCGGCGAGGAACAGCCGATCGAAGCCGCCGATGTAGGTCTGCAGCGCACCGCCGTCGGTGAACGCCAGCGAGTAGCCGATGACAAACCACAAGACGGTGGCGAGACAGCAGATGGTGAAACTCTGCACCGCCACGTCGAGGACGTTCTTCTTCCGCACCATGCCGCAGTAGAACAGGGCAAGGCCCGGGATCGTCATCATCAGCACCAGCGCCGTCGAGGTGAGCATCCAGGCGGTATCGCCGGAATCAAAGGCGGGCTTGGTCTCCTCGACGACGGTGACCGCTTCCTGGACGACCGTCCCCTCTTGGGCGAGCGCGGCGCCCGCGGTAACCAGCAGCGCCAGCGCCGCCAGTCCCCACGAGGGCATCCCCCGCGCGAGGCTGGGGGCGAGTCTCCGCCCGAGTTCGTTCAGCTTGGTTCTCATTCTGTCGTCTCCTTGCAGCGGTCGTTCATGGCTTCCCGTCGCGCGCGGGCATCGACCCTGCGATCACGGTGCAAACTGGAAAAATTACAGGGCATTGGTGTCGGTATCGCCCGTCCGGATGCGGACCGCCTTGCCGACATCGAAGACGAAGATCTTGCCATCACCGATCTTTTCGGTGCGGGCGGCGGCCATGATCGTTTCGATCACCCGCTCCGCCATGTCGTCGCCGACGACGACCTCGATCTTGACTTTCGGCAGGAACTGCACCGTGTACTCGGCACCCCGATAGATTTCGGTCTGCCCTTTTTGCCGGCCGAAACCCTTCACCTCGGTAACCGTCATCCCGTGTACGCCAAGCGCGGTGATCGCCTGTCGGACGTCATCAAGCTTGAATGGTTTGATGATCGCCGTAATCATTTTCATCGTTTTGACCCCTTCTTCTTGCGCAACGCCCACACTTTCCATCCCACGCCGCTCGATCTCGGGGGCATTTCCCCCTGCACCGAATCGGCAGGCGAGGGGGCCGCGGGGCCAATCCTCCCCCGCAACGCGTCCCCGCGGCGTGCAGACCGCTCCGCTGCCGGGCCCGTGGTTTTCACGAACCGTGCCAAGGATCTCAAGAATCGTGCCAAATCCGCGACTTCGCCGGAAAAGCTTGAAAACCGGGCGGTTGTCGTCACTGTAGAAGGCGGTGCGGTAACGCGAACGGACTAACGCCAAGTGCACAATTTTTGTGCAGTCCTATGGAATCGACCGCCGTCTAAGCAATCGAAAGCGCGCAGGACGTCGCCGCGCTGCAATTAGCGATGGAGGAAGAGGGGTGACGGCAGCGAGCATGGACGCGGCCGAAGGGGCTGCGGACACCCTCACGGGCGAAGCGAAGCCGGAGCAGCCCGTCTGGGCCGACGTTCTCATCGTCGGCGGCGGCCTCGTCGGCGGCACGCTGGCCATTGCCCTGGCCGAGGCCGGGCTGAGCTCGCTCGTCGTCGAGGCGGGTGACCCGCAGGCCGCCCTCGACGCCGGCTTCGACGGCCGCTGTTCGGCGATCGCCCTGTCATCGAAGCGGATGCTCGGCGCCCTCGGCCTGTGGGAGCCGCTAGCCGCGGATGCGGCGCCGATGCTGGACATCCGCGTCACCGACGGGCCGTCGCGGCTGTTCTTGCACTACGATCACCGCGAGGTGGGCGACGAGCCGTTCGGTTTCATGCTGGAAAACCGGCTGCTGCGCCGGGCGCTGCTCGCCCGGATGATGGCGGAGCCGGCGATCCGGCTGCTGGCGCCCGATCGCGTCGTCCGCCTGGAGCGCAGCGGCGACGGGGTCGATGCCTGGCTCGCCTCCGGTCGGCGGCTGCGGGCGACGCTTGCGGTCGCCGCCGAGGGCCGCGCCTCGCGCACCCGCGACGAGGCCGGCATCCGCGTCACCCGCTGGGGTTACCGGCAAACGGCGATCGTCTGCACCGTCCGCCACCAGCGGCCACACGGCTTCGTCGCCCACGAGCATTTCCTGCCGGCGGGGCCGTTCGCCATCCTGCCGCTGCAGCCGGGCGACCGCTCGTCCCTGGTGTGGACCGAGCGCGAGGCGCTGGCGCCGCTGATCATGGCCGGCTCGGAGGCCCAGTTCCTGGTCGAGCTACGCCGGCGCTTCGGCGATTTTCTCGGCGAGCTGGCGGTGGAAGGACCGCGATTCTCCCATCCTTTGTCCCTGCAGTACGCCGAGCGCTCCATCGATCGCCGCCTCGCCCTCGTCGGCGACGCCGCCCACGCCATGCACCCGATCGCCGGCCAGGGCCTCAACATGGGCTTCCGCGACGTGGCGGCGCTGACGGAGGTGCTGGCCGACGCCAAGGGACGGCGCCAGGACCCGGGCGATGCCCGCGTCCTCGCCCGCTACCAGCGCTGGCGGCGGTTCGACAACACCTTGATGCTGGCGATGACCGATGGCCTCAACCGCCTGTTCTCCAACGATATCGCCCCGATCCGCCTCGCCCGCGACCTAGGCCTCGCCGGAGTCAACCGGCTGCCGCCGCTGAAGCGGCTGTTCATGCGTCACGCCATGGGCCTGGCCGGCGAGTTGCCGCGGCTGATGCGCGGTTGATGCGCGCCCGCTCCGAGGCGCCGGCAACCGGGCTGATGCGGCGCTATTCGCCGCCCGCCGCGCGTCTCGTCGCCGTCATCGTTCTCATCGCCGCCGGCTGCACGCCCGTCCGCTACGAATACACCGAACCCGCCACCGCCGAAGGGCGCACCTGCACCGATCGCTGTGCCGGCCCCCGCCAAACCTGCGAAAGCCGCGTCCAGATCATGGCGCAGAAGTGCCACGCCAACTACCAGGTGCAGATGGCCCAGTACAGCATGTGCAAACAGAGCGGCCGCCGCCTGTTGTGCCTCGCCCCGGACGCCTGCCCGGAGCCCGATGACAGCCAGTGCATCCTCGATTTCAACGACTGCTTCGCCGCCTGCGGCGGCCAGATCAAGGAAATCCCGGTGAACTAGCCCGCTCCGTCACGACACGGCCGCGGGTGATCTTTGCTGCACGGCCGCCGTATGGTATTACCGCCCGGTTATCGAGTTAAGGATCGGTTCGATGGGGTATGCCATTACCAGCAAGGGGCAAGTCACCCTGCCGAAAGCCGTGCGAGAACGGCTCGGCGTTCGTCCCGGCGAAGAAGTGCAGTTCCGGCTCAACGATCAGGGCGAGGTGGTGATCGAAAAGGGGCCTGGCGGCACCCTGGTCGCCGCTCGGGCTTCCCGCTGGCGTGGCTTCTTCGGCCCCGGTCCCAGTACGGACGAGATCCTGGCGATGACCCGCGGCGAAGCCGCCGAAGCTGAATGACCCTGGTCGATAACGTTACCGACCACCGCAGTCACCAACTTTTAGTACTCGCTAACTTGACTAGGCAGGCATATCGGCTCCCGGCACATTTCGGTATGTTGAATGCCATATATAGGTCGCTCTCATAGCCGCGACTAAGTAAAGTAATATAACTATACCTACAATAATAGCAAGAGGTGAGAATCTTATAAAAACCCAGGCGACTTTTGCTAGCGCATAATTAATTACCATCATTGTTGATGCGACCCTACTGTTGCGAAAGATAAAAATGCTTAAGACAGCGGCTAGTATGGCATCAAAAACCGAACCCCAGACACGTGCGTAGCGGGCCTCACCTAAAAAGCTGGCGTCATTAAAATCCAATGCAGCCAACCCCACAGCAGAAATGGCGACAACCATTGTGGCAATACCACCATTTCTAATAGCCTTCCTGCAGGACTCGCGATCAGTAATATTAAATTCATCGAAGATGGGCTTCATCCCTCACCTTATGACCTGTCAGAGGCACTGGGCGCCAAGCTCAGCTTTGGGTCGCTGCGGGCTCCTAGTATATTACCGAATATGATTATGTTAATATCCGTTCCTGAACTCAAGCGGACCGATCGTCCCGATCCGAGCACCGGCGACATCCTTGCGGTGACCCGCGACGAGGCCTACGAACTTGGATGATCCTCTCGCACCGTGCGCCGTAATCAGACAGATAGACCGTGCTGGAGTGCCCTTGCTCCGAGCAGAAAATTGGCGTGATTTACTGGCCACCTTATCGCACCTGGATGTCTTTGTACCGCCGCGATCAAGGGGGCGGAGCAAGGAGCACACGGAGAGATATTGCATTGCTTACTCACTTAGCACACTGGCATATCATGATGTTTTGCGGTACCCGATCTCCCTTTCCAAAAGAGAGCGGCCTGATTTGCTGCTAACATTAGGTACGACCTGCATCGGTATCGAGATCACAGAAGCGGTTCCTAAAAATGACGCACACAAAACCGCGATACGTAATGAGAATGGTCCGCATGGGTGGCATTATATCTCCCGCTACTCACCCGGAGAGGCGAAAAAGACCCGTAAAAAACTGTGCCAGGAAATCAAAGACAACGAGCCTGGTAACGGATGGTCGGGTGACTCCGTTGAGCGTGAGTGGGCCGAGGCTATGGCTTATTTTATAGGTCAAAAGACCGACAAGCTTAGGATGCAATATTTTAATAGATTTAACGAGGATTGGCTTCTGATTTATGATAATTGGCCCCTCCCCGATGTTGATATTGAACTCGCTGCACAGTATCTTTGTTCGATAGCAGGTTCGTGTGAGTTTTCTTATGTTTATATTTTATCAGGTGAGAACTTGCTGGAAGTGTCCTCGTTGAAATGGCGGCGGTTCGAGGTAAAAAATTTGTGGACGGAGAGGCAATAATGAAGCTCACAGCGATCATCGAACGCGAAGGAAACGGCTATGTTTCTTTCTGCCCCGAACTGGACATTGCCAGTCAGGGCGATTCCGTTGAGGACGCCCGCGACAATCTGAGGGAAGCCCTCGAGTTGTTCTTTGAATGTGCCTCCGCCGACGAACTCCGTTTACGACTCAAGAGTGAGCTGTTCATCACCCAGGTCGAGGTGGCCGTTGGCTAGACTGCCGCTCCTGTCAGGGCGGCAGGTCTGCATTATCCTGGCAAAACATGGCTTCGAAGAGGTCCGCAGACGGGGAAGCCACATCGTCATGCAGAAGGTCACACCAGAAGGGATCTGTACCGTCCCGGTGCCCGACCATAGGGAGATTCGCATCGGCACCCTGCTGTCGATCATCCGCCAATCCAACCTTCCGCGCACCGCGTTCGAGACCTAAGGTTTGTTGTGGGAGACGTCTTACAGCTGAGCGTGGACCTGGCGACGATAGAACCGGTGTTGCGCGGGTGGGTGACGCGGCAGGGGACGGTGGATGCCGTCGCATGGCTGTCCGCTACCGCCGACCGGATCGCGGCGGGCGACGAGACCGGTGAGCGGGCGCTGTTCGTGGCGCTGGGGCTGGTGCCGCGGCGACTGGGCAAGGCGGATCTGGCGCTGACGGCGGACGACCTGGCCGCCGCCGATGCCGCCCGCCCCGGCTGGGACCCACGCGGCTGGTCGCTGGACCAGGCGGGACGCTTGCTGCTGCTCCTCGCCCGCGCCGCGCGGCCGGGGTTCACCTCCGTCCTCGAACAGCTGTTTGTCACTGCCGACGTGAGCGAGCTGGTCACCTTCTACCGCGGCCTGCCCCTCTATCCCGACCCGGCGGCGCACGTCGCCCGCGCCGAGGAAGGCGCTCGCTCCAACATGAAGGCGGTGTTCGAGGCGGTCGCCCAGCGCAATCCCTACCCCGCCGAACGGTTCTCCGAAGCCGCCTGGAACCATCTCGTCCTCAAGGCGCTGTTCGTGGAAAGTACCCTCGATCCGATCCAGGGCCTGGACGCGCGGCAGAACCCGGAGCTGGCGCGGATGCTCTGCGACTACGCGCACGAGCGCTGGGCGGCGGGGCGCAAGGTGAGCTGGGAGCTGTGGCGCTGCGTCGGCCGCTTCGCCGACGAGGCCGCCATCGCCGATCTCGCCCGGGTGCTGGCGAGCGCCGATGCCCATGAGCGGGCCGCCGCCGCGCTGGCCCTCGCCGCCTCGCCCCGCGCCGACGCCAGGGCGCTGCTGGACGCGGCGGGCGACCTCGGCCGCGACGCGCGGGCGGGCCGGCTGGGCTGGGCAGCGCTCGCCGCCGCCCCTACATCATAGCCGCGCCAGTCATCAGCCCCGAGCCGGAGGGTCGTTTGCGTCGAGCGAGCCGGCCCAGCAAGGACAGCGAGCATGCGGTTCATCGATCCCCACATCCACGCCAGCGTCCGCACCACCCAGGACTACCAAGCGATGGCGGCGGCCGGCATCGTCGCCATCATCGAGCCCGCCTTCTGGGTGGGTCAGCCGCGCACCTCGGCGGGATCCTACGTGGATTACCTGTCGTCGCTGGCGGGCTGGGAGCGCTTCCGCGCCGGCCAGTTCGGCGTCCGCCACTATTGCGCCATCGGCCTCAACTCCAAGGAAGCGAACAACCCAGCGCTGGCCGAGGCGGTGATGGAGGTGCTGCCCCGTTACCTAACGAAGGACGGCGTCGTCGCCGTCGGCGAGATCGGCTACGACGCGCAGACCGACGCCGAGGACCGCTACCTGCGCCAGCAACTGGAGCTGGCACGGGAACTCGACATGTTGGTGATGGTGCACACCCCGCACCGGGACAAGAAGCGCGGCACCAGCCGGACCATGGACGTCTGCGAAGAGCACGGCCTCGACCCGGCGCGCGTCGTCATCGACCACAACAACGAGGAGACGGTGCAAGAGGTGCTCGACCGGGGCTTCTGGGCGGCGTTCACCATCTATCCGAAGACGAAGATGGGCTCGGAGCGCATGGTGGAGATCGTCCGCCGCTACGGCAGCGAGCGGATCATCGTCGATTCCAGCGCCGACTGGGGCGTCTCCGATCCGCTGGCGGTGCCGAAGACGGCGGCGCTGATGGCCGAGCGCGGCATCGCCGCCGACCATATCCGACGCGCCTGTTACGCCAACGCGCTCGCCGCCTACGGCCAGACTGGTCAGATGCAGGAGAGCGACTGGCTCGATCCACCGGCGATCGATCAGCGGACCCTGTTCGAGGGCAACACCGTCCTGCGCGGCCAGGAACCGCTGGTCGAGACGGCGCCGGGAGAGCCGGCGATCATCGAGTAGCAGTCCCAGGTGGCGGCGATGCGCCGAACGCTCGTCCTCGATGTCGTCGGCCTGACCCCGGCGCTGCTGGGGGACGCCACCCCCAACCTCCGTCGCCTCGCCGATCGCGGCGCCATGCGGCCGCTGGCGACGGTGACGCCGGCGGTGACCTGCTCGGTGCAGTCCACCTTTCTCACCGGCCGTCTGCCCCGCGATCACGGCATCGTCGGCAACGGCTGGTATTTCCGCGAGCTGGCGGAGGTGATGTTCTGGCGCCAGAGCAATGCCCTGGTCCAGGCTGAGCCGGTGTGGGACGCGGGCAAGCGGCGCGATCCCGCCTTCACCGTCGCCAACCTGTTCTGGTGGTACAACATGTACGGCCGGGCGGACATCCAGGTGACGCCCAGGCCGATGTATCCCGCCGATGGCCGTAAGATCCCCGACATCCACACCCGTCCCGCCGACCTGCGCGACGATCTCAACCGGCGCCTGGGGCCGTTCCCGCTGTTTCACTTCTGGGGACCGATGGCGGGCATCGTCTCCAGCCGCTGGATCGCCGACTGCGCGCAAGTCGTCTTCAGCCAGTTCGCCCCGACGCTGACCCTGGTCTACCTGCCGCACCTGGACTACGACCTGCAGCGCCTCGGCCCCGACGATCCCCGCATCGCCGACGCGCTGCACGATGTCGACGCGCTCGCCGGCTCGCTGATCGAAATGGCGGAGCACGCCCAGGCCGCGGTGATCGTGCTCTCCGAGTACGGGATCACCCCCGTCTCCGCCGCGACGCTGCCCAACCGGGCGCTGCGCCAGGCCGGCCTCTTGGCGCTGCGGAACGAGCGCGGCCGGGAGCTGCTGGATGCGGGGGCGTCGCGGGCGTTCTCCGTCTGCGATCACCAGATCGCCCACGTCTACGTGCGCGACCGCGCCGACATCGCCCCGGTGAAGGCGCTGATGGAGGGCCTCGCCGGGGTGGAGACGGTGCTCGACGCCGAGGGCAAGCGGGCAGGCGGCCTCGATCATCCGCGGGCGGGCGAACTGGTCGCCGTCAGCCGGGCCGATCGCTGGTTCGCCTATCCCTGGTGGCTGGAGGACGGGCGCGCACCCGATTACGCGCGGACCGTCGATATCCACCGCAAGCCCGGCTACGACCCGGTGGAGCTGTTCCTCGATCCCCGCCTGCGCGCGCCCCGGCTCGCCGTCGGCTGGCGGCTGGCGAAGCGGGCGATGGGCTTCCGGACGCTGTTGGACGTGATCCCGCTGGATCCGTTCCTGGTCAGGGGATCGCACGGCCGCCCCACCGACGATCCCGCTGCCGGGCCGCTGATCGTCTCGTCGGAGCCGGACCTGCTGCGCCAGGCGGCGGGCGACGGGCCGCTGGCGGCAACCGGGGTCAGGGATCTGATCCTCGCCCACGTGTTCGGCTGCTGAGCTCAGGTGGCGGGGATGAACCGCTGGGCGACCAGGGTCAGCGCGAACAGGGCGACGGCGACGAGGGCGAGCCCCGGCCGCCCCTGCCCGGCGATGACCAGCGCATCGACGAGGCAGATGCCGGCCAGCAGCGCCGCCACCGCCCGCGGCACGTCTCCCGGCCGGCGGCGGAACAGCCGGCGCACGGCGATGCCGGTCCAGGCGATAAAGGTGACGAGCAGCAGCGCGCCGAGGAGGCCCCCCGCGGCGATGGGTAATGCATAAACGACGGGAGCGGCGAGGAATGCCAGCGGCCAGGTATGGCCGATGCGGTTCAGCGCCTCCTCCTTCGCCGCGTAGGTGAGGCCGATCAGGTACGCCCACAGCACGCATGCGCCGACGATGACGGTCGCCGTCAGCGGCGCGAAGGCGAGCGCGGCGGTCATATAGACGAGCGTTCGACACAGCCCCATCAGCACCGGCGCCAGCGGATTGGTCTTGTGCCAGGCGTCGTAGGCGACGATGGCGACGCCGAGAACGGTTCCGGCGGCGAACGGCGCCCAGACGGGCCCGCCGGTCACGCCGGCGAAGCCCACCAGCGCCAGGAGGACGAGGGCGGCGATGAGCAGGGCGAACCCGGCCGCGAACACCGTGCTGCGGTCGACGCGACCCGACGGGATCGGTCGCTCCGGCCGCTCGCGGCGGTCAATCGCCAAATCGAAGGCATCGTTCAGGTACATGCCGGCGACGTAGGCCAGCGACAGCGCCGGCAACAGCGCCGCCAGCAGGAAAACGTCAGTGTCTAGGGCACCGACCGCCAGGGTCATGCCCGCCAGAACGTTGCTCCACACCGTCGGCAGGTTGGAGACGCGGCCGAGGACCAGGGCGTCGCGTCCGGTCATTGCCCCAGCCGCTCCAGCACCCAGGCAAGTTCGCGGGCGATGGCGGTCGGGGTGTCGTCGTCGCGGAAGGCGGCCGGTAGCAGGTCCCAGGTATAGGTCTCCACCTCCAGGTGCGGCGCGATCGGCTGCTGCCGGTGGCGGCGGAGCAACGCCGCGAGGAAATTTTGGGTGCTGAAGAAGGGCGGCAGCTCGGCCCGGAAAATGGGCACATGGAAATGTACCCGCCATTCGCCCCCTTCAATCCCACCGGCGCCCGTCCCCCGGGCAATGGTCGGATCGAAGGCAGCGAGCGCATCCGGAAGGTCGAGAAAGCGGACGAGATCGGCTCGGTTCTTCTTTCCGCGCCGTTCCACCACTTGGTGCAGATAGACGGAATCGCCGAACGCGGCGAGCGCGGCAACACGTTCAGGGGTCACCGGCGTCACCGCAAGGCCGCAACTGAGCTGCAGCTTGGCGATGGGGATGCCTGCCGCCTGCAGGCGGTCGACGGCGGTCAGCGGGTCCTCGAACTCGACGGCGGCGTGGCAGGCATCGAGGCAGACCCCGAGATGCCGGCGAAGGGCCATCTCCGCCGAAGCAGCATCGAGTCCGGTCTCGGCCACCATCAACTCGACAGCGGCGGCGACAAACAGCCGGTCCTGAAAAAAGGCGACCGTCTCGTCCACGGTTTCCAGGAGGCAGCAGGGCTCCGGTTCGAGGGCGAGGACGACGGTGCGGCCGGTCTCCCGCTGCAGGCGGACGAGATGAGCCGCATGGCGGATCAGCCCATGGGCGATGGCGTCCACGGCATCGGCGGTGGCGGCGCGCGGCTTGAACGCCCCCGGCACCGTGCTGATGCTGCCGATCCCTCCCTCCGGCAACAACCGGACCAGGAGATCGGCCAACCGGTTCGAATAGCGCAGTCGCTCCGGTTCCCCCCAGTCGGGACGGTAGACATTTTCCTTCACCCGGGTGGCGTGGAAGGCGCCGTGCGGGAAGCCGTTGATGGTGAAGACATAGAGGTCGTGCTCGGCGAGGATGCACGTCAACTGGGCGAAGGCGGTGGCGTCCTCGCTCAGGGTGTCCGCCGCCGCCGCCGCCAGCCGGAGGCCGACGCCGAACGGCCCGGATCGGCCCAGGCGCCGGCGCACCCGTGGTATCTCGCGATAGAGGATCCTCCGCACCTCCGCCCAACTCTCGCCCACATGGATGTTGGTGCAGTAGCCGAGGTGCGTGCCGTCGCTCAGTCTCACCGCTCGGACCCCGGTTGCGGACCACTGCCGGCGGTCGCATCCCTTTGCCTGAGGTCGGCGAGGCAGCGGCGGATCAGCGCCTCGTCGAGGCTGTTGACGTCACGCGCATCGCCGATCTCCGACAACAGGCCGATGGTCAACTCGCCGCCCAGGTGCTCACGGAATTCGTCGAGGCCTTGCAGCAGTAGCGGCCTCCCGGCCGCGTCCACCCGATCCGCAGTGGGATGCCACAGCCGAAAGCCCAGCCGCTCCAACAGGCGGCAGACCCGCTCCGCCTCGCCAGCAGCAAGCCGCCCGGACAAAGCGGCATAGCAGGTATCGAGGGCAACTCCGAAGGCGACCGCTTCCCCATGGCGGATCGTGTGCTCGCTGAGCCCCTCCAGCTTGTGCGCCGCCCAATGGCCGTAGTCGAGGGGTCGGGCGCTGCCGCACTCGAAGGGATCGCCCGATTCCGCGATGTGGCGGAGGTGCAGCACGGCGCAGCGGCGGATCATCGCCGCCGTCGCCGGCCGCTCGAAGCCGACGAGCGCCTCGGCCTCGTCCTCCAGCCAGCGGAAAAATCCGGCATCGCGGATCAGCGCCACCTTCACCGCCTCCGCCAAACCGGCGATGCGATCGCGCCGCTCTAGGGTTTCGAGGAAGTCGAGATCGTTGAGGACCGCCCACGGCGGCGCGAAGGTGCCGAGGAAGTTCTTGCAGCCGAAGGCGTTGACGGCGTTCTTGACGCCGATGCCGGCGTCGTTCTGGGCGAGCACCGTCGTCGGCACCCGGATCAGCCGCAGGCCGCGATGGGTGATCGCCGCCGCGAAGCCCACCAGATCGAGCACGGCGCCGCCGCCGACGGCGAGCACGAACGACTGGCGGTCGATGTGATGACGGTGCAGCGCCGCCAGCAGCGCCTGCAGGTGCCGGGAGTCTTTCTTGCAGCCTTCACCGCCTTCGACGCCGAGCGGAGGGCAGACGATCTCCAACTTTCCGCCGTGGCGGGCGCCATAGGCGGCGATGCGCGCGGCCAGATCCGGCCGCGCCCGCTCCACCCCGGAATCGATGGCGACCAGCAACCGGTGACGGCGCTGCGGTTCGCGGCGGCCGACCACCTGGCTCAGCAGCGGGTTGTCGGGGTGAAACAGGCCGGTGGTGAAGTGCACCGGGTAGTCGAAGGCGACGGTGATCCGGCTGTGATGCACCCCGTCCGCCGCCGCCACCGACTCGCCGATCACAGGAGTATCCGGCACATGCCTCTCCGGTCGCCCGGCATTATCGTCCATGCCGTCTTTGCCGCCCAGCCGGCAACCGCCACTATCCGCCGTCGACCGGCAGCGGCCGGCCGGTGGCCAAGGCTGCGGCCAGGGCTTCGGCCAGCACCGCGCCGCAGGCGGCGAGAAGCTGCTGCTCACCCTCCGTATATGTGTGCTCGCCGGTCTTGCCGATACCAAGGGTGCCGATCAGGCGATCGTTGCTCGGCGCGAACAGGGGCACGACGATGGCGCCGGCGACGCCGGTCTCACGCGCTCCCGGACGAACGACACCGGATGCGTCCGTTTGCAGGTTGCAGACGGTGACCGGCTGCCGGCGCTCGGCGCAGATCCCGGCCATGCCGCGGCCGTAGGGGATGCGACGGGTATGGACGCGCACCGCCTCCGGCAAGCCGCGATCGGCGACGGCGATCAGATCGGGGCGAAGCGGATCACTGGCAGCATCGATCACATGCAGCGTTGCCGTCGGCGCCGCGAAAGCGCCGGCAACGGCATCGAGCGCGCGGGCGTAAGAAAGGCCGGCGGCACCTTGTTGATCCGCATGCTCGGCAAGAATGCGCGCAAGCTCGGCCGGCAGATCCTGTGACACGTCCCGTTGCAACTCCTTCGGCGGGTTTGGCAATGTCGCTTGCTCCCGGCAATTGTCCCCCAATCGAAGATGGCGAACAATCCCGGAGCCACTTCAGCCGCAACAATTTGGTGCTACGCTGCCGAGGTCGGCGACGGCGAGGTTGTTTCCCTCGCTGGCGGTGGCCTGCACCCGGCGGTGACTGCGGTGCGAGCGGTGTCGGTGACGAATCGCGACAAAACGAGGGTCTGCCGACAGATCAGACATAGATGTCTCTTGACACAGCGGCTGATTCGGCGAATACAGCTTTTTGTCTGTTGGCAATTGTTGTTGGTAGTCCTGCAATGAGCGAGCAAATGAGCGAAAAAGCAGCCCGGGATGATCTTCTTAGAATGGCGGTAGACGTTGTTGCTGCGTATCTCAGCAATAATCAGGTGGCGACTACCCAGATCCCAGAGATCATCAACAGCGTTTTCAACTCGCTCACCTCTTTGGAAGGCGATGAGGTCGAAACGACAGCCGATCATCCGAAACCGGCAGCGCCGATCCGCCGTTCGGTCACCCCTGACTACATCATCTGTCTGGAAGACGGCAAGAAGCTGAAGATGCTGAAGCGCCATCTGCGGACTAATTACAATATGACACCGGAGGATTATCGGGCGAAGTGGAACCTGCCCGCCGACTATCCGATGGTGGCGCCCAATTACGCCCGGCAGCGTTCGGAGTTCGCCAAGAAGATCGGTCTCGGCAAGAAAGAGGTGGGCTGAGCCACGCGCTCCGCCGCGACCGTCGCTTCGCCCCTTCTCGCTGGCCCTAAGGCCTCCGTTCGCTACCGGATGATCGCTGATGACTGCCGTGCCGCTGCTGCACCTCGTTTTCGGGGGCGAGGTGCGTGACCCTCAGGGTCTGGAGTTTGTGGACACCCAGGCCCTCGACGTCGTCGGCATTTTCCCCAGCTATGGAGAGGCGCTCAAGGCCTGGCGCGGCGTCAGCCAGCGTCACGTCGATCATGCGAACATCAAGTACGTGATCGTCCACCTGCATAAGCTCATGCAGCCGGAAGAGACCCGCTAGCGGTCCCCATCCACCAGCGCCTGGGCCGCCTGGCTGATACGGGGATCGTCCGACTGGGCGATGTCACTCAGGACATCTTGCACCTGCTGATCGTCGCGAAAGCGGCCGAGCCGTTCCAGCGCCGTCAGCCGGACCCGTGGGTCTTCTTCCTCATTACCGATCGTATCGACCAGAAACATCGGCGGCTCGCTTGGATCGGGATTGATGGCGCTGACCGCAGCAAGCCGGACATCGCCGCTGGCATCGACGAGGGCCTGTTGCAGCAGCGGCAGCGCATCCTGGTAGCGAAAGGCGGCGGCGGACCGCACCGCGGCGCTCCGCACCGCCGTGTCCGGGTCGAAATTGAGCACCGTCCGCAACGCATCGAGACCACTCTCACCGCTGACCGCATAAATGCCGCCGACGCGACGTACCCGCTGCGCCAGCGGCGGTAAGCGGGTCGGATCGTCATAGCTCCAGCCGAGATTGCCGTCGAAACGGCCGGCCGCCGCCGACGTCCGGGCTGCCTCCATCGCCCCGTCGCCCGTCTCGGTCAGCGACACCGGCTGCAGCCTCGTGTCGTTGCCGGCGCCGAGGCCGAAGACGCGAATGCGCATGATGCGGGGCGCAACCCCGGTGCGCGGCGGCGCAAACTCGACCAACAGATTATTGGGCTGGACCAGCCGTTCCAGGCCGTCGACCAACGGCAGATCGGCAAACGTCTGCGCTTTGGTCTGGCCGAGATCGCCGCGAACGAGGACCTCCGTACTCAGATCGCGGGCGACGGTGGTCAGCACGTCTGCCATCGGGACCACGCCGACATCGACGGAGATGCGGCCCCGCTCGATGCGAACGTCCTTGGCCCCGCCCGTCCCCTCGCCGGCTGTTGACGATGCCGCATGTGGCGGCGCCGCCGTCGCCGACACCGCATCGGCGAACGAAAGGGTGATCGCCAAGGCCATCGACAGCAACGACGGTGCCGGCCATCGCCAACCGACGATGCCCACCCACCCGGCGCCGGGCGCGAGGGATCGGCCGTCCGGCCGTAAGGCCACGACACGGGCACACGAGAGTCGGCGCGAAATCCCAACCATCCGATCGAGATAAGCGCCGATCGGCGGCGAGCGCAACCGACGGGATCACAGGCATATTTTTCTAGGAATTTTAGCCTATATTGTGTTATGTCTTTCGTTAGCGACTTCACCCGGCAAGCGAAGGCGGTCGCCGCCGCGGCCCCCCTTGGAGACACCGTGTCCCCTATCATTCCGCCACAGAATCCGGAAAGTCCGGCCGCCGAGGCAAAGCGTGCGACCGGCGCCCCGCCCGAAGAGCCTGCCCCCCTCGCGCCTTCGGGCGGGGATCATTTTCCTGTACCCGATTATCGACGGGCGGTGTTCGCCGCCCAGCCGGGCGCCTGGACCGCCTGGACCGCCTGGACGGCGGCGGTGACCGGGCTGCCGGCGATCTCGGCGCAAGAGGCGCGCGCCTATCACGAGATCTTTGCCGCCGAGGGTGGCTTGCAGGAGGATTCGCGCAGCCATGCGGCGAGCGGCCTGCTGCCGGCGACGGTGAACGCGCTGGTTGCCGCCGGTCGGCTGACCGGCATCTCGCCCGGCACGGCGCCACGGCGGCTCTCCGTACAGCAGCGGGCCGCCGCCTATCGTGCGTACTTCGACAATGCGCTGCGGACGATCGGCGGCCATCACGCCTTCCCGCGCGTGGGCACCGCCACCGCCGCCGCCGCGTTCGCCGACACCTTGTTCCGCCACGGCGGCCGGGGCGGCACCCGCCTCGTCCAGCGGGCGATGGTGGCGACCGAGCCGCGCGGATGCGCCATCGACGGCCGGCTCGGTCCACGGACGTTCGATCTGTTATGCCAGCTCACCACCGATGACGGCCGCTGCCGGGTGCTGCTGGAACGGCTGGCCGACACCCGCCTCGCCGCCACCGGCGGCAGCGAGCGGCCGCGCATCGATCATTTCCGCTTTCGTGGCGCGATCGACGACCGGATGTCCACCGCCCTCGACCGTCTGGCGCGGCCACTCACCGGCTAGACTCGACTGTCCTCGATAACTCCCCGTCTCACCTACCCGCCTTCCCTTCGCCGGTTGCGCCGCCACCGGTGAGCTGCTTCACTCGCCCGCAGGCCCGGATCAGCACCGATCCGGCCGATCGGCGGAGGGAGCGCAAGCGATGGCGACAGAGTCGGCGACCGGCGGTGCGCCGTCGCGGCCGGGAACCCCCCCGGTGATCGGCATCATCGGCGGCAGCGGTCTCTACGAGCTGCCGGGGCTGACCGGGGCTGCCTGGCAGCGGGTGGAGTCGCCGTGGGGCGAGCCGTCGGACGAACTACTCATCGGTTTCCGCGACGGCCAGAAGCTGGTTTTCTTGCCCCGCCACGGCCGCGGCCATCCGATTCCGCCCTCGGCGATCGACAATCGGGCTAACATCGACGCCCTCAAGCGCTGCGGAGTCACCGAGATCATCTCGCTGTCGGCCTGCGGCTCCCTGCGCGAAGATCTGGCGCCCGGCACTTTCGTCGTCGTCGATCAGTTCATCGACCGCACCTTCGCCCGCGCCAAGACCTTCTTCGACAAGGGGATGGTGGCCCACGTCGGCATGGCGGAACCCGTCTGCGCCCGCCTCGGCGATGCGCTCACCGACACCCTCGCCGCCCTCGCCATCCCGAAAGTGCGCGGCGGCACCTATCTGGTCATGGAAGGGCCGCAGTTCTCGACCCTGGCCGAATCCCGCCTGTACCGGGCCTGGGGCTGCGATGTCATCGGCATGACCAACATGCCGGAGGCGAAGCTCGCCCGCGAGGCGGAGATGTGCTACGCGACCGTCGCCATGGTCACCGATTTCGACTGCTGGCATCCGGAGCACGCCAGCGTCACCGTCGAGGCGCTGATCGCCGTCCTCAAGGACAACGCCCATCGGGGGCGGGAGCTGGTCGCCGCGGTGACCGGACGGCTGGCGGGACGCCGGGACAGCTGCCCGCACGGCTGCCACACGGCGCTGGCCACCGCCCTGATCACCGCACCCGGCACCCGCGATCCGGCGCTGCTGGCCCGCCTCGACGCCGTCGCCGGTCGCGTCCTCGACTAACTCGCCGCCCCGCCCGGAGCAGGACCGAGCCGGGCGGCGAGCCAAGCGAGCGCGGCGTCCGTGTCCGCCGCCCGGTCTCCTTCGGGCTTCGCCGGCCGGACGATCATCACCACCGGCAGTCCCAACCGCGCCGCGGCATGCAGCTTGGCCTGCAGCGGTCCCCCCGATTGCTTGCTGACCACGACGTCGATGGCGTGACGACGCAGGAGCTCCACCTCGTCGGCCAGTTCGAATGGCGGCCGGGCGACGACGACCTGATGCCGGGGCAGCGGCAGCGGCGCCGACGGCGGCTCGAACAGGCGAACCAGGAACCAGAGATCCGCGGCGGCGGCCGACGCGGCGAACGGTGCCAGGCTGCCGGGGCCGGTAGTGAGGAACACCCGGCGACCGAGGGCGGGAACGCGGGCCGCCGCCGCCGCCGCGGCCGTCACCTGGACCCAGCGATCCTCCGCCGTCGGCGACCACGGCGGCCGAAGCAACAGCAGCCGGGGTACACCGGCGGTCGTGCACGCGGCAGCGGCGTGACGGGAGATGATGGCGGCGAACGGGTGGGTGGCATCGATGACGAGATCGATGCCGGCGTCGGTCAGGTAGTGGGCGAGGCCATCCTCGCCACCGAACCCGCCGCGGTGGACGCGGCATCCCGGTGGCGGCAGCCGCGCCGGCAGCCGCCCGGCGAGAGAGACGATCACCTGCAGCCCGGCGAAGCGCGCGGCGGCCGCCGCGGCGAGCCGGGACGCTTCGACGGTGCCACCCAGGATGAGGAGCCTAGCCGGCATCGCCGGCCGTCACCCCTTCCCGCCCCAGGGACTGCGCGCCAGCAGTCGCCCCTGGCGGTCATAGACCAGCACCTCGACGTCGATGTCCGCTCCCGCCAGCACTTCCGCCGCCAACCGCCTTGCCTCCCCGGCCACGTGTGCGGCCAGCGGCACGCCGGCACGGCCGGCGATGGCGTGCACCTGGGCAGCCGTCACCGCCTGGCGCGCCGCCGCCACCGTCGCCCCGTCGCCGCCCAGCCGGGCGATATCCCCGGCGAGGCGCTCGATGTCGATGCGCGACCGGGACGAGTGCACGTAAAGGTGCCCCTGCGCCAGCTTGGCCAGCTTGCCGAAGCCGCCGGCGAGGCTCAGCCGCGGCACCGTATGGCTGCGCAGGTACTTGAGCGTGCCGCCGATGAAATCGCCCATGTCGATCAGCGCCAGCTCGGGAAGGCCGTAGAGGGCGCGGACCGCCGCCTCAGACACGGAGCCCGTCGCCGCCGCCAGGTGGGCCAGCCTGGCGGCACGGGCGACGTCGATGCCGCGATGGATGGAGTGAATCCAGGCGGCGCAGGAAAACGGCACCACGATCCCGGTGGTGCCGAGGATGGAAAGACCGCCCAGGATTCCCAGGCGCCCGTTGAGCGTCCGCGTGGCCAGCGCCTCGCCACCCGGAACGGCGATGGTGACGATTACGTCAGGGCCGGCCGCGGGTCCCGGTCCTGTCGCGCCCCCCCGCGTCATCGCCTCACCCGTCATCGTGGCGACCGCGGCGAGCGCGTCGGCGATCATCGCCCGCGGGCCGGGATTGATCGCCGGCTCGCCGACCGCGAGCGGCAACCCGGGCAGCGTCACCCGCCCCACCCCTTCGCCACCGCGGAAGACGATCCCCGCTCCCGGCGGCGCCGGGGCCACGGTAACGACCACCTCGCAGCCATGGGTCACGTCCGGATCGTCGCCGGAATCCTTGATGACGCCGGCCAAGGCCTGCTCCCGGCCCAGTTCGGCCCGCGCCAGCGGCAACGTCGCCGTCCCACCGCGCGGCAGGCGCACCGTCACTTGGTCCGGGAAGCCGCCGGTCAGCCACGCCTGCCAGGCGGCAGCAGCGGCGGCGGCGGCGCAGGTGCCGGTGGTCCAGCCGCTGCGGAGCGGCCGGCCGGCCGAGCCGGCGTGACCCGCGCCCGCATCGCCTGCGTCGGCTTTGTCATCGTCGCCTTCGAGGGGGCCATCGTTCATGGCGATCACTCTAACGCCGTCGGCCCCCTGCCGCCGTCGAATTTGACAAGCGGCCGATTCCCCCCAAGTTTAGGCCCACATCCGCTATCGGCCATCGCCCGCGGGTGGGGGATCCGTATGCCTGATCAACGATCGTGATCGACGAGCCTGCCTTCTTCCATGCCCAGCTGGCGCCGGTACTGGCCGCCTGCCGGGCGACAATCGAGACGCAAGGTGGTTTGCTGACGAGCCTGTTTGTCGCCGGCCTCGTCGGCAGCGTCACCCATTGCGCCGGCATGTGTGGTCCCTTCGTCGTCACCCAGACGATCGCCCGTCTCGACGCGGTGCCGGCAGCCGGCATGAGCGAGTTCCATCGCCTAGCCGGCGCTGCCCTGGTGCCGTACCATCTCGGCCGGGCCACCACCTATGCGGTGCTGGGCGCCCTGGTCGCGGCGCTGACCGGCGGCTTCGTCCAGTTGACGCAATGGCGCTGGCTCTCGGCGGCGCTGCTGGCGCTGGCGGCGCTATTCTTTCTCGCCTATGCCTGTCGCGGGTTCGGTCTGGCCCTCCCCGGCGTAACCGGCGTCGACGGCAGCGGCTGGTGGAGCCGACGCATCGAGCCATGGGCGAAACCGTTGTTCGCGCGGCCCATCGGCTGGCGCGGCTACGGCCTCGGCGTCGTCCTCGGTTTCCTGCCCTGCGGCCTCCTCTACGGGGCGATCGCCGCCGCCGCCAGTGCCGGCGGCGCCGTCTCCGGCGCGCTGGCCATGCTCGCCTTCAGCCTCGGCACGGTGCCGATGCTGATCGCCGTCGGCATCGCCGGCCACGTCGCCGGCAGCCACTTTCGCGGGCCCGCGCGGACACTGGCGCCGGTGCTGATGCTGGTCAACGCCGTTGCCCTCTCCTATCTCGCCTGGCGCCTCGCGGCCGCCTAAAACCCCGTTCCTCCACAGCCGGATGTGTGTTTGATGACGACCACCGAACCGAACCGACGCCCCGATCCAACCGCCGCCGGCGCCCCTACCGGCGACAGCAAACGGCCCTTCCGCGGCGCCTTCGTCGTCCTGGCGCTGGTGGCGCTGCTGGGCGTCGGCTTTCTGGCGGCGCGCAGCTATTTCGGCCAGCCGATCGCCGGCGCGCTGGAGCCGGCGGCGGCGCCCGACCTGGGCGGACCGTTCATCCTCGTCGATCAGGACGGACGCACCGTCACCGACCAGACGTTCCGCGGTCAGTACATGCTCGTCTACTTCGGCTTCACCTATTGCCCGGACGTCTGTCCCACCTCCCTCTCCCGCAATGCCCAGGCGCTGGAGCTGCTGGGCAGCAAGGCGGAGAAGATCGTTCCCATCCTGATCAGCATCGATCCCGAGCGGGACACGCCGGCGAAGATGAAGGAGTATGTGGCGGCTTTCGATCCGCGGCTGATCGGGTTGACCGGCACCGTCGAGCAGGTGAAGGCGGCGGCCCAAGCCTACAAGGTGTTCTACATGAAGGCGCCGCAACCGGGGGGCGATCCCAACGCCTACGTGGTCGATCACTCCACCTTCACCTATCTGATGGGCCCCGACGGTCGCCTGCTTCGCTTCTATCGGCACGGCCAGTCGCCGGAGGAAATCGCCACCGATCTGAAGGCGGTGATTCGCTGACGATGCCCCCGTTCGGCGCCGGCACCATCGGCATCGGCAGGATCGGCGACGGCAACGCCGGCGGGCTGATCGTCGCCGCGCCGTCGTCCGGGGTCGGTAAGACCGTCTTCACCCTGGCGCTGATCCGTCACCTGGCCCGCACCGGTGTCGCCGTAGCCTCCGCCAAGGTGGGCCCCGACTACATCGATCCCGCCTTTCATGGGGCGGCGAGCGGACGGCCGTGCGTCAACCTGGATCCGTGGGCGATGCGGCCGGCGATCCTCGACCGGCTGATCGCCGGCCTAGCGAGGGACGCCGCGGTCATCGTCTGCGAAGGGGTGATGGGCCTGTTCGACGGCGCGGTCGGCGACGCCGGCTCCACCGCCGAGCTGGCGGCGCGCAGCGGCTGGCCGGTGGTGCTCGTCCTCGACGTGCGCGCGCAGGCGGCCAGCGCCGCAGCGGTGCTGCGGGGCTTCGCCAGCCACCGGGCGGATGTCCGCGTCGCCGGCGTGGTCTTCAACCGGGTCGGAGGTCCTCGCCACCTGCAGATGGTAACCGACGCCTGCCGGGCGGCGCTGCCCCACGTCGCCTGCCTGGGTGGCCTGCCGCGCGACGACGGGCTGGCGTTACCGGAACGGCACCTGGGGCTGGTCCAGGCGGAGGAGTACCAGGGTCTCGCCGCCTTCCTCGACGCCGCCGCCGACCAGGTTGCGGCCGGCATCGACATCGACCGGCTGCTGGCGCTGGCACGGCCGTCGGCGATAGCGGCCACCGACGTTGCCGATGCGGCGCCGCTGCCGCCGCCGGGACAAAGGATCGCCATCGCCAGCGATACCGCGTTCGCCTTCCGCTATCCGCACGTGATCGACGGCTGGCACGCCACCGGCGCCGCCCTCTCCTTCTTCTCGCCGCTGGCCGACGAGCCGCCCGCCGCCGACGCGGACGCGGTGTATCTGCCGGGCGGATATCCCGAGCTGCATGCCGGTCGGCTCGCCGGCAATGGCCACTTCCTCGCCGGGCTCGCCGGAGCCGCCGCCCGCGGCGGCGCCGTCTTCGGCGAGTGCGGCGGCTACATGGTGATGGGCGAGGCGCTGATCGACGCCGCCGGCGCGGCGCACCGGATGGCGGGCCTGTTGCCGCTGGTCACCTCGTTCGCGGATCGGCGGCTGCACCTGGGCTATCGGCGCGCCGTGCTGGCGCAGCCGACCAGCTTCGCGGCGGCCGGGACCGGCTTCCGCGGCCACGAGTTCCATTACGCCCGCACCATCAGCGAGGGCCCGGGCGATCCTCTATTCCACATCGCCGATGCCGGCGGCCGCGCCCTGGGCGCGACCGGCCTCGCCCGCGGCCGTGTCGCCGGCTCTTTCATTCATCTGATCGACAGGGCATCCACCTGATCAAGCGCATCCATCCGATCGACAGGGACGGGTCGGACCGATAGGATGCCGGCGCGCAACCGCGCCCCGAGAAGGCGATGCCCCGATGGTCGCAGCCAGCCCGTCCGATGCCACCGATCCGCGGCCGTTCTGGCGCCGCAAGCGTCTCCATCAGCTGACGCGCGCCGAGTGGGAGAGCCTGTGCGACGGCTGCGGCAAGTGCTGCCTCGAAAAGCTGCAGTGGGGACCGCTGGGGACGATCAGCCACACGGATGTCGCCTGCCGGCTGCTCGATCTGCAGAGCTGCCGCTGCCGCCGCTACGCCGACCGCCGCCGCTTCGTTCCCAACTGCGAGCGGCTGACCCCGGAGAGCGTCCGGCGCTTCGGCTGGCTGCCGACCACCTGCGCCTACCGGGTGCTGGCGGAAGGCGGCGAGCTCGCCTGGTGGCACCCGCTGGTGTCGAGCGACCCCGAGCTGGTCCACACCGCCGGCATCTCGGTACGCGGGCGGGCGGTCGCCGCGGCCGACGCCGGCCCGCTGGAGCACCACATCGTCGACTGGCCAAGGTGAGCGACCGGTGAACACCGATCAATCCATCCCTGAAACCGAGACCGTGGCTGGCGATCGGCTGCAGGGCGTCTTCGCCGCGGCGCTGACCCCCATCGACGCCGATCTCGCCCCCGATTTCGGCCGCGCCACCCTGCACTGCCGTTGGCTGCTGCGCCAGGGCTGCGACGGCCTCGCCATCCTCGGCACCACCGGTGAGGCCAACTCGTTCTCGGCGGGCGAGCGGATGGACCTGCTGGACCACCTGGTGGGCAACGGGGTCCCGGCAGCGGTGCTGCTCCCCGGCACCGGCTGCGCCGCGTTGAGCGATACGGTGGCGCTGACCGCACATGCCTGCAAGCTCGGCGTCGGCGGCTGCCTCGTCCTGCCGCCGTTCTATTACAAGGGGGTGTCGGAGGAGGGGCTGTTCGCCTCCTACTCGGAGGTGATCGAGCGGGTCGGCGACGCGCGGCTCCGGGTCTACCTCTACCACTTCCCGCAGATGACCGGCCTGTTCCTGTCGATCCCGCTGATCGAGCGCCTCAGCGACCGCTATCCGCAGACCGTCGTCGGCGTCAAGGATTCCTCGGCCGACCTCGCCAACATGCTGTCGGTGGCCACAGCGCTGCCCGAATTCGCCGTCTTCTCCGGCTCCGACGAATTGCTGCTGCCGCTGCTGGAAGGCGGCGGCGCCGGCTGCATCACCGCCTGCTGCAACGCGGCGGCGCCGCTGGCGGCGGCCGTCTATGCCGCCTGGCGCAACGGCGACCGGGAAAACGCCGTCGCCGTGCAGGCGACGCTGTCGGAGGTGCGGCGCATCGTCTCCGCCTATCCGCTCTCGGCGGCACTGAAGGCGCTGTTCGCGTCGTCCGCCGGACGCGAGGGCTGGGCGCGGGTGCGGCCGCCGCTGGTCGCCCTCGACACCGACGCCCGCGACGCCCTGGCCGAAGCGCTGGCCGCCGTCCCCTTCGCCACCGCCCCATGGCCGTGAGCGAACCCCGTCCCTGTTGAAGACGGCGATGGTGAAACCGGACGGACGGCTCCTGCGCGGTCGGGCGATCTCGGGAGTGCAGGCAACGGTCGCGCGGACGATCGACGTGGGCGGGCGGACGATCCCGCTGCGCGTCCGGCGCCAGGCGCGGGCGAAACGGCTCATCGTTCGCTTCGCCGCCAGCGACGATGCGCTGATCCTGACCCTGCCGCCCCGGGTCCGCCTCGCCGAGGGCCTGGCGTTCGTGACCGCCGCCGAAGCCCGGATCGCCGCCATGCTGGACCGGCGGCCGGCACGGGTGCCGTTCGTCCCCGGCGCCACCATTCCCCTCCGCGGCGAACCGCACCGGATCATTGCCGCCCCACACGAAGCAGGAGGCCGCGGCATCCGCGTCGTTGACGGGACGATCCTCGTCGGCGGCTGCGAAGACCGCATCGCCGCCACCCTCGGCCGATGGCTGCGGGGAGAAGCCCTCGCCGAAGTGACCGCCCGCTCCCATGACAAGGCGGCGCGCCTGGCGCGGGACGCTTCGCGGCCACTCGGGCGGGTGCGGGTGAAGGAGATGCGGACGCGCTGGGGCTCGTGCACGCCGAAGGGCGATCTCAACTACGCCTGGCGGCTGATCATGGCGCCGCCTTTCGTCCTCGACTACGTCTGCGCCCACGAGGTGGCGCACCTGGCCCACGCCGGCCACGACTGCACATTCTGGTCCGCCTGTGCCCGCCTGGTCGGCGCCGATCCCGAACCGGCGCGCACCTGGCTGCGCGAGCACGGCCCCGCCCTCCTCCGCTACGGATAATCGCCCGAAGACTGCGCGGCAGGGCCTACCAAAATCGCGTCAGGAGAATCTTAGCGATCCTCGCGTACCTTCGCGCGATGCCTGGCAAAGAGGGAGCGCGCGACATGTCTCGCCTCGCCGCGGATGGCCGAAGGGGTCTGGCGGCCCAGCCCCTTTGGCTTGCCTTGCTGCTCACAACGATGATCGTGGCGCCGTCCTTCGGCGGGGTGAGCGCAGAGCCGGATGCACGGCCGCTGCCACGCACCGGCACCTGTCCCGCCGGCTACTATGTCAGCGGCGCCTATTGTGTGCCGACGCGCGGCGCCCGCTTCGCGCTACCACGCCAAGGCACCTGTCCTGGGGGCTACATGAACTCCGGGGACTATTGCCTGGCGACGCCGGGATCACGATATGCCGTTCCCAAGGAAAAGGGCACCTGCCCCGGCGGCTACTATGCCAGCGGTGACTATTGCCTCGATCATCACTGACCCGGAGGCGCATGCGGCTCGCACCTATAGCCGTCCAGAATGCGACCACGGCGCGAGCGGAGGGGCGGCTTGCACCCCTCCGCGATCGCGTGCCGGCGTCGGCTCAGGCGGCGAGGGTCTTGCCGGTGGCGCCTAAGTCGTGGAACGCCTCGCTCAGGCGCTCGACCAGGCCCTTCTCGGCGTCACGCAGCCACTTGCGCGGGTCGTAGTACTTCTTGAACGGCGTGCCGTCTTCCGGATCGATCTGGTACTTGAACGCCTTCGGATGATCGTCGACGAACTTGCCGACCGGCGCCGAGAAGGCGAACTGGGTGTCGGTGTCGATGTTCATCTTGAATACGCCGTAGCCCACGGCCTCGGTGATCTGGTCCTTCTCGGAGCCGGAGCCGCCGTGGAAGACCAGGTTGAGCGGGTTGGCGCCGGTGTTGTGGCGGCGGGATACCAGGTCCTGGGAGTTCTTCAGAATTTCCGGGCGCAGCTTGACGTTGCCCGGCTTGTAGACGCCGTGGACGTTGCCGAACGACGCGGCGACCGAGAACATGCCGATCTCCGACAGCCTGTCGAAGGCCTGCAGCACGTCTTCCGGCTGGGTATAGAGCTTGGCGTTGTCGGCGCTCTCGTCGAACTCGCCGCCGATGCCGTCTTCCTCACCGCCGGTGACGCCCAGTTCGATCTCCAGGTTCATGCCGAGCGGCGCCATCCGCTTCAGGATGCGGGCACACTCGCCCAAGTTCCAGTCGATGGGCTCCTCCGACAGGTCCAGCATGTGGGAGCTGAACAGCGGCTTGCCGGTCTCCTTGAAGAACGCCTCGCCGTGATCGAGCAGGCCCTCCACCCAGGGGATCAGCTTCTTGTTGGCATGGTCGGTGTGCAGGACGACGCAGACGCCGTAGTGCTCGGCCATCATGTGCACGTGACGGGCGGCGGAAACCGCACCCAGCACCTTCGCCAGCGCGCTATCCGGGAAGCCTTGGCCGGCGTAGAATTGAGCGCCGCCGTTGGAGAGCTGGATGATCACGTCGGACTTGTTCTTGGCCGCCGACTCCAGCACGGCGTTGACGGTGTTGGTGCCGGTGACATTCACCGCCGGCAGGGCGTAACTGCCGGCCTTGCAGCAGGCGACCAGGGTTTCGTAATCCTTGCCGGTGACGACGCCCGGCTTCAGTTTTGCGCTCGCTCCACTCATTGATCTCGCCTCCGTAAACAGGCGGGGGCGGCGCGCCGATGGCTGTTCGCCCCCTTTGATTTTCCGAAATCGTCCAGCCGCGCGATCGGCCGCGCAGGACGTGGGTCCAACGGCATCAGCGTTATATCAGCTTGGCGCGCCGGCGCGAGATCCAACCCGATTCGGGGCGCAAGATGCCACCGTTGCAGCGGAAATTCGGCGGCCGATGCTCAGCCGTCGACGCCGCCGAGCCCGCAGATGCGCCGCCATGCCTCGTCGTCGATCGGCATCACCGACAGTCGCGACTGGCGAACGAGAGCCAGTTGGGCGAACCGCTCGTCCGCCTTGATCGCCGCCAGCGTCACCGGGGTCGACATCGGCGCGACGACGCGCACATCGACCATGCCGAAGCGGCCGCTCGCGTCCTTGGGATCGGGATAGTAGGCGCGGGTCACCTCGACGATGCCGACGATCGCCCGCACATCGCCCGAGTGATAGAAGAACGCCCGGTCGCCCACCCGCATCGCCTTCAGGTTGTTGGCCGCCTGAAAATTGCGGACGCCGTCCCAGTTTGTCGTCCCCGCCGCCACCTGGTCGTCCCACGACCAGGCGTCCGGCTCCGACTTCACCAGCCAGTGCGCCATTCGCCCTACTCCGCCGGCAGCACCTTCTTCCAGAAGCGGATGTGGACACTTTCGAACAGCCCCGCCTTGCCGTAGGGGTCGTTGGCGACGAAGGCTTCGGCTTCCGCCCGGTCGGCGACATCGACGATCAGCAGGCTGCCGTTCATCGTTCCATCGTCGGCAAGGGTCGGGCCGGCTGTCTTGATCCGGTGGGCCTGAGAATCGAGGTAGGCGAGATGCGCCGGCCGGTTCTGCTGGCGGAGCGCCAGGCAGTCGGGCTTGTCGGTGCCAAAGATGACGAACAGCATGGCGGACGATCCTCCCCGAAAGGTGTTTTCGTTGCCAGCAAAGGTAACTGGCGGCGGCGGTCGATGGCAACCGATGCGAACACCGGCCGCGTCATGGCGCGGGCCGGCTCTTTCATCTTGACGGCAAGGGGCGATCGCGGCTCCCTGTTCCAGGCGTCCGGAGCCCGACCAAAGGCGATCCGGGGCGCGACGGCAGACGAGGGGGTCCGATTGCCGGATTTCAGCCGCGAGGCACGGGCCGGGGGCCTCGTCGCCGGGATCGACGAAGCGGGCCGCGGTCCGTGGGCGGGACCGGTGGTCGCCGCCGCCGTTGTCTTCGATCGCCGCCCGGCCCGCTCCCTCGCCCGCCTGATCGACGACTCGAAAGTCCTCCGCCGCGACAAACGTGAGACTGCGTTCGCGTCGCTCAACACCGTGGCGCGGCTCGGTGTCGGCATCGCCTCGGTCGAGGAGATCGACCGCCTCAACATCCTGCAAGCGACCTTTCTCGCCATGCGCCGGGCGCTGGACGCGCTGGGGCCGCTGCCGGTGCTGGCCCTCGTCGACGGCAACGCCCTGCCGGTGCTGCCGTGCCCGGTGCAGGGACTGATCGGCGGCGATGGCCTGTCGCTGTCGATCGCCGCCGCCTCCATCGTCGCCAAGGTCACCCGCGACCGGATGATGACGGAGCTGGCCGAGGTGTTCCCCGGCTACGGCTGGCGCACAAACGTCGGCTACGGCACCGCCGAGCACCGCGTCGGCCTCGCCCGCCTCGGTCCCTGTCGCCACCACCGCACCAGCTTTCGGCCGGTGCGTGAGGCGGCCGCCTGTCTGCCGGGATTTTGAGCCGGGCCATGGGCGACGACGCGGCCGCCATGAAGTCCCCCACCGACTCCCCTGCCGGCGCCGACACGCACCCACCGTTGCCCCGCGACCGGGTGATCACCGGCGACTGCATCGAGGTGATGGCGACGCTGCCGCCGGCATCCGTGGACATGGTGTTTGCCGATCCGCCCTATAACCTGCAGCTCAGCAACGCCCTGCACCGTCCCGACCTCAGCCGGGTGGACGCGGTCGACGACGCCTGGGACCAGTTCACCGATCTCGCCGCCTACGACCGGTTCACCCGCGCCTGGCTCGCCGCCGCAAGGCGACTGCTGAAGCCGGACGGCACCCTGTGGGTGATCGGCAGTTATCACAACATCTTCCGCGTAGGAACGGCCCTGCAGGACCTGCAGTTCTGGATCCTGAACGACATCGTCTGGCGGAAGACCAACCCGATGCCCAACTTCCGCGGCCGACGCTTCACCAATGCTCACGAGACGCTGGTCTGGTGCGCGCGCGACGCCAGCTCCCGCTATCGGTTCAACCATTGGGCGATGAAGGCGCTGAACGAAGATCTGCAGATGCGCTCCGACTGGTTGATCCCGCTGTGCACCGGCCCTGAGCGGCTAAAGAGCGACGGCCGCCGGGCCCATTCTACCCAGAAACCGGAGGCGCTCCTCTATCGGGTGATCCTCGCCGCGTCCAATCCGGGCGACGTCATCCTCGATCCATTCTTCGGCTCCGGCACCACCGGCGCCGTCGCCCGGCGGCTGGGGCGCCATTGGTTCGGCATCGAGCGCGACGCCGACTATGTGCGGCTGGCCGAAACCCGCATCGCCGCCGTCGATCCGGCACCGGACCCCGATCTGCTGGCGACGCCGTGTCCGCGGGAAGCGCCGCGGATCCCCTTCGGCTGGCTGCTGGAGCACGGCTTGTTGCAGGCGGGCGACTGGCTCACCGATCGCCACCGGCGGCTCAGCGCCCGCGTCGCCGCCGACGGCAGCCTCGAGCACGAAGGCCGCCGCGGCTCCATCCACCGCGTCGGCGCCGCGGTGCAGGGAGCCACCGCCTGCAACGGCTGGGCGTTCTGGCATTGCGAGTGCGACGGTCGCCTGATCCCCATCGACGAGCTCAGGCAGAAGCTGCGCGCCCGTCTCTATCCGTGAGCCTGACGGCTGGAAGTCCCATCGTCCGCAACCGCCGGGGGCGGCCCCACATAGGGCGCGAACGACACATCGATGCCCGATTTCACCGCCGCTTCCGCCTGGCAGGCGAGGAGCTTGCGGTTGGCGACGCTGCTGGCCCGGATCGGGTCCAGGAAGCGCAACTCTACCTCGCCGCCCGGCGTGCCCAGCACTCGCGCCAGGTGCGGTGCCAGCGAGGCGTCGCCGAACCAGGCGTAGCGGTCCCGCAGCGGCCCGATGAGGGGGGTCCCGTCGCGGCCCCGCGTGTAGGCGATGGATACCGGCTGAATGAACAGCCGATCGCGCAGATCCCGGTGCTCGGCCAGGCTGAACAGCGACGACTTGAAGGGCGCCACGCCGCTGCCATCGGTGCTGGTGCCTTCCGGAAACATGATCAGGGGCTCGCCAGCGGCCAGCCGCCGCACCAGTTCCTCCCGCTGCGTTTTCGCTTCACCGCTGACCCGGTTGATAAAGATGGTGCCGGTGATGCGAGCGGCGTAACCGAATAGAGGCCAGCCGGCGACCTCCGACTTGGCGACGAAGGTCCCGGTGGCGATGCGGGAAATCACCGGGATGTCCAGATAGGAGACGTGATTGGCGACGTAGAGAACGATCCCGTCGGTGACCGGGGTGCCGTAGCTGCGCAGCTTCAGGCCGGTGAACCATAGGCAGGCGCCGCACCAGCGGATCTGCAGCGGCCGCCGGAACCGGGCCAGGGGGCCGACGCAAATGGCATAAGCCCAGAAGAACAACAGGCAAGCGATCACGAACGGGATCGCGCGCAGCGCCGTGAGCAACCTGTACCAGCGCACGATCAGATGGAATCCGGCTCGGCGCTCGTCACCCGATCGACGCGATAGCGCTTCTCGTACTTCTCGGTGAGCTGATCCGTCTTAACGATGATGCACACGTCGGTGGTGTTGAACTGGTGATCGACGACCGCACCGTCGCCGACGAAGCCGCCAACCCGGAGATAACCTTTGATCAGCGGCGGCAGTTCGGCGAGCACCGCCCGGGTGTCGAGGCCGCCCGGCGGCACCCGCTCCATGGGAACATGCAGGTGGGCGAGCGCCGTCGGCCGTAATGCACTCGGCGCCAGATGGAAGTGGTGCAGATAGGTGAGCTGCGCCCCCATCTCGTCCGGCTCGGTCCCCGGAAAGCTGGCGCAGCCGAACATGAGCTGGATCTCGTAGACGCGCACGTACTCGGCGAGACCGCGCCAGAGGAGCTGCATGACGCCGCGGCTGCGGTAGGCGGCATCGACGCATGAGCGGCCCACCTCGACGATTTCGCCAGGATAAGTCAGCACGCCGTCGAGATCGTACTCCTGCTGGGTATAGAAACCGCCGTGGGCGGCGGCGACGGAGCGGCGCAACAGTCGGTAGGTGCCGGCGACCGCCGAGGTGCCGCCACCGGCGTCGGTATCGATGACCAGGAGATGATCGCAGACGCTGTCGAACGCATCGAAGTCGCGGCGATGGGCGCGCATCTCGGGTGTCGGTGTCGCCGCCATCTCTTCATAGAATACACGGTAGCGCAGACGCTGCGCCGCCTCGATATCCGCATCCGACGCCGCGAGCCGAACCGTAAAATTGTTATAAGTGAGAGGCTCCACGTTTCCGTCCTGCGTCGCCGGTGCCCGCTCCCCAGCCCGCGATCTGCCGCGACGCAACATCTTATGCGGGGTAGATATTGCAGACCGTGAGAACCCCAGCAAGGGATTTCGGCTGCCCGGCCGGGCCGCTTTCAGCGCGTCGGAACCGGCTTCTCGCCAGAATAGTCGTAGAAACCGCGACCGGTTTTCCGGCCGAGCCAGCCCGCCTCCACATACTTAACCAGCAACGGACAGGGCCGATATTTGGAATCGGCCAGCCCATCGTGGAGCGTGTGCATGATGCCGAGGCAGGTATCGAGGCCGATGAAATCGGCCAGCTCCAGCGGCCCCATGGGATGGTGGGTGCCAAGGCGCATCGCCGTATCGATGCTCTCCACCGACCCGACCCCTTCGTAAAGGGTGTAGATCGCCTCGTTGATCATCGGCATCAGGATGCGGTGGACGACGAAGGCCGGGAAATCCTCGGCGCTGATCGGCGTCTTGCCCAGCTTTTTGGCGAAGTCGTGGAGGACGCGGTAGGTGCTCTCGTCGGTGGCAATGCCGCGGATCAGCTCCACCAAGCCCATCTTCGGCACCGGATTCATGAAGTGGGTGCCGATGAAGCGGCCGGGCCGATCGGTCTGCGCCCCGAGGCGGGTGATCGACAGCGTCGAGGTGTTGCTGGCGATGATCGAGTCCTTGGGCAGCACCTGGCAGAGGTGGCGAAAGATCTCCTTCTTCACCGTCTCGTCCTCGACCGCGGCCTCGATCACCAGTTCGCAATCGCTAAAGCCGGCGTAATCGGTGCCGCCGGTGACGCGAGCGCGGGCCGCCACGGCGTCGCCCTCGGTCATCCGGCCGCGATTGACGGCATTTTCCAGTGATTGGGTGATACGGGCGAGCCCTTCGTCCACCTTGGCCTGGGTCGCCTCGAGGACATAGACCGAAAGTCCCGCGATGGTGCAGATCTGGGCGATGCCGGTTCCCATGTCCCCGGCACCGACGACGCCGACCTTTTTGATCTCCATGGCCCGGCGATGTCCCTCGGCCTAGCCGGCCTTCTCAAGCGCCGCCGACAGCTCCGGCACCGCCTGGAACAGGTCGGCGACCAAGCCGTAATCGGCCACCTGGAAGATCGGCGCTTCCTCGTCCTTGTTGATGGCAACGATGATCTTCGAGTCCTTCATCCCGGCCAGATGCTGGATGGCGCCGGAAATGCCCACCGCCACGTAAAGATCGGGGGCGACCACCTTGCCGGTCTGGCCGACCTGGTAGTCGTTGGGCACATACCCGGCATCGACCGCCGCCCGCGAGGCACCGACGGCGGCGCCCAGCTTGTCGGCCAACGTCTCGATGAGGTGGAAGTTCTCGCCCGAGCCCATACCGCGACCGCCGGAAATGACGATGCGGGCGCTGGTCAATTCCGGACGCTCGCTCTTCGTCAGCTCCTGGCCGACGAACCGCGAAAGCTGAGGATCATCCGCCGCCGCAACCGTCTCGATGGCCGCCGAGCCGCCCTCGGCCGCCGCCTTGTCGAAGGTCGTCGTCCGCACGGTGATCACCTTGACCGTATCCACCGACTGCACGGTCGCCATGGCGTTACCGGCATAGATCGGCCGGACGAAGGTGTCGGCGCTCTCGATGGCGGTGACATCGGAGACCTGCGCCACGTCCAGCAGCGCCGCCACCCGCGGCAGCAGGTTCTTGCCCGTGGTCGTCGCCGCGGAAAGAACGTGGCTGTAGCCCTTGGCCAGCCCGGCGACCAGCGGCGCCAGGGCTTCCGCCAGCGGATGGCCGTAACCCGGCGCATCGGCATGCAGCACCTTGACGACGCCCGCCACTTTGGCGGCCGCCTCGGCCACGGCGCCGCAGTCGGATCCGGCGACGAGCACGTGCACGTCGCCCAGCTTCCCGGCGGCGGTTACCGCATTGAGGGTCGCCGCCTTGAGGACGGCATTGTCATGATCGGCAACGACAAGGACGCTCATCCTAAAGGACCTTCGCTTCATTGCGGAGTTTATCGACGAGTTCGGCGACCGACTTGACCATGACGCCGGCCTGGCGCTTCGGCGGCTCCTCCACCTTTAGCGTCTTCAGGCGCGGCGCGGTGTCGACGCCGAGATCGGCGGCCTTCACGGTCTCGATCGGCTTCTTTTTCGCCTTCATGATGTTGGGCAACGACGCGTAGCGCGGCGTATTGAGCCTGAGATCGACGGTCACCACCGCCGGCATCTTCAGGGCGACCGTTTCCAGGCCGCCGTCCACCTCGCGGGTGACCATCGCTTCGCCGCCGTCCACCACCAGCTTCGAGGCAAAGGTTCCCTGCGCCCAGCCGGTGAGTGCCGCCAACATCTGCCCGGTCTGGTTGGAGTCATCATCGATGGCCTGCTTGCCAAGGATGACCAGGTCCGGCTTTTCGCGGTCGATCAGCGCCTTCATCAACTTGGCGACGGCCAGCGGCTGCAGCTCGTCCGCGCTCTCCACCAGGATACCCCGGTCGGCGCCGATGGCGAGGGCGGTGCGGATGGTTTCCTGGCACTGGGCCGTCCCCATGGAGACGGCGACGACCTCGGTCCCCTTGCCCGCCTCCTTCAGACGAACCGCCTCCTCAATGGCGATTTCGTCAAACGGGTTCATGGACATCTTGACGTTGGCGAGCTCGACGCCCGACTTATCCGCCTTGACCCGGATTTTGACGTTGTAGTCGACGACTCGTTTGATAGCGACGAGGATCTTCATGGACGACGGACCCGCGATGAGTTGTTTTCGTTGTCGTCTGCCGGAGCGGAGCGAATGGGCTCGCCCCCCTTTTCGGGCGCTGCTACGGCCGTTCGCCAGCGCGGGAAGCCCCGCCCGTGGCAACCGGTAACCGCCCCGGACCAAGCGCGCAAACTTAAGGAGATGGGCGGACGAGGTCAAGCGGGCGTCGCGTTCGCGGCTGCGGGCGTTGGCAGGCCTGCGGACGTTTGCCGGCCTGCGGCGGCGGCCGGCCGCTAATTGCTTGCGTCCCTCGCCGCTCGACCCACCTGCAAGAGGCAAGGTCCCGGCTCGTCCGGTCGATCGCGGATCGAACCCCCAGAGTTTCGAAGGCGGGGATCGACCTCCGGGTCTCAAATCCGTCCGGGACCGGTGATCGCCGCTGTGGGAGGACAACAGAATGCAACAAACCAACGGTTCACTCCGTCTCGCGGGCAAGACGGCCGTCATCACCGGCGGTACGACCGGTATCGGCTATGCCACCGCGCACCGCTTCCTGGACGAAGGCGCCAGCGTGCTGATCACCGGCGCCAGTGACGAGCGGGTGAAGGCGGCGGTCCAGGAACTGGCGCGCGGCGTCGTCGGCTTCCGCGCCGATGTGCGCTCGCTCGTGGATCTGGAGATGCTGGCGGCGACGGTCCGCAACGCCTGCCCTGACGGCCTCGACATCCTGTTCGCCAACGCCGGCGTCGGCACCTTCAAGTCGATCGAGGCCGTCGACGAGGCCGATTTCGATACCCAGTTCGACATCAACGTCAGGGGTGTCTTCTTCACCGTGCAAAGACTGCTGCCGCTGCTCAGGCCCGGCGCCAGCATCATCCTCAACGCCTCGGCGGTGAGCGAAAAGGGCCTCACCATGTCCAGCGTCTATGCGGCGACCAAGGCGGCGGTGCGCTCGCTCGCCCGCTCCTTCGCCGCGGAGCTGGGCCCGAGGGGCATCCGCGTCAATGCCATCAGCCCCGGCCTCATCCCGACCGAGTTCCAGGCGAAGATGGGCCTGGCGGCCGAGACCCTGAAGGGCTTCGAAGGGTTCGTGACCCAGGCGGCGCCCCTGGGGCGGGCCGGACGGCCGGACGAGATCGCCGCCGCCGCCGTGTTCCTCGCCAGCGACGACTCCTCCTACATGACCGCGACCGACCTGTTGGTGGACGGCGGCTACATGAACGTCTGAGTTCTCGACACTCAAAGGAGACTCGGGGACCGCGTCCCACCCCCGGGACGCGCCCCCGCGACGACGAGGCGGGCCAAGATCAGCGGTTGCCGCCGGGGACCCAGAGAACGTCGCTGGCACCGTCGTCGTTGAGATGGCGGGCGAGCACGAACAGGTGGTCGGAGAGCCGGTTGATGTAGCGGATGGCCGCGCTGTTCACCGGCTCATGCGCGGCGAGCGCACAGATCTCCCGCTCCGCCCGCCGGCAGACGGTGCGCGCCAGATGCAGCGCCGCCGCCGCCGGGGTGCCGCCGGGGAGAATGAACGACTTCAGCGGCTGCAGCCACTCGTTCATCCGGTCGATCTCCCGTTCCAGGCGATCCACCTGCGCGTCGACGACCCTCAACGCCCCTTCCGCCTTGCGTCCGTCGGACGGCGTACAGAGGTCGGCGCCCAGGTCGAACAGATCGTTCTGGATCCGCGCCAGCATGGCGTCCACCTCGCCCTCGGTGGACAGGCGGGCGAGGCCGATGACGCTGTTGGTCTCGTCGACCGTTCCATAGGCGGCAACCCGCGCATCGGACTTCGCCACCCGCCGGCCGTCGCCGAGCGACGTCTCGCCGGCGTCGCCGCCGCGGGTGTAGATGCGTGTCAAGGTGACCATGCACGTCCCTCCTGCCGCCTGGGCCATATGGCCTTATATGGGATGCGTCGGCTCGCGCCCAGGGTCAAACCGCGGGGGTCATCCGCACGGGAATCGACACGGGCGTTCCGCTGGGGAGCTGCGCTCGACGGCTTCCGCTCAGGGCGAGCCGCTGAGGGCGACCATCAACCCAAAGACCAGAAGCGCCACGCCCTGCAGGATCACCCGCCAGCGCATGAATTTGTTGCCGTAGCGGGCATTCAGGCCGGGGGAGAAGGCGAAGGCGATAACGCCGACGAACAGCACCGCCAGCGTCAGGAACATGACGATACCGAGGACGATGGGAAGCATGGTCTGCATACTTTCTAATATACGGCCGCAGCGGCCGCCGGTCATCGAAATTCATTCATCGAAACGCGTCGCCACGCGCCCTGCAACCCGGCCTGCGAGTCCGGCTGCCCTGCTTCATCCGTCTCGCGGGTGCTCTGTCGCCGGGCCGAGGCGCAGATCGGCAGCAAGGTAGGCGGCGGTTTCCGGCAGGCAGACGCGAAAGTCGTCCAGGCGCTGCAGGCTGACCTTGAGGTTGCTTCCCTTCACCTCGACCAGATGGCCGCCCGTCCGCCGGCTCGCATCGAGGAAGTGCAGATGATACCCCGGCACACCCACCGCGGTGACGAACGCCGGCGACCAGAACCCTGCCAGCACGCCGGATATGTTGCTGGCGCGCAGTTCGTCCTGGTTCGGGCCCGCCTCCGTCGGCGGCAAGCCTTCCGTCGCCGGCTGCACGCCCCGCACGATGATGCGCTCGAAGCGACCCTCGACGCGAATGGCGTAGAAATGCCGGTCGGACGACCGCCATTCATCGAGCTGCTGTTGCAATTGGCCGTAGCGGCGGCACTCGTCCATGGACCGCTCGATCTCCGCCCGGAAGCGGGTGACGAGGGCAAACGGCGTCAGCGCCGCGTCCTCCGCCCGGGCGACGCTGCCGTCACCGCGGATCTGGAACGCCTCACCGTCGACGATAACCATCTCGCCGTTCAGGCCGTCGATGGTCCCGACGCCGTGATCGCCGTGGGTCCGCAGGACGCCCACGGTCATTTCCCCCGTGGCGAGGCCTTCGACCCGCGCCGCAGCCGTGGCCGTCGAGACCTGGAACAAGGTGGCGTAGTCCACCCGTAGAAAGTCGGCGAGCGCTTGCCGGATCAAGTGGTCGACGCTCTCGCCGCCATCCACGGCCCGGCGGGCAAGCTCCTCCTTGATCGACTGGGAGACGAGGCCGACGAGCGGCACGAGGCGATGGTGCGAGCGGGTCATGGTGGATGCGGCGAGGCCCCGTCACCGATGGCGCGATGGGGGCCGCCCGCGGTAGTCGTCACGCGCGGCAGCCCCCTTGATGGGTTTCGACCCTCAGTTGCGGGCCGACAACAGGCCGCGAGCCACCACGTGCGCCTGGATTTCCGCCGCTCCCTCGAAGACGTTGAGGATGCGGGCATCGCAGATCACCCGGCTGATGGGATATTCCAGCGCGTAGCCGTTGCCGCCGTGGATCTGCAACGCGTTGTCGGCGTTGGACCAGGCGACGCGGGCGGCGAGCAGCTTCGCCATCCCCGCCTCGATATCGCAGCGGCGGTCGGAGTCCTTCTGCCGGGCCGAGTCGTAGGTGAGTTGGCGGGCGATCATCGTTTCCACCACCATCCAGGCGAGCTTCACCGCGACCCGGGGGAAGGCGAAGATCGGCTTGCCGAACTGCTGCCGTTCCTGGGCGTACTTGAGGCCGAGTTCGAGGGCGTTCTGTGCGACACCGACGGCCCGCGCGGCGGTCTGGATGCGTGCACTCTCGAAGGTGGCCATCAGCTGCTTGAAGCCCTGGCCTTCCGAACGGCCGAGCAGATTGGCCGCCGGCACCTCGAAGTCATCGAAGCCGAGCTCGTACTCCTTCATCCCCCGGTAGCCCAGCACCTCGATCTCGCCGCCGGTCATCCCCGCCGCCGGAAATGGATTGTCGTCGGTGCCCCGTGGCTTCTCGGCGAGGAACATGGACAACCCTTTCCAATCCTTGGTGTTGGGATCGGTGCGGGCGAGCAGCGTCATCAAGTCGGTGCGGGCGGCGTGGGTGATCCAGGTCTTGTTGCCGATGATCTTGTAGACGTCCCCGGCCTTGACCGCGCGCGTGCGCAACGAGCCCAGATCAGAGCCGGTGTTGGGTTCGGTGAACACCGCCGTCGGCAGGATTTCGGCGGCCGCCAGCTTGGGCAGGAAGTGGGCCTTCTGATCGTCGGTGCCGCCGAGGCGGATCAGCTCCGCGGCGATCTCCGAGCGGGTGCCCAGCGAGCCGACACCGATATAGCCGCGGCTCAACTCCTCGGTGACGACGCACATCGCCATCTTTTCCATGCCGAGGCCGCCGTACTCCTCGGGGATGGTCAGGCCGAAGACGCCGAGCTCGGCCATCTCGTCGATGATCGACATCGGAATCAGCTCGTCGCGCTCGTGCCAGCCGTGGGCGAAGGGGATCACCTTCTCCTCGACAAAGCGGCGGAACTGGTCGCGGACCATGCCGAGCGTCTCATCGATGCCGGGGTTGCCGAAGTTGCCGTCGGCGATCAATTCGGCGATGCGGATGCGCACGGCATCGGTGTTGCCGTGGCGGATCAGGGTCGCGACCGACGGCCGCAGGAAGGCCTGCAGCGCCTCGTCGGAGACCCCCATGTCGCGCGGGCGGACCATCTCCACCTGGGTCATCGGCACGCCACCGGCGATCTGCGCCAGATACTCGCCGTAGGCCGATTGCAGCATCAGCGTTTCCAGCTCGCTGAGGGCGCCCTCCGCCTCCAGCCGCTCCGCCCAGGCCAGCATCTGCTGCAATGAGGCCACATAAGTGGCGAGCCAGGCGTAGCCGTGGGCGGCGTATTGATGGCGATCGATCAGCTCGCCGTCGAGGCGGCCGCCGCGGACGACGAGGGCGGACACCCCCTTGCGCACCTCGACCAGCAGGTGCTGAGCGGCGGAAAACGCATCGACGCAGGTCGCGATCAGTTCCGGGAGGAGGATGCTGGATTCGGTGGTCTTCTTGTCGGCCTGAGCGACGTCCATCGGCGGAGCTCCTTCCCTAGCGCCGACGTCGGTGCGTCGGCTTTCGTTGCTATCTTTTCATTGGTGGGGCGCCAACGTAGCGCCGCCGGACCCGTTCTCGTCGGACGACAGGGTGCGGGCGAACCGCCGCCGCACGAACGACCCGGCGGCGCCCGACCCGGTTTCGGCGCGCGGGCCGGCGCAACCGCCGACCCGCCGCCGCCCCAGCCTCAGGAGAGGACCTTGCGGACGATGTCCGTCATCGACAGCACACCGACCGGCTTGCCCTGGTCGTCGCTGACCACCAGACGATGGATGCGACGGCGCAGCATATCGGTGATCGCCTTCGACAACGGCGTTGCCGCATCGCAGGTGGCGCAGCCCTCGGTCATGAAGTCGGCGACCTTGAGCGAGCGCGTTTCGTCGGGCGAGCGGCCCTGGCGAGCGAGCACGATGTCGGTCTGAGAGACGACACCCACCGCCTTGTCCTGGTCGAGGACGACAACCGCGTGGACGTCGTTGTCCATCATGATCCGCGCCGCGTCCTCCAGCGTGTCCGCCTTGCTGCAGGCGATGATGCCCTTGTGCATGTGATCGCGGACGGTGGAGCCGTCATCGAACACCTTGAATTCCGCCTCGATCGTCTGATCAACGCTCGGCAGCGGCGCCGAGAGCGGATAGGGATGAGCGGTATCGTGCACGTCGCCCTTGGGCAGGCTCGCTTTCGCGGTGGCGACGGGAGCCGCCCCGCTCTTGCCGAGACCGAAATCCGGGGCACCGATCAGCACCGCCATGTTCCCGTGGGGATGCAGGTTGTCGTGCATAAGCTGATGGGCGACCGGCAGCTCCTCGTAGGTGAACGACCGTGACGTGCACGGATTGAGCAGGCCGGCCAGCGCCAGGTCGTTCATGGCGTACGCCTGGCTGTCGTTGGCGAAGTGGGAGCCCTGCACCCGTTTCTGCCGCATCCACAGGTAGCGGAGATCGACGGTGGCGTTGTAGCCGGTGGTGCCGGCGCAGATGACCACCATGCCACCAGTGTCGCAGACGAACATCGAGGTCGGGATCGTCGACTCGCCCGGGTGCTCGAACACCACCTTCGGGGCGCGCTTGTCACCGAGAATGTCCCAGATGGCGGAACCGAAGGCGCGGACGCCCTTCAGCCAAGTGTTGTAGCCGACGGTATCCTTCCAGTGCGGCAACATTCCCCAATGGTCGAAGTTGCGGCGATTGATGCAACCTTTGGCGCCCAGCTTGACGCAATAGTCGATCTTGTCCTCGCCGGAGACGACGGCGATCGGCTCCGCCCCCGCCGCCTTGGCAATCTGGATCGCCATCGAACCGAGACCGCCGGCGCCGCCCCAGATGAGGACGACATCATCCGGCTTCATCCCGTGCTCGGGCCAGCCATGCAGCATCCGGTAGGCGGTGGCGCCGACGAGCACGTAGGAGGCCGCTTCCTCCCAGTTCATGTGCTTCGGCTTCGGCATGCACTGATGAGCCTGCACCTTGGTGAACTGGGCGAAGGAGCCCCAGTTGGTCTCGTAGCCCCAGATGCGGAAGGAGGGCGAATACATGGGGTCGTTGCCGGCGAGCACCCAGGGGCAGTCCCGGTCCCACATGCCGCAGTGAACCACCACCTCGTCGCCCACCTTGACGTTGGTGACGTCCTTGCCGACGGCGTAGACGATGCCCGACGCATCGGAGCCGCCAATGTGGAAATCTTCCTTCTCGCCTTTCTTCTGCCGGGCCTTGATGACGTTGACCGGAATGCCGAGGGCGGCCCAGACGTTATTGTAATTGATGCCGGCGGCCATGACGTAGACGAGGCATTCGTCGTCGGCGATGGGAGGGACGTCGATCACTTCCTTCTGGAAGGCGGTGGTCGGCTGACCGAAGCGGCTTTCCCGCACCAGCCATGCGTTCATCTTCGGCGGAATTTCGCCGACGGGGGGTTGTTCGCCGATCGGATACAGATCTTTTGTCATTCTCGTCCCTCCTCTTGCGGGTTCGCATCGCGTCCCGGATTATGGTCAAGGCGGCGAAGCCCATCGCATGGGTCCGACCCCCCGGCTCGCCTCTCCCGTGCTCAGGCGCGCCTTGCACGCCAAGCGAGCGGCATGCGTCACGGATTTGAGAGACCGAATCTTTTAGCCCGGAGCGCCTTTCTTCGCAACGCACAATTTGCTAACCTGCGCGGCGGCTCCAATAGGCGTATGATTTCTTTATCGGCACTTCGCAACCCGCCCCGCCGACGCAAAACGGCGCTCAAGGCGGCGAAGAAACGGCGAGGGGAGGATAGAAATGGGCGATTCATTAGCAACTGCAGCAAAAAAACCCGCGAAGCAGAGTGCCCCGTGGCTGATCCGGACCTATTCCGGCTATGCGTCCGCCAAGGAATCGAACGCACTCTACCGCAAGAACCTGGCGCGCGGCCAGACCGGTCTTTCCATCGCCTTCGATCTGCCAACCCAGACCGGTTATGACTCCGATCACGTGCTGGCGCGGGGCGAGGTGGGCAAGGTGGGGGTGCCGGTCTGCCATCTCGGCGACATGGAAACCCTCCTCGACGGTATTCCCCTCGACAAGATGAATACGTCGATGACCATCAACGCACCGGCAGCGTGGCTGTTATCCCTCTACATCGCCGCCGCCGAGCGTCGCGGCGTCGCCCGCTCGCAGCTCTCCGGCACGACCCAGAACGACATCATCAAGGAGTACCTCTCGCGCGGCACCTACATCTTCCCGCCCGCGCCGTCGATGCGGCTGATCGCCGACGTCGTCTCCTTCACCTATAAGCAGGTGCCGAAGTGGAACCCCATCAACGTCTGCTCCTATCACCTGCAGGAGGCGGGGGCGACGCCGGAGCAGGAACTGGCGTTCGCGCTGGCCAACGCCATCGCCGTGCTGGACGCGGTGCGCGCCGCCGGCCAGGTCCCCGATGAGGACTTCCCACAGGTGGTGGGCCGCATCAGCTTCTTCGTCAACGCCGGCATCCGCTTCATCACCGAGCTCTGCAAGATGCGGACGTTCAACCGGATGTGGGACGAGATCTGCCGCGACCGCTACGGCATCGAAGAGGAGAAGCACCGGCGCTTCCGTTACGGCGTGCAGGTCAACTCCCTCGGCCTGACCGAGCAGCAGCCGGAGAACAACGTCTATCGCATCCTCCTCGAGATGCTGGCCGTGGTCATGTCGAAGAACGCCCGCGCCCGCGCCGTCCAGTTGCCGGCATGGAACGAGGCGCTCGGCCTGCCGCGGCCGTGGGATCAGCAATGGTCGCTGCGTTTGCAGCAGATCGTCGCCTTCGAGACCGATCTCCTCGATTTCGGCGACATCTTCGACGGCTCGCGGGCGATCGCCGAGAAGGTGGAGGCGCTCGCCCTGCAGGCGCGCGAGGAATTGGCGAAGATCGAGGAGATGGGCGGCGCCGTCGCCGCCTGCGAGTCCGGCTACATGAAGCGGCGGCTGGTCGAGTCCAACGCCGCCCGGTTGGCGGCGATCGAGATCGGCGAACAGATCGTCGTCGGCGTCAACAAGTTCACCGATGGCGAACCGTCGCCCCTGGGCTCGGGCGAGGAAAGCATCATGACCGTCGATCCCCGTGCCGAGGACGAGCAGATCCGCTCGCTGAAGGCGTGGCGGGCGGCCCGCGATGCCGGCAAGGTAAAGGCGAGCCTGGACGATCTCGCCGCCGCCATCCGCGACAACCGCAACATCATGGAGGCGAGCATCGCCTGCGCCCACGCCGGCGTCACCACCGGCGAATGGTCGGGGCTGCTGCGCGAGCTGTTCGGCGAGTATCGGGCGCCGACCGGGGTCGCCCAGGCGGTCGGCAGCTCGGACATGAGCGGCCTGAAGACGCTGCGCGCCAAGGTCGAGGAGACCACCGACCGCCTCGGCCGGCGGATCAAGATGCTGGTGGGCAAGCCCGGTCTCGACGGCCATTCCAACGGCGCCGAACAGATCGCGCTGCGCGCCCGCGACGCCGGCTTCGAGGTCGTATACGAGGGCATCCGGCTGACGCCGGAGCAGATCGTCGCCGCGGCGCTGGAGGAAGGGGTGCACGTGGTCGGGCTGTCGATCCTGTCCGGCTCGCACGTGCCGCTGGTCACCGAGATCATGACGCAGATGCGGGCGGCGGATCTGGCCGAGGTGCCGGTGGTCGTCGGCGGCATCATCCCGCCCGAGGATGCGCAGAAGCTGATGGCGGCCGGGGTCGCCCGCGTCTACACGCCGAAGGACTTCGATCTGAACGCGATCATGACCGACATCGTCGCCGTCGTCGACGAAACCGCCAAGCAAGCGGCGTAAGAGCCAAGCAGGCCGGGCCGGTCGGCGGTGCCGCCGCTGACCGGCAACGGCCGCGTCGGCCCTCCTTTCGGCATCGGGGGCACTTGGCAACGGCGTATGATATCGTGATATCATCATGCTGGGGCGGAGATGCTGATGGCTGATATCCTCATTCGCAGGCTGAGCAACGAGGCGAAGGAACGGTTGCGCCGACGCGCCGAGCGACGGGGCAAGAGTCTGGAGGCCGATCTCCGCGACACGCTGGAGCGGCTCGCCCGCGACGAGGCCGAGTCGCCTGATGCATCGGAGCCTTTCGGATCCTGGCTCGTCTCGATCTCCAGGCCGGGCGTCGACCTCGATGACACGCTGGCGCTGCTGCGCTCCGCGCCCGTACGGCCGGTGGACATCGAGTGATCCTCCTCGATACCAATGTTCTTTCGGAAGCGCTCAAGCCCATGCCAGCGGCGCGGGTCATTGACTGGCTCGATGGCAATTTCGCCAAATGTGCCATTTCCAGTATTACGGTGTTCGAGTTGGCGGTGGGGGTTCAACTTCTCGATCCCGGCCGGCGGCGGGAAACCCTGAACGTGGCGATCGCCCGCATGACGCGCCGCTTTGAGGCGCGCATCTATGCCTTCGATGCGGCGGCGGCCGGGATGGCGGCGGAGCTGCTGGCGCGGTCCCGTGCGCAGGGTCTGGGTTTGCATCAGATCCCGGCCAAGCTCGCCGATCTCCAGATCGCGGGCATTGCCTCCGCTTACGGGCTTTCGCTCGCGACCCGCAACACCGGCGACTTCCGGGGATTGGGCCTGACCATCGTCGATCCCTGGACCGCCTGAGCCACCGCGCTGCCGCAGGCGACCTGTTGGCCGGTACCGGGTCAGCGGGCAATCAGGCGGGCATCAGAGGTGCAGGCCTTCTCAGCCGTGATCCTGGACAAGTCTTAATTGGCGGTGGGGCGCGGGCGGAAATACCTGTGCCGGGCTAACGCCAATCGCGGCTTATCAGGAGTTCATTGATGTCGTTCCCAACCGTCCGCGTCTCCGCCGTTGTTGCCGCCGCCAGCCTGGCGGTGGGCTTGGCCATCGTCGCCCCGACCGGCGTCGCCTTCGCCCAGCAGCAGCAGCAAACACAGCACCCGTCGGCGGCCGGTACGGCCCACGTCGCCGCGGCGACCGCGACCACCGCCGGGAAGGGGGCTCAATCGGGGAAGGAGGATCATCCCAAGATGGAGGCGGCCCTGAAGGATCTGGACAAGGCGAGGGGTGAGCTGGCGTCGGCCGCCCACGATTTTGAGGGCCACCGGGCGAAGGCCCTGGAACTGGTGACGGAAGCGAAGGAAGAAATCCGCCAGGGCCTCGCGTCGGACAAGGACTAGCGAGCCGGCCGGGGACCGGGGACGACCCGTTCCCTTGCCCGCCGGACCCGTGCGGCCCTCCCGATCGCACGTCCTCCCCGCGTCCGGCGGGCCCCCATCGCGGGCGAACGCTCAGAAGGCGTCGGCGGCGATGGCGAAGTTGAGGTTCTGGCTGTCCTGGCGGTACCAGGTGGTGATGCCGATCAGCCGGCCCGAGCCGTCGAACAGGCCGCCGCCGGAGGAGCCAGGCGAGATGGGCGCCGTCGTCTGCAGGTAGCGGACGCCGTCGAAGGTGCGCTTCGCCGAGACGATGCCATCGGCCATGGTCAATTCCAGGCCGCGCGGGGTGCCGATGGAGTACGCCTCCTCGCCGATATCAATCGCGTCGTACGGCTTGATCTCCACGTAGGCGGGCAGCCGCTCCCGGCTCTCGACGACGCAGCGGTCGCCGTCGTAGTCGGCGTTGACGATGGTCACCGGCATCGGTTCTTCCGCGTCGGTGCGAAGGATGATGTGGTAGGCGTGCCCCTTCAGCGTGTGGCAGTTGGTGAACAGGGACGTCGGCCCCACCGCCACCGCCGACCCCAGCGCCGCCCCGTCCGGGTCGGCCTTGCCATTCTTCGGATTGAACGAGACCAGCACCCAGACGCTGTTCTTCACCTTCTTGAACACCGCGGCCGGTGAAACCCGGCCCGGGCCGGCGTTTGGCGCGACCGGCGCCGGCTGCCGCGGACGCTGGCCCGGTGAGACATCGCAGACGAAGGCCGCATCGGCGGCGCCGCTGGAGCCGGGAATGACGTGCTCCCATTGCAGCCGGTCGTCGTAGGAGCCGGAATAGACGACCGAGCCGGTCTCGGAATACTGGGCGAGCGAGGCCACCGCCCACCTCGCGCTCGGGCAATGATAGGCGACGAGGGCGATCTTGTAGGAATAGGGATTGCCGGCGCCGTTGCGGCGGCCGCTTCGATAGGCCGTCTTCTCCCATGCGTAGCGATAGCCGTTGCGGTCGACGATATTGTTGGCGTCGACGTAGGTGTCGAAGTCGTCGGCGCTGCCCGTGTAATGCCAGTCGGGCTCACTGATTGCCGACGCCCGCACCGGCAACGGCATCCCGGTCGGGGACCCGGCAACGGCGTCGGCCGCCCGGGTCCCCGTCACCGCCGGCGACGGCGGGGTCGCGGCGGCGCAAGCCGCCAGCGCCGCCACCCCGATGCCGATAGTCACCCCTTTCAGCACCGCCCTTTTTAGCGTCACCCTATCAAGCCTCTCCCCGATCGACCGCCCATTCCGATCTCGCTCATCAAGACGCCGACAATTCCGTGCAATCTTCCTACAATCTATGGTAGTGGCCAGTGCCGGCCGTCACTGCGGCCTCGCGGCCGCACGGAACCGGATCGTCGGTGGGCGCGTTAAATCTCGCCGCCTGGGCTTTTTTGCCGGGAGGGGAGAGACGATGGTCCGATGGAAAGCCGCAGGCGTGAGATGGCAGGTGTCGCTGCTGTTGCTGGCGCTCCAGTTCGCCGGTTGCAGCTGGCAGCCGGCGCCGCCACCGCAGTTCGACTATGCGGATTTCGGCGGTACCGGCGATCTGATGACCAAGTGCATGCAGTACGGCTCCCAGTCCTACTGCGAGCGGCAGATCTGGGGCGGCGGCGGCAATGGCCTCCGCTGAAATTCTAGACCTAGTCTCCAACAAAACTCATCCCGGAGAACGGGATTTTTCGCCCTTTGAGGGAGTTCATTCGCATGGGAAGTAAAAACTACCTGCGGGTCAGTCTTTTTGTTTTTTGTCTCGCCGGTATAGGGTTAGGCAATATTGCCTTTGCCGACGACAAGAGTGACAGGAACGATGCGACCGCGGCGACCAAGGCGGCCAATCAGAAGCTACTGAAAGAGCTGCCCTTTTCCGACAAATCCGATTTCGAAAGCGCACACAAGGGGTTCATTGCCCCGCTACCGCCCGAAATGATCAAGGGTGAGGCCGGCAATTTCATCTGGAACCCGCAGCAATACAGCTTCATTGCCGAAGGCGCCGCCGCACCGGACACGGTCAATCCCAGCCTCTGGCGCAACGCGCAGTTGATCAACATCAGCGGCCTCTTCCAGGTCACCGACGGCATCTATCAGGTCCGCAACCAAGACCTGTCCAACATGACCATCATCGAGGGCAAGGACGGGATCGTCGTCGTCGATCCGCTCATTTCGGCCGAGACGGCCAAGACCGCCATCGACCTCTACTATAAGCACCGAGGCAAGAAGCCGGTTCAGGCGGTGATTTACACCCACAGCCACGTCGATCATTACGGCGGGGTTCGAGGCGTAATCGACGAGGCCGACGTGCAGTCCGGCAAGGTCAGGATCTATGCGCCGGACGGCTTTCTCGAGGCAGCGGTCGCCGAGAACGTCATGGCCGGCACCGCCATGAGCCGCCGGGCCAGCTACATGTACGGCAACCTCCTGCCCGCCGACGCCAAGGGACAGGTGGGCGCGGGCCTGGGCACCACCACTTCCGCCGGCACCGTCACCTTGATCCCGCCGACCGATATCATCACCAAGACCGGCGAGAAGCGGGTAATCGATGGCCTGACCTACGAGTTCATGCTCGCCCCGGGCTCGGAGGCACCGGCGGAGATGCTGTGGTACATTGAGGAAAAGAAGGCGATCGCTGCCGCCGAGGACTGCACCCATACGCTGCACAACACCTATTCCCTGCGCGGCGCGAAGATCCGCGAGCCGCTGCCGTGGTCGAAATACCTCAACCAGGCGCTGCTCATGTGGGGCGACAAGGCGGATGTGATGTTCGCCCAGCACCACTGGCCGACCTTCGGCAACGCCCCGGTGGTCGCCCTGCTGAAGGACCAGCGTGACCTCTACCGCTTCATCAACGACGAGACCTTGCGGCTGGCCAATCACGGGCTGAACAAGGTGGAGATCGCCGAGGAGTTCAAACTGCCCGACAGTCTGGCTCACGTCTGGGCCAACCGCGGCTATTACGGCTCGGTGAGCCACAACGTGAAAGCGACCTACGTTCTCTACCTGGGATGGTTCGACGGCAATCCGGCGACGCTGCACGAGCTGCCGCCGGTGGAATCGAGCAAGAAGTACGTGTCGTTCATGGGCGGGGCCGACGCCGTTCTGACCAAGGCGAAGAAGGCCTACGATGAGGGCGACTACCGCTGGGTGGCTGAGGTGGTCAATCACGTCGTGTTTGCCGATCCCAACAACCAGGCGGCGCGGAAGTTGCAGGCCGACGCGCTCGAACAGCTGGGCTACCAGGCCGAAGCGGGAACGTGGCGCAACTTCTATCTCACCGGGGCCAAGGAACTGCGCGAAGGGGTGGCCAAACTGCCGACGCCGGATACGGCGAGCCCCGACACCGTCCGGGCGATGCCGCTCGACTTGTTCTTCGACTATCTCAGCGTTCGTCTGAACCGGCCGAAGGCGGGCGAGGCCAAGGCGGTGCTGAACTTCGATTTCGGCGACGCTGGGAAATACGTCGTCGAGATGGAGAACGGCGTCCTCAATCACACCGCGGATCGACAAGCCGACAAGGCCGACGCCACGGTGACTTTGTCTCGTGACACCTTGAACAAGATCATCCTCAAGCAGACCAAGCTGGTGGACGCCGTCAGTTCCGGTGATGTCAAAATCAGCGGCAACAAGGCAAAGTTGGACGAGCTGGTCTCCAACCTGGATACCTTCGACTTCTGGTTCAACATCGTCACTCCGTAGGCCCGATTGACTCGAATGTTGTGCGAGCGCCCCTGGCGCCCGCACAACGGAGTGCCGTGCCATGACCATAAGGCGACGGATTTATCGGATGCTTTTACCCCTCGGACGGGGCTGGCTTAACTTGCTTCTTGCGGCGGCGATCGTCGCCGGATCGGCAGAATGGACGGGCCCCGCATTTGGGCAGGACGAGCCGCCGGCGGCCGACAGTGGCGGAGCGCAGGCCGATCTGGCGGCCGCGGCACAGAACCCCATCGCCGCCATGGTCAGCCTGCCGTTTCAGAACAATACGTTCTTTCGGACCGGTCCCGATAATGACACCGCCAACGTCCTCAACATCCAGCCGGTGATCCCGTTCAATCTCGGCAACTGGAACGTGATCACCCGGACGATCATCCCGGTGATCTATTTACCCAGCGTGACCGACTCCCTGCCGGAGGTGCCGAGCGCCGACAGGAGCGGTGACGACTTCGGTCTCGGCGACATCAACGTTTCTGCCTACTTCTCGCCGGTCTCCACCGGCATCTTCACCTGGGGCATCGGCCCCTCGCTCACCATGCGAACGGCTACCAGTGATCGGCTCGGCTCCCAGAAGTGGAGCGCCGGGCCGGCGGCCGTGGCACTGGTGATGGCACCGCCCTGGGTCGCCGGCACCCTCGTCCGCCAGCTCTGGTCGTTTTCCGGCAAGGACGACCGGGATGACGTCAGCCAGATGCTGATCCAGCCGTTCGTCAACTACAATATGGCGAAAGGCTGGTACCTGGTGACCTCACCGATCATCACCATCAATTGGCAAGCGGAGAGCGACAACGCGGCGGTTGTGCCGATCGGTGGCGGCGTCGGGCGGGTGTTCAGTGTCGGCGGCCAGGCACTCAACGCCCAGATGCAAGGATTTTACAACGCCGTCCGTCCCGACTTCGCACCTCAGGCATCGTTGCGCCTGCAGTTGACCTTCCTGTTCCCGAAATGAGTGAACGATCGATGCGCGCTTTTTCGGCAAGGTGATGGGTCGGGACTGATCGCCTCGCCCTCCCGCGTCGGCGCCGCCGCTGGACGGTGACCGGGACCTGCTATCTCGCGCCGTCGGCCTTCTATACCGGCGCCATCGCCCGACGCCGCGCTCAAGGCGAGACTGCGCATCTTCCGGCCCGCCGCGATCTCGATAACCGGTGATCGATCCCTTATCTGAGGGCGAGTGATTGCGCGCCTCCCCGGCGGAGGGGTATTTCGGTGTTGTCGTCACGGCGGCCCCGGAGCGGCGAAGAAGGAGGGAGACGATGCCCACGGCCTGGCTCCGATTGGCAGTTTTCGGGCTGATCCTGCTGTTGGCGGGCTGCGGCCTGCAACCCGACCCGCCGCCGTCGTTCCCTGTCACCGCCTTCGGCGGCACCGGCGATCTGATGACGCGCTGCATGCAGTTCGCGTCGCAGTCCTACTGCGAGGAGCAGGTCTGGGGCGGCGGCGAACGCTAGGCTAGGGGTCCGGGCGGGGCTGCCGGGCGGCCCAACCCGCCGATCAGGTCTGCCCGCTCAGCTCTGGAAATCGGCGCGGGTGAACAGGGCCCGCAGGCGCAGCCCCTCGGCGGCGAGGTTTTCCGTCGCCCCCTCTTCCCGATCGACGATGGTGAGCACCGTGCGCACCGTCGCCCCCCGCTCGCGCACGACGCGGACCGCGTCCAGCACCGAACCCGCCGTCGTCGTTACGTCATCGAGGAGGACGATCGCCCCACCGGGATCGAAGTGGCCCTCGATCTTCTTCTGGGTGCCGTGCTCCTTCACCGTCTTGCGGACGAAGAAGCCCTTGACCGGACGTCCGGGCCAGCTGCGGCAGACGACGGCTGCGACCAGGGGCACCGCGCCCATCTCCAGGCCGCCGATGTATTCGGCACCTTCCTCGCGCAGCCTTTCCAGCAGCCCATCGGCGATCAGGTTGATCGTCTCCGCGTCGAACATCGGCATCTTCATGTCGAAGTAGATGCTGCTCGTCCGGCCGGAGGCGAGCCGGATGCCGTCGCCGCTGATCATCGCCAGCTCCCGCAACCGGGCGAGCAGCCGGCTCCGGCGCGCTTCAGTGTCCCCGCCGTTGGCCGACGTTTGCGCTACCGCTCCCATCGCTCCGCTCATTTCTCGATCCCCGTTTCCATGCTGGTGGCCGAGCTTATAGGGTAGGAGGTTACGTGGTAGCCAGATTTTCCGGATGCGTCACCCGCGCCCTTTCTCTCGCGCGACGGCGCCGGTCGCCCTATCTTCCTCGCGGGATGAAAGGGACGACCCGGCGCTCATGGCCTACGCGGTCAAGGAGATCTTCTATTCGTTGCAGGGCGAGGGACGGCATGCGGGCCGACCGGCGGTCTTCCTGCGCTTTGCCGGCTGCAATCTGTGGAACGGCATCGAGGCCGACCGCGGCCATGCGGCGTGCCCGTTCTGCGATACCGACTTCGTCGGCACCGACGGCCATGGGGGTGGCCGTTTCGACACCGCCGACGCCCTCGCCGCGGCGGTGGCCAACGCCTGGGCCAGCGACGCAAGCGGCGGCGATGCGGGGGAGCGGTTCGTCGTCGTCACCGGCGGCGAGCCGGCGCTGCAACTGGATGCCCCATTGCTGGCGGCGCTGCGCCGCCACGGCTTCCGCGTCGCCATCGAGACCAACGGCACCCGGCCCTTGCCGGATGGCCTCGACTGGGTGTGCGTCAGCCCGAAGGCGGCGGCGCCGCTGCTGCTGACCGCCGGTGACGAGCTGAAGCTGGTCTTTCCGCAGGCGGGCGCCGAGCCGGAGCGGTTCCAGCACCTGGACTTTCGCTATTTTTTCCTGCAGCCCATGGACGGCCCCCAGCGGGAGCGCCATACCCGGCTCGCCCTTGCCTACTGTCTCGCCCATCCCCGCTGGCGCTTGAGCCTGCAACTGCACAAGGTGCTCGGTATTCCATGAGACCCCGGCCATGAGGATCACCCAGGCCTTCCGCTTCGAGGCGGCGCACCGGCTGCCGGGGGTACCACCCACCCATCGCTGCCATCGGTTGCACGGTCATTCCTATCGGGTCGAGCTCAGCCTGGAAGGACCCGTCGATCCGGTCACCGGCTTCGTCATCGATTTCTTCGCCGTCGAGGCCGCCTTTGCCCCCCTGCTGGCGCAGCTCGATCATCAGTGCCTGAACGAGGTGGAGGGGCTGGCCAATCCGACCGCCGAACTGATCGCCGTCTGGATCTGGGACCGGGCACGGCCGCGGCTGCCGCAACTGGCGCATGTGCGGGTTTTCGAGAACGCCGATTGCTGGGCCGACTACGACGGCCGCTGACGATCTCTGATCGATCCGCCTCTACACCCTCCGTTAACCGCGACGACCTATCGTCCTCACTCGCAGGATGGGGACCGGTGACCGATGGCCGATCCGCCGGCGGTCGCGTTCTTGCATATCCACAAAAGCTTCATGGCCGTTTTCGCCACGGCCTCGGTACAATCACCCCGTCGCCGGCCGAATGTGGGCGGCACGGATCCACAACCAGGAGATGGCACGTCCATGGCCAGTCACCTCGTCTCGATGATGCTCTTGCGTCCCGGCCGTCGTCCGGCGGTCATTCGCACCGGTCGCCGGCGCTAAGCGGCTCAATCGCTATCGTTCGCCAGACCAACCGGCCGTCGCCAGCGGCGCCGTCGCCGCGGCAAGCCATGCGGCGGTGACCGCATCCAGCTGTCCCGACAGCGTGTCGCGGACCCGGGCGTGGTATTCATCGACCCACGCCACCTCGTCCGGCGTCAGCAGCGCCGAATCGATCAGCGCCCGGTCGATGGGCGCCAGGGTCAGCGTCTCCAGCCTGAGCAGCTCAAGCTCCGCCCCCGGCGGCGCGGGCGCCGGCTCCACCATCACCAGATTCTCGATCCGGATGCCGAAGGCGCCTTCCTTGTAGTAGCCGGGCTCGTTGGAAACGACCATCCCCACCTCCAGGGCGACCCGGTTCGGCAGCTTCGAGATGCGCTGCGGACCCTCGTGCACGCCGAGAAAGGCGCCCACCCCGTGACCGGTGCCGTGATCATAGTCGACGCCGGCCCGCCACAGGGCCATACGGGCGAGGGCATCCAGTTGGCTACCGGTCGTCCCCCGGGGAAACACCGCCGAGGCGAGGGCGATGTGGCCCTTCAGCACCTGGGTAAAGCGCCGGCGCATTTCGTCGCTGGGGGTGCCAATGGCGACGGTGCGGGTGACGTCGGTGGTCCCGTCCAGATATTGGCCGCCCGAATCGACCAGATAGAGGGTATCGGCGGCGAGGCGGCGATCGCTCCGCTCGCTGGCCCGATAGTGGACGACGGCGCCGCTGGCCGCCGCCGCCGAAATGGTGGGGAAGCTGGGCCCGCGATAGTGCTCGCCGTCGGCGCGGAAGCCGGCGAGCCGGTCCGCCGCCGTCATTTCGCTCACCTCGCCCAACGGCGCCGCCGTCGCCAGCCAGGCGAAAAAGCGGACGAGGGCGCCGCCGTCCCGGCGATGGGCGGCGCGGAAACCGGCCTGCTCCGCCGCCGTCTTCGTCGCCTTCGGCAGCTGGCAGGGATCGCTGCCGAAGCTGAGGACGGCACCGGCCGAAGTCAACCGGCGGACGATCCATTCCGGGGTGCCGTCGGCATCGACGCGGACGCGGGCGCCGGCGACGCCGAGAGAATCGAGGAGTTCGCCGATCGCCGCCGGCTCCACCACGCGGACGCCCTCTCCCAGGTGCTCGATCACCGCCGGCGTCAGCTTGCGGGCATCGCACACCAGGGCCACCCCGCCATCGGCGGCGATGACGGCGAAGACCAGCGGCAGAGGGGAGTAAGGCACGTCGCCGCCGCGAACATTGAGCAGCCAGGCGACGGAGTCCGGCTGCGCCAGCACCGCCGCATCCTCTGCGCGGACGCGCAGGTCCTCGGCGATGCGGGCGCGCTTGTCGGCGGCGGTGTCGCCGGCGAACGCCGCGTCATGCACGAACAGCGGCGCCAGCGGCGGCGACGGCCGGTCCGTCCACAGGCGGTCGATGGGATTGTCGACGACGCTCACCAGCCGACCGCCGGCACGCGCCACCGCCGCCTGCAGCGATTTCACCTGCGCCGGCGTATGCAGCCATGGGTCGAAGCCGAGGCGGCCGCGCCGCTGCAGGGTCTCGGCGATGAACTCGCCTGGCGGCTGCCGGACCAAGTGGCAGATGCGAAAGCGGTCGGCATCGACCTCCTCTTTCGCCTGGACGACGTAGCGGCCGTCGACGAACAGCGCCGCCGCATCGGCGAACACCACCGCCGTCCCGGCGGAGCCGGTGAACCCGGTCAGCCAGCGCAGCCGCTCGTCGCTGGGTGCCACGTATTCGCCCTGATGGGCATCGGCGCGCGGCACGACGAACCCGGCCAGGCGCCGCCGGCGCAGTTCCCGCCGCAACAGGTCAAGGCGATCCGTGGCGGCCGCCGCCACCCGGCTCGCGCCGGGAGCCGGGTGAGCCGCCGAAACGCCCATACTAACGTCCTGAGGCCGTTCCGTTTTCACAAAAAACTACCTTTAATTGTATCCACGAATGAGCCATGTCCTTCCGCGATTGCTGCGGCGCAATAAACGCAGTTTTAAAGGGTGTTCTGCAGACCTATGATTGTACGCATCAAAAGGCGATACACCTGATTAGAAAGGATGCTCCGATGAGACCTTCTCCGTGGAATAAGTCTCCCGTCTTCGATCGGTTGCCGGTGACCTCGCCGGATGGCCAGGCCACCACCGTCGAAACCATCCTCAGCGACGCCCGTGTCGCTCGTGGCTCGGCACTCCGCCATGCCTTGCGCACCCTGCGCCTTGAGCTGGCGGCGCTCCTCGCTCCGGCGTTCGGCCGCTCCCGTCAGCTGCGGTATCTCCCGTAAACCTTCTCGCCTTCTCCCGCCAACCCGAGCCTAAGTGCGGTTATGGTGACACGGGCACGAAACGGAAGCCGCGATCCGTCATGCAGCGCTGGAACAGCGAGTCCTCGCGCGTACCGGCGGAATAGCGGTCCATCATGTTAAGCCAGCTGCCACTCGCGTCGTTCGGCCGCGAAGCCGACGGGGTCGGGCTGCCAAGCTGGCGATCAGGAAGCGTCCGCTCCGCGTCGGCGCGGGCGGCGGCACGGCAATCGGCCTGGGCCACCGCCACCGCCTCGGGGTCATCCTTCGGTCCGCCCTCCCAGCGCCCGGCCGTCGAGCTGCAGGCGACGGCAGCGCCGACGATGATCAGGGCCACGAGGCCGATCCCCGGCCTCACGATGCGTACAGTCATGGGTCTCCCGCTCCGCTCATCCGGTGGCGTTCGCCTCGCAATCAGGGAACGGCCCTTGCACCCGATTGTGCCGGCCTCAACCTAACCGTCGCCCGAAGCCGCCGTCAAGGCTTCCCCGTACCCTATAACTCCTTGTCTTTCCAACGAAATTCTGCGACGATCGGCGCGTGGAACGATTCCGGCGAGCCGCGCACCGCCGTCGCCGTCACCAGTTCGTCGCCCAGCGCCTCGTTGTGCACCTCGAACGTCCGATAGCGGGCGAGCAGCGTTCGCGAAACGAGGATGTGGTCCAGCATCTGCGGCCGCCCGTGGTGAACGACGGAAAACCGCCGCGAGGTGGCGAGAGAGCGTTCCAGCGGCACCAGAGTCCGCAGGGTCAACCGCGGATTGCCCGCGTCCTCCTCGTCGCCGCGGATGGTGCGTACCGGAATTTCGTGCAGATCGGCGTTGAAGTCGCCGGTCACCGCGATCAGCGCCTCCTTGTCGGCATCGAGCAACCGGTCCACCAGCAGGCGCGCCTCCAGGGCCTGCCCGGCCCGCTTCACCGCGGCGAGGAAGAAGCCCTCCGCCCAGCCGGCCATCGTTCGCCAGGTGCGGGCATCGTCCTTGCCGCCCACCAGCCAGGCGGCGCGCGGCGCCCGCAGGTGCAGGTTCAGCACGTGCAGCGGCCGGTCATGCTCCGGCAGCGTGATCGTCGCCGCCAGCAGCGGCCGGTCCCAGGTGATGGCCGTCGGGGCGTCCTCCCGCTGGTCGCCCGGCGCATCCTGGCCGGGACGCGGCGGTCGCCAGGACGGCGCCTCCACCAGGTCGTGAAAGAGCTGTTCGCCGCGGACGATCGGCCAGCGGCTGAGGATGACCAGATTATGCTTGTCGCGCACCAGGCCGGAGCTGCGGCTGAGCGTCGTCAGCCGGTGAAAGTCCGCATACGCGGTGGACGCCAGCAGCCGGTCGAGGGCGGCCAGCTCGCGCATCCTCCGCCGGGAGGTACCGCCCTCGCCCTCGGGCGGCACACAGCGCTGGCCATCCACCTCCTGCAGGCAGAGGATGTCGGCATCGAGGCGAATCAGTTGCGGGCGGAGAAGGGCGATGCGCTCGTCGAGGCCGACGCTCTCGCCGCTGGTTGCAGAGGGCGCCGCGCCCAGCGTCTCGACGTTGAAGCTGGCGAGACGCACACGCCCCACCGGCGCGTCGTCCGCCATTGGCCTTCAGGCCGCCGGCGCCAGGCAGCCGCGCAGAAAGTCGACGGTAGCCGGCGCATCCCATTCGACCGCACCGACCACCCGGCCCACCTCCTGCCCCGCGGCATTGAACATCACCGTCGTCGGTAGCCCGCTCACCTTCAGCTGGCGGGCGAGGCGGCTGATCCGGTCGATGGCGACCGGCAGATGATCGATGTCGTTCTTGTCGTAGAACTTGCGAACGACAGGCGCCCCTTCCCGGTCGGCGGACAAGGCAAGGACGATGATGCCGTCGTCCTTCACGTGCTGGGCGAGCCGGTCGAGTGCCGGCATTTCCTTGACGCAGGGCGCGCACCAGGTCGCCCAGAAGTTGACGATCAACCCGGAGCCCCGATAGTCGGCCAGCGTCCGCTCCGCATCGGACTCGTCGGTGAACACGTCGCTCGGTGCCGGCTGCGGTTCCTTCGTCGCCTCGAACCTGGCGATCGTCTCCGGCGGCTTGCCACAGGTGCCGCCGGCGGCGCTTGCGCTGTCGGAACAGATGGCGACAATGAGCGGCAGCGCGAGGCCGGACGCCCAGCCCCGCCACCCCGTTCGGTGTTCCCCCCTGCCCGGTGGTTGTCGATGAACGACCCGCATTCTCCCGGCCCTCCGTCGGCCAGCCCGATCTGGGGTGGCCGCTTCGATGGCGGTGCTGCCGCCGTGATGGAGGAGATTAACGCCTCCATCGGCTTCGACCACCGCCTTATTCACCAGGACATCCGCGCCTCGCAAGCGCACGCCCGGATGCTGGCCGCCTGCGGCATCATATCGCAAGCGGACGCCGCCGCCATCCTTGCCGGACTGGAAACCGTCCTCGGTGAAGCGGAAGCCGGCCGCCTGGCGTTGCGACGGGACCTCGAGGACGTGCACATGAACGTCGAGAGCCGGCTCGCCGCGCTGATCGGCGAACCGGCGGGTCGCCTGCACACGGCGCGCTCCCGCAACGATCAGGTGGCGACCGATTTCCGCCTGTGGGTGCGCGACGCCATCGACGCCATCGACGGGATGGCCCGCGCGCTGCAGGCGGTGCTGATCCAGCGGGCGGAGGCGCACGCCGACTGGATCATGCCCGGATTCACCCACCTGCAGGCGGCACAGCCGGTGACCCTCGGCCATCACCTGCTCGCCTACGTGGAGATGTTGGGGCGCGATCGCGGCCGGTTCGCCGATTGCCGCCGCCGCCTCAACGTCTGTCCGCTCGGCGCCGCCGCCCTGGCCGGCACCTCATTCCCCATCGATCGCCGGCACACCGCCGCCGCCCTGGGCTTCGACGCCCCGGCGGCCAATTCCCTCGACGCCGTGTCCGATCGCGACTTTGCCCTCGAGTTCCTGTCGGCGGCGGCCATTCTCGCCATCCACCTGTCCCGCCTCGCCGAAGAAATCGTCATCTGGTCGTGCGAGCAGTTCGGCTTTCTCCGCCTCGCCGATGCGTTCTCCACCGGCTCATCGATCATGCCGCAGAAGCGCAATCCAGACGCGGCGGAGCTGATCCGGGCGAAAACGGGACGCATCATCGGCGCCATCACCGCGCTGCTGGTCGTCGTCAAGGGCCTCCCCCTCGCCTACGCCAAGGACATGCAAGAGGACAAGGAGCCGGTCTTCGATACGTTCGACACCTTGGGGCTGGCGTTGACGGCGATGGCCGGCATGCTGGAGGGCGCCACCTTCGATCGCACCCGGCTGCGGCAGGCCGCCGATCGTGGCTTTCCCGATGCGACCGACCTCGCCGACTGGCTGGTACGGACGAAGGGCATGCCCTTCCGTCGCGCCCACCACGTGACCGGCGCCATCGTCAAGGCGGCGGAGCGGGCGAGGGTATCCTTGGCCCATGTGCCGTTGGCAACGATGCAGGAGATCGATGCTTGCATCGATGCGGACGTCTTCGCGGTGTTGGGTGTCGAGCAATCCGTCGCCAGCCGCACCTCCGAGGGCGGCACCGCCCCCGACAACGTCCGCCGGGCGGCGGCAGCGGCGCGCCAGCGCTTCCTCGACTGAGCTTTCGCGGTCCCGAAGAGTGGCAACGCGCCTTCGCAGCCGCTGCGGTTGGCGATCGGGGGAAAAAGCGCCTATTTTCGGGAGTGTTGGTCTCTGGCACGCGTCTTGCGGCCGGATATGAGTGCCGATTGGGGTGAATGATGGCAAACGGCGGCGGCAAGACCGGGATCGGGGGTCGGCGCTCGCTCGCCTGGCTGTCGCTCATCGCCACCGCCGTCGGCGCTTGTGCATCCAGTCCTCCGGAGACGAGACGGGGGACGATTCCACCCCGACCGCCGGTGCAGCAGTCGGCGTCTTCCTCCCAGGCGTCGCCCTCACAGCCATCCCCGTCGCAGGCATCCCCTGCGCGGACGCAAGCGGTGGTCACGCCGGGGGCATCCGGCAAGGCCGTCATCACCCCCGGTGGCGCCGCCTCGCCCCAGCCCGGTGAGAGCGGCTCGGTCACCGCGACTCCGCTGCCGCCACTGACTCCCGCCGCCCGCGCCGCCGCCTCATCGACCGCAGTGGCTTCATCCCCGCCGGCGCCATCTCCAGCGACGCCACTCGCCTCCGCACCGACAACTCCCACGCAAGCGGCTCCCGCTCGACCGACCGTCCCCGCGGCCGCGCCGTCGCTGCCGTCGTCACCCCCGTCATCGCCGACGATGACGCCCGCGCCGGCCGACGACGTGATCGGCCAGCCCCAGCTGTACACGGCCAGGTACGAGGACACCCTGCTCGACTTGGCCATCGACAAGGGCTTCGGCTTCCTCGAAATCCGCGCCGCCAACCCGGACGTCGATCCGTGGCTGCCCGGCGCCGGCACCGCGGTGCTGCTGCCGTACGGTCGCATCCTGCCCGATAGTCCTCGCAACGGCCTGGTGCTCAATCTGCCGGAGCAGCGGCTCTACCTGTTCAAGCAGGGACGGCTGGTCAACAGCTATCCCATCGGCGTCTTTCGCGACGGCTTCTCGACGCCGATCGGTTCGACCTCCGTCGTCCGCAAGGTGGTCAATCCCACCTGGTATCCGACCGCCTCCGCTCACAAGGATGATCCGACGCTGCCGGCCGCCGTCGGTCCCGGTCCCGACAATCCGCTCGGCACCCGCGCCATGTACCTCGGCTGGCCCATGTATCTGATCCACGGCACCCATAAACCCTACGGAGTCGGCCGCCGGGTGAGTCGCGGCTGCATCCGCATGTATCCCGCCGACGTGGAGCGCCTCTACGAGCAGGTCCCGGTCGGGACGACCGTCCATGTGGTCAATCAGCCGATCAAGGTGGGCTGGTGGCAGGGTGAGTTGTTCGTGCAGGCCCATCCCACCCTGCAGCAGGGTGTCGCCCTGGAGGAGACGGGGGCCATCGAGCCGATCGAGATCCCCGACATGCACAAGAAGATCGAGGCGAAGGCGGGATCGGCGGCCGGCCGCGTCGACTGGCCGACGGTGGAGCGCGCACTCAAGGAGCGCCGCGGCTATCCGGTGCAGGTGACGGGAATCGACCGACCAATCGCCGCCATGCCGTCGGTACCGGCGCGTTCGCCTTCACCCACCGCGACGGCGCTCGCCCGTTAACGGCTTGTCCCATCGCCCGCACGGGCAGGCGGTTCGGCGACATCGATTTTTTTGACCAACGGTTTCATATTAGGCAGACTTGACAACCTGGATGTCTTGACGAGCCGGGTGTCGTCTAGCCACATCATGCGTCGACGCAACAGGAGAGGACCACCATGCTGTCAGGCCTCATTGGATTTCTCATCATCGGTCTCGTCGCCGGCTGGATCGCCGGCAAGCTGACCAAGGGCTCGGGCTTCGGGTTGCTCGGCAACCTGATCGTCGGCTGCATCGGCGCGCTCGCCGGCGGTCTCCTGTTCAGCCTCGTCGGCCTGCAGCAGACCGGCCTCATCGGCTCGCTGGTGGTCGCGGTGGTCGGATCCATCGTCTTCCTGTGGATTGCCGCCAAGCTGAAGCAGAAGCAGATCACCTAAACGAACCGGCGCCCGTGCGGCCGCGCCGCCTCCGCACGGGCTGGCGCTGCTAGCGCCCCTTCGCGTTCGGCGGCGTCCCCGTCCCGTGCAGCGCCTCTGGCGGGGCGTCTGGTGGTGTTCCCTTGCCGGCACACCAGACGCCAACCGCCGCGACCACCGCGTCCGCCACCTTCTTGCGAAACTGCGGCGTCTCCAGCGTCGGCTCGTCGGCGCGGTTCTTGATGATGCCGGCCTCCAGCAGCACCGCCGGCGCCGCGGCCCCCCGCAGTACCGCCAGTCCGTCGTAGCCGTAGATGCCGAGCCGGGCATCCAACAGCGGCCGCCCTTCGCCCGCGATCGGCTCCGCGTGGTGTAGCGAGGGGGACAATCCCTCCTCCAGCAATGCCGTGCCGAGGGCGACGGCAAACCGGTGGCTGTCGGCGGCGGCCCGGTTGCGATTGGAGACGAAGAGGGAAAAGCCGGAAAACCGATCGCTGTAATCGAGGCCGCGGCCGTCGACCGTCCACGCCTCAAGATACTGCGGCTGCACCGAGTCGTGGTGGATGGAGAGCAGCAGCACCGGCCGGGCGCGATTGATCAGCTCGACCCGTTCGCCGAGCGAGATCTTCGCCCCCTCCTCGTTGATCAGCTTCGGCCAGGCACCCGCGCGGGCGAGGGCCGCGGCGACGGCATGGGCGAGCGCCGCGTTGAAGGTGAACTCGGGCTTGCCGCGGGCGGAGATGGCCCCCGGCTCCGCCACCGAATGGCCCACGTCGACGGTGATGGCGGGCGGCCCGCCGGGGCAGGCAGCAAGCGACGGCGGGGCGCCGATGGCCGCTTGCGCGACGCCGCGGCTCGAAGCGAGCAAGGAGATGAAAGAGAGGGCGAGGATGAGGGTGAAGGCAGCGGCCACGACGATCGCCGCCGGTCGCCGCTCGCCGCGACTCATCCGACGAGGGTCTCCGGTTGATTCACCGTCCCGGCGATGAAGCGCTCATGGCCGGCGCGGCGCAAGGTGCAGGCGGGACAGGCGGCGCAGCCGTAGCCCCAGGGATGGCGGAGGGAGCGGTCCCCCCGGTAGCAGGTGTGGGTGTGCTCGACGATCAGCTCCACCAACGGCGACCCGCCCAGGTCGGCGGCCAGTCGCCATGTCGCCGCCTTGTCCAGCCACATCAGCGGCGTGTGGATGACGAAGCTCGCCTCCATGCCGCGGTTGAGGGCGAGTTGCATCGCCTTAACGGTGTCGTCCCGGCAATCGGGATAGCCGGAATAATCGGTCTCGCACATACCACCGACGACGTGTCGGATCGCTCGGCGACGGGCGACGATGGCGGCGACGGTGAGGAACAACAGGTTGCGGCCGGGGACGAAGGTGGTCGGCAACCCGTCCTCGCCCTCGGCGATGGCCACCTCGCCGGTGAGCGCCGTCTCCCCCAGCCGCGCCAGCAGCTCCAGGTCGACCAGATGATGCCGGCCGAGCCGTCCCGCCCAGGCGGGAAAGCCCTCGCCGAAGGCGGCGAGGACGGCCTCGCGGCAGGAGAGTTCGACCGCATGCCGTTGCCGGTAGTCGAAGGCGACGGTGTCGACGCGGGCGAAGCGAGCGAGCGCCCAGGCGAGGCAGGTGGTGGAATCCTGACCACCGGAAAAGAGGACGAGGGCGGCGTCCTGGGCTAGGGACATCCGCATACCCCATGTGAACCAATTTCCATCGGATCGGTTCTAGCATAGGCGGCGGTGGGCTGCCTACCGTCCGCGTGCGCGGCTGAGGCCTCGATCGCGGGAACTGGCCGGCGCCGCTACGGGTTTATGGACTCAGCGGACGGCCCGGCGGCACCGGGCGACCGGATCGAGTGGAGGCAGCAATGCGTGGCGCACTTCTCTGGCTGGTCGGCATCCCGATCCCGATCATTATTCTTCTCTACCTCTTCCACGTCATTTAGATCGGTCGGGCCGCTCCACCGCGGGCGGGGCGGCCTCTCCATCGGGGCGGCTAGAGACGTTCGATCTTGCGCGCCGTCTCGTCGATGGCGTCGGCAATCGCGAAGACGATCGACTTGTCGGCGGATGTATCGGCGCCGCCGGACAGGCGCTGTTGCAGCGCCGTCTTCAGGTTGGTCATCGCCCGGTAAATCGGGCCGGTATCAAGGGTCTCGTTGCTGCGGCCGAGGGCGTCGAGCCGCTGTAATGCGACCTCGGCTTCCGCCCGGTTCTCGTCCAGATGGGCGAGCCCCTCGGGGGTGATGGCGTAGAATTTGCGCGCCCCTTCGCTCGCCTGCGCCTGTAGCTGGCCCATGTCCTCCAGCAGGCTCAGCGTCGGATAGACGACGCCCGGGCTGGGGGCATATGCACCGGCGGTGCGACTCTCGATTTCGCGGATGAGATCGTAGCCATGGCGAGGCTGGGCTTGCAGCAGCAGCAAAAGCACGAGGCGAAGCTCGCCGCTTTCAAACATGCGGCGGCGTCCGCCCGGCCGCCCCATGTCATCCCGGTGCCGTCGAGGGAAGTCACCGCGGGAGGGGTGCCGCCGGGGGCGGTGACCGCGGCGTCCGCTCTCATCACCATCGCGCGCGCCGGCACGCGGTTCGCCGCCACCGTGGCGGCCGGTATCCTCATGGCATGTAAAATCACCGCGGCGTCCAAAATCCGCATGGCGGTCCCTATTCCCATGGCGAGCCAAGCCGTCGCCGGCCGCATGGCGTTCAGGTTTTCCGTGTTGTCTCATTAAGGTCCTTCGCTTGTTGTGGGCGTCATGCCCGTTGCGATGCGTCTAAGATATATCTCAGATAGGACGTGTCAAGGGACAATGATCGCTTTTCTCCCGCGGGCGCCGCTAGGGCGCTTTCGGTAGGATCTCCAGCACCGTTTCCTTCGGCCGGCAGAGGCGGACGCCCAGCGGGGTGACGACGATCGGCCGCTCGATCAGGATCGGATGGGCGAGCATCTGGTCGATCAGCGCGTCCTCGGTGAGCGCTGGATCGTCCAGGCCCAGATCGTCGTAGAGAGTGCCCTTACGCCGCAGCAGTGCGCGCGGCGTCATCCCCATGCGGGCGATCAGATCGACGAGTTCGGCGCGGCTGGGGGGCGTATTCAGGTATTCGACGACCTGCGGCTCCTCGCCGGTCTCGCGGATCATCGCCAGCACGTTGCGCGACGTCCCGCACTTGGGATTGTGATAGATGGTAATCGTCATCTCGGTCTCCTTTGCGATGGCGGTGGTATCGTCGGCGGACGGTGGTCCTCGGCTGAGCCACCCGCACTGATGGCGGCCGTGCGGCGATAGCGTAAATGGCCACGGTCGGCAACGGGCGGCCTTCGGAGAAGGGGGCTTTGGCCGGACCCGGCCATGGAGGCGCACATGCGACGAAGCGAACCTATGCGGCTGGTTATTGCTGCCGTTTTCGCGGCCGGCATCGGATTGGCGTCGGCAGCGGCCGTCGCCGGGCCTCCGGATGTGTTCTTCCCCATCAAGCGGATCGTTTGCGACCGCAAGGCGCGCGCCTGCTACGACTACCTGGGCGCCTCGGTACCACTGACCCGCGCCCACCTGGGCGATGGCCCGGCGACCGTCCTCGAAAATCGCATCCGCAGGGTCGGCAAGGCCTGGGATCCGAGCCACTTCACCCTGTCCAACGGCGTCGATTGCTGGACCGAGAAGAAGGTCTGCTACACGGCCGTCGGCACCAACGAGGTCGATCGCGCCACCACCGAGGCCCTGTTCGGGGTCCGCTGACCCACACCGGTGCGGCATCCTAAGTAGCCGAGTGTAGGCCTGAAAGTACCCGGGGTGGTGTTGTCCCGCCTCGCTGTTTTACCCCTGACCCCCAATTTTACTCCATCCGACCAGCCTATATTTGGTCTTTCACCAAGATTGTTTACGTAATATAGTTTGCCCTTCTGTTAAGGGGGTGGTGCAGGAGTGCGCCACTCAGGGGGGATTAGAAAATGGCGACCCGTTATGCGGGACGCTGGCCGTGCAAAGCGGCCGGTGTCGTTTTTGTTATGTCTACCTTTGCCTTTGCCGTCGGGGCGGCGCAGGCCTCACTTCAGCCGAATGTCATACTTATTGTCGCCGACGACCTGGGCTACGGCGATGTCGGTTATCTCGGCAGTCCCGACATCAAAACGCCGAGCATCGATTCGCTGGCGCGACAGTCGGTCGTTTTCGACGCTGGCTACGCCACCGCGTCGCTCTGTAGCCCGAGCCGCGCCGGCCTCGTCACCGGCAAGTACCAGCAGCGGTTCGGCCACGACAACAATCCGTCCGACGGCACCGACCCCGACATCGGCCTTCCGGTCGACCAGACCACGATGGCTGAGGTGATGAAATCGGCCGGCTACACGACGGCGGCGTTCGGCAAGTGGCACCTGGGCACCGCCGCCAAGTTTCACCCGAACGTGCGCGGCTTTGACTACTTCTTCGGCTTCCTTGGCGGCGCACACAGCTACTTCAACGAGGCGGGGATCCAGCGCAACGGCGTCCCGGCAAAGCTGGGCGGAAAATACCTGACCGACGCGATCACCGACGATGCCGTGGCGTTCATGGCGCGGACGCCCGGCCAGTTCTTCCTGTACGTCGCCTACAACGCCCCTCACACGCCGCTGTCGGCGCCGCAATCCTACCTCGACCTCTATCCCGGCCTCGCCGGCACCCGGAAGGTCTACGCGGCGATGGTCACCGCCCTCGACAAGGGCGTCGGCCGGATCGTGGCCGCCGCCGACGGCATCGACCGGCCGACGGTGATCGTCTTCATTTCCGACAACGGTGCCGCTCCGGGGGCGGGCGGCAGCAACAAGCCCCTGAAGGGCGCCAAGGGGTCCACATTGGAGGGCGGGATCCGGGTACCGTTTCTGCTGAGAATACCCGGCTTGGCGCCGGGACTGTATCGCGAGCCGGTTGCTTCCTTCGACCTGCTGCCGACGTTTGCGGCACTCGCGGACGCCGCCGCCCCGCACGACATCGACGGCGTCAACCTGCTGCCGTTCCTGCAGGGCGGCGGCACCCCGCATCCGACGCTGTTCTGGCGGATGAACGGCGATCGGCCAAACGCCGCCCGCCGCGGCAACCTGAAGACGACCGAGAGCGCCAACGGCGTTCGCGCCTGGTTCAACCTGAGCGACCGGACCGAGAAGACCAAGGCCAGTCCGGACCCGCAACTGCTCCTCGACTACGAGGACTGGGCGGCCGGTCTGCCCAGCCCCCGCTGGTAAGCCGCGCGGGTGGCGGCTGCCCCACGGAGCCGCCACCCTCCCCCTTGCTAGCACTGGGCGGGACGCGTCCCGTTGCCCAGGCGAACGATCGTCACCTTCTCGTCGAGGACGACATTAATCTGGCCGCTGGTGAGGGACAGCGAACTCCAGACTGCGCTGTCGTTGGGCTTCGCCTGGGCGGCGCCATTGATGAAGTCGGGGACGCTCAGGGTGACCACCTGCGGGGTGACGCCTTGTATCGGCTTCGCCACCCACATCGCCAGGTAGAAGGTACCGTCGCGCTTCTGCATCAGCACCTTGTAGACGTTGGCGGTGTTGCCCGAGAGCCGGTAGTCGAGGGTGGCCGGTCGGAAGCGGGAGCCGCGATCGGCGAGCAGGCCGATCAGCGTCTTCACCGCCGTGAACGACGGCTTCGGCGTATTGTTGCTGCGGATGTAGCCGAAGTTGCCCTCGAAGTCGCTGCTGCCCGACGCTCCCGTGTCCAGCAACTGGTATTTCGAGGTCATGGCCACCCCGTGATCGAAATTGTAGAGGAACAGCCGGGGCATATAGACGGCGTCGGCCGCCTCCGAGGTGCCGAAGGCATTGGTCGAATAGCCGGTCTCGGTGAGGAACGCCGGCTTGTTGGCGTTCCCCACGTACTGCAGGAGGGCGGCGAGCGGGTCGAGGTAGCCGCCGCGGCCGGTCCGTTCCGGGTTCTTGTTGGCGCCCGGGTAGCGGTGCATGTTGTGGCCGTCCATGAGGGCATCGATGTTGCCCAGCATCTGCGGCGCATAGTTGAGGGTAACGCCTTTCAGGGCGGGTCCCAGCACCAGGATGCCTTGCGTCGCCGGATCGCCGTTGATGGCGTTGTAGAGCTCCGCCTGATGCTCGCGGGTGGGCTGGACCCAGCAGCTCTGCCCCAACTCGCAGCCGTGCCGGCTTTCCGGTTCGTTGAGCCCCTCGATGAACTTGATGTACTGGGGCCCGGCCCCCTTGATCGCGGCGACGACGCGGCTGATGTTGGTCTGCTTGCCGGTTGCCAAGGCGAAGCGGATACCCGCCTGACCCAGCTGGCGCACCTCGTCCTGATCGTAGAAGACGGCCGATGAACTGGTCCGCACTGTCCGCACCCCGAGCTCGGCCAAGCGCGGCTTGACGGTGCCGGCGAATTCGGAGACGTACCGGCCGTCGCCGAGGTGCAGGTTAACGCCGATGCTCTCGACGAACTGATCGGCTTCCCATGCTTCGTTGGTCGTTCGTCCACTGTTGGGAGTGAACCGCGGGTACGCCTCGCACGCCGCTTCGGCCGCCGGCAACGTCAGGAGAGCGGCTGCGGCAACCACCCCGGCCGCGGCGGCGATCGCCATCGCCCCGACCCTGCCGGCACCGTCACGACGTTCGTCGGAACCGTTCCCCCTGCGGACGCAAATGGCAGACCGGGGCGCACCCTTCGAAGCCATGTCTGGCCACGCCCCTTTGTAGACGTTCTCGCTGCAGATCATCGTCTTCCTCCCTTTAGCGGCGGGGCTGCAGATGCCAACGACGCCTCGACCCGTCGATCTCGCCGCCTCCCGGATGAGTCCGGTCCACGTGGGTTACCCGCATCGCCAGCACCGGCCACTGGATAAATCGCTGTCGGTTACGCGACCCCGACTTTGTCGCCGGTACATATCCGGTATCCTTGCACTTTTCCTCACAACCAATAAGTCTATCGTCCAGTATTATCGACATACACCCAAATGTATCACTATTTGTTTCGAGTATATTTATACATACAAGACGTCAACACAATAGTGGTAAACGCTTTTCGCCCGCTTAGTATTTGGACAAATGTGGCCATAGTGGGACGCTTCGCACGTACTCCTTTTGAAGAGTGAGCGATGACCTGGAGTTTTAGTGGAGATATTTCAGATCTTAACCGAGCGGACGCTGGTTCACGGCCGGATCGGGAGCTTAATGGCTCTCCCGGCCGGTCGTAGTCGGCTGGCGACGAGGATCAGCGGACGTGATCGGGACGACCTGGCGGAGGCATAACCTTCGGGGAGAGGACGGTGATAGGCGTTCGCACCACTTCGAGGTGGTCGGTGGTCACCGCTACCGGTGGCGAGCCGGACGTCCGGCCCGCCACCTATGGATACGATCAAGACAGCTTTATTTGGAGGACGACGATGTGGTCCGGTACGTCGAAGGTGACCGATCGGCGCGGTCCCCCGAATAGCGTCGGCGAGGCATCGCGTGCGGGATCGTTCTCGAACGGCAGCGTATCTTGCAAGGTGAAGGTGGCATTTGTCGGTAGCGAGACGGTGACCGGCTTTCCTGCAATCTCTAGTTCCCGCTGTGCTCCGCTGTCCCAACTCTTCACCTCCTGCCAAAGAAGCAGGGCATATTCGTTGGCCGACTTTTGAAGGAGAAGTTGCTGTAGGTTGGGCGTCTCTCCATTAATCTGAACGGCAAGGTCGCGGGGTACGATCGGAGTGCTTCCGGACTTCACCGCGCTAATCATCCGTTTGATCGTGTAGAAGGCAGGCTTCTTTGAAAGATCGGCGCGCATAATTCCCAGATTATGCTCTCGGTCTCGTGGGTTAGTTCCGCTGTTAATCAGTTCATAGATGAAGAATTTTCCTTTCGGGCTGCGGCTGAAGTATAGCGCGATGAAACGAGGCAAGTATTTGGCTGCGGCCAGCTCCGACACAGGATTTGTTTCGGGCTCCTGCATGGTGTTGTGGTAGCCGAACTCTGTCACCCACACCGGCTCGCCCGGCGCCATGAGGCGAGCATCCGCCAGCCATTCGTCCATCCGGAAGGAAGGCTCGTTGCCACTCGTGTAGATGTGGAAGTTCGACGCATTGATTGCGTCTCCGATATTTCCGAGCTTCTTGATGTCATCAAGGGACCGCAGGTAGATCGTCGGCCCAACCACCGCTTGCGACAGGTTGCGTCGCTTCACCTCGTACCACAGCCGCTCCGTGTACACCCGGAGATCGTCATCCCAGCCGGGGCCGTGCTGAAGCGCGGTATATTCGTTCGGTCCCTCGATCCCGACGAGCGCCTCCGTCCCGATACTGAGTGCCGTATCTAGCTCGTGGGAGATCTTTGATGGGTCGGCCTTGCCGATCTTGCCACCACCGGCGCGAACGTCGATCCTCGCCAACGTCCTGATCCCGCAACACTGAAAAAGATCCCGCGCCCGCCCGACATTGAACGGGGTAACTTTGGCACGGTGATTGACGATGCCAATCTCCTTCAGTGCATCCTTGGCAGCATCGTAACGAGATGGTGAAGTCGTCTCGCTCAACACCGAATTAACGCCGATTGAATCACTGAAAACAAGAGCCGAATAAGACTCGATGGCACTCGCTCGGCTTGGCAGCAGGTCCGCTAACAGAAAGGCAGTTAAAATAACTGCAGCGGGAGCGAGGCGTCTCTTTACCATTGCACCACGTTTGTTCATCGTTCTTCCCTCGTTATGATTGGTAGAGATCGATGCTGGTTGCTTTATTTTTGCGCTGACGGATTCTTTTTCTCGATCAGCGATCCTTCTGCTCCCTGTTCGGATCCTCTTTTTCATCTGCCTTTGAGGTGGATGGACGGCTTCGCCGACCACGCCCAGGGCGTGATTTCCCACCGACCGCTTTGTCGGCTTCCTTCGAGATTTCTATGATGTTGACAGACTGCGGATGGACTTACTCGTCATCGAGCGAAACTATCGTCGCCAACGACCGGAAAATGAGGCCATCAGCAGAGTGTTATTCGTGTGTAACTAAAGATAGATTGCACTTTGATGGCAGAGCCCCTGAAAACAAATACCCCTACAAGTTCGTCCCCTGTGGGAGCCACTGTTTATTATTGGTGGAAATGTGGCCGTAATTTGGCAAACATTGCAAATATAAGGCGAGCCGCAACCGATACGGTCGCGCATGGGTTGCCCTCTTTGGGGTAGTTCTATCCTGTGGCGATGATCGGATGGGACCGAGTCAGCGGCCACATCCGTGCGCGGTGCGTGCAAGCGATGGCGTTTCGGCGGCCCCGTCGCTAGCATTGGCGCCCGATGTTGAACCCTCGCCTCGCGCAACTCGCCGACTATCCCTTCGACCGCCTGCGCGCCCTGCTCCGGGATGTCTCGCCGGCGAACGGCCTCGCCCAGCACTGGCTGTCGGTGGGCGAACCCCGTCATGCGCCGCCGGCGCTGCTCGCCGAAACGCTACTCCGCCATGGCGACGGCTGGGGCCGCTACCCGCCCGTCGAGGGAACGCCCGACTTCCGCCTCGCGGTCGTCGACTGGCTGGAGCGCCGCTACCGGCTGCCGCCGGGCCTGCTGGACCCGGATCGGCACGTGCTGCCGGTCGCCGGCACCCGCGAGGCGCTGTTCCTGATCGGCGGCGTCGTCCTCGACAGCACCGCCGGCGCCGCGCCGCCGGTGGTCGTCATGCCCAACCCGTTCTATCAGGTCTATTACGGGGCGGCGGTGATGGCCGGCGCCGAGCCCTGTTACCTGCCGGCGACCGCGGAAACCGGCTTCCTGCCCGTCGTCGAGGACCTGCCGGCGGCCGTCCTCGACCGGGTGCGGCTCATCTATCTCTGTTCGCCCGCCAACCCCCAGGGCGCCGCCTTCGGTCGTGACGCCCTGATCGCCTGGATCGCCTTCGCCCGCAGCAGCGATGCGCTCCTCGTCGTCGACGAATGCTATGGCGAGATCTACGACGCCGTGCCGCCGCCGGGAGCGCTCGAAGCCTGCGTCGCGGCGGGCGGTGGCTTGGCCAACGTCCTCGTCTTCCATTCGCTGTCCAAGCGATCGAGCGTGCCCGGGCTGCGCTCCGGCTTCGTCGCCGGCGACGCCGACGCCATCGATGCCTTCCGCCGCCTTCGTGCCTTCGGCGGCGCCGCCCAGCCGCTGCCGGTGCTGGCGGCGAGCGCCGCGCTGTGGCGCGACGAGGCGCACGTCGCCGCCAACCGCGCCCTCTATCGCCGCAAGTTCGATATCGTCGAGCGGCTGCTGGGAGGTCGATTCGCCTTTTATCGACCGCCCGGCGGCTTTTTCCTCTGGCTCGACGTGGGCGACGGCGAGGCGGCGGCGATCCGGCTGTGGGCAGAAGCGGCGGTGCGCGTCCTTCCCGGCCGCTATCTCGCCAAGCCGGATAAGCGTTTCGGCGATCCGGGCGCCGCCTACATCCGCATCGCCCTCATCGAGAGCCCCGGCGCGACAGAAGACGCTTTAACGCGACTTGTTAGCATTTTATAAGAAGTCGTTGTTCTCACCACGTATGGGCGCTCGTCGATGATCCGGACCGGCACGGCCTCGATCCTGCCGGTGGGCACGGCGGACCTGGTCAGGCGGCGCGTTTCCGAGCTGGGCGGCATTGTCCTGCTGGCGTTTGCCCTGGTCCTCTCCGCGACGCTCACCGGCTATAATCCCGCGGATCCGTCCTTCAATCACGCGACCGACGCGGTACCAACTCACCTGTTCGGCCGTCCGGGCGCCCATCTCGCCGATCTGTTGCTGCAGGGCTTCGGCTGGGCGGCCGTCATCCTGGCACTGGGTCCCGCCGCCTGGGGCTGGCGGCTCTGTCGCAAGCTGCCGGTTCGCCGCCCGGCCCTGCGTGCGGCCGCGCTCACCCTCGCGATGCCGGCGTTTGCCACCGCCCTGTCCCGGCTGCCGGAGATCCCCGGTGTCCCCCTCGTCGCCGGCGCCGGCGGCGTCATCGGCACCGTCGGCATGCGCGCCGGGGTCGCCGTTTTCGGCGGCAGCCATGTGGGCGGCGGCGACATCACCGTGGTCATCCTGCTCGCCGCCGTCGTCGGCATCCTCTGCTTTGCCTACGGTGCCGGCCTGTCGTTTGCCGACTGGCGGCAGGTGGCGCGGGCGCCCGCGACCGCCGTATCCGCCGGCCGCACCCTTGGCCGCCGCACTGTCGCCACCTACGACGCCCTCGCTGACAGGGTCGACGGCCTGCGCTGGCGCTGGCGGCACCCTACCGTCTGCGAGCCCGATTTCGAGACCAACGACGAACTTGACGACGAGACTGGCGACCCATCGGACGCATCCTCGCCGTCCGTTCGCCGCCGCGGCGAGCTGGTGGAGACGCCGGCCGGAACCCGTCGCCCGGCCGGCCGTGGCAGCCGTGGCCGTGCCTCCCGCCGCGGTGATGCCACCAGCCAGGGCCGACTCGATTTCGACCAGGCCGCCCGTCATCGGCTGCCGCTGCTGGATCTGCTGCAGCCGGCGCCGCCGAGCCATCCCGACGCCCAACTGGGCAAGACCGCGCTCGAACAGAACGCCCGCATGCTGAAAGGCGTGCTGGACGACTTCAGCGTTCGCGGCGAGATCGTCAAGGTGCGGCCCGGGCCGGTGGTGACCCTCTATGAGTTAGAGCCAGCCCCCGGCATCAAGAGCAGCCGGGTCATCGGCCTCGCCGACGACATCGCCCGCTCCATGAGCGCCGTCGCCGCCCGCGTCGCGGTGATCCCCGGCCGCAACGTCATCGGCATCGAGCTACCGAACCAGCGCCGGGAAACGGTGGGCCTGCGCGAACTGATGGGTCACGAGAGCTTCGAACGCTTCGCCGGCTCCCTCAACCTCGCCCTCGGCCGCGACATCGGCGGCGCCCCCGTCGTCGTCGACCTGGCACGGATGCCGCATCTGCTCATCGCCGGCACCACCGGCTCCGGCAAATCGGTCGCCATCAATGCGATGATCCTGTCGCTGCTCTACCGGCTGTCGCCCATCGACTGCAAGTTCATCATGATCGATCCGAAGATGCTGGAGTTGTCCGTCTACGACGGCATCCCGCACCTGCTGACGCCGGTGGTCACCGAGCCGGGGAAGGCGGTCGTCGCCCTCAAGTGGACGGTGCGCGAGATGGAGGATCGCTACCGGGCCATGTCGCAGCTGGGGGTCCGCAACATCGCTGGCTTCAACCAGCGGGTCGAAGAGGCATTGAAGAAGGGCGAGACCCTGGCGAGACGGGTGCAGACGGGCTACGACGACAACGGTCAGCCGGTGTTCGAGGAGCAGCCCCTTGACCTGAAGCGACTGCCGCTGATCGTCGTCGTCGTCGACGAGATGGCCGACCTGATGATGGTCGCCGGCAAGGACATCGAAACCGCCGTCCAGCGTTTGTCGCAGATGGCGCGGGCCGCTGGCATCCACCTGATCATGGCAACCCAGCGACCGTCGGTGGATGTCATCACCGGCACCATCAAGGCCAACTTCCCCACCCGCATCAGCTTCCAGGTCTCCTCCAAGATCGACAGCCGGACCATCCTCGGCGAGCCGGGAGCGGAGCAGCTCCTCGGTCAGGGCGACATGCTGTTCATGGCTGCCGGCGGCCGGGTGACCCGCGTCCACGGCCCATTCGTCGCCGACGCCGATGTGGATGCGGTCGTCCGCTTCCTGAAGACGCAAGGCGAGCCCCAGTACATCGAAGCCATCACCGAGGCCGACGACGATTCGGGCGCCCTTCCCGCGGGCGAGGACAGCGAAGGCGACGATCTCTACGACGAGGCGGTGGAGGTGGTGCGTCGCGAGGGCAAGGTCTCCACCAGCTTTATTCAGCGGCGCCTGCAGATCGGCTACAATCGGGCCGCCCGCCTCGTCGAGCGGATGGAAGCGGAGGGGCTGATCACCAAGCCGGACCGGGTCGGTCGCCGCGAGGTTCTCGGCCACAGCGCCGCCTGATTCCGCTTGGCAATCGCCCGGCCCCCTTCGGAGGGGCATCCGCCGTCCGCAGGCTCACGGGAAGGAGAACGGATCTCCCATGCCGCTGCCGAAACGCCTCCGCTCGCTGCTTGTCCCCGCCCTCGTTCTCGCCGTCATCGGCCCGCTCGTCTATCCGTCCGCCGCGCCGGCGACCCTGCCGACGTCGCTCGCCCTCGACGCGACCGGTCGTCAGCAGCTCCACCGGGTGGAGGAGTACTTCAACAGCGTCCGCACCCTGCAGGCCCGCTTCGTTCAGGCCTCGTCCAACGGCCAGCAGGCCGGCGGCAAGGTGTTCCTCTCGCGGCCGGGCCGTCTTCGCGTCGAATACGACCCGCCGCCGCCGGTGCTGATCGTCGCCGACGGCAGCTTCCTCATCTACAACGACCGCGGGTTGGACCAGGTGAGCTATATCCCCCTCGGCTCGACCCCGGCCGGCATCCTGCTCGCCGACCGCATCTCCCTGGACGACCCGGCGCTCACCGTCACCGACTTCAGCGACGACGGCAGCCGGCTGCGGCTTAGTCTGGTCCGCACCGAAAGCGCCGGAGAGGGCACGCTGACCATGGTTTTCGACAAGGCGCCGATGGCCCTGGTCGAATGGGAGGTGACCGACGCCCAGGGAATCACCACCCAGGTCACCCTCGTCGATCCCCGGTTCGGCGTTCCGCTCGACAAGGACCTGTTCCACTTCCGCGATCCGCGGCTGCCGGGAGAAGGACAGTTCCCCGCCGAACGTCCCTGACCGCCCCTTGCATGCGACAAAACCGGCTATCCGTTCGCCATGTCAGAAACGCATGCCTGCATTGCGCAGTGCGCAGTGGAGGTCCACCCGCCGCCGGCCCACGTATCTACTCCAGAGGACGGCCTCTTCGGAGGCAACCTCTCGGATGGTTCCCCTGCCATCCGATTGCTTTCCACAAGGGAAGCATAAAGCGCCCGGTTAACCCCCCTGGCCGGGCGCTTTTTTTTGCCCGCTCGCCAAAAAGTCCGCGCAGGCGGCAGCTTATGCGGAGCCGGCCACGTAGCGGCGGCGTTGCGTTAAGGGTTACGGGATCAGCCGATAGCCGCCCTGCTCGGTGACCAGGATGCGGGCGTCCGACGGGTTGGCCTCGATCTTCTGCCGCAGGCGATAGACATGGGTTTCCAGGGTGTGGGTGGTCACCCCGGCGTTGTAGCCCCAGACCTCGTCCAAGAGCGTGTCGCGACCCACCACCCGATCGCCGCAGCGATAGAGATACTTGAGAATCGCCGCCTCCTTGTCGGTCAGCCGGATCTTGCGGGCGGTGTCATTGTTGACGAGCATCTTGGTGCTCGGCTGGAAGGTGTAGGGGCCGATGGTGAACACGGCGTCGTCGCTGCGCTCATGCTGGCGGATGTGGGCCCGCAGCCGCGCCAGCAGCACGCCCAGCCGGAACGGCTTGGTGATGTAGTCGTTGGCGCCGGCGTCGAGTCCGAGGATGGCGTCGGCATCGGTGTCGGCGCCGGTCAGCATGATGATTGGCGACTTGATGCCGTTGCGCCGCATCAGCCGGCAGCACTCGCGCCCGTCCATGTCGGGCAGGCCGACGTCGAGGATGATGACGTCGAACAGCTCGCTCTTCGCCCGCTCCAGGCCTTCCGCGGCGGTGCCGGTGGCGACGACGGTAAATTCCTCATGCAGTTCGAGCTGTTCGGACAGCATGTCGCGCAAGGTGTTATCGTCGTCGACCAACAGCACCTGCTTTCCCGCACTTGGCACGCCCCGCCCCCACCCGTTTGTCGTTTCACCGACTGGTTGTTATTCGCAGAATATCGTCGCTGCGTCGTGGGACAAGGGCTACAGTGTGGCCATGTCCGGCCGCAGCGGGTGGGCCGCGCCCCGGGTCCGTGGCCAGGTCCGGGCGGGTCGCCCTCGCCATGAAGAAAGGCTGGCTTGTGAGCTTACGCCGTCACCTCGTTCCGGTTCCGGCCTCGCGCGAACCCCTGTCGATGCTCGCGGTCGAGCGGGCGGTGGCCGAGCTGCGCCGCGGCCGCGCCGTGGTCATCGCCGGCAGCGAAGGGCGGGCGATTCTCGCCCACGCCGCGGAGGCAACGACGCCCGAAAGTCTGGCGGCGTTAGCCGAGGCCAGTGCCGCTGCCCCCGCGGTGGCCATCACCGCTCGCCGCGCCGCCGTCCTCGGTCTCGCCCCTCCCGGCCTGCGCGCCGTTCTCGTCGGGACAACCGGGTCGCTGGCCGCCGATCTGGTCTATTCCCTGGCTGATCCGTTGTCAGCGACGCCGCTGCCACCGGCGGGCCAGTTGATGGTCGGCGAATTGGGCGCCTACGCCTGCGAGGCGGCGGCCGTTCATCTCGCCAAAATTGGCCGGCTGCTGCCGGCGGCGGTGACCGCGGTGGTGCGCTGTCCCGAGGCGAACGACACCATCGCCTGGGCCAATCGCCACGACTTCCTGTTCGTCGATGCGGGCGACATCTTCCAGTACGATCACACCCAGGCGCGGACGCTGCGCCGGGTGAGCGAGGCGGAGGTGCCGCTGCTGGGCGCGGAGCGGGCGCGGATCATCGCCTTCCGCCCTCTCGACGGCGGCCTCGAGCATCTGGCGGTGCTGCTGGGGGCGTCGCAGCCGCCGGCGCCCATCCTCACCCGGCTACATTCCGAGTGCTTCACCGGCGATCTCCTCGGCAGCCTGCGCTGCGACTGCGGCGATCAGCTGCGCGGCGCCATCCGCGAGATCAGCGCCGGCGGTGGCGGGCTACTCCTCTATCTGGCGCAAGAAGGCCGCGGCATAGGCCTCGTCAACAAGCTCCGCGCCTATACCCTGCAGGACGAGGGATTCGACACCTTGGACGCCAACGGCCAGTTGGGCTTCGACGACGACGAGCGGGTCTATCTACCGGCGGCGCAAATGCTGCGCCAGTTGGGGTTCACCCGCGTCCGCCTGCTCACCAACAATCCGGCCAAGGTGGACGCGCTGATGCGCCTCGGCATCGACGTGGTCGAGCGGGTCCCCCATGCCTTTCCCACCAACCGCCACAACGAGCGCTACCTGCAGACGAAGGCGGTCAAGAGCGGCCACCTGCTGTAGCCGTGCGCCATCGCCCACCGTTGTTCGTCGCTTGTCGGTTGTTCGCGTAATGTGCACTTTCCATTAAGCCGCGATGCTGATCCGGGTGGTCGCCGAGAGCGGGTGGCATGGCCGACTGTCATGGCCGGGCGGACAGCGTCCCTGCCGCCTCGGTCGCGCCGGCATCCGCGTCGACAAGCGGGAGGGCGACGGGGCGACACCCGCCGGCCTCCATCCGCTGCGCCGCGTGCTGTGGCGGGACGATCGCCTGTCGCCGCCGGCGACAGGCCTGCCCCGGCAGCCGATCCGGCCCGACGATGGCTGGTGCGACGATCCGGCCGATGCGGCCTACAACCGGCCGGTCACCCTCCCCTATCCCGGCCGTCACGAACGGCTGTGGCGCGACGACGGCCTCTACGACGTCATCGTCGTCATTGGCCACAACGACGATCCGGTGGTCGCCGGCGCCGGCAGCGCCGTCTTCATCCATGTGGTCGCCCCCGACGGCGCACCCACCGCCGGCGCACCCACCGCCGGCTGCATCGCCCTCGCCCTCCCCGACCTGCTGGCGCTCCTCACCGCCTGCCGGCTCGGCGACGCCATCGATGTCGAAGCCGGTGAAAAATGATCGCCGAAGCCGTTGCTTGGTTAACCGATGTCGGCCCAGACGATGCCTGGCTAACCAATGTCGGGCCGGCTGCCGAAGATGGCGGTGCCGACTCGCACCATGGTCGCGCCGAAGGTGACGGCGATCGGGAAGTCGGCGGTCATCCCCATGCTCAACCCGGGCAGGCCGGTGCGGCGGGCGATCTCCCGCAGGAGGGCGAAGTGCAAGGACGGCTCCTCGTCCACCGGCGGAATGCACATCAGGCCGACCACCGGCAACCGGAACTCGTCGCGGCAGATGCGGACGAAGGCGTCGGCCTCTTCCGGCAGCACGCCCGCCTTCTGCGGCTCTTCGCCGGTGTTGACCTGGACGAACACGTCGGGGAAGCGGCCCTCGCTTTCCATCGCCCGCGCCACCGCCTGTGCCACCTCGGTGCGGTCCACCGACTCGATGACATCGAACAGCCGCACCGCCCGCCGCGCCTTGTTCCGCTGCAGCGGGCCGATCAGGTGCAGCCGCAGGTCAGGCCACTGCGCCCGCAACGGCAGCCACTTCTCCTCCGCCTCCTGCACCCGATTTTCGCCGAAGACGCGCTGGCCGCAGGCGTACGCCGCCCGGATGGCCTCCGCCCCATGGGTCTTGCTCACCGCCACCAAGGTCACCGCCGCCGCCTCGCGACCGGCCTGCCGGGCGGCGGCGTCGATCTCCGCCCGCACGCGGCGCAGGCGCTGGGCGAGGCTGTCAGGGCTGTCTGGGTGCAGCATCGGATTTGGCATCGGGCGGTGGCGGTGCGTGCGATGGAAGACGCATGGGCGATCGGCGGCGCATGCGCAACCTAGCAGAGCGCGGGCGATGCCTCAAACGGCCGCTGTATAAACACCTGTGCCAACAACCGCAGGCCAGCGGCGGTTCACCCACGAGCGGCGCCAGCCGGCCGCTGCCGCCGCTGATCTTGATGACCGACCCGATCCGCCTTGCCGATCCCACCGCCGCCATCGCCGCCCTGCCGCCGGGCTCCGCGGTCCTCTTCCGCGACTATGACACGTGCGACCGGCCGGCCGCCGCCCGTCGCCTCCATCGCCTCTGCCGGGCGCGGCGGCTGCTGTTCCTCGTCGGCGCCGACTGGCGCCTCGCCATCGCCGTCGGCGCCGATGGCCTGCATCTGCCGGAAGGCATGGTCCGCCATGGCCGCCGCGACTGGCGGCACGCCCGTCGACCGGGGTTCCTCGTCACCCAGGCGGCGCACGGCCGGCACGCCGTCGCCCAGGCCGGGCGGCGGGGGGTCGACGCGGTGTTGCTGTCGCCGGTGTTCCCCACCGCCAGCCACCGGGAGGCCAGGCCCCTCGGCCCGCTGCGGTTCGCCCTTCTCGTCCGCCTGTCGCCGGTGCCCGTCTATGCGCTCGGCGGGATGACCGGGAAAACCGCCCGCCGCCTCGCCGGCATCCCGATCGCCGGCATCGCCGCCATCGGCGGCCTCAGCCCCCGAGCACCCGCTCAGTCGTCATCGTAACCGAAGGCGCTGATGAAAGGGGCGAGCAACGGCAGCGCCGCCGCCTCTTCCAGGTGCGGCTGGTAGTTCCGCCAACGGCCGATCGCCCGCCGGTACACCGGCTCCACCACCTGATGATAGCTGGGAGTGGCGATGGACCGTGCCGCCGCCCGCTCCCGATAGGCGAGCACCTCGTCTCGCCAGGGCATGTCGAGAAAAGCCAGCAGCCGGCGGGTTTCGCCCTCGACGTCGGCGATCAGATCCTCGTAGCGGACGGTGTGCACCGCCAGTGGCAGCACCCGGCGGGACTGCTGCCACAGACCCATCACCTGGGCATAAAAGCGGGCAGCGTTGTTGAGGCTGGCGAATTGCACCATCGCCGCGTTGGGCTTGAACGCCTGCATGAAATTGCTGAGGACCACGTCCGCCGGGTGGCGCAGCGCCAGCAGGAAACGGGCGCCGGGAAACAGCCGATGGATGAGCGCCGCCTCGATGCTGTTGAGCGGCATCTTGTCCACCAGCAGCCCGACGGGGACGTCGCCCAGGTGACGGTTGACCTCCGCACGGTAGAGGGCGCGCAGATCGGCCAGCTCGGCCGCGGACAGCGTTGCCAGCGCGTCGGGATAGCCGCCCGGCAATGCCGCGACTCGGCGGCGGACCACATCGATGGCGTCCTTCTCTTCGAGAGTACGGAGATCCGGGTGGGCGTCCAGCATCTGCTCCAGCAGCGTCGTCCCGGAGCGGGGAAAGCCGACGAGGAAGACCGGATCGGGCGGATCGCAGGCCAAAGGGACGGGTGGCGGCGTCCAGCCGGCGCGCCAGTTATCGGTCAGCCGAGCGGCGAGGCGGGCGATCAGGTCGGGAAAGAAGGCGTGGTCGGCCGCGGTGACCGGCCAGGCGCCTTCCATCCAACGATGGCCGTCGACGAACGCCCCATAGGCCGCCTCATAATCGGCCGCCCGGTCGTGCAGCATCGCACGCTCGAAGGCCACCATCGCCGCCGCCTCGGCGCCATCCCGCCCGATCGACACACCGGTCCCGAGGCCATCGGCGAAGGGCTGTAACCGAGCGAGGCCGTCGGCGAAACGGCCTTGGCGCCGACAGACTCGCGCCAGCGTCAGCGCCGCGCGAACCTGGCGCGGATCGCGGGCGAGAGCGCGCTCGGCGGCGGCGACCGCCTCGTCGAGACGGTTGGTCCGTTCTTCCAGGCTGGCGAGACCGGCGAGCGCCTCCGCTTCCTCCGGCGCCGCCACCAGCGCCTGGCCATAGGCGGCACGCGCCGCCTCGCCGCGACCGAGTTCGGCCAGCGAGTCGCCCAGATAGCGGGACGCCGTCGCGTAATCCGGTCGCAACGACAGCGCCCGCAGCAGGTCCGCCACCGCGTCCGCCGGTCGTTGCAGCAGGTGCAGCGCCCGGCCGCGGTTGCACAGGGCTTTCGGATAATCGGCGCGCGCAGACAGCGCCCTGTCGTAGCTGGCGACGGCCGCGTCGAGACGGCCCAGCCGCTGCAAGGCGTTGCCCCGGTTGAGCAGCGCCTCGGCGAACAGCGGATCGATGGCCAGCGCCCGCGCCAGATGGGCGAGCGCCGCCTCCGCCTCCCCCGCCTCCAGGCAGACGACGGCGAGCGAGTTGTGGAAGGCGGCCTGGCCCGGGGCGGCGGCGATGGCGCGTTCGAGGAGCTGCCGCGCCTGTGCATCGTCCCCGGCGGCATGGGCGACAAGGCCCGACAGGTGCAGCGCATCCGGCTGTTCCGGCGCGATGGCGAGGACGCGGCGGTAGAGCTCCCCCGCCTGCTTCAGCCGGCCCTCCTGGTGGCGCTTGACCCCGTCCGCCAGCAGTCGAGCCACTTCGGCGGTGGAACCGGGCGACGAAGCAGCGGCGCGCGGGCCACGCCGGCGGCTCATGGCACAGCGGCGCTTTCATCTCCGGCGGCGAGCCACCGACGGAGAGACGAGCCGACGCGAGCGATGACGCCTGCCCAGTCGCCCGCCGTCGATTGCCGGAACAGCCGCATGCTGGGGTACCAGGGGCTGTCGTCCCGATCCAACAGCCAGCGCCATTCCGGAATCGGTGGGGTGAGCAGCCAGACCGGGCGGCCGAGGGCACCGGCGAGATGGGCCACCGCCGTATCGACGGCGATCACCAGATCGAGGGCGGAGACGAGGGCGGCGGTATCGGCGAAGTCGTGCAGTTCATCGGTGCGCTCGATCAGCCCGAGTGCCGCCAGATCGGTCGCCGTCGCCATCGCCGCCGCATCCCCCACTTGCAGGCTGACGAAGCGGACCCCCGGCAGCGCCAGCAACGGCGCCAGCAGCGCCGCCGCGGCCGCCGGCAGCGAGCGGTTGTGGTCGTTGGCGTGGGCCGGATTGCCGGCCCACGCCAGCCCGACGCGGAGCGCGGCGCTGCCCGCAGCTGCCGTCAGCCGCTGCCGCCAGTAGGCAGCGGCGGTGGGATCGGCGCGCAGATAGGGGATCGAGGCCGGCACCGTGGCCAGGGTCGTCCGGCAAAGGTGCGGCAGGCTCATCAGCGGCGCCTGCGCGTCGAACGGCGGCAGCGGCTCACCCCGTGGGATGACGCGGGCGACGCCGCCGGCGACCGCTCCCCCCGCTTCAACCAGCGAAGCGCGAAACAGGCGGACGAGCGGCGGTGGGCACTCGACGATGACCCGGGCGCCGCGGCCGGCCACCAGCGGCGCGTAGCGGACAAACTGAATGGCCGAGCCCAGCCCCTGCTCCGCGTGCAGCAACAGCGTCCTTCCGGCGGGATCGGCACCGTTCCAGGCGGGAGAGGCGAAGCGACGCGGGCTGCTGGTAAAGCCGGGTGCGCGCCAGCGCCATTCGTACTCGGCCCAGCCTTCGGCGAATCGGCCCTGTTGCAACAGCAGTGTGGCCCGATTGGCACGTGTCGTCGCGTGCTGCGGATCGGCGGCGAGTGCCCGGTCATAGCAGGCGGCAGCTTCGTCGAACCGGCCCTGGTCCCTTAGCACCAGCCCTAAGTTGGCGAGTTGGCCGGGATGACCCGGCCGCAGGCCGATCGCCTGCCGCAGCGCCGCCTCGGCGGCGTCCAGGCGACCGGCACGTTGCAGCGTCGAGCCGAGATTGTTGAGCGCTTCCGCCGAATCGGGATCGGCCGCCAGGGCGGCTTCATAAGCGGCGATCGCCCCCTGCTCATCGCCGCCGGCCAGCCGCGCATTGCCCAGCGCCAGCCGCGCTGCGGCCAGCTCCGGCGCCATCGTCACCGCCCGCTCCGCCGCGACCAGCGCCTCCGCCGTATGGCGCTGCGCGAGCAGAATGGCGACCAGGCTTATCCGGTAGGCGACCACCTTCGGCGCCGCGGCGATCGCCGCCTCGACGAAACGGCGTGCCGCCTGTTGGTCGCCCTGCTGGTGGCGGACCAGCCCCGACAGGTGCAGCCCGTCCGGCTGCCGTGGCTGCGCAGCCAGCACCCGGGCGTAGGCGGATGCCGCCTCGTCGAGACGCCCCGCCTGGTGCAGGCGTACCGCTTGGGTGAGCAGACCCGCCGGCGCCGCGAGCTTGCCGCTCACGGCCGGACCTCGCCCGCCTCGGTCAGGTAGCCGAGGCGCAGCATCAGCGGCCGGTGACAGGCAATCAGCGCGTCCGCGTCCTCGCGGGCGAGCTCATCGCGCCAGCCGCCAGCGACACCGCGACGGAAGAAACGCCGGGCGCTTTTCGAACGCTCGACGAAGCCGCCCATACTTTCCTGCGCCGCCAGGGCGTCGAACGCGGCGTGACGAACCGCCCGCTCCAGTCGCTGTTCGTCCTTCCCGATCCGGAGAAAGGCGAGCACCTTGCCGAAGGTCGCCGTCGGCGCCGTCAGCAGATCCTCATAACGTACAGTAAGCAGATAAAGTCCGGGCGCCCCCTGCCAGCTTTCCACATGGGTCGTCCAATCGGCGATCACCTGGCGGATGTGGCCGTCCTTCGGTTCGATCTCCAGGCCCTTGAAGCACAGGGCGCGCACGCCGCCGGTGCGTGTCAGGCCATAATGATCGGCGAACGAACAGGCCACATCCAGCGGGTTGCGAACCACATAGATGGCGCCGAAGGTCACATCCGGGGTGATCGTCGGTACGTCGTCGATAGCTCCGAGGACGCTGTGCGTCTTGACGAAGACGACCCCCGTCCGGACGCCGGCCAGATGTCGATGCACCGCCGGCCGCAGTCGGTTGATCTCGTCCCAGGCGAGGGACGACGCGGGTCTGCCCGCCAGTTGCGTGTAAGGTTCGCTGCGCATATCGCCGTGGGCGAACGACGGCAGACTGTTGATGCGAACCGGCTCGGCGGCGTCGGTCAGATAGTTGGCGAGCAGCGCGCGCAGCCAGGTGTTGCCGGACTTCGGATAAGAGGCGAGCCACAGAATTTGCGTCACGTTCCGGCCTCGGCAGCCGCCCTTGCGTCGCGGCAGGAGAGAAGAGCCCGGTGGTGGAGATATAGGAAACGACTGGCCGTCGCTACCCGCTAAGCGGGGTGCCGCCCTTCGCGCGATGGCGGATGGCGAAAAGAAAAAGGGAGGGCGATTGTCGCCCTCCCCTCAGACCACTACGAGCGAGCGGGGTTGTCAGAACGCCAGCTTGATACCGGTGGTGGCGCCGACGCCTTCGTTGTTGTAGCCGGTCACGCCGGGCGTGTCGGTCTGCAGGTCGTAAGCGAACACGCCGCCGACGAGACGAATGCCGGGGCCCATGGTCCAGGCGCCGCTAATGATGGCCTGCTTCAGCACCTGGTCATCGCCAAGATGAGTGGCCATCGGACCGGTCGCGGCGATGACGCCCGGCGACTTGCCGTACATGTAGCCGAGACCGACCTTGTACGGTCCGAACTCGTAAGCGGCGCCGACGGTCCAGCTATAGCCACCAAGCGAGTATGTGGCCGTCTGCCCGACCGTACCGTTCAGGTTGGTCACCGTCGTTTGCACGGTGTTCCGGTTCGGCGATTCCATCCAGGCACCACCGACGCTGAACCCGCCGAATGCCATCTGCAAACCGAGGTTATAGGCGAACAGGTCCGAGCCGTTGCCACCAACCGGCGACTGCTTCGAACGCGGGAAATACATCACGCCGCCCGACGCCTGAGCGCCCACCGGGCCGAACTGCTGGGTGTAATTGAGGCCGCCGGCCCAGCCATTAGAGTACTTGCTGCGAGCGGCGCTGACCTCGGTGCCCGCGCCCGTCGGCGTCCGGACGAAGTATGCGCCGTTGTTGTCGTCGCCGCCGCCTTCCGTCTGCGGAATGAACGACACACCCGCCTGCAGACCGGCGAAGCGCGGGGTGATGTAGGTGAACTTGCCGGAATCATTGTCGGTCAGACGCAGGTTGGTGGTGCCGACCGGGGTATCGAAATAGGAGCTGATGCCGGTGTTGATCCAGGCCGCGATGTTGACCAGGTCGCCGGAGTCGAGGCTGACGCCGCCGTCGGGCGCGGTCACATGCAACAGATAGCCGGCGTTGTTTTCGTCACCGAGGATGATCTGACCGAGGGAGGGTCCCTGCAGGAACAGGTACGACTCATCTATCGTGTCAGCTTCGGTGTTGGCTTCGAGCTGAACGTTGAGACCGACGGTCAAACCATTGTCGAGGGTCGTCTGACCGATGAAGCAGATTTCCGAGTTGTGCTTCTGGTCAACGGCATTTTGCTTGATCGTGTTCCCGTGGGAACCGGCGATCGGCGTGATGTCGCCCGGACCATCCTTGATGTCCTGGCTGGCGCCGACGCCCCACTGCTGGAAGTAACCGCCCAGTCCGACTTTGATCCGTTCCGCTGCCTTGGACGTCGTTTCTTGCGCCAGCGCATCCCCTGCGGCGCCGGCGACGAGCGCGGCGGTCGCGAGCGCGGTCGTCGCTAATAGTATCTTTTTCATCCTCACCCTCGCTTGGCTTTGAAGTGTCCCTGATACCTCGGCACAGACGCCCCTGCAGACGTCGCTGAATTGCTTTAGCCCGGGTATCAAGGCACGGCCCCCGGAGACGATCAAGCAAACAGCGCCCGCGAGTGTGCTTATTTTTCAGCAGTGTGGCTAAGGTGTCACAAGGACGTGATCGACCCTTGAGCGGGGCGGCGGCGTCGCCGACTGTTGACAGGCGTCCGGCACCGGGTTACGAGCGACGAAGCCGTGAGGGAAGGCCGCACGATGCGGACACGACAACACAATCGATTCGCCTTTGCCGTCGTCCTGGCGGCGACCACGGCGCTCGTAGCCTGCGAGGGCGCGAAACCGGAGGGTGTGTATCCGAATCGCGATCGCAACAACTCGACGCCCTACGAGAAGAGCGATTCCCTGTTCGGCCCGGGCGGGGCATCCCTGGGACTTGGCGGCGGCGAGGCCGATCAGCAGATGGGCGGTGGCGTCGGCGTCAACGGCTTCCTGTGGCGTGCTTCCCTCGATACCGTCGCTTTCATGCCGGTGGCCTCTGCCGATCCCTTCGGCGGCGTGATCATCACCGACTGGTACGCCATGCCGGAAGCGCCGGGCGAACGGTTCAAGCTCAACGTCTATATCCTCTCCCGGTCGTTACGGGCCGACGGGGTCCGCGTCGCCGTCTTCAGGCAGATCCAGGACGGCAAGGGCGGATGGCAGGACGCCTCCCTGGCCAGCGGCACCGATACCCGCATCGAGGAAGCGATCCTCACCCGCGCCCGCCAACTGCGCTTCGACACCTTGCAGGGGCAGCAGGGCTGACGACAGGCGCCATCGCGGTGGCGCCATCGCCACCCTGACGCAGAGCCCGCGCGCTTTCATCCCGAGGAGACTTCATGGCCCGCTATTCTTTCGCCGAGACCGAAGCGAAATGGCAGCGGGTCTGGGAGGAGCGGCAGACCTTTCGGGTCGAAGCGGATCCAAGCAAGCGCAAGTACTACGTGCTGGAGATGTTCCCCTACCCGTCCGGGCGCATCCACATGGGGCATGTGCGCAACTACACCCTCGGTGACGTCGTCGCCCGCTACAAGCGCGCCCAGGGCTATAACGTCCTGCATCCCATGGGCTGGGATGCCTTCGGCCTGCCGGCGGAAAACGCCGCGATCCAGAACCGGTCCCATCCCAACGCCTGGACCCGTGACAACATCGCCACGATGCGCCGGCAGCTGCAACAGATGGGCTTTTCCTACGACTGGAGCCGGGAACTCGCCACCTGCGATCCCGACTACTATCGCCACGAACAGAAGATGTTTCTCGACTTCCTCGCCGCCGGCCTCGTCTATCGGCGCGAGGCCTGGGTCAACTGGGATCCGGTCGAGCAGACCGTGCTCGCCAACGAACAGGTGATCGACGGGTGCGGCTGGCGCTCCGGGGCGCCGGTCGAACGGCGCAAACTCGCCCAGTGGTTCCTTGCCATCACCGCCTTCGCCGACGACCTGCTGGAGGCCTTGGCGACGCTCGATCGCTGGCCCGATCGCGTCCGGCTGATGCAGGAGAACTGGATCGGCCGTTCCGAGGGCGCCCGGGTGTTCTTCCCGCTGCGGGGTCGCGAGGAACCGCTCGAGGTTTACACCACCCGCCCCGACACCCTGTTCGGCGCCGCCTTCTGTGCCATTGCCGCCGACCATCCGCTCGCGCGCGCCCTTGCCGTCCTCAACCCGGACCTTGCCCGCTTCGTGGCCCTCTGCCGGCAGGGGATGACCAGCGAGGCGGCGATCGAAACGGGGGAAAAGCTCGGCTTCGATACCGGACTGCGGGCGGTGCATCCGTTTGATCCGACCCGTGAGCTGCCGGTCTACATCGCCAACTTCGTCCTCATGGATTATGGCTCCGGCGCCATCTTCGGCTGTCCGGCCCACGATCAGCGCGACCTGGACTTCGCCCGCAAGTACGGTCTGCCGGTGGTACGGGTGGTCGCCGCCGAAAACGGCCAGGCGAACGCGCCGAGGGATACGGCTGGGGATGCGGCGATCACCGACGTTGCCTACACCGGCGACGGCCGGATGATCAATTCGGGCTTCCTCGACGGGTTGACGGTCGACGAGGCGAAGGTCGCCGCCGCCTCCCGCCTCCGCGACCTGGGCCGCGGCGGCCCGGCGGTGAGCTGGCGGCTGCGCGACTGGGGCGTCTCCCGGCAGCGCTACTGGGGCTGTCCGATTCCCATCATCCGCTGTCCCGCCTGCGGCCTGGTTCCGGTCCCGGACGCCGAGCTGCCGGTCACCCTACCGGAGGATGTGGACTTTTCCCTGCCCGGCAATCCCCTCGACCGCCACCCCATCTGGAAGCATGTGGCGTGTCCCTCCTGCGGCGGCGGCGCCGAGCGGGAAACCGATACGTTCGATACCTTCTTCGAGTCGTCGTGGTACTTCGCCCGCTTCTGCTCGCCCCGTGCGGCCGACGCCTTCGATCGCAGCGAGGTCGATTACTGGCTGCCGGTCGATCAGTACGTGGGTGGCATCGAGCATGCCATCCTCCACCTCCTCTATTCGCGCTTTTTCACCCGCGCCCTTCGTCGCTGCGGCTACCTGGGTCTGGACGAACCGTTCGCCGGACTGATGACGCAAGGGATGGTCTGCCACGAGACCTACCGCGACGACGCCGGTAACTGGCTCTCCCCCGATGAAGTAGTCCGGTCCGGCGATCACCTCGCCTCTCGCGACGGACGCCCCATCCTCGCCGGCCGCTCGGAGAAGATGAGCAAGTCGAAGAAGAACGTGGTCGATCCGGAAGGCATCGTCGCCGTTTACGGCGCCGACACCGCCCGGCTGTTCATGCTCTCCGACAGCCCGCCCGATCGGGACCTGGAATGGACGGAGGCCGGCATCGAGGGCGCCTGGCGGTTCATCAACCGGCTGTGGCGGATGGTCAGCGAGCCCGCCGGGCCCATTGCGCCGGCACCGGGAGAGTTAGCGGAGCCGCTCGGGCAGTCGGTGCCGGCCCCCGACCCAACCGCCTTCACCGGCCGGTCGCAGGCCCTTACCTTGTTGCGGGAATGCCATCGGGCCATCGCCCGGGTGACCGACGATCTCGACCGCTTCGCCTTCAACCGCGCCGTTGCCAGACTGCGGGAGCTGACCAACCTGATCGCCGACTTCGCCGAGGCCGATGCGCCGGCGGCGGCGCTGCGCCGCTATGCGCTGACCATCCTGACCCAGCTTGCTGGGCCGATGCTGCCACACCTGAGCGAGGAAATGTGGCAGCATCTGGGTCACCGCGGCCTCCTCGCCGACGCGCCCTGGCCGGTCGCCAATCCGGCGCAACTGGTCGACGATCGGGTGACGATCGGTGTCCAGGTGAACGGCAAGCTGCGGGCCACCCTCGACCTGGCCCGCGACACCGACGATGAGGACGCCCGCAGCGCCGCCCTGGCGCTGCCCGCCATCGTCAAAATGATTGGCGGCAAGATGCCCCGCACCGTCGTCGTCGTCCGCAACCGGATCGTCAATGTGGTCGTCTAGCCCCCTCCCCTCCGCCGAACCACCGGCGTGCCCGGCCTTTCGTCACCCAGGCGGTGGTCGCGCTGGTCGTGGTTTTGCCCTGCCCCGTCGCGTCCGTCGGCCAGTCGGCCCACTCGTCACGGTTCTCGCCGCCGGTCTCCTCGCCGCCGGCCTCCTCGGCGGCTGTGGCTTCCACCCGCTTTACAAGCCGCTCGCCGAAGACGCCTCGCCGACGGATCGGGCCGTCGCCGATCAACTGGCCTCGGTCCACATCGCCACCATTCCCAATCGCCAGGGCCAGGAACTGCGAAACCAGCTGGAGGACAAGCTCCACCTGCCTGGGACCGAAGGCACACCGGGACGTTACCTGCTCAACGTCGGCCTGGGCGAGTTCCAGCAATCGCTGGCGATCCGCGTCACCGGTCTCGCCACCCGGACGAACCTCTATATGAGCGCGACCTACAACCTGGTGGACAGCACGAGTGGTGCCTCGGTGCTCACGGGCAGCGCCGTTTCCATCGCCAGCTATGACCTGATCGATGACGATTTCTCGACCCTGACCGCCATCAATGATGCGCGGACGCGGACGATTACGCGCATCGCCGACGATATCCGCAATCGCCTCGCCGTCCATTTCGCGACCGCTCCCGCCGTCGCCGTCGCCACCCCGCAAGCGGCCCAGCCGGCCGATACCGCGGCACCTCCCGTGCAGCCGCCGGCGACTTTCATCCCCTCGCCTGGCACGACACCGACGATCGCCTCACCGGCCGGTACCCCCATCGAGCTGCCGCCGGTGCAATCCGGCGGCAGCGATTCGTTCGGCACGTCCTCCGCCCCGATCGGCCCCGCCGACACCCGCACCACCAGCACGGGGACCCTGCCCTGAAGCTGGGTCCCGCCAAATGGGCGTCATTCGCCCGCCGTCCCGATCCGGCCATCGCGGCCGTGCTGATCTTCGGTCCCGACAGGGGACTGGTTCGCGAAAGGGGCGACACCCTCGTCCGCTCCGTCCTCGGCGACACCCCCGATCCGTTCCGTCTGCTGCAGATGACCACCGCCGAGCTGCGCGCCGATCCGGTGGCCCTCGTCGATGCGGCACGATCGTTCTCGCTGGTGCCCGGTCGCCGCGTCATTCGCATTCGCGACGCGGGCGAAACGATGGCCGACCCCGTCCGCCTCCTGTTGGAGGCTGGCACGGTGGACGCCCTCGTCCTCTGCGAAGCCGGCGATCTGGGCAAACGCTCGTCCCTTCGCATCACCTTCGAGGCGACCCCCGCCGCCGCTGCCGTCGCCTGCTACCCCGACGAGGGCGACGCCTTGCGTTCGCTCGTCGAAGACACGCTCGCGGGCCACGGGCTCAGGCCGACCGCCGACGCCGCCGCCCTCCTCGCCGCCCTGCTGGGCGCCGACCGGGCGCTGAGCCGTCGCGAGCTGGAGAAGCTCGCCCTCTACTGTGGCGACGATGGCGCGCGCGTCGTCGCCGTGGAGGACGTGGAAGCGGTGGTCGGTACCGATCGCCTCGCCTCGCTGACCACCCTGGCGCTGGCCGCCGCCGCCGGCGATATCCGCGGCCTGAACCGTGCCATCGCCAGCGAAGACCGGCTGGAGCCGATCGGCCTGTTGCGGGCCACCGCCCAGCACCTGCAGCGGCTGCACCGGGTAAAGGCGGAGATCGCCCGCGGCCGCCCCGCCCGCGAGGCGATACAGGGCCTGCGGCCGCCGGTGTTCTTCCGTGCCATCGACGAGTTCTCCCGCCAGGTCCGCCTGTGGCGGGCACCGGCCCTGGAAGCGGCCTTGGTCTGCCTGACCCGCGCCGAGATGGCTTGCAAACAGACCGGCGCCCCGCAGGCGGCACTGGCAACCCGAGCGCTGTTGCACGTCGCTCGCCTGGCCGCGGCGGCGGCTGCGGAGACCGCTCGGGCCGACACCGGTCGGTAATGGGAATGGATCTCTAAGCGAAAAGGAAGTCCGGCGACTTGGCGGAGACAGCCGTCACCTTCAGGTTACCCCGCAGGCCGGCTTAGAATTCGTCCGCCTCGCCGTCCTCCTCAAGCAGCAGCGTCCCCCGGTCCGGACGGTTCGGCGCTGGCCGTTGCGCCTGCGGCCGGTTGAGCCGCAGCAGGATATCGTCCAGTTGATCCAGCGTCTGGTAGTGCAGGATCAGGGTGCCGCCACGACCGCGGAAGCGGATTTCCACCGTCAGCCCGAGGACGGCACTGAGATCCCGCTCCAACGCCAGCGTATTGGGATCCTTCGCCGGCTCCGTGCTTCTCCCCTTGCCGCCGCGCGCAACGGGTATGGCGCCGGCGCTGTCCGGCGGCGTCCGCTCCTCGCGCGCCAGCTCCTCGGTCGCCCGCACGGTGAGGCCGCGCGCCACCACTTCCGCCGCCAACGCCGCCGGATCGGCGGCGGTAATCAGCGCCCGGGCGTGCCCCGCCGTCAACTCGCCGCCGTCCACCAGCGTCTTCACCGAGTCAGGCAGCGTCAGCAGGCGCAGGCAATTGGCGACGTGACTACGGCTCTTGCCGAGCACCTTCGCCAGCGCCTCCTGGGTGTGGCCGAATTCCTCCATCAAGCGGCGAAAGCCCTCGGCCTCTTCCAGCGGCGACAGGTCCTGGCGCTGCAGATTCTCCACCAGGGCGACTTCCAGCGCCTCGTTATCGGCCAGCTCACGCACGAGGACCGGCACCTCATGCAGCCCCGCCCGCTGCGCCGCCCGCCACCGCCGCTCGCCGGCAACGATCTCGAACGCGGCGGGATCATCCGCAAGGCGACGCACCAGCAGCGGCTGCAGGATTCCCTTGGTCGCGATCGATTCAGCAAGTTCGTCCAGCTCCGCGTCGCTCATCCGTCGGCGCGGCTGATAGCGTCCGGGCCGCAGCTGGTCGATACCGATGGTGCGCGATGTTTTCAGGCGATCCAGCTGCGCGTAATCGTCGCTGTCGTCGCCGAGCAGCGCCGACAGCCCGCGACCCAGTCGCCGCTGCGTATCGCCCGCCATCAGGCGACCCGCGCCCGTTCGCGGCGAAGCACTTCGCTCGCCAGGTGAACGTAGGCCTGAGAACCGGCGCAGGCGAAATCATAGAGGATCACCGGCCGGCCGTGGGAGGGCGCCTCCGAGACCCGCACGTTGCGCGGAATGACCGTATGGTAGACGGTGTCGCCGAAGTGAGCCCGCACGTCGGTGGCGACCACTTCCGACAGCTTGTTGCGACGATCGAACATGGTCAGCACGATCCCCTGGATGTGCAGGTGCGGATTGAACGCGCGGCGAACCCGCTCGACCGTGCGCAGCAGATGGCTGATCCCTTCCAGGGCAAAGAACTCGCACTGCAACGGCACCAGCAGCGCTTCCGCCGCCACCATGGCGTTGATGGTCAGCAGGCCGAGTGCCGGCGGACAGTCGATCAGTACGTAGTCCACGTCGCGGACGGTAGCGAGAGCGCGCTGGAGATAGGACTCGCGCCCCGGTAGCCCCACCAGCTCGATTTCGGCGCCGGACAGGTCGACACCCGACGGAACGACGGACAGCCCCGGAACCAGCGACGGCTTCATGGCCGTCGCCAGCGGGGTGTCGCCGACAAGGACGTCGTAGGTACTGGGACGCCGCGCACCGCTGGCGATGCCGAGCCCGGTGGAGGCGTTGCCCTGGGGGTCGAGATCGACCACCACCACCCGGCGATCGACAGCCGCTAGGGCGGTACCCAGGTTGATGGCGGTGGTTGTCTTGCCGACGCCGCCCTTCTGATTGGCGACGGCGAGAATGCGCGGCGGCGACGGCTTGCTGATGTCGGCGATCATGATGCCCCTTGTCGTCATTCGCGCGCCGATTTGATCCCGATGTCGTCGATGCGGGCGACGACCCCGTCGGGATCGGTGCGGCTCGGCCAAGTCGCGACGCGCATCTTCCACCGATCCCCGGCAGTGGTCAATTCGCTCGCGAAGCCGCGGCCCTTCAGCACCAATAGCGCCCCGTTGGCGGCGAGAAGGGGCCGTGCCAGCGCCAGCAGCCGCTCCAGCGGCGCCAGCGCCCGGGCGGTGACGATCGGGTAGGGCTCAACGACGAGCGAATCGATTCGGGCATTGAGAATCTGCACGTGGGCGCCGCTCAACCGCGCCGCCTCCCGAAGGAAGGCGCACTTACGGGCGTCGGCATCGACGAGGGTGACCTCGGCGTCACCGGCGATCGCCAGCACCAGGCCGGGAAAACCGGCGCCGCTGCCGAGATCGATCAGCCGCGGCGACCCCGGCGGCAGCAGCGGCAGCAACTGGGCGGAGTCGAGGACATGACGGCGCCAGGGATCGGAGAGCGTGCTGGCACCGATCAGGTTGATCCGCCGCTGCCACTGCCGCAGCAGGTCCAGATGGCGAGCGAGGCGGCGGACGATGTCGGCGTCGAGGCCGAGCAGGGGACCGATGGCATCCTCGGCGAGCGGCGGTTGTTTCACGTGGAACGCCTCCGCACGCGTTGTCCAAGTCTGACGCTCACCGCCACCCATTCACCGCGAGTGATCGCCATCCACCTGCCGCCGCACGTGACCGAGCAGGGCGGAGAGGGCGGCGGGTGTGATTCCCGGAATGCGCGCCGCCGCCGCCAGCGTTGCCGGGCGGGCGCCGGTCAGCTTGCCCCGTACCTCCGTCGACAGGCCGGCGATGCGCTCATAGTCCAGGTCGTCCGGCAACTGCAGCGCCGCGTCGCGACGGAAGGCCCGCACGTCCGCCTCCTGCCGCGCCAGGTAGCCCTGATAGCGGGCGTCGTTCTCCAACTGTCGCGCGACATCCGGCGCCAGCCCCGCCAGCCGCGGCCACAGCCGCGCCAGATCGCCGATGCTCACCGCCGGTCCCGCGAGCAGTTGCCAACCGCTGCGCCGTCCGCCGTCCGCCGTCCCGATCAGCCCCACCGCCGCCAACGCCGCCGCCGCGGCCGCGACCTCCTTCAGAAGATGCCGACCCTGCGCCAGGGCCTCCGCCTTCGCCGCGTACACCGCCGCCCGCTCCCGGCCCACCAAGCCACCGGCGATCCCGCGCGGGGTCAGGCGTTGGTCGGCATTGTCGGCACGAAGGCTCAGCCGGTATTCGGAGCGCGAGGTAAACATCCGGTAGGGTTCGTCCACCCCCAAGGTCACCAGATCGTCGATCATCACCCCGATGTAGGCCTCGCTGCGGTCGAGGACGAAACCATCTCCGCCGGCCGCGCGCCGTGCAGCATTGGTGCCGGCGATCAGCCCTTGTCCCGCCGCTTCCTCGTAGCCCGTCGTGCCGTTGATCTGGCCGGCGAGAAACAGCCGGGGAACGCTCAGGCACTCCAGCGTCGGGGCAAGGGAGCGGGGATCGACGCAGTCGTATTCGATGGCGTAGCCGGGGCGGACGATACGGCAGCGCTCGAGTCCCGGGATCGTGGCCACCAGTGCCCGTTGCACCTCGTCCGGCAACGAGGTGGAGATGCCGTTGGGATAGACAATCGGATCATCCAACCCTTCCGGCTCGAGAAAAATCTGGTGCCGCGTCCGGTCGGCGAAGCGGACGACCTTGTCCTCGATGGACGGACAGTAGCGCGGCCCGCGGCTGCGGATCTGCCCCGAATACAGGGGCGCCCGCTGCAGGTTGGCCCGGATCAGGGCATGGGACGCTTCCGTGGTGTGGGTGATGTGGCAGACGATCTGCGGGGTGGTGATCCGCTGGCTGAGGAAGGAGAACGGCTCCGGCGGATCGTCGCCCTGCTGTCGCTCCAGACGCTCCCAGTCGATACTCCGTCCGTCCAGGCGGGGCGGGGTGCCCGTCTTCAGCCGCCCAGAGGGAAGCCGCAGCCGCCGCAGCGTATAGCTCAGGCCCACCGCCCGTCGATCGGCGAAGCGACCGGCCGGAAGTTGTACCGCCCCCACGTGAATGACGCCGCGGAGGAAGGTGCCGGTGGTCAGCACCACCGCCCCCGTCCGCACCACCCGCCCGTCGCCGAGCCGCACCCCTTTGATGCCACCGTCGACGCCGACCTCCAGGTCCTCCACCGACGCTTCCAGGATGGTCAATCCCGGCTGCGCCGACAGCAGCGCCTGCATCGCCTGCCGGTACAGCCGACGATCGGCCTGCGCTCGCGGCCCACGCACCGCCGGCCCCTTGCTGCGGTTGAGGACACGAAACTGGATGCCGGCCCGATCGATGGCGCGACCCATGACGCCGTCCAGGGCATCAATCTCGCGCACCAACTGGCCCTTGGCGAGGCCACCGATGGCCGGATTGCACGACATCTCGCCGATGCGTGCCCGGCTCTGGGTGACCAGCAGGGTGTCCGCACCCAGACGAGCGGCAGCGGCGGCCGCCTCGCAGCCGGCGTGCCCGCCACCGACGACGACGACATCTGCCGTATCTGGGACGCCTGCCCGGGTTGCGGATGCGGCTTTCATGCGATCCGTTATCGCCGGCGCGCCCGCCGCTGTCAAAGGCCTGCAGCGCTGCCCGGCCCGCCGGCTCGTCACGCCGGGCGATCCCCATTAGGGGCCTACGCCCACCGACTGTTTCACGTGAAACTATTTGCCGATGCAGAAGTCACGGAAGATCACGTCAAGCATCTCTTCCACATCGACACGGCCGGTGATCCGGCCCAATGCATCGATGGCGCTGCGCAACTCCTCCGCCGCTTCCTCGATCGGCTTCGCCGGCGAGAACGCCTCCAGTGCCGCCACCGCCGCGGCCAACGCCTGCCGATGACGCAGACGGGACAGCACCGGTCCCTCACCGGCGGCAAAGCGGCTCTCGATCGTCGCCACCAGCATCGCCTGCAGCGACTCCATCCCCTCTCCGGTCATCGCCGAGACGACAATCGCCGGGTTACCGCCGATCATCGCCGCACCGTCCACCCGCCCCAGATCGCCTTTGTTGATCAGCACCATGGCGCTCGTCGCCACCGCAATCGCCGCCGTCTCGCCATCGATCGCCGGCCATGCCGCCCCGTCGAAGACGGCGATGACTACGTCAGCCGCCGACGCCCGCGCCCGCGCCCGCCGAATGCCCTCGCCCTCGATCGCCCGCGCCGACGCTTGCACCTCTGCCTCGCCAGCGGTCTCCCGCAACCCGGCGGTGTCACTGAGGACGACCGCATAGCCGGCCATATCCAGCGGCACCTCGATGACATCGCGTGTCGTCCCCGGATGCGGCGAAACGATCGCCACCTCCCGTCGCGCCAGTGCATTGACCAGCGTCGACTTGCCGGCGTTCGGTGGGCCAATGACGGCGATCTCGATCCCTCCGCGGATGCGTTCGCCGCGGCCGGCATCATCCAGATGCCGGCGCATCTCCGCCAGCAGCCTCGTCACCTGGCTACCGACATCGGCGACAAGTTCGGGCGGCAACTCCTCGTCGGCGAAATCGATGGCAGCCTCCAGGTGGGCGAGGGCACGCAACAGCCGCTGCCGCCAGCCGTCGTAGAGACGACCCAGGGCGCCGCCCATCTGCGCCAGCGCCTGCCGCCGCTGCGCCGCCGTCTCCGCGGCGACCAGGTCGGCCAGTCCTTCGGCGGCGGTCAGATCGAACCGCCCATTGGCGAAGGCGCGCCGGCTGAATTCGCCGGGTTCCGCCGGCCGCAATCCCGGCAACCGGCCAAGCGCCCGCAGCACGCCGCCAACCACCGCCCGCCCGCCGTGGAGGTGCAATTCGACCACGTCTTCGCCGGTAAAGCTGCCGGGTCCGGGAAACCACAGCACCAGTCCACGGTCCAGCGCCTCGGCGCCATCACCGTCGCCAACACCGTCTCGTTGGCGGTCCCGCTCGCCATCCGTGTCGAGGAACCGCCGCAGCACCGCTCGCCGCGGTGGAGGCAAAGGCCGGCCGGTCAGTCGCATCAGCGCCGGTCCGGCCGCCTCGCCCGAGATACGGACCACCGCCACCCCGGCGCGCCCGGCGGCGGTCGCCAGGGCATAGATGGTTTCCCCGTACATGATCTCCGCTCGGGCTGTCGGACGCCGAGGGGCCGGCGTCGACCGACCCAAGCCCGTCCCTTACCGTGCGTCTAAGGACCGGCCGGCCGGTCGATCATCAGGCGCTCGACCGGGTGCCCCTCGATCAGGTGGGACTGGAGGATCTCATCCACGTCGGCGAACGACGTGTACGTGTACCAGACACCCTCCGGATAGATGACCATGGTCGGCCCATGCTCGCAGCGATCGAGGCACCCCGCCTGATTGATCCGGATGTCCTCGATCTTCAATTCCTTTGCCCGCGCCTTCATGTAGTTACGCAGCCGCTCCGCCCCCTTCGCCGCACAGGAGCCAAGCGGGTTATCGGCCGGCCGCCGATTGACGCAGCAGAAGACGTGCGCCCGATAGTAGGGCTTGGGCACGCGCGCTCCGTCGATCACGCAGGTTTGTCCTCGCTCTCGTCGTTTCCGCGGCCGCCGCCGGTCAGCCGCGACCAGACGAACTTCTGCCACTGCTCGAGCCCCGACAGGCTCGCCGGCAGCCACATCTTGACCAGCGCGTCCGGCTCCATAGCCTGCATGGACTTCTTCAGCCGGTTCTCGATCTCTCCCATCAGCGCCCTCTGCATCGGCTGCACGTCGGGAAGTCCAAACAGGACACGCGCCTCTTCCGGCGTCAGGTCCACATCCATGTTGATTTTCACCTGCTCACTCCTTGCTGGTCACCGCGCTTCCCGCCACGGCCCTAAATACGCGCGCCGACGGACAGGACGGTGAGGGGCCGCTTGAGGGGGCCAATTGACGGGGCCCGAACGGCGCGTTTGCGCTTGTTCCAGGCGGTCGCAACCCCAACGTAGAGACCAGACCCGCCGTTGACAATCCCGACGCGGCAGCCCGGTCTTAGCCGGCCGCCATTGCAAACCCCTTGGCTGAAAGTCTGGCTGAGTCACCATGAGTCCCATCTCTGTCATCGCTCCGGCCGAGAACCTTCTCGTCCACGAAACGAGCCCCTATCTCCGCCAGCACAAGGACAATCCGGTTCACTGGCGGCCGTGGGGAGAGCCGGCGTTGGCCGAGGCGGTGGCCCTCGACCGGCCGATCCTGCTGTCCATCGGCTATGCGGCCTGCCACTGGTGCCACGTGATGGCCCATGAGAGCTTCGAGGATCCGCAGATCGCCAGTCGGATGAACGAGCAGTTCGTCAGCGTCAAGGTCGACCGCGAGGAGCGGCCCGACATCGATACCCTCTATCAGTCGGCGTTGGCGATGCTGGGCGAGCCGGGCGGCTGGCCGTTGACCATGTTCCTGACCCCCGCCGGCGAGCCCTTCTGGGGCGGCACCTACTTCCCACCGACGGCCCGCTTCGGCCGGCCGGGCTTCGCCGACGTCCTCGACCAGGTGGCGACCGTCTACCACCGGCAGCCAGACACGATCGCCAAGAACGTCGCCGCCCTCAAAGACGGTCTCGTCAAGCTGGGACACCCGGAACCGGGTCCGGGATTGAAGCCGGGGACCCTCGACGAGATCGCCACGATGGCGCTGCGCATCGTCGATCCGTTCGCCGGTGGCACCAGCGGCGCGCCCAAGTTCCCGCAGCCCACCTTCTTCCGCTTCCTCTGGCGGGCCGCCCGTCGCACCGGCTCGCCCCTGTTTGCCGACGCGGTCGCACTCACCCTCGATGCCGTCTGTCAGGGCGGCATCTACGATCACGTCGGCGGCGGCTTCGCCCGTTATGCTACCGATGCCATATGGCTAGTCCCGCACTTCGAGAAGATGCTCTACGACAACGCGCTGCTGGTCGATCTGCTGACAGAGGTGTGGCTGGCGACCGGCCGACCGCTCTATGCGCAGCGGGTCGCCGAGACCATCGACTGGCTGCTGGCGGACATGCGGGTGAGCGGCGACGCGGGAGAGGGAGATGGGGCAGGGGACGGGCAGGAGAGTCCGTTCGCCTTCGCCAGCGCCTTCGACGCCGATTCCGAAGGGGAGGAGGGGACGTACTACGTCTGGACCACCGCCGAGATCCAGGCGCTCCTCGGACCGGATGCCGCCCCGTTCAACGCCGCCTATGGGGTGACACCGCACGGCAACTGGGAAGGCCGCAGCATCCTGCATCGCCGTCGCGATGCACCGCCCGATCCGCCCGACCTCGCCGCGGTGCTGGCGCGGGGGCGGGCAGCCCTGCTCGCCGCCCGCCGCCTGCGGGTGCCGCCCCTGCGCGACGACAAGGTTCTCGCCGACTGGAACGGGCTGATGATCGACGCTCTGGCTCGCGCCGCCGTCGCCTTCGATCGGGCCGAGTGGCTGGTCGCCGCCCGTGCCGCGTTTGCCTTCGTCGGCGAGCGGATGAGCCGCGGTGACCGCCTGTTCCACACCTGGTGCGCCGGTCGTGCCGCCCACCCCGGCCTGCTCGAGGACTACATCCACATGGCCCGTGCCGCCCTCACCCTGTGCGAGGTCAGCAGCGAGGCGAGCTATCTGGCGGCGGCGCAGGAGTGGGTGGCGACCCTCGACCGCCATCACTGGGACGAGGTACAGGGCGGCTATTTCGTGTCCGCCGACGACACCCGAGATATCCTGATGCGTACCAAGTCCATCGCCGATCATGCAGTGCCGTCCGGCAATGGCGTCGCCGTCGAGGTGTTGGCGCGCCTGTACCTGCTCACCGGCGATGAGGAATATCGGCGGCGAGCGGACCGGATCGCCACGTTGTTCTCCGGCGACAACGCCCAGTATCTGTTGGGCATCTCCGGCCTGCTGACCGCGTGGGAATGGCTCGCCGGCGACGTGGTACAGGTGGTGATCGTCGGTCGTCTCGACGATCCGACGGTGGCGGCGCTCAGGCGAACGGCGCTCACCGCGGCGCGGCCGCTGCTAACCGTGCAGACGGTGGCCGACGGCGGTGATCTTCCCACCCTGCACCCGGCCCACGGCAAGACCCCTGTCGACGGCCGGAGCGCCGTCTATGTCTGTATCGGCGCCCGCTGCGGCCTGCCGCTGCTCGACCCGGAGGAGCTGGCGCAGATGCTCGCCGACGAATAGCACCACGAAAAAAAGAGCCGAAAGGAGACGACGATCATGGTCAACACCAGCCACGCATCCCGGCTCACCCCGTTCGGACCGATCACCCTGTTCGCCGACGATGACGCGCTCGTCGCCCTCGAATGGGGCGAGGCACCGGCGGACGGCCGTCCGTCACCGCCGCTGCTGGCGGAGGCGTTTGCCCACCTGGAGCGCTACTTCGACGGAGAGCCGCTGCCGGACGATCTACCGCTGCGGCCGGCGGGCACCCCCTATCAGCACCGGGTCTGGCAGGCGATCGCCGCCATCCCGTTCGCCGCCACCCGCAGCTACGCCGATCTGGCGCGAGAGCTCTCGTCGGGGCCTCGCGCCATCGCCTCCGCCTGTGCCCGCAATCCGCTGCCGCTGTTCATTCCCTGTCACCGGGTCGTCGGCAGCGCCGGCGGCCTCGGCGGCTACAGTGGTGGCGACGGGATCCCCACCAAGCGGGCACTGCTCGCCCTTGAAGCCACCTCCCTCGCTCCTGCAGGATAACGGCACCTCCGCTGCTCCGATCGCGGTCATCCCGTCCCAGATAACCAAGCCAAGAGGTTCACCATGCCCCACGCCATTCGCATTCATCAACACGGTGGCCCCGAGGTCCTCGTCTGGGACGAGATCAGCGTCGGCGATCCCGGTCCGGGCGAGGTGCGGCTACGCCAAACGGCGGTCGGCCTCAACTTCATCGACGTCTATCATCGCACCGGCCTCTATCCGCTGCCGGCGCTGCCGGCGGTGATCGGCATGGAAGGGGCGGGGGTGGTCGAGGCGGTCGGCGCCAACGTCACCGAGGTCGCTCGCGGCCAGCGCGTCGCCTACGCCGGGCCGCCCGTCGGTGCCTATGCGGAGGTGCGGTTGATGCCGGCCGATCGCCTGGTGGCGCTGCCGGATGCCATCGACGACCGGACGGCGGCGGCGATGATGCTGCAGGGGATGACCGCCGAGTATCTGCTGCGGCGGACCTATAAGGTGCAGGCGGGCGATCCGATCCTCATCCATGCGGCGGCGGGCGGCGTCGGCCTGATCGCCTGCCAGTGGGCGAAGGCGCTGGGCGCCGTCGTCATCGGTACCGTCGGCTCCGACGCCAAGGCGGAGCTCGCCCGCGCCAACGGCTGCGACCATGTCATCAACTACACGCGCGACAACTTCGCCCAGCGGGCGCGCGAGGTCACCGGCGGTGAAGGGGTCGCCGTCGTCTATGACGGCATCGGCAAAGACACCTTCGCCGGTTCCCTCGACAGCCTGCGACCGATGGGGATGCTGGTCAGCTACGGCAACGCATCGGGGCCGGTGCCGCCGTTCGAGCCGGCGATCCTCTCCCAGAAGGGCTCGCTGTTTTTTACTCGGCCGACGCTGATGACTTACAACGCCAAGCACGAGGCGCTGGTCGCTTCGGCGAAGGCTTTGTTCGAGGTGGTGGCTTCCGGCGCCGTCCGCATCATCGTCAATCAAACCTACGCCCTGAAGGACACCGCCCAGGCCCACCGCGATCTGGAAGCCCGCAAAACCACCGGCTCGACAGTGCTGCTGCCTTGATTCGGCACCACCGCAACAAACACCCTTGGTGATCGCCTGCCAGAGTTGTTCTTGCTATTTCGCCGCGATAACGTAGGAAGCCGCAAATTCCAGCGGGATGACTTGTCGCGGCCTGGGGGTATGCGTCAGTTCGACACCACTGCATGTGATCGTGAGCCGATCCACATACCGGGCGCCGTGCAGCCGCACGGTGTGCTCCTCGTCCTCGACCGCGAGAGTTTGCGCATCGAGCAGGCGGGAGGAACCTGCGAGGACTTCCTTGGCAAAGCCGCGCCCTCGCTCCTCGGTAACACCTTCGGCTACGAGGTGGATGAGAGCGCTTCCGCCATGTCCCTCGCCGACTGCGGCGAGCAGCCCGCCTATGTGGGCGGGATCGTCGGCAGCGGCGGCAGGGCGCTGGACGTGGTGGGCCATGTCGTCGCGGGCAAGCTTGTTCTCGAGCTGGAGGAGGCGCCCGCCCGGCGCCGGTCGGGGGCGGGACTGGCGCGCACGGTGGAAAGGATCGGTGCGCTGTTCTCGGCCACCGAGACGATAGATCAGCTTTGCCGCCTCGCGGTGAGCCAGTTCCGGGCCGTCACCGGCTTCGACCGGGTCATGATCTATCGGTTCCTTGCCGATGAGACGGGCAGCGTACTCGCTGAGGAGAAGGTCGACCAACTGCCAACGTTCCTGAATCACCGCTTCCCCGCCAGCGACATCCCCCGACAAGCCCGGGAGCTTTACGTCCGCAACGTCATCCGGGTGATCCCCGACGTCGCCTACACCCCCAGCGACCTGGTGACGGCAGATCAGCGGGCGGTGCCGCTGGATATGTCGAACTGCCATCTTCGAAGTGTGTCCCCGGTCCATCTCCAGTACCTGCACAACATGGGGGTCGCCGCTTCGGCGTCCATCTCCATCCTGGCCGATGGCAGGCTCTGGGGGCTGGTCGCCTGTCATCACCGCTCGCCGAAACCCCTCTCCCTCGATGATCGGACTCTCTGCCGCGTGATCGGCGCGTCGCTCTCGCAACAGGTGGCCCACCTGGAACAGGCGGAGCTGTATCGGGCGCGGCTGCGGTCACGGGCTTGCGAAGACGAGCTGTTGACCACCCTCGCGCGAAGCGGGTCCGTCGACGACGCCCTCGCGTCGCACACCGCCGACCTCCTCAAGACCATCTCCGCCCATGGCGTCGCCGTACGCCGGGGAGGACGGCTGTGGACCGCCGGTCGCTGTCCCGACGAGGCACAGACGCGGGCTTTGGCTGACTGGGTGCTGGCCCGCAGTGAGCGCTCGGTGTTCTGCAGCGCGGCGCTCAGCAAAGACTACGCCGCCGCCGCTGCCTTCCCTCAGATTGCAAGCGGGCTACTCGCGGTCACCCTCTCCACCGCCGAAGCCTGTCAGCTCCTGTGGTTTCGGGCGGAGCAGATCCAGGTGATCGAGTGGGCGGGCAACCCGCACGAGCCCCTGGAAACCGACGGCACGACGGGAACGCTCAACCCCCGCCGCTCGTTCGAGCTTTGGCGGGAGACCGTTCGCGGTCGTTCGGAACCCTGGTCGCTGGTTGAGGTGGAAGCGGCCGAACGGATCGGCCACGGCGTGGCCGACCTCCAGCGCAAGCAGCGCATCAACAAGCTCAATGAGACGCTGGAGAAGGCACTGAGCGACCGGGACATGTTGCTGGTGCAGAAGGATCATCGGCTCCAGGAAAGCGACCATCGCATTCAGAATAGCCTGCAAATCCTGAGCAGCATGCTTACCCTGCAACTCCCCGAAATCACCGACCCGCTGGTGCGGATGCAGCTCCAAGAAGCGCTGAGCCGGATGCACGCCGTCTCGGCGGTCCATCGCCGGCTCTACAGGACGGATCAGCCGCACGTTATCGACGTGGAAATGTATCTGCGGGAGCTGATGACCGATATTGGCAACTCCCTGGGCACGGATTGGGCGAGGGAGCTGCGGGTAACCGCCTCATCTCTGCCGGTGCCGACGGAAGTGGCGATGGCCGTCGGCCTGGTGGTGACCGAGTTGGTCCTGAATGCCGCCAAGTATGCCTACGGAGGGCGGCCGGGGCCCGTTGAGGTCAGTGCCAAGGGGAGTTCCGAACGCCTGCAGGTGCGGGTTCGCGACCACGGCGATGCGCCGGTCACGGAACGGCCGCAAGGCACCGGCTTCGGCGTCAAGCTGATGCGCAGTCTGGTCGACAGATTGCACGGCGAACTGCGGCAGACCGATGCCTCGCCCGGGTTGAGCGTCACCGTCGACGTCCCGCTCCACGTCCCGGAACATAAAAGCAAAGGACAGGGCCCCACCCCGTGAGCGTGCTCCGTTGAGCGTGCTGGAGGCGATCCGGCGGGCGACCGGGGCGCTGCACGACCAACTGGAGGGTGAGCTGGACATTGTCCGCCGGCTCGCCTGCATCGGCGAACGCCGGTCCATCCTTTGCCGCTTCCACGCCATGCATGCAACCGCCGAGGCGGCCTTGCAGCCACACCTTCGCCTCGTACCCGACCTGGAGTTTGCGCGACGGCTGAAGGTGCCGGCGCTGCGGAACGATCTCCGCGCCCTGGGCGTACGGACCGAAGTGCAAGCGGCGGAACCTTCCCTTGAACTGCGTGCCTCGTTGCCGACGCTGCGCAGCGTCCAGCAGGCGCTTGGCGTCGCCTACGTCCTGGAAGGCTCGACCCTCGGCGGGCGCATCATCCGCAAGCGCGTCGCGGCGGCCGGCGGCTCCTTGCTGGGGATGAGCTTTTTCGACGGCTACGGACCAGCGACGGGAGAGCAGTGGAGACGGTTCTGTGTGGTACTGGAGCGAGACTGCGCATCCCATGTGGCGGACGCGGTCACCGGTGCCGTGGCCGGCTTCTGGTTCGCGCGGGCGGCCTTGCTGGAGAAGGGAAAGCAGGGAGAGATGGGGCTGAGCGTGGGCCGGTGATTGTTTTTATCCGTGTGGCGCTTAACGCCAAGCGCGCAGCGCTGCGCACATCACCGTCAACAGACCTACCCTTTGAAGGACGCCGCCCAGGCCTACCGTGACCTGGAAGCGCACAAGACCACCGGCTCGACTGTCCTGCTTCTGTAGCTCCTTACTCCAAATTGGCAGCGTCATTTCCATGGCAGCCGTACCACTGATGCTAGCCTACCCGTTCAGGTAAGTATAAGAGAGCTGTACCTCGTGTGCGCTCAGGCACGAAACCTGAAAGGGGTAAGCCATGCCGCCCGAGTTGGTTGTGCCGCCCTGTATAGAGGCTGTGATTCAAGAGTTCGACCGGTCCAATGTTTTGTTCGCGGAACTTGACGTTCAGCAGGCCCTTTGCGGAGCGCGCAGTTCTCTGCAAAATCCGAGTGAGGCAGAAAATCTCGGAGCATGGACCGAGATTCTGGCGTTCGCCCTAAGCGGTCCCGCAATAGGCGATAATCCCTGGGGTACGTTCTTTGGCCCCATCAGCTCTGCGACTCACAACGACGGCAAAAAGGTTTACTTCCCGAACATTGCCGATGCCGACGCGCAGGTGATTGCCCATTGGAGTGAACGGGCAACGTCCATCCAGCATCCGGTACTCAAAGCTCGCTACGCTGATCTTGTATGGGAAATGTGCAGGGTCATTGCTGGTTGCTCTCGTCGCGAGCCGGCAATGGCCCGCCTCGCCATCGACGCCTACCTCGAATCCTTTCCTTTGAGAACAGAGGCTTACCGGAAGTTCGAGGTCGCGATTCGCGCCCTTGATCTAGCGTCGCTCATTCACGATAGCGCAAGGACTGAACGGGCAAAAACTGCGCTGTTCGAACTTCACCGCGGCATGATAGCCGCGAGGACGGGACCATGGTGGTATGCCTTCGATCGTCTGATTGATGATAAACGCGCAGGTGTTACGAACGACGAACGGCAACAGCTAGTTTCTGATCTCGAAGCACTTTCCGTGTATTACAGCAATTTCTCAAAACCAGGCGTCTTCGATCCATATAAAGTTGAAGAAGTTGCCAAGAGACTTATCAAATATTACACGCGCCTTGGGCAACTTGATGACATCAGGCGACTCAATGAAGTAATCGCGCGGGGCTACGAGCACGCTGCCAACCTGGCCAACGCCATGGTGGCCTCACCATTTCTCCAGACTGCCGTCAATGCCTATCGCCAAGCTGGGCTACGCGATGAGAGCCAGCGCGCACGTCTGTTGATGGAAGAAAAGATAGCTCAGGCGGGCAATGAGACTAACACAATACAGGAAGAGATAAGCATCCCACACGAAGAAATCCAAGGCTTTGTCGATAGTATTGTTGTTGCCGACCTCGGTTCCACATTTGCCAAAATAGCGTGGTACTTACTTCCAAACCAATCTGAAATCGAAGAACAGATCCGAATAGGATCAGAGGAAGCTCCGATCCAAGCTATAATGCCGATCCACCTCATCGCGGATGACCATGTTGCAGGTGTGATAGGTTCCGTCGAAAATGATCCTTACGGTCGCCTTCTTCACGAAACCAGGATTAATTTCTGGCTGTCGGGTATCTGGTTACAGGTAGCCTTGAAGCGCACAATTGAAGCTCATGATGCAATACCCGAACACTTCGTCGGCTGGGCCAACCGTCTCAGCCTCTTCGATGATCTAACCTTCCTGATCGAAGGTACCAAAGCTTTCTATGCGGGTGATCTGGTCAAAGCGGTGCATGTGCTTGTGCCGCAGATCGAAAGCGGTCTTCGCAGCATGGTGGGCCAGTTAGGCAAGCCGGTAACGAAAGCCCATTCCACCGTTGCTGATGTAAGCGTTGCCCTTGGTATGGGCGACATTCTTAATTCAGATGAATTGAAGCAAGCTCTGGGGCCGGATCTCGTTCTGTATTTCAACGCCCTTTACGCAGATCCACGCGGGATGAACCTACGAAACCGTGTGGCGCATGGACTGATCAAACCGGAGAATATCGACCCCTCTGTTGCCCAGTGGCTGATACACACACTATTAGTTTTCGGTCTTTGGAAGGAACTCGCCGAGAAACGACACTGATACGTGCTTCCGGTCGTCTCGTTAAGTAGAGCGGGAAATTCGACTAGCTGTTCATGGCTTCGAAGAAGTCGGCGTTGCTCTTCGAGCTCTTCAGCTTATCCAGGAGGAACTCCATGGCGTCGACGACGCCCATGGGCATCAGCACCCGCCGCAGCACCCACATCTTCGACAGCGTCCCCTTGTCCACCAGCAACTCCTCCTTGCGGGTGCCGGACTTGGTGATGTCGATGGAGGGCCAGGTGCGCTTGTCGGCCAGCTTGCGGTCGAGGATGATCTCGCAGTTACCCGTGCCCTTGAATTCCTCGAAGATGACCTCGTCCATGCGCGAGCCGGTATCGATCAGCGCCGTCGAGATGATGGTAAGCGAGCCGCCTTCCTCGATGTTGCGGGCGGCGCCGAAGAACCGCTTCGGCCGCTGCAGGGCGTTGGCATCGACGCCACCGGTCAGCACCTTGCCCGACGACGGGACGACGGTGTTGTAGGCGCGGGCGAGGCGGGTGATGGAATCCAAGAGGATGATGACGTCGCGCTTGTGCTCGACCAGGCGTTTCGCCTTCTCGATGACCATCTCGGTCACCTGGACGTGGCGCGCCGCCGGCTCGTCGAAGGTAGAACTGATGACCTCGCCCTTTACCGAGCGGGCCATGTCGGTGACCTCTTCCGGCCGCTCGTCGATGAGCAGGACGATCAGGTAGCACTCGGGATGATTGCGGGCGATGGCGTGGGCGATGTTCTGCAGCATCACCGTTTTGCCGGTGCGGGGCGGGGCAACGATCAACGCCCGCTGGCCGGCCCCCACTGGGGTGATCAGATCGATGACGCGGCTGGTCAGGTCCTTGTGGCCGACTTCGTCGATCTCCATGTGGAGGCGCCGCTGCGGATAGAGCGGCGTCAGATTGTCGAAGTTGATGCGGTGGCGGACATCGGCTGGGTCGGCGAAATTGATGCTGGTGACCCGCAGCAGGGCAAAGTACCGCTCGCCGTCCTTCGGCGCCCGGATCTCGCCCTCGACGGTATCGCCGGTGCGCAGGCCGAACCGCCGCACCTGGCTGGGGGAGACGTAGATGTCGTCGGGGCCGGGAAGATAGTTGGCCTCCGGTGAGCGCAAGAAGCCGAAGCCGTCCTGCAGCACCTCCAGCACGCCGTCGCCGAAGATGGCGACGTCGTTCTCGGCGAGTTGCTTCAGGATGGCGAACATCATCTCCTGCTTGCGCAGCGAGCTGGCGTTCTCGATCTTCAACTCCTCGGCATAAGTCAGTAATTCAGCCGGCGGCTTGGTCTTAAGTTCTTTGAGATTCATTGAAGATGTCGGGCTCCGGATGGATGCACGGGGCGGATACAGGCGCTAGTGATGGAGCGAGATCCGTAATCGTCGCCTTCCCTTCGGCCATGACCAGAAAAAGACGGTCGGCTGCGGGCGACGCGTGCGAGGCGGAACGATGTTGAGTGGAGTTCTTAGCTCAGATTACCATTGGACCATGACGCAACAGAACATCCATTGTCAATTCTCTTTTCCCCAAACGCACGTCAGAACGGCTTAACGATGACGAGAATAACGATGCCGATCATCAGAAGTGTCGGTACTTCATTGATGACGCGAAAGAATTTCTGGCTGTGTTGATTGCGATCCTCGGCAAAGCGGCGAACCCACGCACCCATCATTTCGTGGATCGCCGTCAGCGCCAGCACGAGGGCGAGCTTGCCGTGCAGCCAGCCCATGGTCCAGGCACCACTGCCCAGTTCGATGATCAGCCAGACGCCGAACAGGTAACTGGCCACCATCGCCGGCCGCATGATGTAGCGAAAAAGTCGCCGCTCCATCACCTTGAAGGTCTCGGCCGCCGCCGAACCGATCGGCTCCACCGCGTGGTAGACGAACAGGCGCGGCAGATAGAGGAGACCGGCCATCCAGGCGATGACGCTGATGACGTGGAAGGCCTTCAGCCAGAGATACATATCGCTTCAGGAAATTGCCATGGCGGAAACCGGCCCGGCACGCGGATCGGGGCAGGGACACCGGCCGAATGCCCGGGGGCACAACCGCCGGCCCACGGCCGGTACAGAGTCCGATTTGACAGATAGGGTGGATTCCACCAGTTCGGCAAGCCCAGAAATGAATGCGGGGTGGGTGCCGACGGTCGGCACCCGGTGGTAGCCCGGAACGCCCAGTGCCGCCGCCCGCTCCCGATAGTCCATGTCCAACTCCACCAGTGTTTCCGAGTGCTCGGAGACGAAGGCGATCGGCACCACCACCACCGGCACCCGGTCGGCGGCGGCGCGAGCCAGTTCGTCCTCGATGGGGGGGCCGATCCAGGCGAGCGGGCCGACCCGGCTCTGATAGCAGACCACATGGTCCACCGGCGTGATGCCACCCGCGGCCAGGCGGGCGATGCACGCCGCCGCCGTCTGTTCGATCTGCCAGGGGTAGGGATCGCCCGCCTCGACGATGCGCTTCGGCAGTCCATGCGCCGAGAACAACACCCGTGGCGCCACCGGCTGCGTCGCCCTTGCCGCGGCCATCCCTTTTTGCACCAACTCCGTCAGCGCTTCGACGAAGCCGGCCGCGGTCGGGTAACAGCAGACCCAGCGGCTCGGCGCCGTCAGCCTGGCTTTCGCCGCCGCCCGTCGCCATTCGTCCAGCGACGACTGGCTGGTGGTGGTGGAGAAGTGGGGATAAAGCGGCAGCAGCACCATGCTATCGGGGGCGAACGCCTTTACAGCCGCCACCGTCACCGCCGCCCGCGGGTGCCAGTAGCGCATGGCGATGAAGCAGCGCGCGTCCCGTCCCCGCGCCCGCAGCACCGTTTCCAGGGCGCGGGCCTGGACGGCGGTCTCCGCCAGCAACGGCGAGCCACCGCCGATGCGCCCATAGATGGCGCGGGCGACCGGCGCCCGCCGTCGCGAGATCAGTTCCGCCAGCAGCCAGCGCAAGGGCTGCGGCACGCGGATGATGGCGGGATCGGCGAACAGGTTGCGCAGGAAGGGCCGCACCGCCTCCAGCCGATCGGGCCCGCCCAGGTTGAAGAGAACGACGGCGATCCGGCCGCTTGCGCCCATGTGACCACTACCGACCGGCCGGTCTGCCTTTGGCGTCATGGAGCGGCGCCGCCGCGCCGATAGTCGCGCACGATCTCGATCACCGCCGCCAGGTGGTCGGGTGGCGTCTCCGGCAGCACCCCGTGCCCGAGGTTGAAGACATGGCCGCCGCCCGCGAACGCATCCAGTAGTCGCGTCGTTTCCGTCGCCAGGGACGCACCGCCGGCGACCAGCAGCAGATTGTCGAGATTGCCCTGCAGCGGACATCTCGGTTGCAGCCGTTCAGCCGCCCAGGCCGCCGGCACCGCCGTATCGAGCCCGAGGGCGGTGACGCCGGTTTCCACCACGTACGCCTCGTACAGGGCACCGGCGCCGCGCGGGAAGCCGATGATCGGTACCGCCGGCGCCGTCGCCCGCAGACCGGCGACGATCGCCTTCGTCGGCGCGATGACCCAGCGGCGGAACAGCGGCTCGGCCAAGCCGCCGGCCCAGCTGTCGAAGAGCTGGACCACCTCGGCGCCGTGGGTGATCTGCAGCCGCAGGGTGCGGATGACCGCCGCCACCAGGAGGTCGATCAGTCGCTGAAAGCCGGCGGGATCGCCCCACGCCCAGCGGCGCACCTTGCCGCCGTCGGTGCCGCCGCGACCTTCCACCATGTAATGGGCGAGCGTCCACGGCGCGCCGGCAAAGCCGATCATCGCCACCTCCATCGGCAACTGCGGGACGAGCAGGGAAAGGGAGCAGCCAAGCGGCGCCAGATGCTCCTCCAGCCCGGCGAGGCGAAGCCGATCGATATCCTCGCCACGACGCAACGGCGTCAGCACCGGTCCTTCGCCCTCGACGAAGCGCACCGTACTGCCGAGGGCATCGGGAATGACCAGGATATCGCTGAACAGAATGGCGGCATCGAGACGATAGCGCCGCAGCGGTTGCAGCGCCGCCTCGACGGTCAGCTCCGGGGTGTAACAGAAGCGGAGAAAGTCCGGCTGGCCCGCCCGCAGGTGCTGATATTCCGGCAGGTAGCGACCGGCCTGGCGCATGAACCAGCAGGGGACGCGGGAGCCACCGCGGCCGATCAGTGTTTCGATGAGAGGTTTGCCGGTCACGCTCTCGCCTGCGTCCGCGGTGACGGAAGGCGGTTCGCCTTCGGGTCTTTCCGCCCGCTGTACCGATCCCGTGCTGTCCCCCTACCAGACTCTTATCTTTAAGAAAAGGTTGATGGAAGTAGTAGGACCGCTGATCATGGGGATTATTCCCGGAGGGCGTATTTATTCCGCCCGCAAGGGCAGTGATCCGGCAGCGGCGAGGCCTGGGGATAAGCATGGAGGAAGCTCGGCAAGCACCCTGCACGCGGCTGTCAGGCGAGGGGAATTCGGGTGATGGCGAATTCCGTGAATCCCTCGTCGAGGGGATGCCGTCATCCCCGCTATTCGCCCTGTCGGGACAGCTTTTCCCACCGGTGAGTGAAAATGGGGAAGGCAGCCGTCTCATTCCCAGCCCTTCGGCGACGAGACCGTTGTTCAGCCCATCCGCAGCCGTTCTCCACAGCCCGCTGGGGATGGGATGAGCGGCGACCGGCCGGAGCTGGTGCTGGCGTCGGCGAGCGGCGCGCGCCAGGCGATGTTGACCGCGGCGGGGCTCGGCTTTCGTGTCGACCCGGCGCACATCGACGAGACGAAGCTAAAATACGAGTGCCGTGCCAAAGGGTTGACGCCGGCCGAGACGGCGATGCGGCTGGCGGAGGCGAAGGCGCAGGCGGTGGCTGCCCGGCACGGAGGCGCGCTGGTTCTTGGCGCCGACCAGTTGCTGGAATGCGAAGGCGAGCTCATGCACAAGGCACGGGACATGGGCGCCGCCCGGGAGACGCTCACCCGTCTGTGCGGACGCTCGCACCGCCTGATCAGTGCCGCCGTGCTCATCCGCGACGGCGAGATCCGCTGGCGGTACGTGGGGCTGGCGGAGCTGACGATGCGGGACTTTTCGCCCGAGTTCCTCGAGCGATACCTGGCGATGGTGGGGCGCGAGGCGTTCACCACCGTCGGCGCCTACCGCATGGAAGGACCGGGCGTCCAGCTGTTCGACTCCGTCTCCGGCGATCACTTCACCATCCTTGGCTTGCCGCTGTTGCCGCTGCTCGCGGCCCTCCGCGACGCGGGTGTGCTTCCAAGGTGACTCCTGAGGGCGGCATCAGCGGGCGGGCGCGGGTCGCCGGCGTCATCGGCTGGCCGATCGCCCATTCGCTGTCGCCGCGGCTGCACGGCTACTGGCTTCGCCAGTACGGCATCGACGGGGCGTATGTGCCGCTGCCGGTGCGACCCGCCGATGCGGCGGCGGCGTTTGCCGGTCTCTCCCGGTTGGGTTTCGTCGGCGCCAACGTGACGCTGCCCCATAAGGAAGCGGCGCTCGCCGCCGTCGACCGGGTGAGCGAGACGGCGCGGCGGATCGGCGCCGTCAACACCATCCTCGTCGGCGACGATGGCCGGCTGCAGGGGGACAACACGGATGCCTTCGGCTTTATCGAGCATCTGCGGGCGAGCCGGCCCGGCTGGCGCGCCGGTCTCGGGCCGGCGATGATCCTGGGCGCCGGCGGCGCCGCCCGTGCGGTGATCGCCGCCCTGTTGATGGAGGGCGCAGCGGAGGTTCGGCTGGCCAATCGGGGCCGGGAGCGGGCGGAGCGGCTGGCGGCAATGTTCGGCGGCGGCGTGCGGGTCGAGGATTGGACGGCGCGCGAGGCGGCAATGGTGGATGTCTCCCTATTGGTGAACTGTACCCTACTCGGAATGCGCGGCCAGCCGCCGCTGGAGCTGGACCTGGCGCGGTTGCCGGCGCGGGCGGTCGTCTACGACATCGTCTACACCCCGCTCGAGACGCCGCTGCTGGGGGCGGCGGCGGCGCGCGGCCTCGCCACGGTGGATGGGCTCGGCATGCTCTTGCATCAGGCCCGGCCGGGATTCGCCCACTGGTTTGGCGTGCTGCCGGAGGTGAGCGAGGCGCTGCGGGCACACGTCCTGGCCGGGTTGGTACCGTCGTGACTGGGGTTGTTGCCATGACTGTGTTGCTGTGATCGTCGTCGGCCTCACCGGCTCCATCGGCATGGGCAAGAGCACCGCCGCGGCCATGTTCCGCCGGCTGGGGATTGCCGTTTACGACGCCGACGGGACCGTGCACCGCTTGTTCGCCCGGGGAGGGGAGGCGGTGGCGGCGATCGAACGTGCCTTTCCGGGCGTCGTCCGCGAGGGGGCGATCGATCGGGGACGGCTGGGGGCGCGCGTTTTTGGTGACGACGCGGCGCTCGCCCGGCTGGAGGCGATCGTCCATCCGCTGGTCTTTCGCCAGCGGGCCGCCTTTCTGGGCCGGCAGCGGCGACGGCGGGCGCCGGTGGTCGTCCTCGATATCCCGCTTCTGTTCGAGACCGGCGCCGACCGGCTGTGCGATCTCGTCGTCGTCGTCTCCGCCCCCCGCTTCCTGCAGACGCAACGCATGCTTCACCGGCCGGGGATGACGCGGCAGCGCCTGGCGGCGATCCGCGCCCGGCAGACGGACGATGGGGAGAAGCGCCGGCGTGCCGACCTGGTCATCCCGTCCGGCAACGGCAAGGCGGTCACCTGGCGGGCGATTCGCCGCCTCGTGGGCGAACTGATGGCGCAGCGTGACGTGGGCGGCGGCAAACCCCGACACCGCCGCGGGTTGCGGCGACGGCGTTGACCGGCACCACTGCTGCCGGTAAGGACAGCGGCATGCGTGAGGTCTGCCTCGATACGGAGACGACCGGTCTCGATCCGGGCAGCGGCCATCGGGTCATCGAGATCGGCTGCATCGAGTTGATCAATCACGTTCCCACCGGCGAACGGTTTCAGCGCTACCTCAACCCGGAACGGCGGGTGCCGGCGGATGCGCTGGCGGTACACGGGATCACCGATGCCTTCCTCGCCGACAAGCCGCGCTTTGCCCAGGTGGCGGACGAACTGGTCGCCTTTCTCGCCGATGCGCCGCTCGTCATCCACAACGCCGCCTTCGACATCGGCTTCCTCAATGCCGAACTCGCGCGCATCGATCGGCCGCCGTTGGCCGCGAGCCGGGCGATCGACACCGTGTCCCTGGCCCGCCGCAAGTTTCCGGCAGCGCCGGCGTCACTGGACGCTCTCTGCCGCCGCTTCGCCATCGATCTTTCGGACCGCACCCTCCATGGGGCGCTGAAAGACGCGGAACTGCTGGCGCGGGTTTACCTGGAACTGATCGGTGGTCGCGAACCGGGGCTGGTCCTCGTCGGCCACGTCACCGCGCGCAGCATCGAGGCGGTCACCGTACGCCGGACGCCCCGCCTCATCCCACCCACATCGGAAGAAGCGGCGGCCCATGCGGCGTTCGTCCGCAGCCTGGGCGGTCCGTCCCTGTGGATCATCGAGGCGGCCGAGGCTTCGGTCACCGGCACCGCCGCCGGTGCTGCCGACAGCTAACGCGACCGCTTCGGACCGATGGTCGCAGCGGACGATCAGATCCGTCCGCTACGGGGGAAAGCCGGGATCGTCGGACCACGAAGCCGGCGGTCCCTGCGCGGTCATTCGTCGCGCGAAAAGGGCCACCGCCGCAACCATTCCCCGACGGCTGCGGCGGTGTACGGCCAAAGTGGCAACCCCCGGCCACCTACCCCCGACCGATAGTTGGGTGGTTTTACGAAGCCAAGGCTAGTCGCGGAGCCCCCACCGCGACGGCGGCTCGATATGCCACCGGCTGGTTAGAGCGAAAATGGCCAGAATGCGATCAGGCCGACCACCGCCGACGCGAGGAATAACGGCACTACGAATTCGGTCATCACGTCGCGCAGAAAGTTGCTCTTCACTTCTTTTCTCCGTCCCGCCTGCTGGGGAAGATACCGAGGCAGATTGTTTACAAAGTATCATCAATTTCGCTGCAATCGTCTGTGACGAACCGCACGGTTGGTGGTTGCCGATGCCCGGCGACAGCGAGGAAACTGGCATGATGTCGACCCCGCTAAGGGGTCGGCTTCAGGTCCTGAGGTCGGCCGACCACCACGAATGACAGCGCTTCTGGCTTGAGCAATGTCCGTGCCAGCTGATTGGCGTCATCGGCGGTGACCGCCTCGATCAAACCATTGCGTCGATCGAGATAGTCGATGCCCAGGTTTTCCAGCTGGGTGGCGACGAGGACCTGTGCAATGCGAGCGGATGAGGTGAAGCGAAGCGGGAACGAGCCGGTCAGGTAGGTCTTGGCGTCGGCCACCAGCTTCGGATCGACGCCGTTTTCGGCGACCTGTTGCCACACCTGGCGGACGACCTTCACCGTATCCGCCACCCGGTCATTGCGGGTGCCGGCGCCCCCCAGCCACAGGGCAGCGTGATCGTAGGGGGCGAGCGCCGAATAGACCGAATAGACGAGACCGCGCCGCTCACGGACCTCGTCGAACAGGATGGAGGTGAGGCCGCCGCCGCCGATCGCCTCGTTGAGCACCGTTGCGGTGTAGTAGCGCGGATCGTCGCGCTTGATACCTTGCTGGCCGAAGACGACCGAGCTCTGCGGGACCGCCATGTCGATGACGGTCACCTTGCCTTCCGCTTTTGCCTTGACGTCGGCTACCTTGGCCGGGGCGGACGTCGCCGGCAGGCCGCCGAAGGTGGCCCGCAGTACGTCGGCCAAGTCGCCGGGGCTGATGTCGCCGACGACACCGATCACTAGGTTGTCGCGGGCCAGCCGCTGGCGAACGAAGGTACGCAGGTCCTCGGTCTTGATCCGTTCGATGCTCTCGGGGGTTCCGTCGACGGGCCGTCCATAAGGGGATTGCGGAAATATCTGGGAGAACAGGCGCCGACTGGCGACGGCGTTCGGGTCTTCGCTATCCTGGCGTAGGCCGGCCAGGATCTGGCTGCGCACGCGGGCGACAGCATCGGGGGCGAAGCGGGGTTCACGCAACGCCAGTCGCAGCAACTGGAAGGCAGTTTGCCGATGCTCGCTCAGCGTCTGTAAGGTGCCATGCACGCTGTCACGATCGGCGCTGAAGGAGAGCCGGATCGACAGGTCCTCCAGCTGACGCTTGAAATCCTCGGCCTTGAGATTGCCGGCCCCCTCATCGAGAAGGCCCATCGCCATCGTCGCCAGGCCTTCCTTGCCGTCGGGATCGAGGACGGCGCCGCCGCGGAAGGCGAACGACACGGCGATCAATGGATTGCCGTGCTCTTCCACCAGCCACGCCTCGACCCCATCGCCATCGACGCGCTGGATGGGCAAGGCCGCCGCGGGTTTGCCCTGGATCACCGTCATTCCGGCGACGACGAGGGCAAGGAAGAGCGCTCGCGTTTGCTGGCTGCGTTTCATCGGGAGGTTGCCTTCGTGTCTGCCGGCTTCACCGCCGGTTTTTCTTCGGGAGCTATCTTCAAGAGCGAGGTGACCGCTCCCGGTGCCGTCAGCACCGCCTTCGCCGCCGCCTCCACCTGTTGCCGAGACACCGCGCGGATGCGCTCGGGCCACGCTTCCACGTCCTCGACAGTCAGACCGATGGCCAGCGCCCGACCGATGACATTGGCCGGGGCGCCAAGGGAATCGCGGGCAAAGACCGCATCGGCGATCATCCGCGTCTTCGCCCGGGCGACCTCGTCTTCGGTCACTCCCTTGGTGAGCAGTCGCGACACCTCAGCATTTACCGCCGCCTCGATCCGCGCCAGGTCGGCCGGCGCGCGCGGGCTGGCGTAAAGGGTGAATTCGGCCGGGCCGCGCCGGACCGGGTCGTAGCTGGCGCCGGCTCCGATGGCGATGGCGTCGCCGGCGACCAGCTTGCCGTAAAGGCGGCTGCCGGCCCCGCCGCCCAGGATCTCCGCGAGAACCTCCAGCGGATAACTCATCGCCCGATCGCCGCTGCGATAGCCAGGGGCGGGGTGGGTCCGCTGCCACTCGGGCTGGCGAACCCGGGCATCGACCAGCTCGACCCGACGGTCAGTCGCCGGCGGCGGATCAACCAGCGTCGTCCGCGCCGGTAACTCCGAGGACGGGATCACTCCATAGATCTTCTCCGCCAGCGGCCGCACCTCCTCCATCGCCACGTCGCCGACGATGACGAGGATGGCGTTGTTGGGCGCATACCACTGGCGGTAGAAGGCGAGCGCATCGTCGGCGGTCAGGCCGATGATCTCGTGCTCCCAGCCGATCAGCGGCAGCCGATAGGGATGATTGAGGTAGAGGGTGGCGTTCGCCCGCTCGTCCAGTAGCGCCGAGGGATCGTTATCCACCCGCATGCGCCGTTCTTCCAAAACCACCTGTTTTTCAGATGCTACCTGCTCCGGGGTGAGCACCAGATTGCGCATGCGATCGGCTTCCATGCCCATGACCAGCTCGAGCCGGTCCTTGGCGATGTTCTGGAAATAGGCGGTGTAGTCGTAGGTGGTGAAGGCATTCTCGTCGCCGCCATTACGGGCGACGATGCGAGAAAATTCACCCTGCGGCGTCGAGGGCGTTCCCTTGAACATCAGATGCTCGAGGAGGTGGGCGAGGCCGGACTTGCCGGACGGCTCGTCCATGGCGCCGACCCGGTACCAGACCATGTGGCTGATCACCGGTGTCCGATGGTTGCTGACGACAACCACCTGCATGCCGTTGTCGAGAGTAAAGGTTTGCGGATCGAAGACGCGGGCGGCGGCGGGAACGGAAAGGGCGACGAACGCCCAGAGGCACAACAGGAAACCGGCCGCACGGGTGGCCCGCAACCGAAAACGCATGGGGAAACCTCTCACTGTCGAGATATCAGGCGATGGCCGCGGAGACGTCGCAGGCCCAGCCCAACTGGCACCTGAATCGAACCGGTCGGGGGAGAATTATCCGGGACACCGTCGCTTCGGTGCGGTTTCCGGCGCCGTCTGCGTCGATCAGTTGAAGATGCCTTCCAGCAACGCCTTCGGTCGCCGCTCGATGGTCGGGGTCGCGGCGCCGCTGGCAATGGGCTGGCCCAGCGCCTGCGCCTGACGGATGCGCCTTGCTTCTTCCGGCGCGTCGACCACCGTTCCTTCCTGCGGTTTGTCGGACCAGAACATCATCCGTTCAAGGAAAGAGCGATCGGCGTCGGCCAGCACCGTCGTTTCCCGGTTGACCTGCTCACGGATCGCCGGCTGCGCGGCGAGACCCCCAGTATGGTCGAGAAGGGCGACGGTTCCGGCGGACGCGTTAGCCTCGGTTGGCGCCCATTGCGCCTGACCGGCGGCGATTGGCGTCGCACCCTGCCCCAGGATGACGTCCTTCGCCGATTCCCGGGCGGCGGCGCTCTCCGCCTGTGCACCGGGCATCGGAGGCCGCAGCCCGTAATCGGGGGGCATGCTGAGCGGCGCCCGCGCAAACACCGCGAATTCGTCCGGCGGCCGCTTAACGCCGATCCCTAGGTCTTGTTTGACCCCCTCGCAGCCGGCGAGGGCGAGGCCGGATGCTACCAGCAGCATCGGCAGCAGCCTGATTGGCCGCATTCTGGTTAGGGCAGTCGTGCCGGTCATCCCGTCGATCCCCGCTTTCCGGCGTCTTGTTCCCACGCCTTGGTTGTACGCCGTTCACCGATTGCAAACAAGGAATCGAGAATGAGGAGCGCGACGCCGATGCTGATCGCGCTATCGGCGACATTGAAGGCCGGCCAGTGCCAGCCGACCACGTGCACGTCGAGGAAGTCGTAGACGGCGCCGAAGCGGACGCGATCGATGACGTTGCCGAGGGCGCCGCCGATGATCATGGCGAGGCCGACGGTGACCACCCAGTGAGTCGAGCGGGCGAGCCAGACCGCGAGGGCGACGCAAATGATGACGGCGACCGCCGGCAGCACCCATCGATTCCAGTCGGCATCGGTATTGAAGACACCGAAGCTGATGCCGCGATTCCAGGCGTAGACTAGATTGAAAAAGGGTGCGATCCGGATGACCCGCGGCGGGTTCATCACCTGGGTGAGCATCCACCACTTGCTCAGCTGGTCGAGAACCACGATCGCCACCGCGACCGACATGCCGAGGCGCACCGCCGCGGGACGCAATTTCCGCCCAGGCGCCACCCCAGGTGCCAGGGTGCCGCTCATTCAGCCGCCGTCCGGTCTGCCACCGCGTCGGCGCAGCGGCCGCACAAGGTGGGATGCGCGGCGATGCTGCCCACATCGGCAAGCAACTGCCAGCAGCGGGCGCACTTCTCGCCGTCGGCCCGCTCGACCCGGACGGCAATCCCCGGGACATCGGCGATGGTAAAGGCGTCCGCCGGCGGCGGCTGATCACTCAGGCTCGCCGCCGAAGTGATGAACAGCTCGGCGAGATCGACGCCCTCCGCCGCATCCAGATACTCGGACCCGGCATGGATGACGGGGTGGGCCTGCAGGCTCGAGCCGATGCGCTTCGCCGCCCGTTCCACCTCCAGGGCGCCGGTGACGACCCGGCGCAGCCGGCGCAAGATGATCCACTTGCCGGCGAGGACATCGTCTCGCCAGGCGTCCGGGATTTCGGGGAACAGGCGGAGATGGACGCTGGCATCGGTGTCCGGGTGGCGGGCAAGCCACGCTTCTTCGGCAGTGAAGCAGAGAAAGGGGGCAAGCCAGGCGGTCAGGCAGTCGAAGACCGCATCCAGTACCGTCCGCACTGCGCGGCGCCGCAGCGAAGCGGCCGAATCGCAGTAGAGGCTGTCCTTGCGCACGTCGAAATAGAAGGCGGACAGATCCACCGTGCAGAATGTGTGCAGATCGGCGAACACCGGGTGGAACTGCAACTCGTCGCAGGCTTGCCGAAGCTGCCGGTCCAGTTCCGACAGCCGGTGCAGCACCCAACGCTCCAGCTCTGGCAGCTCCTCGATGGGAAGCCGCTCACTGGCGGCGAAGTCGTTGAGGTTGCCCAAGAGGTAGCGGAACGTGTTGCGGAACCGGCGGTAGACATCGGCCTGCTGCTTCAGGATCTCGGGCCCGATGCGCAGATCCTCGGAATAATCGGAACCGACCACCCACAGGCGGAGGACATCGGCGCCGTGCTTGGAGACGACGTCCTGGGGGGCGACGATGTTGCCGAGCGATTTCGACATCTTCTGCCCGTCTTCGCCCATGACGAAGCCGTGCGTCAGCACCGAGCCGTAAGGGGCACGATCACGGGTGCCGCAGGATTCGAGCAGCGATGACTGGAACCAGCCGCGGTGCTGGTCGGAACCTTCCAGATAGAGGGAGGCAGGCGAGCCCAGCTCCGGGCGCGTCTCCAGGACGAAGGCGTGGGTGCAGCCGGAATCGAACCAGACATCGAGAATATCGACCACCTGATCGTAATCGGCCGGATCGTATTCGGACGCCAGGAAGCGGGCCGGATCGGAGGTGAACCAGGCGTCGGCGCCTTCCGCAGCGACGGCGGCGACGATGCGGTCGATGACCGTCTGGTCGCGCAACGGCTCGCCCGACGCCTTGTTGACGAAGACGGTGATCGGCACCCCCCACGCCCGCTGCCGAGACACGCACCAGTCGGGCCGGCTTTCTACCATGCCGCGCAGGCGGTTCCTGCCGGTTTCCGGGACGAAGCGGGTACGGTCGATGGCGCGCAGCGCGGTTGTCCGCAGCCCGGTCGTCTCCATGGAGATGAACCACTGTGGCGTGTTGCGGAAGATCAGTGGCGCCTTCGAGCGCCAGGAATGGGGATAGCTGTGGACGAGGGTGTCCTGTCCCAGCAGCCGACCGGCGTCTTGCAACGCGGCGAGAACGGCGGCATCGGCGTCGCCCTTCTTGCCGTCTTCAGTCAACACCCGCCGGCCGGCAAACAGGGGGACCAGATCGAGGATGACCCCATCCGGACCGACGGTGTCGGGAACCGGCACCCCATGGCGCATGCCCAGCTCCCAGTCGTCGGCGCCGTGTCCCGGGGCGATGTGAACGAACCCGGAGCCGGTCTGCAGATCGACGAAGTTGGCGGCGAGAAGCGGCACCGGGAACCCGTAGCCGGCGGCGTGTAACGGGTGTCGGCAGACGGTTCCCGCCAGATCGCCACCCGCCAGCGTCTCGATGATCTGGAAATCCCGGATTTGGGCGGCATCGCAGACATGGCGAACGAGGTCGCGGCCGACGACCAGACGGTCGCCGACGCGGACACGGGCGGTCTCGCCCACGTCCTCGACCTGGATGACCACGTAGTCGAAGGCCTCGCCATAAGCGATCGCCCGGTTGCCGGGGATCGTCCACGGGGTCGTCGTCCAGATGACCACATCGGCGCCCGCGAGTGCCGGCCGGCTCGCCCGCTCGACCGGGAAACGGACGAAAATGGTGGTCGAGACGTGATCGTGATACTCCACCTCGGCCTCGGCCAGGGCGGTCTTTTCGACCACCGACCACAGCACCGGCTTCGCCCCCCTGAACAGGGCGCCGTTCATCAAGAAGCGGCCCAGCTCGCGGACGATGGCCGCCTCGGCGGCAAAGTCCATCGTCGAATAGGGGTTATCCCAGTTCCCGACGACACCCAGCCGCTTGAATTCTTCGCGCTGGATGTCGACCCAGGTTTGCGCGAACTCCCGGCATTCACGACGAAAGGCGACGATCGGCACCTCGTCCTTGTCGCGGCCGGCCGCCCGGTACTTCTCCTCGATCTTCCATTCGATGGGCAGGCCGTGGCAGTCCCAGCCGGGCACGTAATTGGCATCGCGTCCCAGCATCTGCTGTGCCCGGTTGATCACGTCCTTGAGAATCTTGTTGAGGGCGTGACCGATGTGTAGGTGGCCGTTGGCGTAGGGCGGCCCGTCGTGAAGGATGAACTTCTCTCGGGCCGACGCGGCGAGCCGCTGGCGACGGTAAAGGTCGATCCCCTGCCAGCGCTCCAGCATGAGCGGCTCACGCTCGGCCAGGGCGGCCTTCATGGGGAAGTCGGTGCGGGGCAGGAAGACGGTTGCTTTATAATCCACGGCGCGGCGGTTCCGATCAGAGGGCGGACGCCCGTCGGGGCGCCGGATCGCCCGGCGCCGTCAGGAGCGCGCGGGCGCGGGCGCAATCCTCCGCCATTTGTGCCTGCAACGGCTCGATGGCGTCAAATTTCTTTTCCGGCCGCAGATAGTGGCGCACCCGCGTCGACAGCGTCCGGCCGTAAAGATCGCCGTCGAAGTCGAACACATGCACCTCCAACAGCGGGTCCTCGGCGCCGAAGGTGGGGCGAACGCCCAGGTTGGCGACGCCCGGGCGCCACCGCATGCGGCCGCCGTCGTCGGCCCACCCGGCCTCGACGGCATAGATGCCGAACGCGGGACGGAGGTACTCGCCCAGGCCGACGTTGGCGGTGGGATAGCCCAACTGGCGGCCGCGGCGTTCGCCGTTGACGACGATGCCTTCGATTTCGAACGGACGGCCGAGGAGCTGCGCCGCCGCTTGCGGATTCGCCGCCTGCAGATACTGGCGGACGCGGGTGGAGGAGTAGGGCTCACCGTCGCCGTTGCGCACCTCGTGCACGCAGGTGAACCCGAAGTCGAATTCGTCGCCCATCCACAAAAGCATCTCAGGAGTGCCGCGTCGGCCGTGGCCGAAGGCGAAATCGTGGCCGCAGACCACGTGCCTGGCGCCCAGACCGCCGACGATCACCGTCTCAACGAAGGCGCGCGGCGCCAGCTTGGCGAACTCCAGGTCGAAGGGCACGACGACGAAGACATCGGCGCCGATTGTTTCCACCAGCCGCGCCTTGACCGGCAGCGGGGTGAGCCGGAACGGCGGCGAGTCGGGGGTGAAGACGCTGCGCGGATGCGGCTCCAGGGTCAGCACCGCCCACGGCCGGCCGGCGGCACGGGCGATGCGGCCGGCTTCGGCGATCACCTCGCGATGACCGAGATGAACGCCGTCGAAGTTGCCGATGGCGACGGCGGCACCACGAACGTCCGCCGGCAGGTCCCGAAAATGCCCGAAGCTGCGCATGCCGGTTACCTGACGGCTGTCGGCGCCGCCGTCAAGTCCGCTCCGGCATTGAAGGTTCCGGCGGCTTAGGCGGCACGCTCGACGGAGAGGACGAGGCGCCGGCCAAGCTTGGCGAAGGCGGCGTCGAGCCGCTCCGGTTTGCTGGCGTGATAGGGATCGAGAAGCCGGTTGATGGCTGGCTGTTCGACACCGAGACGACGGGCGAGTTCGGCGGGGCGGACGCCATCCTGGCGCATGGCCACGTAAAGCCCGGCCTTGGCCGCGATGAGATTTCCGGGGATCACGGTGGGACGGCCGTCCGCCGGTGACGGCTCCGGAACGTCAGCCCGATCCTTAATCCGGCCGGCCAGGGCTACCTCCAGGCAATCGACCGCCGAGGCGAGCGCCTCCGCCTCCGTCTTGCCGAACGTATTGGCCTCGGGCAGGTCCGGAAAGGTCAGCAGAACGCAGTGATCCTCCGGCGGCCCATCTTTTACGGTGACCAGATCGACGGGATAGGCGAATCGCATCGCATATGAGATCCTCTCCAAAGACACATATGTTGAAAAAATCTAATCTATGGCTTCGCGAGGAAGTCCCAATTGTTTTAGTAATAACTGGACGTAGGCGGGCGTCAGTTCTCCGGATTTAACCGTCGTTGTTTTTCCGTCCACGGTTACCCGCGCGTGTGAACCTTTGCCGCGCGCGGGTTCAATGAGGAGAGTTTGACCGCTGCTGCGGCAAAATCGCCTCAGCTTTGCAAGGAACTTCTGACGTGTCATTCTTGAACGTCCTTAGAAAGTCCATATTCTGTCCTTCTGCTCCTCCTTCGCGAGTTTTTATGATTATCTGTACCTTTAACACTTCTGCAAAGCTGGCGCAAGCACAAACTTAACACTTCTGCCAAGATGGCAGTTCGGCCGAACTCTCGTCGGTGGATCTTGAGTCGCGGAAAGACTCAGCTTTTGCGGGCGGGGACCATCAAGGTGGCTTCGCCGTCGATCACCGTCTTGTCGCCGACGCTCACCGTCGTCTCGAACTCGACGAACTTCTTCTTCTCGTTGAGCGACTTCACCGTCACCCTGGCGACCATGGTGTCGCCGATGCGCACCGGTGCCTTGAACTTCAGCGACTGCGCCACATAGATGCAGCCGGGGCCGGGCATCTTGGTGCCGAAGACGGCGGACAGCAGCGCAGCACCCAGCATGCCGTGGGCAATGCGGCCCTTGAACATGGTCGCCTTGCCGAATTCCTCGTTGATGTGCACCGGGTTGGTGTCCATGGACAGGCCGGCGAACACGACCAGATCGGCTTCGGTCACCGTCTTGCCGAGGCACGCCGTCATGCCTTCCTTCAGGTCGTCGAAATAAAGCCCGTGCAACTCGCTCAGCATGTCGGTCATGGCGATATCCCTCCCGGCGCATGATTGGCTGTGGCGTCAACGATGGGACGCGATGGCGACGATAGCGACGCCGTCCGCGGCCGACAAGGCCAGACGGGATATGGCGGGACGGCTCATGGGCGGCGAGGCTCAGGGGTCATGGCGATCGCCGCCGGGGGCGGACGCTGGCGCGGATGACGGCCGGATGGGTGACGGCGATGATCCGGGTCGACGGTGGCGCCGATGAGGGCAGCAGGCCGAGCCAGTCGCCCACCCGCGTCAGCAGCGCCAGCAGCGACTCACCGCCGTGGGGGGCGGCGGCGGCGGGATCGGCGAGCCATGAGCGGACGGCGTCGGGCTCTCGCGCCTGCACCGTGGCCAGGGTCGATCCCCGCCAGCGTCCGTAATCACAGTCGCCGAGCCGGTCGTCGGTCGTTGTGGAGAGCCCGAGGGCGGCGGCAGTCTGCCGCGCACGCAATTCGGGGACACTCCAGCCCTGATCGGCCGGCAACGACCCCGTCGCCGCGAGCGCCGCGAGGCTGGCCTCGCCCTGGGGATCGAGGGCTTCGTCCGCAGGGAAGGCGGCGACGCGGACCGCCGCGGTCGAGGCATGACAAATCAGCGACAGACGGACGATCACGGCGAATCCTCTGGGCCGCAAGGAGATCAAGAACATCAAGAACGTATTGACGCTCTGCAATGGCGACCCATAAAGTGAACGTTTCGTGCGACGGGCGGAAGCCGGTGTGAGGCCGGCACGGTTGCGCCACTGTGATCGATCGCAAAGACACGATCCGTAAGTCAGACCTGCTCGCGCAAGATTCGCCAACCCAAGCGGGACGCATAATCCCAAGGAGGAGTTAAAATGGCTGAAGCAATTACCCATCCGGTGCATGCCCCGGTCGTCATTCCCGTTCGCGAACTAGTTCCGTGGGCGATTTTTGGCGGGATCATCTTCCTGCTGATGCTTTACTTCGTCGGGGCGGAGCAGGGCGCTACCAGTATTTTCTCCGGCATGTACGTGCATGAGTTCGTGCACGACGGCCGTCACCTCCTCGGCTTCCCCTGCCATTAGTCCGGGGACGGATAATGGTCGGAAGTTTATTGCTGCGAGGCATGCTGGCTGGCCTCCTCGCCGGCCTGCTGGCGTTCAGCCTTGCCTGGTATCTCGGCGAACCGCTGGTGGAGCGCGCCATCGGTCTCGAGGAGCAGTTGTCCGGCGGCGGTCATTCGCACGGTGTCTCCGACGTCGCTGCCGCCGCCCATGAGCATGAGCACGAAAGCGCGGCGGCGGAGGAGGAGGAACTGGTCAGCCGCGGCGTCCAGAGCACGGTCGGCTTGCTGACCGGCGTCGTCGTCTACGGCATCGGCCTCGGCGGCCTGTTTTCCCTGGTCTTTGCCTATGCCTACGGCCGTGTCGGGCCGATGGACCCCAGAACGCTTGCGGCACTGCTCGCCGTGGCCGCTTTCCTCGTCGTCTATCTGGTTCCGAGCCTGAAATATCCGGCCAATCCACCCGCGGTCGGTCAGGGCGAGACCATTGGTATCCGCACCGGTCTGTTCTTCACGATGATGGTGTTCTCGCTCGCTGCCGCTGCCGCTGCGGTCGCCATCAGCCGTCGGCTGGCCGTGAGGGTCGGGTGCTGGAACGGTGCCATCCTTGCCGGCCTGCTGTTTGTCGTCGTCGTTGCCGTCGGCCAAGCGTTCCTGCCGGACATCAACGAAGTCCCGGATGCATTCCCCGCCGTTCTCCTCTGGCGGTTCCGGATCGCGTCGCTGTTTACGCAAGTGCTGCTCTGGGGCGGCATCGGCCTGATGTTCGGCTATCTCGCCGACCGGTTTCTCACCGAGGCGAAGAGTGTGTCGGGGGGCAAGCTCGTCCATCAGACATAATCGCTATCTCTCTGTCTTACGCCCGAACGGCAAAAGCGCCCTCCGGTGATCAACGATCGCCGGAGGGATTTCGTTTCAGGTCCGGGGGATAGTCTTAGGCCGGCGGCGGACCAGGCGGGGCGAACTGCGCAGTCCGCGCGGCCGGCGGCTGGCGGCCGGGCCGATGGTCGGTTGGCCGGCGGTTTGCCCGCCGGTCGTGTGGCCGAGGTCCTTCGCCCCACCCGCGGCATCCCCGGCCCCATCGCTTGTCATCTCGCCAGCCGCATCACCGGTCACATCCACCACGGGGAACAGGCCGGCCCGCTGCCCGCGTGTCCGTTCGCGGGCTTCGATCAGCGACAGCGTACGCTGGACCACCGAATGGCGGTCGGGAGACGGCGCGCCGGCGAGCAGATGCGCCCTGGCGATCGCCCGCACCCGTTCGGCGATGCTGGTGCGCCGCTTGCGGCTCTCGCACCAGCGGGCATAGGCGGCGACCGTCCATGGATGCGCCGGCAGCGGCTGCAAGTGGCGGACGCGACACCAGGCGACGAAATCAACCCAGGCGCGCTCCCGGGATCCGCCCCGCGTCCGTGCTTTTCGCCAAGGCTTCGCTTTCAGTGTCGCTGACCCCGCCAGGATGATCCGTAGGGGTAATTTACCCAAGTCGGGCAATCGATGAAAGCCGCTCGCCGTTCCGGCCGGCGGAGCCGCCGGGCGACGTCAGCCGCCAGAAGCGCCAGGCGAGCACCGCCCAGGCGGTGCCGCAGCCGACCACCATGCCTTCGAACAGGCCGACCGCTCCCCGTTGGCCGACGATGGCCGCCAGCCAGGCCACCGGCACCATGACGAAGGCGAAGGCCGCGGCGTGCAGACCGCTCGCCACCCAGGTATCGCTCATGCCGCGGACGGCGTTGGCCATCACCCCCTGACCGCCATCGACGACGAAGACGAAAGCCAGGACGACGATCAGCGGTGCGGTGGTCTGGGCGAGGATCGGATCGTCGGTGTAGAGGGCAACGATGGCGTTTGGGACGGCGGCCACGGCGATGCCGATCGCCGCCAGCACCGTCGTTGCCATGGCGAGGCCGGTCCAGCCGGCGAGGCGAGCCTCGCGGCGATCGCCACGGCCGGAGGCGGCGCCGACCAGCACCGCCGTCGCCGCACCGAAGCCGACGGCCACCATGAAGACGAAGGCGAGCAGATTCAAACTGATGGTGTAGGCGGCGAGCGGCATCGCCCCCAGCCAGCCGGCGAACAGGCCGAGCGTGTTGAAAGCCGCCCCCTCGGTGCCGATGCTAACGCCGCTGGCATAACCGAGCCGCCTTTGCAGGCGGGCGGGCGGCGGCGCAACCAGCGGATCGGCGGCGAGATAGCGCTTTCGATCCGCCATCGTCAGCACGAACAACACCGCCATCGTGGCAAGGAGGATCCGGACGACGGTCGTCGCCCAGGCGGAGCCCAGGGCGCCCATGGCCGGCAGGCCCAGGTGCCCGTAGACGAGAAGCCAATTGAGGGCAAGGTTGAGGCCATTGGCGACCAGCATCATCAGCATGCCCGGCACCGGTCGCTTGATTCCCTCCAGGAAGAACTGGGTGGTGACATAGACGAGCTGCGGCAGAAGGCCCAGCCCGAGGACGCCGACAACCGGGGCGGCCCGCGCCGCCAGTTCCGGGGCTTGGCCGAGGCCGCGAAGGATGGGCTGGGCGAAGGCGCAGATGCCGGCCATGCCCAGGCCCAACACCGATGCATAGAGAAGAGAGCGCCGCCAGACGACGCCGCACGCCGCGGTGTCGCCGCGTCCATAACAAATGGCGGTGACCACCAGCGTGCCCATCAGCAGGCCGATGCCGGTGAGCAGAAGCGTGGTCACCAGGGTCAGCGCCAGGCCGAGCACCGCCAGCTCCTCGGCGGCATAGCGACCGACCATGACCGTGTCGACGAGCGCCATCAGCATGATGGCGGAACGGGCGACGATGACCGGCCCCGCCTGCCGCGTCAGCTCCCGGATACGGGCGCGGGCGCGCATCCGCTGCGGCCCGCCCGTGTCCTCGTCCCCGGCGGTTGGCAAACCAAATTGCACGGGCAGCCTCCTCTTACCGATCGCTGAGCAGCGGCGTTGCGGCGCTATGCTGGCAATTGGTTGTTTCCCGACTATACTCGCGCAAACCCTTGATGGGGGAGGCCACGGGAGAACCCAATGCAGGTCATCAATGCCGATATCTTGATCGTCGGAGCGGGCGGGGCGGGGTTGCGGGCGGCCATCGCCTGCGCCGAAGCCGACCCCAACCTGAAGATCGCGCTGATTTCGAAGGTGTACCCCATGCGTAGCCACACCTGTGCCGCCGAAGGTGGTGCGGCCGGGGTGGTGAAGCAGGATGACAGCCTGGAATACCATTTCCACGACACGGTCGCCGGCGGCGACTGGCTGACCGACCAGGACGCCGTTGACCTGTTCGTCAACGAGATCCCGAAGGAACTGGTGCGGATGGAGCACTGGGGCTGCCCGTGGAGCCGCGAGCAGACCGGGCACGTGGCGGTGCGTCCCTTCGGCGGCATGAAGATCAAGCGGACATGGTACGCCGCTGACAAGACCGGCTTCCATATGCTGCACACGCTGTTCCAAACGTCGCTCAAGTATCCGTCGATCAATCGGTTCGACGAATACTTTTCGACCGATCTCATCGTCGACGAGGGAAGCTGCCACGGCATCATCGCCATCGAGATGCGAACCGGCGAGATCAAGCTGTTCCGCGGCAAGGCGGTAATCATCTGTACCGGCGGTGCCGGCAAGGTGTTCCCGTTCACCACCAACGGCGCCATCAAGACCGGCGACGGCATGGCGATGGCCTATCGGGCCGGCGTGCCGCTGAAGGACATGGAGTTCGTCCAGTACCATCCGACCGGCCTCCCCGGCAGCGGCATCCTGCTCACCGAGGGCTGTCGCGGCGAGGGGGGCTATCTCCTCAACAAGGACGGCTACCGTTACCTGCAGGACTACGGCCTCGGCCCGGAGACGAAGACGCCGGTGCTGAAGGCGATGGAGCTGGGCCCGCGCGACCGGCTGAGCCAGGCGTTCTGGCAGGAGCAGAAGAAGGGACGGACGATCCCGTCCAAGTGGGGCGACATCGTCCATCTGGACATGCGGCACCTGGGCGAAAAGTTGATCAACGAGCGGCTGCCGCTGGTCCGCGACCTGTCGCGCGCCTATGTGGGCGCCGATCCGGTCACCGATCTGGTGCCGGTGCGGCCGGTCGTCCACTACATGATGGGCGGCATTCATACCGACATCAACGCGGCGACGCCCATCGGCGGCCTTTACGCCGCCGGCGAGTGTGCGTGCGTCTCCATCAACGGCGCCAATCGCCTCGGCTCCAACTCCCTCGGTGAGCTACTGGTGTTCGGCGCCCGCGCCGGCCGCTACGCCGTCGAGTACATCAAGTCGCAACGGCCGGTGCGTGACGAGCTGATCACCGCCCAGGCCAACGACGCCGAAAGCCGGATCAAGGCTCTGTTCAAGCGTCCGACCGGCAAGGTTCGGGTGGCCGAGCTCCGCCGCAAGATGACCCATGCGATGGAGGAGGGCTGCGGCATCTATCGTGACGAGGCGTCGCTGCAGGAGACCTGCCAGGTGGTCGCCGAGGCCCGCGAGCAGTACCGGGATGTGGCGCTCGAGGATAAGAGCCAGGTGTTCAACACCGACCTCTTCCAGACTCTGGAGCTGGGGGCGATGATCGAGGTCGCGCAGACGGTCGCCGTCTCGGCGGTCCAGCGCAAGGAGTCCCGTGGCGCCCACCAGCGCCTCGACTACGAGAAGCGCGACGACGTGGCCTACCTGAAGCATTCCCTCGCCTACTTCAATTCCAACACCGATCCGCGCGTCGACTATCTCGACGTGGTCATCACCAAATCGCAGCCGGCCGAGCGTGTTTACGGCGCTGCCGCAGGGGGACAGGCCGCATGAGCCAGCGAACCATTCAGCTCGAGGTCCTGCGTTACCGACCGGAGCAGGACAAGGAGCCGTTCTTCCAGACCTATTCGGTGCCGTGTGAGGAGGAGTGGGTCGTTCTCGACGCCCTCAACGCGGTCAAGGACGACATCGACCGGACGCTGTCCTATCGCTGGTCGTGCCACATGTTCGTCTGCGGCAGTTGCGGCATGGTCATCAACGGCGAACCGATGCTGGCCTGCAAGGCATTCCTGTCGGATTTCCCCGAAGGCAAGATCCGGGTCGAACCGCTGGCCAACTTCCCGATCGAGCGGGACTTGGTCATCGTGATGGATGACTTCATCGAGAAGCTGCAAAGCGTCAAACCGTACCTGATCCCCAAGGAGAAGAAGACGGTCGAGCAGGGCGAATACATGCAGACGCCCGCCCAGCTGAAGACGTTCAAGCAGTACTCCATGTGCATCAACTGCCTGTGCTGCTACTCGGCCTGTCCGCAGTATGGCCTGACCAATGCCCAGTTCGTCGGCCCGGCGGCGCTGGCCCTGGCCCATCGCTACAACATGGACAGCCGTGACGGCGGCCGCCACGAGCGCGAACGGGTCGTCGCCAGCCACGAAGGCGTCTGGGAGTGCAGCTTCGTCGGCGCCTGCTCGCAGGTCTGCCCGAAGGATGTGGATCCCGCTGGTGCCATTCAGCAGGCGAAGCTGACCAGCGCCGTCGATTACGTCACTTCGCTGCTGCCGGGGGGAAAGCGATGAGCGCCCGCAAGCCATTCGTAAGGGAACTGCCCAAGTCCACCTGGTTCCTGACCAATGCCCGCTACAAGACCTACATGCTGCACGAGGTCAGCTCGATCTTCGTCGCCATCTATACGGTGATCCTGATCGTCGGCCTGTTCCGCCTCGGCACCGGCGAGCTGGCCTGGCAGGGGTGGCTCGACGGGGTGACCAGCCCGATCGGGGTGATCTTCCACCTGATCGCGCTGGCCTTCTTCCTCATCCACACGACGTCGTGGTTCAAGGCGGTGCCGCAGGCGACCCGCATCATGCGCGGCGAGGAGGTGCTGCCGGGCAACATCCTGATCGGCGCCCACTACGCCATCTTTGCCGTCGTGTCCCTGTTCTTCCTCGTCCTTGCCGGGATCGGATGACGCCAATGAGTGCAGTCAGCAAACCCTCTCCCAAAGCCATCTTCTGGTTCCTGTTCGCCGCTGGTGGCACCATCTGCGCCTTCGTTCTGCCGGCGATGGTCATCGTCACCGGCATCGGACCGGCGGTCGGCCTGTTTCAGGGCGCCTTCGGCTTCGAGACGATGCATGGCTTCATCGCCAACTGGCTGGTGAAGCTGGTGCTGTTCGGCATCATCTTCTTCGCCCTCTGGCACGCCGCGCATCGGCTTCGGGTCTGCGCCCACGACTTCGGCCTGCGCGCCGATGGCGCGGTGGCGTTGCTCGTCTATGGGCTCGCCGCCATCGGCAGCGTCGCCACCATCATCGCCCTGTTGCGTATTTGAGGCGACGGCTCGGTCCTTAGAGTCCGGGAAAGGGGCCCCTCGCGGGCCCCTTTCTTTTTACCTTTCCCCGCCAAGAGACGCCGCCTCAATAGCCCAATCGAGGCATTTTATCATAGACGATGCGGGACCGGTGGCGTAGATGGTGCCCCCGGGCGGACTATCCCGCCCGCAAGGGGATCCCATGACGCGCAGGAAGAAACGGACTGCCGCATATGTAGCTTTGGTGAGCTTGTTGCTGACGGCCTGTGCGGGACGCACCGCAAATCCCGTCTCGCTCACCAGCACGACGGACACCAGCGCCGATTGTGCAATGCTTCAGGCCGAGGCATCCGTCAACGCACAAAGAATTAATGACCTGACGAACGAACAGGAATTCAAGCTGGCGCAGAACGTCTTTGTCGGCGTGGCGGGAATGTTCCTCGTCGCGCCTTTAATGTTGATCGATGTCCAAGATGCGCCCGGCGTCGAGAAGAAAGCGCTACAGGCGCGCAACCAGTATGTGGCCACGCTGGCGGCAAAGCGGTGCGATCCGTCGGCGGCCCAAACGGTGGAAAAGACCGTCGCCGCCGGCGAAAAGAAAGACACGCCGGTGGGTACGGCGATGCGCCAGTGGATCGAGGACGTGATTTATACCCGGTAATGCTCCTTACCCGTTTTGCCGGTCCGAGTTTGGACCCGACGCCGCGGGGGCCGCCGCGGCGTCGCTTCGTCCTTTCGTCAGCGGCTAACGGCGGGTCGCCCGCGTTGCCGTCCGTCGCGTTCTAGCGGGTGATGATGATCAGCGAGCGACCGCCGTTGTACCGCTGGCCGCCGGCATATCCGTATCCGTGGCCGCCGCGGTCATAGCCGCGATCGTACCCGGCATAGCGGGGCGGCGGGCAGTACCGTCGCTGGGGCGGCGGCACCGGCGGGTAGAACGCCGACGGCGCATTGCCGCTGAACAGGGAGACCCGCGGCGGGGGTGCAAATCCCGGCGGCGGGTAGACTTGCGAAGTCCAGCCGTCAGCGACGGCGGGAGCGGTCAGGCCAAGCGCCGCGACCAACGTCGCGGCAACCAACCCCACCTTGTTCACCTTCATCCTCCTCTGGTTCGGCTCCCGGCACCGGCCGGGAGACAGGCGGGTGATGACATCGCCATCGTCCGCCGAGGATGCAGAGATAAGGTGGGATCGCAGCGAATTTGCGGCGGACTCGTGCTCGTTTGGTGGCGGCCCGAAGGGGGACCCATTGGCGATCACAGCCGCCGGGAAGGATCAGGGGAGTGGATCAGGGAAACGCGGATCAGGCGACGGCGGCGAGCAGGCCTTCGAACATGGCACGGCCGTCGACGCCGCCGAGCAGCGCATCGGCAAGCCGGTCCGGGTGCGGCATCAGGCCGAGGACGTTGCCCCGGCCGTTGATGATGCCGGCGATGTTGCGGGCGGAGCCGTTGGGATTGGCCGCCGCCTCGCTGCGTCCGTCGGCGTCGCAGTAGGTGAAGGCGATGCGGTTCTCGTCCCGCAGTCGGTCGAGGGTGGACGGGTCGGCGTAGTAGTTGCCCTCGTTGTGGGCGATCGGCATCCGCACCACCTGGCCCGGGCGATAGCCGCGGGTGAACGGCGTCGCGGCCGCCTCGGTCCGCAGAAACACGTCCCGGCAGACGAAACGGAGCCCCGCGTTGCGCAGCAGCACTCCGTCCAGCAGCCGCGCCTCGGTGAGGATCTGAAACCCGTTGCAGATGCCAAGGACGAGAACGCCGGCATCGGCCCGCGCCTTGACCTCCTGCATTACCGGCGAATGGGCGGCGATGGCACCGGCGCGCAGGTAGTCGCCGTAGGCGAAGCCGCCGGGAACGACGATCAGATCCAAGGGCGGCAGCGTGCTCTCCTTATGCCAGATCATCCGCGTCGGCCGGCCGGTTACCCTGGCGATGGCATCGGCGGCATCGCGATCGCAGTTGGATCCGGGAAAAACGATGACGCCCGCCTGCATAACCCTGTTCCCTCGGGAAAAAGCCTCGTGCGATCGCCGGGATCAGGCCGGCGCGATGTCGATGGCGTAGTTTTCGATCACCGTGTTGGCGAGCAGCTCCCGGCACATGGCGTCGACCCGCTGCCGGGCCGCCTGCGGATCGGTATCGGCGAGATCGAGCTCGATGAACTTGCCCTGGCGCACCCCGGCCACGTCGGCGAAGCCCAGCGCCGCCAGCGAATGCTGCACCGCCTTGCCTTGGGGATCGAGAACCCCCGCTTTCAGCGTAATGTGGATTTTGGCTTTTAGCACGACGGCCGGCTCGCTCTCGTCTGGAGGTTCGAACGTTGCTCGCCCGCCGGGACGGGAGCAGCGATGTGGGGCGGCTATTGGACGGTGTCGGGTCCCCGCGGGTCGGAGGGACCGCTCTCCGGTAGGATGCCCAAACGGCGGGCGACCTCCTGATAGGCGTCGGCCAGCGGGTTGGCATCGTCGGTGCGGCTGCGATCGAGATCGAGCCGCTGGTTGCTGCGCATGTCCCAGAGCCGGCATGAGTCCGGACAGACCTCGTCGGCAAGAACGATGCGCATCTGCTCATCCTCCCACAGCCGGCCGAACTCCACCCGCACGTCCATCAGCCGCATGCCGATGCCGACGAACACGCCGCTCAGGTAATCGTTGATGCGCAGCGACAGGGCCATGATCTCGTCGATGTCCTGGGGCGTCGCCCAGCCGAAGGCGGTGATGTGTTCTTCCGTCACCATCGGCCGCCCCAGTTCGTCGGAGCTGTAATAGAACTCGACGATGGAGCGCGGCAGTGGCGTCCCCTCCGCCATGCCGAAGCGGCTGGTGAAGGAGCCGGCGGCGGCATTGCGGATGACCACCTCCAGCGGGATGATCTCAACCTCGCGGACGAGTTGCTCGCGCATGTTCAACCGGCGGACGAAATGGGTCGGCACGCCGATCTCACCGAGGCGGGTCATCAGGTACTCGGAGATGCGGTTGTTGAGGACGCCCTTGCCGCTGATCACGCCCTTGGTCTTGACGTGAGTGCTGCTGACGTCATCCTTGAAATATTGGACGAGGGTTCCCGGCTCCGGCCCCTCGAACAGAATCTTGGCTTTTCCCTCAAAGATTTGTCTGCGACGGGCCATTTGTCCTCGATTCCTGCCGACCGGCGGGGACGGCAGTTCCGCGTGCCTCGTTGGTATAGCAACTTGCCGGCATCAAAACAATGTTACCCCACCACCGCGGCGAGGGATGTCCCGAGGGAGGCGATCGGTTGCCAAGCGGCGATGTCGGGTGGGCCGGCGGCGAACAGCCAAAGGGGGCTCCGGCGCCGACGCAGGCCGCCTTCGGCGGGGTCCGGCAATGCCAGCAACGACGACGAGACGGTGCCGAAGCCGGACGGGGTGGCAATGGTCATCGCACCGCCGGGGCCGGCGCCCGGTTCACCCGTGCGGACCGCCAGCAGATCCGTCCACGCCGCCCAGTCACCGGTCTCCGGATCGGGCGCGGCCGCCCGTTCGAACTGCGGCAGGAAATGGCGGATGCGGGGCGAGGTCGGATCGTTGCGGTCGTAGGCAGTGATCATGGTGAGGCCGGGCGGCAGGGTCATCACCTCGACGGATTCGGCAGCCGCGACGGCCCCGGCCAATCCGGCGCGGGCGCTGATCCAGAAGGCGTCCGCATGATCGGCGATGACCAGGTTGAATGGACGATAGGCTCTCGGATCAATGTGGGCGAGGGCGTCGGCGGCGTCCGTCGCGTCCGCATGGTCGAGGGCCTCCAGCGGCAACTCACCGCGGCTGCGCAAGCCCGGCGCCGGCCCCAGGGTGTTGATCCTGTTGAGCACCGCGGCGATCACGCCCTCGTCGTTGAGGCCGAGCCAGGTGCCGCCGCCAAGGCTGTCGCGGCCGGCGACGACGTTGCCTCGGTCCGGCCAGTGACGGCCGGGCGCCTGCCACGGCCGGTTGTTCATCTCATCGCGGTTGGCGGCAAGGAGAAGCGGCCACCGATGCCCGGGGCGACGCAGGAGAACGAGGGTGCACATGCTGCTGCAGGAGATAGCCCCTCGCGGCGGCCGATACCAGGGCGGCGCTGGTGGGGCGTCGATGCAGAGGTCCTATGTGGTAAGGATCATTGCGTATTCCGGGCAAAGACCATAAATTAACAGGGTGAAAAAGGAGGAGACGGATGGCCGACACCTTGCGCGAGATCGAACGGGGCCACGAGGCAAAATACAAGCTCGACGAGGAATTGCGGTTCAAGGTGCGCTGCCGCTGCAACCGCAGCTTCGGGGTCTGGGCGGCCCGTTATCTGGGGATGGCCGGCACGGAGGCGGAGAGTTATGCCCGCAGCTTGGTTCGCCTTGATCTGGACGCGCCGCGGCCGGGTGTGGTGCTGGCGACGGTGATCGGCGATTTCCGGGCGGCGGGCGTCCGCTGCAGCGAGTCCGAGGTTAAGTCCGCCTTCCATCGGTTGTACGCGGAAGCGGCCGACGAGGTGGGCGATGTCTACCCGATGCCGCTCGATACGGACCACATGCGGATCGGCGGCTAAGTCCATCAGCCGGCGTGTCGTCGAAAAAGGCTAAGCGGGCGCTGGCGGCTATCGGCCGCAAGCCTCATAGCGGCCCCCTCACAGCGGTTCGGGTGAACCTACTGCCGGCGGTCCGGCGCTGCGGCGGCGCGGACGAAGGACGTCATAAGCCAGCTCCAGGAGGGCCAGCCGCTCTGCATAAGCGGCGCGGAAGCAGTCGCGTATGGGCAGCAGGTTGGCGCCGGTGAGCACCGTCGTCGGAGCGACACCGCAGCCGGCGTTGCGTCGAAAGACCCAGGCCCGCTGATCCTCCTTCAGGCGTTCCGAGGCGTCGGCCGCCAGCATGTTCCGCAAGATCACATAGACACGGCCGAGACGGGCGTCGAGCCGGGTGAGCGCGGTGTCCTCGCAAATCAGCCGGTCATCGGGGGCGGACGCCTTCGCACAGTCGAATGGCGGGGGGTCGAACGCCGGCGGGGCGGTCGGTTCTCCCGTCAAAAGCAGCGCCGCAAGGGCGAATCCCGAAAGCAGGTCCACGAGCAATTCCAGTAGGCGTCGGAGCGATAGGCGCGAAGGCGCCCGCCCGCATCTTGCCGCTCACTGGTAAAAGGGCGATTAAGCCGCCGGGCGAAGCTGCGCTCACCCGGTGCGGCCGAACACGCGCCGGAAAATGGTGTCCACATGACGGAGATGGGGAGCGAGGTCGAACAGGGCGGTGAGCGTGCCTGCATCCAGATGGCGAGCGACATCGGCGTCGGCGGCGAGCCGGTCCCGGAAGCTGCCGCCATCTCTGGCCCAGACGGCCATCGCGTTGCGCTGCACTGCCCGATAGGCATCCTCGCGGCTCATCCCGGCCTGGGTAAGCGCCAGCAGCACCTGCTGCGAGAAGATCAGCCCCTTCAGGCGATCGAGGTTCGCCTGCATCGCGTCCGCGTCGACGACCAGCCGGTCGACCACGTCGGCGAGGCGGGCGAGGGCAAAGTCGAGGGTGATCGTCGCATCGGGGGCGATGAAGCGCTCCACCGACGAGTGGGAGATGTCCCGTTCGTGCCACAGCGCCACATCCTCCAGCGCCGGAACGACGGCGGCGCGCACCATGCGGGCGAGGCCGGTCAGGTTCTCGGTCAGGATCGGATTGCGCTTGTGGGGCATCGCCGACGAGCCCTTCTGTCCCGGCGCGAAGTATTCGCCCGCTTCCCCCACCTCGGTCCGTTGCAGGTGGCGGATCTCCACGGCGAGCCGCTCGATGGAGCTGGCGATCACCGCAAGGGTGGCGAAGAACATCGCGTGGCGATCGCGCGGAATGACCTGCGTCGAGACCGGCTCGACCGTGAGGCTGAGATTGTCGGCCACCCACGCCTCGACGGCGGGATCGATATGGGCGAAGGTGCCGACGGCGCCGGAGATGGCGCAGGTGGCGACCTCGGCGCGGGCGGCAACCAGCCGCGTCCGGTTGCGTTGCCACTCGGCGTGATAGCCGGCGAGCTTGAGGCCGAAGGTGGTCGGTTCGGCGTGGATACCGTGGCTGCGGCCAATGCACGGCGTCATCTTGAACTGGAAGGCGCGCCGCTCCAGTGCCGCCAGCACCGCATCGATGTCGGCCAGCAGCAGATCGGCGGCGCGGCTGAGCTGCACGGCGAGGCAGGTGTCGAGCACGTCCGACGAGGTCATCCCCTGGTGGACAAACCGCGCCTCCGGTCCTACGTGCTCGGCGAGATTGGTCAGGAAGGCGATGACATCGTGGCGGGTCTCGCGTTCAATCTCGTCGATGCGCTCGACCTCGAAGGCGCCCCGCTCGCGGACGGCGCGCGCCGCCGCCGCTGGGATCACGCCGAGGGACGCCTGGGCGTCGCAGGCGTGCTGCTCGATTTCGAGCCAGATCCGGAAGCGGGCTTCCGGGTCCCAGAGGGCGGCCATTTGCGGACGGCTGTAGCGGGGTATCATCGGGCGCGGATCTCCCTTGGCGAAGGCGGGACGGGCGGCGATCCTACACGCGCCGTTAAGGGAATGTCAGGGGCGGCACCCATCGGTGACGAAGACGGAGACGAAAACGATCATGGCTGACGGAGCAAACGCCGCAAGCGAGGGAGAGGGCGAACCTGGAGACGGGTCAGGAGGCGGGCGCGACGACGGCCTGCCGGCGATCCCGTATTTCGATGTCGGCAGCGGTGGCCCCGGTCTCCTCGTCGACCAGGCGCCGGCGCAGCTGGACCACATCCTCCGCGGCTGCCAGCGCCATTACGGGGCGATGGTCCTGCGGGCGGGTGACGCCATCAGCCGCCGCTGGCTGGAACGGACCAACAACCCCTACCGCGGGGAAATCTTCGCCATCGCCCGGCGGATCGCCCGCCCGGGGCCGACGATGCTGAACATGTCGTTTGAGTGGAGCTGCACCTCGGGCGTCGGCCCCGACCGCGAGGGTGGCGGCAGCCGTCTGTTGCGGACGCTGGACTGGCCGACGCCCGGCCTCGGTGCCAGTGTCGTCGTCGCCCGCCAGGACTCGCCCGCCGGGCCCTACTACAACATCACCTGGCCCGGCTTCGTCGGCGTACTGACGGCGATGGCACCCGGCCGATTCAGCGTCGCCATCAACCAGCCGCCGATGCTCAGCGTCTCCCGCTCCCTCTACGTGGACTGGGTGCTGGGCCGGCGGGCGCTGTGGCGCGCCTACGGCCTGCCGCCGGCGCATCTGCTGCGCCAGGTGCTGGAAAGCTGCCGCAGCTATGACGAGGCGCTGGTCCGGCTGCGCGATGCCCCCATCTGCACCCCGGTCTTCTATTCGCTGAGTGGGTTGGAACCAAAGCAGGGGTGCGTCATCGAGCGGCTGGAAAACCGGGCGGTGGTGCACCCGGCCCCGACCAGCGTCAGCAACCATTGGCGGAGCATCAACCGGCCGGCCCACAAGCGGGGCGAAGGCAGCGAGATCCGCTGGCGGGCGATGGAAGAAGTACGCGACGGTTCGGCCAACGACTTCTCCTGGGTGGTGCCGCCGATCCTCAACGTCGCCACCCGCGTCGCCGTCATCGCCAATGCCGCCATCGGTCGGCTGATCGTCCAGGGGTGGGAGCAACAGGAGCCGGCGACGCGGATCTTCAGGCTGCCGGCACCCCCGTCCGCCGAAATGTGAAGAACCACGTCAGCGCCAGCCCTTCCATCCCCAGCATGAGGCCGAACGCCGCCCGGTAGCCCTCCGGCGCGTATTCTCCCGCCGCTGGCGACGGCCAGTGGCCGATGACCGCTCCCATCCCCCACTGGACGGCGAAGGCGGCGACGAAGACGAGGAGGTTGAGGGCGGTATTCACCCGCCCCGCCAGCGCCGGCGGGAAGCGCTGGGTCAGCCCGGAGTAGGCGACGATGGCGCTGGTGCCGAAGAAGCCGAACAACGGCAGCAGCAGCGGCAGCGCCTGGGTGGCGCCGACGATGATCGCCGTCTGGACGAGGGCGAAGACGCCGATGCCGGCGGCGGTCACCGGCAGCGGGCCCAATCCCCAGGCGGCCGTTCGGGCTCCCGCCCAGCCGAGGGTGATGAAGCCGGCGACCATGGCGACGGCGACTACCAGCAGCGCCTCGGCGACGGCGGCGGGCGAGAGGCGGGCGACGTCGCGCAGCCACGGCCCCAGCCACAAGCCCTGGATGGAGAGGAAGGTCGCCTGGCTGGCGACCGTCATCGGCACCACCCGCCAGAACAGGCTGCTGGCGAAGACGCGGCGGGTTCCCGCCATCATCTCGGCGAAGGTGACGGTGTGGGCGGCGTTCTCCTGTCGCCTTTCCGGCACCAGGACAAAGATCATCAACGCGGCGGCGGCGGTCAGCGCGGCGGTGACCCCGAACACGCCCCGCCAGCCGATGACGGTCAGCGCGGCGGCCACCGGCGTCGTCGCGCTGATGGCACCAAGGCCGCCGGCCGCCATCTGCCAGCCGTTGATCTGCGGCAGACGGCTGGCGGGGAACCAGACGACGAACGACTTGAATGCCGCCATCAGGCAGGCGGAGACGCCAAGGCCGATGAGGGCGCGGCCGAAGAGGACGCCGGCGAAACCATCGGCGGTGGCAAAGCAGAGCGCGCCGGCGACGGCGAACAGCAGCATCGCCGCTTTCGTGCGCCGGGCGCCCCAGTGGTCGAGGGCGATGCCGAGCGGCAGCTGGGCGGGGGCGAAGGTCATGAAGTAGACGCCAGTCAAGAGGCCGAGATCCCCCGGTGTCAGGGCGAGATCGTGCACCAGGGAGGGGGCGATGACGGCGTTGATGACCCGGAACAGGTAGGAGAGGAAATAGCCGAAGGCGAACGGCAGGAAGACGCGCGCGATCGTCGTCCTTCCCGGCATCTCCTGCGTCATCTTCGGGGTCCTCACACAAAGGCGGATAGGAATTTCAAATCACGCCCAGCGCGCGAAGGGAGCTGGCGCCGGCGCCGGCGACGACGATGTGGTCGTGCAGGGCGATGCCCAGTTTCTCGGCGACCGCCTTCACCTCGCGCGTCATCTCGATGTCGGCGGCGGACGGCGTCGGATCGCCGGACGGATGGTTGTGGACCAGGATCAGCGCCGTCGCCCCCAACTCCAGGGCGCGCTTGATAACCTCCCGCGGGTACAGGGACGTATGATCGACGGTACCGCGCTGCTGCTCCTCGTCGGCGATCAGCCGGTTCTTGCGGTCGAGGAAGAGGATGCGGAAGCGTTCCACCGGCTCATGGACAAGGCTGGCCCGGCAGTAGTCGACCAGTGCCGACCACGACGAAAGCAGCGGCCGGTCGACGATCCGCTCCCGCAGCATGCGCCGGCTGGTCTCGCGCACGCACTTGAACAGCGCCAACGTCCGCTCATTGACCCGGTCGTACGCTAGCAGCCGCGCCGGATCGGCCGCCAGCACGCCGCCCAGCGAGCCGAATTCCCGTAGGAGCGCCTTCGCCAGCGGCTTCACGTCCACCCGGTCGATGACGTTGAAGAGCAGGACTTCCAGCAGCTCGTAATCGGGCAGCGCCGCCGCATCGCCGGTGAGAAAGCGCTCGCGCAGACGCTGGCGATGGCCTCCGTGGGCCGGCGCTGGCGGCTTGTCCGGCGGCGTTTCGGGCTCGGCCGTATCCTTGGCCACCGACCGTCGTCAGGCGGGGTAGGGGGGGCGATCGAGGCCGGCGGGCGAGAGGGTGAAGATCTCGCAGCCGTTGGCAGTGACGCCCACCGAGTGCTCGAACTGGGCGGAGAGCGAGCGATCCTTGGTGACCGCCGTCCAACCGTCGGAGAGGATCTTCACCTCCCAGCGGCCGGCATTGATCATCGGCTCGATGGTGAAGAACATCCCCTCCCGCAGTTCCGGTCCGTCGCCCGCTTCGCCGAAATGGGGGATGTTGGGGGCATCATGGAAGATCCGACCGAGGCCGTGGCCGCAGAAATCGCGAACGACGGAAAACCGCTCCGCCTCTGAGAATCGCTGGATGGCGTGGCCGATATCGCCGACAGTCGCCCCCGGGCGGACGACGCGGATGCCTTCCCACATGGCATCGAAGGTCACATCGATCAGCCGTTGCGCCTTCACGCCGATGCGGCCGACGTTGAACATCCGGCTGGTGTCGCCGTGCCAGCCGTCGAGAATGACGGTGACGTCGATGTTGACGATGTCGCCCTCCTGCAATTCCTTGCGGGGGCTCGGGATTCCGTGACAGACGACGTGATTCACCGACGTACAGATGGACTTGGGGAAGCCGCGGTAATTGAGGGGGGCGGGGATCGCCCCGTGGTCGCGGATATAGCGCTCACACAGGCGGTCCAGCTCCTCGGTGGTGACCCCCGGCTGCACGTGAGGGGTGATGACGTCGAGGGTCGCCGCCGCCAGGTGTCCAGCGCGGCGCATGCCGGCGAAGTCCTGCGGTCCATGCAGTTTGATGCTCCGCATATCCGAGAGCGGGGCGCTGCGTCGCATTTCGTTCATTCCCTACGCAATTCCGCTGTTCTTCCCGGCGTCGTCGTCGGTCGTAACCCTGTGGACCATCTTCATCGGTCCGGCCAGGTGAATGCCGCTGGTGGAGACATGGCATCGATAGCACAGAGCTTCCACCCCCCGATGGATGGCTGCCCGGTGAGCTTCAGCATACGCGGGATCGATGTCGGTGGCGATTGCAAAGCCACAACCATCGCCGCGCTGGGCGAGATAGAGAATGACGGCGCGTCCGCCAACGCTGACGACGTCCGCCAGCGCTGACAGGTGCTTGCGGCCGCGCTGGGTCACCGAATCCGGGAATTCGACCGGGGCCTCGGCGGCGGGATCCCGCTTCAGGGTGACGTTTTTCACCTCCACGTAGCAGGGACGCTCGCCGTCCTTCTCCAGCAGCAGATCGATCCGGCAGTTGCCGCCGTAGCGGACCTCCCGCCGCAGCCGGTCGTAGCCGGCGAGCTCGGGAATGTCGCCCCCGGCGATGGCGGCGGCGACCAAGGCGTTCGGTCGCCCGGTGTTGATGCCGACGAGGGTATCGCCCACACGCACCAGCTCCCAGGTGTAGCGCAGGGTGCGGCTGGGAGCATCGTTACGCGACAACCAGATCTCCGAGCCGGGCGCATTGACGCTGAGCATCGAGCCCGAGTTGGGGCAGTGGGCGGTGACGATCTCCCCCGACGCCAGCACCGCGTCGGCGAGGAAGCGCTTGTAGCGCCGGATCAGCGTCGCCGGCACCAGGGTGGCCGCCGGCTGCATCGGCAGGGATGTCGTCGGCTCAGGCGTCATCGGCTGTATCATCGAGCAGGCGTCCTCGGCAGGGGCATTGGCTCAATCCTCGTCGCCGCCCGGCCAGAGAAGGCGGGCGAAGCGGGCCTGATAGGCCGCGGCCTGACGCGCCCGCCGGTGCATCGCCGGCTTGTCCTCGCCCCAGGCGTCGTAGCTGCCGACGAGGCGGCGCAGCCGGTCCTGCAGCTGGCACACCGTCGCGTCCTGCCAATAGGCACCGCCGAGGCTGGTCTTCAGTACAACGAGCTCCACCGCCACCTTTTCGATTTCGGTGTCCGCTTCTGCCACCGCCATCGCCTCCCTGAACACACCCCTGTCAGGACAACCCGGATCACCGATCCGATCCCGGGTCCGCCTTGACACCGGCGGGAATTTCCGCCGTATCGAGGGCATCGGCAAGGCGGGAGTGCGCCGATCCGGGACGCAGCGCCTGTGGTTGCGACGGATCGGGAGCCCAGGCGGTGAGGTAGATCACCTGAAACGTCGCCGGGACCCGGCCGTCGGCGTCGGCGAACAGCTGCCGATAGCGATCGGCGGCGGCGAGCAGCGTTGCGCGACGGCTGAGCGTCTTCCGCCTGGCGATGACCGCGTTGGTCTCTCCCATGCCGCGTAGGTCGCGGAGCAGGCGCAACGGCTCGCCATAGGAGACGGTGACCGTCTCCGTATCCACCACCGGCAGCGCAAAGCCCGCTCGTTGCAGCAGGGAGCCCGCGTCGCGCACCTCGGCGAAGGGGGCGACCCGCGGGCTGAGGCCGCCTTCGTGGGCGATCTCCGCCTCCATCAGCGCCTGGCGCAGCTCCTTCAGCGTCTGCCCGCCCAGCATCGCCGCCAGGAACAGGCCGTCCGGCTTCAGCGCCAGGCGGATTTGGGTGAGCGCCCCCGGCAGATCGTTGATCCAGTGCAGCGACAACAGGCTGATCACCAGGTCGAAACAGTCGCGGCCGAACGGCAGCGCCTCCTCGTCGGCGGCGACGGCGGGGGCGAGCTCGCTGCGGGCGGCGGCCGCCATCCGTGGCGACAGGTCGGCCTGCACCAGTGTCTCGATGCCGCCGCGGCCATCGACGAGACCGGCCAAGGTGCCGGCATGACAGCCGAGGTCGAGGGCGAGCGGGAAGCGCCGGCGGATGTCGTCGAGGCGATCGGCGAGCCGTTCACCGACCTCCCGCAGGAGAAAATCGTGATCGCCGAGGCCGGCGGCGGCGCGGTCGCGGTGGGCGCGGACGCTGCGCCGGTCGAAGACGCGCATTCCTTCTGCAACCGGATCGGGCATTGTCCTCGGTATGGCAGCGCTGGTATGAGAGAGCGAGTGGTGGTGCAGGGTCTACAACCGCCATGTGGCACGCTGGTATATGGCATGCCGGGGCTGGGGGTGCAAATGGCGCCGTCGCCGCTGTCGTCGTTTGCGGCGCTGCCGCGTGCCGGCCGTCTCATCGGCCGGGCCGGCCGGCTGCTCCTCGATCTGCTGGTGCCGCCCCAGTGTCTCGCCTGTGGCGAGACGATGACGACGCCGCAGGCCCTGTGTGGCCGCTGCTGGCCCCAGCTGCGCTTCATCGGCCGCCCCATGTGCGCGGTGTGCGGCATTCCCCTCGAGTTCGACCTGGGCCGCGAGGCGGTGTGCGGCGCCTGCGCCCGTCGTCGACCCCGCTATGCGAGGGCCTGCGCCGCGCTCGTCTACGACGGGGCGAGCCGGCCGCTGATCCTCGCCTTCAAAAACTCTGACCGCACCGATGCGGCGCCAGCGTTCGCCCGTTGGATGACCCGCGCCGGCGGCGGCGTGTTGGAGGAGGCGGACGGTCTCGTCCCGGTGCCGCTGCATTGGACCCGGCTGTTCGCGCGCCGATACAATCAGGCGGCGCTGCTGGCGGCGGCGATCGGCCGGCTCACCAGCATTCCGGTGCACCCGGACGCACTGCTCCGCACCCGGCGGACGGACAAGATGCGACTGATGGGTGCAAGCGCGCGCGCGCGCAACGTCGCCGGCGTGTTTGCGACGCGTGCATCGGCGCGGGCATGGCTGCACGGCCGCTCGATCGTCCTCGTCGACGACGTGATGACCACCGGCGCCACCACCGACGGCTGTGTCGGTGCCCTGCTGGCCGCCGGCGCCCGCCAGGTCAGCGTGCTGACCCTCGCCCGCACCGTCCGCGACGCCACCGACGTTTGATTCGGCCGCCGCGGGCGGCTATATCCCCAGCATCCCCTCTCGCAAGCGAAAGGCCGCACGATGCCCGCCGTCGATATCTATACGACCCCGTTCTGTGGCTATTGCCGCCGGGCGAAGGAGTTGCTGACCAAAAAAGGGGTGGCGTTCAACGAGATCGATGTGAGCGACGTCGTCGGCGCACGGGCGGCAATGCAGGAGCGGGCGGGCGGCGCCAAGACGGTCCCCCAGATCTTCATCGACGGTCGCCACATCGGCGGCTCCGACGACCTTGCCGCCCTCGATCGCAAGGGTGAACTGGATCGCCTGCTCGGTCGCGGGGAGTAAGGGGGCTTGACCGCTCCATTCCGCGTCGCTTGCGTGCAGACCAACTCGGCACGGGAGATTGCCCTCAACATTGAGCCGGTCGTCGACCTGATCCGTCGGGCGCGGGGAGGCGGCGCCGATCTGGTCTGTCTGCCGGAAAACGTCAGCCTGATGGAGCCGATTTCGCGGCTGATGCGGGAGAAGGCGCCCGCCGAAGAGGACCATCCGGCGCTGGCCGCCTATCGCAAGGCGGCGCAGGCCAACGGCGTCTGGCTGCTGATCGGCTCGCTGACGGTGCGTTTCGACGGCGGGCGTCTCGACGGCGATCGGGTGGAAGATGGGCGGCTCGCCAACCGCTCGCTCCTCATCGACGCGGACGGCGCCATCGTCGCCCGCTACGACAAGATCCACTTGTTCGATGTGGATCTTGGACCGGACGAGTCCTACCGGGAGTCGGCGACGATTGCCCCCGGCGATCGGACCGTCGTCGCGGCCACGCCTTGGGGGCGGCTGGGCCTCAGCGTCTGCTATGATCTGCGCTTTCCCCAGCTCTATCGCCGGCTGGCCCAGGCCGGCGCCGGCTTTTTCGCCATTCCAGCGGCGTTCACCCGGACGACCGGGCAGGCGCACTGGCATGTGTTGCAGCGGGCGCGGGCGATCGAGAACGGGGCCTGGGTGTTCGCACCGGCGCAGTGCGGCGTCCACGCGGAAGGGCGTGAAACGTACGGCCATTCGCTGATCGTCGATCCCTGGGGGCAGATCGTCGCCGACGGGGGCGAGGACGTGGGCGTGATCGTCGCCGGAGTGGATCCGCAGGCGGCGGCGGCGGCGCGGCGGCGGATCCCGTCGTTGCAGCACGACCGGCCGTTTTCTTGAAGGAACGGCGGTTTGATCGTTTTTGATCTGATGTGCAGCGATGGGCACCGGTTCGAGAGCTGGTTCCGCAGCGGCGACGCCTACGATCAACAGGCGGCGAGCCGGTCGATCGCTTGCCCGGTGTGCGGCGATACCACGGTCACCAAGGCGCCGATGCGGCTGTTCGTCGCCCGCCACGGTAGTCGCCCGGGGGATCGTCAGCGGGGTAGAGATAGAGTTGCGGAGCAGGCACCGGCGGGACGGCCGTCGGACGCCCCATCCTCGTCGTCACCGCTGCCGGTGGCGGCGGAACAGACCCTGCGGGCGCTGCGCAAGCTGGTGGAAGCGACCTGCGACGATGTCGGCCGCGACTTTCCCGAGCAAGCCCGGCGCATCTACTATGGCGATGCCGACTCGCGCGCCATCTACGGCGAGGCCAGCGCCGACGAAGCGAATGCGTTGCGCGAGGAAGGCATCGCCATCCAGCCGCTGCCGTGGATGCGTCGTCGCGACGACTGACGCGCCGGCGATCGCACGCCTTACTCGGGGACGGCGAAGGCGACGTAGTTGACGGCGAGATCGCGGGACAGCGTCCACGTCCCGTTCAACACATCGTACTCGAAGCCGGCCAAATCGCGCAGCGCTAGCCGATTTCGCCGGAACAGGGCGGCCAGTTCCGAGGGCTTGACGAACTTGCGCCAGTCGTGGGTGCCGATGGGCAGCCAGCGGAGCACGTATTCGGCGCCGATCTTAGCCAGAGCCAACGATTTCAGGGTGCGATTGAGGGTGGCGACGATCAGCGCCCCTTCCGGCCGGACCAGCGTGCGCGCCGCGGCGGCGAACGCCGAGACGTCGGCGACGTGCTCGATCACCTCCATGCTGACGACGGCATCGAACCGTTCGCCGGAGGCCGCCGCCAAGTCCTTCGCCAAGTCCTCCGGCAGCGCCACCCGGTAGTCGATCGTCAGCCCCTCCGCCGCCGCGTGCGCGGTGGCGATGCCGACGGATTCGGACTCGGCATCGATACCGACGACGCTTGCCCCCATCCGCGCGAGCGCCTCGCTCAACAGGCCGCCGCCGCAACCGATATCGATGATCCGCAGACCAGCCAGCGGCGCCTCGGCGCCGATGTCACGGCCGAAATGGCGACAGAGCTGGTCCCGAACGTAGGCGGCGCGCAGCGGGTTTAGGCCATGCAGCGGGCGAAACGCCCCATTCGGGTCCCACCACGCCTGGGCGATGCGGGCGAAGCGATCGATTTCCTCGCCCGAGGCGGTCCCCGACGTGGTCCCGGGGCCGATCGCGGCTGTGCTATCCGTTTTCATGTGCGCCAATCTTGCAGATTTGTTGGCCATCTGCCAAGCGAGTGACGGCCCGCACTTGCCTCGCGGAGCATCCGCACGTATTTAGGCGATGCCTGTCCCACTGCAACCGGTTGCGCATATCGCGGGTTTGCCGACCTTCGTTTCGCATGCCGAAGGTCGTGTGCAAAGTGGGCACGGCAAATGCAATTCGCTGCGCGGACGTGTTCCTCAGCGCACCGGTGGGCCGCAAAAGGTATGGCGCGACTCGTTAAGAAGTTTGGCGGCACCTCGGTGGCCGATCTGGACCGCATCAGGGCCGTCGCAAAGCGCACGAAGGAAGCCTACGACGCCGGCGACCAGGTGATCGTCGTCGTTTCCGCCATGGCCGGGGTTACCAACCAGCTCGTCAAATACTGCGCGGATTTGTCGCCGTTGCACGACGCCCGCGAATACGACGTGGTCGTCGCCTCCGGCGAACAGGTGACCGCCGGGCTGACCGCCATCGCATTGCAGACGCTGGGGGTACCGGCCCGTTCGTGGCTCGGCTGGCAGATCGCCTTTCGCACCGACAGCGCCCATTCCAAGGCGCGAATCCGCGCCATCGACGAGGCCGCGCTGATCGAGCGGCTGGAGCGCGGCGAGGTGCCGGTGATCGCCGGTTTTCAGGGCATGACCGACGACAGCCGGATCACCACCCTCGGCCGCGGCGGCTCGGACACGACCGCCGTCGCCCTGGCGGCGGCGCTGAAGGCGGATCGCTGCGACATCTATACCGACGTGGACGGCGTCTACACCACCGATCCGCGCATCGTCGCCAAGGCGCGCAAGCTCGACCGGATCACCTTCGAGGAGATGCTGGAGATGGCATCGGTCGGTGCCAAGGTGCTGCAAACGCGCGCCGTCGAGCTCGCCATGAAATACGGCGTCAGGCTGCAGGTCCTCTCCAGCTTCGATGACGTGCCCGGAACCTTCGTCGTCGGGGAGGACGAAATCATGGAACACGAACTGGTCAGCGGCGTCACCTATAGCCGCGATGAGGCGAAGATCACCCTCGTCGGGGTAGCCGACCGGCCGGGGGTGGCCGCCGGGATCTTTGGTCCGCTCGCCGAAGCCAGCATCAACGTCGATATGATCGTGCAAAACATCTCGGCCGACGCCGGCACCACCGACATTACGTTCACCGTCACCAAGGCGGATGTGGACAGGGCGGTTGCCGTCATCGAGCAGAGCGGCGAGCTCTCGTACGGGCGGCTGCTCTCCGATCCCAATGTGGTGAAAGTGTCGGTGATCGGCGTTGGTATGCGCAGTCATGCAGGCATCGCCTCAAAAATGTTTCGGACGCTGGCCGAAAAGGGCATTAATATTCAGGTGATCTCTACTTCCGAAATCAAGGTTAGTGTTCTCGTCGATGAAGCCTATACGGAGCTCGCCGTCCGTGCGCTGCATACCGCATACGGGCTCGACGCTCACTGAGGCGATGGGGGATCCTCTCGCCGCCGAGGCCAGGCTGGATCAGCTGTGGCAGCGAGGCCGCACGTTTCTCGGCTGCCGCTACGCCGTTCTCGGCGGCGCCATGTCGTGGGTTTCTGAGCACCATCTGGTCGCGGCGATTTCCAATGCCGGCGGCTTCGGCGTCATCGCCGGCGGCTCGCTCGGTCCCGACGACCTGGCGGCGGAGATCGCCGCCACCCAGGCCCGCACCCCCCACCCTTTTGGGGTCAATCTGATCACCCTGCACCCGGCGCTCGACGCGCTGATCGACGTGTGTCTGGCGTCCGGCGTCAGCCATGTGGTGCTCGGCGGCGGCGTGCCGCCGGCGACGGCCATCCGCCGGGTGAAGGATGCCGGCCGCAAGGTGATATGCTTCGCGCCGGCGCTCGCCCTCGCCAAGCGGCTTGTTCGCAGCGGCGCCGATGCCCTGGTCATCGAGGGCGCCGAGGCGGGCGGCCACATCGGTCCGGTCTCGACCAGCGTCCTCGCACAGGAAATCCTGCCGCAGGTGCGCAATGTCCCGGTCTTCGTCGCCGGCGGCATCGGCCGCGGCGAAGCCATCGTCTCCTACCTGCAAATGGGGGCGGCCGGCTGCCAGCTGGGCACCCGCTTCGTCTGCGCCAGCGAATCCATCGCCCACCCCGCTTTCAAACAGGCGTTCATCCGCGCCAGCGCCCGCGATGCCGTCGTCTCCGTGCAGCTGGATCCCGACTTGCCGGTGATCCCGGTACGGGCGATCGCCAACGGCGGCAGCGACCGCTTCAATGCCACGCAACGACAGGTGGGCGCCCGCTACCGGGCGGGGGAACTGAGCCAGGAGGCGGCGCAGCTGGAGATCGAGCTGTATTGGGCTGGCGCCCTGAAGCGGGCGGTCCTCGATGGCGATGTGGAGAACGGCTCGCTGATGGCCGGCCAGAGCGTCGGCATGGTGACCCGCGAGGTGCCGACCGCCGAGATCTTCCGTGAGCTTCTCGATCAGGCGCTGGCGGCCCTGGCCCAGCAGCAGCAGCGGGAGGTCGGGTAACCGCATGGAATACGGCCAGACCGTTCTCGTACTGCGCCGTCTTCTTGCCCGTATCCGCGACGTTATGGCCAGCGAAGGGACGCCGCAGACGAGGCTCGCCCGGATCGTCTCGGTCATTGCCCACGACATGGACGTGGAGGTGTGCTCCATCTACGTCCGCCGCGCTGGCGACGTCCTTGAGCTGTTCGCCACCCAGGGGTTGCGGGCGAGCGCCGTCCGCCGCACCCGGCTGCGCGTCGGCGAGGGATTGATCGGCGAAATCGCCGCCAAGGGGCGGCCGGTGGGGATCGCCGACGCCCAGAGCCACCCCAGCTACGTCTTCCGACCGGAGACGGGCGAGGAGTCCTTCCAGTCGCTGGCGGGGGTGCCGATCCTGCACGGCGGACGGGTCGTCGGCGTGCTTTCCGTGCAGACGATCAACGCCCGCCAGTACACGGACGAAGAGATCGAGGCGCTGCAGACGGTGGCGATGGTGCTGGCGGAACTGGTCGCCGGCGGCAACCTCGTCGGCCGCGACGAGCACTCGCCGACGGAAGGGATCGCCCTCGTCTCCATCCGCCTGGAAGGTGCCCGCATTAACGCCGGGCTCGGCATGGGGGTGGCGGTGATGCACAAGCACCGCTTCCTCATCCGGCGGATGGTCGCCGAGGACATCCGCTTCGAGCACGAGCGCCTGCGCACGGCGGTGGCTGAGATGCACGGCGCCATCGAAAACATGTTCCGCACCAGCGGTCTCGCCGACTCCGGCCCGTCGCGCGACATCCTCGAAACATACCGGATGATCGCCGAGGACGTGGGCTGGCTGCGGCGCATCGGCGACGCCATCAACACCGGGTTGACCGCGGAAGCGGCGGTGCAGCGGGTTAATGACGACATCCATGCGCGGATGAGCCAGGTTGCCGACGACTACCTGCGGGAGCGCGTCCACGACCTGGAGGACCTGGCCAACCGGCTGCTGCAGCATCTGCTCGGTGCCGAGGAGACGGCGCCGGACATTCCCCCCGACCAGGATATCGTCCTCGTCGCCCGCAATCTCGGGCCGGCGCAGTTGCTCGATTATGATCGGGCGCGGTTGCGGGCGGTGGCCCTGGAGGAGGGCTCGCCCAATGCCCACGTGGCGATCATCGCCCGCGCCCTCGACGTGCCGGTGGTCGGCCAGGTGCGCGAGGCCCTGCAGCGCATCGATCCCGGCGACGTGGTGATTGTCGATGCCGAGCACTCGCAGGTGCTGGTTCGGCCGAGCGAAGACGTCCGGCAGATGTTCCGCCGCAGCGTCCTCGCCCGCCAGCAGCGCAAGCAGCAGTATGCGGCGGAGCGGCCGCTGCCGCCGGAGACCGTCGACGGCCATCGCATCAGCCTGCAGGTCAACGCCGGTCTCCTCGTCGATGTGCAGCATCTGGCCGAGCTGGACGCCGACGGCGTCGGCCTCTATCGGACTGAGGTGCCGTTCATGGTGCGCTCCGAGATGCCGAACGTGGAAACCCAGCGCACCCTGTACCGCAAGGTTCTGACCTACGCCCACGGCAAGCCGGTGGTTTTCCGGACGCTCGACGTGGGCGGCGACAAGGTCATGCCCTATTGGGACCACGGCCACGACGAGAACCCGGCGATGGGCTGGCGGGCGATCCGCGTCTCGTTCGACCGGCCGGCGATGCTTCGCCAGCAGCTTCGCGCCCTCATCCAGGCGGCGGCCGGCCAGGACCTCTACGTCATGTTCCCGATGATCGCGGAAGTGGGCGAGTTCCGCTTCGCCCGTCAGCTCCTCGAGTCCGAGGTCGCGCGCATCCGGGCCGCGAACGCCGAGCTGCCGCGCCAGATCAAGGTCGGGGCGATGCTGGAGGTTCCGGCGCTGCTCTTTCAGCTGCCGGGGCTGCTGGCGGAGATCGACTTCCTGTCCATCGGTACCAACGACCTGTTCCAGTTCCTTTTCGCCAGCGACCGTGACAACTACCGCATTTCGGAGCGTTACGACGTCCTGTCGCCGGTGACCTTCCGCGTCCTCAAGTCGATCCTGGAGCAGTGTTCCCAGGCCGGGGTGGCGGTCAGTCTGTGCGGTGAGATGGCCGGCCGTCCCCTCGATGCGATGGCGCTGATCGGCCTCGGCTTTCGCTCCCTCTCCCTGGCGCCCCCCTCCCTCGGCGCGGTCAAGGCCATGCTGCGGACGGTCCACCTGGGATTGTTGCAGGATTTCATCGATTCGCTCTGTCGCTGTGACCAGAAAAGCGTTCGTGAGCGTTTGCGGGGGTTTGCACAGGACCACCACGTGCTGATTTGACCCGACGGGGTTATTGTTGGTTGCATCCGCTCCCCGAATGCCGACAATCGGCGGTGCCGTCCTCATGCGGACGCATGACGTGGTGGGAGTGCGGTGGACGGGAGCAGCGACGGAGCGCGAATGACCGGGAGCGGTCGGCAAGGGACTGAGTCGGAGGTGGGATCGCTCCTGCGACAGACGCGGATCGCCCTCGGGCACTCGATCCCCGAAGTCGCCCGCATCGTCCGCATTCGCCAGGCGTTCATCGCCGCGATCGAGGGTGGCCGCTTCGAACAGCTGCCGGGCGGTGCCTATACCATCGGTTTTATCCGTACCTATTCGGAATATCTGGGCCTGGAGGCGAACGAGGTCGTGCGCCGATTCAAGCTGGAGACCGGGGCGAAAGCACCGGCGGCGAAACTCAATTTTCCGTCGCCGCTGGGCGAAAGCGGTGTCCCGAAGGGGGCGATCCTGCTCATCGGCGCGGTGATCGCGCTGATCGGCTACGGCATCTGGTACGTCTCCTCGTCCCGTTACCTGGATGTGGCCGAGTTGACGCTGCCGGTGCCGGAGCATCTCCGCCAGATGCTCCCCGGCCAGGGAGCCGACAGCACCTCCACCGCCCAGCGGCGGCCCGAGGGCACGCCGCTGCCGAAGGTGGAGGTGGCGATAGAGACCCCTGCCGAACCGCGCGAACCGGCGGCAGTCCCGGCTCCCGTACCTGTCCCTGGCACCGTGACCCCGCCCGGATCAAATTCGACTCCCGCCCCGGCAATGGCGATGGCATCGCCATCCCCTGTGACATCCCCTGCGGTGAGCCCCCAGCCGGTCACCCCACAACCGGCTAGCCCGCCCAACGCCATGACGATTCATGCGCCATCGTCGCCGCCCTCCTCATCGCCGGCGGCTGTCGCCGCGGCGCCGGCTCCCGCGACGCCGGCGCTTCCGGTCCAGACGACGCCGGGTGGCGGGGCAGGGGCGGCCAGCGGCCGCGTCGTCCTGCTGGCGACCACCGACACCTGGGTGGAAATCCGCGATCCAGCTAGCCGCGCCGTCGTTTTTTCCCGATTGATGCGTCCGGGTGACACCTTCGCCGTCCCCGACCGACCGGGTCTCCTGTTGCGTACCGGCAATGCCGGCGGCCTCGAGGCGGCAATCGACGGTGCGCCTGGGCGAGCGCTGGGGAAGACAGGGACCGTGCGACGGAATGTGGTTCTCGATGCGGATGCCTTGCGCGCGGAACTTTCGACCCTAGAATAGAGAGAATCCGCGCGCGATCGGGCCACAGACACGGCACGAGGGCGCGGCGCGCGGCATGGCGGGCGTTGACGGGACCGCCCGCCTGCGGCAAGACAGGACGGCGGCGTTCGGCCGCCGTGGTGGATTCGCCCTGGAGTAAGCGATCAATGAGTTCCAGTTCCGGCCCGGCCGCGCGACGGACCAGTATTCCGGTCGCCATCGGGCGCGTCCTCGTCGGCGGCACGGCGCCGATCGTCGTCCAGTCGATGACCAATACCGACACTGCGGACGTGGAGTCCACCGTCAAGCAGGTGGCGGCGCTGGCCGCCGCCGGATCGGAACTGGTCCGCATCACCGTCGACCGCGACGAGGCGGCGCGGGCGGTCCCCCACATCCGCGAGCGGCTGGATGCGATGGGTGTCGATGTGCCGCTGATCGGCGACTTCCACTACATCGGCCACAAGCTCCTGACCGACCACCCGGCTTGTGCCGAAGCGCTCGCCAAGTACCGCATCAACCCTGGCAACGTCGGCTTCCGCGAAAAGCGCGACCGCCAGTTCCAGACGATGATCGAGATCGCGCTCGCCTACGACCGGCCGGTGCGCATCGGCGTCAACTGGGGCAGCCTCGACCAGGAGGTGCTGGCGCGGATGATGGATGCGAACGCGTCGGCCGTTTCGCCTAAGACGTCCGCCGAGATCACCAACGAGGCGATGGTGGTTTCGGCGCTGGAAAGCGCTCGCCTCGCCGAGCGCATCGGCCTGCCATCCGACCGCATCATCTTGTCGTGCAAGGTCTCCGACGTGCAGAGCCTGATCGCCGTCTACGACGAACTGGCCGGCCGTTGCGACTATGCGCTGCACCTGGGCCTCACCGAGGCCGGCATGGGCTCGAAGGGGATGGTGGCGTCGGCGGCGGCCCTGGCGGTGCTGCTGCAGCGGGGGATCGGCGATACCATTCGCGTCTCGCTGACGCCGCAGCCGGACGGCGATCGCTCGGAAGAGGTGATCGTCGCCCAGCAGATCCTGCAGACGATGGGACTGCGCTCGTTCATGCCCCTGGTCACCGCGTGTCCCGGCTGCGGGCGGACCACGAGCACCGTCTTTCAGCGTCTTGCCGGCGAGATCCAGGACTATATCCGCGCCCGGATGCCTGTCTGGAGGACGACGTTCGATGGCGTCGAGACGATGAACGTGGCGGTGATGGGCTGCATCGTCAACGGACCGGGCGAGAGTAAGCATGCCGACATCGGCATCAGCCTGCCGGGAACCGGCGAGGAACCGGCGGCCCCCGTCTTCATCGACGGGCGCAAGGCAACGACGCTGCGCGGCCCCGAGATCGCACGGGAGTTCCGGGCGATCGTCGAGACCTACGTGGAAACCCGCTACCCTCGACGCGAGGCAGAGCCCGCGGCCGAGTCGGAAGCGCCGGCCGCCCTCCGGGCCTGATCCGACGGTCGCGACGGTATGGTCGATCTCCGTCCGGTGCGCGGCACCCGGGACTTCCTGCCGGATGAGAGCCGGCTGCGCCGCCGCATCGAAGGCATCTTCGCCACGACGGTCGAGCGGTTTGGCTACGGCGAGATCGCGACTCCCATCTTCGAGTTCACCGAGGTTTTTCAAAGAACCCTCGGCGACACCTCCGACATCGTCACCAAGGAGATGTACACCTTCGCCGACCGCAACGGCGATCGCATCACCTTGCGGCCGGAGAACACTGCCGGCATCGTCCGCGCCGTCTTGTCCAACAAGCTTACGCAGCAGCTTCCGCTGCGCGCCTATTACCAGGGGCCGATGTTCCGCTACGAGCGGCCGCAGAAGGGGCGGCTGCGCCAATTCCACCAGGTCGGCGTCGAGCTGATCGGCGTTGCCGACCCGCTGGCAGATGTGGAAGTCATCCTGCTCGCCGCCGACGTCCTCAAGGCGCTCGGCCTCTCGGATCAGGTCACCCTCGAGATCAATACCCTGGGCGACGGGGAAAGCCGCACGGCTTACCGCGAGGTTCTCGTAGACTACCTGCGCGCCCACGAAACTGCCCTCTCGGACGACAGCCGCCTCCGTCTCGAACGCAATCCGCTGCGCGTCCTCGATTCCAAGGATGCCGGTGACCGACGGATCATCGAGGCGGCCCCCAGCCTGGCAGATCACCTGAACGCACCGTCGCGGGCGTTCTTCGAGCGTGTATGCGTGGGGCTTAGCGCCCTCGGCATCGCCTATCGGCACAATCCCAGGCTGGTCCGCGGCCTCGATTACTACTGTCACACGGCCTTCGAATTCGTCACCGACGCCCTCGGTGCCCAGGGGACGGTGTTGGCCGGCGGCCGCTACGATGGTCTCGTCGCCGAAATGGGCGGACCGTCCACACCGGGGACCGGCTGGGCGGCCGGGGTCGAACGGCTGATGCTCCTGGTGGCCGACGCCAGCGCGCCCTGCCGGCCGGTGGCGCTGGTGCCGCTCGGCGGCGAGCAGGCCGACGCGGCGCTGCGCCTCGCCCAGCGATTGCGGGCGGCGGGTGAACGGGTGGAGTTCGCCTTCGGCGGCAGCCTCGGCAAGCAGATGAAGTGGGCGAACCGCATCGGCGCCCGCGTCGCCGTCATCGTCGGTTCCGACGAGGTGGCGCGCAACGTCGCCGCCGTCCGCGACATGGATTCGGGCGCACAGGAAGAGGTGACCTTGGACGGGACCGCGATCGAGGACCGCGTCGCCCGGCCGGCGTGACCGACCGGTGGCGGACGCCGCGACGGGCCGGCTCTCCGTCTTCGTTGCCGGCGTCAATCAGCGGACGGCGTCGCTGTCACTGCGGGACCAGCTGTTCGTGGAAGACGAGCGCGTCCCGGCGCTGCTGGCCCGCCTGCGCGATGCCGCACTCACGGAGGCGATGCTGCTGGTGACGTGCGATCGCATTGAGGTCCTGGGTTCGGCCCCTGATCCGCTGGCCGCCGCCGACCGCGCCCTGGCCGTCCTCGCCGGTGCGGCGTCGATGGCGGCGGACGATCTGTCCGGCCGCGTCATCCGCGTCGTCGACCAACCAGCGGTGCGGCACGTCTTCCGGGTCGCCGCCTCGCTGGAGTCGACGGTGATCGGTGAACCGCACATCCTCGGCCAGATCAAGGCGAGTTTCGATGCCTCGCGGAAGGCGGGATGCTCCGGCCCTGGGCTGGAGGCGCTGGTACAGGCGGCGCTGGCGACGGCGAAGCGGGTGCAGAGCGAGACCGGCATCGGCCGGCGGCCGGTGTCGGCGGCGGCGGCGGCCATCGAGCGGGCGAGAAGTGTCCATGGCGACTTGGCGGCGGCGCGGGCGCTGATCGTCGGCGCCGGCGAGATGGGCGAGCTGATCGGCGCGTCGCTGCGTGGCGCCGGGCTCGTGCACCTGAGCGTCACCCACCCGCGTCCCGGCCGCGCCGAGGCGATGGCGCGGGCGCTGGCGGCGCACGTGGTGCCGTTCGCGGAGCTGGCAGACGCCCTGGTCGCCGCCGATATCGTCATTGGCAGTCTCGGTCGGCGCCAGCATACGATCGGCTTTGAGGCGATGCGGGCGGCGCTGAAACGGCGTCGGCAACGGTCGGTGCTGCTGGTGGACGTGGCGGTGCCGGGGGATGTGGATCCGGCGATCGACAGGCTGGAGTCCGCCTTTGTCTATACCTTCGACGACCTGGAGCGGGTTGCAGAGGATGGCAGGCTTTCGCGGGAGGCAGCGGCGGCGACCGCGTCGCGGCTGATCGACGAGGCGGTGGCGGCGTTCGTCGCCGATCGTGCCGGGCGGGCGGCGGCGCCGGTGGTGACCTTGCTGCGCGGGTGCTTCGAAGCGCAGCGCCAGGCGGTACTCCTGGATGCGGGGGGAGATGCGGACAAGGCGACGCGGCTATTGGTCAATCGCCTCCTGCACGGGCCCACCCGCGCCCTGCGCCGACTGGTGACGGACGGCGGTGAAGAGGAGGCGATCCGGCTGGAGACCCTGATCCGCCGGTTGTTCGAAGTCGCCGATGATGCCGATGACGACGGTGAGGCACGATGACGGATTTCGAAGAGAGGCTCGGCCGCGTGGTCGACCGCTACCACGACCTCGGCGGCCGGCTGGCCAATACTCAGGCGGCGATTCCCGAGAACTTCGCCCAGCTTAGCAAGGAATATGCCGAGCTGGCGACGGTGGTGGAAGCGATCGACGCCCTGCGCAAGACCAGGACGGAGATCGACGACCTGGAGCAGATGGCCGACGACCCCGAAGGCGACGCCGAGATGCGCGATCTCGCCCGCACCGAGATGAGCGAGTTGAAGCGGGCACTGCCCGAGCTGCAGCACCGGCTGCAGGTGCTGCTGCTGCCGAAGGACTTGGCGGACGAGAAGAACGCCATCATCGAGGTGCGCGCCGGCACCGGCGGCGAGGAGGCGGCGCTGTTCGCCGCCGACCTGTTTCGCATGTACCAGCGCTATGCCGAGCTCCACCGCTGGCAGTTCGAGATCATGGGGATCAGCGAGACCGGCATCGGCGGCTTCAAGGAGGCGACGGCGACCATGTCGGGAAACGGGGTGTTCGCCCGTTTGAAGTACGAATCCGGTGTCCACCGGGTCCAGCGGGTGCCGGAAACCGAGGCCAGCGGCCGGATCCACACCTCGGCGGCGACCGTCGCTGTGTTGCCGGAAGCGGAGGACGTGGACGTGCAGATCGACGACAAGGATCTGCGCATCGACGTCTATCGGTCGAGCGGGCCTGGGGGGCAGTCGGTCAATACCACCGACTCCGCGGTTCGCATCACCCATTTGCCCACCGGAATGGTGGTCATCCAGCAAGATGAGAAGTCCCAGCACAAGAACCGCGCCAAGGCGATGAAGATTCTGCGCTCCCGCCTGTACGAACTGGAACGGGAGCGCATCGCCAACGCCCGCGCCGCCGACCGCCGAAGCCAGGTCGGTTCCGGCGACCGGTCGGAACGGATTCGCACCTACAATTTCCCGCAAGGGCGGGTCACCGACCATCGCATCGGCATGACTCTGCACAAGCTCGACCGGGTCCTCGATGGCGAACTCGACGAGATCATAGAGGCGTTGATTGCCGACGATCGGGCGCGGCGCCTGGCCGAGGACGGATGAGCGCGGCGGAGCGTTCGCAGCCCGTCTGGCCGGCCGTATCCCTGGCCGGCGCGCGCGCGGAGACAAGGCGGGCCCTGGCTGCGGCCGGCATCGCCACCGCGGCGCTGGAGGCGCGACTGTTCGTCGAACACGCGGCGGGGGTGTCGCCGGCGACGCTACTCACCCGCGGCGACCAACCCCTCCATGCGCAGGCCGGGGAAAGGCTTGCGACCCTGGTCGCCCGCCGCAGCGCCCACGAGCCGGTCGCCTATATCCTCGGCGAAAAGGAATTCTGGAGTCTGCCGTTTGCCGTTGATCCCAGCACCCTGATTCCCCGTCCGGATTCGGAAACCCTGGTCGAGGCGGCGCTGGCGTTTGTCGGCGAAGTGAGCGGCAATGCGGCCCGCCGGCGAGGGTGCCGCTGGCGCATCCTCGATTTCGGCACCGGCTCCGGCTGCCTGCTGCTCGCCCTCCTGCATTCGCTCCCGGCGGCGACCGGCGTCGGCATCGATCTTTCGCCGACAGCGGTGCGCACCGCGCGCGCCAACGCCGAGCGTCTCCGCCTCGCCTCCCGCGCCGCCTTCCTCTGTGGCAACTGGGCGGATGCGCTGGCCGGCTCGTTCGACATCATCGTCGCCAATCCGCCCTATATCGCCGATGGCGACTGGCCGGGCCTCCCCCCGGACGTTCGGGGGTGGGAACCGCGGCTGGCGCTGTCTGGCGGCAGCGACGGCCTTGCCGCTTACCGGGAGCTGTTGCCGGCGACGGCCCGGCTGCTGGACCCCGGTGGGGCAGCGTTTTTCGAGCTCGGGGCGGGGCAGGCGGCTGATATTGCTTCGCTTGCGGCCGGTGCGGACTTGCAACCGACTGAACTCGTTAAGGATCTGGCCGGAATTGGCCGCTGTCTGCAGCTTACGGCGCACTCGGGAACGGTTGTAAAGAAAACTCTTGGAAACCAAGCGCTTCCCGTCTAGTGTCGAAGCAGCGACCAAAAGAGGTCGCGTAGTTCGCGCCGCGAGGCGCGCTGTGGTTCCGTCATTCACCCCGCTACCCGTGCCCGCACCCGGCTGGTGCGGCCACAGGCTTGGGAGTTGCCTGACCCTCTGGGGTCGCGGGGGCGGCGGAGCGCTCATCAATACACTTTTATTGGTGCAATGAAACACAATCCAAACGTGAGACGGGGGCGTAACCGTGGCAACGGTAAACGTTATGTTCCTCTTCGCAATCAGACATTCGAGAGCAATGGCCCGGACGGAAAAATCCGCGGCACCGCCCAACAGGTCTATGAGCGGTATCTCGCGCTCGGTCGCGACGCCACCTCTTCCGGCGATCCGATAGCCGCCGAGAGCTTCTATCAACACGGGGAGCATTACTACCGCATGCTCCACGCGGCCGAGGCGGCCGAGGCCGAGCGGGCCGCCGAGCGGATGCGCCGCTTCGGCACCGCCGAGGGTCAGGGACAACCAGACATGGTCCCGGTGGAGATCGGCGCCGACGAGGGGCAGGAAGAAGGCGCCGAAGAACTGAACTTCTGAGGGGGTACGTTGCAGCCTGCAATGACGAAACCGCCGGCAGGCGCGAGAGCGAGCGCAAGCGCGTAAGCGAGGGTGCCGTCAGTCGGAGCGGCGAGGATCCGACAGCAGGCCGGGGGCGCCGGCGATGGCTGGCTTCCGGTCGCTGACACCGGCCAGTTTCGCTTGCAATTCGATGGCGCGGGCGGCCGCCGCAAAGTTGTGACTTTCGATCGCCCGTCGATAAACCGTTTCCAGCTTGCTCAAGAGAACGCTGATATCGCGACAGCTGTCATCGGCGATCTGCAACTGTATGGCGGTTATCCGAGCGGCGATGCTAGGCTGGCGGAGCAGACGATAGCCGGCATTGCGGGCCGATTGAGGGGAATATCCGGCCGCGCGTGCCGCTTGCGCCGCGTTGGAGCATTCGACGTAGAGTCGGCAGAAGCGTTCCTGGCGGGGCTTCAGGCGGGTCATTGGGGGGGCGGCGTCCATAATAGGAACATATACCTCAACCATGGCGCGAGTCCAAGATCTTTAGCGACCGCCACTCCTTAGGGAACGTAGCGCTTGATTTCCTCTCGCAGCTGCTCCGGCTCCAGCGGATCGGCGGGGATGCGCGGGAAACCGGAAAGGAAGTAGATCAGCTCATCGGGGAAGGTCGTCTCGTCCAGCTGAAAGGCGAGGAACGGCTTGTGAAAATCGCCGGCGACGTACACTTCGCGCACCACATGGTCGGAGGCGAAGGCGTTGCGCGAGCACATCAGGGCGACCACCTGCGCCGACCGGATGGCGCGCACGATGGGGGCGGCGTAGCGCTGCGTTGCCACCCCGGTCGCCTCCCGATCGATCCACACCGAATAACCCACCCCTTCCATGTGCTCGATGATGCGGTCGACGGGAGCGATGTCCCGCCGGCTGTAGGAAATGAAGATCTGGTGAGGTTCCGGCGTCGCAACCGACGGCTCGCCGGGGCTCGCGGGCCGCGGGACGGGTTGGGCCACCGTCCGGGCGATCCGGCGGGCGCGGAGGGCGACGATCAGGCCGATCGCCAGCAGGAAAGCGCCGGCGCCGACGAACCCCCACGCCCGCAGCCCGGATGACCACACGTTGGCGCCGACCGTCTCGACGGGAAACGGATCGGGGATCACTCCGCCGCCGCTGACCTCGCTGCGGCTGGGCGCCGGGGCGGGTGATGATGCCGGCCGTGGCAGGTCAAAGAATCCGAGTCCCAGTCCGATCAGGATGGCGATGACGCCGAGGACGGCGAACAGGCGGTGCGAGCCTTTGCCGGTCGGAGACCGGCGTCCGGGCGAAGGGGCGGCCAGGGATGGTCCGTCGGCCGCGTGTGCTCGCAATCCAGCAAGCGCCCGGACGCGCGCGACAACCCTCTCAATGCCGGTTTCTGTTGACGACAGATCGATCGCGCTCAGGTCCCTGAGGCCGGCCGGCAACGGGGTCTCGTCGAGGACGGCGAGCACCAGCCGGTCGTCTGCCCAGGCGGCCAGGGCCTGCCTGAGCGCCTGCGGGGAGGCGTCCGGATCGGCGGCCAGCCGCGCCGACCACAGGACGACGCAAGGAACTTGGGCGGCCGCCCCGTCGCCGTTTCGAGGAGCGACGCTGAACCCGACGGCCCGCAACTTATCGCCGAGCCGGTCCGCCGTCTCCCGGTCCGCCTCACTATAGCTCAAGACGATATCGCTCATGCGACATCCCCCTGATTTCAAGGCCATGCGCAACCCCTCCAGCCTAGCAGCTTGCGAAGCGCCGCGACACGGGCGGGATTCGGAATGCTCTACGGACGGCGTTGGAGGACCGGTGACGATGGCAGGCGGCCGATGGCGGTAGCGGCGGCGGAAAAGGGAACGGAACCGCCGGCCTGCCCGATGCCCCTTGACCTGGGAGGCGCCGAAAGGGATTGATGAACGGCTTTGCGAATCGGTGCATGGACCGCGCCGGCGCCAGCTCGGAGGAACGCCTGTTGCCGGCTCCACGTCCGACGGAAGCCATCCCGACAGCGGACGCTTGGTCGGCGGAGCCGGGCGGGGCGGGTGGGCTGCTTCGATCCTATCATCCGCTCGCCGGCATCCATGACGAAATGGTCGGCGCCGATGGCAACATCCGCCAGCACTGGCGGCGGTTCGTTGAAGTCCTCGACGGGCTGCCGCACCGCGAGCTTTCCCGGCGCTGGCGTCTCGCCGGACGGCTGCTGCACGAGAACGGACTGACCTACACGCTCGACTCCGCCACCGCCGACCGGCCTTGGGAGCTGGATTTCGTGCCGATGGCGATCGACGCCAATGAATGGCGCGAGATCGAGCAGGGCCTCATCCAGCGTGCCCAGCTCTTGAACGCCATCCTCGCCGATCTCTACGGTCCGCAGACGCTATTGACGAGCGGCGCGCTGCCGGCGGGTCTCGTCTCCGGCAGCCCGCACTTTCTGCGTCCCTGCCACGGCATCAAACCGCGCGACGGTGTCTTTCTGCACATGTACGCGGCCGATCTCGGCCGCGGCGCCGACGGCTGCTGGCGGGTCCTCGGCGACCGCACGCAAACACCGTCCGGCCTCGGCTACGCACTGGAGAACCGCATCGTTCTCTCCCGATGCCTGCCGGAGCTGTTTCGTGCCTGCCAGGTGCATCGACTGGCCAGCTATTTTCAGACGGCCCACGACAGCCTGGTCGCCCGCACCAACCGGGACAGCCCCCGCATCGTGCTGCTGACGCCGGGGCCGAGCGTCGAGGGCTATTTCGCCCACGCCTATCTCGCCCGCTACCTCGGTTACACCCTGGCCGAGGGCGGCGATCTGACCGTACGGGATAGCCGCGTCTACCTGAAGTCGGTCGACGGCCTGAAGCCGGTCGACATGATCTTGCGCCGGATCGACACCGAGGACTGCGATCCGTTGGAAATGCGGGTCGATTCGCTGCTGGGGGTCGCCGGGATGTTGCAGGCGGCGCGGGCGAACAGCGTCGTCATCGCCAATGCTCTCGGCAGTGGCCTGGTGGAGAGCAAGGTGCTGATGCGCTATCTGCCGGCACTCTGTCAGCGGATCCTCGGCGAGGAGCTGAAGATTCCCAGCGCGCCCACCTGGTGGTGCGGCCGCGATGACGACCGCGCCGCCGTCTTCGAGCGCCTGGACCAGGTTGCCATCGACGGTGCTTTCATGCGGCGACCGCTGCTGTCGATGGCGGAAGGCGTCGTCCTCGGCAGCGAGCTGACGCCGGACGGGCGAAAGGCGGTGATGGAGCGGCTGGCCAAACGCGGCCACTACTACGTCGCCCAGGATGTGGCGCGGCTGTCGACGACGCCGGTGTGGACCGATGGCAGGCTCGAGCCGCGGCCGATGAGCATGCGCGTCTTCCTCGCCGCCAAGGAAAACGGCTTTGTGGTGATGCCGGGTGGCCTGACTCGCATCGCCGCCGTCCGCGATGGGTACGCCGATGCGCTGTTTCGCGGCGAGGGAACCAAGGACACCTGGGTTATCTCGGACGAGCCGGTGGCCAGCATTACCCTGCTCGGCTCGCCGCTCAGCTATGCCAAGCCGAAGCGGACCGGCAAGGACCTGCCGAGTCGTGCCGCCGACAACCTGTTCTGGCTCGGCCGCTACGCCGAGCGCACCGAGGATCTGGTGCGCGCCCTGCGGGCCGTGGTCAGCCGCCTGACCGAGGATGCGGCGCCGGTGAGCGACTTTGCGGCGTTGCGCTCGGTCCTCCGCGTCCTCTTGGAGAGGGGCGGCGTCGAAAAAAGTGCCATCCGAACGACGAAGGCAAGCGAATGGCAGGGAGGAGGGACGACCAATCCCACCGCCCTGCTGGAGCGCAAGCTGGCGACGCTGATGTTCGATCCCGACTGCCCGTACGGCCTGCAGGAGTCCATCGAACATCTGCACCGGACGGCCTCACTCGCCCGCGATCGGCTCTCCCTCGATGCCTGGCGGACGCTGAGCCGGCTGTACGCCCAGGCGACCGGCCGCAGCGACATCGGCGAGGCCTCGGGGCGAATCGAATACGGTGCCGCCCTCGAACTCCTGGACGATGCCGTCCGCTCCCTTTCCGCGTTCAGCGGCATGGAAATGGAGAACATGACCCGTAATCACGGCTGGCGCTTCCTCGACATGGGCCGCCGCCTGGAGCGCGCCCAGCACCTGGCGGTGCTGCTGCGCAGCCTGCTCGCCCGCGGTGACCCGGAGGCGGACGGCAGCCTGGTGCTCATTCTCGAGCTTGCCGACAGCATCATGACCTACCGCTCGCGCTACCTGACGACGCCGATGGTGCCGCCGGTCATCGATCTGCTCGTTCTCGATGAAACCAATCCGCGGTCGATCGCTTTCCAGGTGCGAGTGCTGGCCGACCATGTGGACCAGCTTCCGCGCGACCCCGACCTCTATGCCCGCAGCCCGGAGCAACGCGAGGTGCTGCTGCTGCTCACCGACATCCAGCTTGCCGACATCGCCGAGCTTTGCCATGAGGACAAGGACGGCCGGCGCTCGGCTCTCGATCAGCTTCTCGTCCACATCGTCCGCGCAATGCCGCGCCTGTCCGAGCTGATCGGCCGCGACTACTTCAGCCACGCCGAAGCGCGCAGGCCCGTCGACCTATGACGATGGAAGGGACGCCGACGATCGAGTGGATCGACACCGATGGGGGCGCGGCCGGCGCGCGTCGATCGGTGCTCTATTCGGTCAGCCACCGCACCAACTATCGGTATTCGATCCCGGTGTCGCTGTCGCACCACGTGCTGCATCTGACGCCGCGACCCTGCATCAACCAGATCTGCCACGACACGGCGCTCAGCATCAACCCGACACCGGCGACGCACACCACCGGCGTCGACTACTTCGGCAATCCGGTTGCGTTCATCACCCTGCAGCATCAGCACAAGCAGCTCACCTTGCACGCGCGCAGCGTCATCGAGGTGGAGGCGATGCAACCGCCGGAGCCGGCGTTGACCATACCCTGGGATCAGATTTTCGACCGCCTCGCCGGTGACACCACGGAGACGTCGCTCGACGCGCTCCAGTATGCGTTCGAATCGCCGCAGACGCAGGCGAACGAAGACATCCGCGCCTATGCCGAACGCATGTTCCCCCCCGGTCTGCCGGTGCTGCAGGGCGTGCTCGCCCTGACCCGGGGGCTGCACCGGACGTTGCGCTTCGATACCACGGCGACCACAGTCTCCACCCCCGTAGAGGAGGTGTGGCGCAAGCGGCGCGGCGTGTGTCAGGACTTCGCCCATCTGCAAATCGCCTGCCTGCGCGCCCTGCGGATTCCAGCGCGCTACGTCAGCGGCTACATCCTGACCCACCCTCCCGAGGGCGAGGAAAAGCTGGTCGGCGCCGACGCCTCCCATGCCTGGCTCGCCGTCTGGTGTCCCGATTACGGCTGGGTGGATGTGGATCCCACCAACAACCTGGTCGTCTCCAACAGCCATATCACCCTCGCCTGGGGCCGCGAGTATGGGGACGTCAGCCCGGTCAACGGTGCCATCTTCGGCGGCGGCGCCCATGCGGTCCAGGTGGGCGTGGACGTTACGCCACTGGACCAGGCCTGACGCCGGCCACCACGGCAAAGCCGGTTGTTCGGCGACGCGCGACCGCCGGCGATCGCTCTCCGGCTTAGGAGGGGGGGAGCGGCTGGCGGTGCCGGATCCGGCGGCCGAGGCCTTGGCCGAAACCGAGGAAAAAGCGGCTCGCCTGGGGCGCCTTGATCAACAAAACAGTCAGCACCAACAGCGGGACGAAAATGTTGGTGACGGCATAGAGCGAGCCGCGCATGAGGAAGATGGTGAATCCGGCGATCAGCCCGACCAGCAGAAGGTGCAGGCTGGGGCGACCGAAGTCGACGGCCGCAGCGCACAGGTGGTCGAGGCGGCGATAGACGTAGCCCACAACCAAGCCGCCTAGGATGACTCCGACAAAGGAAAAGTCCAGGTACATCTCCGCCGGAAACGGCGTCGACAGATTGGTGAAGTGGTAGCCGAGCGCCTCCCCGATCATCTGTCCGGACGAGACGCCCTTTCCTGGCCAGATACCGCGCGGAACGAAGAACAGGAGCGAACTCACGAACTGACTGCCGAGGGTGTGGCCGTAGAGCTTGGCATAGAGGACAGCGTTCATCGACGTCTGGAAGCCGTCGAAGTCCATGTTCTTAAGGTAAGCGATGGGATCGATGAGCTGGAAGTCGATCTCCGACAGATCGTCGCGACGCAAGACGTGCAGCCATTGAAAAAGGCTGAACATCGTCAGCAGCATCCCGGCGATCATGCCGACGCGCAGCCACGGCCGCCAGCCTTTGACGTAGACGATCAGGAAGGTGATCAGGGTGCCGAACTGCCAGTTGCGGGCGAGCGCGAGGGGAAAGTTGGTGATGGCGTAGACGGGGATGACGGCGCAGAGGAAGGCCCACCCCAGGAGCAGGGCGACTGCCGGCTGTTCCCGGCGCCAGCGGCCGATGGCGTAGAGCATGACCAACAGCCCGGCGAGGGTCAGGGAGCGGGGCAGATGCAGCATCAGTCCGCGCTCCACGCCCGCCAGATTGCGGGTAATCTCGTCGACGATGCCGCCGCGCGTCTGCACCAGGGCGGTGACCCCGAAGGTGGCGATGGCAAGCGCCCCGGCGAGAATGGCGAGCGAGGCGAAGGCGAGGATGGACACGGTGCGCGGATGGCGCTCGCTCTCGGTGATCGTTGCCAGGGCCTCGTGGTATCGTCGATGCGAGACCAGGGTCTGGCCGACGACGAAGCAGGCGAGAAACACGGCAACCATGGCCGCCGCGCGCGTCGCCACCCGATCGCCGTAGATCACGTCGCCCATCTGGAAGGTGTTGGCGGAGATCTGCACCGCACCCGGCAAACAGAAGAAAAAGGCGAAGTAGAACGCCGCAAACATGGAGGGCAGCGCCTGCAACGGTTCCAGCGCCCGTTGCATCAACAGCAGCACGGAAACGAAGTAGCAGCCGAGAAGAATCAGGGTCGCCGCCTGATGGTCCGGTCGCTGGCTGAAGACGATCGCCACTGCGGCCACATAAAGGACGAGGCTGACCAGTCCGGCGATCAGCCACCGAATTCCCTGGAAGATGTCCTTGCGGGCTGCTCCGGACGTGGAAGTCGGCTGGTCCTGCATCGTTCGAAACCACCCAAGGAAGCGCCGCCGCGATTACAGCACAGCTCCGCCCGGCCGCCTATGCCCTCTGGCCAGCCGCTGGCCAGGGAGCGGCGACACCATTGCCGTCTTGGCGGCCCGGTGGCGGCGGGCTACAAGCGGGCGGGCTCAGGTCTTGGTTTGGGGACTATCATCACGGACTCGATCCATATGCGGCGGTCTTGCCGGATCGGCCGGGGCCGCGGTGCCCGCGGGCTCATTGCCGCTCTCGGCATCACCCTGGTCGCGGGCGTCGCCGCCACCGCGCAGGCCCAGGATTGGGGCGGATTCACCACCCCCACGGCGCCGCCGCTGAACGTGCTCGGCACCTATAATCGCGGCTGTCTCGAAGGCGCCCAGACGCTGCCGCTGGACGGCGACGGCTATCAGGTGATGCGGCTCTCCCGTCGCCGCTATTTCGGCCATCCGTCCCTGATCCACTTTGTCGAGACGCTGGCTTCGGAACTGCGGACCGACGGCTATCCTGGCCTGCTCATCGGCGACATGGCACAACCGCGGGGTGGGCCGATGCCGTCCGGCCACGCCAGTCACCAAGTCGGCCTCGACGTGGATATCTGGCTGATGCCGGCGCCGGAACGCCGGCTCTCCGACGCCGAGCGGGAGAGCCTGGTCGCGCCGACGATGGTCGCCGCCAACGGCCTCGGGGTGAACGGCGCATGGGGCCCGCCGCAGGTGGCGGCGCTGCGGCATGCGGCCGAAGCGGCCGAAGTGGATCGCATCTTCGTCAACGCGGCGATCAAGAAGGAGCTCTGTAACAGCGTCCCCGGCGATCGCGGCTGGCTCGCCAAACTGCGCCCGTGGTGGGGTCATGATGCGCATTTCCATGTGCGTCTCGGCTGTCCCGCCGATCAGGCCGGCTGTGTGGGGCAGCAACCGGTGCCGCCGCAGGACAGCTGCGATGCCAGCCTCGACTGGTGGTTCTCGTCCGCCGCCCGGGCCGATCTGGAGAAACAGCAAAAGGCGGCGCCGGTCCGTCGGCTGACCCTCGATGACCTACCGCCCGGCTGTCTCGCCGTCTTCACGGCCGACTGACGACGCAAGAGGGACGATCGATGACCCTGAATCGATGACGCTGGCCCGCACTTTCGCCACAGTCTCCGCCGAGCGGGGATCGTCTCGCCTGCTGCCGTTCGCAGCCCTTGCCCTTCTTGGCGTCGCCGGGATCGCGGCGACTCCCGTTGCCGCCGCCGAGATGATCATCGGACCCGCCGTCGCCGGCCTGACCATCGATGGCGATGTGGGGGAATGGCTCGACAAGTCCCCTTCGCTGCTGCTGCCGGCAGCCGGTCCCGCCCGCAGCGGTCGCGTCTGGCTGGCGGAAAGTGCCGACGGGCTGGTCGTCGCCGGACACCTTGGTGGACCGCCGCCCCAGTTTCCGACCAATGCGGCGGAAATCAATGGCAGCGATCACCTGCGGCTGGTGGTGTCCCTCGTCGATGGCCCGCCGTTACCGAAGATCGGCTGGGGCGAAGCGGCCGGGCCGGTGGAGCTGACGACCGCCGCCGACTGCGCAAGCGTCGAGTCGCTGGCCGACGATGAAAACGCCATCGCCGACTGCAAGACCTGGTTTCAGGAGCAGGTGGTCTATCGCCAGCACTTCCGCCGGCTGTTCGCCCGCCGCTGGCGGCTGGCTCCCGGCATCGCGGAAGAAGCCGACGCTACCCCGGCACTGGCGGCGCTGCCGGCAAGCGCGCGCGAGGCGCTGAGGTTGCTGGCCCCGCGAACGACGCCGGTTGCCCGTTTCAAGGCGCCGACAGGCAGCGGCTACAGCTTCGAAATCCTCATTCCCTGGGATGCTTTGCCGCCATCGCCGGCCCTTGAGCTGTCACGGCTTCATCTCGGCCTCGGGGCGGTGTCGGCGCGGTTCGGTGGCGCATCGCCGCCGCCGGCGCCGGAGATGCTGCCGGCACGGCTGGAACCGCCTCGCCGCTGGCAGCTCAGCCGGTGCGGCTTTCCGCTCGCCGGTCTCGACCGCTCCGATGCCAGCAGTCGGCCGGCGTTCTTCGTTCCGACCGCCGGCCCGGAGGTGGACACGAGCTTTACCATCGAAAATCCCGCCGCCGACGATCAGCCGCCCGCGGAGACGGTTTCTCCCGGGATCATGCCGGCGACCTTTTTCTCGCAGCTTTTGGCTCCAGACGTCCTCGTCTGCGGGCCTCCCTTGGCGGTGCGCCGCGGCGAGACCCTGACCACCGTTGCCGAGACCCTGGTGTCGCCGGGACTTAAGATGAGCCCGGTGAAGGGGGGCTGGCTGGTTGCCGACGGACCTTATACCGGCGAGGGCGATCGCTTCGCCCATGACGAATGCGGCGGCTGTCCGGTGATCAGCCTGCGGGTGTTCTTCATCGCCGCCGCCGGCGGTCCTCCGGTGACGGCCTTCGACGACGCCTGGCTGATCGAGGACGCCGACCTGGCCACGGGCGACGGCGCCAACGCGCGGGTGACGCTGCGGGGCGATCTGGGCGTCATCGATGCGTTCGAGGCGGAGGTCGACGAGGAGCACGGCGGCCGTCGCCAGTGGTCGCACGTGCGCCACTGTTACGATGCCGACGAACACGCCTTCAAGGAATGCGGGCGCTGGCCGAATGTGGCACCTCCGGCCGGCGCGCCGATGCCGCCCGAGGCGCCGCTACCCTGATGGCGCGTTAACGCTGCGTAACGAAAAATCGTAGCCGTGGTCGGCTACGGGCGTCACGCTTCGAGACGTATGGTGATCGGGCTCACACGGGTTGTGTCACACCTGATCAGGTGTATGGCATGCTTGGGTCGGCGTCTGTACACTCCAAACTGTAAACGAGAAGGGTGTCCTAAACATGGTGCAGCGAACTAGAAGGTTCCCTAAAGGTTAACCATAGATCGCCAAGCCAGCTCTTCCGTTTCTTCCACGAGTACAGTCGTTGTCTCCTCCCCGGCCAAATCCGTAACGGATTTTGCTGGATACCCGAAGAGTGTGCTGTGATGACCGGCTCCATCGCTCTCGAAACAATCTACACCTCCAAAACCAATACCGGCTCCGATGGCATACCTCCGCTATCCTATGATGGCCTCGCCGAACTGGTCGAAATCGCCAACGATGATTGTGGCGAGGAGACAATCTCCTGCTCTTCTGCACAGCCCCAGGCAGGCAAAGCACCCCGCCATGGCACCACCGATGGCCGCCGTCGCTGGCAGCTCCTTTGCTCCGAGCCGGTCTCCGTCAACGAAGACGCCGTCTCCGACGAAGATCTGCTGGCGGTGCTCTTGTCCTATCTGAATTCGTCCAATCCCCGTGATCTCGCCACCCAGCTGCTCACCCGCTTCGAGACCTTCGGCAGCGTCGTCAGCGCCCGGGAGACCCAGATCATCGACGCCGCTCCCGGCGGCGCCGAGATCATCGATTTCTTCAAGGTCATCCGGGCCGCGGGCACCCGCATGGCACGGGAGGAGATCAGCAACCGGCCGCTGCTGGACGAATGGGAGAAGCTGGTGACCTATCTGCGCACGGCGATGGCGCACGAGACGGTCGAACAGTTCCGCGTCCTCTTCCTCGACCGCCGAAACGTGCTGATCGCCGACGAGGTGCAGCACCGCGGCACCATCGACCATACCCCGCTCTATCCGCGAGAGGTGGTGCGCCGCGCCCTGGAGCTGGATGCGTCGGCGATCATCATGGTCCACAACCACCCCAGCAATCACCCCGCCCCCTCCAAGCCGGACATCACGATGACCCGAACCGTCCGTGACGCGCTGGAGCGCCTCGGCATCGTCCTCCACGATCACATCATCGTCTCCCGACGCGGCCATACCAGCTTCCGCCGCATGGGCCTCCTCGACGCCCAATGCGCCTAATGCACTACGCGGGAGGGTGGGGAAATGGCCCTACCCGGCGGATAAGCCGTTATATAATATTAGTGGGATTCGGGCCCGAGCCACGCCGCACAGAGAGGTGTCAAGGAGTCCCGCCCGGATGGCCGACCATCGCCAGAAACTCGCTGCGCGTCCGCGCGTCGTCGCGGAAGGCGCCGAGCATCCGGCTGGTGACCATGGTGACCCCGGACTTGCGGATGCCGCGGCTGCTCATGCACCCGTGGGAGGCCTCCACCACCACCGCGACGCCCAGCGGTTGCAATTCCGCATCGATGGTGTTGGCGATCTGCGCCGTGAGCTTCTCCTGGATTTGCAGCCGGCGGGCGAACGCGTCGACGACGCGGGCAAGCTTCGAGATGCCGACGACGCGGTGGGCGGGCAGGTAGGCGACGTGAGCCTTGCCGCGGATCGGCGACAGGTGGTGCTCGCAATGGCTGATGAATTGGATGTCGCGCAGCAACACCATCTCGTCGTAGCCCTCAACCTCCTCGAACGTCCGCCGCAACATGGCTGCCGGATCGGCGGCGTAACCGGCGAAGTACTCCTCGAACGCCCTGACCACCCGCTCAGGGGTGGCCCGCAGCCCCTCCCGGTCGGGATCATCGCCTGCCCACAGGAGCAAGGTGCGCACCGCCTGTTCCGCCTCGGTACGGGTGGGGCGGTCGCCGTCGGACTCGTGAAACCTCGGCGCGACAATGCGGGCGCTGGCACTCAAGACGAACGATCCTCGCTGAGTTGATGGGATGGGACCGGGATCGCAGGGGTTCACCCGGCTGGCGGACGGGCGTCCACCGGCCATTATATGGTTACCCGATCGCCCGGATCACGCCTGATCGTTACCTGGATCGGGTGTACCCATCCCCCGGCCCCGGCTCGCGCCGTCGATTCGTGTCCGGGTGTTCCCGAAAGGACGCGCTATGCCATTGGTCCGTGCCGGCGGGAGCCCTATAAGGTCCCAAAGCGGCGCGCGACATCCAACAAACACGAAAGGGAGGACACGAGGGAGATGATCCAGTCGGATTTGTTCTGGCATTGTTCAGGCTGACGCCCTCCGTTTGCCCACGGCCACCGCTGCCACGCCCATTGCACCGTTAGATCTCAGGAGTTCCCGATGCCCGCGATCAACCAGTCGCCCGCCTGGCAAGCCCTTGAGCGCCATGCCGCGACCGCCAGCAAACTGCACATGCGCGATCTGTTCGCCGGCGATCCCGGCCGCTTCGGCAGGTTCTCGGTCCGCCTCGGTGACCTGCTGCTCGATTATTCCAAGAACCGGATCACCACCGAGACGCTGCTGCTCCTGTTCGACCTCGCCCGCGCCGCCGGTATCGAGATGTGGCGGGAACGGATGTTCTCGGGTGATCGCATCAACAACACGGAAAATCGGGCGGTGTTGCATGTCGCCCTGCGCAACGCGCCGGACAAGCCCATCTTCATGGAAGGCAAGGACGTGATGCCGGACGTCATGCGCGTTCGGGAGCAGATGCGTGCCTTCTCCGAGGCCGTGCGCACCGGATCCTGGCGCGGCGCGACCGGCCAGGCGATCACCGACGTGGTCAACATCGGCATCGGCGGCTCCGATCTGGGGCCGGTAATGGTGACCGAAGCCCTCAAGCCCTATCAGTTACCGGAGCTGCGCGTTCACTTCGTCTCCAACGTCGACGGTACCCACGTGACCGAGACTTTGAAATCGCTGCGCCCAGAGACGTCGCTGTTCATCATCGCCTCGAAGACCTTTACCACCCAGGAGACGATGGCCAACGCCGAAACCGCCAAGGCGTGGCTGGTGGAGGCGCTGGGCGCCGAGGCGGTCGCCAAGCACTTCGTCGCCCTGTCCACCAACGAGGCGGCGGTGCGCGCCTTCGGCATCGATCCCGCCAACATGTTCGAGTTCTGGGACTGGGTCGGCGGCCGCTTTTCCCTGTGGTCGGCGATCGGCCTGTCCATCGCCATTGCCGTCGGCATGGACAACTTCGATGCGCTGTGCGCCGGCGCCCACGCCATGGACGAGCATTTCCGCACCGCGCCCCTGGAGGGCAACCTGCCGGTGATCCTGGCGCTGATCGGCATCTGGAATACGGATTTTCTCGGCGCCGAGACCTACGCGGTTCTGCCTTACGATCAGTACCTTCACCGATTGCCCGCCTACCTGCAGCAGGCGGACATGGAAAGCAACGGCAAGTACGTCAGCCGCGACGGCTCCCGCGTCGCCTGCAAGACCGGGCCGATCCTGTTCGGGGAGCCGGGTACCAACGGCCAGCATTCATTCTACCAGTTGGTGCACCAGAGCACGCGCATCGTGCCGTGCGACTTCATCGCGCCGGCGATCAGCCACAACCCCATCGGCAACCACCACCCGATGCTGCTGTCCAATTTCTTCGCCCAGCCGGAGGCGCTGATGCGGGGGAAGACCGCCGACGAGGTGCGCGCCGAGCTGGAGGCGGCAGGCCTCACCGGTACCGATCTGGAAGAACTGGTGCCGCACAAAGTGTTCGACGGTAATCGGCCGACCAATTCGATCCTGGTCAAGGAAATCGATCCCTACACCCTCGGCCTGCTGATCGCCCTCTTCGAGCACAAGATCTTCGTCCAGGGCATCATCTGGCAGATCAACTCCTTCGACCAGTGGGGCGTCGAACTGGGCAAGCAACTGGCGAAGGCGATTTTGCCGGAACTGGAAGCGACGGGAACGGTGAGCGCCCACGACTCGTCCACCAACGGGCTGATCAACGCCTACAAGGCGATGAAAGCCGGCTGATGCCGATCCGCCGGCTGCCGGAAGGCGTCGTCAACCGCATCGCCGCCGGCGAGGTGGTAGAGCGCCCGGCATCGGCGGTCAAGGAGCTGGTGGAGAACGCCATCGATGCCGGCGCCGGGCGGATCGCCATCACCGCCCGCGACGGCGGCCAGACGCTGATCACCGTCACCGACGACGGCTGCGGGATGAATGCCGGCGATCTCGTCCTGGCGGTGGAGCGCCACGCCACCTCGAAGCTGCCGGGGGACGATCTGTCGCGGATCGCCACCCTCGGCTTCCGCGGTGAGGCGCTGCCGTCGATCGGTGCCGTCGCCCGACTGACACTGACCAGTCGGCCGCCCGGCGCCGATGCGGCCTGGTCACTCTCCGTCGAAGGCGGCACCCTCGGCGGTGTCGAGCCGGCGGCGCATCCGTTCGGGACCCGCGTCGATGTACGCGACCTGTTCTTCGCCACCCCGGCGCGGCTGAAGTTCCTGAAGAACCCGGCAACCGAGCAGGCGCATATCGTTGCCGGCGTCGAGCGGCTGGCGATGGCGCATCCGGCGGTTGCCTTCTCGCTGTCGACCGGTACCCGAACGCTGCTTGAGCTGCCGGCAGCGGCCGACGGTGGCGGGGCGGGGCGCCAGGCGCGGGTCGCCCGCATCATGGGCGAGGGGTTCGCCGATAACGCCATCGCGGTGGTGGCCGAGCGGGAGGGCATCGGCCTCACCGGCTTCGCCGGATTGCCGACCCTGAACCGTCGCAGCGGCGATCAGCAGTTTCTCGTCGTCAACGGTCGGCCGGTGCGCGACCGGCTGTTGCAGGGCGCGCTGCGCGGCGCCTATCACGACCTGCTGCCGTCGGACCGGCAGCCGCTCGCCGCCTTGTTCCTGACCCTGCCGCCGGAGGAGGTGGACGTCAACGTCCACCCGATGAAGACGGAAGTGCGGTTCCGCGACCCGGGCCTCGTCCGCGGCCTGATCGTCGGCGCCCTGAAGCGGGCGTTGGCAGCGGCCGGCCATCGGACGGCGACGACGGTAGCAACGGGGTGGCTGCCACGCGTGGGAGGCGGTCAATGGGGAGGCGGTACGGCAGCAGGATCGGGCTCGGGGCCGGGCGCACCGCTGCCGTTTGCCATGGCGGCGGGACTGGCCGAAACGGCGGCGGAGTTTTTCTCGCCGCTGTCGGAAGTGCGCGATCGTGTGCCCGCTGCCGCCGATCCCGCATCCGAGAGGGACGCCGCGGGAGGGATTCCGCCCCTGGGGTTCGCCCGCGCTCAGCTCCTCGGCACCTTCATACTTTCGCAAACCGCCGATGGTATCGTCCTCGTCGACCAGCACGCGGCGCACGAGCGCCTGGTGCACGAACGGTTGCAGCGACAGCTGGCGGCGGGGCCGCCGCCGCGGCAGACGCTCCTCGTCCCGGAGATCGTCGAGATGGACGAAAGGCGGGCGCAGCGTGTCGTCGCCCGTGCCGCCGAACTGGCGGCGCTGGGGCTGCTGGTGGAACCGTTCGGCGCCGATGCCGTCGTCGTCCGCGAAGTTCCGGCGCTGCTCGGCGATGCCGACATCCGGGGGCTGGTCCGCGATCTCGCCGACGACCTGGCCGAGGTGGACGAGGCGCTGGCGCTGAAGGAACGTCTCGCCGCCATCTGCGGCAGCATCGCTTGTCACGGCAGCGTTCGCGCCGGTCGCAAGCTGACGATCGAGGAAATGAATGCGCTGTTGCGCGCCATGGAGACGACGCCGCACGCCGGGCAGTGCAGCCACGGGCGGCCGACCTGGGTGGAGCTCAAGCGGGTCGACATCGAACGCCTGTTCGGCCGCCGCTGAGCGCCGCAACCGCGGCTCCTGGAGCCGCCGGCGATGATCGGCTGGGCGCTCCGCCAGCTCCTGCAGTGGACGCTCCTGGGAGTCGTTTGCGTCGGTCTCTACACCCACAAGGATCAACTCATCGCCCAGCTGCGCTCGCAGGGGCTCAGCGGTCCGGCCGCCGCATCCGGCGGCGGCGGCGAAAACCGGGCCGTGAGCCGCAGCGTCCGCATCTCGGCTGCGGCCAACGGGCACTATTTCGTCGATGCGGAGATCGACGGATCGATCATCCACTTCATGGTCGATACGGGGGCGACCGTGGTCGCCCTCAATCTGGTCGACGCCGACAAGCTCGGCATCGACCCGCGCGAGCGCGACTTCAGCGAGACGCACCAGACGGCGAACGGGCTGGTGCGGGTGGCGCCGGTGACGCTGGCCGAGGTGCGCATCGGCGGCATCCGTTTGCGCAACGTCGATGCCGTCGTCAACACCCGCATGCGCGGGCCATCGCTGCTGGGCATGTCATTCCTCGGCCGGCTCGGTGGCTTTAGCGTCGAACGGGGCGAGCTGATCCTCAACGACTGAAAACGGCGAGCTGATTTCAGCGAACGAAGCGGTAAAAGAGAACCCGCGCCGCGCCCCAGCTCCGATCGTCGACGGCGGCGAAGGTCGGTGGCGGGACGAACGGCTCGCGCGCTCCCACCTCGACGACAGCCAGGCCGCCTTCGCTCAGCCACCCACGGCTGGCGAGGCCCGCCAGCGCCGGGCCGGCATCCCCCGACCCGTAAGGCGGATCGAGAAACGCCAGCGCACACGGCGCGCCGGCGGCGAACGGCGGCGGTGGCAGGCGGGTGGCGTCCAGCTGGAGGAGGGTCACTCGCGACGCCTCGCCGAGGCTGGCGGCGCTGCGGCGGACGGCGAGCAGCGCGGCCGCCTCCCGGTCGATGAAGGTGGCACCGGCGGCACCCCGCGACAGCGCCTCCAGGCCGTAGGCGCCGGAGCCGGCGAACAAGTCGATGACGCGGGCTTCGGCCAGCCCCGCCCATTCCATGTTGCCGTGGGCGAGGATGTTGAACACCGCCTCCCGGACCCGGTCCGCCGTCGGCCGGGTGGGCGTGCCCTCCGGCAGCCGGAAGACGCGGCCGCGATGCTTGCCGCCGATGATCCGCAGCCGCGAAATCAGAAGACGAAGTCCTTGCCGAGCTGTTCGCGCAACACCTTACGGGTCACCTCGGCGACCGCGCCCTCCGGCAGCCCCCCCAGCTGAAAGGGGCCGTAGGCGACCCGGATCAGCCGGCCGACCCGCAGCCCCAGGTGCTCCAGAACCTTGCGCACCTCCCGGTTCTTGCCCTCCTTCAGCGCCAGCGTCAGCCAGACGTTCGCGCCCTGCACCCGGTCGAGGGCCGCCTCGATCGGTCCGTAGCGGACGCCGTCGACGGTGATGCCGGTGGCCAGCGTCGCCAGGGCGGCGGCGGTGACGGTGCCGTGGGCGCGCACCCGGTAGCGGCGGATCCAGGCGGTGGCCGGCAGCTCCAGGCGGCGGGCGAGGGGGCCCGAGTTGGTGAGCAGCAGCAGGCCTTCGGAGGTCAGATCGAGGCGGCCGACCGAGATCACCCGGCCGAGGGCCGGAGGCAGCGCCTGGAACACCGTGCAGCGCTCCTGTGGATCGGCATGGGTTGTCACCAGCCCGGCCGGCTTGTGGTAGCGCCAGAGGCGGACGACCGGGCGCGCCGGCAGGGGGGTCCCGTCGACGCTGACCACATCGTCGGCGCCAACGACGCAGGCCGGCGTCGCCAGCACCGTGCCGTTGACGGCGACCCGGCCGGCGGCGATCCACGTTTCCGCCTCGCGCCGCGAACACAATCCGGCGGCGGCGATCACCTTCGCCACCCGCTCCCCACCCCCGGTGGGCGCCGGCGCGGCGGCCTCAGGCGGCTTGCCGCGCGGCATCGATGAAGGCGGCGAAGATGGCCCGGTCGCCGGCACTGAGGGCGAACTCCGGGTGCCACTGCACGCCGACGCAGAAGCGGCGTTGCGGGACCTCGATCCCCTCGATGACGCCATCGGGAGCGATGGCGTTGACGCAGACGCCCTCCGGCACGTCCTTGGCGGCCTGGTGATGGGCGCTATTGACCGCCAGTTCGCTGGTGCCGACGATGGCGTGCAGGCGGGTGCCGGCGACGATGCGGACCGTGTGCCCCGGCTCGTCACGCGGGTTGGGCTGCTCGTGGGCGAGGGCGTCCGGTACCGCGTCGGGGATGTGCTGGATCAGGCTGCCGCCGAGGACGACGTGGAGGAGTTGCTGGCCGCCGCAGATGCCGAGGATCGGCTTATCGAGGGCAAGCGCGCCGCGGGTGATGGCGAGCTCGAAGGCGGTGCGGCCGTCCTTGGTGGTCACCGACGGGTGACGGGTCGCCGCGCCGAACAGCGCCGGGTCCACATCGAAGGCGCCGCCGGAGATGATCAGCCCGTCCAGCAGCCCCAGGTAGGCGTCCACTTGCGCCGGCGCGTGCGGCAGCATCACCGGCAGCCCACCGGCGACGACGACGGCGCTGGCGTAGTTTTCGCGGACCGCCAGCCACGGAAACTTGGAATAACCGCCGGGCGGCTCCGCATCGAGGGTAATGCCGATGACGGGGGTGTGCATGGGCGGAGATTAGGGGTCGGCCGGGCGTCGCGCAACCGGGGGTGCGATCGGCGGCGCGCCGGGAGCCGCAGGTGACGGCGTTGGCGCCGGTAACCGGGTTCATGGATGCGGCGTTGGCCGAAGCGAGGGCGGCGGCGGAACGGGGCGAGGTGCCGGTCGGCGCCGTCCTCGTCGATGCCGCCGGACGCGTCCTCGCCCGCGCCGGCAACCGAGTGGAAGAGCTGGCCGATCCGACGGCGCACGCCGAGATGCTGGTGCTAAGGGAAGCGGGCCGCCTGCTGGGTCGGCCGCGGCTGACCGACTGCGATCTGTGGGTGACCCTGGAGCCGTGCCCCATGTGCGCCGCGGCGATCGGTTTCGCCCGCATCCGCCGTGTGTACTTCGGCGCCTATGATCTCAAGGGCGGTGGCATCGAGCACGGTCCCCGCATCTTCGCCCAGCCCACCTGCCACCATCGCCCGGAGGTCATCGGCGGCCTCAGCGCCACCGACGCCGAACGTCTGCTGCGGGAGTTCTTCGCCGCCCGCCGGTGACGCTCCATCCAGGCCGCCTCCTTTTTCAGCCAGCTAGCACGGTATCGCCTCCCGCTGCGGGTGAAGCCGCCCGGCGGTCCGCTCTCCCGGCGTGAACCGGCGAGGACCCGCCGCCGGTCACCTCAGAGGTAGAGACCGACCACGAAGATCGGCATCGTGAAGATCAGCGCGGTGACGCAGTATCCCATGATGTCGCGCACGCCAAGACCCGCAATGGCGAGTGCCGGGAGCGCCCAGAACGGCTGCGCCATGTTCATCCACGCCTCGCCGTAAGCGATCGCCATGGCCGCCTTGCCCAGATCCACGCCGAGGGCTTGTGCGGCCGGCATGACGAATGGGCCCTGGACTACCCAGTGGCCGCCGCCGGAGGGCACCGCGAAGTTGATCAGCGCCGAGGAGAAGAAGGCCAACACGGGGAACGTATCCTTCGTCGCGATCTCGACGAACCAGTTGGTGATCAACCCGCCGAGACCGGACTCCTCCATCATGAACTGGATGCCGGCATAGAAGGGGAATTGGATCATGATGCCGGCCGTGCCGCGCGCCGCATTGGAAACGGCCCGCGCATACGCCATTGGTGTCCGGTGCAGGATCAAGCCGGCGATGAACATGATGAGATGACGGTGTTGATGTTGATGTTGAAGCCGCTCTTTTGGAAGTAGAGGATCAGATAGGCGATCCCGAAGGCCGCGACGGCGAACGACAGCAGCGGGCCCTCTTCGATGCGCTCCGCAGGCGTTGCATCGGGACCTAATTGACGCCGTGTCGTTGCTTCCAGCTTAAGCAGGCTCGGGTCGACGGCGATCACATTCTGGGGCGCCGGATGCATGACCCGGCAGATGATGGGCAGGACGACGATCAGCGCCAGCGTGATCGCGATGTTGTAGGTGGTGAACAAGGTGTCGGAGATCGGGATGAGGCCGACGGTCTTTTCCATCGGGTTGCCCTTGGTCGCGGCGACCAGCGGGACGGAACCGGAGAAGCCGCCATGCCAAGTCATGAACCCGATATAGGCCGATGCGATCAGCAGCCGGTAGTCCGCCTTCGGGATACGCCGCGATACCTCGCGCGCGAACATCGCGCCGACCACTAGTCCGAAACCCCAGTTGAGGATGCAGGCAATCGCCGAGGCAAAGGCGACCAGCATCGCGCCTTGTGCCGGCGTTCGCGCGACCGAGGCGATGCGGCTCATCCCCCGGTGCACCGGGTCCGAACTGGCGAGCGCATGGCCGGTGACCAGCACCAGCGCCATCTGCATCGAAAAAGCGAGGAGATTCCAGAAGCCGCTGCCCCACATCTGAATGAGGTCGAGTGGCCCTTTCGGCGTCAGCCAGACGGCAAGGCCGAAGGTGAGAAGCGTAAGCAGGATCGCGAAGACCAGCGGGTCCGGAAGGTAACGGCCGACCAGCCAGCTCAGCCCGCGCGACAGTGGCGCAATCGGGTTAAAGCGCGCGGCGTGCGCATCGGTCTCATCGTGAGGCGAAGGAGCTTGCATGATTTCCTCCCGCGGGGCTGTTTGTTTGTTCGCATTCCGCGCTGTAGCCTGCCAGGGCGGAGGCGTTGGAAGCTCGGAGCGTCGGCAGCGCTCTGACTATCGCGCGGTCCAGCCGCCTTCAATCGGAAGCGCTGCGCCGGTGATCGAGCGGGCTGCATCCGAGGCGAGGAACACGGCCAGGGCCGCGACTTCCTCGATAGTGGCAAATTGCTTGGTCGGCTGCGGCGCGAGGATCACGTCACGGATGACCTCGTCGCGAGGAATTCCGTGCGCCCGTGCCTGGTCGTCGATCTGTCTCGCGACCAATGGCGTCCACACGTACCCAGGGCAAATGGCATTGCAGGTTACGCCCTGCTCGGCGGTCTCGAGCGCAATGACCTTGGTCAAACCGAGCATGCCGTGCTTAGCGGCGACATAGGCCGCCTTGAACGGCGAAGCGACGAGACCGTGGGCGGAGGCGATGTTGATGATACGGCCCCACTTGCGCGCCTGCATTGCCGGCAGCACCGCCTTGGCGCAGTGAAAAGCGGAGGACAGGTTGGTCGCGAGCACCATGTCCCAGTTCTCGGGAGAGAACTCGGTAATCGGCGCGACGTGCTGGACGCCGGCGTTGTTGACCAGGATGTCGACAGGCCCGAGTTCTTCGGTGACCGCTTCAACCATCGTGTAGATGTCGTCTGGCCTACTCATGTCGGCCCGATGGAAAATGACGCTGGTACCCGCCGCCGCGGCGATCTCCTCGCGCAGAGCTTCGGTTTCCTCCGTTTCCCGACGACCGTTGAGCGCCACCCGGCATCCTTCGATCGCTAGTGCACGGGCAATCCCGAGGCCGATGCCGCTGGTCGAGCCGGTTACGATTGCGACTTTTTCCTTGAGCATGAATTTCCTCCCGTCCTGGACCGCTCTTGGCTGTTCATCGCCGCGACTTTTGCGAACCAGTATCGCAAGCTTTACGCCTGGCGCAAAACTTTACGCTTATCATTTTACGTCGATGGGAGTGGTCTCCCGCCGCGTCGTGCGGGAAGCGGGTCGCCTGCAGGGTCGGCCGCGGCTGACCGACTGCGATCTGTGGGTGACCCTGGAGCCGTGCCCCATGTGCGCCGCGGCGATCGGTTTCGCCCGCATCCGCCGTGTATACTTCGGCGCCTATGATCTCAAGGGCGGTGGCATCGAGCACGGTCCCCACATCTTCGCCCAGCCCACCTGCCACCATCGCCCGGAGGTCATCGGCGGCCTCAGCGCCACCGACGCCGAACGTCTGCTGAAAACGTTCTTCCTCCAGCGCCGGTGAGGGTCGTGCGCCTATAGTGCGCGGCCGCGCCGGTGAGTGGGAGGGCGATGGCCCCTCAGCCGACCTTGGTTGCCGGCGGGATCGTCCAGGTGCCGTTGAGGATCGAGGGGGCGGTGCTGTTGGGCCAGTAGAGGCGCATCATCAAGATGAACTTGCCGGCGGGGGCCGGCAGCCAGTTGGACTCCTTGTCGGGGCCAGGGGAGGCCGTCTGGATGTAGAGGTCGACCGACCCGTCCGGATTGACCTTCAGGTTCTGCCGCGGGCTGATGGAATAGCGGTTGATCGGGTTGGCGACGAAGAAAAAGCTCTCATCGTACATGGTGATCGACCAGAACCCCTGAACCGGCGGCGTCTGTCCCTTACCAAAACGAATGAAGTATTTGTGGGCGCCATCATAGGCATCACCGTCGGCGTCCTTGAGCGAGGTCGGGTAGACAGCGTCCTCCGGCCGGTTGGCGCCGAGGCCGATGGCGGTGACGAGGGCGCGCATCAGGTAGTCGGTGTCGTAGATGCCGGTCTTGGTGGTGAAATTCCAGCCGTTGATGTTCTGGACGGCGGGATTGACCTTGAGCTGGAGCATGATCCGATCGAAGGCGATCTGCGGGATGCGCTGGACGAAATCGGCCTGGAGCTTGCTCGCATCGAAATCCTGTCCCGCGACCAGGCCGATTTTGGCGAACTTGGCGAGCGCCGGTGCGTCGGCAGGCGCCGGCGGGTTGGTCTTCATCAGCTGGGCGAGGAGGGTGAAGTAGGCGACCGCGTCCATGCGGTTGACCTGGTCGCGCACCGCCGTCTTCATGTCGATGGCCGGATCGACCTTGCCCGCCGGCGGCGTATACGGCTTGCCATAGGCGCTGAGCGGCACCAGCCCGACCGCGTCCTGCAGCGCGTGGACCGCCGCGTAGTCCTCGGGCGTGCCGGTGCAATAGATGCGTCCCAGCAACCAGACGATGTTGGTGGGTGAGCTGTATTGAGTGATGCCGGCTGGAAGGCTGCCCTTCCATCCCGGTCCGGTGATTGCGAAGGTTTGTGCCGCGGTTCCGGTCGTGCGCTTACCGGGCGCCTCGAAGACGGTGGTCCACCCATCCAGCAGCGGCATGAGGAAATAGCGATCCTTCATGTCGGGGATGCTGAGAACCCACGGCTCTTTGCCTACGTCGAAGAAGGCGGTGGTGTAGAGGGTGTCCGCATTGGGCGCGGTCACGTCGCGGAAGGCCGAGGTGGGGTATTCTCGTAACTTGATCAGCTGCCCCATCGGTGCCCGCGTCCCCACGGGCGCCGCGACGTTGGTCATCACCCGACGGGTCATCTCCATCGTCACCAGCGGATAGCCGTAAATGTAGGCATCGGTGGCGAGCCAGAAGTCCTCGATGCCCATGAAGGGGGCCAGCAGCCCTTCGCCGGCATCGGCGCGAGCCTTGGATTGCAGGGACAATCCGGCCAACAGGCTCAGTCCACCGATGGTCACGGTACGGCGCGAAAGCGTCATGTCACTTCCCTCTATCGATGAAGGCGGGCGTTCCTTCCCCCACCTGTCGAGGCTCTGGCGATGCCGGCAGGAGGGCGACCTTGGGACCAGGCGGCGATCAAAGTCAAATTTATAGTGGGGGTTAGCGGTCCACCGGGCCTCTTGTGGATGACGCACCAAGTATCCCGGATTGTGCGTCGCTCCATCCAGGTTACAAAGCTGGAAAGGTGCAGAGCGCAAGGCGGTCAAGGTGACGGAGATGTCTCTCGCCGGGCTGGAGGCGGTGCTGAAGCCGCTGGGGTTGCGGCTGTGCGGTGCGGTTCGTCCGAGGCGGACGAGCCGTATGCAGCGGGCACGGTAACCTTATTGCTGATCGGCAACGCCGGCGCCGAAATGTGGCGGACGTTCGCGCGGGCGGTGCCGCCCGATGCGCGCGCGGCCGCGACGCACCCGCTGGATGACTGGATCCGCGGCGCCGTCGAAGCCATCGCCGTATCGGTGGGCGCTCGGGCGATCTATCCCGGCGACGGGCCGCCGTTCGCGCCCTTCCAGCGCTGGGCGATGCGCGCCGAGCCGGTGTGGCCGTCGCCGCTCGGCATCCTGATCCACCCGGTCTTCGGCCTCTGGCACGCCTACCGCGCCGCGCTTGCCATCCCCGACGTGCTGCCCCTGCCGCCGCCGTCCTCGTCTGGGCATCCCTGTGAAGCGTGCGTCGACACGCCGTGCATCACCGCCTGTCCGGCAGCCGCCCTCGGTGGGCAGGCGTACGACGTGCCCCGGTGCGTCGCCCATGTCCGTTCCGACGCCGGCCGGCCGTGCCGCGAGGACGGATGTATCGCCCGCCGCGCCTGCCCGGTCGGCCGGCGCTATCGCTACCCGGCGGACGAGTTGGCGCACCACATGCGCTCGTTCCTTCGGAACTGTCCTCCCGGGCCGAAGCCCGGATAACGACGGGTGATGCCAACTACACGCCGGGGATGACGGCGTGGCGGGGTTTGGTGGCCTCGAAGGTGGCGAGTTGCTCGGCCGACGCGGGGGTCTGGTGCTTCGCCTTCCAGGATTCGAACGGCTCGCCGTAGACGAACGTGCGCGCGTCCTCGTAGCTCATCGCCAGCCCTTCCGTCTTCGCCGCCGCCAGCACCCACTTGGCGAGGCAATTGCGACAGAAGCCGGCCAGGTTCATCAGATCGATATTCTGCACGTCGCTGCGCTGCTGCAGGTGGCCGACCAGGCCGCGGAACGCCGCCGCCTCCAGCCGGGTCCGGGTCGCGTCGTCCATGGCTTCACCCCTCTTATCCGTGCCTTCGTCCGCACTCAGTCGGCGGCGGCGATCGCCCGCCAGCCGATGTCACGCCGGCAGAAACCCTCTGGCCAGTTGATGCGGTCGACCGCCCGGTAGGCCAGCGCCTGCGCGTCCTGGAAGGTGGCGCCGCGGGCGGCGATGCCGAGGACGCGGCCGCCGTCGGCGAGGATGGCGTCGCCGTCGCTGCGGGTACCGGCGTGGAAGACGACCGCCCCCTCTGCCGTCGCCGCGTCGAGGCCGCGGATGGTGGAGCCCTTGCCGTAATGGCCGGGATAGCCGTGGGTAGCGAGGACGACGAGCAGTGCCGGGTCCGGCTCCCAGCCGAGGCGCTGCAGCTCGCCGAAGCGGCCATCGACGCAGGCGAGGAGCGTCGCCAGCAGATCGGAGCGCAGCCGCATGAGCACCGGCTGACACTCCGGATCGCCGAAGCGGACGTTGTATTCCAGCAGCACCGGGCCTTTGTCGGTGATCATCAGCCCAGCGTAGAGCATGCCGACGTAAGGCCGGTGCTCGGCGGCCAATGCGACGATCGTCGGTTCGATGATCGTGCGCATCACCTGATCGATGCGTTCGGATGTCATGATCGGCGCTGGCGAGTAGGCGCCCATGCCGCCGGTGTTGGGTCCCTGGTCGCCATCGAACGCCGGCTTGTGGTCCTGGGCGGTGGCGAAGAAGACGGCGCGGGTGCCGTTGACGAGGGCGAAGAAGCTGGCCTCCTCGCCTTCGAGAAAGTCCTCGATCACCACCTGCAATCCGGCGTCGCCGAAGGCGGCCTCGATCATGATGTGATCGATGGCGGCGTGCGCCTCGTTCTCGTTGCGGCAGACGAAGACGCCCTTGCCGGCGGCGAGGCCGTCGGCCTTGACGACGACGGGAGCGCCGTGGCGATGGATGAATTCCTTCGCCTCATCGGGCTCGTCGAAACGGGCGTAGGCGGCGGTGGGGATGCCGTAGCGGGCGCAGATGTCCTTCATGAACACCTTCGAGCCCTCCAGCTCGGCGGCAGCGGCGCTGGGGCCGAAGGCCTTGATCCCGTGCTCGGCGAGACGGTCGGCCAAGCCGTTGACCAGGGCTACTTCCGGGCCGATGACGACGAAGTCGATCCGCTGCCGCTGCGCCAGGCGTACGAGGCCGTCCACGTCGTCGGCCGCCACCTCGGCGATGCGGGCGACGGACGCGATGCCGGCGTTGCCGGGCGCGCACCACAGCTCATCGCACAACGCAGAGCGGCCGATCGCCCAGCACAGCGCATGTTCCCGGCCGCCGGAGCCAACCACAAGGACTCGCATCGCTCCCCACCCCTGCTTCGGTTTTGCCGGCGCCGCCGACTTTCGCCATACTCGCCGGATGACCCAGCATCCTAGCATCGCGAGCGCCGCCAACAACCCACCCGTCTACAGCGTCGGCGAGATCTCGCTGGCGCTGAAGCGCCATGTGGAGGGGCGCTTCGATGCGGTGCGGGTGAAGGGCGAGGTGTCTGGCTGCAAGCGCCATTCGTCCGGACACATCTACTTCACCCTCAAGGACGCCGATGCCTGTCTCGACGGCGTCTGTTGGCGCAACTGCGCAATGCTGTTGGCGGTGCGGCCGGAAGACGGTCTCGAGATTATCGCCACCGGCCGGCTGACTACCTATCCTGGCCGTTCCAAGTACCAGATGATCGTCGAGCATGTGGAGTTGGCCGGCGAAGGCGCGCTGCTCAAGCTGTTGGAGGAGCGCAAACGCAAGCTGGCGGCGGAAGGCCTGTTCGATCCGGCCCGAAAGCCGGTGCTGCCTTATCTACCGGATGTCATCGGCGTCGTCACCTCGCCGACCGGGGCGGTGATCCGCGATATCCTGCACCGCCTCGCCGACCGCTTTCCCAGGCGGGTGCTGCTGTGGCCGGTGGCGGTGCAGGGGCCGGGGGCGGCCGAGCAAGTGGCGGCCGCCATCAGCGGCTTCAACCGGTTGCCGGAGACCGGACCGGTGCCGCGGCCGGACGTGCTGATCGTCGCCCGCGGCGGTGGCTCGCTCGAGGACCTGTGGGCGTTCAACGAGGAGATCGTCGTCCGCGCCGCGGCGGGGAGCACCATTCCGCTGATCTCGGCGGTCGGCCACGAGACCGACACGACGCTGATTGATCTAGCCAGCGCGCGGCGGGCGCCGACGCCGACGGCGGCGGCCGAGCTGGCGGTGCCGGTCCGCCTGGAGCTGATGGCGCGGGTCGAAAGTCGCGGCTCCAGCCTCACCAGTGCCATCAACCGGACCCTGAGCTGGCAACGCACCCGGCTCACCGCCGCCGAGCGGGGGCTGCCGAAGCCCCAACGGCTGATCGACGACGCCCGCCAGCGACTGGACGATCGCGGTGAGCGCCTCACCAACGCCCTCAGTAACTGGGTGGATCGGCGACGACAGCGGCTGAGCGCCGTCGCCGCCCGCCTACTGAGCCCGCGGCTGCGCCTGAGTCAGGCCCGGCAGCAGCTGACGGGCGAAGCGCGTGCGCTCGATGCGGTCATCGTCCGGTTGACCGGCGATCGCCGCCACCGGCTGCAACGGGCCGGTGATCTCCTGGAGAGCTACTCCTACCAACGCATTCTCGACCGGGGTTTCGCCCTCGTCTTCGATCGATTCGGTCATCTGATCAGCAGCATTGGCCAGCTGCGGACGCGGATGGCGGTTCGCCTGCGGGTGGCGGATGGCGAGGCGGGAGCGACCATCGACGGCGGCGAGGCCCGCCCCCGCGGTTCCCATCCGGCAGCGGCAGGGCAGGAGTCGCTGTTTTAGGGAAGGAGACCGACGACCTGGAACGGGGCGCCTGCAAAACGAGGCGGCCACCCCCAAATGTCGCATGTAAGGGGGGGACACCGCGGGTCTGACCGGGTCGACGAATGGCTAACCACGAGACGTGGCGGCGCACGGTGACGGCGCCGCTCAGGTGGGGCAAGGGGCGAGCGGGGTCGCTTCTGCAAGCGGCAACGCGAAACCCCGGCGCCGACCTTTCGCGACTCCCGATCGGGCTTAATCCTCGCGCCCTCAACGTCGCCGAGGGGGTACGGGCGGCGCTGGCGTGCGCGGTCATCATCGGCGTCGAGCACTGGGTCCAGTGGCCACCGCTACTCTACATGGCTCTGGCAGCCAATCTCACCTGCTTTGCGGATGCCGGCGGCCCGCTGCGGGGCCGGCTTATGGCGTTACTTTCGTTTTCCATTATTGGGGCGATGCTGTGGAGCGGCTTCGGCCTGTTGCGCGCGACCGGCCTCGCGATTGTCATCCCCATCGCCTGCTTCGTCATCTTCTGCAACAGCTTTGCGCGAGTCTGGGGAACCTCGGCGTTGGCGGTCGGCAGCGTCCTCACCGTCGCGCTGGTCTTTTCCCTCGACCGAAGTCTCGACCTGACCCAGGCGGCCGTCATCGGCGGCAGTTTCATCGCCGGCGGCATTTGGGCGACGCTGATGGCGCTGGTGATCTGGCGGCTCGATCCGTATCGACCCACCCGGACGGCGGTGGCGGGGGTCTGGCGGCTGCTCGCCGCCATGACCGTCGACCTGCGGGGGCTGCTGCGTCGCGGCGAGGTGTCGGCGGCCGAATGGGATTCCCATGCCCGCAGCCATCGTCGCGCCATCCGCGAAGCCATCGAGGCGGCGCGGATCGCCATCGCCGACCTGGCGCGGATGCGCGGGTCTTTGTCCGAGCGCAGTTCGCGGGCCTTGCTGCGGCTGGAGGCGGGCGAGCAGCTGTTCGGGGCGCTGGTGGCCCTCGCCGACCTGTTGAGCGAAGACGCTCCGCCCGCTCGCCGCCGCATGGGTCGACGGCTGGTCAGGCTGCTGGCGCCACTGCTCAGCACGGTCGCCGTTGCGATGCGTTCGGACACCTTGCGGGAGCCCGCGGCTTTGGACCGCGCCCTGTCGCGGCTGACGCGGTGCGTCGCCGCCGACCCGGCCCTGCAAGCGATTGCCGAGACGGTCGTCGATCGGCTGCGAATCGTCTCCAAGCTCTACGGCTCGGAGGAAATGATCGGCGGCAAGGTGGCTGTCGAGCCCGCCCCGGCGTCCGCGTGGGAGCGGATGATCGACCCGATCCGCGCCAACATGACCTGGGATTCGGCGATCCTTCGCCACGCCCTTCGCGCCGCCCTCGTCGCCGCGCCGGCCCTGACTGTGACCCTGATCTGGCAGGGCGTCTTCACCCATTGGCTGACGATCACCGTCGTGCTCACCATGCAGCCGTTCTTCGCCGCCACATGGCAGCGGGCGTTGGAACGGATCGGCGGCACGGTGCTGGGCGGTCTGGTCGGTGCCGTCCTCGTCCATGCCGCAACGACGCCGCTTGCCCTCGCCGCGCTCATGTTTCCCCTCTGCGTCCTGGGGTTTGCGGCGCGGCAGGTCAGCTACGGGGCCTTCATCGCCTGCATGGTGCCGCAGCTTGTCGTCCTCGTGGAGCTGATTCAGCCCGGCCACAGCTCATGGGAAATCGTCGAGATGCGGGCGCTGTTCACCATTCTCGGCGGGATGATGGCGGTGGTGGGTTGTCTGCTGCTGTGGCCGAGCTGGGAGCCGCCGCGGCTGAGCCGGGACTTGCGGGCAGCCCTCGGTGTTTATGCCGCATACGCCGACGCGGTGTTTGCGGACATGGCGGGGGAGGTCCTGCAACCGTCGCTTGACCAGCGACGCAGGCGCGCCGGAGTTGCCATGAGCAACCTGGAAGCGTGCATCTCCCGCGCTTTGCAGGAACCCCGCCAAAGCAAGGAAACCCGCCAATGGCTGGAGGCGGTCATGGTCGCCGACGCCACCTTGCGCCGCTTCGGCGGCCGCCTCTTGGTCCTGCATCATGACAGGGCCAGCCGCGCCTCGCTGGATGCGGCAGGCCTGCAAGGCTGGCGGAGCTGGATCACAGCCGCGCTCAGCGCCTTCGCCGACGGCCGAACGCCACCCCACCGCGGGCTGGACGAACCGCAGGTCGAGTCCCTGGGGCGTATGGCGCGGCAAATCGAGCTGCTGGAGGGCGCTCTCGCCGGTGCCACCGTGGAGCACCCGCGCAAGGAGAGTGTCGCCTCGCGCCCGGTCTGACCTGGGCGGCCTGGCTCCTCGGAGGTTCAGCGGCAGAGGGTGAGATTGGCGAGGAACTGGCCGGCGCTGGCGTCCCACGAATAGCGCCGGGCGTGGGCAATGCAGATGTCGGCCGGGATCGCCAGCGCCCGCTCCACCGCCCGGCCCAGATCCCGGTCGAGGGCACCCGCCGGCTGGCCGTCGATGACGTCCAGCGGCCCCTGCACCGGATAGGCGGCGACGGGAACGCCCGAGGCCAGCGCTTCAAGCAGCACCAGACCGAAGGTGTCGGTCCGGCTGGGAAAGACGAAGACGTCGGCGGCGGCATAGTGGCAGGCCAGCTCTTCGCCCCGTTTGACGCCGAGGAACGCCGCATCCGGATAGCGGCGCGCCAGCTCCGTCCGCTGCGGCCCGTCGCCGACCAGCACCTTCGTCCCCGGCAACGTCAGACCGAGGAAGGCCTCGACGTTTTTTTCCACCGCGATCCGGCCGACGTAGAGGCTGATCGGGCGCGGATAGGAGAGGAAGTCCTTGCCACGCGGCCGGAACAGCTCGGTGTCGACGCCGCGGCTCCAGTGCTTCAGCCGGCTAAACCCGCGGCGGCGGAGCATCTCCTCGACCGACGGCGTGGCGACCATGGTGCAGGCGGCGGCGTTGTGGAACCGGCGGAGGAACCGGTAGCTCCATCTCGTCGGGACCCGCCAGCGGGCGTGGACGTACTCGGGGAACATGGTGTGATAGGAGGTGGTGAACCGCAGCCGATGCCGTCGGCAGTAAGCGCGGGCAAGCTGGCCGAGCGGCCCTTCGGTGGCGATGTGGATGGCATCTGGCGCCATCGCGTCGATGGTTCGCGCCACCGCTCCGGGCAACGCCAGGGCGAGGCGAATCTCCGGGTAGGAGGGGCAGCGGACGGTGCGGAAGGCGTTCGGCGTCAGTAAGCGGACGTCGTGACCGAGGCGAACGAGGGTGTCGGTCAGGGTCTGCAAGGTGCGAACGACGCCGTTGACCTGCGGAAGCCAGGCGTCGGTGACGAGACAGATGCGCATTCCTGGTCTCCGACCGGCGACATTCTGAGCTGCTGGGGACTGTCCGCCCACAACAGGATTTCCAGGCGTCCATCGATGTGTTCGACCAGCGCCGTGCAGCTCTCCACCCAATCGCCGTCGTTGCAGTAACGGATGCCGTCGACCTCGCGCATCTGTGCGGTGTGGATGTGGCCGCAGATGACCCCGTCGACGCCGCGGCGGCGCGCCTCGGCGACGATGGCGTGCTCGTAGCGGCTGATGAACTCGACGGCGTTCTTGACCTTGTGCTTGAGGTAGGCGGACAGCGACCAGTAGGGGAAACCCAGCACCCGGCGCAGCCGGTTGAACCACAGGTTGGCGGTCAGCGCGAAGCTGTAGGCATGATCGCCCGTGTGCGCCAGCCACTTGGCATACCTGACGATGCCGTCGAACTGATCCCCGTGCATGACCAGATAGCGTTCACCCGCCGCCGTCACGTGGATGGCCTCGCGCAGCACCGCGACTCGGCCAAACCGATGTCCGGCGAAATCCCGAAAGCTCTCATCGTGGTTGCCGGGGATGTAGATGACCCGTGTGCCCTTGCGAGCCTTGCGCAGGATTTTCTGAATGACGTCGTTGTGTTCCTGCCGCCAATACCAGGATCGGCGCATCCGCCAGACATCGACGATGTCGCCGACCAGGTATAGATACTGCGACTCGGTCGAGCGGAGAAAGTCAAGGAGCCTTATCGCATTACATCCGCGAGTTCCGAGATGAACATCAGAAATCCAGATGCTGCGAAATTGCAGGGCGCGGCCTATCGGTGCGTTCATTCCAATGTCGGGATAACGTCCGGTTGGACTTTCCTTACCGTCTGTGTGACCGTGACCTAATATGAATTGGTAATCTTTCCCACCCAAAAATACAGTTGTCATAAAAAGTTACGCGATCAGTCGCAAAATCGACATCCGAATATTGGGCCGAGCCGGCCCGTCGGGGACGGGTATGGCGTCAGGAACTTTGCCTTCGTGAGCAGACGACACGTGAAGCTGGCGGCGGACCTGCGGCGGATTCAGCGACCGGCGACGGTCATTCCGTCGATGCGCACCGTCGGCGAATCGGTGCCGTAGCGGAATTCGAGGTCGTTGGCCGGGGTGAGGGTTCGGAACATGTCGTTGAGGTTGCCGGAGACGGTGATCTCGCTCACCGGGTAGGCGAGCGCACCGCCCTCGATCCAGAAGCCGCTAGCGCCCCGGCTGTAGTCGCCGGTGATGCCGTTGATGCCGAAGCCCATCAGTTCGGTGATGTAGAGGCCGCTGCCGGCTTCCTCGATCAGCGTCTCGGGGCTCTTCTCCCCCGCCTCCAGGTAGACGTTGCTCACCATCGGCATCGGTGTGGAGGCGACGCCGCGGCCGGCGTGACCCGTGGGCGGCAGGCCGAGCTGGCGCGCCGAGCGCAGGTCAAGCGTCCAGGTGGTCAGCACCCCGTCGTCGACGAGATGGCAGCGCCGGGCGGGTATTCCCTCCACGTCGACCGGCCGCGAGCGCAGTCCGCGGCGGCGGAGCGGATCGTCGACGATCCGAACGCCGGGAGCGAAGATGCGCTCGCCCAGCCTGTCCTTGAGAAAGGTCGTACCGCGGGCGACGGAGTGGCCGTTGATGGCCCCCGTCAGGTGGCCGAGGAGGGAGCGGGCAACCCGCGGCGCAAAGATGACCGGCACTTGTGCGGAGCCGATCTTGCGCGGGTTCAGGCGCCTGACCGCGTTCTCGGCGGCACGACGGCCGAGAACCATCGGATCGACCAGATCCTCGGCATAGACGGAAGACGCATAGTCGTAATCGCGCTCCATGGCGGTGCCATTGCCGGCGAGCACGGAAACGGAAACACTGTGCCAAGAGCGGCGGAACGTGCGGGCGAGACCGTTGGTGGCAGCAATGGCGAAGCGATCCTTGCCCCAGGCGGCCTCGGCGCCTTCGGAATTGCTGATCCCGGCGACGGTGAACGCCGCTTCCTCGGCGGCGGCGGCGCGCCAGATCAGGCCCTCCACGTCCATCTCGACATCTTCACAGCCGTCGACATCATCGATCTCTCGTGACAGCTGATCGGCGGCGGCCAGTCCGCAGTAGGGGTCCTCGGGGACGATCCGCGCCATGGCCACCGCCCGCTCGACCAACCCGTCCAGGGCGGCGGGCGAGAGGTCGGAGGTGGACACCAGGGCCTGGCGGGTGCCGACGAAAACGCGCAGCCCGAGATCGTTGCCTTCCGACCGCTCGACGGTTTCCTGCTTGCCGAGGCGCCAGGCGAGGGACAGGGAGCTGCGGTCGATGAGGATGGCATCGGCCGCGTCGGCGCCGAAGCGCCTTGCATCGGCGAGCAGCCGGTCGAGCAGGGAAAGCGCGAAATCTGGATCGGACATGGAGGCTTCCTGATAGTATCCCGATAAAGCCGGTGGTTTTCGCCGGGTAGGCGGTGTGCTAATCATGCACCGAGGGTGCGGCGGGGAGGATACGGTGTTGCATCGCCGCCGGTAGCGCATTGCCACATCGCTCCGGCCGTACAATATCTCGGAAGATTAGTAGATAGGTCGCAGCGCAGCTCAGCCAACCTCGATCCTGCAGTACGGTTGCGGTTTCGCCCTTCGATGGGGATAGATCCACACATCATGTCACTGAAGACACTTGAACAATCCGAACGGCCGGAAGCGACGGCGCGGCAAGCACGCGACGCCGTGGTCGTTCGCTTTGCCGGCGATTCCGGCGACGGCATCCAGCTCACCGGCAGCCGCTTCGCCACCGTCACCGCGCTGGCCGGCAACGATCTGGCCACCTTTCCCGACTTCCCGGCGGAGATCCGCGCACCGACGGGGACCACTTACGGTGTTTCGGCGTTCCAGATCAACTTCGGCGCCCGCGCCATCAAGACGTCGGGCGACGCCCCGGACGTCCTCGTCGCCCTCAACCCGGCGGCCTTGAAGGTGGAACTGGGCAAGCTGCACCGCGGCGGTATCATCATCGTCGATTCCGGCGCCTTCAACGACCGCACCCTGCGCAAGGCCGGCTATACCAGCAACCCGCTGGAGGACGGCAGCCTCGACGGCTATCGCACCATCGCTATCGACATTTCGAAGATGACGCTGGAGGCGGTGAAGCCCTTGGGCCTGTCCCAGCATGACGCGCTGCGCTGCAAGAACCTGTGGACGCTCGGTCTCGTCTACTGGATGTTCGACCGTGACCGCCAGCCGACACGGGACTGGGTGCGCCGCCGCTTCGCTGACGAGCCGATCCTGGTCGATGCCAATCTGACGGCGCTCGATGCCGGCCATGCTTTCGGCGAAACGACTGAGTTGCACGGCGACATGCCGTCGTTCACGGTGGCGCCGGCGCCCCTCGCGCCGGGACTGTACCGGACGATCACCGGCGGCGAGGCGCTCGCCCTCGGGCTGGTCGTCGGAACCCATCTTGTTCGCCTGCCGATGTTTTTCGCCTCCTATCCCATCACGCCGGCGTCGCCCCTGTTGCACACCCTTGCCAAGCTCGGCGCCCTCGGGGTCAAGACGCTGCAGGCGGAGGACGAGATCGCCGCCTGCTGTGCGGCGATCGGGGCCTCGTTCGCGGGCTCGCTGGGGGTGACCTCCAGCTCCGGGCCTGGCCTCGCCCTGAAGGGCGAAGCGCTTGGCCTCGCCGTCGCCGTGGAGCTGCCGCTGGTGGTCATCAACACCCAGCGCGCCGGTCCTTCCACCGGCATGCCGACGAAGACCGAGCAGTCTGACCTGTTACAGGCGCTGTACGGTCGCCACGGGGAGAGCCCGCTCGTCGTCCTTGCAGCGTCGGCGCCGGCGGACTGCTTCGATGTCGCCATCGAGGCGGTGCGCATCGCCACCCGCTCGATGACACCGGTGCTCGTGCTGTCCGACGGTTATATCGCCAACGCGGCGCAGCCCTGGCGCATTCCCGATGTGGGCGCGATGACGCCGACGCCGGCGCGGCTGCACAGCGACCCGGAAGGGTTCCAGCCATTCCTGCGTGATCCGGAGACGCTCGCCCGGCGGTGGGCGGTGCCCGGTACCCCGGGGCTGGAGCATCGGATCGGCGGCATCGAGAAGGATTTCACCACCGGCAACATCTCCTACGATCCGCAGAACCACCAGCGGATGACCGATCTGCGGCGGGCGAAGATCGACCGCATCGCCGAGGACATCCCGCCGCAGACCATCGATCTCGGTCCCGGCTCCGGACGGCTGGCGGTGGTGGGCTGGGGGTCCACCTATGGGCCGATCAGCCGCGCCGTCACCTCGCTGCTGGAGGCCGGGTATGACGTCGCCCACATTCACCTCCGCTACCTGAACCCCTTCCCTGCCAACCTCGGCACACTGCTGGCGGGCTTCGAGCGCGTCCTGGTGCCGGAGATGAACGAGGGACAGCTGCTGGCGGTGCTGCGGGCACGCTATCTGCTGCCGGCGGAAGGATTCAACAAGGTTGCCGGTCAGCCGTTCAAGATCGAGGAGATCGAAGCGGCAGTTCGGCAACGCCTCGATCACTGAGCGCACCCGGAACCGGAACCATGAACGTCATCTCTCCCGTCCCCGCCGCGCCACCGGCTCGCAAGGCCAAGGACTTCGCCACCGACCAGGAGGTCAGGTGGTGCCCGGGCTGCGGCGACTACGCCATCCTGAAGGCGATGCAGAAGACGCTCGCCGATCTCGGCGCGGACCCGGCCGGCACGGTGTTCGTCTCCGGCATCGGCTGCTCGTCCCGCTTTCCCTACTACATGGCCACCTACGGCTTTCACACCATCCACGGCCGGGCGCCGGCGGTGGCGACCGGCGTCAAGCTGGCCAATCCCGACCTCGACGTGTGGATCGCCACCGGCGACGGTGACGCGCTGTCCATCGGCGGCAATCACCTGCTGCACGTCCTGCGGCGCGACGTCGATCTGCAAATCCTGCTGTTCAACAACGAAATCTACGGCTTGACCAAGGGGCAGTACTCGCCGACCTCACGCACCGGCACCCGGACGCCGTCGTCGCCCGGCGGCTCGCTCGAACGGCCCATCTCAGCGGCGCTGTTCGCGCTCGGCGCCGGCGCCCGCTTCGTCGCCCGCTCCATCGACACCCAGCAAAAGCACCTGGTCGAGGTGCTGAAGGCGGCGCACGCCCATCGGGGCACGTCGTTCGTGGAAATTTTCCAGAACTGCATCGTCTATAACGACGGCGTCTTTGCCGGCTTTACCGAGAAGGATGTGGCGGCGAGCACCCAGCTGCTGGTGCGCCACGGGGAGCCACTCCGTTTTGGCGCCGACGGCCGCCGCGGCCTCCGCTTCAACCCGAAGACGATTGCCCTGGAGGCGGTCACCGTCGGCGAGGACGGCGTCAGCGAGGGCGACATCGTCGTTCACGATCAGGCCAACAAGGCGCTGGCGACGATGCTGGCGGCGCTGCAGCCGCCGGCGATGCCGGTGGCGCTGGGCGTCCTTTACGCCGATCCGTCGGTCCCGCTCGACGAGGCTTTTCACCGCAAGCAGACGGGCGGGGCGCAGACGGAACAATTCAACGCTCTCCTCCGTGGCAGCGATACCTGGGTGGTGGCGGGTTGAAGCCGGCCTGACCGGGCGTCTCGAATGCGGCAACCGTGGGCGGGTGCCTCCGCACCCGCTCCGACTGAGGATCGGGTGCGTGGGGATATCGGTTGCCATCGTCGGGGCCGGACCGGCCGGTTTTTATTGTGCGGAAGCCCTGCTGGAGCGATGCGGGTCCGCCTGCATCGACATTATTGAGCGTCTGCCGACCCCCTATGGTTTGGTTCGCGCCGGGGTGGCTCCGGATCACCAAAGCACCAAGCAGGTGACCCGCAAGTTCGAGCAAACCGTCCTCGAAAACCTGGTTCACTTCTACGGCAATGTGGAGGTGGGCCGGGACGTGACCCTGGACGAGCTGCTCCGCCTTTACGATGCCGTCGTCCTCGCCACCGGATCGCCCCACGATCGGCTGCTCGCCATTCCGGGTGAGCAGCTGCCGGGCGTCTACGGCTCGTCCGCATTCGTCGGCTGGTACAACGGCCATCCCGACTTCCGGAATCTGAAGCCGCGGCTGGGTCGCAATGCGGTGGTTGTCGGCAACGGCAACGTCGCCCTCGACGTCGCCCGCATCCTTGTCCGCTCGCGGGCGGAGATGATCGCGTCCGACATCCCCGATTACGCCCTGGCGGCGATCGAGGCGGCCGACGTCACCGACGTCTGGCTGTTGGGCCGGCGTGGACCGCGCGATACCAAGTTCGCACCGGCGGAACTGCGGGAGGCGGGCGGCTTAGCCGAGGCGGTCGCCCTGGTTGATCCGGCGGATCTGGCGCAACAGCCGGAGTCGGCTGCGACGGCGACCGATCCCGGTCCGCGGGGGCGCCGGGGCGAGGACAAGCTCATGGCCCTGTTCCGTGAGTTCGCCCGCCGCAGCGGCGCCGACGCCCGGCGGCGGCTGCATTTCCGCTTTTTTACCGCCCCCCTCGCCATTGTCGGCAGCGGCCGGGTGGAGGGCGTTCGAGTGGAGCGCACCCGCGTCGAGGGTGATCGCGCCGTCGGCACCGGCCACGAGGAGACCATCGCCGCCGACTTGGTCGTCTCCGCCGTCGGCTATCGGGCGAGTCCCATTCCAGGGGTGCCGTTCGATGTCGACCGCGGTCGCATCACCAATGATGGCGGGCGGATCGCCCCCGGCCTTTACGCCGTTGGCTGGGCGAAGCGGGGACCCACCGGCGTCATCGGTTCCAACAAGCCGGACGGCGTGGAGTGCGCCTCGCAGATCCTTGCCGACGTCGAGGCGTCGACCAAGGCGGGACGGCCGGCGCTGGAGCGGACGCTGCACCAATGCAACGTTCGCTTCGTGACGTTCGCGGACTGGCGTCGTATTGACGAGGCGGAGGTCGCGTCCGCCGAAGGGCCGGCGCCGCGCCGCAAGCTGACGAGCCTCGCCGAAATGCTGGCGGTGGTGGGTGAGGTGGAGGCGCGGCGCATGTCCGGCCACCGTTGAAACAACGAAGCTGTCTCGAGACAGCCGTTTAGGGAGAAGCAACGATGCAGCAACCATACGCCGGCGAGGCGACGCCGCAGCAAGCCTGGAGCAAGCTCGCTGAGGACTCGCGTGCAACCCTGATCGACGTGCGCACGCCGGCCGAATGGTCGTTCGTCGGCGTGGCCGACCTGAGCAGCATCGGCAAGGAGCCGGTGCTGGTGCCGTGGGCCCTCTATCCGTCGATGGAGGTCAACGCGTCGTTCGCTCAGCACATCGCCGCCCTGGGATTGCGCAAGGATGCGCCGCTGTTCTTCATGTGCCGCTCGGGTGCGCGCTCGCGTGCGGCCGCCATCGCCATGACCAAGCAGGGATATACCGCCTGCTACAACGTCACGACCGGCTTCGAGGGCGACAAGAACGAGGCGGGCCACCGCGGCCAGTTCGCCGGCTGGAAGGCGGACGGGTTGCCCTGGCAACAGGGCTGATCTTACGTTGCCGCGATCCGTGGCCGCTGCCGACAACAAGGATCTGCTGCCACTACCACCGCTGTCCCGGTCAGCCCTCATTTGGGGCATAGCGGCGATCTTCTATTTCATCGGCTTCTACCAGCGGATGGCGCCGGCGGTGATGAGCGACCGGCTGATGGTGGATTTTGCCATCGGCGCCGCCACCCTTGGCCACCTGTCGGCATTCTACTTCTACAGCTACGTGGCGATGCAGATCCCCACCGGCTTTCTCGCCGATCTGTGGGGTCCGCGTCGTCTGATCGCGTCGGGCGCCCTGGTGGCGTCCGTCGGCACCCTCGTCTTCGCCCTCGCCCCCGGCGTCGGCTGGGCGGCGAGTGGCCGGTTGCTCATCGGGGTTTCCGTTGCCGTCGCTTGGGTGGCGCTGATCAAGCTCGCCTCCCAGTGGTTCCCGTCCCGCTACTTCGCGACCATCACCGGCATGGCCTTGTTCCTCGGCATCGCCGGTGGTGTCTCGGCGGGAGTGCCCTTGCGCCTGCTTATCGACGGTTTCGGCTGGCGACCGGTGATGGCCGGCCTCGCCGTCATCACCTTCGTGCAGGCGGTCCTCGTCTGGCTGATCGTCCGCGACAATCCGCAACAGGCCGGCTATCGGGGTTACGCCGCTGCCGCGTCTGCCGGGCATTTCCGCTGGCGGAGCGTGGGGACGGCCCTGGTCACGGTTCTTCGCTATCGCAATACATGGCTGCTAACGATGGCGCCGGGGGCGCTGGCCGGCTCGGCGACCACCTTTTGCGGACTGTGGGGATTGCCGTTCTTGACCACCCACTACCACCTGGCGCCCACCTCGGCGGCGATGATCACGTCCGCCGGCCTCATTGCCTGGGGGGTTGGCAGCCCGATTCTCGGCGGGCTGTCCGACCGCCTCCGTCGGCGGAAGCCGCTCTACGTGGCGTCGAGCGCCGCCGCGGCGCTGGCCTGGGGCATTCTCGCCTCCCTGCCGGCGCTTCCCGTCTGGTTGCTGACGGGGGCCGTCATCGTCGGCGGCTTCGCCGCTGGCGGGATCATCATCGGCTTCGCTCAGATCAAGGAATCGGTGCCCGCGTCCCTTGCCGGCACCGTCTCCGGCGTCTGCAACATGGGGGTGATGGCGGGACCCATGCTGCTGCAGCCGGTGATCGGCCTGGTGCTAGAATTCTCCTGGCGCGGCGCTTCGGCCAACGGGGTGCCAGTCTACGACTTTGACGGCTACCGCAATGGCTTCTTGCTGATGGCGGCGTGGTGTGCGCTTGCCACCTTGTTTGTCGCCCTCAGCCGCGAAACACGCTGCCGCCCCGTCGACGACGTGGACGCTCACGGTGGCGGCGGATCGCCCTGACGCGCGGCCCATTTACCGGTCACCTCCCACGCGTCGCGCTCCACCGCCCGGAAGTTCTCCACGTAACGGCGTGCGAACCCCTCGATCCCCCAATGCTGGTACTGCTGCACGTGCGCCATCTCATGCGCCCAGATCACCGGATCGCGGGCGTTGGCGTCGTCGCGGAAGATGATGACGTTGTCGAGGGTCACCGCCCGGCCATAGGTCTCGAAGAGACGCGCCGGCAGCGTGCCGTCGGCGCCCAGGCCGACGCGCCAGCGCACCGTCTTTAAAACATCGTCGGGATAGTATTTGCGCAGTTGGCCGCGGATGTCCGCGGGGATGGGCTCCGTCCCCTGCGCCAGCGCCATCTGGCGCGCCTTGCCGATCCAATCGGTCAGATAGGGAGCACCTTGCGCCAGCAGCAGCCCCATCGCCTCGGTCTCGGCGCGCGACCATGCCGCCTCCGCCGCGGTGGCGAGGAGCGAGCCACCGGCCTCGATTCGGTCCAGCAGGCGGTTGCCGGGAGAGGGCGGCTGGGCGGGGTTCCCTGGGGCGTTCGCCGCGGGGCCAGCCACGGGGTGCGTCGGCGTGGGGTGCGACCGGGCCGTCACCGGCTCGTCCCGGGGTTGGGCGGCGGCGATGAGGACGCCGATGCTGAGAATGAGGAGAAGCAGGAAGATCGGCCTGAACACGTCGGCTGGGCGTCCTTACGTCTGGTGCCGGCGCAGTTGCTCGACGAGGGCCGCCGGCAGTGGCGCCGGCTTGCCGCCGGACGCCATGTCGATCCAGACCAGAATCGATTCCGCCGTCGCAAAACAGACGCCGTCCTTGAACATTCCCTGGCCGAGGCGGATGGACGTGCGGCCGATGTGCTCGACGCGGCTGCCGATGACGACGTCGCCCGGATAATAGGCCATGGCGAGGAAGTTGACGGTGAGGCGGGCGATCACCCAGCCGTCGTTGTCGCCGGAGGTGGAGCCCGGCCAGACGAACTCGGCGAACTCCACCCGTCCGGTCTCGGAATAGGTGGCGATGGCGACGTTATTGATGTGCCGATAGCGATCAATGTCGGAAAAGCGCACCGTATCGCGGCTGAAAAAGCTGTAGGCGGCTGCGTCGGTGGCGGCGCGGGGGGCGCCGGCGGCGGGGGGGTCGGCAGCAATCTCGTTCATCGTCTCACTCTCATCAGGATCGCCCTGCGATCACATATGGGGATTCCGACTCGCCGGGCGCAAATCTCCGCCGGTGTGGTTCGGCGCGGGCAGCGGCGTCAGCCACTGATCCCAGCACCCGGCGAGAAGCGTCTCCACCGACAGACCGAGCACTGGATGCCGCCAGCCGGGGGCGATGTCGGCGAGCGGACGAAGGACGAAGGCGCGCTGATGCAGACGCGGATGGGGGAGGACCAGACCATCGGCCAGACGAAGAACGCGCTCGCCGCAGACGAGGAGGTCGAGATCGAGGACGCGGGCGGCGTTGCTCACCGAGCGGACGCGCCCGAAACGGGCCTCAATTGCGTGCAAGGCGGCCAGCAACCGAGCCGGCGACATCGTCGTTGCTTCGAGGGCGCACACCCCGTTGACAAACAAGGGTTGCGCCGCCGGCGGCATCGGCGCCGACCAATACCATTTCGACCGTGCGGTTACCTCTGCTATCGTGCCGGCAACCGCCGCCAGCGCGGCCTCCAGCACGGCAACCGGACCTCCGTGGGATGGAGAGGCAAGATTGCCCCCCATTCCGATCAACGTTACCGCTGCCATGGGAGGCTGTGCTGCGTGCCAGGCATCGGTCGACAATAAAAAGGCAAAAAACCCAATGATCCGCCTGTGTGATCCATCACTCGACTGAGGCCTTTAACATCTTCCCTGCGCCCCGGTATATTGGATTAAATCGATGCTTTTTTACCCAGACGAGCGAATCGCGTTGTTCATTGACGGAGCCAATTTGTATGCATCCGCCCGCTCACTGAATTTTGACATCGACTACAAACGGCTGTTCGACCTGTTTGCAACGAAAGGGCACATGATTCGCGCGTTCTACTACACCGCGCTGATCGAGGATCAGGAATATTCGCCGATCCGGCCTCTCATCGACTGGCTTGACTATAACGGCTTCACCATGGTGACCAAGCCGACGAAGGAATTCACCGATGCCTTCGGCCGGCGCAAGATCAAGGGCAACATGGATATCGAGCTCGCCATCGATGTCATGGAGATGGCCGAGCACCTGGACCACGTCGTCCTGTTCTCGGGTGATGGCGATTTCCGCCGCCTCGTCGAGGCGGTGCAGCGGCGCGGCGTGCGGGTGACCGTGGTCAGCACCGTCCGCTCGCAGCCGCCGATGGTCGCCGACGAACTGCGCCGGCAGGCGGACAACTTCATCGAATTGCAGGACCTACAGGGCAGCATCAGCCGGGTGCCGGCCTAAATCGCGATCAGACGCCGAGAGCGTCCGCCAGTTCCTTCAGTGTTTCGGCGCTGTGGGTGAGGGCGGCGTCCTCGGCGGCATCGATCTCCGGATCAAGATTGGTGATGACGCCGCCCGCCCCGATCACCCGCGGCAGCGACAGGGCGATGTCCCGGACGCCACCGACCTCGTCGTTGATGATGGCAACCGTCATTACCGCTCGCTCGTCGCGCAGGATCGCCCGCGTCAGCCGGCTCAATCCGGCGCCGATGCCGTAGTTGGTGGCTCCCTTGCCCTCGATGATGGTGTAGGCGGCGGTGCGTACGCCGTGGTCGATGGTGGCGCGGACCGCGTCGGTCAGCGGCCGACCCACCTGTTCCGCGAACAGGCACGCCGGCATCGTTCCGGCGATCGTGCTTGACCAGACAAGCACTTCGGAATCCCCATGCTCGCCGACGACATAGGCGTGTACCGAGGCGGCTGCGATGCCGAGATGGCGGGCGAGCAGGGCGCGGAAGCGGGCGGTGTCGAGGATGGTCCCCGATCCCACGACGCGCGAAACCGGCAGCCCGGAGATGCGGGTCGCTACCTGGGTCATGATGTCGACGGGATTGGTGGCGATGACGAACACTGCATCGGGAGCCGCCGCCTGCACCGAGGGAACCACCTGGCCAAAGACCTTGGCGTTGCGATCCAGCAGCTCCAGCCGGCTCTCCCCCGGCTTCTGGTTGACGCCGGCGGCGATGATGACGACATCCGCACCGTCGAGGCCGTCATAGTCGGCCGAGCGCACCGTCACCGTCGCCGCGAAGGGAACCGCATGATTGATGTCTTCGGCCTGCGCCTGTGCCAGTTTGGGATCGAGATCGACAAGCACGACCTCGCTCGCCACCCCTTGCAAGGCGATAGCATAGGCGGCGGCGCTACCGACGAGACCGGCGCCGATAATTCCAACCTTCATGCAGCCTCTCCCTTGCGCTCGCCGGAACGCGAACCGAAGATCGCGCCATCGTGACGGTCACCGTCCGCCATGCCGCTCTCATCTCCTTATATCAGCAGAGACAATGGAGCGAGGCGAATATGTGGAGCTTTTCGAAATCGAAGACCTTGCCGACCGCGGCGGAAGCCCTGCCGGGGCGACCGCAGCGGATGCGCGTCGCCGACCGCCACTTTGTGACCGGAGCGCCGCTCGCCGGACCGTTTACCGCCGGGCTGGAAGCGGTGGTGTTCGGGCTGGGATGCTTCTGGGGGGCCGAACGCAAATTTTGGCAGACGCCGGGCGTGGTTTCGACTGCGGTCGGCTATGCCGGCGGCGCCACGCCCAATCCCACTTATGAAGAGGTTTGTTCCGGCCGCACCGGCCATGCGGAGGTCGTGCGCGTCGTCTACGATCCCGCGCGGGTGGATTTCCGACTGTTGCTGAAGCTGTTCTGGGAGAGCCATGATCCGACGCAAGGGATGCGTCAGGGCAACGATGTGGGCACCCAGTACCGCTCGGTGGTTTTCTGCAAGACCGAGGGACAGAGGGCGGAGGCGGAGGCGTCCCGCTGTGAGTACCAGGAGCAGTTGTCGTCAGCGGGGTTCGGCGCCATCACCACCGCGATCGCACCGGCACCACCCTTCTACTTCGCCGAGGATTATCACCAGCAGTATCTGGCGAAAAATCCGGGCGGTTATTGTGGCCTGGGCGGCACCGGGGTGGCCTGCCTCATTGGCGTCGTCGCCGTCTCTGACGGCGCATGACCTCATTGCTCGACATGCTTCGATCCCACGGCCCGCCGCCGGAACGCCGCAGCTTGGTCGTCCTGCTGGCTTTCGTCGCCGTCTGTCTCGGTGTCTCGTTCATCGGCGCCGCCATCACCTACAGCAGCACGGATACTTGGTATCCGGGTCTGCTGAAGCCCGCTTTCACCCCGCCCGACTGGGTGTTCGCTCCGGTGTGGACGACGCTCTATCTGATGATGGCGGTGGCGGCGTGGCGCATCTGGTCACACGGAGGACGACCGGAGGTGGCGGTGGCGCTCGCCTGTTTCGGCGTGCAACTGACCCTCAATCTCCTGTGGACCGTGCTGTTTTTCGGCCTACGTAGTCCCGGGCTGGCGCTGATCGAGATCGTCGTCCTGTTGGCGGCGATCGCGGTGACGACGGTCGCCTTTTTCCGGGTCGACCGCATTGCCGGCTGGCTGTTTGTTCCGTACCTCGCCTGGACGCTGTTCGCTGCCGCCCTCGTCCTGGGCATCTGGCACCTGAACTGAGCTTTAATCGCAGGACGCTGCCGGCGGGTGAACTCGCCCGTGGTCTTGCGCCGTCGCGGGTAACCCCCTATAGCCTGCCTTCCGCTTGTAGAATCACAGACGACCTGTGCGCCGGTGCTTTATGTTTCGACCCGCGGCCGGGCGCCCGGCCTTGCCTTCGACGATGTCGTGCTGGCCGGTCTGGCTCGCGACGGCGGGCTCTATCTGCCGGCGGAATGGCCGCAGATTACGCCGGCGCAGTTTCGCGAACTCGGCCGGCTGAGCTTTCCGCAGCTTTCGGCGCGTTTGTTGTCCCTGTTCGCCGCCCCGGCGATTGACGAGGCGACCCTGGTCGGCCTGTGCGAAGGCGCCTACGCGCGCTTTGATCACCAGCCGGACATTGCGCCGGTGCGTCGGATTCCCGGCGACGACGATCTGTGGCTGCTGGAGCTGTTCCACGGGCCGACCCTGTCGTTCAAGGACTATGCCCTGCAGCTGCTGGGCCCGCTGTTCGACCTCGTTCTCGCCCGGCGCGGCGAGCGGATCACCATCGTCGGCGCCACTTCCGGCGACACCGGCTCGGCGGCGATCGAGGCCTGTCGCGATCGGGCGGCCGTCGACATCTTCGTTTTGCATCCGAAGGGACGGGTGACCGAAGTCCAGCGTCGGCAGATGACCACCGTCGACGCCGCCAACGTCCACAACATCGCCGTCGAGGGAACCTTCGACGACTGCCAGGCGCTGGTAAAGGCGTTGTTCAACAACGGGCCGTTCCGCGATCGGTATCGGCTGGCCGCGGTCAACTCCATCAACTGGGCGCGGATTGCGGCGCAGATCGTCTACTACGTGCACGCCGCGCTCAACCTCGGCGCGCCTGACCAGACGGTCAACTTCGCGGTACCGACCGGCAACTTCGGCAACGTCTTCGCCGCCTGGGCGGCGCGAAAAATGGGCCTGCCGATCGGCCGGCTAATCGTCGGATCCAATCGCAACGACATCCTCACGCGGTTTTTTTCTAGCGGAAAGATGGAAAAGGCCATTGTCCATGCTACCTTAAGTCCAAGCATGGATATTCAGGTGTCGAGCAATTTCGAGCGGTATCTGTTCGAGCTGTACGATCGGGATGGAGCCACCGTCGGTCGGATGATGGATGAATTCCGGGACGCCGGGAGCTTCGCCGTCGACGATGCGCGCTGGCGGCAGGCGTTGCAGGTGTTCGCGGCCCACCGGCTCGACGATGAGGCGACGACGGCGGTCATGCGGGAGGCGTATGCGCGCAGCGGCGTGCTGATCGATCCCCATACGGCGATCGGCGTCGCCGCCGCCCGGGCGTACCGCACCCGCGTCGAGGGCCCGATCGTTGCCGTCGCCACCGCGCACCCGGCGAAGTTTCCGCAAGCGGTCGAAGCGGCGACTGGGACGGCGCCGCCGCTACCCGAGCGCCTCGTCGATCTTTTTACGCGAAAAGAGCATTATTCCACGGTGGGCGCCGAGGTGAAGGAGATCGAAGGCTGCATCGCCGCCGCCGTCGGCGGCAGCCGCGGCGGATTGTAGTGGCGGGCAACCGCCGGAGAGCGGGCAAGGAAGAACGAATGAGCCGGATTCGCGTATCGACCCTGGCCAACGGCATGCGGGTAGCGACCGATCCCATGGATCACGTGGAGACGGTCTCCGTCGGCGTCTGGGTCGAGGCGGGCAGTCGCTTCGAGGCGGCGACGGTCAACGGCATTTCCCACTTCCTCGAGCACATGGTCTTCAAAGGCACCCGCCGGCGTGACGCTCGCGCCATCGCCGAAGAGATCGAGGCGGTCGGCGGCCACCTCAACGCCCACACCTCGCGCGAATACACCGCCTTCTACGCCAAGGTGCTGAAGGACAATGCCGGCCTCGCCATCGACATCATCGCCGACATCCTGCAGAACGCCACCTTGGATGCAGACGAGCTGAGCCGCGAGCGCACCGTCGTAATCCAGGAGATCATGCAGGCGCAAGATACGCCCGACGACATCATCTTCGATCGCTTCCAGGAGCGCGCCTTTCCCGGCCAGGCGCTCGGTCGCTCGGTGCTTGGATCACCGGAACGGATCGAGGAGCTGACCCGTGACGTCCTCGTTCGCTACATGCGCCAACATTACGGGGCGCCCCGAATGATTCTGGCCGCCGCCGGCCGCATCGACCACGATGCGCTGGTGGAAATGGCGACGGCGGCGTTTGCCCATATGCCCAACAGCGTCAGCGGCGCCCGCGAGCCCGCCGCCTATGGCGGCGGCGACTGGCGCGAGGCGCGAGATCTGGAGCAGGTTCACATCGTCCTCGGGTTCGAGGGACTGGGGTTCCGCGATCCCGATTTCTACGCCATGTCGGTGCTGTCCACCCTTCTTGGCGGCGGCATGTCGTCCCGGCTGTTCCAGGAAGTGCGGGAAAAGCGCGGTCTCGTCTACAGCATCTACAGCTTTCCCGCCTCGTACACCGACATCGGCCTGTTCGGCATCTACGCCGGCACCGGCGAGAAGGAGGCGGAGGAGCTGGTCCCACTGCTCTGCAGCGAGATGCGGGCGGTGGCGACCGATATCGGCGCGGATGAATTGGCGCGTGCCCGTGCCCAGCTCAAGGCCGGACTCCTGATGTCCCTGGAGAGCACGTCCGCACGGTGCGAGCAACTTGCCCGGCAGCTCATGGTGTTCGATCGGCCGGTGCCGCTCGCGGAAACCGTTGGCCGCATCGAAGCCGTCGATCGGGACGCGGTGATCCGCACCGCATCGCGGCTGCTTACCTCGACGCCGACGCTGGCCGCCCTCGGGCCAATCGACAAGGTGCCGGCGTTTGCGGAAGTTGCCGCGGCCCTCGCCTCCTGAGGCGCCACTGACACAGTCAGTTGGCTGATCCGGCTCTACGCGGCCACAGCCGGCGTAGGCCCAGCGCCCTGCCGATCGGCCTCAGGCGTGGCCGGCGGCGTCGGAGAGCATCCGGGGATCGATGCCGATTTTTGCCATCGCCTGGTCCCACTTCTCCTCCAGGACCGGGCCGAAGACGAGGCCTTCGTCGGCGGCGACGTGGAGCCAGCCGTTGGCGCGAATCTCGGTGTCGAGCTGACCGGGTCCCCAGCCGGCGTAGCCGAGGGCGAGGAGATGATGCTTCGGCCCCTCGCCGGCGGCGATCGCCCGGAGAATGTCGATCGTCGCCGTCAGCGCGACCTGCTCCGACACGACGAGGGTGCCGTCACGGGAGTAATCCGGCGAATGGAGGACGAAGCCGCGGCCCGTCTCGACCGGACCGCCGAAGTGAACCCTGATCGGCTCGCGAACATGGGAGGCATCGATCCCGAGCTGGCTGAGCAGATCATCGAAGCTAATCTGCTCGAGCCTCCGATTAATCACGAGGCCCATCGCGCCTTCGGCATTGTGGGCACACATGTAGATGACGGTCTTGGCGAACCGCGGATCTTTCATTCCCGGCATTGCCACCAGGAGCTGACCCGCCAGATAGGTATCGTCCTGGAGTGCCACCGCGTCGCCGTCCTGTCCTCGTTGATGGCCCCGAACGTGAGTGTAGCACAGGCTGGCAGGCGGTTGTCCACGACGCACCGGCCAGAAATAGCCATTCTTCGCCGGCAGGAAGGGTATCTCCCGGTCGTGAAGATGTCGTGAGGAGGCAGATGTTGCCGCGCCCCGTCACCCGGCCCCACATATCGACGGCCACCCATAGACCCGTCCGAGGCGCTTTGCCGATCATCCGTTCACAAACAGCTGGCATCTGCCGTGGCATCGCTCTCGCGGTCGCGCTGTTGATGGTGCTCGCAACCCACGCAACCGCCGACGATCGGGCACCGGCTGTCGCTTCCGCATCGGCGTCCGCCTGGGTGGAGACGGAGCACGGCAGGGTGCGGCTGATCGCCGCCGTCGACGGCGTCGGCGAAGGCATGTCGGTTCCGCTCGGCCTCGAGTTCGCGATGGCGCCGGGCTGGAAGATCTACTGGCGATCTCCCGGCGATGCCGGTTTCCCGCCGCGGATCGATTGGAGCGGCTCGACCAACCTCGCCGACGTCCGCGTGCTGTGGCCCGCCCCTCAACGCTTTACGGTGCTGGGTTTTGAGACGATCGGCTATGAGGACCACGTCGTCCTGCCGCTTGATGCCCGGCTGACGACACCGGGGACGTCGCTTGGCCTCGTCGCCAGCGTTGACTACCTGACCTGCAAGGACATTTGCGTCCCCTATACCGTCTCCCTCGCGCTCAGGGTGGGGGCGGGTGCGGCCCGGCCGGGTCCCTTTGCGGCCATTATCGGCGCCTTCGCCGAGCGCGTCCCTCGTGCGGCGGCCGTCGGTTTCGGTCCGGGCCATGTAGGTGTCGACGAGGTAACCTTGAGCGACGAGACACCGCCCCGTCTCCTCGTCCGCGTCCGTGCCGCCGAGCCCTTCGTCGCTCCGGATCTGTTTGTCGAAGGACCGGCGGAGTTGGCCTTTGCCGCGCCGTCGGTTGAACGGAGCGGTGACGGCAGGACGGTGACCCTGCGCGTGCCGGTCCTCGGCACGGAGCCGGCAACGGTGCTGGCCGGTCAGCCGCTGACCCTGACGCTGATCGATGGTGATCGCGCCCTAGAGCAGCAAGGGGTGTTCGCCGTCGGTGCCGCCGTCGAGGCGCCGCCAGCGGTGATGGCGGTGGATCGATCCCTGGCGCTGATCATCGTCTTCGCCCTGCTCGGCGGCCTGATCCTCAATCTGATGCCGTGCGTGCTACCGGTGCTGTCCATCAAGCTGCTCTCGGTGATCGGTCATGGCGGCGGTGATCGGCGCCGTGTCCGCCTGGGCTTCCTGGCCTCCGCCGCCGGTATCGCCTTTTCGTTCCTCGTTCTGGCGGCGGTGCTGATCGCCCTCCAGGCCGCCGGGACAGCGGCCGGCTGGGGATTGCAGTTTCAGCGGCCGTGGTTTCTGATCGCCATGGCGTTGGTGATGACCCTGTTCGCCTGCAATCTCTGGGGTTGGTTCGAGATCGGGCTTCCGGGATGGCTGGCGACGGGCGTCTCAGTGGCCGGTGTCGGTCACCGCCCCCTGCGTTCCGGGAACGAGGGGGGCGGCCTCACCGGGCATTTCCTGACCGGGGCGCTGGCCACGTTGCTGGCGACGCCCTGCTCGGCGCCCTTTCTCGGGACGGCGATCGGCTTCGCGCTGGCGAGCGGGCCGATGGAGATTCTGCTCGTCTTCGCCTGCGTCGCCACCGGCCTTGCCCTTCCGTATCTGGCCGTGGCTGCTTTTCCGGGATTGGCGACCCGGCTGCCGAGACCGGGGCCGTGGATGACCCGGCTGCGCCGCGTCCTCGGCCTCGCCCTGATGGGGACCGCAGTTTGGCTGCTGTTCGTCCTCGCCGCACAGGGCGGCCCAATGCTCGCCCTGGTCATTGCCGCGATCGTGCTGGCGGTGATCGTCGTGCTCGCCCTTGCCCAGCAGGAGCGTTTTCCGCGCATTCGGCGACGGGCGCCGGCGGTCGTCCTTTGCCTCGCCATCGCCGCCTTCCTGGTGCCCCGTCAGGACCCGCCAGTGCCTACCCAGGCTGCCGGCTGGCAGCCGTTCGATCCCGCCCGCATCTCGCAGCTGGTTGCGGCCGGCCAAGTCGTTTTCGTCAACGTCACCGCCGACTGGTGCCTCACCTGCAAGGTCAATGAGCACCTGGTCCTCGCCCGCGACCCCGTTCGCGGCCGCCTCTCCGGTCCCGACGTGACGGCGATGCGGGGAGACTGGACGAGCCAGGACGAGGGGATCGCCCGCTACCTGGCCGGCTTCGGCCGCTACGGCATTCCCTTCGATGCCGTATACGGACCGGGACTCCCGGCGGGGGAAGCGCTGCCGGAGCTGTTGAACACGGAAATGGTGCTGGATGCCTTGGATCGTGCCGCTGCCACTCACACAGGCGATCGTCGTGCGGCGCTCGCGCGTCGCTGATTTTCCGGCGGTCGGCCAACAGGGGGCTTTCTTTCGCCGAGGCCGCGGCCATATGTGTGCAGCGACGGATCGATAACCGTCGTCTCATATCAACGAGAAAAGGGGGAGCCTGATGACCATCCAAGTGGGCGATCGGATTCCGGCGGTCAAGCTAATGTGCTGGGGTTCCAGCGGCCCCGAGCCGGTGATGACCGACGATCTGTTCAAGGGAAAGACGGTTGCCTTCTTCGGCGTGCCTGGGGCGTTCACGCCCAAGTGCTCGGAAGCGCATCTGCCGGGATTCGTTCAGCACGCGGCCGATCTGAAGGCGAAGGGCGTCGATGCCATCGTCTGTACCGCTGTCAACGACGTCTTCGTCATGCACGCCTGGGGCAAGGAGCACGGCGCCGGCGACGCGGTGCAGATGGTTGCCGACGGCGATGCGGCGCTGTGCAAGGCGACCGGCCTCGAACTGGATCTGACCGGCAAGGGCCTCGGCCTGCGCAACCAGCGATTCTCCATGCTGGTCGAGGATGGCGTGGTCAAGCGTCTCAATATCGACCCGCCCGGCACCTACGAAAAGACCAGCGTCGAGGCGATGCTGGCCGAACTTTAGCTATCGAAGACGAGAGACGACGGGACGGCTTCGGCGCGCACCAGCTCCGCCCGCTGACGGCGGGCGGAGCTGCGGGCGAGCTGATCCGCCCGTTCGTTTTCCGCGTGACCGCTGTGGCCGCGCACCCAGTGCCATTCCACCTCGTGACCGACCATCGTCTCCGTGAGCTTCTGCCACAGGTCGATATTCTTGATCGGCCGGCGATCGGCGGTGCGCCAGCCGTTGCGGCGCCACAGGTTGATCCAGCGGGTGATCCCATCGCGCACGTAGGTCGAATCCGAATAGATGCGAACGCTGCACGGACGGCGCAGCGCCGACAGCCCCTCAATGGCGGCGGTCAGTTCCATCCGATTGTTGGTGGTCAAGGGAGTGCCGCCGGACAGCTCCTTCTCCACGCCGCGCCAGCGAAGGATCACGCCCCAACCGCCGGGACCAGGATTGCCGAGGCAGGCGCCGTCGGTGAACAACTCGACCACGTTAAGGTCATGCAGCGCGATCGACATCGAGGCCATATTCTCCCAAAGTACGGACGCCGCGGTGAAACCGCATCTTCTGCAGGTACTCGACTGGGTTTTTCGGCGTAACGAGGGCTTTGCGGGGGGTGTGCAGCCAGTCGTACAGCCGGGTCAACAAAAAGCGCATGGCGGCGCCACGGGCGAGCAGCGGCAGGGCCTCCAGTTCGCTTACGGTGAGCGGCCGCACCGCCTGATAGCCGGCGACCAGCCGCCTGGACTTGGTGACGTTGAAGCTGCCGTCGGTCTCGAAGCACCACGCGTTCAGACAGATGGCTAGGTCATAGGCGAAGAAGTCGGTGCAGGCGAAGTAGAAGTCGATCAGACCGCTCAGCCGGTCCCCGTCGAAAAAGACGTTGTCCGGAAACAGGTCGGCGTGGATGACGCCCGTCGGCAGCGCGGTCGGCCAGCGCGCCTCCAGCACGTCCAGTTCTTCGCCGATCTCCTCAACCAGATCGGCCGCGACCTCCTCGCGACGATGGGCGCATTTTTCCAGGAGCGACCGCCAGGCGCCTACCGAGAGGTCGTTGCTACGCCGCATGGCGAAATCGGCGCCGGCCAGGTGCAGGCGTGCCAACGCCTCGCCGACGGCAGCGCAGTGGCGCGGTGTCGCCCGCCGCGGCCACATCCCGGCCAGAAAGGTGACGATCACCGCGTGCCGGTTTTTCACCCGGCGCAAGGCGACCCCATCGCGCCCGCGGACCGGTGTCGGGCAAGGAATTCCTTTCGCCGCCAGGTCCTCCATGAGGTTGAGGAAAAAGGGAAGATCCTCGCTGCGGACGCGCCGCTCGTAGAGGGTGAGCACAAACGTCCCACCCTCGGTGACCAGCAGATAGTTGGTGTTTTCGATCCCCTCGGCGATGCCCTTACATGCGAGAACGCGCCCGAGTCGATACTCGGAAACAAAGGCCGCGACCTCCTCGTCGGCAAGCTCAGTGTAGACAGCCATAAACCTATCTTGTCACGAGTATCCGGCGGACGATAGTCTCGTTTTACGCGGTTCGGCGAGGGCTGGCCCGTTCGGGGAAGCCTCGTCTGAGCCGCGCCGAACCTCTCGTCGAGAAGAGCCCCCATGCCGTTACCGGACGTTACTTCCAGCCCGCCCGCACCCGTCGGCGCCTTGGTCTCGCGGCGACGGATGATCCCCGTCGCGCTGCTTACGGCCGCGCTGCTCACCGGGGCGCTGGCCGCGTGTTCGTCGAAGGAGAAGCCCCCCGCTTGTCCCCGCGTCGCCGTGCTCAATGGCGCCGGAACACTCACCCGCTTCGCGCCTGGCGGCGGTCGTGACATCCTCGACATGGACTTCGAGGCGGAGATCGCCGACGTGGTCTCCGCCTGTCGCGATCAGAAGCGGGATGGCAACCCCATCTCCGTCGTCGTGGTCGCACCGGTCCTCGTCGCCAATCGTGGCCCGGCCAATCAGGATCGCCAGGCCCGGTTCAACTATTTCGTCAGCGTCGTCGACGGGAGCGAGACCATTCTCACTAAGCAAATCTTCCCGATTGCGATGGACTTTTCCGGCAGCCGTAATCGGGTGGTGCTGCGTGACGACGACCCCCCCATCACCATCGACGTTCCCAATCCGCAAAAGATCGGCGCCCGCGGCTACGAAATCCTGGTCGGATTCCAGCTGACGCAGGAGGAAATCGACTACAACCGCAAGCGCGCCGCGAGCGGCGATGTCGGCGGTGCTTTGATCCAGCCGCCTGGCTCGGTACAGTAGCGTCGCGAGCGGGGATTTCCCCGGGGGCGCCAGGACGGCGTCCCTGGGAGCCGCTTGTGTCAGGTTCGTCCATGCCAGCTGAATCGGCGACATCCATGTCCGGCGCTCCACCGTCCCCGCTGAAACGTACCCCGCTGTTCGCGTTGCATCAGAAGCTGGGGGCGAGACTGGTGCCCTTCGCCGGGTATGAGATGCCGGTCCAGTATCAGGGCATCCTGGCCGAGCACCGGCACGCGCGGACCAAGGCAGTGCTGTTCGACGTCTCGCATATGGGCCAGGCGATGCTCATCGGTGAAGATGTGGCGGACGTGCTGGAGACCCTGGTCGTCGGCGACGTGAAAGACATGCCGGCAGGACGCATGCGCTACACGCTGCTCACCAACGCCCGCGGCGGCATCGTCGACGACATCATGCTGATCCAGGGCGGCTTTTACGTCTGGCTGATCGTCAACGCCGCCCGCCAGGACGTGGATTTCGCCCACATCGCCAGCCATACCGGCTCGGCCGCCGCCCAACTGCAGTTGCAGCCGACGCGGGCGCTCCTGGCGTTGCAGGGGCCGGCCGCCGCCGCCGTCCTCGGCCGATTGGCGCCGGCGGCGCGGCTGATGCTGTTCATGACCTCTGAGCCGCTCACCGTCGGCGGCATCAAATGCTGGATCTCCCGGTCGGGCTACACCGGCGAGGACGGGTACGAAATATCGGTCGAAGCGGAAGATGCCGAGGCGCTGGCCCGTCTGCTGCTGGCGGAACCGGAGGTGGCGCCGGCCGGCCTCGGCGCCCGCGACACGCTGCGCCTGGAGGCGGGGCTCTGCCTCTACGGCAACGATATCGACGAGGAGACAACGCCCATCGAGGCGGCGCTCGCCTGGACCGTTCACAAGCGTCGGCGCACCCAAGGCGGCTTCCCTGGCGCTACGACCATCCTCGGCCAACTGGTGGAAGGGGTGGCGCGGCGGCGGGTGGGCATTCGCCTCGACGGCAAGCAACCGGCACGAGCCGGTGCGCCCATCCTGAATGGCGATGGCCAAGCCATCGGCCGAGTGACCAGCGGCACCCTGTCGCCCACCCTCGGCCAGCCCATTGCCATGGGGTACGTGGACAGGAAGTGGTGGGAGCCGGGGACGCCGGTGCAGGTGGTCGTCCGTGACAAACCGCTGGCGGGCCAAGTCGTCCGCATGCCATTCGTCGAACATCGCTACGCCAAACCCGTTTGAGAAGAAAGGGAGATGCAATGGGTGCCTTGCGTTTCACCCGCGAGCACGAATGGATCCGCACCGAAGGCGAGCTGGGCACCATCGGGATTACCGATTATGCGCAGCAGCAGTTGGGCGACATCGTCTTCGTCGAGTTTCCAGAGATCGGCAGTAAGGTCACTAAGGGGACCCAGGCGGCGGTGGTCGAGTCGGTGAAGGCGGCGAGCGAGGTCTACGCGCCGGTGTCGGGAGAAGTCATCGCCGTCAACGAGGCGCTGGCCGAGGATCCGGGCCGGGTCAATACAGCGGCGGAATCCGACGGCTGGTTTTTCCGCATCCGTATCAGCGATGTCGCCGAACTGGAGGACCTCCTCGACAAGTCCGCCTACGCCGCCCACGTGGCGAGCGTGGCCTGATGCGCTATTTGCCGCTGACCGATGCGGACCGAGAGGCGATGCTGGCGGCGATCGGCGTCGCGTCCATGGACGATCTCTATGGGGACGTGCCGCCGGACGCGCTTCTCTCCCGGCCGGTCGATCTGCCCCATCACCGCAGCGAGCTGGAGGTCGAGCGCATCTTTCGCGATCTGGCGTCGCGCAATGTCGCGCCGTCGCAGGTCCCGTCGTTTCTCGGTGGCGGCCTCTACCACCACCATATCCCGGCCGCCGTCGATCACTTGATCCAGCGGGGCGAGTTCCTGACCGCGTACACGCCCTACCAGCCGGAAATCGCCCAGGGGACGCTGCAATACCTGTTTGAGTTTCAGACTCAGGTGGCGCTGATCACCGGCATGGAGGTGGCGAACGCGTCCATGTACGACGGTGCCACCGCCTGCGCCGAGGCGGTGCTGATGGCGAGACGGCTGACCCGGCGGACGCGGGTGGTGCTCGCCGGCGGCCTGCATCTCCACTACCGAGACGTGACAGCCACTTATGGTCGCTTTCTCGGCCTGGAGGTGGTCGCCGCCCCGCCCGCTCTCGCCGGCGCTGGTGATGGGAACGAGGACCTGACGGCGACGATCGATCCGGCGACGGCGTGTGTGGTCGTCCAGACGCCGGACGTCTTCGGCCGGCTGCACGATCTCGCGCCGCTGGCGGCCGCCTGTCGGGCCGCCGGGGTGCTGCTGATCGCCGTCGTCACCGAGGCGCTGTCCCTCGGTCTGCTGACGTCGCCCGGCGACATGGGCGCCGATATCGTCGTCGGCGAGGGACAGTCGCTGGGCAACGCCGTCGGTTTCGGCGGTCCCACCGTCGGCCTATTCGCCTCGCGTGAGCGCTTCGTTCGCCAGATGCCCGGCCGGCTGGCCGGCGAGACCGTCGACGGCGAGGGCCGGCGCGGCTTCGTCCTCACCCTCTCCACCCGTGAGCAGCACATCCGCCGCGACAAGGCGACGAGCAACATCTGCACCAACTCCGGGCTGTGCGCGCTCGCCTTCACCATCCACCTCACCCTTCTCGGCGAAAGGGGATTCACCCGGCTGGCCGAGCTCAATCATGAGCGCGCCGTTGCCCTCGCCGACCGGCTGGCCATGGTTCCCGGCGTCGAGGTGCTCAACGAGACCTTCTTCAACGAATTCACCGTCCGGCTGCCGCGGCCGGCCGCCCCAGTCGTCGAGCAACTGGCCGCCGGGGGCGTCCTCGCCGGCCTGCCGCTTTCCCGGTTCTATCCCCAACAGCCGTCGGCGGACCCGCTGCTACTGGTCGCCGCCACCGAGATGAATACCGACGACGATATGGTGCGGCTGTCCGAGGGGCTACGCGAGGTCCTGCGATGAGGGCGAAAGACAGCGCGCCGCCCACCATCAGTGGCAACCGCGGCCTCGTTATCGAGGAACCGCTGATCTTCGAGCAGGGATCGCCGGCGATGACCGCGGTCGATCTGCCGGAACCGCCCGCCGCCTTCGATCGCCAGATGCCGCGCCTCGGTGGGTTGCAGCGGCAGCGTCCCGTCGGTCTGCCGGGACTGAGCGAGCCCGAGGTGGTCCGGCACTATCTGCGTCTCAGCCAGAAGAACTACGGCATCGACACCGGCTTCTTCCCCCTCGGGTCGTGCACGATGAAGCACAACCCGCGGCTGAACGAGGCGATCGCGAGATTGCCGGGCCTGGGCGATCTACATCCCTTGCAGCCAATCTCCACCGTGCAGGGGGCGCTCGCCGTCATCGATCTCTGCGCCCACTGGCTGAAGACGCTGACCGGGATGCCGGCGGTGGCCTTGCCGCCCGCCGCTGGAGCCCACGGTGAGCTGGTGGGGCTGATGACCATCCGCGCGGCACTGGAGGCAAGGGGTGATCGGCGCAGCCGGGTCATCGTGCCGGAATCGGCCCACGGCACCAATCCGGCGACCGCCGCCGCCTGCGGCTACAAGGTGGAGGCGGTCGGAGCCGACGCCCGCGGCCGGGTCGACCTGGCGGCGCTGAAGGCGAAGCTGGATACCGGCGTCGCCGCCATCATGGTCACCAACCCCAACACATGCGGCCTGTTCGAGACCGACATCCGTGAGATAGCCGCCGCCGCCCACGCCGTCGGTGCCTTCTTTTACTGCGACGGTGCCAACTTCAACGCCATCGTCGGCCGGGTGCGCCCCGCCGACCTGGGCGTCGACGCCATGCACATCAACCTGCATAAGACCTTCTCGACGCCACACGGCGGCGGCGGGCCAGGCAGCGGTCCGGTGGTCCTGTCTGCGGCGCTCGCGCCGTTCATCCCATTGCCGTACGTCGCCGCCGACGCGGGTGCAGACACGTTGCGGCTCGTCGAGCATGCGCCGGACGGGGTGCAGCCAATCGGCCGCATCAAGGGCTTCCACGGCCAGTTCGGCATGTTCGTCCGCGCCTTGGCCTACATGCTCTCCCTCGGTGCCGATGGTCTCCGTCAAGCCTCGGCGGACGCGGTCTTGAATGCCAACTATGTGATGGCGCAGCTTAAGGACGTTTTCAGCGCGCCGTTCGATGGACCCTGCATGCACGAGGCCCTGTTCGACGACCGCTTTTTCAATGGGACGGGAGTGACCACCTTAGATATGGCTAAGGCGCTCATCGACGAGGGCTTCCACCCGATGACCGTCTATTTCCCGCTGGTGGTGCACGGGGCGATGCTGATCGAACCGACGGAGACCGAAAGCAAGGCGACGCTCGACCAGTTCATCCGCTCGATGCGGGGCTTGGCTGGCCGTGCCCGTGCCGGCGATGCCGACTTCTTCCACGCCTCACCTCGACTGACCCCGCGGCGTCGCCTCGACGAGACGCGGGCGGCCCGGCAACCGGTGCTCAGATGGCGACCTCCTGTCGAGCGCGCTGCCGAGTAGGGCGGTCCGGGGCGAACCGGGACCGGCCCGCGAGGCGTCCGCGGCAATGACCAGTCATCGGGAACGGCGGATGGTATCGGTACCGGCAGACACCCTCTTCGATCTGGTCGCCGACGTGGAGCGGTATCCCGAGTTTCTGACCCTGTGGCGCGCGGCCCGCGTCTATGCCCGCGAGGAGGGCGGCTACTTCACCGAACAGGAGATCGGCATCGGACTCGTGCGTGAGCGGTTCCGCACCCACACCCGCCTGAACCGGCCCGATTTCATCGACATCTCTTCCATTGATCCGCTGTTCAAAGCCTTCTGCATCCGCTGGGATTTTATCCCGATCCGAGACGGCGCCGGCGCCGACGTGACGGTGACCATGACCTGGGAAGTGAGGTCCCTGCTGCTGCAGCGAGGAATCGAGGCGATGCTGCCGACGACGGCGGCGCGCATGGTGACGGCCTTCGAGGATCGAGCGCGATTGATCCAGCGACGTATGGCGGCCTGCGCCGATCCTCACCGGCGCGGCTGACGAGGCCGCCGCCAAGCCTTTGCAAACGCGTTACTCAGCCCTTGTACTTGACGGAACACCCGTACGGCTGGGTGGCGGTGACTGCCGGCACCTTACCCTCCTTGACCGCCGTCAGCGCCTCCTTCACGTAATTGCGGGCGTGGCCCGGATCCGCACCGGCGTTGCGTGGCTGATCGTCGATGGCGCCGTCGTAGACGAGGATGCCGGTCGGATCGATGACAAACATGTGTGGCGTCGTCTTCGCCCCGTAGGCGCGGCCGATCACCCCTTCCGGGTCTAGAACCACGTCGGTCGGTTTGGCGCCCTGGGTCGCAGTGAGCTGGTTGGCCTCGGGGGCGGAGACGGATCCCTGCTCGCCCGGCGCCGATGAGATGACGGTGATCCAAGTGACGCCATCGGCGGTGGCCGCCGCCTGCAGCGCCTGCATCTGGTCCGACCCGTAATGGCGCCCGACGAACGGGCACTCATGGTTGGTCCATTCCAGGACCACCGTGTGCCCCTTGAGATCGGCGAGGGAGACGGTTCTGCCGTCGGTGTCGGTAGTGCTGAAAGGGGGCGCCGGCTGGCCCACGACCGGACCCGCGGCGCCGACGGCGACGCCCACGGCTAGCGCGGCGACCGTTGGGATAAGGGTGACCGCCGTCATCGCCAGACGGCGGCGCCAAGGTGCGAGCGAGGTGATAATTCCGGTTTCGCCCATGCTGATTTCCCTTCAGGACCGGTTGCTGGCCGTGATGCTGTAGCCGCGACGTTCGCCTGCGCGCTTGAGGACAAGGACGCCGGAAACGGCGTCGGGTGTTGATGGGGGCGCCGCAGGGGGAAGGATGACGCGGAGACCTTGGCCGGTGCGCTCATGCGTCTGCGCGCCTGCATTGTCGATCACGCCGAAGCGGTCGGGGAAAAACCAAGCCTCGTCGATGGCGACGGTGGCCGCGGCCGGCATCTCCACGTCGAGGAGGAGACGGTCGCGGTCCTTGCCGACCGTCGCCGTGCGCGGATAGGGCTCGGGGAGCTTGCCGCGGGCGGCATCGAAGCCTTGCCGCAGCTCCGGCGGGGCTGGACGCGCCGCGGCGGCGACCGGTAGCCGGAGCGACAAGGTGGCCGCTTCCGGAATGCAGATGTGGGCGCAGACGAGCCAATCGGCCTCGGCGGTGAGGGTCGCGGTGCTGCCGGAGCGGAGGTCCGCCGGCGGGGTGATCCGCGTCAGCAGCCAGACGTCCCCGGCCAATCCATAGCTGACCACCGGGCCGGTGACGTAGCGGGTGGGGATCGGCCAAGCGAGCGGGCCAACGGTGAAGCCAGCCGGCAGTGTCCAGGCGATCGCCGTCGGGGCGCCCGCATCGCCGGTGTTCCGCCAGTAGGTATGCCAACCGTCGGGCAGTCTCAGCCGCAGCGCCACGTCGAACGGTCGGCCGGGGACCACGTCTTGCGTGTTGGCGACGAGGGCCGCGGCGGCGATGGGCGACGCCTCCGGCAGCGACTGCGGTTCCGCCGCCCATAAGGTCCCGTGTGACGGCGGCCAAGCCATGAGCAGCAAGCCGATGATCACAGGGGCGATGCGCAGTCTCATGTATGGGCCGGGCTCCCTTTCCTCCTCTCGCAGATGGGGAGGCCGTTACCGCGAGCAACCCCTCGGGTGACGGTGTTGCTTTCCTTCGCCCTCTCGGAGTGGCCGGGGGATTGACGGTGATGTATGACCGACCAATTCTTCGCAAGACGGCCGATGCGCATGAGACGCCGTTGCAATGACGGAGGAGCACATGATCCACCAAGCCAAGGGTAGGCACCACGAACACGAGCATGCGGCCCGCCACGAAACGGGCTTCCGGGTAATGGCACGGCGGAACCGGTTGCTGGGGGTGTGGGCGGCGGAGGCATTGGGACTGCCGGCCGATGAACGGGACACCTACGCACGAGAGGTAGTCGCTGCCGACCTGGAGCTGCCGGGGGACGAGGACGTCATCCGCAAGGTCCTCGCCGATTTCGAGACGCGCAACGTCGTCCTGACCCGTGACGAATTGATCAAGAAGCTGCACGAGTTTGGCGCCGAGGCGAGATCGCAATTTGAATCGGCCTGATTGGTCGTTGCGGTCGAGGGGCGACTGACGCGCGACTGACGGGAGCGACTGCGACCTACTGCGGTGGGCTCCGTGTGGCTTCGGCCGCGCCAGGAATTTGTCTCTTCCCCCAATTGCGCCGCTGGTGCTATGCACCCATGCTCGCCCGGAGCACGGCGACGGTGACGCAAGACAGGGGTGGAGGCATGCCGAGGCGATCCGATCGGGCATTGCGGCGACTCTTGGCCGTCGCGGTTTTCCTGGCTTCGACCGCAGTTGCCACCGCAGCCGACCCACCGGAAAATGTCGCCTCGTCGCCGGCTGCCAGCGAGGATGCGCTGGCGAAGTGCATACCCCAGAAGGGCGTGAAGAAGCGGGACCTGGACGAGTTCTGCCTGCTGCGGGAGGAACGGATCGGCCCGCTTCACATCGGTCTTGGTGAAAAGGAAGCGATTGCCGCCATCCCGTGCCCGGTGAGCCGGGGCAAAGAGGCCTTTCTCGAGGCTACCGACGACTGGGGCCAGAAGCTCTCCTTTCCCGCCTGCGGCATCGAGCTGGACATGGTGTCGAGCAGCAAGGGCGGCACCAAGTCGGTGACCGCCATCGTCATTTCCCAGCCGAGTGAGCTGGCGACGAGCCGCGGCATCCGCGTCGGCACGAGCGAGGACGAGGTACTGGCGGCTTATCAGCCCTTTCTCGATCGCAGCGCAACCCGGCGCGGCAAGACCATCGTCGCCGGTTCCATCTACGGCGGTCTGATCATCAGCCTTGCCCAGGGCAAGGTCAGCGAGATCTTTCTCGGCGCCGTCGCCGAATAGCCGTCGCCCGATCGGCCAGCGGATCAACGGCCCTCGCGCCACCAGGCGGCGGCGAGCAGGGCGAAGGCGAGGGCGAGGACGGCGAGACCGGGCAGCAGCGAGACCTGGTGGACGCCGGTTACCGTGTAGGCCTCGTTGCGCTTAACCCCGAGCCAGCCATCGCCGGAGGCTGCGGCGCCGGCACTGACCCGGCGAATGTCCGGCATCTGCAAGTCGGTGCCGTTGTCGGTGAGCCAGGCGAGGCCGCCCCCCGTGCTACGGACGAGCGGCGACAGCAGGGTGTCCGTCGCCCGCAGATCGGCGAACTCCCGCGGATTGACTCGTCCGGCAGCCGCCAGTGCGGTATGGGTGCCGTCGGTCACCCGCCAGAGCCCGGACTCCGGTGTCGGCACGTCGCCGCGGGCGATGCCGTCGCTCCCGGCGACGAGATGGACACGCTCCTCTCGCCCCGAGGGCGCGGTCACCGTTACCTCCCGACCACCCTCGGTGAGACTGCGGCCGATGATGACGAGTCGACCGTTAGCGGCGGTCGCGGTCAGGCTCTCTTCCTCAAGTTCAGGCTCCTTCATCAGCCAATGACCCAGCCGGCGCAGGAGTTCGCCATGCGGTCCGCCCCCCTCGAAACCGCGCGCCCACAGCCAGATCTGGTCGCTCAGGAGCAGGGCAACCCGACCCTCGCCGACGCGCTCGACCACCAGCAACGGACGGCCGTCCGGCGTCTGCAGAAGGGTTGCGGCATTGTCGCCGGCGGTTGCCTCGACGAAGCGGAACCACCGCCCCCACGTCGTCACCGGGCCGGCGCCCGCGGCACGCTCTCCCGGCAGGTCGGCGGTGACCGGATGGCGATGGCCGAGATCGGTGATCCCCGGCTGGAAGCCCCGCTCGATGATCCGCCCGGTCGGCTCCGCCGGCAGCACCTCGCCGAGCGGCGTATGCCAGAGGCTCTGGCGACCGGCAAACTCCGGGCCGACGGCGAGCAGCAGGGCGCCGCCCCGGCGCACGTAATCGGCGATGCGACCGTAATAGGGCAGCGGCAGCACGCCGCGCAGGGCGTAGCGATCGAAGACGATCAGATCGAAGTCGTCGAGCTTGGTTTCGAACAGCTCCTGCACCGGGAATACGATCAGCGACAGCTCCCGCAGCGGGGTCGCATCGTCCTTTTCCGGTGGCCGCAGGATGGTGAAGTGGACCAGATCGACGGCCGGGTCCGACTTGAGCAGATTGCGCCAGACCCTCTCGCCGGAGTGCGGCTGCCCGGAGACGAGGAGCACCTTCAGGCGATCGCGGACGCCGCTGACGACAGCGGCCGCCCGGTTGTTGACGGTGGAGATCTCCCCCGCCGCCGCGTCGACGGCAAATTCGACCACCGTCGGCCCGGCGTGGGCGAGAGGGAAGGCGAACGTTTCGGTGACCCCCGGCCGCACGGTGAGCGTCGCGGCGGGATTGCCGTCGATGCTGACCCGGACCGCGACCGGCTTTGCCCGTCCCTCGCCGGCTTCGGCGGCGCCCAGTTCGTCGACCCGGAAGCGGGCGGCCGCCGTCTCGCCCACCATACCGTAGGCGGGGACCTGCTCGATGGTCAGCCGGCGGTCCCGATCGTCGCGCCGGCCGCTGATGAGGACATGCAGCGGCGCCTGCAACCACGCCGGCGGGGTTTGCGGAACGTCGTGGACCTGGCCGTCGGTGATCATGAACACGGCACCGAGGCGTCCGCCCACATCGTCGCCCATGGCGCGATCGGTGGCCTCGAACAGCCGCGTCTCCGCCGCATCGGTGGCTGGCGCGACGCGAACCACGCGCGTCTCCACCTGGTCGAGGGCGGCGAGCGAGCGGGTCAGCGCGTCGAGGGCGGCCGCGGTCGTCGCCTGGCGGTCCCCCTGCTGCTGGCTGGGCGACTCGTCGACGACGATCAGCGCCACGTCAGGGCGGGCGACGCGCTCCTCCTCGATCAGCTTCGGGTCGAGCAGGGCGGCGAACAGGACCAGCAATGCCAGTATTCGCCAGACCACCCCGCGGCCGCGGCGGAAGGTGGTCAGGGCGAGCAGGAGCAGGGCGGCGACGGCGACGGCGGCAAGGAGGGGCAGCGGCCAGAGCGGGGCGATGACGATCTGCCCGGTCAGTGGCCCGCCCATTGACCAAGTCATTGGCTCAGCCGCTCCAGGATCGTCGGCAGATGGACTTGGTCCGCCTTGTAGTTGCCGGTGAGCACGTAAATCACCAGGTTGACGCCGAACCGATACGCCATCTCCCGCTGCCGTTCGCCGCCCGGCACCACCGGCAACAGCGGTCGTCGGTTGCTGTCGACCGCCCACGCCCCGGCCCAATCGGCGCTGCCGGCGATGACCGAGGAGACGCCGTCGTTCACGGTTTCACTCGCCGGCTCCACCCACAGGGGACGCCCGGACCAGCGTCCGGGCAGATCGTCGAGGAGATAGTAGGCGCGCTTGAGGACGTGATCGTTGCCGACCGGGACCAGCGGCGGCAGGTCGAGCTGTTTGGCGAGGGCGCCGAGATCGCCGCCTGCGGCACCACGGGTGTCGAACAAGATGGTGCCGCCGGTCCGCAAGTAGGCGGCGATCCGCCGTGCCGCCGCCGGACTGGCAACCGCGCCGGTGGAGGTTAACGGCCAGTAGATGAGCGGATAGAAGACGAGCTCGTCGTTGGCGGGATCGACGCCGACGGGCGGCCCGAGATCGGTCGCAGTCCGCCGGTTGAGGACGCCCGACAGCCCGGTAAGTCCCGCCTCGCTGATGGCATCGACATTGGCATCGCCGGTTCGCACATAGGCAAGGCGCGTCGATAGCGCTGCCGGTGGGGCGGAGCCGTCGGCGGCGACGACCTCCTCGCGAGCGACCGTCGGTGCCGCCACAGCAGCGGTCACATCGCCACCGGCGAGGGTGATCGCCACCACAGCGGCGGGAACCGCCGGCCGCAAGCGGATGAGCCCCCGCATCACCAGGCTGGCGGCGAGATCGACCAAGGCGAGAAGCAATGCGATTCCCCAGAGCCACGGCCGCAAGTCGCGCTCGTCGCCGGCGGCGTATCCCCGTTCGGCGACGCCGGCCAGGAAGGGACCGAGCGCGTGCACGGGGGCGAGGCCGGCGCTGAGATTGAGGGCACGGCGGCCGTTCTCATTGCCGTAATAGCCGGGGGGATGTCCGGGGCCGGGGCGGGCCGTCGGCCAATCGGCGGCGGTGATGGCGGCGGCCCCGACCGGCGGCGCGGCAAGGACGCCAAAGCCGTCGATGGTGGCCAGCGGGCGGAGCGGCGGCCCGTCGGCGATGGCGATGGGTGTGCCGCGACCAAGGTCGACGATTCGCTGCAGTACGTGAACGAACACGCCCGAGAGCGGCAGGTTTGACCACTCCGCATTGGCGGTGGTGTGGACGAGGACCACCCAGCCCTGGCCAGAGCGGGCGCCGGTAATCAAGGGCGTTCCGTCTTCGAGAGAAGCCCAGGTGCGGCTGGAGAGGTCGAGCCCCGGCTCGGCCAGGACTTGGCGGCGGATCTCGACGTCCGTCGGCGCCGTCAGGCCGGCGAGAGGGCCGGTTTCCGGGAACGGAGCGAGACGGCCGGTGGCGCCCCACGACAGGGCTCCGCCGAGGGCGCGGTCGCTTGGCCGGAGCACGACCGGCAACAGCGGATCGGGGCGGCTGGCCGCCTTCAGCAGGCTGGGACCGGCGAAGCGGAGGAGAACGCCCCCGGCTTCCACCCAGGCGCGGACGCTCGCTTCGCTCGCCGGGTCGAGGGTGCCCGTATCGGCAAGGACCAGGACGGCGAGATCGCGGTGGAGGAGATCGGCGAGCGGACCTCGGCGGACCTCCGCCACTGGCGTCAACGCCTCGTCCACATAGAAGAAGGTCCCTATCAGCGGCCGTTCCCCGCCTGCCGGGAGCTGGGTCACCAGGCCCACCGGTCGCCGCTTCCAGCCATCGTCGGCGAGGAGGACCGACGCCGCCGTCGCTTCGCCCTCGATGTCGATGCGCGCCACCTGGTTGAGCCATTCCGTCGGCAGCACGGGCTTCGTCTGCACGCTCGTTCCGTTCTCGGCGAAGGTGACCGGCTCACGGGCCAGAACTTGGCCGTCGTCGGCGACGAGACGTAGCCCGAGGGCGATGGACGGCCCGGCGGCCGGCCGACGGAGGGTGACGTCGAGCGGCGACTGGCCGTCGGGGGAGCGGGAGAGGACGGCGGGCAGCTCCTCCGGCGGCGGCCGGTAAACGGCCAGTGGCCCGAGGGGAGCCAGCCGACCTGTCAGCCTGGCGAGCGTCTGGTTGGCTTCGGCGTTGGTGTCGGTTCGTCCCGGGGCGGCCGGCTCGGCGACGCCATCGGCGAGCCAGACCACCTCGCCCGCCGGCCAGCCGCCGGTCGCCGCCGCGTCCGCTAGGGCAGCGACGGCGGCCGCCCGATCGGTCGGCCACGGCTTCGGTCGTAACGCCTCGGCGGTGGTTCTTGCCTGCGCCGCCGATCCCGGCGCCGGCGGCGGGGTCGGTTGGGGGCCGAGTGCGGTCGTTGCCAGGACCACCGCGCGGCCGTTCCGCTGCGCCGCACCTATGAGCTGCGACATCGTCTGCTGGATGGAAGACCAGTTTCTGGCTGCCGCCCATCCGTCGTCGACGACGATGACGAGCGGCCCGGCACCGGCTGCTCCCGGCCTGGGATGCAAGAGGGGCTTCGCCGCGGCGAAAATGACGGCGATGATGAGGACGAGCCTCAGCACCAGCAGCCACCACGGAGTCCGGGCCGCGGTTTCCTCACGCTCGTTGAGGCCGAAGAGCAGCCGTATCGGTGGAAAGAGGATGTGGACCGGCGCCGGCGGCGCGAAACGGAGGAGCCACCAGAGGAGGGGTAAGGCGAGGAGGCTGGCGAGCGCCCACGGCAGGGCAAAGGCGATGGGCCCCAGGGTCAGCAAGGCCCGCTAGCCCCCTGTGGTCCGGCGAGAGCGAAGAACAGGGACATCAGGACGCCGGTCGGCGGCTGATCCGTGTGATGGGTGAGCAGAGTCCAGCCGAAGGTGCGGACGATCGCCCGTAGCCCGTCGCGGTGGGCGGCAAAGCGGGCGCGATAGGCGTCGCGTACCGATTCCACCCGCCCGAAGACGATCTCGCCCTCGGCTTCCGTGCCGCTGATGCGCACCCTTCCGGCGAACGGCAGCGCCTCTTCGGCGGGATCGATGATATGGACCAGGTGGCCGCGAACACCGGCTCCGGTCAGGGCGGCAACGGCGGAGCGGAGCTCCTCCAGCGGCACGAGGAGATCACCGATCAGAACGATGCGCGCGTAGCGCGGCAGCGGCGAGGCTGCGGGCAGGTCGCCGGTCGCCTGGGGCTGCTTAGCGAGAGCGGCGGCGAGCCGGAGCAGTGCCGGCCGGCCGGTGGCCGGAGGGTCGGCCTCGCCCAGCAACGCCAGGTGTTCGCCGCCCCGAGCCAACAAGGCCGCGAGGGCCATCAGCAGCAGCTCGGCCCGCTGGCGCTTGCTCGGCAGGGCGGGACTGGAGCGATACGCCATGGACGCGGAGGCGTCCCGCCAGAGCCAGACGCTCTGCGTCGCTTCCCACTCCGACTGGCGAACAAACAGGCCGTCCGATTTCGCCGACTGCTTCCAGTCGATCCGCTGCGGCGGATCACCCACCACATAGGGCCGAAATTGCCAGAAGGCGTCGCCTTGCCCCACCCTGCGGCGACCGTGCACTCCCTGCCAGACGGTGGCGGCCACCCGGTCGGCCTGGACCAGCAGCGGCGGCAGCGTTGCGGCGAGGGTCTGGCCGGCGACGAGAAGGCTTGAGGATGCGGCGCCGCCGTCGGGTGACATCGCCTGTCGCCGGTGGCGACGGTCGACCGGTGTCATGCGATCCGCTGGCACAGGGTGTCGATGATGCTGCCGATGGAGATGCCTTCGGCGCGGGCGGCGAAGGTAAGCGCCATCCGGTGCCGCAGTACCGGATGTGCCAGTGCCAGCACATCGTCGACCGAAGGGGACAGGCGACCCTGGCCGACGGCGCGGGCGCGGACCGCCAGCATGAGCGTCTGCGCGGCGCGCGGGCCTGGACCCCAGAAGACATGGGCCCGCACCGAGGGCTCGGGGCTGGTCTCGGGACGTCCGGCGCGCACCAGGTCGAGGATCGCCTCGACGACGCTCTCGCCCACCGGCACATGCCGGATCAAGCGCTGGGCCGCCAGCAACTCGGCCCCCGTCATCGCCTGCCGCGGCTCCGCGTCGCGGGGCCCGGTCGTCATCACCAGCACCTGCCGTTCGGCGTCCCGCTGCGGATAGCCAACGTCCACCTGCATGAAAAAGCGGTCCAGCTGCGCTTCCGGCAGCGGGTAGGTGCCCTCCTGCTCCAGCGGATTCTGGGTCGCGAGGACATGAAACGGCGCCGGCAGCGCATGGTAGTGGCCGGCGACGGAGACCCGATGCTCCTGCATCGCCTGCAGCAGCGCCGACTGGGTGCGCGGACTGGCCCGGTTGATCTCGTCCGCCATCAAGAGCTGGCAGAAGACGGGTCCCTGGATGAAGCGGAAGTAGCGGCCACCCGTCTCGCCCTCCTCCAGTACCTCGGTGCCGAGGATGTCGGCCGGCATCAGATCGGGGGTGAACTGCACCCGCCTCGCCTCCAGGCCGAGGACGATGCTGAGGGTCTCCACCAGCCGCGTCTTGCCGAGGCCGGGCACGCCGATGAGGAGCAGGTGGCCGCCGGCGAGGACGGTCGTCAACGTCTCATCAATCACGTGTTCTTGACCGAGGATCACCTGATTGACGGCCTCGCGGGCGAGGGCGATCTTCGCCGCGAGTTGATCTATTTCGTCGATGTGCGCAGAATACGCGGGCTCGCCCAGCGGGGTACCCATCAGGGTGGTCACCTGCCCTTTCCCCTTTTGATCCGGCCGGTCGCCAAATGCCGAAACGTGATCCTGATCCTCTGCTGCTGCGGTCCAACGGGAAATCCACCGCGTCGGTGCCGCTGCCGAGAATCAGCGGCGCGCCACTGGCCGTGCCGCACGGTCGAAAGGTGCATGATGCGCTTCAGATTCGCATCGATCGGGACGGCATCTGGTATTATCGCGGTTCTCCCATTGAGCGTAAAGAGATGGTCTGCCTACTCGCTTCCGCCCTGCGTCGTGACGACGATGGGGGCTATTGGCTGGTGACGCCGACCGAGATGGGAAGAATCGACGTCGAAGACGCGCCCTTTCTCGCGGTGGAGATGTACCTCGGTGGGGTCGGTCACGACCGCTTTGTCAGCGTGCGCACTAACGTCGACGAGATTGTGACCATCGATGCGGCGCATCCGCTTTATGTAGTCATCGATGGGGACACCGGCGAGCCGAGGCCTTACGTGAAGCTCGATCTCGGCCGGGAGGCCCGCATCAACCGCGCCGTCTACTACGAACTGGCGGCACTGGCCGAGGAGGCGGTTGTGGACGGCACGCAGCAGGTGGGTGTCTGGAGCGGCGGTGCGTTCTTTTCGCTCGGACCGGCGGGCAACGCGGGGTGACGGTCACGATCGATCGGACCTGGGTGGAAAGCCGCTTCGAGGGCCGGCGTCGGATCCCGCGAGATGTGCCGATGCCGCAGGCGATCGAAGCCGAGCGCGGCGATCACGACCTCAATGAGGGGATGTCTCCTTTCTTGCCGTTGAAGGCGGCGGCGGTGCTGATCCCGCTCATCGAGCGACCGGACGAGATCACCGTCTTGTTCACCCAGCGGACCGCACATCTCGCCCACCATGCCGGTCAGGTCAGCTTTCCGGGTGGCCAGATCGAGCCCGGCGACGAGGGGCCGGCGTCAACCGCGCTGCGGGAGACGGAAGAAGAGGTGGGCCTGGAGCGTCGGTTCGTCCGCCTGATCGGCCATCTCGACACCTATGTCACCCGCACCGGATTCATCGTCACCCCGGTCGTCGGCATCGTCTCACCGCCGTTCCGCTTCATCCCCGACCCTTTCGAGGTAGCGGAGGTGTTCGAGGTCCCGCTGTCGTTCCTCCTCGACCCGCGCAATCACGAACGGTGCAGCGCCTGCTTCGAAGGCGTGGAGCGTCATTTTTACGCTATTCGCTACGGCCGCCATTTCATCTGGGGAGCGACAGCCGGCATGCTGATGAACTTTTGCGACATCGTCGTCGGCCGTCGATGAGCCGCGTCCTCCTCCAGTATGCGCTGCCGCTGCTCTTGCCGACCTTGCTCTACCTCCTGTGGTGGAGCGTCATCGGTCGCAAGAAGGCGGCGACGGCGGGTGGCGGCGGCGTCCTCGCCCAGGGACCCTGGTTCGCGCTCAGCCTCTGCGGGGGTGTTCTTCTCACCGGCAGCCTCGTCTATGTCGCCCTTGTCGCCGGCGTTGACCCCAACGCGACCGGGGAAGAGCGATACGTCCCGCCGCAGGTCCAGGATGGTCGCGTCGTACCCGGTCACTTCGAAGCGGCCGGCGAACGGAATCGGTGATGATCGCACCGCCAGGGCCGGCCAGCGGCGTCGGCATGTCGGCGGGTAGTGGGCGATGACCACCATGTCCCCCAACGACGACCGCGGCGGCGATCACGGCGCCGACCCTTATGGCCGCGATCTCGCCGTGGTCGCGGCACAGCCGGTCGGTCAGTTGGAGCCGCAGCCGTGGATGACCCGCCCTGCAACCCGTGCCGTTCTGGCGGCGCTGACCGCCGAAGGCGATGAAGTGCGCTTCATCGGTGGCTGCGTTCGCGATGCGGTGGTGAAGCGCAAGATTCGCGACATCGATCTGGCTCTGGCCCGGGTGCCGACGGATGTGATGGGGTTGCTGCAGCGGGCGGGCATCCGGGTGATCCCGACGGGGATCGACCACGGCACGGTCACCGCCATCGTTGCCGGCGACCCTTACGAGATCACCTCGCTGCGCATCGACGTGGAGACCGATGGCCGCAGGGCCCGCGTCGCCTACACCGATGACTGGATGGTGGACGCGGCCCGGCGGGACTTCACCATCAATGCCCTGTCCTGCACCCCCGACGGGGCGGTCTACGATTACTTCAACGGCCTGAATGACCTGGGCCATGGCCGCATCCGCTTCGTCGGCGACGCCCGGGCGCGAATCGGCGAGGACGTGCTGCGGCTGCTGCGCTTTTTCCGCTTCTACGCCCATTACGGCAAGCCGCCGCCGGACGCCGACGCACTCGCCGCCTGCCGGGCGATGGCCGACAGACTGCCGCTACTGTCGGGCGAGCGGGTGCGGGTCGAACTCCTGCGCACGCTGATGTCCGAGTATCCGGCGGAGGTGTTCGAACTGATGCGCGACAACCACGTGCTCGCCCATGTGCTTCCCGAGGCAAGCGACGTCGGGCGGCTGCGGCAATTGACCTGGCTCGAGGGACCGGGGTTGCCGTCAGGCACGGTGGTTGCGGATGCGATCCGGCGACTCGCCGCCCTGGTCGTCACCGATGCGGACGGAAGCGGACGAATTGCCGAACGCCTGCGCCTGTCCAATCGGCAGCGCCGGCGTCTCGCCGTCCTCGTCTCGCCGCCCTTCGCGATCGGGCCGGATATGGATCAAGAGCAATGCAAGCGCCTCCTCTATCGCTGGGGTGCGGAGACGGTGCGGGACATCGCCATTCTCGCCTGGGCGAGCGAGCGTGTGGAGAGGGGGATCGTGCCACCCGCCCGCGGCCGCATGTGGCTCGAACTCCTGACGGCGATCGAGGCTTGGCGGCCGGTCGCTTTTCCGCTGAAGGGCAGCGATGCGCTGGCGTTGGGTGTGGAGCGCGGGCCGCGGATTGGTCGCCTGCTGCGAGAGGTGGAAGTTTGGTGGACCGAGGGCGGTTTCCGCGCCGACCGCGCCGAATGTCTCGGCCAGCTTCGCCAGCGACTTGCCGCGGCGCCGGGCTGAGAGTGGCGGAATGTTGCATAAAAGCACGACGCCGTTGCAACAAAGTGTCCGCAACTCCCCGACCCTTGACGGATCGCTGCATGGCCCTGCAATACTGCGGACGCGGCAGGGGGGACGTCGTCGATCGATGTTCCGCCGCACAGTACCGGCCGCTTGGTTGCCGCGGCGTGAGAGGCTAGGACACAGTTTCCGGGAAGCGCCTGGTAGGGAGATACATGACGATGAAGAAAGCGTTGCTGGCCCCCTTCGCCGGGGCGTTGATGTTGATGAGCGTGGGGAGCGTGGTCCAGGCCCAGGATGTGCCGTGCGCCAGTGCGATCGCCTCCTACCTGAAAGAGGTCGGTGTCGACTTGTCGAAGATGACAGGTGTCACCGTTGAGGCACAGCGCTGGGCCCACAAAGGCGATGAGGGTGGGCCAGTCTATGGGTATTCGTTCTCCGGCACGCCGGCTCAATGCTCGTCCGGTGGAATTCAGATGGGCCTGACGACAGGCTGCGAAGTCAGCCACGCGGCGACGACGCCTGGTTGCACCATTAAGGGTATCGCACCCGTCTGGTGGTAAACTGGTCGGCGAGATCGCCGGCCCTATTGCGAAACACCGGTAGACGCGCCATCTTGCGGCCCGCGTCTACCGGTGTTTTCGTATGCGACAAATAACGCAATCGCCCGGCTGGCCGGCAGCATCGAATACCGGGATCAAGCAAGGGCGAACTCCATGACCTTCCCGACGACGACGCGTCGCCGCTTTTCCCTGATGAGCCTGGGATTGGTGATGGCGGTGTTGGCCGGATGCTCCTCGCTCATCGGCCCGGATGTCAAGCCGCCCGAGGTGACGGTGGAGAGCGCTGGGCTGACCCGGCCAGGTATCGTCACCCAGGAGGTGACGCTGGGGCTCGATCTACAAAACCGAGAACACCGCGACCTCGCCGTCGACTCAATCAGCTTCGATGTCGACGTCAACGGGCAGCGGATGGGCTCGGGGGTACTGCTGAAGTCATTCGTGCTGCCGGCCGACGGCTCGGTCCGTATCGACGTTCCGGTCAAAGTCGCAACGTCCGATCTGCTGACCGCGATGGGTCGGCTGGGCAGCGAAAAAACCATCGCCTACACGCTCGATGGCCAGTTGCGCCTGGCCGGCGGCGACAAGGGCGAAGTTCCCTTCACCGAGAAGGGAGAATTGGCGCTGCCGCTTGGCCTGCCTTTGCGGGCGGGGAGCTGATCCCTCCGATCATGGCTTGATCGGGGAAGGCGATTGGGGAACGAACGCGCAGTTGATGCGTTGGGTCCCCAAATCACACGGAGGGATCACGATGATCAAGTGGCTTAAGGGAACTGTTTTCGGAATGCTGGCGGCGGGAGTTTTCGCCGTGCAGGCGGCACCGGCCGCCGCCGCGACCGCGGGCGAATTGGAGACCACTGCGACGGCGGGTCTGAAGCAGTGCTTTGCGGAAGTATCAGGCTGCAAAGCCGTGGGCGAGAAAGCAAAGGGGATCCTGATCTTTCCCGAAATCACTCAGGCGGCCGTGGGGATCGGTGGCTCCTATGGTGAAGGCATCCTGCAGATCGATGGCAAGACGGTCGGCTACTACAGCCTGACCGCAGGCTCGATCGGCCTGCAGCTGGGCGCGAAGAAATTTTCGCAAGTGCTGATGTTCATGACCAAGGAGTCACTGGCGGCATTTCAGACCAGTTCCGGCTGGACGGCGGATGCCGGTGCCGGCGTGACCTGGATTGATCAGGGTACGAGCGAGCAGGCCTCCACCATGAGCCACGACAAGCCGGTCATCGGCTTTGCCTTCGGTGAGCAGGGGCTGATGGGCGCCGCCGCCGTGGGTGGCTCTAAGATCTCGCCGATTACTCCCGGCAAGTAGGCGCTCAGCGACCGGCATTTCCGGCCGGTGCGAAGCGGATCTGGTCCAGGTGGACCGTCGCTCGCCCGGCCGGATTGTGCGCCCGGTTGGCGATGACAACGAAGGGGGTGATCACCCGTCGCAGATCGTCGCCATCAACGGCAAGGTCGAACTCCTGCCATTGAGAACCCAGAGTCAGCCAGCCGGTATCAAACGGAAGCGGCGCGGAGTCGCCGTTCGGTGTATCGCCGGCGATTGCCACCTTCACCCGGATCCGCTCGCCGCCCGATTGTCCGCGCGCCGAGAAGATGAGCCGGCCGGCGGCGCCGAGATCGAAACCGGGGCCGGGGCCGTCGCCCCAATACCCCGGCGCGCTGGCCACGACCAGTCCGGCCCAGGACCCCGGGTTCGGCCCGAATAGGAAGTCGAGACGGACGGAGGTGTCGCCGGCGGCCGGTTGAGAGCGGTCGGCAAGCTCGACGACGAGGCGGGCGCCGTCGTTACTCCCCATGACGTTGGTGAAGTGTCCGTGGTCGGCGGTTGTGCCGGCATCGTCGTAAAGGGTCAGCACGGTCAACTCGGTTGCATGGAGAGGGGATGCGGCAAGAAGCGGGAGGGAAACAACCAGCGTCCGGATGCAGGCGCAAGGGCCCCGCGTCATCCTTGTCTCATCATTGGCCGGTGGACCGGCTGAGGCGCAACCGCTCGGCGCCGCTGGCATCGAACAGCCGCAGGGTGGCACCTTCGATGCTGTAACGGCGAGCGGCGGTCAGGGCATCGGTGAAGCGCTGTTCCTGGCTCATTAGCGGCGGCGAGCAGGCGCGTCGGGTGGTGGCGAGGATGCCGACGCTGAAACTGTCTGCGCCGACGGTCACCGGGCCGGAATAGTGGTTGCAGCCGGTACTCCCGGCGATCCTGTCCGTTCCCTGGAACTCGACCGTCGCCTGCCCGATTGCTTGTGCGCCGGCGGCGACGGGACGGCCGTCGATGTCCTCGGCCAGCCAGCGACTGTCGGCGAGGGTGCCGGAAGCGGAATTGGCCCTGTCGGAGCTGGCGGTATCCATGCCGTGGCAACCTCCGGCGGTGATCAGGGCCACGGCAACCGCCGCTGCTTTAAGGTGCAAGTCCCGTGGCATGTGTCCGCCTTTTCTCCGAAGCCGCATGGGGCCGTCACGGATTCGCGGCCGGAGAGAACGGCATCGACCCGGCGGCGAGCGCCGACCGGAGCCGATCCATCATCGCCGCGGCCTCGGCGGCGGGGTAGGGGAGGGCCGGGTGGCGGCCCCAGACCGGACCCGGCCAGGCCGGATCGCCGACGAAGCGGCCGATGACGTGCACGTGTAGCTGCGCAACCATATTGCCAAGGGCGGCGACATTGATCTTATGGGCGCCGCTCATCCGCGCCAGGATCGCGCTGACGGCGGCGATCTCCTCCATCAGCATGATCCTGTCCGCCGCGCACAGCTCGAACAGCTCGCGCACCTCCTGCCGTTCGGGAACCAGGATCAGCCACGGGTAGCCGGCATCATTCATCAGCAACAACCGGGAGAGGGACAGCCGCCCGCAGGGCAGGGTGTCGGCGGCGAGCCGTGGGTCCAGACTGAAGTTCATCCCGGTCGCCTCACGTGGAGGCGGGCGAGCCGCCGGCGGGTGATCGCGGGCGGCGGTGTGGGTCTGGTGGAGCATCCTCGGCGTGGCTTTCCTGGCCGCCGAGCTGGGTCCTGACCAGGGTCGAAAAGGCGCCGCCACGCCGCACCAGCTCGTCGAAACGGCCGCGCTCGATGATGCGGCCGTTCTGAAAGACGAGGATCAGATCGCACTGGCGAACGGTCGACAGGCGATGAGCGATGACGAAGGTGGTTCGCCCCTGCATCAGCACCGCCAACGCCTTCTGCACCCGCGCCTCGGTCGCCGCATCGAGGGCGCTGGTGGCCTCGTCGAGGATGAGGATGGGTGAATCCTTGAGCAACGCTCGGGCGATGGCGAGCCGCTGCCGTTCGCCGCCGGACAACGTTACTCCGCGCTCGCCGACGAGCGTGTTGTAGCCTTTCGGCTGCCGCATGATGAAGTTGTGGGCTTCCGCCAGCTTTGCCGCTTCCTCGATCTCGGCATCGGTGGCATCGGGACGGCCAACCCGCAGATTCTCGGCGATCGTCCGGTAGAACATGGTCGAATCCTGAAAAACGACGCCGATGTTGCGGCGCAAGGAATCGAGGGTCAGGTCGCGGACGTCGATGCCGTCGATGCGGATGGTGCCGGACTGGGGATCGGCCAGCCGGTGCAGCAGCGCCATCGCCGTGCTCTTGCCGGCGCCGGTGGTGCCGACGAGGGCGACGGAGGTGCCTGCTTTCACGGCGAAGGTGAGTTCGTTCACCGCCGGCTGCTCGCGGGTATAGGCGTAGCTCACATGATAGAACTCGACGTCGCCGCGGGCACGGGCGAGGGCGATGGCGTCCGGCTTTTCCTTTACCGTCGATTCCGTGTCCAGCACCTGAAAGAACTGGGCCAGCAGCGGCATCTGGAAAAACAGGCGGGAGAAGAACCCCATCGCCTGATCCAGCCGGTTGATCAATAGGGTGGCGAAGCCCATGAAGCTGACGATCTCGCCGACCGTCGCCTCGCCCTCAAGGGTCAACCACGTGCCGAGCATGAAAATGGCGATCACGGTGATCGTCGAGGCGGCGCGGGTGAGAACACTGACCGCCGCCCAAAGGTTGAGGACAGGATATTGGGCGGCCAGCACCCGACGCATGATGAACTGTAGCGAGCGGGCCTCCGCGGCCAGCCGGGTGAAGCTGTGGATGAGGGGGACGTTGCCGAGGGCGTCTCCGGCGCGCATCGCCAGCCGCGAGTGATACTCCTCGACCGTCCCTTGCGCCTTCTCGGTGCGACCGATAACCATCGCCGTGAGCACAGCGAAGATGGCAATGAGGATGACGAGGAGAAGACCGAGACGCCAGTTCAAAAACAGCGAGAAAGGAAGGAGGACGACGATGGCGACGAAGGTCGCCAAGTGCTCGCGGAAGAATGCCAGCCAAATTCCGAACAGGGTATCGACCCCCTGTAGCATGACCTTCAGTAGGCGGCCGGAGTGGGCCTCGCTGTGATAGGCGGGGGGGAGGCTGAGGACATGCTGAAAGTAGAGGGACATGGCTGCCAGCTTGCGCCGATGCGCCAGTCGGTCGGCATGCAGCGAGACGAGGATGTTGGCGACGATTCCGCCGAGGCCGACGGCGGTCCAAATGGCGAGAACGTGCAGACTGTCGTTCCAGGTCGTTTCTGGAGGTTGCGTCGATGCGCGGGCAAGGACATCCACAATGCGGCCGAAAAGCAACGGCTCCACGTAGTAGAGGGCGGCAACGACGATGTTGGCGACGGCAAGCCCGATGGCGAGGCCCCGCTCCGCCCGCAACAGCCCAAGAACGCGCTTGTAAACGTGAAAGAAATTCATCCGCCCGCCGCCTCTTGCCCCCCCGCGTTCTTTCGATATCACGGGGAACGGTAGGTCGCAAAGTCAGGATCGGCAGGATGCGCTCCGATACGGGGCCATGCCTTTGCCTGGGGGCTGGCCGAGATGCTAGGCTAGGGGTCACATGTCGCGTCCCCTCGCTTCGAATTTGCCGGCGCGCTCTATCATGTGAGCGGCCGCGGCAACGACGGCCAACGGATCTTTCAATGGGGGAGCGGTTCCGTGCTGGGTCGGGAAATCGCTCAGGCGCGTTGGCTTCGCCGCCGTGCCAACCTGCCGCTGCGGCAGGTGGCAACGATCGCCGCCGTCTCGGCGCCGCGCATCTCGCAACTCCAGCGGGCGATCGAAGACGCGGGGAGACCAATGAACGGCGCCGGCCGTATGCCTCGCCGCGCGCTGCAAAAGCGATGCTGCGCCGCAACACTCCCTGTTGCATTAATGTGACAAGAGCGACGGAACTGGCGGCGTGGACGCCTCCGATGCGGTCTCCTTCATCGACAGACGGCATGGGCTTCGTTAGCGTTTCAAATTAAACGCGTTTGCAAGTCCGAAGGGAGCCTTGCGCCGTGACCACGAGCCTGCCGGACGGCTCAATGCGCTTCGCCGAGGAACCCTTCCCGCCGAGGCAGGCGAGGTTGGGCCGGAGAGAGCATCGCTAGCGTTCGCGGCGCAAACTTTTCGTTAGGCATATCGGACTTACGTTCGCGGTTACCCCAATTTTGCCGCTGGGAGGCGGAAACGATGAGACATTTGCCCTATGATGAGGCATCGACCGAAAGCGACGAGACGCCGTCGCCGGCGCTGCCGTTCGAGGCCGAGTTCGATGGGGTTCGCCGCACGGCGGCCCGACCCGAGCCGATCCTGGATCCGTCGCGTTACTGGGATATGCACGGCGGCACCGACTGAGTCGCTGCGTTCCGCCCACGGTTCCTCGACCTCGCGAAACTGAACTGATTGCGAGCGGCCGCTGGTCTCTGGACCGGCGGCCGTGTCCTTGACTCTGCCCCTAAAATAGGAATATAAGCCAATTCATCCCAGGATGAGGAGGCTGCCATGGGCTCGCGACGGCTGGAGGACCTGAATCCCATAGTGGAGAAGATGGCCCGCGCGCTGCTGGTTGCCGCCGAGCACGAGGGCATCCAGCTCCTGGTCACCTCGACACTGCGCACCTACGAGGAGCAGGCGGAAATCTATGCGCAGGGTCGTACGCGGCCCGGCAAGCGGGTGACCAATGCTCGCCCCGGCTATTCCTGGCACAACTTCGGCCTCGCCTTTGACGTAGTGCCGCTCGTCGGCGGCAAGCCGGTATGGAACAGCAGCTGCTGGAGCCGCATCGGCGTCCTCGGTCGCGGCATCGGCTTGATCTGGGGCGGTGATTTTTGCGCCCTGAAGGATCTGGCGCATTTTGAGTACCACCCCCAACTCGATCTGGCCGAAGCGCGGCGCCGTCGCACCGCCGGCGAAACGATGCTGGCATAGCCCTCCCGAGGGATGATTCGGCTATTTGCGGATGAGGTAGCCGATGATGCCGCCGGTCGCCGCCGACAGGACGGACATGGCCCACTTTTTCTCCTCGGCCGTTGCCGTGTTCGCTACTAAGGTCCCGTAACAGAGCCAGACGATTAGGATGACGAAGGCAACCGGCGAGGCCGAACAGCACCAGATCCTTGAACAGGCGGACAGAGCGTTCGCCGCGTGTTTCCTCCCGCTCCACCGAGACACGATGGGGCGGCGGCTTTTGCAAGTCGATCGTGCTCAGAGGCCAACGATCTCCGTCTGCAGCTTCTCGCTTTCCGGCTCCACCAGACCCAGCTTCAGGCCGCGCTTGGTCCCCTCCCGCGCTGCCAGGAACAGCTGAAGGGCCTTGCGAAGAATCTCACTCTTGTTGGTTTCGCTTTCTTCGGCGGCTTGATCGATGGCGCGGTTGAGGTCGTCGGACAAGACGACATTGAAGCGGACACTCATGCGGACCTCATAGGAAAGGATGTGCATAATATGCGCTGATTATGCACATGCCGCAATCCCGGCCCCTCAGACGTCGAGGTTTTCCACCTTCAGTGCATTGGTTTCGATGAACTCGCGGCGGGTTTCGACGGTGTCGCCCATCAGCGTCGAAAACACCTCTTCGGCGTCATCGGTGTGGGTGATGTGCACCTGCAGGAGCGTCCGCGCATTGGGGTCGAGGGTGGTGTGCCAGAGCTGGTCGGGGTTCATTTCGCCCAATCCCTTATAGCGCTGGATGGCGACGCCCTTGCGGCCCAATTCGACGACGGTGTCGACCAGCCGGACCGGTCCCTCGATCGGATGGGACTTTCCCTTGACCGTCAGCGTCCCCGGCTGTTCGTAGGTCTTCCGCAGGCTGTCGGCCTTTTCGCTCAGCCGCCGTGCCTCGATCGATTCGATCAGATGCGCATCGATGACGTGGCGCTCGCCGACGCCGCGCAGCGTTCGAGTGAAGGCCAAGCCGCCATCCGGGAGCGTCGCGCCGATCCAGCCACGATCGGCCGGTGCCTCCAGGGCATCTAGGCGGTGGGCGAGGGTGCGCGCTGTTTCTGCAGTCAGTTCCGGGTTCTCCAGATCGGCTCGCGCCAGCGCGCCGATGATCGCCGCCTGCTCCAGGAGGCGCATCGGGGCGTGCTGGGTCAGCCGCTCGAGCCGCTGCCGGATGCCGCGCGCCTCCTCCACCAGCCGGCGCAGGTCGGCGCCGGCGATCTGCGCGCCCTGGAAATCGTCGAACACCATGCCTTCATCGATGACCTGGGCGAGAAGATACTCCTGCAGCGCCGCGTCATCCTTCAGGTAGACCTCGGAGGAGCCGCGCTTTGCGCGGTAGAGAGGCGGCTGGGCGATGAACAGATAGCCTTTACCGATGATCTCCTGCATCTGACGATAGAAGAAGGTCAGCAACAGGGTGCGGATGTGGCTGCCATCCACATCGGCGTCGGTCATGATCACGATCTTGTGGTAGCGGCATTTTTCGATATCGAAGTCGTCCCGGCCGATGCCGGTGCCCAGCGCCGCGATCAGGGTGCCGATTTCTCCCGACGACAGGATCTTGTCGAAGCGTGCCCGTTCCACGTTCAGGATCTTGCCCCGCAGCGGCAGGATCGCCTGATTGGCGCGGTTGCGCGCCTGCTTTGCCGAGCCGCCGGCGGAATCGCCCTCGACCAGAAACAGCTCGCTCTTTGCCGGGTCCCGTTCCTGGCAGTCGGCGAGCTTGCCGGGCAGCGTCGTGATGTCGAGCGGGCTCTTGCGCCTCGTGAGCTCACGTGCCTTGCGCGCGGCCTCACGGGCCGCCGCCGCCTCGACGATCTTGCCGACGACCTTCTTGGCTTCGGACGGGTTCTCCTCGAACCACGTCTGCAACTGATCGCTGGCGAGGCTTTCGACCACCGGCCGCACCTCGGACGAGACCAGCTTCTCCTTCGTCTGCGACGAGAACTTGGGGTCCGGCACCTTGACCGACAGCACGCAAGTGAGGCCCTCGCGGGCATCGTCGCCGGTGATCGCCACTTTTTCCTTCTTCACCGCCTGGGCGGCATACGCCTGCACGCTGCGGGTCAGCGCGCCGCGGAACCCGGCCAGATGGGTGCCGCCGTCCCGCTGCGGGATGTTGTTGGTGAAGCACAGCATCGTCTCGTGGTAGCTGTCGTTCCACTGCAATGCCACTTCCATGATGATGCCGTCACGCTCGCCCTTGATTACCACCGGCTTCGAGATCAGCGGTGTCTTCGAGCGGTCGAGGTAGGCGAGAAAGGCGGTCAGGCCGCCCTCGTAGTGCAGATCCACCATCTGCGGCGTGACCAGACGCGCATCGGTGAGCCGGAGGCGGACGCCAGAGTTGAGGAATGCCAACTCGCGCAGCCGGTGCTCCAGGGTCGCGAAGTCGAATTCGGTCTTCGAGAAGACGGCAGTCGACGGCAGGAAGGTGAGCTGGGTGCCGGTCACCGGTTTGCCGCGCTTGCCCTTGGGGGCGGGACCGACGACGGCGAGCGGGGCCACCGGCTCGCCGCCGACGAAGCGCATGGAGTATTCCTTGAAATCACGCCAGACCCTGAGGTCGAGCCAGTCGGAAAGGGCATTGACGACGGAGATACCCACGCCGTGCAAGCCGCCCGAAACCTTATAGGAGTTCTGGTCGAACTTTCCCCCGGCATGCAGCCGGGTCATGATCACCTCGGCGGCGGAAACCCCTTCCTCCGGATGAATATCGACAGGCACGCCGCGGCCGTTGTCGCTGACCGTTACCGAGCCGTCGGCATTCAACTGCACGCTGACGGTGTCGCAGTAACCGGCGAGGGCTTCGTCGATGGCATTGTCGACGGCCTCGTAGACCATGTGGTGGAGGCCGGAGCCGTCGTCGGTGTCGCCGATGTACATGCCCGGCCGCTTGCGAACAGCATCAAGGCCGCGCAGCACCTTGATCGACGTGGCGTCGTACACTTCGGCTGGCTTGCGCCTGCTGGGCTCAGTCATCGGGCGTCGTGCGCTCCTTGTTCTTGTCGTTGACCCGGTTCTTCTCGTTGAGCCGATGGGCCGTTGGCAGCAGATGCACCGTAGCAGAGTCGGCGACGGGAAGGCCGATGAACTGGGCGCTTCCCTCCAGTGGCCGGAACACCGCCCGGTCGGTGCCGGCGTACCAGGCCTGGGCGCTGGTTCGGGCGACCCGCTCGAACAGGGCCGATCGATGCCGTCCGTCAAGATGGGCCGCCACCTCGTCCAGCAGCAGCAGGGGTGCCGAGCCGCGTCGGCTCCCCTGCACATCGGCGCTGGCGAGGACAAGGGCGATCAGCAGCATCTTTTGCTCGCCGGTGGAACAGGCGGCGGCCAGCCGACCGCTCCCCGGATGGCGCACGTCCACATCTGACCGGTGTGGACCGATGCTGGTGGTGCCGGCTTCGGCGTCGCCGTGGCGGGCGGCGGCCAGCGCCGCCTTCAGCCGTTCCTCGGCGGCCAGTGCCGGCCCTTCTTCCAGCCACGTTTCGACGAGACCGCGGCTGGCGAGCGAAGCGGCGGGGAATGGTCCCGCGTGGTCCTGCGCCACCCGGCTGAGCCTTTGCGCGGATTCGCGGCGGGCCGCGACGATCGCAACGCCGACGCTGGCCATGGTGTCCTCTAGCGCGGTCATCCAGCCGCCATCGGGGTGAGCCTGGCGTAATAGGGCCATCCGTTCCTGCAGAGCGCGGTCATAGGCGTTGAGGCGGGTCGCGTGTGCCGGGTCCAGTGCCATCACCAGGCGGTCGAAAAACCGCCGCCGTACCCCGGCACCCTCGGCGAAGACGCGATCCATGTCGGGGGTGATCCACAGGACACCGAAGATCCCGGCGAGAAGGGCCAATCCCCTCGCCGGCTGGCCGTTGATCTTAAGCTGTCGCCGCTCGCCGTTGCCTCGATCACCGTCTCCCGCCCAGCCGGTGGCGACGTCGAGCGCCCCCGCCGGTGTTCGCACCTGCGCGCTGACCGACCATCCGGCCGCCGGCGGACCATCGGCGGTGCGGCGGCAGATGTCGGCAAGGCGCGTCCGTCTCAGGCCACGGCCGGGAGACAGCAGGGAGATTGCTTCGAGGATGCTGGTCTTGCCGCTGCCGTTGTCTCCGCTGAGGACCACGGAAGCGGCCGCCGGCTGCAGGCGCAACCGGCGATGGCAGCGAAATTCGGTCAGTCCCAGGGCGGCAATGGACACGGCGACACCGGACAGGGCGGACGACGCAGGACGAGCCGCTTGGTCGCCCGCAAACGCCTCACCGTCGCTCGCATCCACACTGTCGTTCAGTATCGCCAAGCTCGTCGCTCGAAGGCGTCGTCGTCAGACCCGCATCGGCATCAGCACGTACGTCGCGTTGCCGTCGCTCGCTTCACCCAGGATGGTCGGGGACGCAGCATCGGCCATGCGGAACCGCACGTTCTCGCCCTCGATATTCTGCGTTATATCGAGAAGATAGCGGCAGTTGAAGCCGATCTCCATGGCTTCGCCGACGTAATCGACGGGCAACTCTTCCGTCGCCGTACCGTGCTCGGGACTGGACGCGGTCAGCTCCAAGGTGCCGTTGGCGAGCCGGAGCTTGACGGCCCGCGACCGCTCGCTGGAAATGGCGGACACCCGGTCGACGGCATCGGCGAAGTCGCGGCAGACCACGTCGAGCGTCTTGTCGTTGCCGACCGGGATCACCCGCTCGTAGTCGGGGAATGTGCCGTCGATCAGCTTGGAGGTCAGGGTTGCCGCTCCGACGGTAAAGCGGATCTTGCTGTCCGAGAGCCCGATCTCCACTTCGCCGTCCGCCTCTTCGATCAGCCGGCGGACCTCGGTTACCGTCTTGCGCGGAATGATGATCCCCGGCATGCCGGCCGCCCCGTCGGGCAGCGGCACCTGGACGCGGGCAAGCCGATGGCCGTCGGTCGCCACCGCCCGCAGCGCCTGGACACCATCGCTGGTCGTCGCGTGGATGTAGATCCCATTCAGGTAATAGCGCGTTTCCTCGGTCGAGATCGCGAAGCGGGTGCGATCGATGAGGCTGCGCAAACCGGCGGTGGCGAGGCGGAACTGAAACGGCAGATCCCCCGCAGCCATCACCGGAAAATCCTCGACCGGCAGGCAGGCGAGGGTGAACCGGGAGCGACCGCATACCAATGTGAGGCGATCGCCGCCGCCGGTCGCGTCCAACCTGACCTCCGCCCCTTCCGGCAGCTTGCGGACGATATCGTAAAGGGTATGGGCGGGAACGGTTGCGCTGCCTGGCGTCGACACGTTGGCGGCAACCGATTCGACCACCTCCAGGTCCATGTCGGTTGCCCGCAGCGCCAGTTCAATGGCCGTCGCCTCCATCTTGACGTTGCTGAGAATCGGAATGGTGTTACGGCGCTCGACGACACTCTGCACATGGCCAAGCGCTTTCAGCAAAGCTGCCCGTTCGATGAGAAGTTTCATGGCATGAGGCCTAGAGCGATGACGCGTCTCCGGTGTTGGAGGGATATCGGCGACGAAAGGATGGAGAGAGCAACCTGCCGACCGGTTCGTCGTGGACGAAACGCCCCTCCCGAATCGCCGGAAGTATAGCAGAGGGGCCGTCGCGCGCGAGCACAAATCCCCCGGCGACGATGAAGACGAAATGACATCAGACGAGCTGGCGGAGCCGCGTCAACCCTGCAGCATCCGGCGCAGAAGCTCCAGGTCTTCGGCAAACGTGGCGTCCTGGGCGCGCAGTTCCTCGACCTTACGAACGGCATGCATGACCGTCGTGTGGTCGCGGCCGCCGAACTTGCGGCCGATCTCCGGCAGTGAGCGGGAGGTGAGTTGCTTGGCCAGATACATGGCGACCTGACGGGGCCGGGCAACGGCGCGCGCACGCCGGGCGGAAGACATGTCGGCGATGCGGATGTTGAAGTGGGAGGCCACCTGCTTCTGGATGTCATCGATGGTGATTCGCCGGTCGTTGGCTCGCAGCAGGTCGTGCAGCACCTCCTGAGCCGTCTCGACGCTGATCTCGCGGCCGATGAGCTGGGCGTGCGCCACCACCCGGTTGAGCGCTCCCTCCAGCTCGCGCACGTTCGAGGTGATCCGATGAGCGACGAATTCCATCACCTTGCGATGGATCGGCAACCCAAGGCGTTCCGCCTTCGATTGCAGGATGCCGAGGCGCAGTTCGTAGGTGGTGGCATGGATGTCGGCAACGAGACCGTTGTTCAGACGCGACTTCAGCCGCTCCTGGATCCCCTCCAGATCGCTCGGCGACTTGTCGGCGGAGAGCACGATCTGCCGACCCTGGTCGACCAGGGTATTGAAGGTGTGGAAGAATTCCTCCTGCGTCGACTCCTTGCCGCTGATGAACTGCATGTCGTCGATCATCAGCACATCAACCGAACGGAACTGTTCCTTGAAATCGACGGTATTGTGTTCGCGGAGCGCCCGGATGAACCGGTACATGAACTTTTCCGCCGACAGGTAGATGACGCGGCGACTCCGTTCGCGCTCGCGGATGTGCCAGGCGATCGCGTGCATCAGGTGCGTCTTGCCGAGGCCGACACTCGAATAGAGGAACAGCGGGTTGAACGAGACCTTCACCGCGTCGGCGACCCGGCGGGCCGCGGCGTAGGCAAATTCGTTCGGCTTGCCGACGACGAAGTTGTCGAAGGTGAAGCGGGGATCGAGCGGCGCACAGAGCGACTGGTCCGTCATGTCCACCTCCCTGCGCTCAATCGTCTCGCTGCCGGTGGTCGCCGGTGATAGGGGTGCGGGTGTGGACCCCATGCGCGGAGGCATCACCGCCGTCTTGCAAGGAAGGACGCCGTCGCGGTTAACGATGAAATCGATGCCGTGGACGGCCGGGTTCTCGTCGCCCCAGAGCGCGCACAAACGATCGGCGTAATGGGCCATCACCCAGTCGCGCATGAAGCGGGTGGGGACGGCCATGGTTACCGTCCCGTTCTGCTGACCCCGGATCGCCATTGGCTTCAGCCAGCTGCGGTACGCGGCCTCGCCAATCTCGGCGCGCAGCAGGCCGCTGATCTTCTTCCACTGGACGTCAAGATGTCCTGCGATATGGCTGGTCATGGTGCTCCCGTCTCATACGAGTTCGACCCTGGGCCGATAGCGGGATGCCAAATGGAGTAGCGAAGCAGAAGCATAAGACCATCGCGACGGGCGCGACCGGACACCCCCGGTGCATATACACGCCCTGGGCTCCACTCCGGAAGTCAAGGACCCCCGATCCCCCGATGGCCGCCGTCGGTTACACACGGCAACCGGCGACCCCACTCCATGACTCGGCCAGAAACAATCACCGGCCAAATGCTGAAAAAGCAGCTCGGTCCATGGAGATCACAGCTACGCTTCTAAACTCCCAGTAAGCACATCCCACATTACAGCAGTTTCGCGCGATCGTCCTTTCGCGCCAAATCAATACGTCCTCGCGATCCCACTGCATCATGACAAGCTTTAACATTACGCAGGCCAACTTAGCTAACGCTGCGAGCATCTCACTTGCTTTTTGTTTTATGAGTACTTTCTTAAGCGCCGAAACACACAAAACTGTAAAGAAGCGCCGAAGTCGGCGCAACGTGATCGAAAGCGGAACGAATCAAATAAAACCCTTGACTCGAAACGGCCATATTTCTGCGGAGCGCCCTCAACCGCCTGGGCCATAAACGTCCCCAGAAGGCACGAACCAACCATGGCACCCATTACCGTCATGCGCTATCGAGTACATCGTCGTCGGCCGAACGCGGTGGCTCGGCCCCGCCTACATCGCCTTGATGCGGGCGGACAGCCGGGACAGCTTGCGCGCCACAGTATTGCGATGGATCACGCCGAGCTTGCGGCCGCGCATGAGTTGCGGCTCGGCCGCGTGGAAGGCCTCCTGCGCCTGCGACTTGTCGCCGGAGGCGATTGCCGTCTCCACCTTGCGCAGGAACGTCCGAATGCGCGAGACCCGCGCCCGGTTAACCTGCGTTCGCCGTTTCGTTTGGCGAATGCGCTTCTTTGCCGAAGGATGATGCGCCATGCCTGGGCCCGTTTCCGATTTGTGACATGTTAGCGGGAAGCGTGTCTTGTACCTTTCACTACGCGTCGCCGTCAACCGTCTCCCCCGAAAACGGGCCCGGGTTGCGGCAAAAGATCAACGGTTGCCGAAACTTGGCTTCCGCTTCTCGGCGAACGCGTTCATGCCTTCCTTCTGATCGGCGGTGGCAAAGATCGCGTGGAACATCCGCCGCTCGAAGATAAGCCCCTCGGCAAGGGACCCTTCCAGCGCGCGGTTGACGGATTCCTTGGCGATCATCGCGATCGGTTGCGAGTTGCGGGCGATCTTCTCCGCCGCCTTCATCGTCTCGTCCATCAGTTCCCCCAACGGCACCACGCGGGCGACCAGGCCCGAACGCTCCGCCTCCTCGGCTTTCATCTGGCGACCGGTCAGGCATAGATCCATTGCCTTCGCCTTGCCGATGGCGCGGGTCAGGCGCTGGGTGCCGCCGAGACCGGGAATGGCGCCGATGGAAATTTCCGGCTGGCCGAAAACGGCATTGTCGGCGGCAATGATGAAGTCGCACATCATCGCCAGTTCGCAGCCGCCGCCGAGGGCGAAGCCGGACACCGCCGCGATCACCGGCTTCCGGCAGATCGCTACCCGCTCCCATTTCCGCGTGAGGAAATCCTCGCGGTAGCAATCCATGAAGGTCTTGTCCTTCATCTCCTTGATGTCGGCGCCGGCGGCGAAGGCCTTCTCGTTGCCGGTGATGACGAGGCAGCCGATGGCTTCGTCCGCCTCGAACGCTTCGACCGCCGCCGCCACCTCCATCATCAGCTTGGCATTCAGCGCGTTGAGGGCCTTGGGCCGGTTCAGCGTGATCACGCCGACCGCTTCCTTCGCCTCTGCAATTATGTGTTCGTAGGTCATGCCTTCTTCCCTCCTTGGTGTTGCTTATTTTCCCACCGCGAGTGCGGCCGGTGCGATCAACCGGGGCAGGCTCCAATCGCCGACGGCTACCGCTGACGTCGGGCGCAGTAGAAAGTCGCCCGGCCGCTCTGGACGATGCGACGGACACCGCCGGTCTCTGCGAGGTCGCACCGGCATCCCGGACACGCGTTGCCAGCGCGCCCGTATACCGCGAAATGATGCTGAAAAAAACCCAGTTCCCCGGAGGGCTGCCGGTGATCCCGCAAAGACGATCCACCGGCGGCGATCGCGGCTGTGAAGACGGCACGAATGGCGGTGATCAGTCGTTCTGCACCGCGGGCGACGACGGAATCCGCCGGGCATTCCGGTGACACGCGGGCTTGGAACAGGCTTTCCGAGGCGTAGATGTTGCCCATGCCGGCGATCACCGCCTGGTCCAGCAGGGCGGCCTTGATGGGCGCCCGCCGGCGGGTCAGCCGGGCCGTCAGCCAGGCGGGCGTGAACGTATCGCCGAGCGGATCGCACCCCAGGATGCTCAGCATGGGATGGCTGTCGAGCGTCGCCGCCGCCCCCAGGTCCATGAAGCCGAAACGGCGGGGATCGCGGAAGCGGATGACGGCACCGTCGTCGGTGGAGAAGACGATGTGGTCATGAGCGTCGCCCGCCGCCGTGGTTCCGTCCAAAGCTCCGGCCGTGGCCGGGCGGCGATCCGCAGGGGCGTCGCCGTCGATGACGAACCGGCCCGACATGCCCAGATGGGCGATCCAGACGTTGCCGTCGTCGAGGGTGAACAGCAGGTACTTGCCGCGTCGGTCGATATGGAGCACCGTGCGGCCGGTGAGCCGCCTTGCAAAATCGTCCGGCAGCGGAAACCGCAGGTCGGGACGGCGCTGGATCACCTGGGTGATGCGCCGGCCACCGAGCGCCGGGATGAGGCCGCGCCGTACCGTCTCGACTTCGGGCAGTTCGGGCATGGGCGGCACGGTATCGCACTTGTCCACCTTCCGCTATGGTGCCGCGCCATGACCGATCCGCAAATGCCACTGTCGGAGCCGCCGCCGGAGCTATCGTCGGAGCCGTCGCGTCCAGGCCCGGATGTGGCCTCCGTTCACTTCGGTTATCGCACCGTCGGCGAGGGTGAGAAGGCGTCGCTGGTGCGCGGCGTCTTTGACCGTGTCGCCCCGCGCTACGACGTGATGAACGACCTGATGAGCGGCGGCGTCCATCGCTGGTGGAAAGCGGCGATGGTCGACTGGCTGTCCCCGCGTCCCGGTATGCGCGTGCTCGACGTCGGTGGCGGGACGGGCGACATCGCCTTCCGCCTCGTCGAACGGGGCGCCGGGCCCATCACCGTCGTCGACATCAATCGCGAAATGCTCGCCGTCGGTCGCGACCGTGGCATCGACCGCGGCTTGATCGACGAAATCGTCTGGGTGGCGGGGGATGCGGAGGCCTTGCCGGTGGCCAGCGGGTCGGTCGATGCCTTCACCATCGCCTTCTGCATTCGCAACGTCACCCATATCGAGAGCGTGCTCGCGGAGGCGGCGCGGGTCCTGCGGCCGGGTGGTCGCTTCCTTTGCCTGGAGTTCAGCCGCGTCGCCATACCTGTTCTCGACCGGCTTTACGACGCCTATTCGTTCGCAGTCCTGCCGATGCTCGGCCGATTCGTCGCCGGCGACGCGGACGCTTACCGCTATCTCGCCGAAAGCATCCGCCGCTTTCCGCCCCAGGATGCCTTCGCGCGGATGATCACCGCGGCCGGGCTCGCCCGGGTCCGCTACCGCAATCTTTCGGGAGGCATTGCCGCCCTGCATTCGGCCTGGCGGATCTGAGGCAGGGGCCCACGGTTCGATGCTTCGCACCGGCCGCAACCTTTCGCGCATGTTCGGGCTGGTGGCCATTCTGGCTCGGAACGACGCGCTCACCCCCATTGAGGCGCTGGACCCGCCACGGCCCGTCGCGCGTGTGGCGCGCGCCATCTCCCGACGCCGGTCGGGGCGGTCCGGCGAAAAGTTCGCCCGCGCACTGGAGGCGGCCGGCCCTTCATTCATCAAGCTCGGTCAGGCGTTGTCCACTCGCGCCGACGTGCTCGGCGACGACTTCGTCGCCGACCTTGCGCACCTGCGGGACCGACTGCCGCCATTCGATGGCGCCGTCGCCCGGCAAATTATCGAAGACGAATTGCGCCGGCCGGCGGAGAGCCTGTTCCGCCGCTTCGACGACGTCCCGGTGGCAGCGGCCTCCATTGCCCAGGTCCACTTTGCCGAGACCAGCGAAGGGAGGCCGGTTGCCGTCAAGGTACTCCGTCCCGGTGTCGAGCATGCATTCCGCCGCGACCTGGACCTGTTCTTCTGGCTGGCGGAGAGCATCGAGTGGCTTCGCCCGGACCTGCAGCGGCTGCGGTTCGTTGACTCCGTCTCAATGTTGGCCGAATCCGTCAGCCATGAGATGGACCTGCGGATGGAGGCGGCGGCGGCGTCCGAACTGGCGGAGAATTTCGCCGCCGACAGCAGCCTGCACGTTCCCGCGGTGGATTGGGCGCGGACCGGACAACGGGTCCTCACCCTGGAGCGTGTGGGCGGCCTGCCCATCAATGAGCGCGACGCCATCATCGCCGCCGGCCATCAGCCGGAGCGTGTGCTGACGATTGCTGCCGAAGCCATCTTCAGGCAGGTTTTCCGCGACGGCTTTTTCCACGGCGATCTGCACCCGGGCAATCTCTTCATTCAGGCGGATGGGCGCCTCGCAGTCGTCGATTTCGGGATCATGGGCCGGCTGGATCGACCGACGCGGCGCCACCTGGCGCAACTGCTGCTGGCCTTTCTCAACCGTGACTACCGGGCGGCGGCCGATGTCCACTTCGCCGCCGGTTGGGTGTCCCACCAGCACTCCAGGGCGTCGTTCGCCCAGGCGCTCCGCTCTATCGGCGAGCCGATCTTCGACAAGCCCCAGCACGAGATCTCCATCGCTCGCCTGCTCAGTCATCTGTTCCGGGTGACCGAAACCTTCGGGATGGAGACGCAGCCGCAGCTTCTGCTCCTGCAGAAAACCATGCTGGTGGCGGAGGGCAGCGGCCGTGCGCTGTGCCCCGAGATCAACATGTGGTCGCTGGCCCGGCCCATGATGCAGGAATGGATGCGCGACGAACTGCGCCTCGATACGCGCCTGAGGGAGGCGGCGGGCGCCGCCGAGGAAACGATAGGCCGGATCAGCGAGGTGGCCCGTCTGTTGGAGCGGAGCGCCGGCTGGCTCGCTGACGGGCGCGTTCACCTGCATTCGGACGAGCTCAATCTGCTTCGGGTGACCCGCGCCGGCTTCACCTGGGCTCCCTGGCTAATTGCTCTTGCCGCTGTCGCCTATGCCATCGTCTCCTGATCCGATCGAGGCAGTCGCTTGTGGTGGAAGCGGTTGCGCTTTAGCTTTAACAAGTTTTGTGCGTTATTTGTAAAATGACCAGCGTCCTGCAGGGTAAGAGAATCCTTCTCGTCGTCGCTGGCGGCATCGCCGCCTACAAATGCCTTGAGCTGATCCGTCGGCTGCGCGAGCGAGGCGCCTCGGCTCGCTGTGTGCTGACCAGGGCCGGAGCGCAGTTCGTGACGCCGCTGTCACTGCAGGCAATCAGCGAGGACAAGGTCTATCAGGATCTGTTCTCGCTGACCGACGAGAGCGAAATGGGGCACATCCGGCTTTCGCGCGCCGCCGACGTCGTCCTCGTCGCGCCGGCGACCGCCGATCTGCTTGCCCGGATGGCGGCCGGACTCGCCGGCGATCTCGCGGCGACGGTGCTGCTCGCCACCGACAAGCCCGTGTTCTGTGCGCCGGCGATGAACGTGCGCATGTGGCGGCACCCTGCGACGCAGGCGAACTTGGCGACCCTCGCGTCGCGGGGCGTCCGCTTCGTCGGCCCGAACGAGGGCGACATGGCCTGTGGCGAATTTGGTCCCGGCCGGATGGCCGAGCCGGAAGAACTCCTCACCGCTATCGAGGGCTTTTTCGCCGACCAGGGACGGCTTGCCGGATTGCGGGCGCTGGTGACGAGCGGACCGACCCGAGAGCCGCTGGATCCGGTCCGTTTCCTCTCAAATCGCTCATCCGGGCGTCAGGGGCACGCCATCGCCGCCGCGTTTTCCCGCCTCGGCGCCACCACCACCCTCGTTGCCGGACCGACCGACCAGCCGGACCCGCCGGCGGTGACCGTCATCCATGTGGAGACAGCGCGCGAGATGCTCGCCGCCTGCGAGGCGGCCCTGCCGGTGGAGGTAGCGGTCTGTGCGGCTGCGGTTAGCGACTGGCGATCGGCGGAACTCGCCGCGGAGAAGATCAAGAAGCTGGCGACGGGAATGCCGCCAGCGCTCACCCTCACGGAAAACCCGGATATCCTGGCGCGGCTTGCCTCGGCCGAAGTGCGGCGCCCCCGCCTCGTCGTCGGTTTTGCCGCGGAAACCTCCCGCCTCATCGACAACGCCCGCGAGAAGCGGGCGCGCAAGGGCTGCGACTGGATCGTCGCCAACGACGTTTCTCCCGCCACCGGCACCTTCGGCGGCGCGCGGAATACGGTACATCTGGTCAGTGAGAGCGGCGTCGAGAGTTGGCCGGAGATGAGCAAGGAGGCGGTTGCGGAGCGCCTCGTCGGTCGCATCGCCGATACCTTGATGCGGGACGTGGTCGCATGCTGAGCGTTGCGTTGCGCCGCTTGCCGCACGGCGCCGACCTGCCGCTGCCGGCCTACGCAACCCCGCTTAGCGCCGGCGTCGATCTCTACGCCGCGGTGAGCGAAGCGCTGGTACTGGCGCCGCTGGGCCGGGCTCTGGTTCCGACCGGGATCGCCATTGCCCTGCCTGCCGACCATGAAGCACAGGTACGGCCCCGATCGGGGCTTGCCGCCCGCCACGGACTGACGATCCTGAACAGTCCCGGCACCATCGATGCCGATTACCGGGGAGAGATTCAGGTGATCTTGATCAATCTCGGTGCCGACCCGTTTGTCGTCGAGCGCGGCCAGCGCATCGCCCAGCTGGTGGTGGCGCCGGTCATCCAGGTCGCCTGGCGGGAAACGGCGACGCTGGACGAAACCGTTCGCGGTGCCGGCGGCTTCGGTTCGACAGGCATCGACGGCGACGCGGGTCGCGACCTCGCCACGCAAGGGGAGTGAGCGATGCTGCGGCTGTCCCGCAAGACGCTGTTCGCCATCGAGGCCGTCCTCGACATTGCCTACCATGCGGCGTCCGAGCCGGTGCAGAGCCGCGAGATCACCCGCCGCCAGGGAATTCCGCGCCGCTATCTGGAGCAATCGCTGCAGAACCTGGTCCGCCATGGCATCCTCGTCGGCGTGCGTGGACCACGGGGTGGATACCGCCTGGCGCGGGAGCGGCGACGGATCAGCATTGGCGAGATCGTCCGCGTCGTCCGAACGAGCGATGCGGACGAGGAGGCAGACGAGAAGGAAAACGGATCGCTGCTTGGTCAAAAGGTGGTCCAGCCCCTTTGGCAGGACCTGCAACAGGACGTGATGGCGCGCCTGGACGAGATCTCCATCGACGAGCTCTGCATCCGCGCCAACCGGGAGGGGATTGCGAGCGAAGGGCGGAGCAGTCTCGACTTCTCCATTTGATCGGTGGGACGCCCGGGACCACCTTCATCAGGCCCCTTCAACTCAAGGGGTCGCTTCTTACAGGCCAATTCGAGGACTTAGACCATGAACGACGAGGCATCGGCGGGGCGAGCGATGGGTCCAATTCACGGCCGTATCTACGACAGCATTCTGGAAACCGTTGGCAACACGCCATTGATCCGACTGGCTAAATTGGCGGCGAAAGAGGGCGTGCGCGCCGATCTGGTCGGCAAGTGCGAATTCTTTAACCCGATGCACTCGGTCAAGGACCGCATCGGGCTCGCCATGGTCGCGGCCGCGGAGGCGGACGGACGGATCAAGCCGGGTGCCACCCTGGTCGAGCCGACCTCCGGCAATACGGGCATTGCGCTGGCCTTCGTCTGCGCCGCGCGCGGCTACCGGCTGATCCTGACCATGCCCGACAGCATGTCGGTGGAGCGACGGAAGATGCTGGCGTTACTGGGCGCGGACATCGTCCTCACCCCGGCGGCGAAGGGCATGCCGGGGGCGGTCGCCCGCGCCGAGGAGATCGTCAGTCAGACGCCCGGCTCCATCATGCTGCAACAGTTCTCGAACCCGGCCAACCCGGAGATCCACCGCCGCACCACCGCCGAGGAAATCTGGCGCGACACCGGCGGCGCCGTCGACGCGATGATCAGCGGCGTCGGTACCGGTGGAACTCTTACCGGCTGCGCCGAGGTCCTGAAGGCCCGCAAGCCGGGATTCCGCATGGTGGCGGTGGAGCCGGAGGACAGCCCGGTGCTGTCGGGTGGGCTACCCGGTCCTCACAAGATCCAGGGGATCGGCGCCGGTTTCGTGCCGTCGGTGCTGGATACCCGGCTGATCGACGAGGTGATCAAGATCGCCAACGAGACCGCCTTCGCCACCGCCCGCCTGGTTGCCCGGCTGGATGGGGTGCCGGTCGGCATCTCGTCCGGAGCGGCGCTGGCGGCGGCGATCGAGGTGGGCAAGCGCCCGGAGATGGCGGGCAAGATGATCGTCGTCATCCTGCCGTCGTTCGCCGAGCGCTACCTGTCCACGGCCCTGTTCGACGGCGTCGGCGGCGACTAGGCGGCGGGTGTGGTTGCAGGCGCGACGCCAAGCGCGACGACGGAAGCCGCAACTCTCGCCCGGGAGTTTTCCGACGGTGAGGTCCAGCGCTACGCCCGGCACATTCTCCTCGACGAGATTGGCGGGGCGGGTCAGGCGAAGCTGCTGGCGAGCCGCGTTCTCGTCGTCGGTGCCGGCGGCCTCGGCTCGCCGCTACTCTTGTATCTGGCGGCAGCGGGGGTCGGCACCATCGGCATCGTCGACGACGATCGGGTGGACCTCTCCAACCTGCAGCGGCAGATCGTCCATGCCACCGGCGCCATCGGCCGGCCGAAGGTGGAAAGCGCCAAGGCCACCCTCGCCGCTATCAATCCGGATGTGCGCGTCATCGCTCATCAGCAGCGCCTGACGCCGGCAAACGCTCTGGCGCTTGTTACCGACTACGACGTTATTGCCGACGGCAGCGACAACTTCCCGACTCGCTTTCTCGTCAACGACGCCTGCCATTTGGGTCGCCGCCCGCTGGTTTCAGGAGCGGTGCTGCGCTTCGACGGACAGGTCGCCACCTTCCGGTCCTTCGCGGCCGGGCCCGGTGAGCCGCCGCGCGGACCCTGCTACCGCTGCCTATATCCGGCGCCGCCGCCGGCGGGGGCGATCCCGTCGTGCGCGGAAGCGGGTGTCCTCGGTGCCTTCTGCGGCGTCATCGGCTCGCTGCAGGCGACGGAGGTGATCAAGGAACTGCTGGGCATCGGCGAGAGCCTCGCCGGCTGGCTTCTCGTCTGCGACGGGCTGCGGGGCACCTTCCGCCGCATCCGCGTTCGCCCCGATCCCGGCTGTCCGCTGTGCGGCGAACGTCCCGTCATCGGCGACCTGGGCGAGGATCTGAGCGGCGATGGCGGCTGACGCGGACGGCGTCGCGCCCGTGGCGGGGTCCGCGGACCTGGCGGCGATCGTCTTTGCCGGCGACTTCGAGCGGGTGCACTACGCGCTGGTGCTGGCGACGTCGACCGCTGCGATCGGCGGCCGGGCAACCCTGTTCTTCACCGGCGAGGCCGTACGGGCGCTGGCGGATGACGGGTGGCGCCTGCTACCGGGAGCGGGAGGAGCCGGCGGCGGCGAAATCGACGAACGTTATCGGCGGAGCGGGGTCGCCGGGTTTGCCGAGCTGCTGGACGCGGCGGTGGCGTTGGGCGTGCGGTTCATCGTCTGCGAGATGGGATTGCGTGTCGTCGGCCTGAGCCGGGAGGATCTGCGCGCAGACGTGCCGGTCGAGCTGGCCGGGGTGGTCACCTTGCTCGCCGATCCGGCGGCGCGCTGCCTCATCTTTATCTAGTGGCTCTCCGGCGGATAAAGCGCCGCGGACACGGCAAATGCCGTGGGTCGGATTGGACCCGTAGGGAAATCTTGGGAAAAAGGACGGGAGGAACCGGGGGCGCCGGTTCCTCCCGTCAAGTCAGGGAAGGGGAGGGAGGAGAGAACGCAGACTCAGGGCGTTCACGAATCCGAATGTATAGGAACGTATTCCGTGATACAAGAACAAAAAGGGCACAAAAGTAAAATATCCGGCATTGTGCCCGGCGACGCCGATCAGCGGTGGGTGTCGAAAACGCTCAGAAGCCCAGGTCTTCCAGCAGCACCCGGTTCGGCGGCATGTGGCCGTCGGAGAACATCTTGATGTTGACGGTCACGCAGTCACCCATGCCGAGGCGGCCTTCCACCGTTGCGGAGCCCATGTGCGGCAGGAGAACGACGTTATCCAACTGCATCAGCTTCGGATTGACCGCCGGTTCGTTCTCGAAAACGTCGAGGGCGGCACCGGCAATCTCCCGGTTGCGCAGCATCCGCACGAGGGCGATTTCGTCGATGATCTCGCCGCGCGCGGTGTTGACGATGTAGGCCTGTGGCGGCAGCAGCTTCAAGCGACGGGCCGACAACAGGTGATAGGTGGCCGGCGTGTGCGGGCAATGGACGGTAATGAAGTCCATCCGCGCCAGCATCTGATCGAGGCTCTCGTGGTACGTCGCCTCCAGCTCCGTCTCGATCTCCCCATGTACCCGGCGGCGATTGTGGTAGTGAATGCGCATGTGGAAGGCGCGGGCGCGCCGGGCCACCGCCTGACCGATGCGGCCCATGCCGACGATGCCGAGGCGCTTGCCGGAGACTCGGTGACCCATCATCCAGGTGGGCGTCCAGCCGGTCCAGCGGCCGGCGCGAAGCACCCGTTCCCCCTCGGTCAGACGCCTCGGGGCGGCGAGGATCAGCGCCATGGTCATGTCGGCTGTGTCCTCGGTCAGAACGTCCGGCGTGTTGGTGACGGTGATTCCCTTGGCGCGGGCGGCGCGCAGGTCGATGTGGTCGACGCCGGCGCCGTAGTTGGCGATCAGCTTCAGGCGTTCGCCGGCGGCGTTGATCACCACGTCGTCGATGCGGTCGGTGACCGTCGGCACCAACACATCCGCCGTCTGCATCGCCTGCAGGAGCCGGTTCTTGCTCATCGCCTCGTCCGCGAGGTTGAGGCGGACGTCGAACAGTTCCATCATACGGGTCTCGACGTCGTCGGGGAGCTTACGGGTGACGACGACGATTGGCTTCGCCTTGGCCATGCCGATCCCTAAGTGGCTGATGGTCCTATCCGTGGCCCTTAGCAGGCACCGCCCAGCGTGTCCAGCGCGGCCGCCGACTTGACCGACTTCCTTATGTATGTGGTAGTGTTTAGTGGATGGGCCACCAGGGATTGAGGACCATTAACGGCAAGCAGATGATGGCGAGGCGGCGGGCTTGGCCTGCTCCGACGCTACTCGTGCTTTTCGCACTGCAGGCGGCGCTGATGATAGGGGCGGGACCAGCCCATGCGGCGCCGGAGCCCTCCGGGTTGCCGTTGCCCCGATTCGTCACCTTGCGCTCGGACGATGCCAATATGCGCACCGGTCCCGGCGAGCAGTACCCCATCAAGTGGACCTATCAGCGGGCCGGGCTACCGGTCGAGATCGTCGCCGAATACCACACTTGGCGGCGCGTCCGCGACTGGCAAGGCACTGAGGGCTGGATGCACGCGGCGATGCTGTCCGGGCACCGGTCGTTTATTGTCGTCGGCGAGACGAGAACGATGCGGGCGTCGGCGGATGCATCGAGCCGTGTCGTTGCCCAGGTTGAGCCGAAGGTCACCGGGCTCCTGGACGAATGCCCGGCCGGCGGCGCCTGGTGCCGGGTCAAGGTCGAGGGCCTCAAGGGCTGGCTCAAACGCACCGATATCTGGGGCGTCTATCCGGGTGAGACGGTGGAGTAGGGCGGTCTCTCAAGGCATCCTGTCGACGAAGGAGGTGGTCGTCGCTTCCTGCCGGAAAGGTCGCAGCATCCTGTCCGTAAATCTCCTTCGCAATGCCTGTTCATAGCGCCGGAATTCTTCTCTTTCGGTATCGAGACGATGGGCTGCAAGTGCTGCTCGTTCACCCGGGCGGCCCGTTCTGGGCGAGAAAAGACCAGGGAGCATGGTCGATTCCGAAGGGAGAGTTCATCGAAGGCGAGCATCCACTCAGCGCGGCGCGAAGAGAATTCACGGAAGAAACGAACGTCGATGTGGACGGTGCGTTCATCGACCTGGGAGCGCTCAGGCAACCCAGTGGAAAGGTGGTGCACGCCTGGGCGGTGGAACAGGATCTCGATGCGGACGCGATTGAAAGCAACCGCTTCGAGATGGAATGGCCGAGAGGATCCGGCGTCCTCCGCAGCTATCCCGAGGTGGACAAGGCAGGGTGGTTCCCCATTGGGATGGCAAGAGAAAAAATCCTTAAAGGACAGGCGGGGTTTCTGGATCGGCTGTTGGCGATCCTCGGCGATTGATCGCCGGAGCCGAAACAGCCAGTGGATTCGAGCTTGGATTTCAGCGGGGCGGCAGTGGGGTGAGCGAGACAGACGGCGAGCGGGCGAAGACGGCGGGACGGCGGGAGCTGTTGCCGATCGCGGCGCTGGGCATGGCGGCGGCGGGTGCCCTGGGGTTCATCTGGCTCGCCGATGCGGTCGGCGAGGGGAGCACCCACGCGCTCGACACGCACCTGTTGCTGGCGCTGCGGGAGCCGGGCGACCCCGGCAACCCCATTGGTCCCGCCTGGCTCGAAGAGACGGCGCGCGACATCACCGCGCTGGGCAGCAACGGCGTCCTCGCCCTGGCCGTCGTCACCGGCTGTCTGTTTCTCTTCCTCTCTCACCGGCCGCGCACCGCCGTCCTTCTTTTGCTCGCCTCCGGCGGCGGCCTGCTGCTGGTCGGGATGTTGAAGGAGTTGTTCGAGCGGGCACGCCCCGACCTGGTGCCGCACGCGGCACGGGTGTTCACCTCGAGCTTTCCCAGCAGCCACGCGGTCATGTCGGCGATCGTCTACCTGACGCTGGGGGCGTTGCTGGCTCGCGCGCAGCCGGACCGGCGGCTGAAGATCTTCTTCGCGCTGCTGGCGGTCACGCTGACGCTGCTGGTGGGGAGCAGCCGCGTTTATTTGGGTGTCCATTGGCCGACGGATGTGCTGGCCGGCTGGTGTATCGGCACCGCCTGGGCGGCGGCGTTCTGGGCGCTCGCCGGCTGGTTGCAGTGGCGGCGTGCGAGAGACGGCGCAAGGGAGGTCACCGGGGAGCGCGCACGAGAGGACGACGACCGCAGCCTGCACTCCTAGCCGCGTCGCCCCCGAGCGTCGAAGGGTCAGGCGAAGTCCTTGACGAGGGATTCGCGGACTCCCTCCGGCAGCACGGCCAAATGGGCGTAATTGGAGTGATCGATACCCAAAAGGATGCGGCTGCCAGGGGTGCGGAAGGCGGCGATCTGCTCTTCGGCGAACGGAAACTTGAGGAAGTGCACCGACGAGGTCTTGCCGTCCGGGGTCGTCCGCTCGACGTCCCCTTCCGGAACGGCGGCGACTCGGGACCCAGCCACCTCAAAGAACACGGTCTCCTCGACGCCGCCCAGCTGCGAGAGGACGCGGGCGCGGCGGCCGGGTTCGTCGATCTCGATCATCATTGTTGCCACCAGGTTGGTGCCGCCGGGAATCAGTGGACCGTAGGCGCGCAGTTCGTCCTCGATCTGGGCCTCGCCGCCCTTCTCGATGAACAGCATCTCGTGCACCTGATGCAGCATCGTCTCGAAGGATTCGAAGTAGAAGGTGATGTCCGGTCCGACGGTGACCCGACGATGTTGCTTGATGGCGGTCATCTCGCGCCGCCGCGCGTCACGGATGCGGGCGTACGCCTCCATCGGCAGGATGTCGGCGCGGGTGAGCGGGCGGGAGGTCACGGAACGTCGCTCCTTCTCGGGTTTGCGCGTCAGACGCCGTAAGCGCGGGCGATGATCTGGATGGGATGCTGCACCGGCTGGATGGCCGGCATCGGCCCGTCCAGCCGCTCCATACCCTGGACGATATGGTCGCGGGCAAGCGGGCATTCCGACAGGACATAAGACGGCGCCTGGGCCTTGGCCTCCCGGGCGACAGGTCGGCCGACCTTCAGCGCCACGTCGAAGAACTCCTTGGTGATCCCCCAGGAGCCGCCGTGTCCGGAGCAGCGCTCGATCACCTTGAGCGGGCTGTCGGGGAGCAGCTTCAGCATTTCGGTCGCCTTCTGCCCCATGTTCTGGGCGCGGGCGTGACAGGCGATGTGGAGAGTGATGCCGCCCGGCACCGGCGACAGGCCGGGAGCCAGCCCCTCGCGGCGGCTGATGTCGACCACATATTCGGTGGCATCGAACACGGCGCGGCTCAGGGCAGCAACGTTGGCGTCTTCGGGTTCGATGAGCGGCCACTCGAACTTCATCATCAGGCTGCACGAGGGGACGAGGGAAACGATGTCGTAGCCCTTGTCGATCCACGGGCGCAGCTTCGCCGCGATCTCGCGGGCCCGCTTGGCGACGCGGGCGATGTCGCCATACTCCAGCTGCGGCATGCCACAGCACGCGGGATAGACGACCTCGGTCTCGACGCCGTTGCGGGCGAGCACCTTCAGCATCGCCTCGCCGACGTCCGGGTTGTTGTAGTTGACGAAACAGGTGGCGTAGATGACCGCCTTTCGACCGAAGGCCGGGGCGTCGCGATTGACCTGGGGTTTTTCCTTGCGGGCGCGCGCCTCGAAGGTGCGACCGTGGAACTCCGGCAGGTGGGCATCGCGGTGCACGTCCGCCAGCTTCTCCATCACCGGTCGGGTCAGACTGTTGCCGCAGCGGCTGGCCCAGTTGGCGATCGGCGCCACCGGTGCTGCCATCCGCCCGTTGCGGTCGGTCTCCGTCAGCTGGCGCTTCATGAACGGTACTCCGTCGCGCCGGAACTCGGCGGCGCGGTAGCGAAGCATCAGGTGCGGGAAATCCAGATTGAAGTGGTGCGGCGGGACGTAGGGGCACTTGGTCATGAAGCAGAGGTCGCACAGCGTGCAGGCGTCGATCACCTGCTTGAAGTCGGAACTGGCGACACCCTCGACCTCGCCGCTCTCGCTGGCGTCGACCAGATCGAACAGCCGGGGAAAGCTGTCGCACAGGTTGAAACACCGCCGGCAGCCATGACAGATGTCGAACACACGCCGCAGTTCGGCATCAATCTTCGCGTCGTCGTAAAAATCCTCATCTCGCCACGCAATTACATGGCGGGTCGGCGCCTCAAGGCTGCCCTCGCGCATAGCCGCGCTCCCTCGCTCGGCAGCCGCTTTCGACTGGAGAAAGCCCCCGTGACGGCCCGCCGATGCGCCTATCAAGAGTAAAAAAGTCAGGGGGGGCGCTTGTCGCCCCCCTCAGCCGCCTGGCTGGTCGGTGGACCGGCGTCAGGACATGGTGTCGAGGGCTTTCTGGAAACGGCCGGCGTGGGACTTCTCCGCCTTTGCCAGCGTCTCGAACCAGTCGGCGATTTCCTCGAAACCTTCGTCGCGAGCGGTCCGCGCCATCCCCGGGTACATATCGGTGTACTCGTGAGTCTCGCCGGCGATCGCGGCTTTCAGGTTGTCGGAGGTCACGCCGATGGGCAACCCGGTTGCCGGATCACCGACTTTCTCAAGAAACTCGAGATGACCATGGGCGTGCCCGGTCTCACCTTCCGCCGTCGAGCGGAACACGGCGGAGACGTCGTTATAGCCTTCGACATCTGCTTTTTGGGCAAAATACAGGTACCGCCGGTTGGCTTGCGATTCGCCGGCGAATGCCTCTTTCAGATTGTCTTCCGTCTTTGACCCTCTCAACTCGGCCATGTCTGTTGTCTCCCTCTCAAAGTTACCGCGTCTTGCGCCGCGTCAACGCAGACGTGCATTAGACTTTGGAATATGAGGAGGGTGGCGGCCGAAGTCAACCGGATTTCAATAGTTCTAAATAACCTTATAACAGTTTGATTATAATTCTCATTTTAATGAATCTTTGAGCCGCACAATGACGTCGACCCGGCGTACGCTCGTCCCTTCCGGTGCTGGCGGCAAGGCGGCGACGACAATCTGCGCCGCAGGGATATCCTCCAGATAACCGGTGCCCTCGTGAAAGAAGTGATGATGGTCGTTTATGTTAGTATCGAAATAGGACCGGGTGGCATCAACCACGATCTCGCGCAGCAGACCTGCTGCCGTAAACTGGTGAAGCGTATTATAAATGGTTGCGAGCGAGACCGGGATATTGGCAGCGATCGCCTCCTCGTGCAGCTTCTCGGCGGTCACGTGCCGGTCTTCCCCTTCGAATAGGATCCGGGCAAGGGAAAGTCGCTGACGTGTGGGTCGCAGATTGGCGCGACGCAACAGGTCAAGGACATGGCCGAAGGGGCGATGCTTTCTCATGGTGATCAATATAGTGTGTCCCTACCAACGCGACAATCACAGGTTGGACCATTCGCGTAAATTGGCCCGACTCCGTGCGGCAGCGAGGATCCGCTGCACGTTCAGTCGCCGGTAAGGATTCGATCGACGAGTTGTCCGACGGTCGGCACAAAGCCGTTCGAGTAGAAGGGATCGCTGGCGAACCGGTAGGCGTTGTGACCGGCGAACATCAGATTGCTACCGATATCGCCGCCGTGGGCGATCGACTGCAGCGTCTTCTGAATACAGAACGAGCGTGGATCGGAGGCTCGACCGGTGGTCCCCGCCTCGTTCTCGGCCCAATTTGAAAAGCGGCAGGCACTGAGGCATCCCATGCAGGCCTGTTGATCGGTGCGGATCTCCGCCGATTTCTGCGGGGTGACGAAGATCATCGTTGAATCGGGGGTTCGCATCGCTTCGGCAAAGCCGTCCTTGAGCCACTCGCCGACCCGACGCTCGTCGGCGGGCGTCACATAGACCGTTCGCCCGCGGGCCCCGATGGAAAGCGGTTGGGTGTGTTCTCCGACCGGTTCCCGCGTATAGGCAACTTGCCGTTCGTTGCGGTCGATCAGCTCCTGCAGGAACCGGTTGTGCACAGCCGATGAATAAAAGCCGGTGGGGCTGAACCGATTGAGGTAAACGTCGCCTTCTTCCAGCGTCAGCAGCTTGCGCTTCCAGTTATCGGAGATGGGACTTTCCTGGGTCACCAGCGGACGGGTGCCAAACTGAAAGGCGATCGGGCCCAGGTCCGGGTTATCGATCCAGTCGCGCCACTCCCGCAGATACCAGACGCCGCCGGCCATGAAGATGGGAACCTCGCTCAATCCGAACGCGCGCATCTCCTCGCGCAGGGCGAGCACCCGCGGATAGGGGGATTCCCTGCGGTTCGGATCTTCCGAATTGCTGAGACCGTTATGGCCGCCGGCGAGCCAGGGATCCTCGTAAACGACCCCGCCGAGTGCCTCCCGGTAGCGGTGATAGGCGCGCTTCCACAAGGCGCGAAAGGCACGGCCGGAGGACACGATGGGATAGCAGTAGATGCCGAAGCGGGCCGCGATCTCGGCCATCCGATAGGGCATGCCGGCGCCGCAGGTGACGCCGTGAATCAGCCCTTTGGCGCCTTCGAGCACGTCGACCAGGATGCGCGGTGTTGCCGCCGCCTCCCACAGGACATTCATGTGGATACGACCGCGGCCGCTGGCGGTTTCGTAGGCTACGCGAGCTTGGTTGATCCCACCGCGAATGGCGTAGGCGATGAGCTCCTCGTAACGCTCGCGACGGGTTTTTCCCTTGTAGACCTGCGGGACAACCTCACCCGAGGCATCCACAAAGTCGGCATTGACGCCGGAAAATGTGCCAACGCAGCCGGCCCGCGCGAACGCCCCAGCGCTACGGCCGGTGGAAACGGAAACGCCCTTGCCGCCCTCTACGATCGGAACCACCTCGGCGCCGGATATCCGGAGCGAATTGAGCAATTTTTTCAACCTTCAAGGCAATTCGAACGCACCGGTTCTCCGCATCGGCGACCCATAACCGACGCCGGTTTTCCCGAACGCCCCTCATTCTGAATGATATATAGAGGAAGTTCGGGAAGACGAGGCCCAGGAAAATTCAGCCGACCACGGGTGGGGCCGCGAGGAAAGTGCCGGGGCTCGCCCGCGGGGGGCGCGAGAGGCGGCTAAGGGATAGCTGGGCAGACCCTCACGTCGCTGCCTTTGCCGAACCCAGCGACGCCGAAATGTCCTGCCCCGTCGCCTGATCGACGCTGCGGATCGAGAGTTTGATTTTCCCGCGGTCGTCGACCCCGATGACCTTGACCTTGACCTGGTCGCCGACCTGGACGACGTCGCCGACCTTGGCGACCCGTTGGGGCGCCAGTTCACTGATGTGAACCAGACCGTCGCGGTTGCCGAGGAAATTGACGAAGGCGCCGAAGTCCACCACCTTGACCACCTTGCCGCTATAGATGACGCCGACTTCCGGCTCGGCGGCAATGGAGCGGATCCAGTCGATCGCCGCATCGGCGGAGCGCTGGTCGACGGCGGCAACCTTCACAGTGCCGTCGTCCTCCAGGTCGACGCGAGCGCCCGTAACCTCGCAGATTTCGCGAATGATCTTGCCTCCGGGGCCGATGACTTCGCGGATCTTCTCCTTGTTGATGTGAATGACGGTGATGCGGGGTGCAGTTTCGCTCAGTCCCTCGCGGGCGGCGGAAATGGCGCGGTTCATCTTGTCGAGGATGTGCAGGCGGCCATCCCGTGCCTGATTGAGCGCCACCCGCATGATGGACTCGGTGATCGAGGTGATCTTGATGTCCATCTGCAAGGCGGTAATGCCCTGGTCGGTGCCCGCCACCTTGAAATCCATGTCACCGAGGTGGTCTTCGTCGCCGAGGATGTCGGACAGGACGACGAAGGCGTCATCCTCCTTGATCAGGCCCATGGCGATGCCCGCGCAAGGACGCGGCAACGGCACGCCCGCATCCATCAGCGACAAGGACGCGCCGCAGACGGTTGCCATCGAAGATGATCCGTTCGATTCCGTGATCTCGGATACTACCCGGATAGTATAGGGGAAGTCCGCCTTCGGCGGCAGCAGAGGCCGAAGGGAGCGCCACGCTAGCTTTCCGTGGCCGACCTCGCGCCGGCCGGTAAAGCCGAAGCGTCCGGCTTCGCCCACCGAATACGGCGGAAAATTGTAGTGCAGCATGAAATGTTCGCGGTACTCGCCGGCAAGGGCATCGACAATCTGTTCGTCCTGACCGGTGCCGAGGGTGGCAACAACGAGCGCCTGCGTCTCACCACGGGTGAAAAGCGCGCTGCCGTGAGCCCGCGGCAGCAGCCCGACCTCGACCTCGATGGGGCGAATCCCCTCTGGGCCGCGGCCGTCGATGCGCTGGTTGCTGGCGATGATGTTGCGGCGAACGACGTCCTTTTCCAGATCCTTGAACAGTTCGTCGAAGGCCTGGAAGACGAGGGTGGCATCGACGCCCTCCTCCTCGGCGAGGCGGTCGGCCGTCCGTTGCTTGACCTGGCCAACCCGGTCGCGGCGCACGCCTTTGACCGTTTCCGCGTACGCCTCGCGCAGGTCCGCCTCCGCCAGTTGGCGAATGCGGTCGGCGACGTCATCGTAGCCGGCAACCGGCGGCGGCAAATCCACCGGTTCCTTGGCGCAGGCCTCGGCGAGTTGGATGATCGCGTCGATGACCGGCTGAAAGCTGCGATGGCCAAACATGACCGCGCCCAGCATCACCTCTTCGGATAACTCGTGGGCCTGGGACTCGACCATCAGGACACCCTCGCGGGTTCCGGCGACGACCAGATCAAGCTTGCTGGCCGGCAAGGCATCGCGCACGGGATTTAGGACATAGGAGCCGTCCACATAGCCGACCCGGCAGCCGCCGATCGGGCCGTAGAACGGCACACCCGACAGCGTCAACGCCGCCGACGTGCCGATCATCGCCGGAATATCGGGATTGTTCTCCAGATCGTGGGAGAGGACGGTGCAGATGATCTGCGTCTCGTTGCGAAAGCCCTTCGCGAACAGTGGCCGGATCGGTCGGTCGATCAGACGCGAGGTAAGAATCTCGTTCTCGGCCGGCCGTCCCTCACGCTTGAAGAATCCCCCCGGAATCTTGCCGGCGGCGAAGCTTTTTTCCTGGTAATGAACGGACAACGGGAAGAAATCCAGACCGGCCTTCGCCGTCTTTTCGTAAACCACCGTACACAGAACCTGGGTATCCCCCAGCGAGACCAGGACCGCACCATCGGCTTGCCGAGCAATCTTACCGGTCTCGAGAACAAGGCGACTGCCGCCCCACTCGAGTTCCTTACGAAACACCTTAAACATCATTCAGTCCTTGTTGGAGCTTTGGGGGTGCGGTCCGCATGGGCCGGTTGGCCCGACCTCGGACGGGCGCATTTAGCGCCGCAATCCGAGGCGCTCGACGAGCTGCTCGTACCGCCCCGTCTGCTTCTTTTTCAGATAATCGAGAAGGCGACGGCGCTGCCCCACCATCATCAGCAGTCCTCGCCGCGAATGGAAATCCTTCCGGTGCGTCTTCAGATGCTCGGTCAGATTACGAATGCGCTCACTCAGAATGGCAACCTGTACCTCCGGCGACCCGGTGTCGCCGTCGCGGGTGGCGAATTCGCCAATCACTTCTTGTTTCCGCTCAGCGGTAATCGACATCTCCAATCCCTTCGTCAGAGGTTAAGCACACGCACTGGACGAAGCTCGCCCCCCTTGATCTGCGCCAGAGCGACAGGCTTGCCATTGGCTGTCGCGCAGACAATCGCGTCGGCCGCTGCATGCGGAAGGGGTGAACGAATAGCTACCGGCAGGACCGCGATCGGCCGACCGTGCTGCAGGCTTCGAGCTTCTACCGCCGTCAGGACGAGTGCCGGGATGTCGGCCAGCGCCGCACTGACGGGCAGCAGGACTTCGCCCAATGCTTCTGTACTATGCCCGATCATAGCGAGACGATCCAGAGGCATCGCCTTCTCGACCGAGAACGGGCCGACGCTCAGGCGTCGCAGCGCCGAGACCGCACCATAGGTGCCGAGGTCACGGGCGATGTCGCGAGCCAGCGCTCGCATGTACACCCCCTTGCGGGCAGCGACCTCGAAGACCGCGTGGTCGGCGTCGGGTTGCGCCACCAGGTCAATGCTGTCGATGGTGACAGGGCGGGGGGCCAGGCTCACCGCCTGTTGGGCGCGGGCAAGCGCGTAGGCGCGTCGGCCGCCGACCTTGATTGCGGAGTAGGTGGGTGGCACCTGCTCGATGTGACCGCAGTAACGGCGAATCACCTGCCGGATCGCCGCCTCATCGGGGCGCACGGGGCTGCAGGCGGTGACCTCGCCTTCCATATCGTCGGTGGTGCGACTCTCTCCCCAGCGGACGGTGAATCGGTAAGACTTGGCGCCGTCGAGAACGTAGGCCACCGTCTTGGTGGCCTCGCCGAGCGCGATCGGCAGCACGCCGGTCGCCAGCGGATCAAGGGTGCCGCCGTGGCCCGCCTTTGCCGAGCCGGTCGCCCGGCGGACCGCGGCGACGACCTTCGCCGACGTCATGCCGCCGGGTTTGTCGACGATCAGCCAGCCGTGGACGTTACGTGCCGTCGGTCGAGCGACGTGCGTTACCACGTCTGTCATCGTCCGTCGTCCTTTGTGTCGTGCGTGTCATCGGCGCCGGAGGAGCCCTGTTCCACTCTTGCGGTGGACAGGTCACGGGCCACATCGGGGCTGTGCAGCAGATCGTTGATGTGGCTGGCGCGGTCGAACGAGCTATCCACGCGAAACGTCAGGTTTGGCGCGCTGCGCAGTCGGACGGCGTGGGCAACCTGCCGACGCAGAAAAAGGCGAGCGCGGATCAACGCGGCGAGCACGTCGTCGACCCCCACACCACCCAGCGGCATGATGAACACAAGGGCCTGCCGCAGGTCCGGCGACATCCGCACCTCGGTCACCGTAATCGGCACCGCAAGTGCCGGATCGCGCAACTCGCCCCGCTCGAAAACACCGGCGAGTGCGTGCCGCACTTCTTCTCCAACTCTGAGCTGGCGTTGGCTCGGCCCGTCGGCCGCCACGTGTCGCATCCAGTTTCGGCGTCGCCCACCACCGCAGCCCTCCCGGCTACAGCTGGCGCGCCACCTCCTGTATTTCGAAGCACTCGATGGTGTCGCCCACCTGGATGTCCTGATAGCCGCCGATCGCGATGCCGCAATCGTAGCCTTCCTTGACCTCCCGGACGTCTTCCTTAAAGCGCTTCAACTGGGCAAGCTCGCCCTCGTGGATAACGACGCTGTCGCGCAGCAGGCGCAGCCTGCCGCCGCGGCGGACGATTCCCTCGGTGACCATGCAGCCGGCGATTTTGCCCACCTTGGTGATGGTGAACACCTCGCGGATTTCCGCGTAACCGAGGATGTGCTCCTTCAGGGTTGGCGACAGCATGCCGGAGAGCAGCTGTTTAATCTGGTCGGCGAGCTCGTAGATGATGGAGTAGTAGCGGATCTCGACGCCGTCCCGCCGGGCCATCTCCCGCGCCTGCGGATTGGCTCGGACGTTGAAGCCGATGATCAGGGCGTTGGACGCGCGCGCCAGCGTTACGTCGCTTTCGTTGATGCCGCCGACCCCCGCATGGAGGACGTTAACACCGACATCGGCGGTCGAGAGCTTTTCCAGGGCGCCGACGATGGCTTCCGTCGAACCGTGAACGTCGGCCTTGATCAGCAGTGCCAGCTCCTTGGTCTGCCCCTGCTGAATGCGAGTCATCATCTGCTCGAAGGTCCCGCGCGTCGCGGTTGTCCGCGCGTCACGCAGTCGCCGCTGACGGAACTCGGTCACCTCGCGGGCGCGGGCCTCGCTGGCGACGACGACCAGGTCGTCGCCCGCCGCCGGCGTCCCGTTAAGGCCGAGGATCTCCACCGGCGTCCCCGGCCCGGCCGTCTGCACCTCGTCGCCCGATGCATCCATCAAGCCACGGACGCGGCCCCACTCCGAACCGGCGACGAAGATGTCGCCGACCTTCAGGGTCCCGCGCTGGACGAGACAGGTGGCGACGGCGCCACGACCCCGTTCGACCTTGGTCTCGATGATCACGCCCTCGGCCGTCCGGTTCGGATTGGCCTTGAGATCGAGCACCTCCGCCTGCAGCAAAATGGCTTCGGTCAGCTTGTCGAGGTTGGTCCCCTGTTTGGCCGAAACGGGTACGGACAGGGTTTCGCCGCCCATCTCCTCGACCTGGATGCCGTACTGTAACAGCTCGGTGCGAACCCGATCCGGGGTGGCGTCCGGGCGGTCGATCTTGTTTATGGCGACGATGATCGGCACGTCCGCCGCCTTGGCGTGGGTGATCGCCTCGGCCGTCTGCGGCATCACCCCATCGTCGGCGGCGACGACCAGGACGACAATGTCGGTGACCTGGGCGCCGCGTGCGCGCATCTGGGTGAACGCGGCATGGCCGGGGGTGTCGATGAAGGTGATCTTGTTGCCGCCGGCGAGCGTCACCTGATAGGCGCCGATGTGCTGGGTGATGCCGCCCGCCTCATGAACGGCCACATCGGTCTTACGGAGGGCGTCGAGCAGCGACGTCTTGCCGTGGTCGACGTGACCCATCACCGTCACCACCGGCGGCCGCGAGACCAGATCGACTTCGATGTCGCTCTCACCGCGCAGGCCAATCTCAACGTCGGCATCGCTGACCCGCTTGAGGTTGTGTCCGAACTCGGCGACGACCAGCTCCGCGGTATCGGCATCGATCGACTGGGTGATCGTGGCCATGACGCCCATGCGCATCAGCGACTTGATGACGTCGGCGCCTCGTTCCGCCATCCGGTTGGCGAGTTCCTGGATGGTGATGAGTTCCGGGACAACGACGTCGCGAACGACCTTGGCCTCCATCCGCGCGTTCTGGAGCTGCTTCAGGCGCTCCTTTTCGCGGGCTCGCCGTACGGAGGCGAGGCTGCGCATGCGCTCGCCGGCACCTTCCGGATCGTCGAAAACACTGATCTTTCCCGCACGACGGGCTCCATCGGTGCGCCGCGCGGTGGCGGCGCCGGCGCCGCGTTTGACGTCGGTGCGGGCGACGCGTTTGGTGGTCCGACCTCGCCCATCGCCTTCGTCATCGCCGACATCACTCGCCGGCCGCGGCGAGGCCGTGGTCGCGGTACCGTCCCGCCGGGGAAGAACCGCTTCGCCTGGTTTTGCCGCCGCCGGAGCGGCCGCCGGCCCAGGCTCCGCCGGCATGGCAGCGGGCGGCGAAGCCGCGCCTGCCTGAGGTGCGCCTGCCTGAGTTGCGGCCGTTGGAGCGGCGCCTTCGGCTGCCGCTGTTTGCGCAGGGGGGGCAACAGGGGGAGCGGCCTCAGTCTCCGGAGCCGTCGCTTGCGGCTCAGCCGACGCGTCTACGGGCGCCGGTTCCGCGGCCGGCACAATTTCGGGAGCTGACGAAGTGGCGTCCGCTTCCACAGGCGGCAGAGCCTCGGCGACCTCTTCGACCGGCGTCACCGGGGCGTGCGCACGCTCATCTTCGGCTCGCCGGAAGTCCTGCAAGGCGCGCGCACGCGCTTCCTTTTCCCGATTGGTCAGCCCCGTCGACGCGTCCCGCGAGGAACCGCGGCCGCCGCGACCACCTTCTCCTTCATGGCGGGCAACTTCCGTAAGCCGACCCCCGGCGTCGGCGGCGAAGGTGCGCTTCTTGCGCACTTCGACCGTTACCATCTTTGAGCGGCCGTGGGAAAAACTCTGCCGGACCTGACCGGTTTCCACCGTTTTCTTAAGCTCCAGTTTGCCCGGACGACCCGCAGTGGGCCCCTTCGGACTGTTCTGATCATTCGTATCGGTCATCTCGCCACTTCAATCCGATCGGTCGTGGTCGCAGCATTGCCGCCGGGCTCGGGGTTGACTCCACGTACGCCTGCGAGACGCTGGCTCTCGCGCAAGAGAGATGTGGCGAGCCGGCCAGCGGCAACCACCCCGTGCACGGTGCGCGGTCGTCCCGTCGCTCGCCCTAGCTCGTCGGCGGTCATCACCTCGATCACCGGTACCTCTGTCGCCAGCCCGCGCAGGCGGGCGCGGTCGCGTCCATCGCCATCCGTCGCCGCCAGAAGTACTCCCGCCGGTCTTCCCACCAGCCATTCCCTCACCTTTTCGAAGCCGAAGACAGCCTCTCCGGCGCGGCGGGTCAGGCCGACCAGTTCGATGCAGCGGCGCAGCAGCCCGTGCTCGATCCGCAGGATTAGGTCTTCCGGGACCGCGACCGGCGCCGCCGCCGCGCGCCGGAACAGGCGCTTCTTGCATGCCAAGTCGAGAGCCGCCCGATCGGCTTTGACCCAAATTCCCCGCCCCGGCAGCCGCTCGGCGAGATCCGGCAGGATCTCCGCGTCCGGGGAGACGACGAAACGGATAAGTGCAGCAGCCGGTCCGCTAGCGGCGGTCGCTATGCACCGCCGCTCGGGTGCGTGCAGGTGACGCCCCTTCGTCGGTTCGGAAAACGCCACCGGCATGCCCAAGCCACGTCACTCCCCACTCGCCGGCGGAGGTGCACTACCCGCGTCCTGCGCCTCGCCTTCGAACCAATGGGCACGGGCGGCCATGATGACGTCGTTGGCTTTCTCCGTCGTCAGCGAGTCCGCCGGGATGATCTCCAGAAGCTCGTCGGCGGAGAGATCGGCCAGATCGTCCAGTGTCTTGATTCCGTTTTTGCCGAGCGCCACCAGCATCGCCGGCTTCAGGCCCGGTATCTGTGCGACGTCGTCGCCGACGCCCAACTCAAGGCGCTGTTTGGTGAATTCGGCGTCGCGCTCGGCGAGGAAGGCGCGCGCACGGGATCGCAGTTCTTCGGCCACTTCCGTATCGAGGCTTTCGTTCGCGGTCAGATCTTCGATCGGCACATAGGCGACCTCCTCGACCGTGGAGAACCCTTCGCCGACGAGCAGGTGAGCGATGACGTCGTCCACATTGAGGGCGTCGATAAAGGTTTTCGAACGCAGCCGGAACTCGTCCTGCCGCCGCTGTGATTCCTCGTCTTCGGTCAAGATGTCGATGTCCCAGCCAGTGAGTTGCGCCGCCAAGCGGACGTTCTGACCGCGCCGACCGATGGCGAGGCTGAGTTGATCGTCCGGAACGACGACCTCGATCCGGTTGCTTTCCTCATCGAGCACCACCTTTGCCACCTCGGCGGGGGCGAGCGCGTTGACGATGAAGGTGGCGGGGTCCCCCGACCACTGAATGATATCGATCTTCTCGCCCTGCAACTCGCCGACCACGGCCTGCACCCTGGAGCCGCGCATGCCGATGCACGGGCCGACCGGATCGATACCGGAATCACGGGAGAAGACGGCGATCTTCGCTCGCGACCCGGGATCGCGGGCAACCGCCCGGATTTCGATGATGCCCTCGTAAATCTCGGGCACCTCCTGCGAGAAGAGCTTGGCCATGAACTGCGGATGCGTCCGCGACAGGAACACCTGCGGACCACGGGGCTCCTCGCGCACGTCGACGATGTACGCCCGCACCCGATCACCCACATTGAAATGCTCGCGGGGGATCGTTTCCTCCCGGCGAAGCAGCGCCTCGGCACGCCCCAGATCGACGATGACGTTGCCAAACTCGACCCGCTTGACCAGGCCGTTGACCACATCACCCAGGCGATCCTTGAATTCGTCGTACTGGCGCCGCCGCTCCGCCTCCCGCACTTTATGGACGATGACCTGCTTCGCCGTCTGGGCGGCGATCCGGCCGAAGTCGATCGGGGGGAGGGGATCGACGAGGAAATCGCCGAGGGCATATTTGGGGTCGCGCTTGGGATCGCGCCGTTGCGCCGCGTCCAAGGTGATCTGCGTCGCTTCGTTGTCGATCACCTCCACCACTTCGAGGTAGCGGGCAAGCGAAATCTCGCCACTGGTGCGATCGATCCTGGCGCGAATGTCGTGCTCATGTCCGTACTTGGAACGCCCGGCCTTCTGGATGGCTTGCTCCATCGCCTCCAGAACTTCGTCGCGGTCGATGCTCTTGTCGCGCGCGACAACGTCGGCGACTTGCAGCAATTCAGGGCGCGCATGAACTGCGCTCGGTTCCGTTGTGGTCCGGCTCATTGCGTACTCAGTGCTTTCCTGCCCTTGTTATTCAGCGTTTCGTCGTCGGCCACGCCAGCAAAAGGCGCCGCCTCCGCGTGTGCCGCCAACAGCGCATCCGTCAGCACCAACTTGGCGCGCCGGATGTCAACGAAGGCAATGTCCTTCACCTCGCCGCCGGTGTCGATAACAACCGTATCCTCGCGGGTCGAGAGCAAGCGGCCCTGCAGGCGACGCCGCCCCTCGATCAGCCTCACCAGTTCCAGCCGGGCCTCATAGCCGGCGAAGCGGCGGTAATCCTCGATCCGAGTCAGCGGCCGGTCAATGCCGGGAGAACTGATCTCAAGAACATACGACCCGCTAATGGGGTCGGCGACATCGATCACCGCCGACAGGGCCCGGCTCAACAAGGCACAGTCATCGAGGGTCATCCCGGTCTCGTCGATGCGCTCGGCCATGATCTGCACACGCACACGCTGGCGCCCCAGCACCTGCGCTCGCACCAAAACAAAGCCCATCGCCTCGATGGTCGGGCGGACCAGCTCAGCGATGCGGCTGGCCATTTGGTCGCCCGCCACCATCTAATCCAGCGCTTGCCTCCGACGGATTCTTATTGTCGCCACCACCACAATCGTGGATGGGCGGCAAACAAAACACAACCGCCCCTCTCGCATGACGCTTTCTCCATCGACCGTCGATGCCGGCCCCGGAACGCATCTTGCGAGCGGTCGGAAACTCAACCACACGCCCACTGCCTATATAACCGGGTCGCTAACCTGCACAAGGCCTTTTCATCGGCGCGGCGCGCTTGGCCCGGGCTCGCGGCGGGAGAATGACAGGTAGACGGGAGTCCGTGCCGCCGCTTCAGCGCGGCGCTGATAGCGGGTAGGGATCCAGTCGGGAGGCGGCGATCGCCAGTCGTCGGGACGTCGCGCCGACCAGCAAAAGGCTTCGCTCTGGTGCAGGTGTGTCAAGGCCCAGCGCGCGTAATGAGGGGCATCGGTGGCGATCCGCAACTCTCCGCCCGGGGCGATGGCTCGCGCCAGGTCGCCGACCGTATGGTGCGAGATGAAGCGGCGCCCGGCGTGGCGCAGCTTGGGCCAGGGGTCCGGAAACAACAGAAACACCCGTTCGAGGCTGGCCGGGGCGAGGATCGACAACAGAGGCCGGGCATCGTCGGCGAGAATGCGGATGTTGGGAACCGGTTCGGCGTGCCAGGCGGCAACGAGGGCGGCAATGCCGTTGATGTACGCTTCGCAGCCGATGCATCCGACGTCGGAATGGGAGCGTGCCTGGGCAAGCAGGTGCTCACCGGCGCCGAAGCCGATCTCCAGCCAGATCTCACGGAGAGGCTGGGGGAACAGCTGGCGCGGGTCGAGCGCGTCGGCATCGGACGGTAGCCGCAGCGTCAGCCCCGGTAACGCCGTCTCCATCAGCCGGTTGCGATGCGGCCGCAGTCGCCGGCCATGACGACGACCGTAGAGAATCGGCGGCGGTGGGGCGGAAACCGCATTCCCCCCGCCGTCGCTCATCGGTTCCGGCTCGTTCAAGACCGGTCGAAGGCCAGCTTCAGCGCTTCGACGAGATCGGTGCGCTCCCAGGAGAAGCCGCCGTCCGCCTCAGGATGGCGGCCGAAATGGCCGTAGGCGGCCGTCCGCGCATAGATGGGCTTGTTGAGTTGCAGGTGCTCGCGAATACCGCGGGGACTGAGGTTCATCAGCTCCTGCAGCACGGTTGAAAGACGCTCCTCGTCCACGGTGCCGGTGGCATGGGTATCGACGTAGACCGACAGCGGGTGGGAGACGCCGATGGCGTACGAAAGCTGGATCGTGCACCGCTCGGCGAGCCCGGTGGCAACGATGTTCTTCGCCAGATACCTGGCCGCATAGGCGGCCGAGCGATCGACCTTGGTCGGATCCTTGCCGGAAAAGGCGCCGCCCCCGTGCGGGGCCGCGCCGCCATAGGTATCGACGATGATCTTGCGGCCGGTGAGACCGGCGTCCCCATCGGGGCCGCCGATGACGAAACGGCCGGTCGGATTGACGTAGAACTGGTCGTCCGGGCACATCCAACCTTCCGGCAGGACGTTGACCACATGGGGGCGGACGATCTCTCGGATGTCGTCAACGCTGACGGTTTCGGCGTGTTGGGTGGAGACGACGATGGCGGCGGCACAGACCGGCTTGCCGTCCACGTAGCGCAAGGTCACTTGACTCTTGGCATCTGGTCCCAGCGCCGGCTCGGCACCGGAATGCCTGGCCTCGGCGAGTGATTTGAGGATCGCATGGGCGTAGTAGATCGGCGCCGGCATCAGGACGTCGGTTTCCCGGCAGGCATGGCCGAACATGATGCCCTGGTCGCCCGCCCCTTCGTCCTTGTTGCCGCGGGAGTCCACGCCCTGCGCGATATCGGCCGACTGGGAATGGACGCGGCAGACGATCTCGGCCTGGCGCCAATGGAAACCGTCCTGCTCGTAGCCGATCTCCTTCACCGCATGGCGAGCGATGTCCTCCATGCGGGCGACCGTCATCGACTGCGGTCCGCGCACTTCGCCCGCGAGCGCGATGAAGTTGGTCGTGCACATCGTCTCAACCGCGACGCGGGAATGGGGATCTTCAGTCAGGAAACCATCGAGGATCGCATCCGATATGCGATCACAGATCTTGTCGGGATGTCCCTCCGAGACGGACTCGCTCGTAAAGACGTAGTCGTTTTTCCACACCGGCCGCTCCTGGGATTACGGGAGATCGGAAGAGCCGACGCGGGGATAGCTGGAGCCGGACGCCGCAAGCCCCGGTGCTTTCCTCTGGCAACGATAAGGGGTCAGACGGCAAACCCGGGCGGCGCCATCGGGTCCAGTCCCGGCGCGGGCGCCTGTCCTTCTCGCAAGCGCCGACCGCGCCGTCAAGCCATAAGAGCGCTTTGTCGTCGGATGGTTCGTGCGTCATCCGGCGGTGGAACGCGCCGGCGTCACGTGTGACCTTCGGTGGTGCCGAGAGACTTGGTGAGTTCGAACAGGCGCTTGCGGACTTGCGGATCGCCGATGCGGTAGTAGGCCCGAACCAGTTCGAGGGTCTCCCGCCGGGTGAGCGGATCCTGTTCCAGCGGTTGTTGGGGTTGATCGGCCATTCCCGGTGCCATCTGGCCATCGCCGCCGATGACACGATCGCTCATATCGTCGAAAAAGAATGAAACAGGCACATCCAGGATGCGACTGAACTCGAATAGCCGCGATGCGCCGATGCGATTGGCGCCGCGTTCGTACTTCTGGATCTGCTGAAAGGTGAGGCCTACCGCCTCGCCCAGCTTTTCCTGGCTGAGACCGAGCAACGTTCGCCGCAGTCGCACGCGGCTGCCGACGTGAACATCCACCGGGTTCGGTATCCCGATGCCGTCGTCCCCTCCCTCACCGCGCAACGCCGACGATCCCTTGCGCCGGCCGGTAACCTTGCTCTCAGACGTGCCTAGAGTATTGGGTTCGCGAAATTTCATTTGTTGTAAAGCGCCAAGGGCGCTCACCCTTTGAGTTAGTGACACGCAATAAGTTCGCGTATCGTCCCGCATTGCTACCATGATATGCAAATTTTGATCGATTTCGCAACCGTTGTTCGCGTTAAATCTGTTTTTTCCAGGGCAAGCTAACCCAAAGAGGCCTATACGACGCGGTTGCGCGAAAAATAGCTCCCCGTCCCGGCAAGCAAGAGCGCGAGGGTCAACGGCAAGGCCGTCCCCAGATAGGCGTAGGGAGTACGCGCCAGCGCCGCGGGCAGGGGGCCGTCGACTACGCCTTTTTCGCCCAAACCGAGGCGAACAACGACGCGGCCGAACGGATCGATGATCCCGGAGATGCCCGTGTTGGCGACCCGAACCAGCGGGAGCCCTTCCTCGACTGCGCGCAGCCTTGCCGAGGCGAAGTGTTGGTAGGGGCCGGCGGAGATGCCGTACCATCCGTCGTTGGTCAGGTTAAGAAGCCACGCCGGTCGGTTGTCGGTGCGGGCGACCCGGCCCGGAAAGATCACTTCGTAGCAGATCAGCGGACTGAAGGGCGGCAGGCCCGGCAGGTGCATGGTGGTGATGCCCGCCCCCGCCGCGAAGTCGGCCATCCCGGCGGCCACCGCCGGCAACGGCAGGATGCCGCGAAGTGGCATGTACTCGCCGAAAGGAACCAGGTGCGACTTGTCGTAGACGCCGACCACATGGCCGCCGGTGTCGATGGCTACCAGGCTGTTAGCCAGTTGCAGGGTGTCTCCGGTCACTCGCCGCAGCGTTCCGAGGATGGCCATGCCGTCCGCAGGCGTCATCTCACCGATGCGCCGCAGCTTCTGGGCGTCGTCCAGCAGGAATAGCGGGGCCGAAACTTCCGACCAAATAATGTGCGTCGGCGGCGGGCCGCCGGGCGACGCTCCCATCACCATCTGTTCTTCCACGTGGCGCTCGACCATATCCCGTCGCCATTTCAGGTTCTGGGGAATGTTCGGCTGGACGAGACGCAGCCGGACACCGTCCACGATCGGCAGGGTCGACGGCTGCGATGCCAGGCGGACGCCGCCGCCCACCCAAAGCACGGCCAGCAGAGCGAAGCCTACAACCACCGGTACGGCCACCGGCCAGGCACCGGCCCGGCGATCGGGGCGGACGAGCTCTGCCGGCATCGCGGCGGCAGCGACCGTCACCATGCCGAGACCGTAGGTCCCGAACAGGGCGGTGGATTGAATCATGGCATCCGAAAAGGTCCAGACACTACCGATCATATTCCACGGGAAGCCGGTCAACGACCAGCTCCGCACCCACTCCATCAGCGTCCAGGTGCCGGCGAAGGTGAGGATGAAGCCGGCTCCTGACCGCGGTGCGAGCAGGCGGGCAAGCCAACAGGCGATGGCGATGTTGGGAACCAGCAGCAACGACAGACCAATGGGTGCCAGGGGCGCCATCCAACCGAATTCGTCCGGTTTGGTGAGCAGCGCATTGGCGACCCAGTAGAGACCGGCGACGAAATAGCCGAGGCCGAACCACCAGCCGGTGGCGAAGGCACTGCGCGCCCGGCAGTCGCTCTCCAACAGCCACGCAAGGCCGGTGAACGCCGGGATCAGCGCCGGAATCACGTAAAGGGGCGGCAGCGCGAGGACGGCCAGCGCCCCGAGCAGAAGACCGGCGACGATGCGCCGCCAGCCGCGAAGCTGGGCAAGCCCCACCCGCAGCCGATCGAGCCCGGTCAAGGTCATCGGCTCGCGCCGGCCGCCGGCGACGGTAAGACGACGGACGGTGCCATCCCAGTTGCTCACGCCGAACCGGTCGCCGGCGTCGGCGTCGCATCCTGGTCGCGACGGGAGACTCGCACCCGCTTGATCCGGCGCGGATCGGCATCCAGGATCTCGAACGTGAGGCCGGCGGGATGCTCGATGGTTTCGGTCCTGTCAGGAACACGCCCCGCCAGAGACACGACAAGACCGCCGAGCGTGTCGATATCCTCGCGCTCCTCCTCGCTCAGTATCGGACCGAAGTGTTCCTCGAGAATTTCGATGGGGGCCCTGGCGTCCGCCTCGATCGTGCCGTCGCCGCGGGCGAGTACACCGGGACTCACCACGTGATCGTGCTCATCGGCGATTTCGCCGACGATTTCCTCGACCACGTCCTCAATGGTCAACAGACCGTCGACGCCGCCGAATTCGTCGACGACCAGGGCCATGTGCGAACGCTTGGCCCGCATCTCCAGCAGGAGCTGTAGAACCTCCATCGACGGTGCGACGAACAGCACCGGGCGAACGATTTTCGGCAACTGGAACACGTCGCCGTTTCCCTTCCAGGCGAGCACGTCCTTGATGTGAACCATGCCGATGGCGTCATCCAGCGTTTCCCGATAGACCGGGAGCCTGGAATGGCCGGAGCCGATCATCAGGTCGATCACCTCGGCGAGGGTTGCGTCGGATGGCACCGCCACGATGTCGACGCGCGGCACCATTACGTCTTCGGCGGAGCGATCGCGCAGATTGAGGATATTGGTCACCAGAGTTCGTTCGTCGGGATCGAGAGCGCCTTCGCCCTCTTCGCCAGCCCTCAGCGTATCCAGGGCATCACGGGCAGACGCCTCGTCATGGCGCAGCCAGCCCAGACTGCGAAGGATCCCTCGAACACCCTGTCCGATCGTTGTGTCTTTGGCCCCGCCGGAGCGGGGCGGTGTACTGCCCGTCGCGGATTCAGCGGGAGTGACGGGTTCGTCCTTACTGTCCATGGCTCAGATGTCGTGCAAATCACTGTAGGGATCGGCAACGCCGAGACCCGATAAGACGGAGGCTTCCAGCGTCTCCATCACGTCTGCCTCGGGGTCCGTCTGATGATCATAGCCCAACAGGTGCAGGATTCCATGGACAACGAGGTGACTCACGTGATCGGCGAGGCTCTTGCCGTCCCGGTTTGCCTCCACCCTGACCGTCTCAAAGGCGAGGATGATGTCACCGAGAAGCACGGGCCGCCCCGTGTCGTCCGACTCGCCCGCCTGTTGGATATTGGCGTCGCTCGCCGGGAAGGACAACACATTGGTTGGCCCATCGATGCCGCGAAAGGTGCGGTTGAGGTGGGCGATGCGGGCGTCGTCGGCCAGCAGCAGGGTGGCCTCGGCGCACCGGGTGCCATGCCATGTCTGGGCCATTGCCGCGTCGGCCGCTTGCCGGCACAGGCCTTCCACTGCCGGAAGCTCCGCGACCCAGTCCTCCCGATCGATCAGGATGTCGAGATCAAGAACGCGAGGAGCGGCCATCTTGCGGTTCGCTCTCGTATTCGGCGCCGAGGCGGAGGTGGTCCTCCGCCCGCTCGTACGCGCGGACGATACGGGTGACTAGCGGGTGCCGAACGACATCGGCATCCGAGAAATGCACGAAGGCAATTCCGTCCACCCCTTCCAGGATCTCCAGGGCCTGGCGGAGGCCGGAACGGGTCCCCTTCGGCAGGTCCACCTGACTGAGATCGCCGGTGATCACCATCCGCGCATGGTCCCCCAGCCGGGTAAGAAACATTTTCATCTGCACCGCAGTGGTGTTCTGCGCTTCGTCCAGAATAACGAAGGCGTTGGCGAGGGTTCGCCCGCGCATGAACGCCAGCGGCGCGACCTCAATTTCGCCGCTGTCCAGTCGCTTGACCACCTGTGGCGCCGGCAGCATGTCGTAAAGCGCATCATAAAGGGGGCGCAGATAGGGATCGACCTTCTCCCGCATGCTGCCTGGAAGAAAACCCAGCTGCTCTCCCGCCTCCACCGCCGGTCGCGACAAAATGATGCGATCGACCTCGCCGTTGACCAGCCGCTCGACCGCCTTGGCCACGGCGAGATAGGTCTTACCGGTGCCGGCGGGCCCAAGACCGAAGACCAAGTCATGGGTATCGATCGCCCGCACATAGTCCGCCTGGGCGGGGGTTCTGCTCGTCACCGTGCGCTGGCGGAGATTCACCGTCTGTAAGGCGTTGCCGGTCCGCGAGCCGGTGGCCGATGTCCGTAGCAGCGCGTCCACGTACGGGGCGTCGACGGTGTGCCCGTGCCCGGCCCGCAAAGAGAGGCCATCGAGGACGACGCCGGCGCGGGCGACGGCATCAGCGTCACCGGTGACCGTCACCTCGTTGCCGCGGGTGTGGATGGCCACATCGAGTGCTTGCTCGATGCGGGCGAGGTGACTGTGGTGAACCCCGAACAGCGCCAGCGCCACCTGATTGTCGGCAAGCACCCGCTGCAAGGTGGTGGCCGCTTTCGGATGCGGTGTCGGTGCCTGACGCCTCAAGCGGCAATCCGATCCGCAATGCGCCCCGACAGGCTGTTTGCCCCGGCTCCAGTGATGACGACGGGAACTATACAACCGAGGGTGTCGTCATCGACTTCCGCATGCACGGCCTGCATGTACGGCGATCGACCGGCGAGTTGGCCCGGATGGCGACCGCGCCGATCGAACAACACCGGGACCGTGCGACCGATGAGCCCTTCATTGAAGGTCCGACTTTGCCGGTCGAGAAGGCTCTGCAGGGCGAGAAGCCGCTCCGCCTTCACCGCCTCGTCAATCTGCGGCAGGGTTGCGGCGGGTGTTCCCGGTCGCGGGCTGTACTTGAACGAGTACGCCTGGGCGAAACCGATGTCTTCGATGAGAGAGAGGGTGGCGGCGAAGTCAGCATCGGTCTCCCCGGGGAAGCCGACGATGAAGTCGGAACTCAATGCCAGATCGGGACGCGCCGCCCGCAGCCGATCGACGATCCGCCGGTAGGCGTCGGCGGTGTGCCGGCGGTTCATGGCCGCCAGCACCCGGTCGGAGCCGGCCTGGACCGGCAAATGCAGGTATGGCATGAGGGCGTCGATCCGCCCGTGGGCGGCGATCAGCGCCTCGGTCATGTCAGCCGGATGTGACGTGGTATAGCGGATGCGGGCGATCCCCTCGACCTCAGCCAGCGCCTCGATCAGTTGCGCGAGATCGGCGGCGGAACCGTCCGCCGCCTCGCCGTGATAGGCGTTTACATTCTGGCCGAGAAGGGTGATTTCAACGACGCCGTTGGCCACGTAGTGACGGGCTTCGGAGAGCACCCGGGCGACAGGCCGCGACTGTTCGGCCCCGCGCGTATAAGGGACGACGCAGAAGCTGCAGAATCGGTCACATCCTTCCTGGACAGTGAGGAAGGCGCTGCAGGTGCCGGCGGCGAGCCGGGCTTCAGGCAGCAGATCGAACTTGGGCTCGGGCGGGAACTCGATGTCGATGCCCGGCTTGCCACTCGATTCCCGTTCTGCCAGCAGGTCGGGCAATCGGTGGTAGCTCTGCGGGCCGACGACCAAGTCGACGAAGGGCGCACGGGCAATCAGTTCGTCGCCTTCCGCCTGGGCGACGCAGCCGGCAACGGCGATCAGCGGCCCACGCTCGCCGAGTGCGATGCGCGACCGACGCAGCTGCTGCAACCGTCCCAGTTCCGAGTAGACTTTTTCCGCCGCCTTGTCGCGAATATGGCACGTATTAAGGACGATCAGATCGGCCGTCGCCGGATCGTCCACAAAGGCATATCCCAGGGGCTCCAGAACGTCGGCGATCCGGGAGGAATCGTAGACGTTCATCTGGCAGCCGTAGGTCTTGATACAAAGGCCTTTTTGCACCGTCCTCATCAAATCAGCGGCTGGAGGAACCGGTGGGACGGGTGGGGTCTGTCGATACGCCACCTCCCACACGGGAACGCTATGGACAGAGAGGCTAGCGGTCGCGTTGCCGGTGTCAAGTCACCGCCCGTCCCGTTGCCGTCAGCGATCGGCTTTCTCGGGGGCGTCAGCCGGTACGCCGTACAGCTCGAGGCGATGACCAACGAGGCGAAAGCCGTAGCTTTCGGCTATCTGCTGCTGCAACGCCTCAATCTCGGGACTGCGAAACTCGATCACCCGTCCCGATTGCAGGTCGATCAGGTGATCGTGGTGGTCTTCGCTCGCTTCCTCATAGCGGGACCGACCGTCGCCAAAGTCGTGCCGCTCCAGGATGTTCGCCTCTTCGAACAGCCGCACGGTGCGATAAACCGTGGCGATGCTTATCTTCGGATCGAGTCGCACCGCGCGACGATAAACCTCCTCAACGTCGGGATGATCGGTGGCTTCCGAGAGGACCCGGGCGATAATGCGCCGCTGCCCGGTCATCTTCATGCCTTTCTCGACGCATAGCTGTTCGATTCGCGATAACTGACCCATGACTCCTCCCCGCTTTGGCATCCCCGAACGGTCAGGGGAGACTCCGCCAGAACGGTACGCCCACCCCCGCCGTAGTTATCGCTGGAATTATGCCCTTTTACGCGTCTCGCCGCGACGCGATGTCCCGAGTCCGATCTCTTTCGCCAGAGCGCTGCGGTGCTTCGCGTAATTGGGAGCCACCATCGGGTATTCGGAGGGCAGGCCCCACCGCTCACGGTACTCTTCCGGGGTCATATTGTAGGAGGTCTTTAGATGCCGCTTCAGCATCTTCAGCTTCTTGCCGTCCTCCAGGCAGATGATGTAGTCGGGGAACACGGACCGTTTCACCGGCACCGCCGGCTTCAGTTTCTCCGAAGGCGCCTGAACGGTTCCCACGGAGACAAGGGTCTTGTAGACGTCCTGGATAAGCGAGGGTAGGTCCGATGCCGGTACAGGATTGTTCCCGACATGGGCGGCAACGATCTCGGTGGTCAGTTCCAGCATCTCGCTGAGATTGGATTTTTCACTCATTCGATTTTTATCCCTAAGACTGGGTCCAACTAAAAGCTATATATAGAGTCGAATTTATAGGTGCAAGACGCCGATATGGTTAATACACGCGAAACCGACATGATTCTTGAACCACCGCTGTACCTCGACATCAGCAAAGAGGTCTGTCCGCTCACCTTCGTGCGCACAAAGCTGCTGATTGAGCGGATGCAGGCGGGTCAGGTGGCCGAAATCCGGCTGCAAGGGCCTGAGCCTCTCGCCAATGTCCCTCGCGCCGTTACCGGCCTCGGCCATCTTGTACTTTCGGTTATTGCCGAGAATCCCGAAGCCGGCGATCTCTCGGTGCACCGGCTGACGATTCGCAAGATGTGTGTCTGATCGCAAGGTCTTCGCCTGTCATTGGGCCGTTTGCCAGCGGACAGCCAGCAGCAGCGCGTCCACCGGTAAGCCGGCTCCACTGCGGTAATAGCCCGCCCGGCGTCCGATGATTTCGAACCCGGCCCTCAAATAAAGCGCCTGGGCGGCGCCATTATCGGCGCTGACCTCGAGAACCATCCGCTGCGTGCCGACGGCGGCGGCAACGACCAGAGCATGGGTGAGCAGGCCCATGCCACAACCGGTGCGTCGGCATTCGGGGCGTACCGCCAGCGTCAGCACCTCACTTTCCCCGGCGACGGCCCGGGCGAGGAGAAACCCCCCGGCAACGCCGCTCCTGTCGCGGGCCAGCAGCGCGAAGCCGCCGGGCTGGGCAACGAAGGTGCCAAGGGTTGCCGCATCCCACGCATCCGGGAAGGCGGTCCGGTGAATGGAAGCCAGGACCGCGCTGTCGCTTTCGCCGACACTGGCAATCCGCCATTGGTCCGCCGCGTCTTGACCCGAATGGGTTGCTCCGCCGGCCCTCATCCAGGGACGCTGGCGGATGTTGCCACCGAGAATGCCGGCTGGATGGTGGGGCCGGTCTCGGCCGGGCGAAGATAAAGCGGTCGTGGAGGCGCGGGCGGACGCTCCCCCGAGACCCAACGGGCCGCCGCAAGTCGGACGACGGCGAGGGCCGTGGGATAGCGGCAGTCACCGATGACGCGATGCGGCTGCCCGCCAGCGCGCAGGTCGGCCGCGGTGATCGCATCGGCATCCCCGGCGACGGCGACGCGCTCGTCCGGCAGCACCCCAGCAGCGGCGAGGTGTAGGGCGATGGCGTCCACGGCGACGATGGCGGGAAGGGCCAGCGCGGCTCCCTCGGCCGAGAACACCTGGAGAAACACATCGCCGCGCTTGCTGTCGAGCGCGACGACCACCCGCTTGCAGGCGTGCTCCTTGCCGATCGGGCCGGCGATTGCGGCCAGCGCCTCCAGGCTGCTGACACCGAAACAGGGCTTGTCGAGGGCCACCGCCAGGCCACGGGCGGCGGCGAGACCGATCCGCAGGCTGGTAAAGGCACCGGGACCGACGCTGACGGCGATGGCGTCGACGTCGACAAAGCCGGTTCCTGCGCGGCTCATCGCCGTCGCCACCATCGGCAGCAGACGCTCTGCATGAGCCCGACTGACCACCTCAAAGAGGTGTATTTCGGCGCCATCGTGCGACACGGCCACCGAGCAGGCGGCGGTCGCGGTTTCGATCGCCAGCAGAGTGGTCATGGCCTGTCGCGGTTCGATGGAATGGCGGAGCGTCGCTTCGTGCTACCGTCCGCCCGCTTCTGCCGCCACCATCCCGGGAGCCGCCGATGCTCGTCGAAATCACCGCTGAAAGTCATGGTGTCGATCTCGATATTGTCTATGCCACCGATCGCAACTTTACCGGTGCCGTGATTTATGGGCGCTCCGCCTGCTTCCTTCACCCTGACACCGCCGAGTGTCTGAGCCGCGCTGTCGAATATGCCCATCGCCTCAGCCTGCGGCTGAAGGTCCTGGATGGCTTTCGTCCGGCGGAAGCGCAATGGCGACTCTGGCGTTTTCTTCCGGATCCGCGCTACATCGCCGACCCAGTCCGCGGCTCGCCCCACAGCATGGGGGCCGCCGTCGACCTGACACTCATCGATGTGGCAAGCGGCAGCGAACTGGACATGGGCACCGGTTTCGACGACATGCGACCGCTGTCCTGGCATGGCGCCGACGGCTTGAGTACGACCGCGGTGCGCAATCGGACGATGCTCCTCGGTATCATGACCAATGCTGGCTTCGACTTTTACCGAAACGAATGGTGGCACTACCAGTTGTTCAAACCGCGGGGCCGCTATCCCGTTCTTTCCGACTCGGTGCTTGCCCATGGGATGATGGGCGCTGCCCGCCCGTGAGGATGTCAGCAGCTCACACGACGAGGCAGGCGTCCTCGAAGGCCAGGCGTGGGTTGCGTGGGTGAAGCCGGGAGGGATCGCCGTAGCCGAGGTTGCAGAGGAAATTGGAGCGGATCGGCGAGTCGGCAAAGAACGTCTCGTCGACCAGTTCGTTGTTGAAGCCCGACATCGGCCCGCAGTCGAGGCCGAGGGCGCGAGCGGCCAGGATGAAGTACGCTCCTTGCAGGCTGCCGTTGCGGAACGCCGTCGATTGGATCAGCGCGTCATTGCTGACAAACCACGACCGGGCGTCCGTTTGGGGAAACAGTTCGGGAAGCCGCTCGTAGAAGGTCAGATCATAGCCGATGATCGCCGTCGCCGGAGCCGCCATCGTCTTGGCGATGTTGCCTTCGATCAGGGCCGGGCGCAGCCGCTCCTTCGCTTCTGGGGAGAGGACGAAAACAATCCGGGCGGGACTGCAGTTGGCGCTCGTCGGTCCCAGCTTGGCGAGGTCCCAGATGTCGCGCAGCAGCGCTTCGCTGATCTGCTGGTCACGCCAATGGCTGTGCGTCCTGGCGTTGCGAAACAGGGTATCGAGCAAGTCACCGTTACCGGCGCCACCTGTATCCACCATGACGGGCTCCCCTTGCTGTGTCGCCGGCGTTTCTTCTACCAATCGACCGGCCGGACCTCTTCCACCTCGGGAATGTAATAGCGTAGCATGTTTTCGATGCCGTGCTTCAGGGTCGCGGTGGAACTCGGGCATCCCGAGCACGAGCCCTGCATGTGCAGATAAACGATCCCGTTTTCGAAACCGCGGAAGACAATATCACCGCCGTCCTGGGCCACTGCCGGCCGCACGCGGGTTTCGATGAGCTCCTTGATCTGCTGGACGACGCCTTCTTCCTCTCCGGACCCACCTGCGCCCTCCCTAGTGTCGGCTTCCATCACCGGCTCGCCAGACAGGAAGTGGTCCATGATCGCACCGAGAACGATGGGCTTCAGCACGTCCCAATTTTGGTTGGGGCCCTTGGTCACGGTGACGAAATCGCCACCGAGGAAGACGCCGATCACGCCCTCCACCTCGAACAGGCGGCGCGCCAGGGGCGAGCGAGCCCCGGCTTCCGGATCGGTAAAGTTGGCGGTACCGGACGACAGCACCGTTTCCCCGGGGATGAACATCATCGTCGCCGGGTTCGGCGTGGTTTCCGTCTGGATGAACATAGAACCTTCCTTCCGGTCCTCGTAAGGGCGCTCGCGTCAGACGTGGTCGCTCGCGAGTCTCGAATCAAGCGGCGCTGCGAGCAGGCCAACCGTTGCGTAGATGTCGGCGAGAATGGGGTGGGCGATGGCTGCGGCACGCCGGGCCCCGTCCCTCAGGATCCGCTCGATGTGCGCTGGGTCGCCCTCCAGTCGCCGCATCTCGACCCCGATGGGGGCAAGCCGCTCGACGGCTAGATCGGCGAGGGTGTCCTTGAAGCGGGAAAACGGGCTGCCGGCGAACTGCTCGCAGATGGCCTCGCTGGTGAGATCGGCGAGCGCCGCGTAGATGCCGATGAGGTTTGCCGCCTCCGGTCGCTGGGCGAGGCCTTCCGGCGTCTCGGGAAGCGGATCGGGATCGGTTCGCGCCTTGCGAATTTTCAGCCGGATGAGGTCGGCATCGTCGGTCATATTTATCCGGGAGTAATCGGACGGATCGGACTTGCTCATCTTGGCCCGCCCGTCCCGCAAGGACATCACCCGCGTTGCCGGCCCAAAAATCAGCGGCTCGACCTGCGGAAAGAAGTCGATCCCGTAGTCGTTGTTGAACTTGGCGGCAATGTCTCGGGCCAGCTCCAGGTGCTGCTTCTGGTCTTCGCCGACCGGGACATGGGTTGCCTTATAAAGAAGAATGTCAGCGGCCATCAAGTTCGGATAGGCGTAGAGGCCGACGGACGCATTCTCGCGGTTCTTTCCGGCTTTTTCCTTGAACTGCGTCATCCGGTTGAGCCAGCCGAGCCGGGCGACGCAGTTGAAGATCCAGGCAAGCTGCGCGTGGCCGGCGACCGCGCTTTGGTGGAAGAGGATGTTTTCCTCCGGATCGATGCCTGATGCGATCAATGCCGCGGCGATGCGTCGGGTGTTGGCGGCCAGCTCCTTCGGTTCCTGCCATACGGTGATCGCGTGCAGATCGACAACGCAGAAAAGGCACTCGAACTCCTTCTGCAAGCGCACCCAATTGCGGATGGCGCCGAGGTAGTTACCGAGATGCAGGTGACCAGTGGGCTGAATGCCGGAGAATATGCGGTTCATGGGCTGATGGAGTGAAAGGGTCGGCCGGGGTTATGCCGGCCCCACCGCTATCGGTCAAGGCGTGGCCGGTCACGCTGCCTTGGGGGCGCCCCTCAAACCGGTCCCGGCCGGCGACGGACGAGAGCTTTCAGTTCACTGACCGAAGCGGCGCCGGTCAGTTGTGCTGCCACCCCATAGGTGACGAGGCCGACCGTAATGAGCAGCGACAGCCAGAGCACCCGCTGGACGAAAGGGTCGGCGAGCCAGTTCCCCAGCGAGTGATCGAGGGCGGCGGCCGCGGCGGCCATGAGGGCGGCGGCGATGAATGTCCGCGGCAGGCGCCTTTTTAGTCGTGCGTCGAGCGCCAGTTGACCGCGGCGGCGAAGGACGAGGGCGAGCAGTCCGGCATTGACCCATGAGGCGAGGGAGGTGGCGAGCGCGATCCCCACATGCAGCAACGGGCCCATCAACGCGAGGCTGAAGATGACGTTCAGCGCGGCCGAGATGCCGGCGACTTTCACCGGCGTCACCGTGTCCTCGCGCGCGTAATATCCCGGCGTCAGGGCCTTGATCAGCATGAAGGCCGGCAATCCGACCGCATATGCCTGCAGAGCGGCCGCGGTCGCCTCCACGGCATGGGCATCGAACGCTCCCCGTTGGAAAAGAACCGCGATCAGCGGCGTGGCGAGGACGATCAGGGCGAGGGCCGCCGGCAGCATCAGAAAGAAGGCGAACTCGAGGGCCCTGTTCTGGCTGTGCATGGCGTCGGCGTCGCGGCCCGCCTTGAGCTGGCGGGAGAGCAGCGGCAGCAGCGCCGTTGAAACGGCGGCGCCGATAATACCGTAGGGAAGCTGGTTCAGCCGATCCGCATAGAAGAGATAGGAGACGGAGCCGGCCGGTAGGAAGGAGGCGAGGACGGTTCCGGCCATGATATTGACCTGGTAGATGCCGGCGCCGAGGGCGACTGGCAGCGCCCGCCAAAGCAACTGTCGGACCTTCGGCGTCAGTCGTGGCCGCGGCATGCGCAAATAAACACCTTCCTTGCCGCAACTGCCCAGAAGCCAGAGAAACTGCACGATGCCGGCGAGCATCAGGCCCCAGGCCAGGGCATGCCCCATGGTCGGCATCCAAGGTCCGGTGCCGATGAGCGCGGTGATCAGGGACAGATTGAGGAGGATCGGGGTGGCCGCCGGGGCGGCGAAACGACCGAAGGCGTTGAGGACGCCGCCCTGCAGGGCGGTGAGGGAGATGAACAGGAGGTAAGGAAACGTCAGTCGTGAGAATTCGACGGCCAGATCAAAGGTGGGGGAGCCGATGAAGCCGGGCGCGAGGCCGATGATCGCCCACGGCATGGCGATCTCCATCACCAGGGTGAAGATCAGCAGTGCGGTCGTCAGCACGGCGAGCGTGTCCTCGGCAAAGGCGATGGCGCGCTCGCGGCCATCCTGGTGCAGGGTGCCGACGAAGATGGGGACGAAGGCGGCGGAAAAGGCCCCCTCGGCGAACAGCGAACGGAACAGGTTGGGGAAGCGCAGGGCGACAAAGAAGGCATCGGCGATGGGACCGGTGCCGAGGAACGCCGCGATCAACAGATCGCGGACGAACCCGAAGATGCGGCTGACCGCGGTCAAGCCGCCGATGGTGGCGATCGATCGGAAAAGCGACATCGGCTCCGGCTTTACGCGATCGGTCGGACGACGACGCGGTCGTCGTCCCGCTCCGCCTTGAGGGCAAAGTCGAAAAGGTCGCGCTGCAGGCAGAGGGCCGGGTCCGCTGCCGGTAAGTGCGGCTGGTCGCCACGGAGAAACTTCCGGGCCGTCTCGTGCTGCAGGATCTCGGCGCAGGCTGCCACGTGGTCGTAAGGGCGCCCGCCGAGCAGATGTTCGAGACAGTCGCCACACCGTTCGTCTTCGGGCGCCGGTGCCATCGAACGGATACCCATGGCCACCAGCGACACCTGCGCCGGGGCGAGTGCCCGCACCGCTGCCGCGGTCGCCCGGGCGGTGACATAGGCGCCGAGAAACACATGCTCGCAGCGTTCCAGCGCGGCAAGCGCACCGGTGACGCCGGAGGTGGTGCGGTGGATGACATCGCGCCCCGAAAACAGGGCGCGTCCGGCCGCCAGGATCATCGACGGCGAGTTGGTCAGATCAAAGCCGGGCAGGGGCAGTTCATTGTGTTCGCCGACGAGGATGGCATCGCCCCGGGTGGCGAGACAGCGTTGTGGATCGCCCTCCAGGATGAGGCGACGGGCGCCCAGATGCAGCATCAAGGGCTCGCAGGTGAACGCGCGAAAGACATCGATGATGACCGCGACACCGGTTGCCTCGCGTGCGCCCTCGGCGAGGGAAAGCCTCTGGATCTGCATTATCGTTCCCGACCTTTCGCGCCAGTCCGCATTGATCTCCGATGGGAGGCTTAGCCGCGGCGCATCATCGCGGCAAGCGGCGACGACAATGGCTTGCGGCTGAACGGTGCCGATGCGAGAAATCGACGATGAATGCCTCCGATCTTGTGGCAGCGCTTGTCATTTCCGTCGGCGGTGCCGTCGGCACCCTCGGTCGTTATGCCGTCTCCGGCGCCGTCGCACGGGCTTTTGGCGAGACCTTTCCCTGGGGCACCCTGATCGTCAACGTGACGGGGTCGTTTCTGATCGGCCTGGTCGCGGTGACCACCGGCCCCGATGGGCGTCTGATGTGGCCCTCGTTGCTGCGTCAGTACGTCATGGTCGGGATTTTCGGTGGCTTCACCACCTTTTCCTCGTTCAGTCTGCAGACGCTGACCCTGATGCGGGAGGGCGATTGGTTGTGGGCAGGGTTTAACGTCATCGGCTCGCTTGTGCTCTGCCTCGTGGGCTGCTGGGTCGGTTGGAGCCTCGGCCTCTGGATCAACCGATGAGGGCGTAACGCAGGTGTGGACCAAGGTCGAGCGAACTCTGCTTCGCGTTTTCCTCGGCGAGGACGATCGCGCCGCCGATGGTGAGCCGCTCTTCGAAGCATTGGTCCTGACAGCGAGACGTCACGGGCTGAGCGGAGCGACGGTGCTGCGCGGACCCATGGGTTATGGTCACGCCAGCCGCCTGCACACGGCGAAGATCCTCCGCCTGGCCGACAAGTTGCCCATGGTTGTCGAGATCGTCGATGAGACGGAAAAAATCGAAACTTTCGTAGACGCGATCCAGGCGATTGTCGGCGGCGGCCTCGTTACCCTCGAAAAAGTGCAGGTCGTTCGCTACGAACGGTGAGCCCCGGTTCGACCGGCCCAGCCGGTCCCCCGTGGACTGCGCCGTGGCATCTCGATCCCGAAACGGTAGCCACCCGAGCCTTCGCCCTGTTCAAAGAGCTGAACTCACCGTTACGCTGTCTGCTGCTCCCTCACCCCCTGCAACCAAGCCCGATGGGCAATTCGGCGGCGGTTTGGTGGCAGACACAAGGGGTTGCGGGATGTTGAGGAGGTAGGCGGAGCCGGAAGTTTGCACACAAAGTTATCCACAGGAGCCGGCCGCTGCAACCTACGGTCATGCGATTGGGCGGGGCAATGACCGCGAGATGAGTATTTTCCTGGGGTGCGGCCAAGCAGTGAGATAAGCGATTGGAGTTCTTGGCCCACCAAGGCAAAATTTATCCCTAACGGATAACTTTCGTGGCCGCGTACAACCGATGGGTCGCGCTTGAGGCAAATTACTGTGATGGCGCGAATAGCCCCCGGTGCATACGGCCTCGCTCACCCTGCGAATTTATCCACAAGCCTCTGGCGCACAACCATACCGCGACATGCAACGTGCTGTTCACGTCATGGTCGGGCGCAGGGATGGATTTTCCGGTTCCGTGACCAGGGGGGCTGGGGCTCCTCGCGCCTTCCCGCCCTCCTTAACCACCGGCAGCATGCGTTTTTCCATCCGTCTGATCAGCTCGCTGATGACCGCCCGGTAGAGATCGTCCTTGAGCACGCCGTCTTCGACGCCCACGTCGATGTTGGGATTGTCGTTGACCTCGATGACGAACGCCCCCGTGGCCATCTCCTTGACATCGACCCCGTAGAGGCTGCGTCCGATCAGGCTCGCCGCCCGCGTCGCTGCATTAACAACCGCGGGCGGTACGGCATCGATGGGAAAGGCGCACGCCTTGCCTTCGATCGGGCCACGGTTCCCGTCATGCTTAAGGATCTGCCAGTGGTTGCGAGCCATGAAGTATTGGCAGGCGTAGAGCGGCTTTCGATCGAGGACGCCGATCCGCCAGTCGAAGGCGGTCTGCATGAACTCCTGGGCGATGATCAGATCGGTGTCCTTAAACAGGGTCTCGGCGCGGTCTTTGAGTTCGGTCGCATCGCGCACCTTGAAAACGCCACGGGAGAACGAGCCGTCCGGGATCTTGACGACCGCCGGGAATCCCAGCTCTCGCTCGACCCGAGCGAGACGGCGTCGATCCAAGATCAGTGTTCGCGGCGTGGGGACCCCGCTCGCCTGTAGCAACTCGGCGAGATAAATCTTGTTGGTGCAGCGGAGGATCGACTGCGGATCGTCGATCACCGGCATTCCTTCCGCCTCCGCCTTGCGGGCGAAACGATAGGTGTGGTGATCCAGCGCGGTGGTCTCGCGAATGAACAGGGCGTCGAATTCGAGCAGACGGCCGTAGTCGCCGCGGGTGATCAGGGCAACGTCTACGCCCATCTGCCGGCCGACGCGGACGAAGCGCTCGAGCGCTTTTGCGTCCGATGGGGGCTGCTTTTCCTTCGGATCGTGCAGAATGGCGAGAGAATAGCGAGCCGCGGGCGCCTCACGGCCGGCTCGCCAAGCGGCGCGGGTGTAGCGGTCGAGCGCCTCGATGAAGACACCGTGGTAGTCTGGCGGCACGTCCGCCAGCGACGCCGGCTCGATGGTCGCCACGTACCAGCCATTCTTGTGCTTCAGTTCGACCGTGAGCAGCGGGCAGCGGAAGAGTTCGAAGATGCGCCGGGCGGCGACGGCGAGCCGCGGGTCGTCGGCGATGCCGAAGAAAATCATCGCCCGGAACGGCGGCTGATCGGCAGGATCGGCGCGGAAGGTTCGCCGGACGAGCTCGTTCACCTCCGGTAGCGCAATCCGCAGCAGCCGCTTCCAGTGCAGGTCCAGCATCACCTCGACGGCGGGGATAACCTTCTGACCACGGGCCTCGGCGAGCAGGGACGCGTAGTAGCCAAGACCAAGATAGCCGTAGTCGCGGCAGAGATTGATGATCCGCGACGATGCCGGCAGCCGGCGCGCCGCCTCGGTGACGAAATCCTTAGCGGTGACGATGATGCGTTCCGGCGCCGTCCAGGGAAAGTCGGCGCGGCGGTCGACGACGATAATGTGACGCGCCATCAGGTTCGGTCCTTGGTCACGGCATCGGCGGTCAGCGCGTCGCGCCGCTTGAGGTCACGGATGGGCGCCTCCTTCCCGAGCGGGCCTTTCCCCACAAACAGCGCCGCATGGTGATGCGCCCGGCCGTACCGAGCCATCTTCACGAACAGGGCGTGCTTTACCGGAATCTGCATACAGTCGGTCGCGGTCTTGTCCAGATGTTCGGCCACGTGCGGGTCGTGCAGAAAGACGTAGCGGTCGTCGACGCCGGTCACGACAACCCAATGGGGCTGCTTCTCACGGGAAATGTAGTAGGAGCTGATGAGCACGATCGGAATATCGCCGGCGGCGACCCTCTCTCGAAGAACGTCTATCGTCAACGGTCGAAACTCGATCGGGATCCCTCGCACCGCGCATTGCTCGCGAAAATCCTCCTCGACCAGGCGGATCACGTCGCGCTTCATCGGGCTGCGCACGGATTCGAGAAACATGACGCCCCGATCGCTGAGAAAGATCGAGACGGTGAAGCCGCGGCGATGCGCGGCCAGCGCCAGCCCCTCCGGACTGCATCCGCCGAGGCCGGAGGTCATGAAGACGGTCGTGGATTCCCGCCACACGCGCACCTCCGCCCTGGGCTCCGCCCGGACCGACGGATCATGGGCGCGCATCGCCATCAGCAACGCCGCCGGTCCGCAGGTAAAGTCGAGGGATTGGGGGTAGTAAGGGACGCGAAGGAGGGCGGGATCGGGGCGCGGTCCTAACGACTTCTCCATCCGTACCGCCGCAACGTTGTCTTCATAGTAATGCGGCTGCAGTTGAAAGCGACGGTAGCCGTGGGCTCGATAAAAGGCCTGCGTCGCCTCCGCATCGGCTCGGACTTCCAGGCGCATGTAGGCGGCGTCCCGCTCGATCGCGACTGACTCGGCGGCGGCGAGCAGGGCGGCACCGATGCCATGATCGCGGTCATCGGGGTCCCGAGCGAGCGAATACAGCCGCGCGAGCGAGGTGCCGCGATTGAACAGCACCATCACGTACCCGCGCACCCTGCCACTGCCCTTGCCATCGCCCCGGCTCTCGTCGGCGGCATCGACGAGGGTCACGGCATTGGCCCGTGACAGGAGATAGCGGAACGCCCGCCGGGAGAAGCGATCGCTGGCAAAGGCGCGTGCTTCGATGGCGACGAGTGCCTCGAGATCGGCGCCACTTGCGGGTCGGATCATCGCGATCCGGCCTTGTCGGCGCGCAGGCCAGCGGGCCCCGCGTCAGAGGTCGCAGCCTTGAAGGACAGGGGGCTAACGGTTGCGGCTCGCCCGGCCAGCATCGGCATCCTCGGGGAAATCGCCCGCGCGCATTTCCACCGCCGGAGCGGGTGCTGTCAAGACCGGCCGGGCGCAGTCCGCCAAACGCGGACGCCCTTTGCCGGCTCGCCCCCGAGTTTCAGGGGAAAGCCTGAGGTGGCTGGACGGCGGTTTAGGCGCCGCTGCCGCGGCTGGCGAAGCCGATGCCGACCGCCAGTCCCGCCGGTCCGGTGACCAGCACCCGCACCAACTCGGCCTGACGGGACACGCCCGTCTTGGTGAAGATCTGTTTCAGATGCTTGCGAACCGTCTCGTAGGCAATGCCCAAATGCTCGCCGATTTCTTCCAGCCGGAGACCGCGGGCAAGCAAGGCCGCCACCCGTGCCTCGGCGCGGCTGAGGCCGTAGAGGCGGGCGATGCGCATCGGTTCGAACGCCACCGTGCGCTCCGGATCGCTCACGAAGACGAGCGCCGCGGGACCGTCGGTTCTGCTCGCATCGGCGCCCGCGATCGGAGCAATCAGGCAGGCGAGCGGGCGCTGACGGCGGAAGCGGGGGATCGTGTAGAGGATGACATCGGGCAATCCCGCATTGGTGCGGCTCTTGTTGGATTGGGCGAGAACGTCCCGGAGCCGGACGCGCTGTCCCGGTCGCTCGAAAACGAGCCCACCATCGCTGCGCGCCAGTCCTTCGCCGCTGGCGAGCACGGTCTGCGCGTAGCGGTTGGCACGAATGATGGTTCCCGCGCGGTCGACGGTGATGACGCCGATCGGGGCCACATCCAGGGCCTCGATCGCGGCCTGTCGTTCGGCGTGCTGGCGGCGGACATCATAGCCGAGGCGGTAGGCGCTGGCCATTTGGCCGGCGATGCGCGTCAACAGGCCGATCTCATCCGCTGCGAACGGAGGGCGACCGTCGCGGCGGTAGATGGCGCAAACAACGGCTGTCCGCTCATGGCTGTGAAGAACACAGAAAAGGCCGTCGGTGATGCTCATCCCCGCCAGCCAATCCCGGTAGAAGGAAGTGTCCTTCAGGGGCACCGCGGACGTGATCTCGCTCGCTGCGAAGACCGCGCCGGGGCGGCAGCGCTTTTCGTCGGCAAGCCAAATATCGCTTCGACCAGACCGCATGGCGTATTCGTCAAGTTCGGCCTGTCCGATACCATGCGCCTGAGAGAACCGCGCTTCGCGGGCGGCGTAATCGCGATGGATAAGACCGCAGGCGTCCGCGTTTAGCGTCTCGGCGAGGCGTTGCAAGGTTTTCACCCATGCGGCGGGATCGACGTTCGCCTCGTAGAAGGCGGCAATTAATTCGGTCCCCGTTGCGTCCATATTGTCCACAGCTTCCACTGAATGTTGCGACAATCTTACGGATGCAGCGATGGACCGACTGTGACGCGGATCACCACCTTTGATAGTATGTTGCATGCCGACTCTCTTTAAGAGTGTTTATGGCGTGGACGCAGTGCGGATTTCCTGGGAATACGCGCGTTCCGCGAACTCCAGGTACGTTCCCCGAAAGGGCCTCGGGAAGATCAAACCACCGCAGTGGTTAAGTCGGCGTTACACTGCCGAGGGAGATGTCGGTATTCGCTGGCCAAGAGGCGCGCGACGGGGGACTTGCGCTGTGCTACCCTCGGCTTATGGAGTGCCGTGTGGCTTCGCGTATCGTCGGGCAGGTTTCGATCGTTGTTGCTGCTCTTGCAGCGGTCTGGCTTGGTGCGCTGGCCGGCTGTACCTATCGCGGGCCGCAGCAGGACAATCCCCTGCAAAAACGCTTTACTTGGTTTAGCTATCTCAACGGCGACGACATTCGCGCCGCCTGCGAGGCCGGGGCCGCGCCGCGCTACCGTTTCATCTACAATGGCGTTTACGTGCAGCAGGTGCGCAGCTACGACATCCGACCGGAGGGGGACGGAAGCGCGCTTCGGGTGAGGGTTCTCGGATTTGCGAACCTCTCCCAGGTGGAAATCCGCCGGCAGTGGTCGACGCTGCCGGAAGATCTGATGGCGCCGTGGGCAGGCGAGACGGATACGGTCTCCCTATCCGGGGAACAACTTGCGACGCTCGATCGAACACTCGCCGACAGCGGCTTTTTTGATCCGGCGCCCCGGGGTCTCTACCTGCGCGGCGAGGATTTTTTCTGGATCGCCGTTGCCTGCATTGACGGCCGCGTGCACTTCAATGCCTACAAGTGGTCGACGCCGGTGTTCGAGCGCGCAACCTTTCCGGCACTGCTGCTGTCCTGGGATCAGACCGGTCAGCCGATCAACCCGCCCAGACTGTTGTCCACCTTCGACATTTATCATGATGCGCCAACGGACCCGGGGATTGGTCCGACCTACACGCTGACCGTGGGTGACAACGGCCTGGCCGGCGTCCGGCCCTTGTTCTGATGTCGCTGTGACGCTCGTGCCGCTAATCGAAGATATCGTTGGCGGGACGGGACATCTGCGGCACCTCGGGCGCACCTGGCAGCCGGTTGGCAACGAGGCGCAGGTGTCGCGCCGCATCGACCATCCGCGCCAGGGTCGGCGGCTCCTGGGCACCGCAGATGATTAGCCGGCGGTCGAAGACGAACGTCGGCACCCCGTTGATCCCCAGCCGATGCGCCCGTTCATTGGCGATTAGCACGCCTTCCCGGTCCCCGGATGAAGCGAGAAAGGTGCGAAGCACATTGCGGTCGAAGCCGACTTCGGTTCCAAGCCCGATGAGGGTCGCAGCGTCACCGATGTCCCGTCCACCGACAAAATAAGCCTGAAAGATCGCCTCCAGCATCCGCTCTCCGCGCCCGCGCATCTCTGCGAAGCGGATCAGCCGATGGGCATGGAGGGTATTGGGGGTTCGGCGGATGCGCTCGAATGCGAACTTGATGCCGACGGTGTGACCGACTTCGACGATGGCTGACTGCATACGTTTCAGGCGACCCTCGCTGCCGTACTTACGGCACAGGTATGAGTGGCGATCGACGCCGCCGACTGGCACGTCGGTATGCAGAAGAAACGGCCACCAGCGCACATCGACCGGAGTCTGTGGCCGCAGCTCGAGGGCTTGCCGGAGCTGTCGCTTGCCGATGTAGCACCACGGACAAGACGGATCGAAAATCACATCAATACGGACCTTCGGCATCTTGATCCGAGCCGTTTGCCTTAACCCAAGGGTGATGATAGCCTATGACCTTACTATAATGATGTTGTGTGTCGAATGGCAAAAGCCCTGTCTGTGGTATTTTTCGCGCATAACGCGCATTAATCACATTTTTTCGCTGGCTAGGGTTCGTCCCACAATCAGGAGGAGAGGCCATTGAAATCCCGGGCGTCGCCTCGAGATGACGTGATTGCCGATAAGCTCCGCTCGCCGATCCAATGCGCCAAGTTCCGGATCGGTGATGTGGTGCGCCATCGTATCTATCCGTTTCGCGGGATCATCTTTGATGTGGACCCACAGTTCGCCAATACGGAGGAGTGGTGGCTGTCAATCCCCGAGAATGTCAGGCCGCAGAAGGACCAGCCCTTCTATCATCTGCTCGCGGAGAACGCCGAGACAACCTACATCGCGTACGTTTCGGAACAGAATCTGCTGCGCGACGACTCAGGGGAGCCGGTCTCGCATCCGCAGATCGACGAACTGTTCACCGGCGTTGAGAACGGCCGTTATATCGCCCGGACGACACTGCGCCACTGACCCGACATCCGCGGCACCGGCAATGGGTGTCTAAGGGGAGCGTCCAGGTGGATGACGGTCAGCGATACATGGAGAAGATGTATCGGGGAGGGACGCCGACCCGGTAAAGGACGAGAAGCGCAAGGTTGGCGAGTGGACGGACGATATAGCCGTCACGCTTGTACTTTTCCGCCGACGTCAGCGCCGTTGAATTGAGCGGGACCAACTGTCGACGCCCGATGCGACGGACGATGTCCACGTCCTCCATCAACGGAATCCGTTTGTAGCCACCGAGGGTGTCGTAGAACTCGCGGCTGATCAACAGGCCTTGATCGCCATACGGCAGGCCCAGGAACCGACTTCGCCAGGCGACCACGTGCTCGAGAAGGCGCGCACCCCGTGCTGGGTCATCGAGGGCAAACCGGAGATAGCCGGCTTGGCGGGCATTGTCGGGATCGGCGATAAAGGCATCGACGACACTGACCCAGCTGGAATCTAAGCGTGTGTCGGCGTGAAGAAACAACAGCCAATCCCCCGCCGCGGCCTCGGCGCCGGCGGCCAATTGGCGGCCACGACCGCGGACGGTCTCCAGGAAAATCGCCCCACCTTGGCTGGCGACCAGCGATGTGGAATCAGCCGAACCCCCGTCGGCGACGATAATTTCACATGCCATCGCCGAGCGTGCTCTCGCTACGCCATCAAGGAGCACCCTCAGGTGACCTGCAGCGTTGAGAGTGGGGATAACAATGCTCAGCACGATGCCACGATCCAAAAACCCATCTTAGTAATATGTCATAACCCGACGATCGCAAAGAATGCCTTAAGCAATGAGGCGGGCAACGTTGCCTGAAGGACACAGAGGACTTCCATTCCCTATAATACCCCATAAGGGGTATTTATGCCATCAGGAACGGCCGAGGACACCGATACACGAACAAAAGTTCTTGTATTGTTCTCAAAATGGCGGCAAGCTGAGCAAGGACAGGAGGAACTCCCATGCAGCGCGGGCCGAGCGCATGCAAAAAAGGACGGGGTGCCACCGGCAATCCGCAGTCCCGCTTTGACCCCCATGAGCGCACGGCTGTCGATGACGGCTGGTGGCAGGACGACGATCTGCCGCCATTGCGGACGACGGTCGGCGACGAAGCGGCCCGGCAGATCATTACCCGCAACACGTCGACCGACATTCCTTTCGACAGATCGATCAACCCCTACCAAGGCTGCGAGCACGGCTGCATCTATTGCTATGCGCGTCCGAGCCATGGCTACCTCGGATTGTCGGCGGGCCTTGATTTCGAGACCAGACTGTTCGCCAAACCCAATGCCGCCGCCCTTCTCGTCGAGGAATTGCAACGCCCCGACTACCGGCCGGCGACGATCATGCTCGGCGCCAATACCGATCCCTATCAGCCGATCGAACGCCAAAGACGCATCACCCGCGCCGTCATCGAGGTGCTGGCTGCCTGCCGGCATCCGATGGCGATCACCACCAAGTCTGCCCTCGTGTGCCGTGATCTCGATCTCCTCACCGAGATGGCGGGCGATGGATTGGTGGCCGTTGGCGTCTCGCTGACCACCCTCGACCCAGGGTTGGCCCGGATCATGGAGCCGCGGGCGACGGCGCCGGCCGGGCGCCTGCGCACCATCGAGACGCTGGCAAGAGCGGGCGTTCCGGTGCGCGTGATGGCGGCGCCGATGATCCCGTTCATCAACGATCACGAGTTGGAACACATCTTGGAAGCGGGTGCGGGGGCGGGTGCCGACGGCGCCAGCTGGACCCTAGTTCGCCTGCCGCACGAGCTGAAACAGCTGTTTCGGGATTGGCTGGCCGCTCACTATCCGGAGCGATGCGCACGCGTAGAGGCGGCCATCCGCGACAGCCGCGGTGGACGCCTTTACGACAGCGACTGGCAGCGGCGGATGCGGGGGCAAGGCCCATACGCGGAGATGCTGGCCTCGCGTTTTGATATCAGCTGTCGCCGCCTCGGCCTGGCGCATGGGGCGGCCGGGATGCGGCCGTTGGTCACCGGTCTGTTTCGCCCACCGCCGGACGCGGAGGCCCAGTTCAGCTTTGATTTCCGCGGATGAAGTCAGCGGGCCCGAGGCGAGCTTACTCTGAGGGGCGCTTCGTGGAACCCGAAGGGACCTGCTCCACGGGGGTGGGAACGACACAGTCGAAGGTGGAGATGGTCGTTCGCGTAAAGGCGGTCTCCCACGACGGCTCGCCCGGCCGCGTGGCGACCAGTTCGGCCACCCGGCCGAACCGGCCGCACTCCCGCTGCGCCGCGGAGAAGGCCATGCCCGAGTAATAGCTGTTGTACTGGATGATGACCCGATCTTCGGTTGCGTCGATCGTCGAACAGGCGCCGACGCACGCGGCCGCACCGCCCAGGATCAACGCCACCCGCAGCCGCCGTCCGTGGTTCATGTGGCGCTCCGCGGCATCAGGACCGTGTAATCCAGGTCGAGAACAACGGCAGGATCGTATGTCCCCTCCTCTTTCATGAGCGGAAAATCGGCGCACGTTCTATCTTTGGTAGCGATCGTTCGCAGTCGCAGGGCGCCAATGTCGTTCCGTTCCGGAAGCTCCAGCTTGGCAACGACCTGCGACCACGCGTAAATGGTGTCGCCGGCAAACGTCGGCGCCACGTGACGGCCGCCGTTGATCGCCGCCACCTTGAATGCATTGGCGAGCCCGTTGAAGGACAGCGAGCGGGCGATGCTGATGATGTGACCCCCGTAGATCAGCCGTTTTCCGAAGCGGCTCGACTTCTGCAACATCTGATCGAAGTGGACCTTGGCCGTATTCTGATAGAGGCGGGTTGCGATCATGTGCTCCGCCTCTTCGATGGTCATGCCATCGACGTGATCGATCCTCTCGCCGTCGGCATAGTCCTCCCACAGCGCCTGACTGCCGGCGAGCGCCCGGTCATAGTAGCCGTCCTCGCGCAGGTCCGACGGAATGATCAGATCCGCGACAGCGACCGCTTCGGCAAGGGGCGGAACCGAGGGTTCGGGCGCCGGTGCGACTTCATTGTTCTTGCGAACCATTACCCAGCGGCAGTAGTCGAGAACCATGGAGCCGTGCTGATTGACGCCCGTCGACCGGACGTAGACCACACCCGACTTACCATCCTTGTTCTGGCGGAGGCCGATGACCTTCGACGTGGTCGACAGGGTATCGCCGGGAAAGACCGGCGCCCCAAACCGGCATTCGGCATAGCCGAGGTTGGCGACCGCATTCAGAGAGATATCGGGGACCGTCTTGCCGAACACCATGTGGAAGGCCAGCATGTCGTCCAGCGGCGCGCCCGGGAAGCCCAGTTCACGGGCAAATTCGGACGAGGAGTTGATAGCGAAGCGGACACCGTAAAGTCCGGTATAGAGGGCCGTATCGCCATCGGAGACGGTGCGCGGGGTCGCATGGACGATCTCCTGGCCCACCCGGAAGTCCTCGAAGAAGTTGCCGGGGTTGGTCTTGGTCTTGATCATTGTGGTCGCCTTATCCTTTGTTCCCCGCCATCAGAACCCGTACGCCTGAGCCATGTCCGGATCCTTTCGCGCCACCAGCTTGGCGAGGTCGACGATGACCTTTGCCTGCTTCCAGGTGGCATCGTCTTGCATCTTGCCGTCGATCATGGCGACGCCTGATCCGTCCGGCATCAGCTCCAGGATCTTTTTCGCAAACAGGACTTCACCCGGTTCGGGGCTGAACACCCGCTTGGCGATGGCGATCTGGTTCGGCGCCAGCGACCAGGCGCCGGTGCAGCCCATCAGAAAGGCATTGCGAAACTGCGCTTCGCAGGCGGCCTCGTCCTTGATATCGCCGAACGGTCCATAGAAGGCGCGGATGCCGTTGGAAACGCAGGCATCGACCATCTTGGCGACCGTGTAATGCCAGAGATCCTGTTGCGAGAACGGCCGGGTGCTTTCGCCCGCCACCGGGTCGGCGAGCACACCGTAGAACGGGTGGCCGCCGCCGACGCGGGTGGTCTTCATGCCACGTGACGCCGCCAGGTCGGCCGGTCCCAAGCTCATCCCGTGCATGCGCGGACTGGCGGCGGCGATTTCCTCGACGTTCTTCACTCCTTGCGCCGTCTCCAGCAAGGCATGGATCAGGATCGGTTTCCTGACCTCGTAGCGGGCCTCGAGCAACGCCAGCAACTGGTCGACGAAGTGGATGTCCCAGGGTCCTTCAACCTTGGGAATCATCATCACGTCCAGCTTGTTGCCGATCCCTTTGACGATTTCGGTGATATCGTCGAGCAGCCATGGGCTGTTCAGGGCATTCACTCGCGTCCAAAGGGCGGTGTCGCCAAAATCGGTCGCTGCCGCGACCTCGATGAAGCCGGCGCGGGCAGCTTCCTTGGCGTCGGCGGGGATCGCATCCTCAAGATTGCCCAGCAGCACGTCCACCTGACGCGCCATGTCCGGCACCCGGGCCCGGATCTTTTCCATGTGGGGCGGGAAGAAGTGGATCATCCGTTCCGGTCGAACCGGCAGTTCCCGCACCGGTTCCGGTGCGCCCGCGGCGAGCGGCTTATAGAACTGGCTCGGCAACTTCATGGCCCATCCTCCCCTGTATTTTTTCCCTGATCGGCGGCGTAATCGGCCACCGCTGCCTTGCCTAACACCGAAGTCGTGGACGGTCAAACCGCGGGATCGGGTTAGGACGAGCACGTTGCGGCTTGCCGGTCACTCAGCGGCCGGGCCGCTCAGTCGGTCGCCCACATCCGCACCAGATTGGCGCGCGCATTTGATACCTGATGGTACGGCTTGCTGTTCGGGGCTGTATCCTGTGCCCACTGGGTGACTTGCGCCAGCTCCCACAGCAAGGATCGCTTGCCCTGGTCCTGGACCATGCTCTGGATCCAGGTGACGGCGACCAGGCGCTCGCCGGCGGACACCGTCTCCACCCGGTGGAGCATCGTCGTTGGATAGAGAATGCCGTGCCCCGCCGGCAGCTTGACCGACTTCTCCCCGTAGGGGGTTTCGAGGACAAGTTCGCCGCCCCCGTAGCTTTCCGGCGCAACGAGAAACAGCGTTATTGACAGATCGAGCCGCATGGGGACCGGCCATCGTCGGATCGGGTTGTCGATATGGGTCCCGTATCCCATGCCGGCGCGATAGCGCGACAGGATGGGGGGCTGGATAATTTTTGGCAGTGCTGCGGTGCGAAAGGTCTCGCTGCGATTGAGCGCACCCATCACCACTTGCGTGATGCGCTTGTGCAGGGGCGATTGCGGCGCAAGCTGCTCGTTTCGCTTGATGGCCGCCGCCGCCAGGCCCGGCGCGCTCTGTCCTCCATCGACGAACTCGCCCTTCGCCGCCGCCTCGCGCAGTTCGCGAATCTCGTCATCACCGAGAATGTTGGGTAGCCAAAGAAGCATCGGCAACTCCTGCGCCGGGGGATAACCCCTTCCCGGCAAGACTAGAGCATTTTCACATTGAGTGTTGATATTTGGCGTGGCGGAAGAAGTTGGCGCATTCGGTGGCGGTGAAGGTGTCGAGGATGGTGCCGAGCCGTTGCCATAGGGCGTCGATGGTGCGGGCCGGGTTGTGGCGGAGGAGCGCCTTCAGTTTGCTGAAGGCGAGCTCGATCGGGTTCATATCCGGCGAATAGGGCGGCAGGTAGAAGACCTGCGCACCGGCTCGGGCAAAGGCCTCGCGGACAGCCGTGATCTTATGCGCCGGCAGGTTGTCCATGACGACGATGTCGCCAGGCTTGAGCGTGGGTGCGAGGACGCGCTCGACGTAAGTCCGGAAGGCGTCGCCGCCCATGGCGCCGTCGAGCAGCCAGGGAGCCGTGATGCCGTCGAGCCTGAGGGCGGCGACGAAGGTCATGGTTTTCCAGTGCCCGAACGGCGCCGCCCCCTTCACCCGCTCGCCGCGGCGGGCACGCCCGTAGAGGCGGGTCATCTTGGTATTGACGCCCGTTTCATCGATGAAGACCAGGCGCTCGGGATCAATGAACGGCCGGGCCGCGTTCCACCCAGCCCTGCGCGCGGCAACGTCCGGCCGTTCCTGTTCGCTCGCCAGCAGTGTTTTTTTTGAACGTGAAGCCGAGCCGCTTCACCGCCGCCCACAGGCCGCCATTGCTCAGCCGGACGCCGTGCCGGTCACCGAGCCAGTCCTGCAGGCGGGCCAGCGTGATGTCCGGCTCCGCCCGGATGCGGGCGGCAAGCGCCAACTCCTGGCGCGCAGACAGCTTGCGCGGTCGATGCCCGCGGTTCCGGTTGGCGCCGCTGTCGCCGGTCGCCCGCCTGCGGATCAGGGCCTTGTAGATATACGAAACGCTCACCCGAAACAGCGGCGCCGCCTGCCGCACCGCCATCCCGCCATCGACCGCCGCCAGCACCCGGCTGCGCAGGTCCTGCGCGTAGCTCCGCCCCCGCCGCCACATCCTTCGACACCGCATCTTGTGGATCCTGACAAAGAGAATCACACATTTGGCACCTCGGGAATCCCTCTCAGCGATTCCACTCAATCCGAGAATGCTCTAGCTTGACGCCGCCGCTGCCTCAATGAAGGCCTGAGCGGGAGGTCGTGGCGTCTTACGTGGCACCCGAGATATAGGAATAAAATCTTGAAATGCGCGCATTGGTGGTCTATGGTCCTATGTCTCTCCCTGTGCTGAGGCGGACACTTTGCCGTCGATTACCGCGGAGCCGATCATGTCCCTGCAACCGACGAACGGACGCGCGCCCACCGCCCTCAGCGGCTCCCGGGTGCCATGCGTGCCGCAAGCCCTCTCCTGCGGGGATCGGCGCGGATGAAAGAGCCTCGGCTGCTCATTTGTGACGATGAACCGGCATTCGGACGCTTTGTCCGAACGGTTGCCGAACGAATGGGCTACCGGGTCCTCGTAACGGGCAACGGGCGGGCCTTTATCGGTGCCTATGAGGCATTTGGGCCCACAGTCGTCGTCCTCGACATGATCATGCCGGAAATGGACGGGCATGAAATCGTTCTCTGGCTGGCACAACGGCAAAGTAAAGTAAAAATTATTATCATCACTGGCTACACACCAGACTTCACGAGCGATACGAGATTGCTTGCCGAGCACAAAGGACTCCGGCCGATCACCATACTGAAGAAGCCAGTTCAGTTGGCAGATCTGCGGGCTGTCCTCGCCGATATCGGCTCGACCGACCCCGAGGTGCCCAGCGAACGGAACGACTGACGTTCGCCCGGGCGGGGGGGCGGCAAGGAATTGCTGATGAACGATACCAGACATCTGATCGTGCGTGTCACGGTGATGCTTGCCGCCGGCACACTCGTCATCGCTCTGGCCGCCGGCCTCTTTTATCGGCTTGCCGTCGAGCGCCAGCGGAACCGGCTGACGCATTTCGTCGAAACCGAGGTGCAGTTGGTCGAGCGTATGGTCGACGCCTGCAGAACGCTCCCGGTGATCGACAGCACGCGGCACGATCCCCTCGACTTCGCGCTAGCCATCCACGAGGTCCTAGGGCGGCACGCAACAGAGCCGTCGGAGGAATTGCTTCTCGGCCGTCGGCAGGCCGATGTAACGCTGGTCCGCAAGGCCAACTCCCCCCCCGACGAGTGGGTGGCGCTGGGCACGGATGCCACGCGCGCCGAACCCATGCGAGCGGCCCTCTCCGGACAGGAGGGTACGATGATCGGCACCGACAATACCGGGCGCCGGGTCCTCGCCGTCTTTCGCGCGATCGGTGAGGGCGAGATCGGGGTCGTGGCGCAAAAGGACATGGCGATCATCAATACCTCCTACCAGTACGGGATGATTGCCTCCGGTCTGATCGCCTTTGTCGTTGTCTGCGCTGGCGTCATCCTCACTGTCGCCGTCAACCGTCCCGTCCTTGCGCGACTACGGGAAAGCGAGGGGCGCTACCGACTACTGTTCAACCACCTGGGCGCCGGCGCGGCGGTGTACCAGGTGATCGATGATGGCGTCGACTTCCGCATCTCCGATCTGAACAGTTCGGCGGAAACGAGCGATAGATTATCGCGGCTCGATGCAATCGGCCGCAGTCTGTTCGAGATTTATCCGAACCTGGCGAGTACGCCGTTATTGGGGGCCCTGATCGAGGCGTGGCGGACCGGCCAAGCGCAATCCGTTCCCACCTACCGCTATCAGGACGACAGGATCGACGTCTGGCGGGAAGCGTTCATCTATCGCTTGCCGACAAAAGAACTGATCGTGGTCTTTTTCGACGTGGGAGAGCGGGTGCGCACCGAGGCGCGCCTCAGCGAGAGCGAGCAGCGCTATCGGGCCCTGGTCGAACGGCAGCCCGATCTCATCTGCCAGTTCCTTGCCGATACCACACTCACCTTCGTCAACGATGCTTACACCCATTACTTCGGCCGTGACCGGAACGAGCTGATCGGGACTCGCTGGATCAATCTTATGCCGGCGAACGAGCGTGCCCAATGCTTGGCCGATGTGGCCGCCATTACGCCGGAAACACCCAACTTGACGCGCGAGCAGTGGGTGGATGCACCCGATGGCACGCGTCGCTGGTACCTCTGGCACTTTCAGGGGTACTTCGACGACAGCGGCAAAGCTCTCGGTTATCAAGCGTTTGGCACCGACCTGACCGCCCGCCGCCGTGCCGAAGAGGCCTTGCGCGAAAGTGAAAGCCTGCTGACCGCCGTGCTCGATCACGCCCCGGCGCTGATCTCCATCAAGGATGTGGAGGGACGTGTCATCCTGGCCAATCGGCACTTTGCGGTGTTGGAGGGACCGTCCCTCCAGGATACCGGGATGACGAGCCTGTTCGATCTATATCCGGCCGGCCGCACCGAGGAGATGACCCGAAGCGATCACGAGGTGCTGGCATCGGGAGAGCCCTGCGAGATCGAAGAGGCGCTGTACCACTACGACGGCACCTTGCACACCTACCTCACCATCAAGTTCGCCTTGCGCCGGGACGAGACCTCCTTCGGCGTCTGTGCCATCCGCACCGACATCACGCGCCGGAAGGAAGCGGAGGGGGCGCTGATGCGGAGCGAGGAGCGGCTGAGCCTGGCCCTGGAAATCGGCGAGATCGCCACTTGGGACTGGGATCTACGCACCGACCGCGTCGTCTGGACGGAACAGTATCGGGCGATTTTCGGCTTGGCCGACAATTCCCGAGAGAGTGTGCCGATGGGCTGGTGGCGGGACAGCATTCATCCCGAGGACTTACCCCGCATCGTCTCCCTTCTCGCCGATACGCGGAATTCCGGGACGCCTTATGCCGCGTCCTACCGGATCATCCGCGCCGATGATAGCCGGACCGTCTGGATCGAGGAAATCGGCCGTTACCTCTACAACGAAGAGGGCGAAGCGGTCCGCATGTTGGGTGTGCTGCGAGACATTACCGAGCGCAAGGAGGCGGAATTAGTGCTGCGGCAGAGCGAGGCCCGCTTCCGTGGCACCTTCGAGAACGCCGCGGTCGGTATCGCTCACGTCCATCCGGACGGCCGATGGCTGCGCGTCAACGACCGGCTCTGCCAGATCGTCGGCTACAGCCGCGAGGAACTGCTCACCCGTACTTTCCAGGATATCACCCATCCCAACGATCGGTCGGCGGACCGCGCCTGTCGACGGCTGCTGAAGGGCGGCGAGATGGCGTCGACCAGGATGGAGAGGCGATACATTCACAAGCAGGGCCACGTCATCTGGGTGAACTTGACGTTGGCGACGCAGCACGACGACGACGGAGCTCCTCTCTACTTCATTACCGTCATCGAGGACATCAGTGCGCGCAAGCAAGCCGAGGAAGAACTCAACGAGAGCCGCGTGCGGACGCGGGCGCTCATTGATGCCAGTGAAGATGAGATCATGCTGATCGAAGCCGATGGCACGGTGCTCGCCGTCAACGATGCCGCCGAGGCGCGCCTAGCCTCCCGAGCCAACGGTTCTCCCTGCGTCGGTCAGAACATCCGGTCGCTCATGCCGGCCGATCTGGCGGAAGAGAGGATGCGGAGTGTTGCCGAGGCGGTGAGGCGTCGGACCGTCGTTCACCAGGAAAAAACCTATGGCGCCAGGTGGGTGGACGTTTGGATTTATCCGGTGGTCAGGCCCGGGACGCCCGTCGTCGAGGTGGCCTCCTACGTTCGCGATGTGACCGAACGGCGACGGATCGAGGGGGAAATTCGCAAACTCCACCAAGCGATCCATCAGAGTCCGATCTCGGTTCTCATCACCGACAAAGACGGGATTATCGAATACGCAAACCCGAAGTGTTGTGAGATTACAGGCTATACAATTGATGAATTAATCGGTAAAAGTCCACGGATACTTAAGTCAGGACACACAGATGTAAAAGAATATAAGGTTCTATGGAAGACTATTGTGGGTGGACAAGTATGGCGTGGCGAATTTCTTAATCGTAGAAAGGATGGTGAGCTGGTATGGGAGCTTGCATCAATCGCTCCTGTGAAGAATGATATAGGGCAAGTTACAAATTTTGTGGCTCTAAAGGAAGATATAACAAAACAAAAAACTATAGAACAACAGCTGCATCAGACACAACAACTTCAGGCGCTTGGCCAGCTAACGGGCGGAATTGCTCACGATTTTAATAATTTGCTCGCGATCATCGTTGGTAATCTGGAACTGCTGGCCGAATTGACCCGAGGCAATGTTCAGGCGGAGAGCCTGCTCAACGATGCCTTGTGGTCCGCGGAGCGCGGCGCCGAACTGACGCATCGGCTGCTGGCGTTTGCCCGCCGTCAGCCGCTGAAACCGGCGGTTACCGACGTGAATCATGTCGTCCATAGCATGTTGGACCTGTTGCGGCGGACGTTAGGATCCGGGATCGGCATCCGGGCCAGCTTCGCCGACGGTCTCTGGCCGTCCAACATCGACGCTGGGGAATTGGAGCGTGCGCTCGTCAATCTCGCAGTCAATGCCCGAGACGCCATGAACGGGTCGGGAACGTTGACTATTGAGACGCGAAATGTCGAGTTTTCCGAAGAATATACAGCCGAATATACGGAAGTGATACCGGGGCACTACGCCCTGATAAGCATTATCGATACGGGCAGCGGTATGCCACCCGATGTGTTGAAGCGCGTATTTGAGCCGTTCTTCACCACAAAGGATTTCGGCAAGGGCAGTGGCCTCGGGCTGAGTATGGTTTATGGCTTCGCCAAGCAGTCGGGGGGACATGCCAGCATTTACAGCGAGGTGGGCAAAGGCACCACCGTCCATCTTTATCTTCCGAGCGCCGGTGTGACGCCGAAAACCGAAACCTCGGCAGCCATTCAGGTCAGGCCACTGCAGGGCGTCGTCCTCGTCGTCGAAGAGGACGACCGCCTGCGTCACGTTGCCGGAAGCATGCTGCACAAGCTGGGACTGCAGGTGATCGAAGCGGCGACCGGCCGCGAGGCTCTCGCGTGTCTCGATCAGGGGCAGATCGATCTGTTGTTCGTGGGCGCCGAACTGGGGGGCGACATCAGCGGCGTCGAAATTGCCGATAAGACGGTCGCCCGCTATTCGCGCGCCTGCATTCTTTTCACCACCTGCTACACCCGAAAGGCGACGCCGGCACTGGCGCGATTTGGCCGCCGCGCCGCGTGGATCACCAAGCCCTATTCGCGGACGGAACTGGGGATGGCCATTGCCGGTTTGCTTGCCCAAGCGTGAACGTTGGCCGTCGCGGCGCCATTTTTCACCACACCCTCCCCACCGGCGATGGTGCATGCTACATCGGCGCCCATGCTGCGAATCGACAACCTGACCTATCGCATCGGCGGTCGCATACTCTTTGATCGGGCGAGCGTTACGATATCTCCCAGCCATCGCATTGGCCTCGTCGGCCGCAATGGCAGCGGCAAGACGACTCTGATCCGGCTGATCACCGGCGAACTGGAGCCCGACGGCGGGACCATCACCATTCCTCGGCGCTGGCGCGTCGGGGTCACCCGCCAGGAGGCCCCGGACGGCCCGGAAACCCTCCTCGATACGGTCCTCGCCGCGGATCGGGAACTCGCTAGCCTGGCCGCCGAGGTGGACACTGCCACCGATGCCGACCACATCGCCGCCATCCATGAACGTTTGCTCGTCCGTGAGGCGCACGCCCAGCCGGCGCGGGCGGCCCGCATCCTCAAGGGCCTCGGCTTCGACGACGCCAGGCAGCAGATGCCCTGCCACACCCTTTCTGGCGGGATGCGCATGCGCGTCGTCCTTGCCGCGCTGCTGTTCACCCGTCCCGACTTGCTGCTCCTTGATGAGCCGACCAATCACCTCGATCTGGAGGCGAGCTTATGGCTGGAGGAATTCCTGCGAGGCTATCCGGGGACGCTGGTCATCGTCAGCCACGACCGCGACCTTTTGAACCGGGTGACCGACGAAATTCTCCATCTCGAGCGGGGGAACCTCACCCTTTATTCCGGCGGCTACGATCGTTTCGAGGAAACGCGCCGGCTGCGGCTGGAGCAGGACGACAAGGAGCGAAGGCGGCAGGAGGCGGAACGCGCCCGGATATCAGCCTTCGTCGAGCGATTCCGCTATAAGGCGTCGAAGGCGAGACAGGCGCAATCGCGGTTGAAATGGCTGGCACGGCTCGCGCCCATCGCCGATGGTCGTGCAGACGGCTCCATCCGATTCGACTTTCCAGACCCCGAGCCGATGGCCCCGCCACTGCTCACCCTGGATGCCGTCAGCGTCGGCTATGACAGCCAGCCGGTGCTTCGCAATCTCGATCTTCGCCTCGATCCGGACGACCGCATCGCGCTGCTCGGTTCCAACGGCAACGGCAAGTCCACCTTGATGAAACTGCTGGCCGGTCGGCTGGCGCCGCTGTCCGGCCGCATCCGGGGTTCGGACAAGCTGCGGATCGGCTACTTTGCCCAGCATCAGGCGGATGAACTGGACTTACAGGCAACGCCCTTGATCGAGCTCGGCCGGCGTCGCCGCTCCGAGCCGCCGGAGCGGCTTCGCGCTCACCTGGGGCGGTTCGGCTTCGGCCAGGAGCGGGCGGAGACTCGCGTCGGTACCTTGTCTGGGGGCGAAAAGGCGCGCCTCCTGTTCGCGCTGATGACGGCGGATGCGCCGCACATCCTTCTCCTCGACGAACCGACCAACCATCTCGACGTCGACTCCCGGCAGGCCCTGATCGAGGCGATCAATGCCTTCGAAGGGGCGGTCGTGTTGGTGAGCCATGACATCAACGTCCTCGAACTGACCGCCGACCGTCTGTGGCTGGTGGCGGCGGGCGGCGTCATTCCCTTCGAGGGGGACCTCAGCGACTATCGCCAGCGCATCGTCGCCGCCGATCCGCCGGACGCAAAGACGAGGACGGCGGCACGATCGGAGAGCGAGAACAAACGGGATCGTCGCGCTGCCGTGGAAAGCCGGGCGGCGCTGGCGCCATTGAGACGGGAGCTCACCGCCACCGAGCGCACGATCGAGGTGTTGACGGCGACGAGGGACGAGATCGCCCTCGCACTCGCTGAACCCGAGTTGTACAGCGGCGACACCAAGCGCATGGTGGCCCTGCAGGCCCGCTTCCGGGAGACGGAGGGCGATCTCGCGGCGGCGGAGGAGCGCTGGCTCGCGTTGCAGCAGGCGCTGGAAGACGCCGTCGACACGGCGCCCTGACTTGGTGCCTTGTGGCCGACGTCTTGGCCCCCCGCCGGGGTGAGCTTCCGCTGACCCCAGCCGGTTCAGTCGGCGCCGATTTGCGACTGCAGATAGTTCTGGAGACCGACAAGTTCGATAAGGCCGAGCTCCGTCTCCAGGAAATCAATGTGTTCCTCGCTGTCCTCTAAGATGCGGACCGCGATCTCGCGTGAAACGTAGTCCTTGCTCGTTTCAAAATAGCCGATGGCGGAGACAACGTCGGTGCGCGCGACGGATTCCAGAATCAGATCGCAAGACAGGCACTCTTGCGCATTTTCGCCGATCTTCAGTTTCCCCAGATCCTGCAGATTGGGCAGACCCTCAAGAAATAGAATACGCTCGATCAGCTTGTCGGCGTGGCGCATCTCCCCCAGGGACTCTTCGTATATTTTCTTGCCGATGACCTCAAGGCCCCAGTTCTTCAGCATGCGGGCGTGTAAAAAGTACTGATTGATCGCCGTAAGTTCGTTCTTGAGAAGAATATTCAGGTGACTGATTACGTCTGCTTCGATCTTCACGGGCGCCTCTCCCTTCGGTTCGTATTCGATATGCGGCGAAAACGGTCGCGGCATTGAGGTTGCGCGTCAATGCCGGTGTCTCCCCGAGATGTCGACGAGAAGATGCAAGGACAAGACCGCTCTCTTGTCCAGCATAGATCGGTGCCGGAACTATCACCGTCGGCTACTGCCGCCAGAAAGAGGACGTAAAGAGGGCAAGGATGGTGAACAGTTCAAGGCGGCCGAGCAGCATCGCTCCCGACATAACACCTGGCCACATCCCGCAACGGGCGAAATTGCCACGGGACCGATGATCGGGCCGAGGCCTGGGCCTGCGTTGCTGCGGCGATCGTCGATAACGGCAGGCACCATCCGTCCTGCATCTCGACAACGGTCTGCACCAAGGAACGACACCTCGTTAGGCATTCTAAGGCGGGCATTCGGCCGCGGTGCGGCAGCGTGACGCACCGCCGGCGCCAAGACAGTCAGTCGTTGAAAAGGCGATGGATACGAACCTGGATCGCCTCTGCTGCCGCGCGTGGATCGGTAGCATCCCGGATCGGGCGGCCGACGACGATGTAATCGGCACCTACCCGAAACGCCTCCTCGACGTCGACCGTTCGCTTCTGGTCATCGGCGGGGCGGTTGGTCCCCGGACGGATGCCGGGAACGACGATGACCAGCTTCGGTCCCAGGGCATCACGGATGCCGGCGACCTCCAGGCCGGAGGAGACGATGCCGTCGCAACCGAAGGCAAGCGCCCGCTTCGCCCGCTCAAGGACCACCGCTCGGATGTCGGCCTGGAAGCCGAGCGCGTCCATATCGGCCTGGTCGAGACTAGTCAGAACCGTTACCGCCAGGATAGCGAGTGGTCCTTTCTCGCTGACGGCGGCTTCGAGAATGGCGTCGTTGCCGTGAACGGTGGCGAACCGGGCCGGTCGCTTTGCCAGTTGGCGGACGGCCGAGGCGACCGTCTGTGGCACGTCGAAGAATTTCAGATCGACGAAGACGTGCTTGTCTCGATCCGCCAGCCAGTCGAGCAGCTCGAAGTACCCGCCGGCCATGAACAGTTCGAGGCCGAGCTTGTAGAATCGGACCGCCGGCCCCAGCCGTTCCACCAGGCGCTTGGCACCATCCACGTCCGGAACATCGAGGGCCAGGATCAACCGCTCTTCCGGTAGAATAGCCTTTACCGGCACGTCGTCATTATCGATGATCGTCATCATCCTGGACTCGCCCGCTCTTTTTCTGAATCAACACCCTTAATTAACACCGGCGCTAGGCGCTGCGCTTGAGCATCGGGCCCAGGGGGCGGCCGCCGAACAGGTGGATGTGCAGGTGCATCACCTCCTGGTGTGCATCACTGCCGTTGTTGGCGAGGAAGCGATAGCCAGTGTCGACGACACTGGTCAGCCGTGCCACTTCCGAGACGGCGCGAAAGAACCTGCCGACGAATTCGGGCGTTGCCTGCGCGGTCATCTCATCGAGGGTGACGTAAGGGCCTTTGGGAATGACCAGCACGTGCACCGGCGCCAGCGGTCGGATGTCGTGGAAGGCCAGCGCGTAGTCGTCCTCGTAGACCTTGTTGCAGGGAATCTCGCCGCGCAGGATCTTGGCGAACACGTTGCTGGCATCGTAAGCCATTCTTTTGTCCTTCCCTTCGCCTCGGCGGCGTCAAGCGCCCTTGCTGCGGGCTTTTTTCTCGGCGAGCCCCGAGATGCCCTCGCGGGCGGCCAGCTTGGCCCACACCGCATCCGGCTGAAGGCCCGCTTCCGCCCAGAGCACCAGCAGATGATAAAGAACGTCGGCACTTTCATCGGCGAGACGCTCGGGCGTTTCGGAGATGGCGGCGACCACCACCTCGATCGCTTCTTCACCGACTTTGCGGGCGATCTTCTGACGCCCCTTGGCGAATAGCCTAGCCGTGTAGGATTGCTCGGGGTCCCCGCCTCGCCGGCTGACGATGGTTTGGTAGAGCCGGTCGAGGACGACGGCGTCGGGTTTATCGGCGCTCATCACCGGATCATCCTCGTGCAATGTCCACGTCGCGAACGGGAATCCCAGCGCGCCGCAGGTGGGTCTTGGCTTCGGCGATGGAATAGGTGCCGAAGTGAAAGATCGAAGCGGCGAGGACGGCTGACGCATGCCCGTCCCGTACTCCTTCTACCAGATGATCGAGGGTCCCGACGCCGCCGGACGCGATCACCGGCACCGGGACCGCGTCGGCGATGGCGCGGGTCAGCGGGATATCGAAGCCGATTTTGGTGCCGTCCCGGTCCATGGAGGTCAACAGGATCTCGCCGGCACCATAGTCTGCCATCCGTCTTGCCCAGACGACGGCATCGATGCCGGTCTGCCGTCGGCCGCCGTGGGTGAAGACCTCGAACCGGCCGGGGGCGACGGTCTTGGCGTCGATGGCGACGACGATGCATTGGCTGCCGAACTTGGTCGCCGCCTCTCCGACGAATTCCGGCTGTGCCACCGCCGCGGTGTTGATCGACACCTTGTCGGCACCGGCAAGCAGCAGCCGGCGGATATCCTCCAGCCGGCGGACGCCGCCGCCCACAGTCAGCGGCATGAAGCATCGCTCGGCGGTGCGGCCGACGACGTCATAGATCGTGTCCCGATTCTCGTGGCTGGCGGTGATGTCGAGGAAGCAGAGTTCGTCCGCACCCGCCGCATCATAGAGGCGGGCCTGCTCTACCGGATCGCCCGCGTCCACCAGATTGACGAAGTTGACGCCCTTGACGACGCGGCCCCGGTCCACGTCGAGGCAGGGGATGATGCGGATCTTCAGCATGGCGGGTGTCCGGCCGTGGTGGCGGCGGTCCCGACGTTCGGCCGTCGCAGCACGTCGATGGCGCCCGCCACGTCGATCCGCCCGTCGTAGATGGCGCGACCGGCGATGACTCCGGCGATGAGATCGCCGCCGGCGGCCTGCAGCCCTTGCAGATCGGCGAGTGAACCGACGCCGCCCGAGGCGATGACCGGGATGCGGACGCTGCGGGCGAGCGCCACCGTTCCCGTTACATCGGGGCCGGCCAGGATCCCGTCGCGCCCGATATCGGTGTAAATCAGCGCCGCCACGCCAGCATCTTCGAAGCGGCGAGCGGCATCGATGACGGTGACATCGGTTTGCTCCGCCCAACCGGAGATGGCGACGCGGCCGTCGCGGGCATCGAGACCGACGGCGATGCGGCCGGGATGGGCGCGGCATGCCTGCAGAACGAGAGCGGGATCGCGCAGTGCGACCGTGCCCAGGATCACCCGGGCGACGCCCTGGCCCAGCCAGAAGTCGATCCGCTCGGCCGAGCGGATGCCGCCGCCGAGCTGCACCGGGATCGTCATCCGGGCGAGAATGGCTTCGACTGCCGCCGCGTTCATCGCCCGACCGGCGAAAGCCCCATCCAGGTCCACCATATGCAGCCATTCGGCGCCGGCCGCGGCAAATGCTTCCGCCTGAGCGCCGGGATCGGCATTGAAGACGACGGCGGTCGCCATGTCGCCCTTTTGCAGGCGCACGCACTGCCCGCCCTTGAGATCGATGGCCGGAAAAAAGATCACGGCCGCCACCTGAGAAAGTTGGTGATCAGCCGGAGACCGGTGGCCTGGCTTTTCTCCGGATGGAACTGGGTGCCGATCAGGTTGTCACGGCCGACGACCGCGGCGACCGGACCGCCATAGTCCGTCGTTGCCAGAATGGTCGCCGGATCGCTAGCCCGGAACGCGTAGGAGTGGACGAAGTAGGCGTGCGCCCCGGTCGCTATGCCGGTGAGCGCCGGATGACCCCCGGCGCCGATGGTCAGGTCGTTCCAGCCCATGTGCGGGATCTTGAGCCCATTTCCGGCGGACGGCAGCAGGTCGACGGTCCCCTTTATCCAGTCGAGCCCGGGATGCTCGCCATGCTCGCGACCGGTGGTTGCCATCAACTGCATGCCGACGCAGATGCCGAGGAACGGCCGCGCCTTTTCCACCACTACGCGGGTGAGGGCGTCGGCCATTCCCGGCAGCTCCATCAGGCCGCGACGGCAGTCGGCAAACGCGCCAACCCCCGGCAGGATGATGCGATCGGCGGCGGCGACGGCGGCGGGGTCGGCGGACACCGTCAGGCGGAGCGGAAGACCGGCCTCGGCGATGGCGCGCTCGAACGCTTTCGCCGCCGAGCGCAGGTTGCCGGACCCGTAATCGATCAGCACCACGCTCACCGGACGAGTCCCTGCGCGAGTTGGGTGTGCTGGTCGAAAAAGCGCTGCAAGGCTGCGTCCCGATCGCTGCCGGCGACGACGCCGACCTCCGCATAACCTCGGCGAAACAAGGTAAAGCGCTTGAGGTCATTGGCGACCAGGCCAAGGGCCGCCGCCAGTCCGAGTGAGATCACCGCGTTGAGCACCGGGGGCAGGCCCAGCCACTCCGATGCCAGTCCGCAGAGGGCCTCGATGGCAAACATGACCAGGGCCACCAGCCACAGCCGCGACCACAGCGCCCAGAGGAAGGAAAAGAAGAACGCCGGCCAGGAAAAGCCTTCCTTGACCAACTGCACATCGCGATCGAGGCGGGCGGCCGGCGTCCGCACATGGACGGTGTAGATGCGCATCAGGCCGCGGCTTTCGTTGCCGCCAACGAGCGCGCCGATTGGCGGTGGTGGTGAGTCACAGCGAGCCTCCCAGCACACCTTTCGTCGACGGCACCGCGTCCGCCCGCCGCGGATCGATCTCCACCGCCTGCCGCAAGGCTCGCGCCAATCCCTTGAAGCAGGATTCGCAGAGATGGTGATTGTTGTCGGCGTACAGGCTTTCCACGTGCAGGGTGAGCCCGGCGTTCAGGGCGAACGACTGAAACCAGTGACTGATCAGTTCGGTATCGAGGCTGCCCAACTGAGGTTGCGTAAAGACAACCTTCCAGACGAGAAACGGACGCCCGGAGGCGTCGATGACGGCGCGGGTCAACGAGCCGTCCATCGCCGACAGCGCTTCGCCAAAGCGGCGAATGCCGCGCCGGTTGCCGAGCGCCTCGTCGATCGCCTGACCGAGCGCAATCGCCGTATCCTCAGTGGTGTGGTGGCCATCAATGTGCAGGTCACCCCCCGTCTTCAACGTCACGTCGATCAGGCTGTGGCGGGCGAGTTGTTCGATCATGTGGTCGAGAAACCCGATACCCGTTGCCACGTCAGCGCGGCCCAGGCCGTCCAGGTCGACCGACGCGTGGACGGTCGTCTCATGGGTCTTGCGGTCGATGGAGGCGGTGCGCATGGGCGATGGCCGTTCCGTTGGCTCGCGGCTGTTCTAACAGGATCGGCCGGCAGGCGCCAACCCGCTCAGCGTTGGTTGGCCATGGGCTGATCGAGGACGGTGGTGCCGTCGTCCAGAATTGATCAGTGTCAAGTCATCGGCCTGGGTGAGGCCCTAACCTTGTTGGGTCGATGAATGGTGCTGACCAAGCCGCGCAGCGGGTTTCCCCTTTCACCCTAAGTGGAAACATAAGCTTGGCTAAGACAGTGCCGGTGGCAATATCTCAAGCATAGGCAAAACAAGAAGTCGGGCGTGCTTCGCTTACGCCTCCTCGCGGTCGATGGCGGAGTGCACCCCAAAGAGGGACCCGGGAGACTAAGCATGCAAAACCTGAAGATACTCTGGATTCTCCTTGCCGCTGTGGTCACCGTTTCGTTCGCAGGCCTCGGCTTGATCGGCCAGCAGATCTACGTGAACAAGCCGCCCATCCCGACGGAGGTCGTTGCGGAGAGCGGCGAGGTGCTGTTCACCCGCGACGAGATCGAGATGGGACGTCAGGTCTGGCAATCGATGGGCGGTCACCAACTGGGCTCGATCTGGGGTCACGGCGCCTACCTGACACCGGACTGGTCCGCCGAATGGCTGCATCGCGAACTGGTCATGATTCTGGATCAGTGGGCCCTGCGCGATTACGCCAGCCGCTATGACGACCTCAGTTCCGAGAGGCAGGCGGCCCTGCGTGACCGGCTGCAGAAGGAAATGCGCAACAACCGGGTGGACGACAATGAACGCCTGCTCGTCTCCGACGTGCGCGCCGCGGCAATCCGCGCCAATCAGCGCTACTACGAAGAGCTATTCGGCGCCGCGTCCAACCTGTCACACCTGCGCGAGCAGTACGCGATGCCGGAGAATCCCATTCCCGATCCGGCTCGTCGACAGGCGCTGACTGCCTTCTTCTTCTGGGCATCCTGGGCAACGACCACCAACCGCCCCGGCGACGATGTGACCTACACGATGAACTGGCCGCATGAGCCGCTGGTCGGAAACGTGGTGACCACGGAGGCGGTGGTCTGGTCGGTTGCGTCCTTCATTGCCCTCATCGGCGCCATCGGTCTGCTCGTCTGGTACCAGGCGATTTACATGGCGGACGAGCCGTTACCGGCGCCGCCGATCACTGACCCGCTGGAGGCGTTGCGGCCCACCTACTCCATGCTGGCCACGCGCAAGTACTTTTACGTGGTCATCTTGCTGTTTCTCACTCAGATCGGCCTCGGCACCCTGACCGCCCACTACACGGTGGAAGGCCAGCACTTTTACGGCTTCCCGCTCGCCGACTACCTCCCGTATGCGGTCACCCGCACCTGGCATACGCAGATCGCCGTCTTCTGGATTGCGACCGCCTGGCTGGCCACCGGCCTCTACATCGCGCCAGCGATCGGCGGCGATGATCCGAAGGGTCAGACCCTCGGCGTCAACCTTCTATTCCTCGCCCTGCTGATCGTCGTCGGCGGATCGCTGGCGGGCGAGTGGTTCGGGGTGCAGCAGAGGCTCGGCCTCGATTGGAATTTCTGGTTCGGCCACCAGGGGTACGAATACATCGATCTCGGCCGCTTCTGGCAGATTCTCCTGTTCGTTGGCCTGCTGCTTTGGCTGTTTCTCGTCGGTCGCGCCATCTGGCCGGCGCTCGCCAAGCCGAGCGACAGCCGGCCGCTGATCAGCATGGTCTTCATCTCGACCATCGCCATTGCGCTCTTCTATGCGGCCGGCTTCGCCTGGGGCAAGCACACCCATCTGTCAATGATCGAATACTGGCGCTGGTGGGTCGTCCATCTGTGGGTGGAGGGCTTCTTCGAGGTGTTCGCGACGGCGGTCATCGCCTTGCTGTTCCTGAAGCTGGGACTGGTGCGGCCGAAGGTGGCCTCGATTGCCGTCATCTTTTCGACGATCATCTTCCTGTCCGGCGGCATCATCGGCACCCTGCACCACCTCTACTGGGCTGGCGGCCCGGCGTCGGTGATGGCGTTGGGGGCGGTGTTCTCGGCGCTGGAGGTGGTGCCGTTGGTGCTGCTGGGTTTGGAGGGATACCACAATTACCGCTATACCCGGACGGCGCCGTGGGTCGCCGCCTACCGGTGGCCGATCTTGTTCTTCGTTGCCGTCGCCTTCTGGAACATGCTGGGGGCAGGTGTCTTCGGCTTCCTCGTCAATCCGCCGATTTCACTCTACTACATCCAGGGCCTGAACACGACGGCGGTGCATGCGCACGGCGCCCTGTTCGGGGTCTACGGCATGCTGGGTATCGGCCTGATGCTGTTCTGCCTGCGCGGGATGAGCAGCATGCAGGCGTGGGACGACCGGCTGCTGAAGTGGGGCTTTTGGTGCCTGAATATCGGGCTGGCGATGATGCTGTTCCTGTCGCTGCTGCCGATCGGTGTCATCCAGGGCTGGGCGGCGGTGGCGGAAGGCTTCTGGTACGCTCGGTCGGTGGAGGTCGTGCAGTCGCCGCTGGTGCGCACGCTGGTCTGGATGCGGGTCCCCGGAGACATCGTCTTCGGCACCGGCGCCCTGTTGATCGGCATCTTCGCCGCCAGACTCTGGCACGGAAGCCGCGGCCATGTCCGCGCCAGGAAGGCGGGGGAGACACCGTCGCCGCTCGCCGCCGAGTAGGCACGGGCCGTTTCCGGAGGGTTGACGCGAGTGGCAGCCGCCGCCCGCGTCGACCTCCCCGGCTGGCCGCGGCTTGACCGCGCCGGCGGGGCGACATAGATCCGCGCAGGTTCTCCCGCTTCGCCCCTAACTCCCGGATCCGAGCCCACCATGGTCCCTGCCTCCGAGTCCGCGTCGCTTCCCGACTGGCATGGCACGACCATCCTTGCCGTGCGCAAGAACGGCCGCGTCGTCATCGCCGGCGATGGCCAGGTGTCCATGGGCAACACCATCATCAAGTCCAATGCCCGCAAGGTCCGGCGGCTGGCCGATGGGTGCGTCATCGCCGGTTTTGCCGGCGCCACCGCCGATGCGTTCACCCTCTTCGAACGGCTGGAGAGCAAGCTGGAGCAATATCCTCGCCAGCTCACTCGCGCCTGCGTCGAACTGGCCAAGGACTGGCGGACCGATCGCTACTTGCGCCGCCTGGAGGCGATGATGGCGGTCGCCGATGCTGACGTGTCCCTGGTGATGACCGGCTCCGGCGATGTCCTGGAGCCGGAGGACGGGCTGATCGGCATCGGCTCCGGCGGATCGTTCGCGCTGGCGGCGGCGCGGGCGATGATCGATCGCGATGATCTCGATGTCGAAGCGATCGCTCGCCGGGCGCTGGTGATTGCCGCCGACATCTGCGTCTTCACCAACCGGAACATCCTGATCGAGAGCCTATGACCAGCTTCACGCCGCGCGAGATCGTCTCCGAGCTCAATCGCCACATCGTCGGCCAGGACGATGCCAAGCGGGCGGTCGCCATAGCGCTGCGCAACCGTTGGCGCCGGCAACAGCTTGACGATGGCATGCGTCAGGAGGTGCTGCCGAAGAACATCCTGATGATCGGCCCTACCGGCGTCGGCAAGACCGAGATCGCGCGCCGCCTCGCCAACCTGGCGCAGGCACCCTTCCTCAAGGTGGAGGCGACCAAGTTCACCGAGGTCGGCTACGTCGGCCGCGATGTGGAGCAGATCGTCCGCGACTTGATCGAGATCGCCCTGCACATGACCCGCGAGCGGATGCGCAAGCAGGTGCAGGCCAAGGCCGAGCTGGCGACGGAAGACAAGATCGTCAACGCCCTCGTCGGTGAGCAGGCGGCGGCGGAAACCAAGGACAAGTTCCGGCGCATGCTGCGGGGCGGCCATCTGGAGGACAAGGAGATCGAGGTCCACGTCTCCGACCAGGCCTCGATGCAGCTGCCAACCTTCGACATCCCCGGCATGCCCGGCTCGCAGATGGGCATGCTCAATCTCGGCGATATGTTCTCAAAGGCGTTCGGCGGTGCGCCGACGAAGGCGAAAAAGATGACGGTGGCCCAGGCCCGCCTCGTCCTCGGACAGCAGGAAGCGGACCGGCTGTTGGATGAGGACCGGGTGGTCAAGGAGGCGATCGAGCAGGTGGAGAACAACGGCATCGTCTTTCTGGACGAGATCGACAAGATCACCGGGCGCTCGGAGCGGGTCGGCGGTGCCGACGTCAGCCGTGAGGGCGTGCAACGGGACCTGCTGCCGCTGATCGAGGGGACGGTCGTCCCTACCAAGCGGGGACCGGTGAAGACCGACCACATCTTGTTTATTGCGTCCGGCGCGTTTCACATCGCTAAGCCGTCGGACATGCTGCCCGAGTTGCAGGGGCGGCTGCCGATCCGGGTCGAGCTGCAGGCGCTGACCCGTGACGATTTCGTCCGCATCCTCACCGAGCCGGAAGCGAGCCTGATCAAGCAGTACAAGGCGTTGATGGCGACCGAGGGGGTCATCCTCGAGTTCGCCCCGGACGCGATCGAGGAGATCGCCACCCTGGCGGCCGAAATCAACTCGGGTGTGGAAAACATCGGCGCCCGACGCCTGCAGACGGTGCTCGAAAAGCTGGTGGAGGAGATCAGCTTCACCGCGTCTGAGCGCTCAGGTGAAACGATCACCCTGACCGCCGCCGATGTCCGTACCCGCGTCGGCGCCCTCGCCAAATCGGCCGACCTGGCGAAGTTTATCTTGTAGGCGTCAGCATACCGGAGCTTTCAGCAAAGCCGCCATTTGAAGGAAGGCGTTGCGTCCTCGCTCGCATGTGATTACCCCTCTTCCGGCTGTTCACGGTGAGGGGGCGACATGTCTACACAACAGTATTCGGTTTCGCCACAGACCATTCGCAGCCTCCTCACCTTTGTAGAGATCGGTGAGATCGCAATTCCTGAAATCCAGCGTCCGTTTGTTTGGGACGCGATTAAAGTTCGCAATCTCCTCGACTCTCTCTACTGCGGCTACCCGGTCGGTTATCTGATTGTTTGGCGCAACCCCACCGTCCGTCTCAAAGACGGAAGCAAATCAGCTGGCAAGAAATTTTGATTGACGGTCAGCAGAGGGTCACCGCGCTGATGGCGGCCCTGCTCGGTCGTGAGGTGCTGACCAAGGACTACGAAACTGTCCGCATCCGGATCGCCTTCCATCCGGTGGAGGAGAAGTTCGAGGTATCAAATCCTGCAATCCGGAAGGATGCAACCTGGATTGCCGATGTCGCAAACATATTTTCATCAAATGCCAAGCTACTTCAGCTTACTAAGGCCTATACGGAAATAAATACGGACGTCGACGAAGATACTATGTTCGGAAGGCTGGAGAGGCTTCGCAATATCGTCAATAACTCGATAGGAATAATAGAACTTGCAGAAAATCTAGACATACAGACGGTTACAGAGATTTTTATACGTCTGCGGGAGCAACGCTGAATCAAGCAGATTTCGCCATGTCAAAAATTGCCTCTAACGAGATATATGGCGGCATGTTATTGCGAAAAGCAATTGATTGCTTCTGTCATGTGGCGGTGGCTCCAGAGTTTTGTGCAAAGATCGAAAGGCAAGATAAATTGTTCGCATCATCAGAGTTTTATTCCAAGATGAGGTGGCTTAAGGATGTCAATGATGACATCTACGATCCCACTTACACTGACATGCTTCGCGTAGCATTCACCTCTCGGTTCAAGCGAGGTAAGTTGCAGGACTTGGTCGCACTCCTGTCCGGGCGTAATTTTGAAACGAAGCAGTATGAGGAAGCTATCGCTGAGGACTCGTTCATACGGCTTAAGCAGGGCGTGCTGGATTTTATCAACGAGTGGAATTTTGACCAGATAAGAATGATCCTCGCATCTGCAGGATTTGTCAGCAGTGCGTTGATCGGTAGCCGAAATGCAGTTAACTTTGCATATATAATTTATCTGTGGGGGAAATCTGAAGGTATAAAAGGGCATACGCTGCAGCGGCTCGTCCGAAGGTGGTACGTCATGTCCATTCTACGGGGTCGATACTCTGGGCAACCTGAGACGGCATTTGATTTTGACGTTCGTCAGTTTGAGATTCGGGGCCTAGAGGCTTACACCGAGGCGGTCATCGCGTCAGAGTTATCCGAGAGTTATTGGTCAACGCTACTACCCCAGCAGATGGACACGTCATCGCCTTCAAGCCCATATTTTCTTGTTTACCAGGCTTCTCAGGTTATGCTTGACGATCCCGGATTTCTATCCAGTCATACTAAAGTTCGTAGCTTAGTGGAAATTCGATGCGATGCACATCATATATTTCCTCGCAATTTTCTAAAGAAGAAGGGTTTTACAAGAACTTCATATAACCAGATTGCCAATTTCGCTCTCACCGAGAGCACGATCAATATCGCAATTGGTGATGCGCCGCCGGAGGATTATTTTAAGAAACTTATCGATCAATGTAACGGCAGTAAAGAAAGATATGGTGGCATAACGGATGAGGCAATAATGCGCGCTAATCTTCGCGCGCACGGTATTCCTGAGTCACTCCTCGATGGGGCGGTCCCCGCGTACGAGGACTTTCTCGAGCAGCGGCGGCACCTTATGGCGGCGAAAATCAAATCATATTTCGCCAGTCTTTAGACGGTGCGTTGTCCTTCGCTGATGGAGCCAGCGGGGTGGGCGCTTCAGACGACGATGTTGAGGTTTTGGCCGCGGGAAGAGGATGTCGGGGGGCTTGGCATTGCCTGGGCGAGCATGTCGACCACCGCCTGATCGGTCTGATTCGCCTGTTTGATCGTCGCGAGAGTCTGCTGCTGGGCGGTAGCGCTCGCGCGCATGGCGAGCGCTTGCTGGGCGAGGCTGGTGACGTCCACAGGTCGTTCCCTGGCTCCTCGGGGTTTGCTAGATTCACTCTACCCGTCGCGACGACCGGAGGCAGTGATCGCGATCACTGCCTCGTCGTCCCTCCCTGCACCGCTGTTTAGGGGTACCCGTCGCTGGCGGGAAAGTGGGCGGCGGGGCGAGGTGGACTTTGGGAAGGGCCTCGCGCCCGCCGCATCCCACGTTCCGGCCCCCTCTCGCATGGCACGGGGCGGGAACTGGGAGGGTGTCGATGCCGCATCTTGGCCGATCGGGACTTCGTCGGCAGTGACGGTTGTCGCTGCACGAATGTGATTTCTGCTCGGAGGTGCTGTTCGTCGCCGTCAGCGCGGACGGAGCCGCCGCAGCAGCACGAACAGGGCCCCCTCGCCACCGTGCGAGCGTGACGCATGGGTGAGGGCCAGGACCCGCTCGCGGTTGGGCGTTTCGTTGATCCAGTGGGGGACGTTGGTTTTGAGGACGCCGATGCTGCCGCCGCTGCCGTAGCCCTTGCCGGTGATGACGAGGACGGAACGCCGCCCCGCCGCCTGCGCCGTCGCCAGAAATCGCGCCAGCGCCCGATGCGCCTCCTCCTGGGTCATATTGTGGAGATCGATGGTTGCCTCCGGGGGGATCAGCCCCCGTTTCAATCGATTGAGGGTCCGCTGATCGAGGCCGGGGGCGACACCGGGAGCGAGCGTGGCCGGGCGCGGGGGCTCCGCTGGCGGCAGCCGCGTCGGCGTTGCGACGGAGGAGGCGCGCCTGAGCGGTGGGCTCGGGGTGGCGGACCCGCCGGGCGGCACCCGACTGATCGCCGGCTTCGCGTCCGCGACGACGCTCTTGCTGTCCGGCCGCTTCAACGGCGTGACCTGGGCGGTCAGCCGCTGCCACAGCGCCGCGTCGTCCGCCTCACCCGGCTCAGGCGTGCGTCGACCGCGGCTCGCCATCGACCAGAATTGCCAGCAATTGCTTCGGCCCGTGCGCCCCCAGCAACAGAGTCTGCTCGATGTCCGCGGTGCGCGAGGGACCGGTGATCCAATTGATCGTTCGCGGCATCTCGCTGGGCTTGGTCGCAGCGCGGAAGCAGGCGAAGGCTTCTTCGTAGCTGCCGACGATCCAGGCGGTGGGCAGGACGACGATGTGCGCCTCCGGAAGGAAGTTCAGGCTCGTCGGATTGTCGGGGCCGGAAATCAGCATCAAAGTGCCGGTTTCGGCGATGCCGGCAAAGGCGGCGGATACAGTCGCCATGTCGTCCGCGGCGCCGGCGCCGGTTGCGCAGGACAGCAACGGTTCCGATCCCCATGGGATGTCGGCGATCAGCGAATTCGGCGCCAGTTTCAGCCGCGCCGGCAGATTGCTGTCGCGCAGGAAGCCGGCGACGGTGGCAGGAACCGCCGGAAATCCGTCCACCCGGGCAATCGTCACGTTGACCCGCTCGGCCTCGGAGATGAACAGCGCGATCAGCGCCTCGCCTTCCAGCTGCCCGCGCGCCGGGATGACGTTCGCCTTCGGTGACGCCAGCCGCTCATCGATGGCACGGCGACCGCGCTCGTCCAGGCGGTCGCGGCCGAGCGACGCCCGAATGGACTTGAAGACTGCCTCGCGCGCCGGCCCGCTCATCGGCCTGCCCTCCGTGCGCGCCACAGATCGTGGAAGGTGCGTCCCTGGGGCGCCGGTAGATCGCGCACCGCGGTCCAGCCGGCGGCCAGCGGCATGCTGCGCAGCCGCCCGGCGCGTCGGCCGAGAAGGCCGAGGACGCCGACTGCGAGGCGCGTCGCCCAGCGATAGAGGGCTGGCCGGGTGGCAACGAAGGCCCAGCCACCGAGCCCGTAACGGATGGGCGCGGCTCCGAGCCGCGCCTCGAATTGTCGCTCGCGGAGTAATCGCAGCATCCGCGGCAGCGGGATCTTCATCGGACAAACTTCTTCACAGCGCCCACAGAAGGTGGAGGCGTTGGGCAGATGGCCCGCCTCGTCGACGCCGATCAGATTGGGGATGAGCACCGCTCCCATCGGCCCGGAATAGACCCAGCCATAGGCGTGGCCGCCGATGGCGCCGTAGATGGGGCAGTGGTTGATGCAGGCGCCGCAGCGGATGCAGCGCAGCATCTCGCGGAACTCGCTGCCGAGCATGGCCGTGCGGCCGTTGTCCAGCAGCACCACGTGCATCTCCGTCGGTCCGTCCAGGTCGGTGGCGCGCCGCGGCCCGGTGGTGAAGGTGGTGTAGACCGAGAGTTCCTGGCCGGTCGCCGAGCGGGCGAGCAGGCGAAGAAGCGTGGCGGCGTCCTCCAGCGTTGGCACCACCTTTTCGATGCTGGCGATGGCGATATGGACACGGGGAAGATTGTGGGTGAGATCGCCGTTGCCCTCATTGGTCACCAGGACGATCGAGCCGGTCTCGGCGACCAACATGTTGGCGCCGGTAATGCCCACATCCGCATCGAGGAAAGCGCGGCGCAACACCGTGCGCGCCTCGTCCAGCATCACCCGCGGCTCCTCCAGGCGACGGTCGGCGGCGAACTCGTTGTGGTGGCTGCGAAATGAGTCCGCCACCTGCTCCTTCGAGAGATGGATGGCCGGCGCGATGATATGGCTGGGTGGCTCGTGCCGCAGCTGGACAATATACTCGCCCAAGTCGGTCTCGACGGGTTTGAAGCCTTCCGCCTCCAGGCGCTCGTTCAGGCCGAGCTCCTCGCCGATCATCGACTTGCCCTTGCTGATCGTCTTCGCGTCGGCGTCGCGACAGATCCCGACGATGATCGAACGCGCCTCCTCGGCGTCCTTCGCCCAGTGAACCTTGCCGCCGGCCGCGGTCAGCCGCGCTTCGAAGCGCTCTAGGTATTCGTCGAGGTTGGCGAGAACGTGATCCTTGATAGCGACGGCGGCTTCCCGCAGCGCCTCGTACTCCGGCAGCCGGTCGAAAGCGGCTCGGCGCTTGACCGGGAACCCCTGCTTGAAGCGAGCGAGCGAGGCCTGCAGATTGTCGTCGGCTAAGGCTCGCCCGACATTCTCGGGGAACAGACGTGCGGTCGCTTCCATGGCTTCTCCTCCCCGCCGACGCTCATTTATCGTCGTCGACGTGCCGCCTCCCCTGTTGCCGGCGCCTTTGTTGGCTACCGTGCTCTGGGCGCTTCGCCGATCGGCGGCGCCTCTTCAGTCATGCCGGCCAGGACCTCAGCGACATGACGAACATGGACGGCATGCCCCTGACGGCTCAAGCGCCCGGCGATGTTGAGCAGGCAGCCCAGATCGCCGCCCAGAACGGTACCGGCACCGCTGCCGACGATGTCGTCGACTTTTGCCTGCACCATCTTCTCTGAAATCTCCGGATACTTGACGCAAAACAGGCCGCCGAAGCCGCAGCAGGCTTCCGGTTCCTTCAAATCGGCAAGGGCAACGCCGCCACCATTGGAAAGCAGCTGTCGCGGTTGGTTCGACACTCCCATCTCGCGCAGGCTTGAGCACGAGTCGTGGTAGGCGACGGGTCCGGCCACCGTGGCCGGCGGCAGCGCGACACCGAGGATGTCCACCAGAAACGAGGTGAGTTCGAATGTCCGCGCGGCGAGTTGCCGGGCGCGGTCCAGCCACTCGGGCTCATCTTGAAACATTTCCGGATAGTGGAGGGAGATCGTTCCGGCGCAGGATCCCGAGGGGGCGACCACGTAATCGAATGCGGCGAAGGTTTGAATGACGCTGCGGGCGACCTTCTTGGCGTCCTTCTTGTCGCCCGAATTCATCGCTGGCTGGCCACAGCAGGTTTGCTGGGATGGCACCGTCACCCGGCATCCCGCATCCTCCAGCAGCTTGACGGCGGCAAAGCCGATGACCGGTCGCCAAGCATCGACCAGACAGGTCACAAACAGGGCGACATGGGGAGGATTGCGTTGCATTTGCATACCTTGGGCGACCTCGCCAGCGATAGCAAGGGCCTTGTGACGACTGGCGGCTTGAACGGGGATCTTGATTGTGTGGGTGTCGATCGCGGATCAGCTGGTGACAGCGACCGCGCGCGGCAGCAGGAGATAGTAGCGTCCAACTTGCTTCATCATGCCGGCGCGGAGTTCTGCATCCTGGCCGGCGCCCCAGAAGAGATCACCGCGTATGGGTCCCTTGATGGCGCCGCCCGTGTCTTGTGCCACCACCAAGCGACGGAGGGCTTGGTCATGCACCGGATCGGTGGTGTCGAGCCAGATGGGCACGCCGTACGGCACGAAGGAGGGATCGACGGCAAGGCTGCGGCCGGGGGTGAGTGCGACGCCCTGCGCTCCGATCGGCGCGTCCCCCCCGCGCAGTTGAAAAAAGACATAAGACGGGTTGAGGTTCATCAAAGATTGCGCCTCACCCGGATGCGTCTGCAGCCAAAGGCGGATGGCCTGCATCGACATCTCTTCAGGAGCAATCTCGCCCCGGCGGATCAGTTCGCGTCCGATCGGGAAATAGCTGTAGCCGTTCTGGCCCGCATAGCCGACGCGATAGAGGCTGCCGTCTTCGAGCTGAACGAGCCCGGACCCCTGGATATGCAGAAAGAAAGCGGCTATCGGGTCATCCACCCAGACAAGTTCCAGCCCGCGTCCGGCGAGCGCGCCGTTGTCAATTTGCGCGCGGGCCGGCAGACCGCCGGTTGAGGTCGGCGGTCGATAGAGGGGATAGGAATAGCGGGCGGTACGCCGCCGGGAGCCGGAGAGGATCGGCTCGTAGTAGCCGGTAAAGGTTCCTTCGTCGGAGCCGGCGCTGAGAACGAGATAAGGGGCGAACCACCGCTCGAAGAAATTACGCGCCGAGGCGTCGTCGGCGGCAACGTTGGCGGCGGCGCGGCAGGCCGCCAGCCAGTTGCCGCCGCTGCCGAATTGGGCGCCCATCGTCCCGTTGCCCACCGATCGCTTGCCATCGATCTTGGCGCAAGACCGACGAAACGCCAGCAACGCCTCGCCGTGATAATCGACTGGCCAGTCGGCGATCTGGTCGTAGGCGATCGGCGCCAGGTGAAAGCCGGGCATCACCGTCGGCGGCGCACTCGGACGGGGAGCCGGTCCCAACCGCTGGGAACGCGAGGGCTCAGTGGAGCCGCAGCCGGCGAGGGTGAGGACGATGCCGGCGACGCAGGCCAAAGTCGTAGAGAGCCTCAGTCCTGTCCTGCAGAAGCTGAGGCGTCGCTTATCCGCCGCTCGCATTTGCCGCAGCCCTCAATCGTCCGCATTCAGATTGCTTCTGGCGCGATTCGGAGGACGTCGTCAATCGAGCCGTATGCCGGTTGTGGATGCCGGACCTTACGGCACCGCCACGCGCGATCCATAGTGAGCGATACCACCCGAGATTCGCCGATCAGCCTGATCAATCCGGGGCGCCGGTGGCGACGAGAGTCCAGTTCGGGTTGGATGATCGGGTATCGCGGGCGAAAGTCCAGACGTCGATCACCTCGTTGACGCTGGTGGCATCCCCTTCGACGATCTCCGAGTTGGCGTTGCGAACGGCCGAAATCTGCTCGCTGACGAACTTGACGGACACGTGGGCGGTGCGGCCGGTCATGTACGCTTCAACGATGTCCGAGGCCTTGATGCCGACCAGGGTAGTTTCCAGCTTTTCGCCCGCCTGCTGCCGGGCGCGGATGGTCTGCGCGAAGTTGTTATAGACGTCTTGGCTTAACAGCGCCTGCAGGGCGCGAACGTCTTCCTGGGCGAAAGCCTGTAGGATCAGTTCAAAGGCCTTTTGTGCGCCGCCCACGAATTCCTTTTCGTCGAAGCCGGGATCGGCGACCCGGATCTGGGTAAGCCCCACCTCCAGCGAAGCTGGCATTACCGTGGGCTCGCCCGCCGTTACCTCCGACGCGGCGTCGCCCCGCTCCGGGAGACGGACCGGCTGGTCGTCCGCCCGTTCCCCGCGGCCGGGAAACGGCACCCGCTGGTCGCTCTTCCCCTGGAAGCCGCCGCGCCGACCGAGAACGCTTCGCAGTCTCAGGACGAGGAATGCGGCGACAAGCGCAAACAGGATGATGTCGAGGTAGTACCCATCACCCATGACGATACATTGCTTCCTTGCAGCCGCGAACGGAGATGATCCTATTCATTACGTAGAGATAAGGCTACCGGCTTGAGGCTTCCAGGTCCAGCGGCGCGTCGCTATGACTGGTGCGGTTCGCCGGGAGTTCCCCGCACGCTGGCGGCGCACCGTTTTCCTCACTACCTGACAGCGATGATGTTCCCTCTTGGCCTGATGATCGTCGCCCTGCCCATTCTCGACATCGCGTCCTTGATCAAGGCGGGTGCCCTCTGGGGATTCTGGACGACCGCCGGGATCATTGTCGGCGCTGGGCTGCTCGGGATAAACATCGTGCGTCACCAGGGACTCAGCATCGGCCGCCAGGTGCAGCAGAGTCTCAACGCGGGTCGACTGCCTGTCATCGAGGCGTTCGACGGGGCATGCGTGCTCGTTGCCGGCGCCCTGTTATTGTTGCCGGGACTGGTGTCGGACGCGCTCGCGCTGCTGCTCTTGCTGCCGCCGGTCCGAGCGCTGCTTCGTCGTGCCATCGGCTGGCACTTCCAGCGGAGCGGGCAAGGGATGGTCTGGCACCATCAATCGTCCGCCGATTTCGCCGGAAAATCCACCGCCACTCCCCAACGCGGCGGCACCATTATCGAGGGCGAATTCGAAGCCGTCGAGCCGCGAGCCGCGGACGAGGGCGGCATGCATCCCTCGCGGATGATCGACAGCAAGCGGCCGACGGGCGACGACGCCTGAGCGTCCCGCAGGTTGTGGCAAAGATTGTGGCCAACCGTCGATCCATGCTAGCCAGGGCCGCCCTGTTGCCGGCCGCCGGTGGCGAAGCGGGTCGGGGTCCACCAGCAAAAGGGACAAAGAGCGATGACGGATCAGGACCAAGAGCCGGAGACACCGCCGCCGGGCAATGGCCCAGGTAACGGTTCGGGGAATGGCGAGAGCGTGCAACCGCCGATCGTCGTTAATGCCCAATACGTCAAGGATCTGTCGTTCGAGGCGCCGGCCGCGCCGCAGGTGTTTGGTCAGTTGCAGCGGCAACAGCCGAACATATCGGTCAAGGTGGACGTGCAGGCGCGCGGTCTCGATCCCGCCAATCACGTCTACGAGGTGGTCTTGCAGATCGAATCCGAATGCAAGGCTGGTGACATGACGGCGTTCGTGATCGAGCTCTCGTACGGCGGTGTCTTCAGCGTCAACGTTCCCGAAGAGAATCTGCGCCCGGTGCTGCTCATCGAATGCCCGCGCCTGCTGTTTCCCTTCGCCCGTCACGTGGTGGCGACGGCAACGCTGAACGGTGGCTTCATGCCTCTGATGCTTGGCCCCATCGATTTTGCCAACCTCTACCAGCAACAGCACGCCGAGCAGGCGGGCGACGTCGCGGTCGTTTGAGCAGGCTCGACCGCGCGGCGTTGGCTGGACGGGAGAGGATCGGGGGGGGGGTGGCTTGATCCCGATTAATCCAGCACGCTGTACCCGCGCTCCCGCAGGCAGTTGCGGACGACACGATCCCGTCGCGACCCGCCACTGCTGGCGCCGCTCACCCCTCCCGTCGTGCCTCCCGTCGCGGCACCGATCGCTGCACCGGTGCCGGGGGAGCCGGTGATCGCACCGACGACCGCGCCGAGGGCAGCCCCGACGGCGGCACCGGCGACCGCCCCGCCAGCGGTTCCGGTGGCGACGTTCACCTGATCGGCATATTCCCGGCAAGCCGCCAAGTCGTTGTCATACTTCACCTGATTCACCCCCGCCATGTCGACGATGGGGTCGGACGTGCAGCCGGCGGCGAGAAGCGCAAGGACCAAGGGTGTGGGCGTACGCATAGGGCTCCTTAAATCCGTGATCTGACGTCGGGGGCCTAGCGGGTCGCATTTACCCCATTCGGCCTAACTCCGTCGCGCACAAAAAAGTTCTTGGCCGAAAGGCGTTGGGTCGTGCCTTGACTTCGCAGGCCCGGCCGGTACCTTCGGCGATCCTGCTGACGCGCCCCGGCGAACGGGCCGTCACAGCCCGGAGCGCCCGTACCACACTGAGGCTAAGGCTTTGGCTGGGGACATCTCCTCTGAGGCAACCTCGCCGGGAGCGCAGTTGCCGGCGAGCGTCCACGTGACCCGGCCAGATGATGCCACCGCAACCATTGCGCTGGGCGGCCGGTGGAGCGTGCATGCTCCCCTGCCGGCGATCAACGAGGTGACGGCGTCGATGGATGCCGCGCCAGCGGTGCGCCGGATTACCTTCGATGCCAAGGACCTGGGCGACTGGGACAGTGGGCTGTTGACGTTTGTCCTCGGCCTTATTCGTCACGCCAAGGCGAAGAACGTCTCGATCGATCGCTCCGGCCTCCCTCCGGGCCTGCTCGGACTGATCGATCTGGCGACCGCGGTGCCGCCGCGCGAGGGCAAGGCGGAGGAGCGGCGACGACGTTCGTTGGCGCGAATGGTGGGCGAAACGAGCCTCGAATTTGCCGACGGCACCGGCCGGCTGATGGCCTTCATCGGTGAAGCGGCGATGAGTTTATTCCGCTTCGTCACTGGGCGGGCGCGCTTTCGCTGGTCGGACCTCTGGCTGTTCATCGAGCAGGCAGGTGTGGACGCGCTGCCGATCGTCTCGCTGCTGAGTCTTCTACAGGGCCTGACCATGGCCTTTCTCGGCGCCGCGCAGCTGAGCATGTTCGGCGCCCAGATCTATGTTGCCAATCTGATCGGGATGTCGATGGCTGCGGAGGTCGCCGCGGTGATGACCGCGATCATCATGGCCGGACGCACGGGCGCAGCCTACGCGGCGCAAATCGGCACCATGCAGGTCAACCAGGAGATCGACGCTCTGCAGACGATGGGCCTGGAGCCCATGGACTTCCTCGTCCTCCCGCGGATGCTGGCGCTGGTCTTGATGATGCCGCTCCTCTATCTCTACGCTAACCTTCTCGGCATGTTCGGCGGCGGCGTGATCGCGGTGATGGTTCTCGGCCTCACCGTCGAGCAGTTCCTGAACCAGTTGCTCTCGGCCGTTCCCCTGTCGGTCTTCGTCATTGGCCTGGTTAAGAGCGGGGTCTTCGGACTGCTCGTGGCGTTGAGCGGTTGCATGCAGGGCGTCAACTGCGGACGCAGTGCCGCGGCGGTGGGGGAGGCGACCACCTCGGCGGTGGTGACGGCGATCGTCTCCATCATCCTTGCCGACGGTATCTTCGGCGTTCTGGCGCCGCCATTTCCGGTGGGTCAGTAGGTGGGCGACGTGCCGGCTTCCAGCGTTCGCGAGCCGATTATCACGGTCGATCGGCTAACGATGGCGTTCGGCGATTTCGTCGTCCAGAAGGACCTGAACTTTTCCGTCAACCGGGGCGATATCTTCGTCATCATGGGCGGCAGCGGCTGCGGAAAGAGCACGTTACTGCGCCATATGATCGGACTTCAGGCCCCCGCCGCCGGCAAGGTTTGCTACGGCAAGGAAAGCCTTTGGGATACGGAGCCGGAGGACCGGCTCCGTATCCTCCGCCGCACCGGCATCCTCTATCAATCGGGAGCCCTGTTCACCTCGATGACGTTGGCGGAGAACGTGGGGTTGCCGCTGCAAACGTACACCCAGCTTGGTCCGGCGCAGATCCGCGACATCGTCTCCACCAAGCTGGCGCTGGTCGGTCTCGCCGGCTACGAGGACTTTTTCCCCTCGGCGATTTCCGGCGGCATGATGAAGCGCGCCGGCTTGGCCCGTGCCATGGCCCTCGATCCGGAGATCCTGTTTTTTGACGAGCCGTCGGCGGGGCTCGATCCCATCACGTCGAAGCGCCTCGATGACCTCATCCTCCAGCTCCGCGATGACATCGGCTCCACCATCGTCATGGTCACCCACGAGCTGCCGAGCGTTTTCGCCATCGCTGACAATTCAGTCTTTCTCGACAACGTCAAGCGAACCTCGACCGCGGTTGGCGATCCCAAAGACATGGTCCGTACGACGGATGACCCGATGGTGCGGGAGTTTCTGACCCGGGAGGGGACGTTCCATGAAGCCCCGCCTCCGGTCGCTTCGCCTGCAGGAGCCGCGCGATGAAAAAGGTGAATCCGACCCTGGTGGGGGCGTTTGTTCTCGGTGCTATCGGTCTCGTCATGGCGATCGTCATCCTCTTCGGCGGCGGCAAGCTGTTTCAGCCGACGCTGCCGGTGGTGATGTATTTCGACGGTTCGGTCAAAGGCCTGCAACTGGGATCGGCGATCACCTTTCGCGGCGTCAATGTCGGCAAGATTACGGATATCGAGTTGCAGTACGATGCCAGCAACCAGAAGATCTTTATCCCAGTGGGTGGTATCCTTTACGCCGGCAGCTTGGCCCTGGTGGGGAACAGTAAGGAAGTCGCCGAAATCGAGGCAGGGCGTGGATCCGGCGAGATGCTCAAGCAGTTCATCAACAGAGGGCTTCGCGCCCAGCAATCGCTGCCGAACTTTGTGACCAATCAGGTCAACGTAACGATTGATTTTCTGCCTCAGCTACCCGCCACTTTCATTCAGGCGGAGCCGAAAAAGCGCTTGGAGATCCCCACGGTGCCCTCGGAGATGAGCCAGGTCAGGTCCACTCTGCAGGACTTGGTGGAAAAGCTCTCGAAACTGCCGCTCGAGGAGATCATCGGTGACGGGCGTCAGGTGCTCGCCGGCGCCAATAGGCTCCTCAACGATCCGCAGACAGCACAAATCATCGCCAATGCCAACCAAACCCTGGCGGACGCGAGAGAGGCGGTCGGAGCGCTCGACGCCAAGCTCAAACCGATCCTCGCGAATGCGGAACAACTCTCCGGGAGTGCCAAGACAACGGTGGCGGAGACCAACCAGCGGCTCGCCGAATTGAAGGGGACGATCCGTGACGTCGACCGAGCCCTCGGCGGTGTGCAGAGTTCCATGGACAACGCCGACCAGTTGCTCGGTACGGTTAACGGCCTACTGCAACCCGGCGCGCCGCTCACCTACGAACTGATCAATACGCTGAGGGAGGTTGCGAGCGCGGCGCGCTCGGCGCGAGCGCTGATGACCACGTTCGAGCGCGACCCGAACGCCATCCTCCTCGGTCGTCCCCCCACGAAAGCGGGAGACCCCAAATGACCGGCTCGGGACCTATGCATCGCCGTTGGCTATGGACCGCGCTCATCTGCCTGACGCTTGGGGGATGCGGTTCGCTGTTCGGCCGGTCGACGCCGATCAGCTATTTCGATCTGACACCGACTGCGACCGCCGCAGCCGCGGTGCCGTCATTAGGGAACCAGATTATCGCCGTGCAAACGGTGCGACTGCCGGACTACCTGAACCAGAATGGCATCGTCACCCGCAGCGATACCAATGCCATCCATGTCTCCCAGGACAGCCATTGGGCCGGCGCGCTGAGCGACAACATCACAAATGTCATCGTTGCCGACCTCTCGCGGCTGTTCGCCAGCGGCAAGGTCGTCGCCTTTCCGGTCAGTGCCGCACTGCCAGTGGATCGGGTGGTTCAGATGAATATCAACCAGTTCGAGCAGATACCGAGCGGCGAGGTCGTCCTCGATGCACAGTGGGCCATTTTTGCCGATGGTGGTCGCAGTTTCTTGGTGGCGGATGCCGGCGCTTACACCACGGCGGTGTCCGGTGACGGATATGCCGGCGTTGCCGCCGCAATGAGTCGGCTCCTTGGCTCCCTCAGTCACGATGTTGCCGGCGCGCTCGCGGCAACCAGCGGGGTTCCGTCGAAAACGGTCGCGCCGCCGCGGTCGTAAACGGGACCGACCTGGCGACGCGCGGCCGCCGTGCCGCCGGGTTGCGGGCGTCGTCGCGTTTGAGGTGAGACTCCCGACGCCGCCATCGGCTACAGTCGGGACAAAGCGCTATCGTCCCGGCGCGCATGGGAGGTATGGACCTCCCGCATTTCCGCTACGGTTGTCCGCTCATGCCCCAGCCCGATCATGTCGTTCGCATTCCTCTCCCCGATCAGAAAGATTGGGATGATGGGGCGCGCGCTTATCTTGCAAAATGTGAAGACAAACTGGGGATTATCCCCAATGTCCTGCGCGCTTACACCGCGCAGATGAACAAGTTCCAGACATTCACCCGCTTCTACAATGAACTGATGTTGGGCGAGTCCGGGCTGACAAAGCTTGAGCGGGAGATGATCGCCGTCGTCGTCTCGTCGCGAAACCGTTGTTATTACTGCCTTGTCGCCCATGGTCAGGCAGTCCGGCAACTATCGGGAGATCCCCAACTGGGCGAAATGATGGTGATGAACTATCGGGTGGCCGAATTGTCGCCACGGCAACGGTCGATGCTGGATTTCGCCTGGAAGCTGACCGGCGAGCCGCATGATATCGGCGAGGAGGACCGGCAAGCCTTGCGGGACGTTGGTTTCAGCGACGCCGACGTCTTCGATATCTGCGATACCGCCGCCTTCTTCAACTACACCAATCGCATGGCGCACGGCCTCGATATGATCCCCAACCCTGAGTACCACACCCAGGATCGGTAGCCTATTCGCCTGCTCATGGCGGAACCGGACCCCGTGCGCTCAGCATGACGCGCTGCGTTTGAAGTTGCACGTGGCGGACGATGCGGGAGAGGCGAGGGATCAGCCCTGCTGGTTACTTCCCGGGCTTGGTTGCCTCGGCGGCCATTTGGCGGCAAACATCGAGGTGCATCGGCAGCAGCTTCGCCAGCGCATAGCGATCCTCGATCAGCTTTCGTGCTCGCGCACCGACGTGATGACGAAGGGATGCATCATCCAGCAAGACGGAGATCTGCGCGGCGATATCGGCGGGCGAGCGCAGGTCGGCGAGGAGCCCGGTGTCGCCGTGGACAATCACTTCCTCGACCGACTTCGTCGCCGAGCCGACGATGCTACACCCCACCGCCATCGCCTCAAGCAAAGACCATGACAGGACGAAGGGCACCGTCAGGTATACGTGAACGTCCGAAGCTTGTAGCACCCGACGATAAGCCTCCATCGGCAGGGGGCCCGTGAGGTGGATGCGACGCCAATCGAGATCGGGTAGCTGCCGGCGCACAAGATCGACATACGAGTCGCCGTCAGGGAGTCGTTTCCCATAGTAGGCGCGATCAGCGCCGACGATGACGGCGTGCAGGCGCGGTCTCATCGGCTGCAGCTTGGCCAGGGCCGCCATGAACGGGGTGAACCCGCGATAGGGTTCAAGACCACGGGCCGCATAGGTGAGGATTTCGGCGTCGTCGGGCAGGCACAGCTCCGAGATAAGCGAGCGGCGCTCCGCCGGTCTCGGCTGAAAGCGGACAGTGTCGATTCCGTCGTGAAGAATCTGCAGCTTGTCGGCGAACTCCAGCGGGAATTGCTGTTTTTGAAACAGTGTGGGGCAGATGGCTCGATCGCAGTGCGCTAGCTCGAGCAAAATTCCGGCGTTGCGGGTCCGGATGCGTAGCCGGTCGTCCTCACTCACCTCGCTCGGATCGAAAAATCCCGCGTCCGCGCCGAGTGCGTGGTAGTACCACTCAAAGTAGCCAAGGACAGGGATCTCCGGAAAGGCATCCTTAACGTACAGGCCCGGCCCGAACCCAGCATGGGCACAGACCAGATCGGGCCGAAATCCCTGCCGCGCGAGCCCTCGACAAGCCAGGTAAGCTGCCTGCCCCAAACGCACCGCGGCCTCCAACGACTGAAGGTAGTGATGTGTCGAGGGCGATGCGCCTTTGGTGTGGATCTGCACATTTTCGACTCCGCGAATACGCTCGGAACCCTTCTCGTGCACGAACACAACGTGATTTCCCGCGTCGACGGCCAGGGCTTTCGCCGTCTGTTCGAACTGGCCCGGAAAGAACCGATGCACGAAAAGGACATTCACGGCCCCCGGCCTCCGTATTGACGCTTCCCCGATGCTCCTCCGCCCCTAAAGGAGTGGGCGAGCAACGTCAGGTGGTAGAGAGGCTTTGCGCGCCGGTAGAGGCTCCCTCCGCAGGCCATCGCCCCCGACCGTGCCGACATCCCAACATGATGCAACAAAAATGCTCTCATTGATATAAGACAATATAGTTTTGACATCTAGTGCGTGTTTTGCGAGTGTTACAACAACCTTAAATAGTAAACACTGGAGGATCATGCGGTGGCAACTATTCCCGGGGGGTCCCATAACGATTTCGTTCTGGGCACGGCTTTAAGTGATGTCATTTCGAGCGGAAGCGGCGATGACACCGTTTTCGGCCTCGAGGGCAATGACACGATCATCGCCGGCTCAGGCAATGACAGGGTGGATGGAGGCGAGGGGAACGATCTGATTAGCGGCGGCAGCGGCAACGACGTCCTGCTCGGCGGGCTGGGTGACGACCGGCTGGACGGCGGCAGCGGCGACGACAAGCTGCTGGGTGGCGACGGTCGCGACGTCCTGCTCGGCGGGTCCGGCAATGACATTTTGTATGGTCAGGGCGGGGACGACGATATCCATGGCGGTACCGGTGACGATTTACTGACCGGCAGCGATGGGAACGATCTGCTCAGTGGCGACACCGGCAATGATCTGCTGATCGGTGGGGCCGGCAACGATTACCTCAATGGCGGCGATGGTAACGATACGCTCATTGGCGGTGACGGCAATGATACCCTCGTCGGCGGTGCCGGCGACGACACCCTTGTCGGCGGTGTCGGCAACGATTTCCTCGATGGTGGCGATGGCAACGATACCCTCGTCGGTGGCGACGGCGACGATGTTATCGCCGGTGGATTGGGCGACGACACGCTTTCCGGCGGTGCCGGCAGCGATCTCCTCGATGGCGGCGATGGCGACGATTTCCTGAGCGGCGGCGATGGCGATGACGGTCTGGTAGGTGGTGCCGGAGATGACACGTTGTCTGGTGGCTTCGGCGATGATCACCTCGATGGCGGCAGCGGCGACGACACCCTTCTCGGTGGCGGCGGCGACGATCAGCTCACCGGTGGAGCCGGTGACGATACGCTGCAGGGCAACGACGGCGACGACACGCTAACGGGCGATGACGGCAACGACCTGCTGAGCGGCGGGGCCGGGGATGATCACCTGTCTGGGGGCGCCGGCAATGATACCCTTCTCGGCCTAACCGGCGACGATGTCCTCAGCGGCGGGGCCGGCAACGACTTCCTTTCCGGCGGTGCGGGCGACGACGTTCTCTTCGGCGGTCAGGACCACGATGTCTTCTCATTTGCCGGCGGCGGCGGTAGCGACGTTGTCCTCGATTTCGAGGAAGGCACCGATATTCTCAACATTACGCGCAACATCAACGGTCTCGCCATCAACAATGCGGCAGATGTGGCTCAACACGTGAGCGATGACGGCGGGAATGCAATGATCGACTTCGGTCACGGTGATACCGTGACCCTGGTTGGGGTTTCCGCCGAGGACATTCAAAACGACCCGGGCCGGTTCTTCCATGTGAGTTGATTTAACCTGCCTCTGCGCCCGGCCGTTCCCACGGTCGGGCACCCTTATCTTTCCCTTTGTTCCGGAACACCCGGAGTTGGAGCAGCTGTCGATGGGGCATGCGGCATCGAGAACGCAACCGGCGCCTCTCCGTGCCCATGCCCTTGCCGGCGGTTTCGCGCTCATGGTCTGGGATGGTGAGCTGCCGGTGCGTGTCGGGGACGTCCGGATCCGCGTCGACGACACGTCCTTCCGGCAACCCTGCTGCGGCTGCAGCTTGCGGCTAACAACGCACCGCGTTCGCAACGTTTTGCTCGTCGCCACAGACATCGGAGACGAGCGGCCGACATTCGCCGTGACCAAGGTCGGCGGGGGTGTCCTGGCGTATTCTGAGTCGTCGCAGCCGGTTTCATCGGAGTTCGATACCAGCGGCGTCCTCGCCGACATCGACCGGCGGGACAAACCCCGTCTCCTCCGCTTTTTTCTCGAGACCGGACCTGCCGCCGCCGCTGTTGGGGCTGACCCTCGCTGGATCCGTGCCTGTCGCCGGCTACTCGCCGGTCTCGATTGTACTCGGCCGCTCAGCGTCTGCTGCGCATTGGGCAGCCGTTGGCGCCTCTATGAAGATCCCGTTCCTGCATCGCTTTGCGGGCCGGCGAGCGCAGTGCTGGTGAGCGACAGGGGGCTCAAACGCCCACTGACAACGGGCTTGAGTCCGGTCCTTGCCGGGGCGCCGCGGCGCCTCCTCCAGCTGATCGTTGAAGAAGATACCACACCGGCAACGGTGGTTGTTTTCGTCGGAGCGGCCGCCATTGTCCGGACGATGCCGGCGGCGACGGTAGAGTCAGCCTCCGTGCTGAGCTTCCTGCGCCAAGGTTCTGCCGGCGGCGAGGCGCGATTGCACTTGTTGTACGACGGGCTTGCCGGGCTTTCGTCCGACTCGAAGGCGGCCGCCATGCTGAGCGAGCTGCGCCGGCTGCTGCCGCAGCCGGCCGTTCCCCAGCCGAACGATGCAAATTCCCTTGCCGGGATCGACCTCGTCATCGGGAGCGCCGCAGGCCTTTTCATCCGTGGTTGGTTCGACATCGGCTGTCGACCCGCGGCGATCGAGATCGACTATGCATCCGAGCGCCATCGGTTGCCGATCGCCGACCTCGCGACCTATCCGCTCGCCGAGCCCGTCTCCGCCGTCGGTTTCGTTGCTACCCTCGCCGTCGGCAACCCGGAGGCCCCTTGCCGTGTCCGGCTCCAGCTCGCATCCGATCTGACCCTAGACCTGGCGATGGGGCCGGATCACCTCGATCCGCTGCAGGCGCGCGATCGGGTCATGGCATCCTGGCCCGCCTCGCTGACTGCACAGCGGGCGATCGAGGTGATCGAGCCGGTGGCACAGGCGCTTCACCTCGCAACCGTTTGGACACCGACATTGCCCGCCGAGGCGACGATCGGGCCGCTGTCGGCGGATCCCCTGGTCAGCATCATCGTCCCCCTCGGCACCTACGGCGAGGCGCTGCGCTGCCGGGTGGGACGCGCGGCGATCGCCCCCGAGGCGGCACCCTGTGAATTCGTCTATGTGCTCGATCGACCGAGCGCCCTGGCGGCGGCCGAGCGATTGCTCACCGATCTTTATCGATGCTACGGCATCGGCGGCAGACTGTTGCTGACGCCGATGGCGGCAAATCCCTCGTCGTCGTTCAATCTTGGAGCGGCGGCCGCGCGCGGCCGGTACTTGCTCTTCCTCAATTCCGGCACCGTTCCGGAGACGGTTGGCTGGCTTCAGCCGCTGCTCTCCCGCTTGGTCCATCTGGGGGAAGCGGGTGCCGTAGCGGGGACGGTGATCCATCCGGATCAGACTCTGCATCAACTCGGCGGTGATGTGGGCGCGGACGTCCTCGGACGTTGGGAGCCTCGCTGGCACGCGGCGGGCCTTCCGCGCCAAGAGATGGCACAAGGCGAGCCGCTGTTGCTGGCCGCACCCGGGCTGCTGCTGGCAAAGACCTGCTTTGATCATCTGGGCGGGTTCGATCCGGGGTACTTCCATCCGACGTTTCGCGACGCCGACCTCTCGCTGCGACTGCGAGAAGCCGGCGGCCGTTTGGCTGTCGTCCGATCGAGTCTGTTTGTCGAATTTGAAGATTCGCCTTCTCCGCCGAGCTTCAGTCCGGAAACGGCGCGCGAACTGGATCGACGACGTTTCGAGCGTCGCTGGCGGGCACTGGTCGATGCCATCCGACCCGACCCTCATGGACGACGAATCCCCGATGACCCGAGCGGGACGCTTCCCGCTTGCGCGGCCGATCGGCGGAGGGCCGCGTGAGCGAGCCAATACGCATCCTCCTTGTCTGTCACGGTCATCCCGAGTTGGTGACCGGCGGCACGGAGCTTTTCGCTCACGGCCTCTTCCGCGCCCTGGCGGGGAATGAGCGGGTGCAGCCCTTGTTTCTCGCTTGCGTCAGCGGCCTCCACCGTGCCGACCGTGGGTTATCGTCGTTGCAGGGCATTGGCTCAGCCGTTCGAGACGAGATCCTGATCCGAACCGGTCGCTTCGATCGCTTGATGCTGGCGCCCATCGAAGCAGGGCCGTTCGTCGAGGCCTTCGCCGCCACACTTCGTTGGTTTCGGCCCCATGTCGTCCACTTTCACCATTTCAGCCTGGTCGGGCTGGATGCGTTGGTGATCGCGCGACGGCTGCTGCCGGAGGCCCGAATTGTCGCTACCCTGCATGACTATCAGCTGATCTGCACCAACGATGGCCTGATGGTGACCGCGGATACGCGGGAACTCTGCTCCGCCGCGTCTTGCGACGCCTGCCATCGCTGCTTCCCCGCGATCGCTGCCTCCCGATTTGCCGCCCGCGACGCTCATTTTCGCTCGCTTCTGGGGCTCGTGGACCGCTTCCTCGCTCCAAGCGAAATCATCCGCGAGAAGTTCGTGGCCTGGGGACTGCCGGCCGAACGGATCGAGCGAATGGCCAACGCCGTGCCGGCGAGCCTGCGAGCCCAGTCGTCCGGCAACGACGCCAGCGGTTCCCGAGCCCGTTTCGCCTGCTTCGGCAATGTCGCTCCCCACAAGGGGAGCCTGGTCGTGGTGAAGGCGGCGCGGAGGCTGGCCAAGGATGCGCTGCCGATCCGTTTGCACATTCACGGTCGCATGCAATTTCAGCCCGCGGCCTTTGCTCAGGCGTTCACAGAGGAGGTGGACCGCGCGGGCGATGCGGTCCTCTGGCACGGCGGCTACCGGGGGGAGGACGTGGGGCGCTTGCTTCACGCCACCGACTGGATCGTCGTTCCCTCCGTCTGGTGGGAAAACGCACCGCTGGTGATCCTTGAGGCCTTCGCCGCCGGTCGGCCGGTAATCTGCTCCGACGTCGGAGGCATGGCGGAACTCGTGCAGGACGGGGTCAACGGTCTGCACTTCCGGATGGGAGACGATGCTGACCTGGCCCGAGTGATGCGTCGCGCTGCAACGGAAGACGGCCTTTGGCAGAGGCTGTGCGCCGGGCTTCCGCACGTTCCCGACATGGAGATGGCGGCCCGTCGCCATCTCGCTCTCTACCAGTCACTTTCCGTCGAGAGGGCGTTGTGCGCGTGAACGAGGCGGGACCAGGCGCCAGCGCTGAGCGTAATGCTCGATGGTGGGATGGCGGGGCGCTGACATCGATCGCCTTCCTGGTGGACGAGACGACCGTGCTCGTGTGCGGTCGCGTCGAGGCGGAGCCGCCCTTAAGAGGAACGATCCTGGCGGCGACAAACGAAGGCGATGGTGAGTGGCGCTGCTACCCCTGGCCCTGTCGTGGCCTGGGTGCCGGCTGGTTGTTCGCCGCGGTGGTCACCAGCAGTGCCGTCGTCCGTTGCCTCTTGGCGGAAAAATCAATCATCGAGGAAGGCACGGGTGCGGCGTTCACCCTCCCTTCATTCAGTCGCATGACCCCCGACCTGCGCGCCGTCGTCGCCTGGTTGAAGGGCTCCGGCGGTGATTGCGGCCATGTCGCCGAGTTCCTGGTGGAAACGCTCCTCGAAGGAGGTGAGGCAGGAAAGGGCGCGCACGCGTTCCTTCGCGACTTCCTCGATGCGCTGGCTGACAAGGATGGATTCGTGGAGGTGCTCGGAGCCACCGAGTCCGGCGCAGTTCTCATCCAGGGATGGTCGACCCATCTCCAGCCTGGCCACCATCGGGTCATCCTCATCGCCAACGGGCCCCGTCCTGCAAAAGCTGTCGTCGGCACCTTCGCCCGCAGCGATATCCCCAACGGAGCGGCGGGTATTGTCATCCTGGTCGAGCATTCGGAGATCGAACGACCAGAAGATTTGGGCCGCGTCTATTACAGCGCACCTGATGGTTACTTCCGTCTTGATGCGCTGACAGATCAATGTTCCGTCCTCGATTGCAGCGAGACGGCGGGGCATATACGCAAAATGCTTCCGCAGCTTACCTGCGGTGCGGCATCTCGGCGCGATTTCGAGCGGATGGGTCAAGCCTGCTTCCAAGGTAAGGACACCGTCTGCGCCTTGACCATTCCGGTACGCCTGGCGATCGATTTTGCGGTCCACGTCCAGGGCACGGGCTTCTTTCTGAGCGGCTGGCTTCTCGATCCCGAACGGCGGGTGGCCGGCGTGTTTATCAAGAGCACGCAGAACTTCTACCGGCCACTCGATGGTGCCTGGGTGCGTCGTCCCCGCCCCGACCTCGATGCGGTCTTTCAGACCGATCCGGTCTTCAGTCAGACGGTGACGCCGGGCGATAGCGATCACGGGTTCATGGTATTCGCTCCCGTTCCCGAGTCGCCGCGCGCGCGTGAAGCGTTCTACCTGGAAATCGCCTTTAAAGACGGAGCGGCGGCGTTCATGCCCATCGTGTTCGAGGAGGGGGCTGCCGAGCGACAACTCGCGCTCATTTTCGGCGTTGTGGATTCCACCCATGTGGAAATCGACCGGCTCATTCGCTCCCATATCGGTCCCATCGCGTCGGCGCTGGCGGCAGCGCGACCTCGGCCTGCCGCGGCTTTCACGCGCATCCCGTTTGGCACCTCGCTGCCGTCCCCGTCGGTTTCGGTGATCGTTCCCGTTCGCGGCGATCCCGCAGACATGGAAGTTCTTCTGGCGTGTTTTTCGCGCGATCCGGATTTCGCCAATGCCGAGCTGATTTTCATCGTCCACAAAGCAAGCGCTGCCAGTGCCGGCGCCCTGCTGTGTCGACGGGGCGTATTCTACGGACTAGCGGGCGAGTTGCTGGTTCACGATGACCCTCTTGACCGGGCGGCTCAGCTGGATCTGGGGATGTTGGCCGCGGAGGCACCATGCATCCTGTGGATGACGCCTTCGGTTCTGCCGCGTGCAAGTGGCTGGCTGGGGCGCATGATCGACATGCTGGCGGCCTTGCCAGCGAAGGCTACCCTCAGCCCGACGCTGATCTACGAGGATTTTTCCATCCGCTATGCCGGGGACGGCGAAGAGCATGCCGGCGCATTCGCCGCTGCAAAGGGAACGGGTCTGACTGGATATCCTCAGCACCGGATCGAGCAGGCGAGTGACCCCGTCCCCGCCGTTCCCACTCTCGACTGTTGCTTGCTGCCCCGCGGGCTCGGCCAGGAGGTAGGCGGGCTTTTCGGCGGCTTGCTGGGTGGTGAGTGGATCAGCCGCGACTTCACCAACCGCCTGCGGCAGGCGGGCGGCGAGTGCTACTGGGCGCCTCAGATAAGCCTTTATGCCCTCGACGATCAGTCGGTAGACCCGCAACCGTCGCACGCCTGGCTTGCCGCGCGGATCGATGGCTGGAGTTTCAACCGGAGATGGGCGTTCGGACGCCCCATCTCGGTGATGGAAGCGGGTACCCGGATAGAAGCGGGGAGGGCGTCATGAGGGTTCTCCAGTTGTCCCACGGTCACCCTTCCTTTTCCATCGGCGGGGTGGAGGTCGCCTCCTATGGCCTTTTCCAGGGGCTAAATCGCCTGACGGAGGTCGATGCGTACTATCTGGCGCGTGTCGGGCCACCGATAACGCGGCACCGCGAGACGCCTTTGATGAGCCTGCGCCAAGGCGACCGCGAGACGCTGTATTTCGCTAACGATTACGACCACTTCCGCCTATCTAACCGGTCGATCGATGATCTTGCCGCTCATCTCGGCGGTTTCGTCCGCGATCTCGCGCCGGATGTGGTTCATTTTCACCACGTTCTCGGCTTCGGCGTCGAGAGCCTGCATCTGATCCGCAAGCTGCTCCCGCACGCCGCGATCGTTCTCACCCTGCACGAATACCTTTCCATCTGTCATAACAACGGGCAGATGATCCGGACCGTCAACGGCGGTCTTTGCCGCCGGTCCTCGCCGGCGGAATGTGCGGTCTGCTTCCCTCAACTTACCGCGGCCGACTTTATGCGTCGTGACCTGTTCTTGAAGGCCGCCTACGACTGCGTCGATGCCTTCGTGTCGCCGAGTCGTTTTCTGATGGAGCGTTACGCCAATTGGGGTCTCGATAGAAGTCGGCTCATCTTCCTCGAGAATGGCATCGAGGCTGGCGACATCGCTCCCCCCCGCACCCTCGCCGACGATGTTCCCCGGCGGAATCGCTTTGGCTTTTTTGGCCAGATCAATCCGTTCAAGGGTGTCCATCTCCTGTTGGAAGCGATCACCCGGGTCCCGGCCGCGGTCTGGGGCGACGATTCCATTCTCAATCTTTATGGGGGCAATCTCGACGTTCAACCGCAGGCGTTTCAGGATGAATTCCGCCGCCTGCTGACCGCCGTCGGCCCTCGCGTGCGCTTCTTCGGCAGCTACAAGAGCCACGAACTCCCCGTCCTGATGGGCGAAGTGGACTGGGTCGTGGTGCCATCCACCTGGTGGGAGAACGCACCCGTCGTCATCCAGGAAAGCTTTCTCCATGGCCGCCCGATCATCTGTAGCGACATCGGCGGCATGGCGGAAAAAGTCCGCCACGGACTCGACGGCCTCCACTTTCGCACCGCCAGTGTCGAGAGTCTGGTCGACCGGCTGATCACCGCCATCACCAAGCCGAACATCTGGGGTGATCTGCGTGCCCACATTTGTCCGCCCACAACCGCCGATGCAGCGGCGGTGCAGCACGTTCATCTCTATCAGCAGCTTATTAACCAGCGGCAGAACGGCCGCGGCGGTCCGGCCGGCTTGACGGCCATGGATTTCGCCGGGTTCGCCGTCGCCGCGGAATAGCGGAGCACCATCATGGCCTACACCGTTCTCGTTACCGGCGGCGCCGGCTACGTCGGCAGCCACGCAGTGGTCGAGTTGCTCGATCGAGGCAGGGAAGTCGTCGTGTTCGATAATCTGATCCAGGGTCACCCGGAGGCGGTTCCGCCCGGGGCAACGCTCGTCATCGGCGATCTCGCGGACCGGGGAGCAATCGCCGAGGTGTTCGGCCGTCACCACATCGATGCAATCATGCACTTCGCCGCCTATTCGCTGGTCGGCGAGTCGATGCAGAAACCGTTCCGCTATCTGCGCGACAACGTGGTCAACGCGCTTAACCTCATCGAGACCGCGGTGGAATACAACGTCGACCGCCTGGTGCTGTCCTCCACCTGCGCTCTGTTTGGCCACCCGGACCGAACCCCGATCGATGAAGACGTGCGCATCGACCCGGGCAGCCCCTATGGTGAGTCCAAGTTCTTGATCGAGCGTATCCTCCATTGGGCCGATCGGGTGCACGGGCTGCGGTCTGCGTGCCTGCGCTATTTCAACGCCGCTGGCGCCCATCCGGTGGTTCCGATCGGTGAGGATCACGCGCCGGAAACCCATCTCATTCCGATTGCCCTCGACGTCGCCCTTGGTCGTCGCTCTCATATCGACATCTACGGCGACGACTACCCGACCCCGGACGGAACCTGCATCCGCGATTACGTCCACGTCTGCGACCTGGCCGATGCCCATGTGCGGGTGCTGGACGCCCTCGACCGTGGTAGTTGCCGGTACAACATCGGCATCGGCCACGGCTATTCGGTGCGTGAGGTTGTTGCCTCCGTCCGCCGGGTGACCGGGACGCCGGTCCCGGAGCGGATCGCCCCGCGCCGGCCGGGCGATCCTCCGATCCTCATCGCCGCCTCCGAGCGCATCAAGCGCGAACTCGGCTGGCAGCCCCGCTTTACCGGTATTGACGAGATCGTTGCGTCGGCCTGGGCCTGGCGGTGCCACCATCCCGACGGATACGCCAGCCGGGCGGCGGCCGGATAAATCGGGGCAGGGGCGAGCATTTCCGATGTCGGCGTCGTCCGCCACCGAAGCCCAGGACGCGTTGCGATCGACGCTGCGTAGTTGCGTTGCCGGCATCGCCATCGCCGCATGTATCGGGATGTTCGTGAACGTGCTGTACCTGATTCAGCCGTTCTACATGCTGCAAATCTACGATCGGGTGATCAACGGTCGCAGCATCGATACGTTGATCATGTTGTCGATCCTCGCCGGCGGCATCGTCCTCTTCCTCGGCATGCTCGACTTTCTGCGTGGCCGCATCTTCTTGATCGTCGGCGAACAGATGGCGCGGCGCTTGGGCGGGATGGTGCTGCAAGCGGCCGTGCAGGACTCGCTGCGGGCGCAGTCGCTGGAGTCCTCGCAAGCGATGCGCGACCTGCAGGAGGTTCGCCAGTTTCTGACCGGTGGGCCGGTTACGCTGCCGTTCGACGGCTTGATGACGCCGCTGTTTCTCGTCGTGCTGTTTTGCCTCCACCCGGCGTACGGAGTGTTGGCGCTGATCGGCATCGCATTGCTCGTCGGGCTCGGACTGGTCATGGAATTCGTCGCCCGGCGACCGTCGATGCTCGCCAATGATGCGGCGATGAAGTCGCACGCCGAAGTCGCGACGGCGATCCGCCATGCCGAGCTGATCGAGGCGATGGGGATGCTGCCGGCACTTACCCGCCGCTGGCAGCAAGGTCAGCGGCGGGCCCTCTTCCTGCTCGGTGCCGGCAACACCGCCTCGAAGGCGATCAGCACCATCGCCCGCGGCGTCCGGATGGTGCTGCAAATGGGGATGCTTGCCACCGGCGCCGTGCTGGTGATCGATCAGGACGTCACTGCCGGAACGATGCTCGCCGCATCGCTCATGATGGGCCGGGTGCTCTATCCGTTCGAGCAGATCATCGAAGGCTGGCGGCAATGGGGGAACGCCCTCGGCGCCCTGCGCCGGTTACGCTCGGTCCTCGCCGGTCGCAATGCCGGGCGGGGGGCAATGCCGCTTGCCGTCGGCGACCCGCGGTTGACCGCCGACCGCCTCACCTTCATTCCCCACGGCTCCGACCGGCCGGTGCTGCGAGGTCTCAACTTCGCCATCGAGCCCGGCGAGGTGATCGGCATCATCGGTCCATCGGGCGCCGGCAAGTCGACCCTCGCCCGGCTCATGGTCGGCATCTGGCGGCCGACCGCCGGCGGCCTATTTCTCGATGGCCACGATGTTTACGCCTGGGATCGGGCCAGCTTCGGACGCCAGATCGGCTACCTGCCCCAGCACCCCGCGTTGCTGAACGGAACCGTGCGTACCAACATCAGCCGCCTTGAAGACGGCGAGCTAGGCGAGGTCATCCGGGCGGCAAAGCAGGCCGGGGTGCACGAATTAATCGGCCGCCTGCCGCTCGGCTATGAGACGCGGGTGGGCGAGGGCGGCTTCGAACTCAGTGGAGGGCAGCGGCAGCGGATCGCCCTCGCACGCGCCCTGTTCGGTTCGCCCCGGTTGCTGGTGCTCGACGAGCCCAACTCCAATATGGACGGCGAGGGCGAGCAGCACCTGATCCGGGCGATCGGCGAGGCCAAGGCAACCGGCGCGACGGTCGTCATCGTCGCCCAGCGAATGTCGATCCTGTCCGTCGCCGATCGCCTGCTGGTTCTGCGTGACGGTGCCGTCGAACGCTTTGCCGGCCGGGCCGAGGTGCTGCAAGCGATCGCTAGGCAAGGGGCCTCGGCGGCACCGAGCGACGGCAAGATCACCGCCTTACCGATCGCTGCAAGAGGTTGAGATGGCCATCGTCCTCACGACAGCACCGGTGGAAGCCGCGGTGATCGATCCGGCGGAGCGCGAGGCGTCGGTCAAGGCAACGGCAATCGCTGCCGTGGTGGCGGTGATCGCCTTCGTCGTCGCGCTCGTGGGCTGGATGCTGTTTGCCGAGCTCGATAGTGCGGTGATCACGTCCGGTATCACCGTCGTCGACAGCCACCGAAAAACCGTTCAGCACCTGGAAGGTGGCATCCTGCGTGAGCTCCTCGTCCGCGAAGGCCAGGTCGTGAAGGCCGGCCAGACGCTGGCCGTCCTCGACACCACCCAGGCCGAGTCTCAGGTCAGCCAGCTCGCCAATCAGCTGGTGGCCCAACAAGCCCGTATCGCCCGACTTCGCGCCGAACAGAACGATCGCCGGGATCTGAACTTTTCGCCGGAGCTGGCGCGGTCGGCGGCCGAAGCGAGCGCCGAGGAAATGCTGGCGGTCGAGAGCCGAGTCTTCGAGACGCGATGGCAAGCCTACGACAGCGGCGTCGCCATTGCCCGCAACAGGATAGAGCAGCTGCGCAAGGACATCGCCGCGACCCAGGCGCAGCAGACGGCCGACGGCGAGCGCCTCGCCTTATACAATCAGGAGGCGGCCAACGTGGCATTTCTCCTCGACCGGGGATACGAAAAGCGGCCGCGAATGTTCGAGTTGCAGCGGACCATCGCTGAGTTGAAAGGCCGTCAGGGCGAGCAGCTGAATGCCATCGGCCGTGCCCGTGAGCAGATCGCCGGTGCCGAACTGGAAATCGTCAATCTGAGGAATGCCCGCTTGGCTGAGGTCGCCCGCGATCTGGCGACGGCGCGGGGTCAGGAAGCCGACTTGGTCGACCGCATCCGCGCCGCGCGCGATGTTCTGAATCGGCGGGAGATCGTCTCGCCGCAGGACGGCGTCGTCGTCGATCTGCGCCTCGTCACGCTGGGCGGGGTGATCGCCCCTGGTCAGCCGTTGATGGATATCGTTCCGGTCGACGACGAATTGATCGTCGAGACCCGGGTCAATCCGGTCGATACCGATACCGTCCATGAAGGGTTGCCGGCAGAGGTGCGGATGACCGCCTTCAAACGCAGCACCTCACCGCCCATCGACGGCCAAGTCTTCTTCGTCTCTCCTGATCAACTCGCAGATCCGAAAACGGGAGAGGCCTACTTTATTGCCCGGATCCGTTTCAATCGTGAGTCGCGGGCCCATTGGAACGGCGGCCCACTGACACCCGGCATGCCGAGCGAAGTCATCATCGTCACCGGCAAGCGGCGGGCCATCGATTACATGATTGAGCCGGTGACCAGCAGGATGCGCCGGGCTTTCCGCGAAGAGTAGGAGAAGGCGACCCCGCTGGTCAGGCGCGCGCGCTCAAGGCGTGGCTTGAACCGAAGGAACAGCGGCAGGTTTGTTCGAAATGACCGCCACCCCGTTCTCCCGCTGCACGCGAAAGGCTTGCGAGCGTCGTTGCAGGTGTGCGTTGCCGGGATCGAGGCTGACAGCCAGGTCCGCGGCTTCGGCGGCTTCGCCGAAGCGGCCCTGGCGCTCCAGCACCATGCTCAGCCGATGATGAAACAAGGCGATGGGGGAATGCAGGGCGATCGCCTGGCGAAGGGCGTGCTCACCCGATTCCAGGTCGCCACGTCGCAGATGGATGTCGCCGAGGTGATAGCGGAAATGCGCCTGGTGTTTTGCTGCCGTGAAGTAATCCGCGATCCCGGCGGCGAAACTTCTTAGCGATTCCTCCGGGCAACAGGAGACGATCGCGCAGATCTCATAGAATGCGGGGCGGAGATCGTGGCGATGAGGCTCGAGAACGTGCCTCAGGTAGTCTTCCGTCAGTAAGCCGACGAACTCGTCCCGCCGATGGCCAAGACAGAGTGCCAGCGTCTCGATGTCGAAACGATTGATGGCGAAGGCACGTCGGAGGTGGTGCGCGGCATCGTCTACTCGCCCGCTGCCGATCAGGTGTTTGGCAAAGGCGGTGTGGGCATAGGAGCGGGTCTCGTTCGAACTGCCGGCGGGAAGGGCCGCGAGCAGGCCGGTCAACTGAGTGCTGTCGCCGTTAACGACGCCGCGGTAGAGCCCCGTGATCAGGGCGGGGAACCGGAAAAGATCGCCTCCGTGGGAGTCGAGCAAACGAGGAGATCGTCCGCCTTCGATCATGTCCTTGAGAAACAAATCAAGACCATGAACCGAATGGATGAAGGGAGCGACCGAGTGGAAGCAATTCTTGAGCGAGACGCAGCTCCTCGGGAACCGCTCGCCCATGGCGAGACCGGCGAGCATGTCACCCAGTGCCTTCTCGCCAAAAAACGCCTTAACGCGCGTCTTATTGGCCTGCGGCAGGTCAAGCACGTTGCGGGCGTAGTAACTGTCGAACAGCGCCCGGTCACCGACCACCGAAGGTCCTGAGGTGCCTTTTAGGCCGGGGACGACTTCCGGGGCGAGCGCGATGATGACGTCCGCGTCCAGCATCAGCCCGAAGAGCAAGGCACCGAAGGCGCCCATGCTGTTGCCAAAAAAGACGGTGCGCTTGGCGTTGAAGCCGGAGATCATCTGCTGCAGAAGCGAGCAGACGTCGCGGACCTCTTTGCCGACTCCAGGAATTCCACCGAGGTAGTAGGAGTTGTTCGGGCAATTAACAAACAGAAAAGAATATGGTAGCCGTGTCAAAGTTTGAAAATGTGAAAATTGCCCGGCGGGTGTATTGATGTGGCTAAACACCACCACCAGTGTATCGATTGTACGATCGATTATTTTTACATATTCGCTCATGAGTACCCTTTGCGGCGACCAGACATGACGCCTCGTCAAAGCATACTCTGCAGATGGTTACATTTTAGATAATGAGCTCATGCGGCCTTTGAGGCTCGCTGCAGCCCCGGGTCATAAAGGAGATCGAAAGCGGCCGCTGCTCGCTGTAGAATGAAAGGTGCGCTGGGCATATTGAGGTGAAAGCCATGCTGGCCGGACACGTCGAGGTCTACGATCAATTGGGGATCGGAGGCTGGGCCATCGACGATGAGCAACCCGGGGTGCCGCAACTTGTCGACATCTTGTTTGATGGGCACTTTTATGCCCGGGTTACTGCGTCGTTGCCCAAGCGCGGCCGGGGAGAGTGCGGCTTCAAATTGCTGCTGCCGCGCGAGGTCGGTATCCGCCGCGAACGGGTGCTGGTGGAGGTGCGGTTCGCCGCCAACCAGGCGTTACTCGGCAATTCCCCCCGCCATCTCTCCTTCCGCGGGTCGGCCAAGCGGGTTCTGGTCATGGTGCCGGCCGGACTGCGCTATGGACACGACAAGGTCAAAGCGCGGCCTGCCCCGCTTCGTGAGCACATCGGGACGTATTACAATACCGGCGACTGGATGGTGTTCGATTCCTCCCTGAAATTGCTGTCATTCGCCGAGCTGGAAGCCGTCAATCTGTGGGCGGCGACGGACGCCGAGGTCGCCCGCTTCAATGCCGAGTTCGATTACGCATTCCTGCGCGGCTCCAACTACATTTACGAAACGATGGACTGGGGGGCCGCGGAGGAGGTCCTCGCCAAGCTGAAGATCCCGGTCATCAGCTTCGCCGTCGGTGCGCAAGCGGCGGGGACCAGCCGTATTCAGCTCCCGGAAAAGGCGATCCGGGTGTGGAAGCAGTTTGCAGATCATGCCGCCACCATCGGTGTCCGCGGGCGATTTTCCGCCGACGTCCTGAATGATATCGGCATCAAGAACGTCGAAGTGATCGGCTGCCCCAGCCTCTTTCGATGCAACGATCCGACACTTTCGATCCGTGCGAAACCGCTCGCCCAGCTACACCGTCTGGCGTTCAGCCTGAGACGAGAAGTTTCCGCCGGCTATTCGGATGATCAGCGACGCTACCTGTCGGTTCAAAAGAAGATCATCAAGAAGTTAGCCCTGCACTTTGATCTCACCCTCACGACGCACGGCGAGCCGGCGGAGAAGGCATTCTTCTATAAAGATGCGGAGCTCATCGAAAAGTACCGCGCCCGTCTGGTCGAGGAGGGCTGGCTTGACCCCGAGGACGAGGAGCTGATGTCAATCTATGGGAATCGGATCTTCTATCATGATCGGGTTGAAGACTTCGACACGTTTCTTCGCACCCAGGATCTAGCCCTCGGCTTTCGCGTCCACTGCAACCTTCCGGCGTTGGCGAACGGTGTCCCGGCGCTGTTCGTCGGCTATGACTCGCGCAGCCTGGAACTGGCGGAGACCTTTCGCGTCCCATGCCTGAGCCTGGACGAACTCGATCGTCAGGAGCTGAATGAGATTTATACGCCCGACTTATGGGAGGCGTTCAATCGCCATTATCCCATCGCCTACGCCCAGATGGCGGGCTTCCTCGATGGCAACGGCATCGCCCACAACATGTGGCGGAGCAGAGGTTGAGCCCCAGCCGGGAGGCCAGGGTCAACGCCAGATCGATAGCAGGCCGACGATCAGCGAGGCGGCTGAAAGCATCGCCAGCCCGGCAATGGCGATGCGCAATCCGCGGTCGGACCTGTGTGGGCCTGCGGTCGCGAGAGGCATGCCCTCCATCGCCGTTAACGTTGCGTCGAAACGCGCCTGGAAAACCTCGAAGGCGGTCATCTGCTCCGCCAACGTCTCCTGCCGGGCGGCGATCTCGCCGGCGGCCGATTGCAGGCTTTCGGCGGCAGCCGCGCTGAGAGTGCAGCTCTCGCTCAGTGCCGTGCGGATCTGCTGGACGAAGACGCGCAGCGCCGCGTCGATCTCTCGCCTCAGGGCGCGAAGGACGTCATCCGACGCAGACGCGGCGACGGGTCTGACGAGCTGACGCCCGGGCGTCGCTTTCAACCCCGGTGCCGCCGGCATCTTCTGGGCTGCCCCGGATAAGCGCTTGAGTACTTGGCCGTCGGCGGATCGGGCGAGCACCGACACGCCTTCGCTCACCTCTTTCGTCAACGGGGGGTTAAAGGTGATCTCGAACGCGTGGCAGCCGTCGCCGATGCCGACACGCTTGAGATCGGCCCGCAACCGGTCCGCACGGCCCGTCGAAATCCGCTCACCGCGGTGGTGGACTTCGATTTGCAGCGCCGCTTCGGGCTGCGCATGGTCGAAGGCCCATCCGGCCAACCGCGTTCCGTCGAATCCATCGATGTAGCCTTCCACGGAAGCCGATGTCGCCGCGCCGTCGGGTTTGGGTGCCTGTGGGCTGGGTTCGTTCACTTGTTCGGCTGTCATCCGTGATCTCCGATAGGGATGAGGGATTAAGCGCCGGATACGGTTTGCCTTTGGTTAATCGGCAGTTGGAGCATCCCCATAACCACCGGATTCGTGGTCGATGTCGGTTTTGTGGGTCGTCGAAAATTGCGACAAATTAGGGAACAAGTAGTGAGTAGTTATTAAAAATATATATGCATTAATAGTTTCCAAATCCTTTCCATTTCTCTTGACCGCAGAACAGTAGAAAACTATAGTGCCAGCAGACTTCACTTCCTGCTAGTTTTGCAATGTCGAATTTCGGTCAATATTTGTGGGAATGCCCGCACTCGCCGGTGCGGCGGTCGCATCGATTGGCTTCGTCACCAAGCTGTTGCCGGGATCAAGCGGAAATCCGTGGATATCCGCCAACATTGGCGGCCGTTCCACTGTCACCTCTAGGACTCGGCGCTTGGCCTCGACCAGACCGGTCGCTCCAATCCGGGCCAATTCTATCATTACACTGAGGATATTCTCGTCATGCGTGGAATTGTACTTGCCGGAGGTTCGGGGACCCGACTTTACCCGCTAACCCGTAGTTGCAATAAGCAACTCGCTCCTATCTATGATAAGCCCCTTATTTATTATCCAATATCAGTGCTAATGCTTGCTGGAATACGAGAGATATTAGTTATTTCGACGCCGCGGGACCAAAGCTTGTTCCAAACCTTGCTTGGAGACGGCGACCAATGGGGCCTAAGCTTACGCTATGCGGTCCAGCCATCTCCGGATGGCTTGGCCCAGGCCTTTCTCATCGGTAAGGATTTCGTCGATCAGCAACCGTCGGCGCTGATCCTGGGCGATAACATCTTCTTCGGCCACGGCCTCGGTACGATGGTCAGCCGGGCCGCCGAGAACCCCGTCGGCGGGACGATCTTCGGTTACCAGGTCGAGGATCCCGAGCGGTACGGCGTGATCGAGATGGACCGGCTCGGCCGGCCCCTCAGCATCGAGGAAAAACCCGAGCATCCCAAGTCGCGATGGGCGGCGACGGGACTTTACTTTTACGACGATCGCGTCGTCGAAGTGGTCGAAGGCCTCACACCGTCCGCCCGCGGCGAACTGGAGATCACCGACGTTAATCGCTGGTATCTCGAGCGCGGCCTGCTGCGGGTCGAGCGGCTTGGACGCGGCTTCGCCTGGTTTGACGCGGGGACCCACGACGCGATGATGGACGCCGGCAACTTTGTCCAAACGGTTGAGCGCCGCCAGGGAATGAAGATCGCTTGTCTGGAGGAAATCGCCTACCGGGAGCGCTTTATCGACCGCGATCAACTCTGCCAGCTGGCGTGGCCGCTGCGCAAGAGCGGATATGGGCAATACCTGCTGCGACTTAGCGAAGAAGAGCCGGAGGGACAATCGATCCCAGTGCCGGCGCGAGAAAAGGCGGCATAACCGTCGAAACGTACCGTGGAATCTTCACCTCGCTTTCGAGGCGGACAGCTTCGGCCGAGTGTAACCCTCACCTTGGAGACTTCGTCTTGTCCACCATTCATTCCCTCGCCGCCGGGCAGGTCGTTGGGCTGCACCGTATCGACGAGGCCTCCAGCACCGATCCGACGAAGGTGTTCGTCGTCGGGCCCATCGTCCTCCTTTGTGTTGACCGAACGATGATGGAGCATCGACCGACCGCACTTAACGTGGACGGGGTCGACATCGCGGGACCTTTGTTTCTCTCGACCCAAGGGCGTCTCGGATTCATTGCCGCCCGTGCGCCGAAAGGACTTGGCCCACTCAGCGCAATCACCACGCTTCGGTTGTCGGGACCGAACCGGGATGAGGTCTTGCGCTATCCCAACACGCCGCTTGCCGTTCGCCGCGATCGCTCCGCCGTTGCCGATCTGCTGAACCTGCTGCGGGGGGAACAGCGTTCGCCGCTGGCGATGATGTTGCTGCGCATCGTCAGCGCTCTGGCGCCAAATCTCGGCGGCCACCTCACCCTGCTGGTCGAAGGCGTCGTCGAGGCGCTGCCGGAGGCGGACGAGGTCCGGACGAATGCCCTCGATCCGGAACTCCGGTATTGCCGGTTCCGGCCGAACCCGCGCTTGGCGGAAACGGCGCCCAATTCCGCGCATCCGGTGCGCTGCCTTTTCTGGTCGGAGAACGCGCTGACGCCGATCGCCGGCCGGAAGGCGCTCTTTATCGACGGGACGACGGCGCATTTGCTGTTGCCGGGGTTGCCGGGGGGCGCCAGCGGCACGCTGATCGTCCAGATCGGTGCTGCCGCCCTCCGGGTGCCGGTGGCGAGCGTGATGAGACAGACCGTTCAACAATCGATCGAGACGATTGCCGCCGCCGATCCGACCAACGCGCAGTCCCTGAAATACTTCCTGTTGAGCCGGCTGGCCGAACTGTGCCGGTCCCGGAAGACTTCGGCGCTGCACGATGCGGGCAATATGGCATGGGCGATGACCCAATTTGCCAACCGGGCCTTCGTCCGACCCGACTTGGATTTCGGGATATCGATCGAAAACATCCTGCCGATCCCCGGGAAAGGGGTGCTGTTTATCGGCTGGCTGTGGGATCCGGCGGGTCTGCTCGGCCCGTTGCTGCTAACCGACGGCCAGGGCCGGAAAGAGCCGATCACCGCCTCTCTCCACCGCTACGAGCGTCCGGATGTCGTGGGCGTCTTTGGCGGGCAGCCCGGCGAGCGACCGGGGTTCGTCGCCTTTCATCCTTGTGCCGCCGCTGATGATCTGTGGCCGACCTACCAAATTCAGGCCGTCCTGAAAGGCGGGACGCCGATCGACCTGGCGACGGATATCAAGGCCAGTCAGCGCTTGCTTACCCGGCCGGAAATCCTTCTCGGCATGTTTCCGGGGAGCAAATTGAGTGGCGAGCTATTTCGTGACCTGTCGCCAGCGGTCAGCCACCTGCAGGCAAGAACCGCGGCGGCGGCGGGTATCGCCCGCGTGCTGCACTTCCACAGCCGGGTCGCCGAACCGACCACGAGCATCGTCGTCCCGATTTACAAGCGCCTCGACCACGCCCGGCATCAGCTGGCCCAATTTGCCGATGATCCCGACCTGGAGGACGCTGAACTGATCTACGTACTGGACTCGCCGGAACTGCTGGCCGAGTTCAGTCAGCTCCTCGATGCCGCCTGCCGCCTCTACCGGCGCCCCGCGACCCTGGTCGTGATGCAGGCGAACCGCGGATTTGCTGGCGCCACCAACGCCGGTGCCAGCATCGCCCGCGGCCGCTTTGTGCTGCTGCTCAACTCCGACGTGATCCCGCAGCACCCGGGCTGGTGCCGCACGTTGGAGACGCTGCTCACCGCCGACCCGCAGCGGGGAGCCGTCGGTGCCCGGCTAATCTACGAAGATGGCGCGATCCAGCACGCCGGGATGCATTACCAGGCCGACTCATCCGGCACCTGGAAAGCCGTTCATCCGGGCAAGGGCATGTGCGTCGAGCGTCCATCCGGATCGGTCTCGGCGGTCACCGCCGCCTGCATGATGCTGCCGACCGAGCTCTATCGCCGCCTTGGCGGCCTCAGCGAGGACTACGTCGTCGGTGACTTCGAGGACAGCGATCTGTGCCTGAAGTTGCACCAGGATCGCAAGAGCATCTGGTACTGCGCCGAAGCGACCCTCTACCACCTGGAGCGCCAGTCGATGGGCGTGAACGACCGCTACAACACCACGGTCTGGCGATACAACCAGCTCCTGCATCAGCACCGCTGGCGGCAAGCGATCGCCCAACTCGTCGCGCCCTCGCCGCAATCATCACCGTCGCCATCGATCAGTCTCCCGTCGACGGCGGATGGCGAAGCTGCCGCCGGCCGCAAAGGAATGATGTGAGCCATGACCACCCCGAACAACCGCGTCCTGATCATTTCCCACGGCCACCCGCAACTGTCGCCGGGAGGTGGCGAGATCGTCGCCTATAAGCTGTACCAGGCCATTCAGGCGAGTGGCGACGCCGAGGCCTATTACCTGGGCGCCATGCTACCGCAATTCGGACTGCCGCACTGTGGCTCAGCTTTGTTGCCGGCAAACGTCGATCCGAATCAGACACTCTACTGGTCGGACCGCTATAATTACTTCTTAATGGCGCAGGACAACCTCAGCGTCCTTCTTGAGGAGTTCGGCCGCTACCTGGAACAGGTGAAGCCGGCGGCCGTGCACTTCCACCACGTCCATAATCTGGGCGTCGAGATGATCCGGATGGTCCGCAACATTTGTCCCGACGCCCGCATCCTGATGACGCTGCACGAGTTCCTGCCGATCTGTCATCACAACGGCCAGATGGTGAAGACAAAGACGCTGGTTCCGTGCTGGCGGTCTTCTCCCTCCGAGTGCAATCGCTGCTTTCCCGAGATCCAAACGGGTGAGTTCTTCTTTCGCGAGCAGTTCCTCAAGTCGCACCTGAAGTTGGTCGACCTCTTTCTTTGCCCGAGCCAGTTTCTGCTGAGCCGTTACGTTGAATGGGGGATCCCCCAGGAAAAGCTTCTCTACGTAGAGAACGGCCATGTGGCGGGGGATGACCCGCAGCCACCGGTCGCTCCGCCGGGGCGCAATGCCTTCGCCTTCTTCGGCCAGATTTCGCCTTACAAGGGTTTGCCCATTCTGTTCGATGCGGCGAAACGACTGCTCAGCCGTGGCTTCGATTCCTTCAATATCGACGTGTTCGGCAGCATGCTGTTTCTCAGCGGCGATCAGGAATCGGCGATCCGCAAGCGTTTCGCCGAGATCGAGAGCCACGTCCAGGTCCACGGCGCCTACCGCTACCAGGACGTGATCGCACTCATGTCGACGGTGGATTGGGTCATCGTGCCGTCGATCTGGTGGGAAAACTCGCCCTTGGTCATCCAGGAGGCGTTCGCCGCCCGCCGCCCCATCATCTGCAGCAACATCGGCGGCATGGCGGAGAAGGTGCGGGACGAAGTCGATGGTCTTCACTTCCGCGCCGGCGATCCGATCTCGCTCGCCGATACGATGGTGCGTGCCTGCACCGAGCCGGGTCTGTACGAGCGTCTGTCGGCCGGGATCGTTCCGATTCACTCGATGCGGTCCTCAGCGAAGGAGCACCTCGCTCTCTACGGCATCATCGACAAACCGGCAGTGCGGCGACCGGCCGGCGTGTCTTTCAATTCCGCCCGCCGACGGCGTTCGGTCGTATCCGAGCCGGCATGTACCACTGCCGCTACAGGAGGCTAAAATGCGCAAGATCCTGGTCATGATCCCGGCTGGCGAGGTCTACCACCATGACAACGTCCGCTGGTACAACTACGGGGACCTCCCGGCCCATATCGACCACTATCACAACATCGGTGACGCGTTCGTCTATGACTCGTCGTTGAAGTTGCTCAACTTTGACATGCTCGACGTCGTCAAGATCGCAAATCCGACCGACGCCGACATCGCGCGCTACAACGCCGAGTTTGATTACGTCTTTTTGCGTGCCTCCAACTACATCCATCCGGCGATGAACTGGGAACGGGCGGTACCTGTCCTCGAGAAGCTGAAGATCCCGGTCGTCGTCTTCGGCATTGGCGCACAGGCGCCATCGCGCGGTCCGCTGACCCTTTCGGATACGACGAAGCGCGTGTTGCGGCTGATCGCCGACAGCACGACCTCGGTCGGTGTGCGTGGCACATATACGGCCGAAGTGTTGTGGGATATCGGCATCAAGAACGTCCGTATCGTCGGCTGTCCCACTGCCTTTCGCCGGAAAAATCCCGACCTGAGGATCGACCTGCCGCCGCTGGAGGCGGTTCAGCGGGTGGGGGTGACCCTCCGCCGTGAGGTGTCTCCCGCCTACGCCCAGCAGGTCGGCCGCTACCTCAGCCTGCACCGGGAATTGGTCAAAGACATGGCCGCTCGATTTGATGTGGAGCTGATGGCCCAAGGCGAGGTCGAAGAAAAGAAGCTAGTCCTGGGCACGCCGGAGCAAAAGGCGACAGCAATGGTCCAGCTGCAGGGGCGGCCGGACGCGAAGTACTACTTCGACGAGACGATGCTTTCCCTCTATAAGACAAAGCTATTCTATTCTGACGTCGTGGCGGATTACGAGCGGCTCGTGCGGACCAAGGACCTGGTGCTGGGATATCGGCTGCACGGAAATTTGATGGCGCTGGCCAATGGCGTGCCCGCCGTCTACTTCACTTACGACAGCCGGACCACCGAGTTCGCTGAGACCTTCTCCATCCCCAGCTTCGACGTGTTTGCCGACAAGCCTTTCCGGCTCGAAGACTTCTGGGATCAGGCCTTGTTCGAAAAATTCAACCGGGCCTTCTATCAACGCTATCGGGACATGCGGGACTTCTTCGTCGAAAACGGCATCGATCACAAGATGACGGGTGAGCACGCCGGGCAGTCACTGCCTCCGCAAAAGGAGCGCAAGGTCGCCTGACCGGCCGCGGACGATGGGCCGGGTCGACCGCCGACGCCGCCTTGCAAACGGCATCTGCGCCGCGGTCACCCTCCTCCTAGGCTCGATTGAGGCCGCTGAGGCGGCCGATCCGGCCGTCGTCATCGCGATCTCCGGTCCCGAAGAGGTCGTCTACAGCTGGCAGAAAGACCGCTGCGACGACCGGTTCATTCCCGATGCCCCCGCCAGGGCCTTTCGCGATGCGGACGGCTTGGTGCATCTGATCGCCCCCCACTATCCGAACTGGGAGTTGGTGGGAACGTCGCTCGACCGGGTCCGGCGACGCTGCCACGTACTTTTCGAGGGGAGCGAGGACGCCGATAGTGGCCGTTACGACGATCGGGCCTGGATCGAGGGGACTTACACGCTCGACGGCAAGACGATCTTCGCCCTGCTCAGCAACGAGTGGGACGGCACCCGGCATCCGGGCTCGGGCTGCTCAGGGACGGTCGGCCGGACGCGGCGGTGCATCTACAACAGCCTGACCCTCGCCATTTCCACCGATGGCGGCGAGACCTACACGCCACCGCGAGGCAGACGCCTTGTTGCGAGCCTGCCATACCGTTTCGCCTCGGAGGCGGATGATGACCGTCCTGCGGGGTATGGCACCAGCAGCAACATCATCGCCCGTGAGGGCGTCTTCTACGCCCTGATCGGTGCTTGGCCGCGCGGAGCCCAGGCCTACGGCAACTGCCTCATCCGTACCGACTCCCTCGCCGATGCGGCATCCTGGCGTGCCTGGGATGGCCACGACTTCAGCCGCCGGTTCGTCGATCCCTACCATGAGACGGATTTTTCGCCCGATCAGCACGTATGCGAGCCCGTCGGGGCAGGCAGCCTGAATTGGGAGGTGCGCAGCGTCAGCTGGCATGCCCCCTCTCAATCCTACATCACCATCCTTTATGGCGCATCGCAGTCGGCCAGCGACCGGCGCATTACCGGCATCCACTACGCAACCTCGCCCGACCTCATAAGCTGGAGCGCAATCAAAATGCTGCTGGCAGCGCCGTCGGCGCTGGACCGGCAGCGCTGCCAGTCCTTCATCCGCTATCCCTCGCTATTGGATGCGAAGAGCGCCTCCCGCAATTTCGAGACGGTCGGCGGGCAGGCGCATATCTATTTCACCCGGACAAACGTCCCCGACTGCCGGCAGACGATGGATCGCGATCTCGTCCGCCTGCCGGTCACGATCACTCCCGCGCTGAGCGAGACGCCGCGTTGACCGGATCATCTGCCTAGCGGGTTCCGTCCGGTGGCAAAAAGCGCCGGATCTGGCGCGCCCGCGAAGGCCAAGCACATTTCCCTGGCAAACTTAACGACCGCTGAGCCGAGGGGTATCCTCGCCGATGTTGCTGGCGTCCCCTAGGGGATTCGAACCCCTGTTGCCGCCGTGAGAGGGCGGTGTCCTGGGCCTCTAGACGAAGGGGACCGCGACATCTTGCAGAACCCATCTTTTAGCGGCAAATGCACCAGAGGATCAAGGCCGCGGCGGCGTGGCTTCCCCGGCATCGGAGGCGAGGATGGAACAACGGGCACTCGGATGCTGTGGACTGATGGTTTCCGCCCTCGGCCTTGGCTGCATGGGAATGAGTTGGGCGTATGGAACGCCCGACGACGCGGAGGCGATCGCCCCCATCCATCGCGTCATCGACCATAGTATCACCTTCTTCGATACCGCCGAGGTGTACGGTCCCTACGCCAACGAGCGACTGCTGGGACGCGCCATCCGTGACCGCCGCGAGGGGCTGGTCATCGCCACCAAGTTCGGCTTTCGCATCACCGCCGAGGGCAAGGCGGACGGCACCGATGGGCGGCCGGAGACCGTGCGGGCCGTCTGCGATGCTTCGCTCACCCGGCTCGGCATCGAGGTCATCGATCTCTTCTACCAGCATCGCCGTGATCGATCGGTCCCTATCGAGGACACGGTCGGTGCCATGGCCGATCTGGTGGCCCGACGCAAGTGCGTTACCTCGGCCTGTCGGAGGTGTCGGCCGATACCCTGCGGCGGGCCTGCGCGGTGCATCCGATCAGCGCCTTGCAGAGTGAATGGTCCTTGTGGAGCGCGGCATCGAGGCGGACATCCTGCCGGCTGCACGATCGCTCGGCGTCGGCATCGTGCCATTCAGCCCGTTAGGCCGGGGCTTTCTCACCGGAACCGCCAAGCGGCGGAGGAATACCCGGCGGCGGATTACCGCCATCGCGAACCGCGACTGCAGGGCGAGCACTACGACGCCAACATGCGGATCGTCGCCGGTGTCGAAGCGCTCGCCGCCGCCAAGGGGGCGACGCCGGCGCAACTGGCGCTGGCCTGGCTCCCCCACCAGGGTGCCGATGTGGCGCCGATCCCCGGAACAAAGCGGCGGCGGTATTGGAAGAAAACGTGACCGCGGTGACGCTGGCACTGAACGCGGAGGACGTGGCGGCGCTCAACGCCGCGGCGCCGGTGGGACCGCGCTACACCGCGCCGATGATGGCGTGATCGACCGCTAGAATCGGAGCGGGTGGCGCTGCCGGTCGCGGTTCTGTCAGGACGCTAGCTTGGCGGCGATCCGGGCAACGTGGTGTCCCTGAAAGCGTGCCAATTCCAACTCGTTTGCACTGGGAGAGCGGGAGCCATCGCCATTGGCGAGCGTCGTCGCGCCGTAAGGCGTGCCGCCGGTGATTTCCTCCATGTTCACCAGGCCTTTCGCCGAGTAGGGCACGCCGACGATGACCATGCCCTGATGCAGCAAAGTAGTATGGAAGGAGGTGATGGTGGTTTCCTGCCCGCCGTGCTGGGTGGCGGTCGAGGCGAAGACACTGCCGACCTTGCCGATCAGCGCTCCCTTGAGCCAGTGACCGCCGGTCTGGTCTAAGAAGTTGCGCATCTGCGAGCACATGTTGCCGAACCGGGTGGGGGTGCCGAAGATGATCGCATCGTACTCGGGGAGTTCCTGAACGGAGGCGATCGGCGCTGTTTGGTCCAGCTTGAAGCCCGACTTCCTGGCGACGTCCTCCGGCACCAGCTCTGGGACCCGCTTGATCGTCACCTCGGCACCTGCTTCGCGCACCCCTTCGGCAACGGCTTCCGCCATGCGCTCGATGTGCCCGTAGCTGGAATAGTAGAGGATCGGCACCTTGGTCATTGTGGGTTCCCTCCCTGTTGCGTGTCGACCTCATTCTCCGCCGCCGCTGGCGGTGCGGCCAGACAACAGCCCGTGAGTGCCGACCGCGCGCGTCGCTGCCATGATCAATGTTTCGCTGCCGCGTTCGTTCCGTCCTCTCTTTTCCGTTTCTGTGCCGGCAAGGCCGGATTTGCAGGCCGGCAAGGTGCGAACTAGCATGGTTGGCGTGCCCTTTTGTCGTGGGCTCACGCAAACGGGTGGAGGGGATCCCATGCGAACATCCGTACGGCTTTTCTCTGTGCAAGCCCTAATCTTGCTGCTTGTGGGATGCGCAGGCGGCGGCAGCAGCGGCGGTCCTATCACCGAATGCACCGCCGCCGACAGCCGGGGGGCCGGGTGGACTGGCTCCGATATCACGCCCCTCGGAGCGGAGGACGCGGCGCTGATCGCCTGCGGCCAGCAAAGTGGCGATCCCACATCCTGCGTCGTCAGCAAGTGCCAACAGCGCTGGTAAACCATCAGCGGCGGAGGGGCGGGAAGGCCGGGTCGTTCTTGTCTTCCTCGCGGACGGCCGGATTGTACTTGAGACAGTTCGGCACGCAGGCGCACTCGAAGGCGATCTTCATCGGCGCGATCCGGCCCTCGTTCTTCAGCTGGAACAGTCGCGGCACCATCTTGTCCCGCAGCGTCTCCGGATCGATGGTGTTGACGTAGATGAGTGTTCCGCCCTCGAAGCCGGCGGGATTGGTGACCCGCCACTTGATCTGCACCCGCCACGGCATCGGCACATCGGAGTCAGGCGCCTTGTAGTGCCATTCCTCGTTGCATGGGATGGCGGGTCCCATCGCCGCGTGACAGGCGTGGACCAGATCGGAGACGCTGCGCAGTTCATCTTCGGAATGGTTCCAGGGCTGGCTCCGCTCCGCCTTCGAATAGATTTCGAGCGTTGGGAAGCGATGACCGAATCCGGCGAAGGCGATGGCGTGATCGTTTTCGGCGAAGACGAGATTACGGTATCCGGCGTAGTTGACGGCCGCCTCGTTGTAGATGTTGGGATTCCTGCGGGCGAGCCGAATCTCGGCCTCGTTGGCGGCGCCACGGGAATCGATGGCGACCAACTGCTTGTGCAGATGATCGAACGACGCGCCTGCGGGTTTCAGCCAGTTCTGGAAGACGGCGACGTAGCGCACGTAGCGGTTGGCCAGATACACCTCGCGCATGGCGTCGATGGTGAAGCGGGTGTACTGGTAGTGCTCCTCGGGCGTCATCGTCCCCGAGGAAGCGAGCTGGGTGTCGTTGAGGGCGCCGTCCACGTAATGGCGGCGGTAGACGATCAACTCGTGACCACCGCCGAAAAAACCGTTGGCCAGCGCCTGGATATCCTGGGCCGGCATTCGATCAAGGGCGGTGGCATCGAGCCCCGAGAGCGCCATTCGGGCCCGCAGCACGTCCAGCACGTGGCGGCGTCCGGCGGTGCTCGCCAAGTAGGCGTCCCGGCGGGCGGCGAGTTCGCCGGTGAGCGTGACGTTGAAGTTTTTTTCCCAGTAGTCGAACGACACGATCTCGAACAGGTTGGGGATCCGCCGGAATTCAGGTACCGACGCGGAGAGCGTGTCGGCAGAGAGACCGCGCAGGGTGTCCCAGCCGCTTCCCCGACGAACGAGCCGCGACTTCTCCGGTGGCGTTTCCAGCATTCGCCCGATGCAAAAGGCGCAGTGGTGATCACGCAAGGCGGGATCGATGGGAGACCCTGGCCGGTCCTCGACTCCCAACGGTCGGTGGCCGCGGCCGGGTACGGTCCACACTTCGGTACCGGTGAAAGGATTGATCTGCTTGATGGTGCCATCGGCCATCCGCATCAGATAGTTCGACGGCGAGATCGGCTCCGCAGCCATCATGGGTTCGCTCGGCCTTTTGGTGGTTCGGGGGATGATAAAGGGGTGTCCGCAGGAGGGGTGATGATCATGGTGCGGCGGGCCGGCTGTCGACGATTGGTAGCTCACGGACGCGTCCGTCGGCCCGGATGCGATAGGCTCTTATGGCCGTGGCGCGCGGCGGTTCGGCCGGTCGCTGTCGGCCGACGCCGACGATCAGCCAGACGAGTTCCGGCTCAAACGCCATCTTGCGGTCGGTGGTCGATGGCTCGGCCGCATGATCGGGGTGGGAATGATAATGGCCGACGACCGCGGAAGCGGTTCCGGCCAATTCGCGGGCGAGCCCGAAGCGCACGCTGGGATCAACCTCAAACCGGTCGCGACGCCGACCCTCGGCGACGTTCGGGCTGGCAACGGCCCGCTCCAGGACGATTGTACCGTTCGCCTGGTGAACGCCGACGAGAAGACCGCAACACTCCTCGGGGTACGTCGCTTCTGCCTCGCTCTCGATCCCGCTGCGAACCGGCGCCGGCAGCACGATCACGGCCGTAGCCGGATGCTGCCGAGGAGCTGGCCGCTGGCAGTGTCGATAACCAGGATCCGTTCGCAGGCCCCGGATGGGCCGGTCCGCAGGTAGAGACGCGGACCGTCCGGCCTAATCTCGGCGACCTCGCAATGTTCGGGCAACGCGAACGATGTTTCCCCGAAGCTGGCGAGAGGTGCCCCGACGGGCGGCTTTCCCTCCAACAGCTTGAACTTGGGGTCGGCGGCTTTTTGCGAGATGCCGTAAATTAGCAGGGCAACCCCGGTGAGGAGGAGCACTCCGAGTCCGATGACCAAGGCTTTGATGGCCGGCATGATCCGATCACGTTCATTCTGCCGATGAGCGGATCCACTTACACCGTTGTTGTCGATGCCGACAAGGCGGGAACGCGGCTCGATCAATTTCTCGCGGGCGCGGTGCCGGCGGTTTCACGGACGCGGCTGAAGGGGCGGATCCAGGCGGGCGACGTGGTCACCGCGGACGGGACGGTGATTGTCGATCCGGCCCATCGGACGAGCGCGGGCGACCTCTATCGGTTGACGCTTCCGGCGGCGCCTTCGCCCACGCCGGCCGCCCAGGTCATTCCGCTGATGATCGTCCACGAGGATGATGCGCTGATCGTCATCGATAAGCAGGCCAATCTGGTTGTCCATCCGGGGGCAGGCGCTCCCGACGGGACGCTGGTTAACGCGCTGCTGGCCCACTGTCCGAGCGGTCTTTCTTCGATCGGAGCGCCCCGGCGGCCGGGAATCGTTCATCGCCTCGACAAGGACACCACCGGCTTAATCGTGGTCGCCAAGACCGACCAGGCTTACCTCGATCTTGCCCGCCAATTCGCCGAGCATTCGGTCGAGCGCGCCTATTTTGCCGTCGTCTACGGTCATCCGGTTCCCGTTGCGGGACGGATCGTCAAGGCGATTGGGCGGTCGGAACGCGATCGGACGAGGATGGCGGTGGTGCAGAGCGGCGGCAAGAGTGCTATCACCCATTATCGATTGCTGCGTCCGATCGGCACTCGTGCATCCCTTGTCGAGTGTCGCCTCGCCACCGGACGCACGCATCAAATCCGCGTCCATCTCGCCTCGATAGGACACGGCATCGTCGGTGATCCTGTTTACCGACACAGCGGACGCGGCGGGCGGATCGCTACCTCCCCCCTGTCCGAAATCCTTCGGCGGCAAGCACTTCACGCGTATTTGATAGGTTTTCGGCATCCCCTTTCCGGTGCATGGCTTCACTTTGAATCTGGTTTTCCATCTGATATCAAGGAACTAATGAACTTTTTAGAGACGATATAAGCCGATCTATACTTGAGTTCAGGGCTCGGTTAAGGTGAACCAAACGAGCATCAGGAACGTTCAATCAGCGATAGGGGTTCAAAAGCGTGTGGCGTTTGGGCGAGGGCACAGGAGCGGTGTAATGGCCGAGTTCGGGTTCGACCTCAGTATGACTCCGGACCGCAACTTGGCCCGGTATCTGCAGCACATCCGGAAGTACCCGATGCTGTCCGCCGAGGAGGAGTTCGCTCTGGCACGCCGCTGGATCGAACACCACGATGACAGCGCTGCGCATAAGCTGGTCACCAGCCATCTCCGTCTCGTGGCCAAGATCGCTATGGGATACCGCGGGTACGGGCTCCCTCTCGGCGAACTGATCTCGGAAGGCAATGTCGGGATGATGCAGTCGGTGGTCCGCTTCGATCCCGAACGCGGCTTCCGTCTTGCCACCTACGCCATGTGGTGGATCAGGGCGGCCATTCAGGAATACATCTTGCACTCCTGGTCACTGGTTAAGATGGGGACGACGGCGGCGCAGAAAAAGCTGTTCTTCAATCTGCGCAAGCTGAAAGGGCAGATGCAGGCCATCGACGACGGCGATCTTTCGCCGGAGCACGTCACCACCATTGCCACTCGGCTTAATGTGCCGAAGTCCGATGTCATTCAAATGAACCGGCGGATCGGCAACCCGGATGCCTCGCTCAACGCGCCGTTGCGTGAAGAGGGCGACGGGGAGTGGCAGGATTGGCTTGTCGACAAGGAGGACAGCCAGGAAGTCCGCCTCGGCAATTCCGAGGAATTGAACAGCCGCAAGCAGCTACTTGCCGGCGCACTGAAGACGCTGACCGAGCGGGAGCGCCAGATCCTTGCCGAGCGGCGGCTGAAGGACATCCCGACTACGCTTGAGCATCTGAGCCGGCGCTATGGGATCAGTCGGGAGCGAGTTCGCCAGATCGAGGTGCGGGCGTTCGAGAAGCTTCAGAAGTCGGTCAAGAACGCGGTGATAGAGCAGCGCCTCACCCACTGACGGCGGGCATGGCGGGGGGCACGAAGACGGAGAGGGCTTCGCGGAGCACCCGGAAGACCGCTGGCGTCGACGCCGCTACCTCGCCGTCCACGTTGATCGGCATCGAGCGGTCCGTGTGTACCTCGATCTCGGTCCCATGCAGACTGAATACGTCCGGCAGCGGGCGGTGGGTCCCCCGGCGCAAGGCCGGAACGATACTGAGCAAACGCCACCGCGGCATCGGCGGCAACACGTAGACGTCGAGGCGGCCATCATCGATGGATGCGTCGTCGACGATGGTCATGCCGCCGCCGTAGTGACGACCGTTGCCGATGCTGACCTGGATTGCCGCAGTTTCCAGGGGACGGCCGTCGCAGACGATGCGAACATGAAACCGCGGCGATGAGCGAACAGCCTCCCAGGCACAGCCCAGATAGCCTAGGACCCCCCACCGTTGCTTGATGTCGCAGGTCAGGCGCTTCGCAATGGTCACGCTCAGTCCGATGCTGGCAACATTGAAAAAGTGGCGCTTGCCGACGCTGCCGACATCGATCTGTTTCAGCCGTCCGTGAGCGACAACGCGGAACGCCTCGTCGATGTCAGTGGGGAGACTGAGCGTTCGGACGAGGTCGTTGGCGTTTCCCATCGGCAGAATGCCAAGCGGCGTCTGCGTGGCGAGAAGCGCGTCCGTCGCCCCCGACAGTGTCCCATCGCCGCCGCCGATGACGACGCGGTCGCAGGTGTCGGCATGTTGACGAATCAGCTCGCTGATTTTATCCGGGTTTTTGATGACATGAAGGTCCGACTCAATCCCGGCCTGATCGAGAATCCGCAGTCCCTGCAGGATCGATCGCTTGCCGCGTGCGGCCCTTCGGTTGATCATCACCAGCGCGCGCCGGGGGCGTTTCGCCATCGTCACGATCCTCGAAGCGGCGATGAGCGCGTACTTGGCGACCGACCCGCTGGGCAGGACCGATCAGGTGACGAACGGGTCTTGCACCATGATCGTGTCGTCCCGCTCGGGACTGGTAGACAGCAGGTGTACCGGCGCCTCGATCATCTCCTCGATGCGTCGGATGTACTTCACCGCGGTCGCCGGCAGTTGCGCCCAGGAACGCGCACTTTGCGTGCTCTCGCTCCAGCCATCCATTTCTTCATAGATGGGTTCGACCCGGCACTGGCGCACCGACGAGGCCGGTAAATGATCGATCCTTTCGCCGTCCAGACGATAGCCGACGCAAACGCGAAGCCGCTCAAGGCCATCGAGGACGTCGAGTTTGGTCAAGGCGATGCCGTTGATCCCGTTGACCTTGACTGCCTGTCGGACGAGGACCGCATCGAACCAGCCGCAGCGTCGGGGGCGGCCGGTGACCGTCCCGAATTCCCTTCCCCGTTCGCCGAGTCGTCGACCGGTGTCATCTTCCAGTTCGGTTGGAAATGGTCCGCTGCCGACGCGGGTCGTATAGGCCTTGGTGATCCCCAGCACATAGTCGAGCGAGCCGGGGCCGAGCCCAGATCCCGCGGCGGCCTGGCCGGCCAGCGTGTTGGACGAGGTGACGAACGGATAGGTGCCGTGGTCAATATCGAGCATGGTGCCCTGTGCACCCTCGAAAAGAATGCGTTTGCCGGCACGACGCACGTCGTCGAGGGATTTCCAGACGGTGTCGGCATAGGGCAACACTGCGGGAGCCACCGCTGCCAGCTCATCAAAGAGGAGTCCGCCGTCGACCTCGTCCATCCCGAGGCCGCGCAGCAAGGCGTTATGATGGAAGAGCAGGCCCGTGAGCTTTTCGGCGAGCAGCTCAAGATCGGCCAGATCGCCTAAGCGGATGGCCCGTCTGGCCACCTTGTCCTCGTACGCGGGGCCGATGCCGCGGCCGGTGGTCCCGATCCGGGCCTTGCCCAGCGCCACCTCTCGTGCCTTGTCCAGATTGCGGTGGAGCGGCAGGATCAGCGGCGCATTCTCGGCAATCCGAACGTTATCCGGGCCGATATGGACGCCCTGCCTGCGGAGGGCGTCGATCTCGGCCAGCAAGGCCCACGGGTCGAGGACGACGCCATTGCCGATGAAGGAGCGCTTGCCAGGACGGACAACGCCCGCCGGCAGTAGGCTCAGCTTGTAGACGATGCCGTCGATGACCAAGGTGTGCCCGGCGTTGTGTCCGCCTTGAAAGCGAACGACCACATCGGCGCGCTGCGACAGCCAATCGACAATCTTACCCTTGCCCTCGTCCCCCCATTGTGCGCCGATCACGACCACGTTTGCCATTGTTCTGCCTGAAGCTGGGTGTTTCGTTGGTCTTGCTAGGTTGTTTCGTTCGGCTGGGTTGCTGTCGCCACCGGCTGGATGCCTTCCGCGAGATAGACGTGCGTACAGCCGAGGCGGCGCGCTTCTGTCACCGGATCTGCCACCTCGGTCAATCCTGCGATGACGATCCAGCCTTCCTGGCGGAGCCGTCGCGCCGTTTCGCAACTCCTCCGCTGCGGCAGGAAAAGCCGAGGCGTCGGCGCCGGTGGGACCAGCGCTGCCATCACCGCATCCATGAAGAGGGTGACCCCGGTTGCCGTTTCGCCGCTCTCCGTGCGATAGCGGCCGCCGCGACCCAGTTCGCCCGCTACGCCGGCCGAGAACAAGGCAAAGGTGACTCCGCGATGATATTCGAAGCCGCGGTTTTCCACCGGATCGACGGTGATCGTCAGCGCGGGTGCGGCCGCCAGGAGTTCCGCATGAACGGCCTCCAGCGAGGCCAGTTCCGCCGCCGCCGCCGCCGGCAGATCGAGGCAGGCCAGTTGGGGCAGGGCGATATCGGCCGGTCCGCTGCAGGCGACCAATCGACCGAGGAGCTCGGCGGTGGAGTCGCCAATGCCGGGCGCAAGATCGCGGACCGCCGTGATGTCCTTTCGATCCAGGGCTGTGCGCAGCCCGTCTGCCGTCGACTGCTCCAGTGTTCGCCCGTCGAGAATGGCCGGCACCAGCGTCGGCAACCCGAGATCGACGCTCAGCCGGACGACACCGGCCTCGGCAAGCGCGGTCGTTGCCATGATGATCACCTCTGCATCGGCTTCGGTGGCATCGAGGCCGAAGATCTCGCCGCCGACCTGACCGAGTTGGCGCTCCGGACGGATATGCGAGCCGCGCAGGCGCATTACCTGTCCGGCGTAGCTGAGCCGCAAGGGCCTCGGCGCGTGGACGAGGCGCGACGCGGCAATGCGGGCGACCTGCATCGTCATATCGGGACGCAAGGCCAGCATCCGCTGCGAGATGGGATCCATCCAGCGGAATGTCTCTGTGGTCAGGGCGGCACCGGATCCGCCCAACAGCGCTTCGGCAAACTCGACGAGAGGCGGCTTGACCCGCTGATAGCCGAATGCGGTGAATTGCGCCACGAGGCGCTCGACCGTTGCCGCTTCGAAGGCGGCACGGGGCGGCAGCACGTCCATTAAGCCGGCGGGCAGCAGGGCGGGAACGATGGGATTGCTCATCGGTCGCAAACAAGTCCGTTACGAAGCGAGATCCGCGGGCGCGGCCTCTTCTAAGCACAGCCTGGGCGAAGCCAATAGGAAATTCGGCCGGAAGGCCGAAACGGCGGGGCCCCCGGCCTGTGTGCCGTGGTTGACACGAGAGGCGACAACTGGCTAGCACGCGGGGGCAACAAAGGAGCTTCGACCGTGGCAAGAGGCGTGGTAGCGGCTGGGCATCAGGCAACTGCGGCGGCCGGAGCGGAAGTTCTCGCTGACGGCGGCAACGCCGTGGATGCCGCCCTGGCGTGCCTGTGCGCCGCCGTCGTGGCTGAGCCCGTGCTCGCCTCGCTGGGCGGCGGCGGCTTCCTCGTTTGCAGAATGAATGAGGGGAAACACGCCGGCCGCATCCTGGTCTATGATTTTTTTGTGCAGACGCCGGCGCAGCGCCGCTCTCCCGATGTGGACGTGCAGACGGTGTACGCGGATTTCGGCCCGGCACACCAAGCTTTCCGGGTTGGCCTCGGCACCATCGCGACGCCGGGCGCCATTGGCGGTCTCGCGCAGGCGGCCGAAGACCTGGGCCGGCTGCCCCTGCGGCGCCTGGTCGAACCGGCGTGCGCGCTGGCGCGATCTGGCGTCCGCATCGATGCGATCCAGGCATACATCATCGGCGTCGTTGCCGCGCTGCTGAACAGCCGGCCGGACACGGCCGCCCTGTTTGCCAGTCCCGAGCGGTCCGGTGCGTTGATCGGGGCAGGCGAAGTGTTTCGTCTCCCCGACTATGCCGATACCTTGGAGATCCTGGCGATTGAAGGCGCCGACCTTTTTTATCGTGGCGAGATGGGGCGTCAATTGGCGGACGATTGTCGCGCCCATGGCGGACATCTGGTGCGTGCCGATATGGAGCGCTACCGGGTTGAGCGGCGCTCGCCGGTCACCGTCGACCGCTTTGACTCCCGCATCCACCTCAATCCGCCGCCGGCGATCGGCGGTCTGCTCATCGGCTACGCGCTCGCGCTGATGCCGACGGACGGCCTCGGCGCCGGCGCTTTTGGCTGTTCCATCCATCTCCGACACCTGATCGCAACCTTGGCTGAGGCCGATGAAATACGGTTGCGACTGCCGGATGCTCTTGACGAGGCGGCGACGACGGTCCTGGCGCCGGCCTTCCTCGCCGCCGGACGGCAGCGGCTCGGCGCATCGCCGGTTGCGCGGCGCGGGACAACCCATATCAGCGTTATCGATGGCAAGGGCAGCGCCGCCGCCCTGTCGCTGTCCAATGGCGAGGGATCGAGCTACGTCCTGCCAGGCACCGGCATCGTCCTCAACAACATGCTGGGCGAGGATGACCTGTGCCCGGACGGTCCCGATGCGTGGCCACTCGATCGGCGGATGAGCTCGATGATGGCACCCTGCCTGATCGAACGTGGCGACGGAAGCCTGATTGCTCTCGGTTCAGGCGGATCGTCGCGCATCCGTGCGGCCATCCTGCAGGTAATCCTCAACCAGTTGCTGCTTGGTGAGACGCTGGCGGAGGCGGTGGACCGGCCGCGGCTGCATCTTGAGAACGGCAAGCTGTCCTTCGAGCCAGGGTTTCCGGAGGCGAGCGTCGCCTCCCTTTCCAGCCTTGCCTACGATCTGGAGCCGTGGCCGGCGAAGAACCTGTTTTTTGGCGGCGTGCACGCAGCGATGCGCGATCCGCGCGGCGGCCTCACGGCAACCGGCGACGGTCGGCGCGGCGGCGCCGTCATCCACGTCTAGAAGCGGCACGTTCGGCGTTCTACGCGCGGCTTCCAGGGCGCGCGTCCAGATACGTGACCAACGACTTGAGGAGTAAGCGATCTTGGCGATCAGCGACGACGCACTCTTCGTGCTGACAATCTCGTGCCCCGACACCAGGGGCATCGTGGCCGCCGTCGCCAGCTTTCTCGCCGATCGGGATGCGTTCATTACCGAGTCCACCCATTTTGGCGACCCGCTGGCGCAGCGGTTTTTCATGCGGACGTGTTTTCGTCCCGGACCGCTCACCCCTCCCATGGACGTCCTCGCCCACCAATTCTCGGGGATTGCCGGAAGATTTCAGATGGTGTGGGGCATCTACGATTTCCGCCGCAAGGAACGAGTCATGATCCTCGTCTCCCGCGCGGACCATTGTCTGAACGATCTGCTCTATCGCTACCGGACCGGCGATCTATTGGTGGAGATCCCGGCGATCGTGTCAAATCATCCCGACCTGGAACCCCTTGCCGTCTGGCACGGCGTCCCCTTCCACCACTTGCCGGTGACGCCGAATACGAGGGAGGAGCAGGAGGCGCGCATCCTTGAACTCGTCGATGCTCTTGGCATCGACCTGGTCGTCCTCGCCCGCTACATGCAGGTGCTGACACCCCGAATGTGTGACCGCCTGCGCAGCCGCTGCATCAATATCCATCATTCGTTCTTGCCGGGGTTCAAGGGTTCGAAGCCTTACCGCCAAGCGCACGGTATCGGGGTCAAGCTGATCGGTGCCACCGCTCACTACGTGGTCAGCGATCTCGATGCGGGACCGATTATCGAGCAGGCGGTGGAACGGGTTGATCATACCTACTCACCCGAGGACTTGGCGCGTGTCGGCCGCGACATCGAAAACATCGTCCTCGCCCGCGCTATCCGTTATCACATCGAACACCGGGTGCTGCTTAACGACGGCAAGACGGTCGTCTTGCGCTGATGGCGCGAAGGGTCGGGTCAGTGCTCCATTAGGGCTACTTTTGCGGGAAAATAGGCCTAGCGCTACCTCCAAAAGAAGTGTATCTATCACAGCACACAACCATTGCTAGCGCCGAGGCTTTTCCCGATGCTCGATAGCCAACCCCACTACGAACAGGCGCGGGTTCCCGCGGGCAGAAGCTTCGACCGAAGCATGATGTCGCAGATCGGTCTCTTCAGCGATCTCAAGGCGTCGGAACTTGCGCGTATCGAGCAAATCTGTCGTTATCGGCGGTTTTCCGCCGATGAACATGTAGTTGATCGGGATAGCACGTCAACGGACGTGTATTTCCTCGTGCGCGGACGGGTACGGATCGTCAATTATTCTATGAGTGGCCGCGAGATTACTTTCGACGAGCTGGAGGCCGGGAGTTATTTCGGTGAGATTTCGGCTCTCGACGGTCGGCCGCGCTCGGCCAACTACGTCGCCGTCGAGGATAGTCTGATCCTCTCGTTATCCCGAACGGTGTTCCTTGAGTTGCTCGCCAACAACCCGCAGTTGGCGCTCAAGGTAATGTGCCGGTTGGCGGCCAACCTTCGCGGTGCCAACGAACGGATCATGGACCTCAGCACGCTGGCGGCGCAGAACAGGGTGCAGGCGGAGATCCTACGTCAGGCGCATATGGAAGGCAGTCGCCCCAACTCAGCGGTCATCGAACCGATTCCAGTACACAGCGATATCGCCAGTCGGGTGAGTACGACCCGGGAGACGGTCGCGCGGGTCATGAACGACTTGGCGCGCAAAGGCGTCCTCGAGCGACGCAAGCGCACCCTCGTCATTCACGACATACGGAAGTTACGGCAGATGGTGGAGCACGTCCGCGGCTAACGCGCCGCGAGCCACTACTTGATCTTGGCTTCCTTGAATGCGACGTGCTTACGAACGATCGGGTCGTATTTACGAAACTCGAATTTCTCCGTCTTCGTACGTGGGTTCTTCTTCGCCACATAGAAGAAGCCGGTGCCAGCGGTGCTGACCAGCCTTATCAATATTGTATTGGGCTTCGCCATGCCCCAACCGTCCTGACGCCTCGTTTCGCGGGAGCGGGGACAATACCGCGCGGCGCGGTACTGTCAAGCCGGCAGGCTCGCGAAGGGGCAGTGATCGACCGTGGATTATGAGCCGCCAGGCGTCAGTGTGTCTTCTCGTCCGCGAGCCAACGCATAAAGCCCCGGGTTATTGATCAGCCAGCGGGCGATGGCCGGCTCGATCTCGCCCGAGCGCGTGGCGGAGGGACACGTTGCGACGCTTGGCTCTGGCGAGACTGGGTCGGGTTCGGTTCCGGCGAGGAGCGCGGCCGTGATTGCCGTCTCGTCCATGCGATCGACGCTCGCCGTGCAAAGCGAGGGGGCCACGCCCCGCACATGAAGATCGGCACCCGATGGTGACACCAACCGCGACCAGGTAAAGCCGATCTCTCCCTGGTTGGGCAACGGTACCACCGTTTGCACGAGGCCCTTGCCGAAGGACCGGGTGCCGATGACGACGGCGCGATGACGGTCCTTCAGGGCCGCGGCAAGCACTTCGGCCGCCGATGCCGTCTCTCCATCGATCAGAACGATGATGGGAAGATCGGGGACTATGTCGCGTCCACTGGCCAGGAACATATGCTCGCTGTCCGGATGTCGCCCGCGGGTCGCGACAATGGGCCCGCCGTCGAGAAACAGGCCACCGATGCGCACCGCTGACTGGAGCAGGCCCCCCGGGTTGCCGCGAAGATCGAGGATGATCCCGCGTAAGGGATCGGCCCGGTCGTGGAGGTGAGCATTCAAGCGCGTCGTCAAGGTCCCGAGGGTGCCCTGATTAAACCCGGACACGGCGAAGCGAACGATGCCGCCTCGGCTTTCCTCCGTCACCGTCTCGGCGATGATGGGACGCCGCATGACGACGTAGCCGGTGGGCGGCTGGCCGGGTCGTTGCACGACCAGTGATACCCGTTCGCCCGCTCCCGCTTCGAGCCGGCGAACCAAGCCAATCTCGTCGAGCCGCGAAACACTCTCGCCGTCCACGCTGACGAGGGCGTCGCCGATCCGCAGCCCCGCCCGTTGTGCCGGCCCGTCGGAGGTGAGGGCGACCACGCGCGCAAATCCATTCTCGTACAGCCAGGTCAGCCCGAGGCCGCGCTGGCCGTCCCGTCGCTCCCTTGCCTGACGTGCCTGGGTAGCGGTCGCGTAAGTGGAGAAGCGATCGAGCGATCCGGCAAGCGTGCGAAACATCACCTCGTACATGCGCTCTGCCGATGCTTCGGCAATCGTCGGCGATGCCTGACGGGCGCTACGCCAGAGCTTTACGGTGGCCCTTGCCCAGGCATCGGCATCGGCGGATGGAGGGGCACTCATCGTCCTGACCGGCTTGCCGTCGGTGCGCAGGATCAGCCACTCCCCATCCCTGGTCACACTGATCCTCGAGTCGAGAGAGGTGAACCCCGTCAGTGCACGTGCGGCAACCATCTCGACGGGTATTGGGGTGATGTAGCGGTCAGCGACGGCGGCGTAAACGGCGCGGAACACCGCGACCGCTTCCCCATCTGCGACCGGATCGTCGGCAAGGTCCGACGCCGGCTCCCCGCGTTGGGCACACGCCGCCACGAGACTCAACACCAGGAGAAGGATCGGTCCCAAAGGGAGTCGATGTCCCGCGTTCATGCCGCATACATGGCACAGGCAGGGAACAAACGCAGCATCGACGACGGTGCATCCGCCCGATGCTCACTTAGATCCAGACGCCGGACCGGGAACGTCAGGAGACGTCGGCTTTTGTCATGGTTCGGTCGGCGGTGCGTCGGGCCAGTGGCCGCTGTCGATGGGAAGCGGTGAAAACTCGCTCGGGTGCAGACAGGCGTAGCGAATGCGCCGCCGATTCCATGTCCAGGTCAGGTGCAGGCATCTGTCCGCCCCGGCGATGATGGCCGGATAGGAGAATTCGCCGGCGGCTTCTTCGAGAACGCATAGGGCCTGCCAATGCAGGCCGTCGAAGGAAAGAGCGAGATTGAGGGGGGAACGAGCAAGCTGCGCATGGTTGTAGACGAGGATGTGGCTGCCATCGACCTGGGTCACCGCATCAATGCCGCTGTCCGGATTGGGCAGGGTCGTCGCGGCGAGCGTGGTCCAGTGAACACCGTCGGTGGACCAGCAACTGGCGATGATACCGCGGCGGGTGCGCGACAGGAGTTGCAGGCGACCGTCGGCGTGACGAAGAACACACGGCTGGATGGCGGCAAATTCCCTCCCGTCGTTGAGGGGATGACCACGATGCCAAGTGGCGCCGTTATCCGTCGATCGCTCCACATGGATTTTCCATCCCGACCGCTCGCAACTGGAGGGGCTGAGCCAAGTGCCGTCGGCCAGCTCCACCGGCTTATTCTTGATGGGGCCGAGGATGCCGTGGCCGAGACGAGTGGGTTCGGCCCAGGTTCGCCCGTGGTCGGGTGAAACCGCCTGCATTCCCCACCATCGGCTCGGACTTGGTCCGACCTTGAAGTAGAGGTGGAGGGGGCCTCGCGTCGGCTGGAAGAGGACGGGGTTCCAGCACGGATAGCGGCGTCGTCCCGAGACGCCATTGGCGACGAGTTGCGGCGGGTGCCAAGCCTCTCCCTCTCGCCACGAGACCCAGATGTCGACGTCTTTCGATCCTTCGCTCGTTCCGCCGAACCAAGCCGCCACCAGGCCTGCCGGAGTTTCGGCAAGGGTGGAGGCGTGGCACTGTGGAAAGGACGCCCGCTCGAAGATGAACTCTTTCTTCATCCTGTCCCATCTTGTCCGGCCCGGCTCTAGCGGCGCTGGCGGCGCGCTCGCGGATGTCCGGGGCCCTTTCTCTGGCGGGGAGTCCGAAGCGTCTGGCCTTCGCGAATGCCGCCGAGGATTTCCATGATGATGCCGCCGGTGAGAGGGCTCGCCTCCATCAGCCGCACTTCAACCTTATCGCCGAGGCGGAAGGTCAAGCCATGGCTCTGTCCCAGCAGTCGGTGCCCGCGGGCGTCGTGGGCATAGTAATCGTCGGGCAGGGAGGAAACGGGGACCAGGCCGTCGGCGCCCGTCTCGTCCAGCGTCACGAACAGGCCAAAGTGGGTCACGCCGCTGATTCGGCCGACTTGGGTGGTGCCGACCCGATCGGCGAGGAAGGCGGCGGTGAAGCGGTCGACGGCATCGCGCTCCGCCGCTGCGGCGCGTCGTTCCGTCGCCGAGATGTGTTCCGCGGCGCGCGCGAAGTCGGGCGGATCGCTTCCCAGACCGCCGGTTCCCAGCTTGAGGGCTCCGATCAGCGCTCGGTGCACCAGCAGGTCCGCATAGCGACGGATGGGGGACGTGAAGTGGCAATACCGGCGAAGCGACAGGCCGAAGTGGCCAATGTTGGTCGGGTCGTAGCAGGCCTGTGCCTGCGAGCGGAGGACGACCTCGTTCACCACCCGCGCCTCGGGTTTGCCCTCCACCCTGGCGAGGATGCCGTTGAAATCCTGCGCCCGGGTCAACCGGCCCGGCCGTAACGACAGCCCGAGGGTTTCCAGAAATTCGCGGAGGGCTTCCAGCTTGTCGGCAGACGGCTGATCGTGAACCCGATACATGCAAGGCGCCTTCAGCGCCTCCAACGTCTCCGCCGCGGCGACGTTCGCAAGGATCATGTACTCTTCGATCAGTTTGTGGCTGTCGAACCGCTCCCGCAGTTCGATTCCCACGACGTGGCCCTGGTCATCGATCCGCACCCGCCGTTCAGGAACGTCCAGTTCCAGGACGCCGCGTTTGCGCCGCGCCTCGGCCAGCGCCGCATAGGCCGCGTAGAGCGGTGTGATTACCGGCTGGATGAGGGCGACCGTCGCATCGTCCGGGACGCCCTGATGCGCCGCTTCCACCTGACGATAGGTCAGTCGCGCGGCGGAGCGCATCAGGCCGCGGACGAAACGGTGGCGCAGCAACCGCCCTTCGGCGTCGATCCACAAGTGGGCGGTGAGACAGGGCCGGTCCTCGCCGGGAACCAGGGAGCACCAGCCGTTGGACAGTTCGTGGGGGAGCATCGGCACCACCCGGTCCGGGAAATAGACCGAGTTGCCGCGCTCGAAGGCGGCCCGGTCGAGGGGAGTGCTCGGGCGCACGTACCAAGCGACATCGGCAATGGCGACGAGCAGGTGCCAGCCACCACGATTGGCTCCGTCCGTATCGGCTTCGGCGAAGACGGCATCGTCGAAATCACGGGCGTCTTCCCCGTCGATGGTGACGAGCGGGATCTCCCTCAGATCGTCCCGGTCGGCGAGGGGCGCCGCCGATGCTCCGGCCGCGTCCGCCAGCGCCGCGTCCGAAAATTTGGACGGGATGTCGTGATCGTAGAGGGTGATCAATGATATGGAGCGAGCCCCCATCGCCGGCCCTAGACGTTCGACGATGCGAGCATGCTTCAGGCCGAGCGGACGGGCGCTGCGCACTTCCGCCCTCACCAGATCGCCGGGCTCCGCATCGCCGGCGTCACCCGGCCCGACGACGAACTCCTCGCGCGCGCGCTTGTCCACGGGGATGATCCGTCCCTGGTCGCCGACGAGGGTATACACACCGAGGGCTCGCGGGGGCGCCGCGGTCAGCCGACGGATGATGCGGGCTTCGTAGAAGCCGGATTCCGAGGGCGAGAGGCGGGCGAGAGCGCGCTCACCGATGGCAAACCCGCTGCGACTGCGTTTTTCCGGCGCCACGTAGATCACCGGCGGCGGTATCTGTTCGGTCCACACCGCGGGGCGGGCGATCGTGTCACCGTCGACATCGGTGCCGCTGATTTCGATGACGGCGACGCCCGGCAGCTGACCGGGCTGCTTGTAGCGGCGGCCGCGGTCCCGAGCGAGAATACCCTCCGCCTCCAGCTCCCTCAGAATGCGTTTGAGGGCGGTGCGCTGATCGCTGTCGAGGCGAAAGGCACGGGCAATCTCTCGCTTGCCGACCTCGCCTGGGCTTTCGCGGATGAACGCGACGATCTGCTCCCGGCTGGGAAACGGCGCGGCTTTAGCGGCCATGTGGACGATGGGGGTGTGGCCGGATCAACTTCCCGACGCTTTCCGGTGCCGCCGGCCGGTCGCCGCGGTCCCGTCTTCATGCATGATCGCCGAGGCTACCGGGGTGTCCTTGCCGGAGGTTGCAGCGCGCCCTACCGCCTTGCCGGTCTTTGTCCGCTTCGGCGCAGCCTTGCCGGTTCCCGCCGTGGTGGTGGCTGACCGGGCCGTTTTCGTCGGCGTGACGGTCTTGGCCGACTTGGTCCGCCCTCCGATACCCGCCTTCGCTGCCTTGGCGGCGAGCAGGGCGATGGCGTCTTCCATGCTCAAGGTATCGCCGTTCTGCTCGGCAGGCAGGGTCGCTCGCTCGGAGCCATGCTCGACATAGGTTCCGTAGCGGCCTGACTTGACCTTCACTGGCTTGCCGTCGTCGGGGTGCGAGCCGATGACGCGGCCGCTCGTCTTTTTCGGCGTGTGCGCGAACAGGTCGACGGCGCGGTTAAGGCCGATGCTCAGAACGTCGTCCTCTCCCTTTAGCGAAACGTATTGATCGCCCATTTTGAGATACGGACCGAAACGGCCGATGCCCGCGGTGACGGGAAGATCGCTTTCCGGATGGATGCCGATCTCCCGCGGCAGCGAGAGCAGCTGGACCGCCTGCTCCAGGCCGATCGTTTGCGGGTCGAACCCACGGGGCAGCGCCGTCCGCTTAGGCTTGTTCTCTTTGTCTTTATCGCCGCCCTTCTCCTTGGACTTTGGCTTCTTGGATTTGGGTTTGCCCTCCCCTTCCGGCTCCTTCGGGGTTTCACCCAACTGCGCATAGTAGCCGTAGGGGCCCTTCCGGATCGCTACCGGCTGACCCGTCGCCGGGTCCACGCCGAGGCTGCGGCCATTGCCGCCAGGAACAACCTCCGCCTCGTCACCCTTCACCGGCACCAGCGGCCGCGTATAACGGCAGGCGGGATAGTTGGAGCAGCCGATAAAGGCGCCAAACTTGCCGAGCTTCAGACTCAGGCGGCCGTCGCCACAGGTCGGGCACGCCCGTGGGTCGCGACCGGTCTCGCCTTCGCGAAAAAAATGCGGCCCAAGAAGGCTGTCCAGTGCATCGAGGACCTCTTTGATGCGCAAGCCCTTGGTGCCGTCGACGGCGACGCTGAACTCTCGCCAGAACTCGTCGAGGACGCGCTTCCAGTCGACCCGCCCGCCCGAGATGTCGTCGAGCTTCTCTTCCATCGTCGCCGTGAACCCATAGGCGACATAGCGTTCGAAGAAGCTGGTGAGGAAGGCGGTCACCAGTCGTCCGCGATCTTCGGGGATAAAACGTCCCTTCTCCAGCCGCACGTAAGTGCGCTCTTGGAGGACGGAGATGATGCTGGCGTACGTGGAGGGGCGTCCAATGCCCAGCTCCTCCAAGCGCTTGACCAGGCTCGCTTCGGTAAAGCGTGGCGGCGGCTGGGTGAAATGCTGTTCCGGGATCACCGCCAGCTGCTCCGCTGGCGTTCCCGAGACCAGGTCGGGGAGGACGCGCTCGCCCTCTTCGCCCACCGTACCCTCCGCCGACTTCTGTGCCGAGGAGTCCGGATCGTCCCGCCCTTCCCGATACACTTTGAGAAAGCCGTCGAAGGCGACGGTGGACCCGGTGGCGCGAAAGATGATCCCGCCATCGTTGGCGACGATATCGGCCGCGGTCTGGTCGATGAGCGCCGCCGCCATCTGACAGGCGAGCGTCCGCTTCCAGATGAGGGTGTAGAGGCGCAGCTGATCCGGGTCAAGGTAGGCGCGCACGTCCTCCGGGCGCCGCCGCACATCGGTCGGACGGATGGCCTCGTGCGCTTCCTGAGCGTTCTTGACCTTGGTCTTGTAGACTCGCGGCTTTTCCGGCAGGTAGCGGTCGCCGAAGTCGTCGGCGATGAGTTTGCGGCACGCAGCCACCGCGTCGGCCGCCATCTGCACGCCGTCGGTCCGCATGTAGGTGATCAGGCCGACCGTCTCGCCGCCGATCGAAACCCCTTCGTAGAGCCGTTGCGCCGTACGCATCGTCTGCGTGGCGGTGAAGCCCAGCTTGCGGGCGGCTTCCTGTTGCAGCGTCGAGGTGATGAAAGGCGGTGCCGGATTGCGGCGGGTCGTTTTGCGTTCGACCTTGGCGATCGTGTAGGTGCGGGCGACTGCGGCGTCGACGGCGGCATCCGCCGCCGCCTTGTCGGGCAAATCGAACTTGTCCAGCTTGCGGCCGGCAAGGTGTGTCATCGTCGCCTGGAACCTGTCGCCGGCCACGGTGCGGAAGGTGCCCTCGATGGTCCAGAATTCCTGCGAGATGAAATTCTCGATCTCGGTTTCGCGCTCGCAGATCAGGCGCAGCGCTACCGATTGCACCCGCCCGGCCGAGCGACTGCCGGGTAGCTTGCGCCACAGGACGGGCGAAAGGGTGAACCCGACCAGGTAATCAAGAGCGCGCCGGGCCAGGTAGGCCTCGATCAGCGGCTGATCGAGATCGCGCGGCTGCGAGAAGGCGTCGAGAATGGCGCCACGGGTGATCTCGTTGAAGACGACGCGCTTGGTATCGATCCCGTCCAGCCTGCGGCGGGAGTCGAGGACCTGACAGACGTGCCAGGAAATCGCCTCGCCCTCACGGTCCGGGTCGGTTGCCAGATAGAGACGGCGGGCCCCTTTCAGGGCATCTTCGATGAGCTTCAGGTGCTTCTGCGCCCGGGGATCGACCTCCCAATCCATGGAGAAGTCATGATCCGGGCGAACGCTTCCGTCTTTTGCCGGAAGGTCGCGGACATGGCCATAACTGGCGAGGACGGTGAAGTCGGGGCCCAGGTACTTGTTGATTGTCTTGGCCTTGGCCGGCGACTCGACGATGACCACGTTCATCCGTTTAAGCCTGCTCGGAACCGGAAACGATCACCGAAACCCGATTGCCGGGATGGCGTTCCAGTTGGCCTGCCAACTCCCACTCGAGCAAAATGGTGGTGACGATTGCCGGGGACAATTGGCAGGTGCGAATGATTTCGTCAACACTCACCGGTGTGGGCGACAGCAGCGCAGCGATCAGCCGGCGGGGATCCTCGCCTTGTTCGGCCTCGTCTTCCGGTGGTGAAGTCGGTGTCACCGGCTCGGCGACGATGCGGTCGCGGGCTCCCAACAGCATCGACAAAACGTCGTCCGCGGTCTCGGTCAGCACGGCGCCTTGGCGAATCAGATCGTTGCCGCCCCGCGAGCGCGGGTCGAGGGGCGATCCAGGGACGGCGAACACATCGCGGCCCTGCTCGAGGGCGAAGCGCGCGGTGATCAACGAGCCGGAGCGAAGCCCGGCCTCGACCACCAGCACAGCCGACGACAGCCCGGCGATAATCCGATTGCGGCGCGGAAAGTGGCGGGCCAGGGGCTGGGAGGTCGGTGGCAGTTCGGCGACCACGGCACCGGCGCTGACGATGGCCGCGTAAAGCTCTGCATTTTCTGGCGGGTACACGACATCGATGCCGCCGGCGAGGACGGCGACGGTTCCGGTCGGCAAGGCTCCGCGATGGGCGGCGCTGTCGATGCCGCGGGCCATTCCGGAAACCACCACGAGACCCGCCCGGCCCAGATCGGCGGCAAGCGTTCCTGCCAGCCGGCTGCCGCTGATCGACGCGTTGCGGCTACCGACGATGGCGACCGAGCAGCGGGACAACACTTCGACATTGCCGCGGACGGCGAGCGTCGGCGGCGCATCTTCGATGGCGGCGAGAGCCGGCGGATAGGCGGCCTCGCCGAGAACGAGGAGACGAGCGTCGACGTGGGCAAGTGCTCTCAGTTCGTGCTCGATCTCGTCCAGGCTCGGCAATGCAAGCGGGGCGTGTCGGCCGCCGCGACGGGCGAGGTCGGGCAGGGCCTCGATCGCCCGGCCGGCGCTGCCGAACCGCTCGATCAGCCGGCGCCAGGTCACGGGGCCGACGCTCTCGCAACGGATCAAACGCAGGCGGTCCCGACGCTCCCGCTCGTCCAGGGTCGCATGGGGACTCATCGTGGCCTCCCCGTAGGGTCGTCGGTGAGTGTTATTAACCCATCAGGGGAAATAATCAAACAGGGCGCCGTATGTGCGGCGAGAATGCCCTTGGGCTCGGATTACCGGCCGCTTCGGAGCGCGGACCAAGCCGCGAACGCGGGCGACGGTGCGCGCTCCACCGAGAGCAATCCCCAGTGACCTTCCACGGGGTTGCCGAGCATCTCTCCCTTCCAAGGGGCATCGAACGCCTCGAAGGCGACGGCGAAGAAAGCGGTTCCGCCGCTCCGACCGGTCGATTCTCTGAGCCCGGCATCGGTGTAGGCGGTCCAGAAGGCGCGTTGGCTCTCGGGGCTGAACGCGGGGCTGCCCGCGTGCGGGAATCCCGTCTCCTTGACCAGCACCGGTTTGCCGGCGGCGTTGGCGACCGCGAGCGCCTTGCGTCTGGCCCACAGCGCCGCGTCGTTCGCAGTCAGGTCGCCGCGGTCGAGGGCGGGGTGAATGTTGGGGGCGAGAAAATCGCCGAACGCACGGAGCGGCGCCCATCCGTAATCGCCGACGGGCTCGCTCGTCGTCACCGGAAGACGAACTCCTGGCAACCGGCGGGCGAGATCGTCAGCGGCGGTTCGAAGGTTGGTAAGGTCGTACCGGTTGTCGTTGATCCCCTCGTTGCCGATGACGACGGCGAGGGCGAGGCGGTGGCCATGGCGCTGTGCCAGTTGGACGATACCGTCCCGCTCGATGGCGGATTTGGGATCCCAAATGCCGAGAAGGATCGCCCGAAAGCCCAGCTCGGCGGCGGCGGCGGCGATGACCGGGGTTAGTCCCGGTTGATAAGCGTAGAGGATCAACCCGTCGAAGCCCGGCCTGAGCGCGGCGAGATCAGCCCGGATTTCCGAGGCCGGATAGCCGTCCGCCGGCAGCGGCCGCCGCGGGTCGAACCCGCTGGGATTGTAGGCGACGAGCGTCGCTGGCGGCGGGGATGAGGCGAGATAGGTCAGGAATGACACCCCGTCAGCGGCACGGGCGAAGGAGGCCAGCTCCGAGACCAAGATCAGCCCCGATACCCAGAAGAGCAGACAAGCCAGCCCTCTCAACCGCACTTGGAATAACCGCAACTCGTACAGCTATCGCAGCCTTCCTGGCGGACGAGCGAGGGAGTGCCGCATTTAGGGCACTGACGAAACCGTTGGTCGTGGGCGAGGCCGACCACCTGGCGGACCCTCTGCTCGGGCACCGCCCGGCCGCCCGGCGCGGGAATGAAGCCGATATCGATCATGTGCTTTTCGATCACCTCGCCGATGGCGGCGAGCAGGCTCGGCACATAACGGCCGCCCATCCACTGGCCGCCGCGTGGATCAAACACCGCCTTCAGTTCCTCGACGACGAAGGAGACGTCACCGCCGCGACGGAAGACCGCCGAAATCATCCGGGTGAGGGCCACCGTCCAGGCGTAATGCTCCATATTTTTCGAGTTGATGAACACCTCGAACGGTCGCCGCCGACCATCCTGAATAACGTCGTTGACGGTAATGTAGAGGGCGTGATCGCTCTCCGGCCAACGGACCTTGTAGGTTTGCCCGGGCAGCGCTTCCGGCCGGTCGAGCGGCCGGAACATCTGGACGATGGCACCGGAATCTCCCTGGTCCCGCGGCCTCACCTCCGTCGCCGGCGCCGCCAGCGGCAGCTCGGCTTGGGCGGCCGCCTCGCGAACGGTCTCGCGCACCTCGAGGACGGCACCGGTCACGTCGTTGGGCCGATAGGTGGTGCAGCCCTTGCACCCGAGCTCATACGCCTGGGCATAGACATCCTTGAACGCGTCGAAGGAGATGCTTTCGGGGCAGTTGATCGTCTTCGAAATGGAACTGTCGACGTACTTCTGGACGGCCGCCTGCATCACCAGATGATCGTTCGGACTGAGCGATTGGGCGTCCACGAAGTAGTCGGGGAGGGGGGCTCCTTCGCCGTGCAGGCGCTGAAACTGCCGCAAGGCGTAATCGGTGACCTGTTCCTCGCGGCGATTGCCATCGGGCATCAGCACGTGGCGAACATAGCGGAAGCTGAACACCGGCTCGAGGCCCGACGACACGTTGTCGGCGAACAGCGAGATGGTGCCGGTGGGTGCGACCGAGGTGAGAAGCGCGTTGCGGATCCCATGGCGGGCAATCGCCGCCCTGACATCGTCCTCAAGGTGCGCGACTGTTTCGCCGGCGAGATAACTTTCCCGATCGAACAGGGGAAAGGCGCCTTTCTCGGCGGCGAGCGCGGCCGAGGCCAGGTAGGCGGCGCGCCGGATCGTTTGCAGCCACTCCTCGGACAGGCGCACGGCAGCACTGCCGCCATAACGGGCGCCACACAGGATCAGGGCGTCGGCAAGGCCGGTGACGCCGAGGCCGATCCGTCGCTTGTTGCGGGCCTCCTCTTCCTGCTCCGGCAGGGGAAAGCGCGAAACATCGATGACGTTATCCAGCATGCGGACGGCGACCGTGACCAGATCGGTCAGCCGGACTGGGTCGATCCCGGCCTCGGCGGTGAACGGGTTGTCGACAAGTTGAGCGAGGTTGAGCGACCCCAGGAGGCAGGTGCCATAGGCCGGCAGCGGTTGTTCGCCACAGGGGTTGGTGCCGTGGATGGTCTCACAATAATAGAGATTGTTCAGACGGTTGATGCGGTCGATGAAGATGACGCCGGGCTCGGCGTAGCTATAGGTGGCCCGCATGATGGTGTCCCAGAGGTCGCGCGCGCGCAGCACCCGGTACACACTGCCGCCAAACGCCAGCTCCCACGGGGCATCTTCCTTCACCGCTTGCATGAAGGCGTCGGTGATCAGCACCGACAGGTTGAACATGCGCAACCGCCCGGGCTGACGCTTGGCCTCGATGAACGCTTCGATGTCCGGGTGGTCACACCGCATCACCGCCATCATCGCGCCGCGTCGGGAGCCGGCGCTCATGATCGTCCGGCACATGGCATCCCAGACGTCCATGAACGAAAGGGGGCCCGATGCATCGGCGCCGACCCCGACGACCGGCGCGCCTTTCGGACGCAACGTCGAGAAATCGTAGCCGATGCCACCGCCCTGCTGCAGGGTCAGCGCCGCTTGCTTGAGGTGCTCGAAGATCCCGCTCATGTCGTCGGGGATGTTGCCCATGACGAAGCAATTGAACAGGGTCACCCGGCGGCCCGAGCCGGCGCCCGACAGGATGCGGCCCGCCGGCAGGAACTTGAAGTCGCACATCGCCTCGAAAAAGCGCTCTTCCCAGGCGGTTGCGTTGCTCTCTGCCGTGGCCAGCGTCCGGGCTACTCGTCGCCAGGTATCGGGGATGGTCTTGTCCACGGAAGCGCCATCGACAGCCTTCAGCCGGTACTTCATGTCCCAGATTTGCTGCGAGACGGGCGCCACCTGGACCATCTTCGTTCCCCGACATCGTTGCGGAAGACCTCATGCGACGAGGCGTCGACCATTCTACGTACGTGCCGGCAGGGCGTCAATTCGGAGTGTTCATGAAATGTTTCCACATATCATGCGACACGTTCTCGGTCGAGTTTCCCCTTAAAAGCAATGAGTTAGAGGTTTTCCCCGCGTTCCACAGGCGCGGGGATGGGGGCAGGCGGCGACACGCCGGCGGGCACGGCCAATCCGCACAGCCTGTCGGTTGCCGTTTCAATGCGGGTCGTGAGCTCGGTGAGGAACACCTCACGATCGAGGCCGTGGGGAATGGGGGGCAGGAACTCGATTGTGATCGTCCCCGGGAGACGACGGAAGGCATGGCGCGTCCAGAAAAGCCCTGAATTGAGAGCCACCGGGATGAGCGGAGCATCGCACCGCTGATAGAGCGCCGCGATGCCCGGGTGGTAGGGCTGGCACTCTCCTGGCGGAACGCGTGTTCCTTCCGGGAAGACAATGACCTGCGCGCCCTCGCTCAGGCGGCTGCGGACCGCCGGCAGCATCTGTTTGATGGCCCGGAAGCCGGCGCTGCGGTCGATGCTGATGCTGCCGAGCCTGGCGAGATAAAATCCGAACATGGGAATCTCGATGAGTTCCCGCTTCAGGACGTAGACGGGATCCTTGAGAAGCAGGTGGAAGATCAGCCCGTCCCACTCCGATTGATGCTTGGCGGCGATGAGGATCGGGCCGGGCTGCAGATTCTCGCTGCCCACGACCCGCCAGCGGATGCCACAGAACACCCGGACGAGGGCGAGAAGGCCCCGGCACCAGAAAGCGGCGAGCGGCTGCAGGTGCCGTCGCGACCGGCCCATCAACGGCAAATAGAGCAACATGAGAAGGCCTGTCCATGTGAAGCAAAAGAACTGGAACAGGCCGGATCGGATCGCAGTCAGCATGGTTATCCGCAGACGCCCTTGGCGCCGCCGAGCCGGTGCCGCAGGCTCGACAGCAGGTATTTGTTGTATTCGCTGATGATGAGCGCGGCGGTCCCGGGCCGGCTCCACCACGGGCCCTGGTGAACCACCTGCGGAAACACCGGGTGAGGGATTACGCGCGCGTCCGGTAATGCACACTGGACCTCGAAGAGGCTGCGCGGCATGTGGTAATAGCCGGTGACGAGCCGTAGCGAGCGGAACCCGCGTTCCTGCATCCAGTTGGCGGTCTCGGCGGCATTGCCGGCGGTGTCGCGGGCCCGATAACCGGCGTCGACGCGATTTTCAATCGAGCGCTGAGCGGCACCCGCCAGTCGCAGGAGGTCGGCAACCGCCACCCCGGGGTGGACGCCGGATACGAGCGCGCGCTGCGCTTTGTCGGCGGCGAGAAGCTGCAGACCGGTGGCGAGTCGTTCACTGCCGCCGGTCAGAACCACGATTGCATCGGTTGGGGTGGTCGTATCGACGACCCGGTCCGGAATGGTGTCAGCAAACCGAGCCAGCCCTACCGACCACAAGACGGCAACCGCGAGCCCGGAAAACATCAGCAGATCGAAGACGCCAATCCGCCACCAGCTGGTTCCGGCTGGGATCGGGTCGGGACGCGAACCATGGCGCGACGGTGATCGTAGCTCTGGAGCCACCGCCGCATCTCGCCGCGGCATGACCACCGTCCGCCGTGGGCGCGTCCGTACCCGTACGAATCTTCGTCGCCCCAATGCCCGTTTCACCTGGACCACCCTTTGCGTATCGTCCCTGCACTCCCAAGCGGCTGCTGTCACATCGTCGGCCGATAACGCGCCAACGGTTCGCACCCAAATGTCGCGGTAAGTCCTCCGAATGTCCATCCCAACGAGCCAAGCATCCGCTGGCTAGGCTAGGGGCCGGTCCCGTCCATTCGTCGCCGTCGGCTTTTAAGGCCGGCTTGCATCGGTGAGTTGGAAGGTCCTATAACGGGCATAACTTTGATTACTTGCACGTAAAATGATCGTCGTTTGCCCCAACTGCGCAGCCCATTACGGTATCGCTCGCGACACATTCGGGCAGAATGCGAGGATCGTCCGCTGCTCCGCTTGCGATTTTGAGTGGGAGGCAGCGCCCGGTGATGTTGAGGCGTCGGACGTCGACCAGGCGGCGGAGGCGTCCCCCGTCGACGACGGCGAGCAGGGCGCGATTACTCCCGACATCGACGAATCACGCTTCGGCGAGGGGCTAGGCGACACCACCTTCGACGAGATGCGACCGGCGGAGCTTGAGCAAACAGTGGCCGCGGTCGAACCCGTGGCGCCCGCCTGGAAAGGCGGGATCAGTCCCGCTGCCGGCGAGCTGTCTGACCGTGAGGAGCGCGGTTTCGACGACGAGCGGGCGAACGAGCCGGATCTTGCCATAGAGGAAGCGGTCGAATTCTCCGATCTGGACGTCGATTCCGCGGCGATGAGCGAGCCGATCGACATAGCGGCCGAGGTCGAGGACGACTCCTCGCTTCCCGTGCGGGATGCGGACGATTCGGTGCCGGCACAACCGAAACGACCGAAACGACGCTTGTTGATGGCTACCGGCGGTGCTGCCGCCCTTGCCCTGTCTCTCGGGATTTTGGTCGCGGCCGAAGGTCCCATCATCCGCGCGTTTCCCGGTGCGGCCGGCGTCTATAGTCTGTTCGGCTTGGCGCCAGCCCCGCCCGGTGCCGGCCTTGACATCCGTGACGTTAGCTCCAGTAGGGAGTGGTCGGGTAGCGAGGACGTGCTGATCGTAGCGGGAACGGTCGCCAATGTGGCGACGGGCCCGCGAGGGTTGCCGCCCTTGCGGGTGACGCTGTTCGACGGAGATCGTTCGGAGATTCAGGCGGTGGTGGTTCAACCCGCTAAGCCAACGCTCGCCGAAGGTGAGAGCGTGCCGTTCATGGCCCGTATTCCCAGCCCGGCGGTTTCAGCGAGGCGGGTCGTGGTCAGCTTTCAACTCTCGGCTGCCGAACACGGCTGACCTCAGAAGGGCTTCAACAGGCGCTCGATGTAGTCGAGTTCGTCGCTCGGCCGATCGCGTTCTCCCGCTCGTCGTCTTAGTTCCTTGAGAAGATCCTGGATGCGCTGGATTTCGGTCCGGTCGGGGATCGCTACGGTCCCGTCGGCGAATCCATAGGGGCCTCCGGCCGGTCGTCCGAACGGATCACCAGACCCTTCGCCGCCAAAGCCGAACTGGCCACTGTTCTCTCCCAACTGCCGAGCGATGGCGTCGCGCGCCTCTTCCAGCGCTTGAGCGAGAGCTTCTGCCGCTTGGCCTTGCGCCGAAACGGCATCGGACAGGCGGTCGCCGCCGAGTGCCCGCATGGCGTCACGCATCGCCTGGTCGGCCGCACCGAGCGGTCCCGAAATGGCGCCTAGCTGATCCTGGAGTTGTTGGGCGAGGCCGCCGAGATCACGGCGCAGGTCTCGTTGCGCGGCGATTCCGCCCTGCGACTCCCCAGTCGCGGCACGCCGGCTTGCTCGCCGCTGTTCCTGCTCCCGCTGACGTTGAAACGTCTCTTCCAGCAGCGCACGCTGGCGGGCTTCCAGCGCACGGAGATCCTGCATGAGCTTCTCTGCCGCGCGCAGCCGTTCAGAGGTCGCACCCTGGCGCAGACCCAGCCGGAGGCCGTCCAGCACCCGTTGCAGGTCGCCGAGGAGCGCGCGCGCTTCGTTGCGGGCGCCCGTTCGACTGAGCTCGCGAGCCCGATCGAGCAAACTTCGCAGAGCATCCGATCGCAGAGTCTGTCCCAACGACGACAGGGGCATCTGCTGGGCCTCTGGTCGACGGTCCAGTTCCGCTGCCAGCGTCGCCAGATATTCGTCGAGGGCGTCGCGCAGTGCGTCCATCATCCGTTCGATGTCGGCTTCACTGGCACCGTTTCGCAGCGCATCCGTCAATTGTTGCCTCGCCTCTGCGAGGCGCCGCTCGGCGGCATCGATGCCGCCGTCTTCAAGCCGCAGTGCCAGCTCCCAGAGCAGATTGTACACGGTTGGAACGGCGGAAGAGGCGACAGCTTCGTCACCCAGGAGTCGCCAGCGGGCGACCGATAGGCCGAGAGCGACGACCACGTCGTTGTCGAAACGGGAAGGATCCGCCGCGACCGATGCCAGGGCGGCCGCCACAGAGGCCTTCGTCTCCGGTGAGGGGTCTATCAGTCGTCGCCGCTCGGCAACGAGGATCCGTGCGACGGGATGGGAGAAACTGCGTTCGGGGAGGATGATGTCGGTGGGAGGACCGGCGGCCGACTGGCCAATCACGTCGCTCGCCTCCAACACCAGCGTCGCCGGCTGGCCGGCCCACGGATGCGCGGCCAGATCCAGGAGAGCACGACCGACGGCAACAGGAGCCCCCGGCTCGCCCAAGGTGATCGGGAGGCGCGGGCCGTCTTCGTCCATGGCGGCGCTGCCGGCAGCTTTGGAACTGAGCCGGGCAATGAGCTTGTTGACCCCGTAATCGTCACTGGCCTCGTAGCCGAGGTCGAGCAGGCCGCTCCCTTTGTTGTCGGTGACGGTGGCTGCGGCCACCGCTGGCGGCCGATCCGGAACGACGAGGATCGGCCAGCCGGCGACCTCACGGGACCCCACACGGATGGCGAGGCGATCTCCAGCGGTGATCACGGTCTCCGCGCGATATGCGCTGGGTGCACCCTGGTCGCGGCTCATGTCGATGAATGCGACCGCATTGCCACCGATCCGCAGGCTCGGGGTCGACGCGAGGCCGGTGACCCGGACAAGCGCGGTGCTTCCGGTTGGAATATGCGAGGGCGGCCGATCCGACGACCGCGCGCTCGGGTCACTGCGGAGGAAGACGGGAGGGCGCGCGGTGTAACTGGGCGGCGTGATCCAGACTTCCGCCTCTGCCGTGGTCCCGGCACTGCCGAAGCCGATGGGTGGCCGAATCGCTCTGGCGAGCCGCTCCTGCCAGCTCTGACCCCCCGCGGTCACCGCGATCAGCAAAAGGAGAACCACGCCGGCGCGAATACCCCACGGTTCGTACCGGGCGACACCGGGTGCGGGCCAGGGAACCGGCAACGTCTCGGCCTTCGCGGCCATGCGTTGCTTGTGCCGGTGCCACAAGGCGGAGGCGAACGCATCATCGGCACCGGCGGCCAAGCGGTCCTCGAGAGCAGCAATCGGTCGCTCGCCCGCCATCGCGGCATCGAGCCTGCGGCGTACGGCATTCGGTTCGGCCGGCCTCAGGTAGGGCAGGGCGCGCAACAGGGCGTAGGCGAGGGCGGCCGCGAAAGCCACGAGAAGGACCAGGTGGGCGAGCGCGGGAAGGCGTGGCAAGATATCCAACAGGACGAAGGCGACAAACGTGCCAAGGATCGCCGCCGCCGGCCATAGCCGCGGCCATAACCGCTCCCAGTAAAGAGCGATCGCGGATAGCCGAAGGCGACGCCGTACTCGAGGCGGCAGGGTGTTTGTCATCGTTCCGGTGGTACAGCGGCTATCGCTTCCGGCGAGGCGAGCCAAGCCGGAACATGCTGTCGGGCGAGGAGATCGGCGAAGGGGATGCGTTCGCGGACGACGGCGAAGTTGGTCCCGCTGACCATGACTTCCGGGGCAAGGGCTCGGGCGTTGTAGGTGGACGCCATGGTGGCGCCATAAGCGCCGGCGGTGCGGATGACAAGCAGATCGCCGGCGGCGACGGTTGGCATGAGCCGTTCGGTCGCAAAGGTATCGCTGGTTTCACAGACGGGACCGACGATATCCACTGCCCGCAGCGGTGCTTCCGGCTCCGGCTCCCGCTCCGTGACGACGGCGTGAAAGGCGCCGTACATGGCTGGCCGCATCAGGTCGTTCATCCCCGCATCGACGATAATGAACGTCCGCGTGGCGCCCTCCTTGACGAACAGCACGCGAGTCACGAGCACCCCGGCATTGCCGACGATCAAGCGCCCGGGTTCAAGGATCAGTCGGCAGCCCAGATCACCCAGGGTCTGGCGAATGACGGCGGCGTAGTTGGCCGGACCGGGAATCGCCGTGCCTTCGTTGCCGTAGGGGACGGCGAGACCTCCGCCCAGATCGAGGGTGGTAATTTGGAGCCCGTCGGCACGCAGTATCGCCACCAAGTCACGGAGGCGATGGAAGGCCGCCCGGAACGGCTCCACGTCGGTGAGTTGCGAGCCGATGTGGACGGCCACGCCGGTGACGGCGATTCCTGGCATCGCCATCGCCCGGGCATAGACCCGATGCGCCGCTGTCCACTCGATACCGAACTTGTTCTCGCTGCGCCCGGTTGAGATTTTCTCGTGTGTGTGCGCGTCGATGTCGGGATTGATGCGGATCGCCGTCGGCGCCCGACGACCGAGGGAGCGGGCGATCGTGTCGAGCAAATCCAGTTCCGGCTCGGACTCGACGTTGATCTGCATGACGCCGAGGCGGAGCGCGTGCGCCAACTCGTCGGCCGTCTTACCGACACCCGAATAGACGATACGGGTCGCCGGAATGCCGGCGGCGATGGCAGTGTCCAGTTCCCCACCAGAGACCACGTCGGAACCGGCACCGAGCAGCCCGAGTGTGCGAACAACCGCCAGATTGCCGTTCGCTTTGACAGCAAAGCAGATAATGGTGTTGAGACCAGCGAAGGCCTCCGCAAACACGCGATAATGCCGCTCGATGGTTGCTTGGGCATAGATGTAGGCGGGCGTTCCGACGGCGTCCGCGATGGCGCGAACCGGAACCTCCTCCGCGCAAAGGCGATGGTCACGGTAACAAAAATGGTCCAAGGCGGCGGCTCGTCCGGCCTACTGGGAGGGGTTCGGATTAGGGTACACGCGCGGAAAATCCGACCCGGGCGGCCGTTCCGGCGAACCCTTTTTCCCGCAGCCGCTCAGTGATGCGACCATGATCAGCCCGACCAAAGTCAGCGGCAGGGCAAAGGCTATCAGACGCATCGCTTGCGACCCTCTCGGCTGTTCCTCTCCTATATGCCGCCTTGCGGGGTGCGGTGCGAGGCCTATTCAGTCGAGAAGAGCAAAGCGCGGGACCAACCGGGCGGCCAGCAGCGGGAGGGGGGTCAGCGCCGCGAGCGGGCGGCCCGCCGGCCTTGCCCGCCAGGCGGCGAATTCCGCGTCGCGGAACGCGGCGGTATCGTAGGCCGCTTCCCGGGCCAGACTCAACGGGGTCGGCGGCGGCAGCGACAGTTTCGCTTCCACGAGCCCTCCGTCTGCATCCATCTCCATCCCGACTTTCTTGGCCAGTCGGCGCATAGGCCGGTTTTCGGCCAGGCATGACATGCAGACCGATCGGATCCGACGATTCCGCGCCCAGAGGATCGCTCGCTTCGCCAAAACATAAGCGACGCCGCGCCGGCGATGCTCCGCGTCGACAGAGAGCGCCAGCTCGGCATCCGAGCCGTAGCGCACGGCGATCTGGACCGCTCCGACGACTTTACCCGTCGTTTCCTGGTCGACGAAAATATGGTTCTCACGCGGCCGTAACCCGTCAACGAAGCCAGTGATCCCGGCGTCACTGAGGCAGTTGCCGAACCGAAAACGACGATCGTCCGCAGACAGCCGGAGAAGATGATCGCGGTACTTGTCCAGGTCGGCGCCGGGGAGTGTGTGAATAATAGGCATTGCCCTGTGAACCTATGCTGCTTTGCACACGGTTCAAGCGCTGGGTCGGGTTTGAGGGGGGGCTGTGTCTTCCGGGTTGGTGATTTGCCCTACGGGTGTGGTGCGGCTTTCGACAAACGATCGGCCTGGCGGCAGGGTTCGGGGAGCCGGAACCCCTTGCCGCAAAGGCGAACAAAGGCGATGGCCGTCTCCAGGCTCAGCCGGTTGCCGATCGATATGTACAGCGATCGGGTCCCGGCGCGGGTGCGCAACGCCGCCCCGATGACCTCCTCACGATCGATGAGAGGCGTCCAGTCACCTGGCTTTGGTCCGGGCTCCTCGTGTTGCCCGATGAGCCGCGACTTGGCGACACCGATGGACGGCAGGCCAAGATAAAGCCCCAGATGGCTGGCGAAGCCGAGTCGCCGCGGATGGGCGATACCCTGGCCGTCGCAGAGGAGGAGGTCGGGGAGGACGGACAAGGTGGCGAGCGCTGCCAAAGCCGCCGGCGCTTCACGAAAGGTCAGCAGCCCCGGAACATAAGGAAAGCTCGTCGGGATGGTGACGCGCGCCTGCTCGAGGGGAGAAAGATCAGATAGGCGGTAGACGACGACCGCGGCCGAAGCCGGACCGCCGCGGTGCCCATAGGCCACATCGACGCCGGCGACGGTCTCGATGCGGTCTATGCGGTCCTGGCGAACAACCAAGGGCGACAGCGACCGTTGCAGGTCGATCGCCTCACGAGTGGTCATCGACCAAGGGTGATGAAGCGGCCCTCCGATCGTGCCCAGTCCGTCGTGATCGGTGGCCACGGTCGGGCTTGTCCCCGGACTGCCGCCGATTATCGTTGGAGTAACGCTGGTGTCAGCATCCAGGCGATGAACCAGGCCCGGGTCGCGCCGCGCTGCGACAGGCAGACACAGGCCCCCGGACTGAGATCAACCACCGCCGGCGATTCTTTGCCCAGCACCAGGCGTGACACAAAGCGTCCGATGAAGGGTTGATGGCCGACGACGAGGGTATCTTCCGTCCAGGTGCCAACCGCATCAACCAGCCATTCGGGGGAATCACCGGGAAGGATGCGTTTTTGCTCCTCGACGAGGGTGGACCCCAGCTTGGTGGCGAGGATGTCGGCCGATGCCTTCGTTCGAAAACGCCCGGAGTGAAGCACCCGTTTGACGTCGATCCGGGAGCCGGCGAGGAAGTCGCCCAGGCGTTCGAGATCTTCCCGTCCTTGCGGTGTCAGCGACCGCTGCGGATCCGCCATTTCCGGAACCGCTTCCGCATGTTGCAGCAGATACAAAAACATCTTGTCTCCGCACCCGTGAGGTTGGCTTGGCTTCCCCGGCGCAACAGCCAAGCCCACTCGCAGCCAAGCGACTGGGCTTGTTCGTCTTCGAAGCCTTGTTCAGCTCTTTATGCTGTTATGCCTTCGTTTGCGAGCGCTCAAGAGTTTCGTAGGCCTCGATCATCGCCTCTGCCGCCTTCAGATCCCGCTCGGCAACGACGCGGACGCCCAAGGTATCGGCGACCATCAGCGCATCGTGGGCCCGTTTCAGCCGTTCCTCCGCATCTTCACGGGTGATCTCGCGGACGCCGATAGCCTCTTCGGCGAGGACGGTCGTCCGCTCCGGCGTGACCTCGGCAAAGCCACCATCGACGAAAATTTGTTCGATGATGGCCAGCTCTTTGTCGCGAATCTCAATGACGCCGGGACGGAGCGTCGACAGCATCGGTGCGTGCCCAGGGAGCACGCCAAAGTTGCCACCGGCTCCCGGAATGACGACGAGCTCAACCTGGTCCGAATACATTGGCTCGGCCGGCGTAACGATTTCGAACAGGAACGTGTCGGCCATGCCGCGACCTCCGGCCCCTAAGCGGCTTCTTCGGCGAGTCGCTTCGCCTTCTCGATGACGCCCTCGATGGTGCCAACCATGTAGAAGGCCGCTTCCGGCAGATGATCGTAGTCACCGGCGACGATGCCCTTGAAGCCCTTGATGGTGTCCTCGAGGTTGACGAACACTCCCGGCGTGCCAGTAAACACTTCTGCGACGTGGAACGGCTGCGATAGGAAACGCTGTATCTTGCGCGCACGGGCGACGGTGAGCTTGTCGTCTTCGGAAAGCTCGTCCATGCCGAGAATGGCGATGATGTCCTGCAGCGACTTGTAGGTCTGCAGCACCCGCTGAACCTCGCGCGCCACCTTGTAGTGGTCCTCGCCAACAATCCGCGGATCAAGGGCGCGGGAGGTCGAGTCAAGCGGGTCGACCGCCGGGTAAATCCCGAGCTCGGCAATCTGCCGGCTGAGCACCGTCGTCGCGTCAAGGTGGGCGAAGGTGGTCGCCGGTGCCGGATCGGTCAGGTCGTCCGCCGGAACATAAATGGCCTGCACCGAGGTGATCGAGCCCTTGTTGGTGGAGGTGATCCGCTCCTCAAGGGTACCGAGGTCAGTTGCCAGCGTCGGCTGATAGCCCACGGCGGAGGGAATACGACCCAGCAGCGCCGACACTTCCGAGCCCGCCTGGGTAAAGCGGAAGATGTTGTCGACGAAGAACAGCACGTCCTGCCCTTCCTCGTCGCGGAAGTATTCGGCGACGGTAAGGCCGGTAAGTCCGACGCGGGCACGCGCTCCCGGCGGCTCGTTCATCTGCCCGTAAACGAGGGCGGCCTTGGAGCCGGACGCACCGAGCTGAATAACCCCGGACTCGATCATCTCATGATAGAGGTCATTACCTTCGCGGGTCCGCTCACCCACGCCGGCGAACACGGAGTAGCCGCCGTGCGCCTTGGCGATGTTGTTGATGAGCTCCATGATAATGACGGTCTTGCCGACGCCGGCACCGCCGAACAGGCCCACCTTGCCGCCCTTGAGGTAAGGCTCGATGAGATCGACGACCTTGATGCCGGTCACCAGGATTTCCGCCTCGGTCGCCTGGTCGACGAATTCAGGTGCCTGGCGGTGGATGGCGTAAAGCTTCTTGGTTGTGATCGGACCGCGCTCGTCAACCGGTTCGCCGACGACATTCATGATCCGGCCGAGGTTTTCCGGGCCGACGGGGATGGAGATCGGTGATCCGGTGTCAACCACCTCCTGACCGCGGACGAGACCGTCCGTCGTGTCCATGGCAATGGTCCGGACGACGCCTTCGCCGAGTTCCTGTGCCACCTCCAGCACCAGCCGCTTACCGTTGTTCTCCGCATGCAACGCATTCAGGATTTGCGGCAACTCACTTTCCTGGAAGCGCACGTCGACGACGGCGCCCAGGACCTGGGTAATGGTGCCGACGGCGTTCTTGCTGGTCATGTTCTTGCTCCTGCTCTCTCGACCCGGCATTTCCTGTGCGGCCTGCGCCCCTACAGCGCCTCGGCGCCGGAAATGATCTCGATCAGTTCCTTGGTAATGGCCGCTTGCCGGCTGCGGTTATAGGTCAGCGTCAGCTGATTGATCATGTCACCGGCATTGCGGGTGGCATTGTCCATGGCCGTCATCCGCGCCCCTTGCTCGGATGCGTAGCTCTCAAGGAGGGACGCGAAAATCTGCATCGATAGACTGGCCGGCAGGAGCGTTTCCAGCAGGCTATCCTCGTCCGGTTCGAGCTCATAGGCAGCGGTCTGCAAGCTTTCGCCGCCGCGCAGATTGGCGGTCGGGAACGGGATGATCTGCTTGGCGGTCACCACCTGCGACATCGCCGACTTAAAGGTATTGTAGAGGAGGGTGCAGACGTCGAATTCGCGCGCCTCGAACTTGTTGCGGAGGTTGCGGGCAATGTCCCGAGCCGGGCCAAAGCGGGCTCCGTTCCGCGTGATGTGGTCGAGCGTATCGACGATTAGGCTGCTGTACTCGCGACGCAGCGCATCGCGCCCCTTGCGACCGATGCACAGGAGCTGGACGTCCTTACCCGCCTTATGCAGCTGCGTGATGCGCCGACGAGTTTCGCGGACGATGTTGGAGTTGAAACCGCCGCAAAGACCGCGATCGGCGGTGACGATGACAAGAAGATGCTTTTGATCGGCACCGTAGCCGGACAGCAGCTTCGGGGCGGTGTCCAGGGTCGGCAGGCTGGCGATCAAACCCGCCAGCATTCGCTCCATACTGAGCGCGTAGGGGCGGCCCTCTTCGGCCGACGCCTGCGCGCGGCGCAACTTCGCTGCCGCCACCATCTTCATCGCCGCAGTAATTTTCTGCGTCGACTTCACGCTGGTGATGCGGACTCTCAGATCTTTAAGGCTAGGCATGGCGCTCGCCTTCCGCTGTCAATCGCCAGAGGGCAAAGCGATCAGGAGAAAGACTTGCCGAAGCGATCGAGGAGACCCTTCAGCTTGTCTTCGGTGTCCGACGTCAAATCCTTCTGGGTGCGGAGCGCGTCGAGGATGTCGGCCCCGTTTGCCCGCACATGATCAAGGAGGGCTTCTTCGTAACGGGTGACGTCATCGGCCGGAACATTGTCCACGTAGCCGCGGGTGCCGGCGTAAATGACTACCACCTGCTCTTCCACGGGATAGGGCTTGAACTGCGGTTGCTTCAGAAGCTGCGTCAGACGGGCGCCACGGTTCAGCAGCCTCTGCGTCGATGCGTCCAGATCGGAAGCGAACTGGGCGAACGACGCCATCTCACGGTACTGAGCCAGCTCCAGCTTGATGGTGCCGGCGACCTTTTTCATCGCCTTGATCTGGGCGGCGGAGCCGACGCGACTGACCGAGATGCCCACATTCACTGCCGGCCGGATGCCTTTGTAGAACAGTTCGGTTTCAAGGAAGATCTGGCCATCGGTAATGGAGATGACGTTGGTCGGAATGTATGCGGAGACGTCGCCGGCTTGCGTTTCGATCACCGGCAACGCGGTCAACGATCCGCTGCCGTTGTCCTTGTTCAACTTTGCCGCCCGCTCAAGCAGCCGTGAGTGCAGATAGAAGACGTCGCCCGGATAGGCTTCGCGGCCCGGTGGGCGGCGAAGCAGCAGTGACATCTGGCGATAGGCCACCGCCTGCTTAGACAAATCGTCGTAAAACAGGACTGCGTGCATTCCGTTATCACGGAAGAATTCGCCCATCGTGCAGCCGGTATAAGGCGCCAGATATTGCAGAGGGGCCGGCTCGGATGCGGTTGCAGCAACGACGATGGAATAACTCATCGCATCGTTGTCCTGCAGAATCTTGACCAACTGCGCAACAGAAGACCGCTTCTGGCCGACCGCAACATAGATGCAGTATAGCTTTTCAGAGTCGTCCTTGGCGGCTTCGTTGATCTTTTTTTGATTGAGGATCGTATCGATGATGATTGCGGTTTTGCCCGTCTGCCGGTCACCGATTACCAGCTCGCGCTGACCGCGCCCGATGGGGATCAGGCTGTCCACCGCCTTGATACCTGTCTGCATCGGCTCGTGAACAGACTGCCGAGGGATGATCCCAGGCGCCTTGACATCGGCGAGCCGCCGTTCCGTGGCATCGATCGGCCCTTTGCCGTCGATGGGCTCGCCCAGGGCATTGACGACGCGACCCAAAAGGCCGTGGCCGACGGGAATGTCGACGATGGCGCCGGTGCGCTTGACGGTGTCGCCCTCACGGATGTTGCGGTCGATGCCGAACAACACGACACCGACGTTGTCCTCCTCGAGGTTGAGGGCCATTCCCTTAGTGCCGTCCGGGAACTCCACCAGTTCGCCGGCCTGCACCTTGTCGAGGCCATAAATGCGGGCGATGCCGTCGCCGACGGAGAGCACGGTCCCCACTTCGGCGACCTCGGCTTCCGTCCCGAACGAGGCGATTTGCTTCTTGATGATCTCGGAGATTTCAGCGGCCCGGATTTCCATCAGGCGACCCCCTTAATGGCAAGGCTCAAGCGTTTCAGTTTGCTTTTCAATGAGCTGTCGACCATGCGCGACCCCACCTTGACGACGAGTCCGCCAAGGAGATCGGGATCGGTGCGCGTGGTCAACGCGATTTGCTTGGAAACGGCCTTCTGCAGTGCGCGGGTAATTGCCTCGGTCTGAGCGTCGGTCAAGGCCCTCGCCGAAGTGACTTCGACGCGGGTCTGGCCCCGCTCTTCGGCGACGCGTTGCAAGTAGGACCGGATGATGTCCGGCAGAACGAACAGCCGGCGGTTCTCGGTGATCACGCCAATGAACCGGCGGGTCAGATCACCTGCTCCAGCGGTCTTCAGGATGGCGTCCACGGCCTGCCACTGACTTTGTCGGCTGATCACAGGAGATGCGATCAGTCGCCGGAAGTCGGCACTTTCCTTGATCAGTCCCTCAAGCGCCTGCATTTCTGCGGCGACGGAGTCGATGGAGTTGGCCGTACTCGCCAACTCAAACAGGGCAGATGCGTAACGCCCAGCGAGGCCGGTATAACCAGCGGTTGCAGATGTCACCGGAAAGCGCCCTCTTTATGTTAGTTCTTGCTGGCCAAGGGATCAGCGAAAGACCCGGATCCGACGCGCGGCGGTGCAAACTCGTCGCTGCGCGGGGAACCGTTCTCTAACATACTCATTTCGGCGTTGCAACCCGACTTACCTTCGCCCCTGCGGCGAAAAGTGGCGCAATTCCGCGCCTTATCCGACCTTTGCGGAAGGACATGCAAACCCGCCCGAAAGGCTCCTCACGTAAGGGCGACAAAGGATCCGCGCGACGACCCTCCGGTGCCGCAGACGGTGGTGTCGATGGCGGCTACAGGAAGCTCTGTGGATCGATATCGACCTGCAGGCGAACTGATTTTGGCAGCGTGACTTTGCTGATCCAGGCGCGGACAACGGCGGAAAGGCGGATGGTTCTCGGTCCTCTAACGAGAAAACGCCGACGATGACGGCCGCGCAGGAGGGCGAGAGGTGCCGGTGCTGGACCGAGAATGCGCCCCCCGTCGATGACCGGAGCCACAAGTGCCAGTGCTTTCGCTGCCGCCTCCACCCGCTCTTCCGATCGGTCGGAAAGGATCAGGGCGGCAAGCCGGCCAAAAGGCGGCATCCCGCTCGTTCGTCTGGTTTCCTCCTCGGCGGCGAGAAAGCGTTGGCGATCCCCTGACGCAAGCGCCGTCATCACCGGATGGCTGGGCAACGTCGTCTGCACCAGGACCTGTCCCTGCTGGGTGTGACGGCCGGCGCGGCCGGCCACCTGGGTCAGCAACTGCCAAGTCCGTTCGCTGGCGCGGAGGTCGCCACCCATCAGGCCGAGGTCGGCGTCGACAACGCCGACCGTCGTCAACAAGGGAAAGTGATAGCCCTTGGCGACGATCTGGGTGCCGATGATTACGTCGACGGCATGCGCCTCGATACGTTGAACGAGCTGCGCGGCGGCACCGGGACCGGTCAACGTGTCGCTGCTGGCGACGAGGAGGCGAAGGTCCGGGGCAACCGCCTTCACCTCCTGGAACAACCGTTCGACGCCCGGCCCGCAAGGTGCCAGGGTTTCACCGCCGCAGCTGGGGCACCGCAACGGTGCTCGCTGCATGTATCCGCAATGGTGGCAGACCAAGCGACCGAGAGCGCGGTGCTCGACGAGCCAGGCCGTGCACGAGGGACAGCTGAAGCGGAAGCCGCATCCGCGACACAGGGTCAGCGGCGCGAACCCACGTCGGTTGAGAAACAGAAGCGTTTGTTCGCCCCGCTGCGCGGTGACGGCCATTGCTTCCCGCAGCTGAGGCGAAAGGAACTCGCCACGCGGCGGCGGATCAGCGCGCAGGTCGACGAGATCGATGCCGGGTGGCGGAGCGACCGACGGCCGTCCGGTGAGGCGGACGGCCGAGTAGCGGCCGGACCCGACATTGACCAACGTCTCCAGCGACGGGGTGGCCGAGACGAGGATGATCGGGATGTCGCCGATGCGGGCCCGCACCACCGCCATGTCGCGGGCATGATAGGCGACGCCGTCTTCTTGCTTGAAGGACGTGTCGTGCTCCTCGTCGACGATGATCAGCCCCAGATTGGGAAAGGGAAGGAACAGGGCCGACCTGGCGCCGACGACGACACGGCCGTCGCCGGCGAGGACGGCGCGCCAGATGCGTCGCCGCTGGCTGCCCGACACCTCCGAGTGCCAAGTCAGCGGCGGCGCGCCAAACCGGGCCTCGAAGCGGGCGAGCCACTGGGCGCTGAGGGCGATTTCCGGCAGCAGCACCAGCACCTGACGACCTCGACGAAGGGCGTCGGCGATCGCTTCGAAATAAACCTCGGTCTTGCCGGCGCCCGGGATGCCGTCCAGCAGCCGCACCAAGAATCCGGGCGCGCCATCCTCGGAGACGAGGGCTGACGCCGCTTGCTGCTGATCCGGCGTCAACGCGACGCCCGGACGATTCCACTCGGGAATGACGATCGCTTCTGCTTGCGATCGTTGCATAAAAAGCACACCCAGGGTGGTCAAGGTCCGGATCACCCCGGACCCAACCGCCGCCTCCCGGGCGAGTTCGGCGGCCTGGCGGGCGCGCCCGTCACCGAGGACTTCCACAACCCGCCGTCTGGTGGGGGTGATCTCGAAATCCGGCAATGGCTCCGCCAGCTGCAGGAGATTGCGCGTGCCGACATCGCGCAGGGCGTCCGGCACGCTCATCACCATCTTGAGGACGGCGCCGGCGGGATTCACCGTGTAGTCGGCGACCCACTCGACGAATCGAATTGAAGTTTTCGGCAGCGCGGCAAGGGGATGCAGCGCCGTAACGGAGCGCAGCCGCTCCTCAGGGACCACGCCTTGAGCCTGCCCCCAGACGACCCCGCTCAGTGTCCGCTTGCCCAGAGGGACATCCACGAACGCCCCCAAATTTAGTCGTAACGGGCCGGGCACGCGGTACTCGTAGGCCTCGGCGACCGGCAACGGCAGCAGAACCTTGATCCGGCTGCCGCCGGCGAAGCCTTCGTCCTCGCTCGTTCGCGCTGCATCGCTGTTGCTCATTGCGGCAAGTTTAGAGATGAATGTGTGCAACAGGTATGTGTCTTAAGGGCTTCACTATGGACCAGGACGGCGATCACGGTTTCCTCGCTGCACCCTTATGCGACGGCTATCAAAACGAGATGTCGGACGCGCAGGTGGTGGACTACCTCGAGCGCAACCCCGACTTTTTCGTCTGCCGCCCCAGCCTGCTGCAGAACATGACGCCACCGGCGAGATGGAACAACGGTGCGGTGGTCGACCTGCAGCGGCACTGGGTGGACGTGCTGACCGGCGAACTTCAAGGCCTCCGGGAATGCGCATCCAGCGTTATCGAGACCAGTCGGGTTAATCTGGCGACGCAGGTTCGCATGCACGCGGCGGTGCTGGCGCTGCTCGATGCCGACACCCTCGCGGAGGTGCTCGATCTCGTCGGCGAAGAACTGCCGCATCTGTTCGATGTGGACACCGCCTGCATCGGCATCGAGGCTCCCGGCGTCGTCCCGGAGGGGGTAATCGCACTCCCCGTCGGGGCGGTGGCGGAGCTTATCGGTGATCGAGACGTCGTCCTTCTGGAAAGCATCGCCGATGACGGCACGCTCTTCGGACCCGCTTGCGAGACGATCCGCTCGGCGGCGGTGGTTCGTCTCCAATTGGGTGCGGTGCCGGGACTGCTGTCGTTCGGATCGTCGGTAGCTGACACCTTTTCGCCTCGCCAGGGCAAGGAATTGCTGCTGTTCCTCGGGCAAGTGGTCGGATGGTGCATCACCCGCCTGACGTCGGCAAAGGGCTGACGGACGTCGTTTGCGTCGGGGAGGATATCTCCGCCGCATTGGCGGCCTGGAAAGGTTGGCTGGCCAATGAGCGGAGGCTGAGCCGGCACTCCCTCGCGGCCTATGGCCGCGACGTGGCCACGTTTCTTTCGTTCCTTGCCGCTCACCTGGGCGAGTCACCGACGCTGCCCCGGCTCTCCACGCTCGCGCCGGCCGATCTGAGGTCCTGGATGGCGTGGCTCTCGGGGGGCGGGCGGACGCGCACGTCGATTGCGCGGGCGATGAGCAGCGTCCGCAGCTTCTGTCGCTTTCTCGGCCGGCGGGAGATGACACACGTCCCGGCGCCGTTTGCCGTCAGAACCCCGAAGCTGCCGCCCGCCTTGCCGCGAGCCCTGGAAGCCGATGAGGCGCTCGCCGTCGTCGATGATGTGGATATCCTGTCGGCCATCCCATGGATTGCCGCCCGCGACGTGGCGCTGTTTTCACTGCTTTACGGCTGCGGCTTGCGGATCGGCGAGGTGCTGGCGCTCCCGCGTCAGGTCGCGCCCTTGGGTGAGATGCTGAGAGTTCTCGGCAAGGGCAACAAGCAGCGGGTTGTTCCGGTGCTGCCGGCGGTGCGGGACGCCGTCACTCACTACATCGCCCTCTGCCCGTTCCAGGGCGAGCCGCAGGACGCCCTGTTCCTGGGCGCCAAGGGCGGCCGGTTGGATCCGGGCGTCGTTCAGCGGCAGATGCGTCGGGCGCGCCGCCAACTCGGTCTGCCGGAGACGGCGACCCCACATGCGCTGCGCCATAGCTTCGCGACCCACCTCCTCGCCGGCGGCGGCGACTTGAGGACCATTCAGGAGTTGCTCGGGCACGCTTCCCTATCCACGACCCAACGGTATCTCCAGGTGGATGCGGCCCGACTGTTGGACATTCAACGGGCCACTCATCCACGCTCGCGGGACGGTGGCTGAGGGTCGCCCGCCAGCCGGATCGCCGGCACGGCGAGGACGGCAACGGCCGCTACGCTGGCAAACGCGATTCCCCACGCCAAGATGGGACCGGCGCCGGCCGCTCGGTCGAGGATGACGCCAAACACCACCGGGCCGATACCGGCGCAACCGAATCCGAACAGGGCGTGCAACGCCAGGGTTGCTCCCTTGAGCCCGGGGCGCGCGACCCCCGCCACTCCCGCCGTCAACGACGCGGAATCGAGCTGAACCGCAACCGTATAGATCAGCATCAGCGCGACAACCACCGGATAGCTGAGGCCCACGGCAAAACCGATGCCGGCGGCCATGGTCGCGGATGCCAGGGCGATAATGCTGATGGTGCGACGCCGACCGAAGCGAAGGGCGAGTTCGTTGCCACCGATGCTGGCAGCGACGGCAAACAGCCCGCTCAGTGTCGCCACTGTTGTCGGCGAAAGGATCTCGACGAGCCCACCTAAGTCCCGTGCCGCGACCAGCGCCACAAAAGCAACGAGCCACGAGCGCAGGGTGAAGAGCTCCCAGCAGTGGGCGCCATAGGCGAGGATGTAGGCGATTGCCCGCCGATTGGAGAGGACGGGCCGAAAATCTAGTTTTCTGTGTCCCGCGGGTCGTGGCGGCGGCTTGGTCGCTGCCAGCGTCACCGCGAGCAGGAGGGCGATGCCGGCGGCGATGCCCGCTGCGGCGAAGGCGGCGCGCCAGCCGAACCAATGGGCGAGCCCGCCGGCGACGAAATAAGACGCCGCGGTCCCGAGGCTGAAGCTCGCCGTGTAAAACGAAATCGAGCGCGAGGGCCGCTCGCCCCGATAGCGATCCACGAGGACGCGCAGGCCCGGCATGTAGGTGGCTGCGAGCGAGGCGCCGGCGAGGCTGCGGAAGAGAAGGGCCGACCAGAAGCCGTCGGCGAAAAGAGCGAAGCCAACGGCACTGAGGGCGGCGAGGCCCGTGCCGCCGATATAGACCCGCCGAGCATCGAAATGGTCGGTCAGCACCAACAGCGCCGGCGCCGCCAGTGCGTATGCGGCAAAATAGACGCCGGCAATCCAACCGGCCCTGGTGTTGCTGAGGGACCATTCGGCGACGAATGTGGGCAGCAGGGCCGGAAAGGCGAAGACGCCGAGCATCGTCAGCACCTCCGCCGTGCAGAGGGTAAGAACCAGGCGGGAGGCGGACACGGCGGGCTTTTGGCTCGAGTCCGGTTCGATCGGCTCCTGCTGCATTCGCCCATGCCTCGCTGCCAGCTCTATTCTGCTAGCTAGCATCGATCGCCGCCGGACTAAGAAAAATTGTCGCGAGAGATGACGGGGGTCGACGATTGAGGTGATCTGGTTCCGCCGCTGATCAGCGGTAGGGCACGTCGCGGGTGGCGCCCGCCATCCCCGTTTTGCCGAGGGCGAGGCCGCGCCGGATGCGCAAGTCAAGCCGGCGTTCCCTGGTCAATCGGGGGGAAGCCATCAACAGCAAAGTCGCATGCGCCGCCTGAAGGAAACCGCGCAGAGCCAGATCGAGGGCCTTAAGTCTCGGCCACGAGCTATTCTTGTACATCAGGCGGGCGTAGCTACGGCCTTCGCGCAGGGCCCGCCTGATGACGTAGGCCTCCGATTGCCGCTCCCGAGGCACGAAATCGAGGACGTAGGCCTCAGCTGAGGCGATGATGAGCGGCCGCCGCCGACCCAGGCGCATGAAAAACTCGGAATCCTCGCCGCCGGAACGTCCGAACGCCGGATCGAACCCCTGCTGGCCAGCATCGAAACAGAAATCCCGGCGCAAGATGGCGTTCCCGCTCCGTGCTCCGGGTGTATAACCGTCGCTCCGGACGGGGACCCGTCCACTGGCCTCCGGGGCGTGGCGGGTGAACGCATTGGCGACGCCTCTTGGGGCGCCGGTCCCTTCGAAGATGGGCCGCACGTCGCCGAGAAGGACGTCGGCCTGGCCGTCCCCCATCAGCCCGATAACCGTCGTCATCCAGCTCTCGGGGACGACGAAGTCATCATCGATGAATGCGATCAGCTCTCCCTTCGCCTCTTGCACGCCCCGATTGCGGGCGTTGGCAATGTTAGCGACCGGCTCCGTGACGTAGCGGAGTTTGGGATCGCTGTCCAAGCCGAGGGCGGTGACGACGGGTAGGGCACTTCGCGCCCCGTCGTTATCGACGACGACGATTTCATAAACGATGCCCAGCGGCACCTGTTGACCGAGGCAAGAACGTAGGCATGCCTCGAGCAGTTGCGGGCGCTGGTACGTACAGACGACAATGCTGAGCGCGGGGTTCCCTCTTGCCGCCGCTCGCGGGCTTTCGGACGTCGGCATGCTTGCCGGTGCGAAGGCCGAGGGGCGAGGGGCCACGGTCACTGTCATCTCTAGTTCCCTGTCCCTTCGATCGTGTGCCTCGGTTCTCGCCACGGGAGGGATTAGCCGGCGTTTTTGCCGTCGGTTCCGGTCATCGGCTCGACCATCCGGGTGACTTGGCGGGTCAGCTTGTCCGCTTCTCCGATCAGCCGCTCCGACCACGACAAAGCCTCGCTGAGATCCACCCGCGCAGATTGCCCAGGGGTCAGGGGGCCGAGCCCGGAGAGTTCGGAGACGATCACCAGGCGGAAACGGGGGTCGCGACGCAGGAGCGGCGGCAAGCCGAAGCGATCCTCGGCCAAGCGCTGCTCCTCGACGGCGACGATGCGGCCGCTGCCGACGGCGGGTTGACCTTCGACGACGACCGGTACGATCTGACCGACAGCGATGTCAGCGCTCGTCGGGACCAGTGCCTCGATGAAGGGGGCGGCGCCATTGGCGGCCGCGAGCTGGGCCAGCGGCTGATTGACCGCGATGTCGTTTCCTGGATGGACCAGAACGTCAACAACCGTGCAGTCACAGGGACTGTTCAGGGTCACCGACTTGGACGGTTCGGCCCGGCGCCGCAGACTGACCAGCGGGTCCCCCGTCCGAACCAGCTGGCCGGGAGCCGCGTGGATCTGGTCGACGTAACCGCGGTCGCCGATGCGGGCGACCTGGGTTGAAACGGCGACCGCGGCTTGTGCCGACTGGACCCGGCTTTTCTGCACGAGCCCGTAGCCGGCGATCGCCGCCGTTGCCGCCAGGAAGGCGAGTCCTGCGGCGACGCGGACGGTCCAGCGTCGGGCGCGCCGGCGTGCGGGGGACGTGAAGGCGGGCTTCTTGGTGGAGGAAAGACGTGGCTTCGGGCCCTCGGCGGCGACCGGTGCGCGCTCCAGCGGGCTCGCGCCGCCGCGCACCAGGAGGGCGCGCAGCATGCCCATCTGTTCCGGTGTCAGGTCGACGAAAGTGAAGCCGTAACGGTCCGCCTGGTCATGGGCGAGCCGCAGTGCAACCTTGACCGAAAGATTGACGCCACCCACGACCAGTTCAAGGCTGCCGGTCAGCCGCTGTCCGGGCGACAGGGCAACGGGGCAGGGCTTGGCCAGGGCCAGACCCCCGAGGGACCAGTTCAGAACCGGAATCGCAAAACCGTCGATGCAAATCCGCATCGGAATCTCGGTGCGCGAGAACAGCCGACGGGCCGAGGCCGGGGTATTGGTTACGGTCATCGATCGATCCTTGTTGCGGCGCTTCCGCGCCGGCATCACCGGTATCGGCGGGTCGCCTGCCAGCGATCCGCGCTAGCATCCTTCTTAACGCGACCGCTGGCGACGTTCAGTGATCGACCTCACTGACCATGGTGCGCACCCGGGTATTATTCGCGCCATGACTGCTTCCTTTGCGACCGCGCCCAGGAGATTGGCGCGCCAGCCGCGCATCGCCGAGTTGGTCGATCGCTACGCGCACCTGTGGATCGGCGCGCTGCTGTTCGTCTATTTCCTGTTCGGCTTCATCGGCAGCAATCCCCTCAGCGGTGGCGCACTGCCGTCGACCACCGGCGGCACCAACGTGACCCGCCAGCTTCTGCTGATCGGCGTTTCCGTCTGCAGCCTGCCGGTGATCTTCCACTACCGGAAGCGAGCGCTCGCGCTTTTGCAGCAGAACGTCCTGATTCTCGTCATTTATGGATGGCTAGGGGTCACCGCGCTTTGGTCGGCCTACCCCCCACTGACGCTCCGCAGACTGGTTGCCGATCTGCTCGTCCTCGCGCTGCTGGTGGCGGCAGTGACGACGGCCCGGTCCTGGCGCCTTCTAGTCTATCCGATCGCGTTGGCCGCGGCGGCGGTGGTCCTCGCTGATGTCGCGGCGACGGTTCTCGTGCCTCGCCTCGCGTTCGGCCCCCTGGGCGCCATGGGAATCCACACCAATAAGAATTTGGCGGGCGTGATAACGCTTGTTGCCCTGCTGTTGATCGGCGGATCGTTTTTTTCCATGCGCACTCTGCGCATCAAGGCGCTAGTGGTGCCCATCTTCCTGCTCGGTGTCGTGTTTCTGGTGCTGACCAAGTCGAAGACCAGCCTCGGTCTCCTGGTCCTGGTGGGGACCGGCTTTCCGGCGCTCTACCTCGTCGTCAACCGATGGTCAGCCGCTCCGGCGATCGTTCCGGTGGCGCTCGTCAGCGTCCTCGCCGGTACGGTGGCCGCCGTGGCGGGGCTGGGCATACCCGCCTCGTCGGTCGCCGAGTTCGTGTTCGGCGACGCCACCCTGACCCGCCGCACCGAGCTTTGGGCGTACTTGCAGTCGAACATCGCCAGCCACCCGCTTCTTGGCAGCGGCTGGGGCGCCTTCTGGGATACCGGGGCGGAGATCAACCCCATTAATGCGCCGCCGCAAAGCTGGGTTCTGCCGGCTGCCGAAATCAACACCGCCCATAGTGGCTATATCGACATCTGGCTGCAGGCGGGGGCGGTGGGGTTGGCCCTGGTCGTCCTGATGCTCGTCCGTTTCTTCTGGGTTGCCGTTCCCTTGATCCGCCGGAGGCAGTGGGGAGCGGAAAATCAGCGGCTGATCGCCACCGTTATCTGCGTGGTTTTCACCCTTGCCCTCTACAACTTCGTCGAGAGCATTCTTTTCCGGCCGAGCGACACTCTCAACAGCCTGGTGATCCTAGCGGTGCTTGCCACCGAACAGTGGTCGCGGCTGCCGAAGCTGGTGCCGGCGCGGTCGCCGGCCGGCCGGGTCGTCGGTGGCCTATCGCTGTCGACCCCTCCCGGCGACGGCGGGGGAGCGGGTCGTGTCCCGATGTTGCCGCCGGTACAGCCGACGGCGCGGAATGCGCGAATCCGGGCGATCACCGGTCGGTCAGGACGCCGTTGACGAGGCGCGATTCACTCCCGCGAGCCACGGCAGGCTGGGCGCCTGCACGTGGATCGCAGGAGGCCCGGCATCTACTGATTCAGATCGGCGTAGATCGGCATGAACATATTGCGGACACCGACCGGACGAGTCGGTAAGTCCTTGTACTCGAAGCTGCGGTTCACCGCACTCCGCTGGTTTTTGACGCCCCAGCAATAGCCGTCCGTGTTGTCGTCAAACCCCGTGGTCATGCACGACATCGAGATTTGAGAATTGACGGCATTCAGGATGGCCGAATTGGGGTTTTCGGGGTCCTGCGCAGTACCGGTAAACGGAGTCTGGTTGCTTAGCCCTCCGAGGATTTCCACCTTGGCTCCGTTAAGAACCTGCTGACTGTGATCCGCGGTCTCCGTCTTATAGCCGAAGATCCACACCGTCGCGCCAGCTTCCCAGGAGAATGCGGCCGGTGCTCCCTTCGGCTCCGTGTTGATCATGCGGGCAAAGATGGTAGCTGTGCTCAGCGTATAGGCTCCGAGCCCGGACAAGGCGGTCAGAAACACCTTGTCCGAGGCGGCAGGCGAGCTGGTTCGATAGTCAAAGCTGGCCCCCTCCTGCATGACGACGGTACGCGTCCGCTTATTCTGCTGCACCGACGCATCATTGATCGCGTGCAGCATGAGCGGGTCGGTGCTGTCCTGCGATAGCCGGAACGCTCCGCTGATTGCGGAGTAAGCCCCGTAGATGTACTTGACGCTCGCCGGCACATCGACGGTGCCAATATTGTGGGTGAAGCGTTTGAACATCACGCCAGGCTTACCGCTGTTCATCGCCGCCTGAGCCGCCGCCTGCCCGTCCGCCGTGACGACCTCCCAATCGCTATCGGCTGGCCATTCGATGACCGGCATGTCTTCGGCCTCCAGCGGGATGGATGAGTTGCGGCTCCACAGTGTCAGGATGGGCGTGCCGGAGTACTCGACGATGTTGGACCCCGCGAGCAGTACCGTGCTGTTCTGCTTGATGGCAGCACCGTAACCTTGCGTCACAACTCCGCGGGCAAACATGTTGCCCGCATTGAGCTGAATGGCGCCCTTGCCGGCCGCTCCGCCCTCGAAACGACTGTCAGTGACGCAGAAGAAGCCGCCGCCAGCCGTCAACTTCAGTGCCTCAACGCTGTTCTGCGAGAGAATCTTGCGCAGTGAGAACCCGGCGTTGTCTACGCGGATGCCAGAGGTATTCTGGTTGCGAATGGTGATGTTCTCAAAGGCATTGTAGGTCGAACGTTTGTAGGTGGCCCAGATCGCTTCGTCGAAACCCTCGATGGTGATGTCGCTGCCATAGTACTGAGAGATGCCGAAGATGCGAATGCCGTACTTGCCCTGCCCGTCCCCACTACGGATCGTCAGGTCGGAAATGACATTGCCATTCGCGCCGGCAAGCCCTAGCCCCACGGCGCCCGGGTTGTTTTTACCGACATCAATGGTCCACCCCATCACGCATGATTTGGTCTCAAGGGCATTGATGTCGCTGCTATTCTTGAGCATTCGAAGCGCGTGCTTCTCCGTTGAGCCGAAAGCGCCATTTGCCACTCTGATAGTGCAGTAGCGGCGATCTTCGCCAATAAACCGTAGGTACTGAAGATTTTCACCCTCGTCCGTGGTACCATCGTAAATAATCTCATCGGTAATAAGGTAGGTGCGCGGACTTCCGACGTTACCTGGTCCCCAGATTATGAAGCTAGTCAGGTCGTTGTTTCTAGTGTACCGGCTCAGTACGTTAAGGACGTAGTTGTAGGCAGCCTTGAAACTAGCAGTGTCGTCGTGGACACCATCACCGACTGCATTACCGGCCGCATCATTGATCGGCGCCTTGTTGATCGAGGTCAGCAGATTGATTACACGTCCGCCGTTCTCTATCCACATAGATGACGGAAACGACCGCCTCCGGACGATATTACGATCACCGAAGAGCGACGAAGGGGGCGGCGCAGCGACCACCCCAGAACGCAATAACCCAGGCATGGCTCAGACCATTTGCCAAGTGTTAGCTTCCCGCGAGAAGCAGAAGCTGCTTGGTTGGCCGGGCTCGGCCGCGACGGGAAGTGTGAAGGTGCCGAGGCCGGTGATCACATTGACCGGCGCGGTGCCTTTGTTGGTCACGGTCACCCGCTTGTGGGCGAGGCTAGTCGAGAGCGTCAGACTGCCTTGGGCAGAGCCCTTCCAGTGAACCCTGTCGCTCGTGGCGCCGACGTTGGTTGCGGTGGCGGTATATGCCTCAGCGGATGCGGCATAGCGCTTGAGCTGTACGATCTCTTCTGCGGTAAAGGACCCGTCGCCGCCACCTTGCCACGTCGTTCCGCCCAGCTCAGTGTTGATCGCTGTGACGATCTCTGCGCCTGTCTGGTCCGCAGTCGCTGCACTTTCGATGGAGGCAAGCTTGCTGCGCTCGGAGGCGGTCATGATCTTCGCGCTAGCCGTCTCTAAGATCTGCTCGGCGTTGTAATCTTTCGGCTGAGCAACGATTGTTCCGGTGCGGCCGAAGACGGTCGCGATCGCGCCGCCACCTTGCCACGTCGTTCCGCCCAGCTCAGTGTTGATCGCTGTGACGATCTCTGCGCCTGTCTGGTCCGCAGTCGCTGCACTTTCGATGGAGGCAAGCTTGCTGCGCTCGGAGGCGGTCATGATCTTCGCGTTAGCCGTCTCTAAGACCTGGCCGGCGTTGTAATCGTTGGCCTGAGCAAGTACAGTTCCGGTGCGGCCGAAAACGGTCGCGATCGCGCCGCCACTGCCCGGCGGCAACTGCCCGGCCGGAATTTTTCCGGTCGCATCGAGGGTGGCGACGCCATTGGCGACGCCCTTCTCCGTTGCCGACACCGCACCAACTTGATCGGCGGACGTCTGGTGGGGATTGCCGGTCATCGCAGCGTGGCTGTCACCCAGCACGCCGGCCGCGGTCGCCCCGTCGGCGACGTTGATGATGGTGCGCACCTGCACGGGAGTCAGGTCCTGTGGATCGCCGGTGCCGGCGGTGTTGGCGCGCCCCTTGATCCGCGAGGCAGTCATGTTGGCAAGGGCGGCGTTGGTGACGGTGTCTGCCGCCGCCGGCGGGGTGTGGGTAATGACCGCTTGCTTGATCAACGCGGGCGTGAGCAGGCGCGCATCGGTGCCAGTTCCCGACGCGACTTCCTCCTGGGTCGCCAGGGCGGGATTGCGAGTGGCGCCCTCGGCAATCCCGTCCAGCTTTACCTTGTCGACCGGCGACAGGAAGCCGGCGGCATTCGCGCATGCCGTGGCGTGTGCGTCGCCACCCGCACCCCCATGGCATGCGGCAAATGCGTCGCCGACGGCGCCGGCGGCGGTCGCCTTTTCCTCGATGGCGGCGAGCTTGCTACGCTCCGTCGTCGTCATCATTACTTTGGTCGGCGTATCGACGATCTGATCCGCAGCGCCGGCAGGCGGCAACTGCTCTGCCGGAACCTTTCCGTCCGCACCGAGGGAGGCCACGCCGCCGGCGACGCCTTTTTCCGCCACGGTGACCGCGCCGACATCAGAGGCGGTGGTGTGGTGCGGGTTGCCGATGAGGCACGCATGGGCGTCACCCGCCTGCCCCGTTTCCGGCGAGGCTACCCACGTGGTCCCGTCAAAGCGAAGCACGAAACCGATTTCGGGATGGCTGTCGACGATCTCGCGCAGGTTGGCGAGCGCCAGGTTTCGAAGCTGTGCGAGCGGCACACACCCGTCCACGTCGAGGGTGGCGAGACCCCCGGGAGCACCCTTCTCCGCGGCGGGAACGGCTCCCACGTCGGTTGAGCTTGTGTTGTGAGGGTTGCCACGAAGTGCCGCATGGGCATCCCCTGCGGCACCGGCATTGGGACGATTAACCCAGGTTTCGCCGTCGAAGGCCAGAACCTGCTCTGCTTCGGGCTGCCGGAGACGCACATCGTGGAGCGCAGCGAGATCGTGCGCTTCGCCTCCCCGCTGCAGCGCCTCGATCCTAATTCCGTTGTCGCCCACCTCTGTTACCAGGAGGAGATCCGCTTGCGGTGATCCGGACATGCGTCGGGACACAAAGACGAGATCTCCCCGGCGCGCCAACTTCGTCATTTCATCGAAGTAACCGGGCGCCAGGACCTCCTCGACGTCATCTTCGGTGTCGTAGTGCCACAGCGAAAAGCTATTCGCATACGCGAGCACGGCCAACTTTCCAGGGACGAAACTCATCTGACGTTGTCTCCAGATGCCAGGCGTTGAATACGGCGGTCGAGGGTCCGAAGGCGGCGACGCGCAGCGTGGCCGGATGCCGGGAGAGTGACTCGAACGCGGCGGCGAAATCGCCGTGACTAGAAACAGACCACGAATTTCATTCCTCTTGCAAGGAAAAAATACCTATATAGGGGCGCCACAAGGCAACGCCTTGATTGACCTGGATCAGTCAAGGAAAGAGCGATGGCAGAGTGACGAATGCCGGAATCTGTCTTTCAGGCCCAGCCGCTGGCGATTCGCCGCGCGCACCGACGCACGTGTCGCTCGGTTGCTTTCAGCCGGTGGGGTGGGGGTTACGAGGCCCGCTTTGCAACATCAGCCGGTGAGAGTTCCCAACTCCCGGGCACGGCTACGCAGCTGAAACTTCTGAACTTTACCCGTTGATGTTTTTGGCAGTGGGCCAAATACGATCGACTTCGGGACCTTGAATCGGGCCATGTTGGCGCGGCAAAACTCGATCAGATCGGTTTCGCTGACCCTCGCACCATCCTTCAGATTAATGAACGCACAGGGGACCTCACCCCAGGTGTCCGAGGGGCGAGCGACCACGGCGACCTCCAGGACGGCCGGGTGGCGGTATAGGACGTCCTCCACTTCAATGGAGGAAATATTCTCACCTCCCGAGATGATGATGTCCTTTGAGCGGTCCTTGATCTCAACGTAACCATCGGGATGCCAGACGGCGAGGTCGCCCGAATGAAACCAGCCTCCGGAAAAGGCCTCTTCGGTCGCATTCGGGTTCTTCAAGTACCCCATCATCACGTTGTTTCCCCGCATCATAATCTCGCCGATGCTTTCGCCGTCCCGAGGCATTGGCGCCAACGACACCGGGTCTGCAATCATGATCGCCTCGAGCATAGGATAGCGGACGCCCTGCCGTGCCTTGAGCCTGGCCTTGCGTTCGAGCGGGAGTTCGTTCCAGTCGTCATGCCACGCGCAGACGACGGACGGTCCGTAGGTTTCGGTGAGCCCATAGGTGTGGGTCACGTCAAATCCCATCCGCTCCATGCCTTCGATGACCGCGGCGGGCGGGGCAGCACCGGCGGTCATCACCTTGACCTGATGGCTGATGCCTTCCTTCATCTCGGCCGGTGCATTGACCAGCGTGTTGAGGACAATCGGGGCGCCGCAGAAGTGGTCGACGCCATCGTCGCGGATCGCATCGAAGATCTGATTGGCGCGAACGTGACGAAGACAGACGTTGACGCCGGTCGCCGCGGCAATCGTCCACGGGAAGCACCAGCCGTTGCAGTGGAACATCGGTAGCGTCCACAGGTAGACGGGGTGCAGACCCATGCCCCAGGTGAGCATGTTGGAGATGGCGTTCAGATAGGCGCCACGGTGATGGTAGACGACCCCCTTGGGGTTGCCGGTTGTTCCCGACGTATAGTTGAGGGAGATGGCCTGCCATTCGTCGGCCGGGTTCTCCCAGGCAAACTCGGGATCGCCTTCGGCCAGTAAGGCGTCGTAGGTCAGCTCGCCGATCGGCTGTCCTCCTTGCGGGTAGGTCGGATCGACAAGATCGACGACGAGCGGTCGTTGCGGGAGACGCGCCAATGCATCTGCCGCCAGATCGGCAAACTCGGGGTCGACGATCAGGGCCTTCGCTTCGGCATGGGTGAGGATGAAGCTGATCGCTTCCGCATCGAGGCGAATGTTGATGGTGTTCAGGACCGCACCGCTCATGGGGATGCCGAAATGGCACTCGAACATCTCCGGGACGTTGGCGGCGAGAACCGAAACCGTCTCGCCGGGTGCAATCCCCCTGCGGCGCAGGGCACTCGCCAGTTGCCGGCATCGGCGGTAAGTCTCGCTCCAGGAGCGACGAAGTTTCCCGTAAACGATGGCGGTCCGGTCCGGATAGACCGAGGCACCGCGCTCGATGAAGGTGAGGGGTGTCAACGGCACATAATTGGCATCGCACCGATCGAGCCCAGCCGCGTAGATACTCTCGCGTGTTTCCATCGAACGTCTCCACCTGACCGTTTGACGCACGCAACTTCACGGCTGCGTGTCATTCTGCCTCGACTTGTGCACGTGGAGCGACCGCGGTTCAAGCCATTCTATTTGGGGTGCCGTGGCAGGCGGAAGACGCCCGAACCATCGCTCAAGGGAGGTACCGGCGGCGCAGGTGATTGGTGAAGGCGTTCGTGGCGAGCGGGGAGCCGGTCGCGTGCACCAGCAGGTCGCGGCTACTGTAGCGGCAGCCGAGCCCGTGAACGGAGCGGGCCAACCATGTGGCCAATGGTGCAAAATCACCACGGGCGATCCCGGGCTCGATGGCGCCGTCAGCGGCGCAGGCTGCCGCGAAAATTTGCGCCGCGGCCATGGCGCCGAGGGTGTAGGTGGGGAAATAACCCCATGCGCCATCGTACCAATGGATGTCCTGAAGGCAGCCGCGGCGGTCATCGGGCGGCCGCAAACCAAGAAGCCGGCCTAACCCTTCGCTCCAGGCATCCGGCAGATCGGCTGGATCCAGATTCCCGGCGAGCATCGCCCGCTCCAGATCGTATCGCAAGATGACATGCAGCGGGTAGGTGACCTCGTCGGCCTCGACACGGATCAGTCCCGGTGCAACCCGCGTATAGTGTCGATAGAGGTTATCGGCTTGCCAGGCCCGGTCCCCCGGTGGCGCCCGATCGCCGGCGAGGGCGGTCCGCAACAGCGGCGTCGCGTAATCCAGGAACTGACGCGACCGGCACACCTGCATCTCGATGAGCAGCGACTGACTCTCATGGAGAACCATGCCGCGCGCGTCACCGACCGGCTGGCCCCGCCAGGCGAGGGGCAGGTTGCGCTGATAAAGCGCATGACCGGTCTCGTGCATCACACCCATCAGGGCCGAGCGAAAGTCGGTTTCGTCGTAGCGGGTGGTGATCCGCACATCGTCCGGAGTTCCGCCGCAGAACGGATGCAGGCTGACATCGAGCCGACCGTGATCGAAGTCGAAGCCGAGCGCCTGCATCAGCTGAACCGCGATCTGGCGCTGGCTCTCGATGGGGAAGGGTCCCGTTGGTTTGATCGGCGCCGGCTGCTTTGCCTGTCGCTCTAGCACCGTGGCGAGAAACGCCGGCAGAAACGTCCCCAGCTCGGCAAACAGGGCGTCAATCTCCACGGCCCGGCCGTCCGGTTCATATTCGTCGAGGAGCGCGTCGTACGGGCTCAGCCCGAGGCGTTCTCCCTTGGCTGCGGCAACCTCACGGACCAATCCCAACAGTGTCCGCAGGCTGGGGAGGACGCGTCCAAAATCGGCGGCGGCCCGCGCCTCCCGCCATATCGCCTCGCAGGCGGAGGTGGCGCGCGACAGCGCATCGACCTGGGTCTCGTCCAGTGCCACAGCATGGGCGTGGGCCCGCTGCATTTCTCGAAGATTGGCCTTCTGCCAGTCATCGAGGCCATCGCTGACGGTGGCTTCTCCCAGCCAATCCTCGACCTCGCTCGCCATGAGCAGACCGTGCCGAACCGCTCGGAGCGCCGCCAGTTGTTCGGCTCTGGCGTCACTGCTGCCGCGCGGCATCATGGTTGCCAGATCCCAATGCAGGATGGCCTCGGCGTCACCCAGCGCCGTCAAACGGCGAAAGCGATCCTCAAGTTGCCGGTAGGAGGTGTTGGTCCCCATCGCGTCGGAGGCTTTGTCTCAGAGAAATGCGGCCAGGGCGCGATCGGCGACCAGAGCCGAAAAGATGAGGAATAGATAGAGGATGGAGAATAAGAACAGTGCCTTCGGTGCGTCCATGTCGCCATCCGGGCTGCGGGCGACCCGTACCGCACTCCGCAGGAACAGCGCCCCTAGAATTCCGGCGACAACACCGTACGGATATCCCGACATGCCGATCGGCAGCGGGAGAAAGGTGGTCGCGACGAGAATGCAGGAATAGATGAGGATTTGGCGGCGGGTCGACCTTTCCCCGGCAACTACCGGCATCATCGGCACCCCGGCACGGTCGTAGTCGCCCTTGCGAAACAATGCCAGCGCCCACGAATGCGGCGGCGTCCAGAAAAAGATAATGGCAAAAAGAACAAGCGCGCCGGTGCCGACATCTCCGGTTGCCGCTGCCCATCCGATCATCGGTGGAAATGCGCCGGCGGCGCCGCCGATGACGATGTTCTGAGGGGTTCGCCGCTTCAGCCAGACCGTATAGATGAACACGTAATAGCCGACCGTCAGCGCCAGGAGGGAGGCGGCCAGGATATTCACCGTCGCCGCCATCACGGCCACCGAACCAGCGGCGAGAAAGATCCCGAAGGCGAGCGCCGTCCGGGATTCGAGACGCCCGGCCGGTAGAGGCCGGTGCATCGTCCGCGTCATGACGCGATCGATGTCCTGGTCGTACCACATGTTGATGGCGCCCGCCGCCCCGGCGCCCAGTGCGATACAGAGGATTGCCGCGATGGCGGTCGGAAAATTGATCGCAGTTGGTGCCAGCACCATGCCGACGCAACCGGTGAACACAACCAGCGACATGACCCGAGGCTTCAAGAGGACGGCGTAGTCCTTCACCCGAAACCGCGTCTCGACGACCTCCGTGGCCGCCGCCGCGGCTTGGCTGAGGCGAGTTGAGCTGTTCACGCGCCCGTTCTCCCGCACCTTCGTCCCTAGTTTTCCACCCGAGTCTTTGCCCCGGCGAGATTGTTCGGACCACTATACCGCGGGACGAGGATGAACGGTGTCCTTTTCGTTGTCAGGCGCTTGCAGCAGCGCCGCCGCAATCGTCCAGACGAAGAGAATGCCGCCGACGATGGCGATCAAGGCGCCAATCCCATTGAGGGCCATGCCTATATGGGCCGGCAGATCCACAAGTCCTTGCGCCTCCCCGGCAATCTTGCGTGGGGTGCCGTGTCCACCGGCGAGGAACAGCCCAAGACTGGCGGTGAGTTGTCCCCATCCGAAGAGACCGAGCGTCCAGGCTGTGCGACGGGTACTCGCGGGGCGACGGCCCAGCATGGGCAGCACCACGAGCAGGAAGACGCCCATCAAGGCGAGGGAGACGCCCGCGATCATGCCGTGGTAATGGGCCGGCGTCCGCGTATCGGCACCATCGACGAAGAGCCCGAGTACGCCTCCGACCGTGAAAATCAGGATCGACATCCCCAGGCACCGCAACCCGGGATGGTGCCAGGGGATGGGGCGGGGCAAGCCGACGGCGAGCGAGGCGACAACGATCGCCGCCGCCGGGCCAAGGGCGTACTGCAGCCAGGTGAATGCTTCCATCCGTGGGCTCGAAAACGCCGGATAAACCCCATAGAGCAATAGTGCGAGAGCGCTGAGCGTCGCCAGCCCCACGCTGACCCCGGCGATGGCGATCGCCCAGCGGCCTTGTTCGCCGGTTGCCAGCCGCGCCAGCATTCCCCAGGCGACGATGACGAGGATGGTGTTGACGAACTGGAGGAGATGGCCGCCCCCCCACATCAGGTGCTCGTTGAAGGCATAGTCGGGCGGCGTCCCGGCGAGCTCGGACCAGGAAATGCCGAACGCGGCGAGGGCGGCTAGGTAGGCGATGCCCGCCGCCGCGCAGGCCACTCCCAGGGGGTCTGTTCTCCAGGCGGCTAAGGGCCGCCCCAATATCAGGCGCAGGGCGACACCACAGACGGCGGCAGCGGTCAGCAGCAAGCCGAGATAGTAGAGAGGATCAATGATAACAGGGATGTAGTTGTTGAGTGTGGCCTCGCCCAGATCGCGCAGGGCCGGAATGAACAGCAGCGGCAGCCCGATGGCCGCCGCCAGCGGAGCGGCAAGCATGACGGAGGGGGTGGGACGGGATACTTCGGCGAGGGTCGCCGCTGCCAGGGTGGCGAAAGCGGCGAGAAACCAGACGACAAACGAGAAGACGACGTGAATGACCAGGCCCTTGCCGAAAAAGCCGATCGGCCACGGGAAGACGTTTTCCGTTCCCGGAACCCGGGAGACGGCCAGCAGAAGGGCGAAAACGCCGGCGAGGCCCAGTGCCGCGACCGCGATCCCGCACCAGGCTGCCATCTCTCGGTAGATGATGGGTGAGGCGCCCCGGCCGCCTGCGCCGCGGACACCGGCATTGCGCTCAACCATGACTGCTTGTACCCGCTCCCGGCACGTCTGCCACAAAAGGATAAAGGTGTATGGCCATGACGTAGACGACGACTCCGGACAGGGCGACGTACATCCACAGGGGCCAAGTCCATCGGGCGAGCCGGCGATGTTGGTCGAAGCGACTGGTGAGTGCACGAGAGAGAGTCATCGGAACCAGTGGCGTGATGAGAACGGCAATGACGACATGAGCCAGCAATATCGTAAAATAAACGGGGCGAACGATGCCCTCGCCACCAAATTTTGCCAGCCCAGCGTTAAAATGATAGATCAAGTAAGTAACGAGAAAGGCGGCTGACGCGCCGACCGCGGTAAGCATGCAGGCCCTATGCTTGACCATCTCCCGGCGCCGAATGAACCAGTAGCCCAAGCCGAGCAAAATTACCGTTATCCCGTTAAGTGCGGCATTGACGTGGGGAAGATCGTTTACGGATAACATCGGGCTCCAGGCACACCACGACACGCAAAGCGCGACGTGTCTCTCTCTTATCTCGTCATCATTACGAACACGCTCAAATACATGAGGGCTGCGGCGGCAGCGAGAGCCGTGGCGAGAGCCAACTTCCTGTATGTCGAGCGGTTTTCCTGCATGGGGCGTCTCGTATCATTCTTCGCGGGTGCGAAGGCACCGGCGAACATAAGCAAACGCTCAAGAAAATCAATTGCTGGGTGCCTTGTCGCGAGTGCGGCACGCCAAAGAAAGTCCTTTGCATGCGCTTTTGCTCATGTTAGTCACACGACGAGGCCTCCGGCACGGTGGAACGCCGCAGCAGGGGGTATCCCTAAACCGCCGGTTAATAAGCTTTGGCTTGGATGCGATCGATGGTTGCCGAAACTGGGCCTGTCGAGCGCTTGAGCAAGCGCAGAAATGGTGGGGACATGCAAAACCGGAAGTTGACAAGATCGGTTGTAACAGGGACGGCGCTCGGGTTGTCCGGTCTGCCCCTTGTGTCTGGGCTCGCCAGGGCGGATGCTCTCGGCCAGGCGAAACCGTGGGAAATTTACATGCAGCCGGCTTTCTCGCCGGTAGCCGAGCAGATCCATCAACTTCACGGCATGTTGATGGCGATTATAACCGCGATCGTGGTGCTGGTGCTCGGCGTACTTGCCTACGTAATGTTCCGGTTCAGTGCGAAGCGGAACCCGGTTCCTTCCCGGACGACCCATAATACGCTCCTTGAGGTTGTCTGGACTGCAATTCCAATTCTTATTCTCGTTATTATTGCCATCCCCTCATTGCGTCTCCTGTTTTTCCAGGACGCGGCACCCTCAACGGACATGACCCTGAAAGTGACGGGGCGACAGTGGTATTGGCACTATTCTTACCCCGATCACGGGGATTTCGCCTTCGACAGCATTCCGATCCCAGATTCCGATCTAACTCCTGGACAGCCACGGCTGCTCACCGTCGATAATCCGGTCGTCGTTCCGGTGGGCGCCACCGTAAAGGTCCAGATGACGTCGGATGACGTGATCCACAACTGGGCAATCCCGTCGCTGGGCCTCAAGAAGGATACGACCCCTGGCCGCCTCAACGAGACCTGGTTTCGTGCGAATGCCGAAGGTGTATTCTACGGAATGTGTTCCGAACTCTGCGGCGTGAATCACTACTTCATGCCGATCCAGGTGATAGCGGTATCGCGCGAGAAGTTTGATGCGTGGGTGGCGGAAGCGCAGAAGAAATTTGCATCGGCCGGGTCTTCCGACCTGAGGCTGGCGGAAAACACGGGAACGGTGCGCTAACCCGGCTGCCTGGCGCGGGAGCGACGTTCGGACGAGACGAGGGAGAAGGCGGACCATGGCGTACGGTGTGGCTGCACAGCACGACGAGCACGACCATCATCCGAGCGGCTGGAAGAGGTGGCTCTACTCGACGAACCACAAAGACATCGGCACCATGTATCTATGGCTGTCGATGATCGCAGCTCTTATTGGCGGTGGCATGTCCTGGTATCTTCGCCTTGAGTTGGCGGAGCCGGGCCTGCAGTTCTTTGATGGCAACACCCAGTTTTACAATGTGCTGCTGACCGCCCACGGCTTCATCATGGTATTCTTTGTGGTGATGCCGGCAATGATCGGTGGCTTCGGCAACTGGTTCGTGCCACTGATGATTGGCGCGCCGGACATGGCATTCCCGCGCATGAACAACATCAGCTTCTGGCTGACTGCGGGCGGATTGTTGCTGCTGTCGTGCTCTGCCTTCGTCGGCGACGGGCCAGGAACCGGCTGGACGGTCTATCCGCCGCTGTCAAGCATCGCCTTTCACCCCGGGGCCGCTGTCGATTTCGGCATTCTCGCCCTGCATGTGGCGGGCGCCGGGTCTATCCTCGGCGCGATCAACTTTATCGTGACCATTTTCAACATGCGGGCGCCCGGCATGACGCTCCATCGCATGCCGCTGTTTGTCTGGTCGATCCTGGTGACTGCCTTCCTGCTGCTGCTGGCCCTGCCGGTACTCGCGGGCGCGCTGACGATGCTGCTCACCGATCGTAATTTTGGCACCGCCTTTTATGACGTCGCCGGTGGTGGCGATCCGCTGCTCTGGCAGCACCTGTTCTGGTTCTTTGGACACCCGGAAGTTTACATCATCATCCTGCCCGCCTTCGGCATCATCAGCCAGATCGTCTCGACGTTCGCCAAGAAGCCTGTCTTCGGCTATCTCGGCATGGCCTATGCCATGTGCGCCATTGGCTTTGTCGGCTTCATCGTCTGGGCGCATCACATGTTCGTCACCGGTATCGGCGTCGGTGCTCGCGCCTATTTCACCACCGCCACCCTGATTATCGCCGTGCCGACAGGGATCAAGATCTTCAGCTGGCTGGCGACGATGTGGGGCGGTTCCATCGAGTTCAAGGCGCCGATGATGTATGCGGTCGGCTTTATCTGGCTGTTCGTACTTGGCGGCGTCACCGGCGTCGTCCTCGCCAACGGCAGTGTCGATGTGGCGATGCATGATACCTATTATGTGGTCGCCCACTTCCACTACGTGATGGCCATCGCCGCCATCTTCGCCATGTTCGGGGCCTGGTACTACTGGATCGGCAAGATGAGTGGGCGGCAGTACAGCGAGGGCCTAGCGAAGGTTCAGTTCTGGGTTTTCTTCATCGGGGTGAACGTTCTGTTCTTCCCCCAGCACTTCCTGGGGCTAGCCGGTATGCCGCGGCGCATTCCCGATTACCCTGATGCCTTCGCCGGCTGGAACATGGTGAGTTCCATCGGTGCGGCCATCACCGCGGCTGGCACGCTGCTGTTCTTCTATATCGTGTTCCACACCTATCGTGCCGGTGCCAAGGTCACGGTGGCGAACCCCTGGGGCGAGGGGGCGACGACCCTGGAATGGGCAGTTCCAACACCCGCGCCATTCCACACCCACGAGGTGTTACCCGTCATCGGGTCGGCAAGCCACGGTCACGGGCACCCAACGCCGGCGGAATAGGCGGAGGGGTATCGGCGGTCGGCCGTGAGCCGGCCGGAGAACTAAGGTCAGGACGGCGATGGGCGGGACACGGCGGAGAAAGGTAACGGCAGCGGCCCTGTTTGGCGTCGTCGCTGGCATGGTCGGGCTGTCCTTCGCCTCGGTCCCGTTCTATCGCATGTTCTGTCAGGCTACTGGCCTGGAAGGGACGCCGCGGACCGAGGATGTGGCACGTCCCGGCGGCGTATCGGACCGAATGATTACTGTCCGGTTCGACGCCAACGTTAGTCCGGGCCTGCCATGGCAATTTCAGCCGGACGAGCGGTCTGTCCAGTTGCACTTGGGCCAGGAGGCGCTGGCCTACTATCGTGTTCATAATCAGTCGGCAGAACCCGTAACAGGCACTGCCACCTTTAACGTCGTACCCGAAAAAGCCGCCCGCTACTTTAACAAGCTCGAGTGCTTCTGTTTCACGGAGCAACGGCTTGCCGCGGGGCAGAGCGCCGAGATGCCGGTGGTGTTTTTCGTGGATCCGGCGCTGGCGGACGATCCCGATACGCGGGAAGTTACGGAAGTGACGTTGTCGTACACGTTTTTCCGTGTTCCCGGTGCAGCGCCGACGGCATCGGCGACGGGAGCGGGCCTACAGCCCGGAAAAGGTGTGGGCGGCTAAGGTTGTGGGGCTGAGGTTGCGGCAGGGGCCGAGGGAGAGGGAGGGAGAATGATGGCGAGCGAAACGGCAAAACATCACCCGTTTCATATGGTCGATCCGAGCCCGTGGCCGCTCGTCGGCACTTTCGCGGCCGTTTGTATCGCGATGGGCGGGATCTGGTTCATGCACGGTGGCCCACCGTGGGTTTTGGTTTTCGGGTTTGCGGTCCTCCTGTTCACCTTTTTCTCGTGGTGGCGGGATGTGGTCCGGGAATCCCGGCAGGGGGCGCACACGGATGTCGTCGCACACGGGCTGCGAATTGGTGTGCTTCTGTTCATCGCGTCCGAAGTCATGTTTTTCTTCGCGTTTTTCTGGGCCTATTTCAACGCCAGCGTGCCGCTCATCAACCACGCCGCCCATTCGGTCTGGCCGCCGGAAGGTGTGGTGCCGCTGTCGACTTGGGGCTTGCCGTTCCTCAATACTCTGATCCTCTTGACGTCCGGCGCCACCGTTACCATCGCTCACCACGCGATCCGGCTGAATGATCGGCCGAAAATGGTCTTCTGGACCGGATTAACGGCACTGCTGGGGGCTTTGTTCCTGTGCTTCCAGGCTTACGAGTACCACCACGCCGAGTTCGGCTTTAAAGACGGGATCTATCCTTCGGCGTTCTTCATGGCGACCGGCTTTCACGGCTTTCATGTTTTCGTTGGGACCCTGTTTCTGTTCGTGTGCTTTCTGCGCGGGCGGGCGGGCCACTTCACGGCGGAAAAGCATGTCGGGTTCGAAGCGGCAGCTTGGTACTGGCACTTCGTGGATGTCGTTTGGCTGTTCCTCTTTGTGTCGATCTACTGGTGGGGCAGCTCGGCTTACTTCGCCGCTCACGCCGCTGGTCATTGACGGCGGTGGACTCGACGGCGAGCATCGCGTCTCGCTCACTCTGGGACAGCCTCGCGTTCGGTATCCGGGGGCGCTGCCCCCGGTGCGGGCGTGGCAAGCTCTTTGCCGGCTGGCTGACCATCGCGTCCGCGTGCAGCGAGTGTCATCTCAGCTTCGCCGGCCATGATGCCGGCGACGGTCCGGCCGTCTTTGGGATTTTCATTCTTGGCTTCCTCATCGTGGGATTGGCTGTGTGGCTGGAACTCGTGGCCGCGCCTCCGCTGTGGGTGCATGTCGTGGTCTGGCTGCCGGTAACCTTCGTCGCCTCGATCGCCGTGCTTCGTCCGTTGAAGGGAATGACCGTGGCTGCCCAGTACCGGTATCGGTCGGTGGAGGAACCTGAGCGACCGGGGGCGACGTAGGGATCCGCGCGGCGGTGGCTCAAGCGGGGGTAACGCGCGACGAATTATAAGGGGAGGCGACAGTGGTCACCGATGATTCCATGGCGAGGGGAGGTAGCGGTACGTACCGGTTGCCGGTGACCATACGCCGGATCAACGACGTGGACCGCTCCGGACACTGGTTGGCGCAGGGGTGGCACGATTTCAAGCGGGCGCCCGTTGTTAGCCTCGTTTACGGCGGGGCGTTCGTCGTCATCAGCTTGGCGCTCACCTTCGGATTGCGGGCGATCGGGCTCGATTCCCTGATTCTCCCCCTCTGTCTTGGCTTCATCATCGTCGCTCCCGTTCTCGTCGTCGGACTGTACGATGTTAGCCGTCGACTCGAGCGCGGGCAGGACGTGCGGTTCCGTGACATTTTTGCGGCCCTGGGGGAAAGTCTCGGTCAGCTATCGGCGATGGGGATCGTGCTGCTGATCTGTTACTGGGTCTGGGTGTGGAGCGCGCTCATGCTGTTCATGGGCTTCTTCAACCAATCTCCGCCGAGCCTCGACGGATTTTTCGGAGACGTTGTCTTTACGATGAACGGAGCGTTGTTGCTTGCCATCGGATCGCTGGTGGGGGCCGGATTCGCGGCCGTCGTCTTCAGCATCAGTGCCGTTTCGGTACCGCTGCTCTACGATCGGCCCATCGACGTCATTACCGCCATCAGCGCCAGTCTGCTTGCGGTGCGGGCCAACGGGCGGGTCATGTTCGGGTGGGCTGCGCTGATCCTGCTGCTTACCATCGCCGCGGTGACGACGGTGTTCATCGGTCTATCCGTCGTCGTTCCGTTGCTCGCCTACTCCACGTGGCATTGCTATCGCGATTTGATCGAAACGAAGGACCAGATCGCGGTCCCGCTGGAAGCGCCGGGACAGCCAGCAGTTTAGGACAAAAGGCCGCGCCGCCATCCTCGCTCAGAGTCCGGCCATGGGTGCTGCGGCAAATTCGCCCTTGATCCGCTTCAGCAGTTGGTCGCGGACCATCCGGTAGGCGTCCATCCGCATCTCCCGGCTACCCTCGACGATCGACGGATCCAATGTATTCCAGAAGCACACCTCGCAGGCCATCGCCCGGGTCAATTCGATGGCCCGATGCTGGGCCTCGGGGGAGAGCGAGATGATCAGGTCATAGGACTCGTCTTCCAGGTCCTGGAAGGACTTGGGCCGATGGCGAGCGATATCGACACCGATCTCGTCCATGGCTTCGACCGCGAACAGATCGAGCTCGCCCGGCCGTACCCCCGCCGAGTCGACAAAGATCTGACGGCCTACCAAGTGCTTTAAGATGCCTTCGGCCATAGGAGACCGGATCGCGTTATGGGTGCAGGCGAACAGGACGGCCGAAGGAAGTTTCACCGGCGTACGGCCCTAACCCCGGATGTGCATGACGCAGACCAGGGTGAACAAGCGACGCGCCGTATCTTTGTCCATCGTCACCTTGTTGGCGAGTCGTTCGCGGAGGATGTCGGCACCTTCATTGTGCAGACCGCGCCGTCCCATGTCGATTGCTTCGATGCGACTGGGAGGAAGTGTCCTGATGGCATCAACATAGCTTTCGCATATAAGGAAGTAGTCCTTGATGATGCTCTGCAGCTCCGAAAGGAACAGGGTAAAGTCATCCAGATCGTTTTCGGCCTGATCGTATACGCGAAATTTAAGGATACGCCCTTCTTCTACGCTGAGAAAAACGACATAGGGGCCAAGTTTGCCGTTATTGAGTCGAAAGCTATTCTCCTCGATGAGGTCAAAGAGCGCCGCCCGACGTTCCTGTTCGACCGCCGGGCTCAGCCGGATCCGTTGCGCCTCGTCAACGACAATGCGGATAATCTTTTCCGTCAAGGGGGCATCATCGGCCACAAGAACGAGGACTCCTCTTGCTGAATTTCGTGCGGCAGACACCCGGGAGGGAAAATCAATTTCGACGGCATGGACTCAAGGCCGGTTCGCACCCGACACTCCGAGCCGGAGGGAAACCGAGCGGGCATGGGCTCCCAGCCCCTCTGCTTGCGCGAGAGTCGCTGCGGACGGTCCGATCGCCACGAGGGCGCGGGCGTCGCAACCGAGAAAGGTTGTCCTCTTGCAAAAGTCGAGAACGCCCAGACCCGACGAAAAGCGAGCGGAACGGGCCGTGGGTAGAACGTGGTTTGGGCCGGCGACGTAGTCGCCCAGCGCTTCCGGTGTCAGCCGTCCGAGGAAGATCGCGCCAGCGTGGCGGACCCTGACCGCAAAGGCGTCCGCGTCGTCGATGGCGAGTTGGAGGTGCTCAGGGGCGATGCGATCAATGATGGCGAGGGCGTCGTCGAGATGGGCGATGCGAATGACGACGCCGAACCTTTGCCAGCTGCTGCGGGCGATCGCGGCGCGCTCAAGGGTGTGCAGATGGTTCTCAACGGCCGCCTCCACGGCAGCGGCGAAGGCGGCATCGTCGGTGACGAGGATCGACTGAGCGGCTTCGTCATGTTCGGCTTGTGCGAGGAGGTCGGCCGCGATCCAGGCGGGGTCGTTTGCCGCATCGGCGACGATCAGCACCTCCGAGGGACCGGCGACCATGTCGATTCCGACGTGGCCGAAGACACGGCGTTTGGCCGCGGCGACATAGGCATTGCCGGGCCCGACGATCTTGTCGACGGCGGGGATCGTCTCGGTGCCGAAGGCGAGGGCGGCGACCGCTTGCGCCCCGCCAATCCGATAGATTTCCGTGACGCCTGCTAGCCGGGCGGCGGCCAGAACGAGTGGGTTGATCTGGCCGTTCGGGGTCGGCACTACCATGACCAGCCGCCGCACGCCCGCCGTTTTCGCCGGGAGCGCATTCATCAGCACCGAGGAGGGATAGGCGGCGGTCCCACCTGGCACATAGAGGCCGGCCGCATCGATTGGTGTCCAGCGATAACCGAGACGAACCCCCTGCTCATCGGTGTAATCCAAATCGGTCGGTTTCTGCCGCGCGTGAAATGCGGTGATGCGGTCGGCGGCGAAGGCGAGGGCGGCGAGCGTCTCCGGAGCGCAAGCGGCTTCCGCGCGCTGAACCTCGGCGGCGTCGATCCTCAGCTGATCTGCCCGCAGATCGAGACCGTCGAAACGGCGGGTATAGTCCAGGACGGCGGCGTCGCCGGCGCTGCGGACGGTGTCAACGATCGCGGCGGTCGCGGCATCCACATCGGCGGCCGCCTCTCGCTTCGCCACCAGGATGGCATCGAAGGCGGCGGCGAAGCCGGGATCGCGCGCGTCAAGCCGCTGTGGCATCAACGGCCTCCCGAAAGCGCTGAATCCAACCGCCGATCTGCCGCGGGCGCGTCTTCAACGCCGTTCGGTTGACCGCCAGCCGGGACGAGACCTCGGCAATCTGGCCGACCTCCGTCAGCCCGTTCGCCTTCAGGGTCGAGCCCGTCGACACCAGGTCGACGATCCGCCTGCACAGCCCCAACGCCGGTGCCAGCTCCATGGCGCCGTTCAGGTGCACGCATTCGGCGTGGACACCGCGACTGGCGAAATAGCGCGTTGTCAGGTTTGGGTACTTGGTGGCGATGCGAACATGGCTCCAGCTGCTGATGTCGTCCTCCGACGATAAGGACTTGGGCTCGCAGATGGACATGCGGCAACGGCCGATGCCGAGATCGAGCGGTGCGTAAATTTCCTGATAGTCAAACTCCATCAGTACGTCGCTGCCGACAATCCCGAATTGAGCGGCACCGAAGGCGACGAAGGTGGCCACATCGAAAGAGCGGACGCGAATAATGCGAAGCTCCTCCTGATTGGTCGCGAAACACAGCTGGCGGGAATGCTCATCGGCGAATGCCGGTTCCGGTTCGATGCCGATCGCGCGAAGGAGAGGCTCGGCCTCATCGAGAATGCGACCCTTCGGGACGGCAAGGATCAGCGGTTCGGGCGGCAATGCGACGGCTCCTTCTTTTGGGTTCAGGCCGTTGGACCTCAGCCTTTTGAACTTCAGGCCTTTGAGCTCAGGGATCGCTTAAGCCGAGAGCGGAGCGAAGTCCAGAGGTCCAAGGCCGAGCGTTCAGGCTCCAAAAGGACAGATGACCACAGCGCCGGATTGGTTCCGCGAACGACAGAGGTTGTCGGTACGCTTTACCCGGTGCTATGAAGCCCGTGTGATCCGCTCGATATCGGCATCGCAACCGGCGAGCTTTGCTTCGAGGCGTTCGTAACCCCGATCCAGGTGATAAACCCGGTTGATCACCGTTTCGCCTCGCGCCGCAAGGCCGGCCAGCACCAACGAAACGGACGCCCGAAGATCGGTTGCCATCACCGGCGCACCGGACAACTGTGTCACGCCGCGGACGATCGCCGAAGAGCCGTGAACATTGATGTTGGCGCCCATGCGGCACAGTTCGGGGACGTGCATGAACCGGTTTTCGAACACGGTTTCGGTAATCATGGCGGCGCCTTGAGCGATCGACATCAGCGCCATCAACTGCGCTTGCATATCGGTCGGGAAGCCCGGAAACGGCTCGGTCATCACGTCGACGCCGGTCAATGGACCGTTGCAGCGCGACACCCGGAAGCCCCGTTGCGTCGGCGTCAATTCCACCCCTGCCGCCGACAGCACCTCGGCGACGGACTTGATCAGCTCTATCCCGGCTCCGGTCAATTCGACGTCGCCGCCGGTCATCGCTGCCGCCACCGCATATGTCCCGCATTCGATCCGATCCGGCAGCACGGTGTGACCGGCTCCGTGCAGCCGATCGCGGCCCCGGATGCGGAGGGTGTCGGTACCCACGCCTTCGATATCGGCCCCCATCGCTTGCAAGCAACGGGCAAGGTCCACGACCTCGGGCTCACGCGCCGCATTGCGAAGAACCGTCTCGCCCTGGGCGAGGGTTGCCGCCATGAGCACATTCTCGGTGCCGGTGACGGTGACCGCCGGAAAGGTGATGTCCGCCCCCCGCAGCCCGCCCGGCGGTGCGCTGGCCTCGACGTAACCGTTCGCCAGCTCGATCTCGGCCCCGAGTTGAGCCAAGGCTCGCAGATGATAATCGATCGGCCGGGTTCCAATGGCGCAGCCACCGGGAAGCGAGACCCTTGCATGGCCACAGCGTGCGACGAGCGGCCCGAGAACGACCACCGATGCGCGCATTTTGCGAACAAGTTCATAGGGGGCAGTAATGTCCTGCACGTCCCGCGCCGTCAGATCGATCGTCTGGCCATAGGCGTGGCCGGCATCGATCGCTATGCCAACGCCCAATTCGCTCAGGAGGCTGCCCATGCTGGCGATATCGACGACAACGGGGATGTTCTGGAGCGAGAGCGTTTCGTCGGTCAGCAGGCAAGCTGCCATCAGCGGCAAAGCCGCATTCTTGGCACCACTGATCGGAATCTCGCCGCGAAGCCTGTGCCCGCCGCGTATGTGGATGCGGTCCATGCCCGGATCACTTTATGGGAGAGGGGAGCGTGGTCACCCGTCGTCGCTGCCGTCCGCCCCGTCATCGACGTGCAGCACCGATGATTTACTCGGAGACGCCGTCCTGGCTCAAGTGCTCCTCGGTGGAGGAGTTCGCACGATCACGAATTCGGGCTTGGCCCTTGCGCTTACGGAGATTGTCACGCAGTGCGGCCGCCAGCCGTTCTCGGCGATTTTCCAGAACCCCGCGGCCTAACCGACCGGGTTTGCCTGTGGATGACGTTTTCATTGCAGTGCAACATGACGCGTTCGGCGAATGCGGTCAAGCGCGCCCTTGCCATCCCCGTTCGCTCGTGGCACCGTGCGCCGCGACAATCGATCCGATCTTCACGCCGCGGTAGCTCAGGGGCAGAGCACGTCCTTGGTAAGGACGGGGTCGGTGGTTCAATTCCACTCCGCGGCACCATCATTCGCCCTTTTGTCTCAATAGGTTAGCGAACGCGCAGTAGGCCGATGTTGGCAGAAGAGATGCGAACGACGTGGGGATCGGCAACGACTTTTGTGGGGAACGCGGGGACGCCTTTCTCCTGAGCGCATCAGCATGCCGGACGCCGAGCCGTCGCTGGTCAATCGTCAGTTCCCGCAGGGATAGCCGTAACCGGCGAGGTCCGTTCCGATCAGATCACGGGTGATCCGGTTGCTCTCGGCGTAACGCTGGCCGACGGCCTCGTTCACCTGTGACCGAAGCCGAGCATCCATGCGCCGTTCAATGAAGCTACGGCCGAAGAGGTTAAACAGCGGACGCAGCACCTCGACCGGACTCTTGCCGCGGCGAGCCTTGACTAGGCCGTGCGGGCTAAGCTGGGTCCGGAAAACGAAGCGATTGATCAGGCGGGCGGCTGTCTGCATGACCAGCGGGCGTCGAACGTTCACCGGGTCTGCCGGCAACGCCGGCATGTTGGCCGGACTGCGGTCACAGAAGGAAACAATCCGGTCGATGAACGCCTGATGATCACGGCGAAACATCTCGAAGGGGAGAACGCAGACACGATCTTTGCCGAAGAGACCGATGTAATGGGCGATAAGCCGGTCGTATCGGGCGTAATCAAAGCTCCATCCGGGAACACGGCAAATATGTGGTTCAGGAGGATTGAGAAAGCGTCTGAAGCAGAGATCGCCGCCGTCGGTGATGTACTGGCTGTACATGGAACGGATAAAGCTCTTTTGTTCCCGGATCACGATCAAAACTCGCGCTCCCGGGAAGTTGGAGCGGATGCGATCGGCAATGAGGCGACTGTCGAAGCCACCCGAAGCCGGATATCCCGACAGGCGTTCGTGGGACACCACCAGCGTCTTGTCGCGCGCCGCCGCCGCCAGGGCTTCGCTATTGATTTGCGCGATAAAGCCATCGGATACCTGATGGAAGCTGTTTGCAGCAATAAAGTTCTCATTAATGAGTCGGTAGCGCCCTGAAAACCGGATAAAGCCGTGTGGCTCACTCATGAACAGCTTGTCCTGTAAGAAGGTCGACGCTGTCTTGTGGTATCCGATATGGAACAGGATGTTTTCGTGACCGTCCGGGGACAATGAAGATGATCCCATTTATGTCTCTTGGCTTAGTCCTGTGAGGGGGGCTCGCTCGCCTTTTCTTTGCGCGGTTGGCGGCGCATCTTGAGAAGGCGCGCCAGATCGGCCGGGCGGAACGACGGAAATGTGGATACGCCAACCAGCTTTCGACAGTAGTGGGAGAGGACGAAGTTTCTGACGATCATGCTGATCGCCGCGCCGGCGGCAACCCCCTCAGGGCCATATTCGCCGACGAGCGCGACACAGAGGGCAAACGAGATGAGCATGAAAACGATGCTGTTCTTGGTGATGAGGGCATGGTTGCCCGTCATTTGCAGCAGCTGGATGCGATTGCCCGATGCAGCACCGCTGAACCGGCCGATGGCCAGCAAGATGAGCACGACGGCGCCTGCCTCGAAGCTCGGTCCATATACCGTGCCCATGATCGTTTTCGGGAAGAAGACAAAGAGGGCGGTGAACGGCAGAGCGAAGAGGAAGCCGGCGGTGGCGGTTGCTCGGGTCATCCACTGGAGGTTCTTCAGGTTTCCCTGTTTGTAGGCCGTAGCCAAGGCTGGCGGAATAACCAGATTGATACTGGTCATGATAAATAGGACGAGCAGGGTTAGCCGCTGCGCGGCCCCGTAGATCGCCACGTCGGCTTTGGATCCGAAAAATCCGAGCACCCACAGGTCGACGCGAAGCGCAAGCTCCGCCAGTACGGCTTGCAGCATCAGCGGAAAATTCAACTCTGCCATGCTTCGCAGCGATTTCTCTCCGGTGCTGCCGTCGCCGCCTGATCGTCCACGCATATACTGAACGATGAGTATGAATATGCCAACACTAAGAATAATAGTTACAATAAAGTAAAAAACCAAAACAGTCTCTATGTCGGTATGTTTGCCAATCAACCAAAAGATGCCGGCAACGGCGACGACGCCTATTTGGCGAGGAACGCTCATCAAGAACGTTCCGAGGCTGTAAAGTCGAACCCCACGGAAAAATGCTGAACCAGTCAATTCAATGGCACGGGTAACGACAATTCCAAAAATAAGTGCTGCAGAAGATATGGAAAGGTATTCCCCGAATAGGGAATCGGCGAAGAAAGGCCAGCTCGCCGCGTAGAGGATGGCGCAGCCGATGCTAGCTAGGAGGAGAAGCCATAAGCTTTGCCTCAGTGTTGTCCGTACCGCTCTCCAATCACCGGCGTTGCTTGATATTCCAATGACTTTTAACAGCGCGGTCGGCAAGCCGAACGATGCACCTAGACCGGCCACGCGAACAAATTGTTGAAACAGAAAGAAAATGCCGAGGTCTTGCAGGGTCAGGATGCGCGCCGTGACCGCGCCCATCAAAATTTCGAGCACGCCAGCGGCGGCGCGCATTACCATGCTGACCAACGCCGCGAGCTTGAGGGAGAGCCCTTTCTTAACCGGCATGACCGGACATCACCTTTCTCAAGATGGAGACGGATAGGAAGGCCGGGCGACTGGTTCCGCCTGGATCGTCGTTTCCGCCAATGTCATCGGGGTTCGCATCCCCTGGTGAAGAAACACGGCGCCAGGAGGCTCGGCAGCCCGCTAGATATCCGAAATCCGTCGCCGCCCCAAGCCTGCGTTCCTGCAGGCTGCATACTAAAAATTGCATCGCAGGTTCCGATCAGGGACGGCCGGGAGTGAAATAGCAGCCCCCTTAGCCATTCCCTGTGACCCTCGTCACGTTATGTTTTCGCAAAAGCGCAGATACTCGCGCGACGGCCATGCAGAACCGGGCGCTCTGCCTTTACTGACGCAGATGACTAAATGATTGCCAAACAGTAAGGTTTCGACACCACTGATACGAGGAAAATGCTGGACAGCACGTGTGAACGGTGACTAGTGTGCACGCGCGAGATGCGGGCCTAGCCAACTCGTTGCCAGGGAGGTACGTTGATGGTCGGTGGCCCAAGTACTGTATTGGCTCTTAGTGTGGTTCCGGAATTCCGGGATCGATTGCTTTCGATGCACACTCTAGCGATGCTCTTCATCGCTTTACGTCATTGGCATTTGATCCCAAATGTCGAAGCTCGTGGCGAGCGTCCATCACAAAACGGAGGCTTCGCCTTCGAGCCCAGGACACCAAGGTGGCTGCGTGGGCAAGCCCGAGCCAGGGGGTAGCAAGTTGGCGCGCGTGACGGGGACGGCCTCTCCATTATTGAGCGATTTCCATGGCTTGGCCGGGAGAAAAGGCATGTTTGCGCGAAATGTGGCAGGGCGCCCTTGCCCTTGTCTCACCTAAAAGGCGCGATATTGCGAGAGTTGGAACAAGACCGATATTGGCCTCGCGCGGATCGGGGGCCGCTGCCCGTTTATTGCAAGCTCCCGCCGGGATCGGGTGGGATCCTAAAGCTATGCACAGGCCGATTTAGCACGTGAGGAATAGAGCGTGAACAGGATTGATCAGCAGGATCTCGTACCGGAGTTTCGTGCCTCTCGGCCCATCGACGCGCCGCCGACCGAACTCGGCATTGGCGAGTTGCTGCGCAAGGTATGGTCGCGGCGATGGTTCCTGGTGGGGGTCGTTACCGCGTTCATGGTGTTGGCGGGACTGGTCACGTTCCTCATGACGCCACTGTATTCGGCCGACGCAAGCATCTTGATCGGCAACCGCGATCGGACGCTGAACGAGTTCCAATCCGCGATATCGAGTATTCCCACCGAACCCGAGGCTGTCCAGAGCGAGGTAGCCGTTCTCAAGTCGACGGAATTGTCGGGCAAGGTGGTTGATGCCCTCAACCTCACCCAGGATCCGGAATTCAACATTGCACTTCGCGATCCGACGATCATTCAGATCGTCAAGGGTTACGTCAAACCAGGCATTGACACCCTGAAGACTTGGCTTGGCGTCCCGCTGCCTCCGCCGCTGACGGAAGAACAGATACGCCAGCAGCAATACGTCGAGACGGTGGAAACCTTCCAGGAGAACTTATCGGTTACTCCCGGAACCGGTTCATGGGTTATCAACGTCGAGTTCACTTCGGCGAGCCCGGAACGAGCGGCCCAGGTCACCAACAAGCTTACCGACCTGTACATCACCGATCAGTTGGATGCGAAGTATGAAGCCACCCGCAAGGGGGCCGACTGGCTAGCGGGAAAAATCGTAGAACTGCGTCGCAATGTCGTCGACTCTGAAAAGGCGGTGGAGGCGTTTCGCAGCAAATCGGGTCTGTTGAGCGGCACGCGGGGAACGCTGATCGAACAGCAAATCTCCGACATCAACACGCAGCTCATCGTGGCCCGCACATCGCGCAGCGATCTCGAATCCCGGCTGACCCAGATCCAGCGCATGGCCCGGTCGCCCAGCGGCGCTCAGTCAGCTGCGGAGGTTCTCCAGTCTCCTATCCTTCTCGAACTGTCCAATCAGGAGACGCTGGCGAAGCGTTCTGTTGCCGAACTCTCGCAAGACCTGGGTGACCGGCATCCCAAAATCATCGCCGCTCGCGCCGCGTTGGCCGATATTCAGGCGAAGATCGCGGTCGAAGTGCGAAAGGTGGCCAGCGGCATCGAAAGCGAGCTCAGTGTGGCCCGCGGTCGTGAGCAGCGCCTCGACGCCACCCTTCAGCAGTTGAAGGGCAATCTCAGCCAGTCCAATACCGCCGACGTTCAGTTGCGCGCCCTCGAACGGGACGTGGATGCGAACCGCTCGATCCTGGAGGCGTTCCTCGCCCGCTCCGAGCAGCTTCGCTCGCAGCAGGAGGGTGGAGCCTTTCAGCCGGATGCCCGTGTGATTTCGAAGGCTGTCATTCCGGTGGAGCCGTCGTTCCCGCCGGTCAAGATCTTCCTCGCCATCGCCCTCGTCTTAGCGACGATCATCGGGTTGTTCCTGATCTTCGTCATCGAGCAGTTGGAGCGTGGTTTCCGCGACAGCAGCCAGGTGCAGCAGGCCACAGGTGTGCGCACCCTGACGTTAGTGCCTCGGATCGAGCATCGTAGTCAGCGGAAGTCCCCGGCCGCTCTCATCGTCGATCAGCCCGGATCCATGTTCAGCGAGTCGGTCCGGTCGTTGTCGACACGGCTGCTGATTTCATCGGCCGATACGCCGCTGAAGCGGATCCTGGTGTCGTCGTCGCTGCCCGGCGAGGGCAAGACGACGATCGCCGCATCGCTTGCGCGGGCGAGGGCGATCGCCGGTCATAAGACGGTGCTCATCGAGGGCGATCTGCGCCGGCCGACCATGCATCGCATTTTTGGCAACCCGAGAGATCCGGGCTTGGCTGACATTGTTCTCGGCAAGGCCACGCTTGCCCAGGCACTGTACAAAGACGAGGCGTCCGGCGTGTTCGTCATCCCGGCGGGCCGGGCCGTTTCCGATCCGTCGGCGATTTTTGGATCGCCGCGACTACGGGCGCTTCTCGACGCGCTGGGCAAGGAATTCGACTCGATTATCATCGATTCTCCGCCGCTGATGGCGGCGACCGACGCCCTCGTCCTCTCGGTTGACGCGGATTTCACCGTCTTCGTCATCCGGTGGGGCAAGACGACACGAGAAGTGGCGACGCTCGCCCTCTCACGCCTGAACGAAACCCGACGTGGTCCGGTGGCGGCGGTCTTGTCGATGGTCAATCCGCGCCGGCAGGCTCAGTACAGCGGTGGCGATGCCGGCTACTTCTATAAGGACGTCCGCAAGTATTATTCCAGGTAACTTGCGGGTACGAATACCGGCGGGCGTCGCGTCGCGGTCCTGACCGCAGGACCGCGACGCTTCGTCGCCACTCCCGGTGCAGCCAGAGATATTGCTTCCGGGTGCCGCAACACCCACCGGGGATTGGCATCAACGGAGATAGAGGCCGTCAACGCCGATTTTGCCTGGACCGTCCAGGACATAAATGCCGGCAGAATTACTCCGCACGTGGAACGACAGGTTGCCGTCGCCGACGGTCACCGCTCGCCCGCTGATCGCATCCCGATAGGTACCGTTGCGGATGTTGCCGACGCCGATATCCGTATCCCCGCCGATGGCGAGGCCAACCACCGCGTAACTGCGGCCGTTGTCGAAATCGCGGATGAAACTCATGCCGCCGCCCCATTCGTGGATGTCACGCATCTGCCCCTTCTGCAGGGCGGCGACCGATCTGCGGATTTGGTTAAGACGCTTGATGTGCTGATAGAGGGGATGGGATTGGGTTTCGGCGAGCCGCTCGTCGGTGAGGTGATCGCCGAAGTAGGCGCGGCCGGTTCGATCGAGGGTGTCATTTTGCTCGACGATGTCTTGTGGCGCCCCCTTCATGAACTCGATTTCCTCCCCGTAATAAAGGCAAGGAATCCCGCGCACCGTCCACAGGACATTGTAGGCCGCCGCCGCCATCCATTGTTCACCCTTGAAGCGGAAGCGGAAATCGTTGTCCGGCCCCACATCGTGGTTCTGGAGGAAGGTGATCAGCGTCGTCGGATCGCCATAGATCCAGTCCATGGACATCGCTTGCGCCATCCCCTGGTAATGGCCACGGCTGACGTTATCGCGGAACGAGGAAAACAGGCCGAAGTCGAGGACGGCAAAGCCGGAGTCGCCGCCGGATCTGGGGTCGCGCGGGTCATTGCCGAGGCGGGTGTACCACCAGGGACGAATGGGCGACGGGCCGTTGTCGCCGCCCCCCATGCCGCCCCAGCCGTACCCCTTAACCAGGTTCTCGCCGAAGACAAATAGGCTGGGCTTGTGGGCCTTCCAGGCATTCACGTATTCGAGCAGGTTGCCCCGCTCGATATGTTTGACCGTATCGATGCGCAGAGCGTCCACACCCATGTCCAGGTAGCGATTGATCGCCCCGATGAGGTAATCCTTGACGTTCTGCCGCTCGGTTGCCAGGTCGAGGCAGTCGCCGGCGATGTGCTTTTGCTGGAGCGGATGGGCGCTTTCCCAATCACCGCCGGCGATAAAGCCCTCCTGGTGGTACCAGTTGGGATCGAGCGTTCCGGCATCGACGCCGAAGAAGCGTCCTGGTTGGTAACCGGGTCGCGGAAGGGTCTCCCCCGTCTTCGGATCGACCAGGGGCAGGCGCCCTTCCGGATCGGTGACGTGCCGCTCGCGGTACCAATCCGGGGCGAGGAGATTATCGATGTCGTCGCGATTTGGCCAAGCGTAGTTGCCGAGGTTTCCCTGATAGGGCCCGTAATTGATCCGGCCCTGCTCGGAGCCTTGCGGCACGTAGTACTTGATGGGCAGGTGATCCACATGGACGACGCCACGAATGCCGAATTGACAGGAATGGTTGATCACCACGTCCTGGATGATCTTGATGCCGCGGGCGTGGGCGGCGTCGATCAGGTCCTGGTAGGTCGCTCCGGGGCTTTCCAGACGGGGGTCGATGCGGGTCCAGTCGTAGGGGTGATAACCATGGTAGTCGAGCCCTGAGCGGTTCTCTACCGGCGGCGTAATCCAGATGGCGGTGAAGCCCAGGTCGCGGATGTAGTCGAGGCGCTCCATCAGTCCCTTGAAGTCGCCCCGCCAATGGGGATCGGTCGGTTGCCCGTGGGCGTCGAAGGCAATTCGATCGCGGCAGAAAAAGTTGTTGGACGGATCGCCGTCATAAAACCTGGTCGTGATCAAAAAGTAGATGGTTTCCTCGCGGAAATCGGTGCCGGTCAACGGCACCTCGACAGGTGCGGACATCGGCGCGGGCGGCGCCTCGGCGGAAATGGTTGCTGTCGACGCCGGCGAGCCCGTCGATGCCGAGTCCTGCCATCCCGTTCCGGGGTCGTACCAGCCATCGCCGCGACGATGAAGGTCAGGCGTCTGCCGGCCCGCTCCATCGTTGAAGACGAGATCCGCCTCCGAGACGTCGGCTAGAACGACACGGAACCAGCCGTCGGCTTCGGCCGACATGGGAAGGCCCGGCCACGTCGTGCCGCTGCCGTTCGGTCGACCATTCCAGAAATGAACGAAGACGGATGGGGACCATTCCGCCGGCTTGCGAAAGGAAAGCGAGAGGGCGACCATACTTGCGTCTCCTTGAAAGCGCCGGCGGGGGGACACCACGACAACGATAGTGGCGGAGAGGCGCCGGCGAGCGTCGGCTCCCGGCTACTCTGTGCCGAGCCGGAGCCGGCGGGTTGCGAAAATGGCGACGACGGGCAGCACGAAAGAAAGGAAGCCGGCGGTGATCATCAGCTGGCCAAGTTGGCTGTAGTCGGCATCAACGGTGACGGCAGAGGTTGTCGGATCGACCACTTGCCGGGTGACGACAAAGATCTGGTTGATGTATTTGGTCCCGAGTTGACCAAGGGCGAGCGCCAGGTTGGTGAACGATGCCATTACCGCGAAGTACGTCGCCTTCAGTCCCATCGGTGCCGAATTGGCGATCCAGGCCAGCATGGGGATCATCGCAATCTGCATCAGTGGCGATTCCAAAGCCGTATCGATGACCGCGATGAAACGTGCATCGACCACACCGCCCGTCATCGCGGCGGTCCAATGGTGCAGTCCGTAAAACATGCCGAGAAGGGGCAGTCCGAGGAGGCCGCCGACCACCGCCAGCACGAAAATGATGCGAGCGATGGAGTGCCCGGCGATCGAGCGGCGAAAGACAAAAAGGCACAGCAGGGTCAGGCCGCTCGCGAACAGTGCCAGCACCGACAGAAACTGCTGATCGAAGTGCAACTCGTCGATCATCCACCAGGTGACGCCCGGTCCGGGTGTTGGCGCGGCGCGATACGCAAAAATGACGATCGCTGTGCCGACGAGCGTGCGCCGGGACGCGGGTTCGAGGACGCTCAGCAGCCTACGCATGAGAAAGGCGACGATGGCCAGCGATCCGACGAAGATCAACTCTTGCGAGAAACGCAGTCCGGTTACGCCCACACCGAGCGAAAAGGCCGCGAAAACGAGACTGCCGCCGAGGATCCACCAGTTTGGTGCGACGTGAGCGGGTCGAACGGTGGCGAGCGCGCCCGCTGCCTCGGAAAGACCCCGGCGCCGGAGCGCGCGCACCTGTCGGCGTCGGAGACAGGAGGCGAGGACGACGCCCGACACCGACAGCAGCGGAACGATCAACGCGGCCAGATAGACTTGTTGATAGATCAGGGATTTTTCCGGCTCGGCCATCTGGTCGACGCCGCGGAAGAGATAGACATTGATCAGGCTCACGAGGACGCCGCCGCCGATGATGGCGACGCGCCCGAGAGTCTGTACCGTCGTGTTCATCAGCTTGCGCTGATCGGCATCAATGGGGCAGCCTTGCCCATCCATGCGCGGAACGGCCTCGACGGTCATGGCGTCGGCGACGACGTCTTGCAAGACAAAGCCGATGGGAGCGAGCAGGGTCGACAACACGTACCACGCTTCGACCGGCATGACCTGTTGCATCGCTTCCCGATCGTGGAGGAGGCCGACCATGATCAACAAACTGGCCGCCAGCAGGGCGGCGCCCAGGTACACCATCGCCGACTTGTGCTTCCAGATGAGGTCGACGAGGTGCCCGAGGGGCATCTTCAGCGCCCATGGAATTCCTGCCCAGAAGCCGAGGGCGGCAATGAAGGCTGCAGACAGGCCCAGGTGATCCTTGACGAAAAAAACGCCGACAATGCCGGTGAGGCCGGATACGCCTGCCGCCGCATAGACCATCAGCGGCGGCAGATACGACAGCCGCATTTCCCGGCTAAGCTCAAGGACCGTGCAATCAAACCACTGCGCCAACGCCTTGCAGCGGCGGAACGACAGGGCGCTGGCGGCGGTTGGGGGCAATCGCAGCGCTCTGAAAAAGGTCACTGCACCGCTTTCAACGCCTGATCGAGATCGGCGAGGAGATCGTCAATGTGCTCGATGCCGATGGATAGGCGTACGTCTCCCTCCTTAACGCCGCTTGCGAGCTGCTCCGCCACCGTGAGTTGCGAATGGGTGGTGGAGGCCGGATGAATGGCGAGGCTGCGCGCATCGCCGATGTTGGCCACGTGATAAAACAGGCGCAGGGCGTCGATGAAGCGGCGACCGGCCTCCAGTCCGTCCTTTAGTTCGAAGACGATGAGGCCGCCGAAGCCACCTGACAGATAGGTGTCGGCGCGACGGCGTTGTTCACCCGCATGTAACGACGGATAGGTGACGCGACGGACGGCGGAGCTTTCGGTCAGGAAGCGAGCGACGGCCTCGGCGTTGGCGCTCAGCGCCCGCATCCGCAGCGCCAGCGTCTCGATCCCTTGCAGAATCAAGAAAGCGTTGAACGGACTGAGCGCTGGTCCCAGGTCGCGAAGCAGGGTCACCCGCGCCTTCAATATGTAAGCGATCGGCCCCAGCGGCTTTGCCGCCTCCGTCCAAATGGCGCCGTGATAGCTGGGGTCCGGCGAGTTTAGCCGCGGCTGCCGCTCCGGCTGTGCGCTCCAATCGAAGTTGCCGCCATCGATGATCAGGCCGCCGATCGAATTGCCGTGCCCGCCCAGATACTTGGTGGCCGAATAGACGATGATGGTGGCGCCGTGCGCGAAGGGACGGGCAAGGAGTGGCGCCGCGGTGTTGTCCATGATCAGGGGAATGCCGAGCGGCCGGCCAATCGCAGCCACCTCGGCAATGGGAAAGACGGTGAGTTTGGGGTTGGGGAGAGTCTCCGCGTAGTAGGCGCGGGTCCGGGCGTCGGTGGCGGCACCAAACTGCGCCGGATCGGCGGGATCGACGAAGCGGACCTCGATGCCTTGCTGTTTGAGGGTATTGGCGAACAGGTTCCAGGTTCCGCCGTAGAGGTCGGTGGAACTGACGATATTATCGCCGGCCACGGCGAGGTTTTGAATGGCGAGGGCGGAGGCGGCCTGCCCCGATGCTACCGCCAGCGCGGCGACCCCACCCTCCAGCGCCGCAATCCTCTGCTCGAGGACGTCAGTGGTGGGGTTCATGATGCGGGTGTAGATGTTGCCCAGTTCCTGCAGCGCAAACAGGCTGGCCGCGTGATCCGTGTCCCGGAACTGGTACGACGTCGTCTGGTAGATCGGCACCGCGACGGCGCCGGTTGCCGGGTCGCTGCGATATCCGGCATGCAGCGCCAATGTCTCGGGATGCAATGTCCGTCCGGTCATGCGCACCTCCTCGCCTGCGTCACTCCACCGAGTAACGGGGTGCGTCCTCCGATGCAACTCCGGTCGTGACGACGATGTGTGCGCCTACGGATGACGGACACTGGTAGTAGGGTCGGAGCGGAGCCGCAGGTTGGGAGCCGCTTGAACGATCTCTAAGGAGTGGGACGGCCGGGGCGGTTGTCGCGGGCGGCTATAATGTCTCCACTCAGAAGGAAATCAAAAGCAACGGACGCGCAACCGCGTAATGGCGTCCCGGATTTCACCTGGGCAAGGCGGTCAGCGGTGCGCCCGTCTTTTGCTGGCCTGCGGGTACCTTCTGCATCACCTTTTCTTGATACAGGATGGCAAAAAACAGTCCCAGCGAGAACCAAGCGGAAAAGTTCAGATTGCCGCCACCGATCAGCCAGCAACGAAACAATCCCATAATGGGGACAACCGCAATCCAAGCATGGAAAATCGTCAATTCGTACGAGGATCGATAGCGCCCCAGCATGACCTCCAAAATGCGCAAGCAAACCATTGCCACCGCGGTGAGCCAGAACCATGCGGAGGTCAGGAAGCCGAGAATACCGGTATTGAACCAAGCGGACAGAAAGAGATTGTGAATGGAATCGTTGGGATTCGGTAGAGGAGCGCCGATGCCCTGCCCGATCCAGAAGTGCTTTTCGATCAGAGGAATAGCGATCGCATAGACTTCGACACGGGAGTCGTAGGATCCGGTGTCCTCAAAACGCGACTGGAGAGCTTCGATAACAGTGTCCGGCAACGCCATGAACAGAACCATGCCGGCGGCGACCGCCACCAACACCGAAATAAAAACGGTTGCATTATTGCGGGCAATCGCATCGACTACGATTACGATCATAATGACCAGAAGGAGAGCGAGCACGACGGATCGGCTTAGCATCATAACAATACAAACTAAAAATAATGCTGAAATAAAGATATCGACAACTTTTGCACCGAGGTTGTTATGAAAACGTGTGGCGCCAGCACGAAAACAAATGTACGCAATGAGAAGACCTGTTGCGACATTGTTTTTCAAGGCGGTCACAAATTCGAGATCGGCGGCGGCATTATGCGATGAAAACGCATTAAAGACGTGGCGCAAAAAGCCGAAAGTCCAGGCTTGATAGCTCCCGGAGGCCACCAGACCGGCAAGCGCTGCAACCAGGCTGGTCCCCGCCGTGTAGGCCGAATAGGCCAGGGCGAGCAAGAATGTGAACATGCTAAGCGCACCGCCCACATACAGCGTCGCCGACATGGACCGCCGCTCCGTAACACGAACGGCAACCGCCAAACCCATGATCACAAAGGCGATCTGCTTGATTACGAAGGCATCCAGGGCCTTTCCGTCAAGGGTTTGTATGTAGGACACAAGATTGAGAAAGAGATAGGCAAAAAATCCGACAAAGAAAATCCAGTGGTATTGGATAATGGCAAAGGCACGGCCATAAGCGCTCGGCCGATAAAACGTCATGCCTATAATCAGAAACATGGAAATGTGAAAAGGTTCAAGACTGAAGGCACCGATATTGATAATTGTACCCCAAACGATCGGCAAAAACATAATACAGATAACGAGCGCTGGATCAGAATCCTGAAGAAGGCGCGGAATAAACGACAACCGTCTCATCACTCGTCAGCTTCTTTCCTGGTCAAAGCACAATAAAAAAGGTCATTCGGTAGAGCCTAGTCGCTTGGCGACAGGGAAACACTGCCGCCCAACCGGTCGTTGCGGCTGCTGTCGGGACACGTGCACCTTCCCTGCCTGAATTTGGGCGCACCACCTAATTCCATGGTGAACGACACCGCCGCCCGATCCAAGCAGTCTTCATGGACCATAGGCCCGTTCTAGGATGCGGTCGATGACTTGCGACACATGGAGACCAAACGGACGAGGTCGATCGCTGTCCGGGCATTCATCTTGCGCATCACCCGTTGTCGGTGGTCGGCCACGGTTCCGCCGCTGACACCGAGGCTCTCGGCAATTTCGTGGGTCCGGTGTCCGGCGACAATAAGATCAAGCACTTCGCGCTCACGCGGAGTGAGTGAGGCGAGACGGCCAAGGATGTCGATGCTCTTGTTCTGCCACCTGCGCCACATGGCATCGAGCTGCAATCCCTGCTGAATCCGCTCGAGGAGCTCGTCGTCATCAAAGGGCTTTTCCAGGAAATCGATGGCGCCGGCCTTCATCGCGCGGACGGCGCTCGGCACACTGCCGAACCCGGTGATCATGATGGCGGGGCGAGCATCCCCGCGCGTGGTGAGTTCGTCGAGGAGATCAAGGCCAGTCATACCGGGCATGCGCATATCAAGGACGAGACAGCCGCTCCGCTCGGCATCATAATTGTCGAGAAAATCACGCGCAGATGCGTAGGACTGGACCACAAGCCCCGCCGCTTCAATCAGATAGCAGAGGGATTTGCGCATACCGGGATGGTCATCAACGACAAAAACGACCGGATCAGGTGACGTCTCTGAGACCCTGCCGCCTTCCCCGTCAGTGAGCTCCTCATCGCCGGTGTGTAGGGCGTCGTTGTTATCTGCCGCCATTGTGGACTTCCACGTGGGGAAGGGTAAATAAGAAAGACGCGCCACCGTTCATACCATTTTCTGCCCAGATACGGCCGCCGTGAGCTTCGATGATATTGCGGCAGATCGCCAACCCCATGCCCATCCCTTGTGGTTTTGTCGTAAAGAACGGATCGAATATCTTTTCAGCATTCTCGACACCGAAGCCGCGCCCAGAGTCGGAGACGCTGACGGCGGTGAATTCGGACGATAGCAGCCACGATCGCACGGTGAGGCTACGGGCGGTCCGATCGATTTCCACCATCGCCTCCGTTGAATTGCGAATCAGATTAAGCAGAACCTGTTCTATTTCAACCAGGTTCACTGTAACCATTCCATCGTTCATGAGATCCAAGGTGGTCTCAACGTGATGGCGTTCGACTTCTTTACGAGCAAGCGCGACAACCGACCTGATCAACGTGGCAAGATTGTGAGTCGTGCGCTGATGCGGCGCCTTTCGCACGAACCGGGCGACATGTTGAATGATGTTTTTGGCGCGCTTTGCTTCGTGACGGGCGTCCTTCAGGGCGGTCTTGATTTCTGCGATGTCGGCGGTCTGTGAGCTCAGACGGCGCAGCGACCCATTGCAATAATTGACTACGGCCGCGATCGGTTGATTGAGTTCATGCGCCAGGGCGGCAGCCATTTCGCCCATCGCCGCGATACGCATGTAACGCATCATCTGCTGCTGATGATCTCGCGCTTCCTCTTCCGCGGCGATTCTTTCGGTGATGTCTTCTTGCAGACAGATGTAGTGAGTCGTGTGTCCCGCCTTGTTTTTTACAGGAGAAATTGATGCAGAGACCCAATACGCATCGCCTTGGGGTCTTGTGTATTTAAAGATGCCAGACCAGGTACGCCCTTCACCCAGCATATCGCGCATCTTGCGCTGTTCCACCGCGCATAGCGCATCCGTAGCGATGGCGTGCTTCTTGCCGATCGCCTCCTCAGAGGAATAGCCGGTGACTTCGACAAAGCGGGGATTGATATATTCGATGATCCCGTCCGGGTTGGTGATGATGACGACGGTGGGGCTTTGCTCGACCGCGCGGGTCAACAGGCGCAGTGCTTCATCTGCCATGCGGCGCTCGGTCACATCGCGCGAGAAGACCGAGGCTGCGATGGCCCTTCCATTGGCATCCATCACCGGATGGCCGCTGACATCCATGAAGCGGCCCCGCCAGGGAAACTCCCGCTGCACGCGAGCGGCCTTGTCGAAAACGGCGCGGACGAGGCCGCGCAAGGTGTCTCCTTCACTGGCATCGACGAGTTCGATCAGCGAGCGGCCGACGACGCCGCTCGGCTCCAGTCCGAAGCAGGCGGCACCGAAGCGGTTGATGGCGAGCACCACGCACTCGTGGTTCAGCATGGCGATCATCTCGTCGACGGAATCGATCATCGACTGCAGGGACGCGCGGCTCTGCCGGACGACGTGTTCCAGCCGCTTGCGTTCGGTGATGTCGGTGCGCAACCCGACCGTGCCGCCGTCGGGGGTGTGGCGCTCAGTGGCAACGATCCAGCGCCCGTCGCTGAGCAACTCCTCGCACACGAAGTCGCCCTGCCGGCGGACGCGCAAGCGCGCATCGATCCAATCCGCGGCCGGGCCGTCCAGGCTGATCTGGCCGGCGGCGACGGCGGCTCGCAGGTGCGACTCGTAGGAGGCGCCCGGCTGTGGCGCTGGATTCATACTATTGTACAGCGAAGCATAGCGGTGGTTGGCGAAAACGAGGCGATCTTCCGCGTCCCAGAGCGCGAACCCTTCGTTGATGGACTCAAGCGCGTCGCGAAGTCGGTCGCGCTCGGTGCGCAGAGCGATCTCTTCGGCGCCGATGGTCGATATGTCGATCACTGTGGCCAGAGTGCCGGTGATGTGTCCGCGGGGGCCGATGAGCGGCATGAGGAGCATTCGCCACCACTGCCGCGTGTCGCCGAAGGTGAGGCAGCCGTTCCATTCGACGGCGGTGCGGTTGCTGATGCTCTGATGGGCATGCGCTCGCAGGCTTTGCGCTGCGGCCGGCGGTAGAACCTCGTCGATCGTTCTTCCGGACACCTGACCATTGAACTCCAGTGTCGTGTCCATCTGGTCGTTGGAGGCAACAATGCGAAAGTTGCCGCCCGGTAGCGGTTCGAGCAGGCATGCGGCCGCCACCATATGGTCCACGAAGGCGCCAAACATCTGGCGTTCGAACAATGCGATCGCATCAATCGAAGGCTGGGCGGATGCGGTCATCGTTGCCGACTTTCAGTAAAGGTGAAAAATATAACGGAGAGACTGGAAATCATGTTTGGATGGGATTGATACGCGATAGCGGCGGCACACGTGACGACAGCCGCCCAGGATTTTGAGCGGTAAGTTGTTGTGCTTCAACAAGAGAACGAAGAATGAAGTGTTTTGGATAAAGCCTGATCACACCCCATATCATCCCGATTAAGGTCGCGTGACCGCTTGTTTGGCATTGGCGGGGCTCCTTTCGAAGAATGGAAGGGCACCGTAGCGTAGCCCGTTTGAGGTAATCATATACCCTGGTTGGGGTAAATACGTAAATTTGCCTATCGGGCGTTCGCTCGCTTGCCGGGAACGGGCAGGCGGGGATCGGTTACTGTATGATGTGGAATGAGTTGCTGCCGGCTATCAGTGGCAATGCAGAGGCGAATAGAAAAGCTGAAGTAGCGCAAAAATCATCAGTGAGGGAGGAGCAGATGCATGACCAAATGAGCGCCGAACGGGTAGCGCCCGGAGCGGCGGCGCCGGGCGTAGCAATCCGCGCCCCGGTTTCGCCGGAGGTCGCTCCGGTGTTGTCGTCGGATGCTCTCGCGTTCATCGCCGGCCTGGAGCGTCGGTTCCGGTCGACCCGCCAAGCTCTTCTCAACGCCCGCCTCGAGCGGCAGGCGCGGCTGGACCGCGGCCAGCTTCCGGGTTTTCTGCCCGAGACGGATACGGTTCGCCGCGGCAATTGGCGGGTGCCGCCGGCCCCGGCCGATCTCGTCGATCGTCGCGTGGAGATCACCGGTCCCGTCGAGCGCAAAATGATCATCAATGCCCTCAACTCCGGTGCCAACGTCTTCATGGCTGATTTTGAGGACTCGTTGACGCCGACCTGGGCCAATGTCGTCTCGGGTCAGCGCCATCTTCAGGACGCGGTCGCCGGAACGATCCAATACGATGATCCGGAGACCGGGAAGAGCTATCGCCTCGGCAAGGAAACGGCGGTGATCGTCGTCCGGCCGCGCGGCTGGCATCTGGACGAGGCTCATGTTCTCGTCGATGGGCAGCCGATTTCGGCGTCCCTGTTCGACTTCGGCCTCTATCTCTACCACAATTCCTCGGCGCTGTTGGCGAAGGGCAGCGGCCCTTACTTCTACCTTCCGAAGCTGGAAAGCCATCTGGAGGCGAAGCTGTGGGCAGATGTTTTCACCGCCGCCGAAGAAGCGCTCGGACTGCAGCACGGCACGATTAGAGCCACCGTGCTCATCGAGACCATTCTCGCCGTGTTCGAAATGGAGGAAATCCTCTACCAGCTCCGCGATTACGCGAGCGGTCTCAACTGCGGGCGGTGGGATTATATCTTCAGCTACATCAAGAAGTTCCGTAACCGGCCGGACTTTGTTCTGCCCGATCGCAACGCCGTCACCATGACGGTGCCGTTCCTGAGGTCATACAGCCGCCTTCTGATCCGCATCTGTCATCGTCGCGGTGCGCATGCGATGGGCGGAATGGCAGCGTTCATCCCAATCCGCGCCGACGCGGCGGCCTCCGAAGCGGCGCTGGAGCGGGTTCGGGCCGACAAGCTGCGAGAGGTGCAGGATGGCCACGACGGCACCTGGGTCGCCCATCCGGGCCTGGTGTCGGTGGCGAAGCAGGTGTTCGATGCGCACATGCCGGCACCGAACCAGATCAGCCGGGATCAAGATACGGACCTGATCGCCGCCGCGGACCTCCTAGCGGTGCCCGCGGGAGAGATCACCGAGGAAGGCTTGCGCAACAATTGTCGCGTCGGAATTCAGTATATCGAGGCGTGGCTGGGCGGGCTCGGATGCGTTCCGCTCTACAACCTGATGGAAGACGCGGCGACGGCAGAAATCTGCAGGGCGCAGATCTGGCAGTGGCTGAGGCATAGGGCAAGGCTCGTCGACGGGCGATTGATCGACGAGGCGTTGGTCAGGTCGCTGGTTGAGCAAGAGGTGGTGAAGTTGAAGGACAGCCTCGGGCAGACCCATTTCGGGAAAGGTCGTTTTCCGGAAGCGGTGGATATCTTCTTGCAGGTGGCGACACCGCCCGACTTCATCGACTTCTTGACCCTGCCCGCCTACGAACGAGTGGCCACGGTCTCCGGCTGAACCATGAACGAAGCGGACGCGGGGGTCCTTTGGCGACCTTCAGTCCTCGTGGCCCTCGCACCGATGCACTTCGACCGTGGCATGAATGATCTGCGCCGATGCGGGGATGCGGCTCTTGTAGTGGGTGGGCGGTAGCGGCGCGTCGGTCACGACGGTGATGGCGGCGGCATACCCGTTGCCAATGGACCAGACGTGAAGATCGCTCACCCGGTCGTTCTCCAGTTCGATCGCGTTTCGGACTTGCTGCAGCGTCGCGTCGTTCGAATGTCGATCGAGCAGCACATTGCCCGTATCACCCATGAGCCCGAAAGCCCAGCGAGAGATGACCAGCGCACCGACGATCCCGGCGATCGCGTCGAGCCAGCTCCAGCCCATCAGCAGGCCCGCCAACAGAGCGGCGATGGCGAGGACGGACGTGGCCATGTCCGCCAAGACGTGCAGATAGGCGGCGCGCAGATTGTGGTCGTGGTGATGGGCGTGGCCGGAGTCATGATCATGATCGGCAAGCAGCCAGGCACTTATGCCGTTGACCAGCAGTCCCAGTACCGCGACCGCAAGCGCCTCGCCGAACGCGATCTCAGGCGGATTTGCCAGTCGGCGCCCACTTTCCACCCCCATGGCGAGGGCGACCAGCAGCAACGCGATCGCGCTCGAATATCCGGCAAGAGCGTTAACCTTCCCGGTTCCGAAGCTAAAGCGGCGATCATCGGCGTGCCGGCGCGCATAGCCGTAGGCGAGCCAAGCGGTCGCCAGCGCCACCAGGTGCGAGCCCATGTGCAGGCCGTCGGCCAGCAAGGCCATCGAGCCAAACGTCAATCCGGCCGCGACCTCGATAACCATCGTTGCGCCGGTAAGGGCGATAACCCAGAGAACCCTTTGTTCGCCTGGCTGGCGCAGGTGTTGATCGAAGAGGTGGTCGTGCTGCCATTGGGTAAGGGAACGGGTGTGCATGACAGTGATCCTCTTGCCGACGCCTGCCGGATTGTCCTGACTTGTTGAGCGGACCGCAAGCGTCTGCGAGGCGACCGGTGTTCGTTGATGGGGTTGCCCCCGTCATGGTCGGGAGCAACATCTTCTGGTCGTCACGGCACGCCGCCGGTCATCCGCTGGCCATTCCACGCGTTTCGCTTTGCGTCGATCTCTGCCGCGCCTTGGGTTGGCTCCCAAGCTCGGCATACCGGGAAGCCGATCAAGCATCGGTCGATGATCTGGCCCGCTTCCACAGCCGGGACTATATCGGCGCCGTTCAGCGGGCAGAACGGGACCAGCAACTTGGCGAGGATGATCGGCGGCGGTTCAATCTCGGCATCAACGGCAATCCCATCTATGGCGAGGTGTTTCGGCGTCCGGCGACAGCCTGCGGAGCTTCCCTGCTTGCCGCCCGGCTTATCGTGAAGGGAGGCATCGTTCATAATCCGGCGGGCGGAACCCATCACGGCCTCCCGGATCGGGCCAGTGGCTACTGCGTGTTCAATGACCCGGTGCTGGCCATTATTGCCCTCATCGATCACGGCCTGAGCGGGTGTTCTATCTCGATCTGGACGCTCATTTCGGCGACGGTGTGCAAGCCGCGTTCGCCGACGAGCCGCGAGTCTTCACGCTGTCGATCCATGAAAGCGGCCGCTGGCCCATGGCCCGCACCGATGCCTCGGCAACTGGCCCGGGTTCGCTTTATGACCGGGCGGGCGGCGTTGCCCGTAACCTGCCGGTTCCGGCCGGCTTCAATAACAGCGAAATGAGCTTCCTTCTTGGCGAGGCCGTGTTACCGCTGATGGCGGCATTCCGGCCAGACGCGGTGGTCGTCCAGTGCGGCTGCGATGCCCTGGCGGATGACCCCATGACCGGACTGGCCTTGTCCAATCGGGTGTTTTTCGAGGCGATACGGGCGGTCATGGCGATCGCGCCTCGCCTGCTCGTCTTGGGCGGCGGTGGTTACAATCCCTGGGCCGTCGGGCGTTGCTGGGCGGGCGTCTGGGCGACCCTCAATGGCCTGCCGCTTCCGGAGCGACTTCCCGATCAAGCTCGCGAGGTCATGGCCGGCGTCCGTTGGAACCATCGATGGGGCAGATGTCCGCAGGAACGGTGGCTGAGCGCGCTCGTCGACGACGTCCGCCCTGGGCCCGTCCGCGACGAGATCCGAATGATGGCCGCGGTTGCCCGCCTCCCCTGAGTAAGTGGGCAAGAAAAATCCCCGCTCGGCATTGCCAAACGGGGATCAGAACATTCGTTCTCAGGTAGCTAATGTGCCGTTACTTGTAGTAGCCGACGCCACACACCTGGTCGCCCACCTTGGTAATGAAGACCACCTTTTGCACCGGCTTAGCCTCGGGATCGCCAGGCCGGGGCCACATGTAGGTCACCTCGGAGAACTTACCTTCCTGCGCGTTTTTGTAGAACTCCTCGCCGATCGCTATCGGCGGCGTGCTCTTATCCATCAGGTTGCGCATGCTCTGCCCAACCAACTTCGGGTGCGCCGTGAAGTTGCCATCGGGCCCACCGCAGAACGGATAGAGGTCGCGATCCTTGAAACCACCGGTGCCGGCGGTGAATTCGGCCAGTGCTTTCGCCTTGTCCGCTTTCAGCGCGGCGACGGCCTTTTCCAGCATCGCCTTCGCCTCGGCCGGGGTTCCATAGTCTCCGGCCGCCAGGGCGGCAGATGCGAACAAACAAAGAACAAACGCGACGAAGGCCTTTCTCAGTATTTGCACGTATTCCTCCCACTTAGAGCCCGCTTTATCGATCCGAGGCTACGGATGGTCATCACCCGTCGCCCTGATCGTCGTCTATTGATGGAGGCGATCGTCAGAGGCGAATAAGGCAAATTTGTGGCGAGGGCCCAATTCGGGTTACGATTGTCCCGCTCGGGTCACCGTTGCCGATGCCGGGATCAGGCGGGCGAGCGTATCGAGATGATCGGCTTCCGCCGCCGGCTTGTCCCAACGGATGCGACGAACGCGCGGAAAACGCATGGCGACCCCGGACTTGTGGCGTGAGGAGCGTTGGACCCCATCGAAGGCAATCTCGAGAACCAGCGCCGGGGTGAGGGCCCGCACCGGACCGAAACGCTCGATGGTGTTGGAGCGCACCCACTTGTCCAGCTTGAGCAGCTCGGAATCGGTAAAGCCGAAATAGGCCTTGCCGACCGGCACCAGTTCCGGAGTGCCGTCCGCCGACCGCCAACAGCCGAAAGTGTAGTCGGAGTAATAGGACGAGCGCTTGCCATGGCCACGCTGGGCATACATGAGGACGCAATCGGCGGTCAGCGGGGCCCGCTTCCACTTGAACCAGGGGCCTTTCGGCCGTCCGGCGAGATAAGGGCTGTCCTTGCGCTTCAGCATCAGCCCTTCGATCCCGGCGTCCCTGGCGGTATCCCGCCGGGAGGCCAACTCGGACCAGGAGGAGAAAGGCAAAAGTGGCGACAGGTCCATTCTCGGTGGCCGCGTTTGCTCGTACCAGGCCTCGAGGCGCCGTCGGCGCAGGGTCAATGGGGCCGGCCGCAGGTCGTCCGTGCCTTCGAACAAGATGTCATACAGTCGCACATGCGCCGGATACCGTTCGCACAGCAGTCGCGACGGGCGTTTGCGTCCCAACCGTTGCTGCAGGTCGTTGAACGAGGCAACGACGCCGTCGCGGACGACCAGCAACTCACCGTCGAGGACGACATCCGACGGAAGAACCTCGACGAGATCCGGGAACGCGGCCGCCAAATCGTCGCCGGTCCGGGAATAGCAGGCGTGGTTGCCGCCCATGCTGACCAACTGGACGCGAATGCCGTCCCACTTCCATTCGGCCGCATAGTCGGCCGCGCACAGCCTTGCCAGGTCGTCCTCCTCGATGGGATTGGCCAGCATCAGCGGTCTGAAGGTGGCCGCGGCCGAAACCGCGGGCGCTGTCGCCCGGCCCTCCAGCCACGCGAACAGCGTCGTGTAAGGCGGCGCCAGGCCGTGCCACATTTCCTCGATGAGCGAAATATCGACTTGCCCCATGTGGGCCAGGGCGATCTTGGCGAGGCGCGCCGAAACACCAACGCGCAAGTCGCCGGTCACCAGCTTCAGCAACGCGTAGCGCCCGCTCGCGTCGAGAGCATCGAGCCAGCCCTCGATGAGGGACGGAACGTCTCGCTTGCCGGCGTCGTGAAGCGTTTCGACGATCACGGTGATTGATGGGCTGCTGGGGGTCCCGCCGGCGCCGCGGGGCCAGAGCAGCGCCACGGTTTCAGCCAGATCACCCACATAGTCGTAGGAGAGTTCGAACAGGTACGGATCGACGCGGGACGCGGTCAGCGTCCGTACCAGAGACGGCTTGGCGTAGGGCAGCGACAGACTACCGGTGAGTGCCGCCAAACCATAACCGCGGTCCGGGTCGGGGACGTTGCGGAAATACTCCTCCATCAGCCTGAGTTTGGCGTTCCGCTGCGGCGAAAACACGAGCCCGTCCAGCAGCGTCGCGAACGGGATCATGCGCTCTCCTCGTCATAGCCGCCGAGAGACAGCGCCGCTGCCGCATAGCCCCGTTTCCGGGCGTAGTGAACCAGCGCCTCTTCCCGACCGTGGGTGACCAGCACCGCCGGTGCCGCAACGTCCTCAATGGTCTGGACAAGCTCCTCCCAATCGGCGTGGTCGGAGATGACCAGCGGCAGTTCGATCCCCCGCTGCCGGGCCCGCTGGCGGACCCGCATCCATCCGGACGCCATCGCCGCGACCGGATCCGGGACGGCACGGGCCCAGCGATCGGCGAGCGCGGACGAGGGACAGAGGACGATTTGCCCGGCCAACTCCTTGCGCCGGTCGCCGCTGGCCGGCGCCAGCCGACCGAGGGACACGCCGTGGCGCTCGTAGAGCTCGCAAAGGGCGGCGAGGGCACCATGGAGAAAGATCGTCCGCTCGTATCCCGCCTCCCGAATCAAAGCGATCACCCGTTGGCACTTGCCGAGGGCATAGACGCCCACCAGATGACAGCGTTCCGGAAACAGCCGCAGGGATGCCAGCAGCCGCTCGATCTCGCCGGCATCCTCGGGGTGGCGAAAGACGGGGAGCCCGAAGGTCGCTTCGGTGACGAAAACATCGCACGCAACCGGTACGAACGGAGGACACGTCGGATCGCGTCGCCGCTTGAAATCGCCGGAGATCACCACCCGGCAGCCCCGATGCTCCAGCAGCACCTGCGCGCTGCCGAGGATATGGCCAGCCGGCAGCAGCGAAACGGCGACCTCCCCGATCCGCATCGTCTCGCCGTACGCGAGGGGCTGCAGGCTGCCCGCGCCCTCCCCGTAACGGGCACGGATGATGGAGAGGGTTTCCGGGGTTGCCAGCACCGCCCCGTGCCCGGGACGGGCGTGATCGGCATGGCCGTGGGTGATCACCGCCCGGTCGACGGCCTGGCGAGGATCGATATGAAACTGTCCCGGTTCGCACCAGAGGCCGAAATCGGACGTCGTCAGCCAGCGGGGCAGCCTAGCTTCGGTAATGGCGGCGGGCAGCAAAGGCGCGATGGTCGGGATGTCTTCGGGCACCATATTGGGTCCGGCGATTAGAGGTCTCCGTTTTTATGTATGGATCCGTGGGAACGCCACTACCGACCGTGATCGCGGAGTGGTTCAAGAGTAGAGGGTGGACCCCGCACGCCCATCAACTGGAGATGCTTGAGGCTGCCGCTGCCGGCGAGAGCGTGCTGCTGATCGCGCCTCCCGGCGGCGGGAAAACACTTGCGAGTTTCCTGCCGACAATCGCGGAACTTGCCGGTGAGGCGGCGGGCAAGCCGCACGGCCTGCATACCCTCTACGTCTCGCCGCTGAAGGCACTGACCGTCGATGTGCACCGCAATCTCTCGCAGCCGATCGCCGAAATGCGCCTTCCCATCTGTGCGGAAACCTGCACCGGGGACACACCTGCCGCCAAGCGCCGGCGCCAACGCACGGATCCGCCGCATCTCCTGTTGACGACACCGGAAACGCTGGCGCGGCTGCTCTCCTATGCCGATGCCCCGAGCTATTTTACCCGCCTCCGCTGCGTCATCGTCGATGAACTGCATGCGCTAGTCGGCGGCAAGCGGGGAGACTTACTCGCCTTGGGGCTGGCACGCCTGCTCACTTTTGCTCCCGGCTGCCGGCGTGTCGGTCTTTCGGCGACCGTAGCCTGGCCGGAGGAACTGCGCCGCTGGCTCGCTACGCCGGCGGACAGGCGGAACGTGCGGCTGATCACCAGCAAGGGCGGCAGGGATCCGGATGCGCGCATCCTGCGCATGGCGTCACGGCTGCCGTGGTCGGGCCACATGGCACGGTATGCTTTGCCGCATGTGTACGACGAAATCCGAGGTGCTAAGACGACGATCATCTTCGTCAATACCCGCGCCCAGGCGGAGGTCGTCTTTCGCGAACTCTGGCATCTGAACAGCGAAAACCTGCCGATCGCGCTGCATCACGGCAGCCTCTCGGTCGAGCGGCGGCGGAAGGTCGAGGCGGCTGCGGCTGCCGGGAGACTGCGGGCGGTGGTCGCGACCTCCTCGCTGGATCTCGGCGTCGACTGGGCGTCCGTAGACCTCGTCATCCAGGTTGGCGCACCGAAAGGCGTCAGCCGCCTGGTGCAGCGCATCGGCCGGGCAGGCCATCGTTCGGACGTAACCAGCCGCGCGGTTCTCGTTCCCGCCAATCGGTTCGAGATGCTTGAATGTCAAGCGGCGCTGGACGGCGCGCGGGAGGGGACGCTCGACGGGGAGCGGCCCGGCCCCGGCGGCCTCGACGTTCTCGCCCAGCACCTCTTGGGCTGTGCCTGCGCCGGGCCGATTTTCCCGGACGTATTGTACGGCGAGGTCCGGACCGCCGATCCGTATCGCGATCTGACGCGCGCTGATTTCGACGAGACTCTCCGCTTTGTGGAATATGGCGGCTATGCGCTGGCCGGTTACGCGCAGTTTCGCCGCCTGGTCCGCAGCGACGACGGATGGGTCCGGCTGGCGTCGGCGCAGGTTGCCCGCCGTTACCGGATGAACATCGGCACCATTGTCGAAGCGGCGATGCTGAAGGTGAAACTGAGACGCGGGCCGATCCTGGGAGAGGTGGAGGAATCCTTCGTCCAAGGCCTTGTGCCCGGCGACACCTTCGTTTTTGCCGGGGAGATCCTGCGGTTCGAGGGCATCAAAGACATGATTGCCGTGGCCACTCGCACCGCTCAAGGGGAGCCGAAGGTTCCGGCCTATGCTGGCGGCCGGCTGCCGCTCTCGACCCATCTGGCATCGCGGATCCGCACATTCCTTGCCAATCCCAGAATCTGGCGGACGTTCACCGACGAGGTCGCGGAGTGGCTCTCTTTGCAGCAGCAGCGCTCGCAACTGCCGGCCGCTGACCAGTTGCTGATCGAGACCTTTCCCCGCGGGGGACGTCATTACCTTGTCGCCTATTGCTTCGAAGGGAGAAATGCGCATCAGACGCTCGGCATGCTGTTGAGCCGACGGATGGAGCGGGCGGGCCTCGCGCCGCTTGGCTTCGTCGCCACCGATTACGTGCTGGCGGCTTGGAGTTTGCGACCGGTCACCGACGTGGCGACGTTTTTTGCCGAGGACATGCTTGGAGATGACTTGAAAGAGTGGATGGCCGAATCCTCTATCCTGAAGCGCACGTTCCGCAACGTCGCGATCGTCTCGGGGTTGATCGAACGCCGGCACCCGGGGCGGGAGAAAACGGGACGCCAGGTCACCTTCAATTCGGATCTCATCTATAACGTGCTCCGACGCTACGAGCCCCAGCATGTTCTCCTCCGCGCAACCCGCGCCGAGGCCGCCCGTGGGCTGGTCGATCTCGCACGCCTCGCGGACCTGTTGCGACGGTCACGAGGAAGGATCGCCCATCGCATCCTTCCCCGCATTTCGCCGATGGCGGTGCCGGTGCTTCTGGAAATTGGCCGTGAAAGGGTATCGGGCGAGGCGGACGATGAACTGCTGGAAGAGGCCGCCGAGGCGTTGATTGCCGAGGCGGCGGCGCCACCGGCTCCGCGCGCGGCGACCGGTTGAATGAAGGTCTTTCTCCTCTCAGTTTCTGGCTGTGAGCTGGCGGCGACCCTTTCCGGCGCCCTTTATTGGCAAGAGAGGCGAACCCTGGTCGTTGCCGATCTCCATCTGGAAAAGGGGACGGCCTTTGCCCGTTTAGGTATCCTTCTTCCACCCTACGACACGCGCTCGACCCTTCATGCTCTTGAGCACCTGGCCTTGCATTTTCGGCCCGACCGCATCGTCTGCCTGGGCGATAGCTTCCACGATCACCGCGGAGCCCTCCGACTGGCGGAGGAGGATGCGCAGCAGCTTCGGCGGCTCATCGCCGGCTGCGACTGGGTGTGGGTGAGCGGCAATCACGACGCGACGACGGCGGGCACGCTGGGTGGGCGGACGGTCGGCATCTGGGAGTCGGGACCGTTGGTCTTTCGCCATCAAGCAGACGGCGACGGGGAACCGGGCGAGGTGTCCGGTCACTACCATCCGAAAGCCTCGCTGTGGATGCGACAGAGACGACTGACGGTACGCTGCTTCGTCGGCGACGGACGTCGGCTGATCATGCCAGCTTTCGGCGCTTACACCGGCGGGCTGGATATTTCGTCGCCGATCATCGCCGGGCTCATGCGTCCGGACTTTACCGCCCATCTTCTCGGGCGCAGGGGTATTTATCCGGTCAAGGGCGCGCGCCTCAGCCGAGCGGTTGCTCGGTGAAAGTAGGAGGCATTGTCGGCGTGGCTAGGGTTTGCGCAATATCGCGGCTGAACGCGGCCAAAAGATCACTCATCGCCGAGGCGATGGAGACATAATCACCCGACACGTTCCCCGCTTCGTAGACGCTCTGATGGACGGCGCGGAAGGTGCGACCGCTGCCGCCGAGAACGATCCAGCGCGCGCTCAGGCGAACAGTTGCCGATGGCTGGCGCTCGAACCCGATGATCTCGATCCCGACGACGTCTTCCACCGGGACCGCGGCGGTTACCGGGAGCGGGATGACCCTCTCGGTGCCGAGCAGCTTGCTCAGGTTCTCGACGACCACGTTGGTGATGTTGTCGCTGAGGGCTCCGGCCCACTGGTCCAGTTCCGCGACATCGATCGCGTTCTCCTGGGGGCGGGTGACGATCAACCGCTGGTTCAGGTAATCGGGCAGTTGAACCGTCTGGATGCCGATCATCCCGGTGGGGCCGGACACGAGCTGCGGATCGGCCGCCGCCCGGGCATTCAGGACATAGTAGTTGATCGGCGCCGATCCTCCGCTGGGGAGGAAGCACCCGCCGACGCCGAGGCAAACGCTCACCCAAACGACCGCTGCGCAGGCTCCTCGCGGCAAGGCCGACAAGGGGGTCACGGCCGTCGCGTTTCCGGAGGCATGCGGCCGAAAATCACCGCATTGGGCGTGCGTTCGAGCGTATTGGCAAGGGTGGAGAGGGAGCGGGCCGCGGTGGAAACCTCTCTCAGGGCATTGATCAGTTCGTAGTTGAAAGGCGAGTTGGGCGTAACCAAGCTGTTGGCACTCTTCACCAGGGTTTGCATCGACGCAAGGGTTTCGCGGAAATCGGCCAATGCCTTGTCGCTCTCGGTAACGATCGTCCGGCTATCCTCCGATCGCGCATGGATCGAACGGAGCGTCGACCCGGCCGTTTCCATCGTAGACTGAGCCTGCGTGAGCAGGGAGGGCATTTTATTTTCAATATCATCACTAACTTTGCGGAGATTCTCCAAAGATGCATTGAGATCATCAAGCGATTCAGTGACTTGAGAACTGTTCACCAGCCGGTTCATTCCTTGCAAAACGGCGCGACCATCTGCAATGATTTCATCAAGGGGCAGCTTCCCAATTTTACGATAGAGATCTTGCAATGTTGATTGTACTTCTTCAAGTGTAGATGGAATAGTCGGGACGTGAATTCTGTCTGGGAAGATATTGGTTGCTTCGGAGTCCGGATCGACCGCGGCATATGGAAAGAAATCAAAATTAACGACGAGTTGACCAGTTACGATACTGGAGACGGTCAGTTGTGCGCGAAGGCCACGGTTCTTAATGTAGTCGAGCAGGACTTCCTTGCGTTCGATCCCCATGCTGACCGCATTGGTGTCGCCAAAAGTAACGATGCTTTGGGGAAACAGCTCCGCAAAGACGGGGATCACCACGTCACGGGAATTTGAATCGAACCCGAGGAATATATTTGTCACTTCTCCCAGTTTAACGCCGCGAAAGGTGACGGGAGCGCCGACGTTCAGGCCGGCAACGGAGCGGGGGAAGTACATAACGATTGGAATCGTCTGTCGAAACAACTTTCCGCCACCGATGGCGATGGTCGAGAGAACGAGAAGAGCGATGGCTCCAACGGCGAACGCACCGATCAATTTGGGATTGGCCTTGCTCCCCATTGCGATGTCCCGTTGTTGTTCCCGTGCCGCAGGCTGATGGTTAAGCGTGGGGCGGCGTTTGTCGGCGGAGAAAGCTCCGTACCTTGGGGGCCTCACATTCGGCAAGCAGCCTCTTCGGATCGCCTGCGGCAATCATTGTCTTGCTTTCGGCATCGAGAAAGACCGAGTTGTTGCCGATGGCAAAGATGCTAGCGAGTTCGTGAGTGACGATCACGATGGTTGCGCCCAGGCTGTCACGCAGTTGGAGGATCAGATCGTCGAGAAGTCGCGAACTGATGGGATCGAGGCCAGCGCTGGGCTCGTCGAAGAACAGGATCTCGGCGTCGAGAGCCATCGCCCGCGCCAGCCCCGCCCGTTTTTGCATGCCACCGCTGATTTCCGCCGGATAGTAATCTTCAAATCCCGCCAATCCGACGAGCGCCAGCTTCAGCGAAGCGAGGCGTCTGATCTCCCCGGCAGGCAATGTGGAGTACTGTTGCAGCGGCAGCCCGATATTCTCAGCAAGGGTCATCGAGCTCCATAAGGCTCCCCGTTGGAAAAGAACGCCAGTATGCCTTAAGATCTGCTGTCGCTCTTCGATTGAAGAGTCCCACAGGCTTTGACCGCCGTAATAGACTTTCCCCGCGGCCGGAACATTTAGCCCGATCATATGGCGTAGTAACGTGCTTTTGCCGCAACCGCTTCCTCCCATGATCACGAAAATGTCGTACTTGTTCACCTGGAAGGACAGATCACGCTGAACGACCTTGCTGCCGAAGGCCATCGTCAGGGACTCGACCATGATCGGCGGCCGGTCGGGGGGTGCCTTGTCCAAGCAGCTAGATCCCGAGTGTCGTCGTGATGACGGCGATGATGCCGTCGGAGACGATGATCCAGACAATGGAGGTGACGACGGCGGCTGTGGCCGCTCCCCCGACCGCGGCCGCACTCCGCCCACTCTGCAGCCCCGCATAGCATCCGCAAATGGCGATGATGATGCCGAAAATGACGCTTTTGCCCAGGCCGAGCGAGATGTTCGACATGTTCAGCCATCTGAGCGTCTGCTGAATGTACTGGCTGGCCGACAGGCCAAGCATTCCGACCCCAACCAGATAGCCGCCGAAGATGCCGATCACGTTGGCGTAGATGCATAGTAATGGCATCATGATAATGAGCGCCAGCATGCGCGGAAGGACCAGGAACTCCATTGGCGCAATGCCAAGCGTTCTCAATGCGTCGATCTCTTCATTGACCTGCATTGTCCCCAGCTGGGCGGCGTAAGAGGCGCCGGTTCGCCCGGCCATGATGATCGCGGTCATCATGGCCCCCATCTCGCGAACCATCGCAATGCTCACCAGATTGGCGACGAATATTTGTGCTCCGAACAGCTTGAGCTGAACGGAACCAACGAAAGCGAGGATCATGCCGATCAGCAAGCTGATCAACGCAACAATGGGAAGCGCCTGGGCGCCGCATTGTTGTACGTAGAGAACGAAGTCCGACCGGCGGAAATTGGCGCGCGCAATGAACAGCCTGCCAAGCGCGATCACCGCCTCGCCGATAAAGTCGATCGCCCTCTCGGCGCTGCCGTATCGGCCCAGCCATCGTGTGCCGACGCGTTCAAGAAAATCAGCGCGGGTCGTCGGGCCGGCGTTGCCTTGGCGTTCCGGCACCGCCCGCGCCAGCGCTACCAGTTTTTGCACCCCTTCCGGCAGACCCGTGGGATCGACCTCGATCCCCTTGTCCTTGCAGGCTTCGTCCATCTCAACAAGGACGGTGAGGAGACCGCTGTTCCAGTCCTTCAGATCGTGAGTTTCGTATGCGAGCCGTTGCGGGGTCTGCTCTTCGATGGCCTTGTAAACGGGTTGCATGTCGGGCAGGCCGTCTTGAAACGTCCAGCGCCCAGTCAGATGAATGGTGAGTACGTCGTTCTGGCGCTCGACCGCCAGCCGATTTTCGTCTGCGTCGTTGTCCGCCACACCGGTAACCAAGGGAGATCCAAGGAATGGGCGAGGCATACGACGATCAGGTGCGGAAATCAACGCGTGGCAGCCCGCCTGACGGTGCTCAGGGGCAAGGCGGTGGTCATATCGTGGCTGAGGAGTGGGCAAAATCTAGCCGGCAACGGTGTTGCGGGTTATAGAGCCTGCCTTTCGGCGGCGACATAAGCGGCGCCCGGGAGCGGAACCAACGTCCAATAAGAGCGATACCTGAGGGTGACCAGCCTGTTCGTATTCATCAAGTCGATCCTCGCTGGCTTCATCGTCGCCGTGCCGATTGGCGCCATCGGTGCCATGTGTCTCCGTCGTGCCTTGCAGGGCCGGTGGGCGGTCGGCTTGGTGACCGGAAGCGGGGCAGCGACGGCGGATTCCATTTTGGCGGCAGCGGCCATGTTCGGGCTGACGCTGTTGACGCGGTATCTTTTCGAGCACCAGGGGCCGGTGCTACTGGTCGGCGGGTTGTTTCTCATCGTCATTGGCGTCCGCATGATCATCCGGCGTCGACCACGGCTCGAAACGGTCGAGGGGGACGCCCCGCCTCAGCATCTGACTGTTCGAAGTTGTCTCAGCGCGTTTTCGACCGGGTTCGCGCTCACAATCATTAACCCGGCGACGTTCATTGCATTTGTCGGCGTCTTTGCCGGGATGCAGTTGTTCAAGGATCGGCCCAGCGATCTTTTCGACAACTGGAGCGTCGTCGCCGGTACGTTTATCGGCTCGATGGTATGGTGGATGACGCTGACCGGAACGGCCTTCGCCATGCGCCGTCACCTCTCGCTCGAGTTTATCGTCGTCGTCAATGCGATCCTGGGGTTGGCGGTTATGGGCTTTGGCTTTGCCAGCATCCTATCGGTCTTGGGCTGGCTGCCTTCCCTCTGATGATGACCGTCGCTTAGCTTGCATCTAAGTAAAAGTTCCCCATGGCTAAACGCCCAAGATAGAATCTAAAGATTCGACCATTTTCCCATTGTCAGCAGTGAGGGTGACCAAACAAAGACACGGCTCATCGGCGCTCACAACTGGCCAGTGCTGGCAGTCTGCGTCCATGGCGGAAAAGTCGCCACGTCTATAGTTGCGGTCTCCGTCTTGATACGATCCGGCCAGCACGATGCTATACTCCGGACCGGGGTGATCGTGGGTGGGGATCTGGGTCGCCGCCGGAATCTTGCAAAGTGCGGTGATGGCCATCTTGTCGGCCAGAGACAACCGATGTTCCTCAAACAGGGAACCGACGGGCCGCCAGCCCAGGTCAGCCAACGACCCTGTCAGATACCGTCTGAGTGGTGCCGGCAAATAAATATCCGCGCCTGCATCCGCGCCCAGGATTTCGGGCGTCAATTCTGGGTCGGGCGGCGTGTCGAGCCTTTGAAGGACGTCCTTAAGTGCCGTGTCGCTCATGCTCGATGCGGCAACGCCGTCGAGCAAGACCGCGCCGCAAGCCTCGATGAAGCGAAGCTGTGCGAAACAGTCGGGGCACATGGCAACATGGGTTGCCACCACCAGCGCCAATCCTTCGGATAGACTACCTGTCCCATAGTCCATCAAAATTTCGATATCCGGATGATGAGAAATCATGAGTAGCCCTCCGGCAGTGCTACCCGCATGCGTGCCAAGGCTAACCTTATTCTAGACTTGACCGTCCCTAACGGCAAACCAAGCTCCGCGGCGATGGTTCTGTGAGATTTTTCTTCAAAGAAGGCCATGCTCAGGATCTCGAGTTGCTCCTTGGGAAGCTTGAGCATTGCGTCGTGAATGTGTTTGCTGACTTCGACTGCTTGAGTACTGTCGTAGGGATTGCTCTCCTCTCCTGGCTGCTCCGCCACCTCTGTCAATTCGGCCGTCGGGTATCCTTCTCGCCGAAACAGATCGATGTGTTTGTTCCGCACGATCGTGAACACCCAGGTCGAAACCGTTGTCCGCCTGCGATCGAAGGTTGCCGCCTTGCGCCAGAGGGTGATCAAAGTCTCCTGTACCAGTTCCTCGGCTGCGGCCACGGCAGTCCCGCGACGCAATACGAATCCCTTCAGACGCGGCGCGAAATATTTAAATAGCGCTACAAAGGCATCGCGATCGCGGTTGACGGCGATGGCTTCAACCAGATCGCACAGTTCGTCGTTTGTCACCTGTCTGCTCGTGCCCGACTTTGCTTGACCAAAGTCGAACCGCCCGTGGGAGATGGCGGTCCCGGTTCGGCGATCCGACGGATGGACCTCCATTCCTACCCGCGCACTCTCGGCGACGCAATTAATACGCGCCGGAAGGGCCATTGGATCTGTTACCGGGGAGAAATTGGGCATCAACGGATACCTCTTCCCTGCCGCAAGACAGACGAAGCAAGATAAAAGACATCATCATCGCCGCGGTTAACACTAGTAATTAGCATTCGCAATTGATGATCGAGTGCTCCCACCACGTACAGAGGTGCCGAGCCTTCGCCTGACGTCGAGAGTGACAGGCGCGATAAAGCCTCTCTCCATTGTCATGCCATACAAGAACGCGGCCGAAAGGGAAAAGGCGTAGGTGAGGTGTCGGCGGCTTATTGCCGAGGCAACGCCGTTAGCGCTATGCCGCAAGAGTGTGCGAACTCGATCAGCGAGCGGGGAGGGGCATGAGCGATGACGCCGGCGCCGACTATGGTTGGGCTTACCGCGGTGATCGTCGCCGTCACCGAAGAAGTGCCGCGTGTTCTGGTCGTGGAGCGACCGCTGGACAACCCCAGGGACGCCGTTTCCGTGGCCACCGGCGCGGAGGACGGGCAAAGCCTCCAAGGGTTGCCGGCCGGACCGTTCGAGCCGGATGTGCACGCATCCCTCGATCGTGGCCTTCGTTCCTGGGTCAAGGAACAGACGGGGATGCAGCTCCGATACGTGGAACAGTTATACACGTTCGGCAATCGGTACCGGGACCCCGGCGAGATCCGCGGCGGCCCCCGTCTCTTGACGGTAGCCTACCTCGCACTGACCCATGAATGTTGCGTTGCCGGCTTCGGCGGCGCCCAGTGGCGGGACTGCTACCAATTCCTGCCATGGGAGGACTGGCGGGCGGGTCGTCCGCAAATCGTTGATGTGGCTTTGGAGCCTGGACTGCAAAGGTGGATCCGTGCTTCCCGCGATCCAGACATCCGCAGGTTGCGAGAGGAACGGGTAACCCTGTGCTTCGGCCCTCTGTCCGCGCATCGGCGCGATCCGGTGTTGGCGCTTGAGCGATACGAGGTCCTGTACGAGGCGGGTCTGGTGGCGGAAGCCCATCGCGATCGGGCTTCGCGGCTGGCGGCGACGGGGGCGGCCGCCGTCGATTGTCCTGCGCCCCTCATAAGCGAGGAGTCCTCGCTCCTGGGGCTGTCGATGGCGTGTGACGATCGGCGAATCGTCGCGACGGCCCTTGCCCGATTGCGCGGCAAATTGGCCTACCGGCCGCTCGTATTCGAGTTGCTTGCCGAGGAGTTTACCTTGTTTCAGCTGCAGCAGGTGGTTGAGGCTCTGGCCGGCATGCGCCTACACAAGCAGAATTTCCGCCGGATGATCATGCACGCAGCCTTGGTCGAAGCGACCGGCCGCACACAGCCGACCGCCCGTGGCCGGCCGGCCGAACTTTATCGGTTCAGCCGGGACGTGATGCGCACCCGCAGCGGTGTGGGGCTCGGGCTGCCAACGATCCGGGCTAGCGAGTGAGGGCGGTAGGCTCTCGTTCAATTTCTGTTACATCGGGTTGCAGTGCAGCGAAAGCGCGTTGACACCTCCTTATCTGAGCGGGGATAGTCTTGCCGTAATTATGCTCTATGCGAGCATATTGTTGGTATGATTTGACTGGCGTCGGGTCGGAGAGAGTCGGCGTCGAGATACGAGGGCTCAATGACTGCAGCAGCCGTTCCCGCCTATACGCCCGAGATCGCTGCCTCAACCGCCTCGCTCTATAATCGGGTCAGCCGGGTCATTCCCGCTTTCGAGTGGCCGGTGCACGCCCCGTACGTGGCGGCGATCAATCAACTAAAGCGCGAGCGGAACGCGGTCATTCTGGCGCACAACTACCAGACACCGGAAATATTCCATTGTGTTGCCGACATTGTCGGTGACTCCCTGGCCTTGGCGCAGCGCGCTGCGGATACCGATGCCGAGGTCATCGTCATGGCCGGCGTTCACTTCATGGCCGAGACGGCCAAGCTGCTCAATCCGGATAAAGTGGTCCTCATTCCGGATACCGGCGCCGGCTGCTCGCTTGCCGAATCCATTACCGCCGCCGACGTTCGATTGCTGCGCGAGGCCTATCCCGGCCGGCCGGTCGTCACCTACGTCAATACATCCGCGGACGTGAAGGCGGAAACGGACATCTGCTGTACATCGGGTAACGCCGTCAAGATCGTCGAGTCTTTAGGGGCGGAAGAGGTTATCTTTGTCCCCGACGAATATTTGGCCAAGTACGTCGCCTCTCAGACCAATGTGAAGATTATCTCCTGGAAGGGGCATTGCGAGGTCCACGAGCTCTTTTCCGGTGACGAGATTCGCCGCTATCGCAGCAGCTTCGATAACCTGGTGGTGATTGCCCATCCCGAGTGCCCACCGGACGTCCTCGAGGCGTCCGACTTTGTCGGCTCCACGGCGCAAATGATCGATTTCGTCCGGACCCAACGACCGGCGAAGGTGTTGATGGTGACCGAGTGCTCCATGAGCGACAACGTCGCCGCCGAAGTGACCGACGTGGACTTTGTGCGGCCGTGCAATCTCTGCCCCCACATGAAGCGCATCAGTCTCAGCAACATCTATCACTCGCTCGAGTCGCTCACACCCCGTGTTGAACTCGATCCCGCTCTTGCAGACCGCGCTCGACTATCGGTTGAGCGGATGCTGGCCGTGGGACGGTGAGGGTAGGGTAATATGCTTGAATTTTCCTCTGCTTCCGCGCCGGTTCGCCACTGGCGCACCAACGTCGTCGTCATCGGATCTGGGGTCGCGGGGTTGTCTTGCGCCCTCGCTCTGGCGCCGTTGCCGGTCATGGTCCTGACGAAGACACCACAGTCCGAGAGCGGCTCCAGCGTTTGGGCGAAGGGCGGCATCGCCGCCGCGCTGGCTGCGAACGATTCGCCGGAATCGCACAGCACCGATACCATCAATGCCGGCGCTGGTCTTTGCGATCCGGAGATGACGCTCATGCTGGCAAGGGAGGGAGCCACGGCGGTTCGCTCCCTGGTGGACGCCGGCGTTCCGTTCGATCGAACCGACACCGGCGAACTGGCGCTCGGCCGCGAGGCGGCCCACAGTTTTGGCCGCATCGTGCACGCGGGCGGCGACGCCACCGGGCGGACGCTGATCGCCTCGTTGTTGGAGGATGCCGAACGCGCGCCTTCCGTTCACCTACTCTCCGGCTGCTTCGCCGTTGACCTGGTCGTGCAGCGGGGGCGAGTCGCCGGGCTGATTGCCTTTTCACCGGATGACGGCTGGATCCACATCCACGCCAACCGCGTCGTCCTGGCCGCCGGCGGTACCGGCCATCTGTGGCGGGAAACGACGAACCCGCCGGAGAATACTGGCGACGGTATGGCGATCGCAGCGCGCGCCGGAGCGGCGCTGGCCGATCTGGAGTTCGTTCAGTTTCATCCGACGGCGTTGATCCCGCGGCAGATGGAGGTGGGCGCGCCATTGCCTCTGCTGACCGAAGCCCTGCGTGGAGCCGGCGCGGTCTTGCTTGATGGCGAGGGCCGCGCCTTCATGCGGGACGAGCATCCGCTTGCCGATCTCGCCCCACGCGATGTGGTTGCGCGAGCGATCGCCCGGCGAACGGCGCGCGGAGACGCTGTTTTCCTCGATCTGCGTCCCGCCATCGCCAACCGAGGAGAAGCGGCATTCCCGCAGGCGCTGCTGCAGTGCCGGTTGGGCGGCTATCGGCCGCTTGAAGAGCCGGTGCCGATCGCTCCCGCCGCCCACTATCACATGGGTGGGGTGGTGACCGACGCGAATGGCCGCACGAGTCTTGATGGCCTGTGGGCCTGCGGCGAGGTGGCCTGCACCGGTGTTCACGGGGCCAACCGCTTGGCGAGCAACTCGTTGCTGGAGGGACTGGTGTTCGGACAGCGGGTGGCCGTTGATATTCGCGGACATGATCACGGCGAGGTTCGCATGGTCGAACCGCCCGCCGTCTATGCGCCGGGTGCAAACGCAAATGAGGCTTTGGCCAAAATCGGCAAGGCCTTGCGGCAGACCATGAGCGAGCATGTGGGCATCGTCCGCACCGGAGGCGGCTTATCGCACGCCCGCCTTGCCCTGGAAGCGCTGGAAGCGGACTTCCTCGATCTCTGCCCGCGGTCGACAGCCTATCCGGAAGGCGATTTTGCCGATTTGGCGAAAGCAAACGAAGTCCGGAATATGCTTCTCGTGGCGCAGCTCGTCGTTGGTGCGGCGATCCGCCGGACGGAAAGCAGGGGCGCGCATTTCCGCCTTGATTATCCGGAGTCCGATACCGACTGGGCGCATCGGCTGGTCCTCGGCATGGCCGATCTCATGGCCGACGAGGCAACGTCCGACCCGCGGCCGGCCGCCTCCGCTCCATAGTTGCAGATAAGGAGGCGAGAAGATGCCCGAGGTGGGACCGCTTTACCCCCTGCTTTACCAACCAATCGTCCGGCGCGCCCTCGAAGAGGATCTCGGGCTCGCCGGTGATCTGACCTCGGACGTCGTCGTTCCGGAGAATGCACGCGCGAGCGCCAGCCTGGTCACCCGCAAGGACGGCCGGGTCGCCGGGCTGGAGGTGGCCCTGTCGGTGTTCCGGATGCTGGATGCGGGGGCTCGGATCGATGCCCCTTGCCAGGATGGCGATGACGTGCGGGCGGGCACCGTGTTGGCAACCGTCATCGGGCCGGCACGACAGATCCTGACCGCGGAGCGGACGGCGCTCAATCTGATCTGCCGCATGGCGGGAATCGCCACCGCGACCGCCCACGCCGTGGAGACGATTCGGGGTTGCCGGGCTCGCATCGTCTGCACCCGCAAGACAACCCCGGGCCTTCGGGTGCTGGAAAAGTACGCGGTTCGCGTCGGCGGCGGCGTCAACCACCGCTTCGGGCTCGACGATGGGGTGATGATTAAGGACAATCACATCGTTGCCGCGGGTGGCATTCGCAAGGCGATCGGACGCGCGCGTGAACGCCTGGGCCACATGGTGAAGATCGAGGTCGAGGTCGATACCCTCGATCAGCTGGAAGAACTGCTGACGGTGGGCGCCGATGCCGTGCTTCTCGACAACATGACGCCTGATCAACTGCGCACCGCCGTCGCCATGGTCGACGGGCGAATGGTGACGGAAGCTTCCGGAGGCATTACCCTCGACAACCTCCACGCCATTGCTGTAGCCGGCGTCGATATCATCTCGTTGGGCTGGCTGACCCACAGCGCGCCCATCCTTGACATCGGCCTGGACCTTGAGACACAGGAAGGGCCGATCGAGCAGGTGGTGTGCGCACCGCAGCGGCCCATGGCCGCACAAGCCGGCTGAGGAACTAAGCCGGTCCGGTGGATGAACATTAGCTGACGCAGGCAACGGACCGGCAGATCGCGGGGGGGTGCATGGAAGGCGGAGGCTTTACGGGGGTGCCTCTCCGGCATCGCGGATTGGCGCTCCTGGTCCTGGCGATGGTTTCCGCATGCGCCGGAGCCGGCTCAATTCCGCCACCCCCACCCCAGTTGAGATCATCTGAGTCACTTGGCCTCGGATCCCCGGTGCCGCGGCCCCGCCAAGCGGACTTGATCCGGGTGGTGGAGACTCACACCGCACGCAAGGAAGACACCCTCCTCGATCTTGCGGTCTCCAACGACCTCGGATACCTGGAGATTGTTGCCGCCAACAAGGGCGTCGATCCCTGGCTGCCGGCCCCTGGAACGGAGGTCATTCTGCCGAAGGCCAAATTGCTGCCGGTAGGACCGCGGGACGGAATCGTGATCAATCTGCCTGAGCGACGCCTTTACTACTTTAGGCGGGGATTTCTGGTGAGCGACTACCCCGTCGGGATTGGCCGCGATAATCTGGAGACGCCTGTCGGCAGCACCCGGGTAGTTGAAAAGCGGCTCGCGCCATCGTGGCGGCCGACGTCGCAAGCCCGCCGCGATGATCCGACGCTGCCGGCGGTGGTGCCGCCGGGACCGGACAATCCCCTCGGAACACATGCACTCTATCTCGGCTGGAGCAACTATTTGATCCATGGGACGAATCGTGTCTACGCCATTGGCCGCCGGGCCAGTCGGGGCTGCGTAAGGCTTTATCCGGATGACATCGCCGCCCTGTACCAGGAGGTGCCGGTCGACACCACGGTGACCGTCATCGACCAGCCTCTGAAGCTGGGACGGAAGGACGGCCTGCTGTTCCTGGAAGCGCATCCCACACGCCTGCAGGGCCGAGAACTGGAAGAGAAGGGCCGCTTCCGGGAAACGTCCGACGAGACCGCGCGCGGTTTGATCCTGACCGCGGCCGGCTCCGACGCCCAGCGCGTCGATTGGGACGTGGTCGGCAAGGTCCTGCGCGAACGGCGCGGAGTACCGGTTCCGATCACTCACCCGATCGTCCAGGCCGCTGCGACGTAAGAGGGAGGGCGCCGCGCCTTCCGTTAGCGGCGGGTGCCGACAAAAGCGCACAGGCCGGCGAACAGCTCGGGATCATTGATCACCCGAGGGACCTTGTTCTGACCGCCTAATCGGCCGCGGCTCTTCATCCAGGCGGCGAAGGTTCCGGGCGGGACACCATGCACCGTGGGCGGTCGCATGCCGTAATCGCCCGCCCGGTGGCTCGCGTAGTCCTCGTTCTTCGCCGCGAGAACGGCGTCAAGGCGGATGGAGAACGCTTCGTGAGCCGCCGGCGATGGCGAGCCGCCAGAAAACTCGACGATGAACAGGTGACCGCCGAGTTCGCCCTCGCGCTCCGGGAACACGGCGCCCACGGCGTAATCGGTTATCCCGCAACCGATTGCCGCCGCCGCCTCGGCGACGGCACCATCGATCTCCTCTGCGATCAGGTGCTCCCCGAAAGCGGACAGGCTGTAGGATGTTCTCCCGGTGACAAGAAGGCGTGGCGGGGCGCGTTCGATGAAGCGAACGGTATCGCCGATCAGGTACGACCACAGGCCGGCGCAGGTGGTCACCGCGATGGCATAGTTGACATCGGTTTCGACCGTAGCGAGCCAATGCCGGGTGGGGTTTGTCTTCCCCCTCTCTTCGAAGGGGATGAACTCGTAGAAGAGGCCGTTGTCGGCGACGAGGCGAAGCCCCTCGCCGTCGCCGCGATCGGCCGCGGCAATGAAGCCTTCACTGGCCGGATAGACCTCCCGTGTTTCGACACCACTGCCGGCCAGCCAACGGGCGAACAGCGGACGGTAGGGAGTGAAGTTGACTCCGCCGTGAACCAGCATTTCGAGGTCAGGATACCAGTCGATGACGCGTCCCTCGGGCGATGGGCGCAATTCCGCCAGTTTCTCGAAAAAGAGGAGGAGCCAACTGGGGGTTCCGCCGATGGCGCGCACGTCGGCGGCCAGGGACGCCGGCGCCAGACGATCGATCTTGGTTTCCCAATCGACGATCGTTTCCAACTCGCGCGGCGGGAAATAGCGCAGACGCGCCCACATCGGCACCGTCTTGCCGGCGATGCCGCTGAGATCGCCGGCCCAGATGCCGGCTGACAGTTCCCGCAGGTTGGCACTGCCGCCCAGCATGAAGCTCCGCCCGGCGAACAGCCGGCTGTCAGGCCGTCGCGCCAGATGATAGGCAACGACGTCCAGCATCGCCCGCCGGTTGGATGCGATCATTTGCGGCGAGCACGGTATGAACTTGGTAACGCCGCTGGTGGTGCCGGACGTCAGCGCGAAATAGGGGATGGTGCCGGGCCAGGTGCAATCGTTCAGGCGCGGAAACGATTGCTGCCAGTAGTCTTTCCAGAAGTCCTCATACGCTCGGATGGGCACTCTTTTTTGATAGTCTTCCACCGTACGAATCTTGGAAAAGTGGTGATCGCTGCCGAACCGGGTCGATCGGGCGTGGGCCACCAGCCGCCGTAACTCGCGTTCCTGGGCAGCCACGGCGTCTAAGCGCGCAATCTCTCGCATCCGGTAGCGAGCGTAGAAGCTAAAGATCGGTGTCAGATTAAGCATCGCGGCTGCTCGGCCGTTGGGATGGGTCTGCTTTACGAAGCGACATCCCGGCGGCACCGGGTGCACCATCGTGATACCCGTAGTCTCTCGCGCGGCGGCGGGAAGTCCGATCGCGTGGGCCGGAGTCGTGCAAAATGTCGGCAACTTCGGGCGGGTCGGAAGCCGTTGTCGTCCACATTGTCGTCCTTACGTTACGATCGCCCTTGCCGCGCGTCGCGTTCCCTCCAAGATAGCGAAGCGACGCGGGGTCGCAGGGCAGCATAGCAAGAGCAAGCAGGGGAGGAACGATGGTTGCGCGACTGGAGGTGACGATAGAGGGGTGGACCGACGGGGCGCCGATTCCGGCCAAATTCGCCTTTTGCCGGCCGGTTCAACCCGGTCCGATCGAAATGAGCGACAATCGCAGCCCGGCGATCCGCTGGGCGAAGGGGCCCGAGGGAACGAAATCCTATACTATCCTCTGCGTCGATCCCGATGTTCCCTCCAGGCCCGACAACGTCAACAAGGAAGGTATGGTCGTTGCCGCCGATCTTCCCAGGGTTGATTTCTACCATTGGGTTCTCATCGATATTCCGGCCACCGTCCTCGCCTTGGAGGAAGGTGCCGATGCCGACGGTATTACCGCGCGCGGCAAGGCACCTGGAGCGTGCGCGGTGGGCGTTCGTGGCGTGAACAACTATACGGACTGGTTCGCCGGCGACCCGGACATGGGGGGCGACTACGGCGGCTATGACGGCCCGTGTCCGCCGTGGAACGACGAACTGGTTCACCACTACCGGTTCATCGTCTACGCCCTCGACGTGCCCAGGCTCCAGCTTTCGGGCAAGTTCGGAGGGCCGGAGGTCCGGCAGGCGATCGCAGGGCACGTGCTGGCGGAAGGAAGCTGGGTCGGCACCTATACGCTCAATCCGGGACTGCGGGCCGACTGAGCACCGCGTCGCGTCCGGTCGACGAGGTAAGGCAAATGCGGCTGCCTCGCATGTCTTGAAGCGAATCGAGATCATCCTACATTTGCTCTCGTCGGGAGCCCATGCGGGGCCCGATACCGCGGGAGGGCCATTGGTCGCCCGCCCGTCGGTCGACACATTGCTTGACTTGAGAGGATGTGCGCCATGTCGACGTTTGACTTTGCACCGTTGTTTCGGTCCACCGTCGGTTTCGATCGCCTGATGAACCTGATGGAAACGTCCACCCGCTGGGCTGACGCGGAGAACGGCTATCCACCCTATAACATCGAGAAAACCGGCCAGGATCGATATCGGATCACCCTCGCTGTCGCCGGATTCGACGAAAAAGAGCTGACGGCGGAAGTTCGTGAAAACGCGCTGCTCATCGAGGGGCGCAAACGCGAGCCGGCGTCCGAGCATACCTATCTCTATCGGGGAATCGCGGGCCGATCCTTCAGGCGCCAATTCCAGTTGGCCGATCACGTGCAGGTGGTGAGCGCCAACGTGCAGAACGGATTGCTCACCATTGAGTTGGCGCGGGAACTGCCCGAGGCCATGAAACCGAGGAAGATCGAGATTGGCAGCACGCCACGAGTCGATCCGGTTCCGGCCGCGGGCCAACTCGCCAACGTCGCGTAGAACTTTATGAGAGGACGGGGGCGCCGGATTCGGTGCCCCCGTCGGCATTCGTCGTCCGTGGGTTGCACACATGTGGCTTGCCTGTGCTTCCCTGAGGCGGCACATTGCCGCAAAGGCCCTCGGGCCGCTTTCTGGACAAGGCACGGGAGCACCGGTAGATGGCGCGAATTACTGTCGAAGATTGCATTGAAGCGATCCCGAGTCGCTTTGAGCTTGTTCTGCTCGCGAGCCAGCGCGCCAGAGAGTTGAACGCCGGCGCCCGCAGCACGGTCGACCCGGAGGAAGAAAAGCCCACTGTGGTATCGCTCCGTGAAATCGCGGCACAAGGCCTCGATCTCGATGGTTTGCGCGAAAAGCTGGTGCGCGGTCAGCAGCGGATCTCGCTGCCGGAGGAGCCGCCGGCGGACGAAGGACTGGAGGCGACGGATATCGTCTCCTCGCTTGCGATGGATGGGCCGGTCCAATACGAAGACGAGGCATTGACGGAAGTGGACATGCCGGACGGAGGCGACGCGGACGATCTTTAGCCCTGCAGTGAAGGCGTGCGCTGCTGTTGCGTCTGTTGAAGCGGCGGTTTGTCTGGTCCGCTGACGTGGGACGGTACGATGGCCGAGAAGATCGAGAAGTCGGACGCCGAGTGGCGGGCCGAACTCACCGACGAGCAATATGATGTGTGCCGCCGGAAGGGAACCGAGCGGGCCTTCACCGGGGCCTACTGGAACACGAAAACACCCGGCACGTATCTCTGTGCAGCATGTGGACAGGCGTTGTTTTCGTCGCAGACGAAATTCGATTCCGGCTCTGGCTGGCCGAGCTTCTGGCAGCCGATCGACGGGGCGAGTGTCGACACCGAGACGGACCGAAGTCACTTTATGACCCGGACGGAAGTCCACTGTAGCCGCTGCGGCTCCCACCTCGGGCACGTTTTTCCTGATGGACCGGAACCCACCGGTGAGCGCTATTGCATCAACTCCGTATCCCTGAAGCTGCGACCGGACACTCCCGGCGAGACTTAGTCGGCGACAACGTCAAGGATTAAGATTCAGATCGCGCAGTTCTAGTCGGCCGATGCCCTGAAGAACCTGAAAGGAGGCGCGCTTCTCGTCTCCCCGCGCGATGACCAAATTAATCCGGGCGTTGTAAACTTCATTTTCGGCGTCGAGGACATTGATGACCGTCTCGCGCCCTGCCTCGCGCAACTTCGTGCGGGCGTCCAGAACTTCCGAGGCAATGTTGACAGCGTTTTCCAGCAACTCGACCCGCTCTTGCGCCGTCGTCATCTCGTTCCAGGCGAGCCGTGTCTGCTGAATGACCTGCCTTGCGACATTGTCGTGGGTTCGCAGGCTCCCTTGATATTCGGCCGACGCTTGCGAAACTCCGGCGTCGGTGGCGAAGCCGTTAAACAGGTTCCAGGTCGCCTGCATCATCACCGACATGTCGGTGGAGGTCCCGCGCACAAGGTTGTTATCGTTTTCCCGGTTGGCGCTGGTGACGATATCGATGCGAGGATAATAGTCGGAGCGGGCGAGGCGTCGGCGCTCATCGGCGACGTCGACCGTTGCTAGGCTTGAGTCGATGGCGGGATTGTTCTCGCGCGCCAGTTCCAGCGCCTCTTCCAGCGCTTCGGGGATCTGCGCACGGGGAATGGGCGGCGACGTCATCCGGTCGATTTCCGGCGGATGGCCGAAAACCTGAATGTAGCGGGCTACCGCGTCGGCCAATCCGCCTTCGAAACTGACCCGCCGCTCTTTCGCCAGTTGCAGTCGCGATTTTGCCTGTAGCACATCGACGGCGATGCCACCGCCCCGTTGCACCCGTTCGTCTTCCAGGTTCAACTGGCGCATGATGGTTCGCTCACTATCGCGGGCGAGTTCGATCAACTCGCGCTGTCGCAGCACCTCAATGTAGGCGGCGATGCCGGAATAAAGGACATTCTGCCGCGTTCCGGCGAGGGTCGCTTCCGCCACGTCCACGTTGAGACGGGCCGATCGAACATTTGCCGGTGTGGCGAACCCATCGAAAACATTCTGGGTCAACCGGCCGCTGACGATTTGCGCTTGCGAAACCCAGGCACTGCCGCCGCTTTGCTCGGTGAGCGGACTGTCGATGTATTGGGGACCGTAGGCTCCGACCACATCCAATCGGGGAAGGTATCCGGCGTACGCCTTGTCAATCGTTTCGCTGGCGGCGGCAACGGCGCTCTGCTGCGCCAGAATTTCCGGGTTCGTCTTGACGAGATCCTGGAGCTCCGTGCGCAGGGGTTGCGCCCAGGCCCGCCCGAAACTCGCCAGCAATAAGAGGATTGCCACGCCGATACCCGTGGCCACTGGATGGCGCAACGTTCCCTCTGCACAGACGCGCGGCAAAGCCCTGAGCTTGAACAATATCTGTAGAGGGGACCAACGTCAAAGAGATGCACCCTATTGGGATATAAAATCCTCTTTTGGGTTGTTATGTCTCGCCCAATCGCCCGCATGTTTGCTCAGTGAGTTCCGGAGCGGCGGTCGACGCGGTTGACAGAATCCGTTTAGCGATTCGGGCGCTTGCCACCGCCAAAGCCGCCCCCGCCGGGTGTCTCGATGCGGATGGCATCGCCTGGAACCAGTTCAACCGTTGCCGTCGCCGGAATGTCTTCCTGCCGGCCGTCGGCGCGCAGCACGCGGTTGCGGCCGGCTTCCCCGGCATCGCCGCCCGCCAGCCCGAAAGGCGGCACCCTCCGGCGGTTGGAAAGCACCGAGGCGATCATCGCCTCCCGGAAGACCAACTCGCGGACGACGCCGTCACCACCGCGGTGGTGGCCGTCTCCACCCGAGCCGTGCCGCAGGCAAAACTGCCGCAACAACACGGGGAACCGCCATTCGAGAACCTCGGGATCCGTCAATCGGGTATTGGTCATGTGCGTGTGTACCGCGTCCGCGCCATCGAAATCGGGACCGGCTCCGGCACCGCCGCAGATGGTTTCGTAGTACTGGTAGCGCGCGTTGCCGAAACTGAAATTGTTCATGGTGCCTTGTGCCGCGGCGAGGGCGCCAACGGCTCCGAAAATGGCGTCGGTCACCACCTGGGAGGTCTCGACATTGCCGGCGACGACGGCGGCCGGATAGCGCGGATTCAACATCGATCCTTCGGGGATGACCGTGACCAGCGGCTTCAGGCACCCGGCATTGAGCGGAACGTCCTCATCGACCAGGGTCCGGAACACATAAAGGACCGCCGCCTGACAGATAGCTGCGGGGGCGTTGAAGTTGTCGGGCAGTTGCGAGGAGGTGCCCGTGAAATCGATGACCGCAGTCCGGGCACTATGATCGACGGTGACGGCGACCCGCACCGAGGCGCCGTTGTCCATCTCATAAACGAACGTCCCGTCGTTCAGGCGATCGATGACACGGCGGACGTTTTCTTCGGCATTGTCCTGGACGTGGCCCATGTAGGCCTCGATCACCGGAAGCCCGAACTCGACGGCGGCCCGATGCAAGGCCTCGCGCCCGCAGGCGTTGGCCGCGATTTGCGCTTTCAGGTCCGCGATGTTCTGATCCGGATTGCGAGCTGGCCAGCGGCCGGCCGCCAGCAACTCGCGCAGTTCGGCTTCGTGGAAGTGACCGTCGCGAACGAGCAGGACGTTGTCGAGCAGCGCTCCCTCTTCGTCGATGCTGCGGCTCAGCGACGGCATGGATCCGGGAGTTATCCCGCCGACGTCGGCGTGATGGCCGCGGGAACCGACAAAAAACAGGAGCGCCTGCCCGGCAGCGTCGAAAATCGGGGTGATTACCGTAATGTCGGGCAGGTGGGTGCCGCCATTGTAGGGGGCGTTGAGGACGTAGCTGTCGCCGGGTCGCATCTGTCCCGCCCGCTCGCGAACGATGGTGCGGACACTTTCGCCCATTGAGCCCAGGTGCACCGGCAGGTGCGGCGCGTTGGCGACGAGGCCGCCGCTGCGATCGAATACGGCGCACGAGAAATCGAGCCGCTCTTTGATGTTAACCGAGTGGGAGGTGTTGGCGAGGACGGCGCCCATTTGCTCGGCAATGGACATGAAGAGGTTGTTGAAAATCTCCAGCATCACCGGATCGGCGTCGGTTCCAATGGCGCTGCGCGGCGGACGGGGCGCGATCCGCGTCAAGACGAGGTCGGCACCTTCCGTCACCGTCACCCCCCACCCCGCCTCGACGACGGTGGTTGCGGTCGCATCGGTCACGATCGCCGGACCGGCCAGTCGGGCGCCGGGAGACAGGGTGGCCCGCTCGTAGACCGGCACCGAGCGCCACTGTTTCTCGGTCCACGTCCGCACCCAATCCGCGGGTAGATGGTCCATTCGTCCGCCAGAGATCGGTGGCACAAACGTCTCGACGGCGGCGGTGGTCGTCCCGATCGCCTCGACGGCGATGGACTCGATGACGAGCGGCCGTTCCGCCATGGCGAATCCGAAGCGTTGGAGGTGAAGGTCGGCGAACTGGTGTGTCATCGATGCGACGTCAGCGAGCATAATCGGCAGCGCCGTATTAGTTCCCTCGTACTTCAGAAGCGCGGTCCGACTGGTGACGATCCGATCGCTGGCGATGCCTTGCTCGGCGACCTCGGCGGTCGTCTCGTCTGCCAGCCGGTCTGCAACGACGGTGACGGTTGCCAGTGCCGAGTCCTGCAGGAGTTCTTCGACCGCCCGTTCGCGGAGGGCGCGAACCTGCGCCAATCCCATGCCGTAGGCCGACAGCACACCGGCGAAGGGATGGATCAACACCGTTTTGATGCCAAGCGTGTCAGCGATCCAGCAGGCGTGTTGTCCCCCCGCACCGCCGAAGCAATTCAGCACATAGCGCGTGATGTCGTAGCCCCGCTGAACGGAAATCTGCTTGATGGCGTTGGCCATATTGTCGACGGCGACGGCGAGAAAGCCTTCGGCCACCGCCTCCGGCGAGCGGCGATCGCCGGTTGCTTGCGCGATTTCCGCCGCCAGGGCCGTGAACTTCATGCGAATGATCTCGCCGTCCAGCGGCTGATCGGCGGAGGGACCGAAGACGTGCGGAAAATGCTTGGGCTGAATGCGGCCGAGGAGGACGTTGGCATCGGTAACGGTTAACGGGCCGCCGCGGCGATAGCACGCCGGACCCGGGTCCGCCCCGGCCGATTGCGGGCCGACGCGAAACCGGCTGCCGTCGAAGCGCAGGATCGAGCCGCCGCCGGCAGCCACCGTGTTAATGCGCAGCATCGGCGCGGCCAGGCGCGCCCCGGCCACATGGGTTTCGAACGTCCGCTCGTACGTGCCATCGTAGTGGGACACGTCCGTCGACGTGCCGCCCATATCGAAGCCGATGACGCGCTCGAAACCGGCCTTGCGCGCCGTTTCGATCATGCCGACGACGCCGCCGGCCGGCCCGGATAGAATAGCGTCACGTCCCTGGAACAGCGCCGCGTCGGTCAGGCCGCCGTTCGATTGCATGAAGAACAGGCGGACGTCGCCGAGGGCGGTGGCGACGACATCCACATAGCGGCGGAGAACGGGGGAAAGATAGGCGTCGAGGACGGTGGTGTCGCCACGACTGATCAGCTTCATCAATGGGCTGACCCGGTGGCTGACGGAGACCTGGGTGAACCCGGCCGCTCGGGCGAGGTCGGCCAATCGCTGCTCATGACGCGGATAGCGGTAGCCATGCATGAGAATGATAGCGACGGCTTCGAAACCATCGCCGTGGGCGGCGGCGAAGCCGGCGCTGGCGGCCTGTTCGTCCAGTTCCACCAGCACGTGGCCTTGTGCGTCGACGCGCTCGTCGATCTCGAGGACGCGCTCGTACAGCACGTCGGGGAGGACGATGCGGCGGGCGAAGAGGTGCGGCCGGTTCTGGTATCCGATCCGCAAGGCGTCGCCAAAGCCTTTGGTGATCGCCAGCAGCACCCGCTCGCCCCGGTGTTCGAGCAGGGCATTGGTGGCCACCGTCGTTCCCATCTTCACCGCGGCGACGTGCTGGGCTGGAATTGCCTCGCCTGCCGCGAGTCCAAGGAGGCGCCGGATGCCTTCTATGGCGGCATCGGGATAGCGATCGGGATCGTCCGACAGCAACTTGCAACTGGTCAGACCACCCCCGGGACGGCGGGCGACGATGTCGGTGAACGTTCCACCGCGATCGATCCAGAATTGCCAGCCGTCAGGTTCTGGGCACGTGGTCATCAGGTGATGGGCACCGCATCGGAGAGTCAGGCGTACATAAGGGGTCGGGAGCGTCCCGGCGAGCCCGCAATCGCGGCAGTCGACGGTTTACCGGAAAGACGTTACCATCCTCGTTCCATAACGGGATCGGCTTCGTCATGAATCTGGTTCGTCTGATTGTCCTCGCCGCCGCGGTCTTCGTTGTCCAGGCGACCGCCTCTGCCGCCACCTGGGACTTTGCCACCGCCTATCCGGAACAGGACTTCCGCACCAGGAACGCAAAGACATTCGCCGACGCGGTAAAGGGTGCGTCGGACGGCGGCTTGAGCATGGTCGTGTTCGCCGATGGGGCGCTGGTTCCCGAGGCCCAGATCGGTGCCGCGCTGCGCAGCAATCGCATCCCCATCGGGCTGCTCGATCTGGCGAAGACGGACGCCCGCCCGCTCTTAGGGTTCTCGTCGCTGCCGTTCCTTGCCGCAACCTACGTGGACTCGCTGCGCCTATGGAACGCGGCGCGACCGGTGATGCAAAGCCATTTCGCCAACCAGGGATTGCTCGTCCTCTATGCCCTGCCGTCGCTCCCGGCGGCGCTCTTCAGCGTCAGGCCGGCGGAAAGGGATTCGGACCTGGAGGGGGCGCCAATGGTCGTTGACGACGAGTGGCTGGGTCGCCTGGCCGTCCGTGTCGGCGCCAGGCCGGTGGAGTTTGACGGGAACTCGCTCGCTTCCATCTTTGCCGACCGTCGCGCCGCGATGCTGACGGCCCCGGATGCGGCCGAAAGCGCGCGTGTCTGGGGTTTCGTGCAGCACGCGTACGATGTCCAGGCCTCGTTTCCGTTGTGCGTGGTCGTCGTCAATCAGCAGGCGTTTCAGGCTCTGGACGAGGCCTCACAGCGGGCTTTGCTGAATGCGGCGGTACGGGCGCAAAATGATGCGTGGGCCGCCAGCATCGATCAGCGCAACGGGGCGGTGGCGGCCCTGGGAGCAAGCGGACTGGTCGTCCAACCGCCGTCGCCGGCGCTGATGGATGGGTTGCGCCGGGCGGGAAACGCGATCGTCCGCGACTGGCGGCAGGAGGCCGGAGCCGATGCGGCAGTGATTCTCAGCAACTTTGGCTGGACCGGCGAATAGGTCCGGCGGTCAGGTCTCGTAGCCGAGTTCTGCACAAAGGTTCCCATAGCGGGCGCGGAACGCGTCCAGCAAGGGCGGAGTGAGATAGTTTTTCCAGTCGCCGGCGATCCCCTTGCGGTACTTGTGGGTAACGGCTTCCAGGCCGGGGGGACGCCCACCGGTGATCTTGCTGAACGAATAGGCGGCAAGGACATCGACGAGGACCTCGCGCGGCAGCCGGATATCGGCAGCGTCAAGCAGGCATTGCCACACCTCGACCCGGTCGTCGCCGGTCAGATCCTCATAGCGGACGATGCGGACCCGCGGGTCATCGCGGGCGGCCCGTTGCCAAGACGTCAAGATGGCCGTGAACTTATGGAACTGACCGATGGTGTGCATGAGCCCTTCGCTCTCGGTCATTCGGGCAAGATGGGCGCGTTCACGGGCGATCACTGGGTCGAGCGGATGTGAGTAGCGATTGGAAAAGTAGAAGGAGACGACCAGGTCGCGCGGGTCTCGCTTGACGAAAAAGGCGAAGTACCGTTCGGGCTTCGGGAGGTCAGAAAAGTATCGGTAGTCGCGCACCAGCGCGGCGACGATGGTCCGCTCAGGTAAACGGACTGTCCGCGGGTCCGGTCGCAGGAGCGGATTGGGCAGACTGACGCTCAGGCCGGAATAGCGATAGATCCGCGGGTCGGAAAGAACAAGGCGCACCCATTGGCTGGCCGTTTTCCAAACACAAACATGGTAGACATTGGTATTGTGCGAGCGCTTCCGAACCGGAATGACCGTATTAAACAGTCGGCGCGCCACATATTCCGCTTCCGGCGTGATGAAGTGTCGTAGGGCACGCGCCTTCGCCATGATAGTCATTGGGGTAACGCTCCACCTGCCGTGGTTGGCGCTCCCGCTGTTCTTTGATGACGGAGGAAAGCGACCCACAGAGCGGCGGACAAGGCGGCCTGGGAGAGAACGAGCCCCCAGGCCGCGCCCTGGATGCCGGTAAGAGCCACAAGAATGAAGCCGACGAGCAACGTTATCAATGATGCACCGCCGTAGGCGGCAAACCGCAGGTCGGGTCGGCGATGCGCGGCGAGCAGGATGCCGGCAGGAACGCCGACCGCAATGAACAAGGGGACAAGCGCCATCGCCCGAACCACTTCGCCAGCTGCCGCGAGGTGCTGGCCGAAGACAAGCTCGATCACGTCGGTGCCAAACAGGAATACGAGGCCCGCATAGGCCGCGGCGATAACGAATGCGCCCGCGCACAAGCGCAGTGCGAAGCGGACTTGCGTGCTGCCGGCCATGGCATCGAGACGGCGGGCGACGATCGGGACAAACATCAGACTGACGCCGATCACGACCTGCGAGAAAGGAGCAACCAGTGCATCTGCTGCTTTGAGATAGCCGGCGTCCTCGATGGAAAGAATTCCGCCGGAAACGAAGAAATAGCCTTGATAGCAGGCCATGCTCAATGGGACGGTCAGTAGCGTCCAGCCTCCGAAGTGCCAGTGTTCACTGAAATAGTGGTTCCGTTCATGACGGCTGGGCCAGCGCACCTGGGCCAACAATCGCTCTCCCTGGACAAGACATACCGCCAGGCTGCACCCGGCCAGGACGAAATAGACCCCGACTAGGCTGACCTGCGAGGTCGCCGCGTAAAGGGCCAACCCCAGCACGCTCAGCGCCAGAGACGCCAGCGATTGGACGAGAGCCCGTTCCGGCATCTCGTCCACATAGAACTGTCTCCGGACCAAGTATTGTGCCGCGACTACGTTCGCGAACAGGAGGCTGGCGAGCACCGCATGGAAACTGTCGTCGTCGATCAGCGCGCCAAACCACAACAGACCGGCCGCAATCGCGGCAACGCCCGTCAGCCCCCCCACCCATAGCAACTGCAGAGCGGCAATAAATCCGAGATAGCGGCGCTTCTCCGTCGGCCGTCGCCGAGCACCGAAGACCGACATGGGATCGAGGACGACGCCGGCCTGCGCCTGACGGATGATCAGAACCAAGGCGCTGGTCATTGCGAAGATGCCAAGCGCTCCTGCACCCAGCAGTCGCCCGACGAAGACGCTCGACAGGAACGTGATCGCGGCAGAGGCTCCCTGGTCGGCGATACTGGCGATGGATCGGACGCCCAGCGCCGCGCCGCGCCACCGGTGGCCGAGGCCCTCGGCATGGTTTCTTGCCGATTTCATCCTGATCGAACGGAAAAGAGTGGCAAAGGGCCTGACTGCCTCGTCGCCATAACAAGCGACTGATTATCACCCGGGCAATATCGATCTTGATCTTTCCGTGCAGGCTTGCAAAGTGCGCTGGCGCACGGAAAGACGGTGTACGAGCAAGCGGGGCAATGCGGGAAGGCGATTAGCCCTGCTACCATCGACGACGATTTGTTGCTATTCGGCGCTCATCCTTCTCGCACTTGCGTGACGGGGGCCTTTGCGAGAGGCAGCGTTGATCGAGTGGTTTGCGTACATGCCCCGTCGGCAGTTGGCGACGCCGGAGTGGCCGGCCCGCCATTAGTGAAGGCGAGGCGAGTGACAGAGACGAAGCTGCACATGCTGCAAGTACGGACACGGGTTTTGATGTCGTCGGCCGGGTCACGGCCCGGATACTCACTGGCCATCCACCCACGGGCGACCTCGGCCACCGCGGGGTTCACCCTCCTTGAAATTCTCGTGGTACTAGTGATCCTCGGCCTGTTGGCGGCCGTCGTCGCCGGGCCGCAGGTTTTTCGCCAGCTGGGCGCGGCAAAGTCCGAAGCAGCGAAACTGCAGTTGGATCGTGTCGGCGGTTCTCTCGACCTTTTCAGACTCGATGTGGGACGCTATCCGGCGCAACAGGAGGGACTGCGTGCGCTGGTCGAGCCACCCGTGGGGGTGGCCAGGTGGAACGGCCCCTACCTGAAGAAGCAGGAGTCGCTCATCGATCCCTGGGGTCGGCCGTTCGGCTATCGGTATCCCGGTCAGCACGGAGAGTATGATCTGTGGTCGCTCGGTGCCGACGGAACAGAAGGGGGTGACGGCGAGAACCGCGACGTCGTCAACTGGTGAGCCGGAGCTTGTGCGCGGGTTCACGCTGCTTGAACTGGTGGTCGTTCTGATCGTGATGGCACTTGTTGCCGCCGTCGCAACGCCAACACTGATCGGCCGTTCCGGGTCTACGCAGGCTCAAGTCGCGGCGCGCGAGATGGCCGCCGCCCTTCGGCAGGCGAGGAGTAGCGCCATCGGCGCCAACGTGGACGTGGCGTTCGCCGTCGATGCCGATGCTCGCACCTACGCCATCGAGGGCAGGCCGCCCCATCGCCTGCCGGGTGATCTGGCGATCTCGCTCATTGTGGCGGACTCGGAACGTCTCAGCCGTACGGCGGGGGCCATCCGCTTCTTCCCGGATGGCAGCTCAACCGGTGGCGATATCGCCGTGGTGAGTGCAGCCGGCACCTTTGTCGTGCGCGTAGACTGGTTGACAGGACAGGTTCGGATTGACGAAGGCGCACCCGCGGTCCCCTGACGCCGGATTCACGCTGCTTGAGGTGCTGATCGCCTTTGCCTTGGTGGCGTTCGTCCTTGCCGCGGTGATGCAGGTCTTTTCCGGCGGGATGCGTATAACCAGCCTTGTCGAGCAACGGGTTGTCGCCTCCATGCTGGCCCAGTCCAAACTCACCGAAATGGGCGCGAACCAACCCCTCGTCCCCGGCGTGGAGTCCGGCATCAGTGACGCGGGATACCGCTGGACGGCGGAGGTTCAGGAGTACCTGGACCTTACAGGTCAAGAAGCGGAAGGAAATTCCACGAAACTCTATCAGCTGACGGTCGTGGTAGAGTGGGGGCCACGGATAAACCCCCGAACGCTTCGTTTGACCACGCTTCACCTTGGCTGGCCGAAAGAAGCCACCGAAGCAGGCGAGCGGTCGTGACCGGTCATCGCGGCGGCGAGCGTGGCTTTACCCTTCTCGAACTGCTGGCCGCCATTACCGTCTTCGCGCTGCTGGCGGCCATCCTGGTTGGCGGCTTTCGGTTCGGAACGCGCGTGTGGGAGCAGGCGGAGGGGACGTCGCAGCAAGTCCTCGACATCGAGAGCGCCCAGGCCCTGATCAGAAGGCTCCTCGCGGGCGCGCTGCCGTTCACCGCAGCGTCCGAGGACGGCGGTGTGTTTGTGGAGTTCGTGGGAACGACCAACACCCTCTCGTTCGTCACGGTTGCGCCGGTGCAAGCGTTCGTCGGTGCCTTGCACACGGTTACGTTGATCCGAACGCCCGCGCCCACGGCGACGGGAGGGATGCGGCTGATGCTGAACGTGCGTCCTTATGAGCCGAACGACGAGGCCCAACCGAGGAAGCGCCGGCAAGTAACGGATCGGCTGGACAAGAGTGTCCTCCTGGTAGATCGTGCGGCAGCGGTGGATTTCCTGTACTTTGGGGGCGATGAGAACGCAGCGGCGCCCCGATGGCAGACGACGTGGATCGATCGTTCTACGCTGCCGCTTCTTGTCGCCATCCGGGTGCGCTTTGCCGGCGACGATCGTCGTCTGTGGCCCGACCTGCTCGTCTCTCCCGTCGTGACGGAGGCGGGGTTTTGACGCGGCCGGCAGCAACAACCCATCGGGTTTTGAAGACGCCATGGCTCAGATAAAAACACTCGTAATCGCCTTTTTGCACTGGTGGGCCGGGGAACTGCGGGCTTGCCTGCCGGCGCGGCTCCGGCGGCTGTTATTCGCTGCCCGCAACCGATTGACGTTCGAAATCGCGGATCGTCTTCTCGTCGTCAGCGAGGCCAACGGAGCGGGCGAACGGGAACTGGCCCGGTTCCCCATACCGGGCCCGGGTGAGGGCGATGGTCATCGAACGGCGGACCGGGTCCGGCATTTTCTCAACGGGTTGGACGGGCGTCGGCGTGACATCGTGGTGCGCCTGCCGGCTGCGGCGGCCCTCAAGCGGAAAATCGAGCTGCCGCTCGCGGCGGAGGAGAACCTGCGGGAAGTCGTGGCTTTCGATATGGAACGCCAGACGCCGTTTTCCGCCGATCAGGTCTACTTCGATGTCCGCATCGTTCGCCGGCTGCCCGAACGGCAGCGCGTACTGGCGGAACTGGTGCTGGTTCCGAAAACACTGGCAGACCCCGCCATCTCGTCCCTCGCCTCCTGGGCGGTCGTTCCCCACTTCATCGAGCTTCCCGGCGCGGTCGATGGTCAGTCCCGGCTCGTTGCGCTAAAGGGGGAGTTCGGCGGGGCTCCAGTCACCAAAGGGGTTCGCCGCGCCAGTTGGGCCTTGGCGGGTTTGGCTACGGTCCTCACCCTGGCGATCGTCGCGGTTCCTCTTATTCGGCAGCAGCGGACCCTTGAAGACCTGGACGCGAGGGTGATCCAGGCGAAAAAGGGGGCGGAGGCCGCGCGCAAGACACAAGAACAGATCGATAACTTGGCGGCGCTGGATCATTTCCTGGTCGAACGCAAGGAGGCGAGACCGGTGCGGCTCGCCGTGCTAGACGAGATCAGTCGCATTCTCCCCGACGATACGTGGTTGTTTCGGTTGCGGCTGACCGGCGACGAGGTGCAGACATTTGGTTATTCGGCCGGCGCCTCGAACCTTATCGGTCCGATCGAAGAATCCAGCATGTTCCGCAACCCCCAGTTTCTTGCACCGCTGATGCGCGATCAACGGGTCGACGCGGAGCGTTTCCACATCGCCTTCCAGTTGGAAGGAGGGCAAGGTTGATGATGATCCAACTTTCGCCGCCGGCGAGCCGCGTGGTGGCCATCGGGTTGGTTTTTCTCGTTGCCGCGACCTTTTATGCGATCGTCGTCCGGCCGCTTGTCGAACTTTACGGAGGTCAGCAGCAGACGATCGTCGAGCAACGGCAGTTGCTCGACCGCTATGAGCGCTACGCCGGGGAGCGCGCGGACCTCGCGGAACAACTGGAAGCCTTGCAGAACGATCGCTCGGCGCAGGAAGGCTACCTGCAAGGTGACAATGAAACACTGGTCGCTGCCCAGCTGCAAAACCGCATCCGCAGCGTCGTGCAGGCGACAGGGGCCAAGTTGGCCAGTACCCAGGTGCTGCAAGCAGCGGAAGAGGCCAACTTTCGCCGGATCAGCGTTCGTGTCACCATGACCTGTAGTGTGATCGACCTACAAAAGATCTTTCATCAACTTGAGGGTGGGCGCCCGTACTTGTTTCTCGACAATGTGGACGTCTCCGGAGAGCAGGCGCGCCGGCGAAGCGGGGAAGGGGGAAGCGTGAGGGAGGATTTGAACGTTTCGTTCGACGTTTACGGCTTCATGCGGGCCTCGTGACCTCATGTCGGCTTTTCTTACCGCGTGGCGATGGCCGCTGCTGCTGACGGGACTGTGTGTCGCTCTGGCTGTGGTGCTTGCCGGGCTTGTCGATGCCCCCTCGCCGCCGAGTGCGGAGTCCGCCGCACAGGATTCCGGGCCAGTCGATGACGACGCGATGGCAGATCGGTCGTTCGAGCTTGATCCGATCACCAGCTTTCGAGAGGTCGCCGAGCGGCCCCTGTTCTCTCGCTCGCGACGACCGGCACCCCCCGACCGGGGTGCGGCGGCGGATGCGCGAAGCGGGGGCAGTGGGGCGCCGTTTGTGTTGAGTGGCGTCATCGTCGCCGGCACGACGCGCGTTGCCTTTTTGCAGCCGCGATCGCAGCCGAAAACTCTGCGCGTTTTGGAAGGGGAGACGGTGGAAGGGTGGAAGATCGAGAAGATCCAACCGTTCCGGGTCGTCATCGGCAATGGCGATGCACGCGAGGAATTGACGTTGCAAGACCGCATCGCGCCGAGCGGCGCCGCGGCCGCGGCACCCGCCGATGGGCGTCAGTCGCCGCGGACCGGGCGACGAATGCCGCCGCAGCCTCCCGGACGAGACGGGATGATGCCGGGACAGCCCTTCCGGGGCGGGGACCCTGTTGATGGCGCGACCGAAGAAACCGATCAGCAGTAAGCCGGCGCGTTGTTTTGTATTTGTGTTTTTATTGTTTTGTGTGGGGTGTGTTTATCCGTCGCATGATGGGACGATATCGCCGACGTTGACGGGTGAGCAGCCCATTGAGACGACGTTTTCGACGCCGCGTCCGCAGGTGGAGACGGCGCCGGACGTGGGTCGTCGGATGGGGGATTTTGTTCCGGGGACGAGTGTGTTTGCGCGGGCGGCGGGTCCCGGTCGGGTATCGGTGGAGGGGACGTCCGGCGGTCAGGTGACGCTGAACTTCGTGGACGCGGACGTGCGCGAGGTGGTGCGGGCGGTTTTGGGGGATGCGCTGGGGGCGAGCTTTGCCATTGATCCGTCGGTGCAGGGGACGGTGACGCTGCGGACCAGCCAGCCGGTGCCGCGCTCGGAGCTGCTGGGGATTCTGGAGGACATCTTGGCCTTCAACAACGCCGGTCTGGTGGAGCAGGGCGGCGTGTTCAAGGTGGTGCCGGCGGACCGGGCGGCGCGGAGCGGGGCGCGGGTGTCGGGGGCGGCGCGCGGTGGTGCGTTGCCGACGGGAGCGGGGGCGGTGGTGGTGCCGCTGCGCTATGTGTCGGCGGCGGAGATGAAGGAGGTTTTGCAGCCGTTTGCGTCGCCGGGGGCGGTGGTGCGAGTGGACACGGCGCGCAATCTCCTGGTGTTGAGCGGGACGCAAGGGGAGGTGGACCAGTTGCTGGAGGTGGTTTCCACCTTCGATGTGGACTGGCTGGGGGGGATGTCGTTTGCGGTGCTGCCGGTGCAGACGGCGGACCCGGAGACGGTGGTGGCGGAATTGGAGGAGGTGTTCGGCAATCCGGAGACGGGTCCGCTGGCGGGGGTGGTTCGGTTTGTGCCGATTGCGCGGCTGAGCGCGATTTTGGTGATTTCGGCGCGTCCGGTTTACCTGGAGCGGGCCAGGCAGTGGATCGAGCGTTTGGACTACGGCGACGAGCAGGTGGCGCGGATTTTTGTTTACTACTGCGAGAACAGCCGGGCGTCGGATCTGGGGGATGTGCTGAACGAGATTTTTGCGCCGCAGTCGGCGGCGTTGAACCGGCGTGATCTGGCGCCGGGGCTGTCGCCGACGGCCATTGGCGGCCGCCAGCAGCGGCAGGGGAACCGGCAGCTGCCGAGCTTCGGCCGCGGGACGACGGGAACCGGCGGCACCAGCGGTACGACGGGCACCGGCACCGGCGGCACGACGGGAACGACGGGCACCACCGGCACCGGCGGCCTTGGCCAGGGTCTCGGGACCGGCGAGGACACGGCGACCGGCCGCTCGCGCAGCGGCTTGGGCGGCAATGCCACCGGCAGCCGGGCGGCGCGGCAGCAGCGGCTGGGGGGGACGGCGAGCCCGTTCGGGACGGGGGAAGAGGAGGAGGTGAACTTAGGGGTGGCGCCGATCCGGATCATCGCCGACGACGTGAAGAACGCGCTGGTGATTCTGGCGACGCCCAAGGACTTCCGGCTGGTGGAGGCGGCGCTGAAGAAGCTGGACGTGACGCCGCTGCAGGTGCTGGTGGAGGCGACGATCCTCGAGGTGGTGCTGAACGATGCGCTGCGCTACGGGGTGGAGTGGTTCTTCAAGTCGGGCAACAACGAGCTTTCGTTCTCGACCCGCTCGCTGGCGGCGGGGGCGCTGACGGCGCCGGTGCTGCCTGGGTTCACCTATTTCCTGCAGACCTCGGACATCCGGCTGATCGTCAATGCTTTGGACCAGGTGACGACGGTCAACGTGTTGTCGGCGCCGCAGTTGTTCGTCCTCGACAACGAGACGGCGACGCTGCAGGTGGGCGATCAGGTGCCGATTTCGACCCAGTCGTCCCAGAGCACGATTTCGGCCGATGCGCCGATCGTCAATTCGGTGGAGTACCGGGACACCGGCGTCATTTTGGCGGTGACGCCGCGGGTGAACTCGGGCGGCCTGGTGACCATGGACGTGATCCAGGAGGTGAGCAACGTCAACCAGCAGACGACCTCCAACATCACGACGCTGCAGAACAGCCCGGTGATTGCCCAACGTCGGCTGGAGAGCACGGTGGCGGTGCAGTCGGGGGGGACGGTGGCGCTGGGTGGCTTGATCCGTGATGCCCAGTCGGCGACGTCGCAGGGGCTGCCGTTTTTGTCGCGCATTCCGTTCATCGGCTGGCTGTTCGGGCAGCGGGCGGATTCCTCGGAGCGGACCGAGCTGTTGGTGTTGCTGACGCCCAGGGTGGTGTCGAACCAGGCGGAGGCGCAGCGGCTGACCGATGAGGTGAAGCGCAGGATGACCAACCTGTTCCCGGTGGGCTCGCAGCCGGGGCCGTGGAGCCAGCGCTTCCTGCGGCCGCCGGTGGGCGGCGCCGGCCGCTCTTCGAGCCTGCCACCGGCGGCCTCGCCGCCGCCCCCCTCACCGCCCCCCTCACCGCCGCCATCGCCGCCGGCCGAGCTGCCGCCGCCAGCGGCGACCGCCCCTGCCGACATTGGCGCCGTCCCTCCGTCCCGCGGCTTCCCGTCGGCCACCACCCCTTACCCGGCGCCACAGGCCCCGACCAGCCTCCTGCCGCAGGCACAGCCGCTTCGATGACGACCGGCTCGGGGCGCCAACTTTCCCGCATCGGCCGTCATCGACGGCAGGAGGCGGGTTTCGCCTTGGTCGCCGTTCTCTGGTTTCTGATTCTGCTCTCCGCACTGAGCGCGAGCTACAGTCTCACCACCCGCACCAACGTCGCGCTCGCTCGCAACATCGTCGGCGCCAGCGAAGCCGAGGCCGCCGCCGACGCCGGTCTGCAACGGGCGCTCGCCAGTTTGATTACGACCCAGGACCGACAGCCTTTCAGGCTGGATGGGACGCCCTACAGCTGGGCTTTCGACACCAGTGAGGTTCGTTTCGTGATCGAGGATGAGGGGGGCAAGATCGACATCAACGCCGCGTCCGAGCCGCTGCTTGCGGCCCTATTCCGCGTGGCGGGAGTCGTTCCCAAGCAGGCGGACGGGCTCGCTGCGGCGATCGCAGACTTCCGCGACGAGGATCATGACCGGCGGCCGACCGGCGCCGAAGACCCCGACTATGCCCGCGATAAGGCGGCGCAAGGCGCCAAGGACGCGCCGTTCCAGGCGATCGAGGAACTCATGCAGGTAAAGGGAATGACCGGCATCCTCTACCGGGCGATCGCCCCGGCGGTGACGATTTTTTCCGGGGCGGAGCAGCCGGAGGAAAAAGTTGCGCCGCCGGTGGTCGTGGCCGCGCTGGGCGAATTGAGTGGACGAGGAACGGTCGGCAGGGCGTTCAGCACCGAAGGATTCCTTAAATCGCAAGGCGAGGCGCGAAGCGCGCGGCAGTCCGAGGCGGTGAGCGATCGCCAGCAAGCGGTCGGCCGCGGAAATAGTGACCGGGCGACGACCGCCCTCACCGGCGAGGAGGAAGAAGACGAGGGCGGTCAGTCAGGACTATCCACGTTCGGGGTTCACGTCGAGGCGCGAACCGCGAATGGATCGGTCTTTGCGCGCGAAGCGGTTGTCCGGATCACGCCCGATCAGGTGCCACCCTATTCGGTACTGGCATGGCGACAGGGACCGCGATGGTTGTTCCCTCCCACGCCGTGATGCTCCATCTCATGCCCCACCGCTCATGCCCATTGGTTCGTCCATTGCTCAAGATCGTCGGAGCGGCCTGTATTTGATCCGGTGCGGTTGCAGGGCGTCCTCGCCGAGGCGCCGGCGGCGGTCGGCCTCATAGTCCTGGTAGTTGCCTTCGAACCAGACGGTGCTGCTGTCCCCTTCGAACGCGAGGATATGGGTGGCAATGCGATCGAGAAACCAACGATCGTGGCTGATCACCACGGCACAGCCGGCGAAAGCCACCAACGCGTCCTCAAGCGCTCGCAGCGTCTCCACATCCAGATCGTTGGTCGGCTCGTCCAAGAGCAGCACATTGGCGCCGGCCTTCAGCATTTTCGCCAGGTGAACGCGGTTGCGCTCGCCGCCCGACAGATCGCCGACCTTCTTCTGTTGATCCGGACCACGGAAGTTGAATCGGGCGACGTAGGCCCGGCTGGCCACCTTTCGCTTACCGAGCTCGATCTCGTCCAGGCCGCCGGAAATCTCCTGCCAGACCGTGCTCCGTCCATCCAGCGCGTCGCGAGACTGATCCACGTAGCCGAGGATAACCGTTTCGCCCAGGCGGATGGTCCCGCCGTCAGGCTGATCCTGGCCGGTGAGTAGGCGAAACAAGGTGGTCTTGCCCGCTCCGTTCGGACCGATGACCCCGACGATGCCGCCGGGCGGCAAACGGAAGCTGAGCGCATCGAACAACAGCCGGTCGCCGTAGCCTTTGCGCACTTCCTCGGCCTCGATGACCAGGCTGCCAAGCCTCGGGCCCGGCGGGACGACGATCTGTCCGGTTGCGATCTCCTCCCGACCCGCCTCCGCCAGGAGCGTTTCGTAAGCGGAGATACGGGCCTTGGCCTTGGCCTGACGAGCCCGTGGACTTTCGCGGATCCACTCCAACTCCCGGTCGAGCACGCGCTGGCGCGCCGCGTCCTGCTTCTCTTCGACGGAAAGCCGCTTTTGCTTTTGCACCAGCCAGGCGGAGTAGTTGCCCTCATAGGGGATGCCGCGGCCCCGGTCGAGTTCGAGGATCCAGCCGGTGACGTTGTCGAGGAAGTAGCGATCGTGCGTCACCAAGATGACGGTGCCGGAGTAATCCTTGAGAAAGCGCTCCAGCCAGGCCACCGACTCCGCGTCCAGATGGTTGGTGGGCTCGTCGAGAAGCAGCATGTCGGGGTGCTGCAGCAGCAACCGGCAGAGGGCAACACGCCGACGCTCGCCGCCCGACAGGGCCCCAACGGCGGTGTCGGCGGGAGGACAGCGCAACGCGTCCATGGCGATTTCGATGGTACGCTCGATTTCCCACCCGTTGCAGGCGTCGATCTGCTCCTGCAGTGAGCCCTGCTCCTCAAGCAACGCCGCCATCTCATCGTCATCAAGGGGCTCGGCGAAGCGGGCGCTGATGGCGTTGAAGCGATCAAGCAGTGACTTCGCCCCGCCCAGCGCGTCGCCAATGTTTTCCCCCACCGACTTGGCTGGATCGAGTTGCGGCTCCTGCTGCAGATAACCGACCTTTATTCCTTCCGCTGGATCAGCATCGCCGCCGTAGTCCTGATCCAGTCCAGCCATAATTCGAAGCAACGTCGATTTGCCGGCCCCGTTGACGCCGACGACGCCGATTTTGGCCCCGGGTAGAAAAGACAGGGTGATGTTCTTGAATACCTCCCGTCCCCCCGGATAAGTCTTTGTCAGGCCTCGGGTCACGAATACATATTGGTAGGACATAGTCGCTGCACGCGTCCGGCTGATTGTGGGGATGGGTGACGGGTGCGCTCGGCGGCAGACCCTGTTTGAGCCCTATAACAGATCGAATGCTCGCGAACCAAGCCAAAGGACAGCCCATGTCCATCGGGCTGCGGTCGATCGTCGGCCCGCAAGGGGCGGTCCGCCTGTAAGCGTCGGCGGCTCGCGATTTCGTGCTATACTTCCGATGGGCCTTCGCCTAAACGTCAGCCGGGTGTAGAAACGGATGGCGCTCGCGAACAACAATCCCGCGGGGAGGGCTGGGCGTGACGAAGTCGATACTCGTAGTTGAAGACGAGCCTAATATCGTTCTTTCGCTGCAATTCCTGATGAAGAAGGCCGGCTTTGAGGTTCGTATTGCGCGTGACGGCGAAGAAGCACTTGCTGCCGTAAATGATCGTGCGCCGGATCTTATTCTGCTTGACGTGATGATTCCGAAGCGGGACGGCTACGACGTTTGCCAGACCATTCGTGCGAACCCGGAATGGAAGAACGTCTTCATCATTATGCTCACGGCTAAAGGGCGGGAGGTCGACCGCGAGAAGGGGATTGCTTTGGGTGCCAATGATTATGTGACCAAGCCATTCTCGACGCGTGACCTGACGGAGAAGGTGAAGCAGATCCTGGACGGCATCTGAAAGGCGATGCCGGGTGCGCCATGCCGGTGGGCCCACGCAACCTTCTGATCCTGTGCTTTTTTGGATTGGAGATAGCGGTGCTGATCGCCATCGGCATCGCGTTATGGCTGATCAACAATCGAATCCCTGAGTCAACGTCGCGGTTCACCTCGGTCATCGTCATCTATGGCGCCGGTCTAGCCCTGGCGCTGACGTCCGCGATCGGCATGCTTTGGGCCTACCTCGACCGCGCCATTGCCCAGCCGCTTGGTGGTGTCGTCCGCGGTATTCAGACCGTGTTGCATGCCAATCTCGATCATCGGGTCGACGCAGGGGAAGGGCAGCATTTGGGAAGCCTCCCCGCGGTCGTAAACGACTTGATTCGGCAGTTAGCAACGGCCCGGCTCAGCGTCGACGAGACGGTTACGCGGGCGACAGCCAAGATCGAAGAGCGGAAGAATCAACTGGAGAGCGTGCTGCACGACCTTGATGAAGGCGTCATCGTCTGCACGCTCGAGCACAAGATCCTACTTTATAATGCCAGGGCGTTGGCCCTCTTGCATATTGCCGGCACCGTCGGCCTCGATCGCTCGTTGTTCCAGTTCATGACACAACAGCCTATCGAGTATGCGTTGGCATTACTGATCTCGATGCTTTCCGACGGGGGCCGACGAACGGACGCCGACGAATGGACAATGCCATTTACGGTCGTCACCACGGATGGACGGCACACGCTGCAGGGACGAATGCGGCTGATCCTCGATGCCGGCCGGTCGCCGAGCAGCTATGTTATCTCCTTCGAAGACCGCACCGACGAGCTGGCGGCGATCGGGCTGCGCGACCGGCTGCTGCGGGAAGCGACGGAGGGGCTGCGCGCGCCGGTGGCCAATATGCGCGCCGCCGCTGAAATCCTTGCCAGTGGGACCGAGGTTTCCATTGACGACCGGGTGGCGTTCCATCAGGTCCTACTCACCGAATCCTATCACATTTGTAGTCGTATTGAGCACCTTTCTGGGCAGTATCGGGATATCGTTACCAATCACTGGCCTATGAGCGATGTTTATTCACCACATTTATTCGAGAGTTTGTCGCAGCGTTTGCACGAACAGCGCGGAATTCAATCTCGTATTGTCGGTCTGCCGTGCTGGTTCCATGGTGACAGCTACACTCTGGTCGAGTTGCTCGACCGGCTCGTCTTCGAGGTGAGCCGTGCCACGAGAGAGGACACATTTGAATTCGAGGCGAGTCCTGGCGATCATTATGTTTACATCGATGCTGCGTGGAGCGGCTCGCCGGTTGCTGCCGTGGATCTGAGCAAGTGGTTGCTCACAAACACCGAGGAAAGCTTTGGCGGACTCAGCCTCAGCGAAATACTGCAGCGACATCGAACAGATGTCTGGTGTCATGATGTCGATGGCGAGCGATCACGGTTAAGACTGCCGTTGTCGCCGCCGTCAAGGTCGCACGATCGAAGCCGTCCCGCGCTCCCGCCACGTCCTGAGTTTTATGACTTCGATCTGCTGCGTCGCCCGCACGGTCCAGATGTACGGCACGATACGCCGCTATCAGCGCTGAGCTACGTTGCCTTCGATACGGAGACGACCGGATTGAAGCCGGATAATGGTGATGAAATTATTTCGATCGCTGGAGTTCGCATCGTCAATAATCGTATTCTGACTGGCGAGAACTTTCAGCGCTTGATCAATCCAAGGCGATCTATTCCGGAGCAGTCGCGATTTTTCCACGGCATTAGCGAAGAAATGATAAAGGATAAGCCACCGATTGCAGTTGTGTTGCCACAATTTCATGCGTTTATTGGAGATGCGGTGCTCATTGCCCATAATGCTAGCTTTGATATGAGATTTATTCACCTGAAGGAGGCAGAAGCCGGCGCTCATTTTACCATGCCGGTGCTGGACACGCTGCTGCTCTCCGCCTTCTTGCACGACCATACCGAACGGCACAACCTCGATGCCGTTGCCAATCGTTTTGCGGTTACTATCCTCGGTCGGCATTCGGCCTTGGGGGATGCACTGGCGGTTGCCGGAATCTTCGTTAAGATGCTTAATCTCCTGGCCGCTCGCGGCATCTCAACATTAGGGGACGCATTGGCCGTTTCGCAAAAGGTCATGCAGAAACGAACGCGGCAGGAGCGCATGTTATGATGGGGGGCGAACCGCAATCGGGGGACGAAAACACAGGAGAACCCGAAGGTCGCTACGGACAGGCCCTGGTGGCGGTCTTTCTGTTAGGGGTTGTCCTGTTCCATCCGCTGGTTCTCGACGTTTTCGACCTGCTGGTGTCGGCGCCTGGCGCGAGGGGCCCAATTGAACGCCCGGCCATGCTGTTCGGCATGCCACTGCTCTACGTTTATGTGTTCTTTGCTTGGGCCCTCATCATCGCCCTTCTTGCCCTCGTCGTTGAGCGAGCGTCTCGCCATCCCGATCAGCGAGGTGGAACGCCGCTGGAGGGCGAGATCGAATGAGGGTGACGGAAGCAGTCCTGCCCGCCTGGGTGATCATCGCCACATCACTTGGTTACGTCTCAATCCTCTTTGCCATTGCCTACTTTGGAGACCGGCGAACGAGTCAAGGTCGCTCTCTCGTTGCCAATCCAACTACGTATGCCCTTTCGATAGCAGTCTACTGCACGGCATGGACGTTCTACGGCAGTGTTGGTCGAGCCGTTGGTATGGGGCTGGGGTTTCTGCCCATTTATATTGGACCGACTCTCATGTTTGCGCTGGGCTGGGTCGTCTTTCGCAAAATGATTCGGATCGGCAAACAGCATAACATTACTTCAATTGCGGATCTTATTTCATCCCGTTACGGTAAAAGCCACCTCCTCGGTGGCTTAGTATCTGTTATCGCCGTTATCGGCATAATGCCCTACATATCCTTACAGCTGAAAGCAGTTACCACCGGCTTCGATGTTTTAATCCTTTATCCAAGTCTGGCCCCACAAGTCGAAATCCGTCCCTGGTTTGCCGACACGGCACTATGGGTTGCCGTTCTGATGGCGGCTTTTTCGATTCTCTTCGGGACCCGGCACATCGACGCTACAGAGCACCATCGGGGAATGGTGGCGGCCATCGCCTTCGAATCCGTGGTCAAGCTGGTTGCCTTTGTCTCGGTCGGCGTCTTCGTCACCTACGGCATGTTCGACGGATTTGGCGATCTGTTCAGAAGGGCGGTCGAACGCCCCGATCTCGCCCGTTTGTTTACCCTCGACCCGGCCGCCAGCGATTGGGTGCCGCTCACCCTGCTTGCCATGATGACGGTCATCTGCCTTCCAAGGCAGTTCCAGGTCACCGTCGTTGAAAACACCGACGAGCGCCACCTTAACAGGGCGATCTGGCTGTTTCCCCTCTATCTTCTCGTCATCAACATCTTCGTGCTGCCGATTGCGATCGCCGGGTTGATTACCTTTCCCGGCGGTACCGTGAATGCCGACACCTTCGTGCTCGCGCTGCCGATGACCCAGCATCAGGAGGCGCTGGCCATCCTCGCCTATATCGGCGGCCTTTCGGCGGCTACCGGAATGGTGATCGTGGAGACGGTCGCGCTCTCCACAATGATCTGCAACGATCTCGTCATGCCGCTGTTGCTGAAGTCGTCTTGGTTGCGGGTCGCGCAAAGCTCCGACCTGTCCCGGCTTTTGCTTTATATCCGCCGCGGATCTATAATTTTTATAATGATAATCAGCTATCTATACTTCGACCTTATCGGTGAATCCTATGCGCTGGTCTCGATCGGTCTGGTGTCTTTCGCCGCGGCGGCGCAGTTCGCCCCCGCTCTGCTAGGCGGCCTTTACTGGAAGGCGGCCAGCCGGCGTGGCGCGATTGCCGGCATAACCTTCGGCTTTCTTTTCTGGACCTACACGCTACTGCTGCCGTCCTTCGCCCGCTCGGGCTGGTTGCCGGAAAGCTTCGTCGAGCAAGGTCCGTTTGGGATCGAACTGCTGAAGCCTTATGCGTTGTTCGGTCTGTCGCATCTGTCGTCAATCGCCCATTCGTTGTTTTGGAGCCTCCTCGCCAACGTCTTCGCCTTCGTTGCCGTCTCTCTGTTTGATCGACAAAGCGCCATCGAACGCATCCAGTCGACCCTGTTTGTCGAGGTCTTTCGCCAGGGAGCCGCGGCCGGGCCGGCCGGTTTACTGCAGGGGTCGGTGCAGGTCGCCGCCTTGCGCGCCATGACTGAACGCTTCCTCGGCCGGGAACGCACCGACGATCTGTTCGAGGATTACAGTCGGCAGCGGGGGATAAGCCTTGAGCGTGACATGAGGGCCGACGGCGAACTGGTCCAGTTCGTCGAGCGGCGCCTGTCGGGGGCGATCGGGGCCGCTTCTGCCCGGGTGATGGTCGCCTCGACGTTCAAAGGGCAGGGGTTCGGAGTCGAGGAGATCATGCAGATCCTCGACGAAACCTCCCAGGTTCTGGAATACAGCCGGCAGCTCGAGCAAAAGTCGAGGGAACTGGAGCGGGCGACCGCCGAATTGAAGGCCGCCAATACGCGGCTGACCGAACTCGACCGCATGAAAGACGACTTTCTCTCTACGGTGACGCATGAACTGCGCACACCGTTGACATCGATCCGCTCATTCTCGGAAATTCTGCATGACTCCCCCGAGTTGGAGATGGCGGAGCGGCAGCATTTCCTCACCATCGTCATCCGTGAAAGCGAACGGTTGACCCGCCTGATCAATCAGGTTCTCGATCTGACGAAGATCGAGACGGGCCGGATGAAATGGCAAATGGGGGCGGTGGATTTGTCGGAGGTGATCGACCACGCGGTAACATCCCTGCGCCAATTGTTCGAAGATCGCGAAATCGCCCTCGACGTACGGTTGCCGGATTCGATCCCGAAGATTCGCGGGGATCGTGACCAACTCATCCAGTTGGTGATCAATCTGTTGTCCAACGCGCAGAAATTCTGTCCGGCGAACACCGGCCGGGTCGAGGTGGGGATGAAAATGGCGGATCACGAAGTGACCGTCACCGTCGCCGACAACGGCCCAGGCATTCCGCTGCATGAGCAGGAGGCCATTTTCGAGAAGTTTCACCAGGTCCGTTCGGGGCAGACAGGCAACCCGATGGGGTCCGGTCTGGGCCTTGCCATTTGCCGCGGCATCGTCGAGCATCTGGGCGGGCGCATCTGGGTGAACAGCACGCCCGGCCAGGGGGCAACTTTCTACTTCACCGTTCCCGCCGCGCGCGGTTGAGGGCGAAGTCCGTCCGGCGATCTCCGTTGCGATCGGTCGTGTTCCTCGACAGCAGATGGCGTTCGCGGTATCGAAACAAAAAAGGGCCGGTGGGAGGCGGGTCTGGCCAGCGTTTCGCTCGCATATCGAGAGTACGGCAAAGGGCCGGCCTTGATCATCGTGCACGGGCTTTTCGGCTCGGCGCGCAATTGGCACAGTATCGCCAGCCGTATCTCCGACCGCTTTCGGGTTTTTGCCGTCGATCTGCGCAACCACGGAGAGTCACCGTGGGCGCCGACGATGAGCTTTGCCGATATGGCCGACGACCTTGCCCGTTTCATCGATGAGCATAGCCTTGGCGAAGTGACCCTCATCGGCCACAGTCTTGGCGGCAAGACGGCGATGCTGACCGCTTTGCGCAAGCCCGCAATGGTGGAGGCGCTAGTTGTCGTCGACATCGCACCTGTACGCTACCGCCACAATTTCCTCGCCGAGGTGGAGGCGATGCGCGGTCTCGATCTGACCCGGCTGCATCGCAGAGCGGAGGTGGAAGCGGCGTTGGCGCGGTCGCTGGATGATCCACCCCTCTGCAAGTTCTTGGTTCAGAACCTGGCTACCGGACCGCACGGCCTCGTTTGGAAGCTCAATCTATCGGCGATCGAGCGCGCCATGTCGGAACTCGTGGATTTTCCCTACGTCGCGGACTGGGAGTATGACGGTCGGGCATTATTCGTCAGCGGTGATCATTCCGATTACATCACCCGCGCCTATGACCGGCAAATCTTCGCCCTGTTTCCGCAGGCGGAATTCGCCGTCATCAAGGATGCCGGTCATCGCGTCCACTTCGATGAGCCGGACGCGTTCGTCGAACGGGTGGTCGATTTCCTCGAAAGTGCCCAGGCGTAACCTGATTGTGTCCTTAGGAGTCGGTGCCGGTGCGAGTTTCGTCGACGAAGCGCTCGGTCGCATCGTCGATGGCGCGCCCCTTCCGGCCTGCCGGTGTATGAATATACAGATCGCGGGCCCGGTAGGCCGTTCCGGAAGGCGGCGGCGGAGGCATTTGGTAGGCAACCGGTCGCCGATGGTCGGCCAGCAGTAACTTCGGGTCGAACACCTTGTCGAAGTTCCACAGAGAACGCACGAAATTGGTCTGTCCGCGCAGCAACAACCGAGCGATGTCGCCCGCGAGCTGGCGGACGATCGTCCAGCCGAGGTGCTTCATGTTAAGGACACGCTGCGTTGCGACCAGTTCCTCGTAGAAGACATCGAGCGGCAAGTGCGTCGGCAACACCGCATGCTGGATATCGAACAGCCGGTAGTCCCGCGTCGTCAACCCGGTCTCCTGGGTATGCCACAGCTCTGTGCCTGGGTAAGGGGTGCTGACGCTGATGTTGACGATCTCCGGGATCTCCAGGCACCACTCGCGGATGACGCGGAAGCGATCGCGGTCCCAATCCGCCTCGGCGATGAGGTTGATGGCGACGTTCAGCCCCAGTGAGCGGGCGAACTCGAGGGCTTCGAAGTTCTGGCCCAGCGGCACCCGCTTACGGAAGCGGGCGAGACCGTCCTCGTCGATCGCTTCGACGCCGATGAAGATGAATTCGAGCCCGAGATCGCGCCAACGACGGAAGACGTCCTTGTTGCGAAGCAAAACGTCGGCACGGGTCTCGAGATAGTAGCGCTTCTTCAGGCCACGGCGCTCGATGGCATCGGCGATGGCCATCCCGTGCTCGGCGCGAATAAAGGCAACGTCATCGACGATGAAGATTCCCGGCTCGCGGATCGACGCCAACTCGTCTGCGGCGACTTCGGGGCTCTTGATGCGGTAGCTGCGACCATAAAAGGTCCAGGCGCTGCAAAAGGCGCAGTCCCAGGGGCAGCCGCGTGAAAACTCGATCGACGCGCACGGGTCCATGCGACCCAGGAAGTACTTGCGTCGGTTGCGCAACAGGTCACGGGCGGGGCGCAGCGCATCGAGATCCTCGACGAAGCGCGGCGGCGGTCCGTGGCCGCCGGCGAAAACGGCGCCCGGAACGCGGGTGAGATCATGACCGCCGGCCACGGCGTCGAGCAGGATTGTCACCGCAGCCTCGCCCTCGCCCTTGAGGACGCAGTCGATGGCGCCGTCTCCATGGGCGAGGACGTCGGTGGCGACGAAGGAGACGCTATGGCCGCCGGCGAAGACAAACATGTCCGGCTTTAGCGCCTTCGCCCGCTTTGCCAGCTCGACGATCTCTGGAATGTTGGGCAGATAGTTGCACGACAGTGCGATGACGTCCGGCTGCCAATCGACGACGATGCGCTCGAACCGGCGAAGGGAGTCGGCCTGTAGATCGATCAGCCGCACCTCATGTCCGGCCTGGCGGGCGGCCGCGGCAACCAGCTCCAAGCCCAGGGGTTCCAGCCGCAGGAACACCTTCGAATACATCAGTGGGCCCGGATGCACGCAGAGCAGCTTCACGTCTGTGACCTCCCTGCACCCGCGACGTGCGGGCACTCTAGCGAATGCGGCGGGTGCTGGAAATCACCACGAAAAGGCGTGAAACCACCCCCGAGATCGAAGATGCGGACAGCGAACGAAACAGGCCGCTTTCCTCGATGCCGTTCGCTTGCGCAGCGTTTGGCGGGACCCTATCGTCCGTCAGCGCCGGCGCTGTAGTGGATCGTGGTGGGGCCAATGGCGCCCATGGTCATCACGTAATTCATCGCCTCGTCCACCGTCCAGTCGGTGGCAATGAGGCGCTCGACGGGGACCAGCTCCAGGTAGCCCGACGTGGGGTTGGGGGCGGTTGGCACATAGACGACGGCGATCCGCGTCCCGCTGGCGGCGTCGGTCATCGTTCGCATGACCAAGCCGATGGATTTTAATTGCGGTTGTGGAAAGTCGACGACGACGACGCGCTGCGCTCCTTCCGGCTTCTCCCGAAGCAGGGTGACCAGCTTCTGCACCGCACCGTAGACGTAGCCGAAAAACGGCACCCGCAGAATTAAGCGGTCGAAGAGTGCGATCAACCGGCGACCGATAACGCGCGTGGCCCCCCAGCCTATTATATAGAGTACAAAGATGGTGAGGATCGCAGCCAGGGCCTTTTCGACCCACGGATTGGTCAGAAAATCGGCGATGCCGACGAAATCGGTGCGCACTCCGTTGGCGAGAAGCCGCAACCACGGCAGGCCGAGTTGTGAAAGCTGCCGCCAGACAATGTCAAAGATCGTCCACGACACCCAGATCGGGATGATGGTGAGGATGCCGCTCAGGACATAGGAGCCGAACCGCAACCGCACTGTCACCCTGTCCTCCCTCGCTCATAGGTGTCTTGCTGATCTGGTGACATTGATCCATGGACCTGGCAAGCCGGTTCTCGCATCGGTCGGGCCCCCATGGGACTACCCTCCGCTGCGGATCGATCCGCATAGCCGCTCCCCCGTTCAGGCCCTATAACGGCCCCCGCACATAGCTGAAGGAAATCCCCGGCGAATGACCGCAAGCATCGACTCGATCCGCAACATCGCCATCGTCGCCCACGTCGATCACGGCAAGACGACGCTCGTCGATCAGCTTCTCCGTCAGTCGGGGACGCTCAGCGAGCACGGGCAGGTCGTTGAGCGGATCATGGATTCCAACGAACTCGAGCGGGAGCGCGGGATCACCATCTTGTCCAAGAACACCGCGCTTCGCTGGCGCGGCTGGCGGATCAACATTGTGGACACACCCGGCCACGCCGATTTCGGAGGCGAGGTGGAGCGGGCGCTGTCGATGGTGGATTCGGTTCTGCTGCTGGTGGATGCGGTCGACGGGCCGATGCCGCAGACCACCTTCGTCACCCGCAAGGCACTGGCGCGCGGCCTGAAGCCGATCGTTGTGGTCAATAAGGTCGATCGAGTGAGCGCCCAACCGCATCGCGTCGTCGACCAGACCTTCGATCTCTTTGCCCGGCTGGATGCGTCGGATGAACAGCTGGATTTCGAGGTCATCTACACGTCGGCATTGCAGGGGTGGGCCTCCACCGACGCGCGGGTTCGCGGGACCGATATGACGCCGTTGTTCGAGGCCATCGTCGAGAGGGTGGCGCCGCCCGAAGTCGATGCCGAGGGGCCGTTCCAGTTGCAGATCAGCGCCCTCGATTACTCAAGCTACATCGGCATCATTGGCATCGGTCGGGTTCGCCGTGGGCGGTTGCGGCGCAACCGGGGGGTCTCCGTCGTTGCGACCGATGGCCAAGTGCGGCGCGCCCGTCTCTTGCAGGTCTTGGGCTTTCACGGGCTTGAGCGCGTCGAGATGGAGGAGGCGAGCGCCGGCGAGATCGTCGCCGTGACCGGCATCGAAGCCTTGAAGATCTCGGAGACCATCTGCGATCTGGACGTTGCCGAGGCACTGCCACCGCTCACCATCGACGAGCCGACCCTCAGCATGACATTCCAGGTGAACGATTCTCCGTTTGCCGGCCGGGAAGGCAAGTACGTGACCAGCCGGAACCTGCGGGAGCGGCTGGATGAGGAACTCCTGCACAACGTCGCCCTGCGTGTGGAAGCGCTGCCCGATGCCGACAAGTTCCGTGTCTCTGGCCGGGGCGAGCTGCATCTTTCGATCCTGGTGGAGACGATGCGGCGGGAGGGCTTCGAGCTGGCCATCTCCCGACCGGAGGTGATCCTGAAGACGGTCGAAGGGGAGATCCATGAGCCCTGGGAAACGCTGACCGTCGATGTGGAGGAAAAGGATCAGGGCTCAGTCATGGAGAAACTGGGTGAGCGTCGGGGTGAGCTGCGCAACATGACCAGCGATGGTCGTGGCCGCATGCGGCTCGACTACCTGATCCCCAGTCGCGGTTTGATCGGCTTTCGCTCGGAGTTTCTGACCCTGACCTCCGGCTCCGGCCTCATGTACCACGCGTTCGAATGCTACGCGCCTCGGGTGGGTGCCGAGCTGGGCCGCCGCAACAATGGTGCGCTGGTGTCGATGGCGACCGGCAAGGCCCTCGCCTATGCCCTGTTCAACCTTCAGGAGCGCGGTCGGATGTTCATCGGCCCCGGTACCGAGGTCTACGAGGGAATGATCGTCGGCATCCATAGCCGCGGCAATGATCTGGTGGTCAACCCGCTGAAGGCGAAGCAGCTCACCAACATCCGGGCCGCCGGGTCGGACGAGAACATCATCTTGACGCCGAAGATCGACACGACGTTGGAGTTCGCGCTGGAGTTCATCAACGACGATGAACTGGTGGAGGTCACGCCCCGAACCATCCGTATCCGCAAGAAATTCCTGAAGGAGCACGAGCGCAAGAAGTCGATGCGGGCCGCCTGAGCGAGAAGATAGGAATGATTACCTTTTTTGTTGACTGGCGGAGATGGCGGGGTAAAATGTTCGCTATTCGTTCGTTGCGTTAATAGAAGGCGAGGGCGAGGCGCATGACCAACGAGGAAGCCGAGGCGATTACTGTCTTCGAGCGCCGGTTGACGGAGTGGATGAAGGAGCAACCGGTCACCGTCGAATGGTCGTTGATGGCGCTTGGCATCTCTGCGGCCCGGTTGATTTTTGGCGTTGGTTCGCTGCTGGGGGAGAACGCCAGTCAGGACGCGATTCGTCTGCTGAACAACAGCATCGTGCAAGCGCTCGGCGCCTTCCGCCGCCACGCGGACGCGGACGTGACGGTCCATTAGTCAGGGGGAAGGCGCGGTTCACCCCGGCGTGCCGCAAAGCTGAGACGATCAAGAGCACCTTGCAGGATGAAGCAGGCCGCCGCTTTGTCCACGACCTGACTCCGGCGGCGTCTGCTCATGTCGGCCTCGCCGATCAGAACCCGTTCCACCGCCGCTGTCGAGAAACGCTCGTCCCAAAAGGCTACCGGCGCATCCATGCGCTGCAGGAGGTCACGAGCAAACTGGCGGACCGCCTGGCACCGTCGTCCCTCCTTGCCATCCATGCCAACCGGCAGACCGATGACGAAGCCGCCGACCGAACGTTCCGCAGCCGTTGTCAGCAACCGCTGGAGATCGCGATCGAGGCGGACGCGGCTGATCGTCAGCAGCGGGCTGGCGATCGTCCTGCTCTCATCGGCAATGGCGAGGCCGATCGTCTTCGTTCCCAGATCAAGACCGAGAAGCCGTTTCCTAGCCGGCAGTAGCGTTGAAAGCTGGATGAGCGGGACCACAGGCATTGTCGGGCTAGCCCATTAAGAACGGATCAGCATCTGCCGCCCATATCGCCGACATATGCCTAAAAATCAGGCCGCGCGTATCGCAACACGATCGGCGATGCCTGTGAAATGGGCTAACCCAAAGTAGGCACACAAGCGGCGCGAGTGAAGGAAAAAACCACCATTCGCTTATTTCGTGCGTTTCTCGAACAGGTCCGTCGAGATGCGTGCTTCTGCTGCAACACTTGTGGCCCGTGGGTTGCTCCCTGGCAAACCGAGGCGGCGCTTCGGCAAGCCCTCGTCTTTAAGAATGGGAAAGGAACAACTCGAATGTCTGCAAGAAAGTTTCTGCTGCCGTTTGCGATGGTGCTGGCGGCCGCGGCTGGTCCCGTCGTCGCCGCCGAGGAACCCGCGGCCGAGCCTGCGGCCGCGACCGAAGAGCAGCCGGGTAGCTGGTTGCCGGGCGAATTCTCGGGAAGCGTCGCGCTGACCAACAACTACATGTATCGCGGCATTTCACAGACGGATAACGAACCGGCGATCCAGGGCGCCATCAACTACACCGTGGATACCGGCCTCCTCGGAACCTCGATCTATGCCGGTGTGTGGGGATCCAACGTCAACTTCAATGACGGGGACGAGGCGCAGGTCGAGCTCGACTGGTCGTTCGGGCTGAGCGGTGAGATCGGCGAGACCGGTATCGGCTGGAGCCTGGGCGGTCTCTATTACAACTACCCGGGAGCGAACAGTAGTCTTAATTATGACTTCTGGGAAATCACTCCGACCCTGACCTACTCCCCTCTGGACTGGGTCAAGCTTACCTTCGGTATGCCTTATTCGCCTGACTTCTTCGCCGGTTCGGGTGATGCGTTCTATCCCAACGGCGCCGTCGCGGTGGTCATCCCGGGCATTCCGAAAAACTGGTTCACGCTGACCGCCAATGCCGGGCTCGGCTACCAGAGCATCGACGACAACGACAAATTCGGCACCCCCAGCTATCTAACCTGGCTGCTCGGCGTCACCGTCAACATCAAGGGTGCGGACATCAGCCTAGCCTACACCGACACCGACATCAGCAAGAGCGACTGCTTCTCCTCGCAGAACCTGTGTGAGCCGAAGTTCGTCGCGACCCTGAGCTACGCCTTCTAAACTCCGTCTCCAAGCCGGGCGGGCGGTGTGCCCGTCCGGCTTGCAGTCCCGTAGGGCGGCTGCTACGGTCCGCTGGCCGAGGCGTTCATCAAGAACCCAGGTCCGATCAACCGTACGGGACCGTCATCCGACGGCACACGCTTGCCCCTCGACAGTCAAACAATTCGCGACATCAGCTATCTCGCACGCCTGCGTCTCGCCGAGGACCAGGTTGATAAGATGGCGCACGAACTCAGTGCGATCCTCGGTTGGATCGAGCAACTGGCAGCGGTCGACACCGAGGGTGTCGCGCCCATGACCGGTGTTGCGAGGCTGGTGCAGCCACTTCGTGCCGACCGGATCAACGATGGCGGTGACGCCGTCGCGGTGCTCGCCAACGCTCCTGGCGGGATCGAGGATTGCTTTGCCGTCCCCAAGGTCGTGGAATGATCACGGATCCTTGTCGTCTCGGTATCGCCGAAGCGCGCGATCGGCTGGCAGCGGGGGAGATAACTTCGGTCGAGTTGACGCACGCGTGCCTCGACGCCATGGCGACACACCGTCATCTCAATGCCTACATCACCGAGACGCCGGAGATAGCCCTCGATCGCGCCGAGGCTTCCGACGGCCGCCGACGCGGCGGCGCAAGCCTCGGTCTTCTCGATGGCATTCCGATCGCGATCAAGGATTTGTTCTGCACGCGCGGTGTGCCAACGACCGCCGCATCCCACATCCTCGACGGTTTCGTCCCTCCCTACGAATCCACGGTATCCGCCAAGCTGCTGGATACGGGCGCGGTGATGCTCGGCAAGACCAATCTCGATGAGTTTGCCATGGGCTCCTCGAACACGAGCAGCTTCTATGGTCCGGTGAAGAATCCCTGGGGTCTCAAGGACGGCCTGGAACTGGTCCCCGGCGGCTCTTCTGGCGGCTCGGCGGCCGCCGTCGCCGCCCATCTGTGCCTCGGGGCCATCGGCACCGATACCGGCGGTTCCATTCGGCAGCCAGCGTCATTTTGCGGCATCGTCGGCATTAAGCCGACCTACGGTCGCTGCTCCCGCTGGGGGATCGTCGCTTTCGCCTCGAGCCTGGACCAAGCCGGGCCGATGACGCGGAGCGTCCGGGATGCGGCGATCATGCTCGAAGCCATGGTCGGTCATGACGCCAAGGATTCGACGTCGGCACCCGTGGCCGTGCCTCATTTCGAGGCGGCACTGACGGGAGACATCCGCGGCCTGCGGGTGGGCATCCCGCGGGAATACCGTGTCGAGGGGATGACCGACGAGATCGACGCCATGTGGCGGCGGGGGGTGGCGTGGCTAGAGGCCGCCGGCGCCGTTTGCTGCGATATCTCGCTGCCCCACACCTCATACGCCCTTGCCGCCTACTATATCATTGCACCGGCCGAGGCGTCGTCTAACCTTGCCCGATACGACGGCGTCCGCTTCGGGCTGCGCGTTCCCGGGGAAAGCCTCGACGACATGTACATGAACACCCGTGGTCAGGGGTTCGGTGACGAGGTTCGTCGTCGCATCCTAATCGGGACGTACGTTTTGTCCGCGGGCTATTACGATGCCTATTACTTGAAGGCCCAGCGTGTGCGCGCCCTGATTACCCGCGACTTCACCCGCGCCTTCGAAGATGTGGATCTCATCTTGACGCCGACGGCTCCCTCGGACGCCTTCGCCATCGGCGAGAAGACCGATGATCCGGTCACCATGTACCTGAACGACGTCTTCACGGTTCCGACCAGCCTGGCGGGTCTCCCGGCGCTGTCGCTTCCGGCGGCTCTTAGCGGCCGTGGGCTCCCCCTGGGCCTGCAACTGATCGGCCGTCCCTTCGAAGAGGATACCGTACTCAGGGCGGCCGACGTGCTGGAGCAGGCCGCGGCGTTTCCGGCGCTGAGGCCCGGGGCGCCCGGGCTGTAAAGGGGGGCCGATCCACCGTCGTCGGCTCACAAGTCTCCGCAGAGGTTGACTTCCGCCGGACGATAACCGTAAACAAGCCCGCCCCGGGAGACGGTATTGCAAGGCAGGAGAAAATCGCGTGAAAATTCGAAACTCAATCAAGTCCGCGAAGACCCGGGAGCGCAATTGCCTCGTTGTCCGGCGCAAGCGGCGGCTGTACGTCATCAACAAGCTGCATCGCCGGTATAAGACAAGGCAGGGCTGAGGCCGCATCAACGGCGGCGCCGCTGCTCAGGCGCTATCGCCCATCAACCGGAAGGCAAAGGCGCGGCCTAGCAGAAAGCCGGCGAAGGCCGACAGCACCGGAACCGTCCCGAGCGAGGCGAGCCAAGCGAAGAACGCGATAGCGGCTGCGACCCGAAATCCGTTCAGGACCATCACCAGCCAGCGTTGATCCTTCGTCACCGGCAAGCCGATGTTCATCCGGTAGGCAAGATAATAGCCAACGCCAACGAACAGACCGAGCATCGCATACTCGGCGACAACTTCGAAGGACCAGGGGATCGGTTGATCGGGCAGCATCCGGTTCCTTAGCCTGACCGCATGCGTCTTTCAAGGCCGCGCTATTGCCGAGCCAGTTGGCCGGTGTATCAGCGGCCGCTGCGTTCGTTCATCCACTGGTCCAGCTCTTCCAGGCGCTTGACCGCCTGGCGGTCTCCGTGCCGCGCCGCTTCAGAGTACAGGAGCTTGGCTTTCTCCGCATCCGCCCCGCTCGATGCAGCCGCGTACTGCGGATCGTAGGTTTCCGCTTCCGCGACCGCCGCCTTCGCGCTTCCGCGCTCCTGAGCAGCGCGATAGAGCCGCCGCGCCCACTCGGTATCACCGGCTTGCCTAAACTCATCGCCCATTTCGATGAGCTCCTTCACTGGGCGTGGCCGGCCCTCCTCCTCGGTCAGGGCGGCGGCATCCGCTTCCGAGGGCACATTTGCTCCCTCGGCGGCCTCGGTCCGCGCGCCGGCAGGATTGCCGCGAACGACCTTGGTGGCCCGCGGTGGCTGCGGCGGCCGCTCGGTGGAGGGAGCGGCAGGGACCGGCTTGGCGGCGGACACCGGCTTCGCCGGAGCCGGCGACGCTACCGGGGCCACCGGAGCGACCGGTTCCGGCGCAGCGCGCACCGGCTCCACCGGTCCCGCCGGGGGAGGTGTCGACTGATCACTGTCCTCGATCGCCGCCGTGTCCTTGCCGCTGGCCGGCGGCATTATCGGCGGAGTTTCGCGGCTGACATCGATGGGGCGCTGGTCCTGTCCGTCGGGTCGGGCGAGGGCAGGCACCGCCGAGGCAGATCCTAGGCCCGGTCCCACCGGGGGTGGCAGCACCGGCCGAGAGTCCAGCGCGGTGGCGGTCGCATCACTGGAGATAGCCGCAGGTGCGGCCGGAGAGGGACGCGTTGCTGAAGAGCCGGCGAAGTAGCTGAGCATCGCGACCACGCTTCCTGCGGCGACGCCAACACCCACCGCCGCGCCTGCCCAGGATGGCATTTTTCGCCGCCGTGCCCGGCGCCGCACCGCGTCCGGACCGGCAACTGGGGCGTAGCCTTTGCCGACGATCCCGATGCTAGGGCCTGTGTCCGCGCGGAGAGCCACTAAAGGGGGTTCCGGGAGAACTTCGGGCTGGAAGTTCGGTTCCGGTGCCGCCGGGGGGATCGGTCTCGGCGTCTCCAATTCGACCGCTGCGGCCGCCGCCTCGACGATATCGATCGAGACGTCGTTGCGACCGCGCCGCGCTGCTTCCGCCAGCGCCGCTTCGCAGACGCGGTTGATTCTGACCGGCACGCCGTCCGTGAGTTGTGCAATGCGGTCGACGGAGTCGGAGGCGAAGATCTCCGGCCGATCGACACCCGCCACCCGTAGCCGGAGGGAGATGAACCTGCGGACGTCGCGAGGGGCGAAGGTCGGCAAGCGGAAGATACGATCGAGGGGGGTGCTCCGTGGTACCAGCGAGGCTTCGAACAGCCAGTTGAGGAGATCGGGGGTTAAGGCAATGACAATTGGCGGCAGCCGTCTTGACGGGGCACCCAGACTCGTTGGCGGCGCCGATCGCAGCAACGCGATCAACTGATGCCACACTCCCAGCGGAAGGCCGTCTCCGTCATCAAGAAGGAACGCGGTCTGCTGCGCGTCCACATCGGCCACGTCGGCTATAGCCGCGACATCGGCAAGGGAAAAGACGAGGCGAATGTTGTGAGCGTTGGCCTCCTCGGCGAGCCGGTCGAGCAGCGTCGACTTTCCCATGCCGGGCTCTGCCACCAGCAGGATCGGCCCCTCCCCATCGCAGACGTGGGCGATCAAGTCGGCCAGGATTCGTCGCCGTGGCGCATCCAGATAGAGGAACTTGGCTGAGCCTCCGGTGGAGAAGGGAGGCGTTCTAAATATCAGAGTGTCATCAGGCATCGAGCGCTCTCCTGCCCTCGCGCGGCAATGGGATTATGAGTCCAGGAGTCGACGCCAAGCATTCGGGCGCCGAGACAAGCCACACACGAAATCATCAGTGCGTCATCCTTGCGGATTGCACTCGCCGACGCGACGGCTGTTTCGGACACAGTGTTGTCTTGACTGAAAGTGGCAATACGGTGACCGATCTATGCCTCGCGGAACGCGGTCTCGTCGAACTTGCCGGCCACATCCGGCGAGCACCGCGGCCATTATGACATAGTGCGCGAGGACCGTCTTGGCCCGTCCTGGGGTGCTTTCGCGTTGTCGCGCTTCCTGAGTGTGGACGGCGGAACACAGAGCTCACTATCCGGAAAACACAATTGCTGCACTGCAAAAAATTCTCTTGAGTTCTGCGATAGTGGGATTACCTCATGCACCCATGAGACGCATGTGGGCTGACCGAAATGCGGCCTGCATTATGGCATAGGAAACCAAAGAGGTTGGGAGGATCCGTCGTGAGGTGCCGACGGCACCAATGCAAGGAGATGCGTCATGACAGGATTCAAAAACCCGCCAAAAGAAGGCCTCGCCGAGCGCTCGGCGCCGCGGACATCCACAGAGATCAATTCCGGTGACATCCACGGGATCGTCGAGCGCGCAAATCAGATGCGCGCGCAGCGGGTAGGGACTTGGTTAAGGCACTGCTGGGCCGAGTGGCGGAGCATCTGGCGTCGCCCCGGGCGAGCGGTTTCGAAGACGTACCGGTCTACCAAGGCGAACGCCTGACCGGGCTCTGGCGGTTCCGAGCCGATCGGTTCGGGCCGCCACGGCTGCCGGCAGCCTATAAAACGTGCTCAATTACCATCAAGATGGCGAGTGCGGTGAACGCCGTGCCAGAGAAAATGCGCATGCCGAGGCGGACGCTCGGCCGAGCAAGCCAGTAACGGGCCCGCTCGGCCATCCAGACGAGGGTGACCTGCCAAATGAGGTTGATGGCGATAAGGATTGCCGAAAGAGCGGCGACTTGTGTCGCGATCGAGCCCCGATCAGGCGCGATAAAATTCGGGTATAGCGAAAAAAACAGGATAAGCACCTTGGGGTTGAGCAAGTTGGTGAAGAGGGCCTCGCGTCCCGCCCTCCACACCGTCGTTGATCCGAAGATACCGTCCAGGAACGGGGCATCACGCGCGACCAGCAAGCGGATACCGAGCCAGGCGAGATAGAGCGCGCCTGCCAGGGCCAGCGCCTTGAACAAAACGGGCGAGGTGGCGATGATGGCTGAAATGCCAAGGCCGGCCAGTGCCGTGTGAACAAGCAGACCGACTTGTACCCCGGTGACCGCCCCTAGGCCGCTCGGCCGACCTCCGGCGAGGGTGTGGCGAAGGATGACAATGGTGTCCGGTCCCGGCGAAGCAACGATGGCGGCCGCGGTTAGGCCGAAGGCGAGAGCGGTCGCCGGCTCAAGCAGCATCATTGCCCCGCATGCCAGCGACAGTAGGCGCCTTAGCGCGGCTCAAGCATGGCTTCCGGGCGAACGAGGGCATCAAACTCATCGGGACTGACTAGGCCGAGCGCGCCGGCGGCTTCTTTCAGGGTCGTGCCTTCGCGGTGGGCCTTTTTGGCGATCTTGGCCGCGTTATCATAGCCGATGTGTCGATTGAGGGCGGTGACAAGCATCAGGGAGCGCTCCACCAACTGGCGAATCCGCGCCTCGTTGGCTTGCAGGCCGGCGACGCAGCGGTCGGTAAAACTGCGGGAGGCGTCGGCGAGGAGCCCGATCGACTGTAACAAGTTGAAGATCATCACCGGTTTGAACACGTTGAGCTGGAAATGCCCCGAAGCGCCAGCGAAGGTGATCGTTGTATGATTGCCGAACACCTGTACACACACCTGGGTCATCGCCTCCGCCTGGGTGGGGTTGACCTTCCCCGGCATGATCGAGGAACCGGGTTCGTTCTCGGGCAACGCAATCTCGCCAAGCCCGGAACGCGGACCCGATCCCAGGAGCCGGATATCGTTGGCAATCTTGAATAGGGAGGCGGCGATCGTATTGAGCGCGCCCGACGTCTCGACGATGGCGTCGTTCCCGGCCAGCGCCTCGAACTTGTTGGGGGCGGTGATGAAAGGGAGGCCCGTCAGACTCGCCACCTCCCGGGCGAAAGCCTCGGCAAAACCCGGCTTGGCGTTCAAGCCGGTTCCCACCGCGGTGCCTCCTTGGGCGAGGGCGAGCAGCGCGGGCAGCGCGGCCTCGATGCGGACGATGCCGTTGGCGACCTGTGCGGCGAACGCGCCGAACTCCTGGCCGAGGGTGAGCGGAACCGCGTCCTGCAAGTGGGTTCGCCCGATTTTGACGATGTGCTCGAAGGCGTTGGTCTTGGCGGCAAGCGCCGCGTGCAAATGACGAAGCGCTGGAACAAGTGAACCGGTGATTTCGCGGGCTGCGGCGATATGCATGGCCGTCGGAAACGAATCGTTGGACGATTGACCTCGATTGACGTGATCGTTGGGATGCACCGGCTGTTTCGAGCCGATGACGCCGCCGAGGCGCTCGATGGCCCGGTTGGCGATTACCTCGTTGACGTTCATGTTGGTCTGGGTGCCGGAGCCGGTTTGCCAGACGACGAGCGGGAAGTTGTCATCGAGCTTGCCGTCGATGACCTCGTCAGCGGCGGCAACGATCGCTTCGCCGAGGGCCGGATCGAGTTCACCCAACTCCATGTTTGCGCGTGCGGCGGCCTTTTTTTGCACTCCGAAGGCGCGAATGAGGGCGATCGGCATCCGCTCGTGTCCGATCGGGAAGTTCCGATGCGAGCGTTCGGTCTGCGCCCCCCAGTACCGGTCGGCCGGCACCTCGACGGCACCCATGGTATCGGTTTCGACGCGGGTCTTCATGTCTGTTCCTCCCACCATCCACCACTAACAGATGGGATTGGCGCCGCGCTTAGGAGCCGCGACCGGGAAGGTTGGCGAGCCAGACGGTCAAATGGGCATGCGCCTCGTCGAGGTTCTCGCGCTCTGTCCGTCCGGATGCGACACGCGGGCGGAAGCCGTGGTCGCCGTCGGCAAGCCAGTGAAGCCGTATCACTGGGGAGAGCGCATAGCCGGCGACATCTTCGACCGTGCCGAAAGGGTCACGGCTGCCTTGCAGGACCAGCGTCGGCGTTGTCAGGTTCTCAAGGTGCGCAATTCGGGTGCGCTCGGGCTTTCCAGGCGGATGGAATGGGTAGCCTAGGCAGACGAGGCCGGCGACACCGGCTTCGTCGGCGACCATGCTCGCCATCCGGCCGCCCAGCGATTTGCCGCCGATCACCAGGCGATCCGCGCCGAGGCTCGCGATCACCTGCTGCCAAGTCCGGGTGAGCACCTCCGTCCGGTCGGGAGGGCGGCGTGAACCACCCGATCGTCGAGCCGCCATGTACGGGAACTCGAAGCGGACGACGCGATGGCCGCTGCGCACCAAACCGGCGGTGAAATACTCCATGAACGGAGTGTCCATGCCGCCGCCGGCACCGTGGGTAAGCGCTACCGTGAGCGTTGCATCCTCCGGGCCGTCGACGACCAGCGACGTCGCCATCGATCCCCCCGTCGCATTTTCCGCCGACGAATCCTCGCTTCCTCGCCGGCCGACGAATTGAGCTATAAGCTAGCACACGAACCGCGGGGGATCGTCAACGCCTCGCAAGCGACACCATAACCCAGTGAAAGGGGAGGATCGCCATGCCCATGACCGCCAAGCGGCTCCTCGGCCTCGGGCCGCAAGGCTTTCATAGCCTCGCCTATTTTGAGTGGGGCAGCCCGACCAACGAGAACGTCCTCATCTGCGTCCACGGGCTGACCCGGCGCGGCCGCGATTTCGATCGATTGGCGGCGGCCTTGGAGGATCGATATCGGGTCATCTGCGTCGACCTGCCGGGACGCGGCGACAGCGACTGGCTGCCGCTCGCCTCGGGCTATCAGCCAACGACCTACCTCGGAGATCTGGTGGCGCTCATCGCCCGTCTCAATGTGGAGCAGGTGGACTGGGTCGGGGTCTCCCTGGGCGGGTTGCTCGGCATGACCTTGGCCGCACAGCCGAAGACGCCGATTCGAAAACTCGTCCTCGATGATATCGGCGGCTATGTTGGCGCCGAGGCACTGCAACGGATTTGCACCTACGTGGGGACCGATCCGTCCTTTCCCGACCGTGCCGGTCTGGAAGCCTATATGCGTGAGGTCAACACGGGTTACGGTCCCCTTTCCGATGCCGAGTGGGCGCACGTCGTCGAATTCGGGTCGCGCTACGACGAAGCAAGCGGAACTTGGCGGCAGCACTACGATCCGAAACTGGCCGAACCGTTTCGGGAGGGATTCTCCGAGGCGGTCCAGCTATGGCCTTTGTGGGACGCGATTCAGGTGCCGGTGCTGCTTTTGCGAGGCAGCGAATCGGACATCTTGACCGCCGAGACCGCGGCCGAGATGCGGACGCGGAAGCCGACCACCAGGTTCGTCGAGTTTTCCGGGGTTGGCCACGCCCCCATGCTGATGGCCTCCGAGCAGATTGCCTCCGTTCGCGATTTTCTCATCGGCTAGGGGAGAAGCGACGATGCGATGGGTGATTCCGGTGATGGTCCTGGTGGCACTCATGGATCATCCTCGCCCGAGCGCCGCGCAGCAACCAAGTCAGGGGGCGGCGGCCGCTCCCATTCCGCTCTCCCAGTTGCTGGCCAGCGGCTTTGAGATCAAGGGAGCTGTCCTCGCCGGTATCCTCGTCCAGCGGGGCCCGCTCGCCTATATCTGTACCACCGCCCAGCGCGAACGACCGGTCGATTGGAGCTGCTTTCCCCTCCATCGCTGACACCCGCGTCGGTCCGCCAGCCTCCCCCCTGAGCCGCCCCGTCCCTCCGGACCGAAACCCGCCGCCGGCGCAGACTTCCGCCTTTTTCCGCCGCGTTTGGTGTCCTATGATTCATCCGAATGGAGGTTCCTATGCAGGAAGGGGAACACGAAATGAAAATGAAGCTGTCTCTGAAAGGACGGGTTGGGGCGCTGTCGGCAGTGGCCGGAGTGGTCTTATCCGTTGGTATGGCTGCTGCCTATGCCCAGGACCGGGGCCAAACGAGCTACAGTCCAGTCGCCGGTACGGAGCCATTCGCCTCCGTCATGAATCGGCTGAAGGGAGAAAAGGCGGAAGCTGCAAAGAAGCAAAGCGATCTTCTTAACGAACGGTACGACCTGGCTGATCGGCCTGCCAAAGGCGTGACAATGTCGCGCGGCAAGCCCGTACAGGAAGGGGTTCGAGCCAAGCTTCCCGCGGGAATGACGTGGGAAAAGCTGGCGGCAATGAGCCCTGACGATATCCGCGATAAAGACGTCTTCCCGAAAGGATTTTTCCCGCTGCCGCACCCTAAGCAAGGGGAAGGTGGCATGATATTTCCAAAGTTCCATATCGAAGAGATTAAAAAGCAGGAAGGTCGGGATCTGACTCGTTTCGACCTCGATTTTGACTTGCCGGACCATCTATTACCGGAGTTTCCGGCCCCCATCTATCTGACGACGAGACCAGATCTCGGGGATGTTTCGCAAGGTAAGCTTGTTACCATCGAAAACTACTTCGATCTGTTTAACGGTATTCTCAATCCGAAGCAGCTCGAAGGTCTGCGGTTGCTGGTCACGCCTTTCCCGCAGCAGCAGTTCAACCAGACCGACGATCGGCGGACCGAGCGGCCGAGCCGTGGCGTCACCTGCTTCGAATGTCACGCCAACGGCCATACCAACGCGTCGACCCATCTGGTCGGCGATATTCGTCCCCAGGCGTTCCGCCATCGCATCGATACGCCGCCCCTGCGGGGTGTGAATATTCAGCGCCTGTTCGGCTCGCAGCGAGCATTGAAGACCGTTGAAGACTTCACAGAGTTCGAGCAGCGGGCTGCTTACTTTGATGGCGACCCGGTGATTGCGACGAAAAAGGGCGTGAACATCCTCGAGCGGGGTAGCCAAGTTCACTTCATGGCGGAGTTCGAAGAACTGTTGGACTTCCCGCCGGCCCCGAAGCTGGATGTGTTCGGCAAGCTCGACCCGAAGCTGGCGAGCGAGTCCGAAATGCGGGGGCAGGCTCTATTCTTCGGTAAGGGGCAGTGCGCCACCTGCCATATGCCTCCCTATTACACCGACAATTTGATGCACAATATGCGGGTAGAGCGATTCTATACGCCGCGGATGATCAATGGCCGCATGGCCAGTGCCGATGGACCGATCAAGACATTCCCATTGCGCGGCATCAAGGATTCGCCCACGTACCTGCATGACGGACGCCTGCTGACCCTGGACGACACCGTCGAGTTCTTCAATCTTGTCCTCGGTACGCAAATGACCGCTGATGAGAAGAAGGACATGGTGGCCTTCCTCCGCACCCTCTGACGGTTGCGGAACGGGCATCGTCCCTTCGTCCAAGCCAAGACCCTTTCCCGCCCAGGCGGGGAGGGGTCGCGGCGAGGGGCGGAGGGACAAGTTGCCGTCACCGTTTTCTTGACGTGCGTCCCGGTAGCGGGAAGTTCAGTCGTTTTGAGTCGAGAATTGCCTCGATAAGCAGAAACGCGCAGGGAGGGGGCAGGTGAGGGCAATCCTGAGTTTGGCGCAAGTCGCCTTCGTGAGTTGTTGCCTGTGCCTGTCGCCCGCGTCCCTCCAGGCAGTGGATCTGTATGGATTCGATGTTCCCAAACAGTATCCAAAGGCCTATTCCGCCTACAAAGCGTTGCTGCCGGCCGAGTACAGAAAGATTTCCTGGATGCGAATGCTAAACGGGACGAGCGGTCCGCTAAAAGACGTTGAGGTTGACGGGGCGCAGGCCGTATTGTTCTGGATGTGCGAGCCGCACAACTGTGGCGGCAACGAGCTTGCCGTCCTGGCAAGGAAAGACGGCAAGCGGGCCACTGCACTGTTACAGAGCACCGATTACACGAGTGGAAAGCGAATATTTCTTGGAAAGCCGTCCGAAACAGAGACGGCTATCCTCGCTTCTGCCTTGCAATAAAAATCAAATCGCCGCCGGGGAAAAGGGTGGCGCCTAGTGGGCGCCACCAGCTTTCATGTATTGAGCGAAGAAATCGTTGCCTTTGTCATCGACGATGATGAAAGCGGGGAAGTCTTCTACCTCAATCCGCCAGATCGCCTCCATGCCGAGCTCCGGATACTCGATACATTCAACGCTTTTGATACAGTCTTGGGCGAGCCGGGCGGCCGGGCCGCCGATCGAGCCGAGATAAAAGCCGCCATACTGGTTGCAGGACTGGGTCACTTGTGGCGAGCGGTTGCCCTTCGCCAGCATCACCATGCTACCGCCGGCCGCCTGGAACTCGCCCACATAGGCGTCCATCCGGCCGGCAGTGGTCGGTCCGAACGATCCGGAAGCGTACCCCTCGGGGGTCTTCGCCGGGCCGGCGTAGTAGACGCAGAGATCCTTGAAGTACTGGGGCAGCCCTTCGCCGTGGTCGAGCCGCTCCTTCAGCTTCGCATGGGCGATGTCACGAGCAACGATCATCGGTCCCGACAATGAAACTCGCGTGGTGACCGGATAACGGCTCAAGGTGGCGCGGATTTCGTCCATCGGTCGGGTCAAGTCGATATGGACGACCTCGGTCGACAGCGCGCTCAGGGCCGTGTCGGGGAGGTAGTGCGCCGGGTTTTCCTCGAGTTGTTCCAGATAGACCCCTTCCTTGGTGATTTTGCCGAGGATTTGGCGATCGGCCGAACAGGATACGCCAATCCCAACCGGGCACGACGCTCCATGACGAGGCAGGCGAACAACGCGAACATCGTGACAGAAGTACTTGCCGCCGAACTGGGCGCCGATGCCCATGCTGCGGGTCAGTTCGTGGACCTTCTCTTCCATCTCAAGATCGCGAAATGCCTGGCCGCCGTCATTACCCGCCGACGGCAGTCCGTCGAGATAACGGGCGGTGGCAAGTTTCACCGTCTTGAGGTTGAGTTCCGCCGAGGTTCCACCGATGACCACCGCCAGATGATAGGGTGGGCAGGCGGCAGTGCCGAGGGTCCGGATTTTCTCATCCAGGAACTCCATCAACCGCTTCGGGTTCAAGAGCGCCTTGGTTTCCTGGTAAAGGTAGGTTTTGTTGGCTGAGCCGCCACCCTTTGCCATGAACATGAACTTATAGGCATTGCCCTTAGTGGCATAGATATCAATCTGAGCGGGAAGGTTAGAGCCAGTATTAACCTCGTTATACATGTCGAGTGGTGCAACCTGACTATAGCGCAGATTAGTCTGCGTATAGGCTTTCTTGATGCCGAGAGAGAGTGCTGCTTCATCGCTGCCGCTGCACCAGACATTTTCGCCTTTCTTGCCCATGACGATAGCGGTGCCGGTATCCTGGCACATGGGCAGGATCCGACCCGCCGCGATGTTGGCGTTCTTCAGAAGCTCCATGGCGACGAAGCGGTCGTTGTCCGAGGCTTCGGGGTCGTCGATGATTTTCCGCAGTTGCGCCAGATGTCCCGGCCGCAACAGGTGCTGGCAATCACAGATCGCCTGCTCGGCGAGCAGGGTCAGTGCTTCTGGGGCGACCTCCAAAATCTCCCGACCGTTGACACGAAGAGTCGCCACGTGCTGGTCGGTGAGCTTCCGGTAAGGCGTCGTGTCGTCGCCAAGCGGGAACATCTCCTGGTAGTCTTGTTGTGCCATCCCACATCCTCCCGTTCGGGGCCGCGCGTCACGGCATTGGCCGACGGAATGGCCCGCTTTCCCGCGGGCGCGGACGTGCCGCCGGCTCGCAGCCGATATCCTACTTTTTGCGGAATCTGTCGAGCGCGATCACTTCGCCGGTGGTGTCGGCTGGCGGTACTACAGGATCGGCGGTGGCGCTGTCGTCGCCGAGCGCGCCCGGAGGTACGCGGGCGGCTTCAGCGGCGGCGGCGGCTTCCGCCCCCAGCCCTTGCTTGGGCAGCGCGTGCAACTGCAGTCCGAAGTTGACGCCTGGGTCACCGAAGGCTTGCACGGCTGAAAACGGCACCCGGAGATCGGCCGCCCTCCCGTGAAAGCGAAGGCTGACGCTGAAGCCCGCGTCATCCACGATCAGTCCCCAGAACTGGTGCTGCAGAACGATCGTCATCTCGTCCTGGTATTGGGCGCGCAACCAGTCAGGCAGCTCAACCCCCGGCGCACCGGTCGTAAATGTAATGTAGAAGTGATGGCCGCCGACCAATCCGCGTTCCGCGGTATACGCCAGCGCCTTCTGGATGACGCCCCGCAGTGCTTCTTCGATCCAGGTTTCATAAGGGAGAAGCGATGCCGGCACGAAGCGCCCTCCTGGCCAGTGAGTGCGAGTGAGGGGCTTCTGTTGCCAGGTGCCCCTCGAACCCCGCTCACGCCTTATGCGGCGAGAGCATATGCCTCATTATCGTTGGCATCTGTAGGTTCGGCCCGATAACGGCGGTACCATGCCGAGCGAAAACCATGCCTTTACTACGCGCGTCGATCCTATTTCGCCCCCGCATATCGTCCCCATGGACGGTGCCAGGGAGTTTTGGTGGAGGCGCCGGGTACCGCCCCCGGGTCCGCACCGCCTATTCCGCAAGGCCATTTATCGCCATAGTCGATTGCTCGACGCGTTCAATATATTGCGGTCGGTGGCGAGCACGCAAGGTGAACCCCGTTGTTCCAACGGGAAGACGCGTTAGATTGCTGGTTTCAGCCGCGAAAGTCCGCCAGCCATGGAACTCACCCGCGAGCAGCAATCGGAAATCAACGAGGCAAGAGCGGCGTCGGACGTGACCCGACGCCCAACGGTGGCGGCGATCGAGGACCTTCTCTATCAGCCGCTGCCAGTTCTCGACCACGGTTTTGTCCGGGTCATCGATTATATGGGCGATGACGGGGCGATCGTGCAGGCGGCGAGGGTGTCCTACGGCCGGGGTACCCGCCGGGTGCAAGACGATGCGGGATTGATCAACTATCTGATGCGGCATCGGCACACGACACCGTTCGAGATGTGCGAAATTAAGTATCACATAAAGCTACCAATCTTCGTGGCAAGGCAATGGATCCGCCATCGCACCGCAAATGTGAATGAGTATTCAGCACGGTATTCGATTCTCGATAAGGAGTATTATGTGCCGGCTCCGGAGCACTTGGCGGCCCAGGCCAAGAGCAATCGGCAAGGACGCGCCCAGGTGTTGTCGGCGAGCGAAGCCGAGCGCGTGCTCGCCATTCTCCGCGCCGACGCCGAACATTGCTATGCCGACTACGAAGGCCTCCTCAATGAGAGCCGCGACGGCACGGTGCTTGATCCGGCGCGAACCGGCCTTGCGCGGGAGCTGGCGCGGATGAACCTGACGCTCGGCACCTATACCCAGTGGTACTGGAAGATCGACGCCCATAATCTGCTCCATTTCCTGAGCCTGCGTGCCGATCCGCACGCTCAGTACGAGATTCGGGCCTACGCGGAGGTGATGCTGGAGACGGTGCGTCGCTGGTTGCCGCTGACCTATGCGGCATTCATGAATTATCGTCTTGGCGCTTATGAACTCTCGGCCTCGGCGCTTGCCGTGGTCAAGCGTTTGCTCGCCGGCGAAACCGCTACCCAATCCGACAGCCAGCTATCGCCCCGGGAGTGGCGAGAACTCATGCAAGCACTCGGACGGGACGAATGACGACCGACAGCGGCGAGGGCGTTTAGAACACGCGCCCGGTGAACTCCATGCGCACGCGCTTGCGAATGGCATCGATGGCGCGAAGAGCGGCGATCACGTCGGCGCGCCGGCGCTTGGACAGGCCTTCGGGATCGAGATAGTAGCTCACCCGACGGCCGACCCGGTAGTCGACAAGCTGCTGTCGGAGCAAAACGTCCGTTATGTCGGCATAGGCGGTCGCCAGATCGTCTCGTTCTTGTACAGACAACACGTTGGCGTCGTGAAGTTCCCGCAGCCGGCCCGTCGTCGACGTCTCTTCCACACCTTCACGGAGAGACAGAAGGCGGATGGCGCCGACTAGGGGAATGAGCCCTGAATGTTTCAGATTGACGTGCCCGCGGTGGTCGCTGTTGTCCTTCTCGGTTAACAAACCACCGAAGAAGCCGAGCGCAACATTGTGATCAGCCTTGTCCTGAAACATCTGCTTCAGGAAAGTCTTGTTATTACGCACGAGACCAGTCACTGCACGTCTCAGGTCCCGGGCCAGCTTTGTGTTGCCGAAGACGGGTTGAAAATCAAAGAAGATGTCCGATAAACGAATAGCGACAGAGTTACTCTTTCTCCCCCACAGAACGATTTGTTCAACCCATTGAGATAGTGACTTCCGCCACAACGGATTTACCGCCATGCAGTAGCCGTTGCAATACGGGATCCCGACCTTGTTGAGATCGCGGCACAGCCGTTCCGCCGCTTCCCGGAAGAAGGCGTCGACTCGCCCATGTTCTTCATCGGCGTAGTCCGCGAGAATGAAGCCATTGTCCTGATCGGGAAACAGGTAGTTTTCGCCTCGTCCTCCCGAGCCCATCACGATGGCAACCGCGGTTACGGGCGGCGATCCCCATCCTTCGTCCGCCATCGCCGTCAGAACCGCCTCGGCTATTCGCCGGTAGACGTCATTATTGATGTGAGTGAGAAGCTGCTGGACGTCCGTTGCCGGCAGGTTGTCGGCAAATAGTTGCTCCGCCAACTCGACTTCTGCCGCCTTGACCTCCTTCAACCCCTCCATCGTCCCTTGGTGGGTGAGCCGGTCGATCTGCCGCATGAGCTGGCTGGCGGCGACCGCCATCGCGTCGAGGAGATCGATCAGCCCGGCAAGCCGGCCCTCCCGATCCACAACAACCATATGGCGCAGGCGATGGCGACGCATGTGGGCAATCGCGTGATAAAGATAGTCGCGCCGGGCGACGGTCAGGACCGGGTGCGTCATCACCTGTTCAGCGCGGGCATCTCCCGGCAGGCGATACGCAATCCGGCGGGCGATGTCCTGCGTGGTAACGATGCCGATCGGCCGGTCGTCCGCATCGAGCACCACGGCACAAGTCACCGTTTCCTCGCCCAATCGTTCGACGAGTTCGGCGCAGGTTGTCGCCGGCCGAATCGTCAGGAGTTCGCCGCGAGGACGCATGAAGTCGCGCACCAGCATGCTGAAGACGGCGGTTCGCTTCGTCGGCAGGGAGTGGTCTGGGTCGATCACCGATCGACTCCTCTCCTTAGGTCGTGCAGCTCGGCAGCCTATAACAACCGATCGCCAGGGTCTCGGAAAGAGCCAGGTCCCGGAAAAGAGGGGGGACGGAAAGTCCGACTCCAGCGTCTGAGAACTAATTGCATCAAGAGGATAGACTATGGTCAACCCGTCGGGTCCATGCTATGCCTCCCACTGGGAGGGGTTTGTTCTTGGGAACCGCCACAAGAGTTGGCAAGCAAAGAACGTGGGAGGCACCCCTGAACCTGGGGGTCACCGGTTGCCAAGCTAGCCGGGATGCAGAATGCTCGCTTAAACCCAACGAAGGGCTGAGTTCGGGTGCTACTGAAGGCGCGGTCAGAGAGTGAACATCGGGCGTTTGAGGGGCGGCGCTGTGGATTACCTGATGGCGGCCACCGCTACGCACGGCTGATTGCGGGAGAGAAGTATTGACGCCGAAGGTCCTATGGCTCCTGGTCTTTGTTCTTCTCTACTGGGCATATTGCCTGTTCTGGGGAATCAAGGGAGCCCGGATGGCAAGAACGGCGAGCGATTATTTCATCGCCGGCCGCAAACTTTCGCTTTGGGTTTTCATTCTTGCAGCCACCGCGACGTCGTACTCGGGATGGACGTTCATGGGCCATCCCGGCCTCGTGTATCGCGACGGCTTCCAATACGCGTTTGCGTCATTTTATGCTGTCGTTATCCCACTGACGGGTATCTTTTTCCTGAAACGGCAGTGGATGCTGGGCAAGCGATATGGATACATTACGCCCGGCGAAATGATGTCGGATTACTTCAAGGGTGATGCCATACGGGTTCTTACCGTATTGGTTGCACTTTTTTATTCTGTGCCTTATCTCGGTGTCCAGTTGGCCGCGTCTGGATATCTCTTCAACGTCCTCACCGATGGCATCGTTGACGTCGCTTACGGGGCCATTATCTTGTCGATCGTCGTTCTCGTCTATGTGGCCTCGGGGGGGCTTCGCGCCGTTGCCTATGTGGACACCGTCCAGTGTGTTCTGCTGTGGCTCGGGATCGTCATCGTCGGCATGATTGCCATCAGCTTTGTCGGCGGCTGGGACGCGCTGATCATTGCCATGTCCCGGTTGGGTGCATCCAGTATCGGTGAGTACGGGACGACGCAGAATGTCGCCGGATCGGGCGGTGACTTCAACGCGTACTTCGCGGTGCCGGGGGTGATCCAGTTCACGGCGGGACTGGGCAAGGAAACGCCGATCGGCGGCGTCTGGACTGGCGTCATGATCCTTACGTACATGTTTGCGCTGATGGGGATCCAGGCGGCGCCTGCGTTCAGCATGTGGGCCTTCTCCAACACCAATCCCGCGCCATTTGCGCCGCAGGCTGTATGGGCGTCCGCCATGTGGATCGGCGGGACACTGATCTTCTTCACGACATTCCAGGGAATGGCGGCGCACTTCCTCGGCGCTAACCCCTTGGTCACCAAGGCGGGTCTGGCGGTTGATCCCACCATCTTGCCGGTCGCCATTGCTTCCGATCCGGATACGCTCGTTCCCCACTATTTCAATCTTATCGCCGACAAGGCTCCCTGGCTGGTCGGACTGCTGGCCGTTTGCGCGCTGGCGGCGATGCAATCCACCGGTGCGGCCTACATGTCCACCGGGGGTGGAATCCTCACCCGTGATCTCTATAAGCGCTACCTAAATCCCGGGGCGACGCACGCGACCCAGAAGCTGTTCGGGCGGCTCGGCGTCACCTTGATCGTTATCCTGGCGTTGATCGTCGCCATCTACTCACGGGACGCGCTGGTCCTGCTGGGTGGTCTCGCCGTTGCCTTTGGCTTCCAGATGTTTATCCCGCTCTTGGCCATCTGTTATTGTCCGTGGATTAGCCGGGCGGGCGCCACCCTGGGACTGGCGGCCGGATTGATCGCGGTGGTGCTGACCGACAGCATCGGCCAGGCTCTGCTCGGCGGGATGCTCCCGTGGGGCCGGTGGCCGTTGACCATCTATTCGGCCGGCTGGGGCATCTTCTTCAACGTAATCGTCTGCCTCGTCGTCTCCGCCTTCACCCAGCATGAGGTGGAGCGGACGCACCGGATGAAATTCCACACATTTCTCCGTGATCATGCGCGGTTGCCCGCCGCCAAACGCTGGCTTATCCCCATCGCATGGGTGGTGACCATCGCTTGGTTCTTTTTCGCCATCGGCCCTGGATGTGTCATCGGCAATTGGGTGTTCGGAACACCCGACGTTGGTCCGTCCGGATGGACATTTGGCATCCCGTCCATTTGGGCTTGGCAAATCATCTTCTGGTTGCTGGGCATCGGTCTTCTCTGGTTTCTTGCTTATACGATGGAGTTGGCGACAGTTCCGGGTAAAGAAGTGGAGGCGCTCGTCGATGATATTGGCGACAGTTCGCTGCAGAAGCCGTGGATCTGAATGATCTGAGTGGCGAATGCCGACCTTCGCACGCAAATCGATGGTTGATCCAGACTGAGTGATCGTGGCGATGCTGCGGGTGCGCAATCCGCCGCCAAAAAAATGCAGCAATGGCGTTATTCTGGCCAGTAACAGCGAGCAGAGCGTAGGTTCTGTTTAAGCTCTCGCGCCTAAGTTTTGGTCGTCATTTCCACCTCTCGTTGACTCGCCGGTTGAGGTATGCGTAGATGCGGCGAGAAAGTGTCAACCAAAGGGGCTTATCCTGGGAGGGACGAACATGCACGAGCAAGAGCATCGATTGCATGAGATCTCCGCACACCGATGGCGCATTGCCTTCTGGCTCAGCGGTATCATGCTGATTGCTTACTATGGCTTCATTCTCTTGGTTGCGTTTGACAAAGAACTGTTAAGCAACGTTCTGACACCAGGTCTGTCATTGGGTATCCTGCTGGGTGCTCTGGTTATCGTTTTCGCGTGGGTTTTGACTATAATTTACACCCGATGGGCGAACTCGACCTACGACAGACAAATTGCAGAACTCAGCCATTTGTCGAGGTGAAAAATGGCTACTGGAAACAGCTGGATTTCGATCCTTTTCTTCTTTCTCTTTGTCGGCGCGACGCTCGTAATCACCTATTGGGCAGCTAGGCGGACAAAAACAACCGAGCATTTCTATGCGGCAGGCCGGTCCATCACCGGCTTCCAGAATGGGCTTGCACTGGCCGGCGATTACATGAGTGCGGCGAGTTTCCTCGGCATTGCCGGACTCGTGGCGCTGAACGGGTTCGATGGTCTCATCTATTCGACGGGTTGGTTGGTCGGCTGGCCGATTATTCTCTTCCTGATCGCCGAGCCGCTGCGCAACTTGGGTAAGTACACGTTTACAGACGTCGTCGCTTACCGATTACAGCAGAAGCCGGTGCGCATAGCGGCGGCCCTCGGTACGATGGCGGTGGTGCTCACCTATCTCATCGCCCAGATGGTCGGCTCGGGGACTCTGATCAAACTGCTGTTCGGTCTCGACTACACCCTGTCGGTCATTATCGTCGGCGTAGTGATGATGACGTATGTGCTGTTCGGAGGCATGATCGCCACCACCTGGGTGCAGATCATCAAGGCGTGTCTGCTGCTGGGCGGTGCCACCGTCATGGCTTTGTTGGTTCTGTCCAAGTTCGGATTCAGCCCGATCAATCTGTTTGCGCAGGCGGCAAGCACCGGGTGCGATCCCGCCGCCGCCCCCGGCTCGCAGATGTTCTGCTACGGCGCATCGGTGCTTCAGCCCGGGACCAAAGTGGTGACCGGTGCTTGGGATGCGGTTTCGCTCGGCATGGCCCTGATGTTCGGCACCGCCGGACTCCCGCACATTCTGATGCGATTCTACACCGTGCCCAGTGCCAAGGCGGCACGGGTTTCGGTGATGTGGGCAACCATTTGGATCGGCGGCTTCTACCTGATCACCTTCATCCTCGGCTTCGGCTCGATGGTGTTGGTCGGTCAGAAGAACATTCTAGCTGTGGGTGGTGGTGGCAACATGGCGGCGCCGTTGCTCGCCAAGGTCATCGCCGGTGATGTCTTCTTCGGGTTCATTTGTGCCGTCGCCTTCGCCACCATTCTGGCGGTCGTCGCCGGCCTGACACTGGCCGGGGCAGGCGCGCTTTCGCACGATCTGTGGGTGAACGTCATCCGGGGTGGGCACGCTCCCCAGCACGAGCAGATGATTGCCGCGCGTGCCGCCTCGGTCATCCTCGGCATCTGCGCCGTTCTGCTCGGCATCGTGTTCGAGGGACAGAACGTTGCGTATATGGTGGGGTTAACGTTCTCGATCGCAGCTTCGGCCAACTTCCCCGCCCTGGTGCTATCCGTCTTCTGGCGGAAGTTCACCACATGGGGGGCAGTGACCAGCATTCTATTCGGAACGATCGCCACCCTTGTCCTGATCTATTGCGGGCCCACTATCCAGTTCGATCTGCTTGGGCCTAAGGCGGCAGCGGCCGGCTCAGCACCGGAGGTGGTGGCCGCCGCGAATGCCGCTATCGCCGCGCACAAGGCTGAGATCATGGCAAAGTGGTGGTACTTCCCGCTGAAGAACCCTTGCATCCTGACGATGTCGCTTTCGTTTATCGTCGGCATCGTCGTTTCCTTGTTGGCGCCGGAACCGGCTGCGGCCGAAGGCTTCACGGAGGTTGAGCGGCGTGCGGTGCTGGGCGAACCGAAGGGAGCGGCAGCCGAATAAGAAGAGATACTCCTTCGCTAATCGGACAGCTGAGGGGCCGGAGAGTTTCTCCGGCCCCTTTCTCTTATGCATTGGCTGTTGGGGGCTGCCCGCCTTAAGATCCGTCCTTGCCGCTCGTCCTTGAGGGCTGCGGCGTCGATTGCCTGCACCGGCAGGCGGCGACGGCGCCGGTGACGAAGCCGAAGGTGCGGCGGGGGAGCAGATGATCGAGCAGACGGCGGCAACGATCGCCTTCAGCAGCGACAAGGGCACCGAGCCGGAACAGTTCCTCGGCGGCATTGAGCCCTTCGCCGGGATGCGGGCCGACGAGCGGCAGCGAATTGCCGCCTCTTTGACGCTTGCCCATTATCGGCATCGAGACACCATTCTGGAACGGCTGCAATCGCCTGGTTCGCTTTTCCTGATCGTCGAAGGAGGTGTCGAAGAGTCCGATGCGGCGGGGCTGATCGGGACCTATGGTCCGAGCGAGGCCTTCGACGCCCGGTCGCTGATCCTGGGACGAAGCGAGCATAGCTTCGTTGCGAAAGGCAAGACCTCCTGTTACCTACTTCCTGCCGCCTTGTTTCTTGCTTTAACGAGAAACAACCAGGAGGCGCGCGAGCATTATCAGAATGAACTGAGTCGTCGTCTTGATGACGTTGTTGGGGTTCAGCAACAGCGTGAGGCCGCGTCGGGTCTCATCAGTCGACTGAGTGAGGATCGGTTGCACCCGGCGGTCTTTGTCACCGCGGACGCGACGATCGGTGACGCGGTCCGGGTCATGGAGGAGCACGACACGACGGCGGTGCTGGTACGCCGGAATGGCAGCGTCGGCATATTTACCGAGCGGGATGTGCGCGAGAGGCACGTGCTGGTGGGAATGCCGGTCGAAACCCCGATCGGCGACCTGGCCACCTACGACCTGCAGACCATTCAGGCGGACGACTTTCTGTTCAATGCCCTGGTGGTGATGACCAAGCGCGCGATTCGCCACCTCGTCGTCAAACGCGGTGACGAAATCGTCGGGTTGTTCGAGCAGGCGGATCTGCTTCGGCATCTGTCCAATTCATCTCACGTGATCGCCAGCCAGGTAGATCGGGCGGCAACGGTGGGAGAACTGAGAGACGCTGGCAGCGAAATCCCGCGGCTCATCAGATCCATGAGCGATCGCGGGGTCAAACCACGGTATATCGCGCGAGTTGTAACCGAGCTAAATAGGAAGGTATTCCGCCGAGTGTTCGAGGGGCTGACGCCGCCAGAGTTGGTCGACCAGGTGTGTCTGATCGTTATGGGCAGCGAAGGGCGGGGCGAGCAGTTGCTGCGCACGGATCAGGATAACGGACTGATCCTTCGAGACGCGGAAGACACCGAACGGATTGCACCGCCCGCGGCGGCCTTTAATCAATACCTTATGGATCTCGGTTATCCGCCGTGCCCTGGCGATGTCATGGTGTCCAATCCGCAATGGGCAAGAACATTGCAGGCGTACAAGGCAGACATTCGTCGCTGGGTCGCGCAGCCCTCCGGTGAGGCGTTTCTCAATCTTGCTATTCTGTGCGACGCCAGCGCCCTCGCTGGCGATGCAACGCTGCTTGATGATCTCAAGGCGCACATCTTCGACCTCGTCCATGCGGAGGAAGCCTTCCTCGGCCATTTCGCCAAGTCGACGATGAACTTCCCCACCCCGCTTAACTGGTTCGGACGACTCCTGATCGATCGGGACGGACCGCATGCGTCGGGAATAGATATCAAGAAGGGGGGACTTTTCCCTATCGTGCATGGTGTGCGTAGCCTTGCCCTACAGTACCGGCTGCAGGAAACGAACACCATCTTGCGTATCCAGGCCCTGAGCGGGCAAGGACCATTCAGCACTGAGTTCGCCGCTGATTTAATTGAAGCATTCGATTTTCTTTCGATGCTGCGTTTGCGGGGGCAGTATGCCAGCCTCGATCGCGATCAGGACTACGACAATCATGTTAATATCGATCAGCTAAGCAGGTTCGAACGCAACATGCTCCGGGCGAGCTTCAAGATTGTCCGCGATTTCAAGTCGTACATAAGAGACCACTTCCGCCTGCAGCTCCTCATGTAGGGATGCGTATGCCCCCGCGATGGGGCTTTGTCGCCGGCGACACTGCCGCTACAGTCTTAGTTGGGAAACGTCTTCTACAGAATGAGTGTTCGGCCGTGCGCGGACCGATCCTTTTTGCCATCGCCGCGATCGGTCTGATCGCGATCATTGCCGGCATCTGCCTGCTCGTCTGGTCGTCACTTGCGGGTGACGAGCAGGACGTGTTGGCTGCGATCGCTCACCGTCAGAGTAGCGTCCTGGTGTTGGGGGCGGTAGCGCTCCTGGGGGCGATCGCGGCGGCGGTGCGCTATATCTATGCCGTTTATATGCAACCGCTGACGGTGGTGACCGAGGAAACCCGGGTCATCGCCATGAGCAATCCGAAGCACCGGATCGAAGCTGTCGGCTCACCCGAGCTCAGGAGCCTCGTTGGCAGTATCAATGTTCTGGCGGAGCGGTATCAGAGTATTGGGGAAGACGTCGACGGGCGTATTCGCGACGCAAATGCGGCTGTCGCCGAGGAGAAGAATACCCTCGCTGCTTTGATGGCAAAGCTGACCCAGGGTGTTCTCGTCTGCAACCTGGATGGCCGCATCCTGCTCTATAACCAGCGCGCGCAGATGCTGCTGGAAGGTCCGGCGCGAGAGAGAGGCGGCGGCGACTGGATCGGCCTTGGCCGGTCGATCTACGGTATTTTCGACGAACAGATGATTCGCCACGCGTTGGGCAACCTGCGACATCGGCTGGATACCGGGGGGCGCAACTTATTGGTGCCACTGGTGGTGTCCAGGCCCGGCGGTCAGCTCCTGGGAACGCACGTGGTGCCGATCCTCGATGCGGGTGATCAGCTGCGGGGCTACATCCTGACCCTTGAGGACGTAACCCGCCGCGTCGGGACCGAGAGCAGGCGAGGCTTGGCGATGAAGGAGTTGACAGAAGGATACAGATCCGGCGTGGCCGGAATTCGCGCCGCCGTCGAAACAGTGATGTCCTATCCCGATTTGGACGAGAAGGGCCGTGCCGCGTTCATGGAAGTCATCCGGGATGAGGCCATGAAAATGAGCGGACACCTTGATCGCATCGAGGGGGAGCACAAGGACGATCTGAGTTTCCGCTGGCCGCTTGAGCACAGGTTGGGCAGCGATCTGTTGGGCGAAATTGAACGCGCGTTGGAGGATGGGCGCGCCCTGCAAATAGAGGTCACCGCACCTGTCGAGCCGGTCTGGCTACAGGTGGACGGTTACGCTCTCGCCCAATGCTTCGTTTACCTGACCGACCAGCTGACCGAGTGGTGTCGCGCCGCGCAGCTGAGTTTGACTCTTGAGCACCGCCGGTCGCTCGCGGCGTTTCAGCTGGAGTGGACCGGTGCGGTCCTGGATATGGAGGCGCTGCGGGCATGGGGCCTCCGCAATGTGCCGACCGGCTCTGGGGGCGAAGCATTGAGCTTGTTCGAGATTGTCGAACGGCACGGGGGAGCGCTCTGGGCCGACCGGGCCCGCAGCGGCCGTCCCTGCCTACGTCTCATCCTTCCCGTCGGGGAAACAGTTGGTGCGGGCGAGCATCTGCGCCCCGAGGATGCGGGCGGCCACGATTTCGATTTTCATCTCTTTGACCAGCCGTCGCACCACGACGACGCAATGACGATGCCACTGTCCAAGCTCAGTTTCACCGTTTTCGATACGGAAACAACCGGGCTCGATCCTTCCGCAGGCGATGAGATCATCGCGCTCGGCGCTGTCCGGATCGTCAACGGACGCATCCTCCACCAGGAGTTTCTAGATAAATTCATTCGACCTGGACGACGCATCTCCGAGGCTTCGCAGGCCGTGCATGGCATTACCCCTGACATGCTCAGGGGCAAGCCGACGATCGACCAGGTGCTGCCGGTATTTCGCCGTTTTGTTGAGGACACGGTGATCGTGGGGCACAATGTCGCCTTCGACATGCGGTTCCTCGAAGTTCAAGGGGCCCCCTTCGGCTTGAAATTCGACGGACCGACGCTGGATACCTTGCTGATGGAATGCGTGCTAAACCCCAACCAGCAGGACAAGAGCCTGGAAGGGATCGCCGGTCGCTTTGGGATCAGCGTATCCGGCCGGCACACGGCGCTTGGCGATGCTCTGGCAACGGCTCAAGTCTTCCTCTCCTTGATCCCGTTGCTTGAGCAGCGGGGAATCCACACGCTCGCCGAGGCTTGCGCAGCGTGTAAGGCGACGCCCTTTGCCCAAATCAAGTATTGACCGGGAGTATCCGGTCGCCTCCCGATCGTGGTTCGCCTTCGAGCCCTCCCGCTCCGGCACCCTCCTGGTCATCGCCCTGCTAGTGGCGCTGGGGTTTATTCTGATTATCCGGCCGATGATGCAAGACGGTCTGCCGGGTGATTACGAGACCCGTCGCGGAGACATCCTGCTCACGGACGGCGCGTACCAAGCGGCGATTGCGGAGTTTGATCGGGCGCTTGCCGTCTCGCCTAGCCATCGCGGCGCCATCATGGGGCGGGCGATCGCCCTGATGGAGAGCGGACAGTCGGCCGCCGCGGAAGCCGAGTTCGGACGTCTGATCGCGTTGCTGACCGCGACCCGCGAAGCCGACGACCGTACCGGATTGGGCGCACTGGCGGCTGCCTATGCCAACCGGGGTATCTTGCGTGATCGAGCGGGAAGAACGACCGAGGCTCTCGACGACTATCGCCGTGCCCTGCAAGTCGATGCGGATGCGGTAAAGGGTCCGGGATTGATCGATCGCGTGCTGTACGGTACGCCTCGCGCGTCAACGATCGCGAAACGGGCGTCTTACCTGGAGGCGCAACTGGCGCTACCCCGGGAGGAGCGTCGTCTCAGCCTTCCGGAAAGAGACGCCGAGCAGCGGATGCATAAGCCATGACCCACGGCCAGATCAGGAGACACGACGAGTCGCTTGAGTCGGAATCGATGCTCGGGTCACCGATCCGAGGCGTCGTCCTGGCGGCGATCGGCCTGCTGCTCGTGGTCGCTGCGCCCGGCTGCGGTGCATCGGTCGCCGGGTCGAATCCCGCGGGCATCTGGTTCGACGAGCCCTTCATCGGTGGCTGGAACGAAGCGGAGGTCGCGGCGAAACACTGCGCCGCATTCGGCAAGACCGCGGTGCTGCGCGGTCAGCTTCTCACCGATAGCCGATACACGACTCCGATTACCGCCTATGATTGCCAATAAGACGCGCCGCGCAACTGCCAACTGAGAGCGCTGACGGGGGGTTGAGCAGGGACTATGGGACGGTGCGGCCGTGAAAGCGCGAGCTGACGGTCAAATTAGATGCTTCCATCCCCAGGTCGATCTTCTCCGGCTCTTTCTCTGGTCGGGACTCCCACGAGCGCGCCACATGAGGACGCCTATGCCAAACATCCCCGACGACATCTTTACCGAACCCGAAGGTTTTTCGCCGGACACGCTGGCCAATCTGGGACCGCTCCGTCACTTGGCTGGCGTGTGGCAGTCTGATCAGGGGATAGACATCAATCCGAAAGCGGACGGTCCCGAACAGCGCGTATTCCGGGAATATATCCGAATGGATCCGATCGATCCGCAAACCAACGGTCCGCAGCTCCTCTACGGCCTCCGTTACTACATCCATATCAACACGCCGGACGAAGCCGCCACCTTTCACGATCAGGTGGGTTATTGGTTGTGGGAACCGGCCACTGGGTTGATCATGCAGACCATTGCCATCCCGCGTGGTCAGGTGGCGCTGGCGGGCGGAATGGCGGCGCCGGATGACAGGTGCATCTCAGTAGAGGCCCGGCGCGGCGACACCCGCTTCGGGATTTGCTCGACCACGTTCCTCGAGGAGGCGTTTCGTACCGACTACTACCGCATCGACATTACCTTCAACGACGATGACAGCTGGAGTTATGTAACGCGCACAGATCTGGCGCTGCGTGGTGAGATGCCGCCGTTCGACCACCGTGACACCAACACGTTGCGGCGAATTGCGCCGCCAACGCCGAACCCGCTCGTCGAGTTGTTGAGGGGGAGCAAAGCGGGTTAGGCCGATGCGGCAGTGTGATCGCCGAAGGTTGCGACGGCGAAATACCTGACCGCTCTACCAAAACGCAGGCAACGCAGTCATGTCACACTTGAATGCCGGCGATGGTGGGCCCGGCAGGACTCGAACCTGCAACCAGACCGTTATGAGCGGCCGGCTCTAACCAATTGAGCTACGGGCCCCTTCGACAGCGAAGGGTATGGGCGACGCGCCCCAGGTCACGCTCCTAGCCGCGTCATCAGCGAGCGGAAGCGTCGACCCGCCGGCCCGTCTCGCATGAACGCCAGCGCCGTGGTGAAATGACCAGCGGGGAGGCGAAACACATTTGTAGCCGGCACTCGCCACGTGTCCACCAGGTTTTCCCCTCCCTCGGCAAGGGTGACATCGTCCGTTTCCCCGAGGACAACGACGATCCGGTCACCTTCCAGCACCGGAGGGCCGACCGGCTCCAGCAGAGATCGCCACTGCTCGATCGCCGGCGGCGTCCAACCGGCGCCGAGGACTGCTGCCGGGACCCCGAGGCTCCGAGTCAAGCTCCCTTCGAAGGTGACCCGGGTAATCGAAATGGAGGGAGCGATGAGGAACAGGGCGTCCGGTTGCATGCTAGATGGCCATTGGGTTGCAGCCGTCGCTACCAGCTGCGCCGTCAGGGCGCCGAGACTCACGCCGGCGAGAGCCACCGGTCCGCCGCGCGTGGCGCGGGCCCAGGCAATCATTGTCCCGATTTCACGCACCGCCGCATGGAAGTAGTCGAGAAGCCCGCCCGGCCCGCGCGCGAAGATCGGCTCCCCGCCGTAGCTTCCTTCCGCCCGTCGCCGACCATGCCAGGGGGCCTCCGGCCGGATAACCCGAATGCCGGCGTCGACAAAGCTATGCAAGGCGAGGCGCTGGTCCTTCCAGAACTCCGGCTCCATGCCGATGCCGTGACAGAAGATCATCGAAGGCATGTGGCTCGTCCGAACCGGCGCGGCGTTGCCGATGGGGGCGGCGACCCGCGCCCAGGCGGTGCCGCCCACATCTCGTACCGGCGACGGGAAACGAATCCAGCCCTGGACGCCGTGGGTGCCACGAAACCCGCGCGACGCCTCGATCTTGTCCAACTGCGGGGCTGCCCGAAATGCCATGGAGGGGGCGAGGCGGGTGGCGTGCCGGTCGCAGACCGAATGGGGCGCTTCGATGTCCCAAGCGACAGCGGGAAACGGTTCCAGACTATGCATCGGCAGGAACGCCGAGCGAACCCGCATCAGCGTCTGAGCCGCGGCCACCCGGTCGGCTTCCATTGCGGCCATCGCCGGGCCGGTGGAAAAGAAGGCTTCCTCCCATCGGCGTTGAACGTCTTCCAACGCGCACTTTCGGGCATAGACGGCGGCGAGCGCCCGGGGCAGCAGGCGCTGCGAGACGGGGCGGCAGGGAAGGACGCTCAAGAACGCCTCCCTGTCCCCGTCGGCGGCGAGCGCCGTTGCCCAGGCCCGCGAGATGGGAAAGTACCAGCGCGTAATGAGTTTGAGGGCCGCGTCGTCGAGCCACGGCCGGGTGAGCAGGGCATTGACGGCTCGATCGATCAGCCGGCTTACTGCTTTGTCCGGACCCCCTCGCAGCACGCCATCGGCACCACCGCGCCGCAGCGGATCAGTAATCGAGGAAGCTCCGCAGTTTCCGCGAGCGGCTCGGGTGCTTGAGTTTGCGTAATGCCTTGGCTTCGATCTGGCGGATGCGCTCGCGGGTCACCGAAAACTGCTGGCCGACCTCTTCCAGCGTATGATCCGTATTCATCCCGATGCCGAAACGCATGCGGAGCACCCGTTCCTCGCGCGGTGTCAGGCTGGCAAGCACCCGCGTTGTCGTCTCCCGCAGGTTTGCCTGAATGGCAGCGTCGAGAGGTTGTACGGCGTTCTTGTCTTCGATGAAATCTCCGAGGTGACTGTCTTCCTCGTCGCCGATAGGGGTTTCGAGGCTGATGGGCTCCTTGGCGATTTTCAGAACCTTCCGCACCTTCTCCAGCGGCATCGAGAGCTTTTCGGCAAGCTCTTCCGGGGTCGGCTCACGTCCGATCTCGTGCAGCATCTGGCGAGACGTTCGTACCAGCTTGTTGATCGTCTCGATCATATGGACAGGAATGCGGATGGTCCGTGCTTGATCCGCAATAGAGCGGGTGATGGCTTGCCGGATCCACCATGTAGCATAGGTCGAGAACTTGTAGCCACGGCGATACTCAAACTTATCGACTGCCTTCATAAGCCCGATATTACCTTCTTGAATGAGATCAAGAAATTGCAGGCCCCGGTTTGTATATTTTTTAGCAATGGAGATAACAAGACGGAGATTTGCCTCAATCATTTCCTTCTTGGCTTTGTTTGCCTCGCGTTCGCCCTTCTGGACGGTGGACACAATGCGGCGAAATTCAGAGATAGGCAGGTCCGCTTCATGAGCAATGTTGATGATTTCGCGCCTGAGATGGCCGACCTCATCACCGTGGCGGCGGCAGAACTCCTGCCATCCCTTCCCTGGAAGTTGCGAGGCTCGAACAAGCCAGTCCGGCGACATCTCATATCCGCGGTAGAATTCAATAAAGTCTTCGCGTTTGACCCGACAATCAAGGGCACGCCTCAGCAGCCGCCCTTCAAGGGCAAGAAGCTTGCGATTATATTCATAAAGCTGGTCAACGAGTTCTTCGATTCGACTATTATTTAAATGGACATCTTGCATCGCGGTCACGAGCTCGCGCCGCAGCTTTGTGTAGCGTTTCTCCTGGGTCGGTTTCGCTTCCTCTCCCTTGCGGAGGCTGTCGATCCGCTGGATTTGCAGTCGATGCAGTTTCTTATACGTCGCGGCGATGATCTCGAAGCGCTCCAGAACGGTCGGTTTGAGCGTTGCCTCCATCGCTGCCAGCGAGATGCTCTGCTCCTCAGAGTCGAGGTCTTCCTCTTCCTCCCCGATCCTCGTCAGGTCCTCATCCTCATCGCCGTTTGTTGCCGGGGCTGCGCCGGGGCCGGGCTGCACCGAGATCGGCGTCCCATGTTCGAGCGCCGCCGTACCGTTTCCGGTCCCGTTGCTGCCGTTGGTCCGGCTTTCACCTGGGCCGTCGCCGGCGCCTTGGGGGATACCGTCGACGAAAACTTTCTCGGCCCCGTTGTCCCCCGTCGGCTCGCTCCCCGCCCCATCGTAGGTCGTCTCCAGATCGATCACGTCGCGGAGCAACAAGCGCCCGTCAAGCAGGGCATCGCGCCAACGGACAATGGCGCGAATGGTCAGCGGGCTTTCGCAAATACCGCCGATCATCATCTCGCGGCCAGCCTCGATGCGTTTGGCAATGGCGATTTCGCCCTCGCGGGATAGCAACTCCACATTGCCCATCTCGCGCAGGTACATCCGCACCGGGTCGTCGGTGCGTCCCATCTCGCTTTCGTCGACATTGCCGGCGGGGGTTTCGGCTTCGGCAATTTCGGCGACGGCCGCCCCTTCTTCGTTCTCTTCACTGTCGATGACGCTGATGCCGATCTCCGACAGCGTCGCCATGGTATCCTCGATTTGCTCCGAGGACACATGTTCCGGCGGCAGGGCGCTGTTGAGTTCATCGTAGGTGACGAAGCCGCGCTCTTTGCCGCGGGCAATCATCCGCTTGATATTGACGCCGAGGGAATCGAGGAGGGGGGTATCCGCATGCTGGGCCTTGGTATCCACGGCTTCCGCGGTATTCGGCGTTTTTGTCGACATCCAGTCCTCACTAGTCGAGTAGGGGATGGCAAAAAAGCGCCCGGGACGCACCATCTCCCGGGCTAAGCCGAGTGCCGGCCTGCCACGAGAAATGCCTTGCGTCGACTGCAATTTTGCCCGTGCTTTTAGCCCCCGATTTCACTCTGCGGGCGATTACCCACTGCCTCCGCCCTCGCGCAATTACCCTTGTTGGCTCAGACCCAGGCGGCCCTGGCCGAGGCCAAGCGGACTCCTTCCTCAGGGCCGCAGCTATCAACGGGCGATCAGGTTCGCCCTTCTGCCAACAATGCCATATTGCCGGTACGCTCGGACGCACCCATGCGCATGTGAGGTGGCATGCTGCCGCATAGGCGTCAAGAGTATGTGATCAAATCCTCGTACAAATCTTGACAAAGAGGATTTTATGCAAGCCTCGCACAGCCGACTCTGCCCTTCAATCAACGTCGCCGTTTTGTTCTGTTGCTTGTTCGTCGAGCAAGGCTCCCTTGCGGGCGAAGCGTCTGCTTAACACGGCGTCGCTGACGTCGTTTGTCTTTGCCGCCAACGGGTCGGCGTTGTCGAGCAGACGCCGAAGGTGATTTGCACTTTGGCGCCAGGTGGCGCGAACCTGCTGCGGGGAGGCCGTGGCAGCGATCAGGCGATGAATTCGCACAATGGGATCGGCCAGGACGGCTTCGACGGCGGCGCGCAAAGCGTCGTCGGGAAGAGCCGCTTGAAGCTGCCCGGTCGTGATGGAGTCCTGTCCGGACAAGAGAGCGATCAAGGCCTGGCGAAGCCGATCGCGTTCAGGGTCCGCAAAGACGAAGACGCCGATCTCTTCCTCGATCTCGTGGAAGAAATCCGGATGCCGGCAGAGGATGGCGAGCAAGGTCACTTCCGCGTCTCTGGCCGCGACCGGCAGCCCCGTTGCCGCCACCGCGGCCGTCCCTACCCGGGCGACGGGGGGCGGCTCGCGATGACGACGGCGGTTTCCCGATTTTGGCTGGGAAGTCTTCACCCGCGGCACCGCGTCCTGAAACGAGGCGAGGAACTGCGCCCGTACTGACGGATCGCTGATCGTGCCGGCCCGGTCCTTCAGTCGCGCAATCGTGGCTGCCCGATCTTCGGGGCTCGATGGCGTTCGCCCTCCCGTTTCCAGCCACACCAGCATGGTGGACAGCGGGACCGCCTCGGCGAAGGTGCGGGCGAGGAACTGCGGCGGATAGCGACGGGCGACCGCATCCGGGTCGTCGCCGGTCTCGGTGCCGAGAAAGGCGAAGCGAAGGCCCAGTCCCGGGCGAAGCAGCGGCAGAGCCCGCTCGCAGGCCCGCATCGCCGCCCGTCGGCCCGCGGCATCGGGATCGAAGCAGAGGATGGGCGTCGGTGCCAGCCGCCATAGCTCCTGGATCTGCTCCGGTGTCATAGCAGTGCCCAGCGGCGCAACCGTCTCCTCATAGCCGGCGAGGGCAAGCCCAATGGCGTCCATATACCCTTCGACGACGATGAGGCGTCCTGTCCGTTGTGCCGCCTCTGCCGCAGCCGGCATTCCATACAGGAGCCGACCTTTGTGGAAGAGCGGCGTTTCCGGGGAGTTGAGGTACTTGGGCTCCTCCTTTGCGAGGACGCGGCCGCCAAATCCCACGATCCGCCCCCGGCGATCCGCGATCGGAAAGATGACGCGGTTGCGGAAGCGATCGTAGGAAGGCGCGTTCTGATCATCCGGCTTGACCAGTAGGCCTGCCTCGATCATCACCGCTTCGGCAATGTTGGCGCGGGCGAGCGCCGTCTTCAACGCGGTGCGGGCCGGCAGGGCATAGCCGAGGCGGAACCGCCGGATGCTCCCATCGTCCAGCCCCCGCCCGGCGAGATACTCCCTGGCTGGCTTTCCATCCGCCGACCGAAGCGTCTGTTCGAAATAGGACGCGGCCTGGGCCATCGCGTCGAACAGGGCGTGCCGACGTTGTTGCTGCTGGCGGTCCTGCGGCTCCGGCTGCGGCAGTGTTACGCCGGCCAGCTCGGCCAGTCGTTCGACCGCTTGTGGGAAGGCCAGCCGGTCAATCTGCATGGCAAAATCGAACGCCGAGCCATGCGCGCCGCAGCCGTAACAATGGTAATGATCGTCGTACACCCGGAACGACGGCGTCTTTTCCTTGTGAAAGGGGCACAAGCCCCGATGTTCCCGGCCCTGCCGGGTGAGACGAACATGGCGACCAATCAGATCGACGAGACTGATCCGGGCACGGATGTCTTCAAGGAGGGCTTCGGGAAAGCTCAACGTGGCTCCCTTATGGGACCTGTTCCCATCCACTCATACCTCTTGTCCCAATTTCGTGCCAACCGTGATCATTATTAAGCAAGTGAAGACAGCGCTGCGCAGCCCGCCGGGGTTGACGTGCCAATGGGATTCGCCTACATCCAGCCGAACGTCGGCGGGGCCGATTGGGACGGCCTTTCGCAAAAATCGGTTGGTGTCGATCCCGGTTCGTTCACCGGAGACCCGCTTCGGATGACTTCGCATCAAGACTTGCCTCCTGCCGCGCCGGCAGGCCTCGCGCACGGCGCGTCCCCTGTCGCGACAACTGCTGATGCCGCGTTGGTCCTGGAGGACGGCAGCATTTACTGGGGGCGCGGAGCCGGCGCCGTTGGGGTTGCCATAGGTGAGGTCTGCTTCAACACCTCCATGACCGGCTATCAGGAAATCCTGAGCGATCCCTCCTATGCCGGCCAGATCATCACCTTTACCTTTCCCCATATCGGGAACGTCGGGACCAACCCGGAGGACATCGAGACGACCACGCCCGCGGCGCGTGGATGCATCTTCCGCGCCCGCATCACCGACCCAGCTAACTGGCGGGCGAGCGGTCATCTCAATGAATGGCTATGCAGGCACAATCTTGTCGCCATTACCGACGTTGACACACGGCGCCTGACGCGTCGCATCCGCGACGGCGGCGCACCGCGCGGCGCCCTCATCCACGTCCCCGGCGAGGCGATCGACGTCGCCGCGCTCGCCTTCATGGCGTCCCGTTGGCCCGGTCTGGAAGGAATGGACCTCGCTAAGGAGGTTACCTGCCAACAGACGTACACATGGACGGATGGGCCATGGGCAGTTGGCCGGCCAGCCGCCCAGTTGCCCCCGCCTCGTTATCATGTGGTGGCCGTCGATTATGGTGCGAAGCAAAACATCCTGCGCTGCCTCGTCGGCGCTGGCTGTCGGGTTACTGTCGTTCCCGGAACGGCAACCCTGACCGACATCCTGCGGCACGCCCCGGATGGCGTATTCCTTTCCAATGGTCCGGGTGATCCCGCGGCGACCGGTGTCTACGCGGTGCCCGTCATTCGGGGCCTTCTGGATCGAGGGCTGCCAGTGTTCGGCATCTGTCTCGGCCATCAATTGCTGGCGCTGGCCCTGGGCGCGCGGACCTATAAGCTGCACATGGGCCATCGGGGTGCCAATCATCCGGTTAAGGACCTGGAGACGGGACAGGTGGAGATCACCTGCCAGAATCACGGTTTCGCCGTCGATCGTGAGTCGCTGCCGGCGACCATGGTCGAGACCCACATCTCGCTGTTCGACGGAACCAATGAAGGGCTCAGGGTCAAGGGGCTGCCGGCGTTCTCGGTGCAGTATCACCCCGAGGCGTCTCCCGGCCCGCAAGACAGCCACTATCTTTTTCGTCGGTTCGTCGATGCCATGCAGTGCACCGCCGCCCGTGCCGTCTGATTATCATCCCATGCAGATAAAGCAGATGAAGAGGATTCCGCCGTCGGCGGAAGCAGGCCAGTAAGGATGGCAAAACGCGAAGACATCCATTCGATCCTGATCGTTGGCGCCGGCCCAATCGTTATCGGACAGGCGTGCGAGTTCGACTATTCCGGGACGCAGGCATGCAGCGCGCTGAAGGAGGAGGGCTATCGGGTTATCCTCGTCAACAGCAACCCGGCGACGATCATGACCGATCCCGGCTTGGCCGACGCGACGTATATTGAGCCGATCGACGCACAGACCATCGAGCGGATTATCCTTCGCGAGCGCCCCGACGCGCTGCTGCCAACCATGGGCGGACAGACGGCGTTGAACGTCGCCATGGAGATGCATCAGTCCGGGGCGTTGGCGCGGCTTGGCGTAGAAGTGATTGGCGCGAAGGCAAGCGTCATCGCCAAGGCTGAGGATCGTCAGCTTTTCCGCGACGCCATGACCAGGATCGGCCTTGAGTGTCCGAGAAGCCGCACAGTGAATTCGCTGGACGAAGCGTGGGGGGTGATGAACGAGATCGGCTTGCCGCTGATCATCCGGCCATCCTTTACCCTCGGTGGGACCGGGGGCGGCATCGCCTACAATGCCAACGAGTTTGAGCGCGTCGTTGCCGGCGGTTTGGCCGCCTCACCCGCGCGGCAGGTGCTGATCGAGGAATCGGTTCTCGGCTGGAAAGAGTTCGAGATGGAGGTGGTTCGCGACCGCGCGGACAACTGCATCATCGTCTGCTCCATCGAGAACGTCGACCCGATGGGCGTGCACACGGGGGATTCGGTAACCGTCGCCCCGGCGCTGACGCTAACCGACAAGGAATATCAGCTGATGCGCAACGCCTCGATCGCCGTGCTGCGCGAAATCGGGGTGGATACCGGCGGCTCCAACGTTCAGTTCGCCATCAATCCGGATGACGGAAAGATGGTGGTCATTGAAATGAACCCGCGTGTGTCGCGGTCCTCCGCACTGGCTTCGAAGGCGACCGGATTCCCCATTGCCAAGATCGCGGCGAAACTGGCGGTCGGCTATCTGCTGGATGAGTTGAAGAACGATATTACGGGGATCACGCCCGCCGCCTTCGAGCCGACGATCGATTACGTGGTAACCAAGATCCCCCGGTTTACCTTTGAGAAATTTCCTGGGGCCGACCCGAACCTGACGACGTCGATGAAATCGGTCGGCGAAGCGATGGCGATCGGTCGCTCCTTTGCGGAATCGCTGCAGAAGGGGCTGCGCTCCATCGAGACGGGCTTGTCTGGCCTCAACGAGGTGCAAATCGCCGATACGTCACGGGACGGGTTGCGGGCGGCGCTGGCGGAGCCGCGCCCCGACCGGGTGCTGGTGATCGCGCAAGCCTTCCGTCATGGCCTGGACCTGGATCGGATCTATGCGGCCTGCCGTTACGATCGGTGGTTCCTCGAACAGATCCGGGTCCTGGTCGAGGTGGAGGAGGAGGTAAGGCGAACCGGGCTTCCGGGTGACGCGCCGGGGCTGCGGCGACTAAAGAGCATGGGATTCTCCGATCAACGTCTGTCGGATCTGACCAATAAATCGGCGGCCGAGATCAGTCTCCGGCGACGTCTGCTGGGCGTTACCCCGGTCTTTAAGCGGGTGGATACTTGTGCCGCGGAGTTTCCGGCAAGAACGTCCTATATGTACTCGACGTACGAGAACGAGCAGATCCATCCGGAATCCTGCGAGGCAGATCCATCCGAGCGGACCAAGGTCGTCATCCTAGGCGGCGGGCCGAACCGCATCGGTCAGGGAATCGAGTTTGATTATTGCTGCGTTCACGCCGTTCTCGCCCTTCGCGAGGCCGGATACGAAGCGATCATGATCAACTGCAATCCGGAGACGGTCTCCACCGATTATGATACGTCGGATCGCCTTTATTTCGAGCCGTTGACGGACGAAGACGTCATTGAGGTCATCCGGGTCGAACAGGCTCGCGGGACATTCCTCGGCGCGATCGTTCAGTTCGGGGGACAAACGCCCCTCAAGCTGGCGCATGCGTTAGCCAATGCCGGCATTCCGATTCTCGGCACATCGCCGGACGCCATCGATCTGGCCGAAGATCGGCAGCAATTTCAGACGCTACTGCGACAACTGGGATTGCGGCAACCAGCCAACGGCACCGCGACCTCCTGGGAGGAAGCGAAGGTTGTCGCGACCGAGATCGGCTATCCGCTGGTGGTGCGTCCCTCCTACGTCCTCGGCGGTCGGGCGATGGATATCCTGCACGGCCCGGAGGAGATGGATGCCTATTTCGAACGCTTGGCGTATCAGCGGGTCAGCGGCCTCGATAAGGCACTGACCATTTCGGTCGACTATCCGATCCTGTTGGATAAGTACCTGGAAGATGCCATCGAAATTGACGTCGACGCTGTCGCCGATGGGACGAGTGTATATGTTGCCGGCGTGATGCAACACGTGGAAGAGGCAGGGGTTCACTCCGGCGATTCAGCGTGTTCTCTGCCGCCGCATACGCTGGACGACGATCTGGTCCGTACGCTCGAAGTGCAGACGGAGGCCCTGGCCAAGGCTCTTGCCGTGGTAGGGCTGATGAACATCCAGTTTGCGGTCCAGAATGGCGAAGTCTATGTCCTGGAAGTTAATCCCCGGGCGAGCCGCACCATCCCGTTCGTGGCGAAAGCGACCGGTGTTCCCATCGCGAAGATCGCTGCTCGGGTTATGGCAGGTGAAAAACTGGCCGACCTGGGCGTGACCGACCGACCGGAATTGGACCATGTCTCGGTGAAGGAAGCGGTATTTCCGTTCTCGCGCTTTCCCGGTGTCGATATCATCCTCGGGCCGGAAATGAAGTCGACCGGAGAGGTGATGGGCATCGGGGCCGACTTTCCGATCGCTTTTGCCAAGTCGCAGCGCGGAGCGGGAACGGCATTGCCTGACCGAGGCACGGTTTTCATTTCAGTGAAAGAACGGGATAAGAACGCAGCGGGAGACTTGGCGCGGCGACTGGCTAAGCTGGGTTTCAATCTCATGGCCACTCATGGTACGGCACGAGATCTGGAACAGCTGGGCTTGCCGGTTCGTCGCATCAACAAGGTTCTGCAAGGGCGCCCTCACTGCGAAGACGCCATTATCAACGGTGAAGTCCAACTGGTGATTAATACGACGGAAGGTGCCCAGGCAATCAAGGATAGCCTGTCGATCCGCCGGTCGGCGCTGATGAAGAACATCCCCCACTATACGACGATCGCCGGAGCCGCCGCGGCGGTTGCTGCTATCGAGGCTCTCGGTTCCGGTGATAGTCTTGAAGTATATCCGATCCAAACCTATCTTGCCGCGTCGTTTTAGTGGCTGTGGTGATACTGAGGGCAATGCACCGCTGGATCGGGTCCGGTCTACGGTGATGGGCTAGCAACTTTCGCTCCGATAACGAACCGAGGCAAACCGATGGAAAAGATCCCGATGACCCGGGACGGACTAGGTCAATTGGAGGACGAGCTCAAACGGATGCGTTCGGCGGAGCGGCCTGCCGTGATCCGTGCCATCGCGGAGGCTCGCGAACACGGTGATCTTTCGGAGAATGCGGAATATCACGCGGCGCGGGAGCGGCAGAGCTTCATCGAGGGCCGCATTGCGGAACTTGAAGACATTCTTAGCCGCGCCCAGGTGATCGACACCTCAGGCCTGTCGGGCAACGTGATCCGCTTCGGCGCAACTGTCATGGTCGCCGACGAAGAGACGGAGGACGAGTCCACCTACCGCATCGTTGGCAGTCACGAAGCGGACGCCTCGGCGGGGCTGCTCTCCGTTACCTCGCCACTTGGTCGGGCGCTTATCGGCAGAACCTTGGGCGACGTGGTGGAGGTCAAGACTCCTCGCGGATCGAAGTCGTATGAGGTGGTCAAGATCGCCTATCAGTAGTGCCCGTGGGCCTACGGGGAAACCTCGCGAGGACAGATGACCAGCATCGGCACGAGCACTCAGCCGATGGAGACGCGCCGTGGCAAGTTGCGGTCGGCGATCGCTGGCCGTCTTGCCAGCGTGTTCGTCGATGCGCATTTTCCCCAGATCCCGGGACATGTTCGCGGCAAGGTGCGTGACAACTACGACCTGGAAGACGGCCGTCGCATCCTCGTCGCCACCGACCGACAGAGTGCATTCGACCAAGTGTTGGCGGCAGTTCCTTTTAAAGGCCAGGTGCTGACGGCGACCGCACGCTTTTGGTTCGACGCGACCGGAGACATCGTTCCCAATCACGTCCTTGCCTATCCGGACCCTAACGTCATGGTGGCCACGCGCCTCGACATGCTTCCGATCGAGGTGGTCGTCCGAGATTATTTGACCGGGTCCACCAGCACGTCCATCTGGCCTATGTACCGGGAAGGGAAACGAACCCTCTATGGGTACCCGCTCCCCAATGGCTTGCGCAAGAATGAGCGTCTGCCGGCAACCCTGATTACGCCGACGACGAAGGCGGTCGTCGGCGCGCACGACCTTCCAATTACCCCTTTCGAGATTGTTGAGCACGGAGTGCTCCCCCGCGCGCGTTGGGATGAAGTGGCGGCGATTTCACTCGCGCTGTTCGAACGGGGCCGGTCCGTCGCGGCGGCACGTGGGCTCATTCTCGTCGACACCAAGTATGAGTTCGGTCTCGATGCCGAAGGTCGGCTGATCCTCGCCGATGAGGTGCACACGCCCGACTCTAGTCGCTACTGGCGCGCCGATAGCTACGAGGATCGCTTTGCTTCCGGCGAGGAGCCGGAAACGCTCGACAAGGATTTTCTTCGCCGCTGGATTGCTGAGCGCTGCGATCCTTACAGGGGCCCGGTTCCCGCCATTCCCGACGACACGCTTGTCGAGTTCGCTATGCGGTATGTCGCCCTCTACGAAACTTTGACGGGAGAAGCGTTCTCTGTGCCGCCGTCCTCGCCTCCCATCCGCGAGCGGGTAGATACGAACCTCAGCCGCTATTTGTCGGTGTCGGGGTTAACGTAAGACGAAAGCCACAGGCCGGTCCGGAACTTTAATTGCCGTCATCCGGGGCGGTGTTACCGGGCGAGATCGGGACGCCTGGCTGGAATTTCGATGTGCGGATGGAAAGGGCAGATTTTACGTGAGTTACGTTGTGCGCCGGCGTCAGCCTACTGGTTAGGAAGCGCTCATACGCGGTCCAGTCCTCGGCGACGATTTTCAGAAGGAAGTCGGTTTCTCCTGCCAGCATGTAGCATTCCCGCACCTCTGGCCAGTTGGCGACCAGAGCCTCGAAGGCTTGCAGGTCTGCTTCAGCTTGGCTCGCTAATCCGACCTGGGCAAAGACCGTGACGTTAAACCCAAGGGCTTTTGGTTCCAGATCGGCGTAATAGCCGCGCAAGTATCCCGCTTCTTCCAGCGCTCGTACGCGCCGCAGACATGGCGGGGCGGAGATGCCGGCCCGCCGTGCCAGTTCGACGTTGGTGATTCGGCCGTTATCTTGCAGTTCGCTTAGGATCTGCTGATCGATCTTATCGAGTTTGATCCGCTTCACCGTCTCGCTGCTCCCCGACGCACTCGGCCCGTCCGTCGACTATACTGGCTCGGCCAGCTCAAGGTAAGCCCACCCCATGCAGGTGTTGCGTCCCCACCCATCGGGAGACCTTGCATCGTCCCGCCGCCGTCCATATGCTTGTTGAGCAAAGCGAAGCCTTTCCAAGTGGTTGAAGCTTCAACACATCCGTACCCTCGTGTCACGCGTATATAACAGCAAGATTGTGATCATTGGTTCCGGACCAGCCGGTTATACCGCGGCCATCTATGCAGCGCGTGCAAATCTTCGCCCGGTTCTCGTGCGTGGGCTGCAGCCGGGAGGCCAACTGACGATCACTACCGAAGTCGAGAACTACCCTGGCTATGCGGAAGCGGTGCAGGGGCCTTGGATGATGGGGCAGATGGATCAACAGGCATCGCGGGTCGGCACCGAGTTGCTCGACGACACGGTGGTGTCGGTCGACCTCGCGAAGCGGCCGTTTGAGGCCGTCGGTGATTCCGGGGATCGGTATGTCGGCGACGTAATAGTGATCTGTACGGGCGCATCGGCGCGCTGGTTGGGACTGCCAAGTGAGGAGCATTTCAAGGGCTTCGGCGTCTCGGCGTGTGCGACCTGCGACGGCTTTTTCTTTCGCGACAAGACGGTGGCCGTGATAGGTGGCGGCAATACGGCCGTCGAAGAGGCGCTGTTTCTGACTAACTTCGCCACGCGGGTTTATCTCGTTCACCGACGCGACCGGTTGCGCGCCGAAAAGATTTTGCAAGAGCGAATGTTTCGCAATGCAAGGATCTCAGTAGTATGGGATCATGTCGTAGACGAGATTGAAGGCAGCGAAGGGCCGCGCGGCGTGACCGGGATGGTACTTCGTCATGTTGGAACGTCTGAGCGGCAAAGGCTTGACGTCGAGGGCGTGTTTGTTGCGATCGGCCATACCCCAAACACCGAGTTGTTCCGGGGGCAACTGGCTATGGATACGGATGGATATATCATAACCAAGCCGAACAGCACTGCGACCAGCACACCGGGTGTGTTCGCCGCGGGCGATGTTCAGGACAAAATCTTCCGACAGGCGGTGACCGCCGCTGGCACTGGGTGCATGGCGGCTCTCGAGGCAGAACGTTTCTTGGCGGCAGACGAACAGCGAATAGCCCTTGTGGCTCAATAACCATCCGAATTTGCGCGGGTGCAACGGGCTACGAACCCTGCGGTGGGGCAGGGCGTCTGCCGGCTGATCATGAGCCAGGAGGCTCTGATAATAATGCCGATGGACTGGGATAAGCTCCGGGTGTTTCACGCCGTCGCGGAAGCCGGAAGCTTTACCCATGCCGGCGATGTCCTCAACCTTAGCCAGTCGGCCGTCAGTCGGCAGGTGGGGGCGCTGGAGGAAGCGCTTCAGGTGCCGTTGTTCCACCGCCACGCGCGGGGATTGATGCTGACCGAGCAGGGAGAAATTCTCTATAAGGCCGCGCGCGAAATCCTGTCCAAGCTCAATATGGTCGAGGCCCAGATCATCGAAAGCCGGGAACGGCCGAAGGGACCGTTAAAAATCACGACCACAATTGCCTTCGGCTCGGTCTGGCTCGCGCCACGGCTCAAGGAGTTCCTCGAAGCCAATCCGGATATCGAGGTTTCTCTGATGCTCACCGATGACGAGTTGAACCTTTCGATGCGTGAGGCCGATGTGGCGATCCGGCTCACCGCGCCCACCCAATCGGACCTGATTCAGCGACGGATGATGACGCTTCGATACCGTGTCTTCGCCGCTCCCGCCTATCTGCAAAGGCATGGCGAACCGCGGACCGTCGAAGATCTGGATAAACACCGTCTTGTCGTTTTCGGCGAGGATATCCGGCCCCCCCTGAACACACTTAACTGGCTGCTTGAGACTGGGCTAAAAAATGGGAATAAGAGAAAGGCATTTCTTCGCGTAAATAGTACCTATGGAATATTTCGCGCCGTACAGAGTGGAATCGGAATTGGGGCGCTTCCCCATTATCTCAACCAGGAGAAAGGCAACCTGGTCGTGGTTCTGCCAGAGCTTCGTGGCCCAGAGCTTGATATGTATTTCGTTTATCCCGAGGAGCTTCGTCACTCCAGCCGCATAGCGCTCTTTCGCGATTTTATGTTGCATAAGGTGGAAGAGCTGGTTTGTTAACGCTGGCGGGGCGTCTCCTGCCCGATCGCTCGTCCCGCCTCTTCGCGGCCATTGCATTATTGATCGTCATCGGTCCTGCCCGACTTTGCTGCTGCAGGTGCGAGCTTTTGCCCTGCAAGACAAAGCCGGCACAGGACGCCGTCCATTCAGCCCGCGAACTGCAACCCCAGGAACTCTACCGCCATGCAACAACTGCATGGCGGTCCTGCAAATTATTTCAGTAGCGGGTCGACCAGAAACTCCTTATATAAGACCCATCGCTGCTGCACTGCAGCATTGAGTTTTTAGAGTTTCGGGTGCAATGCCCGAAAGAAGGGCTCGTGACGAACGAGTCCTACGTCTCCCAGACGTGAAGCCTCCCTGTTGGACTTGCCGGGCCGAAAGGCCCGGCAATTTTTTTATGTCTGGGTGACGCAAGCTCACTCGTGTCGAGGCCGCGATAATAAGCGATCGGCGATCAGTTGGCGAGGACCTGAGCCCTCTGGGCGACCACATCGGCGGCCTGTTTGCCGCTCAGTTCCTGCAAATGGTCAAACCGCCAGGCGAAAGTGCCGACGCCGAGGGTGGCCGAGCGTAACTCGATGATCAGGCCATGCATTTCCGACTGGGGCAACAGGACCGACACCTCGTCCCACCCCTTCCACTCCGTCTTGGCCTCGTAGCCCAGGATCTGGCCGCGTCGACCACTGACGATCCGCTGCACGCGCGAGGTGAACTCGGCGGGGACAGCGATCTGGACGCTGAAAATGGGTTCCAGGAGCACCGGATCGCATTTCGGCATGCCTTCCCGCATGGCGAGTTGCGCCGCCTTGCGAAACGCCATGTCCGATGAGTCAACGGTGTGGAATTGGCCGTCGGTCAGGGTTACGGCGACATCGACCACCGGGAACCCGAGAGGGCCTCGTTGCAGATACTCGCGCACTCCGAATTCGACCGCGGGAATATACTGTTTGGGGACGGCTCCGCCGGTTATGGTGTCCTTGAAGGCGAAGCCGGCACCTCTTGGCATCGGTTTGATGTCCACATGTACATCGCCGAATTCGCCGTGGCCGCCCGACTGTTTTTTGTGACGGGCGTGCTGGCTGACTGACCCACGAATGGTTTCTTTGTAAGGAACCTGTGGCCGATTGTGGGTGACCTGGATGTTGAACCGATTGCGGAGGCGGTCGAGGGCGATGGCGAGATGCATTTCGCCCTGGCCCCAGAGAAGAAACTCGCCGGTGTTTGCATCGTGACCGAACGACAGCGAAGGATCCTCGCCGACCAGTCGCGACAACGCACTCGTCAGCTTCACCTCGTCCGACCGTTGTGCCGCGTGCACCGCCACCGCGAACATGGGGGCGATCGGCGCCGGCCAGTCAATGGCGGTCACCTTGCCGGAAGCAGACAGGACCTGGCCGGTGACGGCACCTTCGAGCCGCCCCAGCGCGACCACCTCGCCGACGCCGGCACGCGGCTGTTTGTCGAACTTCTGGCCCAACGCCCGGCTGACCCCGGAAATCCGGTCGTGACCAAGCGTCATCCCGTCGGCGATCTCGCCGGCAAAGACGCGGACAAACGAGAGCTTGCCGGTGTGCGCCGCGTGGAGAGTCTTGAAAACGACGGCCGTCGCTTCGCTCTCATCATCGAGGCCCAGCCGACTCGCCGTTTTCGTCGGTTCGGGCGCCTCATGGCGAAGCGCCTTCAAAAGGCGAGTGATCCCGTACATGGCATCGGCGGCGCCGAAAAATACCGGGACGATCAGATCTTCCTGAAGATCGCGGGCGAGGCCGTCGTAGATTTCTTCGGCAGAAGGACGTACATCTTCCAGGACCTTCTCCAGCAGTTCGTCGTCGAAATCGGCGAGGGATTCCAACAGGCCGGTGCGCGCCTCGCGTTGCCGCTCGCTCATCCAGTCCGGGAGCGGGATCAGTTGCGAGCGCTCGCCGGACTGCCACTTGAACGCCCGTTCGCTGACCAGGTCGACGAAGCCGGTGATCCGGTCATCTTCGCGGATCGGGACCTCACGCAGCACCAACGGCCGATCCGACAGATTCTGCAGGGCTTCGAGAGTCGCCCGCACGCTGACTCCGGGGTTGTCCATCTTGTTGACGAAGAGTAGGTGCGGGATTGTGCGGTCATCAAGGAAGCGAAGCAGGGGGGCGAGCGTGAGCACTTTTTGCGGCTCGGGTTCGCAGACGACGACAGCAGCGTCGGCGATCATCAGCGCATGGTAAGAATCCTGCAGCAGCTCAATGGATCCCGGACAGTCGAGGAACGTCCAGGAATCGCCCAGGTACGTCGTGGTCGCCACCGACAGCTCGGTTGACATCTGCCGCGCCCGGGCCTCCGGGGAGGCGTCGCCCACGGTATTGCCGTCGCGAACGCTGCCGCGGCGGGCGGTTGCCCCGGTCAGCGACAAGATGCTCTCGAAAAGAGTGGTCTTGCCGCTCACATAGGGCCCGACAAGAGCCGCACAACGGGGCGCGGATGGAGATTTCTGGGTCATGGACTCTCCCGCACGTTCTATTTCTTGATGAGCCGGCTATTTCTTGATGAACCGAGTGTCGCCGGAAACGCGGCCGCGCGTCTTCGAAACTACCGTCTGAGTTGCTCGAATCAAGCGCAAACGTCCCGCGGCGACGACCGGCGGTCTGCCGGACTGGGGGAGGCTAGCTCAACGCCGCGCAAGCGCGCTGGATGCGTCGACAGGCTTCCGCAAGCGCTTCCGTCGAGGTGGCGTAGGAGATGCGGAAATAGGGTGAGAGTCCGAACGCAGCGCCCTGAACAACCGCAACCCCCTCGGATTCTAGCAGGTAGGTGACAAAGTCCTCATCGGTGGCGATTGTCGTCCCCGCAGGGGTGCGTTTGCCAATTGTCCCGGCACAGGACGGATAGACGTAAAAGGCGCCCTCCGGCGTATCACAGCTCAGCCCGGCGCTTTGATTGAGCATGCCCACCACCAGATTGCGCCGCTCCTTGAACGTGGCATTCCGCGGGGCGAGGAAGTCGTGGGGCCCGTCCAGTGCCGCTGTCGCTGCAGCCTGGCTGACCGAACAGGTGTGGGTGGTCGATTGCGACTGAATCATGTTGATGGCGTCGATCAGGAGCTTGGGCCCCCCCCCGTAGCCGACCCGCCATCCGGTCATGGCATAGGATTTGGAGCAGCCGTTGAGGGTCAGCGTCCGCTCATAGAGACGCGGCTCGACCTGCGCCGGTGTAACGAAGCGGTAGCCGTCATAGACCACATGTTCGTAGATGTCGTCGGTCATTACCCAGACGTGGGGGTGGGCGAGAAGGACGTCGCAGATGCGCCGCATCTCCTCGAAGGTATATGCCGCGCCCGAAGGGTTGGACGGGGAGTTGAGGATGAGCCACTTCGTCCGGCCGGTGATCGCCCGGTCCAGATCCCCCGGATCTAGCTTGAAGTGCTGCTTAGGCGGGCAGGGCACGATCACCGGTTCCGCCTCGGCGAGCAGCACGATGTCCGGATAGGACACCCAGTACGGTGCAGGGATGACGACCTCGTCGCCCGGATTGAGCGTCGCCACCAGCGCGTTGAAGATCGTCTGTTTGCCGCCGCAGGAGACGGTGATCTGCTCCGGCGCATAGTCCAGCTCATTGTCACGCTGGAACTTACGTCGAATTGCCTGACGCAGTGCCAGGGTGCCGGCGACGGGGGTGTACTTGGTTTCGCCGCGGTCGATCGCCGCTTTCGCCGCCGCTTTGATGTGATCGGGGGTATCGAAATCCGGTTCGCCGGCGCCGAGGCCGATGACGTCGCGCCCTTCCGCTTTAAGGGTCGCCGCTTTTTGAGTCACCCCTATCGTGGGGGACGGTTTGATCCGCCCGATACGAGCGGCAAGAAACGACATCTGACTCTCTCCCAACGCAGCACGGTCTCGCCCACGGCAGTATCTAGATTTCGATTGCGGTCGAGGCAACGGCGAAAGCCATCGGCGGCGGCGGTATTAGACGCGAGACAACAGAAGGTCGGGTGACGAAGGGGTGCTCTCCGGCGCAGGGGGCTCGGGTACCGACGGTACTTCCGGGGAGGGCGTGAGGAAATGGTCCCCGTAAGTCTCGGTGACGAGATCGCGCCAGGCAGAGCGACGCGGGATGAGCGGCGGCTCGGCCGCATAGGGTGGCATCGGTGTCGGCGCGGCGATCATGTCGCGAGTCCCGATGCCGCGGACCTCGATCTGTCGATAGAACATGTTGTAGATCGTCCACAGGCCGCGTGGCCGCGTTCCGCGCAAAGGAAACCGGCTCGCCATCGAGCTCCATGCATAGAACCGCCGGTACACTCGCCGGTAGCCGTCGCGCAGTTCTTCCACGCTCATGCTCTTCGGCGCATAGACGATGTTGCTTTGGTCGTACTTGCTCCAATCAACGGAGGTCACCCGCCGTTGGCGTAACATTTCATACCAGGTGACGGTGCCGGGATATGGGGTAAAAATCGAATATGCACACGAGTCGTAGCCAGCATCGACGGTAAACGCGGCCGTCTCGTCAAAGACCGAAGGGTCGTCCCCGTCAAAGCCAAACATGAAAAGACCGAGAACCATCATCCCATGCTTGTGAATTTTATCGACGAGCTTGCGAAAGTCATCCGGTTGGTTCTGATATTTGTGGACATTGCGTAGCGTCTCGCGCGACATCGATTCAAAGCCGATGCAGAGTTGGTAACAGCCACTTTCCGCCGCCAACTCCAGCAGCCGCTCATCGTGGGCGGAAGCGGTGTTGACCCCGGCCTGCCAGCGAATGCCGCGCCCTTTCAGGGCGGTCATAACCTCGATGGCGCGCTCTTTCACCCCGAAGAAATCGGCATCCCCGATGGTAATCAGTCGGTCGCCGCACGCATCGATGTCGCGCAGTACATGATCAATCGGCTTAAAGCGGAACTTGAGCCCATACATCATGTGCTCGGCACAGAACGCGCAGGCGTGGTGACAGCCGCGGGACGTCTGAATGAAGGCCCGGTTGAAATAGCGCTTCGGCTTCATCAGGTCATAGCGGGGCAACGGCACGTCGGTCATCGGATGCAGCCGGTCGGCCTTGTACATCCCGCCTAAGGTGCCCGCTTCCAGGTCATCCAGGACCTTCGCCATCACCAGTTCGGCCTCGCCGACCACCACCGCATCGGCATGATCCAGCGCTTCCTGCGGCATGAAGCTGGGGTGAACCCCGCCCATGATCACCGGCACTCCCCTGGCGCGGAACCGGTCGGCAATTTCGTATCCGCGGGTGACGTAGCAGGTCATCGCCGAAATACCGACCAGATCGACCCGCAGGTCAAAGTCAATCGGCTCGACGTTCTCATCGGTCAGGATGACTTCGAAGCGATCCTCGGGAATGAGCGCGGCGACCGCGATCAGGCCGGTCAGCGGCGAAAACAGTGCCCGACCAAATAACATCGGCTGGGTGATGAGCGAATCCGCCTTCGGATTGATGAGGTGGATGCGGCGGGTCGCCATCGGCCTGTCCTTATCCGGGGGGAGTTCGGACGCCGACGCACAAATCGCAGCGGTCGCAGGCGCCTTGGTTCGAATGACTCTAAAGGCACCTGAAGTTTACCGAGCCCGCTCGCGAGCGCAAAGCGATAACGCGTCACGCGCCCCGTTCGCAGGTTCCCCGCGAGCAGGGAGAAAACGGGAATAATGTCGAGAAGACTAATGCAGGGCGAAATCCACGGCCGCTGCCTGACGCGCCGCTTCGTGGACGTCGTCTTCCAGTCCCTCGAAAAAGAACTGGACGGGTATCCCGAGGGAGCCCGCCAGGAGCAAAAGGTCACGCGGCGTTGCTTCCGCTTGGCCTCCCTCGAGCTTTTGCAAGCGACCGAGGCTGAGGCCGGTTGCCGTGGCTAACTCGTTCAACCCCGCTCCGCGGACGGTGCGTGCCAGCAGCAGTCCAGCCCCGATATGCCGATTGATGTTTCGACCGTCGCCATTCGGCATGTCCACAACTCCCTAGAGCCCGGCCGTGCGGCCGGTTACCCGAATTCGGCATCACCACGCGAACGGGGATGACCGAGCGGGCAAAAATCTAGCAGCCGGCCGCAGCGAACGATGTGAACGTCGTCACGTGTTGTCGGGCAGCAAGTGCCTTTCTGCCTCCCTGAGGACTTGCGCAGCGTTTTGCCGGCCTTATCCTTCTCGGCATGGAAGGCTTTCTCAATCCGGCCATCTTCATGCCGGCGAAGCGACCCCCGGTGCCGCAGACGAAGCCGTTTCGGCTTGCGTCCAGCTATCTGCCGGCCGGTGATCAGCCGGAAGCGATCGCCGGGTTGGTCGATGGCGTTGTCGGCGGTGAGCGGGACCAGGTGCTGCTCGGCGTCACCGGCTCGGGAAAGACCTTTACCATTGCCAATGTCGTGGCCAGCGTGCAAAGGCCGACGCTTGTTCTTGCGCCCAATAAGATCCTGGCCGCTCAGCTCTACGCCGAGATGAAGGGGTTTTTCCCGGACAACGCCGTCGAATATTTCGTTTCCTATTATGATTATTACCAGCCAGAGGCCTATGTTCCGCGCACGGATACGTACATCGAAAAGGACTCGTCCATAAACGAGCAAATCGATCGCATGCGTCACGCCGCCACCCGGGCCTTGCTGGAGCGCAACGACGTGATCATCGTCGCCTCGGTCTCCTGCATCTACGGCATCGGGGCGGTCGAGACGTATGCCCAGATGACGGCGACGGTTGAAACCGGACAGCGCCTTGAACGAAGCGCTCTGCTGCGACGACTGGTCGAACTGCAGTATAAGCGCAATGACCTCAATTTTGGTCGTGGATCATTTCGTGTCCTTGGGGATACGATTGAAGTCTTTCCTTCACATCTTGAGGATAGATCCTGGAAAGTATCATTATTTGGAGAGGATGTTGAGGCGATCTGGGAGGTTGATCCCCTTACCGGAGAAAAAACGACTACTCTTGACGGCATTGTTCTTTATCCAAATAGCCACTATGTAACACCTCGCCCAACCCTGCAGCAGGCGATTCCAAGAATAAAAGTTGAATTAAAGCAGAACGTTGATGCGTTCGTAACCAACGGCAAATTCCTGGAGGCACAAAGGCTACAGGAACGGACGACGTTCGACCTGGAAATGCTAGAAACGACGGGACACTGCGCTGGCATTGAGAATTACTCCCGCTATCTCACCGGTCGTAATCCCGGCGAGCCGCCGCCCACTCTGTTTGAATACCTGCCCGCGAATGCCCTCTTGGTCGTCGACGAAAGCCACGTCACCGTCCCGCAGCTGGGCGGGATGTATCGAGGCGACTTCCAGCGAAAGTCCACCCTGTCGGAGTTCGGTTTTCGGCTGCCCTCCTGTGTTGACAACCGACCGCTCAAGTTCGAGGAGTGGGAGCGGATGCGGCCGCAGACCATCTTTGTGTCCGCCACCCCCGGCCCCTGGGAACTGGGTAAGACCAGCGGCGTCATCGTTGAACAGGTGGTGCGGCCGACGGGTCTCATCGATCCGCAGTGTATCGTGCGTCCCGTCGCCGGTCAGGTCGATGACCTCCTCGGCGAGTGCAGGAAGGTGGCCGCCGGCGGTCATCGGGTGCTGGTGACTACGTTGACCAAGAAGATGGCAGAAGACCTGACGGAGTATCTGCACGAGCAGAATCTTCGGATTCGTTACATGCATTCCGACGTTGAGACGCTGGAGCGGATCGAAATCATCCGTGATCTGCGGCTCGGCGCGTTTGATGTTCTCGTAGGGATCAATCTGCTGCGTGAGGGGCTGGACATCCCCGAATGTGCCCTCGTTGCCATCCTCGATGCCGACAAGGAAGGCTACCTGCGCTCCAAGACCTCGTTGGTGCAGACGATCGGCCGGGCCGCTCGCAACGTGGAGGGGCGGGTGATCCTCTACGCCGATACGATGACGGGGTCGCTGCGTTATGCCATCGACGAAACGGAGCGACGGCGGGCGAAGCAGCTGGAGTATAACGCAGCCCGTGGCATTACTCCGGAAAGCGTCAAGAAGGGCATTTCCGACATTCTGCAGAGCGTTTACGAACAGGATTACGTGACCGTCGGTACCGGCGCCGCAGGTGATCTCCATGAGGTTGGCCGGGACATTCACGCCGTTCTCGCCGAGTTGGAGCGACGTATGCGGGAGGCGGCCGCGGACTTGGATTTCGAGAATGCCGCTCGTTTCCGGGACGAAATCCGGCGTCTGGAGGCAAAGGAACTGGGCCTCGATCGGCCGGGCGTTGCACCCAAGGCGGCCGCTGGTTTCGGTTGGAGCAAGAGGGAGAAAGAGCGACCGACAAAGTCGGGCCGGCCGGCAACCGGGCCCGATCGAGCGGGCGCAAAGTCATCGGTCCGTCAACCTCGCGCTCGCCGAAAGTAAGTTCGGGGCATCGACCGACCAAGCGTACCCCTTCCCGGTACCCGCGGCCTCGTTTGCTCCGAGGCCCGGCGGCCATGCAGGTGCCTGCAAAATGGCTGGTGTGATTGTGGGCTGTGCCTCGCTCCGAGAGTCCCTACGATCGGCAGATGAAAATTTTTCGCCTGCAATCCCTGATCCCGTTGATCGTCCTCGCCGCCGCCGTGGTGGCGTCGCTGCAGGATCCGTTTTTTATCGTTGCCTTGCGTGAGAGTGTGTTCGATGCCTACCAGCGGTTAAGGCCGCGCGAGTATCAACCGACGGCGGTCAAGGTCATCGACATTGACGAGGCGAGTCTGACGCGTACGGGACAATGGCCCTGGCCACGGTCTCGCCTCGCTGAACTGGTCGATCGCCTACGGGCGATGGGGGCATCAGCCATCGTCTTCGACATGCTTTTTGCCGAACCGGATCGCACATCGCCCAGCCTAATCCTACAGCAATGGCGGGATCAGCCGCTGCCGGAGGAATGGCTTGCGAGGCTGGAGGACTTCGACTCGACGTTCGCGCGGGCGCTTTCGAAGGGGCCGACGGTCACCGGTTTTGCCCTGAGCGGTCGTCCGGAGGGGGGGACCCCGACGCGCCGCGCCGCGTTTGCCTTTGTTGGTGCCGACCCGCGGCCATTCGTCAACGGCTACCGCGGCGCGGTGACGTCGTTGCCGGCCCTTGAGCAGGCGGCCGCCGGGAACGGCGCGCTCAACGTGGGATTTGCCACGGGCGGCGTCATTCGCAGGGTGCCGTTGCTCCTCGGCTTGGGTCACGAGCTTTTTCCCTCACTCGTCGGCGAAGCGCTCAGGGTGGCGCAGGCGGCGGACACCTATGTGATCAAGACAGCGGGTGCTGCCGGCGAAACCAGCTTCGGCACCCAGACCGGCATCACTCATGTCCGCATCGGCGCTTACATCGTGCCTACCGACTCTCGGGGGGAGGTCTGGATCTCCTTCACACCTCCGGTCGCGGAGCGCTACATCCCGGCCTGGAAGGTTCTGGAAGGGGTTGTCGAGCCGAGTTTGCTGCGGGGGGCGATTGTTCTGATCGGATCGACCGCCGCCGGTCTCCAGGACCTGCACGCGACGCCGATGGCGGTGGCCATGCCCGGTGTTGCCATTCATGCCCAGGCCATCGAGCAGATCTTGCTCGGCATCCACCTCAATCGGCCGGATTGGGCGAAGGGGGCAGAGATCCTGCTGATGCTCGGTCTCGGCGCCCTGCTGTTGCTGCTGGGCTCGCGGATCGGAACGGCATGGACGGCGGGCATCGGCACCGCGGCATTCGGTGCGGCCTTCGCCGCTTCCTGGTATGCGTTCCGTGAGCAGCGAATTCTCCTCGATCCGCTCTTTCCGGCGGCGGCGGTGCTGCTGACGTACGTCACCTTTTCCCTGATCAAGACGCTGCACACGGAGCGGCAGCAACGCTGGGTCCGCAAGGCATTTGCCAGCTACATGTCGCCGAAGCTGGTGCAACAGCTCGTAGACAACCCGCAAGACCTGCAGCTTAGCGGGGAGCGGCGGGAGCTCACCTTTCTATTCACCGACCTGGAAGGGTTTACGACGCTCGTCGAGCGAGCCGAACCGTCGCAGATCGTTCCGGTAATCAACGCCTACCTCGACGGCATGATCCGCATTGCGTTCCAGCATGACGGAACGGTCGACAAGATCATCGGCGATGCCTTGCACGTCATGTTCGGGGCTCCCGTTGCCGCGGCGGATCACGCCAGCCGGGCCATCGCCTGCGCCCTCGATATTGATCGATTTGCCCATGCGTTCGCCGAGGAGCAGAAGCGCGGCGGGCTCGGCTTTGGCGAGACGCGCATCGGGGTGAACTCCGGCAGCGCCATCGTCGGTAATTTCGGTGGTGAGCTGAAGTTCGACTACACGGCGCATGGGGACGCGATCAACACGGCGGCGCGACTGGAAGGGGCGAACAAATATCTGGGAACCCGCATTTGTGTCAGTGAGCATACGGTGGCTCTCTGTCCCGGCTTTGTCGGCCGTCCCGCCGGCACCTTGGTGCTAAAAGGAAAGAGCCAGCCGACCAGGGTTTTCGAGCCCTATCCCTCCGGAAGTCGGGACCCGGTGGCTATGGCGGAGTATCGGGCGGCTTTTGCCCTGCTCGAGGCGGGCGATGCCGGCGCCGAGGCCGCGTTCGCGGCCATTGCCGAGAAGTGGCCGGAGGACCGGCTGGCCCTCTATCACCTAAGACGTTTGCAGCGGGGCGATCACGGCGTCGGGGTAACGCTCACCGAAAAGTAATGGGGTGGCTGCCTCGGCCGGGGACTCACGGTGCGAGAAATCCGGACTCGTTCCTCGAATGGAGGTGACACGCATCACAGCCGTCGGGCACCGACGGAGTTAACGTAATCTTTACCGGAAGCCGAGTCGCTGCGGCTCCTGGAAACAACCGGCATGACTGGGCCGGGCTCACTGAGCCCGGCCTTTTTTTGTTGTGCATGATCAACGTTTATTTCAAGTCACACAATATTACTGGCAATATTACTATAAATTGAGCGCAAATTATTATTTTGCGGCGTAAACGAATTTCTCACATATTGAATGGTGATGGTGCGGATCTAATCGACGGCGTGCCGGCGACGTCGAAATGGATGCTGGAGAGAAAGATGACCACGTTCGATCAAACGTTTGGCGCGCAGGCCGGTCACGGCGTCGCTTATGCGACCAACGCCGCGCTGGCGCTTTCCCGGCAGGTGGCGGATCGCCAGAAGCAGTTGGCGCAGGAGTTGCGGACGCCTGTGGTTGTCGAGATGCCGGCGAAACGCTCAGAGCAAGACGAACATACCGGTGAGGCCGAAAAGGACAAGCAGTGGTCGTCAACCAAGCCTACCCAGGAGACGGGCGATGCTGCGCAGGCGGACACGGAGCCCGAACGCCGACCCGTTGCTCGTCTCATCGACGTCCGGATATAATACCGGCCGCTCTCGGCGAGCGGACAGGGAGCTAGCTCAGGCCCTGATGTGAACGTCGCGCTGATGTTGTATTTGCTGAGAGCCGTTTCCAGCGCCCAGTGATAGGCGGCACTGACTGCGCTTGGTCGCTTGACGGCCTCCCGGCTTTACCCAGACGACCAACTCGAAATTCAAGGGCGTTGTTCGCCGCGAAGCCGACCAGCCAAACCTGCGGCTCACGCCTCGGCTGGCCGCTTCCAGGCCTGCTTGGCAGGACCCCAGTTGCCCGCCCATAAAAAGCGCGAGGGAGAAGATAACGATGACACCGGCGACCTGACTGAGTGAGGGTGCTTGCCGTCAGTGCGTTGGCGATGAACCACTCAACGACGGCACGAAAAAGCGTCGCCAGCTTCTGCGTGTCGGCCCACTGCGCCAATGTGTCCAAAGTCAAACCCAGTCGGGCGGCTAAGGCCCCTTCCTCGGACTGGCGCTCCTGGCGTCCGCGAGGTCAGCTCGTCGAGGGGCAGTGTAGTGCGATCAGATGTTCAGCGGCCTGCCGCTCACTGCGAGCGCCGCTTCCTTGATGGCTTCCGACAGTCCTGGATGACCGTGAGAGGTGTACGCGACATCCTCGGCCGAAGCCGAGAACTCCATCGCTGTCACCAACTCCTGGATCAGATCGCCCGCCTGCGGACCAACGATGTGAGCGCCGAGGATTTGGTCGGTTGTGGCGTCGGCAAGAATCTTGACGAACCCATCCATATCGCCGTTGCAGCGTGCCCGTGAATTGGCGGTAAAGGGAAATTTGCCGACCTTGTAAGCGATCCCGTCGGCCTTCAACTGCTCTTCCGTGCGACCGACCGTGGCCGCTTCCGGCCACGTATAGACGACGCCGGGGATGACGTCGTAATTCACGTGTGCCGCGTAGCCGGCAATCTTTTCGACGCAGGCCACCCCTTCTTCTTCGGCTTTATGGGCGAGCATCTTGCCGCCGATCACATCGCCGACCGCGAAAATGCCAGAAACATTGGTTTGGTAATCGTCATCGACCAGGACGAACCCGCGATCGTTGCGGGCAACTCCGACTTCGTCGAGCCCCAGCCCTTCCGTGAACGGCCGCCGTCCCACGGACACCAAGACGACTTCGCATTCGAACGCGGTCTGGTCGCCGCCGCTCGCGGGTTCCAGGGTTAGCGCCACCATGTCGCCTTTGGCGACGGCTTTCGCCACCTTGGTCGAAAGCCTGAACTGGAGACCTTGCTTCTCCAGGATCCGATGCATCTGCCGGCCGACTTCACGGTCCATTCCCGGCACGATGTGATCGAGGAATTCGACAACCGTGACCTCGGCGCCCAGTCGCCGCCAAACCGAACCGAGTTCGAGACCGATGTAACCTCCACCGATCACTACCATCGACTTCGGCACCGCCGGAAGGTCGAGGGCACCGGTAGAACTGACGATCCGGCGTTCATCGATTTCGATGCCGGGCAGCCTGACAATCTCTGAGCCGGTGGCGATAATGATATTTTCGGTGGTCAGCATGCGGACCGAGCCGTCGGCAACCGCCTCCGTCCGCACCGTATCGGCAGCGGTCAGGGTTGCCGTTGCAACGATGTGCTCGATTTTATGCTTGCGGAACAGGCCGCCTACGCCTCCGGTCAGGGCCGCGACGACATCGTTCTTGCGCTTCAGCATGCCGCTCAGGTCGATCTCGATCCCGTTCGTCCGCAACCCATGGTGAACGAACTCCTTGGTCGCCTGCTCATAGAGGTGAGACGATTGGAGGAGGGCCTTCGATGGAATACAGCCGATGTTGAGACAGGTGCCACCAAGGGCGGAGCGCTTTTCCACGCAGGCGACGCGCATGCCCAACTGCGCGGCACGAATGGCGGCAATGTAGCCACCGGGGCCACCACCGATAATGATCAGGTCAAAAGCATCATCACTCATGTCGCCATGCGTCCGAGTCTGGTTCGAATGACCATTGCATCCTACCAGACCCGGCGTTCGGGTGAGGCGGGAGCGCTTTCTGTTTAGATGGTTCCGCTGCTGGCATCTTCATCGGGGTGGCCTGGCTCGCACCCGGCGGCGTGAAGGCACCCGTGCCTCGGATCCTATCGCCGCTGCGTCCGGGCTATGTTTCAATGAGGATCCGCTCCGGTGCTTCGACGCATTCTTTCACCCGCACCAGGAACGACACCGCTTCGCGGCCGTCGACGATCCGGTGATCGTAGGATAGCGCCACATACATCATCGGGCGGGCCGCAATGGAGCCATCTGGCATCACCATGGGTCGCTGCTGGATCTTGTGCATGCCGAGGATGCCGGACTGAGGCGGATTGATGATGGGCGTGGACATAAGCGAGCCGAACACGCCGCCGTTGGTAATGGTGAAGGTGCCGCCTTGCATATCCTCGATGGCGAGGCGTCCTTCGCGAGCTCGTTTGCCGAGATCGCTAATCTTCGCCTCGATGGCGGCAAAGCTCAGCGCATCGCAGTCGCAGACGACGGGAACCACCAACCCTTGCGGGGAGGAAACGGCGATCGCGATGTCGTAGTGGTTCTTGTAAACGATGTCGTCGCCGTCAACCTCGGCATTGATCGCCGGGAATTCCCGCAGCGCGATGACGCAGGCTTTGACGAACAGCGACATGACACCGAGGCGCGCGCCGTGCTTCTTCTCGAAGGCGTCCTTATAGCGGGCGCGCAGATTGTTGGCGGCGGTCATGTCCACTTCATTGAAAGTGGTGAGCATTGCCGCGGTGTTCTGGGCGTCCTTCAGGCGCTGGGCAATCATCTTGCGAAGGCGCGTCATCCGGACGCGTTCCTCGCGGCCATCGACTGATGGCGAGGTCGGCTCCTGTGCGGCGGGAGTCGGAAAAGGCACGACGCCGGTCGATGCCGGCTTTGCTTCCGGCGACGACCCGCGCGATCCGATGTAGGCGACGACGTCGCCCTTTGTCAGGCGACCGTCCTTTCCCGAGGCGGGAATCTTGCGCGGATCGAGCCGGTTCTCCTCGATCAGCCGGCGAACAGCGGGGGACAGCATCAGCACGTTATCACCGCCTGCGGAGACGGCGGGGTCCGCAGCGCGTGCAGGAGCAGGACTGGGCGGCGGAGCCGGCTTATTCGTCTCGGGGGCGGGAGAGGGTGCGGCGATGGGCTTCGGCGCCGACGCCTTGCCGCCCTCAGCCCCTTCGTTCAACGTGCCGAGGAGCGCACCGACGGCGACATCGGTTCCCACTGGCGCAGTGATCTCACCAAGGACGCCCGCCGCCGGGGAATTGACTTCAAGCGTCACCTTATCGGTTTCGAGTTCTACCAGCGGCTCGTCCGCCGCCACCGTGTCTCCCGCGGCCTTAAACCACTTGGCCACGGTGGCCTCGCTTACCGACTCGCCGAGGGCGGGGACTTTGATCTCGATCGCCATGGGGGCTCCCTGGAATTTTTGACGTCGGCCCTAATGGCCCACGCGGCGGAAAGGTTGCGGCAGGGATTCAACACCAACAGTCAGCGCTTCCTCAACAAGGCGTCGCTGTTGTTCATCGTGAGTCTTGAACAGGCCGGTCGCCGGCGAGGCTGCCGCTTTGCGTCCGACATAGAAAGGAATGATTCTCGGCCGCCGCTGTTCTTCGAGAATGTTGATCAGCCTTGGCAACACAAATTGCCAAGCGCCATTATTTGCCGGCTCTTCCTGACACCACACTACTTCGGCATTTGAGTACTTGACGATTTGTTCAACAACACGAATCCGTGGCCACGGGTAAAGTTGCTCGACACGAATGATGGCCACGTCTGTAAGGTCGCGCCGCCGCCGTTCCTGCAGGAGGTCGTAGTAAACCTTGCCACTACAGAAGACGATCCGACGGACGTCCGCATCGGCGACCAGCGTATCCGTCTCCGGCAGCAGGCGGCTGAACTTGGTGCCCGGTCCGAGGCTGGCGAGAGACGAGACAGCCAGCTTATGACGAAGCAGCGACTTCGGCGAAAACACGATCAGCGGCTTGCGGAAATTCCGTCGGATCTGTCGCCGAAGGGCATGAAAATAGTTAGCCGGGGTCGTGCAGTTGAGGACTTGAATGTTGTCCTCTGCGCATAGTTGCAAGTAGCGCTCGATGCGAGCCGATGAGTGCTCCGGTCCTTGTCCTTCGAAACCATGCGGAAGCAGCATTACCAGACCACAGAGACGAAGCCATTTCGACTCGCCCGATGCGATGAACTGGTCGATGATGACCTGCGCCCCATTGGCGAAGTCACCGAACTGACCCTCCCACAGGACTAGCGCGTCCGGCTCCACCAGGGCATAGCCATATTCGAAGCCGAGAACCGACGCTTCCGATAGCGGACTGTCAACGACTTCGAAGCAGCCCTGGCCGTCGGACACATTGTTGAGCGGGATGTAGCGCGTTTCGGTTTGCTGATCGACCAGCACCGCATGTCGGTGGGAGAACGTCCCCCGGCCGGAGTCCTGCCCGGACAGGCGGACGGTTACTCCCTCCGCGAGGAGGGTGCCGAACGCGAGAGCCTCACCCATCGCCCAGTCGAGGCCTTCGCCGGTGTTGATCATCTCCCGGCGCGCATCGAGGACGCGAAGCAGCTTGCGATGGACCTTGAAGTCGGCGGGATAGCGGGTGAGGGCTTCGCCAATCTCTCGCAGCAGCTCCGTCGAGACCGCGGTCTCGTCGTCCCGCAGTTCCTCTTCCCCCATGAGAGTCCTGAGACCGGTCCAGCGTCCCTGCAACCAGTCGGCCTTGTTAGGTTTGTAAGCCTCGGCCGCCTCGAATGCCTGTTGCAGGCGGGTCCGCACCACGTTGCCCATCTCGTCGACATTTTCCGCGCTAACGACACCGCCCTTGATCAGGCTTTCGGCGTAGACGGCGCGTGCGGTCGGGTGAGCGGCGATGGTCTTGTACATGGCCGGCTGGGTGAAGGAAGGTTCGTCAGCTTCGTTATGTCCGAACCGGCGATAACAGAACATATCGATGACCACGTCTCGCTTGAACTCCTGGCGGAATTCGGTGGCAATGCGGGCGACATGAACGACCGCTTCCGGGTCGTCTCCGTTGACGTGGAAGATCGGCGCCTGAACCATCTTGCCGACGTCCGAAGGATAAGGGGACGACCGCGAATAGGACGGGCTGGTGGTAAAGCCGATCTGGTTGTTAATGCAGAAGTGGATGGTGCCGCCCGTCGAGTAGCCTTTGAGCTCGGATAAACCAAAAACCTCGGCGACCAGCCCCTGACCTGCCATCGCCGCATCACCATGGATAAGAACACCCATGACCTGGCTGCGCTCCGCATCGCCGCGCTGGTTTTGCTTGGCTCGGACCTTGCCGATGACGACGGGATCGACTGCTTCCAGGTGAGACGGGTTGGCGGTGAGCGACAAATGAATCTCGTCGCCGTCAAAGTTGCGGTCGGCCGATGTTCCCAGGTGATACTTGACGTCGCCCGATCCCTGAACCTCGTCCGGATGTGCGGCGTGCCCCTGGAACTCCGAGAAGATGGCCACGTACGGCTTCATCACGATGTTGGCCAGCACGTTCAGCCGGCCACGGTGGGCCATCCCCAGCACGACTTCCTTGATGCCAAGCTGGCTGCCACGCTTGAGGATCTGCTCCAAGGCGGGAATGGTCGATTCCCCGCCGTCGAGCCCGAAGCGTTTCGTCCCGGTAAACTTGACGTTCAGGAACTTCTCAAATTCCTCGGCTTCAATCAGCCGCTCGAGGATGGTGAGCTTACCTTTGGTGGTGAAGTCAGTCTGATTGCGGATGCCTTCGATCCGCTGCTGGATCCAAGCCTTTTCGTCCGGATGCTGGATGTGCATGAACTCCACGCCGATCGACCCGCAATAGGTCTCGCGAAGTATCTGCATGATCTGGCGGACGGTCGCCGTCTCAAGGCCGAGCACGTTGTCGAGGAAGATCGGGCGGTCCATATCGGCTTCGGAGAAGCCGTACGACTTGGGATCCAACTCGGGATGATAGCGCTCCTGCTCTAACGACAGAGGGTCGAGGCGGGCCATTAGATGGCCACGAACCCGGAAGACGCGGATCAGCATCAGGGCGCGGACGGAATCGAGAATCGCCGCTCGCGTGGCGTCGGTGCTGAGTTCCGCAGCGGGTCCGCGAGCTATCGCTAGAGCCGACGAAACTGCCTCCGCCCCGCCATTGCCGGCCGCAGCCGGTACCGAGCGAGGAGTCCAACTCGCCCCGCGGGCGTTATGACGGACAATTCCTGCTTCGTCGGCGAGAGCCGCAAAAAAAGAACCCCAGCTCGGATCGACCGAACTGGGATCTTCGACGAAGCGCACGTAGAGGTCTGCTATATACGGCGCATTAGCACCGGTAAGAAGACTATCGAGATCGATTCCTGTCATTTCCCCGGTGAACGGCGCGGCATTGACTGCCGCGCCTTTTCCCTTCTGTCCGTTTCCTCAATGGCGCATCGCTTCGACCATTTTTTTGCCGATCGCGGCGGGCGACTCGGTGACGTGGACGCCAGCGCTGCGCAAGGCCTCGATCTTATCCTCGGCCGTCCCCTTTCCGCCAGAAATAATGGCGCCGGCGTGGCCCATACGCCGCCCGGGAGGAGCGGTCAGTCCGGCAATGAAGCCGACCACCGGTTTCTTCGTCTTCGACTGCTTGATGAAATCGGCCGCCTCTTCCTCGGCCGATCCGCCGATCTCGCCGATCATGACGATGCCTTCCGTCTGCGGGTCGGCAAGGAACTTATCGAGGCAATCGATAAAATTGGTTCCGTTGATCGGATCGCCGCCGATACCGATGCAGGTCGTCTGGCCCAGGCCGGTCACCGTCGTCTGTGCCACGGCTTCGTAGGTCAACGTCCCGGAGCGGGAGACGATGCCGATCTTGCCTGGGGTATGGATGTGTCCCGGCATGATGCCGATCTTGCACTGTCCGGGCGTGATGATGCCGGGGCAGTTCGGCCCGATCAGCCGGCTGTTGGAGGTGGCGAGCACACGCTTCACCGCCAGCATGTCCATCACCGGGATGCCCTCGGTGATGCAGACGATGAGGGGAACGCCGGCATCGATAGCTTCGAGAATGGCGTCGGCGGCAAACGGCGGCGGAACGTAGATCGCCGTTGCGTCGGCCCCGGTGGCTTCCCTGGCCTGGGCCACCGTGTCGAACACCGGCAGATCCAGGTGCGAGGTGCCGCCTTTGCCCGGGGTGACGCCGCCGACCATCTTGGTGCCGTAGGCGATGGCCTGCTCGGAATGGAAGGTGCCTTGCGCCCCGGTGAAGCCCTGGCAGATGACCTTCGTTTCAGAATTGACGAGAACTGACATTTATGCGGCCTCCTTCACGGCCTTGACGATCTTCTCGGCCGCATCGGCGAGGTCGTCTGCGGAAATGATCGGCAGGTTCGACTGGCTCAGGATCTGTTTGCCAAGGTCGACATTGGTGCCTTCGAGGCGGACCACCAGCGGGACATTCAGGCTCACTTCGCGAGCGGCGGAGACGACGCCTTCAGCAATGACGTCGCAGCGCATGATGCCGCCGAAAATGTTGACGAGAATGCCTTCGACGTTGGGATCGCGAAGGATGATCTTGAACGCCTCGGTCACCCGGTCTTTGGTGGCGCCGCCGCCGACGTCAAGGAAGTTGGCCGGTGAGCCGCCATAGAGCTTGATGATGTCCATCGTCGACATGGCGAGACCGGCACCATTGACCATGCAGCCGATGTTGCCGTCGAGCTTGATGTAGTTGAGGTCGTGACGGGCCGCTTCCCGCTCGGCAGGGTCCTCTTCGTCCTCGTCGCGCAGTTCCTGCACATCCTTGTGGCGGAACAGGGCGTTGTCGTCGAAGTTCATCTTCGCATCGAGGGGGATGACATCGCCGGCCCCGGTCACCACGAGCGGGTTGATCTCCACCAGCGAGGCGTCGAGCTGAACGAAAGCCTTGTACAGGCCAAGCAGCAACTTGACGCAGGCACCCACCTGCTTGCCTTCGAGGCCGAGAGCGAATGCGACCTTGCGAGCATGGAAGGGCTGCATGCCGGTGGCGGGATCGATCGCCACCTTATGGATCTTGTCGGGAGTCTTTTCCGCGACTTCTTCGATGTCCATTCCCCCTTCGGTGGATGCGATCACCGTAATACGAGACGTTGCGCGATCGATCAGCATCGAGAGATAGAGCTCGCGCTTAATATCGCAGCCTTCTTCAATGTAGATACGCTTGACTTCTTTGCCCTGTGGGCCGGTCTGCTTGGTGATCAAAGTCATACCAAGCATTTTCTCCGACGTGGGCCAAACATCTTCCAGCGACTTGACGACTTTGACGCCGCCACCCTTGCCGCGGCCACCGGCATGGATCTGCGCCTTGATCACCCAGACCGGGCCGCCCAGCTGCTTGGCAGCTTCCTGGGCTTCCGGGGCGGTATAGGCGACGTGCCCGCGTGGTACCGCGACGCCGTATTTCGCCAGCAGTTGCTTGGCTTGGTATTCGTGTATGTTCATGCGTCCCTCCTCGTTAGGTTGCGGCCACGCCGACGATGCCGGTATTGCCCTGCAGCCGAGCGAAGACGAGCGCCGCGAGACCTCATCACTCGCGGCACAGCGTCTTGCTCAAGAATGAATTACATCAGCCCCTTGGCAACGTCGACCAGGGTTACTACGGCATTGACCGAGTGATCGAACATCGCTTTTTCATCCGGGGCGAGATCGATCTCGACGATCTTCTCGATACCGCCGCCTCCAATAATCGTTGGCACCCCGACGTAGAGCCCGTTCAGCCCGTACTGCCCGTTGCACCAAGCGGCGCAGGGCATCAGGCGCCTCTTGTCCTTGAGATAGCTTTCGGCCATGGCAACCGCGGATGTTGCCGGCGCGTAGAAGGCAGAGCCGGTCTTCAGCAGGCCGACGATCTCGGCGCCACCGTCGCGGGTGCGCTGGATGATCTTGTCGAGGCGCTCCTGGGTCGTCCACCCCATCTTGACCAGATCGGGCAGCGGAATGCCGGCGACGGTCGAGTAGCGGGCGAGCGGAACCATCGTGTCGCCATGACCGCCGAGAACGAACGCCGTGACGTCTTCGGGCGATACCTTGAATTCCTCGGACAGGAAGTGACGGAAACGGGCGGAGTCCAGCACGCCGGCCATTCCGCATACCATGTTGTGGGGCTGACCACTGAACTCGCGCAGCACCCAAACCATCACGTCGAGGGGGTTGGTCACGCAGATCACGAAGCTGTCGGGGCAGTTGGCCTTGATACCTTCGCCGACCGCCTTCATCACCTTAGTGTTAATCCCGATCAGGTCGTCGCGACTCATTCCGGGTTTGCGCGGAACGCCGGCGGTAACGATGACAACATCGGCACCCGCGATGTCGGAGTAATCGCTGGCCCCCTTGAGACTAACCGTTGCCCGTTCGACTGGTACTGACTGAGAGAGATCAAGGGCCTTTCCTTGAGGAATACCGTCGACGATATCGAACAGCACCACATCGCCGAGTTCTTTCAAAGAGACGAGATGGGCGAGTGTGCCGCCGATATTGCCTGCGCCAACAAGCGCAATCTTCTTGCGTGCCATGGAGACCACCCTTCGGAAAGAGATGCGGCCTGAAAGCCCCGTCTATGGGGATGCCGCTATTTAGGATTATCGGTTCTAGTACCGCGATTTGCGGAAACGGGCAAGCGCGCCCGCCGTCCTAAGGCGCGCTTTCCAGGACGCCGAGGCGGACGAACGCCGCTCGCGGGACGGTCCATATTCAGGAGAGGTGTTGGGCACCGAGGTAGCTTTCGCTTTGCATCTCGAACAGCCGCGAAACCGTGCGCTCGAACTCAAAAGCGCCGTCGCCGGACGGATACAGATTTTCGGGGGGACTCTCAGCCGAGCAAATCAGCTTGACCCGATGCTCGTAGAGGGCGTCGACCAGCGTCACGAAACGCTTAGCCTCGTTACGCCGTTCGCGGCCGAGTTGCGGGATTTCGGAGAGGAGAAGAACGTCGAACCGGCCGGCGATTGCCAGGTAATCGGCGGGGCCGAGGGGGGCCTCGCAGAGATCACGAAAACTGGTGAACGCGATGTCGTCGGCGGCTAGGGCGATCTCCAGGGTGCGGCCGTTGACGATGAGGCTTTCCGGGCCGACGTCGGCGCCATGGGTCAGGCGGGCGAAGTATTCCCGCAGCCTGGTTTCGGTGGTCGGGTCGGCCGGCGTCAGATAGACATCCATCGCCCGCATCGTCTCCAACCGATAGTCGATGGGGGAATTCAGGTGCAGGACGTCGAGCTTCTTCTCCATCAGACCGATGAAGGGCAAGAAGTTCTCCCGCTGCAGCCCGTTCTTGTAAAGGTCGCGCGGCGGACGATTGGAGGTAGCGACGATGACGATACCCAGCTCGAAGAAGGCTTCGAAAAGCCGGCCGAGAATCATCGCATCGGCAATGTCGAGAACCTGAAACTCATCGAAACAGAGGAGGAGCGCGTCTTCAGCCACATGTTCGGCGACGCGGGCGATGAGGTCGTCGCCCCGGGCCTGTAGCTTCATCGGTGCCTTGCTCTTTTGCGCCGCACCGGCGCCGCGTCCGAAGCCCTGCCGCACGCCGTGGACCTCCTGCATGAACGCATGAAAATGGACGCGGCGCTTACGGGTAACGGGTGCACAGCGGAAGAAGACGTCCATCAGCATCGACTTGCCGCGACCGACGCCGCCATAAATATAAAGGCCCTGCGGTGGCTCGGCGCGTCGGCGCGCCAAACCGAACCGTTCCTTCCAGCCGGAACGACCAGTCTGCGGTTGATAGCCTTTTAGCGCAAGGTGCAGGCTTTCCAGCTTTTCTGCCGCCAATTCCTGGGCGGGATCGGAACGGATTTCTCCGGACTGCAGGCGAGCCCGGTATTGGCTCAGTGGACCGTCGGGCATGACGCGGGTGACGCTATTGGTGTTGTGTGTGCGTTTGCGAACAACGGTACGAGCGCCGGGGGAGCTTGTAAAGGTGGCTCGCATCCGACAACTGGGTAGAGATGATCGACGACTTCATAACCGCCCATGCTGGACCGATCCGCTTGATCGCCTTCGTATCGATCCTGGCCGTCATGATGCTCTGGCAGACCGCGGCGCCGTTCCGCTCCCGCGGTCTGGGGGGTCGGCGAAGCATCGCCAATTTGGGCTTGGTGATCATCGATGCGGTGGCGTTGCGGGTCCTGTTTCCGGCGGCGGCCTTAGGCGCCGCTCTCTTCGCTGCCCATCACCACGTCGGAATCCTCACTCTTCTGGATCTTCCGGGTTGGCTCTCCGCCGGCATCGCCATCGTCGCGCTGGATCTGGCCATTTACGGGCAGCACGTGGCGACACACCACGTAGGCTTCTTGTGGCGGCTGCATCGGGTCCATCATTCGGACCTGGTAGTGGGGGTGACGACGGCGCTCCGCTTCCATCCGGCGGAGATCGTGTTGTCGATGATCTTCAAATTGGGGGTTGTCGTGGCTCTCGGCGCGCCCGCCGCTGCCGTCGTCCTCTTCGAGGTCTTGCTCAATGGCTTGGCCATGTTCAACCATGCCAATATTCGCTTGCCCGACGACTGGGAGCGTCTGCTGCGACGCGTCATCGTAACGCCGGATATGCACCGGGTGCATCATTCGGCGTGGTGCGAAGAAACCAACTCCAACTACGGATTTTGCCTTTCCCTCTGGGATCGGCTGTTTGGGACTTATCGGGACCAGCCTCGGGACGGCCACTCCGGCATGATGGTCGGCCTAACCGTCTTTCGCGATCATCGCGCGCAACGCCTCGACCGTTTGCTTCTGCAACCGCTGCTCGACCGCTAACGCAGATCCGTGCTCAAACAAAAAGCCCCGGCGAGCCGGGGCTTTCGGAGGCGTTCCCTGGGACCGGACCCTCGCCCGATCATCCAAGGGCTAGGCCGTCTTGAGATTGGTGGCGGCGCTGCGACCACGCTCGGTCGCGATGTCGTATGTGACTCGCTGGCCCTCAACGAGGGTGCGAAGGCCCGCGCGCTCGACGGCGCTGATGTGAACAAAGACGTCACGCGAACCATCGGAGGGCTGAATGAAGCCGTAGCCCTTCGTCGAGTTGAACCATTTTACTGTTCCAGTGGCCATACTGGTCTCCTTGGCGGCATCGTCATAGGGGATCGACCGCGCGAAAAACCCGCACGGCAACTAACAACCTGGTTTTGGGGGAGAATCTTGAATCAGAGCCGAGTAGGGCATGCAGCCAAGTCTTTGGCCAAAACGTCGATTGCGCGTCGAGAAGACACGAAGGCAGCGTCCGGGTCAACCTAAATCACGAAGACGCCACGTCGCGGGCGCCGATCGTAGGAAACGCGCCCGATCAGGTTAGGCAATGTGCGCACATTTCAGCGATCCTCCAAGAACCTGCGGCTTGACAGGAGGCGAGATAGGGGTATATGCACGTAAAATGACGACAACTACCCCTTGCCTATGCACACGTGTGCGCCGCGCTGCGCGTGCGGTGACACAGATCTACGACGCGGTCCTGGCACCGGCAGGTCTCACCGTCGCACAGTATTCCTTGCTGCGGTGGATCGGTCGGCTGGACGGCCCGAACATTGCGACCCTCGCCGCGGCGACCGGCCTTGATCGCAGCACGCTGGGCCGCAATCTGCGGCTGCTGGCGACCGCCGGCTTCGTCCGCCTCGACGAAGGTGGCGACCGTCGAATGCGCATGGTCGCGGTGACCGAGGAGGGCGAGCGGGTGGTCGCCGAGGCTCTGCCCCTCTGGGCGAGTGTGCAAGGGCAGATCGTCGATCATCTCCGAGAGGATCGACGCGACCTGCTTTTTTCGTTGCTCGCCGAACTTGAAAAATTTGCGCCCCCCTCGATCTGAGGAGAAGACCATGACGCCTGCACCGCGAAGTGTCTCATCTGCTGGCTGGCGGAGCCCGGTCGCTCTGCTGACCGCGGGCGCCGTTATCCTTGCGCTTTCGCTGGGCATTCGTCACGGCTTCGGGTTGTTCTTGCAGCCGATGTCGGTCGCCAACGGATGGGGACGGGAGGTGTTCTCGTTTGCGATCGCCCTGCAGAACCTCCTCTGGGGGGTGACGCAGCCGTTCGCGGGGGCGATTGCCGATCGCTTCGGGTCCGGGCGGGTGATCGTGGCCGGCGCCCTTCTTTATGGTGTTGGCTTGCTGGTGATGGCGGTGGCGGGGACTCCCGCCACCCTCAGCCTCGGCGCTGGCATCTTGGTCGGTATCGGCCTGAGCGGCACCAGCTTCACCATCGTCTTCGCAGCCATCAGCCGAGCCGTGCCGCCCGAAAAGCGCAGCGTCGCCATGGGAGTGGCGGCCGCCGCCGGATCATTCGGTCAGTTCATCATGCTGCCGGGCACGCTGACGCTGATCGAATGGCTCGGTTGGTCTGCCGCCCTCGTTGCGTTGGCCGCGCTCGCGGCGCTGATGACACCGCTGGCGGCGGCGCTGGCTGACAAGCCGGGAGCCGGTCTCGCCGAGCCGGAACTGACGGCACGGCAGGCGCTCGGCGAAGCGGCGTCGCATCGCGGGTTCTGGTTGCTCTCGTTCGGGTTTTTCGTCTGCGGATTCCAGGTCGTGTTCATCGGCGTGCATCTGCCGGCGTTTCTTGTCGACAGCGGTCTCTCGATCCAGGTGGGGACTACGGCGCTCGCCCTGGTTGGTCTGTTCAATATCGCCGGCACCTATTGCGCCGGATTATGGGGGGGTCGCATTCGCAAGCCTTTATTGCTCGCCGGAATCTACGCGGCTCGCGCCTTCGTCATCGCCGCCTTCGCATTCGCCCCGATCAGCCCTTGGACGGCCTACGCTTTCGGCGCTACGATGGGCTTCCTTTGGCTCGGTACGGTGCCGCTCACCAACGGGACCGTCGCCAGCGTCTTCGGGGTGAGGAACATGTCGATGCTGACCGGCATCGTCTTCCTCTTCCACCAGGTCGGAGCGTTCCTCGGCGGCTGGCTGGGCGGGGTGGTATTCGATCGCACCGGTTCCTACGACGCGGTATGGCTGGCGGCCATCGCCCTCAGCGTCGTCGCCTTGCTGGCGAACGTTCCCATCCGGGAAACGCCCGTCGCCAGGTTGCAGTCGCTCGGGGCGACAACATGAATGACGGTTGGCCGCATCCCCTCGTGCTTGCCGCCGGCTGGGCCGTTGCGGCACTGAGCGCCGGGTGGGCGCTCGCCGCCTATGGTTTGCCTGCGCTGCAGACTTATTGGCTGCAGGGGTACATTCTCTGTCACTGAGCAGTTGCGTCTCCAGCAACCGTGGGAGGGCCTGATGCAGATCGACCGGATCGATCACTTGGTCCTCACCGTGGCCGATATAGAGCGGAGCGCCCGGTTCTACGCCGACGCGCTCGCCATGGCGGTGATCCAAACCGACGGCCGAACGGCGCTGAGATTTGGCCATCAGAAGCTCAATCTGCATCCGGCCGGACGCGAGTACGAGCCGAAAGCGGCGAAACCGACGCCGGGGGCGACGGATTTGTGTTTCATCACGACGACGCCGGTAGCGCTGGTGATGGAAGAACTCGTCGCGAAGAGGATCCCGCTGGTCGAGGGACCGGTGGAGCGGATGGGAGCGATCCACCCGTTGCTCTCGGTCTACATCCGCGATCCAGACGGCAATCTGATAGAAATTGCCAACGAGATTGCCGAACCCGCCTGACTCAGCTGATTGTTGAGGCGTCCTGACCGAACATCACCTTCTTCGCGTCTTCCGTCATTACTGCGCCCGTGTGGACGGCCGAGCCGATCTCGTAAGCCCGAACCGTGGCCGGACGCTGGCGAATGGACTGAAACCAGCGTTCCAGATGGGGAAACTGAACGAGATCCTGTTGCTGCTTCTTGTGACCGACGATCCAGGGGTAAGACGCCATATCGGCGATGGAATAGGCATCACCGGCGATGAAGGCCCGGTCGGCAAGCCGACGATTGAGCACGCCGTAAAGCCGGTTGGTTTCCTTGACGTAGCGCTCGATTGCGTAAGGGATCGGTTCCGGTGTGTATTGGACGAAATGGTGGTTTTGTCCCGCCATCGGCCCAAGCCCGCCCATCTGCCAGAAAAGCCATTGCAGGACCTCGACCCGCCCACGCGGGTCGGTGGGAAGCAACACGCCGATCTTTTCTGCCAAGTAAAGAAGGATCGCCCCCGACTCGAACACCGAGATCGCCGCTCCTCCGTCCGAAGGGGCGAGGTCAACGATCGCCGGCATGCGGTTGTTGGGAGAAATGCGAAGAAATTCCGGCCGGAACTGCTCCCCCTTACCGATATCGACCGGAAGCAGTCGATAAGGCGTACCGGTTTCCTCCAAGAATAGAAGTATTTTATAGCCGTTTGGTGTAGGCCAGAAGTGTAGTTCAATCATCGCATCTCCTCCCGACTATTTTTGTTGCGCCGATCATGTGCCGAAGATCGACGACGTGGGTTTCTTGTGCTCAATCTGCGTGCAATCCCCGGATCAGGGACAGGTAATCAGGTTCACTGTGAGCAATCAGCCCATGACGAATTGAGAAATCAATAATGACCAGTGCGCAGTTGAACTTGAAAGCATCGCTGTCACGGACAGTTTCAATCACTTTCGTAATTGGCCACAGATAGAAATCAGATATTTCATTATCATTTGGAGTTGGCACAAAATCGGCGGGAATATCGAGGTCAAATAAATAAAGAATATCACGGCGAAGCCCGCTATCCATTTCCGTTGCGTAGGTAATTACTCCAACAGGTCGTCCTCGCTGAGCAAGGGTTGCGGGAATGCTCGCTTCCTCGGCACATTCCTTGATCAGCGTTTCTTCGATCGAGTGGTGGGCTGATTTTCCACCGGCGACGATCTGGTCGAGCTTTCCCGGGGCCGTCGGTTTATGCAGGCTGCGCCGGCCGATCCACATTTTGATCGCGCCCCTGTCACGGACGATGCCATTGAGGTGAACACCGGCGGCACGAACACCGAAGAACGGCAGCGCGGCCCGCTCCATCAACAACAAGGCCGGCGCCAGTGGATCGGCCGCGACCGGATAGGGTTCGTCGCGCCAGCCCCGGATCACCCCGCTCGCGGCTAGCTGCCGGAGAACGTCGTCCACCGCCGCCGTCCGTTCCTCGGAAGAGGCAAGGCATTCCGACAGATCGACCCCGTTCTCGTCCACGTCGAAGACGTGGCCGAAGCCGGCGAGTGTGGATGCGAAGCTTGGTTTGACCAAGCCGACCTGGGCGCCGCAGACACGAAACGGGATGAAGGCCGCGGGATCGAACCTCGCGCACGCCCGAATTCGGTCGATCAATGCCATACCGCTCCCTTCCGGCAAGGGCTCCGAGCGTAAAGGCCCAGTTTCCGAAATGTGTGGCTTGGTGACGGGCCGATCAACGCGGGATTGGGGAAGAGCGGGCCTTTGCTCAGGCGACGGACTGACCGCGGTCGCGGGTGGTGCGGATGTAGGCGACCGCGCAATGCTTGCCGCAGTAGGGCTTGCCGGGAACGGAGGGCTCGCCGCAGAAATGGAACCCGCGGTCGCCTGGATTGCCCACGGGCCAACTGCACATATCCGACGACAACGAGTCCAGGCGGACGACATCGACGGGTTCGTCCTCCTCTTTCGCCGACGGACGCCGCTTGGGTAAGCCAAGCCGATGAACCTTGCCGATAACAGCGTTCTTGGTAAAGCCAAGCCGACGGCCAATCTCGCTCGTGGACAGATCTTCGTTCCACAAGGCAATCAGCGCCGCAATTCGTTCGGGTGTCCAATCGGCAGTTGACATTAGCCGTTACCCACCTCTGCAGAAATCCCGACTGACCGAAGATCGACTCGCTTCCCGTTGCTTTATCGACCAGGAACGAGCCAACAGACACCATTGTTACGTCGTTCAGACAAATTGTCTACAACATATAGTGTTATCCACAATATTTTGCGACGGCTTCGCGTTTGCGCGTCGTCAATGCCGATCGTTCCGCGAGTCGTGGGCTTAGTCCTGGTCCTCACGGTAGAAAAGGAAGCCACCGATCCATGCCGTCGGTGTCCATGGCTTCGCATACCCGGACGCGCTCCCGATCGGGTGGCAACGGGTGGCCCCGTCCGTGGGGTCCCGAAGAGCGCCGGAAATGGCGCGTCGGGCAATTCTCAGGCATGCGGCGAAACGGGGATCCCCATTCGGCAGAGGGTTGTTCAAGCCGGTGGAATGCAGGTCCAACAAAGTGTCGAAGGCCTGTTCACGTTCGGTTGGGGTGAGATCGTTCAGGCGGCGCACCGGAACCGCCTTGGCCAGAGCTTGCGCAACCTGGTTGGCGACAACCGCGGCGATTGCCTCCAAGGTGCGAACGGGTTCGTTCCCGGTGCAAGCGTAGATGTGCAAGGCCAGTCGCTCTCCCGCGGAGACATCGGGCTTGCTGGAAGGGCAATGAAACGGTTGGTCGAGCAAGTGAGCCTCCCAACTAAGTCTCGCCCGCATGGGTGCGGACGCTCTCACACGTCGAAGTCGGAATGAACGGCGATCGCGCTGGGGCTCCGCCAGCCCGAGCGATCCGTCGCGCCGGCGGGCCGCGGGATCGGGCGGGGGAGGCGGACCGGCTCGCTGAGAAGGCAGCCGGCGACAGCGTCGAGTCCATCGTCGCGGGCGTTGGTTGCCGGACGCCATTCCCGCATCTCCTCGACGAAGGGAGTCGACCACACCTGCTCGTGAGCCCAAAGCCGGCCAGCCGCCAGCACGGCGTCGAAGGCATCGATGATGCGCAAGTCCTTGTTGCGATGCGAGACATGCTCGACCACCGCACACGCCAAACCGGCCCGCTGCATCTCCTGACGCAGCAGCCCCGGCAGGAAGCGGCCGATCCCGTTGGTTTCGACGGTGATCGAGGGCAGAAAATGTTCGCGGGCGAAGTCCGCTGCCTGCCGGCAAAGCTGGGTCGCCTCGTCTACCGCGGCAAGCTGCTGCGGTTCGTGCCTGAGATACCGCACGCGATGCAGGAAATAGCGGCCTTCGGCGTCGGTGAATACGGCGGCAATGACGTTGCCGTCGCCTTTATCGGGCGATCCGAACGAGGGGTCCCACCAGCACGACACGGAGACGAGCCGGCGGTCCGCAAGATGGAGGAAAGCCTGTCGGTTTGCCTCCGAGTAGCGCAGGTCGGCGTTGTAGCTGATCAGCAGCTCCGGCTCGAGCCGTCCCTCCAGAATATTGCGGGGACGTAACAGCATCTGGCTTTCGAACTTGGCCGGCCCTGCACGCCGCCGGATCGTTTCGATGCTTGCGGTCGAAAACCGCTCCGGCCACTGGCTCAGTCCGGCTTCGTCCAGCAACGGAATTTCAAGGCGGTGAAAGCCGGCGAGTGGTGGTCGACTTTCATCAGACTCTCCCCGAGTATCGGCGCGGTAGATTGAGTGATAGGTATGGGGGGTTCCGACGAAAAGCTGCAGACCTCCCGGGACCAGGACGTAATCGATCTCCTGCAGGCGGGTCCGCAGTTCGGCGCGCTTTTGCGGCGTGTCACAGGTGTTGGGAACCTCGACGTCGTCGCAGACGCAGACGTCCGCCCTCAGTCCGGTAACGTTGGCGGAAATTCCTTTCGCCAACAGCGATGGGTCCCGCAGCTCGGCCGTTCGTCGAACGGTGAAGTGATCCGACGCCCAATCATCGCTCCGCGTTGGCTTCAGCCGCGGTGTCAACGGGTGACGCTCGATGATGCGCCGCGTATTGCGCACCATCTTCCGAGCGAGCGCAAAGTCTCCGGCCAGAACCAGAATCCGGAGATCACGGTTGTTGGCGAGCAGCCAGGCGCAGAACAGGCCGATAAGGGTTGACTTGCCGGAGTTGCGAAAGGCGAGGAGGACCAGTTCGTGGCGCTTCTCGTACTGGGTTCGGGCAAGCCACCGGGCCATGTGGACATGGATCGGCGGCGTCTGCAGGTTCTGGCTGCGGTTCCATATCCACACGAATTCCGGAAAGCCGACCTTCGCGGAGACATCCCTGTTGGTCTTGGCACCAATCACGGGATTTCGGGTTCGGTCGTTCCGCCGAGTTGAGTGCGGGTGACGACGAGCTGCGCAATAAAGGCGGCGAACTTGGGACAGTCCCGCAGCAATTCCTCGATCCAGGGCGTACCAAGACGAGGATCAAGTGCAGCGTCGGCAATCGTCGCCGGCGTCAGCATGGGGTTGTAGCAGCGGCTCTTCCGTACCCTGATGCGCTCTTCTTGCGCTTCGACGAGCGCGGTCAGATTGAGTTGATGGGTAGTGGCTACGGCCACGTCGGCCACCTGGCGGCCACGCTCGACATAGGAGCAGGAGCCGAGCAGCACCGCGGCCGACAATGCAAGGGCGACTCCGCTGGTGCGTAGCGCCCTGCAATTGGAGGAGAAAAACGGCTTGGGCGCGAGCCGCGCATGAGGCTCTCGCCCCTCGCTTCGGGACAGATTCATGGCAGAGTTCCAAATGACTGGTGAACTTGGGGAAGCCGCTAATGCAAATGCACCGACAGGTGTCGGTGGACGAGGAGCCGCGGCCTACTCTTCGTCCGGGTACCTCTCGATCGCCGATTCAGCCTCTTGGATCAGCCGGTCGATGTCGATGTGTGTCTCCGAGCCGAACTCGCCTGCGTCGCTGGCGCGGGCCCACTCGGCCAGCTTCAGAAGAAGGTGCACATGGGCGAGGGCCGCACGGCAACTTGACTGAAAAGCCGCAAATTCTTTGACATTCTCAGGAGGCGGGGTGTTGGCAAAGTACGCATAGGTCGAGAGAGCCTTGTCGAGAAGACGCGGCAGTCGCGCGACTAGGTCGTGGCGAAGGCCATCCCAGACGTCGTCGTTCACTGCCAGATCCTTTCGAAGCACATGGTCAGTTGGCGGCCGCGTTCCGACCGCATTGTCAAATCCCTATCATGGCCCTACCGGGGAAAGGGCCGGGTCGCGTGGATCACCAGACCTTTTCTCATGGGATTCCGATTGAATCTCATGAGACATAATCTTTAGCATTTGATATTTTTCAAGTTCAAAGACAATAAGACCAGCAAATATGGTTACGATAAAACCCATTACGATGCCAATTATAGAGTGATAAATTTTTTCCTTGGTATCGTGAGTTGCGAATTTTTCCATCCATGTATTCTGCATCGAGTGGATGGTGTCTTCGTACTGCTCTTGCTTTTTCTCCAGCACGATGACTTTTGAGTAAGTTTCGCGCGTCGTATCGGTGAGGCCGTTGAACAGACGTGTCTTGATCGCGCTCACTTCTCCTTTAACGACTTCGGCCGATTTGCCAAGGTCGTCAAGTTTCACATTGACCTGCTCGATCAATCGAAAGAAAAGATCACTATCCATATTCATGCTATCCAACAAATGTTCCGAGGGACAAGCTTTCCGTTGGCAAACGCGATTCATCTATCTCCGGGGATTGCTAGTCCTCAAGCAGAGAAACCCCGGACATGCCTTGGCGAGCAGCGGAGATGGCCTTCTGATAGCGGGAGTATGTGGTGTCGAGCAGGCTCTTGCGCTTTGTCGTAGCCAACTGGTCCGACACCCGCTGTAGACGCAGGTTGGTGGCGTCTTCCGCTTCCTGATCCTCTCGATCGGCGTCGGCCGCCAGGCCGCTGAGCGCTGCGGTCGTCGAGGCACCGCTACCGGTTCCCTGCGCTCCCGCCTTTGCCCTTTGGGTGGCGAGGGCTCGACGAAGCCGCTCCTGTCGCTCCGCCCTGTCGGCCGCATCGACTTGCAGAACTTGCGCTGTCTCGGCGTCCGCGTCCGACTGTGCCGCCGTCTGCTCGATCTTTGACTGAGCACTCCGCTGCTTATCATCGACCACGTACTGCATCGCTGACATGGCGGCGGAGGTAACGAAGCCTCCCATGAGAGATCTCCTTCTTGAGCGAAAGCGGTGGCAGCAGGGTATCGACGGATCGATCAATACCGCCACGAGGTTAGGGTAAAATCATCGAGATGCGGCGCCGTCTCTTCCTGGGCGTCGATCAGACGAGCCCGCCTGAGTTCGTGATCTGCCGCCTTCTGCAACGCCTCCCAGCGACTGGTGCTGTCGGTGAGGGGGATGCAGAACTCGGCTGCCAGATGCGCAATCAGGGTTGAATCGAAGAATGGCGGAAAATCCGCTTCGAGGGGCCGCGTCACATAGGTCAGCACGATGTCATCGGCATTGGTCAGCAAGCGCCGTTGCTGAATGCGGTAGGTTAGACCATGCCCGCGGTCGTTGGTGCCGGCCGACAGCACGCGGATGCAATCTTCGGGGAGGTCGAACGCGTTCTCGTGATCTGCAATCGGGGGCGTGGCCGACTGGACGAGCTTTTGTTGTGTAGTTGCGAAGTTCCACGGATGCGCGGAGAGTAACGCATCGCGAACGGTGGGATAGAGATTGGTAGCGACTTCCGCTTCCAGCGTCGTTTCAGCAAAGGAGCTGATGCGATTAGCCCCGATCTTGAGCAGCGCTCGCGCGCAAAGGTCGACGGCGGTAAGAGACATGGCGTTCCAATTCCCTCAATCACGATCGAGGACGAGCATGCGGGGCGCGTGGAGCGAAGGCCGGCAGAACCTGCGCGTCGCGGCGCCGCGACGCGCAGGGTCTCGGGATCGCCCTAGTCAGTGTTGGCGGTGCCGACCGGAGTGATGTTGGCGGCGTCAACGACCCCGCTGGTGTTGCCGGCGACGAGAAAGATGCCGGCGCCCGGGGTTCCGTCGGTATCGACGTTGGCGAGAATCATGTCGCCGACGCGAAGCATGTCCGACGCGGCATTGAAGTAGCCGGAGGTATCAGCCTCGGCTGCGGTGTCCGTCGTCGAGTAATGCCAGAGCGTAAACCCGTTGGCGTAAGCGAGCACGCTCAGGTTGTGGGAATTGTAGGCCATGATGGGCTTCCTTAGTTTTCGAGGCAGCGCAGGGCAACGACACCGGCTTTGTCGATTAGGCACGCCCCCTGGCTCATCATGTTGTTGACGAAATGGGCCGCCCGATCGCCATGCCAGGTGATGTCGGTGTTCACATCGGAGCCGATGGCATGACCGACGGCTGTCTTGTGGAACCAGAAGCAGCTGCGGACGCCGGCGGTCTTCGGCAGTCCGGAGTGGGGAAGCCAGAGCGTCCCGAGCCAACGCTTTGCCTGGGTGCCTTTCCACGGCAGTTCGTCGTCACCGATGTAATCAGCGTTGGCGAACTCCTCGATCCCCAGCAGATCGCTCCACTGCTTCCAGCCGATGACGGCGAAGCGCTGGCCGTCGTCCGGAACATCCGCTTCGCCCAGCATCTCGAAGGCGACCAGAATCTTCGCCTTGGTCAGTCCATCCGTATTGAAGCCGGCGTAATTGTTCGAGCGGGCCAGTTCCTGGATGATCAGCTCGTCGCTCTTGCGGCCGAGCGCGTAGGCGCCGGCCTTGGCAACGACCTGCTGCTCGTTGATGTTGGTCTTCAACTCGTCGAGCTTGTCGATCCAGTCACCGGCATAGTAGTCCTGAAGCACGCACTCGACCGGCTGGTGATCGACGTTCATCACCGGAACCTTGCCGTGGCGAGCCTTGGTGCTGGCGGTGCCTTTGCCGACCTTCTGAAAGGTGGTGGTGGCGCCAATCACGTTGTCTTTGGTGCGGACGGTGTTTCGTAGCTTCGAGCCCATCTGCTGGTACTGGATATGGACTTCGGCCTCGAAGTTCTTGATGAATGACAGTTCTATCGACGTCGCCATCTCGGCGTCACTCCTAATAGATAAGCATGCGAGGGGCGCACGGTAAGGTTGTGGCGGGTGCCGCCGTTAGCCGTGTCGACACGGGGGAGCCGGGCCCGGCGCGACGGTGCGACCGGGTTCTCCGTCAATGATCTGTGGCAGCGGGCGCGCTGACGCTCGTTGCGTGCAGGGGAGGGGTCTAGGGCTGATCCTGGTAGAGGCGGCGGAAGCCTTCGCGCACCTTGCCGACGTAAGCCGGGTCCTGATCTCGCCAGTAGCGAGGATCACGCATCATCGTCCGCAGATCGTCGTCCGTCGGAACCGCGGCGCTGGGCAGGCCATCCCGCATCAGGCCGGGCTCATCACCTTCCGTCATCATTCGGTGCATGGCGATGACGCCCTCATACGTGGAGGCGAGGGCTTCAAAAGCGCTCCGCGGCAAATGCGTTCGACCCCACGCGTCAATTTGTCGCGCCACCTCTCGCCAACGGTCTTTGCCACCGAAGTGTTGATCCAGTCGCTGTAACTGATTATCAGCGTCGAAGACGACAGCGAGCTCACTGATCATCGGCAATAGATGATCGCAGGCAAGTTCGTAGACGAGTTGAGCCTGCTCGCGGGAAAATCCGGCTTGGTGCAGGCGCTTATTGACTTCTGGATCGGTCGTGAGCAAATCGTCCTTTAGGGTAATTGTATAATCTTCTGGACGGTCGGGGATATCGCGCGGTGGAAGCGAGCTCAACTTGCGCTCAAGATCGAGATACGATTTGATCAGCGCATCCAGGCGAACGGTTTCCGCCTTTTCATCCCAGAACTTGTCCGGCAGCTGTTGCGGCCGCTTGCTGGCGGTCGCCGGCGAGGAAACCGCGCGCGCCTCAGGCGCCGACTCGTCGGTGTTGGCCCCACCGGCGGTGAGCAGATTGTCTGTCATGTCAAGGCTCCGTCAGAGGTCGGTGTTTCTGGGGTAGGCGCGGTTGTCGCCGGCCCGCTACCGCCGGCGGTGGGCCCGTGCGAACCGCGGGCGGTAGCGGCCACAATGTAAGTGACCAAAGATCGCTGTCCCTCGAGATGTCGGAGCATGGTGTCGGACGCTCCAGGTCCGAGGGAGCGATCGAGGGTCAGCGCCCGCAGATGGCGAAGAACACGCTGGCCGTCGGCAGTGCCGAAGCAGCGGGCAAACGCCTTGACGACTTCTAGGTCCCCTGTCCGCTGCGTGGTCGGATCGATGCCGTGGTCACGAAAGCTTTCGAACCAGGCCCAGCCGTAGTCATTCCGGGTCATGATTTGCTCCCCTGCTTTGCCACCGACAATTGCCGGAGAAGGCTCCCGATCAGGGTTTCAATCCCGGCTTCCGCTCCCGGAGGCATGCCTGAGGGAGCTTTCTGGGCGGAGGAAGGAGCCGGCGAGCGCGGCAGGTTCTCGGGAAACAACTCCCCCGGTACGCCGAGGGTGCGCCCAAGCCATCGCGCCGCGGCTCGGGTGTCGACGGCGGTAAGTGCCTCCGCTCCGAGCTTCTGCACCGTTTCCAGCCAGATGACCGTATTCTGAACGTCCTGCTGCGCCTGAAACCGGGCCTGCGGCGACTTGTACTCCAGCGCCACCGCCCGATGGTCGAGCGGGAAATCCAGAATTTCGCCGCGCCGGGAAAGGATCGTCCGCGCACGCGAAACAAGTGGCGACAGCAGTTCAGACTGCAACCGACCATAGGTTGCACCGAGAACGCGCGCCATCTCGGCCGACCGCTCCAGGACTTCTGTTGCAGTCATTCGTGGTCCGTTGACCTGGCCAAGCTGATCGACGAACAGCGCCTTTCGAATGCGGCCGCGCAGTTGGTCCAGGACCAGTTCCGAGACATCAAACCGACCTGGCGTCTCCAGCGGCGTCAGGCCGGCCGAGCCCACAGCCTTCGGAATGATCGTTCCTGGCACCAGCTTGATCGTTGCCGGATTGATCACTCCATCGTCGTCGGCCTGCCAGATGCCGGTGACGGCGATGGACGCGTTCTTGAGGACGAGTTCGACGACCTTGTTGGCCGTCTTGATATCGGGCAGGGCCTTCATCACCGGCGATCGTCCATAGGTTTCGCCCGGAGCTTTCAGCCAGCGAAAGTTGACGAACGGCGAGGAGGAGAAGCGCCCTTGCGTCAGTGTGAGCGGCTCGCCCTCTTCGTCAGTTCTGGTCTCGCAGAGGGCAACGTAGGCGTAGCCGGATGTCGTCGGCAGGACGGCCTCGATCACCGACGTCCGGCGCTCCGCATCGCTGGTTGATGAAGAGGGGGTGGTCAAGGCTGTGCGCGCAGCCGGGAACCGGGCCAGCAGCTGCTCGTCACTGAACTCGGAGCGGCGGAAGGTGACGTCGAGACGTCCACTCGGTCCTTCCTCGATAACCGCCTGCGCCAAGGGAACCGCGGTGAACCGAAAGGCGGACGGATCGCCCGGTGACGCTTCTTCGAACAGCAGCGATGCGGTGCCGGCGGTGACCAGATCAAGATAGCATTGATGCATCTCGACGGCGAAGTTGGAGCGATCGAAGTGGGCCTGCATGACAGTCGTCGCCCGCTCCAGGTCGCTGGCCAGTTGGCCCCGTTCCTCTGCTGCGACGTCAGGCCCTGCCGAAAAGCCGAACCAGCGAGCCCAGGGCGGCGTCAGCTGCGACATCATGCTCGCCGCCAACTGGTCGACGGCATCCGGTGCGGTGCCATCGAATAGCCGGTCGCCGCGGCGAGGTCCTCCCACATCACCGCGAACGGCGGTATCGCGGGACGGCAAGGCAAAATCGTAGCAGTCTTGCCAGAGGCCCTCCCACGCCGAGCGCTTGCCCTTGGCGGCCCGGTATCGCGCCAGGATTTCCTTCGAGGACGGAAAATGCATTGCGATCATTCTCCGAGCAGCGACTTGCGAGCCGGAAGGTCGCTCGCCGAAATCAGCAGACCGCGTTGGGAGGTCGTAATCGTGCTGGCGCGACCACGCCGCTGCTCAACCATGGCCTGGACGCGTTGCCGGCGGGTGGTTTCTTCGGCATCGGCATCGGTGCAGGAGGTTGATTGGACGGCAATCGTGGACGTGGTGACCATCGGTGTCACTGCCGTCGCAGCTGCGACTTTCGGCGACTTGAACATGCCTCCCATGGCGGCATTCTCCTGGATAGGCGTGAGCGGGGTTGGCAGATAGGCGCACGGGGGGCGGCCGATGTCAGTTTTTATACCTGCAATAGGAATATTGTCAATACCTAGTTGTGACCTTGGCCAGCAATTTGAATGAGATGGCGGTGGAGCTGGCGAGGGGTGAAAACCCAAGGTGCTCGCAGCCCGAGCGTGCGTTTGACCACCTCGACGCAGGTAAACGGCCGCAATGGCGCACATCTCGGCGGGGGCGTCCTTGCTACTGTTTCCACGACGCGAAGGCCATGATGGCAGAACCACTCGGCCATGGCGGCCGCGGTGGTGCCGTGCACCACCTCGAGGTCGGTGTAATGGGAGAAGGGGTTGCAGATAATCCAGTGATCCCCCCGGCTTATGGCAACAAAGCAGTGGCGGAAGCCGGGGCGAAGTGGTCGCAGCCATTTTAGCGTCGTGTCGTCATCGAAGATGACGAGGGCGGGAACCGTGGTGTTTTCTTCCGGCGGCGTTTCGCAGAGGAATTGATTGCCGTTCTTGTGGTCCAGCCTCAATGAATGATGCCCTTATCGCGAAGGACGGTGGTCAATCGGTCGAGGGCTTCATCCCATAGCTTGGCGGCGGTTGTTTCCTCGCGGCAGCGGGGATCGGGGGGGCGTCCCTCCAGCCCAAAGCGGCCGAGGATGTTGAGATGGCTGGGGCGTAGCACCGCCCGGCGTTGCAAGTTCATGAGGGCGACATAGATGTCGTCCGGGTCGCACGGGCGATGCATGTTGCCGCCGGGAGACAGGCGGGCGCCGTCCCGGCGTACCACCTGACAGCGCACGAACCAGAACCAGGCTTGCTCGGCGCTGTCAAACGGCGCGCTTGGTGAGACGCCGGCGCACTCAGCGGTATAGGAGCAAGGGGTCATCGCTGCACTATCCTCGAACACAACAAGAACATTGGCTCAGGTTATCAGATCTTAATCCTAAGTCAATTAGTTGTAGGTATACGAACCTAGTGCAGGGGCGCCATTCGTGTGGGATAATTAGCCCATGTCTAGGCATTACGCGGTATGGCAGGCGATCGACCGGTTGGCTGAGCAGCGGCGTCTGACGCCGTCCGGATTGGCGCGGCGGGCCGGTCTCGATCCGACGACCTTCAACAAGAGCAAGCGCATCACCAAGGATCAGCGTGCACGCTGGCCAAGCACGGAGAGCATTGACAAAATTCTCGATGCGACGGGCGCCACGTGGGGCGAGTTCGTCTCGCTGATGAACGAGGGAACATTCAGGAACGTGCCGTTGATCGGCTTTGCGCAAGCGGGGACCGCCGGCTATTTCGATGATGCCGGCTATCCGGGTGGGTCAGGCTGGGATGACGTTCCTTTCCCGGACATCGGCGATCCCCATGCGTATGCCCTCGAAATCAGCGGTGACAGCATGGAACCCGTATATCGCGATGGCGACATCGTCATCGTCTGCCCGCAGGTGCCCATCCGGCGCGGCGACCGGGTCGTGGTCAAGTCCCGGGAGGGAGAGGTTATGGCCAAGATTTTGCGTCGCAAGACCTCGCAAAAGTACGAGCTCAAGTCACTCAACCCGGAGCACCCCGACCGCTGGCTCTCGGCCGAGGATGTGGAGTGGATCGCCCGCATCGTCTGGGCCAGCCAGTAGGATCAGGCCGAAACCCACTTGATTTGCGGTATGGGAATATGATCCTATACCCTGCGCGGGATGGGGAAAGGATTAGGATCATGGATGGGGCGACCGTATCCCTTCCGCAACTGCATTGGCGGTTCGATGGTCCGATCGACGACGAGATGCGCCATGCGGCTTTGGCTGGATTGCCTCGGTCAACCGCTTGGAGATTGGTAGCAGCGAGCCGGGATCTCGATCGGCTTGCCCTGTCAACCGTCCGGGCGCTAGCGGGGCAGCGGGCGGCGAGGAAGCCGCGAGACACCGATTGTGGGCACTCCGACTGCAACGAGACGGCGCTGAGTGATGCACTGAAGTGGTATCGCGCGCTCGGCGTGCGGACCATCAGGGCCGTGGATGGAGATCGCCCTCGCTGACCGGGCTCCAGTCCGTCAGTGGTTCCGTCGGCCCGATATGGAGGGGAACTCGCCCTGGGCATCCAGCTAGGTTGGTTCGCCAAGTTGCCGTTCGATAAGCGCGATCGTTTCCGGCACGCCGTAAAGGGCCACGAATGAGCCCATGCGAGGGCCTTGCTCCTGACCCAGCAAGATCTCGTAAAGGCAGCGGAACCACCCACGAAGATCCCCAACCTGGGGGTGGCGCTTGCCCACCTCGTAGACAACCGCCTGAACGGATTCGGCGTTCCGGTCTTCGGCGGGGAGAGCCGCCAAGCTGGTGGCAAGGTCCGCGAGCGCGTCCCGTTCCGGCCCCGAAGGCAACCGATAGCGCAGCGTCGGCGCGATCTGATCGTGATAATAGTGGATGGCGAAATCGATCAGGCGTTGCAGAGTCGGGCTGTTTTCGGGCGATAGGGAAGGTCGATACCTTTGCAGATAGTGCCACAAGACAGCCGGCTCCTCGGCATGGCAAACGCTGGTCAGGTTGAGGATGAGGCTGAAAGCGGGCCCGTCTTCCGCCGAGGGAGGATGACCCGCATGGAGGTGCCAAACCGGATTATCGAGGCGTGTGGCAACATCCTGGTGGGGATAGGCTGCGAGATTTGCGAAGTAGTCATCGACGGTTTTTGGAATAATGCCAAAAAAGAGCCGTTTAGCCGTTCGCGGCTTCTGGTACATGAAGTAGGCGAGGCTTTCGGGCGGCGCATAACGAAGCCAGTCGTCGACACTGAGGCCATTGCCCTTTGATTTCGAGATTTTTTCGCCGTTCTGATCAAGGAATAGTTCGTAAATCGATGTAAGGGGCGGGCGATGCCCAAGGACCTTGCAGATGCGGCTCGACAGGTTCACCGAGTCGATCAGATCCTTGCCGGACATCTCGTAATCCACGTCGAGCGCGAACCACCGCATGGCCCAGTCGGCTTTCCATTGCAGTTTGCAGTGGCCGCCGGTGACCGGCGTTTCAACGAGTTCGCCCTCTTCATCTTCATAGACGATGGTCCCCGCAGTCAGGTCGCGGGTGATGACCCGCGCCTGCAAGACGCGTCCAGATGCCTCGTCGATGGGAAGAAACGGGCTGTAGTTGGCGCGCCGCTCCGGTCCCAGCGTTGGCAGCATGATCTCCAGCACCTCATCGTAGCAGTCAAGGACCCGTAACAGGGCATCGTCGAAGCGACCGCTACGGTACCAGTCGGTCGCGCTCTGGAACTCGTAATCAAACCCGAAGGTGTCGAGGAAGGCCCGTAGCCTCGCGTTGTTATGGTGGCCAAAGCTCTCGTGGGTGCCGAACGGGTCGGGGATCGACGTCAGAGGACGTCCGAGATGCTGTGCCAGCATCTCCTGGTTGGGCACATTGTCGGGCACCTTGCGCAGCCCGTCCATGTCATCCGAGAACGCAAACAAGCGGGTTGGAATGTCCGAGATCAGGCCGAAGGCATGGCGAACTATGTTGGTTCGAACGACCTCGCCGAAGGTGCCGATGTGCGGCAGTCCGGAAGGCCCATAGCCCGTTTCGAACAGCACGTAGCCCTTCTTTGGTTGCTCCGGGAGGCGCTCGTGCAGCGCGCGCGCCTCAACGAACGGCCATGCCTTGCTGACTAGGGCTGCATCTCTCAGTGCGCCGCCGAAACGCTCGCTCAACTCGACTACGTTCACCCGCGATCCCCTTGTTGTTGATTGCCCTCTGGAAACGATCCGGCCCGCGCGAGCACGGCCGGCGATCACCAGATCGGTCGGCCGCTGGTCGGTAAGCCGTAGGCCGCCCATTTGCGGCTTACCGTTTCGATCATGTCGTCGGTCATCCGGATGGGGATGCCCCATGGTCTCACTGTCTCCGGCGGAACTTTCGCCGTCGCGTCAATGCCCAATTTACTGCCGAGTCCGGACACGGGCGACGCGAAATCGAGATAATCGATGGGGGTGTTCTCGATCAGGGTGATGTCGCGGGCCGGATCGACGTTGGTGGAAATCGCCCAGACTACGTCGTTCCAGTCGCGCGCGGAAAGTTCCGCATCGATGACGATCACGAACTTCGTGTACATGAACTGGCGCAGATAGGACCATACCGCCATCATCACCCGCTTGGCGTGACCAGGGTAGCTCTTGCGCATAGCGACGACGGCGACGCGATAGGAGCAGCCCTCGGGCGGCAGCCAAAAGTCGACGATCTCCGGGAACTGCTGCGTCAATAGCGGTAGGAACACCTCGTTCAGGGCTTCACCCAGGATCGAGGGTTCGTCGGGCGGCCGGCCGGTGAAGGTCGAGAGGTAGATCGCATCGCGGCGCATGGTCACGGCGGTGACGTGGAAGACGGGGAACGGTTCGACCGCATTATAGTATCCGGTGTGATCCCCATACGGGCCCTCATCGCCGTACTCGTCGAGCGAAACCAGGCCTTCGATAACAATCTCGGCTTCCGCCGGCACCTTCAGCGGCACCGTCCGACAGGGAACCAGTTCCACCCGGCTCCCTCGCAGCAGTCCCGCGAACTGATATTCCGACAGGGTGTCGGGAACCGGCGTCACCGCCGCCAGGATTACCCCCGGATCGGCACCGATGACCGCCGCGGCCGGGAACGGATCGCGTCGCTTTTGCTTCCAGCGGGCGTGCTGCTGTGCGCCGCCGCGGTGTTTGAGCCAGCGCATGTAAGTCGTGTTCGGCCCCGTCACCTGCATCCGATAGATGCCGAGGTTGAAGACATCGCGCTTGTCGCCCTGCCGGTCGTCCGACGCCGTCTCCTGCGCCGACGGGCCTTGCGTGACGACCAGCGGCCAGGTGATCAGCGGCGCCGGTTCGCCCGGCCAGCACGTCTGGATCGGCAGCCGCCCCAAATCGATGGCGTCGCCTTCGCAGACGATGTCCTGGCATGGGGCGCTCCCCACCGTCTTCGGCCGCATCGCCAGCACCTTGCGCAGCAGCGGCAGCAGGCTGACCGCTTCTCGCATTCCGCCGGGCGGCTCGGGCTGTCGCAGGAAGGCGAGAGTCTCGCCCACTTCGCGCAATTGCTCCGGTGTGCGGTTCATTCCCCAGGCGACACGCTCGACGGTGCCGAACAGATTGGTCAGCACCGGCATCCCATAGGATGTTCCATCTTCCCGGCGAACGTTCTCGAACAGAACCGCCGGCCCCTTTTCCGCAAGGAGCCGCGTCTGAATCTCCGTCATCTCGAGGATGGGCGAGACCGGCTCACGAACCCGGACCAGACGGCCCTCGCGTTCCAGGTGCGCCATAAAGTCCCGCATCGATCGATAGGGCATTTGCGTCTCATCGTATTTCACTACGCAGTGAACCCCACCTGAGGCGGCAGATCAACGCGGCGCAGATGATGTATGGCGCGGGCGGTGTTTGCTCGGATGTCGATGCTTCCGGTTGTGTGGTTCGAAAGATGCCGCAGGAATCAGCCGAGCACGCGTGCCCCGACGAGGGCCGCAAAAACGCTGAGGCCCATCCAGCGATTGGACTTGAACTTGCTCAGGCAGTCGCCGGGATTGTCGAAGTCGATGGTCACCACCTGCCAGGCGAGCTGGGCGGCGACCGGTAGCAGCAGCACGATCACCAAGATGGGCATGCCCGCGCTCAAGGCGGCGGCGACGATCAGCGCCCACGCACATGCGTAAAAGAGCGCGACGAAACGGCGCGATTGGGTCCCTAGGCGAAGGGCGGTGCTCTTGACGCCGATCAGCACATCGTCCTCTTTGTCCTGATGCGCATAGATCGTGTCGTAGCCCAGCGTCCACAGGATGCCGCCAGCGTAGAGCAGGAAGGCAGAGACAGCGAGGCTGCCGCTGACCGCCGTCCAGCCGAGAAGGGCACCCCAGTTGAAGGCGAGGCCAAGCACCGCTTGCGGCCAGTGGGTGACTCGCTTCGCGAAGGGATAGATGGCAACCACCAATAGCGAGGCGATGCCGACACCGACCGAAAAGGCGTTGAACTGGAGGAGGACGATAAATGCGGCTAGGGAAAGTCCGATCATGAACAGCACGGCGCTGTTGAGGCTGATGGCGCCGCTCGGCAGGGGCCGGTTGGCGGTGCGGGCGACCCGCGCGTCGAAATCCCGGTCGGCGATGTCATTGAAGGTACAGCCGGCGCCGCGCATCAACAGCGCTCCGATCCCAAACAGCAGCAGAAGCCACGGATCCGGCCAAGCCGGACTTGCGAGGGCGACTCCCCACCAGCACGGAAACATCAAAAGCCAGATGCCGATCGGTCGATCGACGCGGGCCAGACGCAGGTACGGGCGAGCGGCGGCGGGGACGTATTGGTCGACCCAGTTGCCGCTGCGAATGTCGCTCGCGCTCTTGCCGACCCTGTCGCTCATCTGACCCCGCTGTCGTTACCTGTAGCATAGCCCATGTCGCATTCAGCCGGGGAGCCGCCCAGAGCTCATCATCGACAAAATCACGGCTTGGCGTCTCACGCGCCGCATGTTCGATTGTTCGTCGAGGCTCCCCTGACCGCGTCCTCCTCCGAACTCGTCGTCGGCGGAGCGCGCGCCCATTACTTGACGAACGTCATGCGTCTGCGGGTCGGAGACCGTGTCGATCTGTTTAACGGCAAGGACGGCGAATGGGCAGCGCGCGTGATCCGCTGCGATCGGCGGGACTGCACCCTCGAATTGCAGTCGCAGATCGCTCCGCAGACGGCGGAGCCGGGCCCCTGGCTCGCTTTTGCCATGGTCAAACGGTCCCGACTGGATCTGATCATCGAGAAGGCCACCGAGTTGGGAGTGGAGCGATTGCTGCCGGTGATCACCCGGCGGACAGTCACGGCCGCGCCGAACCCAGCCCGCTTGCAAGCCATCGCCATTGAAGCGGCCGAACAATGCCGCCGGGTCAGCTTGCCACGGGTGGAGGCGCCGGCGGAACTGGCGCACCTCCTGCGGGACTGGTCCCCCAACCGGCCACTCCTGCTCACGACACCCGGATTTGGGGCGGCGCCGATTGCCGACATCTGTCGTCGCCGGCTGCCTGTGGCGCCCGGGGTGTTGATCGGACCGGAGGGTGGCTTCGAACCAAGCGAGCTTGACGAACTTCTGACGCTGCCGTTTGTTGTTGCCGTATCGCTGGGACCGCTTGTCCTCCGCGCCGAAACGGCGGCTATAGCGGCGCTTGCTTGTATCCAGGCCTACGCTGGCACGTGGGCAAACCCTGCCAGCGAAGGAGTTGATTGACCATGTCGTCTGCGCAAGATCTAGGGACCGCCGGCAAGCTGGCGGCCGTCGATAAAGCCACCCTTGTCGAGTATCTGGAGGCTGGGTGCAAGCCATCAACCGATTGGCGCATCGGCACCGAGCACGAGAAGATCGCTTACCGACTAGAGGACTATCGTCCGGTTCCTTACGAGGGCGAGAGCGGTATTCGCGCCATTCTGCAAGGTCTCACCCGCTTCGGGTGGCACCCGGTCTACGAGGATGGCAACCTGATCGCGCTGACCGATCATGGCGGCGGCTCCGTGACCCTGGAACCGGCCGGCCAGGTTGAATTGGCCGGTGCCCCGTTGGTGAGCATCCACGAAACGTGCAGGGAGATCGATCGGCATCTCCGTCAGGTGAAGGCGGTGGGGGCGGAGCTCAACGTTGGATTTCTCGGTATCGGCTATCAGCCCAAGTGGCCCCGCGAGGCACTTCCTTGGATGCCGAAGGCGCGCTACGGCATCATGCGCGAGTATATGCCGAAGAGGGGCACGCTTGGCCTCGACATGATGCAGGCGACGTGCACAGTGCAGGTCAATCTCGACTTCGATTCTGAAGCGACCATGATCGAGATGTTTCGTGTCGGCCTCGCCCTGCAGCCGATTGCTACGGCCTTGTTCGCCAACTCGCCTTTCGTAAACGGCAAGCCCTCTGGCTATCTTTCCTATCGCAGCCAGATTTGGACCGATACGGATCCGGATCGGACCGGCATCGCGCCCTTTGTATTCGAAGAGAGCTTCGGATTTGAACGGTACGTCGATTTCATGCTCGACGTACCCATGTATTTCGTCAATCGCAATGGTCGCTACATCGATGCGGCGGGACAGTCGTTCCGCGACTTCATGGCGGGTCGCTTGCCCGCTCTCCCCGGCGCCTATCCAACACTGACCGACTGGGCGGATCATCTGACCACCTCGTTCCTCGAGGTTCGCTTGAAGCGGGTTCTCGAAATGCGGGGGGCGGACGGAGGACCCTGGAATCGCCTGTGTGCGCTCCCGGCCTTCTGGGTCGGGCTGCTCTACGATGCCGATGCGCGCAAGGCTGCCTGGGACCTGGTGCGGGACTGGACCAACGAGGAGCGAGCGACGCTGCGCACAGCGGTGCCGGTGCACGCATTGGCCACTTCCTTTCGAAAAACCACCGTGCGCGAGATTGCCTTGGAGTCCCTCAAAATCTCCCATCTGGGCTTATGCCGGCGAGGGATCGTCGACTCCGTCGGCTGCAACGAAAGCAAGTTTCTGAAGCCGCTGTTCCGCATCGCCGAAGCGAACTTCACCCCCGCCGAAGAACTGCTGGCCGCTTATTATCGCCTGTGGGACGAGAGCGTCGATCCCGTCTTTCGCGAATACTCCTATTAAGCCGACGCGGTGCTAAAGAGCTGTCCCGCCGACGGTCAGCCGGTCGATCAGCAGGGTCGGCTGGCCGACGCCGACGGGAACAGACTGCCCGTCCTTTCCGCAGGTGCCGATTCCCGTATCAAGGGAGGAATCGTTGCCGACCATCGTCACCCGCGTCAGCACTTCCGGGCCACTGCCGATCAGCGTCGCTCCCTTGACTGGATGGCCGACTTTTCCTCGCTCGATCCGGTAGGCCTCGGTGCAAGAGAAAACGAACTTGCCAGACGTGATGTCCACCTGACCGCCGCCGAAAGAGACGGCGTAAAGGCCCTTGTCGACGGAGGCGATGATCTCTTCCGGTGCGTGTGTTCCGGAGAGCATGTAGGTGTTGGTCATCCTCGGCATCGGCCGGTGGGCGTAGCTCTCGCGGCGACCATTTCCGGTGCTGCGGGCGCCCATCAGACGTGCGTTCATCCGATCTTGGAGGAAGCCACGCAGGATGCCGTTCTCGATCAGTACGGTCGACTCCGTGGGCGTACCTTCATCATCGATGGACAGCGACCCGCGGCGGTAGGCGATCGTCCCGTCATCGACGACGGTGATCCCCTCGGCGGCAACCCGTTGGCCGACGAGGCCGGCGAAGGCGGACGTCTTCTTGCGGTTGAAGTCGCCTTCGAGGCCGTGACCGATAGCCTCGTGGAGCAGGATTCCCGGCCAACCGGGTCCCAGCACGACGGGCATTTCGCCGGCCGGTGCCGGTTCGGAGTCGAGGTTGACCAGTGCCTGGCGCAGGGCTTCATCGACGGCGCCTTGCCAGATTCCGTCCCCAATATAGGGGTCGTATCCGGTCCGTCCCCCTGTCCCATAGGTTCCGCTTTCCTGCCGGCCGCCTGCACCGACGACGACGGTCACGTTCAGGCGCACCAGGGGCCGGATGTCTGCGACACGGTGACCGCCCGGTCGCACGATCTGAACCGCCTGCCAACTTCCCGACAGAGACGCGATCACCTGTTGAACGCGCGGGTCGCGGCGGCGTGCATAGAGGTTGATCGCCGACAGCAAGTCCACCTTGCGTTGGAACGGCAGCATGGCCAGCGGATTGTCGGGAGCATAGAGGCTCTGGTTGGTACCGATGGGCGGGGCGGCCAGCCGGACATCATGGCCGGCGCGCACCGCGCGCACGGCAGCGCCTGCCCGCTGCAACGCGTCTTCCGTCAGGGCGGAGCCGTGGGCAAAGCCGGTGACCTCGCCGGCGACCGCGCGCAAGCCAAAACCATGGCTCGTATCGAAGCTGGCGCTTTTCAGGTGGCCGTCGTCGAGGACGAAGCTTTCCGATTGGCGGTATTCCAGGAACAACTCGCCGTCATCGCACTGTTCGAGCGTCTCCTCGACGATGCCTTCGGCCGCGCTTTGATCGAGCCCGCTCTGCGCGAAAAAGAGGTCGTCTGTGGTGGGCAAAGCGGACATCGGCGATAGCAATCCTGATCTGATGACGATGGCGACGCGGCGTGGGGCGACGGTCCCTCTGCGCCATATGGGATCTTGACAATGGCGCGTCGAGCCGGTCTTTGGCGCAGTGGGCAGGACGAACGGAGTAGGAAGATGACGGACCCGGCGCGGTCCAACAAGCATTGGCGACAGGCGACGAAGCTGGTGCGAGGCGGCACGCGGCGCTCGAACTTTGATGAGACCTGCGAAGCCATCTTTCTGACCTCCGGTTTCGTCTATGAGACGGCGGAAGAAGCGGAACGGACGTTCAAGCAAGAAATCGACCGCTATCAGTATTCGCGCTTCGGCAATCCGACCATCCGCATGTTCGAAGAGCGTCTCGCGGCCATCGAAGGCACCTGCTTTTGTCGGGCGACCGCCACCGGCATGTCGGCGGTTTTCGCATCGATGGCATGCTTTCTTCAAGCCGGTGATCGGGTTGTCGCCTCGCGCGCCCTATTCGGCTCCTGTCACTACATCATCTCGACGATCCTGCCCGCCTATGGAATCACCACCGAGTTCGTGGACGGCGGCGATCTCGCCCAATGGGAAGCCGCCTTTGCCCGGCCGGCGGCCGCGGTGTTCCTGGAATCGCCGTCGAATCCGATGTTGGACATCATCGACCTCGCGGCGGTGTGTCGGGCCGCCCACGGCGCCGGCGCCAAGGTGATCGTCGACAACGTCTTCGCGTCGCCACTCCTTCAGCGCCCGACGGAGTACGGAGCGGACATCGTCGTCTACTCGGCGACCAAGCATATCGATGGTCAGGGCCGCTGCCTCGGTGGCGCCATCCTGACCAACGAGGCGGACTGGTTCGAGTTGAAGCTGGTTCCGTTTGTGCGCAACACCGGCCCCACGCTCAGCCCCTTCAATGGGTGGCTTCTGCTCAAAGGCATGGAGACCCTGGATCTGCGGGTGACGCGCCATTGCCGGAATGCGCTTGCTGTTGCCGAATTCTTGGAAGGGCGCCCGGAAGTGGCGCGGGTCCTCTATCCTCGCTTGGCCTCGCACCCGGATCACGCTTTGGCGATGAAGCAGATGACGGACGGCGGCAACATCGTCACCATCAACCTTGCCGGGAGCCGCGCGCAGGCGTTTCGCTTCCTCGACTCGCTGCAACTGATCGATATCTCCAATAACCTGGGAGATACCAAGTCATTGGCAACGCACCCGGCGACGACGACGCACCAGCGGCTTACCCCCGAAGAGCGGGATCGTCTGTGCATTCGGGAGACGACGGTCCGACTCTCCATCGGGATCGAAGACATCGACGACTTACGCGAAGACCTCGACCAAGCCCTGGTGCGGGCCGCCGCAGCCTGAGTGCCGGCTGCGGCCCGGCGGTAGTGTCTCAGTTTGAAATCCGACGCCCTTGACGCGAGATCGCATCGCCGCTCCGGTTTCCTATATGCTTAGCGTAAAGCACGGACCGGAGAGCAGCATGCCAAAAGGACCTAAGGGCGAGAAGCGGCCGGCGGACGTGATCGGAAACGCCGTGCACGTCATGCGCATCGCAACGGGCGAGATCGAAGATGCCTCAGAAGCCGACGACGGGAAGGATCCGGCGGCCAAGGCGCTCGGTCGAAAGGGCGGGCGGGCGCGAGCGGAGGGAATGACGCCTGAGCGGCGGGCAGAGATCGCACGGAAGGCGGCAGCGAAGCGGTGGGCCGAACAGAAATAGAACTTTATCGCTTGCTTTCTGAAGAAAGCATCCATATAGCATGCTTACTTTTGTAAGCATGGAGCTTGGTGATGGTTTCTCGGCAGAGCGATGCAGGAAAGGCGGCTGCAAGGCATATGACGCCGGAAGAGCGGTCGGCGCGAGCTGCCGCCGGCGCTCAGGCGCGTTGGGCTAAAGCAGACCCCTCCCGCGAACAACTGCCGAAGGCAATCTGCGGGTCACATGACCGGCCGCTTAAGATCGGTGATATTCCAATCCCCTGCTACGTCCTAGACGATGAAACCCGCGTGCTCACTGTTTCTGGCATGAGTGAAGGGCTTGGCTTAGCCAAAGGTGGCTCAATGATAGCCGGGATGAATCGGATCGAGCTTTTTGCCTCTAGAAAGCTCATAAAGCCGTTCATTTCCAATGAGTTAGTGGAGAGAATCGAGTCGCCGATTGTCTTCTTAACGCCGACTGGCGGGAAAGCATACGGGTATAATGCGGAAATACTTGTCGAATTGTGCGAGGTCGTTCTTGCGGCTAGGCAGGCGGGTGTCCTGCAAAAGCAGCAGCTTGGAATTGCACAACAGTGCGAAATACTTACTAGGGGGTTGGCTAGACTTGGTATAGTCGGACTGGTTGATGAGGTAACGGGCTACCAGCATATCAGGGCCCGGAACGCTCTTGAGACGATTCTCAACCAATGGCTCACCAAGGAGCTACAGCCCTGGAGGCAGCAATTCCCGGATGAGTTTTATCAGCGGATTTTCGAACTTAATGGTTGGCCCTACGATCCCAGCTCAGTGAAGCGCCCAAGTGTCATCGGTGCGTGGACGAATGACATTATATACGACCGGCTTGGTCCGGGCGTCAGGGAGCAATTGCATGACTACGCTGGTCGCGATGAAAAAGGTCGACTAAAGCACCACCTCCATAGGCATCTGACATCAACTCAAGGTTTGCCCGAACTAAAGCTTCACATAACCGGCGTTGTGGCTTTGATGAAGGCCGCGACTAACTGGAGGCAGTTTAAGGAAATGCTGCAAAGAGCATTCCCTAAGCCGATAACCACGTTGAGCATGGCGTTTGACGACCTTGATCAGATAGGGCATATGCCTCACAAAGATGCTTGACGATAAGCATGAAAGTTCATATCATCGGGGGCATGAACAAGCTCCCGATCGCCACCCGCGCCCAGATCCTCAGCCTGCTATGCGAGGGCGCGAGCATGCGGGCGGTCTCGCGTCTGACCGACACGAGCATCAACACGGTTGCGAAGCTGCTGGTTGATACGGGCAAGTTCTGCGCTGGCTTCCACGATGCCAAGGTGCGCGGCGTAAAGGCTCGCCGGGTGCAGGTCGATGAAATTTGGTCCTTTTGCTACGCCAAGGCGCGGAACGTGAAAACGGCGAAGGCCGCTCCGTCCGATGCTGGCGACGTGTGGACCTGGACGGCGATCGAGGCCGACACAAAGCTCATCGTCTCGCACCTCGTTGGCGGCCGGGATGGCGACTATGCGCGCGAGTTCATGTGCGACGTGCGCGACCGCCTGGCGAACCGGGTGCAGCTTACCAGCGACGGCCACCGCGCTTACCTCGATGCCGTCGAAACGGCGTTCGGCGACGACGTTGACTATGCGATGCTCGAAAAACTGTTTGGCCAGGCGCCGGAAGGGCAGCGCCGCTACAGCCCGCCGGTGATCGTCGGCACCAAGACGACCTGCTGCACCGGCAAGCCTGATCCGCAGCACATCAGCACGAGCTATGCCGAGCGGCAGAACCTGACAATGCGCATGCACATGCGGCGCTTCACGCGTCTTACCAACGGCTTCTCGAAGAAATTCGACAACCACACTCACATGGTTGCGATCTACGCCGTTTGGTACAACTGGATCCGAATCCACAAGACGCTTCGCGTCACGCCCGCGATGGCCGCTAGTCTGACCGATCGGCTTTGGATCTGGGAAGAGATCGTTGCGATGATGGACGCGGACCAGCCGACGAAGAAGCGCGGGCCTTATAAGAACCGAACATTGATGGTGCAGTCAGACTGAAAAGATCTCAGACAAACGGAGTGCAGATTCAAATGATATTGCTTTTGCAAGAACGGTGATCCCATTTATCCCAATGGCGTCACATTCTTCAAATACGAAAAATCCCTCAAACCCGAGATGCTCCGCTCCACAATCCTCGATTGTTTGACGGGAGAGAGTGGCAATATACAATTTTGTTCCGCACGCGGTTTGCCTCTCGGCTAGGACGTCCTCCATGACTACAAGCTCCATTCCACACCGGCCCAGTATGTCGCTACCCTTGCGCGGATCCACCTCGACAAAAACATCGCATCTGAGCGCATCGCGGCAAACCGTCTGTGCATGTCCATAGATGTTCAGCACAGCGAGGTGTTTCAGGCGCCAGCAGCGGCACAACTAACGAGCAACCTTGAGAATGGTTGTCGATTCATAGCCGCAGTCTGGCTGACGGCCTGAATTTCAAACTGAGACACTACCGGCCCGGCCGATCCCTTGCAGCGGCCACCGACATCTGCTACCTGAGTTGATTCCCAATCCACATGGACATCCCGACGTGAAGCCGACCATTTTCATTCATACAAACCATAAGCAGATTGTCGGTGCCATCGTCGCCGAATACTCCTTGCGCCGTAATTCGCGGCATGCCGACGAGTTCGATATCCAGATCATTCATACCGCGGATCACCCCTTCTTACGGGCACGGGAGGGGCAGGAGTATCTGCGCGACGGGGTGACCCGTCGCTGGCACATCGAGGACCTGCAGTCGTTCACGCCGCTTCGCTTCATGCCGCCCGAGAAGATGGCCTATCAAGGGCGGGCTGTAGTCGTTGATCCGGACGTTTTTGCGGTGGGCGACATTTGGGACCTGCTGTCCCGGGACATGCAAGGCGCCGCGATCATGTGCCGACCGCGCTCGGGCCATAAGGAAAAGCAGGGGGTGCTGGCAACCAGCGTCATGCTCCTCGACTGCAGCAAACTTACCCATTGGCGCTGCGAAGAGCAGTTCAACGAACTGTTCACCTTCAAGCGGGACTACGCCCAGTGGATCGGGCTCTTCTACGAGCGGCGCGACACCATCAAACTGCTGGAGAATGAGTGGAACGACTTCGACAAGCTAACGCCGAAAACCCGCCTTCTCCATAATACCAAGCGCAAGACACAGCCATGGAAGACGGGATTGCCGGTCGATTTCCTGCCGCCTGAGAAGCCGGCGGGGATGCCGTGGCTCGGCTGGATCCATCGCATGCGCCGTCGCGTCTTTGGAGACTATGCGTTTCTCGGACATTACGTGCGCCATCCGGACCCGCAGCAGGAGCGCTTCTTTTTTGGCCTCCTGCGCGAGTGCGTGGAAAAAGGCATCATCTCCGAGCAACTCCTCAAGGACGAGATGCGACAGAACCACGTCCGCCACGACGCCTTCCAGGTTATCGAAAAAACGCAACCGCTGGCGGCCTGACCAGAAAGCGCCTATCGCCCCTGCGTTGTACGGTGCGGGTTAGGCCTGCTCGCGTCATCCTTTATGCGCTTTGGGTGAGGGCGCGCGCGTCTGCATGGTTGCGACCGATGGTGTCCTGCTTCCGCAAACGGCCGTTGACTTCCTGTGATCCGGACCTATTCTAATCATGACTGATATGATCATGATTGGACCGTTGGATGCTGAAGCTCAGTCGTTTGGCGGACTACGGCGTCGTTCTGATGACGCACATGGCGGGCGCTCGCGACCATGTCCGCAGCGCGCAGGCGATCGCTGAGGCGACCGGCATCCCATTGCCGACCGTCAGTAAGCTGTTGTCCAGCTTCGGCCGCGCCGGGCTGCTGCAGGCGGTGCGGGGAGCCAGAGGCGGATTCCGGCTGGCGCAAGATCCTGGGCGAATTTCCGTCTCCGAGGTCATCGCGGTGATCGATGGGCCGATCGCGTTGACCCAGTGCGTGGAAAAGGGTGCGGCCAATTGTGACCTGGAGTGGGTCTGCCCCTCCCGCATTGCGTGGGGGACGATCAATCGTGTCGTGCAGCAGGCGCTGACCGATTTGACCGTTGCCGACCTGCTGGCTCCGCCGTCTGGCCCCTTCAATGCATGGGAACTGCCGGGTTTGGCGCTGAGCGCCAATGCAGGAACTGACAGCGTGGATTATGGCACCAAGAGCACCTCGGGTGTGCTGGAGTAGCGAGAAAAGCGATGGAATCAGCCCAGTCATCCACGTCTGAGAGGTTACACGAGCTCGTCAATGAGAAGTACAAGCATGGCTTCGTCACCGATATCGAGATGGAGACGGCACCGAAAGGACTGAGCGAAGAGATCATTCGCTTTATCTCTGCCAAGAAGAATGAGCCGCAGTGGCTTCTACAGTGGCGCTTGAAGGCCTTTCAGCATTGGCTGACGATGCCGGAACCGCAATGGGCGAATGTCTCGTTTCCGCCAATCGACTACCAGGATGCCTACTACTACGCGGCGCCAAAAAACACGCCGAAGCTGAAAAGCCTCGACGATGTCGACCCTGAATTGCGACGAACCTATGAGCGCCTCGGTGTGCCGCTCAACGAACAGAAGATCTTTGCCGGCGTGGCGGTGGACGCGGTGTTCGACAGCGTCTCGGTGGCGACCACCTTCAAGGACAAGCTGCACGAGCATGGCGTCGTCTTCTGTTCCATCTCGGAGGCAGTAGAGAAACATCCAGATCTGGTCAGGAAATATCTCGGAAGTGTTGTTCCATATACGGACAATAAACATGCGACACTGAATTCGGCAGCTTTTACCGACGGGTCGTTCGTATACGTGCCAGAGGGCGTCCGGTGTCCGATGGAGTTGTCCACCTACTTCCGCATCAACACAGCTAAGACCGGACAGTTCGAACGAACGCTGATTATTGCCGATAGGGGATCGTACGTCAGCTATCTGGAGGGGTGCACCGCCCCGATGCGCGACGAGAACCAGTTGCATGCCGCGGTCGTCGAGTTGATTGCCCTGGATGATGCGGAGATCAAGTACTCGACAGTACAGAACTGGTACCCCGGCGACGAAGAAGGTCGTGGCGGCATCTATAATTTTGTCACCAAGCGTGGCGCGTGTCGCGGCCGAAACGCAAAGATTTCATGGACGCAGGTGGAGACCGGCTCGGCGATTACCTGGAAGTATCCAAGCTGCATCCTGCAGGGAGATAATTCGGTTGGCGAGTTTTATTCGATTGCGATCACCAATCATCGGCAGCAGGCGGATACCGGCACCAAGATGATTCATCTTGGTCGCAACACTCGCTCGCGGATTATCTCCAAAGGTATTTCCGCCGGGCACGGTGCGCAGACCTACCGAGGCTTGGTGCGGGTGTCGGCGAGGGCGGATAACGCGCGCAATCATACCCAGTGCGACTCGTTGCTGATCGGCGATCGCTGCAGCGCGCATACGGTGCCGTACATCGAGTGTCGCAATCACACGGCGACCGCCGAGCACGAGGCGACGACCTCGAAAATCAGCGATGACCAGCTGTTCTACTGCCGGCAGCGGGGCATCGATCAGGAGGCGGCGGTGGCGCTCGTCGTCAACGGGTTTTGCCGTGAGGTTTTGCAGCAGTTGCCGATGGAGTTTGCGGTTGAGGCGCAAAAACTGGTGGGATTGAGCTTGGAAGGCAGCGTGGGCTGAGGCTGAAGCGCTCTCACTGCTTGCAAGAAACGGGAAGAGCCTTAATGATCGTTATCGACAATCTGCATGCAAGTATCGATGACCGCGAAATTCTGCGTGGTCTCAACCTGACGATCAACCCGGGCGAAGTGCATGCGGTGATGGGGCCGAACGGATCGGGCAAGAGTACGCTGTCGTACGTTCTTGCCGGCCGTGACGGGTATACTGTCACCCAAGGGTCCGTGACCTTCGACGGGGTGGATTTGCTGGCACTTCCACCGGAAGAGCGTGCGGCGCTCGGCATTTTTTTGGCCTTTCAGTACCCGGTCGAGATCCCGGGTGTTGCCAACACCACCTTCTTGCGGGAGGCGGTGAATGCCCTTCGCCGCCGCCGGGACTTGCCGGAGCTCGACGCGCTACAGTTCATCAAGCGGGCGCGCGAAAAGGCGAAGGCACTGAGTATCGGTGACGACCTGCTAAAGCGGCCGGTCAATGCCGGCTTCTCGGGCGGTGAGAAAAAACGCAACGAAGTCCTTCAGATGGCCCTGTTGGAACCCCGTTTCGCGATTTTGGACGAGACCGACAGCGGCCTCGACATCGATGCATTGCGAACCGTCGCCGATGGCGTCAATGCCTTGCGTGCGCCCGAACGTTCCCTGCTTGTTATCACCCACTACCAGCGGCTGCTCGACTACATCGTGCCGGACTTCGTGCACGTGCTGGCCAAGGGCAAGATCGTGCGCTCAGGCGGACCCGACCTCGCCGCCGAGTTGGAGCGCTCGGGCTATGCCGATATTCGTACAGCGGCAGCGTGAGGCGGGAGCGATGAGAGCCGAGGCACGCGAGCCCGCTGACGACGCACTGGTTACCCTGCTTTCACGCGCCCCATTCGCCGCGTCCGGCGAGAACGGCAGCCAGATGAGCGATGCCCGGCGCCAGGCCCGCGATGCGTTTCTTGCCGCCGGCTTGCCGACGCGGCGGGATGAGAGCTGGAGATATACCGATCTCGGTCTTATCCGGCGTGGGTCATTCCGGATGGCGACACCGCTGGATGTGGCCCGGCCATGCGATGTCTTGCCGAACTTGCTGGAGGCGGGCCGCAGTGTGGGACGCTTGGTTTTCGTCAACGGCGGGTTTCGGGCCGATCTTTCGACCGCGGGCCCATTGCCGGTCGGTCTCTCTATCGTGCCGACCACTCAAGGGGCGGCGATCAACGGCGACGCTCCCGGACGGTTCTTCACCCGCGGCGAAAACCCGCTGGTCGCCCTGAACACGGCCATGGCCGAGGACGGAGTGGCGATATGCATCGACGGCTCCTTCGGCCGGGATGTGTGGTTGGAACTCGTCTTTCTGGGCGGTGCGACCGAGGCCGTGGCCTGCGCACTTCGGCACCTGGTGCGGGTTGGTGAAGGGGCTCGACTGGGTATTGTCGAACATCACGTCGCGCTGGCGGGGGAGGCGGCATTCACCAATTCGGTGATGCAGATCGACGTGGAGCGGGGGGCCAGCCTTCGCCACTACCGGCTCGTCGACGGCAAGGCGGGGTCGGCCGGCCTTATCATATCGACCGTCCGCGCTCACGCAGCCGCCGAGTACGAGGCGTTCGCGTTGATCGTCGGTGGTGGTCTCAATCGAATAGAGACCACGGTCGAGCTGGAAGGTGCGCGCGCAAGCTGCCGCATCGGCGGTGCCTACGCCATCGCCGGCAAGGATATCTGCGACAACACGATCCGGGTCACCCATTGTGCCCCAAAAACGACGAGCCGACAGATCTTCAGAGGCGTGATTGATGAGAGCGCCCATGCCGTCTTCCAGGGCCGGGTCATCGTCGAGCGTTTGGCTCAGGAAGCGGACGGGCATCAGCTTAGCAAGGCGCTCCTCCTGTCCGGGGCAGCGGAAATCGACCAGAAGCCGGCGCTGGAAATCTTCGCTGACAACGTCAAGTGCAGCCACGGAGCCGCCGCCGGCCAGCTGGATCCGGCAGCGATGTTCTACCTGCGTTCGCGCGGCATTCCCGAGGCGCTGGCCCGGCAGATGCTGATGGAGGGCTTCCTGGCCGAGGTCTTGCTCGAGGTATCTGACGAAGCGGTTCGTCGACAGTTTGCGGAGCGCATCATTGCCGCCATCGGCGAGAGGGGAAAGGAAAAGGCATGAGCGTCGCTTTGCGCATTGCCACGGCGGACGGTGTCGACGAACTCCCTCTGGACGTGGATGCCGTTCGCGGCGAGTTCCCGATCATGTCACAAACCGTACACGGCCGTCCGCTGGTGTACCTGGACAGCGCCGCCTCGGCGCAAAAGCCGCGATGCGTGCTCGACGCCATGCAAGCCGCCTATGAGACCACGTATGCGAATGTTCATCGGGGTATTCATCTGCTGAGCCAGCAGGCCACCGACGCTTTCGAGGCGGCGAGGACGAAAGTCGCCCGCTTTCTCAATGCCGGCAGCCCGGACGAGATCGTCTATGTTCGCGGCGCCACGGAAGGGATCAATCTGGTTGCCGCGAGCTATGGCCGCAGCGCTCTCGGTCCAGGCGACGAGATCATCCTGTCGGAGCTGGAACATCACGCCAATATCGTTCCCTGGCAGCTCCTGCAGGAAGATCGCGGTGTCGTTCTCAAAGTGATCCCCATCGACGACCGGGGTGCGCTTCGGCTCGATGTATTGGCCGAATTGATCTCCGCTCGCACCAAGCTCGTCGCCGTCACCCACGTGTCCAACGCCGTCGGGACGATCAACCCGGTGGCTGAGATCATCGAGATTGCCCACGCCCATGGCGCCGTGGTCCTGATCGACGGCTGCCAGGCGGTCCAGCACATGCGCGTTGATGTTCGTGCCCTCGACGCCGATTTCTACGTTTTTTCGGGCCACAAGGTGTACGGGCCGACCGGTATCGGCGTCCTTTACGGCAAGAAGGGGTTGCTCGACCGGATGCCGCCTTACCAGGGGGGCGGCGAAATGATCCTGACCGTCAGCTTCGAAAAGACGACTTTCAAGGATCCGCCACACCGGTTTGAGGCAGGAACGCCGGCGATTGTCGAAGCGATCGGACTGGGTGCGGCAATCGACTTTCTGTCGAGCCTCGACGTTGAACGGATCGCAGCCCACGAACAGGATCTGCTCGCCTACGCAACGGCGCGCGCCGCCGAAATCCCCGGCATGACCATCTACGGTGCGGCGTCCCTGAAGGCGCCGGTGCTGTCGTTTACCCTGGACGGGATCCATCCTCACGACATCGGTACCATTCTCGACCGTGCGGGGATCGCCGTCCGTGCCGGTCACCATTGTGCTCAGCCGTTGATGGAGCGGCTGGGTGTGGCGGCGACCGCACGGGCGTCGTTCGCGCTCTACAATACGCGCGCCGAGGTCGACGCGCTGATCGATGGGCTCCACTTGGTTCGCAGGTTGTTCGGGTGATGCTAGAGGATCTGCAGCAGCTCTATCAGGAGGTCATTCTCGACCACGGTCGGTCGCCGCGCAATTTTCGCCGTCCCGATCATCCATCGTTTGTTGCCCACGGCCACAATCCCATGTGTGGTGACACGCTCACCGTCTTCCTGGATGTGGACGCAGAACGCACCATCACCGACGCGGCGTTCATCGGCAAGGGGTGCGCCATTTCCATGGCGTCGGCCTCTCTGATGACGGAAGTGCTTCGGGGCAAATCGCCGGCGGCGGCGGACGAACTCTTTGAAGCGTTCCATCGCATGTGCACGGAAGACGACGCCGCGATGAGCGACGTTGCCGGTATCGACGGCGAGGAAGCGGAGCGCCTCGAAGTCCTTGCCGGAGTACGACAGTTCCCCATACGGGTTAAGTGTGCCACCTTGGCGTGGCACGCGATGCACGCGGCCCTTCATGGCACGGGCGAAACGTCAACGGAGTAAAAGGGGTGGCCATGGGATATGAGCAGGGGGTTGAGGCGCCGGACTTGAGCGACTTTTATCCAGAAAGCACCTCGATATCGAATTGGTTGGCGCGGGCCGGGTCGGCCCTCGCGGAAGGGGAGCCGCCAGCGTCTTCGGATGCGGTGATCGAGGCCCTGCGGACGGTGTTCGACCCGGAGATTCCAGTCAATATATACGACCTCGGTCTTATCTATACCCTCGACATCGGCGAAAACGGCACCGTTGCCATCGATATGACCCTCACTGCGCCGGGCTGTCCGGTCGCGGGGGAACTACCAATGCAGGTTGCCGAATCCGTTGCCGAGGTGGAGGGTGTTGGCGAAGTCAGCGTCCGCCTCGTTTGGGAACCCGCTTGGTCGACGGAGCGTATGACCGAGGATGCTAAAATGGCGCTTGGGATGTTCGCTTAAGCGTGATGCGGTGGTGGGCCCGCCGTAAGGGACGTGCGTACAGCGCATGGCAGCCATGAGCATTCTCGCTAACTTTCCGTCGAATTCCTGATAAGGCGAGGGCTAACCTCATTCAGGGCCTCGAATAACCCGATGCGGGGGTATTAGCTTCGCTTGCGTGCATGGGTTGCGATCTTGTCTCAGTCGCAACCGGAAATTTTATCCCCGTTTGGTCTAAACTATGGTTGTGATATGGTTAAACCGGTCGAAATTCTCGGCTGAGTTTAACCTCTGCGCCTCGACCCATACCGCCGCAGGCGGCCCTATCGAGTCGTTGAGCGTGGAAACGGATCATGGTTTCGGAAGTGGATTCCGGGCCTTCGGCTCCGGAATCGGCAGCAGCCCCTCCGGTCGTATCGTCGCCGTCCCTCAAACCGGTGCCTCAGGTGCCGATCGCCGGCGTTGTTGAGGCCGTGCGGGGTACGGTGACCATAGCCGAGTACGGGCAACTCCGTTTCGCACAACAGGGCGATGCCATCCTGCCGTCGGACGCGGTGGTGGTCAGCCCCGACAGTCAGCTTGCACTGCGTCTGAACGACGGCGGGCGTCTGGTCGTTGACGCGAGCACGCGAATTCGGGTGGAGGGACCCGACCTCGACAACGCTTCGCTCAAGGTTCTGCTCCTGGAAGGGAGGCTGCTTGCCGAGCCGGCGGCCCCCTCACTGGATCAGGGACACATCCTGATTCAGACGCCCTACGCCGTCGTTAATGCAAGCGGCGCCGTCGCGACCTCGAGTTCGGTCACCGACGGGGATCATTACATCCGCCTCGCGGTGGCCGAAGGTAGAGGCGATCGGGTGTACGTCCTCGCCGACGGCGACACGTCACCGGTGGCGCTCGACCAGGCCCGCGATCACCTCCATATCGGTGCGGATGGGACGGAGAGGTCCGTCCCTGATCGTCTTGCGGCGGATGACCCTCGTCTCGAGTTGCCGCGCCAGCTTGGATTGATCCACGAACTGGACGTTCAGGATCCAGCGAGTGACGATGGGACGGGGCTTGAGACTGGCGCCGGCGGAGACTTGGCTGCGATTGGCCCTATCGTTGTAACCCGGCCCGTTTCTCCCTTCGATCTTTCACCCGAGCCGGCACCGCTGGAACAAGCGGCGCTCGGTGCGCTTGCGGCCGATGCTTCGGTCAGCGCCGATCCGCGGTCGCACTTGGCGGACGTTCTTTACGGGTTTCAGTCCTTTGAAGACGGTGCCCTAACCGAGGCGGCAACGGCGACGATCGATAACGGATCGGCATCGACCGACATCTTCCTTCGCGATTGGGACCCCGGTCGGATCTGGATGGCGTTCGGGCAGGCAATCGAGCCGATCGGCAACGTCGAGCTGGACTGGGGGTCGTTCCGGCAGATCACGTCGCGCGACGGACCAATGGCTCAGCTTACCGCCGGAAGTTCGTCGGTGCAGCAGCTTGAGCAGTTTCTCGGCCTCGGTGGTGGCCGGCTCGACGCCTTGGACGACAGCTCCACCCCCGTGTCCGGTTCGGCGATGCGGTGCGTCGATGCCATCCATCTGGAAGCCGGCCAATCCATCTGGTTCGATGTCTTCTTCGATCCGCCAACCGATGCCAATCCGTATAGTTCGCGTCCCGTAGACGATTTTGCCGTGGTGACCATCAGCGTCGGGGGCCGGGCCGTTGTGGCGCAATTCGCCGACGCCGAATCCGCAGGCCGCGACGGCGCATCCGGCTGGCAATCCCTCTGCTACACCGCCGGCGTTTCCGGCGACTACTACTTCGGCTTTGCCGTACTCAATGACAGCTACGATGGGGGGCAGTCCCGTCTGTACGTTGACAGTGTCCGTCAGGTCGACGCGTCGGGCTACTCGTACGTCGCGCGCGGCGGGAGCACCGACGAATTCGGCGGCTCGCTGCAGGTGCTTGCGGCGGCGCCGACGGCTGTCGCCGACACCTTCCAGGGCTTGGCCGATCAGCCGCTCTCTCTCGATATTCTGGCCAACGACCTGGACCCCGATCCGTTCAACGCCATCCGTCTGGTTGGCGTCGACACCGCCGGGACACGCGGATCGGTTCATGTGGGCAGCGGCCAGCTTCCCGTCTATTCGGCCAACGGCAAGTTCGACATGCTATCCGCCGGGCAGGTGGCGACCGATACCTTCCGTTACGTTATCGACGGTGGCGACGGGATTTACGCCACCGGCACGGTGACCATCCGCGTCGTCGGCGTCAACGATGTACCGACGGTGCGGGACGACTGGTCGATGGCTGCGGAAGGCGGCCCGACGATGCTTGTGGCGGCCCTGGCCAACGATGACGACATCGATCTCGATGACGACGCCTCCAGCCTACGCATCGTCTCTGCACAATCGGCGAATGGAGCCACCATTGTGGTGTCCGGCATCGCCGGGATGGGATTTTACTACCATACCGGAGGCGCCTTCGATTGGCTGGCGTTAGGGGAAACGACCGTCGATCAGGTGACCTACACCGTGGTCGATCGCTACGGCACCACGTCGTCCGGGACTGTCCACATAACCGTGAGCGGCAGCAACGATATCCCGGTAGCCGCCGGTGACGTCGCGTTTGGAAACGAGGACGAGCCACTTCTGTTCAACGCCGTGGCCAACGATCGGGACCCGGACACAAGCGATGTCCTGCGGGTCGCGTTGATCAACGGTGTGCCCGCAGCATCTGGCTCTCCGATCACCCTCCAGTCAGGTGCTGTGGTGACCGTCGCCGACGATGGGAGCCTCCGCTATGATCCCGCCGGGCACTTCGATTATCTGGGATCGGGGCAGGTCGTCACGGACGGCTTCACCTATACGGTCAGCGACAGCTATGGGGGGACGGCCTCCGCCTCAGTATCGGTGACCTTGGCCGGTCGCAATGATGCTCCCCGGCCGACCATCGACGCGGTGCTCGTCGATGAGGACAATCGAAGCCTCACCCTCTCCGTTTCCACCCTCCTCGGCAATGACATCGACCCGGATTTCGGCGATCAGTTAAGGGTCCTGAACGTCTACGGCGCTGGCGTGACCTTCGCCGGATCGACGTTTTTCTACGATCCCGGGACGCGCTTTCAGTACCTGAACGTGGGAGAAGCCGCGACCGAGCATCTCGGCTATACGGTCGTCGATGCTTCCGCCACATCGGACGGCGAGATCCTGGTGACCATCGAGGGGCGTAACGATGCTCCGGTCGCTCACCTTGACTTCGTCGGTACGGTGGAAGAGCGGCAGCAGGTGGCCATCGATCTGCTCGCCAACGACACCGATCCTGATCATGGTGACAGCCTCCATGTGATTGCCGTGGACAATCAATCGATTGTGCCGGGCGGCACGGTCGTGCTCGCCTCCGGAGCGAAGGTGACGCTCCAACTCGACGGCCGGATCACATACGATCCGACCGGCGCCTTCACCCATCTGGCGTTCCAGGAGCACGCGAGCGAGACGTTTCGCTATACGATCGCTGACCGATCCGGTGCGACGACCGAGTCCACCGTCAGCCTGGTCGTCAGCGGCGTCAACGATGCACCGCTCGCCATGGACGATGTCGCCGCCGCCATCGATCAGAACGGCAAGGCGGCGGTTGCGCTGCTCGCCAACGACCGCGACGTCGACGCCGGTGACTGGCTCCAGGTTGTCGCCATTGATGGCAAGAAGATTGCGGTGGGAACGCCGGTTACCCTAGCGTCCGGTGCCAGCGTGGCCCTGAAGGCCAACGGCATCCTCGAGTACAATCCGGACGGGCATTTCAACCATCTTTCCCCCGGACAAAGCACGGTCGAAACCGTCACCTACACGGTTCGTGATCAATTGGGCGCGGAGTCGACCGCCGTCGTCCACTTCACGATCGTCGGCCACTCCGACCGGCCGGTCGCGGTCGGCGACGGCTATGGCATCGACGAGGATCATGTCCTCGCCTTCGATGCAGCCAATGGCGTCCTCGCCAATGATTACGATCCCGATACCGCCGACGATCGCCGACTGTTCGTCAGCCGTGTCGAAGGAAGCACAGCCAACGTCGGCAATCTGGTCGTGCTCGCCTCCGGGGCGAGGCTGGTTCTTAATGCCGACGGCAGCTTCACCTATGATCCACGCCAAGCTTTCGATGGCCTGGACCCGCTAGCGCATCCTCAAGATACCTTTAGCTATACGGTCAGCGATCCGGACGGCCACGAGAGCACGACAACGGTCACAATCACCGTCGTCGGCCGCAATGATCTCCCTACCGCCAGGCCAGACGTTGGTGTCACCGATGCGAATACGCAGGTTCGCCTTCACATCGTCGACAACGACAGCGATCCCGAGCAGGCATCGCTTCGCATCATCACCATTGATGATGCCCATAAGGATTTTGTCCGCATCAACGGCGACGGAACGGTGACGTACGACCCGGCAAGCCGCTTCGATCATCTCGCACGCGGCGAGACGGCGACCGATACCTTCTATTACACGATCGACGACGGTCTCGGGGGGCGAGCTTCGTCTCAGGTCACGGTGACCATTCATGGCACCGACCAATCCACTCACACGGGTGAGACGATCATCGAAAGCTTCGAGATAGCGGACGGCAGCGGCCTTGTCGGCGGCTGGGGTCGGCAAGGGGACACATCGGGCGCGGCGGTGAGGCTGTTCTCAGGTCCCGTGCTGGGCTTCGAAGCTTATCGCCCCTCCCATCTCGATCAGGCGGTTAGGATGCTGGCGCAGGGATCGTCTGGGCACGGCAACAGCCCGATCGAACAGTATCTCGGCTTGGCCGTCGATGCTCTGCCTGCCGACGATGGCAAGCACTCCCATCAAAGGGGGGACGCGTCCGACGCCTCGGCCGCCAGCGCGATGAAGACGACCTTGCAGCTCGGAACCGAAGATCTCACGCCCGAGGGCAAAGTACTGATCAGCTTCGACTGGAATTTTCTGTCCGCAGAGCAAGTCGCAGCCAATCAGCCGGGAGCGAACGACTTCGCCGTGTTCACGGTCTCGAGCGGCGCCGGCGGGCACTCGGTAGTCCTGGTGCTGTCGGATTCGCGAGAAACCGGTCTTGGCGCCTCCGGCTGGCGCACCTCGACATATGACCTGACGGCCGTCTTTCGTGACGACATTCTGGCGGGGCGCGAACTGACCATCGGGTTCGCCGTCCTCAACGATGGCGACGACCTCAGACCGTCCTCACTTTTGGTGGACAACGTACGGCTGAATCCCTCGTTGTCGGATGTTGATCTGATCCGAAGCGACGGTGACGGGGCGTTCCAGACGTGGCGGCATCGCCCGGAAGCGACCGACGATCAACTCGCCGGAACGACGAATGCGGCATCTGGCGTGACGCTCGACCCGGCGACGCTGCTTGCAAACGATCAGTCGTCCCCCGGGGTTGATCTGCTTGTTCTGACGGGTGTCGATGGTGCGGCCAGTCGAGGGCACGTCACCTTCGATGGAAGCCGGATCACCTATGACCCGGTGGGGGCTTTTGCCGGCCTTGCGCAGGACGAATCCGCGACCGACCACTTTCGCTATCGAGTCAGTGACGGCAATGGCGGCGAAGCGGACGCATGGGCCTCGGTTACCGTGACCGGACTGAACGATGCGCCTCAGGCGCGTCTCGACCATTTTTCGGCCACTGAGGACATGCTAGGCAGCGTATTCGATGTTCTCGTCAACGATGATGATGTGGACAGTGACGACGATGCGTCCACCTTGCGGATTATCGACGCGCGGTCCACGTCCGGCGCCCATGTGAGCTTTGATGGTTATGGGGGGGGCAAGATCTATTACGATGCGTCGTCACTTGCTTCCTATCAGGCGCTGGGGGCGGGGGAGACGGCAACCGATACCATTACTTACACGATCGCCGATCGCTGGTACGGCACGCCCGGCCATGCGGCGAGCGCGACGACCGGCACCGGGCAAGCCATCGTCACCATTCAGGGCATCAACGACCTTCCGGTTTCGCTCGACGACCAAGCGGCCACAAATGAGAACTCGCCCATATACCTCGCCGCCCTTGCCAACGATAGCGATCCGGACCGCACCGATCGGCTGCAGGTGGTGCGCGTCAATGGCCAGGCTCTGAGCTTCGGCAATCCGGTCGTCCTCGCCTCCGGTGCCCTGGTGGGGCTCAGCCTCGACGGACGCTTGCGCTATGATCCGACAGATGGATTCGCCCACCTGGGCGCTGGTGAAAAAGCTACCGACGCCTTCACCTATACTGCCTCCGATGGCAACGGCGGGCTGTCGGATGCCACGATCTCCGTCATCGTGACCGGTCTCAACGATGCTCCGATCGCGAACAACGACGCGGTGAGCGTCGATGAGGACCACAGCCTCTCCTTCTCGGCGACCGCCCTCCTCGCCAACGATTTTGACGTGGACAGTGGCGATTCCCTCCACGTTGTCGCGGTGAGCGGTCCGGGCACGACGTTTGACGGGACAAACGTGACATACGATCCAGGGCTCCGCTTTCAGCATTTGGGCATCGGTGAACACGCCACCGAGCGGCTTCTTTACACCGTGGCGGATCACGCGGGTGCCGTCACCCAGGCGGAGGTCACGATGACCATCGAAGGTCGCAATGACGCACCCGTTGCCGTCAACGACTTCGGAACCGTGCGCGAGGACGGGGGTTTGCTGCTCTCTCCCCTGACCAACGACGTTGACGCTGATCTCATCGATCAGGGACACCTGCATCTCGCCGGGATCGACAGCAGCCGAACGGTCGGTGTGGTGACGGCAAACCCCGATGGCACGGTTTCCTATGATCCGGCCGGTCGCTTCGATTACTTGAACTGGCGCCAGGTCGCGTACGATCAGTTCGATTACCTGGTCTCCGACGAGCATGGCGCGACCAGCCGTGCCACCGCCACCGTGACCGTTTACGGCCGCAACAACCTGGAGCGGATCGCCGAAAGCTTTGAGCAGCCCATGTCGTGGCTGCCGCCACCCAATGGCGACGCCGAGCGGTCGACAACGCTGGTGCAGACAGCCGCCTCGTATGGGGAGCTCGACGGCCATCACGGCAGCTACGTCCCCACCGATGGATCACAGATGGCGGTGCTCGAGGCGCGGGGCACGTCGTCGAGCAACTTGGAATCCTTCCTCGGCCTGGCGACCGGCTCGTTGGCGAGAGACTACGCGGATATTGATGGGTCGCGGCCGTCCACCGGCTCGGCGATCAAGGTGCACATCAATGTGCAGGCCGGTGATGAGATCTCCTTCGACTGGATGTTCGATGCCCGCGATCGCGTCACCGCTCCCGGCGACGGCAATCAGGACAACGACTTCGCTTTGCTTACGGTGACCGATGCGAGCGGCATTCATTCGTATAAGTTGAGTGACGTCAGGCAAACGGGAGACGGCGGGGCCAGCGGCTGGCACACGTCCATCTTTACGGCCCAATCGGCCGGCACGGTGACGGTGGGGCTGGCGAGCGTGAATGATCGCGCGAGCGAAGTGGGTGGTCTCCCTGGGACGGAAAACTCGGTGCTTCTCGCCGATAACTTCCGTCTGAACCGCGACTTCGACGAAAGTTATCAGCTCGTACGCCTTGAAACCGACGGCCGCCTAGAGACGCTTCACCACGCTTCCCTCTCCTGAGCAGCGGCGAACGTCTCCTCCTCGCAAGTCGTCTCCGCGGCTTGCGCCGCATGCAGATTCCGTGCATCCCTCATCGCCAACCGGTGACCAGGCGTTTGAAGGATGCGACAGATTTGAAGAACCGTTACGTACTGATTATGCTGGCAGTTTGCGTCGTCCTCACGGGTTGCGGAGAGGACGGCGGAGTCTTGGCACGGTTTCTCCTCAAATCTAACCAAGTGATTGTCGAACAGCGGCCAGACCCTGCTTACGAGGAACTCTTTCCCTTTTACGTCGATCTCTGCACGATTAGTCAATTTGCTCGCAGGGATGGTCGCCAGGGCAATCCATTCGGGCATGCCCTGTTCTACATCAAGGGTGCGTGCAAGGACGAAAACGCCCCATTCCCGCAGCTCAGGCGCTGCCGGAGCGTGGCGACCAGCCTCGATGATCCCGAGCACGGGGCGGGAGTGAGCGTCGGACGGTGGTTCCGTAACGTCAACTGGATCGCGATCCCCGGCTATCAGCTTGTCTTTCCGGGAAATCTTCAGCCCGGTGAGCGTCTGACGCAAGCTCACTTTGATGCGACCGTCCGTGAGGCCATCGCGAAGGGTGTCTATGACGGTGTCGAACTGCATGACGGTTGGGCGAGAAGAGGAAATCAAACCTTAGAAGATTTCGTCGCCAATCACTCGATCTCGGCGGATTTCGCAGTCCAGTTTGCGCGGAATGTGTTCTGCGCGAGAGTTCCAGTAACGGAACCTATTTTAAATGAAGTTATTTCATTTCTTAATGATAAAAACCACGAATATGCGACTGGAAAAGCCGACTACAGTTGGCATGCCTTGGCTGATAATTGCGTTCACACTGTCCGCAATGCTCTCGCTGCTGCCAATGTCTGGTCTCCCCTGTCAGTGCGTGAAACAAAGCTCATGCATCTTTTCAATCTGGCCATCCCCGCCAACCAGTTCGTGAACCTAGCCATGCTGGGGGCGGAAGGCCCCCTTGAGGACTATCAGGAGATCCAAGACGAAGGGCCGTCACGGGACGCGCTGCACGACTTCCACTGGTTGCCGACGCGGCACGGGGCACTGTTGAAAACGCTGCCGGTGCACCAGCCGAACGATGTCTTTGAAACGCGCTTCCGGCTGTTCGCGCTGCAATCCCCTTTCACGATGGGAAGATCGGCGACGGCGGTGCGCCTGCTTTCGGATCCACGGTTCGTCGATCTCGAGACCAATCTTCGCTACTTTCGCGACAAGTACCAAGCCATCTTGGAGCACCAGGACTATCTGACCGACCCCTTAGCCAGCGTGCGCGGTTCGCCTTACCGGCGGGTCGAGCGGCTGCACCTGGATTACATTGAGGCTCAGCTTCGCGACGTGGAGGAGAAACTGAGCCGACTTGCGGAGAGAAAGGCCGCTCGCCCGTCGGATCCGCCCGCCGCCGAGTAAAGCGGGGTTTCTGACTGGGGCCGGCGACCAGTGGTCGCTTGGCCGCGACCTATTGTTGGGGCTTCGCGGGGATTGGCGACGGGGCATCGTTGGCGGAGGGCGTGGCGTTCGCCATGTCCAACCAAGCAATCGTCTGTGATTCCAGGAACAAAAAGAACGGATTGTAGCGCAGACGGAGCAGCCAGTCGGCCGGAAACAGCAGCAGCCCGCGTTCGCCCTGCACGGCGATTTGCCCGAGGAATACGAGATCGCTGCCTTCCGGGCGCGTCTGGCCGTAGAGCGGGTCATCCGGGGGGAATGGCAACGCGATGTGGGAGAGCGAGATGATCCCGCCAGGCCAAGCCAGGTCCAGCGGCTCGACCGACGCTTCCGTCGACAAGGCGGGTTTGTGGCGACTGACCACCCGCCCGCTGTGCGGCGCCTCATTGGCGAGCAGAGTCAGCCCAAAGGGAAGTTTGTCGCTCGCCATCAGGCGGGCGGTCAGCGGACCCGGATCAGTGACGATCACGGTTGAACTGGCATCTCTGCGGTTCAGGTCGAACAGCATCAGTTCGCCGCTTCCCGGTGGCAGGTGTTTAAGGAGGTTGTCGACCACCGCTTCGGTCGAAACGGTGGCATCGACGGCGGAAAGGAAGACGAGCGTGGAAGGAAAGCCGGCGAGGGCGCGTGAGGACGCCCGCTGCTCGATCCGCTCGACGATGGATCGGGTCATGCGGTGCACCTGATAGCCGGCGTTGCTGGTGAAGGAGTTGTATTTGAACGGGTCGAACTCGGGCACGAGCTGCGTCCACGCCAGCGTTTCCAGCCCGGGGAGTTTCCCCAGCCAATCCATCCAGCGTGCGAGCGCCGCTGCCCGGCTGATCCCGATGGCGGGCGAGAGCAGAACCAACCGCGACGGGGCGGGAAGTGCGGGATCGTCGAGCGCGCTGAGGGCATAGTCGACCGCCAGCGGTGCTCCGGTCGAGTAACCCAGCATGTGAATGGGGGCGTTGCCCACCTTGCTTGCGAGGTGTCTCATGCCTAAGCGGACCGCCGCGCTCATGTCTTCCCAAGTGACCGTCAGCATCCCGGATGGTGCGGTTCCATGTCCGGGCATCCGCAGGCCGAGAACCCAGTAGCCATGCTCGTTGAGCGCCTTGCCGATGGCTCGCAAGCTGTACGGGGAGTCCGACATGCCGTGCAGGAGCAACACGCCGCCCCGGGGCGCCGTTGCCGGCAACTCGTAACTGCGGTTCCAGTCGGGCTCCCGACGATTTGGGTCGGCGGCACTGCCGCGGCTGTAGCGGACCAGGGCCTGCTCCGGCCCGGTCGCCGTTTGCGCATAGACCTTTTCATCCAGTTGCTGGAATAAACGGTCTTCCAGACGCTGGTAGTCGGCGAAGGTCCGGACGTCGGAACTCTTGGCGGTGAATTCGGCCGTCAGCATCTCGGTGTGCCAGGGAAATAGGTGGTCGCTCCGCGACAGGTGCACGTACAAGATCATCGCTCCGGCGAAGATGCCGAGCGCGACGCATACGACGAAAAGGATTACGCGCCTGATCATTGCAGCGAGGTAGCTCATACCGGCGGGACCCTTGGCTCTGTGGAGTGCGTTGACGTCCTGTATCACGTCAGTTTGAGCTGTTAAACCGCTGCGGGAAGGAGATCTGATCCGGAAACGGCGGCTTGCCATGGCGGCTGACGAAAGGAAAATATCTGTCTAGTCTGTCTGGCTGCAGCTATAGATGGAGTATGGCGGGCGGAACATTGACGATGGCTTGCGAGAAAATTCATGATATTGTTCGGTAATCTTAATTATATGCTATGTGTAGAGGCTTGTATTGTCTTGCGCACGACACATGAATGAGCAGAAACAAGGGAAGGGAGAGATATTTTGAGCAGAGAGAATGCTCGTTTGACAACGAGCTATGTCGCAGCGGTGATTCTGGCTTTGGGCGTCAGTCAGGCTCTTGCCCAACCGGCTCCCCAAAAATTACCAGATCCTATGGATTTTGGTATCTTCTACCAACAGTTTGCCTTCGAAGCCGCCGATACCGACGGCAATAACCTCGTCAGCGAAGCCGAGTTCGTTCGCGATGCGGCTGTCGCTTTCAGCGATCTCGACACCAACCATGATGGCAAACTGACTCCGCAAGAATTGGGAACTCATGATTCTAGTAAGTTTGCGCGGATCGACGCCAACAATGACGGAGTCCTTACCTTCTCGGAGATCATGACCTTCAAGATGAAGGCATTCAGAGAGGCCGATACCAATTACGACGACGCATTGTCTTATGATGAGATGGTGAAGTCCGTCATGGCCGAAGAAAAGAAATGATTACGGGAGATAAAGGCAGCATCATGAAGACATCGCGTTTTGTTTGTTTTTCTCGGCTGAAGGTGGGGATGATCGTGGGCAGCCTTGCCTTGGCGGTGGCCGGGTGTGAAAGCGGATCCGGCGGTCCGGGAGTAGGCACCGTCGGGGGAGCCGCACTCGGTGCTGGTGCCGGTCGTGCCATCTTCGGTAACAGCACGTCTGCCATGCTGATCGGCGGTGCCGTCGGCGGTATGGCGGGCAATGCAACGATCGACCGGCAAGCCCAGGATCGACAGTTCCAGCAGCAGGAAGCATCCAGGGATGCTGCCATGCGCCGGCAGCTAGAATTCGAGCGGCAGCAGGCGTTGCAGCAGGCGGAGGTCCAACGTCAGATTGAGGAACAACGCCAGTTCGACGCCTGGCGGCGGCAACAGGGTATCTGAGGGTGAGTTTGCCGCCGGCGGTGCAGGCTGCGCTGCCGGCGGCAACTGTCTCTGGATCCGCCGTTGCTAGAACGAACCGAACAGGCTGGCGAGAACGATGGTCACGATAAGGGCCAGCATCTGCACCGCACAGGCGACGACGAAGACGTCGCCGTAAGACTCCCGATGACTAAGCCCACAGACGGCGAGGAGGGTGATAACGGCGCCGTTGTGCGGCAGGACGTCCAGCGCCCCTGAGGCGATCGCCGTCACCCTGTGCATGGCGTCGAGGGATACGCCGGTATCCTGCGCCATGTCCACCAAGGTCGAGCCAAGGGTGTCGAGGGCAATGCTCATGCCGCCCGATGCGGAGCCGGTTATACCCGAGAGCGCCGTGACCGACGCCGCCACCGAGACCAGGGCGTTACCCCTCCCGAACGCCATGACGGCCTCGCTGATCATGTCAAACACCGGCAAGGCAGCGATAACGGCTCCGAAGCCGACGAGGCTCGCGGTATTGAAAATGGGGAGCACCGACGCATCGGCACCACGGTCGAGGCTCGTCCTCAGGTCGACCAGCCGCCGCCAGTTGCCGGCGATAAGGACGAGGATGGCGAGGAAAAGGGCAACGATCACCGCCCACACGCCACGCACCGCCTCGATCGTCGTCGCTCCAAACAGCGGATCCGCCAGGTAAGAGGTATCCATCGCCGGGACGACGATCTCGATGAAGACGAAGTTGGTGACGATCACGACCAGCACGGGCAGCAGCGCCAGGGTGAATGGCGGCAGCGAGCGCTGCTCGCCAGGAGTAGTCCCTCCCGGGGAGAGCAGCAGCTCGGCGATGTCGAAGCCCTGGCTCTGGGCGTGCTCGCGCATCACCACGTCCGGGGCCGGGAGGCCGTCGTCGTGGATGCCGTACCCTTCCCCCTTGGCACGCGCCGTCGCCGCCCGTCGGTTGAGCCAAGCCACGCCCAGGATGAACATGAGGACGGCGGCGATGATGCCGAGCCCGGGCGCCGCGAAGGCGGTGGTCCCAAAGAAGGGCATAGGGATGGCGTTCTGAATGGCCGGGGTGCCGGGCAGGGCCGACATGGTGAAGGTGAAGGAGCCGAGCGCCAGGGTGCCGGGAATCAGACGCTTGGGGATATCGGCGGAGCGGAACAGGGCCGCTGCCACCGGGAAAACGGCAAAGGCGACGACGAAGGCGGAGACGCCGCCGTAGGTGAGCACGCCGCAGCAGATCACCACCGAAACGATCGAGCGCTCGGGGCCCAACCAGCCGCTGACTCCGCGCGCCAGCGCTTCCGCCGATCCGGTATCCTCCATCAGCTTCCCGAAAATGGCCCCCAGCAGGAACAGCGGGAAGAAGGCGACGATGAACGCACCGGTATTGTTCATGAATATCTGCGTGTAGGACGCGAGCAGGGGCTGGCCGCCGCTGATGAGGACGGCGAGCAAGGCGGTCGCAGGCGCGAGAATGAGCAGGGTGACGCCCCGGAACGCCAGGTAAATGAGCAGGCCGAGGGCGACGGCGACGGCGACAATATCCAACATCTGGATGGCTCCGCTCAGATGATCACAGGTTCTTTGACCGACGATCGAGTGTGCCGATCACCAACGGGTGGCCCTCATGCGAGTTCTGGATAACGTGCGTCGTTGGGGTAGGAGGCGAAGGCGTCTCCCTGAGTGCGCCAATCCTTGAGCCACTGCTCCGCAACAGCCGTGCCTTCGTTGCGAAGGCTCTCCAGGTGACGAACGTTGCGGTCGAATTTTGAGGTATGGCGCAGTCCCCAGGCGGTGTCTTGCGTCATTTTGATCGTTCGGACGGTCACCGGCTTACACTTATTGAGGGGCGGCCGATCGTTTCCGTGATTCATGATCCAACGATTGACGGTGAGGATGTGATCCAACTCCTGGTTCAGCGACAGATTCCCCGCCAGGTCATTCTCACGATCCCGTATATCTTCAAGACCAATATTTTTTGTTCCTGGATAAAATTCTTGCGGATTGATGCGAACGATCCATATTTCGTCGGGCTTATCTTCTTTCGTCTCGGCATCTAGCAAATCGCGCACTGGGGGATTCTGGGAAAACAGACCATCCCAGTAATAGCCATTGCGGGTCACTGTCTTGCCCGGCTCGCATGTCGGAAAGACCATGTCGTTGATGGTTTGTGCTGGCAGGATTTCTGGTAGCGTCCCGGACGCTGCGACTCCCTCCAGCGAGAGCGGTCGCCGCATCCGCCAGCGTGTCTCATTGTATTGATCGACCGCTGCCGTGCTCGGCATTAGACCCGCCTGCTCGAGTGTCTTGTCGGAATCGAAGATCTCGAAGTTGCCACTCAAGACCTCGATCGCGCCGACGACGATGCGGATATGATCCCTGGATACTCCCGCCCAGTCGATCGTCGCGAAGTTGGGACACAGGGATCGGAGCAGCGCTGGGAATTCCAGATACTCCGGACGCGCACCCATTATTGAGAGGCCGGCGAGCCCCAGACTCCCGGAGACCGAATAGGGACTTGAGCCGGGGAAGGGAACGCCCTTTGCTTTGAGTTGCAGAAGGTTGCCCATCATTTGGTTATGGAGCGTTTCGGCAGGGGTGGTCGCGGTGAACGTGGTCCAGAGGAAATCCAGGCGTTCGATCGCCTTATCGATAGTGCCGCACTCGCGGTCAGCGGTGTTGGGGACAAGGCCGTACCAAGTTGCCAAGGCGCAAAGTGCCCCGGCCGAGGTGCCACTGATCGCGACGACCTCAAAGGTATCACCACCGCTCGCTTCGGTCTGCCAGCGCTTTTTGGTGCGGAGAATCTCGGTCAAAATGCCCCAAGTGAAGGCGGCATGAGTTCCGCCTCCCTGACAAGCGATGGCAACCTTCTTGACGCCCATGTTCCATTGATCCTTCGAATTTATTGCACGGGAGCCGGACGGGGAGCAGGCCCCCTTCCGCAGGTACTGGTGCAACGCGACAAACCGCGACGCATATGCAGCAGAACTCGTTCCGGAGCAACTGGGAATGGGATTTTGGTTACGCGTGAACAATGCAAAGCGGTTGCTTATGCCGCCGGCAGCCTGCATCACGGACGTTGTTTGAGATTGGACGGGACACCTGACATCGATGATATTTCCACCGAAAATCCCTGACCGCCCGAACGGATGGATGCCATGCGAAGCTTGACGGCATTATTGCTATTGCTGCTGGTGGTGTTTCTCGCGGCATGCGAAAAAACGATCGATCCGGAGACGGGCTCCACCCTGCGCTTTACCGCACCGGGAACGGCCGCAAAGGCGGCGTCGTGGCAAGCTCGCTGGCAACGCTGTATTCAGTTCGCTTCGGAAAGCACCTGCGAGCGAAGAGTGCCGGGAGGAAGGCCTCCCGCTCCCGGCACGACAGCGTCTCAGCCTGTTCAGGAACAGACGCCTTCCGAGCGAGAGAACGATCCCTAAAAGCTGCATGGCAGCTACCATGCGGCAAACAGGCTGATCACCAGAAAATTTGCGATGTCGATGAAGAAGCCGCAGACGATCGGCACGATGACAAAGGCCAGGTGAGCGCGGCCGTATACGTTGGCGACCGCGGTCATCAATGCCATCGTCGTCGCGGTGGAGCCAAGGCTGACGCCAACGAAACCAGTAGAGATGACAACCGCTTGGTAATCACGTCCCATTATGGGAAAGATAACAAAAATTGTATACAAAGTGGCAAGGACAACCTGGCACATTATAACAGTAATAATGAAGGTTGCTATGCCTTCTATTGCCCACAGTCGCATAGACATCAGGGTCATCGTGTAAAACAGGCCGAGGCTGACGTCCGAAATAAGGGCTAGTCCCTCATTGCTTCCCGGCCAGTTAAACTTAGGAACGATGCGAGGGAGGGCGTTGCCAAGAACAATGCCGGCCGCGAGGCCAAGGACGTACAGGGGCATCTCTATGCCGAGATGCTTCAGAACCAAGCTAATTAATTGCCCAAGTATCACCGCAAGATGTAGCCGCAAGAGCGCAAACAGGAAACCGTTATAGTCTAAAGGCGGGGGCGGCACCCGAAACGAAATACCAACGTCGAGATTCGCGCTGGGGCCGGGGGTTTGGACCTTGTGAAGGCGAATCAGCAACTTGGCGATCGGACCGCCGATGCAACAGGCGGCGATCAATCCCACCATATTGGTGGCGATCCCCACGCGGGTCGTGCTGAGGCCAAAGTGCTCGTCGAAGAAGCCTGACCAAGCCACGGTGGTCCCGGCGCGTCCGGTCAGGGCCATCGAGCCGGCGACAATTCCCAATTTCGGATGAAGATCGAAGGCAGATGCGAGAGCGATGCCGACGCCATTCTGCAGGAACAGGAACGCCGATGCGAGTGCGAGCAGGGTGATCAGCGGCCGCCAACCGGTAAGCAGTTCTTTGAAGTCGGAACGGAGGCCAAGTGCCGCAAAAAAATAAATGAGAAAAACATCTCGGCGTGAGATGTCGAACGAAACATCAACATCTACTAATAGAAAAAGAATAGTGGTAGCGATAGCGCAGGTAAAACCACCGATTACAGGCTCCGGTATGCTGTAGGTCTGCAAGACCCGGGAGCGCATGACAATGGCCTTGCCGACAAAAAAGACGCAGATGGCAAGAGTGGCGGTTTCGAAGGGATCCAGGCTTATAGTTAGCATAGCGCTTCCGCGGCCAGCGCGACGAGTGCCGCGAGGCGATGGCTGAACATCTTCCCCACGTTTTTCCCACCGTGGTTACTTGTTCCTGCCTCGTCTCGTCCCCATTCTGCAGAGGGCGCAGCGTAACTCATTGAAATGATGGTGGGCGCGGCTGGGATTGAACCAGCGACCCCTGCCGTGTGAAGGCAGTGCTCTCCCGCTGAGCTACGCGCCCGACTGGTCGGGACGAAATTAAAGGTGTTCTGCCGGCGGCCTGTCAAGTAAGCGACGGATGGCGACCGGCAGCCCATCGATCCCGCCGATCACCATGTCGGCGCCGAGGTCGCTCGCGGGAAGGGTAGAATAGCCGCCTTCGCAGGCAATCACCGGCATTCCGGCGGCCCGTGCCAGCGCCACATCGGTGATGCTGTCGCCCACCATGATCGCCTCCCCCGGCGTGACGCCGAGGGCATCCACGATCGGCGCAAGAACCCGTGGGTCCGGCTTGCGGACGCCGGCAACGGTATCGCCGCCAACGACGATGGCGAACCATTCGGTCAGCCCCAATCGGTCAAGAATGGTGCGACTATGCGCCTCCGGTTTGTTCGTGCAAACGGCAAGGCGGAAGCCGGCATTGGCCAGTTGTTGCAGGGTTTCAGCTACGTCCGGATAAGCCTTGGTTGTCCGGGTCAAATTGGCTGCATAGAACGTCAGAAACTCCTGTAGTGCCGGTTCAACGTCGGTGGCGCGATTGCCGCCTCCGGCGATCAGCGCCCGTTCGACGAGGCGGCGGGCGCCTTCGCCGATGAGCGGCAGAATCTTGGCGAAGGGTTGCGGCTGCAACTTAAGGCTCGCAAGCATTTTGTTGACCGCGAAGGCGATGTCTTCGGCGCTGTCGACGAGCGTTCCGTCGAGATCGAAAATGATGACCTGGGTCACAGCCATAGGGGTCGTTTATATGTTTAATGGACGTTTGGGGACGTTTGAACCCTTACGAAGTAGGGGTTCGCGTGGTTGCGAAGTTGGATTGGTCGGGGCTGAGATGATCGTCGCGGCTTGCCGGCTGCTTTGCCAGTGTTGTCCTGTCCCGGAAGGCCAAAAATGAACGCATGCCAGAGTGCGGTCCTCGTGCTCGCTGCCGGTCTCGGAACGCGGATGAAGTCCGCGCTGCCCAAGGTCATGCACCGTATCGCCGGTGAGCCCATGGTCAATACCGTTGTCAAGACGGCGGAAGCCCTGGGTCCCGAGCGTGTCATCGTCGTTATCGGCGACGGGATGGATGCGGTTTCGGCCGCCGTCGCTCCCCATCCGACCGTCGTGCAAGCGGAGCCACGACTCGGCACCGGCCACGCAGTGATGGCGGCACGTCCGCTATTGCATGACTTCGTGGGTGATGTGCTGGTTTGTTATGGGGACACACCGCTGATCGAGCCGGCCACCTTGGAAAGGCTACTCGCAGCCCGCCGAGCCAGCCCGGATATGGCCGTCGCCGTCCTCGGTTTTCGTCCGGCCGATCCGTCCGCCTATGGACGGCTGGTTCTGGCCGCCGACGGGACCTTAGAGAGGATCGTCGAGGCGAAGGACGCAACACCGGAAGAACTTGCCGTTACCCTCTGCAACTCGGGCGTGATGGCGATCGACGGCAGGTTGCTCTTTGGTCTGCTCGATCGAATCTCCAATGAGAACGCCAAGGGTGAGTACTATCTCACCGATATCGTCGCCATCGCGCGCGCCGACGGCTTTCGTTGCGCAGTTGTCGATGGTCGCGAGGATGAACTGATCGGCATCAACAATCGCGAAGATCTGGCGGCGGCGGAAGCGATCCTTCAGGCTGCGCTTCGATGCAAGGCGATGCGCGAAGGTGCCACCCTTACCCACCCCGAGTCGGTATTTTTCAGTCGCGATACCCGTCTCGGTCGCGACGTGGTGGTCGGTCCATTCGTCGTCTTCGGCCCCGGTGTCACCGTCGACGATGGCGTCGAGATTCGCGGCTTTTGCCACCTTGAAGGCGTGAGCATCGCTGCCGGCGCCCAGATCGGTCCATTCGCCCGACTGCGTCCCGGCGCAGTGATCGGTGAAGACGCCCACGTCGGTAACTTTGTTGAAATCAAGAATGCCGCGATCGGCCGCGGCGCGAAGGTCAATCATCTTTCGTATATTGGCGATGCCAATATCGGGACAAAAGTCAACGTGGGTGCCGGGACGATTACCTGCAATTACGATGGGTTCTTTAAAGATCTGACCGAGGTGGGCGCTGGCGCTTTCATCGGCTCCAACACCTCATTGGTGGCCCCGGTAAAGGTGGGGGCTGGGGCGATCATTGGTGCCGGCAGCGTCGTGGCCCGGGATGTGCCGGCCGATGCGCTCGCGCTCACCCGAGGTCAGCATGCAGAAAAGCAAGGATGGGCGGCGGCGTTCCGTGAGCGGCGAGGGGCCGAAAAGGCCTTGCGGCAGAAACAGGTGAAGAGCTGACGCGCATGTGCGGCATTATTGGCATCATCGGCAACGCCCAGGTGACACCCCTGCTCATCGATGGGCTGAGGCGCCTGGAGTACCGTGGTTACGACTCCGCCGGGGTCGCGACCCTGACCAACGGCTCCATCGAGCGGCGGCGCGCTCAGGGCAAGCTCGTCAACTTAGAAGCGCTCGTCGCCAAGGAGCCCCTTCCTGGGACGATCGGCATTGGCCACACTCGATGGGCGACCCACGGAGCGCCGACGCAAGTCAACGCACATCCCCATGCGGATGGCCGCGTCGTTCTTGTCCACAACGGCATCATCGAAAACTTTCTCGAACTGCGGCGAGAACTCTCGGGAAAAGGGTGCAAGTTCGAAACCGAGACGGACACGGAAGTCGTTGTCCATCTGATCGGCAGTCTGCTCGCCGAGGGCTATAGCCCGCAACAGGCGATACAGAAGGCGATGGCTCGCCTGGAGGGCGCATTCGCACTCGCCATCCTGTTTGCCGGGCACCATGAGATGATGATTGGTGCCCGCCGTGGCAGTCCGCTCGCCATCGGCTTCGGCGACGGCGAGATGTACCTCGGTTCTGATGCGCTGGCCCTTGCGCCGCTCACCAGCCGCATCTGTTATCTCGAAGAAGGCGATTGGGCGGAAGTTCGCGCAGACGGCGCCACCATCCATGACGTATCCGGCGCCATTGTCGAGCGTCCGATCAAGCTGACGGCCACGTCGGGCGCCCTCATCGGCAAGGGCAACTTCCCCCATTTCATGCTGAAGGAAATCTACGAGCAGCCGACGGTGATCGGCGATGCTCTGCATGCGCTGCTCAACCCATGGAATCAGATCGTCGCCATGCCGGCCGTGCCCTTCGATCTGACGCGGGTCGGCAAGCTGACGATCATTGGCTGCGGCACCTCCTACCATGCGGCTCTGGTCGCCAAGTACTGGTTCGAGTCCATCGCGCGGATTCCGACGGAGGTCGACATCGCGTCGGAGTTCCGCTACCGCGGCTGTGACATGCCGCAAGGCGGGCTGGCGATCTTCATGTCGCAGTCGGGGGAGACCGCCGATACCCTGGCGGCGCTGGCCTACGCACGGAAGCAGAAACAGCACGTCATCAGCATCGTCAATGTGGCCGAAAGCTCCATGGCCCGGCAGTCCGATGTCTCGCTGTTGACCCACGCCGGCCCGGAAATCGGCGTTGCATCCACCAAGGCGTTTACGACCCAGTTGACGGTGCTGGCATGCTTGGCCATCGCCGTGGCGGCCCGCCGAGGGACGATCGACCGGGAGACCGAGCGCCGCCTCTGCCAGGCACTGACGGAAGTGCCCGGTCGCGTCAACGAAGTTCTCAACCACGACCAGCGCCTCGCGGAGATCGCCCGCAACGTCATGGACGCCCGCGACATGCTCTATCTCGGCCGCGGCACCGGTTACCCGATTGCTCTGGAGGGCGCGCTGAAGCTGAAGGAAATCAGCTACATCCACGCCGAGGGCTATGCCGCCGGTGAAATGAAACACGGCCCGATCGCGCTGATCGACGAGAATATGCCGATTATCGTCATTGCCCCGTCCGACCGACTGTTCGACAAGACCGCATCCAACATGCAGGAAGTGATCGCGCGCGGCGGCCGGGTGATTTTCCTCTCCGATAAGGCCGGCATTGAAAAGCTTGGGGATGTTGCGGCGGCTACCGTCGAACTGCCGGAGGTCGACCCGTTCGTGGCCCCCTTACTTTATACGATCCCGATCCAACTTCTGGCCTACCATGTCGCCGTGTTAAAGGGGACCGACGTCGATCAGCCGCGCAATCTGGCAAAGAGCGTGACCGTCGAGTAAAGGGGCGAGTAAGGAACGCCGGTCGGCCGAGGGAATGTCGGCGTTTCTCGCCTGCGGTCCCAGAGCTGATTCATTCCGGGTACCCCGCACGCGGTGCGGGCCATTCCTCGTTGCCCATAAACTGGGTATAAGCAGCAGCGGATCCCCAAATCCCTGCGGCTGCGAGTGGCAATGGCGCACTATGACTATGACCTGCTGACGATTGGCGCCGGTTCCGGCGGCGTGCGGGCGACCCGGCTGGCGGGGGGTTGGGGGGCTCGCGCCGCCATTATAGAGAAAAGGCGCGTCGGCGGTACCTGCGTCATGCGCGGCTGCGTGCCGAAGAAGCTCCTCGTTTACGGCGCTCACTACGGCGAGGAATTCAGCGATGCGCGCGGGTTTGGCTGGAGCGTCTCGGACGCCACGCTCGACTGGGCAACTCTGATCCGACGCAAGAACGCGGAGTTGGACCGCCTCGAGGCCGTTTACCGTGGCATTCTACAGCGCAACAACGTCCGTCTGATCGAGGGCGAAGCGCGGTTCGTCGACCCCCATACGGTGGAGGTCAATGGCGATCGTCTTACCGCCGAGCGGATCCTGATCGCCTGCGGCGGCCGGCCGGCGCTGCCGGCGGTGCCGGGCATCGCGCACGCGATCACGTCGGACGAGGCCCTGGACCTACCGGAACTGCCTCGGCGCATCGTCATCGTCGGCGGCGGCTATATAGCCGTTGAGTTCGCCGGCATCTTCTGCGCCGCCGGCGTTGCCGTCACGCAAGTGATCCGCGCGGCCGAGCTGTTGCGAGGGTTCGATGCCGATGTGCGCTCTTTTCTCGGCGTCCAGATGGAACGAAAGGGGGTTCGTATCCTCAGAGGCGCCGTCGTCAAGGCGATCCGCTCGAATGACACCGGCCTTGATGTCCTCCTCGCCGATGGCCTGAGCATTGAAACGGATGCCATCATGTATGCGACGGGTCGAACCCCGAATACACGGGGGATCGGCCTGGAGGCCGTCGGGGTGGTCCTCGATGAATTCGGCGCCGTCGCCGTCAACGAATGGCACCGCACGAGCGTCGATAGCATTTACGCGGTCGGCGATTGTACCGATCGCATCAACCTGACGCCGGTGGCGATCGCCGAAGGTCACGCCTTCGCCGACACCTGCTTCAACAACACCCCGCGGATTGTCGATTACGCCAACGTTCCCAGCGCCGTATTCAGCCAACCGCCGGTGGGGACCGTCGGTTTGAGCGAGGAGGATGCGGCCACGCGTGGACCGATCGACGTCTATGTCACGCGCTTTCGACCAATGAAGCACACGCTGTCCGGTCGTAACGAGGAGACGCTCATCAAGCTGATTGTCGATGCCGCGTCCGACCGGGTCCTCGGGTGCCACATGGTCGGGATGGATGCCCCGGAGATTGCTCAGGGGCTGGCCATTGCCCTGAAGTGTGGCGCGACAAAAGCCCAGTTCGACGCCACAATCGGCATTCACCCGACCGCTGCGGAAGAATTCGTCACCTTGCGGGAAAAGCGACCTCCGTCGGTGGAACCGGGGTAGCATGGTTTTTGAGACCCGCCCCGACCGGTTGAAAAACCGGGTGAACGCGCGTATGTGCAGCGTGGCGGGGACAGAAAGCAACAAGATGAGTCGGCATGAGTAGTAGATGGCGTCCTGATTCCTGGCGGGCACGGCCGATTCGGCAGGTGCCCTCCTATCCCGATCCCGACCGACTGCACGCAGTAGAGGGGGAACTGCGGCATTTTCCGCCGCTTGTGTTCGCCGGCGAGGCGAGGCAGTTGCGGCGAATGCTCGGAAAGGTGGCGGAAGGCCAGGCGTTTCTGCTGCAAGGCGGGGACTGCGCGGAGAGCTTCGTCGAATTCCATCCCAATAACATTCGCGACACCTTCCGTGTGCTGTTGCAGATGGCCGTCGTTCTGACGTTCGGCGCCGCCGTCCCGGTGGTGAAGGTCGGTCGGCTGGCCGGCCAGTTCGCCAAGCCGCGCTCGGCCGATATGGAAAGTATCGACGGCGAGACGCTGCCCAGCTATCGCGGCGACATGATCAACGGAATGGAGTTCACCCCGGATGCCCGTACGCCGGCACCGGAGCGGATGATCCAGTCCTACAACCAGTCCGCGGCGACCCTCAATCTTATCCGGGCGTTCGCTCAGGGCGGCTACGCCGATCTGCATCAGGTCCATCTATGGAACCTGAGCTTCGTCGCCGACAGTCCGCTCGGTCACCGCTACCGCGATCTCGCCGGTCGGCTAGATGAAGCCCTCGCTTTCATGGCGGCCTGCGGGATCACGTCGGAAACGGCACCGCAAATCCGCGAAACCACCTTCTTTACCTCCCATGAAGCGTTGCTCCTCAACTACGAGGAGTCCCTGACCCGTGTCGATAGTACGACCGGCGACTGGTACGACACGTCCGCACACCTGCTCTGGATCGGCGAGCGGACGCGGGAACTGGATGGCGCGCACGTGGAATTCATGCGTGGCGTCGGCAATCCCATCGGCGTGAAGATCGGTCCTTCAACCAGCGCCGACGACCTGCTCCGTCTGATCGATACCCTCAATCCGCTCAACGATCCGGGGCGTCTGACGCTGATCGTTCGGATGGGGGCGGACCGCATCGGCGATTTGATGCCGGCGCTGATCCGCAGTGTCACCCGCGAGGGGCGGAAGGTCGTCTGGGTATCGGACCCCATGCACGCCAACACCGTCATGAGCGCCAGTGGCTTCAAAACCCGCCATTTCGATCGCATCCTGGATGAAGTGAAGACCTTCTTCTCCATCCATGAAGCGGAAGGCACCTATGCCGGTGGCGTTCATTTCGAGATGACGGGCCAGGACGTTACTGAGTGCGTAGGCGGCGCGCAGGCGATTACCGATGCCGCCCTTTGCACCCGCTATCACACGCACTGCGATCCTCGCTTGAATGCCAGTCAGGCGCTGGAACTGGCGTTCCTGCTCGCCGAAATGCTCAAGGATGCCCGTCACCGAAGACTCCATGATCAGGAGCCGAGATACGCTGTTGCCTCCGCTTGATCCGGACGCAACGGGCGAATTCTCGCCGATCGAGCCGTCGCCGACGGTGTTGACACCGCGCGACGGCGATATTGCGCCCTGGACCGATCGGTACTTTTTGAAGACGAAGGAGGTCGTCGGGCGCTTCGGGGATAGCAGCGTCTGCTACACGATCTTTATGCGCCGACCGGTGATCTTTACCCCCAGGATCATGGTGCGCTGGTTGCAGGAGGTGGCGCGGGAGCGAGGTGCCACCCTGCAAATGGAGCTGAACTACAAAGAGGGGGACTGGGTCGGCGCCGGCGAGCCCCTGATGTACCTGACCGGCTCGTTCTACCATCTCGTTGACCTTGAGACGCTGTTTCTGCAGAAGCTGGGCGCCCCGTGTGTCGCCGCTTACAACGCTTACGCGATGTGCGTGGACCTGCCGAAGATTGCGTTCCTCGCCATGGATGCGCGCCATTGTGCCGGCATCGAGATGGCCGAGATGATGGCCTATGCCGCTGCGGTCGGCTCGGCGGCGGCGAAACGCCAGGTCGGTGCCATCGGATTCATCGGCAACGCCAACGATGCGACCGCCCGCTATTTCGGCCGTGACAAAGGCCTGGGCACCATGCCGCACGCGATCATCGGTTATGCCGGGTCGACCCTCCGCGCCGCCGAGATGTTCGTAGAGATTTTTCCGGACGATCCGCTGACCGTTCTCGTCGATTACTTCGGGCGCGAGATTTCCGATGCCATCGAGGTGTGTCGTCGCTTTCCCGAGCGGGCCGCCGCCGGTACGCTGTCGGTGCGTTTGGACACGCACGGCGGCCGATTTATCGAAGGCTTGGATCCACAGGAATCCTATGCCGTTCTGGAGCGGTATGCACCCACGGCCATCCGCCGCTATCGAAGCGATACGGAACTGCGTTACCTCACCGGCACCGGCGTGTCCGCGGCGGCGATCTTTTACATGCGCGAGCAGTTGGATCGGGCCGGGTTCAAGAATGTTCGCATCGTTGCGTCGTCAGGCTTCAGCGTCGAGAAGTGCAAAGTGATGGGCGATGTCGGGGCACCAATCGATGTCATCGGTACCGGCTCGTTTCTTCCCGATAACTGGCGCGAAACTTATGCCACGGCAGATGTGATCGCCTACGACGGGGTGCCGCTGGTCAAGCTCGGTCGCGAATTCCTCCTGAAAGGGACCCAGAAGAGCTGAGCAGCCGCGCGTTGACGTCGGCAAAATTTGGACGTTCTGTCCAGTCTCCTGGAACTCTTGCCGGGCATGGCTCCGCGCGTTGACACGTTCGGGCGTCGTTTCTACGTTGTCCCAGGATCGTTCTCCCTCTCCGGCCGCGAAAATCCATGACCGAAGCGCTTGAAATGGCGATGACACAGCTCAACCCTGTCGTCGGCGATGTCGATGGTAACGTTGCGCGTATCCGCCAAGCGCGCACCGCGGCTGCGGCGTCTGGTTGTCAACTGATGGTATGCGGGGAATTGGCACTCGCCGGCTATCCCCCCGAGGACCTTGTGCTCAAGCGTGCGTTTCAGGACCGCATCGAGACGGCGATTGATCGGCTTGCCGAGATGACCGCTGACGGGGCACCCGCAATCCTCGTCGGCGCGCCGTGGCGGTCGCAGGGGCGCCTCCATAACGCGGCCATTCTGCTTGAGGACGGCCTTGTGACCGCGATTCGGTTCAAGCACGATCTGCCCAACTACGGGGTCTTTGACGAAAAGCGCGTCTTTGCCGCCGGTCCTCTCCCTGAGATTGTCCGCTTTCGCGGCGTGCAGCTTGGCGTCATGATCTGCGAGGACATGTGGACCCCGTCTGTCGCTCGGCACGTGGCCGGTCAGGGTGCCGAATTGCTCGTGGTCTTGAACGGGTCTCCCTTTGAGGTGGCCAAAACCGACGTTCGCTATGAACTGGCACGCGCGCGGGCGGACGAAGCCGGCGTACCGGTCGTCTACGTCAATCTCGTCGGCGGCCAGGACGAACTGGTCTTCGATGGCGCTTCGTTCGCGTGTGTGCCGGGAGACGGGCTTTGCGCGCGCGCTCCCGCTTGGGACGCCGGCGTGACGCCGATCACTTGGCAACGGCAGGGCAACGCCGGGTGGCGATGCCTGTCTGGGTCGCTGGCGCCGGAAACGGGCGGGCTGGAGGCGATCTACACGGCGATGGTCGTCGGCTTGCGCGACTACGTTGCGAAAAACCGTTTCCCTGGCGTCGTCATCGGCCTCTCCGGAGGAATCGACAGCGCGTTGACCGCCGCCATCGCGGTGGATGCTCTGGGCGCGGAAAAAGTACACTGCGTCATGATGCCGTCGAGCTTCACCTCCGTCGAAAGTCTGGAGGACGCCGGCGAAGTGGCGGAACGATTGGGAATTCGCCTCGACAGCGTGTCGATCGGGCCGGCGATGCAGGCCTTCGAAAAGATGCTGGCACCGGTGTTTGGGAATCGCGGCCGCGATGTCACCGAAGAAAACATTCAGGCAAGAGCGCGCGGGCTGATCTTGATGGCGATCAGCAACAAGTTCGGCCATCTTCTGGTCACCACGGGCAATAAGTCGGAAATGTCTGTTGGTTACGCGACCCTTTACGGTGATATGTGTGGTGGTTTCTCCGTCTTGAAGGACATCTATAAGACCACTGTCTTTGCGCTGTCGCGCTGGCGCAACCAGGCGCATCGTTCCCGGTACCTCGGACCGGCGGGAGCGGTCATTCCGGACCGCGTGATCACGAAAGCGCCGACCGCTGAGTTGCGGGCAAACCAAACGGACCAGGACACGTTGCCACCTTACGACGTCCTCGATGCCATTCTCGGCGCGTTGATCGAAGAGGAATTGTCTGTAGAAGACCTTGTCCATCGCGGCTTCGATGGCGAATTGGTGCGCCGCGTCTGGCGGATGTTGGATCGTGCCGAATACAAGCGGCGGCAAGCCCCTCCCGGCGTAAAGATTACCCGCCGGGCTTTCGGTCGCGATCGTCGCTACCCAATCACCAACGGCTTTACCGGTCTGGTATGAGGCCCATCGTCCGTTTCGCGCCGAGCCCGACGGGGCTGATGACTGTCGGCAATACCCGCTCTGCCCTGCTGAACTGGCTGTTCGCCCGGGCGGCTGGCGGTCGCTTCATCCTGCGCATCGACGATACGGATACCGGGCGGTCGCGCCCGGAGTTTGCCGAGGCAATCGAGGCCGACCTGACATGGCTCGGCCTCGTCTGGGCCGAGAAGGTCCGTCAGTCTGACCGACTGGGTCTTTATCAGGACGCCTTCGAGACGCTCAAGCGGCTCGGTCGCGTCTATCCCTGCTACGAGACGCCGGAGGAACTTGAGTACAAACGAAGGCGGCAGTTGGCGCGAGACTTGCCGCCGATCTATGACCGGCACGCCCTCAAGCTGAGCGCAGCGGATCGGCGAACGCTGGAAGAGGCGGGACGACAGCCACACTGGCGGTTCCTCGTCGCCCCCGGCGTCGTGTCGTGGGACGACATGATCCGCGGTCCGGTCCAGTTTCAGGCGCAGAATCTCGGCGATCCGGTTGTCGTCCGGACCGACGGTTCGTTCGTCTATATCCTGCCGTCGATGGTCGACGATATTGACCTGGGCGTGACTCACGTTATCCGCGGTCAGGACCATGTCCCGAATACGCCGGCCCAGATCCAGATTTGCCAGGCGCTGGGCGCGTCGTCTCCGGCGTTCGCGCATCTGCCGCTGATGACCGACATTGCCGGTAAGAAGCTCTCGAAGCGCCTGGAATCGATGGCGCTTCGCTCGCTGGCGGAGGAAGGCTTCGAGCCGATGGCGATCGCAACCTACCTCGCCAGTCTGGGCACGGGCGAGCCGCTGGTGGTTCACGCCTCCCTTGATGAACTTGCCCGTGATTTCGACCTGGGGCGGTATGGGCGAGGGACGCCCAAGTTCGACCAGACGCAACTGCGGACGCTCAACGACCGCCTCATCCATGAAAGCCCGTTCACGGAAGTGAGCCGACGCCTGTCGGCGATGGGGCTCAGCCACGCTGACGCGGCCTTCTGGGAGGCGGTGCGGCCCAACCTTTCGCACCTGTCGGAGGCGCGTCTCTGGCACGATGTCTGCTTCGGAACGATCGAGCCGGTCGTCGGCGATCCGGCGTTCATCGCCGAGGCGGCGGTGCGGCTGCCGGAGGAGCCATGGGACGCAGACACGTGGTCAGCCTGGACGAAAGCCCTGGCGTCCGCGACCGGGCGCCGCGGTCGCAACCTGTTCCTGCCGTTGCGACTGGCCCTGACCGGCCTCGACCACGGGCCGGAACTGCGGATGCTTTTGCCGCTGATCGGTCGCGACACTGCTCTCCGCCGGCTGCGCGGCGATCGCGCGTAGGGGCACGCGGCGGCTTTTCTTTAGGGGACGAGTGACGTTGACGATCCGCCTCCACAACACAATGACGGGGAAAAAGGAGGATTTTGTTCCGGCTGATCCCGCTCGTATCGGCATGTATGTCTGCGGACCGACGGTCTACGACTATGCGCACATCGGCAACGCCCGGCCGGCGGTTATCTTCGACCTGCTGTTCCGATTGCTCCAGCGCATCTATGGCGATCGCAGCGTCACCTATGTGCGCAACATTACCGACGTGGACGACAAGATCATCAAGGCTGCCGGAGCATCGGGGGAGTCGATCCGCGCCCTGACCGCGCACACCGCCGGCATTTATCAAGACGACATGCGAGCACTCGGTTGTCTCGATCCGAGCATCGAGCCGCGCGCGACCGAGCACATCGGCGAAATGGTCGAAATGATTGGCCGGTTGCTGGCGCATGGCCATGCTTATGTCGCCGAGAGCCACGTGCTGTTCGACATCTCTTCCAATCCGAGCTACGGCGTGCTGTCGCGCCGCTCGCTGGACGAGATGGTCGCCGGTGCGCGGGTCGAAGTGGCTCCGTACAAGAAAAACCCTGGCGACTTCGTCCTCTGGAAGCCGTCAAACGAGGGTGACCCCGGCTGGGACAGTCCGTGGGGTCGCGGCCGGCCCGGCTGGCACATCGAGTGCTCGGCGATGAGCGGACGCTATCTGGGCGAGACATTCGACGTGCACGGTGGCGGCCAGGACCTCATCTTTCCCCACCACGAGAACGAGATTGCCCAAAGCACCTGCGCTCACGCCGGCAGGCCGCTGGCCCGCTTCTGGGTGCACAACGGGTATTTGATGACCGAGGGCGAGAAGATGTCGAAGAGCCTCGGCAACTTCTACGTCGTCCACGATCTCCTGCGGGAAGTTCCGGGGGAGGCGATCCGCCTGGTGCTGTTGCAGACGCACTACCGGCAGCCGCTCGATTTCACCAAGGATGCGTTGGCCCGCGCCAAGGCCACTCTCGACCGGTTCTACGGCGGGCTGCGAACCGTCTCGCTGTCCGACGCCGCCGCCGATGCGGCCGCACCGGGCATCGATGCGGTGACCGATGCTCTTGCCGACGACCTCAACACCCCCCTCGCACTGGCGCGGCTGCACGACGCGCTCGGCCAACTGAACAAGGCGTCGGATGCCGCGGAGAAGGCGGGCGCGGCGGCCGCGTTGATCGCCGCCGGCCGGATGCTCGGGCTGCTACAAGCCGATCCCGAGGCGTGGCTTCAACACGGGCGGCCAATCACTGTTCGACCCGAGGGTTTTGTTGTGTCCGTAAGCGTGGGCAAAGTCGCGACGATCGTACCGGACAATGCGACCATTGAAGCCCGCATCGCCGACCGCGCCGCGGCGCGCAAGCGCAAGGACTTCGCCGAGGCCGACCGTATCCGTGCCGAGTTGGCGGCGGCGGGCGTCATTCTCGAAGATCGTCCCGATGGCACCCTTTGGCGGCGCGCCTGATCGCCGCTTTTCGTTGAGGGGAGAGGGGCAGGGTGAAACGGGTGGTCATCGAGCGCCACTCTCTCCTCAAAGGCGAGATGACAACTTTGGGCAGGTGATGCTCCTGAGGATGGGGCTGATCGTCCATGATCACAAGTCATAGGCCACTACCTGCAAAGGTGCCGTGTGATGTCCTGAGTTCAGCCAACTTCCACAGAGCCAATAGACGTTGACCTTTCCCTGACCGAATGCTACGCTGACTGACCTACTGAAATAGTCAAATCGCAGTTCTTGGGTTTTGATGCCGTCACTTTCGCATTCATCTCCCGCGGCTACCCGTCGGGCCATTCTAAACACCTTGAAGGGGTCGTCGGGAAACCTCGTCGAATGGTATGATGTATATATCTACACGGTATTCGTCAGCTATTTCGAGAAGCAGTTCTTCGCGCCCGAGGATGCGAATTCGACGATTTACGCGTATGCGATCTTCGCAGTCACTTTTATCATGCGCCCGGTTGGCTCGTGGTATTTTGGCCGATACGCAGACCGACACGGCCGTCGCGCCGCGCTGACCTTCAGCATCACGTTGATGTCCGCCTGCTCGTTCGTCATCGCGGTGATGCCCACGCGAGCCACGCTCGGGCTCTTCGCGGCGGTCATCCTGGTGCTGTGTCGGCTGGTGCAGGGTTTCGCCACCGGCGGCGAGTACGGCACCTCGGCCACCTACATGTCTGAGGCGGCGACCAGGGAGCGCCGGGGCTTCTTTTCATCCTTTCAGTACGTCACGCTGGTCGGCGGGCACGTGCTGGCCCAGCTGACGCTCCTGCTGATTTTCGTGTTCCTCACCGAGGACCAGGTGCACGACTGGGGCTGGCGGGTACCGTTCGCGATCGGCGGCCTCGGCGCGCTGGTGGTGCTGTGGATGCGGCGCACCATGGACGAGTCGCTGACCGCCGAGCAGTTGGCCGAAGCGCACGAGGGCAAAGCTCGGTCCGCCGGGTCGCTGCGCACCCTGTTCGCGGACCACTGGAAGCCGTTGCTGCTCTGCTTCCTGATCACCATGGGCGGCACCATCGCCTTCTACACCTACAGCGTAAACGCCCCGGCCATCATCAAGTCGACCTACAAGGACGCTCCCCTCACCGCGACCTGGATCAACCTGATCAGTCTGATCCTGCTCATGGTGCTGCAGCCGTTCGGTGGGCTGCTCAGCGACAAGATCGGCCGCAAGCCGCTGCTGGTCGGGTTCGGCGCGTGCGGTGTAATCTACACCTACTTCCTACTCACCCTGCTCCCGCAGACGCGCGACCCGTTCGTGTCGTTCCTGCTGGTCGCGATCGGCTATGTGATCCTCACTGGCTATACCTCGATCAACGCCGTGGTGAAGGCTGAGCTGTTCCCCTACCACATACGCGCGCTCGGCGTCGGCCTCGGGTACGCGCTGGCCAACTCGGTTTTCGGGGGCACCGCACCTGTGATCTACGCGATCGCCAAATCGACGGACCGGGTCGGGCTGTTCATAATCTATGTCACGGTCTGCATCACGATCTCGCTACTGGTCTACATCTTCGCCCTGAAGAACAAGGCCGCGACGGCGCTGGATCTCGAACAGGGCGCCGCCTTCGCATCGGCTCGTTGATCCGTTTGCCCAGCAGCTAACACCTAGCGCTAGGCTGAGATTTTTTGCGACGGTCTCTCATGCCCCAAAAAGATTAGATCGGGGCGCGCAAGCGCAAGGATTTCGCCGAGGCCGACCGCATCCGTGCCGAACTGGCGGCGGCAGGCGTCATTCTCGAAGACCGGCTGGAGGCACCCTCTGGCGGCGGTGCGTGATCACTCGCGCGCCTTTTGCGGGAGCACGAATCTAACAAAACGCGGCTGAAACGAGCATGCCGCCTATTTCCACCATATTGTACAAGACCCTCCCTTCCGGCATTCTCCCGGCTCCGTCAGTACGAGGCACGAAGCATGAGCGACCGCGTTTACCTGTACGACTCGACCCTGCGCGACGGCGCGCAGACGCAAGGTGTGGACTTCAGCGTCGCCGACAAGGCGGCGATCGCGCGCGCGCTCGACGGCCTCGGTATCAGCTACATTGAGGGTGGGTGGCCCGGAGCCAATCCTACGGATAGCGCGTTTTTTGCGGACCCGCCGGCGCTGCACCGGTCGCGCCTGTCGGCGTTCGGCATGACCCGACGGGCAGGACGCAGCGCCGACAACGATCCCGGACTGACCGCGCTGGTGACCGCCGGCACTCCGGTGGTTTGCATGGTCGGCAAGAGCTGGGATTACCAAGTCAAGGACGCGCTCGGTATCGAGCTCGACGAGAACGTGGCGATGATCCGCGACAGTATCCGCCATGCGAGGGATCGGGTCGAGGAGGTTATGTTCGACGCCGAGCACTTCTTCGACGGCTATAAAGCCAATCCAACCTATGCGCTGCGCTGTGTCGTCACGGCCTACGAGGCCGGTGCCCGCTGGATCGTGCTATGTGATACCAATGGCGGCACCTTGCCACACGAGGTGGAGAGGATCGTCGGCGAGGTGGCGGAGCACGTACCCGGTGATCATCTGGGTATCCATTGCCACAACGACACCGGAAACGCCGTTGCCAACTCGCTGCTCGCCGTGCATGCCGGGGTGCGGCAGGTCCAGGGCACGCTGAACGGGCTCGGCGAGCGCTGCGGCAATGCCGATCTGATGGCGATCATCCCGACCCTGACTCTGAAGATGGGGTTCGACACCGGGCTGACGGCGACCGATCTGACGCGGCTGACGCACGTGTCTCGCCTTCTTGACGAACGGCTGAACCGAGCGCCGATCCGCAACGCACCCTACGTGGGAGAGTCGGCATTTGCTCACAAGGGGGGCCTGCACGTCTCGGCGGTGGAGAAGGACCCCCGCTGCTACGAGCATGTGGTTCCCGAACTCATCGGCAACCATCGCCGCATTGTCGTTTCCGACCAGGCCGGCCGGTCCAACATCCTCGCCCGCTTCCGCGAAATTGGTCTGGACATGGACGCCAACGATCCGAAGGTGACGAAGCTCTTGGAAACGGTGAAGGCGCGCGAGTTCGATGGGTATGCCTTTGACGGCGCGGAAGCGAGCTTCGAATTGCTGGCCCGGGATGCGATCGAGGGCCTGCCCGAGTATTTTCGCTGCAAGGGCTTCCGGGTCATCGACGAGCGCCGTTGGAATGCCAAGGGAGAACTGGTGACGCTGTCTGAGGCAACGGTGAAGCTCTCCGTGGGCGCTGACAGCTTCATGACGGTGGAGGAGGGCAACGGTCCGGTCAATGCGCTCGACGCGGCCCTGCGCAAGGTGCTGACCCCGGTTTACCCCGAGCTGGCGAGCGTGCGTCTCGTTGACTTCAAGGTGCGCATTCTCACACCCGGCGACGGGACGCGGGCGGTCACCCGAGTGATGATCGAAAGCGCCGACGGCCACGGTAATCATTGGTCGACGGTGGGGGTATCGACCAACATCATCGATGCGTCGTACCGGGCGTTGCGCGACGCGATCGTCTATAAGCTGTATCGGGAACGCGCTGTCGCTGCCCACTGACTCCTGTGGCTGGTACCGACAGGAGCCGCTCGGCGACACTCGCGCCCGGTCCCGCCGTCATTCTCGTCGAGCCTCAGCTCGGCGAAAATATCGGGATGGCAGCGCGGGCCATGCTGAACTGCGGTCTGACCGATCTCCGCCTCGTGGCGCCGCGCGAACCCTGGCCCAACGACAAGGCGGTCGCCGCCGCGTCGGGTGCGGATGTCGTTCTTGATCGGGCGCGGCTGTATCCGTCGGCGGCCGTGGCGATCGGCGATCTTACGCTGGTCTTTGCGACCACCGCCCGCGAACGCGACATGACCAAGCGTGTCGTCATGCCCAGGCGGGCGGCAGCGGAAATCCGCCATCACATGGCGGCCGGCGGTCACGCTGGGGTCCTTTTCGGCCGGGAGGCGAAAGGTCTCGTCAACGACGAGGTGGCGCTGGCGGATGCCATCGTCGCCGCTCCGCTCAATCCCGCCTTCCGCTCCCTTAATCTTGGGATGGCGGTGCTGTTGATCGGCTACGAATGGCTGACTTGCGCCGACCAGTCGCCGTCGTCGCTGCTCGCCATGCCGCCAGAAACGCGTCCGGCACGGAAGACGGAACTGCTTGGCCTGTTCGAGCATCTCGAAAGCGAATTGGATACCTGCGGCTTTCTTCGCAATGTCCAGCAGCGGCCGACGATGGTACGCAATCTGCGCAATGCCCTCGGCCGCGCAGGCTTTACCGAGCAGGAGGTGCGGACACTCCGCGGGATCGTCGCCTGCCTCGTCTCGGGGCGCCGCCGGATTTCCAGCGGGTCCTAGAGTCGTTCCGATAGCCAGATGGCGGCGCGGGAGCCAGCTTTGACCACAGCGGTGAGCGGCCGATACGCCGGCGCCTGCTCGGCGTCGTGAGCGAGCGCCACCGATCGGTGCTCGAGTTCATCCTCCCGGTAGCGTTCGCAGATGGCCTTCAGTTCCGGTTCGGTGCCCTCAAGCGCTGCCACCTGCTTCGCATAATGGGCGTCGATCACTTCCTCGACGGCGACCGTACAAGCCATCGCCGCTCGCGGCCCGAGCAGGGCCGTTGCCGCTCCAAGCGCGAAGCCGGCAACATGCCAGAGTGGTTGCAGCAGGGTTGGCCGCACCCGTCGTTCCGGGAGCAACTGCTCGAAGGTTGCCAGGTGCTCGCGCTCCTTGTCGGCCATCTCACGGATCACCGCCGCCTCCGGGGTGCGACCGAGAATGCTCAATTGTCCCTCGTAGATACGGACGGCGCCATACTCTCCCGCGTGGTCAACGCGAACGACGCGGGCGACCAGATCGCCGGCGTCCCCGTCACCTGGCATGCGGTTGGGCTTGTCGAAAACGTCAGTCATGTGAGGCTCTTCCTTGACGCCGAGCGGCCAACAGGCACGCGCTGGCAAGAATGAAGGAAACAATGGCGTTCCATGCGGCGAGGGTGAGGCCGAACAGCCACCAATCCACCTGATCGCAGGACCTGAGAGGAGCCTGAATGCCGGTACGTAAGTCGTCGGTGCTCATGTTTTGAACCGGTGTCCCGACGCAGCCGGGAATCGACGATGCCCACCAATGCTGTTCGATCCCCACGTGATAAACGCTCAGGATTGTCGCCGCAGCAAACACCAAGCCGGCAAAGGCGAGCAACCGTCGACGCTGTCGATCGCCCAGTGGCAGAACGAGGCCGATCGTCGAAACGACGGCGACGGCGACGTAGGGGATGCGTTCGTAGAGGCAGAGAATGCAAGGATCGAGGCCGAAAGCAAACTGCCCAGCGAGAGCGACCGCCAGCGCGCCGAGACTGACCAGCAACGTGCCCAGGAGCCAAGGGCGAGCCGGTTGGGCGCGGTGGGAGGTATCGGACCGGTTGTTAAACATTGCTCTCATATAGCGGGGACGCATCCGAGCGGCCAGCGCTCTGACGATGGGGAGTTGACCGGGCAAAGAGGCAGGCTAACATCCGCATACAAGCCCCTGTGGCGGAATTGGCAGACGCGGCAGACTCAAAACCCGGCGCAGCTGCACGAATGGCAAAATAAGCTATAAGGGCATCAATAGCTTATAGCCATCATTGCGGCTTTGGAAGGCCTCTGCTACCTTCCACATCCCTTACACAAAACGGCGTTTTTTCGTCCGGGTCGCGGGCAATGGCACACCACACCCTCATGGGCGGCAAGCTCCATGTCTACAAGCGGGAGAACAGCCGCTTCTGGCAGTGCTCGGCCTACCTCGCGGGAAGAAACCAGCGAGTCAGCACGCACGAGGAGAGCTTGGCCGCGGCGAAGGACTTTGCCGAAGATTGGTACCTTGAGCTCAAGGGCAAGCTCCGACGTGGCGAGCTCAAGAAGGAAAAGACCTTCCGCAATGCGGCGAAGCTCTTTGAGCGGGAGTTCGAGCTTATCACCGAGGGGCAGCGCAGCCCCAAGTACGTTCAAGGGCAGAAAGACCGGCTCCGTGTCCACCTCACTCCGTTTTTCGGCGACCGGGGCCTCTCGGAAATAACGCCAGGCCTCGTCCAGGAGTACCGCCTCCATCGGCGGGAAACCTCAAAGACCGGGAAGCTACCCGCTCGAAGCACCATCCATCAGGAAATCGTTGCGCTGCGGCAGGTGCTCAAAACGGCAATACGCCATGGGTGGCTCCAGCACCTACCCGACCTTTCGGTACCGTACAAAACCTCCGGCAAGGTAACGCACCGGGCATGGTTCTCTCACGACGAGTACCGCCAGCTTTACGAAGCAACACGGCGTCGAGCTCGAAAAGCCGAAGGACGATGGCAGTGGGCGTGCGAGCAGCTCCACGACTACGTGCTCTTCATGGCGAACACGGGTCTGCGGCCAGATGAGGCTGCCCGCCTCGAGTACCGCGACGTGGTCGTCGTGAAGGACGACGCCATGGAGGAACCGATTCTTGAGATCGACGTGCGGGGAAAGCGCGGCGTCGGTTTCTGCAAAAGCACGACAGGCGCCGTCCGCCCCTTTGAGCGGCTCAAGGAGCGGAACACGCCTAAGCCTACGGATCGTCTTTTTCCGCTTACCCACCGGGAGCTCTTCAACACGATCCTCGCGGAAGAGAATTTGAAGTTTGACCGCGACGGCAATCGGCGCACCGCCTACAGCCTGCGGCACACCTACATCTGCTTTCGTCTCATGGAGGGAGCCGACATCTACCAGATCGCAAAAAACTGCCGCACGAGCGTCGAGATGATCGAGAAGTTCTACGCGTCGCACATCAAGACGCAGCTTGACGCCGCGGCGATCAACGTTCGTCGGCGAGCTCGCCCCTCACTGGTCGCCGCAGCGACATCAAAGGCGCGCGATCCGTGAGGCTCCCAAAGATGCACCCTGGTGCGCCACTGCGTGCGACACGCTCGCCGAGCGTGTCGGTTGCGCCGAGTGATCCTGACCACTACATTTGCGGCCACTTCGCCCGGGTGGCGGAATTGGCAGACGCGCTGGACTCAGGTTGGGTCTCCTCGCAGGAAACTGCGAGGTAACAAAGGTGTCAAAGTCGGGGAAGCCTTCCAGGTCGTGCTGATGGTAATCCCGAGCCAAGCCTCGTTCGCGAGGAAGGTGTAGAGACTGGTAGGCACCCACCTACAGCGGCCCGCGGCCGCAATGGTGAAGGGACAGTCCAGACCACAAACGCGAAAGCGGCGGCGAAAGTCGTAGTGGGAGGCAAAATCCAGTTCCCGCGAGGGAGTGCGAGTTCGAGTCTCGCCCCGGGCACCATCGAACGCCAAGCGGCGCCACGGACTCGGGTTCGTCTGTGGCGCCGGCGCGGTCGAAGTGCTTCCAATTCGGACGGTTATCCGATTTCGAGGAACGCCTAACGTCCGCGGTGTCGTACGGACGAGTCGAACTCACTAGCACCACATAAGCGACACAGGGCGACACGACGGCGCAACATCTTGCGCCACGCTGTACAGAAATGCCATAAACGGTTTAGAGGAAGGGAGGGAAGAGGCGAAACACGGCGTGGGCGACAGCGGGCGACGCATAGCATGGGCACGGCGTTGTCGCGGCAAAACCCAACCAGCCACACGTTTTTCACCCCCAAATGTGTGCTAGGATACGCGCATTGCGTGAGATCGCAGAGATAATATGACAAATGGCGATTTGAATTGGCTTACGAACTTCATATGGGGCATCGCCGACGATGTGCTCCGCGACCTCTATGTGCGCGGCAAGTACCGCGACGTCATGTTGCCAATGATGGTGATTCGCCGCCTCGACGCCGTGCTCGAGCCCACCAAACAGGCGGTCTTGGACATGAAAGTAAATCTCGATAAGGCGGGCATCACCAACCAGGATGCCGCACTCCGCCAAGCGTCCGGCCAGGCCTTTTACAACACTTCAAAGTTCACGCTCCGCGACCTGCGATCAAGCCAGCAGCAGCTCAAAGCCGACTTCGAGGCCTACCTCGATGGCTTTTCCCCGAACGTCCAGGACATCCTCGACAACTTTGAGTTCCGTAATCAGCTCCCGCGTCTCTCGAAAGCAGATGCGCTCGGCACGCTCATCGAAAAGTTCCTCGACCCGCAAGTGAACCTCAGCCCGAACCCCGTGCTCAATGCAGACGGCGCGGTCAAATACCCCGGCCTCGACAACCATGGGATGGGCACGATCTTCGAGGAGCTCGTCCGCAGGTTCAACGAAGAGAACAATGAGGAGGCAGGGGAGCACTGGACGCCGCGCGACGCGGTGCGCCTCATGGCGCGGCTCATTCTCCTTCCGGTCGCCGACAAGATCGAGTCCGGCACCTACCTGCTCTACGACGGCGCGTGCGGTACAGGCGGTATGCTCACCGTAGCCGAAGAGACGCTCCAGGAGCTCGCGCACGAGCATGGCAAGGAGGTTGCCACGCATCTCTATGGCCAGGAGATCAATGCCGAGACGTATGCAATTTGCAAAGCCGATCTCTTGCTCAAGGGCGAAGGGGATGCCGCCGACAACATCATCGGCGGCCCCGAGTATTCGACGCTCGTGAACGACGCGTTCCCCTCCCGCGAGTTCGACTTCATGCTCTCGAATCCGCCCTATGGAAAAAGCTGGAAGGGCGACCTCGACCGGATGGGCGGGAAGGACGGAATCAAAGACCCGCGCTTCCTGATCGAGCACGCGGACGATCCCGAGTACTCGCTCATCACCCGTTCAAGCGACGGGCAGATGCTCTTCCTTGCTAACCTGCTCTCGAAAATGAAGCACGGCACAGTGCTCGGTAGTCGCATCGCTGAAGTGCACAACGGCTCCTCGCTTTTCACCGGCGACGCGGGGCAGGGAGAGAGCAACATCCGCCGCTGGATCATCGAGAACGATTGGCTCGAGGCGATCGTCGCGCTGCCCCTCAACATGTTCTACAACACCGGCATCGCGACCTACGTCTGGGTGCTCACGAACCGAAAGCCGGAGCACCGCAAGGGCAAGGTGCAACTCATCGACGCAACAGCTTGGTACAAGCCACTGCGCAAAAACCTCGGCAAGAAAAACTGCGAGCTCTCCGAAGAAGACATCACCCGGATCTGCGACACGTTCCTTGCCTTTAAGGAGAGCGAGCAGTCGAAGATCTTCCGCAACGAAGCGTTCGGCTATTCCAAGGTTACGATCGAACGTCCGCTCCGGCTACGTGTTGACCTCGACGAGGAGAGCCGCGACCGCTTCCGCGGTGCGTGCGCAGAGGCGAATGAAAAGCCGCTCGCGAGTTTGATCGACGTTGCGACACCGAAGCTCGAGCCGTCGTACACCGACTATAATGATTTCCTGGATGCCCTCGCGCCGCTTGCAGAGAAGAAGGGGGTGAAGCTCACCGCAAAGCGGATGAAACTCCTCCAGAACACGCTCGCGGTGCGAGACGAGAACGCCGCTCCGGTCGTCAAGAAAATCTACAAGCCGAGCAAGGCCACGGCCGACCCGATCCGCGGCCGGTTTGAAGAACTCTCCTATGGAAAGCCGCACGTCGTCGAATACGAGAGCGACTCCGAGCTGCGCGACACCGAGCAGGTGCCGCTCCTTGAGGAGGGCGGCATCGAAGCCTTCATCTGCCGTGAGGTGCTGCCGCACGCGCTGGACGCTTGGTACGACCCCGAGAGCGTTAAGATCGGCTACGAGATCAGCTTCACCCGCTATTTCTACAAGCCGCAACCGCTGCGCACGCTTGACGAGATCAAGGCTGACATCCTCGCGCTCGAGAAGGAGACTGAGGGCCTCCTGCACGAGATCATCGGCTAACCGTCACCATGATCAGCAGCCTCAAACCCTATCCCGTAATGAAAGTCTCCGGCGTGCCGTGGCTCGGGGCGGTGCCAGAGCATTGGGAAATCGAACGTCTGAAGAATCGCGCCTCGAACATCGTTGAACAAACAGCATCAGCAGAGTCCGACGACTTATATGTTGCACTGGAGCACGTCGAAAGCTGGACAGGGCGCATCCGGTCAACCAACACCGATACAGCCTTTGAAAGTCACGTGAAAAAGTTTAAGGTCAATGATGTTCTATTTGGCAAGCTCCGACCTTATCTTGCAAAGGTGGCAAGACCTGAAAGGCGAGGTGTTTGTGTTGGAGAGTTTTTTGTCCTTCGAACTCAATCTTATAAATTGCAATCCGCTTTTCTTGAGCATCTATTAAGGGCAAAGCCTATCATCGATATTGTTGATGCATCAACTTTTGGAGCAAAAATGCCGAGGGCTGACTGGCAGTTCGTCGGCAATATGGCGCTCGCTTATCCATCCTCAACCGAACAATCCGCCATCGTTCGCTTTCTCGACCACGCCGATCGGAAGATCCGGCGCTACATCCGCGCAAGGCAGAAGCTGATCAAGCTCCTCGAGGAGCAAAAGCAGGCCATCATCCAGCAGGCGGTCACGCGCGGACTCGATCCGAACGTGCGCCTCAAGCCCTCGGGTGTGGAGTGGCTTGACGACGTGCCGAAGCATTGGGAGCTTCGCAAGCTTGGCAGCATGGGCCGTGTTTTTAACGGAACGACACCAAGCCGCAACCAGTCGAGGTACTGGAATAACGGTACTATACCGTGGCTATCGAGTGGAAAAGTCAATGATGGTGTCGTTGAGAGCGCATCAGAGTTTATTACGGAGGTTGCGTTCCGTGAGACATCAGTTGACCTAGTCCCGCGTGGTTCGGTTATTCTCGGGCTTGTTGGGCAAGGTAAGACGCGGGGCATGTGCGCGCTGCTCAATATCGACGCGTGCATAAACCAGAATTTGGCTGCCATTGTGCCTGGCAAGCCCGTCGAGGGTCGATACCTCCGTTACATGCTGACGGGCTTTTACAAAACCGTACGCGAGGCCGGTCGTGGAGGTAATCAGGCGGCATTAAACTGCGAAATTGTTTCGCTGCTTCGACTGCCGTTACCGCCATTGGGCGAGCAACGGGCGATCACGGGCCATCTAGATCGAGAACTCGCGGTGACCGATGAAGCGCAGGTAAAGGCGCGCCGCGAGATTGCGCTGTTAAACGAATACCGCACTCGCCTGGTCGCCGATGTAGTTACCGGTAAGCTCGACGTGCGCGAAGTAGCCGTGAGCCTCCCTGCTGAAGATGAACAAGGCGAGGCCACCGGCGAACTCGAGGAGATCACGGAAGAGGAGACCACCGAAGACAACGTTTTAGAAACCGAAGCACTTGCCGTATGAAAACCGACACCAGCGAAAAGGGACTGGAAGCGCTCATCGTCGTCGACATGGCGGCGAGAGGTTGGGTCGTCGGAAGCGCAAACGACTACGATCGCGAGTATGCGATCGACCTCGTTCAGCTCCGTCATTTTCTCAACGCGACGCAAGAGATCCAGGCGGAAGCTCTCAATCTCAGTGACGACAATCCCACTCGGCGAAAGTTTCTCGCGCGGCTTCAAGGGGAGATCACCAAGCGCGGCGTGATCGACGTGCTACGCCGCGGCGTAAAGCACGGGGCGCACCACCTCGACCTCTTCTACGGCACCCCAACCCCTGGAAACAAGAAGGCCGAAGAGCGCTGTGCGGCAAATCGCTTCAGCGTGACGCGGCAGCTTCGCTACAGCCGCGACGAAACGCAGCTCGCGCTCGACGTGTGCCTCTTCATCAACGGCGTTCCCATTGCGACCTTTGAGCTTAAGAACAGCCTCACCAAGCAGACGGTCGGTGATGCGGTCGAGCAGTACAAGCGCGACCGCGATCAGCGCGAGCTCCTCTTCCAGTTCGGGCGCTGCGTCGCGCACTTTGCGATTGACGACGCGGAAGTGCAGTTCTGTACGCGCCTTGCCGGAAAGGCGTCGTGGTTCTTGCCCTTCAATCAGGGCTGGAACGATGGGGCCGGAAACCCGCCGAACCCGGAGGGCCTTAAGACCGACTACTTCTGGAAGCGGATTCTTACGCCGCCTGGTCTCACCGATATACTTGAGAACTACGCCCAGATCGTCGAGAGAAAGGACGAGAAGACGGGGAGGAAGAAGCGCGAGCAGATCTTCCCGCGCTTTCATCAGCTCGACGTCGTCAGGAAGACCCTTGTGGACGTGACAGCAGCGGGGGCGGGGAAGCGCTACCTCATTCAGCACTCGGCGGGAAGCGGTAAGTCGAACTCGATCGCGTGGCTCGCGCACCAGCTCGTCGGGCGCGAGCGTGAGGGGAAGAAGGTCTTCGAGTCCATCATCGTCGTCACCGATCGGCGCGTTCTCGATAAGCAAATCAAGGACACCATCAAACAGTTTGCCCAGGTTGGTGCGACCGTGGGCCATGCCGAGCACTCAGGTGACCTCCGCAAGTTTATCGAGGGGAATAAGAAGATCATAATCTCCACGGTGCAGAAGTTCCCGTTCATCCTCGATGAGATCGGAAGCGAGCACCGCGGCAGAACGTTCGCGATCATCATTGACGAGGCCCACTCAAGCCAAGGCGGGCGAGCGTCCGGCGCGATGAATGAAGCGCTTGCCGACTCCGACCCCGAGGACACGGTAAACGACGCCATCGAGAAGCGGATGCAAGCGCGTAAGATGCTTGCGAATGCGAGCTACTTCGCCTTTACGGCGACACCCAAGAACAAGACATTGCAGCTTTTTGGGGAGCAGTATCAGGACGGTGGCGAGACCAAGCACCGTCCCTTTCACAGCTACACCATGAAGCAGGCCATCGACGAGGGCTTCATACTCGACGTCCTAAAGAGTTACACGCCGGTTAACAGCTACTACAAGCTGGTGAAGACGGTCGAAAGTGACCCCGAGTTTGACACCAAGCGTGCGAAGAAAAAGCTCCGGCGGTACGTCGAGAGCCACGAGCACGCGATCGCTCTCAAGGCAGAGATCATGGTCGATCATTTCCACGAGCAGGTGCTCGCCCTTAACAAGATTGGCGGCGAGGCGCGAGCGATGGTGGTCACGGGCGGTATCGAACGCGCAATTCAATACTTTCATGCGATCGAAAGCTACCTCAAGGAGCGTAAGAGCCCTTACCGTGCGATCGTCGCTTTCTCGGGGGAGCACGAGTACGCGGGAACGAAGGTCACTGAGGCATCGCAGAACGGTTTTTCGTCAAACCTCATCGCCGATCGTATCAAAGAAGACCCGTACCGATTCCTCGTCTGCGCCGACAAATTCCAGACCGGCTACGACGAGCCGCTTCTGCACACGATGTATGTCGACAAGCCGCTCTCCGGGGTAAAGGCGGTACAGACGCTTTCACGCCTTAACCGTGCGCACCCGAAGAAGCACGACGTCTTCGTGCTCGACTTCATGAACGATACAGACACGATCGAAACGGCCTTCGCTCCGTACTATCGCACCACGATCCTTAGCCGCGAGACCGATTCCAATAAGCTCCACGATCTTAAGGCCGCCCTCGACGGCTACGAGGTCTATACGCCCAAACAGGTCGACGTGCTCGTTTCGCTCTACCTCGAGGGCGCCGACCGTGCGCAGCTCGATCCGATCCTCGACGCATGTGTCGGCACCTACAACGACGAGCTAGACGAAGACGGGCAGGTCGACTTCAAGCGCCAAGCCAAGGGGTTCTTGCGCACCTATGGCTTCCTTTCTGCGATCCTGCCTTACACCAATGCGGAGTGGGAGAAGCTATCTATCTTCCTCAACTTCCTTGTACCGAAGCTGCCGGCGCCGAAGGAAGAGGATCTGTCGAAAGGTATCCTCGAAGCGATCGACATGGATAGTTACCGTGTCGAGAAGAAGGCGGCGGTGAAGATCCAGCTACCCGATCAAGATGGCGAGGTCGAGCCGGTGCCGACCGATGCGGGGGGAGGAAAGGGAGAGCCTGAGCTTGACCGTCTGAGCAACATCATTAAGACGTTCAATGATCAGTTCGGCAACGTGCAGTGGTCGGATGCTGATCGTGTCCGCCGCCTCATCACCGAGGACATTCCCGCTAAGGTCGCCGCTGACAAAGCATACCGAAACGCGATGAAGAACTCTGACCTTCAGAACGCCCGCGTCGAACATAACAAGGCGCTCGCGCGCGTCATGACTGCGGTGCTTAAGGACGATACCGAGCTCTTCAAGCAGTTCAGCGACAATGATAGTTTCCGCAAGTGGCTCGAGGATACGATCTTTTCGGTGACGTATTCGGAATGAAGCCGCGGTCGATGTCACCTTGCCAAGCGGAGACTACCACTGAGCTTGCCGACCTCCTCCCGTCCGTGCTCGACAAGGCGTTTAGGGGGTGAACTCTAAGAGTTTCCTCTAGTTGCACGCCGTATCTTGCTTGTAATGCATGTCAAAAATCCGACGCGTAAGTAAAACCATACGTCCGTATGTCCAAAAGGCGCGCGACTCCGCGCTCCTTGCGATCGAGGTGTACAACAAGCCGTCGATCGCATTCCGGTCGGCTGGATATATAGCTCTAATGGTTATCGCCTGGACATCCCTGCTGCACGCCATCCTCCTTCGGCGGAATGCTCGCCCCTACTACAAAAATGCACGCGGGCGTTTCGAGATCGTCGACGGGGACTATAAACACTGGGAGCTTAAGGAATGCGCCAGGCAATACTGGGGGCCTGATGTAGGTAACCCGGTGCGAAAAAACCTCGAGTTTTTCATCCCGCTTCGCAACAAGATCGAGCACCGCCACCTGCCACAGCTGGATGCCGAGATTTTCGGTGAATGCCAAGCGCTTTTGTTGAACTTCGATGCGTTGATCGGCGCGGAGTTCGGCACGAAGTACCGGTTGCGGGAATCGTTGTCGTTTGCGCTACAGTTATTCCCGAGCGGAACCTCGCTCGCGGAGACAGCAAAGACCAACAAGCACGCGCGCGAGCTAAAGCGCTTCATCGACAGTTACCGCAGCACGATTACACCAGAGGCGATGAGCAGTGGTCAGTTCGCCTTCAAAGCATTTCTCATTCAAGTGGCTAATCACCAGTCGCAGGACGCTCTTTCCATCCAGTTTGTTCAATACGACAAGCTCACACCAGAACAGAGGGCGGAGGTTAGCAAGATTCCTGCGTTGATTAAGCTAAGGCAGGTGCCAATAGTGAACCAGGATCTTCTTAAACCTGGTGGGGTAGTAAGTGCAGTGCAGAGGGCACTAGGTAATCCGATGGTTCAGCGCGGAAAGAAGCTCAAGGAGAAATTCAACAGCACCACCCACCAGCGATGCTGGCGACGGTATAATGTACGCCCGCAGAGTGGATCAGAAAAGCCCGAGTCTACCAACCAGCGCTACTGCATCTACGACAAGGCACATAGGGATTACCTTTACACGAAAGAGTGGGTGCATTTTCTCGTGGAGAGGATGAAGGACGAGAACGAGTACCGCGCGCTCTACGGCGCATCAACTATACCGGTGTAGCGTTGGGCGCAACGAAAAGCCCGCGCGTGGCGGGCTAGTATTCGTCGGAGAACATTATCGTCAGCACCCGGGTTGTTTTTGATGGGTCGACCGGATCTTCCGAGCCGTAGAGCATCGCGGTGTCGTAGTAGTCGATCTTCCAAAATACCTTGTGCCCGGCGATGTCGACGACGCCGAAGTCGTGCTCTCCGTGGGGATCGTTATCCTCGGTGAACTCGCTGAATGCCCTGACTTTCCCCAGGATCTCGGCACGGATATCATCGGGGAGCGACGCGATGCCGCCGGTCATGCAGACGCGTCCGCCGCGAAAGGTTGTCCGGAAGGCGTCGTTGAGTTCGCGAACCTTCGGGCGCATCAGATGAGTTCCGCCAGGACGAGCGCTGCGACGACGGTGTTCCTGTGGCACTGATCGCACCAGCCCTGATCCTGGTCTGGTTCCATCTCGACCGTGTAATCGCAGTCTTCGGCAACGCAGATAGCCGGCGAAACGGCATCACACGTCGTCGCTTCGAGCATATCGGAGACAGTTTCGTAGCCTTCGATCTCCGCCAGTTTGTGGAGCTTCGTCAGGCGTTCTTCCTTGGAAAGAGCCATGGGCCTTCTCCTCACAGGCGACGCACCGGAATAGCGCGCCGCAGCGTGGGGAGAAGCTAAGAATTACTATAGCACTGATATGTGAGAGGCGTACTACGCTCATGCACTTGCACGTTACATAAAAAGTATTACACTATCATACACGTACGCTATGCACACAAAGACCAGCACAACAACACGAATAACTATATCGCTACCTGCGGCAATGGTGAAGGCTGCGGAAGAGCAGGGAAGGCTTGAGCTTAGAAATCGCTCCGAGATGATCCGGGAGGCCCTTCGTCACTACCTGAAACGCATCCCCACCAGCGATGCGACCAGAAGCGAGATCGCCGCCCTGGAGCGCGGCAGGAGGGAGATCGCTCGCGGCGACTACATTACTCTTAACCAGCTCCGGCATGGGATGGACGGTCATCGTCGCTCACACCGCACAAAAGCAGCTCGCTAAACTTCCTGCGCCCGAGCGAACGAGGCTCATCGATGCGCTGGGAGATGGAGGGTGATCCGTATGTGGGCGACGTGAAGCGCCTCACGAACTATGGCGTTGCCTTTCGGCGGCGACTGGGTGCGTACCGCATACTGTTTGATCTAAACATTGATGAGGAGTGGATCGAGGTGGTTGCGATCGAGCGCCGTAGCGATGAGACGTACCGGCGTCGGTAGGGAAGCGGTACATGGCCCCGGGAACCCAACCCCGACGCCTTTTGCTGTCGCGGCCGAACCCCAACTCGGCCGCTCCATGCCGGTCGCTTTTCTCGTAAGGCTCGAAAGAACGTGCAAAGACGATCGGTTGCGTTCTAGGCGTCCCCCGGCGTCCCTTGCTTCTTCTCATACCGTATCCGCTCAACCTCCCCGCGGGAGGCGACCTGGCGTCGCCGGTCATAGAGCTTGGTCGTGCGGGGGTCGGCGTGGCCTGCCATGTACTGTGCCATCTCGATCGAGCCGCCGTTCTCTAAGAAGACCGTAATCCCGCTTGCGCGCCACGAGTGATTGCATACGGCTGTCGTGACGCCAGCCTTCCGCGCACGCCGCTGCAGCATGCGCCAGGCGTCGGGCTGCGTCATGCGGTTCTCGGTGAGCATGCCGGTCTTCCCGTGGGCGGTGCGGAAAAGGGGAGTGCCTTTCTCCTCGCCGATGCCCGTGGCGGTGAGGTAGGCGTCCATGTACTCCTCGAGCTTGTGGTGGGCGGCGATCTGCTTGCGCTTGCCGCCCTTTTCCTTAAACCGTAGCGACCACTGCTTGCCCTGAGGGTAGAAGTCGCCGACGTTCATGCCGACCGTGGCACCCACGCGGGCGAAGGTGTAGGCCATCACCCCAATGAGCGCGCGGTCACGCAAGCCGACGAGCGTATCGGTCGGGATGCTCTCGATGAGCCGCACGACCTCCTCGGGAGGCAGGTAGGGCGTCTTGCCCTCCGACACGACAAGCTTCGGGCCGCGTACCGAGGCGGTCGGGTTTTGCGGCACGACCTGGTGGACGACGAGCCACGAGAAAAGCATGCGCAAGCCCGAGAGTGCTTGCTTCACGCTCGCTGGCTCAAGAGAGCTCCGGCTCAATCCTTCGATATAGGCGGCCACGTGCTCAGTGCGGACTTGACGAATGTCAGTAAGACCGTGCGCCTGGCACCATGACAGGAAGAGCTCGGCCTGGCGCGCGTAGCTACGGCGGGTATGTCGGTTGCGGATGCTCGCGATAAAGAAGTTGATGAAATGCCGCGCCGCGTCCTCACCGGCGGCAGCGACAAGTGCGGGCACGACGAACGAGTGTGCATCCGGCCTGAGAAGTGATTTATCGTTCCGTTGTGGAAGTTTCGATGACGCATCCATGCACTACAGTATAGCGCATGATAAAAGTTGTTATCATGCATTATCCACAGGTTTCGATGGCGGTAGTTTTGTGTGCGCAGTTTGCATGCGGGTGGTCGCATGGTATTCTGAATATTGTATGGCAACGATCGTCGCCGACACACATAAAGTCATAACAAAGCTTGTGGAGCGTGGCTACACACAGGATCAGGCCGAAGCTTTTACGGAAGTCTTACAAGATCTTGATTTGAGCGAACTCGCGACCAAAGCTGATCTGAACGAGCTTCGCATGCAGCTCACGGGTGAGATACAGGGTCTCTCCTGGAAGATCTCCGGACTGCTGTTTGCACAAGGCGCGCTTGTGATCGCAATCTTGCAGCTCCTGCAGTAAATCCGTAAGCGTCATCTGACGGCTCTAAAACGAGACAGCCCAGGCATCATGCCGCGGGCTTTCGTTTGTGCACGACGTGGAGCGGATAGAACTCGTAGTAGTGTTCGTCATCGAACCACGCGCACTTGAAGTGGTAGAGGCGCATGCCGGTGCGGCGTGAGAGTGCGAGCGCGTAGACCATGAGCTGCTCGATCGGCTTGTCGTGCTTGGCGTCCGGCTTGTAGTCGAGGATGTGGATCATGCCGTTCCTGATCTGCAGGATGTCGATGTGGCCGGTGATGGTCGCGCCCTTCTCGACCGCAAACGGGATTGAGAAGCCCAGCACATCGGTGAAGTGCCGCACGTCCGCGCTCGTGAGGAACAGCGGCACCTCAACCGCGATCGTCACGGAGTCATTCACGAGCATGAAGTCCTGCAGCGTCTCGTGACGTTTCGTGTTGCGCGATACCGTCGGGATCACGAAACGTGCCATCTCGATCGCGGCGTTCTTGCGCTCGATGATCGCGACCTCCGAGAGACTGAACCGGGTCGAGGTCTGAGAGGCCCGGGTGCGCTGGGCACGAAAGAGATCGTGCGGCGTGTCAGTCGGCACCGACTCGAGAAAAAATCGGAGCGCCTCGAACGACCGGTGTTGTCCTTGATGCGTCCGCCCTTTGCCCTGGTCATGGAGCGGGCTCTGGGGTGCGTTCCTTGCGAGGAGGTGTTCAGTCTTTCCCCAATGGTACGAGAAATCATAGACCTGGCCGTGGTGGAGGCGGGCAGAAAGAATGAGACTGTGGGGCGCGCAGGCGCTCGCGATTGCGTCCCGGATGCGGAAGTACGGGAACCGGTCGGCGTAGCGATCTTTCCACGTGGCCGCGAGCTGTTTACTTATGGAGAGGTGGTGGCGCTTCCCTGCCCTGCGGGCGCTCTCCTCGAGCGTGTAGCCGCGGTTGTAGAGGGAGAGCGTCTCGATGATCGCGTGGATCGGGTAGGTGATGTGGGGCGAGGGGCGGTGAGAAAACTTCCGCCTGCAGTGGCGGCAGAGAAAGAGCTGCACCGTATCCGCGAGGTTTCTGCGCTTGCCGCTCTTTACCACTTCCCTCCCCGCGCAGTACGGACAGGGACGGTCGGTAGTAGTTCGTCTGGGTGCGGCTCGGTTTGCTTTGTGCGTGTGCTTGCCTAAGCTGCCGGTGATTGAGCGTGGTCTTGGTTGGTAGTCTGGGTTCGGCATACTCTCGTTTGTGGCGCCAGCGTAGCACCTCTCGGGGGTTTGACAAGCTGTGCGGGGTGGTGCGGAAGAGGGCCGCTTGGGGTCGCTCGGATATTTGACCGCTCCTGGTGTGGGCTCTCCCGGAAATGCGACGGCTGCCCCGACCGCTTCTTTGACCGGGGTCGGGAGATGGGCTGGGTTTTGCGGCGGGGTACGGGAGCGGGATGCCTATGGATGGCGCTGGGTTGGAGGAGCGGGAGGCCGTGTGGCTGGTATTGGGTAAGGCGAGTTGAGCGCCGAGCCTGTGGCGCGCCGTGGTTTGTGCGACCACCCGCGGCGAGGTGGCAAAGACGCTGATCACCGCGCCCTGCGGCAGCCCCCGGCAACCTGCTCGGCTGGCCCGACGTCGGGCGGGTTCACCCTTTCGCAAGATTACGATCGGTATGCTCCGGCCGTAAGCGATCGGGAGCCCTCGATGCGGCATGTAGCCTTCGGCCTTCTCTCTGCCTTCTCCATGGGCATCCTCTACGCGCTATGGTGCCATGAAGTGCCGCGGGATTGGCATCTCACCGGAGACGCTCGGGACGTTCTCACGGCGGTCGGCGTGTTGTTTGCCGGCGTGGGCTTCCTCGTGGGGTTCGAACTATCTCGGCTCGAGCGGTATATTGAACGCCACGAACAAGCTACGTGAAACCCGACCGCCTCTGGCACGATCCGCCAATGTTGCCGCTCATTGAAGGAGGTTCGGCCAGCCGGCCTTGTGCAAACAACGATGCACGTAGAATTATGCCGAGTGACCTATGAGCTCTTCGACCTCTCTCCATATTAAGTTGTAGGCCGATAGGCACATGTCTGCCTCGCACCAGTCTTCTTCTTTGGAGTTATGTGCAAAGTAGTTCCTTTTGAGGACAAAAATACTATAGTAAAGATTGCACACTGCATTTGCGCGCGAGTAAAATTGCTCATTTTCTTCGCCAGCGCGACGCCTGCCGCGCTTCGGAAGCTCTTGCTTCATGTGATTAAATAAGCTCTTTCCATCGCGTGTGCAATTCAGGCTATCTTGCAAGAACTTATTAAGTCTAATAAAGCCTTGCCTTATTGCTGCCTCGAATTGCCCCGTCTTCAAAGGTATCGCCACGGCCTCTGCCAGAGAGCGCGGTAGAGTCGATAGCTTTCTTGATATCTCCAGCGCGATCGGATGATGTTGCGAGCACCATTTATAAAAGAAGCGCTCAATCTTTTTCCGCTGCTCATCATGTCCGATCCATTTCAATAGAAACTCTGAATTATACTCATCAACAGCGGCAGCTTCTTCCGGCTGCAGGATGTATGGGCCTAGCCTTGAGTACAACAGTATGGGCAACTTGTATTCTGGAAAATCTTTTCGGATATCTTTGAGATAATCAATGCCATGCGCTGAAAGTATTGTTCGAGCATTTTCACCAGTGTTCTTGAGTAAATCGCATATTTCTCTTACGTCGGTATCTACCTCATGCCTTTTGGTACGAAACTTTTCATCATCCAAAACGTCGTCTCGCCGCGAAAACAAATCCAGAAGCACAAGATCCGGAAGGCGGCCATTCTTATCGAGGTCTCTTAGATAACCGCGCAAGCAGTGCACATCGTTACATATGTCCACATCAAAGTACCGACCTTGCTGTTGCACGAACGTGCTGGAGAACTCATCCATGTCCTCACATAGCAAGACCGATAGCTTTCTAGGCATCGTCGCAGCCACCACCACTTCCCCGAGACGGACTTGTATAGTGCCCTTCGCGGTTGTACCACTAGCGCAGCCAGCGGGCAACGTACAACGGAAAGCTGCGCATACCCTGGTACACCGGTGTCGGTAGCGAGCAGGGAGAAGAACGCAGCGCAACCGGCCTTTACCTGCCGGCGGAGAAGACGTTCACGACCGATTAATGATTCCGGCGGACTATGGGAGCCCTCCGTAGTCGAATGATGTGGAAGGGGTTCCTTAGTTGGGCTACGTCACCCAGCTGATTAAACGCCGACAGTTGCGACGACGATTGGGAATCCGTCAGCGGCGGCGCTGGCCGGATGTGCTGCTCTGGATTGCGATACTCCTTGCCGGAGCAACGCTGTATCTCAATCTTCCCTATCGCAATCTTCCGACCTTTCCTGCGTCGGCTCTAAGCCCCGACATTCCCGCGGCCGAGGCGTCCGGCAACTTTCCGCTTTGCGAAGGGGGCTTCAGGCACGACTGCGTCGTCGATGGCGACACGATCTGGTACGGCGGCACGAAGATCCGCCTCGCAGACATCGATGCGCCGGAGGTCCCCAATCCCAAGTGCGCGTCCGAGGCTGCACTCGGACGCCAGGCGACAGAGCGGCTTGTCGAATTGATGAACGAGGGGCCTTTCGAGGTGACACCCGCCAGCGGCCGCGATGAGGACGGCTACGGCCGCAAGCTCCGCGTTATCGAGCGGCGGGGACGGTCGCTCGGCGACATTCTGGTTGCGGAAGGCTTGGCGCGGCCGTGGGACGGCGGCCGGCGCAGCTGGTGCCGTTGACATAAGGATAAAGACGACCGTATGACAAAATACCGCGAACCAAAGATTTTCTTTGAATCCTCAGGTCGAGCGACGCCCACGTCGTGGGCGCACGTGCGGCGGAAGGAATTTCTTTTCGAGATCCAGGTAATGCTGATGACAATCTGAACTGTCCTCGCATTTCATGAGGCGGTCGAATTCAAATGATATGCCTCTGCGTTTAGGCCCGAAAAGCCTAGCGAACTCGCCTTGAAACGCGTGGAATGTTCGCCACTCTCGCTCAGCGAGAATCTCGTCCTTGAACGACTTATGACCGGGCCGGCGACCGTATTCGTCAAATCTTTCCGATCCGCCGGTCTTGTAGCCGATGACGATTTCGCGACTGAATGACATCGATCGCGGGTCAGGCATCAGCAGGTACTGCTCATTGAGCTTGCGCCAGTGATCTGACGGGATGTTCTGTTCGGGATAAAGCCATTCTTCCTTGGCCGCCGCGATAAATCTATAAGCCCGCTTCTTGATGATGAAGTTGATCTGGTTGACCTCAATCTCAGTTAGGTTCCGGCCTGTTTGGATACTGGTGAACTTGAAGATTGCTGGTCGGAGCGGATCAGGGTTGGGTCGGAGCTTTGTGCCGTTCGCGTAGGGGTTCCGCACCCAGGCGAGGTTCGTAAGGATCAAAATCTTCCTCAGGCTGAGAGGAAAAAGAGTGTGCGTCCCAAGTCTCCATATTTCAGGGTCGCGAAAGTCGTAACACCAACTAGAGCCTGGAAAACAGTCCTCATTGTAAACCGTGATCGGATGATCGGACACGATAAATTTAGTCGTAGTATCTGCTGCCTCGGCGATCAGCCACACTGATTCTGTCCAGATCGCACAATGAAGATGTTGCAAGCGCTGCATGGCGAGAAGAATAGCGTTTTTGCTTTTAAGCTCGGTCTGATCAGCCAGGTAGGCGAGACCCTTAGGCGTGCGAAGTTTCTGCACGCTCATGAAGTTGAGCAGGGCATAAAAGGCGTCACGGTCGATGCTTGGGTGGACAAAAGTTGTGAAATAATCAACTGCTTTGCGCCCTTGGTCATCTACGCGCCCGAAAAAAAACTGTTCGATGTGGGTCGATTCCCATTTGCCCAAGCGCGTGGTGTAGAGATCAGTTTGCTTGAAACATCTATTTGTACCCCATCTATGAAGGCTCGTCTTCTGGCGTAGCCTGCCCATCTCGTCCAAGAACGTCTCAGGCCTTAGATCGAGATAACGAAACTTCTGCTCGCCGGTCGAGGGGAGAAAGCGGCGTTGATACCATTGGGGGACGTAGTGATTTTCTTTGTAGGTATCGGTAGCCATCGAGGGTTACTGCAATGGTGAAATCGTGCTGTGACTGACGCCGCAGCTGTGGGGGATCATCCAGCGGCGCGTTAGCTCGCGTCGGAAGGATCAGGCAGAGCAGGTAATCCGCCGAATGTTTCCGAATGAGACACCGCCACTCCAACGCGTCAGCCAACCTTTCTCCCGGGCGAGAACCCGTACGGAACGAGGTCGGATGCCCTCGCCGTGGCGCAGGGCGCACCACTCCCAGGCCCGGATGAAGGCGCCTCAGCCGCTGCCGCCTTTTGGAGTGCGGGAGAGCGGCGGCCTACTTCTTCTTGCGGGGCGGCTCGTCCTTCGTATCGCCGTAGCCGCGTTTCGGAATCCGTTCGATGGTGGTGGTTGTCGGCCGCAGCTCCGCCTCTTCACGGGTAGTGAACTGGCCCGTCTCCGCATCCCGGCCAATATCGAAGGTCTTGCGTTTGTTGGACATAGCCTAATGCTCTTCACTGTGATCCACGCCGTTCATCCGGCGCACATCATGTAGCCCAGCACCGCTTTGCACACAAGATCCGGTAGGCCATTTTATTTTTCGAACGGCCCCAACCACTTGCCTGGATTGGGGCCAGGTTTGCGTTCCGGCTGTTTGCATCATCCATTGCGGGGCACGCACGGCCGCCCTTCGCCTCTTCACCGCTCAACGATAAAAAAGCCTGGCACGGGTGTGCCAGGCAAAGTTTGCGACTGTTCACGAAAGAGCTGACGGCTCCGTTCGCAGCGGCTCGGGCAGCCAGCGGGTGCTTTCGAGAAGCTGCGCGGCCTGCTGTGCCATCGCTTCCTTCTTCATGCCGCTCATGTCGTCGGCGGTCTTCTGCGAGACGCCATCGCGCACCGCTTCGAGAATGCGCGCCTTCGGCACGCGGAGGAGGTAGCCGTCCTTGGTCGGCCGCCACCAGTCGGCCATATCGAGCCCGACTGCTTGGGAGAGCCGGTCGGCATGATTCAGACGTCGTGGCTGCTTATCCCACGGCTCCCGGAGGGCGCTTACGGTGCGTGCCGCACAGTAGGCAAGAAGGCTTAGCCGCGTATCGTTATCCTGGCCAAGGAGCCACTCCCACAGGTCAACGCCTGCCTCTGGGAGAAGGCGCTGCCACTCGCGGTGCCGCTGGGCAAACGCCCTCGCGGCCTTTGTCTCCCCTATCCCCTCGGCCGCCGTCTGAAGCGAAACCGGCTCGGGTTTGACGCGAAGGCAGGTGTCGACGTCATGGCGGTCGCCGTAGAACATGCGAACGGCAAGCGCATGCGCCACGGCAGTGAGTGCTATGTCGGGCTTTGACGCCAGGCACTCCTGCAAGGCCGCGGTACGATGGGCGGAAAGGTCGAGGATGACCTTGTCCGGCAAGGGCTTGATTCCGTCACCCTCATCATCGGCCGCCGGCGTGGGGACGGCTCCAGGAGCATCCGGATCGGCAACAGGTGCAGCCGAACCTTCACTCCCCGATACCTCGTCGCGCTCTTCGTCCTCGGGCCTGACGAGCCCGCGGTCGATCCGCGGCGCGCCGGCCGGATCAAGCGTTACGAGGGCGCCGGCCCGCGCAACGTCCTCCGGACGGAACGCCCCTTGCCTTCGTTCGAAACCCTCAAGCTCCTCGTTGAGGGCGTTGAAGCGCGCGCGAACCTCCTCCGGCGGCTCTTCCCCTTCGTACTCTATGCACAGGGCCTCAAGCTCCGCCTCTACGGCGTCACGGCGGGCCGCCTCTTCCTCGCTTAGCGTCACGGGCTCCGGAAATACCCGGCGCATTCCGAACGGATAGCTCTGCGGGAAGTCGAGATGGGCTTCGACCCACTTCCAGCCCTCCTTGCGGACTTCTTCTGCGGCCGCCTTGAGCTTCTCAATGGCAAGGCTGTTGAGCAACTGACTATCGGCGAAGTAGCCGCCGTGATCCTCCGCGAAGAGATCGCGGATGATGATGCCGCCCGCCGCTTCATAGGCTTCGGCGCCGACAAAGACGGCCCGCCGGTCGCGGCTATCCACGTGGCTTTTGGTGAGGAGCTTGCGGATCATGTCCGGCCCCTTGTTCCACGAGAGTTCCTCCCAGACTCGCTCTTGCGCCGCGTGGTCGTCGGTTATCGTGAAGGCCATGAGCTGGTCGAGGTTCATTTCGCCAGCGCGGTAGCGCTCCATGAGGGCGGGGCTTACCGCCGCGAGTTTGAGCCGCTGTCTAACGACGGCCGGGGTGATCCCGAACCGCGCGGCAATGTCCGCCGCACTCAGCCCCTCCGTATCGTGGAGGCGCTGGAACGCCTCGAACTGGTCGGCGGGGTGCATGGGGCACTGGTAGAGGTTCTCGGCGAGCGAGACTTCGGTCGCGCTGCCGTTTTGCCGGAGCGTGCAGGTGATCTCCTCGCTCTTCCTGATCTTCCTGCGATTAACAAGGAGGCACAGTGCCCGCCGCCGGCGTTCGCCGGCTTCAACGAGAAAGTAGCCGGTGTCGGCGCCGTCTGCGTCCCGCTCGGGGGTAACCACGAGCGGCTGCAAGAGCCCGTGGGCCGCGATGCTTGCGGCAAGCTCTTCTATGCCCTGCTCCGGCCCAGTCTTGCGGACGTTTCCGGGCGAGGGCTTGAGCTTGTTGAGCAGTACGAGAATCGTCTCGGTCTTCATCTCCGTCTCCTGTGGCAGGGATGATTGTCAAAGGGCGTGGCGCTACGCGCCTGCCCGAACTCACGCACAGAAGCGGCGGGGTATGGTTGGCGGGCCGTTATGGCCGCCATCCTCTCCCCTGCTCTGGCGGGAACATCGAACGGTTCGGTGCTCCCGGGGACGGAGGAGTGGGTTACGAAAATGAGAGATGGCTAGGGTGTATAGGCCGCACTAACAGGCCGAAAAGCGAAGGGTCGGTATCAGGCAGCCCGCAGCTCGTGCGGAAGTCCGAGGTGCTTTTCGATACGTCTGATCCTCTGCCAGAGCTCGTCCTGTTCCGAAAGCGGGATCTGCACCTCCTGCAGCTTGTCGATCCTCTCGTTGACGCTTCGGAAGCCGTTGTGCACTTCGGTTTCCAACGTATCGATGCGGCTCTCGAGATGTTCGAGCCGTGCGTCAACCGCTTCAAAACGCTTGTCCACGGCGTCAAATCCGTGGGCGACCATGCCAGCGAGTTTTTCAAGCTCCTTGTTCTCAAAGTCTGGAACCGTCATTAGCGGTAGTATACCACACCAGCAAAGCGGGCGTATGCTTGCCGCAATACTCGGATTATGACGTGCCCTGCCTTGCTCTTATTTTCTTGCGGAGCATCTTCTCCAGACACAAGAACCCCGCCCATGCGCGGCACGAGCGGGGTTATACGACTGGCGATCACGGGCTGTGATGTTCCGACGCGGCTCGCGGAGTCGAAAAGGAACGCAGGAAATCCGCTGCCTGGCTCGCTTTGCTCGCGGCGGTGAAGACCGCTCGGTTGTCGTCCTTGAGGAGGTCGAGCCAGCTGCCGATGTACTCGGCGTGCCGCAGGCGGCCCTCGAGACGCAGGTGCGCACAGAGGAACGCGGCGCCGAGCTCGGCGACGAGTTCCTCGGCGGCGTACGCACGATCGCCGAAGCGCTTGCCGAACTCCCGGGCGAGGCGTCGCTCGCTCCCCGACCAGTGCACGTGCTCGTGGAACGAGGTCGCGTAGTAGTGGCCGGCGCTCTCGAAGGCCGTGAAGGGTGGCAGGCTGACGACGTCGTGGCTCGGCGAGTAGAAGGCTCGGTTGCCGCCGTGCCGCACGTCGGCACCGATCGCGACAAGGAAACGCTCGGCCGCTTGGTGCCGCTCCCCCTCCGGCCGGCTGGCAAGGGGCTCACGGAGCCGCTCCGGCAAGCCGTCGCACTGCGCAACGTTGAAGACCGTGAACGACCGGAGCACGCTCCGTCGCCATGAGCCTCGAGCGCTCGTGTCGTCGTCTTCGTTAGTCTCGCCTTCTCGCCGCGTCAGATGCTTGACGAAAACGACCGTCGTTCCCTGCTCTCCTTTCCTCACGTGTCCCCCGAGCTCCTTGGCTTGGCGGAACGTGAGCCACCGCGGGAGGTGATACCCTTTGCGGAGCGCTTCGCTCCAGAGGACGGGGATGTTGATGCCGCTGTACTCGCGGCTCGTTGCTCCGTTGCACGGGAGCGAGACGTCCTCGGCTCCCGCTCTCCAGGGCTTCACCCATGGGGCGACGCCTGTTTCGAGCTCCCGAATGATGCTGTCTGTAACCTTGTCATAGAGCGATTGCTTCCTTTCCACGTATGCCTCCAGCACGTCGCCAGAGCCGGCCTATTCCGGCACTGGCGGGTGCGGAGGAACTGGTTGGGGAGAGGAAACCTAGAGGTATCGTACCATGAGAGTGGGAGAACGCGCTCAAGGAGGCGCTACGTACAAGCAAGCGTACTAACGGCCAAGGTCGTAGAGCCGTGTGATTTCGTCCTGGGAGAGGGTGCGGTTGTATATGCGGACGTCGTCGAGGGCACCATTGAAATACTCCGACGCAAAGGCTCGATTGCCGATCATAACTGGCCAACCATCATTTGTAGCCGACGTCTCGGCCGAGGTATCTTCTAATACTCCATCCACGTACAATGACTGGGCATTTGCCGTTGCGGTGTATACGATATGATGCCAACGTCCATCCATAACATCAGAGACTGCCAGGACTCCGGTAGCGGAATCACCAGCCCCCGTACAGTTAAAGACTCCTACCCAAGGACCGCACGACCGGTACGGGCTCCATCCCATAACAGTCTGCGAATACGAGTTAGTGGTCCGTATCCAAAAAGCAAAAGAAAATGCTCCGGTCCAATCGATAGAGGTCTGTGACTCAACTTCATCATCCACCCCATCAAACGACAGTGCCTGTCCCAGCACCCCCGGCACCGTCGTGGTCGCGTGGTTGAGCCAGTTGCCGTGATTTCCATTTCCCGAACGGTCGAGGATTTCACGGGTCGAAGAGGACAGGTCGGTGTCCTTGCCGTCAAAGGTGTAGTGGGCAACAAGACCGTTTGCGAGGCTCTGGTTCGTGTTGAGCGTCACGCCGACCCTGGTCGTGGCGCCAAGCTCGTAGAGGCGCTTGATCTCTGCCACGGAGAGAGCTCGGTTGTAGACGCGGACGTCGTCGAGAGAGCCGTTCCAGTTGAACGTTCCGGACAGGTCATCCCCGATGGCGACGGGATCGACGTTTGACGGGAGCGGCGAAGTAATGGTGCCCCCATATGCCAGCGTATATGCTGCCCCGTTTTTATATGCCTCTATTCGTGCATTACCTGACTGCGTGCCGTCGAAGACCATCACCCAGTGCTCCCAGACACCGGCCTGGTGTCCTGTTTCTTCGAAAACGCAACCGGAACCATTTGAATCGACCCTAAACACGAGCCTCGGCACTCCTATACAACTATTCTCTGTGCCGAAGTAAAAGTGATTGTTGCTTGCTGTCCACTTTGTTATTATCGCAGCGCCTGTTTTTAGCGTATCTTGTTTTATCCAGGCGGATACGGTCATTTTCGTGATGCCGTCGAGCGCGTTTATGTCGCCCAGGCTGACGTTGTCATTCACGCCGTCGAGCACCAGCGCCTGGCCCAGGACGCCCGGCACGGTCGTCGACGCGTGGTTGTTCCAGTTGCCGTGGTTTCCATTTCCCGAACGGTCAAGGATCTCACGAGTCGAGGAGGAGAGGTCAATGTCCTTGCCGTCGAAGGTGTAGTGGGCAACAAGACCGTTTGCGAGGCTCTGGTTCGTGTTGAGCGTCACGCCGACCTTGGTCGTCGCGCCGAGGTGGTAGAGGCGGGTGATGTCGCCCTGGGCGAGTACCGTGCTGTAGAGGCGGAGGTCGTCTATCGCAAGGCCGCCGTACGTCGCGCCGACGCGGCCTATCTGGAAATTGGTTGCATTGACGCCGGTCGTGTCGGTGATGACGACGTGGTGCCACTCGCCCGCGCGGGGGATGTTCGCGGAGGCGGACGAGCCGTCCACATAGACGACCGTGGTGCCGGGGAACGACGTGGCGGTTATGTTGCCGCTGCCGTTGGTTTCCACCTGGTCGGTGCCGTCTATGTTGATGATCTTCTTTGAAGCCGGACTGGTCGAAAAGTTGGCCCAAAAGGCGATGGTCTTGATACCGGAAATGGAACCTGCGGTCGAGGTTGCGGCGAAATCGTCCGTGCCGTCGAAGAAATAGCCGCCGCCTATGGGGCCTGGCGTCGGGCTACCCCCCACAAGGGAGAGGTGTTTGCCGCCTGGCGTGCGATCCGCCGCTTGCGTGGTCGTCGCCGGCGCCGTGTAGGTCACTTCCACGCCGAGGTAGTCGAGGAAGAAGTTGCGCGCATTGCTGTTGTTGGTGTCCGGCATGATGTAGACCCGGAAATTCGCGTCTGCGAAGTCGGAGACGCTCCAACTCCTCCCCCACGTATCGGAGGGGCTCCCGTATGCGTAGCGCGTAACCGTATCTGAGGTGTCGGTGTTGCTCTTTGCAGTCGTGGTGGAGCCGCCGGCATTCCACGAGAGCGCGACACAGAGAGGGTTCGTGCCGGTGAGTGTCGAGGAGGCGTTAAGCGCCACCTGGATGCCGTTTATCGCGGTCGCGTTTGTGGGAACCGTAAGGTTAAACGTAGAAAAGCCGTGGAGGTCGTCTTCGCCCTGGGGAAAGGTGCCGCAGCCGTCAGTCAGGTTGCCGGTGCCGGAGGAGATGTCGGCACGGCCGTTGTTGTTGACTGTTGAGAGGCTGCCGCCGCCCTGGGAGAGCTCGAAGCCGTTGCCGTCGCCGCGGCCCGCCACAGCCGCATTGGTGCCGGGTGTCGTGGTGCCGGTCGTGCTTGAGGCGCTCCCGACGACGGGGGTTAAGGTGTCCCCGTCAAACGTCCAGTGCGCCAGGAGGCCGGTTTCGAGCGCGGGATTGGTCGTGAGGGTGACGCCGAGGAATGTGCTCGCTTTACCCGATGAGTAGAGCCAGATGCCGCCGATTACGGTAAGTATGGCAACAACAATGCCGAACTGCTGGAGCGGTGTGAATGGTTTTGACGTCGTGTGCGCACGAGCCCGCGAAGTATTCTTTTGAGTATGACGAACGCCGTCCATGAAGAGTCCGAGTACGTACAGTATACCTCGGAAGAGTAGTATACCCACAACCACCCCCTGCGGGTGGTTGTGGGTACGAGGGGCGGGGCCAAGTCCTAGAACCCGAGGAGCTCACGGAGCTTCAGGAGCGTCTTCGGCCCTACCCTGCCGAAGCCGGTGGTGTCGGGGCTTCCTGCGGTCACGATGTTGTGGAGGGCCTGGAACTTCTGGACAGCTTTGGTCGTCAGGCTGCCGAAGTAGGAGGTCTCGTTGCCGGGAGAGCCTGCGCCTGCCGCTGCTACCTGGGTCTCGGGACTTTGGTTGAGCACCTTCTGGAGGGTTGCTACCTCGGGGCGCTCCATACCCTCTGCGAGAGGCTGGGTGATGGGTGTTGCCTGGGCGAGGATCGGGTTCTGGGTGGGAGGCGGGAGGATGCCTGCCGCGCTTGCAACCGTGGCATTTGGCGTTGCGGTCACGGTGACGTCGTCGACGTAGAGGTAGTCTCCGGTGCCGCTGCCGTTCAATTTGAAGCGGAGGGCGAAGGAGGCGAGGTTGTCGGTGCTGCCCGGGAGCGTCACCGTGTAGGGGTTGAGGGCATTGTTCTCGTTTGCGCCGTTGTTGTCTATGCGCGCGAGCTCTACCCAGGAGGAGCCATTGTAGTAGAGGGCCTGCGCGTACTCGCTTCCGTCAAGGGAGTTGGCGCCCATCTTGAAGGATACGGAGGCTGACTTGTAGCCTGCGAGGGAGACTGCCTTCTCGATGGAGCCGGTCCTCCTGAGGCGCACCGAGTGGGTGCCCGCCTTTGGGCTCCCCGTGTACCAGAGGGTGTCGCCTGCCTTGGTCCAGGAGAGGGACTGCTCGAAGGAGTCAGTGAAGAGGGTGACGGGGTCTGTTGACGGAGGGGGCGTGGTGCCGGAGGGGGTAAAGACGATATCGCGGAAGTAGTTGCTGCTGTTCCAGCTTCCTGTGGGGCGTGAGCCTATGCTTGCGCTGTAGACGCCGGCGTTTGCAGGGTACGCGAGGTTTGCGCCGTTGTTGCCTCCTCCTATGAGCGCGTTTGCACTGTAGGCGTAGCGGCGGCCGCTGTCAGCGCCGGTTGAGACCGAGACGGTGTATGCGGCGTTTGCCGTGAGCGCTACCGGAGTCGGCAAGGTGTACGTGATCCAGCCGGGGCCGGTTCCAGTAACGGTATACGGACCGCCGATCACGCTGCTGCCGCTCCAGAGACGGGCGGTGTGCGCTCCCGTCTCGCCGCTTGCCGCGTAGAAGCGGATGGCGGTTACCGTGCCGGCGGTATTGGGCGTGAAGACGGTACCGAGCTCCCATGCGCTGTTGTCAGCTGCGGAGGTGCCGGGGGTAGCAGAGCCCCAGATGGTCTGTCCTGTTGCTGGGGGCGGGGTGGTGGTTCCTTGAGTCGTCGCGGAAACTTGTGCCGAGAGGACGGAGACGTTGCTTGCCGCGTCCTTGGCGCGTACCTGGTAGCTGTATGTGGTGTTGGCGGTCAATCCCGTGTTCTGGTAGCTCGTGCCGGTGACGCTGGTAAGGAGAGTGCCGCCTCGGTAGACGTCGTACCCCGTCACGCCGACGTTGTCGGTGCTTGCACTCCAGGAGAGGTTGATCTGGCTTGAGGAGACAGCAGAGGCGGAAAGGCCGGTGGGGACGCTCGGTGCTGTGGTGTCTCCTGGAGGAGGGGTTGTAGTGTTATTGACCGTTACGCTTACCCCGCTGCTGGTCGTCTGGTTCCCTGCTGCGTCGCGTGCTACTGCCGTTAGGGTGTGGGGGCCATTGGCGACGCTGGTGGTGTTCCAGGTTGCAGAGTACGGGCTCGTGGTGTCGGTCGAGATGACCGTGCCGTCAACGCGGAAATCAACGCTTGCGACTCCGATGTTGTCGGATGCGTTCGCGCTGACCGTGACCGAGCCGGAGACCGTTGCTCCAGAAGCAGGAGCGGTGAGGGAGACTGAGGGAGGGGTGATGTCGGAGGGGGGAGGGGTGGTGCCGCCGTACTCGAAGGCGCCCATGTCATAGGCAGATCCCTGAGGACGAGTGACGCCATCCTTGTCGGTCGTGAGGCCCGTGATGGTCATTCCGCGGTTAATCGCCGGAGAGCTCGAGAGCAGGTGGAAGTCCCGTGCCCCGGCGTTGACAAGCTGGGGATTGCCGCCGTTGATGCCGTGCGCTTCGTTGGAACCGGAAAGCGTGCCGTAGCTTGATGAGGTGACGAAGTTGTAGTCGGAAACGTACCCGGTGCCGGTGCCCGGTACCAGTGAGCCAGTGATACCGGAGGCTGCGACGATGATATTGTTGTATACCTGGAGGCCGGTGTACTTTCCCTTGGAGCCGGTGTTGTCGTAGAGGTTGAAAAGCAACCGGTTCGTACCCGCGATGTTGTAAAAGGTATTATTGTAAAATTTCATGTTCGGGATGCCAACGTTTGCTTGCTGGCCAACGCCAGAAAAGACGTTGTTGCGGAAGGTCCAGTCATGGAAGTCCGGATCGTTGTTCATCTCCGTCATGCAGACAGAAAGGTCTGAGCCGTATCCCGTGGTGTACGCCACAACGTTGCCCTCGACCAGGATATTGTACGCTTCACCGCCGTTGACGCCAAAGGTCTGGATGAAGTCAGCATGGGCGGATGAGCCAGCCGACAAGGTGATATCGTGGACATAGTTGTTACGAATAACGTTGTCATGGCCCCAAACGCGGAACGCGTCGTTGTCTTTGGAGGGGCCGATCTCGTTGTTCTCGACGATGTGGTTGCTGCCATCGACGATAATGACCGCCTTGTCGTCGCCGGGAGCGTCGGTTCCATAGTAGTGGTTGCCCTTGATCAGGTTGCCGGTGCCGGAGATGTCCAGCACACCCCAAGGAACCCCGGTGTTGTGCATGACGTTATTGAGGAATTCATCTGCGGTCCCGCTTACTGCGTTAAGGCCGCCGCCGGTGATGTCAAAGCCGTCCACGGTGATGTAGTTGTGGCTGATGTCGAACCTGCGCACCGTCGCCGTACCGGCGGCCTTGATGGTAATGCGGGCGCTGGCCGTGCCGCTGCGTGCCGATGAAATGTCTTCATTGTACGTGCCGGCATTCACCTGCACCGTGTCGCCTGCCACCATGGTGTTGGCGGCTTTCTGAATCGTGCGCCAAGGAGCGGACTGGGTGCCTGCATTGCTGTCGTTGCCGGTTGTGGCGACGTAGAAGTTGGCAGCGTGCGCCGACGAAGCGGTTACACAGAAGCCGGCGATGGCGACAAACAAAGAGATCGCGAAGATTGATAACAATGAACGTGCACGCACTGTCCCCTGAGTGTGTGATAAGTATGAATGGTTCATGCGTCTGGTAATTATGAAGTATGTAGTTGCTATTAAACTACAGACGGCATCAATAATATTGCTATGTTAGCATATTTGATGTTTTACGCGGCGAGTTAAACGTCCCGTGTGGAAAACTCCTCCTCCCGGGGTGGGTGGGGGTGCCCGCCGTCTTGTCCGTCTCGTCTTGTATGCCGTCGTCGTGTCGAGCACAGCACCAGATACAGGAAAACCCCGCACCCGATTTGCTAGAGTGCGGGGTCTCCGGTACACTTAGCGTGTCCTTCTGTCCGGTCTCTCCATTCTTCTGTCTTGGGAGGCCGGCTTTCCGTTATGGGGCGCGCTCTTCTCTGCGCGTCCCTGCTCGAGGCCGTTGCGGTAGCTCTGGAGCACGGTCTCTTTCACGTAGGCCGCTATCTCCTCGCACTGCGCGTCCGTGAGGCCGCGGGTGCGCATCAGCTCTTCGAGCTTCTCTCCGAACACTTTCAGGTAGCCCATGGTGGTGTGCGTTAGCGAATAAGGGCCGGCAAGGTCAGTACTCCTCGGCGAGGAGTATCGTCATGACCCTGCGGGTCTTTGCGGGATCGGCGGGGTCTTCCGAGCCGTACTCCTTCTTGAGGTCGTAGTAGTCGACCTTGAAGAAGACCGTCTCCCCGTCGAGGGTGAAGTCCCCGAAATCATGCTCCCCATGCGGATCATTCCCTTCCGTGAAGGCGTCGTAGTCGGCGACGGTGCGGAAGGCACGGGCGACGAAGTCGTCGCCCTTATTGCAGACCCCGCGGGTGAGGAGGATGTCCCCGCCGATGCCTTTTGTGCGCAAGGCATCGTTGAGAGAGCGGATGCGAGCGGTGCGCTCGTCGGTCTGCGCTGCACGTCCTTCTTGGGTTCCTTCTTGGGTTGCTGTCTCCATAGCTCTGTGGCGGTTAGCCAGGCTGGTAATGCTCGACCTGGCGCCGGCGTCGCTGCGCTACGCCTGCGCTCGGCTCGACAGCGCCAGCCGAAGTCAAGAGAGCGACCGGAGGGAGCGACCTTGACCGGCTGGTACACTGGAGAGACAGCGCGGGCAAGCGCACGCCAGTCACGTGCGTGCGGGCACCAAACATAGAGCGCCCCGCGAGTAGCGGGGCACCGTGAAGGGGGAGGAGGAGAGATACCTGCGCGGCCGGAACCCAACCCGGCCGCACCTTTGGCGGTGAACGAAAACGGGTACCCGATAACCGGGGCGCCGTTAGTCGGTGAGTCGGACGCTCTTTCCCGTTCCGCTTGTCCACGGCATCGCGAGGATGTCGTCTGCAACAAGAAGCGAGGGGAGGTCGGTGAAGAGGAAGAGGTTGGAGCCTCTTCCCTCGGTCGCCTTCCGGTTCGCTTCAAGAAGAAGACCGATACGCCGCTCGATTTTGGACCGCGTTTTTGCGTCCACGGCGCCTCTCTTGCGGAGCTCCTTCTTGGTCTGCGGAAGGAGGAGCGAGGGTGTGGCTGTCACGGTAAGGACGCGGAAATTCTTAAAGCCGAAGTGCTCGCTGTGAACGCCCTGTCGCCATGTCTCAAAGTAGCACGCTGCCTTTTGCAGAAAGGACGAGGGCTTGAGATCTTGGCTCTCCGGCAGAACAGTTTCCTCGCCCGTGTCGGTCTCAAGGAAGAACCACACGCGGTTCGGCGGCGGCTCGTTCACGAACTCAAGCCCAAACACGCGGTCGGGCTCGACCCCGATGCGCAAGTTTCTCCCCTGCCAGCGGACGGTCACCATCCACTTGAAAGGCTTTGGCCGAGTTCTCGTTGCCGCCGGGATGATGGTTTCGATGATCTCGCGCGGCTTGATGAGGCGCACGGTACCGCGTGCCCGGCACGACAGCTCAAGCGTCGCCATGATGTCGGTCGTGAAAAGCGCGTGTTCGAGGAAGTCCGCACCAACGTTCGGGCTCTTGCTCACCCATTTGTAGGGGCCGGGCGGAATGTCCTCGACAAGCTCAAGCGGCACCCCGAAGCGCTCCGGATACTGACGAAGCTCAACGGTACGGACGTCAAGCTGGTAGGCCATAGGCGGCGAGCCGGGATTCTTACGGTACTTGATCTGGCTCGGAACCCGCCGGATAAAGCGCGCGTGGTGGAGGAGCCGTAGGCGGCGGCGCGTGGTCGCCTCACTCCACCTGTGGGCGAGAAGTGACGCAATCTGGTCGGAGTCAGCGATCCGGTGCTCCCCAATCATCGCGAGGATGGCGAGCTCCCGGTCGGTAAGATCAAAACGCGGTAGTTCGCTTGCGCCTACCTGATGATATTGCGGGAGGCGTTTGGTCGCCTTCTGCATGGCTTCAGTATACCAGGCGTGCCTTCCCTACTCGCGCCAGCTGTCTGGATCGGCCGGTACTTCGTTCCTTGCGCTCGCTTTGGCGCTTCCCCCGTCAATCTCGAGGAGCGGCAGCAGAATCTGGGCTCGTCTCTCTTCGATCTCGGCCCGTGCCTGTTCTGCCGTGATGAAGCCCGTGCGCTCGAGCAACGTTCGGCGCAGAGTATCGATGCGTCTCTGGCTATCCGTTCCCTCCTCCACCGTGGGCACCTGATACCGCTCCGTGGGGCGAGCGGGATCGGAGGGCCGGAAGACGGCGTGCCGTTTGAGCTGAGACATGATCTCCGCCGCGTGTTGATGCTCGATCTCGTCCTTGCTGTAAGTCGCTGTGGGCATTGTCTGATAGACGGGCGCAAGGGCTTCTTGCGTGCCTCGCGCAGAGGAACGGGTACATGCCCAGGCCGACTGTTCAGCTGACGTCCAAGATAGGGACTTGGCGTGCGAGCCCGATATTTGCGCCGTGCGGATCTCTTCATTGGATCTGTCCCTTTTCGTTGTCGACTCACTCCCGCCTTCAAGCGAGACGAAACCATCAGAATGCGCATGAGACGATCCGCCGCCCTCCTTAGATCCTTCGCTCTCCGATGAACTCGATAACTCGATGATCTTGTGCCCAACCACTACCGGCTTGTCCAAGACGTGCTTCGGACGTTCAAAATCGTACTCTCCGGCAAAAACGTACGGCGCAAGGATTGCGGCGTCTGCAAACCCGCGTACGCCGAACACGATCTTGGCGGGGGCCTGCTCCATCACTCCTTCATAGATGAGGTTACTCTCTTGTTTGAGCTGCCCGAGGTACTGGTGGGCCAGGGTGAGGTGCACCCCGAACTTGGCTGTTTGTGGAAGCATGGCAGGAATGTCGTCCGAGAGGAGCGCGGCGCACTCGTCAATGGTGATGTGGAAAGGGCGCCTCGCTGTCTTGGGCCGCTGTATCGTCAAGTCAAACAGCTCGTGGACGATGAGCCGCCCGAGCATCGTGGCGTGTGACGCGGTGAAGCTCCCACGGGGCTGGAGGTTGAGAATGATGTACTCACCCTCATCCATGCATGCGCGCCAGTCGATCACGTTGCGGCGCTGCCCGACAGTTTCCCGGATGACGTCGGAGGTAAGAAATTGCGTGACCCGGTTCATCGTGCTCAGAAACTCGCCACGCCAGTCCCGTGTGGACTGCTGCAGCACCTCAAAGTCCTCCCAGACGATGTCGAAGGTGCTGTCGGGCAAATCCTGACGGAGAAAACCCCGGAGCGCTTTTCGGTTTGCCGGGATGGCTTCAGGAAGCTCAAGGAGAGTGAGTTCCTTCGATATGACCGCATAGACGAGACCGACGAAACACCGTTGGAACGTGGGCATCTGCGCCAGGTTCTCGCTTCCCCACATCTTCGAGAAAGCCGCCAGCATCGCATACGCGCGGTTTGAGATCTGCGCTTCATCGGTTACCCGAAGCGGGTTTATCCCAAACCGGATGCCGTGGGCGGCCGGGTCGAGGAAGCGAATTTTCCGCCGGCGAAGCAGGAACTGATTTGCCGCAAGCCAACGCTCCATGTTGTCATACAGCTCGCCATGCGGGTCGATGAGGAGGCCTCCCTCTCGCATCTCGAATTTCTGCCGCTCGAGCAGCTCAATTTGCTTCGATTTACCGCGCCGCGACGTGCCGATGATGTGGATACCGGTTTCGCGGTCGTCCGGCTTGAGCGTCACCTCCCTACCGTCGCCAGTGTTGCCAAGCCGCAGCTCATTGAGCTCGTGCCGTAAGTTGAGCATGTGATCTACGTCTTTAACCTATAGGCTGGCATAGTTTGTACTTTTTCTGGGCTGTCACACAACTCCTTGGTTTGGGGTTCGACAGGAGTCCGCGCGCAAAGCGCGTGGGTTCCTGCACCAACCCCTAGAGAGGAGGAAAATCATGGGCCGCCCACGGCTGAGTCCGCGCTGCGACGCAGACATCATCCGCCACGACTATCTCGCCTTACTCGATGCGGCGATCGAGAACTTCCACGAGAGCGTAGAGGACGGCCGCAACAGAGACGCGGCCATGCAGATGTTCTTCTCCGATACCAGCGAGCAGATCGTCATTTCCGTTGGCGAACTCAAGCGTCTCCTGTCCCACCGTGGGGCGCGTGCATTCCTCATGGAGCACTATTTACCTAAGTTTGCTGCCTTCCTGCAGGAAGAGGCGACGCGCCGATAGCAAAGCACAGCGATGCGCCCTGGCGCATCAACTCAAGGAGCCACCACCGGCTCCTTTTGCTTTAACCGCCCTCAACCGGCGTACGCCCTGCTCGATCTGATTGTCGATCAGCTCCAAGAGATTTTCCTTTTGTTCCTCTGAAATATCGCTCCGCGCCTCGTGTTTACGCTTAAGCTCCTCACCGCACCGCATGAGCCTATCAATAGCTTCTGTCACCGATGATGTGTGCGTGATGAGAAGCTCTACTTCCCTCTCAACTTCACTTAGATCGCTTCCCGGCTCCTGCTTGCGTTCGGGTTGTTGTGTGCTCGCAAGAGCTTGTTCCGCCTCCGCTTGACGCTTCTGGGCCTCGGCAAGCGCTGCCTTTGCTTCCGCGACCACCTTCTGCCACTGGATCGCGTCGAGCTCTCCCTGAGCAGCCTTACCCAAGTCCCTCTTTGCTTGTTCCAGTGCTTCCTCCTTACGAAAAACCTCCCGCTGTGCATCGACACAGACACCATATGCTTGGTTTCTTTGGGCCATGAATTCTGATCGTTTGACCGAGGGCAGTACTTTGGCACCACTGATCGGACGCGATGTACATGAATAGTACACCCACGTAACGGTGCGGAAAATCTTGCCAAAGATAGCTCGTGGCGAAAATGCATTCAGGAGTCCCGTGTTGCTTAACGACCCTATTACGTGCTTCGGAACACAGTACTCAATGGGCGCAAACAGCAGATAAAGACCGAGAGCCGCCCCCCACCTAATCGCAAGGGGCCCTCCAAACAGCCAACCGACGAAGTAACCAAGGGTCATGTCGTTGAAGAAGACTAAAAACCACAACACCACGACTCCGAGAAGCGCTATAGCTCCAAACAAAACGCCGAGCGGTACCGAGAGTAAGAGCATTACCCATCTATAGTCACCCCCATACCTCGGACTAAAGACAAGAAGACCGTGAGAAACAATGAGGACAAATGGTAGTAATGTACTGAAGGCGGTGAAACTCAAGAGCGCGATTAGGTTACGGCCGCATTCGGCGACGTCGAGCTCTGGCTCGTCAACCATGGTTATATGAACCTTGAAGAGCTCAACTAGCTCCTGGCGAACGTCGCCCTCAAGCCAGGTGAGTGTCGAGAGCGATTGTACAAGGTTCGGGAACGGGCTTTTCGAAAGGGTGGCATTTGCCTCATTCACGATATGCACGAGGAAGTACGGCGCATCGGAAACGTGCAGTCGAAAGCCGTACCTGGAGACGAGCAGCAATATAAGCGTGACGACAATGATAATTGCGCAGAACGCGATGAGGCGGATTACTCCTTCAATTATGGACACCTTTCCCCCGTGCTACCCGAGCCACCTCGTAATCCGGCCCTCTATGGAGGCCCGCGCCCGACCGTACCGCTCGCGCGATTGATGGATAATGTTGTCTCGCTTCCCGTGATACGTGTCAAGTGGCACTAAGGTCTTGGCGAGGAAGGCGTCGGAGACGTTACCGTCACATAGAAGCCGCGACAGAATTTCGCCGCGACTCAGCTCGTGAAGCATTTCCGGCGCGTACGGCGCAAACTCTCGCGCGAGCTTCTCCGCGTCGTCGGCACCAACGCGAAAGCAGACGAGCGAGCCGCAGTTGCCAAGAACAGCGGCGAGTATTTCGTCGCTCAGCTGCGCGGTATACTGGTGAGATAGCGTCAAGCACAACCGGTATTTGCGAGCTTCTGAGAGAAGTGACGCAAACGAACTTGTCGAGAAGGCATGGAACTCGTCGACATAGAGGTGAAAGTCAGCGCGCGCCTCCTCGGACTGATCGACTCTTCCCAGGGCTGCTGCCTGACACGCACTTACGATCAATGAGCCGATCAGGTTCGCACTCTGCTCGCCGAGCGCGCCTTTGGAGAGGGATGCGATAAGGATACCACCGTTGTCCATGAGGGAGCGGAAGTGGAAGCTGCTCTTGGGCTGGCCAAAGATGTTCCGCAAGACTGGCGAGGTGAGGAATGTCTCGGTGACATTCCCCAGTGCCGCCATGGCGTCCGAGGCGTAGCGCTTGTCCCACTGCGGCAGCTCCTCCTCCCAGAATGACCGGATCTTGGGGTTTTGCACATGCCGCACGACCCGGGCCCGGTAGTGCTCATCGACGAGCATCCTCGGAACGCCAAGCAACGTAGCTCCCGGGTCTCTCGGAAAATCCAGAAGCGCGGCAATGCACGCGTAGAGAAGCCGCAAAAGGCGCGGCGTCGTCGCCTCGTTGAGTCCCCAGATGTGGCGAAAGATCGAAACGACGTTCTCCGCAACGAGCGGCCGGGCGTCCTCCGGGACGTTCTCAAGAATGTTGAGGCCGATTGGGTGGTCGCGGTCGGCGGGGTCGAACACGACCACGTCATCCGTGCGGGAGCTCGGTATGTGGTCGAGGAGGTCGAAGGCGAGGTCGCCGTGCGGGTCGAGGAGCGCGACCCCCCGGCCGGCATGGATGTCTTGGAGCAGCAAATTCCGAAGAAGCGTCGTTTTGCCGCTGCCCGTGCGGCCGATCACGTAGAGGTGCTGCCGCCGGTCGCACTGCGAAATACCGAACGGCTCCTCGCCGCCCCAGGCCGATCGAACGCCTATGTAGGAAAGGTCTTTGCCGTCCATAGTCCCAAGGACAGCTCCCACCCCTACCCAAGTGTCCGCACTGATGGTGCTGGGTGTGTGCGAAAACCCGGGAACGCAGCCACTTCCCCGATGGCCGGTTCACCTCCAAACGTTTTGGGTGCACGAGTCGGCGAGGTTTGGAAGCTGGCCCTGAGGTTAGCGGACACAAAGACCTATACGACCGATGATACTACACGCAGCAGGCGCACCTGAAAGGGGGTTGTGCATAGCTTGACGCACAACCCACAGTTGCTACCGTTCTCTCAGGTTCGGTGACTGAGGGAGTGCTGACATGAGCGAACGGTTGATCGACTTTACGGAACTGCGCCGCCGCGCACACTTCGAGCCGGTGCTTGCCCACTACAAGCTCAAGCTCGTCGGTAGAGGTTCTCAGCGGAGCGTCCTCTGCCCGTTCCACAGCGAGAAGAATCCGTCCTGCAAGGTGAACCTCGAGAAGGGGATCTTCCGCTGCTTCGGCTGCGGCGCCAAAGGCAATGTGCTGGATTTCGTCCAGCACATGGAAGACGCATCGCTCACCGACGCGGCGGAAATGCTCGCGCGCATCTGCAGCGTCGAGCTACCGCTACGCGATGGAGAGCGAGCCGAAGGCGCACATCACCCGAAACGCGCCAGAACGCCCCAGGATGCGCGAAACGACCCTTCAATAGGGAAAACGACCGCCCCCGTAGAAACAACGCAGGGCGAGGCGTCTGGCGAGCCTGAGGGGGTGGTAAACCCGCCTCTCACCTTTGCGCTGAAGCTCGACCCCGCGCATCCGTACCTTGTCGAGCGGGGCCTTGGCCCCGAGATCGTCGAGGCCTTCGGCCTCGGGTACTCTAACCGCGGCATGATGAAGGGGCGGATCTGCATCCCCATCCACAACGAGACGGGTGAACTCGTCGCCTACGCCGGCCGCTGGGCTGGAGACGAGGGCTGGCCGGAAGGCGAGGACAAGTACAGGCTTCCCCCGAACTTTCGAAAGTCACACGTTCTCTACAACCTCAACCGCATCTCTGATCCGAGCTACTGCCCTCGCTCTTTGCCTCTCGGATGGGATCGAGCGTGCGTGGTACTGGTCGAGGGCTTTTTCTCGGTCTTTCGGCTCCACGCGCTTGGCGTCCCCGCCGTAGCGCTCATGGGCTGCTCGATCTCGGAGCAACAGGTCGCTCTCCTTACCGGCCACAGCACGCGCGTCATTGCCCTCTTCGACGGCGACGCGGCGGGCCGTAAGGCTCGCAACGAGGTCGTCCCGCTCCTTGCGGATCGGCTCTTTGTCCACGCGCCCCTCCTGCCGGAGGGCGCCTCTCCTGACGACCTCGACGAGGGCGTTCTCAGGGCCGCGCTCGCCATTTCGTAGCGCGAACCCCGCTCGGCTCTGCCGGCGGGGTTCTTTGTCTGCCGCCGTTGGCGGTGCTCGCGAAAGGCCGCGGGCTCATCCTCTTTGGGCGGGTCTTGCGGGATATGTCGTGCGCCTCACGGCGCGCTCGTGAACTCGTCCCTCGGCGCTCGCCGAAATCGTACGTCCCCCCACCGTCGGCGCCGGTGTTCTCCGCGAGCCCGCAGGCGAGTGGCTAAAAACACCGAGCTGCCCGACCCCGACCGTTTTGCCGAGGAGCCGTCCTGATAAGGCGAGCGACGAGTGCCGGAGTGCTTGAACCGGACGCTGGCTCCTTAGGAGGCCGGTGTCCGCTTCAAGCACGAAGTCGCGCCGAGATAGTCGCCAACCGGACAGCATCCAGGTATTCACCGGATGATGCTCCGCTTGGCTTCGAGAGCGCGAAAAACGGTTGGGGTCGGGCGGCGAGCCCGACGGTGGGGGGAAGTCGTTCCGCCGATTTTTCGGCTCTTTGCCCCTACGTTTCTAGAGGCGCATGGCCTCTCGTAGGGGAACCAGGGCCGATAGGCCGGCCGTTCGGCCCCACCGTCGCCCTATCGCGACACGCTTGCGTGCTCCGATAGCGGCGACGAGATGCGCACTAAAACCCGCGTCGCGGACAGGAAGGCAACCGGACGGGTTCCCCGCTCCGCTTGCCAACGGCTCTGCACTGCGACGGTCAAAGCGCCTCGAGGAACTGCCGTGGCGTGACGATGCGAACGCCTTGGTGCTCGCGCAGGCTAAGGAGATCGTCGTCTCCGGTGACGAGGTAGTCCGCCGCGGCGGACACGGCAGTTGCAACAACCATGTCATCGCTCTGGTCGCGGCAGACACGGGGGAATGGTGGTTGTAGCTCAACCAGTGCCGCCCGTGCTTCTAGGAGCGCGCGGTAGGTGGTCGCCATCTCCGGCGTATAGCCGTAGCGCTCCTGCACGGACGCATTGCGCACGAGCACGTTCTCTAGCTCGTCGAGTATCAGGCGGCAGGTTACCAGGATGAACCGACCTTCTGCGGCCTTGTGGAGGAGCGCTACCGGCACCCCGCTTCGCTCGTAGAAGAGAAAGGCGCTGACGAGAATGTTTGTGTCGAGCACCGCCTTAGGCATGCTCGTTGGCGCGCCGCTCTTTGCGATACGCGCGGATCATGTCGGCGACCATGCGCTCTTCTTCTTCCGGAGACGGCCGCGGCTCGGCGCCGGCGTAGCCAACCCGCTCGAGCACCTCGAAGAGCGCATCCCATGCCTTCGTTCGTTCAACCACGGCAACGGGCTTCAGGAGTACCCCTCCCTCGACCACCTCGGCCTCGAGGTAGTCTCCGACACCGACATTGAGCGCCTGCCGGACTTCCGGCGGTAGCGTGATCTGGGCGCGATCCTTGATCTTGACGAGCGCCATGTCTTCAGCCCTTCTGGTAGTTGCGGTACTCATATTCAGATTATCTGAAAATCATACACCATCGGGCCTGGCTGTCAAATTGGCCCCTTGGCAACCCACACCTCACGCGCTCGACGAATGCAGACGATGACCGTTTTCTGAGGACTTCAGGTAAGTAGCGGCGTCGCTTAATTGTCGTGTCGCCGTCGCGAAAAAATAAAAACGTCGTTAATCTGAGTATTTTTAATCTACGTATTCTTATACTGCGTATTATTCTATAAGGAGTGATGTCGATATATCGACATCTTGAGTTCAGCCGGCCGACATCCAGATGTCGATATATCGACATCTGGATGTTTAAGCTTTCTTTTTGATCGTAAAGTGAATCTTGTAGAGGTTGGTTTTCCCCAGTCCTCGGCGTTTGATGGTGATGAACCCTTTCTTCTCAAGCTCTCCGACATATTCGGTCACCCTCGTGCGGCTCATGCCGATGTGCTTCGCCAGCGTCTCCTGGCCGGGAAAGCAGTGGTCATTGTGCCAGGCATAGCGAAGGAACATTGCGTAGACCACCTTCGCACCGATGCTTAGTTCGGCGTCTTCCAGGATGCAGTTGGGAACCTGGGTGAAGCCGCCCGCAACGACCGGATCGCGCGTCTCAAGCTCGATGTTCTTCTCCTGCAGGAACTTACCGATGTGTTCCCCGTCGGAAAACGCGATGGCCATACGGCTATTGTACACCTGCGCCAGGGTGCCCCGCAGACCGGTTATCCCCCTGCTCCTGCGGGGGGTATGAGCTGTAGCGGGGTGGGTATTCGACTGTAGGGCGCTCCCTTCGCGGAGGCTCTGGCGCCCGGCGATATTCCTCCACGGGAGGGACAGATTGCCGCGCCGGCTCAGCCACCGGATCGACCGGAGGTCGATCGTAGCGCGGCTGGAAACTCTCCTCATGCACCACCCTGCCGGGCCCAAGCTCAAGCCTGGTCTCGAGCTGGCCGATCACGCGGGCCTGGTCGGTAATGGTGCGGACGTGCTCGCTCACCTGTCCGAACAGGTTCTTCCTATCCTCCATAAGCTGGTTGATGACGAACTCCTTTGCGCGCTTGTCGATCTCGATCTGCATCTTCTCGTTCTCAAGCTCTTTGATGCGCCGCTCATACCCTTCGATTTTTTCGGACGACACCTCCTGTCGCGACGTGTCGCGAACTGTCGCGTCATGGCGCGACGTGTCGCGTCTTGTCGCGTCTTGTCGCGACACCCCTGGCGCACGGGTGATGATCTCGATCTGGTGAAGCTCTTTGATGCGTCGTTCAACCGAGTCCGGGTCGATGAAGTACATCTCCGCGATCTCCGTATCGACCGTGGTGCAAGAGAGGTGCCCGCGTTGGCAGTAGCGTTGGATTGATCGAAGAGATCGGGGAAGGCCGGCGTCGGAAAAGCGAGCCGACGCGTCCTCGACGGTCATCGTGAAGCGCGACGGATCAAGGGAGGGTTGTCGCTGCTCGTCGCGCTCTGGCGCGGCTTGCCGCGGCATGTCGTTCAGCCTATCGTCCATGGATATTAAGAGGGTAGCACATCACCTATGGTGCGGAACGGGTGTTGTCCCCATAATCACACGTTGCCCCCGAGGGAGAGCTCGTTTTTACACATTTTCCTACACATACGCAGTCCGCGGCGCAAAAATGCGAGGCGTATCAGTGGGTTACCGCGTTGCCGGAAACACTCAAAATCTGTTTCCGGCAACGGAGTGGGAGTTCGAGTCTCCCCGGGGGCACCAAAACGGCCGGCATCCGAACTGCCGCATAAGGGTTGGTCGAGCGCGTTCGTCGCGGACGGCCTCAGGGAGCAACAAGGGATGCAATCGTTCAACTTCGCGACGTTCTGGGTCGAGCAGTGGCTGAAATTTTTGACCGCCGCTGGTGCATGGCCATCCATTGACAGCGACAGCCTCAATGCCCA